>NZ_AP042417.1:0-2082156 GCF_055389025.1 Thermococcus marinus
CCCCAGGTCAATGGGCAGAGAGCTCGCGTTCATGTTCCTGAAGAAGAAGCTCCAAGAGGACAACCTAATCGGCATGTTCAACCTGAGCTATCCCCTGCCAACGCTTTTCCACCTCCTCATGAAGCGCGGCGTCGATGCTGAAAGCTACCTGCGCTCCAAAAACCTCGTAATAATTGATACCTTCGGAAGCCTGTATGGCCACAGGGTAGAAATGGAAGGAGTTCAGTACCTTAAGGGTTCACTCTCTCCAGAGGTGCTTTCCAAGAAATATGCAGACGTTGTCGGCGCCCACAAGGAAGAGTGGGCACGGCTAGGCATGTTTGAGGGCAGGGAGCTCTGGGGAATCTCAATGAACATCAACGAGTACACCAAGATTTTCAACGAAAGCACGGTTCTCAGCTACTTCGAGGTCTCGGCTGAGACAAGAAGAAGGCACAGGGCATACAGGGAATACCCCACCGGCACCAACATTTGGGTGTACGTGGGAGGCCCCGACAGGGTGTTCGCTTCCCTCTACCGCCGCATGGACTACGTCATAAAGACAAGGAGTGAGCGGGTCGGGGACGCGATAAAGCGCTACCTCTGCATCTTAAAGGCACCCGGCCTGTGGCAGCCCATAACGTTCGAGTACTCCTTCGGCCCGGACGGTGTTGAGTTCAGGAGAATTGATTAACAGTCTTACGGCAACTTTTCTCAAAACATTTTTAAATTTTGACAAATTTTTATCACAGGTGATAGCATGAAAGTGCTCGTGGTTATGGGTAGCAAAAGCGACAGCCACATAGCGGAGAAGGTAACTTCCGTTTTAGACGAGTTCGGCGTTGAGTACGATGTGGAAGTTGCCTCGGCCCACAGGAACCCGAAGAAAGTTGAAGAGCTTGCAAAGAAGGACTACGATGTCTTCATAGCCATCGCAGGGCTGAGCGCCGCCCTACCGGGTGTTATAGCCGCCCACACTGTCAAGCCCGTCATAGGCGTCCCTGTCTCGGCCAAGCTCGGCGGATTCGACGCGCTCCTCAGTATAGCCCAGCTTCCCCCCGGCGTGCCAGTCGCCACGGTGGGGATAGACAACGGGAAGAACGCGGCGTTGCTGGCCATAGAGATACTCGCCCTAAAGGACGAGAACCTCAGAGAGAAACTCGAAGAATATAGGAAGAAAATCAGAGGCTGATTTCTACGACTCAAACCCTTATTTCCAGCATTCTCTTATTTTAGCATTCAAGGACGTCTGATTCAAACGGGGGATAATCAGGAGGCCCCCAATTCTTAATTCCAGCCCTTCTTTATTCGAGCCCGTTCCTCGATTGCAACTTCTTATTTTCAATCCACCCGACTGATTTTACCCGATTGCCTACGGCATATTGGTGGCCATAATATTTTTTAAATTTTTCGGATATCTTCCAAAAGATTAGAACAAGTCCGTACATATGTGTAATGTACAGAAATTAGCATGGAAAGCAAACAGAAAACCAGTGAAAAGTCAAAGCAGATGCTTCCTCTTCTCGTAATCCTGTCCGTGCCACTCCGATGAGCGGGTTCTGAGCTCTATCGAGTGGGCGACCATCTCGGCCTTTCTCTTTGCCTCCTCGACGCTCCTGCCCCAGGCTATTGCGACGCCCAGCCTCCTGCCTGGATAAGCCTCAGGCTTACCGAAGAGCCTCACCGTCGAGTTGGGGACACTCATTGCCTTGGCCAGCCCCTTGAAGCGCGGAGAGTGGCCGGAGACGTTGGTCTTGATGACGTGCGTCGCGGCCGGCGTCAGTATCGGGAACAGGCGGTAGCCGTCAACCCACTCGCCCGGAATCGGGAGGCCCAAAACCGCCCTCAGGTGAAGCCCGAACTCTGAAAAGCCGGTCGGGTGGGAAGCCAACGTTACCATTCCCGTGTCGTGGGGCCTCGGCGAGACCTCGTTTGCCCACACCCTATCGCCCTTCACGAACATCTCGACCCCGAAGAGCCCTAGGCCGCCGAGGACGTCGGTGATGCGCTTCGCTATGCGATAAACCTCGCGCTCGGCCTTCTCGCTGATTTCAGCCGGCTGCCAGCTGGAGTGATAGTCTCCGTCAATCTGGTAGTGGCCGACGGGCTTCGGGAAGGTAGTAACTACCTCGCCGTTCTCGTCGTAGTGTCTCACGGCCAGCTCGGTAATCTCCACCTCGAAGTCGATATGCTCCTCAACGATTATCTTGTCCGCACTGCCGCGGGCCTTCTTCTTCGCCTCTTCCCACGCCTTCGGGACGTCCTCGGGCCCTCTAACGAAGTACGAACCCTTACCCGAGGAGCTCATTATCGCCTTGGTGTGGCAGGGGTAGCCTATCTTCTCGCAGGCTTCATAGAGCTCGTCCAGGGTTGTGGCATAGGCGTAGCGGGAAGTGGGGACTTTGGCTTCCTTTGCAAGCGTCTCCCTCGTCCTCTCGCGGTGCATTGCTATCCAGGTGGCCTTTGCGTTCGGCACGACGAAGTAGCCGTCCTTCTCAAGCTCGAAGAGGGCATCGAGGTTTATTGCCTCTATCTCGGGGATTATCGCGTCCGGCTTTTCCCTCTCGACGACGGAGAAGAGGAAGTCCGCGTTCCTCATGTCTCCCACGTAGAAGCGGTGGGCGACCTGCATCGCCGGTGCGTTCGCGTAGCGGTCAACGGCTATGACCTCAACTCCGAGTCTTTGGGCCTCAATCGCTATCTCCTTCCCGAGCTCGCCGCTCCCGAGGAGGAGCACCTTCTGGGCGGAGTCGGTCATAGCGGTTCCGAGTTCATCGCGGGGCTTAATCATGACGACCACCTCAATGTTTGACGTTGATATGTTAAAAATCAACAATATTTAAGCCTTTTTAAGCATAAATATGGCAAAAATTCCCGTTACTCCACCAAAAGTGTTTTATGCCTCAGCGACAGAGTACTGCATGTTCCGGGTGATTGGACATGTACAGACGTAAGCTCCTCCTAATCCCGTTCATTCTGTCGCTGGTAGTCCTTCTCCCCACCGCGACTGCAGACTGCAACCCTTCAGAAACATACACCGTGCTGTCGGTTTTTCCTGCAGGAGACTGGCTCTTGATAGCCGTCGGCCACGTGAGCTGGACGTGCGAGATGGTGGCGGGGGAATGGGTTAGCAAACCCAATTTGCCCGACTCAAACGTGGACTACTACATCCTGACCGATGGAAAGGAGGCCTTCCTGCTCGGAAGCGTTAACCCCCTCCTGACCAACGCCACTCCCGTAGGCTTCATCAACGGGACGCTCTACGTGCTCAGAACGAAAGAGACAGAGGAGCCCTTCCAGAACGTTACGGTCTCCGTAAACGGCGAACCCCACAACTTCACGCTCTTTAAGCACGTCACGACGGAGGAGACATACCACTTCAATGGTTGGTGCTTTAATGTTGTTTCGAGGTGCACAATCACTGCATACCCGAATGGAAACACCACAAGGGAATGCAGGGGAGAACCTGTAAACGCCTCAGCTTTTGAACTCCCCCGCACCCCTCTTCAGGGGGAGCCGGTGATATTCGAAGAGGGAAAGTTAAGGTTCACCCTCGACGGCAAGGACTACACTCTTTTGCCCCCTGCGGGGTTTAATGCCTCCAGTGCGAATTTCACGGCGTTTAAAGCCGCCCAAGGGCCAGTTATAGTGAACATGGAGCAGGTGGTTCTGCCGGCAGGTGTAGGAATTGAAGAGACACACCTCATCTTCGTGCCCGAAGGGGGTAAGGCTTCTCCCATCAGAATTTCGCGGGACTTCAGCAGACTCCTCTGCAAAAGCCCGCAGACAGGGGACGCCAACTCCTCAACTCCCCAGGCTACCCCGGAAGAAAAAAGCATCTGCGGGCCCGGTCTGATTGTGCTGGTGAGCACGTTGTTCCTCCTTTTGGGACGCCAACGTGATTAACATTAATTTGCTTAATTTATCCCTCATCTCTTAATCTTTTGCCATATAAATGGCAAAGTTTTTAAGCCCTCGGTGGAACTCTCCCCGGTGGTTCTCATGCTGACCTACGCTCAGGCTGGAGTCGATGACGAAAAGACCGCAAGGGCCCTGAGGGGAATAATAGGACTCGCAAAGGAGACCTTTGAGTTCAGAAAAGGTAAAACTGGAGAACCGGCCGAAAACCTCGGCCACTACTCCGCCCTTCTCGACTTTGGCAGCTTTTACCTCGCAATGACGACCGACGGCGTTGGGACAAAAGTCCTCGTGGCCGAGGCAGTAGGCAAGTTCGACACGATAGGGATAGACATGGTAGCGATGAACGTGAACGACCTGCTCTGCGTTGGGGCGGAGCCGGTGGCGCTCGTTGACTACCTCGCCGTAAAGGAGCCAGACGAGAGGGTGTTTGAAGAGATAGCGAAGGGCCTCTACGCTGGAGCGGAGCAGGCGGGGATGGCGATAGTCGGCGGGGAAACGGCGGTGATGCCAGACCTCATAAACGGCTTCGATCTGGCCGGAACGGCAATTGGAGTCGTGGAGAAGGGGAAGGTCATTACCGGGGAGAAGATAAGGCCCGGCGACGCCGTGATAGGGATTTCAAGCTCAGGAATCCACTCCAACGGGCTAACCCTCGCGAGGAAGCTCCTCATACCCAAATACGGCCTCGACTATGAATATGAAGGCAGAAAGCTCTGGGAGTGGCTTTTAGAACCGACGAGGATTTACGTGAGGGCGGTTCTTGAACTGCTCGAAAGGGTAGACGTTCACGGTCTGGCCCACATAACCGGCGGCGGGCTGAACAACCTCAAGCGCCTAACTGAGTATGGCTTCTCCCTTGAGATGCCTCCAATAGAGGGAATATTCAAGCTAATTCACGAAAACGGCGTTCCGCTGGAGGAGATGTTCAGAGTTTTCAACATGGGCGTCGGCTTCGTGGCAATAGTCCCCAAAGAAGAAAAGGAAGAAGCCCTTGACATCCTCAACAAGCACTACGAGAGCTTCGAGCTCGGAACCGTCATTGAGGAACCTGGAATAAGGGTCGAGAACTACGGAGTAATGCTTTAAGCCCCCTTTCAAACTTTTCTCGGTGGTCGTATGGAGCTGATGATTAAGCGAAAAGCCTTCCTCGAGGAGCTCTCAAAGGTCGTTGACGAGGCCGTAACGACCTACGGAACCCGACTGAAGAGAATAGAAATAACGGAAGACCCGAAGGGCTGTTATACGGTTTTAATCACCTACGAGTCGGAGCCTGGCCGGTGAGCCTCTCGTAAAGCTCCTCGTAGGCGTTTATAAGGTCGCCTTTATCAAACCTGAAGACGTCCTTGTCGAGGCTCTTTCCGGTTTCTGCGTCCCAGAAGCGGCAGGTGTCGGGGCTTATCTCGTCGCCGAGGACTATCTCTCCCCTCTCGTTCCTTCCGAACTCCAGCTTGAAGTCGACAAGGGTTATACCGCGCTCGGCAAAGTACTTCCTAAGGATTTCGTTCACCTTGAGGGCTATACTCTCCATCTCTTTAATTTCTTCCTCGCTTATGCCGAGGACTTTCGCGTGGTGGTGGTTTATCATCGGGTCACCGAGGCTGTCGTCCTTGTAGTAGAGCTCGATTATCGGCTCCGGAAGTTCGGTGCCCTCTTCGAGCGGGAGGCGCTTCTTCAAACTCCCGGCGACGACATTCCTGACGACGACTTCAACCGGATACATCTTGAGCCTCTCAACGATGAGCCTGTTGTCTCCAGCAATTCCGATGAAGTGAGTCTTGATTCCGTTCTCCTCGAGGACTTTGAAAAGAAACGCGCTAATCTGGGCGTTGAGCCAGCCCTTACCTCTGAACTGGGCCTTCTTCTCTCCGTTGAAGGCAGTGGCATCGTCTTTAAACTCCATAATGGCCTTTCCATCGTCGAGGGGGATAACTTTCTTCGCCTTGCCTTCGTAGACCTGCATGGGTTTCACCATGTTAATGTAAAATCTACCCATATTTAAGGCTTATTTTAACATAAAAACGTCAATCAATGGGCAAAGCTTTTAAACACTGACAAGCAAAAACCCCGTGATAACATCGGCATTTATCAACACTTTCAAGTCAAACCAAGCCGGCGGGGTTCGCCATGAGGGAGAAGTGCGGAATCTTTGCAACGCTGTCGGAGAACGCCCCAAGGAAAGCATACTACGCCCTCATAGCGCTCCAGCACAGGGGGCAGGAGAGCGCGGGGATAAGCGTCTGGAGGCAGAGGATAAAGACGATAGCGGGAAGGGGGCTCGTCTCGGAAGTCTTCAGGGGAAAAGAGCTCTCAAAGCTCAAATCAAGGCTCGCGATAGCCCACGTCCGCTACTCCACCTCCGGCTCCCTCAACGAGACCCAGCCTCTGGAGACGGCATGCTGTGGGAAGACCATCGCGGTGGCCCACAACGGGACGCTTACGAATTTTCTCCCCCTCAGAAGGCACTACAAACGGCTTGGTGTCAAGTTCCAGCACTCCGTTGATTCTGAGCTGTTGGGTATCTCGTTCCTCTGGCACTTCAACGAAACAGGCAACGAGTTTGAGGCGATGAGGGCAGTTTTCAATGAGGTCAAAGGCGCGTATTCCGTAGCCCTGCTCTTCGATGGAAAAATCCTCGTCGCGAGGGACCCTGTCGGCTTCAGGCCGCTCAGCTACGGGAGAGGGGACGGCCACTACTTCGCCTCCGAGGACTCAGCTCTGAGGCTCTTCGCCGAAGATGTAAGGGACGTGAGGCCAGGGGAAGCCTTCCTGCTCTCCGAAGGCGGGGTGGAAAGCAAAGTCCTGGCGAAGGAAAGCCACCACCACTGCGTTTTTGAGTACATCTATTTTGCAAGACCCGACAGCACGATAGACGGCGTGAACGTCTACACAGCAAGGGTTAGAATGGGCGAGGAGCTGGCAAGGGAGAGCCCTGCTGAAGGCGACGTCGTCATAGCGGTTCCCGACTCCGGAAGGGCCGCGGCGCTCGGCTTCTCGCGGGTGAGTGGGATTCCTTACTCCGAAGGCCTCATAAAGAACCGCTACATAGGGAGGACTTTCATAACCCCCGGACAGTTCTACAGGGAGCTGAAGGTCAGGCTCAAGCTCTCGCCGGTAAAGGAGGTCGTGGAAGGGAAGAGGGTCGTCCTCATCGATGATTCAATCGTCAGGGGCACGACGATGAAGCGCATCGTGGCGATGCTGAGAAAGGCAGGCGCGAGGGAAGTACACGTGAGGATAGCCTCGCCGCCGATAAGGCACCCCTGCTACATGGGCATAGACATCCCCACGAGGCACGAGCTGATAGCAGCATTTGGAAGCGTTGAGAACGTGAGGAAAGCCATCGGAGCAGACAGCCTAGCTTACCTCAGCGTCGAAGGGCTGAAGAGGGCCGTTGGAAGGGAAGACCTCTGCCTGGCGTGCCTTACCGGGGAGTACCCTGAGTGGGCCTTCCGCTTCTGAGCTTCCTTATCCTGCAGGCCGAGAACTTGAGCTCCGGCGTCCCGGCCTTGTTGAGGGCGGGGCTCGTTATCCGGTTTGCCTTGAAGTGGAAGGGAACCACAACAACCCCTTCAGGAGCTCCCCCAAGCTTTGCGCGCATCCTTATCCTCCCGCGTCTCGTCTCAATCTCGACCCAGTCGCCGTCCCGGATTCCGAGCTTCCGGGCATCGTGCTCGTTTATCAGGACTCTCGGCTCGCCCATTAGCTTCACAAGCGAGGGGCTTCTCAGCGTCATCTCACCCGTGTTGTAGTGGCTTATCAACCTCACCGTTGTCAGGACGAACGGGAACTCCTTGTCAGGCTCCTCCCAGGGGCGAACACGCTCCACCGCAAAGAGCCTCGCCCTCCCGTCCGGCGTCGCGAAGTCCCAGGTGTGGAGCCTCTTCCTCGGAAGGAAGGCACCGTCGCCGGCCTTCAGTTCTTCAACGCTCATCTCCTCAAGCTCCGGGAAGAGGCGGAAGTATTCCGCGGTTATCTCCTCAACGCTCGAATAGTTGAACCCCGGCAGGCCGAGGGCCCTTCCGAGCATGGTCAGTATCTCCCAGTCAGGCTTTGAATCGCCCATCGGCTCGCAGATTTTGTGGCTCCACTGGATTCTCCTCTCGCTGTTCATGTAGCTCCCTGACTTCTCGCAGAAGGCCGAGGCAGGGAGGACGTAGTGGGCGTAGCGCGCTGTTCTCGTCATGAAGACATCTTGGACGACGAGGAGGTTGAGCTTCCTCAACGCTCTCCTGACGCGCATGAAGTCGGCCTCGCTGACAGCAGGGTTCTCGCCGACGATGTAGAGGGCCTTAACGTCGCCCCTTTCAATGGCCTCCCACAGCTCGGTCAGGTAGAGCCCCCTCTCCGTCGGCAGGTCGTCAACGCCCCAGAGCGAGGCGACGCGCTTCCTGAACTTTTCATCGGTGAGAGGGACGTAGCCCGGCAGGAACTCGCTAAGCGCGCCCATGTATGCCGCTCCCTGGACGTTGTTCTGCCCGCGCATCGGGTAGAGGCCGCCCTTTTCTCCGATGTAGCCGAGGAGCAGCGCGAGATTTATCACAGCCAAGACGTTCTCGACGCCCGAGACGTGCTGGGTCAGGCCCATTCCCCACATCACCGCACCACTCCCCGCGAGGGCAAAGGTTCTCGCGGCTTTGTGTATCGTCCCGGCAGGGATTCCGGTCACCTTTTCAGCGTACTCAGGGGTGTACTTTCTGACGGCCATCCTTATCTCGGAGAAGCCCCGCGTCCTCGCTTTCACGAACTCCTCGTCGTAGAGCTCCTCGCCGATTATCACGTTCGCCATCGCGTTCGCAAGGACTATGTCAGTCCCGGGCCGTATAACGAGCTTATAATCGGCGAAGGCCATCGTCCGCGTTTCCCTGACGTCAACAACTATCACTTTCGCCCCTTTTTTCTTAGCCTTCAGAATGTAGTCCATGACAACGGGGTGGGTCTCGGCCGGGTTGTAGCCCCATATCAGAATGGCGTTGAAGTTCTCAAGGTCTTCATAGGGGTTCGTCTGAGCTCCGGTGCCGAGGGCGAGCTTGAGCGCGTGGACACTCGCCTCGTGGCAGAGGCGAGCGCAGTTGTCTATGTTGTTCGTCCCGAAGAGGCGCGCAATCTTCTGGAGGAGGTAGTTTTCCTCGTTGCTGACCTTAGATGAGGCTATGAACGCCACCGCATCGGGGCCGTAGAGCTCCCTGATTTCGAGGAGTTTGTGGGAAATCTCCTCCATCGCCTGCCCCCAGCTTATTGGCCTCATCTTCTGGCCTTCCCGCTTGAGGGGGCGCCTAAGTCTGTCCCTGGAGAAGACGAACTCAAGGGCGTAGAGTCCCTTCGGGCAGAGCTTACCCCTGTTGGGCTCGCCTGGATACGGCTTAACCTTCATCGTCTTGGGATCCACGAGGAGCCTGCACCCAAAACCGCAGTAGGGGCAAACGACCGTCTTATGCTCGCTCACGCTATCACCAATAGACAAGCAAAAGGCAAAAATAAAAAGTTTTCTACCAAAAATTAACTGAAAAATGTCAAAATCACAGGCTCACAGCGCCTTCCGCAGGAAGTACTCGTGAACCCTCGTGTCGTCGGTCAGCTCAGGGTGGAACTCAAGGCCGATGACGTTGTCCTGCTCGATGCCCACAACCCTGTCCCCAAGCCACGCTATCGGCTTCACCTTGTCGCTCAAAAGCTCGACTATCCTCGGGGCGCGGATGAATACACCCAAAAACGGCTCGTCGCTGAAGGCCAGCTTTATGGGCGCCTCAAAGCTGTCCACCTGCCTCCCGTAGGCGTTTCTGTTTACCTTAACGTCGAGGAGCTCAAGGAACTTCTGCTCTGGAGTTGCGCCTATTACCTCCTTGGAGAGCATTATCAGGCCCGCGCAGGTGCCCATGATCGGGAGCCCTTCCTCACCGAGCTTCTTGACCGGCTCAAAGAGGCCGTTCTTTTGCATGAGCCTTGAGATAGTTGTGCTCTCCCCGCCGGGGATTATGATGGCTGAAATCTCCTCAAGCTGTTCCGGCCTCTTCAGCCAGATGACCTCTCCGCTCACGCCGAGGTTCTCAAGGGCCCTCCTAGCGGCCTCGATGTGCTCTTCCACGTCGCCCTGAAGGCCTATAACCCCTACCTTGACCATTTTTATCCCTCCAAAAGCGGAAAAGGAGAAGAGTCAGACGCCCCTCTCCTCAAGGCGGACTTCGAGCTCCTCGATGTCCTGGCCGCGCATCGGCTCGCCGATTTCCTTGCTAATCTCAACGAGGACATCAGGCTCGTCCCAGTGGTTGACGGCCTCGACTATTGCCCTCGCCATCTTCGGCGGGTTGGAGCTCTTGAAGATTCCGGAGCCGACGAAGACGCCGTCCATGCCCATCTGCATCATGAGGGCGGCATCTGCAGGGGTGGCGACTCCTCCGGCGGCAAAGTTGACGACCGGAAGCCTTCCAAGCTTCTTTATCTCAAGGAGAACCTTGTAGAGGCCGTCAACGATTTCGCGGTAGGTGTAGTGTCCGTAAATCGGCTCGTTCTCGAGAACCCTTGCCGGAAGCCCGGCTATCTCCTTGACGTTGAGGGCGAGCCTGAGATAGGGCTCGGCGAACTTTTCGGCAACGCCGTAGACCTGCTCATCGGTCATGGCCTGAATCTGCCTTATTCCCTCCGCAACGAGGCGAACGTGCCTGACGGCCTCGACGATGTTTCCTGTTCCTGCCTCGCCCTTGGTTCTAATCATTGCGGCCCCTTCCCATATCCTCCTCACGGCCTCACCAAGGTTCCTCGCGCCACAGACGAAGGGAACGTTGAACTCGCGCTTGTCTATGTGGAAGAACGGGTCTGAAGGCGTCAGAACCTCGCTCTCGTCAATCATATCAACTCCAAGGGCTTCGAGAATTTTTGCCTCGGCGACGTGGCCGATTCTGACTTTAGCCATTACGGGGATCGTAACGGCGTCCATTATCTCCTGAATTTTCTCAATTGGGGCCATTCTCGCAACGCCGCCGGCCTTCCTGATGTCGGCAGGGACACGGTGAAGGGCCATGACAGAAACGGCTCCAGCTTCCTCAGCAATCCTCGCCTGCTCGGCGTTTGTAACGTCCATGATGACTCCGCCCTTGACCATCTTGGCGAAGCCCCTCTTCAGCCTCTCAGTACCTTTCTTCTCAATAACGTCAAGCTTCCCCATACCACACACCCCGGTTCACGGTCTTCGTCGGTTATCAAAACTCATTCATAGGTTATCAAAGAAGGGAGATATATAAGTCTTGCCACAGCAATGTCATAAATGAAGCGAAAAATGTTTAAACAAATACATCAAAAGCCGAAAGACACCATCTAAGTGTTCTCACGTCCCCAAAGGCACATTTAGGAGCCCCAGCAGTTATTTTGTCATGAAAAGCCACTTCTGCAACCCAAAGGGGCATACAAATCCACTGGGGAATACTTTTTTAATACGGTTCCGAGATTAATAAGGGATTCCAGATGATAAAGAAAGCGGTTATCCCAATAGGGGGTGAAGCAACGAGGCTGAGGCCCCTCACGATAGAGACCTCAAAGGGACTTGTCAGGCTTCTGAACAAGCCGATTCTTGAGCACTCAATCCTCAGCCTCGCGAGGGACGGCGTGGAGGAGGTTTATCTCGGTGTCAGGGGCTACGTCAACTACACGACGCTCTTTGACTACTTCCGTGAGGGCTACTGGCTGAAGAAGAAGTACGGCCTTGAGAAGGAAGTCAGAATACGGTACATGCCCAGGTATGAGAGCACCACCAACGGCGACGCTGTCTGGTACACCATGAGGTACTACGACATCAAGGAGCCAGTAGTGGTTATTCAAGGCGACAACATATACCAGCTCAGCCTCAGGGAGATGTACGAGTGGCACAGGAAGAAGAACGCCTTCATGACGATAGCTCTTCAGCCTGTCAATGACGTTACCGGCTTTGGTGTGGCGAAGATAGACGACGACCACAGGATAGAGTACTTCGTCGAGAAGCCGAAGCCGGAGGAGGCCCCAAGCAACCTCGCGAACACCGGAATCTACATACTCTCCGAGAACTTCTGGGAGTTCCTTGAGGAGGATTGGGCCAAAGAGATGAAAGAGAACCGCAGGCTGGACTTTGGAGGGGACATAATACCCGCGCTCATAGAGCACGGCTACGACGTCTACGGCTACCCGATGAGCGGCTACTGGTTCGACATCGGGACGCCCGACAGGTACCTGAACGCGGCGATGTACCTGCTACACCACCTCTCTCCAGAGGACATGGAGGCCGTCGAGATAACCCATGACGTTTACATGCAGGGCAAGTCCGAGATGTCCGAAGACCTGCGCAAAAGGATAAGGGACATGATAAAGCGCGGTGAAGTTCTCATTGAAGGAAAAGCCCTCTTGGGAAGGCACATCTCAATAGGGAAGGGCACCGTCCTGGAGGACGCCATCATAGACAACTACTCCATGATTGGAGAGAACTGTGAGATACTCCACTCCGTCATAATGGACAGGGCAAAGCTGGGGAACAACGTGAGGATAATAAACTCAATAGTCGGCAGGCACGTCGAGATAGGCGATAACGTGAGAATTGTCAACTCGGTCATCGGGGACAACGCCGTGATAAGTGACAACGTGAGAATGTACAACGTCAAGATATGGCCCCACGAGTTCGTGGAGAACGGGGCATCGCTTGAGAACTACACTGTGAGGCATACCGCTCCGAAGAGGTAGGATATCGGATTCAAAGGACTGGAGAAGCTTTCTTTTCTATATTTCCAAGATTCTCGGGACTTGAAGAAAATGAGAGCCAGGAAAGAGAGCCAGATTAAAGCTTTTCAACGATTTCAAGGCTCACGTCGAAGTTCTTCACCGAGTGCGTCAGGTAGCCGAGGCTGATAACGTCGATGTCTAGCCTGGCGTACTCCCCGATGTTCTCCGGCGTTATGCCCCCGGAGACCTCGATTTTCACCCTCTCGCGCAGGCCCTCACGCCTTAGAGCCTCTATCGTTCTCTCTATCTCTTCGGGCGTCATATTGTCGAGCATCACAACGTCAGCCCCCGCCTTTACCGCCCTGAGGGCGTCCTCAAGGCTCTCCACCTCCACTTCGACAACCTTGTAAACGGAAAATTCCTTCGCGCGCCTTATTGCTTCTTCCAGCGGAACAAGGGCGAGATGGTTGTCCTTAATGAGTATCGCGTCGCTCAGCGAGAACCTGTGGGGCTCGCCGCCGCCGATGAGTATGGCCCTCTTGTCTATCGGCCTGAGAAGGCTCTTCCTCGTGCCAGCTACACGGACCTTCGAGTTCACGGCCCTGACCTTCTCGACGAGCCTCCTAACCTCGGTCGCGATACCGCTCATCCTGCCCATGACGTTGAGAGCCGTCCTCTCGACGAGCAAAATGGCCCTCGCGTCCCCCTCAAGCTCGAGGATTACGTCTCCTTTCCTAACTTCCTCGCCGTCGCGTTTTCTGACCGAAACCTTGACGCCAAAGTGCTCGAAGAGAGCTTTAGCTTCTTCAACGCCCGCTATAACCCCATCCTGCTTGGCTATGATTACGGCCCTGGCTTTGGTGCCCTCGGGAATCACGGCCTCGCTCGTCACGTCGCCGAAGGGTGCATCTTCCTCAATGAAGCGGAGGAGGTATGAAACTGGTATCATTCTCCTTCACCTCCCAGCAGGAACTTCCAGAGGGGCACGAGCCGAACCTTCTTCCCCTCCACCTCGATTGTATCATCACGCTCCCAGTTTATTATCGTTAGGCTGTCACAGTTGAGCTTCTCAGAGGCGCTCATAAGCGCCGAAACCTCCCGCTCAAACGTTTCGGGTTCATCAAGGGAATAGCTTACCTGTATCAGCTCGGAAACAATGCCGTCCTCAACCACAGCAAAATCAACTTCCCTGCCCCGCTCGTCCTTGAAGTAGTAAAGCTCCCTCTCCTGCCTCCTGAGTTCAAGGAAAACGGCGTTCTCCATCAGCCTGCCGGTGCTCCCTCCCGAACGGGGGGAATAGGCGTTTATCAAACCGGAGTCAATGATGTAAACCTTTGGGAGGCTCTTCTCAACCTCCTTGAGGTTGTGGGAGAACTTCCTGAGCGGGAAAACCAGGTAGGCCTCTTCGAGGTACTCGAAGTAGCTGTAAAGGGTGTTCCTGCTCACCTCGACCCCCATACCCTTCATGTATCTGGCCGTTTTGTTTACCGAAAACTCCTTGGCGAAGGACGCCATGAGGAGCTTCAAAAACAGCCGAATCGCCTTCAGGTTCTTCACGTTGTGTCTCTCGACCACGTCGCGGTAGAGCATCACATCAATGTACTCAGAAAGGGTCTTTCTCTTGAGGAAGGGGTCGTCGAGCAGAACGACCTCGGGGAAGCCACCGAACTCAAGGTACTCCCTCAGAAAGGCCTTTATCCTCGCCTCGTCTCTCGTGGAGATGTACTTGCCCGGGGTAAAGCCCTTTGCCCTCAGGAACTCACGGAAGGAGAAGGGAAACATCTCGAAGGTGAGCGTTCTCCCACGCAGTGCCGTTGCGATTTCCCTGCTCAGGAGCTTTGAAGAAGAACCCGTCAGATAGACCCTGAAGCCGTCCCTCTCAAGGGCTCTCTTGACGAAGAGCTCCCAGTTTTCAACCTCCTGAACCTCATCGAGGAAAAGGTACTTCTCCTCGGCATCGGGGAAGAGCTCGTAGAAGACCTTCACGAGGGTCGAGAGGTCGTCAAGGCTCGGCGGGTATATCCTGTCGTCGTCGAGGGGGAAGAAAACGGCCGCCTTACCTTCACTTCTTAGCCTGGAGAACTTTTGCAGGATGTAGAATGTCTTTCCGGTCCTCCTCGGCCCGATTATAGTTACTGCCTTGTTCACCGCCAGGTCATCGGGGACGTTGAGCTCACGTTCGATGCCATCAACGCTGAGGTCGAGGTAGTCCATCACTACCTGTGCTATGACTTCCTCACGGCTCATGTTAAGTGAAAAGGCAAAAATCCTTAAAAAGTTTCCCTCCTAACTTAACAAAAATCCCGGAATCTTGCACTTCCAACTTAACACCTTAGCTCATCTCAAGCATTCTCTCGATGGCCTTCCTGGCCTTCTCAGCTATTTCAGCGGGCACTTCGACCTTGTGTTTCATGTCCCTGAGCGACTCGTAGATGTGGTTGAGGGTTATCGCCTTCATGCCGATGCAGACGGCGTCCTCCCTTGCCGGGTGGAACCTGATGTCAGGGTAGAGCTTGCTGAGGCGGTAAACCATCTCTTTCTCAGTGAAGACGACCCACTCGCTCCACTCTTTAGCTCTTCTTATCATTCCGCCGGTGGAGACAATTATATCGGCCCTCTCCTGAACCTCCGGCTCACACTCGGGGTGCACCATAAGCTTGGCGTTCGGATAGAGCTTCCTCGCGCGCTCGACGTCTTCAACGGTGAACTTCCTGTGGACGTAGCAGTGGCCGTTCTCCGGGATGGGTATGACCTTTTTGCCTGTCTGCCTGGCAACGTAGTGGGCGAGGTTCTTGTCCGGTCCGAAGATTATCACGTCGGAGTCGAGCTTTTCAACTATCCTGACGGCGTTGGCGGAAGTTACCGTGACGTCGGCGTAGGCCTTCGCCTCGGCGGTTGTGTTCACGTAGAGAACCACAGGCGCGTCCGGGTACTTCTTTTTCGCCTCAAGTATGTGCTTGACCTTCAGCATGTTGGCCATCGCGCAGGTGGCCCCCCTCTCCGGCAGGAGGACGGTCTTTTCAGGGTTGAGGATTTTGGCGGTCTCGGCCATGAAGTCAACGCCCGCAAAGACTATTACCTCGGCATCAACGTTTATGGCCTTCCTCGCGAGCTCAAGGCTGTCGCCGAGAAAGTCGGCTATGTCCTGGACTTCGGGGAGCTGGTAGTTGTGGGCCATGATTATCGCGTTGCGCTCCTCCTTCAGGCGTTCAATTTCTGCTATGAGCCTCTCCTTTTCCATCTCAATTCACCACAGGGGGTTGAAGAAGAGAATTAAAAGAGTTTTTGGACACTTTTAGTTAGCATGAAGAATTGAACCTATCGAGGGCACATGATTTAGTTGCCATAGTTAGAACTTTCCATGTAACGGGACACATTCTCAGTATGCCACCTTGAGGCGAGTCGTATCTCAGGTCTTCTTTTTTCCGGAGTTTAAGAAACATTGGCCATGTTTTTAATGCTACAGACAGGTGAAAGCTTAATTCTCTCTCTACTGGATTCGATGTCGAGAGCTGACTAAGTGCATCTTTCAAAATAGGTGCCGCGTCTTGATCCCCTCTGTAGAAACCTTCAATAGCATCTGTAACACTGTCTAAGTCAATCCGGTTGTTATTCAAAGTGTCTACAAGATTCTTGATACGATTCATCCTTAGCTCCACATGGTCAATA
The DNA here is from genome assembly GCF_055389025.1 of Thermococcus marinus. Lineage (NCBI taxonomy): Archaea > Methanobacteriati > Methanobacteriota > Thermococci > Thermococcales > Thermococcaceae > Thermococcus > Thermococcus marinus. Next base: position 16,246 of record NZ_AP042417.1, read on the forward strand.
TCAAACACGTAGTAGTCATCCCCAGAAAGCTGTTTAAGGGATTTACATTCCCTGCACTCTTTTGAGTCCCAGGATACTAGGTTGTTAGTTTTTATTGAATCAACTATGGCCTCCAAGGATATAAGCACTATAGGGGACCGTATCAGGAAAGAATTCGTTGAATCTGGCTCACCGAAAAGGATGTAATCATTATCGTCCAAAGCTAACCAGTACATGAAATCAATTTCTATACCAAGTTCATATGGGTCTATTGAAAAATATGAATCTGGAACTCTCTTAACAGAGCCATCTTCCAATTCAATCTCAACATTGAACACCGAATCAATTGAATGCATCTGGATTTTATTCTCTGAGTTAACGAGTTTGATACCATCTTGTTCTTTCCTTAAACGAGCATGCTCCGATTGAAGTCTTAAAAAGTGCTTGTTAACCTCTAGCGCATCCTGAAACTCGTCCATTGCCAAGATCTTCTTTCTCCTCAAAACAGAGTTAGGAGCCGGCTTCCTATCCACTACCATAAACTCTTCAAGGAACTCCCTCAAAACCATAAGCCGAGGACGCAACATCTCTTCAGTATCCTGGGAGATTCCTCCAAAATGATTGAGGCCTACAGGGGGAATGTCTCTATACGGAAACGCTATCCACAATTTTTTCTTCCAGTACACGATCGGAATAACTCCTCCTGCTACCCAGCGCAGTGGCGTTTTCCTAAGGTAGAACGACTTCTCAAAGGTTGTGCCAAGTGAACGTTCATAGGCTATGTGATTTACAAACCCAGAAAACCACTTAGAGATTTCATCGTACCCTCTGGGATTTAAATTAAGGAATTTCTCTTTTATATGTCTTCTACCCTCGTTGTTGTATATTGAAACACCAGATGAAGGAAACTTCACATGAAGTACCCACTCACCTAATCCTAAATTCTTTATCGTAACCTCATCTTTAAGGAGAGTCGCATTGAATGCCCAGTTCGGCCAGCAATATATATTATTAGCATGAGAGCGTTTTATTATTAATGGCACATTATCTTTAAAAGATTCTAAGATCCATGCTCGCTCTACTTTGTCTGAGATTAGCATACGTCCAATGAAATCATTTTTTACCAGACGATAAAATGTTTTATAGTAAATTGGCCTAACAACTCTATCGGTTAAACTTGAACTTTTTATTATCTCGGTTGTTTTTTCACCTATTGACTCGACGAGTCTATCTCCGAAGTGGTCAATTGCTTTCTCTAATAGAAATCTACCCCCCTCCCAAGCTACAATAGCTATCAGCCCTATCCTTGGAACATCCATAACCATAGCCCCCTTAAAGTACGCATTCCCGGTTGAAAAAACTTGGCCTCTCGAACTCCTTCCTCATCACCGGAAAGTCCTCGCGGTAGTGGGCTCCTCTGCTCTCCTCCCTGGCTAAAGCGCACTCAAGGACGCCCCTCGCGAGCAGTTTCAGCCTCGGGTCGGCCTCGATTCCCTCAAGCTTCCTGAGGCCCTCCTTTAGCGTTTTGGCGCTCCTCACGATTCCCGCATAACTCCAGAGCAGTTCTCTCAGCGCGTCAACGTCCCCCTGTTCGTAGCCGTGGTAGGCCAGCTCCTTAACCTCCCCTCCCCTCGGCCTCTCGCGTGCTATCGTTCTGGCAACCTCAAGGCCGGAGACGATGCACTCAAGGAGGGAGTTGCTCGCCAGCCTGTTCGCCCCATGGAAGCCGTTGCTCATCGCTTCACCTATCGCGTAAAGGTTTTTAATCCCCGTCCTGTACCAGAGGTCGGTCGCTATCCCACCCATAGTGTAGTGGGCTATCGGCGAGACGGGAATTAAGTCTCTGGCCGGGTCAATCCCGTCCTTCCTCAGGAAAGCGTATATCTGAGGGAAGCGCTTCTTAAAGTCCTCTATGCCGGTTGCATCGAGGAAGACTCTCCTGCCGGCCTTCATCTGGTTATATATCGCCCTAGCAACGATGTCCCTAGTGGAGAGCTCGTTCACGAAGCGCTCGCCGTCTTCGGTTACCAGCTTTGCTCCGGCTCCCCTGACGGCCTCGCTGATAAGGAAAACACCTTTCTTTCCGATGTAGCCGGTCGGGTGGAACTGGACGAACTCAAGGTCACGGGCGGGGGCGCCTTTCATTACCGAGTCGCCGATTAGAAGGCCGGTGTTCTCGGGGGAGCCGGCGGTGAACTTAAACAGAGCAGAGAAGCCACCTGAGGCTATAACAGTTGCATCGAAATGAAGGAACTCACCATCAACGAAGACCCCGTAGGCCTTCCCTCTCTTTACCCCAAGCTCTTCCGCCTTTCCTTTAACGAAGTGGACGCCGAGTTCCCTGGCACGGAGGTAGAGCAGTTTGGTCACGTGCTTTCCGGTCTCGTTCTTAATCGTGAAGACCCTGTGAAACGAGTGTCCGCCCTCGGTTTCACTCGCCTCGAACTTCAGGCCGAGGGAAGTGAGAAAATCATAGGCCTCGCTCGCCTTCGAGATTACGTTCCAAACGACCTCGCGGTCGTTGATGTACTTTCCGGCTTTGATTGTGTCGAGGACGTGGGCTTTGGGGGAATCGCCTTCGAGGATGGGAAATGCCACCCCAGCCTGGGCGAGGTAGGAATTGCTCTTTTTGATTCCGGGGCCGATGAGCGTGACATCAAAACCCTTCTTTGCGAGCGCTATGGCCGCTGTCAAGCCGGCAATACCATCGCCTATGATTCCAACCCTCATCTAACCACCGGGAAAAGAAGAGAAGAGGGACTTAAACGGTTTTTGTTTTCTTCAAATTTTCACCCGAATCAGCCACCTGAGCTTGCCGGCGTCTATGCTCTTTGTCATCAAAACTCCGCTCTCAAAGACCCACACCGCCAGGCGGAGCACTAACCCGTTCCAGAGCAGGAGATAGAGAACCGCCGCGGCGGCCCGCAGGTAGTCGCCGTTTGTTGCACTCAAAAAGGCCCAGAGGGGCGCGTAGCCGGGGTCGGCCTTTACAAGGAGCCCGGCGGCACCCGAAACATCAAGCCCCGCAAAGGCAACCAGGAGGGGAATCAGGTAAAGCACCTCAACGAGTCCCGCCAGGCTGAGGGCACTCCTCACATCGAGGGTAAAAAGCGAGACCAGCAGGCTCGTGAGGAGCATCAGCAGGAAGAGCAGGAAAACTCCGGCCGAGAAGAAGACGACTGGCCCTACACCAACCGACACGCCGGTCGGGCCTCCTCCGGAGGTCTTTGGGAGCATGGAGACGGCCCAGGTCGAGAGTGTTAAAGACGCCAGCACCAAAAAGCTGAAGACCACGGAGGCGAAAATCTTCCCGAGGATTATCGACCTGCGCGAGACCGGGAGGGTGAGGAGCGTCTCAAGCGTCTTTCCTTCCTTCTCCATGGCGACGGAGGCCGCTACCGCCTGGGAAGCGTATACCCCAATGACGAAGAGAACCAGTGGCACCGCCAGCGCACTCCGGAGGAGCGCCGAGACGTAGCGCGAGGGCTCGACGCTGAGAACACTCCCGCCGACGTCGAGGAGGAACTCTGGCCGTATTGATGGGAAGACGCCCTCACCGAAGCGCAGAACCAGCGCCTTCAAAGCCCCGGCCAGCCTGACGGTCTTAAAGTCAAGCACCGATGAAAGTTCCGTCTCGATTAACAGACTTGGAGAGCGCCCGCTTTTGATTGCGTCCGAGAATCCGGCCGGGATAACGAGCCTAACCGGCGAGCCGTTATCTATGACAACGCCACTCTCTTCCAAGAACTCGATGAGCGCCCTTGAGTACTCCCCGGAATCCTCATTGACAACGCTGATTACGAGGCTTGATGAGCGTGAGGACGACTGCAGAACTCCGAAAAGCAGTGGGATAAAGATTATTGGGACGATTATGGCCGCCAGGAGCCTCCTATCCCTCAAAATGTCCGCGAGCTCTTTCTTAAACATAATCCACAGCTCACCCATGGAAAACCCTCCCAGAGGCCGTTACAAAGACTTCTTCGAGGTTCTCAGCCTCGTACTTGGCCTTCAGCTCCCCAGGCGTCCCGGTCTCAACAATCCTGCCCCCCTCTATTATCGCCACCCTGTCGCACAGGAACTCGACCTCGAGCATGTTGTGGCTCGAAACGAGGACTGAAACGCCTTCTTCGCTGGAGAACTCCTTTATGCGCTTTCTGATTTCATAGGCACTTGACACGTCCAGCCCGCTCGTCGGCTCGTCGAGGATAGCCAGCCTCGGCCTCACCATCAGCGCCCTCGCCAGGAGGAGTTTCCTCACCATTCCCTTCGAGTAGGTCGCAACCCTGTCGTGGAGCCTGGCCCCAAGGCCCGCTATTTTAATCCCCAGCTCGACCATCTCGTCGGCGTCCTTTCCCGTCGCCTGGGAGTACAGCCCCGCCATAAAGCGGAGGTACTCGAGCCCCGTCATGTTCCTGTAGGCGCCGGCCTCCTCCGGCAGGTAGCTTATCAGCTTCCTGACCCTCTCGGGCTCCTTAACGACGTCGTGTCCCATCACTTCAGCTTTTCCCCTGTCCGGAGGGAGGAGCGTTGCGAGGATTTTGAGGGTCGTGCTCTTTCCCGCTCCGTTCGGCCCGATGAGCCCGAATATCTCGCCTTCCATCATCTCGAAGCTTATCCCCCTGAGGGCTTTAATGCCTCCATACTCCTTTTCAAGGTCCCTGACAACGACGGCGGGGCTTTGAGACATCACCTCTCCCACCCCACAATTATGCTTAGAGGTTGGAGAAGGTTACTTATAAAAGTTTCTTTCCAAGTATGCTTAGGCAGAATAGGAGAAAGAAAATTCAGAAAGCAACCAAACTCCCGAACAGGGGCAAAAATCCAAAATCACTTCCCCAACGGATAGTTAGGCGCCTCGTTGGTGATGAGTATGTCGTGCGGGTGGCTCTCCTTAACTCCCGCCTGCGTTATGATGACGAACTCACCCTTCTCCTTCAGCTCCTCGATGTTCTTAGCGCCAACGTAGCCCATTCCCGAGCGCAGACCACCAATGAGCTGGTAGAGAACCTCGCTCACCGGCCCCTTGTACGGCACAACGCCCTCAACTCCCTCCGGGACGAACTTCCTCGTTTTCATGTGGCCCTTCTGATAGTATCTCTCAGCCCCGCCCTTCATCATCGCCCCAAGCGAACCCATGCCGCGGTACTGCTTGTAGCGCCGTCCGTTGATGACAACCTCTTTACCCGGCGCCTCCTTAGTTCCAGCTAAAAGAGAGCCGAGCATGACGGCATCGGCTCCGGCCGCTATCGCCTTAACGATGTCGCCCGAGTAGCGGATTCCGCCGTCGGCTATGACGTGGAGCCCGTACTCACCCGCTTTGTCAGCGACGAGCGCTATGGCCGTGATTTGCGGGACGCCGACACCGGCAACAACGCGGGTGGTACAGATGCTCCCCGGCCCAATTCCCACTTTCACGGCATCGGCGAAGGTCAAATCATCGACGGCCTTCGGGTTGGCAATGTTTCCAACGATGAGGTCTGCATCGACAGCTTTCCTTATCTCCTTCATGGCCTTGATGGCCTTGAGGTTGTGGGCGTGAGCCGTATCGATGACGATAACGTCGGCTCCGGCCCTGTCGAGGGCCTTCGCCCTTTCAAGGTCAAAAGGCCCAACGGCAGCAGCAACCACCAAATCGCCGTTCTTGTCATGGACGGCGTTCTTATACTTCCTTCTCCTCGCCAAATCGCTCATCGTGATTATGCCAACGAGCTTGCCCTCAGAGTTCACAACGGGAAGCCTGTCAATCCTGTGCTCGAACATCAGGTTGAGGGCTTCCTCAGCCGTTACGCTCTCGGTAACTGTTATCGGCTCGCCGGTCATGACTTCCCGCACGAGCTTCCCCTGCCTCACGGCTATGTCCTTCTTGCTGATAACGCCAACGACTTTTCCGTCTTCGACGACCGGCAGGCCGTCAATGTCGTTCTTCTCCATGAGGAAGAGGGCGTAGTCCACTGTTTCGTCGGGCGAAATCGAGATTACTTCCTCGACGATGAAGCGCTCTGCGCGCTTGACTTTCCTGACCTGCTCGACCTGTTCGCTTATGCTCATGTTCCTGTGGATTACGCCCAGACCGCCCTCGCGGGCCATCGCGACTGCCATCTCCCACTCGGTTACGGTGTCCATCGCCGCGCTGAGAATTGGAATGTTGAGCTTTACGTTCGGCGTTATCCAGGTCGAGACGTCCACGTCCTTTGGCTCGACCTCGGTCGGCTGGGGCACCAGAAGAACGTCGTCGAAGGTGTAACCCCTAATGGCATTAACAAGTTTGTGTTCAAATTTTCCCATTTTTGCCCGACCTCCACGTCCTTTTTAACGTGAACCTGGCAAGTATTTTTAAGGGTTTCGAGAAGCCCCCTCGTTGTATATCTGCCACCCCGGAGGTTGTCACGCAACATTTTGACGAAGGGGGAGAGGTTTTTTCAGGAAAAATCTGTCCAATGTACAAAAAAGCCTCCGAAAAGCACTTATATATGCATGGGTGCCTTGTTATGGTGATAACCATGAGGAGGGCTTACGAAATTCGCAGGAGGGTTTCAGAAAAGGAAAGGGGGGAGGGCCAAACCCTTCGTTAGCGTCGGCTCTGAGGAACTGCTGTTTGAGGTTCTAAAGGAAGGTCTGTTCTGGGCCGCCCTCGGCCGGCCGTCTGAGGTCATGCCGTTTCTGAGGGGCAAACTTTTGGGCAACGGCTTCAGCGAAGGCTCCAAGAGACAGCTCGAGTGGCTCCTCGACGAGCTCCAGAGCTTCTACGAGCGCGTCGCCTGCTGTGGCCGCGTGGAAGAAAGGCACCTGAGGGCAATCAAGTCCTTCCACAGGGACATAGTATCTGTCCTAGAGACGGAAGGGGCTTAGCTTTTTAACCCCTCTTCCCCACTCTTCTTGGGATGATGAGGGAAGTTTCGTCCGAGCGGTGAGGAAACTCGCATGGGCTGACCAACCCTCAACCTTTTAAAAGGCTCTTCTTTTTGCTCTCCGGGGGCCAAAAATGGACGAAAAACTTGAGAAGTTCATCAATCACCTCAAAGTCCTCGTGGAATACGAGAGAAAGGCCGAGATTGAAGCGATGAAGGCAGAGATGAAAAGGCTCAGCGGCCGCGAGAGGGAGAAAGTTGGGAGGGCCGTTTTAGGTTTAAACGGTAAAATCGTCGGCGAGGAGCTCGGCTACTTTCTGGTGAAATACGGCCGCGAGAGGGAAATCAAGACGGAGATAAGCGTCGGAGATTTGGTCGTAATCAGCAAGAGAGACCCGCTGAAGAGCGACCTGGTTGGAACCGTCGTCGAGAAGGGGAAGCGGTTCATAACGGTCGCCCTTGAGACCGTCCCGGACTGGGCGCTTAAGGGTGTGAGGCTCGACCTCTACGCCAACGATATAACATTCAAGCGCTGGCTTGAGAACCTCAACAACATCCGCGAGAGCGGGAGAAAGGCTCTGGAGTTCTACCTCGGTCTGAGAGAACCGGAAGAGAGCAAGCCGGTTGAGTTCGAGCCCTTTGATAAAAACCTGAACGCGAGCCAGAGGAGGGCCGTTGCCAAGGCCCTTGGGAGTCATGATTTCTTCCTGATTCACGGGCCCTTTGGGACGGGAAAGACGAGAACGCTCGTCGAGCTGATACGGCAGGAAGTCGAGCGCGGAAACAGGGTTTTGGCCACCGCCGAGAGCAACGTGGCCGTTGACAACCTCGTCGAACGGCTGGTCGATTCCGGTTTGAATGTCGTTCGCGTCGGACACCCGAGCAGGGTCTCAAAAGCTCTCCACGAGACGACCCTTGCTTACCTCATGACCCAGCACGAGCTCTACGGTGAGCTGAGGGAACTCCGCGTAATCGGGGAGAACTTGAAAGAAAAGAGGGACACCTTCACCAAACCAGTTCCGAAGTACAGGCGCGGGCTGACTGATAAGCAGATTCTCCGCCTGGCTGAGAAGGGGATAGGGACGAGGGGCGTTCCAGCTCGGTTAATCCGCGAGATGGCACAGTGGCTCAAAATCAACGAGCAGGTGCAGAAGACCTTCGACGATGCTAAGAAGCTGGAGGAGAGAATAGCGAGGGAGATAATAAGGGAAGCTGACGTTGTCCTGACAACAAACGCCTCCGCCGGGCTGGAGGTGGTGGACTACGGCTCCTACGACGTGGCGGTGATAGACGAGGCGACCCAGGCCACCATTCCGAGCGTCCTCATACCAATCAACCGCGCGAAGCGGTTTGTTTTGGCCGGAGACCACAAGCAACTACCGCCGACGATACTCAGCGAGAAGGCAAAGGAGCTCAGCAATACCCTCTTTGAGGGGCTGATTGAGCGCTATCCTCAGAAGAGCGAGATGCTCACCGTCCAGTACAGGATGAACGAACGGCTAATGGAGTTCCCGAGCAGGGAGTTCTACGACGGAAAGATAGAGGCGGCGCCAGAAGTTAAGCGGATTACCCTCTCAGACCTTGGGGTTAAGTGCCCGGAGTTTGGAGAGCAGTGGGACGACGTCCTTAAGCCGGGCAACGTGCTGGTCTTCATAGACACCTCCAAGAGAGAAGACCGCTTCGAGAGGCAGAGGCGCGGTAGTGAGAGCCGCGAAAACCCGCTTGAGGCCAGGCTGGTGAAGGAGGTCGTTGAGAGGCTCCTGGAGCTGGGAGTTAAGCCCGAATGGATAGGTGTCATAACGCCCTACGACGACCAGCGCGACCTTATAAGCTCGCTCCTGCCGGAGGAGATAGAGGTCAAGACCGTTGACGGCTATCAGGGAAGGGAGAAGGAGGTAATAGTCCTTTCATTAGTCCGCTCCAACAGGAGGGGTGAGCTTGGCTTCCTGAAGGACCTGAGGAGGCTGAACGTCTCGCTGACGAGGGCGAAGAGGAAGCTGATTCTGGTAGGCGACTCCGCAACGCTGAGCGCCCACCCGACGTACAAACGGCTGGTTGAGTTTGTGAGTGAGAGAGAAACGGTAGTTGATGCCGGGAAGCTGGGGGTGTGATGCATGTTCCTCTACACCAAAAACTTCGACGAGCAGAAGGAGAAGGCGATGGGGAGCCTCAGGCAGGCGTTAGTCGAGGGAAAGGTGGACGAGGACATAATTCCCCTCCTTGAAAAGATAAACGCGCTGGAGAACTACTTCACAACGAGCTCCTGCTCGGGCAGGATTTCGGTCATGGAGATGCCCCACTTCGGGGACAAGGTGAACTCTGTGTGGCTCGGCAAGTGGCACAGAACAGTCAAAGTCGAGGAGGTGCTTGAGGCCATTGAGAGACACAGGAAAGGCCAGCTCTGGTTCCTCGTGAGGAGTCCAATCCTGCACGTCGGCGCGAGAACCCTTGATGACGCCGTTAAGCTGCTCAACCTCGCCATAGGGCTGGGCTTCAAGTACAGCAACATCAAGAGTGTGAGCCACAAGAAGCTCCTCATCGAGATACGCTCCACCGAGAGAATGGACGTCCCGCTCGGCGCGGATGGAGAGCTCTGGGTGAGCGAGAATTACATCGAAAGAATCGTGAACATAGCGAACGACCAGCTGAGAAGGTTTAAGGGGAAGCTGAAGAGGCTGGAGGAAGAAGTGGAGAGAATCTCAATAAACGACGAATAACACCCCAAAACAAAGTTTTAGACGGAAAGGAGACGCAAAGCGTTATATAAAACAATAACGCTTAGTGTGTTAAGGGATACCATGAATAGAACGATGCTCATCATTGGACAGACGCTCAGCCTCTCGGCAAAGGTGGCAGGAGCCCTGTTTCTCACTTACGTTTACCGGAAGCACCGGCGAAAGCCGGCCCTCTGCTGGTCGCTTTCCTGGGTAGCGGCCGCTTCTTCGATATTCGCCGACATAAGCGAGAACATATGCCTGCTATCACTGTCTGAAGCATTCTGGGCGGCTCTACTCTTCTGTGGGACACTCTGTCTGCTTGAGGAGAAGGGGGACGTAAACAGAATGGTGAAAGCGCTGTCGGCTATCCCCGTTATAATAAGCCTATACGGAATCCTAATAGGGACTCTGGACTATTCCTCCGATTGGTTTGCTCTTCTCGGCCTGCCCTATGCGGTCTCCGCCCTGTTCATTACAGCTTCCGGGCTTCTAATTATTTCCCTAAAAGACATATATAACACCAAAGCTGTTCATCTTGGTGGCGTCATCACGGTTCTGGGGCTCCATGAACTCGACTTTCCAGTTTTAAGGCTCGTTGAGCGGTTTGCCCCAATAGGCTTCGTTCTGGGTTCCATGTTGGCGGTTCTCTCAGCGTACTTTATGATAAAGTTCGTCTTCACGGCTGAATTCATAAAGGTTGAGAAGCCTCGGGTGGAAATAGACTTCACTCCGGGTGTGATGATAGTTAGTCCTGAGGAGTACCCCGCAATAAAAGAGAAGCTCAAAGAGGTGCCGGCGCTTGCGTTCGTCAGGGACGTAAACGTCCCAGAGGTGTGGAACAGGTTCTTTGTTACGACCTCAGGCAAAGATAACGCAATACCCCCCACAAATCTTGCAAAAATCCTCGACATCACGACGCGATACCTGCGGGAGGCCAATGAAAAGGGATTCCACGGTGTAGTCGTCGTGGACTGCCTCGAATACCTGAAGACATACAACGGATTCGAAGCTATTTCAAAATTCCTGGCGTCCCTCAGGGACTCAACAGTCCTGCACAACGGAGTCCTAATCCTGGTTGTAGAGGAAAACGCGTGGGAGACAAAGGAACTTGGGATGCTGAAAAGAATCCTGGGTTAATCTAGAAGCTTTTGACTAGGCCGTGCCACTGCTAAGGGCCGGGTGCATTAACACCCTCGTTGACGTAGAAAGGGCCAAGGAAGCGCTGGAAATCGGCCTTAGACAGAAAACTAAGGCCCCATATTCAGCCCCGAACCCACAGCCGACGCCATAACCGGATTAAAAAGAAAGTCAGACGCTAAGTGGGAGTTTCACGTAGTCAAGGACGCTTCCGCGGCTCTTCTTTATCTCCACGTGCTCCACGAGCTCCATGAACTGGCCCCCAGCGAGGCCGTCGCCTATTATCGCGCTCCCCTGGGCGGCCTCTTTGGCCTTACCCTCAAGACCCCTCTGCCTGACGACGGGAAGGTCAAAGAGCTCCTCGAATGTGTCTTCCACGTCCTTCCTCAGCTCGTCTATGCGCATCAGCCTGCCCGAGAGGATTATCTCCTTAGCGTCCCCAACGACGGCAAGTTCTGAGGCAACGGCCTTAATGAAGCCGTCCTTCATGGCCTCCCATGCCTTTGAGAAAGGTTCTTCGTCAAGCCTTCTGGCGAACTCCTCGGGAGGGAGTATCTCGTTGGCCGCTATCACCGTTGCCCCGCCCCAGAAGAGGTGCCACTTCTTTATCCTCCCCATCAGGTAGGCGACCTCGCCGTCGAGGGCACCGCTGTTTACATAAGCTGGGCCAGGGAATATCGTCCCGCCGATGCCATCAACGATTTTTCCTCCCTTCACGGCTCCAGCGTAGTTGTAGCCGAAGCCCACCTCGAGGAGGACGAAGGAGACATCGCTGTACTCAATTCCAAGCCTCTTCGCCTGGTCGTAGATGCCGAGCACGGTTATCGCCATCTTGTCCGCCGTCCCCATGTCCACCCTGTTGTACTTCCTCCACTCAGGGACGGTTGGAAGGTGAATGACCCCAGGAATGAACCAGACGTTCATGCCCTTCTCGGCCATCTGGCCGACCATCTCCTGGAGGCCGAGGAGAACGGGGATTTCCTTCATTTCCTCCTCTCTCACGAGCGTCATCTCGAAGCGGTCCCTCTCAGTCAGCTCGCTTATGTGCTTCAGCGGAACCCCGTAGCCCGAAGGGCCGATTATGACCTCGGCGTTGAAGTCCTCGATGGCCTTCACTATCCTCCCCGGGTCTTCCGCAACGACTTCGCTTGGAAAACTCAGGTCGAGCTTTATTTTTCCGTCCTCTAAGCCAATAACATCGAAGCTCTTGGTTCCCGGGTCAACGCCTATAACCCTCACGAGAGACCCCCCACTTCAAATTTTGTTCCTATTCAGAAGAGAAATAGCGCGTTTAAAAAAACTGCGCTAAGGCTTCAAAGCTTCAGAAACTTTGCACAGGCCGAAAGGAACCAAGAACAGAATTAGAAAAGTGGGAAGGGTCAGAACTCAGCGCCTTCAGTCTAGGTCGCTGCTGAAGTCCTCGCTTCCGCCCTTGCCGCCCTCTTTGTCCTTCTCGAGCTTGCTGGCGGCTATGACGTCGTCGATCCTGAGGATCATGATTGCCGCCTCGCTGGCGCTCTTGATGGCCTGCTTGGTGACCCTGACCGGGGCGATGACGCCGCGCTCCATCATGTCGGCCGGCTCGCCCTCGAAGACATCTATACCGATGGTCGGTCCCTTCTCCTTGTGCGCTGCTATGACCTTCACGAGGGTCTCGATCGGGTCGAGACCGGCGTTCTCGGCGAGGGTCCTCGGTATGACCTTAAGGGCCTCTGCGAAGGCCTCGATGGCGAGCTGCTCCTTGCCGCCGACCTCCTTGGCGTACTCGTCGAGCCTGATGCTCAGCTCAATCTCCGGAGCACCGCCGGCGGCGACAATCTTGCCGTCCTCGACGATGTCCTTGACGACCTTGACGGCATCCTCAAGGGCGCGCTCGACCTCGTCAACGACGTGCTCGGTGCCGCCCCTGATGAGTATGGTGACCGCCTTCGGGTTCTTGCAGCCCTCGACGAAAATCATGCTCTCGCCGGCGACCTTCCTCTGCTCGACGAGCTCGGCCTCACCGAGGTCCTCTGGAGTGAGGTCGCGGACGTTGGTGACGATCTTGGCGCCGGTGGCCTTGGCGAGCTTCTCCATGTCGCTCTTCTTGACGCGCCTGACGGCCATTATGCCGTACTTGGCCAGGTAGTGCTGGGCGAGGTCGTCAATACCCTTCTGGACGAAGACAACGTTCGCTCCAACTTCCTTGATCTTCTCGACCATCTCCCTGAGCATCTTCTCCTCCTGCTCGAGGAAGGCCTGGAGCTGCTCCGGGCTGGTGATCCTGATCTCGGCGTCGGTCTCGGTCTCCTTGACCTCAAGGGCCTCGTTTATGAGGGCGATCTTGGCGTTCTCAACCCTCCTCGGCATGCCTGGGTGGACGACCTCCTTGTCGATGACAACGCCTCTGATGAGCTTGGTGTCCTTGACGCTACCGCCCTCCTTCTTCTCGAACTTGATGTTGTCGAGGTCGACCTTGTAGGTGCCGTCAACCTTCTCGGCGACCTGCTTGACGGCCTCAACGGCAATCTCGGCGAGATACTCGCGCTCCTCCTCGGCGGCCTTACCAGTGATTGAGGTTATAGCGGCCTTCTTGAGGGTCTCAACGTCCTCAACGTCAACATCCCTGGCAATCTCGTCGAGGATCTCCTGGGCCTTCTCGGCAGCTAAAGCATAACCCTTGATGATTATGCTCGGGTGAATGTTCTGGTCGAGGAGCTCCTCAGCCTTCCTCAGAAGCTCACCAGCAATAACAACAGCAGTAGTAGTACCATCACCAGCCTCCTTATCCTGAGTCTTAGCAACCTCAACCATCATCTTAGCGGCAGGGTGCTGGATGTCCATCTCGTCGAGTATTGTTGCACCGTCGTTGGTGATAACGATGTCGCCGAGGCTGTCAACGAGCATCTTGTCCATTCCCTTCGGGCCGAGGGTGGTCCTAACCGTCTCGGCTATAATCCTTGCAGCCAGAATGTTAAGCCTCTGAGCGTCCCTTCCAACATACCTCTGGGTTCCCTCAGGCAGAATAACAACCGGCTGGCCTGCAAGCTGGGCCATCTCCCCTCACCCCCTCCCTTTTTCTTTTTCACGGGATGAGGTCTTTTAGTAACCTCAAGTGCTTCCGCTTTATGGTTCCTTTGGGCTATTTATAAATTTTTCGGTAGCCCTCCCCAGCAAGGCTTATAAAAGACCATGAGGAGAGGTAAGCATGAAGAAGCTAATCCCAGTTGCAGTTCTAACCCTTGCAGTGGTATTGGTTGCACACACCCAGCTTCAAAGTGATGGGCTGGAGAAATACATCGGAGACTTAAACAGGACGCTGGACTACGCGGCTGTCGTCAGGCGCAACATGGAGCAAAACAACCTGACAACGCTTATCCTAAAGGAGGGCAACCAGTACATAGTTATCGAAGAACCTAACGCACACGGGATATGGTCGCTGTACAATGGAAGCGAGAAGGTAATTAGATGGAAGATATGCGTCGAGGGGTTCCAAAACAACGGAACCGATAGCAACCCTGGCCCGGTTGCCTTCATGAGCTATCTCTACTTAGTCCTCAACGGAAGCCCTAAATACGAGAGAGAAATCACATGGGGAAATCCCATCAAAGTGACCCTCGTGAGAAAGCCGGGCGTTCCACCCTACGAGAACCTAACAATAAACGACACCAAGTACGGGCCCCAAACGTTCCAGGCTCCAGTGAACGACTGGATTAGGGCCAACTTGACGGTCTCAGAGGGGAAACTGAAGAGGATAACCATGCTCTCAAAGTACCCGGACTACTTCAACCAGACCCTGAATACTGTCAGTGTCGATATAAAAATCATATACAGGGGTGAGAAAGGGTATGATAATATGAAAAAGCACGTTCTGGAGCGCTACACCGAACTTCTGAGGGCATGCTCCCCGGAAGCACCAAAGAACTGATTCACGTGGACGGCAACGCCGGCCTCTTCTAGCCTCTTCCTTAACCCCTCAAGTTCTTCCCCGGGCCAGCAGTACCTTGAGCACCATGCCTCGTTTCTTGGATTCGTCAGGGGTCTCCCAACGAGCGGGTTCAGCACGACGTAGAAGTCTGTGTTGATTCTCCGGAGAACCTCCTCAACATAGGGCCACACATCTGGGCCCCGCGCCACGGGGATTCTCAGCTCCACAGGAACCCCGTACTCCGACACGAGTTCGATGCCCCTCAAGAAGAGCGCCCAGAGCCTTTTCGCGGACGCTTTGGGGAGGCCGTAGAGCTCCTCGGGGGGCGCCTTAAGGTCCGTCGCTATGTGGTCAACCAACCCGGCGTTGAGGAGCCTCCCCAGGGGCCCCACGAGGGTCAGGTTCGTGTTCAGGCTCACGGGCACGTCAAGGAGCCTGACCTCCGCAAGGAGAGACCCCAGCTCCCTCCACTGCATCAGCGGTTCGCCGCCGGTGACGTGGAAGTAATCTATGAGGAACGCGCTCGCCTCAAGCTCGTCGAGGAGGGATTTTCTGTCGAGGCGGAAGCAGTCGAGGCCCTCAGCGATGCGCCAGTTGTGGCAGAAAGGGCACTTAAGGTTGCAGCCGCAGAGCCAGAGCGTGAAGGTGACCCTCCCGTGGACGTCCACCATGCTGACGCTCTTCCACCCGCTCGTGAGCATTCAACCACCTCCAGAAAAGAAATCAGGAGGAGTAGTGCCTCCTCGTCCAGAACTCCTTCTTTCTGTACGGGTTCCAGTTCTTGAGCGGGCGGTAGTATCCGATGATTCTGCTCCATACCTCCACGTCCTCGCTTCCACAGCGCGGGCAGTGGGTGTGCAGGCCTGTCGTTGAGTAGCCACATTTGTTGCAGACGGTAATCGCCGGCGTGTAGCTCCAGTAGACGAGCTCGGTTCTCATAAGCCTCCGGGTCAGCTTTGCAAGGGCCTCAGGGTCCGGCTCCTCCCCGAGGAATATGTGCATCATAACCCCGCCGGTGAAGCTCCTCTGGACTTTCTCCTCCACCCTTATCCTGTCCGCAAGCTCAAGGGAGCCATAGTAGGGCGCTATGCTGGTCGAGTAAATTGGGTTCTCCGGGTCGTCGAGGTACTCCCTGAGCTCCGGGAACTCGCGAAGGTCTTTTATGGCTAGCTTTGCCGCGGCGCTCTCACCCGGAACCTCCTCCACGTTCCAGGGCGTTCCAGTTTCCTTCATCCACTCCCTAGCCCTCGCGGTCGCGAACTCAACCATCTCCTTCATGACCTCCGCGGCCCTGAGCCAGTCCCTCCTCGTCCCTTCCTCCCAGAGCTTCGGCTCGTTGAGGTAAATGGCAACCGCTTCTGGAAGGCCGAGGATTCCGACGGTGTTGAAGTGGCTCCCCGGAAACTCCTCAAGGTAGAGGTGAATCATGCTGTACATGTGCCTGTAGGACGTGATAAGCCGGACGTAACGCTCCCTGAACCAGTCGGTTGTTGTCCGGATTACCTCAAGAACACGCTCATACTCCTCCCAGAACCTGTCATCGTCGCCCTTCGCCCTCAGTGCAAGCCTCGGCAGGTTCAGGGTGGTGACGTTCACCGAGCCGGTGATGTCGGGCATCGCCCACAGGCCGCCGAAGCGCTGGCGTTCAAGCCTCTCAACGGCTTCATCTTCAGCGCTCTTACCTGAGACCCCAAATGCAAACGCCATCTCGGACTTATCTATGGCTATCCTGCAGCACATCGCGTAGCTCGCGTCCGGGTCAACAACGTTCGTGTTCAGCCAGTAGAAGCTCCCGCGCTTCGCGGCGGTGGTGAAAACGGCCTCAAAGACCTCCGGGTCGTCCCAGAGCATCTTGGCGGTCACCATCAGCGTGGGTATCGGGAACGTAAAGGGCTGGCCGAGGGCGTCGCCTTCCCTGAGAACCTCCGTCAGGGCTATGAAGAACTCCTTCGCCTCCTTCTCGTACTCGCCGAGCGGCTCAACCTTCTCGCCCGCATAAACCGCGTGGTCGCCTTCAAGCATCTTCTTCGGGGCGTCGAGAGTTACGGTGAAGTTGGTGAAGGGGGTCTGCATCCCCACCCTGCTCGGGTAGTTGAGGTTGTAAACAAGCCTCTGGATGTTCTGCCGTATCTTCCGCCTACCCAGGCCCTCCTTCCTTATGAACGGCCCTGCGTACCACTCGACGCTTGAGAGCGCCTGGGCGCCGCTGAAGTAGTGCTGCATGGTTATGAGGTAGTTCGCTATGTGGTCAACGTACGTATCGAAGTGTTTAGCTGGGCGTGAGACTATCGTCGGGGTCTTGAGGCCTTTTTCGAGGAGCCTCGCGGTGCTGTGGCCGGTGCAGTAGGGGATGTAGAGGCTGTAGGGGAGCTTGTGGATGTAGATGTCCCCCGAGAAGTGCGCCCTCAGCCCCTCCCCCGGGACAAGGGAAATGCTATCCTTAAGGGCCTCCTCCATCACGTAGGCAAAGAAGCCAGTGGGGCCAGGGTAGCGGTTTGCGTTTTCCAGGACGTCGAGACTGCTCCAGCCCGCGTACTCCTTGATGATGTCGCGCTTAGTGGCCTCCATATTTACCACCTGGATAAATTGTCCCGAATCTCAGGTTGCGGGCACACCCTATAATCCTTCTCGTTGGACTGATGGACATAATATCCAGCATATTATAAGTGGATACAGCGAATTGATAACAATAGCGGGGAGCTTTTTGACCAAACGACAAACAAAATGACGAACAGAATAAACCATAGCATTAAATCAGACAGTAACTTGTCCAATATTCAAATACGCTTTGATAGTTTTGACAGATGTCAGAGGCTTTCGAGACCATATCTTTTTAACCAGTTCGGCGAACCGAAGGGCGGTGATGTAAAAATGAGCGACATCAGGGCCGAATGGGAAAAGGCCTTAGCGGAGAAGGACTGTGAGAAGTTGCTTGAGCTCTTTGACGATTACATTGACATCATCGAGGACGAGGAGACCCTTAGGCAGAAGCTGAAGAAGTTGGGAGAAGTCGCGGTCGAGTGCGACGACCCCTACGACCTACTCCACGAGATTGGCCATGTTTACGCTCACCTCGATGACGCCGAGGCTGGGATTGAGCTCTACAAAAAGGTAGCTGAAAGAAAGAAGGACGACCCGGAGGAGTACGCAACAGCCCTTTATTACCTGGCCGATGCCTACGAGCACTTCGGCATGCCTGATAAGGCAATAGAGACCTATGAAAAGCTCCTCAAGCTGGAGGAGGAAGTCCTGAAGAACGAGAGGGAGATAGCACTTACGCTGGCTAACCTCGCGGTTAACTACGACGAGCTGGGCGAGACTGAGAAGGCCATTGAGCTTATGGAGCGCGCGAGGGAGATTTTTGAGAAGCTCAACGACGAGAAGAACCACATGATAAGCCTCATAGACTTAGCGCACTTCCACTACGAGCTTGGGAACTACGACACCGCGGAGGCCCTCATCAGGGAAGTCCTCAGGAACCCGCGCGACGATGAGATTGAGATAAACGCCAAGCTGGTCGAGGCCGAAATCCACGCGGGCAGGGAAGACTACGATAAGGCCTTCAAGGCCCTCCGCGAGGCCCTGCTCAAGGCAATCAACGTGAACGACGATGTCTTTGGGCTCGTGTTCGACACGCTCATAGACTTCATCGAGGGCCTCTTCAACGAGGAAGAGTACGAGGTAATAGCGAGGAACATGGAGGGCTTCGCCGAGCTGTTTGAGGACGATACCGCGTACTTCTTCAGGGCAATAGCGGAGCTCGCCCGCTGGAGAGCCGGCGAGGAAGGGGCAAAGGAGCGCTTCGACGAGCTCTATTCAAAAGTGGAGAACGAGGAGCTCCGCTCAATACTTGACGAGTGGAAGAGGCCGAAGCTTAGCCTGAGCTTGGGGCTTTGAGCCCTCTTTTTAAAACTCTCTTTCTCATCACTTTGATGTTAGAAACTGGAAGTCCGAGAAAACAGCGGGATTGAAGTAAGTCAAAAGGAGGGCAGAGCCCTCAGATTCTCGAAACGGTCTCGACCTCGGCGCTCTCGACGTTCTCAACCTGCCTAAAGGCCTCAAGGACCTGCTCAAGGTCATAGCCCTCTTCGTCCTTGGCAAGGACGTAGAACTTGAGGGCAACGAGACCGAAGGCTATCGGCTCGCGCTCGACCTTGGCGAGGCCGAACTTCTCGGGGAGAGCCTCCTTGAGCTTGACCTCGAGCTCGTCGAGGTTAACCTCGGGGTCGGTCGGCATGACCTTAATAACCGCAACCATGTTGTAGTCAGCCATTCTTTTCACCTCCTAGTTTACGGCCCCTCCCATCCGCACTTGGGGCACTTGTACGGGACGCTAAGGACCCTGCATGATTCGCAGCGCCAGATGATGGCTTCGCCGCAGTTCGGGCAGACGAAGTGAGTGGCGTGCTCCCTTGGGGTTATCTCCTTTCCGCATGAGGTGCATACGGGTATCTCGAACTTCATTTCCTCAGCCACTGCGAACACCTCCAAGAAAGGCGGTTGTTTTTAAACCTCTGGTGAGCGTTACTCGGCCAATTTATAAGCTTTTCCCCAAGCAAAGCCCTGACAAGGGCTCCGAATATTATCATGTCCGACATTATCTCTGCCGCAACAAGAGCTTAAAAGGAAAATCGTCCCTGGTGCGCTCTCCCGCCAGTGTTTCTCCTTCCAGGTGACCTTTAGGAGGTTGAGATTCTCCAGTTTAGAAACCCCTACACTGAGTTACACTGAGTCCGCTTTTCAAAAGGAATCACGAACCTTGGTCAAACTTCGCGGAAGCTTTTTCCAAAAGCTTCACCAAAAGTTCGTAGATCTCCCCACAAAAACCGTAATGCAGGATTTTTACCTCTTCACAAGCCCCCTGTCCCCAAAGAGAACACGTTTATACAAAGCTCTGTCGGAGGGTTTGCTTCCCCTTTGACGCCCTTCGGGCGTCTATTCCAACGTTAAACCCAACAATAAAGGAGCAATTTAAGAAGTCCTCATTTCCAAGACCACATATCCAAAAGAAAAATCACCTAGAGTTCTAGTTTTCAGACGGAGCTACGAACCTTGATCAAACTTCTCGCTCAGCCTTTGGAAAAGGCTGGCGAAAGGAACGCCCTTCTCATCTACCGGACAAGAAGGCAATCGTGCACTAACAAAACTGCAACCTTCAAGTGAGTTTACTTCCCAGGCAAACACCTTCAGGCAGTTTCAAATTCATTTTGGCGCCCGAAGGGCGCTTTCCTACAGTGAAACACTAGCAAATGAGCAGGCTAAACAGAAACCCACATTAAAAGCCTAGCAATTTTAAAATGGCACTCGCTTTTCCGCCAGCGCTTGCGCAGGAAGCTTTTGGAAAAAGCTTCACCAAAAGCTCGTGATTCCCCTTCAAAGCTCCTATGTAACATGATTTCAAAACCAAGCTGGTCGGTAGAAGCCTGAATTCACTTGATGACTTAGACTTTCTTCTTAAGTTCTACTTAAACCGCACTCCAAAGGAGCGCCTAAAAGCTTGAACCCCTTGTTAAAAGACGCCCTTAGAGAAATTCACCTTTCCACAGGAGCAATCAATGAGAAATCCACTCAAAGAACAGCAACTCAAAAGAGAATCACAAACCTTGATGAAACTTTGCAACAGCCTTTAAGAAAGGCTGGCGAAATGAGCGTCCTTCTCACCAAAGAACAGAAAACAGCCGTGCACTAATGGAAAAGCAAGTTCATACTGGGTTTAACACTACGATAAAACCCCTTGAAGTCGTTTCAGCATCCTATCAGCGCCCAAAGGGCGCCTCCTTAGAGCGAAACACTCTGAAGTGAAACAACCCTAATAAAAACCCACTCTAAACCTTGCACTCTTAAAAAGGCACATCATCTTCCGCCAGCGCTTGCGAAGCAAGGGCTGATGGCGGGCCGGGCGGGATTCGAACCCGCGGCCACGGGGTTAAAAGCCCCGCGCTCTAACCAGGCTGAGCTACCGGCCCACCCCGAGGGGATAACCAGCTGAGGCCTTATAAGTTTTGCTCTCTTCTTTCGCTCCCCGGCTCCGTAACTGAAGGTGTCATGCCGCTGAATATGCTACATCTCAGGGGGCCCACTTCTGGAGTAATTCCAAAAAACAATTCGACATTGTTGGTCGTCGCTCTGCAGAGAGACCGAAAAATTAAAGAGCTCTGCTGAACCATGCCCAAATCACTAAAAATTTTCCAACATGTTACATACTCGCTCTAATAATGGATATTTAGCACATGGGCATATAGTCCTACCAAATTAGTGAATGTGTTACGATAAAGCAAGGACGGGAAACAGCCCATCACACAATGCCACCAAAATAAAGAGCAATGATAACCATGTAATGTACATCGTAGCAATGTACATGACTAAGATGTATAATGTTGCGTAAAGTTTTTATCCAAAATACCTCAATGC
Source organism: Thermococcus marinus (assembly GCF_055389025.1). Classification (NCBI taxonomy): domain Archaea; kingdom Methanobacteriati; phylum Methanobacteriota; class Thermococci; order Thermococcales; family Thermococcaceae; genus Thermococcus; species Thermococcus marinus. The sequence goes on from NZ_AP042417.1 coordinate 37,245, forward strand.
CGGGAAGCCCGGGTACCCCCGGGCGTACCGCAGTATGGAGGTGCAACCATGAGAAGGCTTAACATGGTGGTGCTCGCAATATTGCTGGTCGGCCTGATGGCCGGGAGCGTTATTGCCGCTCCCAGCAAGCCTGTTTCTGTTAGGAACACCCACCAGGAAAAGAACTACGGCCTCCTGACCCCGGGCCTCTTCAAGAAGGTTCAGCGCATGAACTGGGACGACGAAGTAAGCACCGTAATAATGTTCGACAACCCCGCCGACAGGGACATGGCAATAGACATTCTTAAGTTCCTGGGCGCTGAAATCAAGTACAGCTACGACGTTATACCAGCTGTGGCCGTTAAAATGAAGGTCAAGGACGTTCTCATGATAGCCGGAATGATTGACACCGGCTTCTTCGGCAAGAGCAAGATGAACGGCATCAAGTTCATACAGGAGGACTACACCGTTAAAATCAACGTTGACACAGAGGGCCTCGACGAGTCCGCCGCCCAGGTAATGGCGACCAACATGTGGAACCTCGGCTACGACGGCTCTGGAATAACAATCGGTATCATCGACACTGGTATTGATGCCTCCCACCCTGACCTCCAGGGCAAGGTCATTGGTTGGGTTGACTATGTGAACGGCCGCTCAAGCCCATACGATGACAACGGTCACGGAACCCACGTCGCGAGCATAGCCGCCGGAACCGGTGCCGCGAGCAACGGCAAGTACAAGGGTATGGCCCCTGGCGCCAAGCTCGTCGGCATTAAGGTTCTCAGCGGTGAGGGTTCAGGAAGCATCTCCGACATCATAGCCGGTGTTGACTGGGCCGTTAAGAACAAGGACAAGTACGGAATAAGGGTCATCAACCTCTCCCTCGGCTCAAGCCAGAGCTCCGACGGCACCGACTCCCTCAGCCAGGCCGTCAACGCCGCCTGGGACGCTGGAATCGTCGTCTGTGTAGCCGCCGGAAACAGCGGGCCGGACAAGTACACCGTCGGCTCCCCGGCCGCGGCCAGCAAGGTCATAACAGTCGGTGCCGTTGACAAGTATGACGTTATAACCGACTTCTCCAGCAGGGGCCCGACCGCCGACGGAAGGCTCAAGCCTGAAGTTGTCGCTCCTGGTAACTGGATCATCGCCGCCCGCGCCAGCGGAACCAGCATGGGACAGCCGATAAACGACTACTACACCGCCGCTCCCGGAACCTCGATGGCCACCCCGCACGTCGCTGGAATCTCTGCCCTCATCCTCCAGGCCCACCCGGACTGGACTCCCGACAAGGTCAAGATGGCCCTCATCGAGACGGCGGACATTGTCAAACCCGACGAGATAGCCGACATCGCCTACGGTGCCGGTAGGGTCAATGCATACAAGGCCGCCTACTACGACAACTACGCCAAGCTTGTCTTCACCGGCTCCGTAGCCGACAAGGGCAGCCAGACTCACCAGTTCACCATAAGCGGCGCTTCCTTCGTCACCGCCACCCTCTACTGGGACAACGCCAAGAGCGACATTGACCTCTACCTCTACGACCCGAACGGCAACCAGGTTGACTACTCCTACACCGCCTACTACGGCTTCGAAAAGGTCGGCTATTACAACCCAACCGACGGCACCTGGACCATTAAGGTCGTCAGCTACAGCGGCTCGGCCAACTACCAGGTCGACGTCGTCAGCGACGGCTCCCTCGGCCAGCCTGGCAACAGCGAGCCCGCTCCCCAGCCCTCCCCACAGCCGGAGCCCCAGCCGACTGTTGACGAGAAGACCTTCACCGGCTCCGTCCACGACTACTACGACTACTATGACACCTTCACGATGACCGTCAACAGCGGCGCCACCAAGATAACCGGCGACCTCATCTTCGACACGAGCTACCACGACCTCGACCTCTACCTCTACGACCCGAACCAGAACATCGTCGACCGCTCAGAGAGCTCCAACAGCTACGAGCACGTTGAGTACAGCAACCCTGCCCCTGGAACTTGGTACTTCCTCGTCTATGCCTACAACACCTACGGCTGGGCCGACTACCAGCTCGACGCTAAGGTTTACTACGGTTGATTTTTAACCCCCCATTCTCTCTTTTTTGAGGTGATACGCATGAAGCGGGTTCTTGTAGCGGTGTTCCTCTTCATGCTCACCCTCTCATCAATCCCCCTCGCGGGCGCTAAAATCGAGCCGTACCTCTACAATCCGACCGTCCCGGACACTGCCTTCTCTGTTATTGCCCTTTACGAGACCGGGAACCACGCCGAAGTCCTTGAGGGGTGCGAGTGGCTGATGGCGATAAGAACGCCCTTCGACTCGTGGGGCTACAAGTACGGAGAGGAGCACGAGGCCAAGTACACCGCCATGGCGATGATGGCCCTCATGAGGGGCGAAAGGATAGCCAGGGGAAGGTACAACGCGACCCTGAACAGCGCCGCCTACTGGCTCATCTACAAGCAGAAGCCGGACGGCTCGTGGGAGGACTATACTGGTACTGCCCTTTCCCTTATTGCCCTTAAGGAGTTTCTGGAGGGTGGCTACCTCGACGAAAAGCTCCCCGGCTTCAGGGAGCAGGTCGAAGAAGCCATCGAGCGGGCTCAGGGCTGGCTTATGGACAAAGAACCCAAGACCAAGGCTGAGGGGATATTCGGCTACATGGCGCTAGGAAAGAAGAAAGAGCTGAAGGAGATGGAAGCTGAGGGAGAGCTAAAGGCCTACAGGGCGTTTGCCCTGGCTTATCTCGGGGAAAAAGTCACGCTCAGTGGAGAGTTCAACTCAACGGTCGCGGTGGCGATGGCCCTCTACGCGACGAGAGATGAAAAATACCTGCAGGAACTCCTCAGGAGACAGCACTTCGGCTTCTGGGGAACGCTCCACTACCGCGCCCTCGACCTGGTCAGCGTTTCTAAAATCCGGGGCTTCAATGGCCTCCAGCATGAAGCATGCCCCTACATCTCGAAAATCACGCCCACAACCGAATGGGAGAAGGTCATCCTCGCGGATTACTACCTGACCTGCAACCTAACCCCCAAGTTGCCCTCAAACATCTCCGACCTGCTCCCCTGGCAGGTGGCAGAGCTCGCGAGGGTCAAGGCCGCTCTCGGGAAGGACTACAGCAGGGAAGTCAGTTACCTCCTCTCAATGGGCAAAAACGGAGTCTGGAAGGACTTCTATAACACCGAATACGTCGTCTGGGTGCTTAAGACACTCAACGTTAGCTACGACTACGAGCTTTCGCTCCGCTACCTCAGCGAGAACCTTACATGGATGCTCACCACTGCCGACCCCCGAACAGGAAACCCCGTCTACTACAACACCCCCACCTACTACTTCGCTTACGCGGTTATCGTCTTCAAAGAATTCGGAATGGAGAATGAGCTAAACGAGACCCTTGAAGTCCTGAAGGAGAGGCAATACCCGAATGGGGCGTTCCCGTACACCCAGGGTTCGGTGGCGGGAATTACCTCAACGGCGAAGGCCGTCTGGGCGCTCCAGGAGGCGGGGCTTACTGAGAGCCAGATGTACGAGAAGGGCGTCCAGTTCCTCAGAGACCTGCTCTACGCCGAGATACCGAAGCCTGAGGTGAGTGGAGACGCCGTGAAGCTGGCCAACGCGACGTTCATTCTCGTGAAGGACGCGCTGTACATCGGCAATTCAACTGACAGCGCGGAAGTCGGCGGCCTGGACGGTTACGTCGTGATATATCCTTCACAGCACCCGCTCTCAATAACCGCAAAAAAGGTAAGCGGATTCAAGGCAGTTGCCATGGAGCATGGGAAGAGCACAAACTACACATACGTCGCCGTTGCAGTTGTACTGATTTTGATAGCAGTGGCAGTCTGGAAGAAACGCTGATTTCGCTTATTTTTCTCCAATTTAAGAGAAAAGGAACAGGAAAAATCAGGTGGTCGAGGCTTCCTCGTCGTTGTAGAGCTCGTCGCCGACGGTAATCCTCTCCTCGAAGCCCTTCGAGCCCTCAAGCGTCTGAATCCTGAACATGTAGCTCTTGTACCAGTTGTAGGACGGCTTGACCTTGACCGGGAGGAGCTTCCAGGCGCGGGTCTCTTCCTCGTAGCCCCAGTTGACGTACTCGTTGAAGTTCCTGATGATGTCGGTTATGACGACGTTGAACTCGTCAATGAGGAGCCTCTGAATCTCACGCCACTTGTTGAGCGAGCTCTCTCTCCTGGTTATGCCGAAGTAACCGGCGCAGCCGGGACCTTTGAGCGTCGCTATGCCCCTTCCAACGAAGGCCCTTATGGCCTCGACGGTCTCGGGCGGGTCGGTGATGAAGGTGTCGAACTTGTGGAGCGCGTAGTCCGGGAGCGGCTCGCGGAGGTCGAAGGTGAACATCTCGATGTTCTCGTAGCCGAGCTCGTCGGCGGTCTTCTCGATGAACTTGACGAGGCGCTCGTCTATGTCGAGGACCGCTATCCTCTTCGGAAGGCCGCTGAGCATGAGGGCTATGCTGGTGAGGTCGTCGTCGCCCAGGACGAAGACCTCCTTGTTCTCAAGGTCGCCGCGTGTGTGCATGAGGGCTATCCTGGCGACGGTGGTCTCAGGGGTGACGTAGGCCTGGTCGAAGTCGTGCTTGGGCTGCGGCCTGTCCTTGACTATCTCCTTGAACTCCTCAAGGAGGTCGCTGAAAGCTGAGAGCTCGACGGTCTTGCCCTGGCAGTGGGAGCAGGTGTAGTCCCTCCTCGGTCCGATTCCATACTTCTCTACCAGACTCTTTCCGCTCTCGGTGAGAACGACGTTCGGGCCGTCGAAGGCCACGTAGCCGAGCTCGTGAAGGGCGGTGATGACCGCGACCACGAGCGGAAGCGGCTCCTCGCTGAGGTCAACGATGCGCCAGACGTCTCCGCTCGCCATGATGGCGCTCAGAACGTTCTCAATCGTCCTCTCGTAAACGGGAATGCTCGTCTTCTCCTTAACCCTCTCCACTATCTCCCTCATTATGAATCCCTCCAGAAGGATTTTTTGTTCGTAAACGGGGTTAGGGTGGGCCTCTTTTAAGGTTTTCTCAAAAAGACTATGCTTATAAAAACACTAAAAATATATCTTCGAGGGGTGCGACAAAATGTTTAGAAGCATTATCGAGAAGTTAATATACCTTCAGGCACCTACCACACGTAAACTTAAGATTCCTCTTGCGGGCGTGAGTGCATTCGAAGCTGTCTTAAAATCTGAGGAGATTTCAAGCTCTGCACTCGCTATTGAGATTGCCGTGGCAGAATTCTCCAAATATTCTAAAGGAAACCCTCAGGTAATTTCTGATTTCAAGAAAATTCTTATTAAGGAGTTTTCAGGGTTAGACACTCCTAAATTGATCAAGAAAAAAGCTAAGGTTCTCAAAGAAATATGGGAAATTGAAGCTAGAACGTTAGCTGCCAAAAACAAGCGGAATAAGTGGTTATCAATACGCGTTACTGAAGAGGAGTACGAGACTATTTCTAAGCAAGCACAGGAGGAGGGGTTGGATATATCTAACTACATTCGAAAGAGATTGGGTCTCGGATATAAATCATGAACATTATGTTGCACCAAAAATATTATATTTATGTTGCACGCAATTTTATCGAATGCCTTATTAGGGCATGGCCCAAATAATAGCTAGGAGGATGTACTCGATGGCAGAACCTATCCTTAAATGGGCCGGGGGAAAGAGGCAGATACTCCATGAAATCGTTGCGCTAATGCCGGAGGACTTTAGAAATAGGGCGTTCCATGAACCCTTTTTTGGCGGCGGTGCGGTTACTTTCTGGATGGAACCCAGAAGGGGGACTATAAACGACATAAATCCCAAACTCATAAACTTCTATGTGGTCGTTAGAGATCACGTTGACGAACTAATTGAAGATGCAAAGAAACACAAAAATGAGAAGGAGTACTTCTACAAAGCCCGTGCGGAGTTTAATGAGATAGCCAGAAAAGGATTTGAGATTCCAAATATCAGACTCGCGAGCCTGCTTTTGTACTTAAATAAAACTGCCTTCAATGGTTTATATCGTGAGAATAGAAAAGGAGAGTTTAATGTTCCTTTTGGTAGATACAAAAACCCTAAGATAGTGGATGAAGAGCGACTCAGAAAGGCTAGTGAAGTTTTGAAGAAGCTCGATATTTACAACGAAGACTTCACTTATATCTTGAGAGTTGCCAAGCCTGGAGACTTGGTTTATTTTGATCCTCCATATCACCCGGTTTCAGAAACTGCTAGTTTTACTAGCTATTCGAAGGAAGATTTCAGCAAAGAAGACCAGGAGCGCCTTAGAGATGTTTGCCTTGAGCTCCATGAGAAAGGGGTTTACTTTATCCTGAGCAACTCCTATGTAAAGCCAGTTCGTGAGCTGTATGAGGGGATAGAAGGGTTTGAGATACTCAAGATCTACGCAAAGAGGCCAATAAACTCAAAAGCCGATCGCAGGGGAGAAGTTCCAGAGATGCTTGTTACGAATGTTCCTAAAGAATTCCGAATAGGAAGGGAGAGAGCTAAGCTCTTTCTTAGTAATGGCAGATCTAAGGTTTTTATGGCCTCTAAATCCATTGTTGATTATTTGACCGTTGCAGAGCGATCTGTTTAAAAAGTTCCGCCTTTGTTTTGTTATTTGGTGAAGTCCGTGAAAGTGGATGAAGTTTTTGGAATAGTCAAAGAGTTAAGACCCGCGGAAATAAAGGAAACTCCAAAGACCCGACGAGTTATCAAGGAAGGGGGGAGAGCCCTGCTGTACTCTGGTTCCAATGGAACCAAGATCTACATTGTTAGAACGGACAGAATATGCCCTGGAGATTTCAAAGTAGTTCTCCAGCCTGAAGGAAGAAAAGAATTTGCCCCCACACATGTCCGGTTGCTCTTTGACCTGTATCTAAAGAGGATAAGCGATGAAAAGCATGCAAGGGCTGTATTTTTGGCATTTGAACGGATTAACCATGGGGAGGACATAAATGATGTCATACACAGTATTGGGAACATAAATTTCTCAATGGAACTAGATCCTCCTGACGTGACGGTTTTCTATGGTGCCCTACTTATGGCTGAGCAGGATTGGAATTATGGCGAAAAAGGATGCAGAGAAAGCAAACTTGATCCTCCCCGTGAGTTCCTTATGCGGTTTATACGATGGGTCGCACAGAGCGAATATGGAGATATAGACAAGATAATAACAACCGCCGTTCGAAATAGGCCGGCTCCAAAGAAATACAGCGTTTCTCTTTTCGAAGTTTGGAAAGATTAAATAACCATACTTTCTCGGAACTTCTCAATTTCCTCCTTTTTTCCGGGCTTCCTAAACACAAACAAATGCTCGTGAGCTATCAAATAGAAATCTTTTTTCCTCATTTTCCAGGGTTCTGTGCCTCGCATATGATGCTGAACCTTGATGATGTCTTCCTTCAATATGAACCCCACTTCTAAGAATGCTCTCATAACCCTAAATGCTATCGGAACATAATGCCTGTAGCGCCTGGTGTCTCCCATTAAAACAGCCGCGTATTTTCCAGGTTTTAGCACTCTGTAGAACTCTTTCGCGACTGTTTTCATTTCTGAAACAAACTCGTCTATAGATCTCACAGTAGATAAATCCCCTTCAACTAGGGAGCGTGCCCCTTTTGTATAGCCAATAATGTTGGCATAGGGAGGATGAGTGGCTATCAGGTCTATGCTTTCATTTGAGATTTTGTCTAAATTCCTTGCGTCACCGTGGTAGAGACATATCTCCGGTTTGACCCACTCAATTTCTTCCTGTAAGCCAAAATATTGGCTCAATGTAGACCGCGCTTCTTTTAGAGGATCGTACTCAAAATTCAACCGATCCCATGCCACCATTATGGCCTCATAGTTTATATCAACTCCAATTCCGTGTCGTCCTAAGAGTTTGCACTCTATTAGCGTTGTTCCGCTTCCCAAGAATGCATCAAGGACGACATCCCCCGGCTTTGTATACTGTAATATCAAGTTTCGTGGAACTTGAGGGGCCCAGTTACCTCGGTATTTGGCGTTAGCATAATGAGTGGCCCACTTTCCACGCTCTGGAAAGCTCCACACTGTCGTTGTTTCAAGCTTAAAGTTCTGAGGCTGAAATGTTTTGATTGGGATGGGTTTTCCAATCTTGATTCTTTGATTCTCTATAATGACATGATCGTGCTTTTTTATGAACTCTAGATATTCCTCGAATGGAACTTCTCTCATTTTAATCTCCGGGTTATTTTGGGAATAATACCAAATAACTCTTTGCCCGACACAGGTTTTATAAGTGTCCCTAAATAATGCGTCTTATATGATCACTCCTGTTGGAGACGACTTCGTCAAGCGCTACCGCCTTGAGTACAACCTTGAGGCCCTTGAACGGGTTAGGGGAGAAATTGGAGAGAAAGCCTATTCCCGCATGAAGGCCCTGATAGAATACCGCCTCTGCGGAACGGAGTTCGACCGCTCTCCGATAAACGTTAAGATTGCCCTCGCCTTCTCCGGCGGTTCTGACAGCACGGCCACGCTGAAAATCCTCCGCTGGGCCGGCTTTGAGGTTGTTCCGATTATGGCAAAGCTCCCCCAGATGAAGGAGCAGGTCATCGAGAAAGCCATGGGGCACGGCGCGGTTCTTGTGGAAGTCCCCGGCTACCTTGAGGCGATAACCGAGCAGATGAACAAGGGCGCCCCGATATGCGGCCGCTGTCACTCCATGGTCATGAAGACCGTTGAAGACTACGCGAGGAAGAACGGAATAAAAATAGTCGCAAGCGGCGACCTGCTGAGCTCCGGCCTTATCTCGATTTATAAAAAAGACGACTTGACAGTTCTAAACTTCCCCGCCTTCCTTGCCCTCGATAAAGCTGAGATAATCGAGCTAATCGGCGGAAAGTACGACCTCCAGTTCGGCTGTCCCCTCCTCTGGGAGACGTTCAGGAAGGCACCGGGCGTCAAGCGCTTTGCGATACAGCGCGTCCTCCGCGAGCTCAGGGCCAGGGCAATAACCCCGGAAATAGCGGAGGCCCTTATATTCGACATACTGTCCAGGTGATTACCCACTTCTGGCCCAAAAGGTTTAAATCTGTCGTCCTGAACTTCACACAGGTGGTGATTATGGTAACAAAGGAAGAGGTTGAAAACGTCATCAGGAAGGTAGTTGACGAGAAGTTCGTAAAATCCATCGAGGTCGACGAAAAGGGCAACGTTACGGTCACCCTAGCGAAGGACACCCCCAACATCGACGACGTTCTGATAAAGCTCCACTCCGAGCTTGGAAAGCTTGAGGGGGTTGGCACGATAACGATAAACCGCGAGAGGGAGGTAAAGGCTGAGGAGAACGTCGAGCTGAGCGAAGAGCTGGTTCTTGAGAAGCTCAAGGAAGTTATTGACCCCGAGATAGGCATCGACGTCGTTAACCTGGGTCTCATATACGAGGTAAAAGTAAGGCCCGACAGGACGGTTTACGTCAAGATGACTATGACTACCCCAGGCTGTCCGCTCACGATGTGGATTCTTCGCGCGGTTGAGGACAAGGTTCTCGAAATCCCCGGTGTTAAGGACGCCGAAATCGAGCTAACCTTCGACCCGCCGTGGACGCCGGACAGGATAAGCCCCGAGTACAAGAAAAAGCTGGGTCTTTACTGACCCACTCTGTCTTTTTATATCCATCTCTGCTTTCTTTCATGCCATTTTCCACAGATTCTTGTTTTGAACCGCCGGTTTTAGGGACGAAAAGTTTATATTCGTCGGACTCCACTTAAAACCGGTGATGCTGCCATGGCGTGGAAGGTTACCGTCGACCAGGACACCTGCATTGGTGATGCTATCTGTGCCAGCCTCTGCCCGGACGTCTTCGAGATGAACGACGAGGGTAAGGCTGTTCCAATAGTTGAGACCACTGACCTCGAGTGCGCCAAGGAGGCCGCTGAGGCCTGCCCGGTCGGCGCTATTACCCTCGAGGAGGTCTGAAGGCCTCTCTTTTTCCTCTTCATTGTTGAGCTGGCTTTTCTAGAGGTTCTAAAAAGTTTGAAAGAACAGATAAGGACTAAGAACAGAAAAAGAGCTCACTCCAGGCTCAGCCCGAACTTCTTCGCCTGCTCAAGCACGTACTCCCTTATTTCACGTGCCTTTGGTAACTCTGCCACTATTTCGCCGTTCTCGATGAGCGGCTTAAGGAGCGGCTCGACCTTGGCACCGCAGATCGGGCACTTCTCAAGCTTTTTATCCGCCGGGACGCGGTGGTAGTGGCCGTTCTCACAGCGGTAGACCTGCTTCCTTCCGCTGAGCTTGCCGCGCTTGGTTATGGGCTTCCCTTCGACCTCAACTATGTCAAGCGAGAAGTCAACGGGCTTCGCCGAAGCTATGGAGCCACCGACGCCGAAGGCGTCTGCAACGTCCACTATCTCCCTTATTTTCTCCTCGTCGAGGCCGCCGCTCACGAATATCTTAACGTGCTCGTAGCCCCTCAGGTCGAGCTCCCAGCGGACTTCCTCGATTATCCTCCTGAAGCTGCCCCTCCTTGAGCTGGGAGTGTCGAGCCTCACCGCCGCAAGCCTCTCTCCAAGTGCTTCAGCCGCCATGAGTGCCTCGAACTTTTCATCGCAGAGCGTGTCAACCAAAGCCGTCCTCGGGACTTCGGGCTCAACCACTTCGTCGAAGTACTTCCATGCCTTCACTTGGTCGCCGACGGTGAGAATCAGCGCGTGGGGCATCGTCCCGACGGGCTTCTCCCCTATCATCTCAGCACCCAGGACACCTGAGACGCCGTCGCAGCCGCCTATGAAGGCCGAGCGGTCAATCATAGGTGCTATTGCCGGGTGCATGTGCCTTATGCCAAAGGAGTAGACAGGCTTGAAGTTCGCCGCTATCTTCGTCCTGAGTGCGGCGGTGGCTATTCCGCTCGCCTGGCTGAGCATTCCGAGTAAAGCTGTCTCGTAGATTCCGAACTCCTCGTAGTAGCCCTCTATCTGGAGCACCGGCTCGTAGGGGTGGAATATCGTGCCTTCCCTCATCGCGTAGACGTTCACGGGCAGGCCCTCAAGGAGCTTCGCTACCTCTTCGATTCCTGCTAAGACCCCCCACTTCCAGCCGTTTGGTAGAGATGTGGTGGTCACATCGGCGAAGACCTTCCTGTGGATGCCCTTCGCATCGAGGATTTTCTTCGTCCTGATGAAGTAAACGTCAGTGGTCTTTCCGGCTTTGATATCCTCCTCATGGGCGATGTAGAAGTCCCTCATATCGATCACCTGATTGAGAGTCCGTGCAATCCGATTTAAGGGTTTCCAATGGCAAACCTTATGGGAAGAAGCGTCGAAATATTAAACCATGACCGCGATGAAACCCATTTCCGAACTCATCTCCCTAAAGGGAAGGAGGGCCCTGATAACGGGCGCAGCATCGGGAATTGGCCGTGCAGCGTCCCTGAGGTTCGCCGAGGCCGGGGCAGACCTTGAGCTTGTGGACGTAGACGAGTTCGGGCTGAAGGGGGTCAAGGAGCTCGCAGAGGAGTTCGGCGTCGAGGTTAACGTCCACCGCGTTGACCTCTCGCGTAAGGTCGAGATTGACCTCCTCTGGGAAGCCCTGAGGGGAGGGGAGCCGGACATCCTCATAAACAACGCCGGCGTCTACTGGTTCAAGGAGTTCACTGAGGTTGACGAAGACTTTTATGAGAAAGTCATGGCGATAAACCTCCACTCCGTCTTTTGGATGTGTCAGCACTTCGTCCGGGCGAGGAAGGACAGGGGCGGCGTGATAATCAACGTGAGCTCCATAGAGGCCTTCCTGCCCTTTGCGAGGGGTTTGGTTCACTACGATACGGCCAAGCTCGGTGTAGTCGCCTTAACGAGGGCGATAGCGAGGGAGTACGGGAAGAAGATCAGGGCAAACGTGGTGGTTCCGGGCGGTATAGAGACGGAAGGAGTGAAGAAACTCAAGAAGGAAGCGATAATGAAGTTTAACGTGGAAAAGATGGGAATATCCTTCCACTTCAACGCCCGCCTCCCCATGGGACGCTTTGGGGAACCCGATGAGGTGGCGAGGGTGATGCTCTTTCTCGCGAGCGACCTGGCGAGCTACGTCAACGGCGCGGTAATTCCCGTGGACGGCGGCTTTCTGTCAACTTAACCTGAAGGGAAGCTCTACCTCTTCGCCCTTCTCGATTTTGTGGAGCTCCCTGCGGTATGCCTCAAGCGGCCTGTCCCCGACATTCACAAAGCCAGCAAACGTCTTCGGCCTCTTCTCAAGCTCGTCGAAGAACCTCGGATAGTTTTTGTCCCTCACGATGTGGTGGTCGAGGATTATCTTTGCCCCCGTCTCGCGGATTATCTCGTTAAGGTTCTTAACGCCGGTCTCCCAGCTCCCCTCGGCGCGCTTTCCAAGGTATGTAGGCGGCCCGCCGGTTATTAAGATGTCTGGAACTTTCTCAATTATCCACTCGACGGCCTTCCTGTTGAGGAGCTGGATGTCGCTGGCGTGGATTAACCTCTTCGAGCCGTCGTCTATAAGAACCATCACCACGAAGCCGAGCCTTGAGCCCTCGCTCCCGTGAGGAACGGCTGGCGAGAACTCCAGCTTAAGCCCACCGAGGTCGAAGCTCCTCCCGTCGGCGAACTCGATCTTTTTCGCTATCGGCTCAGCGTTCTTCAGGAAGGCCCAGGCCCTCTTCCTCTGGCTGAAGTTTATGTTTTCCTTGGGGTGCTTGGTGAAAATCAGCTTCCCGGTATAGATTTCTCTCGCGTACTCCTCGCTGGAGCTCTCGTAGAGGCCTTCAAAGAACGGCGTGTGGTGGTCGTAGTGGTAGTGCGAGATTGCAACAACGTCCGCCTTCCTCGCGTAGGCCTGGACTTTCTTTCTCATCTTCTGCAGGGCCTCAAGCTCGATTTTCGCTGGCGGGAGGCCGTAGCGCTTCGGCCCAAGGGCAACGCCTGGGTCTATGATGATTTTTACCCCTGCGGCTTCAACGAAGGTCGCGAGACTCCTAACGCCGAGGCTCTCAGAGGCGAGCGGGACGACCCTCATCCGATTCCCTCCCAAAGCAACACTTCGACACCATCGCCTCCAAGGTACTCCCTGAGCGTAACCTTCCAGGGGGCCAGCGAGAAGTAGTACATTGGATCCTGGTATGGCACGCCTATTGTTATCTCGGACACGTCCCCCTTGAGAACAATGTAGTTATAGGCTGGATAGCCCTCGAAATACTTAAGGCCCTCCCATTTCTGTATGCCCGCATCTCCAATATCCACGAGAACCGCCGTGGTTCTCTCCCCAGTTATCAGCTCGACCGGAGAGGAAATGTTCATTAGTCTAATGTGGAGCAATATCATGTTGTCTCTGAAACCCGCATCAACGAGCTCGGCGTTTCCGTTGCCCATTTTCTTTATCATGACCGTGTAGCTGTTCCGGAACTTTCCGGTAGGGCTACGCTCCATCTCGGCGTATATCTCCTCCAGCTTCCTGCCTGCCTCATCGGAGGCCTTAAATGGAGCCATTTGATATGCTAGTTCAAACGACGGAAGCTGGTACACTCCAACATAGTAGCCGTCTCTGAGGTAACCCCCGGTCATGCTGTAAACACTCAGCATTTCCTCAAGTGATGAGAAGGGGACAGCCTTGGCCGTACCGGCCGGGAACCACCCTATCACCCATGTGTTCTCATTGGCCCTTAAGACCTTGAACTTGCTCTCTCCATAGGAGATATGGAAATACGAGGTCGCAAACCAGTCGTAAAGCTCCCAGTGGCCGTCGGGATAATGGGCCACCAGAAAGGCGTGTCCTATGTCACACGGGGGCCTGCTGGATACGAAGAAGTACTCCGCGGTGATGTTGTATATGAGGTTTATGCGTTTCATGAGGGCGTAGCTTACGAGTGTCCAGTCCGAGCACTTGCCCCCATGCACTACAGTATAAGAGGGCAGATCAAGCCTAGAATCACGAACGTAATTCACTCTGTCAAGAAGCAACATATAAGCGGTTCCCCGCACAAGCTCCGGTGTAGGGGTCTCGCCCATTCCCTCTATCAAGGCAATGCTTCTGCTGATGATATCATCTAAATACCTCCAGAGGACATCGTTGTTAAGGTCTTTCTCAAGCTCTTCGGGTGAAAACCACACGTAACCTGGCCTCTGTGAAGAGTTTTCCTGCTCCTCGAACAGGTCAGACAGCGATGGTAAGGACGGCCTTGTCACGTTGCCAGCGTTGCTCCGCCGGTACTCAATGAGCTTGACGGGCGCAAGGAAGAACCTTTCGAGCCCGCTTCCTTTATCCGGAATCGGGAGAAACGTAACGGCTACGTTGCTCAGCAGAAGAAAGATGAGCATCACCCCGATTACCGGCTTCAGTATCAGGGTACGCCCTCTTCCCGCCATGGTGTATTATAATTCGAACCAAAACTTCTTAATCGTTTTGTCTCGGGGGCCTTTAGATACGTTAGAGAGAACTTTTTAAGGGCTCGCGCTTAGGTCAAGTCGATGCACCGATGAGGAGTGTCATCCCTCCTGATGTCGAGATGATGACATTATCCCCACCTGAGGTGGTCTCATGCTCGGATTTTTGAAAAGAAAGAAGAAAGAAGTCCGCGGGCCCTTCGTGTACCTGACCGAGCCCACCTTCCTCTACCACACCCGGACGGAGAAGGCAATCCTCGAAATTATTGAGGAAAAACTTAGTTCAAACAACGTCCTCGTCCCCTCAGACTACGGCATGAGGGACACCAGCGACAGGATTAAGGAAGCTGAATACCTCGTTGCAGTTGCCCCGCTCGGGAAGTTCTCGTCCCTCGTCTGCAGGGAAGTCAAAATCGCGCAGGAGCTTGGCGTTAAAATCTGCACCTTGCTCATAGCCCGCGAGGGGAACGAGCTGGTCTACCTGTGGGTCGAGGGTATTCCTGAAGACGTAGAATGGCTCTCCCCTGAGGAGACTATGGAGTTCACCAAGACCTTCATCAACAGCGAGTTCATGGACCAGATAAAGCACGGCCTTATCTTCGGCTCAAGAAAAAGGGAGTGGTAGAGAAAGTTTCCAGCACCTATCACGACCGCCTTCTTCACTCTGTCCATCAGCCGCATACTCTGGTAAAAGGCACTCTCTTGTGAGGGCCAATCATAGTTCGGAACTCGTTCGCAGTGTAAATTCCATAGGGAAGGGTTCCAGATACGTTTTTGGGCCTAGAGTTGCCCACACCCATACACAACCCTTTCGGGCACAAAATGCTTAGAAAAGGAAGTTCAGTTGAATCCAACCTCTTTCAGAATCTCTACAACCTTATTAAAGGGTTCTGCAAGGGTTTCCTCGCTCCCATCTTCTTCCTTAACCCTTGCCTCAGCCTCCTCGAAGGTGCCCTCAAACACAAGACTTGCCTCAATCATTTCCAGCACCTCGATTTTATGCATGCGTTTATTATGGCGAAGTGACAATAACACCAAAGGTTATAAACTTTTCGTGTAAGCCATTTGATTTACACTGTCAATGGGGAGAAAGAATGTAAAAATGTAACAAATGTCCGACTAACACGCGCGTCGAAAGGAAAGGGACATTCCGCAATGTTATACTGGGGTGACACATCAAAGTACACTATCATTCGGCTACACCAGCGCCTTAAACCACCTGGAGAGACAATTTTCTTCAATGCCGCTTCAAACGGAAGAAATCTGAGAGAATCTTTTTATCCGGTTCTCACAATCCTCATCAGGTGATAGAAATGGTGAAGATACCCGAAAGCCACCCGCGCTACTGGAGCCTCTACTACAGGGAGAAGATCATCGAGGGAATGGGGAAGGGCATGACCGCAAAGGCCGGCCTCATTGCCCATGGCCGCGGCGAGGCCTTTGACTACCTCATCGGGGAGAGGACGATAGAGCCGGCGGAGAGGGCTATGAAGGCAGCTGTTGCGAAACTGCTCTTGGCAAAGCACCCGGTCATTTCGGTGAACGGCAACGTCGCTGCACTCGTCCCGAAGGAGACGATAGAGCTCGCCAAGGCCCTCAACGCAAAGCTTGAGATAAACCTCTTTTACAGGACGGAGGAGCGCGTTAGAGCGATAGCCGAAGAGCTCCGCAAATACGGCCCGGAGATAGAGCTTCTCGGAATTAACCCGACGAAAAGGATTCCCGGTCTGGAGCACGAACGCGGGAAAGTAGATGAGAACGGCATATGGAAGGCAGACGTCGTAGTCGTCCCGCTGGAGGACGGTGACAGGACGGAGGCGCTCGTGAAGATGGGCAAGTTCGTCATCACGGTTGACCTAAACCCGCTGTCAAGGAGCGCGAGAATGGCCGACATAACAATAGTGGACAACATAGTCAGGGCTTACCCAAGGATGACGGAGCTGGCAAGGGAGATGAAGGACTACAGCAGGGACGAGCTCATGAAAATCGTTGAACAGTACGACAACGGGAAGACGCTGAGCGACGTGCTCATCCACATAAGGGACAGGCTAACTAAGCTTGCCGAGGAAGGAATTTGGAGAAGAAAAACGCTGGAGTGAACCTAAAGCTCCTTTTCGGTCTTTTCCACGAGCTTTCTAAGCCCCACAATGAGTTCCGTCTCACTGCCGGCCTTGGAAACAACCAGCGGAACCCTCTCGCGCTCGGCGAGCTTTACTGCGAGCTCGTCCAGCTTCTTGACCCCATGGAGGACGACGACTGCAGGCTTGAGGCCCTGGACGCGGACGGCTATCATTGGACTCCTTCCGGTTGTTACCTTGGTGAAGACCAGCGCCCTCTCAGTAGTCCAGCCGTAGAGCTTGAGGAACTCCTCACTGCTCATTTCAAGGATTGCCCGTATGCTGTCAACGACTGTGTAGCCGTATATGCGCCTATCGAGGAGGTGCATGTTGGCGACGACTTCTCCCTTAACTGCTTCAACGATGTCCTTTATCGTCACGGGAAGGGCAAACTCCCTGATGTCGAGTATCGCATCAGTGGGAAGCTCACCCTCTATCGTCTTGCTGAAGGCGCGGATTACGTTCCCGCCGCGCTTCTCGTCTATTTCAAGAAGGGCCTCAACAAACTTCCTTATCGTCGAGGCGCCGGGGCTCTTCCTCCTTCCGCCCTCATAATCGCTGATGACAGAAGATGAGACGCCGAGGTAATCAGCAAGTTCGGTCTGGCTTATGCCAAAAATCTCGCGCCATTTCCTCATAGTCTTTCCAGGGTCAGCGGAAAGGGTTATCTCCCCAGCGATTCTTTTAGCGAGCGCTTCTTTCTCTTTCTCCAGCATGCGTGTGACTACTCGTAATGAATTATAAGTCTTTCGGCAATTGCTTAAACCCCTTCAGGTTTTGGACTATTAGATGAAACTGACCTCCTCCCTGCCCTGAAGGGCGAGGCTTTCAAAAGAAAAATGTAACCACACAAAAAACACCGGCAGAGAACCTTCAGAAGTCGAGAACTGTTCAAAACAGAAGTTTGACTGGTGGGGCCGCCGAGATTTGAACTCGGGTCTCCGGCTCCCGAAGCCGGAAGGATAGGCCAAGCTACCCCACGGCCCCATGCCCGCTCATAAGGACTTCGCAGGCCTTATAAAGTTTACGGCCTACTACGGCAGGGTGTGTAATCATGAGAGTCAGCATCATCGTCCCAACTTACAACGAGCGCGATAACCTTCCGGAACTCTTTGAGAGAATTTCGGGCTCACTCAAAGGCTACGACTACGAGATAATAATCGTCGACGACGACTCTCCAGATGAGACGTGGAAGCTCGCGGAAGAGCTTTCAAATGTTTCCACGCCGCGGCGCTGACGGGTGTACTCGTCCAGTGGGCAATCTACGTGCCCCTCGTGTGGCTCGGCCTGCATTACTTACTGGCAAATCTAATCGGCATAGGAGTATCGTTCTTGGTTCGCTTCGCCGTCAACAGGCACGTCACGTGGGGTTGAATATCCCACAAAGACTAACCTTTTATACTGGATTTTCTTTATGATTTTCCAAGGAGGTGTGCAGAAAATGTATGTAGGGGAGCTGCTCAAGGGGCTTGACAGGATACCCACCGGAATTCCCGGACTCGATGGGATGGTTGGAGGGGGATTCCTGCCCGGCAGGGTGTACCTTGTCACAGGCCCCCCTGGAAGCGGTAAGACAACGTTTGGGATACAGTTCCTGGTGGAAGGTGCAAAGAACGACGAGAAGGGGCTGTTTATCTCGCTCTTTGAGCCACAGGAAGTTATCATCCAGGACATGCTCCGTTACAATTTTGGGATACTTGACCACTTCCAGTCAAAGAGGATAGTCTTCTATGACCTGGGAGAGATTCTTCTAAGCGCCAACCGCGAGCTCACGTGGGAAGAGCTCTTCAAACTTCTCATAGAGATAATCAAGCGCGAAAAAGCCAAGAGGGTAGTTATCGACTCATTCAGCCTCTTCGAGTCCTTCGTCAGTGACCCCGCAGGAAAGAAAAAGGCCCTGGGTCGCTTCGTCAGACTGTTACGCTCCCTTGAGGTCACAACGATTCTCCTGTCGGAGATGCTGAGCTCTGAAAAATACACAGACGAGTATTACCTCGCCGACGGCGTCATAGTGCTCCACCACTTTATGCGCAACTACCAGATGATCAGGGCCCTGCAAGTGCTCAAGATGAGGGGTGTTCCGCACGACAGCAACCTCAAGAGGCTCCGCTTCACGACGGACGGAATAAGGGTCTACCAGGAGGCGCCGCTATGACGGACAGGAAAAAGACCCTTCTTAAGGAGGCATACCAGCTCGGATACTTCATAGGCTTCAAGGGGCACAGCGAGTGGGCTGGATGGGTAAGGGAAAAGAAGGAAGAACTGTACAAGAAGGCAGAAGAGCTCGGAATCTACGAGGCCGTTAAGGAGGCATACAGAAAGGGCAAAGAGCTTGGACAGAGGGACAGGGCAGAGGAACTTCAGAAAGGTCTTGTGGTTAAACTCGAGCCGGAGGATCTCGAGTCAAAACCGGAGCACGCTGCCCCAATCGAGAGCGAGGAGGTAGAGGCAGAGGAGCGCACAGAGATCGAGCACGAGTACGTGGAGTTCCTTCAGACCACGAAGCTGACAATGCCTCCCGAACTTTTGGACACTCTAAAGCACCTTGAGGCACCAAAGATGCTCCGGCTGGGAGACTAACCTTTTTAGGTTCTTTCCCCGTCTTATTATGGTGGCCTTTATGAAGATGCCCGACGTCCGGCTGAACCCCGAAAAAGTTCTCAAGGAAGTTTCTGAAATAGCCGAGTTCCACAGGATTCAGGGCTCAAGGGAGCTCGTTCAGGGCGTTGAGATGCTCAAAGAAAAGCTCGACGCCATAGGAATTGAAAACCGCATCGTAAGTTCTTCTTACGACGGGGAGACCTGGCACGGAACCCTAGCGTCCCCCCTAGCCTGGAACCCAGTCTACGGGGAGCTCTCTTATGGAGAAAAGATGCTAACGACGGAAGAGAGCCCCCTTTTACTGATGGCCCACTCCCCAGCAGGGGAGGCCAGGGGGGAACTTCTCCCGATTCTCCGCGAGGAGGACTGGGAAAAGGCCGAGGGAAAAATCGTTCTCATTGGGAGGGACTGGAGGAACGCCTATAAGAAGGCCAACGAAGCCGGGGCAAAAGCGTTCATAGCTTATCGTGAGGGAACGGGAGAGTTCTACCCGTACATTGGCCTCTTCCTCACGAAAGAGGATTTGGAATGGGCGAAAATCCCGGCCCTAGCCGTGCCCGAGAATATAGCAAGGGACCTGGTTTCCAAAGCCCTTAAGGGCGGCGTGGAGGTCAGCCTCTCGGCCCAGGTCGATACTCCCGGAAAGGAAGAGCTTCCGATGCTATACGCAACCGTTGGGGAACCGCCTTACATAGTCCTCTCGGCCCACATCTGTCACCCCAAGCCCGGAGCAAACGACAACGCGAGCGGGAGCGCGATGCTGATTGAGCTCGCTAGGATTCTGAATGAGGCATACAGAGACTCGTTCCGCTTCGGGTTTGCCTTCCTGTGGGTTCCAGAGTACCACGGGACGCAGGCCTTTTTTGAGAAGGCGAAACCGGACGAATTCTACGTCAACATAAACCTCGACATGGTAGCTGGCAGTTCTGACAGGAACGGGTCAACTCTCATGCTCGTCAGGGCACCGCTATCGCGCTTCTCCATCGTTTCCGGCCTCTTGGAGCACTTCATAGAGCAGACAAACCGGAAAGGAAAGAGCTTTTCAGGAAGCGACCTCCCCGCGATGCCCTTCAAGGCTTACCCCTACGAGATGGGGAGCGACCACGACATCTTCAACTTCTTCGGAGTTCCGGGCACGATGCCCATAACGTGGCCCGATAAGTTCTACCACTCAAGCGGGGACACCGTTGAGAAGCTAAGCCTAGAGTCAATCGCGATAATAGGAAACGCCGTCCTAGCAACTGCTCTTGCGCTTGCAATGGAGGAGAAAGAAAAGCTTAGGCGCTTTGCGAGGGGCTACGCAATGAAAGTCCTCGGAGAGACGGCCATGAACGTAGACACTGAGGAGAGCGAAAAGCTCGTGATGAAAGGTCTTGCAAGGGACTCGGCCTTCATCGGCTTCGAGCTCGGCCACGACTTCGAGAGCAAACCCTGGCTCAAGTGGAAAGATAGGGGAATCCTCAACGAGAGGCTGGTCAGAAAGAAAGGTGGAAACGCAGAGGAGTTCAGAAAACTAACAGAAGACAGGAAGACCTACAACCAGCTCCACGAACTCCTGATGCTCTCCGAGATGCTACCAAAGGAACGGGCCTTCAGGGCGCTCGAAGAGGAATATGGAGCCGTGGATAAAGAAAAGCTTGAGGCGCTCGTGAAGATGCTCCTGGAGACGGGGGTCGTCAATATTTCGCCCTCGTGAACTCCTTCTCCAGTTCGCTTATTTTTTCAAGTATATTCCGCTTGATGTTTTCGAGGAGCTCCGCCGGCGAAACTGCCGTGTATGTGTAGCCGAGCCAGCCCTGCTGGATTAGCTCCCTCCGGAGCATGCCTTTTCTGTACAGGCTGAGGACGTGCTCTCTGACGGAACGCTCGCTGATGCCGACTTCCTTGACTATCTCAGTAATCCTCATCGGCCTTTTTTTCTCCAGGAGCAGGCGGTATATCCTCAGCTCGGTCTTCTTCACACCCAGGGAGCGGAGCAGTGCCTCAAGCCTCTCGTAAACCTCACTCATTTTTTCTCACCGCTGCACTTCTCACCTATGAAGTTATTTATGCATACACCTTAATAAGGGTTTTTCCTTAGACCATAATCCTTCCGAGGTACAGCCCTTCTGGCAGGAACAGCTCAACTTCCTCTACACCCCGCAGAAAAGGAATCAGCCTTATGCCCTCTCTGATGTCAAAGCCCTCTATGTAGGGGTTGATTGTGGGGAGAACAAGGAACTTCCCGGTTCTAACGAAAACCTTGACCTTACGCGCCGTCCCGCCGTACTTCAGCGTGTAGGCGGGGTGAGCGTGGCCGAGGAAGGCCTCTTCAAACTCGACTTCCGGAAGTCTCGTGTGGCCGTGCAGGAAAAGGTGGCCGTCGATAACGAAGTGGTCAGCGACCTCGACGTTCGGAAACTTCTCAGCGACCTCCTCAATCCTCCCATCGTGGTTGCCCTTGGCGATGAGAACTCTGAGGTCTTTTACCGCCGAAAAGAATCGGAGGAGCATCTCCTTAAGGCGGAAGCTCAGGCCGAGGGGCTCTTTCACGTCCCCAAGGATTACAAGAGCATCGGCACCTGTTTCAAGAACGAACTCGGCCAGGTGCTCTTCAAAGCCCGTCCTGATTCTCAGGCCCCTCGACAGCTCAAAACCTATGTGGGGGTCGGCTAGCAGAAGGGTCTTTCCGAGGGAAGTATCAATCAAAAGGGATAAACGCTCAAAATCCGAAAAAAGGAACATAGAACCACCGGGCTTCAGATAAGCCCGCGCTCCTTCCTGCGCTGCCTCTTGAGCCTCCTTATCCTCTTCTTGATCCACTTCCACCTCATCCTTCCCTTCTTCTTCCACTTCCTTGGGCGCCTCTTCATGAGCATCACCTCTGAATTTCTCTCCGGGGTCAGCTCGGCAAGCCCATTTTTAAGCTTTTCTCATAAGAGCACAGGGCCCTCTCCTACCGTGAATCCCCAAAAGGACGGTCGAACAATCTTTTCTCATGTGGGATTTCTTACACAACTTAAACAGCCCTATTTGCGATTTTTAAAAGTTTTTAACAGTTAATACAGCATTGCGTTGTCAAAGCTATCGCATTCTGTCAATGTACTGACTAGATGCGCCAAATCCTCGTAAAAGGATAATTAACTGCGTATTCGCTCCCCACTAATCTTATCTACTTTGCAGTCGAATTTAGTTGGGTGGTACCATGAAGGTAGCGTACGTCCAGATGGAGCCGGCCTTCCTTGACCCCGAGAGGAACTACTCCAAGGCCGAGAAGCTCATAGGCGAGGCCGTCAAGGAAGGCGCCAAGCTCGTGGTTCTCCCGGAGCTCTTTGACACCGGCTACAACTTCGAGAGCCGGGACGAGGTAGGGGAGGTGGCCGGCCAGATACCGGACGGCCCGACGACGGAGTTCCTCGTCGAGCTCGCCAGGGAGAAGGAAGTCTTCATAGTCGCGGGAACGGCAGAGAAGGACGAGCGCGGGAACCTCTACAACTCCGCCGTTATCGTTGGCCCCGTGGGGTGGGGATACATAGGAAAGTACCGCAAGGTGCACCTCTTCAACCGTGAGAAGCTCTTCTTCAGGCCCGGGAACCTCGGCTTCCACGTCTTCAACATCGGCATGGCCAAAGTCGGAGTGATGATATGCTTCGACTGGTTCTTCCCGGAGAGCGCGAGGACTTTGGCCCTGAAGGGGGCGGAGATAATAGCCCACCCAAGCAACCTCGTCATGCCCTACGCCCCGAGGGCGATGCCGATTAGGGCTTTGGAGAACCGCGTTTACACGATAACGGCTAACAGAGTCGGCGAGGAGCGCGGGCTCAGGTTCATCGGCAAGAGCACGATAGCTTCGCCAAAGGCAGAGGTTCTGGCAATGGGAAGTGAGGAAAATGAAGAGGTCGCGGTCGTGGAGATAGACCCCTCCCTTGCGAGAGACAAAAGGCTGAACGAGCTCAACGACGTCTTCAAGGACAGACGACCACAGTACTACGTCCTGTGAGGCCCTCTGAGGTAGATGATGTCGCCGACGTTTACGATGCCGTGCTCGCCATTCCTTATTATCCTCGCCTCCTCGAAGAGGGCCTTTCCAAGGCCCGCCAGCCCCGCCAGGTCCCAGTAGCGCGTCTCCATTTCCCCAATTTTCTCCCAGCCGGGCAGTCTGTAGTAGCCCCTCCTGATGACACCTCTGAGCGGGTCGTAGCCCTCATCGAGCGAGATTACCGTGTAGTCCTCGCCCCGAACTTCAGGCACAATCTCGCGGTAGGCTCTCCTGTAGAAGAACGCCCCAAAGCGGTCGGTCTCTTCAAGCAGGAAGACGCCGTCGCCTTCGAGAACCCCCGCGACGTTCCTGAAGAGCTCTGCCGCCTGGAACGGGTCAAAGTGGGGCATCGTGTGGCCGAAGATTAGGGCAACGTCGAACTTGCCGAGCCTGCTCAGATCGTCGAGGCGGTCCATAACGGCTCCGTAAACCTCACCGCTCACCCACTCCTCGACGAGTAGCAAAGGATGCGGAGCTTCCGCCCCTCCGGAAGGAGGCCCTCCTTGACGGCCCAGTTGAAGAAGGAGCGCAGTCCCATGAACCTCCTCTGGGCCACCTCGCTCTTCGGGTCCATATACGTCCTCAGGTAGCGATAGAGCTCCTCCATCGTCTCACCAGCACTGGTTAGTGCGTGTTCCTTTTAATAGTAACCCTCCTCGTAGGCGCTCGTTAGGGCGACGAAGGCGGCGTAGAAGACCGCGCCGAGAGAGATAAGCAGGAGGAGCACCACAAACAGAGGGTTCGTATTACCCTTCAAAGCAGACACCGCCAGGAGCAGGCTTATCATTCCCGAAACGACCGCCATCGCCTTTGCAAAGCCGAGTGCCATTTTTCCCCTAAATTTGGGCGCCAGCTGGAAGACTATTGGCCTTGAAGCGAGGAGCGTGAGGCCCAGGATGAAGAGCTGGACAAAGATGAGTATGGAAATTTCCCGGTCTGGAAGCTTCCCATTGATTAGGAGGACCAGGGAGAGCCCTACAAAGACCGTCTGGAGCGCCAAATACTTCCCAACCCGCGGCGGCCTTATTCTCCTTTCGGGCTTCTCGGGGGCCTCCTCGGATAGCTCCTCAAGCTCGTACTCGCGCTTTGCAACCAAGTAAGTCACCGGAATAATCACTCCAAAGCAGGAGAGAAGAACCGCCATCAGCCAAGGCATTGGCAGGAAGAAGGAGAGGAGGATCAGGAGGACCCCGGTCAGCATAATTCCGGCCCCCGAAACGCGGTTGGCCCTTCTCCTCGCCCTCTCCGAGATGTAGGTGTAGCCTATCCTGAAGCCTATCCCTGGCTCCCCCTTAGACGTGAACGTCAGGACTCCCATAATTATGAGGAAAACCCCGAGGAACAGACCATAGAGGATTCTCAGGAGCTCATACCCGTTCATCTCTCCCCACCGTGAGGAGCCTGTATATTGCGAATACGAGGAGGGCGAGGAACAGGTAGACCCCGTAACTTATCACGTTGCTCGGAACGATGCCCACATTGTAGAGGAGGGTTAGTGTAAAGACAGAAACCAGACCACAGCTCAGAACCGTTGTAAACAGGCACCACGCCCCCAGGTTCCTCGGGTAGAAGTTCACTTTTGCGAAGAATGCAGGTTCTCTGGCAGGGAAAGTGAGAACCAACGGGAGGAACCAGGCTAAAACCGGAACGCCGAGAACACCCCATAACCTGCCCGAATAGCCGTCAGGCTCACTGCTCGCGTTGAAGTGGGTCGCAATTCTCTCGGGGAGCCTGTCCCACAGGAGGGCAACCAGCAGGAGGTAAAACGCTAAAAAGCCGAGCTGGGTGAGGAGGTAGGGCTTTATGCTCGCTCCCTCAGTTTTGCCCGTTGCGGGGGGCTTCTCAGGGGCTTCCTCCGATAGCTCATCAAGCTCGTACTCACGCTTTGCCATCCACAGACCGATGAAGAGCTGAATTATGACAAACCCAACCACTCCAAGGGTAAAGATGTTCCTAGAAACACCGTAAAAGGCCAAGGCGAGCAGGAAGAGCGAATATACCACGGAGAACACTCCCGCGAACGTGTTCACCTTCTCCCAGGCCCTCTCGGAGTGATAGGTGTAGCCCACGCGGAAGCCTATGAGAGGGTTTCTCCTCTTCCGAAACGCCAGGGCTAGAAGACCCCCTAAAAGCAGGACCAGAGAAACAAACATCTCAAAAGCTGTCTCACTCATTTCAACCCCTCCAGCCTTTTAAGGGTCTCAACTATTACCTGCAATTCTTGTCTCAGCTCATTCAGAACCTCCTCACCCAGCTCCGTCAGGGAGTAGTACTTCCTCGGCCTTCCTCCGATTTCGGCCCAGCTGTCTCTCACGAGGCCGAGCTTCTTCAGGCTCTTCAGTATGTCGTATAAGGCACCTTCGCTCGGGACGAGCCTTCCCCCGCTGAGCTCTCCGAGCCTCTTCCTTATCGCATAGCCGTGCAGTTCGCCTTCCTTCTCCAGGAGGGAAAGAACCAAATAGGAATAAAGGCCAGAGCGGAAGTCTTTCCTGAGCTTCTTCAGCGCCTTCTCCTTCCTGTCCCCTGAGAGCACCGTGCTTCACCAGATGACCTTCTCTTCCTCTGCGGGCTCGCTCTTTGCCTTTGGAAGTGTATAATACAGCAGTCCAAGTGCGGCGAGAGCGGTTATAAGCTCTGCCCCATACAGAACCGGCTCGCTTTCCATGATCTGGTAGTAGGCCGCAAGGGAGTCAATGAGCGCGTGGAGCCCTATCATCGCAATAAGGCCCTTCTTTCCAAACCCGTTCTGAGCGGCATAGGCTAGGTAAACTCCAGTCCCAACGTGGAAGAGGACGACGAAGTAGCGCTCAACCATTGAGAGAACCGCCGCGCTTGCGGGGACGTCGAGAGGCTCACCGGTCGCAAGGGCCGTGGCCAGAGCGGTTCCGACTATAAAAAAGACCTCAGTTATCCCGAAGCCAAGTCCTATGAAGAGGCCCGCATTTGGGCTTTTGTCCTTGACGAGGAAGTACTTAACACCCTCCTGGACTGCACCAGCGATGAGACCAAGCCACACTGAGACAGCAACGACGAACGCAGTCCCTCTCGCCAGGACGTCGGCGTTTGACCTTATGCCAATCCCAAGGAGAGGAAGCTGCTGAATCGGACTCTGGACGACGATTGCTATGAAGAACGCCACCAGACCTAGGATAAGCTCTCCCCACTTTTGCCTTTTGAAGCCGAGGAAGTAGAGCGTCGTCCACGCGAGCAGTCCCCCGAGTATGGGGAACGGAAGGAGGTACATGCTCACTCCTCCTTCTCAATCACCACGGCAGTGCCATAGGCGTAGACTTCGGCCACGCTTGAGCCGACGTTTGAGGTGGCAAAGCGCACGTTCACAACAGCGTTTGCTCCCAGCTCCTTGGCGCTGAGGGCCATTCTCCTTAAGGCCTCCTCCCTCGCCTCGGCCATCATCTGGGTGTACTCCTTCACCTCACCACCCTTGATGTTCCTGAGGACGGCCATTATGTCCCTGCCTATGTGGGTAGCCTTTACGGTGCCACCCCTGGCCAGGCCCTTGACCTCAACAATCCGGTAGCCCGGAACCGTCTCGGTAGTCACAACCACAACACCCTCAATCGTCTCCATACCTATCACCTCGATGCATCGGACTTCGAGGTATTGTTGGTGCAGGAAGTATAAAAGGTTTTTTGTTTGCAGGGGGACAAAAAGGGAAAGGAATAAGCCAAGAAACAAAAACAACGCTACGTTATCCTGTTTTCGGAGATGGCCGTTGACGCACCTCTAATCCGCATGAAAAAGAGAACCGTGGCGATACTTAGGGTCAGGGAGAGGGGGGCTGATGCCAGCAGACCAACCAGGATACCAAAGGCCTTTCCGTTCACCACAATGAAACTGACCTCCTCCCCGCCCTGAAGGGCGAGGGTTCCAACGGTTTAATCCCTCGCCACGGACGGGGAGGTTTGAGGGGCTTCATTAAAACCCAATTCGAAACGGGCTTTCAGCCCCTCTGGCCGGGTCTCCGGCCAGTTACCCCTCCTCTGAGCGTAAAGACCACCCAGATTCGGGGTTATGGTTTTGACAACCTTCTTTAAAATGTTGAAAGCTCCAACTAAATCCGCGTTAAAAACAAGCCCCGTCGCGGGACACTTAAACAAACCACGGACAAACCTCGCCCCCTCGTGAGGCTTCCCGCAAACAGGGCAAACCTTAGAAGTGAAAGCCTCACCAACGAGCACAACTTTAATACCATACTCTTCCGCAACTTCCGTCAAGCGTTTGATAACGTAATTAAACCGCCACACGTGGGAGAGAATAAAATTCTGCTTACTGCCCTTATCAGAGTTCCGAGCTATCCCCTTCGGATAGCCAACGACAATTTTGGAAACTCCCAACTCGTAGAGCTTCCTAACTGTTTGTCTTACCGCCGTGTTGATGTAGTGCTTGGCTTGAAGCTTAGCCTTCCCGTGCATTCTTTTAAGCCTTCTACTCGTCTTGGCTCCACTCTTGTTGAGTTTTGATTGGTAGTCAGCAATTTTTCTTCGCCAGTAGAAGTCAATGCTTTTAAGCGGCCTTCCATTCACGAGGAAGCTTTCTCCATTCTCAACGTAGATTGCCATCAAATTGTTCACTCCCAGGTCAATGCCCGCCGAGAGGTTGCCTTTTGGCGTTCTTGGAATGCTTATCCATTCCCCACCCTCAAGTTTTTCCCCGACAGTAAGGCTGACGTGAGCATACCACTTCCGCTTAACGGGGTCGTAGGTTATCTCTAACCGCCCCTGCTTGCCCTTAAGGTGAACTCTACCCTTGAACTGGACTTCGAGGCGTTTAAACTTGCCGAGGCCTTTTAAGATTAGTTTATTGCCCTCAATCTTATATTGGTCGTTTCTCAGGACGATTAAGGGTTTTCTCCTTCCCTCTTCTTTCAAGTAGTTTGGTGGTTTTGGTTTGAGCCAGTTGGGGAGTTCTCCATTCCTCTTCTTCCTCAGGAGTGAGAAGAACGAACGCCACGCTTCAGCGTTTTTGCGAGAAATTTGTTGGACTGTGGCGGAGCCGATTTCTCGTTTAAACTCTTCGTAAACGGTTTTTTTCTGTGCTGTTGAAGTCCACGATTTTGTGTTGGAAGAATTCTTGTCGCCTCAAGTAGTTTACTCGGTTCCAGGCTTTGGCTCCTGAATCGGCTAACTGGTGGAGGATTTTTGCTTGTTCTTTAGAGGGCTGGAGTTTTACCGTTACTGAGCGCTTCATATCAAGGCATGGTATAAATTTTAGGCTTTAAAATAGTTTTGCCTTCCTGCCTAAAGGCCGGTTGGGTGGTAACCAGCCTCAAGATAGCTTCCAAGGACGATGGCAAGGGCCATAATGACAAGAGAGCCGGCCGAAAACGCCACGCCAGGGGAACCCGCGGGCACGGAGACAAAGCTCCACAGGCCGGGCACGGGTTCCGGGAGCGGAAACCTGACTCCAATATGGAAGCCCTCAAAACTGAGGACTTTGGTCAGATTGCTGTAGTCCATCAGGCTCAATATTATCGGAACGGGCAGAAGCCATTTGGTTTCTTCGAACTTTCCCCATGCCTCGCCGAGAAGCTCAATGAACCTCACCATGTTGTCCACCGTTTTATATCGTGGTTTCCAGTTTTTAACTTTTTTTGGTGGTACTAATGCCGATGCACATTTAAAACCTTTCCAGCTACACATTGCGGTGATCCAATGCACGAGATTTCGAACGGCGAGATATTGAGAACACTGCGAGAGCTCAACGCCAGAAGGGTGCTCATCCAGACGCCCGAAGGCCTCAAGCGAGAGGCCCAGGCGCTGGCGGACTTCCTTGAGGAGAACGGAATGGAGGCGGTAATAAGCGGCGACATCAACTACGGCGCCTGCGACCCCGCCGACAGGGAGGCAAAGATGCTCGGTTGCGACGCTCTCATACACCTCGGCCACAGTTACATGAGGCTCAAGCTGGAAGTTCCCACGATATTCGTTCCGGCTTTTGCTAAGGTTGATGTCGTGCCGGTGCTTGAGAAGAACATCGGGGAGATTAGGAAGCTCGGAAGGAGGATAGCCCTCGTCACGACGGCCCAGCACATTCACCAGCTTGAGCGGGCGAAGGAG
This sequence comes from Thermococcus marinus, assembly GCF_055389025.1. Lineage (NCBI taxonomy): Archaea > Methanobacteriati > Methanobacteriota > Thermococci > Thermococcales > Thermococcaceae > Thermococcus > Thermococcus marinus. Next base: position 66,377 of record NZ_AP042417.1, read on the forward strand.
TTTCTGGAAAAAGCGGGCTTTGAAGTAGTCGTTGGTAGGGGGGACTCAAGGGTGAGCTGGCCGGGGCAGGTTCTCGGGTGCAACTTCTCTGCCGCTAAGGTTGACGCCGAGGGAATCCTTTTCATAGGGGCCGGCTACTTCCACCCGCTCGGCGTTGCGCTCGCGACCAGAAAGCCGACCCTCGCGGTAAACCCATACTCCGGCGATGCGATATGGATGGATAATGAAGCGGAACGCATGATAAGGAGGCGCTGGGCCCAGATAGCAAAGGCTATGGACGCCAAAAAGTTCGGTGTGATAACGAGCACGAAGAAGGGCCAGCTCCGCCTGGCGGAAGCGAAGCGTATAGTGAAGCTCCTCCGCGAGCACGGGAAGTATGCAAAGCTCATAGCCATGAATCACATAAACTATCCCGCTCTTGAGGGCTTCGACTTCGACGCTTACGTTGTCGTTGCCTGCCCGCGCGTCCCGATAGACGACTACGAGAACTGGAGGAAACCGGTGCTGACCCCGCCTGAAGTCGAAATTCTCCTGGGCCTGCGCGAGGATTACGAGTTCGACGAGATAAGGGGGGCAGAGCGGAGGGAAGATGAGCCTTTAGGTATTTCAGTGAAGCGCTGACCCTGCTTTCGCACTCCGATTTTTTGCTTATCTTTGGCATAGACGCACAGTTTTGAAAGGGAGAAGTTGACGTTAAGTGATATGCCAACCGGGCATCGTTTAACAAAAACAATATAAGATTTAAAACCCCATATCCCAACGTCATGTCGTCTGACAAAAATAAAAGTGCCGAACTCGTGAAGGAGTACCTGAGTTCATGGAAGATTGGAAAAGTTGTCGAACTAGCTCTAAAGGACGAGGAGGTCCTCCTGACGCTCTTCAGGCTCCTCCGCGAGGAAGACGACGAACTCAAAATCCGCGCCCTCACGGCGCTTGAAGACGTGTTTAAAGCACTCCCCGACGTTAAGCGGCTCATCTTCGTGGAAAGGTTTCTCGACGACCTGATAAAACTGCTGGAGAGCGACAACGACAACGTCTTAATCCACACAATCAGGGCCATTGGTAGGTTAATAGAAGGCGTCCCCCTGCAGCCCGGGAAGTTTGTAGAACTTGCCCACGCCTTCAAAAACCTTGTCAAATCCAGGAAAAACGAGGCGGTTCTGCTTGAGATACCCTCCGTCCTCAAGGTCATGAGGCCGACTTCTTACACACCCCAACTCATGGACGCCATCTCAAGGCTCCTGAAGTCAAGCAATCTCCGCCTTAAGGCCATGGGGCTGAGACTGCTCCTCAACGCAGGTTCGTTCACCGGAAACCCCTCTGTGATGAAAACATTCTTCTCGGAGGTTTATTATGCACTCCTGGAACGGGAAGACGCCCCCCTGGTTGATTTCTGCCTTGACCTAATACTTGAAGTTGTGCACTACCCGCTGAGAGACGAGTTCATGGACGAGGTTGCCCACGTGCTGACCGCGGTTAAAGAAATTGCCCTCCGGAAAAACTCAGAGCTGGCGGAGAAAGCCAAAACCGTTGCGGAAGAACTTGAGCTGGCCATTTGCAGGTACTACTCCCAAAACCCTGAGAAAGCCAAGGAAAAAATACACGAACTCTTAATAAACGAGCGCTTTTATGAGGCCATTGACCTCGCCCTGGCCGTTGGAGACGGCTACATCCTGAAATGGCTCGCAGACGTTCTTGAAGAACTCGGCAAGGAGACACTGATAGTCAACCAAAGGATTTTACCGGGCCCGAAGTACGTTTCAGTGCCTCCAGAGAAGAAAGCCCAGAGACATCTCAGGCCCCCCACTATATCCAAATTCATCGAGAGAAAGAAAAGCGTTATAGAAACGCTGAGCAGAGAACTGGCGTCAGGAGGGGGGCTGACCAAAGAGGAGAAAGATACACTGGAACGGGCACTGAGGGCGGGGGACGAAAAGACGCTCATAGAGCTGTCCAAGAAACGAATCGAGGTCGTGTTCGAACTCCTCCGCAAACTTGAAAACGGAGACAAGTTCGAAAAGATGGACGCCCTGTGGGCGTTCTCAAAGCTCGCCGAAAAAATCGAACCGGAGGCAGTTTTTATCCTGGAGCCGGCAGTGGACGACCTTCTAAGGGTGGCCCACTCAACTAAAAACAGGTGGATGAGGCAGAGGGCCTCAAAGACACTCGCACTCCTGGCCTCAAAGAGCAAAAACGGTGCCAGGATAGTCAGGGAATTTCTCGATGACTACCTTTCAGGGGACCTGAAACGGGTAGTCCCGGCATTGGAGTTCTTCAGCTATTATTTCGAGAGAAACTGGGACGAAAACATTGCCAAGGCAGTCCTCTCCCGCCTTTCAGACTACCTTAGAAGGGAGGAAACCCGCTTTGATGCGCTCCTCACGCTTGAAGGGCTCGTGAGAATGGCCCCGCCGGAGAAAGCTGGACTCCTGTTGCCGTTTGTCAGCGTGCTCAAAGAGGTGAAGAAATCCGCCCCCTACCAGGACCAAAAGCTTGCCATACGGATTCTGGAGGGGATAGCTTCGAAGGTAAAGCTGAGATGAGACTACATAAGAGCCTTAATGACCCTGATGGCGTCTTCCCTCGTCCTAACTCGAATATTCATGTTTTTCTCATCTGCTATACCCTGAAGCATTCGCCTTGTAGGGAATTCCCCCAGGAACGTGACCAGCGTGTTGTAAATCTCCTCGGGGTTTTCACCATTTTCAAGCTCCTCCATGGCCCGATCAACACTTTCAAGCATTATGCTCAAAAAGTTATATTTCCGTTTTAACATATCCATGAGCTCCCCGGCCATATCAACCACCGAGGTACTCCTCCAGGGCCTTCAACAGGTCTTCAACACCCGTTGATTCCACGGAGAGGTGTAGCTCCGCCACTAGGTCATAAATGAAGATCTTTGCTGCGAACTCCCCGAAGAGCTCTTTGAGAGCGTTGTAGAACTTTCTCGGGTCTTCTTCAATTATCTCAATGCCTTTGCCGTACTTCGAGTTGAGATAGGCCGTTATGGTTGCCTCAAACGGGCGCCCAAGCCTCCGGAGGATTTCTCTGGCAGTGGCGCTGATCATAGCAGGCCCAACACGGGGTTCAAACAATCTCAATCCCCCCACGGGTTATTTTGAACTCCCTTAGAACCGCCTTGTGCTCGGAGTGCCGGGACTTAAGGACTAACAGGTAGCGTCTGATGCTATCACCGGATTTTTTGGGGAGTTCGTAGTCAAGAATCGTTATGCTATCCATTAGTGTGCTGAAACCTGCTGAGGGCAGTGCATTCGGGTCTTGGGGAATGTATGTCATTATGAACGTTATGTCTTTCTCCTTGGCGAGAAGCTGCAGGTACCTCAGGGCCCTTATAAAGTCCCTCTCGTCCATATGGCTCTTCATTGCCGAGATGGAGTCTATAAACAGAACGTCTGAGAGGTTTTCATTCATAAGGTTCTTTATGAGGGCATAATACTGCAGAGGCGTCATGGCCTCCGGAACCAACGAGACCACTCTAAAGTGATCCGCCAATCCCAGCCTCTCCATGGTCTCGGAGAGGGCCCCCGGCACTTCTTCAAAGGTCACATAGAGTACGTTTAATCCCTGTTTCGCCATATTTGACGCCATCGTCAAGGCGAATATTGTCTTGCCGCTCCCCGTCGGCCCTGCTATTAGGTTGATACTCCCCCTGTAGAAGCCTCCCCCTATGAGCTCGTCAAACTCAGGGATACCAGTTTTAATCCGCTCTCTTGTGTTTATCTCCCTTCCAGTGAACTTTAGCTCCGGAGTGGTTATAACGTCTATACCGTATTCCGTTATGACGTACTCATAGGTGCTTTTGGTTATCTTCCTCCCACGCATCTTGGGTATCGTCAAATACCGCTTGATTACCTCTCTCTGCCTTTCCATCTCCAGCACGATGACGCCGTCAACAACGAACTCTTCAACCCCAAAACCTACCCGCTTCTCCCCGTAGGGTATCTCATCAATCAGTATGGCCAGAGCGTTAAGCGTGTTTACTATACGCCCGATAATTGAGTGGAGGAAAGACCTCAGCATTGCCGTCCCAAAGATTTGGCCCAGAACCGTCACGGAGTCAAACACAATTATATCAGGCTTCCACTCCACAAGCTCCTGAATTAAAAAATCAAGGAAGTCCTTCATCTCGTTCTCAGGCATCGTGAGCATATCGTAGAACCTAAACAGGCCTTTGGCTTCCAGCTCATCAAAATCAACTCCACTCTCCCGTGCGTTCTCATAGAACTGCCTCTTTGTCTCAGCGAAAGATACGTACGCCCCTTTAAGGCCCCTTTTCATGTTGTTGTCAAGAATGTGAATGGCCAGATGGGTTTTTCCGGTTCCAGGGTTTCCAGCTATTAAAACGCTTGTCCCCCTCGAGAAGCCTCCCGACAAAGCCTTGTCGAGGCCGGGTATGCCCGTAGGTATCAGTTCCATGCACTACCCCCTTATTTGCAGACCACCCCAAAATATAAATACATTTCGTAGGATTTTCCAAGGCCCCACAATGCTTAATACCTCCACGGGATAGTGTTAGACAGTTGTCCCGGTGAGCCACATGAGAAAGAAGCACCTTGCGATGCTCCTATCAAGGCTCGAAGGCTTCCCCCAGCCGAAGCCCGAGCTCGAACAGTACAGAACTCCTGGAGATGTAGCGGCGGAACTGCTCTGGTTGGCTCATTCCTTCGGCGACATGGCTGGAAAAACCGTGGCCGACCTTGGGGCAGGAACGGGTGTTCTGAGCATTGGGGCAGCTTTACTCGGGGCAGAAAAAGTCTACGCGGTTGAAGCCGATAAAAAAGCCCTCGAAGCGGCGAAGAGAAACGCAACCTCGCTCGGGATAGAAGAGAAAATCGAGTTCATAAACGCCGACGTCTCCGAGTTTAGCGGGCGCGTTGATACCGTTGTAATGAACCCGCCCTTCGGGAGCCAGAAGAAGCATGCAGACAGGCCTTTTTTGATGAAGGCCTTCGAGGTTGCCGACGTGGTCTACTCAATCCACCTCGCGAAGCCGGAAGTCAGGAACTTTATTGAAAAATTCTCAGCAGACTGGGGGTTCAGGGCAACAAAACTGAAGACCGTTCCCTTTGAGATTCCCGCCCAGTTCTCCTTCCACAGAAAAAGGCTGGAGAGAATCCTCGTTGACATATACCGCTTTGAAAGGGTAGCCGTTTTGCGGGGAAGCCCGGCCGAAAAAAATATATTGGGCACTGAGTAAAACCCAATGCAGATATAATCACCACCGGTGGCGTATATGTCCAAGAGCAGAATTGACTCAGTGCTCAAAAAATGGGAAATAATGAATCTAATTAAGCTCGCAAAGGATAGAGACGATGCTCTAAGAGAAATTCTCCGGGCAGCCACCTCAGATGACCCCAACCTCAGACTCGCATCGCTCTCGGCACTCCTGGATGTCGTCCGAGGGGCCAACTGGCGCGAGAGGAAGAGAATTCTTGAACTCGGCTTCGATGTCCTCGTTGATGCCCTCTCGACCGACGACCCGGGCGTCATCTGGAGAACCCTTGAGATACTCGCCACACTCCTCAAGAACAACCCCCTCAGCGGTGCCAGGCTCCTAAAGCTCGTGAGGGCCCTGATGCCACTCTCAGAAACGGAGAACGTCCTCATCTGGGACGGAATTCTCAAGGTCGTGGACAATGTAATGGCCCCGTACATAGACAACGAGACGGCAGAGGACTTAAGAAATATCCTGCAGAGAGGAACGCGCAGAGAAGCGATAATAGTCGCGGAAATACTCCTCGAAACGGGGGCAATAGACAAGAACCACTGGACAGTCATCGTGGAAAACGTGGCCGAAGCCCTGCTCAGCGGGGAGCCGGTTCTGGTAGATGCCGGCCTGGTTGCATCCGTAAAAATTTCAAAGCTTCCACCGGTTTACCCCATGAATATCCTGATAAAGGAGCTCTTCCCAGCGCTTAGAAAGCTGATCGCCGACTGCAACGACCAGATAAGGAAGGCTAGGACCATTGAGGCCTTTGACAGGCTTAGGGAGACACTCGTCCGCTACTACAGGGTCAGACCCAGGGAGGCCCAGAGGGCCGCTGAAGAACTCATGAGTCTCGGCCTTGTGGACGAGGCACTCCTGATATCCTCAGCGGCCGGGACAACCCTAGCGTCTTCCTGGGCAACGTACAGGGGCAGGGGTAGGCTCTGATGGCAAAGCTAAAACTATCCGACAGGCAGCTCTACGCGCTCATCGAGGCAGTTAAACTGGGCGAGGTAGTCAAGCCCAGCCAGCAGGCCAAGAGGAAGGCGTTCTCAAAGTATAAAATCGAGGGCTGGGAAAACTCCAAGCTTACGGGCATTTTCTACTCCATCCAGCGCAGGCTTGGCCTGATAGATGAAATAATTACCGAGCTCGTTGGAGTCTCTCCTCTAATCCTCGACCCCTGGCTGAGGGCCGCGCTTAGGGTGGCCGTTGAGGTCGCCGTTTTCAGAGACCCAAATGAAAAAACGCTCCAGCACCTCAAGGGGCTCGCCAAGTTCCTCTCAGGCAGAACCCACCCCTACGTCGGCTATTATTACTACGAACTCCTACCGAGGATTATTAACTACGTGCCCAGGCTCGATTCGGAGGAAAAAAGGCTGAAGTGGGAGTACCTCTTTCCGGAGTGGTTCATAGCAAGGATGAGGGCACTCATTGGCAGTGAAGCCGAGGAGCTCCTTAAGACCCTCAACGAGACGCTCCCCGTCAGTCTCCGCGTCAACCGCCTCAAGACGAGCGTTGAGGAAGTAGAAGCATGCCTCCGCTCCAAGAACCTGCGCTTCGAGAGGAGCGAAAAAGTTGAGACCGTTATCCGGGTATTAGACCCATTCAACCCTGGAAAGCTCATGGAGCAGGGCCTCGCCCTGCCTCAGGAGGAGGCCTCCGCCGTCGCGTCCCTCGTCCTTGACCCGAAACCCGGCGAGACAGTTGTTGACCTTGCCGCCGCTCCGGGTGGTAAGACTGCCCACATGGCCGAGCTGATGAAAAACAAGGGCAAAATCTACGCCTTTGACGTTGACCCCGCGAGGATTAAGCGCATGAAAGACGTCCTCAGGTGGGCCGGAGTCGAGATTGCAGAAATCAGAAAGCGGGACGGCAGAAAAGCTCCAGAAGTCCTCGGCGAGGAAATAGCGGACAGAGTCCTCCTCGACGCGCCCTGCACGAGCGACGGGACGATAGCAAAGAATCCAGAGCTGAGGTGGCGCCTCCAGGAAAAGAACATCATGAAGGTCGTGACCCTCCAGAAGGAGCTGATAGAAAGCGCCTGGAAGCTCCTGAAGCCCGGCGGAAGGCTTCTTTACTCTACCTGTTCGATGCTCCCCGAGGAAAACGAGGAAGTTGTGAAATGGTTCCTTGAGAGGCACAATGACGCGAAGCTCGTTCCCCTCAACGGCCCCTACGACCCCGGCTTTCTGGAGGGGACAATGAGGGCCTGGCCCCACAGGCAGGGGACGATCGGCTTCTTCTACGCGCTGATAGAAAAGAAAAGGTAATGGACTCATCCCTCTTTCTCTACCCTCACCCTCAGCTCCTCCGCGAACCAGTTGACCCTCTGCGGGAACGGTATCTCAATCCCGGCCTCGTCAAGGGCTTCTTTTACCCTCTTGACTATCTGAGTCCTGACGTCAAACCACTTCTCGCTCGGCGCCCACGCCCTGATGGCTATGTTGACGCTGTTGTCTCCGAGGTTGCTCACAAAGACGGCCGGCTCGGGCTCTGCAAGGACATAGGGCATCTCGTCGAGGGTCTTTTTTATGACCTCGATGGCCCTCCCGGCGTCTTCCTTGTATGCTATGCCCACTGTTATGTCAACCCTCCTAGCCGGATACTTCTGGAGGTTCTTTATCTCGCTGTTGAAGAGCTTTTCATTTGGAATCCTGACGAGGAGGCCGTCCCATGTCCTTATCCTCGTGGAGAGGATTCTGATGTCGTGGACGATTCCAGAGTAGCCGGCAACCTCCACGGGGTCGCCTATCTTGAGGGGCTTGTCAAAGTACATGAATATGCCCGAGATGAAGTTTGAAACGACCGTCTGGGAGGCAAAACCGAGGACGATGCCCGTTATCCCCGCGGCGGCGATGAGCGTGCTCAGCCTGCCCGTGAAGCCCGCTATGTTGAGCGCTATGAAGAACGCCAGCGTGACTACAAGGTAGTAGAAGAGCTTGGCCTTGAGCTGCACCTCGGGGAGCCTCTGCTGGGGAGAGCTCATTATCATGTAGTCCTTCGTCTTCTTGGCAAGGACGTAGGAGAAGTAAAAGACCAGGACAGCTGTCAGCAAGTTGCTTATGCTCGTCCCGGCGATTTCGTAGGACAGGACACCAAGCGCGTGGAAGCTGTAGACGACCGCTATAACGACTATCAGGTTGTAGAGCGTCGAAGCGGTGTCCTCGTTGATTATCCACACGTATCTCGTGCTCCTCGAAAGGTCGAGGAGGTACCTCCTGACGAGCCTAGCCACGATGGCGCCCAACACGAGAATCAGGAGGGCCTTCACTACCGCCCCAAGGGTCAGCGTGAGGAAAAGCTCCTCCCCGAGGAGCCCCTGCTCCCAGAATGAAGCTGTCGTGTTCATGCTCACCACCTCATCAGGAAGTTTGGAAGGGACAGGCCTTCTCCAACCGCATTCAGTCCGTCTTTGGGAGGCTTTCCGGTGTTGCTCACGTAGGGAACGTTGTCTCTTATCGTGACTATGAGGAGGGGGTAGTAAGCCCTTGAACTTTCATAGTACATTGGGGTCTTCCATATCGGGATCACCACCCTCTCAAGGGCCTTCCACTCAGGGGTTGGGTTTGAGACTATGAGCTTTGCAATCCCTATAGACTCTGGTTCTTCGGGGTAGAAGGAACCGACGTGGTAACGGCAGATTACACCGGCTTCCAGAGTGCCGTAGAGGGCATATTTCTCCCTGCCCAGAATGAAGTGGTCCACAACAAGCCCGCCTACCTTGACGTCCACCTCTACCGGGGCCTCAATGAAGCCAGTTATAGAGTCGTGGGGAGGAACAACAAGGGACTCCTTGAAGCGCACCATTAGGAGCTTTACGCCGTAACCTGTTGCCGGGGCGGGGAGAACCCTGAGCTTTTCCCCGTTGTTCTTGAGTATCCTCTCAACATTGTCTCGCCGGTATCTAACCAGGCCCTCGCTCTCCTCGAGAAGGTGGATTTTTTTGTCGCCGACCCTGATGAACTGGGTTTTCAGCTCGTGCTCGCCGAACATGGTTAAAAATAGGTAAAAAAGATTTAAAGTTTGCCTACTGGCCAGTCTCCTCAAGCTTTACATCAACGAGCTTCGTGTGGACGTAAATACTCCCGCTTCCGGGCATTGCGAGCGATGCGGTCACTTCAACCGGGAACGGGAGCTCCGGAACTACAACCGTTTCCCCGTTGGCCTGGGCCAGCCCATCCTGGACGAGGCCACTCCAGGTTACTTTGTACGTCTTGAAGTCCATGCCCGCTAAGGATACATCGTCTCCCGGCTCAACCGTGTAACCATCCCCATTCTCCGTCAGAGCCACATAGCTGAGCACATCCCCGTAGATACCTCCGTAAAAGCCCGTTGGATAGCTCCATATCATGTTGTACTGCTGGAATTCGTCACTTACGTAGCCGCAGGTGTAGTCACCCTCCATGTTTCCTGCTTCGTCCATCACGTAGTGACAGCTCGACCCCGTAATCTCAATTTTGACGAAGCTTGGGCCGTTGACCATGTCATAGACCTGGGGCACCCAGAGAATCCCCGAGATGTATTCGTTGGGGTACTCAACGTAGACCGTGTAGTTGTAGGTCTCCCCGCCGATGTCGAGGATGGCGTAGAGTGCATAAACGTCCTCCCCGTTGAGCCGGGTTTCGTAGTAGCCCTTTCTGATGGTCATGTGGACAGTTGAGCCGCCGGAGACGCGGTAGTCGGCCTCGAAGGTTACCTCTTTAACAACGTAATCCTCGCCATCAATGGTTATCGGCTCGCTGGCGTCCCATCCCCGCTGCCAGTTGTCCGATAAGCCCCCACTCGGGATTTCCGTTGGGGTAGAGGTTTCGGTTTGGGTTTCCGTGGGGGTTTCGCTTTCTCCCTGTGAAGTGCCCTGTTTTATCTGGACGTCTATTCCCTCAAACTCCTTTGATAATTTCAGGTCTTCCAGCTTCAGCTTTGAGTAGTAGCTCCCTTCTCCCATCTGGCTGAAGGTTCCCTCGGTCTCCACCGGTATCGGCAGCTCCGGAGCTATCGTTGCCTTTCCCTGCCCTTTAACGTTTCCAAAGGTCCAGCTCCACTCAACTTTGCTCGCCTTGAAGCTCTTCCCTCCGAAGCTCACGGTTCCATCAGGGTCAATTTTGTAGTTGTATCCGAGGCCCATAAATGAGAAGCTGTACTCGTCCGGTTTTGAGAGGTCGTGCTCCTCGAGTCCGCTCCAGACACCCGATGTGACCATCACCCCCCATGCCTGAATGGTTGCGGAGGGTATTCCCTCCATTACGGCCTCGAAATCTCCCTCCTGGTACGGAAGCTCCGAGTACTCTCCCACCGCCGCAGGGTTGCTCCAGTAGAAGTAGTTGCCCCCGTACGACATCTCGATAACGGCAGTCGTCCCGGACATCATAGCCCCAAAGTCCGGGAAAGGTGTGAGGAAGTAAGAGTCGGTGTCTTTAGTTCTATCCTTTATCAGTATGAGGTACTCGAGAGGCCCATTCATTTCGGGGTCGTTTACCGGGATTATCTTTCCGTAGTAGGCGAAGAGGTTGTACTCCCCCAAATCTTTCTTCCCGTTGTCGTCGGAGTATATGTGCGCTTTCACGTAGCCTCTCTGCTTGATGACTTCATAGGAGCGTTCTCCTTCACCGGAGCTCTTGACAGTGAAGGTGTACTTTGTGTAAGTTATATAGTAATCCCGACCCCCAATCTGGACGGGATTGTAGGCGTCCCAGGGAGTCTGCCAGGTTGCGGCTTGGGTCTCTTCTCCACTGGAAGGTGAGGAACTCGGTGAACCACTACCCTCGTTGGTGTTCTCCTGATACGTTTCGATGGGTGATGTTGTCTCATCACCACCGAGACAGCCGCTGGCCACTACCCCCATCAGAATAACAAGAACCAAAAACAATGCCAAGAGACCACCTTTCATGTTAATCCCTCCAAAGCCCGCCAAGAACAGAAAAAGCGGGTAGTTAAATCTATGGTAATATTATGGACACAAGTATATTAAAGGCTTTCTAAAGTTCCAAAATACCCCCAACAATTTGCATTAATTCAAAAATATCTAAATGTTTAGCCAGCCATTAGCTCGGCTCCCACCGTCTCAGCACTTCCACAAACGTCGGAGGGGTCTTCCCAAGTTTCTTTCCAATGTACGCGGGCAGGTCAAACACTCCAATCGTCTTTGCGATTACGCCAGTGTCTGCAGTGGCCACTATCTCGAACGTTTTAAGCTCAAAGTCGGGGCTCTTCACAAGCCTAACCTCCCCAAAAACACCTGCTTCTTTCAATTTCTCTTCCGTGAGCCTTTTGACTTCCCCGCTTCTTGGCGTGCTCTTGCCGTAAAAAACGACGGCCTTTTCCACACCCAGTTCTCCCAGGGCCGTTGCAATTTCGGCTAGAAGTTCTGGGGTTCTTCCGCTTACCCGATACTTTCCCTGGTACTTTAAGTCCCGCACGAGCCCGTCCTCGCAGAGAATGGCCCTCCCTTCAAGAAGGGACTCAAGGGTTATGAGGACGTTGAAGCCGTCTATTCCGAGAACTTTACCCATAACCTCCTCCGGAGAAAGGAGCTTCCGCCTAACTTCCTCAATCCACGAGTCAGAGAATACGCACCTCGCGAGGAGGTGTCTCTCCTCTTTCCCCAGCCTGTAGTGATTTGCCACGAAGTTAAGGGCGACGCTCTTCCGGTAGCCCCTGTTCAGGAGGTATTTAATGTCGCGGTAGGCCTCGATGAGCATGTTGAAAAATAGAAAAAGGCTCAAATAACCTTTTCGAGGACTTCGCCGTCCTTGCCCGTGTGAATCCTCAGCCGAATATTTCCAGTGAGCAGGGAGCTCCTGACCTTCTTCGTCAGGATTTCGTCCACCTGAAATATCCCTGCCGGGTGCTTCATCCATATCTCGATTAGTATTGGCTGGTTCTCGTCGCCCTCGCGGATTTCCACCCTGTCTATGGCCATCGCCGAGACCGCGTGGATGTCAACCTTGTCCTTTTTGTGGACGAGCCTGCTCCTGCCGGCCTCCATGTCGCAACCGTCGGCTATCGTGATGAGGGAGCCCTCTATGGTGGTGCACGGCACGTGCTCGTCATGGGTGTAAATAGCGTTGAGCGTAAGGGCCTTCAGCAGCAGGGGGTCGCGCTTCTCGAACTCATTGACGAGCTTTTCAATTATGGGCTCGGCCAGGAAAACGCTGAACTCGTAGTGGTTAATCCTGTGTATCATGTTGCCGATGTCATGGAAGAGCGCGCCGAAAGCGACTATGAACTTGCTCCACCAAAGGGGCTTGCCGAGCGTCTCCGCCGTCGTCTGGATTCCGAACTTCTTGATAATCCTCAGCAGTTCCAGAGCCCTCCTCGTTGTCAGGAGCACGTGCACTGGCCCGTGGTCGTTGAACTGGTAGACGTTGAGCACTATGTAGTTGGCCGTGTCGAAGTAGTAGTGGTATTCCCTAAAGGCCTTCTCGTAGGCCTCGAAGAGCTTGTCATCGTCAAGGAGTTCCCTAATCTCTCTCAGGAGTTCTTCTTCCGTGTACATTCCCACCACCCCACCGGGTGGAGAAGAGGGGGTTTTAAATATTTGGGGAGCTAATATCAAATATCAACAAAATCTCTATAGAACCTTTCTACGGGGGACTCCTTTGGCCTTGCCTCGTACACGGTAATATCATGCGTAAGTAGAACCTTTAGGATTGCAGGAACCTCTTTGTGGTAGTTGGAAACTCTAACTACTACCCCAGACTGTTCAATGCTGACATCATACCCCAGATTGGTGAGCACTTCCATTGCTTTCGTCTTGTCATTTACTCTAAACACCACAAGGATGTTATTGACGCTTCCAGCGAGTTCTTCAAGTTCTCTTTCCAGTATAATCCTTCCTTCGTTGATAAATGCAACCTTACAGTTTACATCCTCGAAGTACTGAAGTTCACTTAAGATATGGGTAGAAAAAAGGATAATTCTATCGTTCTCAATCATTTTCTTTATTTCGTCCCTCAATCTCAAGACTGTGGACATGTCCAAGTTGCTGAAGGGCTCATCAAGAATGATAACTTCCGGGTCATGGAGAAGTGCCCTGGCAAGCGCAAGTTTCTTTCTCATTCCTCTGCTTAGGTAACCTGCTGGGCTGTTTTTGTATTTTTCAAGTCCAAATTCTTTTAAGACCACATCAATCTTCCCCCTGTCCACATCGTAGATCTCCGCAAAGAATAGAAGGTTTTTATACACACTAATATTGGGATATACCCTCTCACCCTCTGGCAAATAACCCAGCTTCCTTTTTGCCAGTTCTGGCTCTCTCTCCAGGTCAATGCCCTCTATAATGACTCTCCCTTTGGAAAGCGGGATGATCCCTGAGATAGCTCTAAAAGTGGTGGTTTTTCCTGAACCATTAGGGCCAAGTAGCACATAGAGTTCTCCTTTTTTTATAGTAAAGCTTATGTCGTTTATTACATTCTCCTTCCCATAGCCTGCAGAGATATTTTCAACTTCGAGCATAGGAACCACCTTTAGTTTATTATGAATGAAAAGCGATTTATGAGCCTTCTAGACAAGCACACCAGGATTATTGAAACTACCAGGCTGGTTAGCCCAATTATCTGCACAATGGAAAAAAACGTCTGCGGTGGAACCTTGCTTGCCAATAAAAAGAGCAATAATGGCATAATACCGACTAATCCCCCCAGCTTAATCTGAGTTGCGTTTTTAGCCCTCACACTAAGGGTGAGGCCAATAGGTATAGCAAAAAGAAGCATTGATATTGACATAGCGACCGTCAAAAACATATAGCCCAGTGTAGGCGTCCATAACCTTCCCACATGTTGTATGAAAACATACTGGATTGCGGCAACATTAATTAAAATCCCTGATAGCATTGTGAGGGTTCCAGCAATGATACTTGCGATGATCTTTCCTAGGATTATCTCACTCTCACTTAAGGGAGAAGCGAAAAGTACTTCCATTGTCTTATTTATCCTTTCGAAAGCAAAGGATGCCACTATAGCGTTATATGTCGAAATAAACGAAAATATCTGGATAACCATTGGTATCTGGACTATGAGGGTGGCAATTGTTATAGCGTCGTCCCCCAGAACTTGAAGCAGGCTTTCTGTTATTCCAAACAGCTGGGGATTGGAAGTTATCTGTTTGTATGCAAGGGCCCTTGATTGAGGCGTGATATACTGTGATCTAGTAACAATTACAAAGCTCAGCACAAATACCATTGAAACCGCGGGAAGAATAATAGAGTAAAGGGTCTCTCTGCTTCCAAAATATGTCCAGAACTCTTTTGATATTACTGTTTTAACCTTTGTCATACACATGCCCCCGAAGGCTTATTGTACCTCTCACCTCATCAAGCCCCACCAGTATCTTTTTGCCGTTGTTTGTTTCAATAAGCACCCCCTTTGTACCAACACAACATGCCCAGACGTTATCTCCCCTTACTGTCCTGAAGGTTCCAACTTTGATGTCCTTAGTGTCTATACCAACTCCGTATGTCCTTCCGATGAGGAATGCATTTACATCGACAACGTCCATTTTAGAGGCCCTTACCTTCTTGTTTCCGAGCAAGGTCTTAATTACAATATTATGCTCGTCTAAGACATTAACAGATAGGGGACACGAAACAACAACTTTTAACATCCAAAGCACCAGTACTATTAACGCTACAAAAAGCGGAAGATCCAAAGCCGAAAGGCCCCCATTCAAAATTATGAGAATTCCTACAATGAAGAAAAGACAGGTACCTAGAACTATCATCGTCACGAGTCTTGAAGCCTTCATTGGCGCAGCCCCCTCTTCTGATTGGAGACCTCTATAATAACATCCACTATATGTATCTTCTTGCTGGTATCTTCAAGGTAAACAAATCCATTTATGAAAAGCCATGTCACTGCCCTTAGGGCATCACTCCTCAGCTGTTTTTCATCGATAGTGGGGAATCTCTGCTTGAGGGCCCTTATTAAAGTCTCGAAGGTACACCCCTTGGGATTTTTGGTCATAACGTATATTTCGGCGAGAGTTGGATTCATTACACATATTTTCCCAGTAATTGGATTGAATGTTATAATCCGTCCGTCATTTTCTCTCCTCCATTTTACTCTTTTGTCTTGTTTTACTTTCATTTTTTGGATGTTTTTTAGCGTCTCTGCTATATTTTTCACAATTTGTGGATCCACATAGATCTCTTCCTCTTTCATATTAACACGCTCCTTATTTTTCTAGAAAGCTCTAACTGTTGATCTGTGGAAATTCTACTCAAATCTATATATCCCCTCCCATTTTTTCGAGTCAATCCAACATTATTCAATTTCACAAAGTCTTTCTCCGTCTTTAAATATGAGGATACTGTTAATAGGACTGGATTCTGTTTCCAAGCCTCCCTAAGTTCGGGCCAGAGAGCTTCAATCCCATCAGTTACATGCCCATATGCAAAGTTCAGGTAGGGGGTAGGGAGAATGTATCCTTCAGCGCTTATTGTTATAACGACAGAATTAATATATGGCCCAAGGATTATATGCTCTGTTGGGTCACCGAAGTCAACTTTTATTGTGAAGTCCTCTCTGTTATCGTAGATCCACTGCAATAACTCTTTGTATTGGCTTTCTGAAGGAGCTAGTTTGATATGTGCCTCAGTCTCAGGAACAAAGTACATAGATCTAACTTCAAACACTCCCAATTTTGATGCCAACTCAACTACATTGGGAAAGTCCTGGATGTTAATACGAGTTGCACAAAATGCAACAGATGTATTTATCCCATAGTCTATGAGTCTTTTTATTGAATCAACTGCTCTGTGAAATATTCCATTTCCCCTTAGTCTGTCCATGATTTCCGGTTTTGATCCATCCAACGAAACCTGCACACTTCCAATATTTAACTCAGAGAGCTTTTTAGCAAATTCTTCAGTGATTAAGGTACCATTAGTCACAAAATTAACTGGAATACCTGCATCATTTGCATATTCTATGATTCTAAAGAATTCTCTGTGTAAGACAGGTTCCCCACCGCACAAACATATCCCGAGAGTTTCCAATTTTGCAAGTTCATCAATCGCTCTCAGGACAATTTCAGTTGGCAGTTCTGGAGCAGATTTTCTCAACGGAGCAGCTACATAGCAGTATGGACATTTAAGATTACACTTGTATGTTAGGTCGATTGCAGCGAATACGGGACCTTTTATCCCATCAAGCCAAGATTTAAGTGCTCTTCTCGCTTTTACATACTTGTCCCATTTTTCAAGGAAACCTGGAAGTTGAGCAGTCCTAAGAGGCTCTTTTAAATTTTTTAGAAATATCTGAAGTAATCCATCACTGGCCACGTAAAGATCATTAAGGTAGGGTAATGTTTCCATAGGTTTTAAACCTCCTTCACACCGAGCTTTCTGGGGTCATAAAGCTCAAAGATTTCCTTAACTACCTCAACGGCCACTAATATAGCGCCCACCGCTACCCAGACTACCGCAGCATACGCGTATCCAACGGCATTTAATATAACCCATAGTTAACTCCAAACACATCATTAACTCCAACAAACGTATCTGCTGGAACCCCAATATCTCCCCCTACAGGTGGTAGATATTCCATGGTGCTCCCTCCTATAGATTTTTCCATCAGTGCTTTGAATTTGATTATAATTTAAGCTTTTTTAAACAATAAGTTTCCAACAATAAGTTTAAATTTATAATTAAGATCCGATGGTTACCTTGGACAGGGATTATAGTTTATGCACAACTATGGAATCGGCTTAAATTTATAGCCCACAAGTTGAGTATTGGGGGACAATGGTGAAATTTTGGGTTATCTTTGAACCAGCCGGGGAGCAGTTATATTGCCTACGTCCCAACCTGCCGGGATGCGTGAGTCAGGGGGCTAAAAAAGAAGTTCTAAGGAACATTAAAAAGACTATAGAGCTTTACCTTAAAGTTGCGGAGGAGTTGAAACTAAATGAACAATGCTCGAGATAAAGCACCGCAACATTGAGCCGATAAAAGCCCTAACTACTCCAGCATTCCTTCAAGCTCAAGTATCTTCTTCGAGCGGAGGTAGACGACGGGGATGCCCTTCTCGCGGAGGCGCTTCTTCAGCCCCTTGTCGTTGGTGCAGACAATAACGCGCTCGTTTTTGACCGCGAAGTCGTAAATCTGGTCGTCTATCGGCCTCTCGCCGAACTTTCCAATTTCAACCTTCTCAAACCTCTCCACTAATTTCTTCGCCATCCTGACCGCGAGCAAATCCTTTCCTCGCGTCTTTTTCTCGATGACGTCGAGCTCTTCGAGAACCACGTTTGGG
This sequence comes from Thermococcus marinus, assembly GCF_055389025.1. Classification (NCBI taxonomy): domain Archaea; kingdom Methanobacteriati; phylum Methanobacteriota; class Thermococci; order Thermococcales; family Thermococcaceae; genus Thermococcus; species Thermococcus marinus. The sequence continues at coordinate 83,855 of NZ_AP042417.1, forward strand.
ACGACGATTTTAAACTTCACGTCGAGGATTCTGTTGAGCTCGGAAACTATGTCGACCCCAAACTGGCCGGGGATGAGGAGGAAGTTAGTGTCCGGGACAACAAGCCACTCCCTCTTTTTCATGCCGACCACCGGAAAGGAAAAGAAGAGGGGTCACTCCTTAATGAAGCCGTATCCGATGAGGCGCCACCTGCTCCCGACCTGCCTGCTAATGGCGACTCTATCGCCGACCTCGGCACAGACCGGAATCTGGAGCTTAAGCTCGACCTCGTCCTTGCCGAGGCCAGTGACTAGACCCATCGTCCTGGCGGTTCCGACGTTGAGGAGGAGCACCTCTCTCCTCTTGATAGGCTCGACCTTGAGCTCTTCCTCGGTTCCAACGACGCGCTCAAGCAGGTGGACTTCAAGCCTGAGCTCGTCCCATACCGGCGGGAGCTGGCCGGGCTTTCCTACGACGTTTCCGGCCATGAGGTCGCCCTTGGTGAGGTACGGGTCGAGCTTTGTCCCAACACCAACGAGTCCACCAGGGTAAGCCTCTTCAACAAAGCGTCCGCCGGCCTGGAGGGAGACTATCTCGGTGGTTATCGGCTCGTACTTTATCCTGCCGTGCTCCTCGTAGGGAACGCCGGGCCTTATCTCTATCTCGTCGCCAACTTTGAGCTTGCCCTGGACTATAGAGCCTCCAATAACACCGCCGATGAGCTTTTCCGGTGGAGTACCCGGTTTGTTCACGTCGAAGCTCCTCAGGACGAGCATCTTGGGCGGCTTGTTCGGGTCGCGCTCAGGCGTCGGTATGAACTTCTCTATCGCCGCGAGGAGGACGTCAACGTTCGCACCGTGGAGAGCTGAAATCGGGATTATCGGAGCGTTCTCGGCAACGGTTCCCTTCACGAACTCCTTAATCTCCTGGTAGCGCTTCATAACGGTCTCCCTATCGACGAGCTCAATCTTGTTGAGCGCTATAACTATGTTCCTGTTGCCGACTATCTGCAAAGCCATCAGGTGCTCCCTCGTCTGGGGCATGACTCCCTCGTTGGCAGCGACGACGAGAACAGCACCGTCCATGAGCGAGGCACCGGCGAGCATGGTGGTCATCAGCGCCTCGTGGCCGGGGGCGTCTATGAAGGAGACACGCCTCTCAAACTCGGTCTCAGCGCCACAGTAGGGACATATCGGAGAAGTTGAATACTTGCCGCACTTCGGGCACTTCCTTATCTCCGCGTCGGCGAAGCCTATCTTTATTGTAATACCCCTCCTGAGCTCCTCACTGTGAGTGTCGGTCCAGATTCCTGTGAGGGCCCTTGTGAGCGTCGTCTTACCGTGGTCAACGTGACCTACCATACCTATGTTAACTTCAGCCTGTCTAAACTCCTTCTTCTTTGCCATCTTCTCTCACCCCTAAGCTTAGAAAACGAAGACGTTTATTAAGGTTACCGCAAAGAGAAGAGAAAATCAAAGGGGCTCAGAGAACTATCTTCAGGTTGACCTGGACGATGTTCGGGCTTATGGTGTTGCCGTGGACGGTCTTCTTCCTCCTCTCACCCTTCTCCCTGGGCCTGAACCCGGGCCCCTTGGAGAGGAGTATCTTGACCCTCCTCGGGCCGTGGACGTCCGGCCTCATGGGGAAGCCGTCCTTGTCGGTTCCACCGGTTATCCTGAGCTTGGCATCCTCGGGAATGCTCTCGTCGCCGAATATCTCCCTGAGGTTGAGACCAAGCTCCTTAGCCGAGACCTCGTCTCCAATGCGCTTTCCAACGAGTATTTCTGCCTCGCCACCGCTTATCTCAACCTGCTTCGCGATACCGGTCTTGGGGTTCGATATAACGAGCTTGAAAGTGGCCATTCCTCCCACCTCCATTCATCAGCGGGATTCATTGGGCAGAGCCCTTTCCCGAGCGGTCTTGAACGGAGCGTTTAAAAACCTTACCGTGAACACCGTGAAGCTTAAATATCATGGGGAAAACTCAAGGCAGGTGATAGTATGGCAAAGGAAAAGACGACACTACCCCCAACCGGGGCAGGACTCATGAGGTTCTTCGACGAGGACACGAGGGCAGTAAAGGTGAGCCCGAAGGGCGTCATAGCAATGACTCTCATACTGGTTGCGGTGGAGATCCTGCTACACGCCTTCGGTTCGAGCATATTCGGCTAAATAAAGCTCGTTTTCTTCAATCCCCTTGCGTTTAGCTCCTCGTCTATTATCCCTCTAACGACCTCTTCAAGCTGCCTCTGGATCAGCGATTCAACGTCGCTCTTAATCTTGTCAATGTCTCCCCTGAGTCCCTCAAGGAGCCTTATGTACTCCTTGGCCATCTCAAGCTGCCCCTCCTGTCTCACGAGCTGTTCTTTGAGGTGGTCAAAGTCGTCCTTCATAATCTGGAACTTCCTGAGTTCACGCTGAAGTTCATCAAGCTCCCGCTTAAAGTGGTAATTCTCCTCCTTGAGCTGTTCGATGAGCTTTTCTCTGGCCTCAAGCTCGCTCATGAGGTTGTTGTACTCCTCGGCTATCTGGTGGAGCCTCTCAATCTCCCTGAGAGGGGGTACCTTGCCGTCGCCGAGGATTATGACGTCTGGCCCGACGTTAACTATGTCGTCGGGAGATATCTTGAGCTTTTTCTCGCTGGTGAATATGCTCTGGCCTTTTCCGAGGTTCTCGATTTCCTTCATCTTGAGGATGAAGTAGAACTGGTCACCCTCAACCTCAACGTTTATGTCGGTGACGTAACCAAGTATCTTGCCCTCGGTAAGGGAAATGACGAACTTGTTTACAAGTTGGTTAGCCCGTGCATCCTCAGGCATGCCTACCACCGCAGAGGTTTGTCTCTAACTATACTTAACCTTTCCGCCAAACCTTTTAAAAGCCCCGAATGAACTTCAGCCCGGTGGGAAAGATGATAATATTTGCCGGGCGGTCAAACGTTGGTAAGAGCACCCTCATCTTCAAGCTAACTGGAAAGAAGGTAAAGCGGGGAAAGAGGCCCGGCGTGACGAGGAAGCCCGTTGAAATCGAGTGGAGGGGAAAAAAGGTCGTAGACCTCCCGGGATTCGGGTTCATGAGCGGGCTTCCAGAGCACGTCCAGGAGCGAATTAAGGACGAGATAGTCCACTTCATCGAGGACAACGCGGACAAGATAGAGCTCGCAGTCCTCGTCGTCGACGGAAAAGCCTCCCCTGAGATAATAGAGCGCTGGGAGAAGCGTGGTGAGATTCCGATAGACGTGGAGTTCTACCAGTTCCTGAGGGAGCTTGAGATACCGACGGTGGTTGCGGTCAACAAGATTGACAAGGTCAGGAACGTCGAGAGGACTATACACTTCCTCGCCGAAAAGTTTGGGGTGCCCTACTCGGAGATTCCAGAGACCTTCGTTCCAATCTCGGCGAAGTTCGGCAAGAACCTTGAGGAGCTCAAAAAACTCATGGAAAAGAAAATGAGGTCAAAGTCATAGGGTCTCAAGGACGAGGTGGGTGTTGGTCTCCTTGACGCCGTCGAGGGAGGCTATCTCCTCAAGAATCTCGTCGAGCCTCGTCTTGTCTGCCTCTATGATTAAGTCCACGTCACCGGTGACGCGGTAGATTTTCTTTATTTTGAGCTTCCTTATTGCGTTGTAGACCTGCCTCCTCTTTGTGGGTTCTATCTTCACGAAGACGAAGACGTCCCCCTTCTTCTCGCCTAGCAGTTCAAGGGCCTTGTCTGTGAGGTCAATGAAGCCCCTGCCAGTCCTTATGTACCCAAGCTCCTTGAGAACCTTGAGGTGGTTGCTGAGGGCCTGCCTAGTTATCCCAAGTTCATTGGCAAGCTCGTCCTGGGTCTTCTCGACTGTGTGAACCTCAATCCTCCTCCCGTCTTCATAGAGCTTCTTGAGGAGCTTGAGTTGTCGTGAGGTCAGGGCGTTTTTTTCACTCATTTTCCACCACCTTGCAATTTTTCCAATTCAAGTGCGATAAACGTCAAATCAAATTTTTCGCTTTTGCACTGGAAACGGGAGGATTTATAAGTTTTTCTAAGCGTTCCAGACCTAAGGTTTTTTAACTGCCCCCGAAAATCATAGACCATGAACAAGGCCAAGTACACCCGCGATGTCCCACCCGACAGGTTAGAACTCCTGGCAGAGCTGTCATCACGCGACACGGTTAAAATCATGGCCATAGGCAGCCCGGACACCGGAAAGAGCACACTGGTGACGTTCCTGGCCAACGAGCTCATCGGGCTCGGAAAGAGCGTTGCCATAGTGGACTCGGACGTGGGCCAGAAGGGAATCCTGCCACCAGCCACGGTAAGCCTCGCGTTTCCAGAGGAGCCGTTCCTGACGACTTCAGAGCTGGAAGGGGTGGCTCACTACTTCATAGGCACGGTCTCACCGGCCCAGTTCATAGGCGAGATGGCGGTTGGAGTAAAGAGGCTCACGGACATCGCAGAAAGGAGCGCAGACGTTGTCATCGTGGACACGACCGGCTTCGTGACGGGGGCAGGCTTTGAGATGAAGCGCCTCAAGGCAGAACTCATAAGGCCAGACATAATCGTAATCCTTCAGAAGGAGGGAGAGCTTGAGCCTTTGGCCCGTGCGCTTTCTCCCTACGGGGAAATCGTCAGGCTTGGAGTCAGCGAAAACGCACGGAAGGTCGAAAGGGACGAAAGGCGGGAGATACGCTTCGAGAAGTGGAAGGCGTACTTTTCCGGCTCCAGGCTTGTCGAGTTCAGCCTCTCAGACGTTGCCGTAACAGGGACTTCACTCTTTAACGGCCGCCCACTGGAAGAGAGCGAGAAAACGCTCCTCTCAAGGGCCCTCAGGTGGCTTGTCCTGGCGGGCTGGGAGAGGGACGGACACTACACGGTGGTGAAGGCGGACGAGGAGAACTTCCAGAGGGGCTACCGCTCGATTCACGCCGTTGACTTCGAAAAGTTGAGCAACCTGCTCGTCGGCCTCATAGACGGAGACGGCCTCTGCCTTGGCCTTGGAATACTCAAATGGGTGAACTTCAGCAACGGGACCCTCCAGCTGCTGACCCCGCTCAGCGAAGAAGCCCTCAGCGAGGTAAGGGAAATCCGCTTCGGCAGAATGAGAGTCCTGGAGACGGGTGAGGAGCTGGCCCTCCTGAGGAGAGACGAACTCTGAACCTACAAGGTTTTAAATGCTAACCATAATAGTTGGACGGTGGTAACTTGGAGGCAAAGGCCCTCGTAGAAATAACCAGACCCCACAACTGCATCTTGGCGGGGGTAGTGGGCCTCCTCGGAGCAATAGTGGCGGCGGGCCACTTTCCAGACCCCACAAAGGCCCTGCTGGTCTTCCTGGTGGTCACGCTGGGGTGTGCGGCGGGCAACACGATAAACGACTACTTCGACTACGAGATAGACAGAATAAACCGCCCGGACAGGCCCCTGCCCAGGGGCGCGATGAGCAGGAGGGCAGCATTCTGGTACTCGATGGTGCTGTTTGCGTTGGGCCTGGCCTTTGCCTCTCTCATAAGCATCTACGCCCTCATATTCGCGGCAGTGGCGTACCTCATGATGTTCCTCTACGCCTGGAAGCTCAAGCCTCTGCCCTTTGTAGGCAACGTTGTCGTCGCCGGATTGACGGCCGCAACGCCGCTCTATGGCGCCATAGCGGTAGGGAAGATAGGTCTCGCGGGCCACCTGGCCCTCTGTGCGTTCCTCGTGAACGTCGCCAGGGAGGTCATAAAGGATATAGAGGACGTTGAAGGAGACCTCGCAAAGGGGGCAAAGACCCTCCCGATAGTGATAGGGAAGAAAAAGTCGGCCTACATAGGAGCGCTCTTCGCGTTCCTCACGGTCATTGCGTCGTTCCTTCCCGTCAAAGCAGGGGTAGGTGTAAGCTACATTGCGATGGTGCCCGTAGATGCATTAATCCTCTATTCGGCCTACCTCATCCTGCGCTCGCAGGACAGGGAGGCCGCCCATCTCTCGCAGAAGTTACTTAAAATAAGCATATTCCTCGCCGTCGTGGCGTTCATGATAGCTTCACTCGTGAGGTGATGGATATGGAGTTTGGAGACGAGATAGTTAGAGAGCTGGAAAACGAAGAGTTATGGACCGTACTCACGTTCAAGACTCCCCACGGCCCCACGAAGACTCTAGAAAAGCTCGCCAAGGTCGTTGAGGCGGCAGGCTGGAGGGTGACCTTCAAGGCCAACTGGTGGACGGCTGACATACCCTACGGCCTCATAAGGCTCGACCTCCAGAAAGATGGCAGGGAGAAAATCCTCCTCGGCAGATGGATACTAGGAAAGGACTGCGAGCTGGTTCGGATTGAGAGCCTTGGCCTTGAGGAAGGAAAAGAGGAGTTCTTCCGCATGGTGGACAGCATAACATCTACGCTGATACACGACCCAGTAATCAGGACGATGCGCGAGCAGTACTGAATACCTTCTACTATTTTGGGCAATAGAAGAGAGAAGAAAAGAGCTCAGAGGGGCTCGTAGAAGCCTATCTCCGGCTCGTAGATTTCGCCGTCGGCGAGGAGCTGGCTAATGGCTTCTTCTATTATTTCCTCGTCAAACTCCTTGGACAGCTTCTTCACGATAAACTTGTGGGACAGTGCCTTGCCCTTCTCCCTGAGGAGGTTCATGATGGCCTCCTTGGCCTTCTCAAGTTCAGGGTTAACAGGTGTCTCCTCGGTCTCTTCGGTTACTTCCTCCTCTATCAGCTCCTCCTCAAGGGCCCTCTGTTCGAGCATCATAGCATAAAGTTCGTCTATCGTCTGAAGAAGCTCCTCATCAATGCCCTTGTTCTTGGCTATGACCTTTGCCTTGGCGGTCACACCGTACCTGTCGTAGATATCAAAGGCCATTCTCGCCTTCTCGGCGTGCTCGACCTTCTCCTTGAGTGTCTCAAAGCGGTGGAGTATCCAGAAGTTCGGGCTTACCTTCGCAACTCCCTCGACGAGTATCTGCTTGTCGTCGCGCCATTCAGCGACTTTTCCGATTATCTGCACGAGGTCCCCTTTCCTGACTAGCCTTATGAAGCGCGTGTCGTCTCTGAATCCGAGAACCCATACTGTCCCGGTTCCGTCGTCAATCTGGAACTTGCCGTAGGTCTCGTCGTCGCTTATCACGGGCTCCCTGACTACGGTGGCGACGACCTTTACGCGGTAGACCTTCCTCGCGTCCCTTGTTATGAGGTAGTTGGGCTCAAAGTCGCCCTCGCTCCGCACGTAGTAGCCGTCAAGGATGTCCTTGATGTAAACCCTGCTCGCTGGGAGGCGCTTCTTCATAGCTCCTCACCCCCAAAGAAGTCAATGACGTTTTCAATCTTCGGCAGGACTTTCCTTTCGAGCTCCCTTATCTCTTCAAGAGCCTCCAGGTCGGCGTTGCTGAAGTCCTGTATCACTTCGCCAAAAATGTGAACATCTTCATCGCTCCGTATGACCCTGCCGATGACCCTAACTATCTGGCCGTTTTCGGGCAGGACGTTCTCCTCGCTCTCAACGAGTATGACTCCAGTACCGTCGTCGAGCCAGAAGGTGTAGTCGAGCTTGTCGACCTTGAAAGCCTTGCCGATAATGGAGACGCGGGTGTCATCTTCCCTTATTTCGGCAATCTTCCTCTCGACAGCGGGCTTTCTACGCCTGAACTTTACCTCCTCCATTTCACTCACCACCGAAGGCCTTCAAAACTTCCCTAAGCTCCCTTCTCACAAGCTCAATTTCACGCCTCTCGTTGATTTCTTCCCAGGTTCTCGCCTTCAGCAGGGTTCCGAGGAACTTGTCTTCGGTAACACTGCCCCTGACGATTATCTCCCTGCCGAGGAGCGGGTAGTAGACTTCCTCCGCGAGCTTCCTGCCTGCCTCCCTCATGGTCAGACCTTCCTCGATGAGCTTCCTGAGCTTCTCATCTATCCCCTCCGGGCTCTCGCCGAGCAGTTCGCTGGCGTCGTCTCCGAAGAGCGTAACGCGGATGTAGCCGGTTGAATCGTCCAGTCCGAAGTCGAGAACGACCATCTTGAGGGGCTTGACGGAACCGTGCTCGGGGCATATCCACTCGTTGCTCGCTGGGTCGTAGTCCACCTTCCTCCTGCACTCGGGGCAAGAATCATAGGTTATCACCCTGTAGAGCTTGGAGATGGTTCCTCTGAGCTCCACGAAGCGCTCGTTTCCTTCGAGGTCCTTAATCTTCATTCTCCTGTAGCTGTAGGTTCTGACCTCTTCGAGCGGGGGTATCTCGCTGACGCGCGGGTCGTCGGGGTCTTTGATAATTCTCGTCCTGAAGTTGGCGTGTAGCTCAATCCCCCTCATTCCCTCCTTGACGAGGGGGTCAATGACCTTGATAACGTCACCCGGACTGAGCTCGTCGTAGTACCTGTTGACGAAGTTATCCCAGAGGACGAGCCTCGCCTGGCCGGTGGAGTCGTAGATTATGATGTTCGCGACTTTTCCGGTCGTGCCGTCCCTCTTCTGGTACTCCCTCGGCGGGAACTTCCTCAGAACCCTCGCGACGATGTTGACGTTGCTCATCCCCGGAACCAGGTCAGCAATGTGGAGGAGCTCCTCCCCCTCATCGAGCTTGACGCCGAGTTCTTCGGCCAGCATGACGGCTGCAGCGTGCTCGGAAATACCGTGAGTCATTGCCAGCTCGGCAATCCTCTCCTCAATTTCATCTTTTGAAAGGCCCCTATGCCGGATTATTCGATTAACTATCTGCTCCTTTGTAAGGCCTACCATAGCACTCACCTTAATGGTAATTGATAAGCGGAGTATTTAAACTTTTCCTCCTAACTTCTTTGGCCAAGAAATGGCTTCATTTCTGCGTTATTGGGGAAAAAGGATAACTAGGAGCTCAAGAAGTCTTACCAGTTTCAGAGCTTTCCCCGTTTGATTCCTCAGAATTATCACCAGAACCGCCCTCAAGCTTGGCTATAAGGTCGCTGTATTCGGCGTGGACGACCTTCTTAAAGGCCTCCTTGATTATAGCGGGGTCGTTATCAGGGAATCCGTACAGCTCGGCGAACTTCTGGGTGGTTCCAAGGAGCTTTGTTCTCTCGTAGGGCTCAGCGTATATCAGGCCCATCTCGGTGAGCTTCCTGATGTGCTCGTAGGCCTGGCTCCCGCGAAGCTTTATGATCTTGCTCTGCTCTATGGGCTGGAGATATGCTATTAGGGCGAGGGTCTTCAGCTCTCCCGTCCTCAGGTCGGGCCTCGGCATGAGGTGGATTACCCTCTGGCTGTACTCCTGCTTCACCTGCATGACGTACTTGTCCCCAAGAACCTTCACGACCTCTATTGCGCTCTTCCTCTCGGCGTACTCGGCCGCTATGAGTTCAATGAGCTTCTCAAGGTAATCTAGGGATTTTATCCCAAGGGCCTTTGAGAGCTCCCTGACACTGAGGGGTCTCCCTGAAACAAACAGGGCGGCTTCAACGAGGGCCTTGTCTTCCAGCAGTCCCATAGTCCACACCTGGAGACGTTAAGGCATGCGGGCTTATTAAAGCTTCTCGACCGCAAAATTTATAAACCCATCACGACAGGTATGAATCGGCACGGCGGCCATAGCGGCGGGGTTACACCCGGTCTCGTTTCGACCCCGGAAGTTAAGCCCGCCAGCGTTCCCGGGTGTACTGCCCTCCGAGAGGGGGCGGGAAACCGGGAACGCCGCCGGCCACTATCACGCGCCCGGGTGGTGTAGCCCGGCCCATCATACGGGACTGTCACTCCCGTGACCCGGGTTCAAATCCCGGCCCGGGCGCCAAAACACTTTCTGACATAAGCATTGCACCAAAAGTGCTTTTTTGACGTACTCATTGCTTCTAATTAAGCATCTAAACAAATCATCAGTTTTAGCCGAACTTCTTAAAAAACAAGACACAATCAAGAGAGCCTACAGAATTTGGAATGATTACGAGCTTCTCAGTAGGCTCTTCTGAACTAGGTAATCATCAGAAGCCCGCTCCACATGCCGGCGCTGAAGCTTTGTGAAAATTCAACGAGACTCCTCTTTAAAGTCTTTAGGGAATGGAGAAAATTTCTGGTGCGGTGGCCGGGATTTGAACCCGGGTCACCGGCTTGGAAGGCCGGTGTCCTGGACCAGGCTAGACTACCACCGCATGCGAGAAGTGGTGGGGCGAGGGGGATTTGAACCCCCGACACCCGGATCTTCAGTCCGGCGCTCTCCCAGGCTGAGCTACCGCCCCACGCCCAATGATAAGGGGAAGGGGGAGATTTATAAATCTTGCGGTGGTGGGGCCGGAACCACAACAACCTCACTGACAGTCCAAAACATAAATTAGCCCTATCTTCTGGCCCAACTAGGCAAACTGCCCTATCCTCTCCGGGCGGTGGAAAGACGACGCTACCTCCCGTTGGGAGATTCAGTTTCAGGCCTTACTTTCTGAAAAGAACTTTCAACTCATTTTTATACATGCCCCAGTTCAGCCCGAGGTGGACTATTATCAGCGCGTTCATCAGCGGCCCTAAGACGTTTCTGATGTTAAAGAGCTGATTCTTATCCATGCCAAGGAATGGATGGCCGGTCTTGGTTGTGTATAACACTCCCACCGTAACGAACAGAACGCCAATGAACACCACAAGCAGAACCGTCGAGAGAATGGCCCGTGCCTTCACAATGTTCATTTTTTCACCTCCTAAGAATATACCTTACATCCGATTAAAAACGTTTGGAAAGAACAAATGCTGTTTAAATCTTCGGCTCAACCGCGTAAACCGTTTTGTCTTCCCCAATTGCTTCAACCAGACCGCGGTGCCTCCTGAGGCAGCTCTCGCACTCGCCGCAGTGTATAGGTTTACCGTCCTCGGTGAAGCCCTTTGGCATGTAGCAGGAGTTCGAGTACTCGTACTTTGCGCCCAGCTCCTTCAGGAGCCTCGCAATGCCTCTCTTGTCGAGGCCTATCAGGGGAGCGACCACTCTGACCTCGGCCATAGTCCCGTATTTCAGGGCCTCGTTCATTTTTTCAACGAACTCGGGGGTGTTGTCAGGGAAGGTGGCCCCTTCCTCTGCGTTAAAGCCCACCACTATGTCTCCACCACCGAGGGCGTCGAGGAGCGAGGCGGCAACGCTTATGAGAACGAGGTTCCTTGCTGGAACCCACACGCTCTTTGCGGTTTCCTGGGCAACGTTCTCGTCCTCAAGCTCCTCGGCGCTCACCCTCGGGGTCTCCCCGCCAACGAGGGTAGTCCCCCTCAGCTTCGAGAACTCCTCAAGGAAGTCCAGCCTCACAATCTTAAGCGGGACGTTCAGCTCCTTCGAGAAGAACTCCGCGACCCTGTTCATAACCTTCTCTTCGTTGCTCCCGTAGTTAGCAGTGAGCATTATGACCTCGTCGTAGTTCTTCTTCGCCCAGTATAGGCAGGCCGTGCTGTCGAGCCCGCCGGAGAACAAAACTACGGCGCGCTTCATTAGACCACCTCCGGAAGCAGTTTAATCCCCAGTTTTTCCGCACGCTTTCTAAGCTTTTTGTCGTAGGTCGCAAGGGTTCCCTTCTCTTTAGCTATCGCGAGGATTACGGAGTCGTTGTAGTGCTTGAGGCTGAAGTTCTCAAAGAGTTCAAATGCCGAAAGCAAGTATTTTCTGTCGTCTGCGAGCACTACTCTTTCGTTTAGGAGGATTTGTGATAGTGTTTTTTCGGCTTCTTGAGGGACAACGCCCACTACTGCGAGATTCCATATGAACTCGTATACCACAATCGTCGGCAGGACGATTCTGTCGAGGGAATGTATGAGGTCCCTTGCTTCTACGTACTTCTCAGAGCTTCTGTTGATTGAGTAAATGAGCACGTTCGTGTCCACGACGGCTACTCTTTCCATTTGGAAGCCTCCCTGAGAATCTTTTCAGTGTTCTTCTCAATTTCTTCCGGTGTAAAGTCCCTGCCAAGATCAAGGCTTGGCCACTCTACCTCGGCCTTCCTTATGACGATCTCATCTCCCCTCAGCTCAACTGTGAGGTATTCGCCCTGCTTTATGCCAAGGGCCTTCCTAATCTCGGCCGGAATCGTTATCTGGTAGTTCCGGGTCACCTTCGTTATCGGCATAGTAGCCCACCATAGTATAGTAGACTTTCCCCTATAAAGCTCTTTTGGCCAGAAAGGGCACGGGAAAACAGGATAAAACCTCAGCCAAGAGCGAGGCCGACTATCTCCTCCACGCTCGAAAAGCCCTCGCTTTCGAGGTAGGCTTCGATGCCCTCGTTGATTTCCCTGAAGACCTTCCAGCCCCTGAGCGAGACCGCCGTCCCAATCTGGAGCGCCGAGGCCCCGGCCAAAAGGAACTCGACCGCGTCCTGCCACGTTGTTATTCCACCGATGCCTATCACTGGAATGTCAAGAACCTTCGCGAGGTCGTAAACCGCTCTGAGCGCGACGGGCTTAACGCCGGGCCCGGAGTAGCCCCCAACCCGGTTGCTCAGGATTGGCCTCCTCGCGTAGATGTCAATGGCTATTGCCTTCAGCGTGTTTATGGCCGAGACGGCATCTGCACCAGCCTTTTCAGCGGCTAAGCCAAGCTTCGTAATGTCGTCTATGTTCGGCGTCAGCTTCGCGATAACCGGCTTATCGGTGGCGTCCTTGACGGCTTTCACAACCTCGTAAACGTTCTCCGGGTTCTGACCGATTTCCATGCCGTAGCCCTTCGCGTGGGGACAGCTGAGGTTGAGCTCGAAGGCATTAGCGACGTCGCTCAGCTTCTCGGCGAGAAAGGCGAACTCCTCAGGCGTTCCGCCGAAGATTGAGACTATCAGCGGAAAGTCAAAGGTGTAGCCCTCTACCATCCCAAGGAAGCCCTTCCAGCCAGGGTTGGGAAGACCCATTGCGTTTATCAGTCCGCAGGGAAGTTCAACTATGGTAGGGTTGTCGTAGCCCTTCCTCGGCTCGATTCCTATTGATTTCGTAACGACTCCACCGGCCCCTTCCTCGTGGGCGCGTATCCACTGCTCGGGAACCTTGTCGTTGATTCCAGACGCGAGAATCAGCGGATTCTCGAAGCGTATCCCGAAGAGCTCGACCTCAAGGCTCACCATCTTGACACCTCAAAGGCAAAAAGTGAAAGGGAATTTAAGGCTTTTTGATAGTTTCAAGCATCTCCTCGCCGTAGTGGAAGACCCCCGGAAAGCCTCCGGTGTGTATGAAGAGCACGCTTTCGCCGAGCTCGCCCTTCTCAGCCAGCTCCATGAGGCCGTAGAAGGCCTTTCCCGTGTAGACGGGGTCGAGGATTATTCCCTCGCTCGTTCCGACGAACCTTATGAGCTCCGCGACTTCCCTCACTATCTTTCCGTAGGCGCCGAAGCCGTAGTCGTAGATTTTTGACTCGGGGACATCAACGCTGAGGCCCATAAGCTCAGCCGCCTCAAGCGCGAGGTTCTTCACCCGCTCGTTAAGCCCCTCGACGAAGCCCCCGACGTCTATACCGACGACCTGCCACGGAGCGTCAATTATCGTTGAACCGAGAAGCAGACCTGCCAGCGTCCCGCCGCTCCCAACGGCGTCAACAACGGAGTCAAACTCGACGCCAAGCTGTCTAATCTGAGAGTATATTTCGCCGGCGGCCCTTACGTAGCCGAGCGTTCCCACTGGGGAAGCACCTCCAGCAGGAATCAGATACGGCTTCTTACCCGCATTCCTCAATTCTTCTGCAACCTTCTGAGCTATCGGCCAGAGTTCGCTTGTCCTCTCAACGTCGTAGACCCTCGTCTCTATCCCCATAAGCTTGTCGAGGAGGTAGTTGCCTTTAAGCTGCTCCTTTCCGTAGAGGACGAGGACAGCGTCAAGACCGAGGCTTTTCGCGGCGAGGGCCGTGACGAAGGCATGGTTTGAGTGAACGGCGCCGGTGGTTATGACCGTGTCGCACCCTTTGGCCACGGCATCGCCCAGCAAAAACTCAAGCTTTCTCACCTTGTTTCCGCCGATTCCAAAGCCGGTCAAATCGTCACGCTTGACGTAGACATCGACGCCGAGCTTCCTGCTGACGCGCGGGAGGTACTGAATCGGCGTCTCCCACCTTACAAGCTCAACCCTTGGGAACTTCGAGAGAAGGGAACCTACCTTAGGGTGCATAGGAACCACCGTTAAGATTTACATAGAACCGTTCAAAAGTTTAGTGGCGGCGGGCGCGCCCGGGGGTGGGAACCCTCCGCCGCGCCCCTCCACCGGGGCTCCCTCACCCCCGCTACCCCGGGAGCGCCGGACGTCCCGCCTACCGCTGCTCCCTTCCGGGCCTGGCGGGGTTCGGCGGGCAAAGGGCGTTAGCCCGGCCCTCCAGCCGGACCTCGCCCACCGCCGGCCCCCCGGGACGAGGGCTCATCGTTATACCCCGGCTTCGGGGCGCGGTTTTGGGAACCGCCCCCCGGGCTTCGGCCCCGGCATATCGGCGGTTTCCGGTTACAGGGGACGCCGAACCCCCCGGCCTAGCCCGCCGCCAGCTACCTTATCCACGGCCCGATATATAAAGCTTTGGTAGCTTGCGCATTCTCAGCAACCAAAGGTTGTTCACCATTGGGTTGAAAAATTTTCATAAATTTGCGAACGAATAAGTACATGGGTGATACACCGTGCGCTTAAATGAACACCCTATTCTGCGCTTTGAACGTGGCAGGGAAGTCACAATCTACTTCAAAGGCCAGCCAATCAAGGCGTACGAGGGAGAAACAATCGCGACGGCCCTGCACGCCGCGGGGATTCGGGTTCTCAACTACTCCCCCAACGAAAAGCGCCCGAGAGGACTCTTCTGTGCAATAGGCAAGTGTTCCTCCTGCCTCATGGTCGTCAACGGAATCCCAAACGTCCGCTCCTGCATAACCCTCGTGGAAGACGGCATGACCATAGAGCCCCAGCACGGGAAGGCCAAACTGCCCAGGGACGCAAAACCGCCGGAGTTCAAGGATGCAAAGGTAGTAAAGGGTGACATCGTGGTAATCGGCGGTGGCCCGGCTGGCTTGATGGCGGCCATCCACGCGGCAGACGCAGGGGCAAAGGTCGTTCTCCTCGACGAGAACCACATGCTCGGCGGCCAGCTCGTCAAGCAGACGCACAAGTTCTTCGGGAAGAGGGAGCAGTTTGCGGGGGTCAGGGGCGTAGAGATAGCGAAAATCCTTGAGAACGAGGCCAGAAAGAGGGAAAACATTGAGGTATTCCTCAAAACTTCCGCCGTCGGCATCTTCCAGGAGGGTGACGAGAAGCTCGTCCTTGCCGTCAGGGACAACCGCGAGCTGATTGAGTTCCGCGGAAGGGCAGTCATAGTTGCCACCGGTGCCATGGAGAAGATGATACCCTTCGAGAACAACGACCTGCCTGGAATCTACGGCGCGGGAGCGATTCAGACCCTCATGAACACCTACGGGGTCAAGCCTGGCGACAGGGTTCTCATAGTCGGAGCCGGAAACGTTGGGCTTATCCTCGCCTACCAGCTCCTCCAGGCCGGCGTTGAGGTCAAGGCAATAGTGGAGGCCATGCCCAAGATTGGGGGCTACTTCGTCCACGCCGCCAAGGTCAGGCGCTTAGGCATTCCGATACTAACGAGGCACACCATCCTGCGCGCCGAGGGGAAGGAGAAGGTTGAGAGGGCTGTCGTTGCCAGGCTGGACGAGAACTGGAGGCCGATACCCGGAACCGAGAAAGTCTTCGATGTTGACGTCATAGCCCTCGCCGTAGGCTTGAGGCCGAGCATCGAGCTACTCCACCAGGCCGGCTGTCAGATAAAGTTCGTCCGCGAGCTCGGAGGCCATGTAGCCGTTCGCGACGAGTGGATGGAGACCACTGTGAGGGGAATATTCGTTGCCGGCGACTCTGCTGGGATAGAGGAAGCCACAACCGCCATGCTCGAAGGGAAGATAGCGGGCATAGCCGCCGCCCTCAGGCTCGGCATAGCGGACGAGAGCTGGCTCAAGGAGATGGAGAAGGCCCAGCGCGACCTTGAGGAGTTCCGCTCCGGGCCGTTTGGCAGGCACGTGCTTGAGGGCATAAAGAAGGTTCTCGCAGGGGGTGTTTCCGGTGAGTGAAATCCCTGCCTACCTCAGAAACGGATACATAACGCCGGAGGAGCTCTTCAAGATAATCCCGAAACCGAGCGAGGAGAGGCTGAGGGCGAAGCCCGTCGCCGTCCCCGAGTGCCCGCAGGAGATACCCTGCGCCCCGTGCAGGGAGATATGCCCCACCGGCGCCATAAGCATGCCGACACCCAACGACCTGCCGATGGTTGACTACGAGAAGTGCATTGGCTGCTCCCTCTGCGTCCAGATATGCCCCGGCCTGGCCTTCTTCATGGTGCACTACGTCGGCGACAAGGCGAGAATAACGATGCCCCACGAACTTCTCCCCGTTCCAGAGAGAGGCGAAGAGGTTGTTCTCCTCAACCGCGTCGGAGAGCCTGTTGGGAGGGGCAAAGTCATCACGGTAGTCCCCAGGGAGAAAACCAAGGGCGACACGCCGATTATCACGGTAGAAGTGCCCATCGAGCTCGCCTGGGAGGTAAGGGCTGTGAAGGTCGAGAGGGGTGAGTGATATGGGGAAGAAAATCGTCTGCCGCTGTAACGACGTCACCGTTGAAGATGTAGAGAGACTCATTGATTCAGGCGTCACGGACATCGAGGAGATAAAGCGTCTAACTCGCATAGGCATGGGGCCCTGCCAGGGAAGGACTTGCATCCCGATAGTTCTCAGTATACTGGCCAGAAAGACCGGGAAGAGGCCAGAGGAGATACCGCTCCCGCGGGCGAGGGTTCCGATCAGGCCCGTCCGTGTAGAGGTCATAGTGGGTGGTGCCGATGAGTAAAATAGCCATCATCGGCGGCGGGATAACGGGCGTTGCCACCGCCTACGAGCTTGCGAAGCTCGGCGAGGAGGTAGTCATCTTCGAGAAGAACTACTTCGGCTCCGGCTCGACCTTCCGCTGTGCAACGGGCATCCGCGCCCAGTTCACGGACGAGGCGAACATCAGGCTCATGAAGTACTCCATCGAGCGGTGGGAGAAGCTCGAGGAGGAGCTCGAGGCCGAGATAGGCTTCAGGCACTCCGGTTACCTCTTCCTGGCGACGAGCGAAGAGGAGGTTGAATCCTTTAAAAACAACATAAAGCTCCAGAACAGATTTGGCGTTCCCACGAGGCTCATCGACATGGACGAGGCCAAGGAGATAGTGCCAATCCTCAACACCGAGCCGTTCTTGGCCGGGGCATGGAACCCGAAGGACGGCAAGGCGAACCCCTTCAAGACGCTTTTTGCATATCTCTTCAGGGCCAAGGAGCTCGGCGTCGACGCGAGGGAGCACACGGAGGTGATTGGCTTCGAGCGGGAGGGGGACGAGATAACTGCAGTCAAATTCAGGAGCAACGGAAAGGTCGAGACAGTTAAAGTTGATGCCGTCCTGAACGCGGCCAATGCGTGGGCACCGCTTATCAACGAGATGGCCGGCTTAAAGCGGGACCTCGTTCCCATAACGGCGTACAAGCACCAGCTCGTCAAGACCGAACCACTGGAGAGGGGACAGGCCGAACCACTGGTCTGCCCGCCGGCCTGGGACGACGCCTACATAATCCAGGACGGCGAGGACGGCGGAATAATCTGCGGTGCTGGGATAGAACACAAAGCAAGGAGCCTCAACGACTACGAGCCGACCTACGACTTCCTGCGCGGTGTTCTGAAGTATGCAGTAAAGATAGCCCCTCCGCTCCGCTACGCCCACATAGTCCGCCAGTGGGCAGGTTTCTATGCAAAAACTCCCGACAAGAACCCCGCCATCGGAAAGCTCCTCGACAACTTCTACATAGCGGCGGGCTTCAGCGGGCACGGCTTCATGATGGCGCCTGCCGTTGGAGAGGCGATGGCGGAGTTCATGACCAAAGGAAGGAGCAGGGTACCGCTCGACTGGGAGTGGTACGACCCGTACCGCTTCGAGCGCGGAGAGCTCCGTACGAGTGCCTTCCAGATTGGATGAGCGCTTTCTCGCGCCCCTTCTTTTTAACACCCCAGCGTCGAGAAAAAGGTTATAAAGGGGCCCCGATTAGCACCGTGAGGGTCATCATGAGAATAGTCTTTGACATAGGCGGTTCAGTTCTCGTTCCCGACGACCCGGACGTGGACTTCATTAAGGCGATAGCGTACGAGCTCATCAAGATAAGCGAAGACCACGAGGTAGCGGTTGTAGTCGGCGGTGGAAAGGTCGCGCGCAAGTACATCCAAGCCGCGAAGACATTCACGCCCAACGAGACCTTCAAGGACTACATTGGAATCCACATCACAAGGGCCAACGCGATGCTCCTGATAGCTGCCCTCGGCGAAAAGGCATATCCCTTCGTTATCCAGGACTTCCGTAAGGCGTGGGAGGTCATCCAGCTCAAGAAGATACCGATAATGGGCGGAACGCATCCAGGTCACACGACGGACGCGGTAGCGGCACTTCTCGCTGAGTACCTTCAGGCCGACCTTCTCGTCGTCGTCACCAACGTTGACGGCGTCTACGACTCGGATCCGAAGAAGAACCCGAACGCGAGGAAGCTCGACAGGATAACACCGGAAGGGCTCGTCGAGATTGCAATGGAGGCCGAGAGTAAAGCTGGGGGAAGCGGCGTTGTTGATGCTTTAGCCGCGAAGTTCATCCAGCGCGGCAAGATAAAGACCTACATCGTGGGCAAGAGCGATGCATACCATCTTTTCGACGTGGTCAAGGGCAGGCACAACGGGACTGTTGTTGAGCCTTAAGCTTAACCCTTTTATATTCTCCTGCCTATCCAAAGGCGGTGAGAACATGGAAGCCGACCCGATAAACGTTCTCCTCTACGATATTCGCGAGATGAGGAAAAGACTGGACGAGATGGAAAAGGCCCTCCTGATGCTCAAGGCGAGGCTCGTTGAGGAGGAAGAAGGTGAAAGCCCCGAGGAAATAGAAGCCCTCGAAAGGGAGGCCCTTGAGAGCGGGAAGGAGTGGGAAGAGCTGAAGAGGGAGCTTGGACTATGAGCTTCAAGGTCATCATCGGCAAGAGAGCCGAGAAAGGGATAAGAAGTCTCCCTCCAGCTCATATAAAGCGTTTTGCCGAGCTCGTTGAGACCCTGAAAATCAATCCAGTTCCAGTGGAAAGTTTTGACGTCAAAAAGATGCGTGGTTCTGAGAGGGCTTACCGAGTTAGACTTGGCAATTACAGGGTTCTTTATACGATCCGCTGGGACGAGAACACCGTTGTTATCCTGAAGGTTGAACCCCGCGAAAGGGCCTATCGTTGAACTAACCAAAAGCCAACTTTTTATACCTCCGCGCCTTTCTCCCTCCGGTGGTGCTCATGAAAATCGTGGTCGTCGGTTCTGGCACAGCCGGAAGCAACTTCGCGCTGTTCATGCGCAAGCTCGACAGGAAGGCCGAGATAACCGTTATCGGTAAGGAGCCGACCATGCAGTACTCACCCTGCGCCCTGCCGCACGTCATCAGCGGCACGATCGAGAAGCCCGAAGATGTTATCGTCTTCCCGAACGAGTTCTACGAGAGGCAGAAGATTAACCTCATGCTAAACACCGAAGCTAAAGCCATAGACCGCGAGAGGAAGGTCGTGGTCACCGACAAGGGCGAAGTCCCCTACGACAAGCTCGTCCTTGCCGTCGGCTCAAAGGCCTTCATTCCGCCGATAAAGGGTGTTGAGAATGAGGGCGTCTTCACCCTCAAGAGCCTCGACGACGTGAGGAGGATTAAGGCCTACATAGCCGAGAGGAAGCCGAAGAAGGCCGTCGTTATAGGTGCCGGGCTTATAGGCCTTGAGGGAGCCGAGGCCTTTGCCAAACTCGGCATGGAAGTCCTTGTCGTTGAACTCATGGACAGACTCATGCCGACGATGCTCGACAGGGACACCGCCAAGCTCGTCCAGGAGGAGATGGAGAAGCACGGCGTCTCCTTCCGCTTCGGCGTTGGGGTTAGCGAGATACTCGGCAGTCCCGTTGAGGCGGTTAGGATAGGCGACGAAGAGGTTGAGGCCGACCTTGTACTTGTCGCGACGGGCGTGAGGGCGAACGTTGACCTCGCCAGGGAAGCTGGCCTCGAAGTTAACCGCGGCATAGTGGTGAACGAGCACCTGCAGACGAGCGACCCGGACATATACGCGATAGGCGACTGTGCGGAGGTGATTGACGCGGTGACCGGCGAGAGGACGCTCAGTCAGCTCGGAACGACGGCGGTAAGAATGGCGAAGGTTGCTGCCGAACATATAGCCGGAAAGGACGTCTCCTTCAGGCCCGTCTTCAACACCGCCATAACCGAGCTGTTCGGCCTTGAAATAGGCACGTTCGGCATAACAGAGGAGAGGGCAAAGAAAGAGGGAATCGATGTTGCGGTCGGCAAGTTCAAAGGCTCCACCAAGCCGGAGTACTACCCCGGCGGAAAGCCGATAACAGTCAAGGTCATCTTCAGGAAGTCCGACAGGAGGCTCATCGGTGCCCAGATAGTCGGTGGAGAACGCGTCTGGGGCAGGATAATGACGCTGTCGGCGCTCGCCCAGAAAGGAGCTACCGTTGAGGACGTCGTCTACCTTGAGACCGCCTACGCTCCGCCTGTGAGCCCGACGATAGACCCGATAAGCGTGGCCGCCGAGATGGCCCTCAGAAGGTTCAGATGAGCCTCTTCTCAACAACTTTTTTAAAGTCTGCATTTTCAACTTGACCGGGTGATTGAATGAAACGTCACCTCGTCGTTCTCCTCCTAATAGTGGTTCTAGCCTCAGGGTGCATCTCAGGGGAAAGCGACACAGCGACGAACAATTCCAAGACCGCGACCACCACGCTCATGCCACTGAAAGAGCTGAGGAACTACAGCAAAGAGGAGCTCCTCCAGAACCTCGAAACGATAACGTTCGTCAGATTCCGGACCGAAACGACAGGCATCGCAACGACCATAATAGGGGAAGCAAACCAGACGGTGAGCATAAAGAACGTAAAGGTGGGCTACGTTGATATCACAAACAGGAGGGCAGAGGTAAACTCAACGGCCGCTATGGGCCCGTCAACGCTCAAATCAAGGATTGTCGTAACCAACGAGAGCGCCTACATCGAAGCAATGGGCAGAAAGGAAAACCTGACTGACCCTGAGGTCATTGAAGGTCTTTTTGAGTCCATAAACCCGGTCAGCATCGTGAAAAGAGCCCTCGTTGAGCTCGAACCCATCAAAACTGACTTCATAAACGGCACGCAGGAGTTCTATTACAACCTGACGAACACCCTGGCATTATCGGAGATGCCGGAAGCAGGTAGGGACGGCAATGCCACAATAAAAGGAACCGCCGTTCTGAGGTTCAGGGGCGGGTTCCCGGTCGAGGTTGTATTCAGATACACCCTCACAACGGTCTCCGAGCAGGGAGGAGTGGAAATTACCACCATTATCACAGGCACCGAGAGGACAGAGATACAGGAGATTAAGACAAACGAAGTCTGAGGACTTCCCGCATATTTTCAAATTCTTACATTTCTATCATCAGGCCCAACAAAGTTTAAGTGCCGTTTTTGACAATTTTGGCTTTAGGTGGTTGCCATGAACGTAGAGGTTAAGGGTAAAATCCTGCTGGGTATTGGAACAGGGGTACTGCTGGCCTCATCCCTCAGGGTGTTCGTTGCCGGCGCCTACTCCAGCCTCGAGAAGACGTTCTTTTACGGCATGAAATTCCCCTCCGCACTCGGAGTGGCGCTGTTCATAATCGCCGCACTGGTTGTGGGGAGGCTGAGCAGAAAATCGGGAGCGGCCATAATCGCGGCGTATGCCCTCGCGCTCCTCGCCACCGACGCGACGGAATACACCCACCTCCTCGCGGCGTTTGCACTCCCCGTTGCTCTGGCCCTCGTGAAGGAGATTGAAGTGAAATACCTGGCCATGGGCCTCGTGGCCGACCTCGGCCTCCGCGTGCTGGCCGTTGGGGCAGAACCCGCCGACACCCCCCATACAAGGATTATACTCGCTGTTTTCATGCTCCTGGGTGCGTATACCCTCTCAAAAGAGCCAGGGACGCTTAAGAAGCCAGGATTCGAACTCTATACCTTCGCGGCGCTCCTTGAGCTTGGCCTGATATACCCAAACGCTGTGCTCCGCTACTCCGGAATCAAAGTCTATTACCTCCCAACGTTCGTGGGCTTCTCCTTCGTGATAGCCCTCGCGCTGCTGCTGGGTCCCTACCTCTCCAAGAGGCAGGGCGTTGCAACGGCACTGCTCGTCCTCGGCTCTGCCACGCTCTTCCTGAAGCCACTCTCGCTGGTGGGCCTCCCCCTTGCCCTGGCATCGGCTATCGCCCTCGTCGAGAACGCCAAGGGCAGCAAATGGGGGGTCATTGGGGCGGTTTACCTGTTCATCGTCTCGACCCTCGCACTGGGTACATACGTCGGCAGGGACATCGGCCTGCCCTTCATGGAGGACAGGCTTGAGGCCCTGATTTTTGCCGCGTCTCTCGTCTACGCGCTTTCTACATATAGAAAGCACAGCGAGGTGAGCCTTCCAACCACGAGGGAGACAGCGGGCACGCTCGGCGGCCTTGCAGTCGCTTCGCTCATAGTTCTGGCGCTCTTCCACCCAGGACCGAGCTACGCCGAGGCCAAGAAGGAAGTCGTAATCTGGACGTACAACGTCCACCAGGGCTTCGGGCCCTACGACGGGGCTTTCAACGGCTATGAGCTTGTGAACCTCCTGAGGGAGCAGAAGCCGGACATCTGGGCGGGGCAGGAAGTTGTGGGGGGAATGATAGGCAACGGCTACCAGGACGTCCCGCTCTTTGTCTCAGCATACCTAGGCTACGCCTACGAGTACAAGCCGACAGTTGAAGGCACTTACGGTGTGGCGGTCTTCTCCCACTGGCACATGAAGACCGAGGGGGAGCTGAACCTTAAGAGCGTCGGCCAGGCGAGGCCGGCCCAGAAGGTGACGATTGAAGAGCTCGGTCTGACGGTCATCAACGTCCACATGGGGCTCAGCGAAGAAGAGAGGGCCATGCAGGCGGAGGAGCTCCTGAAGTTCGCCAGGGAACCGCCGGTAGCACACATCATCGCCGGCGACACCAACGCAGAGCCCGACGAGGAGGCCATAAAAATACTCACCCGCGAGTACAGGGACGCATTCTCAGAGAGACCGCCTTATACCTTCCTCTGGAAGCGCGGTGATGTAGTGGACAGGGAGAACATCGATTACATCCTGCTCAAGAAAGACTGGCCAGCGGAGGTCAAAGACTACGGCTGCCTCTGCGACGTTGAGGTGTCCGACCACAGGCCTGTATGGGCACTCATTGAGCTGCCGTGAGGTTTTTATCTCCCCTTTCCACTTTTCTACATGCCGTCGAGGACAAAGGTCAGCAAGCTCATGGCCTACATACTCCGCCATTCTCCAGAGGAGTTCGGGCTTAAACCGGACGCTGAGGGCTTTGTCCCGCTCGATGAACTCGTAAAGGCCCTTCAGACGGTTTATCCAGACGTTACAGAGAAATTCGTGCGTGAGATAGTTGCCCGGGACACAAAGGGTCGCTACGAGATTAGAGGCGACAAAATCCGCGCCCGCTACGGCCACAGCTTTCCGGTCTCATTGAACCACGAGGCGGACAGGGAGTCGAGGGTTCTTTACCACGGCACGCCAAGGAGAAATCTTGAGAGCATCATGCACGAGGGGTTGAAGCCGATGAGGAGGCAGTTCGTCCACCTGAGCACGAGCAGGAGCGAGGCTATAGAGACCGGCAGACGGCACGGGCGGGACGTTGTGCTCCTGATTATTGACGCAGACTGCCTGAGGAAGAAGGGACTGAAAATCTACAAGGCTGGAAAGAACGTGAGGATAGTTGAGAGAGTTCCTCCAGAGTGCATCACCCCGGCAGTCTAAGCGCCAGGACGAAGGCCAACCCCAGAGGTATCAGCGTGCTGAGGAAGTTCAGCGTGAAGCTTATTCCCGAGAGGTAGCCTCCAAGGAGCGGCCCAACCACCCAGCCAAGGCTCATCATAGCGTTGAGGAGGCCCATTCCCTGGGCCCTCTCGCTGACCTTGACGTTCTGGGCGACGTATGTGGACGTTGAGTTTATGGTGAGTATCCACTTGACGCCGGAGAGAAAAGCCACTCCGAACACGAGCCAGACGTTTCTAACGAGCGCGTAGAGCAGGAACGCCAGGCCGTAGCCGGCTATGGCAATGAGGTAGAACCTCTTGGCCCCGTGCCGGTCTATAAGCTTTCCAAGGAAGTAGCCGGTAAGGGCGGCGGCGAGGCTCTCGATACCGAAAATCACACCCACGCTCCACCCGCCGAAGACCTCCTCGAAGTAGACCGAGGAGACGCTGTAGAACTGCCCGCTCGCCACCATCACGAGGAACACCGTCACGTAGAAGGGCCCCAGGTGCCCGCGCATGAGCTTCCTGAAGGCAGAACCCTTGACGGTCGCCCTCCAGCTCTCCCTGCCCTCCTGGACTAGGATCATTCCGAGGAGGGAGCGCCTGCCGGCCGGGCGCTCGCGGATCATGAGCACTATCCCGGCCGAAACGAACAGTATGACGCCCGAGATTATGAAGAGTTTCCTGATGCCGGCGTATTCCACTATCGCCGAGCCGAGGAAGTTACCAACCATGTAGCCGGCGTTCTCGATGGAGTTGAAGAGGCCAAATATCGAGCCTGCCCTCGTCGAGAGCTCCGAGATGA
The DNA here is from genome assembly GCF_055389025.1 of Thermococcus marinus. NCBI lineage: Archaea > Methanobacteriati > Methanobacteriota > Thermococci > Thermococcales > Thermococcaceae > Thermococcus > Thermococcus marinus. The sequence goes on from NZ_AP042417.1 coordinate 108,427, forward strand.
GGGCCGAGTGGGCCGGCGTCATCGCTGACCCAAACGTCCCCTGGAGCGTCCTGAGGATTAGGACGCCGGTCGCGGAGCCAACGAAGGCCATGGCCGTGTAAAAGAGGCCCGTCGAGGCCAGGCCAAAGGCTATGAAGCTCTTCCTGTCACCTGTAGAATCGGAGAGCCAGCCGAAGGGGTACTGAAAGACCGTAGATGTCAGGTTGAAAGCAACGCTCAGAAGGCCCACCATGAACATGCTCGCACCAAGAAGGCGCATGTAGACGCCAAGGTAAGGGAAGGCCATTCCGAATGACATGTTGGCGAGGAACATAGCTACCGCTAGAACGACAATATTCTTCCGTTTAACCCGGAGCTTTTTGAGTTTAAGGGTCTTTTCACGCTTTCCCTGGGTAACAACCAGCTCTCGCCTGCTCATCTCAGGGAGAAGAGGTGGGAGATTTATAAAATTTCCGTCGAAATGGTAAGAAAAAGTTTAGAGCATGGCGTCAGCCCATCTGGAGGGCCTGTCCGCGCAGCTCCCCGCGCTCGAAGCGGTAAGGGTCGTACCACTCGACGGGCAGGTCGGTCTTGCCCTTCGTGATGATATCTGCGACCATCTCCGCAACAGCGGGTGCCATCATGAAGCCGTGTCCACTGAAGCCGGCAGCAATGTAGTAGTCGCTCAGCTCCTCGATTTTTCCGATGGCAGGGTTGCTGTCAGGGGTCTTGGCGTAGTATCCCGCCCAGGTTCTAAGTATGAGGAGCTCCCTCAGGGCGGGGATTATCTTGGTGAAGTAGTAGCTCACCTCGCGCAGAAACTCGTAGGTGGGGTTCAGGTCGTAGGTCGGGCCGAGCTCGTAACCGACACCGCCGACGACACCGCCGTGGGCCGTCTGAGTTAAGTAAGCGTGACCGTACTTGAAGGAGATGACCATCGGCTTTATGGAGCCCTTCTTTATGGGCTGGGTTATGACCGCCTGGTGCTTGTAGGGCTCTATCGGAATCTTCACGCCTATTCCCGCCATGGCGTTGATGAGCTTGGCCCAGGCGTTGGTGGCGTTGATGACGATGCCGGTTTTGATCGTGCCCCTGGTGGTTTTCAGGCCCTTAATCTCGCCGTTCTTGATTATGAAGTCTTTGACCTCAGTGTACTCCACCAGCCTCGCCCCGAACTCCTCGGCGTGGAGGGCGAACTTGGTCGTCGAGTGGAACGGGTCGGCCTTTCCGTCGGTCGGGTTCCAGGAAGCGGCTATAACCTCGCTTATGTCCAGGAGGGGAACTATCTCCTTGGCCTCCTCTGGCGTTATGAGCCTCGTGGGGACGCCGAACCTGTTCTGTATTGCGATGTTGCGCTTGAAGGTCTCCACCTCTTCGTCGTCGTAGAGCAGGAAGAGGTAGCCCGTCTGCTCGAAGGGGAAGCCGTACTCTTCACTATAGCGCTTCCACAGCTCAACCGAGCGCTTCATGACCTGGACGTTCGCCTCGTCGTTGAACTGCTGCCTTATGCCCGTCCCACAGCGGAAGGTAGAACCTGAACCGATGAAGCGCTTCTCTATGACAGTGACTTCCTCACCGCGCTTGGCGAGCTCGTGTGCTATCGTGACCCCAACGATTCCCCCACCGATGATAGTTATTTCGCTCTTTTCCGGAAGCTCCCTCGTCGGCATCTTCAATCCCTCCCTGCGACAACCTTCATCTTCACGTTCTTAATCGGCGGCCTCGCAACGGGAATGTCGAGCCTGTCCATTGGCGTCCCGCTCCTCTGTGAAGTTAGAAGAGCGCCGTTGAAGAGGCAGTACCTTCCTTGGCAGAAGCCCATGGCGAGATGGGTCAGCCTTTTGATTATCTGGAGGTCGGTTATGCCGCTCTTCACGACGTCGTCAACCTTCTTCAGCGTGACCCCACAGCCGCATATCTGCACGTCCTCTCCGCTCAGCTCATCGAGCGGAAGGCGCGGAAGGGGCCTTGCAATCGGCTCGTATTCCTTCAGCTTCTCCTCGTAGACGCACGGCTCCGCCTCAAAGCCGAACTCCTGGAGGAGATACGCCCCAACGAGCCTTCCTTCGAGGTAGTTGGCGTAGTGGGGCTTTATTGAAACGGCGCTTCCGGCGACGTATATTCCATCGCGTATCCTGTGCTGGGAGTTGAGAACCGGCATGTAGTAGCCGCGCTTGAACCTCAGCTTCCCGCCGGCCTGGGTCACGGGGTTGATGTCCGGAATCCTTCCATCGGCCATTATAACCGCATCTACTTCGTAGCTGTTGCCGTTCCAGTCGATGAGGCGCTCCACCCTGTCGTCTCCTTCCACGCGCTTGGGGTTCGGCACCACAACGTACTCGATTCCCCAGCGGTCGAGCTCGGCCGTTATCTCCTCCGGAAACGCGCCGACGACGGCGACCTTTTTCCCGGGGGCGACTCCCCAGACGTTGATGACCTCAAGGGCATCTGCTCTCCTGAAGACGCCGGGGTAGTCGTTGTTCTCGAAGAGCATTATCGAGTCAACGGCTCCAGTTGCCAGAACGACGCGCTTGGCCATTATCTCGATGAGCTGGTCGTCCCTAACTGCAGGGACGAGGAAGTATTCGCCCTTATCAAAAACGCCGAGTGCGGCCGTTCCAAGGAAAACACGGGTGTTCTCCGGGAGCTCAGTAAGCTCCTCCAGGGCCTCTTTCGGGTCGCCAAAGCCCTCCTGCTTGACGCCCTTGAGCTTCAGGTCACCGCCGAGCCAGCCCTTTTCCTCGATCAGTGCCGTGGTAAGCCTGCCGCCGATTTCCTTGATGACGCCCAAACCGGCGGGGCCGGCGCCGATAACTGCGACATCAACGACGTACTGGAGGACGGGCTTTCCTTCATCTATTTCAACCTGCTCCTGGAAATCGGTGTAGGTCTGCCTCTCTATCCTCATTCCGTCCGTTACCTTGAGCTTCCTTCCATTGATGTTCTTTACGCCGTTAACAGTGACCGGGACGGGCCCAAATGTGAACGCACCCCTGTGCCTCCCTTCACTGCTCGTCGTGAGCCAGTAAACGCCGTTTGCGAGCATTGCGACGGGGAACTTTTCCCCCTCGTAGGCCTCGTACGGTTTTCCGTTCAGGTAGATTGTAACCTTCTTAGAAGGGTCCTTTTCCGTCAGGTCGAGCGGTCTCATGCTCCCACCTCGAAGAATTTTAGGTCAGCGTTCGAAATTATGCATCAATGTTTATAAACGTTAGGTTGCCCAAAAATGGTTTAGAACCATTGGTTTGGTTTAACACTGAGATGAACCCAGGCCACACTGCCCCAGAAGAGGGAATAAGGAAAAACGTAGAATCAAACCATACCCTTTGCCAGGACGAACTCGGCTACGTTTTCAACCTGGCTCTTGGCCCTGGTTTCGGTGATGCTCTTCTTGTTGGTTCCCTCTATGGGAACCTTCCTGAAGAGCTCCTCGTGGAGCTTAACGACGTCTTCTGGGGGCTTGGTAATGAGGCTGACGACTATGATAATGAAGAGCGTTATGAAGAAGTTGATGAAGAACACCGGGACACCGTTGAACCATGAGCCTATCGTGCCGAAGATTCCGGGGGCATCGGGGTTGAAGGCCCATCCGTAAATCTTCGCCTCAAAGATGACCTCGCTGATGAGGCCGTAGGCCATGCCGACTATTCCGCCCTCCTTGGTGACGCGCTTCCACCACAGGCTCAGTGTGAGTATCGGGCCAAAGCCGACGGCAAGGCCACCCCACGCGGTAGCGACCATCTGGTAGATAACCTTAGGCCCGGTCAGCGCGAACCAGAGGCCAACGATGGCGACGCCGGCGACGACAAGCCTGGAGATGTTAACCATCTGTTTCTTGCCGACCTCCTTGCCGAGGACCTTGTGGTAGAAGTCCCTTGCTATGGCAGAAGATGCCACGAGCAACTGGGAATCAGCAGTGCTCATGACGGCCGATATGATCCCCGCTATGACGAAGCCGGCCAGCCAGCTGGGCATCAGCTCAACGGCCATAGCAGGGATTACCTTCTCCGGGTCGCTGACGTTAAGCATGCCCGCTTGGTACATCGCGAAGCCGAGGAACCCGGCGAAGAAAGCTCCCCAGAGGACAATTATGGTCCAGGTTCCACTAATGAAGATACCCGGCCTTCTGAGCTTTCTCGGGTCTTCAACGCTCATGTAGCGCGTGACTATGTGGGGCTGGCCGAGGTAGCCAACTATCCAGGACGCATAGCCGATTGCAAAGATTATCGCCGCCCAGCCGGTGGCCCCTCCAAACGGGTCGAGCTTTGCCGGATCGGCCTGGGCTATTAGCGCGGTCGCCTTGTCGAAACCTCCTATCTTGGAGAGCGCCAGGAAGGGGACAATTATCAGAGTCAGGAGCATGAACATTGCCTGGACTACGTCCGTCCAGACCACCGCGAAGAAGCCACCGGTTATAACGTAGGCGGTGAGGATTATCACCGTGATGATGATTCCAGTGTTGTCGCTGATTCCGAAGCCCTCCGCAAAGGTCTTTCCGCCGGCAGTAAACTGCGCGGCAACGTATGCGGTCATGAAGATTATGATTATCAGTGCGCTTAGAAGCCTGATCAGCTTGGTGTTGTCTTTCAGCCTGGCTTCCAGGTAGTCTGGAACCGTTATTGCCCTGAACTTACCGGCGTAGATTCTCAGCCTGGGCCCTATGAGGACGTAGTCCGCAAGGGTGCCAAAAAGGCATCCGATACCTGCCCAGAAGGCACCGAGGCCTGCCTTGAAGGCGCTTCCAGGGTAGCCAAGCATCAGCCAGCCCGAGAAGTCGCTGGCCTTGTCGGAGAGGGTTGCAGCCAGAACATGGACTTTTCTCCCACCGACGAAATACTGGTCTTCTGTTTTGGTGTAACGGTTGGCCCACCAACCGATATAAGCGAGCAGAGCCAGGTAGACCAGAAAACCAAAGAGGATACCGCTGTTCATGCCTTACCCTCCTTCTTAAGTTCTTCAACGAGGTCTTCGTCGTAGGCAAGAATCTCTTCGTCCACGTAGTACTCCTTCCCTGTTATTCTGTCCCAGAAACCGTAGAGGAACATCGTTGCTATTCCCAAAAGGGTCGGAACCACTAGCAATGCCCATCCACCGGCACTTAGTCCCATATTGGACCCCCCTGAATACATATGCTGGCTAATGACCAGCGTTGTATATTGTTGCCAAAAAGTTATAAACCTATCGTTAGAAACTATGAGTTGATGTTTTGTGAAGAGCCCAAAATGCCGAGTTAGCACAAGACTGGTGCGGTGTTGTGCATGAAGACCGTAAAAGTCATGAAACCCATATTCCGCCCCGAGACGGAATCAAACTTCGTTTTGTATCCCTACAGGGTATACCACCTCAGGCTTTACTACAGAAGGCTCGGAATGAGCGACAGGGTTTTTGATTACTTCGCCTACGTTGACCTATACCGCCTCGGAGCAGAGCGGGGAGAGGGCTTCATTGAACTCCAGAAGTGGGAAGTCGATGAAAAGAACGTGATGGAACCCCTCGTTGACGACGAGGAAGCCAGAATGAAGGCCTTTGAGAGCGCCATAACCTGGGGAAACTCGCGCGTGATTTCGTGGTGGCTCCCGAGGATTGAAGTCGTCCGGGACGAGCTCGCCTACAAGGTCTTCTGGATTTTTGAGAGAGATGGGACTAAGATAATTCTCGACAGCCTCGACGGAAGTGAGTACAGCCTCGACGTCCTAGCAGGAAAAGGGAAGCGAACCTGCAAGGGGCCGCTCTGCCGTTAGCGGGCGTGGATTTCCACTATGTCCCCATCTTCGAGCACGTGGTCTGCTCCGACCCTCTGGCCCGGGAACTTAACGCTCTTGCCCCAGACACGGGCGTAGCGGAAGTTCTTGGCGAAGTCCTTGTGAATCCTCTCGGCTAAGTCCATAACGGTCGAGCCCCTCTTGAGCGCCACCGGCGGATAGGCAGGCTCCTCGCCCGGGCTCTTGGTAAAGACGCGGATGATTCCGGCCAAATCGTAGAGCTCGTCCTTGAGCCTGTCGAGGTTTATGCCCTTCTTTGCAGATATTGGGATTATCTTGAAGCGGTCGCCGTAGGCTTTCACTAAGCGCTCGTAGTTCTCCTTGCTACCTGGGGCGTCGCCCTTGTTGGCTATGATTATCGCCCTCCTCCACACGAGGCTCTCATCAATCGCATCAGAGAACTCCTCAAGCGTCACGGGCTCCTTAACGGTGATTTCAGCGGAGTGTATCCTCTCCTCCCTGAGCATCTTCATGACTTCCTGGATGTCACCCTTGATGTTCTCCTGGCCGTTGATGACGATTCCACCCATGGCCGTCCTCTTTATTTCAACCTTAGGCTTCTTCTTGTTGACCTTTATTCCTGCCCTCTCGAACTCCCGGAGAAGGATTTCCATCTGTTTAATAGGGTCTTTGGACAGGTCAACGACTATAGCTATCGCGTCGGCGTTCCTGATGACGCTGAGGAGCTGGGGCCCCATGCCCTTTCCGAGGGCGGCACCCTCAACGAGGCCCGGAACCTCAACCAGCTGTATCTGGACGTCCTTGTGGTGCATCATTCCGGGGATTGGCTTAACAGTAGTGAAAGCGTAATCCGCGACCTCGGCATCAACGTTGGTGAGGGCCTTCAGCAGGGAGCTCTTACCGACGTTTGGAAGACCAGCTAAAACTATCTGGGCGGCACCTTCCTTCCTCACCGCTATTGACGGCCCGCCGCCGCCCTTGCGAACCTGCCTCTGCTTCTCAAGCTCTTTTCTCAGCTCGGCCAGCTTTCTCTTTATCTGAAGGCGAAGCTTCTCCGTCCCCTTGTGCTTTGGGACGGTTGCATACATTTTCTCAAGGGCGCGAATCTTCTCCGGAATAGTCTTGGCGTTCCTGTACTCCTCTTCCGCGGCCAGGTATTCCGCTGTCACGTTCGTTGGCATTCCTGCTCACCCCCTGCCAAAGTTAAAAGACTGACGGCATTTTATAAACATATGGTTGCCGAGAATCGGCAAATTTATAAATATTTCCGAAAATTTTCCGTGATGGTGGTGAAAATGACGAGGAGCGGCCTTGATGAAGTCGACAGGAAAATTCTCATGATACTCCAGAAGAACAGCAGAACGCCCCTCCGTGAGATTTCTAAGGAGGTTGGGCTCGCCGAATCAACCATCTACGAGCGCATAAAGAAGTTAAAAGACAGGGGAATAATAAAGAAGTTCACCGTCATTCTCGATCCAGAGGCCCTGAGCTTCAAAATCCTTGCCTTCATTCTGATAAAGGCGAAGGCTGGAATGTACAGCCACGTTGCCGATGAGCTCAAAAAGTACCCTCAGATATGCGAGGTTTACGAGACAACGGGAGACTACGACATGCTCGTCAAAATCAGGACGAAGAGCAGTGAGGAGCTCAACGAGTTCCTGGACAGAATTGGGGAGATAGAGGGCGTGGACTCAACGCACACTATGGTCGTCCTCAAGGCCCACAAGGAGACCACAGAGCTTCCACTTTAACCATTTTTGTCCAGAAAGTGTTATTAAGCACCTGTTTCTATTTCTCTCCGAACGTTAGGGGGTGATTGAAGTGAAGGTTCTGTTTCTCAGTGCCAACGAGTTTGAGGACGTTGAGCTGATTTACCCGCTTCACAGGATAAAAGAAGAGGGCCACGAGGTGTACATAGCAAGCTTTGAGCGCGGGAAGATCACAGGAAAACACGGCTACACCGTTGAAGTCCAGCTGGCCTTCGACGAGGTTGACCCCGATGAATTCGACGCCCTTGTTCTACCGGGCGGGAGGGCCCCAGAGCGCGTGAGACTAAACGAGAAAGCAGTCTCAATAGCCAAAAAGATGTTCGAGGACGGAAAACCAGTCGCCACCATCTGCCACGGGCCCCAGATACTCATCTCAGCCGGCGTGCTCAAGGGCAGGAAGGGAACGAGCTACGCGGGGATACGGGACGACATGAGGAACGCCGGTGTCGAGTGGGTGGACGAGCCCGTCGTCGTTGACGGCAACTGGGTAAGCTCAAGGCACCCCGGCGACCTCTACGCCTGGATGAGGGAGTTCGTCAAGCTCCTCCGCTGACCCAGGCTTTTCTTTATGACTTTTGCTCTGAAGTGTGGAACTTTTGTCTTCGTTGAAAAGTGCAACCCTCGACAAGCGTAAACTTTATACGGAAAAGTGAAGACCGTTTCACAGGTGATGTGCATGAAGCTAAGGGGAGGCCTCGTTGGGGTAGCTCTGGGTGTGGTGATTACGGCATTTCTCCTCGGAGCAACGCTCACAGCCTTGGCCCTCAAAGGGGACGTCCACGTAGGCTGGGTGACTACAAAAAAGGTTGCGGGGGCGGTTGTGGAAGTCGGCGAGTTCAACGCCTCTGCACTAACCGTTAAGGAAGTGGTCGGAGAGGTAGTCATCGTTTCAGCCAACACCTCCAAGATTGTTCTCAAAAGCAACCTCCCGCTGAGCTTCACGGTCGAAAAGGGAGTCCTCACCGTTTACTGCCCTCACAGAACGGTATCTAACATTATAGGGACATCTACCAAAAACCTGTGCTCCGACTACACGAACGGCACCGTTATAGTGGAAGTCCCGGAGGGGCTGCTGGGCATTGACGTCTATGATGTCGTTGGAGAAGTCAGGGTGGCCGCTGAAGCCGGCAGTGTCGAGCTCACGGACATCGTCGGAAACGTCGCAGGGACTTCATGGAACGGCTACCGCATCTCCGACGTCGTGGGTGACATCTCCCTCAGGGTCGCGAAGAGGACGACCATAAACGACGTGATTGGAGATATCACCATAACGGTCCCCACGGGGTTTGAGGCGGTCATCGCAGTCGAGGACGGGGACATCATTGGGGACGTGACCAACAGGGCCAGAGGCGACAAAGGCACCGTCCTAATCAGAGTGAACGACATAATCGGTGACATTGTAGTAGGGAATGACTTTTAAGCCCTCACACCCCCCCTATTTTTTGGGAAAGAAAAATGAGGGAAAAAAGACTTGTGAGATCCCGTCGGAACAGGGTCTTTCTTGGGGTTATAGGAGGCATAGCGGAGTACCTCGACGTAGACCCAACGCTGCTCAGGGTCATATTCGCCGTCCTGCTGGTGTTCAACCCCGTCGCCATGACACTGCTCTACTTCCTGCTCGCCATCATAATGCCGGAAGAAGAGTGCGAGGGGACTCCTCTCGAAGAGAGGCTCAGCGAGCTGGCGGAGGAAACCGAAAAGCGGGCCAACGAGATAATTTCGAACGGAGACACCAAGACCCTCGCGATAATACTTATAGTGCTCGGCGCGGCCCTCGTGGCAAAGCCCCTGTTCCCCATAATAGTTGGCCCCATAGGGGGAACAACGCTTCTCGCTGTTGTGCTCCTCATCATAGGTATAATACTGCTCGCGGAGGGTGATTGAAGTGAGGACGCTTGGGCTAATCTTCGTTTTCCTCGGGCTCCTTCTCCTGCTGAAGCAGTTCAACCCAGAGCCTATAGCCTGGCTCCAGCCCTACGCGGGGGCGATAAAGGACGCCTTCTGGGGCGTTACGCTGATGGCCCTCGGACTCTACACGCTGACGAAGAAAACCGCCAGAAAAGTCGTGCTGGCCCTCTACCTCATCTACCTGCTCCTGTACCTGGTGGTGTGAATGGAGCGGTGGAAAATCGTCAGGGCCTTCACCCTCGGCCCCCTCCTTGAGGCGGCCATACCAAAGCCCGGCAACGTAAGCCGCTTCAGGGACTTCGAGGATTTGACCTTTTACCACTTCCTCTTCGCCGAGACCGCCGTCACGGGGGTCTATTACGAGGCTGTGAAGACCGCGGAACTCCTGAGAAAGGGCATACTTGAGCCCCGTGAGGCAGGGCTTGGGGAGCTTATAAAACGGGCTGTCAAAGCCTCGCGCGAAGCCCAAGATGCAAACCCCAACTTCGGCATTATCGCACTCTCAATTCCGCTCATCATGGGAATGGCCATTGGGAAAAACATGCTCGACGCTAGGGAAAAGGCGAGGCTCTTGATAGAGGAGTCAACCGTCAGGGACACGATGGAGTTCTACAGGGCTATAAGGATAGCCAACCCCAAGGGAATTCCGAGCGGCGTCAAGTACGACGTATATTCCGACGACTCCTTCAGGGAGCTTTTCCAGGACGGGATAAACCTGGCGAGGCTCGCCGAGATGAGCTGTGAGAGGGAGATGATATTCTGCGAGTGGCTCAACGAATACGAGCTGAGCTACTCGACCTTCGGCAGGCTCTATGAGCTGATAGGGAAGCTCCCCCTGGAAGACGCCGTCGTAAGGGCTTTCGTTGAGATGCTCGCAAACAACCTCGACACGCTCATCGTAAGAAAAGCGGGCGTAGAGGAGGCAAAGCTTGTCCAGGAAAACGCGAGGAAAGTCCTCGACGGAGAGCTGAGCCTGGAGGAGTTCGATGAATTTATGCGGGAGAAGGGCGACCTGAGGAACCCCGGAAGCCTGGCCGACATCATGGCGGTCTCGCTCAGCCTGCTCGTCCTGAGGGGACTGAGGATAGAACTGAGAGACGGAAGGATTATAGGACGACCTTGAAGCGCTTCGCCCCGCCGAGGCCGAGTCCAAGAGCTTTGCTGTCTATAACAACGGCGTCCCCTTCGAGCTCCTCAAGAACCCGAACCTTCAGCCCGGAAAGCTCAAGGACTTCCTCCTCACCACCGAACTCCTCGTTCACCTGTTCTCTTATGAACTCGTAGGCCTTTTTCCCAACGAGCACAACGTCGGGCTCGTACCCGTCAAGCTTCAGCTCGTTTGCCGTCTCCTCAACAGAGCTCAGAACACGTATCAGGTCTCCGCGCATTTTCGACACCGGACATAGTTCAACAGAAAAGATTTAAGGGTTTTGGAAATCAAAGGCCAAAAGCCCCCTTAATGCCGTTTATAATCATCTGGACGGCCATGGAGGTCAGTATCAGACCCATCATCCTCGTCATTACCTTTATGCCCACCCTGCCGAGGCGCGCCTTTATCACGTTGGCGGAGCAGAGGACGAGCCATACTGTAATGCCGATCAGGATTATACCCAACAGGACAACGGCCCTTTCCATGACGCCGCCTGCCTTCGCCATGTAAAGCATCACCGTCGTTATCGCACCCGGGCCCGAGATTAGAGGGATTGCAAGGGGAATTATCGCGACCTCCTCAAGTGTAACGACTTCCTCGTCAAACTCCTCGGTCTCCTCGGTGCTTATCTTAACCGAGGATAGCTTGCCCGATAGCATATCCATTGCCATTCTGAAGAGCAGGATTCCCCCTGCTATGGCGAAGGCATCAACGCTCGAACCGAAGAACCGGAAAATCCACTGGCCTATGAGGGCAAAAACCACCAGGGTCACAATAACTGTTATGGCGGTTTTTGTGGCTATCTCTCTCCTCTCGCGTACGCTGAGGTCGTGGGTAATGCCGAGAAACACTGGCACGGCTCCAATAGGGTTCGTTATCGCGAACAGACCGCCGTACAGTATTATAAGATACTTGAGAACGGCAACGATATCCCCCATGACACCACCAACCGGGGACGATAGCTTGTCTTTAAAAAGCTAATGGGGCCATTACGATAGAGCATTGCACATCGAAAAACTTTTTAAAGTTTCCAGCGTTACTTTTTATGGTGATACTTTGGGGCACACCATCTACTATAAAACCGATGTAAGGATGTGGGAGCAGTTCAGCGGCTTCCTTGAGAGGATATCCAACGGACTGGGATACACATTAACAGTCACGAAAACGTCGGCAACTCTGGAACCAGACAATCCCCGGGTCGAGCCCTTAATCATAGAAAAGAAAGGGTTCGGATTCGCAAAGACCAACCTGATAGAGCCCCACCACTCAATCTACCTGCTCGTCCTTCACTCGGTGGCGTTCTTCGGCTCGGTGGAGCTCTGGGAGGACTGAGGGAGATAGACCTCGATTATCCGCACCGGCCTTGCACTGTGGAAGGTTCGGTCTTCCACGAGGACTTTAACGACCCTTCCGGGCTCAGCGTCCGGAACCGCGGGGAGCCAGTAGTGCCCAGGCTTGACGTTTGCAGCTATGTCGTCGTGGACAAAGACTTTGATAACATCATTCTTAACTTCCTCGACGACGCCGTAGGTGTAGTCCCTGCCGAAGGTTCTCTTGAAGTACCAGCGGAACAGCATAACCACCACAAAGGCCACAAGAAGGTATGAGTAGTAATAGTAGATGTTTGCAGCTATTTTGCGGACCAAGAGGTACCCGAGGAAAATTGCAAAAGAAATCACAGATATCCCGTAGTAGAAGAACCGGTACGGCTCATACTCCACCAGAAACTCCCTGTTCGTAACCAAGGTGTAGCGAAGATAGAGGAAGTACATCACAGCAACTCCCACAATCCAGTAGGGGCTAACCCAAAGAAACAGTAGAACCAGGTTGATAACGAGGTAAATGAGAAAAGCAAGCTGAAGCTTGAGACTTATGAATTCGTGGGGCGTAAGCTCTCTCTTTACAAGCCTCCTGAGGTATTTAAAGCTGAGCGGGTTCCCCTCTGAAGGAGAGGGGTTGATGAAAGCAACGAGCTTTCTAATATTCAGGTCAACTAACTCCCCGATTTTGTAAAGAAAGTCCTCCACCGACATGATTTCACCTCTTCAGCAGGTCATTTGCACCCTGATCACCGAGTATTGCACGAGCAGTAGTATCATCCAAGTAAAACGGTATCTTAGAAAGGTCACCACCAGAGAATACTCCATAGGATATTCCCCAAACGGGGTAACCTTGAACCTTGTTCCCGCTCCCAAAGTAAAACTTAATGAAACAATAGTCAGCACTGCTCACGTCCGTGGTAGAGAGTCCCAGTGTTAACATAAGGCTTAGAAGCTTGGCGTCATAGTTTGCGTGGGGTATCATGAAGCTCACGAGGCCAATTGGATAGTACCTGGTACCATACTTGTAGCCCAGCTCATCCTGCATCTGGTGTGCTAAGTTTACATACTTATTGTGGTTTGCATTGCTCCCCTCCAGGCGCTCAAAGAACGACCAGCCTTCGTATATTCCAAAGTAGCGCTGGTCGAGGAGACAGTCTATGAGCGGCTGAAGGTCGTAAACGGAGGACTTTCCTGATAAAGAGGTGGTAGTTGACGCCCCCGGCGTGGACTTAGCCTCTATGACCTCGCTGAGTGTTGTTGTCTTCCAGTGGAGGGTTATTCCGTTGAAATATGGATCTTCAAGGAGGTCAGTAGGGGTATTGTACTTGCGAACTGCTATCCACTGGTATTCTGTTTTCCTGTTTTTATTTTCACTATCCGTGACCACATAGACATATGTCAAAGGTTCAGTCCATTTTCTATAATATGTATCATCATTAACTCTACCATTATCGGTTATATCCTTAAACTTGGAATCCTTCTTTGAATTGTCAGGATAATATGGCTTCATCAAAGCCTCATAAACGTGAAAAGTATCTATTGGATACCTTCCACTCATATAAGAGTAATACTTCCACCAGGGCCTGTGAATTGCAAGACCCTCACTGTTATCATCAGTAAAGAGAACCATACGTCCAGTCACATCCTCAATCCCAACGCCGGAGTCCCAGTCCTTGTAGTTCCCCTTTGCTCTCATTCTAAACCTGACAGCAAATCCACCATTAAGGTTTAGAGAATTTTGGTTCAACTTGATTTCGACTTCGTCCCCGCCATTAATTGTAAGTGAACCAGTAAAGAACTCAAACACCGCACGTCCATCTCCTCTAGTAGGAGTTGTCTCATTGCCAAAGTACATACTAACCGTCACATGTTCACTATTTGGAATCGACAGCCTGAGCCACACTAGGGCAGTCTTAGTTGTCGGATTCCAGTACTCTATCCAGAATGGGATTGGATTGCAGTCTGCATCATAGAATGCAATGGAGGCTCTTGTCTGATATGGATCACTAGAATAGGTGTTATTCGTGTTCTGAAAGATAAAGTCAAGCATCTGATATGTAAATCCCTTCGCCGTGCTAATGAGAAGGGGGACTTGGTAGTCGTTAAGGTCAATCCCTACGTTGTTTTGGATTGTCAGATTCATACGGTATCCGAGAGGTGAACACCATCCACTAGGAAGCTCCGTTCCGTCTCCTGAAGATGAAACACTATCAAATTTGAGAACTCCCATATCTCTGTTGTTGAGAATAACTTCTTTTGTAGTTACGAGAATTCCATTAATACTTAGGTTTGATACATGGTTTCCAGAAGAGTCCCAAATATCCGTCAAATTGTACTGAAAGTCCGTACCAAAGTAACCCACAACCCTCGAATCAGTACCAAGCCCAGTGCCATTCGCCACTGCAAGTGGTCTGGATACGAGCTCAGGATAGGCGTAGAGACATGCCCTTATGGAACGCTGGTACCTGCCCCCAGTCATCGCAGAGAACACTGGGTCTTCAAGTCCCCTGATGTCCACGGTAGAATATATGTAGTCCCCCGAAGATGGGAGGGGACCCTTATAGACGACCTTTCCCGAGACGTCCTTAATCGTTATTTCTGGAATCTTCGCTCTTATTACAATGGTAAAAGCATCAAGGGGTGCTACCTTAAGATCAACAGAGGAAACGATATCAGCTACCGAAGGTGAAACTGCATATCCCTGCTTTTGAAGGACTTCTATTACATTTGTTAGCCACGATTCAAGTGTTTGTCCCTGGATTATCCTGCTAAGGTCGTATCCGGTTATCGAAGAGGAAGTACCCCTTATTATAAGATCTGCTATGGTGTTATTAACCATATAACTGGGGCTCACAAACCTCCCTGTAACGGCAACATAGTCTACAACTCCCACAACGGCCCTCTTACCAGAGAGCTCCAGTGCCTTCTGGAATTCCAAGTCAAGGAACGAAACTACGTTATATGTTCTCTCGACTTGAGTTCTCTCACTCTGAGCTGTGATTATGGCGGAAGATATGTCCTCGTAGGTTGCGAGGAGAAGTAATAGGGGAATCAAAAGAACGAGGACTGATGAGTTAAGCAAAAACCCCCTACGCCTCATCAATCCCCCCTCCAAACGCGAAGTGTTATCTGGATGGGCTCAAAGAGTCCGGGGATGTTACCCATCGAGGCTACCTCTATGTTCACCGTTGAGGGTAGTTTAACCAGTATCGGATTGTGGGCAGTCCCATCGCCGCCGAGCTTGTTAAAGAGCCGCATTATGGCATCGTCAACGGCGTAGGTGTTCCTTCCATTCAGGAGATCCTGTGCTGTGACACTGCAGTAGGGATCGTCCCCGGCGAGAATGTTGTGGGGAGAGCTATCCCCTATCCAGTAGTAGGTCACGTTGTATCCACCACACCCATCACGGATGAGCTTGGGGAAGACGTCGCCGTAGCCAGCGTAAGCCTGGATAAAGTAGTTTATGATTGCTCTGCTTTCACCGTACCTAAACCCGTACTGAGAGACATCAGAGCTTTTTGCTACGTATTTGTTGGTTTGGCCGGGTACCATCATACGCTCGTTCTGTCTTGAATACGCAACCCTTATCATATAAATATCAGAGTAGTAGTCATATATCTTCTGGCCGTTGTCCGAGATTGTGGTGTAAGATGTCGGGGTGAATGTTGTGAACTGAATCGCCGTCCACACGTCAACGTACCAAGGGTCAGCGTTTGGAGGGAGGTAATAACTGAAGCTCATCTTCTGATACCTGTTCCCCTCGGAGTCACCACCATACTGAATATCGTCATAGTCCTTGAATATCGAGAGCGGAATTGAATATCTCGTTGTAACCGTTGTGGGAATGTAATCTATATCAATATAAGACTGTCCACTGCCGTAAAGCCTTCTGAGTCTGTATTCTGTGTCATATATAAAATGCCTGCTGTCACTGTCCCACCATGAGTCGAGTGCTATGACAAGGTTAAAGTACCTCTGTGAAAGGTCTTCAAGAGTGAAACCGTGGGAGGAGAGACCAGCCTCTATCTCTTGTCCAGTTATGTCAGTCTCAACAACACCACTGGGGCTCACTCTCTTGTGGACGAGCTCATAGTAATTGGCCCCGTAGGCGTAATAAATGCGGATATCCAAGACCCCTTTCGTGACTAGATGCAATGATATTGACGTAACGTTGCCCGGAACAAAGAGAGCATTTAGGTAATAGATTCCAGTATAGCTCTGGACATCGTAGAGCTCCCCATAACGCCTTGCAGGGTCAAAGAAGGCTGTGTCGGTACTTCTGGTCGTATACTTGACGTACATCATGGAGCCACTACCGTATCCAAGCTCATAGCAGTAGTAAGGGGAGTATTCTGTCGTGAAGGTCGCTGTCAGGACATTGTCTCCTGGCTCAAGATATCCAGAAACGTCCGAGTGATAACCGGCACCAAGAGAGTGCCCGTTTAGGTCAAAAGTAGACGTCTGTCTCTCAGTCCTCTCGACCAACCGGATATCAGCATTCTCAATACTGGCATCAGTTGGAAGTCTAAAGTGAGACTCCACCTTGAGGGTGTTAGAATACACATATCCGCCGTAAGAATAGTGACACCTAGCCAGCACTCTTTGGATTCCAAATATATCCGACCTTTTGAAGATGGCTTTGGTAAGATAAGCCCTCGCCATATACCCTCTAGGCGTCTGGTTGTAGGCGTAGCCGCTCAACATAAGTGTCGAAACAGAAACATCACGGGCTTTTGTGTAGTTTGACCTAACTTTCCGCAGGTAAGGACTCGTGTAATTGTTTATCAGGAGCTCATAGTTGTACTCTTTTAGAGTATTGTTAAGGATGTATCCAAGTATAATCTCAGCATTGTGTTTCAAATCCTCTGGATACAGAGGATCAGTTGCCCAGTATGTTGCCGCTATTTCTAGGGGAGGCATGGTCTCTGTTACCAGCTCATCTACAAGGACTCCCTTCTCTCCCCATTCATTCAAAACGGACTGCGGAACGAGTTCGTTGAGGGAGACCGTCCTTAGTGTCTTAAGGGTGTCTTCTGCGATGTATTTTTCCTGATTTCTCGTGTAAGTAGAGTAGACGGCACTGCTGTTATCAACGACAAGAATGCTAGTGACAAATATCGTGACTAGTAGGAGCGATAACAGTGCATCGAGGGTGAACACAAAGCCTCTCTTCCTCATGAGTCATCCCACACCCAGAGTTTTATTAGGAGGGGTTCAAACTTGGGGGCGAGTATAGGGCCAAGGGTACCCCCATCAGTCATTACGAGGGGGGCATCAAAGTTATTTTTTACTGACCACACTTCGACGACTTTTGGGCCTTTTCCAGGATCGAACGTGTTGAACATCACATTAAGGGGTATCGTGACTGAAGTCGTATTACCTTTATAGAAGAAGGCACGAACTTCATCCCCTTTGTGCCATGTAATTGAAGCTTTTAGGATACCACTCGATCTACCACGCCACACTATTAGGCCTTTGCTTACGTTCCCATCAATTATCACAAAGGTAGCGTTGCCATTTCCAGTAGTTGTGAACTCCAAGAACCCCAGAGCAGGAACGTTTTGAGTAAGTTTACCGGCTATAATCCTTTCTTTTCTGTCGGGAACAGTCAAAGTTGAGTTATAAAACTTGATGGTCACTACAAGACCTCTTTCAACATACTCAATCCACGGGGAACGAAGCCTCGAGGCTCTGGCAATAGTCTCATTGGCAACAGTACCGTTGATTAGGATAATAGATGAAGTAGGAAGACTACTAAAACGCGGGAATGTGACATTATAGATAACACCGAAGTCAGCCCCTGAATTACCTTGTATAAGCAACTTAACCTGTCCATGACCCCCAATATGAAGTTCACACACACCATTGTTCTCTATTAAGGAATAGTGATAATTACTCCTCGCATCAAAGACCAATATTTGAACATAAGACCCACGAGGGATAGGATCTTCAGGGTTATCATTGTCTGGTATAACGTCAACCCTATCGTTCCCTCCTATTAGAACCTGAGCTGGATCAATGGTTATAAACTCAAGGACATCTCCAGGGAAAAGGGTAAGGTGCATTCCATACGGAGATGGTGCACCGTTTACCTTCACACTGTCACATTTAACCCTAAACGCTCGGTTTCCGCTGTTGTCAGCGGCCAAAGCTATTTTGATGTTCTCAAAATCCCCCGTTAGGTCAGCATATATCTCTGCCGCAAAGGAGCCGTTTATTGAAACATCCATCTGAGTGAGGTACAGCTCCATCTGGAAGTCCTTCATATGGCCGAGGTCATAGAGAGCATTCTGGATAGCCGTTGATGTGGAGAAGTAGTCCACAAGAGCCTTAACTTTGTTATAGTCTAAGGCGTGGGGGTACTTCGGGCTTCTTAAGCCTACTATCATCACAGATGAGGGATTGCTCTCCCAGTCTTCGGGCTCGCCAGGGCTCTTCGTCAGAACGTCCAGCATACTGTCCGCTATGTTGGCCCTCTCATACCACCCAATCATCGAGGCTATCTCGTCCCGGAGGTTTTCAGATGTAGCCGAGACTGTGCCAAGCACCATGATTACAAGAACCAGCGATATGAGAGCGTCCATGGAAAAGAGCTGACCTCGTCTCATGATATCACCTCCAAGGTCTCACCAACGGCAATTTTAAACTCCACAAGACGTCCCCCGTAGTAGAGGTGGCCGTCTTTCAGGTAGAACCCATTCACGTCCTTGAGGTGGTTCTTGAGGAACTCCCCTATCTTCCTGGCAATCCCTGAGTCCCTTGAGGGTTCCGGGGAGAAGTTATGGGTGAACTTCACGGCTATCGTGACTCTCTCGCTACTTTCAGAGACGAGGCTGACACCGACCAGCCGGAACCCCACGCTCCGGTATTCAGTGTAGCCCTGTATGATGTCATTTAGGTCCTCGTATCCTGGCGTGTCGCTTATCACCCCGGCCTCAATGTAAACCGCAGCCTGCGACGCGGCGTCCCTCACAGCGGCCACCAAGAGGGATTCTCCGCTCTCCTGTGTGTACAGGGGGACAATAACAACTATCCCAGTGAGAATTATCCCGAGTATGAAGAGCATCTCAATTGCCGTTTGACCCCTACGGGCTCTCGCTGAGCCTGACATCAATCCCACCGGCCGTCTCGTTGTATTCACAGATTACCCAAAACTCATTATTTGAGGGTGTCAAAGTTACCGTGGTGTTCGAAGCAATTGGGACAGGGATTTTCTGGACGGTAGTATATTTCGTGCCCCCAAGCTCTGCCTCAACTTTCAGCTCGCTGGAGGGCCCATCTAGGGTGACCTTCACGTAGTCTCCACTCTCCAGCTCGAATGGAACTTCCTTCATGACCGCAAACCCATCGCCGACGGCGTAGACTTTGGTAACGGTGTCCCGTAGGTCAATTGCGAAGACTTTCACTTTGGCCGATGCGTCAAACGTGTGGGCACCTTCAACTTCGTGGGTCGCGAGGCTTATCAGGCTTAAAACGGTGAGGGCGACGAGCGTCACTGCAAACATGAGGTCAAGGCTCAGCTGGGCCCTCTTCATCTCACTCACCCGGGTTGATGTTTATCCTGAGCTCGCCGGCCGTTGCGTTGTAGAGCCAGGAGTCCCCGCGATCCGGATTCCACTCGACGACGATTCTCAGTTCAGGCGGCAGTGTTGAGGGGTCGAGATTCAGCCCGTGGGCGGTCGTCCCGTCGTCCGCCCATGTGAGTGTAACACCCGAACTCCACACAGATGAATTCATGGACAAATCCTCTTGATACATGGCCCTGCTCCAGAAAGCGTTCCTGTTCTCGCCTGAGCGAATCAGTTCTGACGTCCCGGTACCATTGACGACTACCACATAGGTTCCGTTACCTTCAGAGAGATACGGCCCATAAGTTATGAATATCCTCGGATTGACTACATTCAGCCCCTTTTCCAAGTACTTGGGATTTCTGAGATAAACAAGCCTGGCGTAGGCCGTTGCTTTTGAGCCCGGCCCCTGAGCGTAGACCTGACTTATCGTGCCAGATATTGCGTCTGCGAGGTTTTTCTCCTCCAGTGCAATTTGAACGGCCAGGGTCTCAGATGAAGGTGAAGATTCATCAAAACCGACGTTTTTTATGGAGTAGAGTAGCATTATCAGCATTATCGAAAACACCAGCATAAATTCAAGAGATATCTGACCGCGCCTTTTAGGGACTAGCCCCATACTCTCCCACCTACTAACAGGTATAACGGAACTATATTTAACTGTTACTACCCGGATTTGTTTTCAACGACGGCAAATATGCCGGAGGGTGTTTTCCGGGTCTTTACTCCAAAGTAGCCGCCGGTGAAGAGCTTAAACTTGTACCTCTCAGGGTTGAGCCCGTGTTTTGAAACAATCTCCCTGAGCTCGTCTATGAAGAACTGGGTCAGCTCGTAGTAAATCAGGTCAAGTGAGTCCCTTACCCTGTCCCTTACAACCAGGGCAAGGGGCAGTGCAGAAACTGCGAGCAGGATAAGCGGGGAGCCCGTGATAACGGTGGCAATACCCGTCAAGGCAACAAACGCTCCAAGAACCGCGTAAGACACCCTCTCAAACATCCGGAGCTTCTTCCCGTGCTTTACCTTCTCCTCCCAGATGTCGAGCAGGGCGGGGTTGTAAAAGTCGAAGGCGGTGTGCCTCTTTCCCTTCGCTATCCTCTCGCGTATCAGGGCGTCCCAGTCGTCGGTGTAGTAGATGACCTCCCCCTTGAGCTTTGCCCTCTCGGCATCAAGGGACGAGATAATCCTGACTATGTCCTCGGCGCTCTCGTGGGCGATGTGGGAATAAACGGACTTCTCGTCGAGTTCGAGGGCGGCCTCGACCGAGTCCTTCACTGGGTCAGTCATGGGCTCCCCTCCTCAGCCTCTTCGCGACCTCCTCCAGCCTGGGCGAGGATACATCGTAGACCTCCCCTCCCGGATAAAGGTCATCGAAGTCGGGCAGACCGCTGAGGAGCTCGCTCTTCTTAGTCTCGGCCTCCTTCTTTGCCTGCATGAACGACTTTGCGTACTCCTTGGCAGTCCTGACTATCTCCTCGATGCTCTTGCTGTCGTAGATGCCGCTCAGGAGGGTTACAACCTCAACTTCCCTCTCGCGGGGGTCTGGGTAAAAGCCGCGGAAAATCTGCTTGCCCCTGATTTTGTTCGTGAGGTAGTCGAGGGCCTCAAAGATGTCCCCTGCCTTAAGAACCTCAGGCGGACCGTGAACCGCAACGAGGCCGTAGAGGGCGGACTCGATGTTCGCGTCAAGGTATAATCCTTCGCTCTCGAAGGACTTGATTATGAGCCTCGACAGGCTCTTTACCTTGCTCGCCTCGGCCTTCGCATAGCCAACAGTGGCAAAACTTCCAAAGGCCTTGAGGACGAACTTGAGGTCGCTCGCGTCGAGCGTCTGCTCACCGGGGACGTCCACGAGGGCGAGGAGCGAGGCTATCCTCTCGACTATCGTGTAGTTAATCCTCTCGTAGGCCCTGCTTATATCGTCGTTGCCCTCCTTCAGCTTGTTGTTGTCTATGGCGATTATGGAGTCCGCTATCTTGGAGAGCTTGTCTATGGTTATGGCCGCGTTGATTGTGGGCCTTATGCCTTCCTCTCTAAGCGGAAGCGCACCGATTGCAACCACAAGCGAGTCCGGGTACTCCTCCTTGAGCGCCTCCGCTAGGACTGGAGTTCCCCCAGCACCGGTTCCGCCGCCAAAGCCAAAGGTGAGGAAGAAGATGTCAACGTCCTCGTAGCCTACGATGGAGTTTATCTTCTTCATCACCATGGGCAGGTCCCGCTTCATTGCTTCCCTGCCAAGGAGCGGGTTGGCGTTGACGCCCTTGCCCCCCGTGATGCTTTCTCCTATAAGGAGTCTTCTGTCCTGTGGGACGTGCTTGAGATATTCCAGGTCGCCGCGAGAGGTGTTCACAGCCAGTGTCTCGAAGTCAACGAGAGCGAACAGGTCAGCTATCTTCGTCCCGCACTGGCCGATTCCTATTATCAGGGCCCGCAAAGACCTTCACCCCACAGCCAAGAGTGTTATCTCCTCCGGCCCAATCTCGCCATCGCCGTTTGAATCGGAAGCAGTGAGAACCATGTAGTTTCCATGGAGGTAGTGGTACATGCCGCTTGTGAAGAGCAGGAAAACTCCTTTGATGGCATCTTCATTTGCAAGGATTATAAGCACGTAGCCATCGTGGGTTCTTCCAGGCACTATAACGATGCTCGTAGAGAGTGGATACTTGTTACCGTTAACAACTACGGTTGTTCCGTTGACTTCTACTTGGACAAGGGGATTGTAGCGGGAAACGTCCACGTGGCCAATTGGGGCAACGATTATGTGGTTCCCTTCATCAGGCATCAGGTTGCCCCCAACAAGCACAACCTTAACCTCTTCGGAGAGCGAGGAAGCGATGTCCTGGGCAACCTCACCGTAGTCCCCCCAGTAGTTGACGTACCATATTCCCTCTCTGAGGGCCATCACGACTTCATAGAGAGTGGTGGACGGAATAATGTCTAGGTCGCTCAAGAAACTGAGAGCCAGACCAATGTCCGCTGTGGTCACACTGGCACTGAGAGCGTTCTCCAGGACCCACGGAAGCACTTCCTCGGAGTAGTCGTATCCCAGCGTCTTCAGAACCTCAACGGCCCGTATTGTGTACTCCATTGACGGGGTAGCGTAGTAGACCTCACCAAGCACACTAACTCTTCTTCCAAAGTAGCCCCAAGCCCCGTTTGGAAGCCTCTGCTCAACCAGCCATTCGACGTGAGGTTCTAATTCCTCAGGAGGCACGACCTTTGAGAGCGCGTCAAGGACTGCAACGGTAGTTGGAACGTTTGTCATGAAACTCCTAGGTAGGAGATAGGGGTAGCTAACACGGAAACCCCAGCCGGCATTGCTCACCGAGAGAAGCCACTTTGCCCCGCGCTCGATATCCTCGCCGCTATAACCGAGGGAGATGAGCAGGTTAAGACCGAGGGCAGTTTCATAGGGCTGAGGAACATTGAACAAACCCCTCCAGAGACCGGGTGAAAACTCCAGAGAGCGGGTGAAGTTTATCAGCTCCTCCCTTTCTTCGGGGGATAGATCCCCAAACTCGGCAAGTATCATGGCAGTGTAGTAGTAGTCCTCGGTTATTGTGCCGCGCAGCTCTGCTTGTCTCATGGCAGTTGGAAGGTGCCTCTCAGCCCACACGAGCGCCTTCTTCACAATACCTTCGGAAGGGTTCTCAGAGGACAGAATTCCAACGAGAGCGTAGTAAGTGGCCTTCGCCGAAGATTGCTCACCCTCAAAGAGCGGCCAGCCACCATTAGAGTTCTGGCGGGATACGAGTTCATTGTAGAGGATATAACGATAATCCGTGGGGGTGTCTTTACCTACCTGAGAAATAACGTCAGAAACCATGGAAAATGCCAAAACCGCGTAAGCAGTAGATATAATGTTGCTTTCCGTCATAAAGGGCGGACCCCTATTCACAAGAAGGTAGATACTACCTCTCATTCCGAGATTCTCAAGTATCGCAAGTGACTTTCCGACCTCAAAGTCCAAGGGGTCGTACAGCATGACCGCATAAGTGAGTATTGCCCTCTGGTATTCGTTGAGGTTGCCGCTTGAGAGCAACTGACGGCACTCCGAAAGATAGGGGGTAACATTTGGGTAATCAATAGCATGGAAGGCAATGAGTCTAAGAGCACGGTCGTCAGGGGAGAGATTGGACTGCTCCGCTATGAAATCAGCGGCCGTTTTAACCATGAGGCTGTTTGAGTAGTCAAAACCGAGAGTACCGAGTGCCCACAGGGCCAGGGCAGTCGGGTAAAATCTTGGAGCCGAGTCTAGGGCGTATCCCCAGCCAGGGGAAGAGAATGAATCAAAAAGGTACTTCCTCCCGGCCCGGATGGAATCTAAAATGGCACCCTCCTTAGCTTTAGTTAAAATCCCAAACTCCTCAGAAACGGCCAGAGCATTATTAAGTGCAATTATTGCAAGGGCAGTGTCGTGGGGGGTACTAATCTGACAGGCACCATGGCCCCAGCCACCATCATGATTCTGGAGTAAAAGAAGGTCATTGGTAAGTGCCCTAATTGCCCCCCGAACCATAGATTCGTTGTGGACTTTCCCAACCATAGAGCTAAGTGCAAGCAAAGAGTAGGCTTTCAGCGGAACTGAGTCAGTGTAGGAATCCATCCCAACAAAAACCCAAGATGCACTGTCAAGGACGCTACTCGCGGTGGAGTACGGAACCGTTAAAAACATCATGAGCAGAATTATGGCAAGCGTTCTCCTCATATGCCAACACCCCTTAATTAAAAAACGAAGGAGAATAAATAAAGTTTTCCTCGAAACACGAAAACCGGCGAAAATTTCAGTCCCCGATGAACCTTCCATTCAGCCCCCTTCCGCTGGGGTCGACGTCGTCGCGCATTATCAGCACGACCCTGCTCGGCTCGTACTCGTCTTCAATGTGGTAGCCAGGGAGATGCTTAACCAGCTCCTCCGCAAACGCCTTGATTTCCTCGTGGCGCGGCATGTTGTTTATCGTGAGCCTGTTGCGTGAGAAACCCACGAACATGTAAGCTTTAGCCTCGACGAACATCGGGTTCGCGAGCTTTATCAGCTCGGCGTAGCCCTCCGGGTTGTGCATGTTCTCGCCCTTGACGAGGGTGAGCCTTATCACAGTCCTCGTCTGAGCGTCGCGCATGAGCCTGAGCGTCTCCTTAATCCTGTCCCAGCCGTCCGGAATCATCGGGACGTTGACGCGGTTGTAGGTCTCAATGTCCGGGGCCGTGAGCGAGACGTAGAGCTGGGTCGGGAGCTTGTCCTCCTTTATCATCTCCTCAAGTCTCTCCGGAACTGTTCCGTTGGTAACGATGAAGGTCGTGAACCCGCGCTTGTGGAACTCCTCGACGAGGTCGCCCATGTAGGGGTAGAGCATCGGCTCGCCCGAGAGGCTTATTGCAGCATGCTTGGGGTTCCAGGCCTCCTCGAACTTCTCTTTCGGAACCTTCGGGTTGCCCTTGTAGCCGACGAGGAGCTTTCTCTGGGCCTTTATGCTCTCTTCCACGACGAATGCTGGGTCGTCCCATGGCTGTGGCAATTCTGTGCCGAGGAAGCCCTCCATCGGACGCCAGCAGAATATGCAGTTATGCGTACACCATGCAAGGACCGGCGTCATCTGGAGGCATCTGTGACTCGCTATGCCGTAGAACTTCTGCTTGTAGCAGAACCTGCCCTTTGTGAGGCTCTCCTTGAGCCAGTGGCAGAGCTTAACCCCGCTGTGCCTGCCAACGAGCTCGTAGTGCTGTTTCCTAAAGAGGAGCGCGATTTCATCGGGCATGTTCGGGTCGGACTTCACAACTATCGCCATTAGTCTCACCTAATTCCCTTCTCTGGGCTGGCTTTATATTAGCCTCTTAAAAAGGTGATTGGTCAGGTGTGTGTACGACATGCCGGGGCCGAAATACCTCTGTCGAAAAGTACTTCGGCAATTTCCGAAAACTTTAAAAGCAACCCCTCGACCCTACACCCATGTTTGGAAACGTAAAACCACGCCCCGAGATTAAGGCAAGGGAAATTCAAATAAACTTCTTCGAGGAAGACGTTGAGTTCCCTGAGAAGCCGAGCGTGAAGCTTCTCTACGAGGTCAAGCGCCACCGCCTCGCATAGCCGCGTTTATTAGCACTATATCCTCAAAAAAGACGTGAACCTTAGCCACTACTTTTCCCTTCAGGCCGACTTCCCTTAGCTTCCTGAGGGTCTCCTCCACCCCGGTTATGGAGCTCTGGACTATCTGAACAGTCCCGCGGGGCTTGAGGTACCGCGGAACTTCCTGGATGAACCTGTCAAGGACTTCTCTCCCCCCTTCACCTCCAACCAGAGCCAGGTCTATCAGCTCCTCGGGCTCGCCGGGCAGGTAGGGGGCGTTGAACGTTATCACGTCGAACTTTCCAGAAACGTTCTCAAACAGGTCGCTCACGCGGAACTCGACGTTTTTGATGTTGTTTATCCTCGCGTTTTCCCTTGCCAGCTCGACGGCTATGGGGTTGATGTCCACCCCAAGCACGTAGCGGGCTTTTCTGGCCATCAGGAGCGCTATGAGGCCCGTTCCAGCCCCAACGTCGAGGGCTATGTCTCCCTCTTTGACGGCAAGGTTCTCGGCGAGGAGGAACGTGTCCTCTGCCGGCTCATAAACGTCGGGGTGGAGCCTAATCTTGAGGCCGTAGTATGTCGGCATGGTACTTCCAAAGAATTCACTCTTTTTTAGCTTTCTTCAGGTTCAGGTATTAAGGAAGAGAAAAGAGGAAATCACTTCTTCCACTCGGTGTAGCCGCACCTTCCGCAGGCCCAGCGGTCGCCGTGGTCGGCCATGAAGACGCCGGGGCCGCAGCGCGGGCAGAACTTGTTCTTCCTGATGACCTTTCCGTCCTTAACCTCATAGAGCTTCCACTTCTGGCTGGTCTTTTTCTTCTTCGCCATTTACACCACCTCACTCTTCCTCCTTCTGGATGAGGCCGTCGCGGAGGAGGATGTACTCGGGCTCGATGTAGAGCATCCTCTCCCTGGTCTCGTAGGCCTTGGCGTAGCCCTTGGAGATGTTGCTTCCGAAGTAGCTCCTGATGTACTGGAGCACGGTGGTGTTCGGGTCGAGGTCAAGCATGGCGACGAGCTTACCCTTCACCGCTTCCCTGCTCGGGGTAGGCTCGCCCTCGTGTATGATGTCGAAGTATATTTCCTTCCTTCCGAGGAGCTTGTTCTCCCTTATCTCGGTCACCTTAATCTCCATCACGAACCACCTCCATGTTGGATAAGATGCGGGCACATCTGCGCTTGCATTCGGGGGTTACCTTTATAAGCACTACCCCCTCGTCGGGCTGGCCGTAGAGGACTAGGCTCCCGTAGGGGGCGTACAGCACGGCTGGGATTGCCCCCAAGTCCTCTTCCCCGCTGACGAGTATGTGAACCGGCCTGCCCCTCTCAACGAGGCCGAAGGCCTTTCTGATCGTGTCTAATAAAGCTTTCGTTATCGCCCCAGGAGGGTTTGTAACAGTCATGAAGACGGCCTTTTGGTTTATATCCGGAGAATAGTCGGCCCTCTTGGTCTTGAGGTCGTAGATGGCCAAAGAGGGGGAAATACCGAGCTTGACGACGTTCTCGGTGACGACGTCCCCAACGGTGATGACGGTCTTTCCCCTAAGCTCGTCCTTAATACGGAGGTAGGGCTCCGGAATGGGGCCCCTTATGAGCTCACCCAGCGGTTTTTTGAGCTCCCGGCGGAGCTCCTCAGTTAAGCGGAACAGCATCTCACCTGACCCTTATGGCGTATTTGCCCGGAACTTTAGCCGCCTCGGGTATGCTCTCGCGGAGCTTCTTTGCAATCCTGCTCTCGGTGTCGAGGATTATGACGAGGTCGAACCACTCGTCGCTAAGGTCCCTGCTACCGCAGACAGGGCACCTGTCCTCGGTCGTTATGTAGTGGCAGTGCCTGCAGGCCCTCTCCTTGGCCATCTTCACTCAGCCTCCCCGTGGGCCTTCTTCTTTTCCTGCTCAATCCACTCAAACTTTCCAAGGCCGGGCTGGCGCATCGTCATGTTGATCTTGTTCTCCCTGATGACCTTGCTCTTGACGCTGATGCCGATTATCCTGGCCCTGACATAGTCGCCGAGCTTGAGGACGCGGTTGGTTTCCTTGCCTATGAACTGCCTGTTCTTCTCGTCGAAGACGACGTAGTCGTCCATGAGCTGGCTTATGTGGACGAGGCCGTCCATCGGGCCGATCCTTATGAACGCACCGTAGGGCATCATCTCGACGACCTCTCCCTCAACGACCTCCCCGTTCTCGGGCTTCCAGACGAGGACGTCGAAGGTGACCTCGTGGTAGGTGGCTCCGTCGCCGGGCACAACGACTCCCTGGCTGACCTCGTGGACATCGAGGATGGCGAGGACGACTCCCTCGTCCCTGTCGTAGATGCCCTCGTAGGTCTCCTTGAGGACGAGCTTTGCGGCCTCCTTGGGGTCCATCGTGAACATCACGGGCGGGATTCTGACAACGTCCTTAACGGTCAAAAGCTTGTACATGGCCAGACCTCCAAAAAGAATTGAAGGGAAAATCACTCCTTCTTACCGAACTTCTCCTTGTAGAGCTCGATGGCGCGGAGGATTTCCTTCTTGGCCTCCTCGGCGTTGCCCCAGCCCTCAATCTTGGTGACCTTGCCCTGGAGCTCCTTGTAGCGCTGGAAGAAGTGGGCAATCTCGTCGAGGAAGGCCTTGGGAACGTCGTCGATGTCCTTCCAGTCCTTGAAGTACGGGTCCTCGACCGGAACGGCGAGAACCTTCCAGTCCTTATCTCCGGAGTCCTCCATCTTCATGATGCCTATCGGCCTGGCCTCGATGATGGTGAGCGGGTAAACGGGCTCGCGCATTATGACCATTATGTCGAACGGGTCGCCGTCGTCGTACCAGGTCTGGGGGATTATTCCGTAGTCGACAGGGTAGAAGAACGGGCTGTAGAGGACGCGGTCAAGCTTAAGCAGGCCGGTCTTCTTGTCAAGCTCGTACTTGTTCCTGCTTCCCTTCGGAATCTCTATGAGAGCGTAAACGACCTCTGGAACCTCCGGTCCGGGCTCAAGCTCGTGGAACGGGTTCATCTCTAACCACCTCTAACCCTTTTAGAACTCCTAAGGTGGCTTTTAGCTTAAGCTTTTAAAGTTGTTGGTGTCCGGGCTAATTCGCCCGGTACTCGTAAACGGTTCCGCCGTCCGCTATCGCGTAGACATCGGCATCGCCGTTGCGGTAGTGAACCACGGGCCTGTCAACCAGCTCGAAAACCCTCTTAAGGTCAGCAGGTGAGGACAGCTCAACGCGCTTTCCTTCTGGGGGAGTCCCCTCAACGGTATACTTTTTCAGGGCGGTAAGCTCCCTGGACTTCGGCTTCTTCTCACGTTTGGCGTAGACGAAACCTGCTGGAGGAATCGCGAAGAGGAGCGCCACTGCAGGGAATACAGTTCTGGCAGTTGAAACGCCGACGTCAGCACCGAGGAAAGACAGTGAGTTGGTTGTAG
The DNA here is from genome assembly GCF_055389025.1 of Thermococcus marinus. NCBI lineage: Archaea > Methanobacteriati > Methanobacteriota > Thermococci > Thermococcales > Thermococcaceae > Thermococcus > Thermococcus marinus. The sequence goes on from NZ_AP042417.1 coordinate 137,319, forward strand.
TCTCAACACTCCTCACTACCTTCTTATACTCCTTGTCAGCCCCGCTGAAGTACAGCATCCCCGATGAGTCCTGATTCAGCCTTATGTCCTGGGTGAACGGCTCCTGTCCGGAGGGCATGACTTTCACGAGGACGTAAACCTCCCTCTCGGCGCGGTACAGGCCGGTTCCCTCCCGAACCATCTTGAGTCTCGAGTCCATCTCAGTGAAGTTCAGTTCAACGGGAACCTCAAAGGACCCCGTGAAGGTGTCCCTGGCGAGGAGTTCTGTGTCGTTAACGAGGTAGACTTTCTTCTTGCCGGAGGTTACGTAGTAGTTGACGTGGAGCGTGGCCTCGTAGCTCCCGCTGGCGCCGTCCGACGAAAACTTGTAGCTTCCCACTATCGCGTCGGTTATTTTGGAGGGGTAGTACTCCAGGGAAGTCCCGTTCTTGTAGATGGTCTCGTTGGAGAACAGGCCGTAAGCAGTGAAGTGCCCTTCCTGCAGGTAGGCCTCGGAGTAGGTCGCATCCACCGTTACGGGCTCCCTGGAGTAGGCAACGCCCGAATACAGGGCAAAGATTACGGCAAGGGAAACCGAAAGGGCGAGGCCAGCCAAGATTGCACGCTTTTTATCGGATTTTTTCATAATCAACAACCCCCTGAGCTACAGTTTTCGTCTGAGTCATCGTCTTCCCCCCAGACCGCTCTAATGAGAATGCCGTCGCTGACGATGCCATAGCCGAGGATTTCAGCCCCATCGTTCAGGCTGTAGGTTCCGCACGAGGTGAACTCCTGTTTTCCCGCGGGGTTAATCTTGGTGTGCACCGTCACGTTCAGGTAAGCGCTCCCACCGGCGCTCAGCTCAACGTCCCATAGAATGTGGGTAGAAGCTCCGTGCTGGTTTACCGTGTAATTTCCAGCGCTCGGGGATATTGAGTCTATCTCAAACTCTCCCCCTACAACGTCCTTTATCGTTAGGTTTCTTGCGGCACCATGGTTCGTGACCGTTATCCTGAACACCCACTGCTGGTACGTGTAGAGGGGCACTTCAGTGTTCCCAGAGAGGAGCTCTTTCTTTATCGTGGGGCCCCCGATGGACGTTACGTTCATGGAGCAAGTCTCAATCTTTGCACTCCCCCCGTCCCAGTCCGCGTAGACCGTGAGGGGCACCTCGTAGGCGCCGTCTCCAACGTAACCGTCAGCGGAGAATGTACCCATGATGGGGGCCGAGTCTCCAGGCTCAAGGGTGTAAACGGAACCGTCAATGCTTCCGCTGATGCCCTCTGGAAGCGCCGAGTAGTCGCCCTCAACGTGGAACGTTATTGGCCTGTCCATCCGGTTTTCAACTGTTAGGGCAGTAAACTCCACGCTGGAGCCCGCGTTAACGGAAATTGGCCACTGCAAACAGCGACAGCCTATGTAAGAGTCGTTCCCACTTACGATATCAAACTCAGCATTTCTTTTAGCGGTATAAGCCCGAAAATTCCCGCTCGAACCCACTATCAGAACCAGTCCGAGGAGGAAGGCCGTAAGGAGCATAAATTTCCTCATGCTAACCATCTCCGAGTACCTTGGAGAGAATACTTCCCCTCCGTTTTCTTATTCTAAAGACGTCTCCCTCTGAAATCCCCGCAAGGCGGTAAAATACCAGGAGCGCCCCCGAGAGGACAATGACGTAGGCGACCAGCGGAAGATAAGGGCTGAATGAGTAGAGGAAAGCCACGAGTGATGCGGGAAGCACGGCAGGGTAAGACCTCACCTGGAACTCCTCGCGGTAAATCCTCGTGTCCTCCGGAACGGTGACGTGGACTGGAACTTCGACGCTTGAACCGCCCCCAATGCGGAAAAACGTCGGCCCCAGAATCTGGGCCCTCTCGCTTCCGCCACTCAGGAAGTAGTAGAACGGGTACAAGGCCTTGTTCTCGACGCTCAGGTTCCTCTCAAACGTCGAGCCGGGCAGGTACCAGCCCTCCCTTTGCCCCCCTGCGAGCGTTGAGGAGTACGTAAACGCCAGAGTCCCCCATGAAGCCACCGTTACAGACAGGAAGCCCGCAATTATAAAGACCGACACAACGGCGTAGAGGGTCTTGACGCTCACCCTGTAATACTTAACCCTCTTTTTCCGTTTAGAGCCCCCTGAAAACGTCAGGAACGCCCCAACGATTAGCAGAACCGCCACCGCGTAGACATTGCTCAGCCTCGCCCTCAAGGACTGGATCAAGTCCCCTCCCCCCCTAATGACGAGAGGCCTGCCAAAGAGGACGACAACCTTTCCGACGACGTCAGACCGGTTTACAGGCGGGTAGAGGCCGTCCTGCTGGTCGGTAGCGACGTTGTTATCGCCCTTGGTTATGAAGCCTTCCTCCGTAACCGCGAAGACCCTGTGGACAGTCCAGCCGTCGCGCCGATGGAAGACTATGATATCACCAACGTCAAAGTTTCCCGCGAAGGGGTTAATCAAGAACAGGTCGCCCCTGTTGATCGTGGGCGTCATGCTGTCGGAGTAAGCGTACGACAGAAACACGGGCCTGTCCAGGAAAAAGCCCGCTAACGAGCCGACGAGAAATACAATTACAGTGAGAGCAAAGGTTAACTCTAGTATTTTTTTCATGACAACTCCCCCTCAAAGGGGTGGGGCAAAGGCCCCCGAAAAGAAATCACTGGTTGCAAGCTCCGGCAACTGCCTCAATGCTCATCTGGAACTGGTACTGCCCAATTGTTGAGTTTGTGTTGTCGAATATCATTCCAATCGGAATCGGGTTCCCATGCTCGACGGTGAACTGGATGTTGCTGGCGGGTCCGGCTATCGGGCTGTCGTAGTCGCCCGCGAAGATCATCACATCATCGTGCTCGGTCTTTATGGTGACGCATATCGGATAGGTGGTTTCGTTGTTCTCCCAGAGCTCGTTGCTTACCTGGAACATCTCTTCGAAGACATAGGTGGTGTTCGGGCTCATACCCGTTCCCCCACCAGTTGGGTGGTTCGGGTTGTACTGGCTGATGTCGACGTAAAGCTTACCGGCATCATAGGTCACGTAGGGCTGGAGGGCAGTAAGGTCAATCAGCTCATTGTCGTCTGTGACAACATCAAAGCTCGTCTGCCTATCGGCAGAGTAATACCTGAAGTTTGCTCCGGCTCCAACAGCCAGGAGCATTCCAACCATCAATAAAGCCAATCCAAATAGCTTGTTCATTTTTCACGCCTCCTTCACTGACCGCACTTGCCAACTAGTTCCGCCGGCTCGGTTCCGAGCCTGTAGGCCTGGATGTGTATGCTGCTGCTCTCGGTGTCTCCTGGGAGTGAGTTCCCAACGGTGAAGTCCATACCGACCTTAACGGCCTCTCCAGGATCAAGGACAAAGCAGACGTCGTTCTTGGCCATATCGCTGGCGTAGACTACCTGTCCGTTATCAACATAGTGAATGTCGTGGTCCGCGCCGTAGAACTGTATCGCGGTGTTGGCGTTGGTAATCCTGACAACGATGGTCATGTTGTCCTCCCAAAGGTCGTTGCTTACCTCAAAGACCTCGTCGAAGTTGTACTCTGAGTTCGGGCTCAGGCCCTGGCCGTAGCCTGGGTAGTTCGGGTTGTTCGGGCTTATGTCAACAACCAGCACGCCACCATCGTTTATGTACGCGTAGGGCTGAATGGGCGTCAGGTCAATGAGTTCAGTATCATCGCTGACGATGTCCCAGTGGACACTCCTGTCAGCGTTGTAGTCCCTGAAGTTGGCTCCAGCCCCTAACACGAGACCAAAGGCCACCAACAGGCCAAAAATTCCTAAGGCAAGATTCTTTCTCATTTTTTTCGCCTCCGAATTGGAGGCACTGTGGCAGAGAAGCCAGCGGTGAGAGTGAAGGTTCATCCCTGACCTCGGACACTCAACAACCACTGCAACGGTGAACTCAACGCAGTGCCTCTGCAACCCCTTGCGGGTTGCTCACTAATCCCTTGAGCCGTTGGGGTATATATGAAATGTCGGGTTAACTGCAGGTAATGGTAGGTTACCCAAGAAAAGAAGGCCTAAATGCGCTTCATTTTCCTGTGGTGGATAACGCCAACACCAGCGTAAACCAGCGAGGCCATGGCAAGATAAAGGTCGTTGAGTGAAACGGCAAGTATGAGGAATATCAGCGAGAGCCCCACGTAAAAAGAGCTCCAGCTTATGTCGTTCTTTTTGACCGTCTCCATATAGACCGTAACGTCGTCAGGAACCTTTACAAGGGTCACGACACCGTGTCGGAACGTTATGACGCCCTCACGCTCAAGTTTTGGGATATGTGTCTGAACGAGGCTGACGTACACGCTCTTTCTGTGCTTCCTGTCGGTGTTCCCCTCGTTCTCCGCGATGTATTCCACCATTTCCCTCAGCTCTGCCCGGCCATCGGACTTCTTGAGGTACTCTATCATGAGCATCCTCCTGCTGTTTCCGAGTATGACCGAGGAAGTTCCCATGGCAATCACCGTGCCAACCGATACTGCTTTCTTCCGTTATTGCCGACCCTGAACTCCACCTTTCCCTCCCCAACCAGCCGCCTAAGTGTGCGCTCGACCCTCTGCCTGGTTACGTCGAACCCCCGCTCCGTGAGGAAACGGGTAATGAACGCAACGCTCAGCTCCCCCTCGCGGAGCATGTCGACAATCTCACTCTCGAAGTTATCTCTCATGACTAGGACCTCCCGGCTGGAGTAAGGCCAGCCTCAACAAAAATACGGGGGGGTAGTATTTAAACCTACCTAAAAAGTTCGAATATAGAAGTTTAAGGAAAATAAAGGAATAACAAGCCCGTATTTCCCCGGCCGACCATCAAACAGCTCTTTTCTCTGTGAGGAACGGGTGAGGCAGATACTCGACCAAAACTTCATTTGGATATTATCCAGAGAAGACTCGAAACAAGAACACGTAACCCGGTTACTGAAAGCATTAAAGAGATTGTAGCCAAAAACGGGCTTAGGATTGGATAAACCGCAAAGGGAAAAGGTACATCTTGATGTATAACATGAGGTTCGAGAAGGGTTTAAGAGAGGGGGTTCGGGGTTCTGGAGCCCTTGAACGATGGTAGCCCCGCGGGGATTCGAACCCCGGTCGCGGGATCCAGAGTCCCGCATGCTTGGCCGCTACACCACGGGGCTGTGCCCGTTGATAGGTTCAATGGGGGATTTATAAATTTTACTCCCCGCAAGCTTTGCTTGCGCAAAGCTTGACCAAAGGGTTCCAACTGTCCTAAAGGGTTGTGAGGAGGACATGCCTTTCAAGGGGCCGTGGCCTAAAGCGGGTTTGACGTTAAATGGCCAATTGAAAGGGGTTTAATTCAAAAACGCGCCATTCAGGCGCCTTTTCCAAGTGAAACACTCACAGATGAAGCAAATCTAGTAGAAATCCCCTTCTAAAACTGGCAATTTTCAGAAAGGCACATCTTTTCCGCCAGCGCTGAAGCTTTTGGAAAAAGCTTCACCAAAAGTTCGTAGCTCTTTGCATTGTGGTGTTTGGAAGTTTGGTTTTCTTTCTTTTGAGAACCTATTTTTAATGAGAACAATGAACAAAATCCGGGCTTATTAAGGGGGTTTACTCTCCATTGACGCCCGAAGGGCGTCTTTTTAGGTTAAACCCCTTTACAAAGCCTCTAAAGGAGTTCTCACTCAGGATAATTCACTATTTAGTTAGAAAGCCCCATCAAAACTCGCATTTCAAGAAGGAGCTACGAACTTTGATGAAACTTTGCTGGGCAAAGTTTCGATGGTGGGCCCGCGGGGCTTCGAACCCCGGACCTCCCGCTTATCAGGCGGGCGCTCTGACCAGGCTGAGCCACGGGCCCAGGAGAATTATGGTGCCCCGGCCGGGATTTGAACCCGGGTCGCGGGATCGAGAGTCCCGCATGATTGACCGGGCTACACCACCGGGGCGTGTCCGACATTAAGGAAGAGGGAGGGTTTAAAAAGTTTTCGGTCAGAGGAGCTCCCGAACCGTCCTCCGAACCGCCTCGTAGCTGTTGAGCTTCGGCCTCCATCCGGTTGCTTTTGCCTTCTCTATGCTCAGGCGCATGAACTTGACGTCGCCCTTCCATCCGCGGCCTCCGTCAACTCCCCCGGTGAAAACGAACCTCGGCCTCAGCCTCATTTCCTCGCTCACTATCTCCGCTATCTCCTTCACGGTTATCCAGTCGTCGTTGCCCAGGTTGTAAAAATCGACGGTCTTTTCGGACCTCTTGAAGTGCTCGAAGATGTGAAGCATGCCCTCAACCGTGTCGCTCACGTGGAGGTAGCTCTTCCTCTGCGTCCCGTCGCCGAGTATCTCAAGCTCCTTGGGGTTCTTCCTCAGCTTATTTATGAAGTCGTAGATTACGCCGTGGTTCGAGCGCTCGCCGATTATGTTCGCCAGGCGGAAGATCAGGGCTTTAAAGTCGAAGGTGTGGGCGTAGCCGCTTATCAGGGCCCCGGCGGCTAGCTTTGCCCCGCCGTAGACGCTTATCGGTTCGAGCGGGCCGTAGTCCCCGGGCGTGGGTACGACCTCAGCGTCGCCGTAGACTGTGGAAGAGCTCGTGAAGACGAGGTACTCTACGTTTGAGTCCCTCATGGCGTTGAGCAGGTTGTAGGTTATGAGCACGTTCGTCTCGTAGAGGAGCTCCGGGCTCTGGGAGCCTATTCTGACCTCTGGATTGGCGGCGAGGTGGAAGACGACGTCAACGCCCTCCACTGCTTTCTTAACGAGTTCAGCATCTCTCATGTCACCTTTTATGAACTCAAAGCGCTCGCGGTTGAGCCACCGCTTTATGTTTTCCAAGGTTCCAGCGCTCAGGTCGTCGAGAACCCGTACCTCGTGCCCCTGCTCCATCAGCCTGTCCACCAGATGGGAGCCTATGAACCCCGGCTCCCCCGGTCACAAGGGCCTTCATTTTTATCACCACCAAAAGTTCGAGGGACGGTTATTAAGCTTTGGGAAAGTTTTTTGTATTCAATCCCCAATCTTTTACCATGCAGGTTTACACGCTGAGCAAGGAAGAGAAGGAAAAAATCATTGAGTTACTCAGAGAGCACCTCCTGAAAATGAAGGAGGTAGTTTTTGCTTACCTGCACGGCTCATTTACTGAAGATAGGCCCTTCAGGGACGTTGATATTGCCGTTTATGTAAAGGGCAATGCCCCTCCATTCTACGAGGAAGAGCTTGAAGAGGAGCTCTCAAGGCTGATAGGGCTTCCGTCGATGTCAGGCTTCTCAACAACGCACCGGTGACCTTCAGGTTCCGGGCCATTGGGGGCCTGCTCCTCTTCAGCAGGGACGAGAGGGCCAGGTGTGATTTTGAGGAGATGACCATGAGGGAGTACCACGATTATTCCTACTATCTAAGGATGTACCGGAGGGAGGCCCTTGGAATACGATGAAAAGTTTATAGCTTTGTTATGTTGAGATATCGGGGAGGGAAGAACCATGAAAGTCCTGATTATGGCGGGCGGCTACGCAACTCGCCTTTGGCCCATAACCAAGGACAATCCAAAGGCGCTGCTTCCTGTTGGAGAGAAGAGGATAATCGACTACATCCTTGAAAAAGCCCTCAAGCTAGACCTGCCCGTTTACATCTCCACGAACCGCTTCTTCGAGTCTCACTTCAGGCCGATCGCTGAAAAATACGGCGTTGGGCTCATCGTCGAGGATACGTTCCACGAGGAGGAGAAGCTCGGGACGATTGGGGCTATGAAGAAGGCCGTTGAGGAGCTCGGCCTGGACGACTACCTCGTCATAGCGGGCGACAACCTCTTCTCGTTCTCGCTTGAGGACTTCCTTGCCCGCTACTCCGGCGAGACCCTCATAGCAGTTTACGACGTTGGCGACCTTGAGCTCGCGAAGCGCTACGGCGTCGTTGTCCTTGAGGACGACAGGGTTGCGGCCTTTGAGGAGAAGCCGGCAGTGCCGAGGTCGACTCTAATCAGCACAGGCGTCTACGTCTTCCCGGAGAGGGTAATGGGACTCCTCGACGAGTACCTGAAGAACGGGCACAGAGACTCGCCGGGTTACTTCGTTCAGTGGCTCCTCTCAAGGGGCGAGCCAATCAAGGCCTACCGCTTCTCGGAGTACTGGTTCGACATAGGCTCAGCCGACAGCTACCTTGAGGCTTTGAGGACGCTTTTGAGGGAAAGTCACATCGAGGAGATTCAGATAAGCCCCTACTCAAAGATAATCCCACCAGTGGTCATAAAGCGGGGCGCCATGGTACTCGGCCGCTCAATAATCGGGCCCTTCGCCTACATCGGCGAGGACTGCATCATTGAGAACTCCGATGTTAGCGACTCGATAATCTTCAGGAAGACGATAATCAGGAACTCGACGATATGGCGCTCCATAATAGACGAGAAGTGTGAAATAAGGAACCTTGAGCTCAGGAAGAGCCTTGTCGGAGGCCACGCGAAGATACAGAGGGGGGATTAGGTTTTTATACTGCTCCTTTTTATCAGTTTCGAGGCCCATGGCGGAGAGCTTAAAACTAAGGCTTATCAAAAACGCAGGTTGGCTTTTTGGGGCAGAGATTATTTCGAAGCTATTGGCCTACGGTGTGATAGTGATTTTGAGCAGAACCCTCGGCCCGGAAGGGCTGGGACAGTATTCTTTCATATTCTATTACGTCGGATTACTCGGAATATTCTCGGATATGGGCGTTGGTTATTACTTTATGAGGGAAGTGGCGAGGGATAAAAGCAGGCTAAGAGATCTTCTTCCAGATGTTTTGGGCTTCAAGATTGTGCTTGCCGTTATCAACTTTAGCATAATCGTTGGAATCACACTTTTCCTCCCGAAGCCGGAGTGGATGAAGGTTCTCATCGTTCTGGCTGGAGCCGAGGCCATGCTGACGTGGATTGCAGGAATTTTTGTAAACATAATGTACGCCCACGAGGTTACCAAGTACGAGGCGATAGCAAAAACCGTAGAGAGGTTCTGGGCTTTCTTTGTTGGCGGAGTAGTTTTGTATACTTTCAAATCGCTCTCACCGTTTATCATTGCGCTCTTAGCAGGCTACACCCTAAGGGAGCTCCTGAGGATAAAGTGGGGGCTTAGGTTTATTGATGAACTCAGGGTTCGCTTTAGGCCGGAAGTCTGGAAGAACCTCCTGATGAAATCCTATCCATTCTGGTTCATAGGGCTCTTCACGCTCATCTACTACCGCACGGACATGGTGATGCTCAGCCTCCTTAGGGGGGATTATGAGACGGGAATTTACAGGGCGGCCTTCACGCTGATTGAGGTTTCCCTGTTCATCCCAGGGATAGTCGTCTCAACGACGATGCCTTCTATGGCTAGACTGTGGAAGGAGGACAGGAAGACACTTGAGACGCTCTTCAAGAAGAGCTTTCAGATGCTTGCCCTTATAGGAATTGGTGGCTTGGCTGGCTACTATATCTTTGCCAGGCTTGGGATTTTGATAGTCTTTGGGGAGAAGTTCCTGCCGAGCGTTCCCGTTCTGAGGATTTTAGCGTTTGCAGTTCCCTTCATGTTCCTCAACTCCCTCTTTGGGAGCTACATGAACGCGACCGGAAGGGAGCTGACCTTTACAAAGATCACGGGGTTTACGGCGTTGCTGAACGTGGTTCTAAACTACGTTCTGATACTGAACTATGGTGCCGAGGGGGCGGCGGTGGCGACGGTGGTGAGTCAGGGGATAGCAAGTGTTTTAAGTTTTGAGTCTAATCAAAGTCGGAGGGAATGACATGCCCCCAAAAGTTTCAGTCATAATTCCCACAGTTAGAGGGAGAGAAAATTATCTAAAAGAAGCTCTAACCAGTATCTTTGAGCAAACATACCAAGATTTTGAGATTATAATCGTATCATATGGTGACATAGACCTTGGTGTCAAGGACTCGCGAATTAAAAAAATTGTTCTTAATAAAAAGGGGGTTTCTCTTCAAAGAAATATTGGAATTCTACATGCCAACGGGGAATACATCGCGTTTCTTGACGATGATGACATATGGTTAAAGGATAAACTTGAAAAACAGCTAAAATTAATTAAGAGATATGATCTAATCTATACAGATTACTTCATAAAATATCCAGATGGAAAAGTTAAACGAAAAGGAGTAAAAATAGTATGTGGAAAAAATACGTTTGAACATTTAAAAAAATCCAATTTCATATCAACCAGCTCTGTTCTCGTGAGGAAAAAAGTCTTAGAAGATGTGGGAATGTTTGATACTTCTCTAACAATCGGCGAGGACTACGATTTATGGTTAAGGATTTCAGAGAAGTATAAAATATATGGAATAAATGAACCATTATACATTTATAGAAAACCCGATAGGGTACGATACTCTCAATATGCATGTGGATACATCAAATTTGCAGAAAAATGGTGGAATAAGCTAGATCCAAAGACAATATCCCTTACCGAGTTGTGGTACTTAAAAGCAGGAGGATACTTGTCTGTTCTCCAATATTGGTATTATAAGCTGAAGACCCTCATACACGGTCTCAGACTGGAAGAACTTAAAGAGCTCACATTAACGTACTGTGATTATTAACAATACATGTCATAAATTTTATCCAATTTCTTAACTACTATTTTTGAGGAATACCTCGCTTCAACATAATCTCTTAAATTTCTGCGCTTGTATTTATCCCAGATCTTAAGCATTTTCTCCACTTTCCTAAGAAGACTATCAGTATTAAAAAATCGGTACTTCATTCCAACTTGCTTATTGACGATTTCAGCTGGACCGCCAATGTCAGGTACAATGACAGGTGTATTAAGGGTTAAGCTCTCAAGAATAACATAACCAAATGCTTCATAATAACTCGTTAAAATTGAGAACTTTGCATTCTTAACTAAGGTCAAAAATGCGCTATATGACTTAGATGGACCGAACATACCAACTAAGTCATAAAATAGAATATTACTCGGTAAATCATATCCTACCACCTTCTTTATAGATTCTCGGGAGATACCCTTCCCTGCCATAACAAAAATCTCATCTGGGAATTCTCTAGCGACCCTGATAAAATCTTCGGGGCGTTTGCATCCTGGAGCATCAACACGAGCACCTAACCACAGAATATAGCCAGAAGGAGTAAGGTTAAATGTAGAAAAAAGATTATGATCTATACTCTTCAAGACTTCTTGAGTATCGATCATGTTTGGGATTGTTATGGAATCAACCCCAAACGATGACTTTAATTGTGATGATATCCATCTTGCGACGGTTAATATAACATCAACATCATCAAGGAGATCTTCGAAGAGACGGTAATACCTCTCATAAAACTTGGACTTTCCCGAGTTTCTGAAGTGTTCTAAGGTATACTTTTGAAATATGGTTCCATGGAGAGTTAAGATAACAGGATTATGGTATGTAGATTTTAAGCGTCTTCCTAGAGTCAGAGGAAACAATCCATGTGCATGAATACATGAAACGTCTTTATATCGTTTGGAATACAAAATTGAAGGCGGGTTATCCTTGATCCCTGCGTATATAGATAAGTAGAATAGTTTTTTAAGGTATTCGGGCATTGTTTCGAAACTAAATGTCACAAAATTATGAGAAGAATATTTCAGAATTTGAGAAATATGCCTAACAACGCCACCGAAACTACCAGGATCATATGAACCGATTAAAATTGGTTTTTCCAAAGTTGTCACCCCCAATTATTATCTAATTTTCCTTAACAACCACTTAACCGGAACAAATAAGTCTACAAAAGTTGCGAACGCCCAATCTTTCATATAAAAGTCACTATTTAATAAAAACCGCACAATGTTCGGGAAGTACTTAATACCATATCGGACCTTATACTTTCTCGGTGCACTATCGAGATATGTTAACATACTAAAAACGAAGTCATTGTTCCCAAGTACATTTACAAGTTCCTTTTTCCCATTCTCCTCTAATACTTTGAAAAGTTTTTCATAAACCTTAAACGTCTCTAAGAGTCCAGAAATACCGGAAAGGGAGACCGAACTTCCAACCCTATTCACAATGAAACCAACATAATCATCGACAAAGATTTCTCTACTAAACGCAAGGTACAATGAGTAAAAGTATATATCCTCACTCCTTTGTTCCTTAGGAAACCTAATTACATATTCCTCGATAATTGACCTTTTGAGCAGAGTGTTACCATTCCTAAACCTAAACTTCAATTTTAACGCATCAATATTACTAAAAACCCCATTCTCAAATATAAACTTTCTATATTTATCACCCCCAAACCAAACAGCAAAACTACTAGCATACCCATCAACATTCTTAATATTCTTTATGCCCCTCTCAAGAAACTCTTTTCCTAACCAGTCATCACTATCCAAAAAGACAACATACTTTCCACTTGAATTCTCAAAACCAAGATTCTTAGTTAACGGATAAGATACGTCTGGATCACAAATACAGTCAATCCTCGAATCCTTGTCCATAAACTCTTTAATTACTTTAACACTATCATCAGTTGAATGGTCATCAACGATTATCAACTCCCAGTTCTTATATGTCTGGTCAAGTATACTATCGATTGACTTTGGCAACCATTTTGCATTATTCTTGTTGGGCATTATTATGGAGACCTTAACCATATTTCCCCCACAACAATAGCTGACAAATCACTTATAAAAGATTTTCCTGAGACGACATGGGGGATAATAAGATGAACCGCCTTCAAAAACAGCTCCTCCTTTCAAGGCTCCTCTCACTGGTCAACAGAGTTCCAAAGGACGAAAACAGGATAGCCTTCTATTCCACCCCAGACATAAGCGATAACGCGCTGGCATTCTTCAAATATGTGTATTCTCTTGACGAGGGCTACGACCTCGTATGGGTTTTAAACAAAAAAGAACCTCCTGCACTGGAGATCCTAAAAAAAGAATGTCCAGACGTCAAGACGGCTTATTTGTATTCATCAAATGGCATCAAAGAGCTCCTCCGCTCAAAGTTTGTAGTGACAACGGATGTCTTGCCTTTAACCCCTCACTTCGGGCAGGGGATTATTCAGCTCTGGCATGGATTGCCCGGGAAAAAGACCGGCTACGAGCATCCCCTGGGAGTGAAGGATCTCTACCTTTACATGAACAGGTGGACGACGGACTTTGTAACAACCTCAGAGCTCGTTGTAGGGGCTTTTGTGAGGCAGTTCATGATTAATCCGCGAAAGTTCAGGTTACTCGGCCAACCCCGAAATGATGGCATGCTAAAGAACCTTAAAAATTCGAGGTATATGCTTTCTGAAATCTTAGGTCGTGATTTAGACAAATACGAACATATCATTCTCTACGCTCCAACGTATAGGTACACGAGCTATCTAAAAGACTTTGAGGCTAGTGTGAAAGTCGTTAAAAGCTTACTCAGAAAGGAGTTCCAGGATTTCTTGAAAAAAGTTAACGCTCTTCTCGTGATAAAACCTCACAAGCTTGTGGCCGATGCAATACAAGGATCAATCAAAAGCAAGAGCAACATAGTCATTTTAACTGACGAGCCTCTTCAGACAAGGTTGCTAACAATAAACGACGTAATGGGAGCGTTTGACATTCTGATAACCGACTACTCCAGCATTTTCGAGGACTACATTCTCCTCAATAGGCCCATGGTGTTTTACTTGCCGGACAGAAAAGATCTCGAAGAAAAAAGCGGGTTTTTATTACCTTATAAGTTCTTTGCTCCTGGGGACAAACCTGAAACCGTGAACGAACTCATGGACTCGCTAAGGACATACATAGAGAACCCACATAAAGACAGGGAGTGGAGAGAAACTGTTAAAAGTCTTCTTTACGAAGTGGGAGATGACTCAAAGTCATCGGAAAGAGTGTATAATGCCCTGATTAAGGTGAAAGACTCATGACGACGCTTATACTCCTTGCAGGAGGCATAGGGAAGAGAGCTAACCTTGGACTTCCGAAGCAGTACTTTAAGATAGAAGAAAAGATGATAATCGAGTATACACTTGAGAACGTATCTAATGTCAAAGCTATAGACAAAATTATCTTAGTTTCTAACCCCGAATTTATGAAAACAGGAGAAGAGCTCATGGAAAGCTTTTCTAAGATTTCAAGTATTGCCGAAGGAGGAAAAACAAGAAACGAATCCATATACAACGGCTTCCTTAAAGTTCCGGAGAATGAGACAAAAGTTCTTGTCCATGACGCCGTGAGACCGTTTACCCCACGGTGGGTGTTTGAAAAAATCGTTGAAATGCTCGATGAGAAGGGTGTAGTAACAACCGTGAACCCCATAACCGGGAACTTGATTGAAGTGCAGGAGGGAAAAGCACTAAAAATTCATGATCGCTCAAAATACGCTATGGGAGAAGCCCCAACAGGTTATCAATATAGTGCTCTCAAAGAAACTCTCGAAAAAGCCGTTAAGAAGAATTATTTAAATAAAATACCTCATGACATACTCCTCGCAATGAAGGCTGGTTTCGAAGTTGACATACTTTACTGCAATTGCTTCAACCTCAAAATCACATTCAGAGAAGATATAAAAATAGCGAAAGCGTTGATAAAAATATTGGAGGAAGGGATTTGAAGCCAAGGGTTTCAGTAATTATCCCTACTTACAACCGTCCCAACATGCTTAGAAGAGCCCTCGAAAGTGTCCTCAATCAAACTTTCGATGACTTTGAAATACTGATAATTGATGGTACTCGAAGTGAAGAAACAAAAGACATCGTGAAATCCCACAGAGATGGACGCCTGAGATACATCCCTCAGCGGGGAAAAGGGATAGCCAACGCCCGGAACCTCGGGGTTCTGAAGGCCAGGGGAGAATTCATTGCGTTTTTGGATGATGATGACTGCTGGCGGAAGGACAAGCTCGAACTTCAGGTGGAGGCCTTCAGAGAACTTCCAAAGAATTATGGGCTGATTTACACAGCCTTCACTTACTATTATCTGGAAAAGGAGAAGGTTCTCGGAATAAAGCATCCCCTGGCGAGCGGAGACGTTTACAGGCACATGCTCAAGGACAACATAACTGGGACGTCCACGATAATGGTGAGACGGGAGTGCTTCAAGAGGGTGGGGCCGTTCAGGGAGAGCTTTCCGACCTGCGAGGACTGGGACATGTGGCTGAGAATGTCAAAGATATGCTACTTTGGTGCGATAGATGAACCACTTGTGGATTACTCAATTCACTCCGGCCAGTTCTCCTTCGCCAAGTACCTTGCTGGAAGATACAGAATGATAGAGGAGCACGGGGATATAAGGCATGATCCACAGGTTCTGAGTTATCACCTTCTCCAGATAGGGATTCTCAAGCTCTTTAGGGGCGACAGAAGCGGTGCAGTGGATATCTTGAGGGCGTTTCGCCTCAATCCGACAATGAGAGGAAACATTCTTGACATCATAAGGTCCCTCCTCGACGTAAGGACTAAGATATACATCCTCAAATTCATTGGTCGGCTATGAGATATAGAAATGGTCTTCTTAAACTCAATTGTACAAGTCCCCCCATTCTAAATGCATTACCTCCCTTTTCCGGTGGAAATGCTTGAGAAAATATTATGAGATCCGTGGTTGTATCCAGGGCATACCCCACATCGCTTATCTCAACAATGCTTTTATAATTTGGGGCTTCAATAGTCTGTGGTGTTTGAAATGGCTCAAAAGTATTTCGTTCATCCCCTTGCCGTTGTTGAAGAGGACGTTGAAATTGGCGAAGGAACCAGAATATGGCACTTCGCTCACATAAGAAAGGGGGCTAAAATCGGGAAGAACTGCAACATCGGGAAGGACGTTTACATTGACGTTGGAGTTGAGATAGGAAACAACGTTAAAATCCAGAATGGGGTAAGTGTTTATCATGGCGTCAAGGTTGAGGATGACGTTTTCCTCGGCCCGCGCATGACCTTCACAAACGACCTCTATCCTAGGGCGTTCAACGAAGACTGGGAAGTTGTGCCCACGCTTGTAAAGAAGGGGGCGAGCATAGGGGCCCACGCGACAATAGTCTGCGGCGTTACAATAGGCGAGTACGCAATGGTCGGCGCTGGAGCAGTGGTTACAAAGGATGTTCCACCATTCGGGCTGGTATTTGGAAACCCTGCCCGTTTGAAGGGCTTCGTCTGCTACTGCGGGAGGCCCCTCAAGGAAAAGGTGAGTGAGGATGAAGAAGGGATAACATTCAAATGCTCTCACTGTGGGAGAGAAGTGAAAATCAGAAAGGAGGATTATGAAAGATATCTCAGGGAGAAAGATTTGTGGGAATGCTGAACAATGGATAGAGGTGAAAAGTTGGAGATTTCTAGTGAGGAGCTATTAAATCTACTTGGAGACGAGTTTAAGAAATAGAGGAAATTCCAGATGAAAAGTATGGGGAATGTTACAGGAAAGTTAAAGACCCCGAAATGAAAAGGACTCTCAATGATATTTAAAGCAATTAAGGAGGAAGAAAAATGATCCCAATTGCCAGACCTTTGATTGGAGATGAAGAAATAAACGCTGTTATTGAGGTTTTGAAGAGCGGAATGCTTGCAAGCGGAAAGGAAGTTGAGGCTTTTGAAAAAGAGTTCGCCCAATACTTGGGGGCAAAACATGCTATTGCAGTGACCAACGGTACCGCGGCTTTGGATGTTGGCCTTAAAAGCCCTCAAAATCGGCCCCGGCGGTGAGGTCATCACAACGCCCCTCACATTCATAGCATCTGCAAACGCAATCCTCTTCCAAGGAGCAAAGCCCGTTTTTGCAGACATAGATCCAAAGACGTTCAACCTTGACCCAAACGACGTTCTTGAGAAAATAACGGATAAAACAAAGCCATAGTTGTCGTTCACCTCTACGGCCAGCCGGCCGATATGAAGGCCTTCAAAGAGATTGCCGAGGACTACAGGCTTTATCTAATTGAGGACTGCGCCCAAGCCCACGGTGCAGAGTTTGAAGGGCAGAAAGTTGGAACCTTTGGAGATATTGCAGCCTTCAGCTTCTATCCCACAAAGAACATGACCACTGGCGAGGGGGTATGGTCGTAACCAATAATGACGAGTTAGCCAGGAGGGCAGATTTAATTAGAAACCATGGCCAAGTTGAGAAGTACCTGCATGTGGAGCTCGGTTACAATCTAAGGATGACCAACATTGCTGCTGCAATCAGCAGGGCCCAGCTCAAAAAGCTCGATGCTTGGAACGAAAAGAGAATTGAGAATGCCAAACTGCTAAGCGAGGGCATAGAGAAAATCAAGGGATTAACCCCACCCTATGTTGATCCTCGCGTAAAACACGTCTTCCACCAGTACGTGATTAGAGTTGAAGATGAGTTTCCGCTAGGCAGAGATGAGCTTATGGTAAAATTGAGGGAGAAAGGAATCGGAACTGCGGTGCATTACCCGATGCCCGTTCATTGGCAACCTCTCTACCAGAAGCTCGGCTATCCAAAGGACATCTGTCCAAACGCAATCGAAGCCTCAAAGAAAGTGCTGAGCTTACCGGTGCACCCGGCTGTTAGCGATGAGGACATAGCTTATATAATTAATGCTCTCAGGGAACTGGAGGTTCTGTGACACCTTTTCTTTGTTTTATAAAACCTTAAAGGAAAAAAGCAAGATATGTTTTTCTCTAGGTTGATTTTGGGAGCTCCTTTTAGAGTTCATTCCTTCTGTTAAGTTAGATATTTCAAAGTCCTTCAAATCCCACACCAAAAAACCCTTCTCTTCTAATTCTTCTTTATTCTCGACTCTTTTTGCCACCAATCCATAGTTTTTCTCCCACCCATCTAGCCCCACAGCTTCAGCCTTGCCCTCCAAGTTTTCCAAGATTTCTAGGGCTTTTTTCTCACTCAGTTCCTTCCACTTGGCTTCAACAAAAAGGGCCTTCTTTTCTCTCTTGCTCAGTGCAACAATGTCGATCTCCTCCCCCTTGTGCCACCAGCGGCCGATCTTTGTGAAATTGAACGGTAACCTCCCTTCGCGATTGAGCCCTATTAAAAACTGCTTTGCTATTTCTTCGAAAGCAAAGCCTACATACTGGTTGAAGTCCCGCCTGAACTCCTCAATGGCCCCATCTGGAAAACCACTCTCGATTTCCTCGAAATAGGGTGCCACAAAACGGAACCAGAAAGCAAAGTAGAGGTCTCTGAAGCGGTAAATCCCTCTCTTTGCCTTTCTTGCCACAGGGAGTTCCCTCTTCAGTATTCCCAGATCCTCTAGTATCCTCAGATAGCGGGCTGTGTTTTTAGGCTCGAGAAAAGAGTGCTGGGCTATCTCATTGACGCGTGTTTTCCCTTCAGCTACCGCCTCAAGTATTGTGTAGTACGTCTCCGGCTCCCTGAACTCCTCCTCTAAGAGCTCTTTGGCCTCTCTGAATAGAAATGCATTTGGATCAAAGAAGTTCTTTTCAATTTCCTTTTCAGCACTTTTACCTTCAAAGAGCTCAAGGTATCTTGGAACGCCAGAAGTTACTGCATAAATCTTCACGGCTTCCTCTGGATTTATACCCTCAAACCACTCAAAGAGGTGTTTAAACTTTAAGGGCTGGAGGTTAAGTGTCGCATCACTTCTCCCATAGAGTGGACTTGAGTAATCGAAGAAGCTCCTCTTCAGAAGGCCAACGGATGAAGCTGATAGGACGAGCATTATATTACTGTCGGCCAAAATTTCATCCACTATACTCTGGAATTCGGCCTCGACTTCAGAATACCGGAGCAGGTAGGAAAATTCGTCGAGGAAGACTATAAGCCTCTCTCTTGCCTGCGAACTTATAAAGCGAAAAGCATCTGAAAAGGTTGAAAAGTTTGGCACAGGGATGCCAAAGTACCTTCCTATCGCCCTGTTGAGCTTTGTAAGGTTATATTCCCAGACCCTCTTCTCAAATTGGACTGC
Source organism: Thermococcus marinus (assembly GCF_055389025.1). Classification (NCBI taxonomy): domain Archaea; kingdom Methanobacteriati; phylum Methanobacteriota; class Thermococci; order Thermococcales; family Thermococcaceae; genus Thermococcus; species Thermococcus marinus. The sequence continues at coordinate 156,073 of NZ_AP042417.1, forward strand.
TATTGCGTTCTTGTTTGTTAAGAACTCCCTCACGAGCCTGCTTTTACCTATCCTCCTTCTACCGGTAACAAGCACAAGAGTGAAGCCTTTCCTATTGTAAAGTTTCTCAAGGGTTTTGAGTTCTTCTTTCCGGTTTACAAATTTTCGAATCTTCATAATATAATCTTGAGTCGAAATTACATAAAAAAGTTTTGCTGAGCCCTAATCATTTAAAAAGCTCAAATCCTTATATACTCCAACTTCTCAAAAAAGGACATTCAGTGGGATATGAAAGGTGGTCAAGATGCTTCGCGTTGGCGTTGTTGGCGTTGGAACATGGGCTTCCACCATGCGAGGATTTATTCGGAATTAGCGAAAGAAGAAGGTTGAGCTCGTTGGAGTGGCCGATGTCAATTTTGAGCGAGCCAAAGAGGTTGCTTCCCAATTCAGAACAAAGGCTTTTGGATGATTTTACCGCATCCCCGCCCTGAAGGGTGAGGCTTTCAAAAGAAAAAGTGACTGCGGAGGCCCTTTTCCCCGTTACAGTCTTTATGACAAGCCCCTTGCCCCTGGGGAAGAGGGGTTGCATGCGCTTAAGGTCGCGATAAGTGCCTTAGAGAGTGCAAAAAGTTCCGTTTTAATAATTCACTAACTGAACACAAACTTTTAAGGCCGTATAACGAGAGTGAGGGGCACCGCGTGATCAGAGGCCTCAGTGAAGTTTCGCTCTGAGGCAGGGCCCATACCTCCACCCACAAACCTCACGACTCTGGGTAAGCCGTGAGACCTATGGTTAGGCATGGACTCTGGATCAGGGTGAAGCTTTCGCTTCGGTCCCTTCCCGCACAGTGCCCCTCAACATATAATAGACTTTGAGGTATATAAAGGTTATTGTTTGATAATGTTTAATTAAATCCGGTTTTAGTTTGAAATTATACCCAATTCTTTCTGACCTCCTCCCGTCCTAAAGGACGAGGCTTTCAAAAGGAAAATGCAAACTTGTATAAGCCTTAATTAAGCTTAATTAAATGCAATTAAATATCATTAAAAATCGGAGGTGCTCGTGATGGATGAAGAGAGGAAATACACAACTGTTTCTATTCCAAAGCCCCTCTACGACAAGATAAAGAAGAGGATAGAGGGCACCGGCTTTACATTTTTCTTTCTCAAGTCTTGCCGTTCACGGCGGGGATGCAGTAAACCACCCAACCGGCCTTTAAACAGGAAGGCAAAACTATTTTAAAGCCTAAAATTTATACCATGCCTTGATATGAAGCGCTCAGTAACAGTAAAACTCCAGCCCTCTAAAGAACAAGCAAAAATCCTCCACCAGTTAGCCGATTCAGGAGCCAAAGCCTGGAACCGAGTAAACTACTTGAGGCGACAAGAATTCTTCCAACACAAAATCGTGGACTTCAATTCAACTGAAAAAACCGTTTATGAAGAGTTTAAACGAGAAATCGGCTCCGCCACAGTCCAGCAAATAGCGAGAAAGAACGCCGAAGCCTGGCGCTCATTCTTCTCCCTATTAAGGAAAAAGCGGAATGGTGAACTCCCCAACTGGCTTAAACCAAAACCTCCACTCTACCTCAAAGAAGATGGGAGGAGGAAACCCTTAATCGTCCTGAGAAATGACCAGTACAAGGTTGAAGGGAACAAACTAATCTTCAAAGGCCTTGGCAAGTTTAAACGCCTTGAAGTCCAGTTTAAGGGAAGAATTCACCTGAAGGGCAAGCAGGGGCGGTTAGAGATAACCTACGACCCCGTTAAGCGGAAATGGTATGCTCACGTTAGCCTTACTGTCGAGGAAAAACTTGAGGGTGGGGAATGGGTAAGCGTTCCAAGAACGCCAAGAGGAAGCCTCTCGGCGGGAATTGACCTTGGAGTAAACAATCTAATGGCTGTTTATGTGGAAAACGGGGAAAGCTTCCTCGTGAATGGAAGGCCGCTGAAGCGCATTGCTTTTTACTGGAGGAGAAAAATTGCTGACTACCAGTCAAAACTCAACAAGAGCGGAGTTAAAACGAGTAGAAGGCTTAAAAGAATGCACGATAAAGCGAAACTTCAAGCCAAGCACTACATAAACACTACCGTAAGAGGAACTGTCAGGAAGCTTTATGAGCTTGGCGTTTCCAAGATTGTGGTGGGTTATCCTAAGGGCATAGCTCGGAACTCTGATAGGGGCAAAAGGCAGAATTTTCTCCTTTCTCACGTTTGGCGGTTCAATACGGTTATTAAGCGTCTTAGGGAAGTTGCTGAGGAGTATGGTATTGAGGTTTTGGTTGTTGATGAGGCTTTCACTTCTAAGGTTTGCCCCGTTTGCGGGAGGCCCCACGAGGGGGCTCGCTTTGTCAGAGGTTTGTTTAAGTGTCCCGCAACGGGGCTTGTTTTTAATGCAGACTTGGTTGGAGCGTTTAATATTTTAAAAAAGGTTGTGAAAACCATAACCCCGAATCTGGGCGGGCTTTATGCTCAGAGGAGGGGTAACGGGGGGAAGACCCTCCCCGAGGGGCTGAAAGTCCGGTTTGAATTGGGCTTGAATGAAGCCCCTCAAACCTCCCCGTCACTGGCGAGGGGTTAACCCGTTGGAATCCTCGCCCTTCAGGGCGGGGAGGAGGTCAGGATAGCCTATGGCCTTGCTCTGGCCTCGCTTAGCTTCGCCAACTACGCGGGAATTGGAGTTGTGGACTACCACCTCGCTGGGGCCCTTATTCTTGGAACCCTCCCCTGAGTCTACTTGGGGACCAATGCCAACTCAAGGGCCAACAGAGATGTGCTAAAAAAGGTCATCAACATCGTGATTCTAGTTATTGGAGCTTTGATACTCGCTGATAGAATGTTTTGATTTGGAGATAGGCGCCTTTGTCCCCATTACGCCCCATTTGGGTCCGTATAAGTCTTCTCCCCCAACTCTTCGACCATATAAATCGCTGTTTCATTACACTTTTATCTGTAACAGCTTTTGGTGTAATCCTTCAAATGGGTTTTCCTTTAGGAAAATATGAGCAAGTAGATTTAACGGCTAGTTCGGCACTGTTGGCACTCTTCTAACTCCCTTCTCAGTGCCATTAGGAGCATCTCCTTGGCTTCGAGCTCATTTTCTAGATTCTTAATTTTGTACAGGAGCTCAGTTATTGTCACCCAGCAATTCACACGTTCCTCAAATATTATGCGACTCAACCTGGACCTACGGTAGCCCTTACTACGAAACTGTTTGTCTATTTCCTATTGTACTTCTCTTAAAACCGCCTTGGCCGCTAAATCCCGATCATTGTCGGCCAGTCTAACGGCCTGGAGCTTCTCAAACCCGAGTCGTGCAATCTTGGCTTCATTGGGGAGTTCTTTAATCAACTCCCTTAAGATTAAGATATCGTCGTTCTTTTTCGCTTTCATGCTCGCCTTCGGGAACTCAATATACTTCCAGCCCTGGTTGTTTATCTAGTACATGTATTTGTAGCAGCAGTTGTAGCGCTTTCCTCGCTTGTTCCAGCACTCCCGCTTAACCTTCCTCCTCCTGAGAAGCCCATTATGTAATGCAGAAGATGTTCGAAGCATCTGTGTCAAAACCAGACACAGGTTTGAGGCTCAAACCGGAAGTGTCCCACAGACATAAAAAATGCAAAAAGGTGCTTAAAGTTTAAACTTACTTTTCATTAGCCTTGTAGTGAGCAGGCAGGAGTACCTCCAGTATATCGCCGGGCTTTATACCCATGAATAGAAGAAGAAATTACGGACATCACATTCTCAGAGCTGAAAATCTGGTTCGCATAGAGGGAGAAAGACAAAGTGTACGTCCTGAGAGTAAGAGATGAAGATGTAATCCCTCTTGAGCTCTGGGAAGTTGATGCCTTCATAGACCTTATGCTCCAGTGAGTCATGAGTGTTGAACACGCTATGCAAAAGTTGGCGAAACAAAGGGACTTGAGTGAAAATCATAATGAACCCCCAGATTAGTTTAAGCTTTATATTGCTTTTCACTTTGCACTTCCACACAAGGATAAACTTACCAGCCACTCCTTTGCAAAATGTTTTGTATTTTCTTTTTTATTTGCCTCTTCAGTTTGCAATTTTATATCCGCTGTGTCAATAACTCACAGATCATACGGAAAACGCAAAACATTAGGGAAATGCAAAGCAAAAGCCCACAAAAATGAAAAAGTTGGGAATGTGAAAATACAGGACAGCAAAGTGCAAACTCAAATGCATGTCCTCATCAGAGGGCTGCGCGGCAAGATACACCACTTCGTTGTTTGACCATCATCACAGGACAGCTCCATTCCCGGCTTTTGCAGATAGCTTAATCGCCACAGTCATCGTGTTGGTGCCGCGATAACAAACACGCTGAAGCCCGTCAGAACCAACGACATGACCATTTAAAAGCCTTAATTTAATTATAACAGCATCAAAGTCAGGAGTTACCTCAAAATATCGAAAAGTATATAAACGATCTCTTCAATAGTCTACGGTGTTACTAATGAGTGCAGTTAATATGAAACACCTGGCCATCGTGTCCGCAATCCTGGCCATGCTGGCGTTATCGGGCGTGGCCAGGTCTTACTTCACGGACACGGCGCTCTCCGAAGGCAACACCATAACCACCGGAGAGCTCGACGTTGCCATCAGCAAAGACGGAAAACGCTTCTACAACGAGCTGAAGCTCTTTGAGGTAGAAAACCTGCTCCCTGGAGAAAACAGGACTGTAACGTTCTACGTCAAGAACAGGGGCACTGTTGATATGGGAAGGCTCACGCTGACTCTAAACGTCAGGAACTACGAAGTTAAGATGTCGCCGGCGGAGAAGGAGGTAGACTCAACACCCGAAGAGGGTGAACTCGGAAAGTGGCTGACACTGAGGGCAATCACAGTCAACGGAAGGAAAATTAAAGTCAACGAAACCCTCAACTCACTCAGCGGAAAGGCAATAACGCTCCCACAGATGCTCAAGCCAGATGAGAGCGCACAGGTCGAGATGACCTTCGAACTGCCTAAAGAAGCCGGCAACGAGTGCCAGACTGATGGAGTAAAGCTGACAATAAGAGTGGACGCCGGCCAGTGAACTTTTAATACCTCCCTCCAATTTTTCCCGGTGGAAGCATGATTGGAATAATATTCGATATGGACGGTGTCGTTTACAGGGGTAACCAGCGCATCGAGGGGGCAAAGGAGGCAATCGAGTACCTCAAGGAGAAGGGAATCCCCTTTGTCTTCCTCACCAACAACTCCACCAGAACACCCAAAATGTATCGAGAAAAGCTCCTCTCCATGGGCATAGACGTCCCAGAGGAGAGAATAGTCACCTCCGGACTGGCGGCGAGGCTCTACATAAAGGAACACATGGAGCCCGGGAAGGTCTTTGTCATAGGCGGCAAGGGGCTCCACGAGGAGATGGAAAACCTCGGCTGGGGGACGGTGAGCCTTGAAGAGTGCAGGGAAGGAAAGTGGAAGGAAATCAGGCACGTAGTCGTCGGCCTCGACCCGGAGCTGACCTACGAGAAGCTCAAGTACGGGACGCTCGCCATCAGGAACGGGGCGAGCTTCATAGGGACGAACCCCGACACCACTTACCCGGCAGAGGAGGGCCTCTACCCCGGCGCCGGGGCAATAATAGCGTCGCTGAAGGCATCAACTGACAGGGAACCCCTCATAATCGGAAAGCCGAACGAGCCGGCCTGTGAGGTTGTAAAAACAAAGCTCGGCAACGTTGACGAAATCTGGATGGTCGGCGACAGGCTTGACACGGACATAGCATTTGCAAAGCGCTTCGGCATGAAGGCATTGATGGTTCTCACGGGCGTCAGCACCCTGAATGACGTCGAGAAGAGTGAAGTCAAGCCCGACCTCGTCCTGCCGAGCATAAAGGGGCTCCTCGACTACCTCAAAGCGGTGGTAGAATGAAGGCCAGGGAGCTCATCGAGAGGCTCATATGGCAGGAGAACGAGCTCTACAACCTCTACAAGCTCGGGGAGACCTTTGCCCTCTTCGAGAGGCCCGAGATGAGGGACACATTCATGCTCATAGCGGAGGAGGAGCTGAGGCACAGGGAGACCCTGAAGGGGCTCCTGGGCGAGGGAACACTCGAAAATCTGATAGTGGACTACACCGAGGAGCTCTCGATAGAGCCAGTCCTCAGCGACGAGAGGGCAGAACCCCAGAGCCTCGAAGAGCTAGTGGTTGAAGCGGTGGTGAGGGAGCGACACGCCTACGAGATGTACATGAGACTCTCAAAGCTCCTCGGAGAGCCCTTCAACGACCTCTTTCTCCACCTCGCGAGGGAAGAGCTTACCCACGCGTACAGGCTGAAGCTCCTGTACGAGACCCTCTAATCATCCACCGCTTTTTCTACTTCATTCCATACCATCCAATGTGATAACCCAGAATTCGTCATGGTGGCAACGTTAACCAGGGTAAGGTATATTAGGAGACTAGGCCGAAAATGGGGCACTGATGATTTTACTAATTGACAAAATTATGTATAATGATATGTCAGGGGTGTTTATATGGCTGTTGAAAAAGTGATGAAAAGAGACGGTAGAATCGTGCCATTTGATAGGGAGCGTATAAGGTGGGCCATCCAGAGGGCAATGCTTGAGGTTGGAATCCACGATGAGAAGCTCCTCAACAGGGTCGTCAGGAGAGTCGTCAGAAGGGTGAACGAGCTCTACGACGGGCAGATTCCAAACATTGAGAACATTCAAGACATCGTCGAGCTTGAGCTCATGAGAGCTGGCCTCTTCGACGTCGCCAAGGCCTACATCCTCTACCGCAAGAAGAAGGCAGAAATCCGCGAGGAGAAGAAGAAAATCCTCAACAAGGACAGGCTCGATGAAATAGACAAGCGCTTCTCCCTCAACGCCCTCCGCGTTTTAGCGAGCAGATACCTCATAAGGAACGAGAAGGGGGAGATTGTTGAGAGCCCGAAGGAGCTCTTTGAGAGGGTCGCCACCCTCGCGGTCATCCCCGATTTACTCTACGACGAGCGCGTTTACGACAAGAACGGAAAGCACGAGCAGGATTTAAGCCGGGTCAAGTACTACTTAGAGCACTTCGAGGAGTTCGACGGGAAGTACTCAATAGGGCGCTTCAAGCTTAACAAGTACCACTTCGAGAGGCTCGTGAACCTCTACCGCGAGCTGGCGGAGAAGGGCAAGATGAAGGTCTCGATAGACGAGTTCCTAAGCATGCTCGAGAACGGGGCCTTCGACGATTACGAGAGCGAGGTGGAGGAGTACTACAGGCTGATGGCAGGTCAGGTTTTCATGCCCAACACTCCGGCCCTCATCAACTCCGGCCGGCCGTTGGGAATGCTTTCAGCGTGCTTCGTTGTCCCGATAGAGGACGACATGGAGAGCATAATGAAGGCCGCGCACGACGTGGCCATGATACAAAAGGCAGGGGGAGGCACCGGAGTTAATTTCTCAAAACTCCGTCCGGAGGGGGATTTCGTCGGTTCCACCGCTGGAGCGGCGTGTTTCACGGGAGACACTAGGATTCTCACAGACAGGGGCTTCATCCCAATAGAGGAAATAGTGCATGGTGAGAAACCAAAAATCATCACCCACGCGGGACTTAGGAGCATTGTAGAGGCCTATGACAACGGAGAAATGGAGGTATTTAGGGTCGTCACAGAGGATGGCTACGAGCTCAAGGTTACGAACGACCACAAGTTCCTCGTCTTTGATGAAAACGGGAAACCCCTCCTTAAGCCCCTGAGGGAGCTGAACGTCGGCGATTACATCTACATCCTTGCCCCAGAGTGGAAAGGTGGAGAATACGTCAAGCTGAAGACGGACATCGAGCTTAAGAGTAAAGGCTACGAAGTGAACCTGCCATCAATACTCAACGAGAAACTCGCATATCTCCTCGGAATCATACACGCAGACGGACACGTGAGACACTATTTTGAGAACGGGAAGAGGAAGAACTCAAAGATAGAAATCTACCTGAACCAGAGTGAAACGGGGATAAAGGAGAAGGTCAAAAGGTACTTTAAAGAGCTCTTTGGCATCGAGCCAAAGGAGTTCCTGAGGGAAGAGAGCCACAAGATAACACTCGTCATTCCCTCAACGAAGATAGTCAGGTTCCTCGAAGCAAACAGTCTTTCAAAAGACAAATCTGAAAACATACGCGTCCCGGAGGCCATCTTCAGGAGCCCGCCGTCGGTTATGGCCGCTTTCCTTGCGGGATTCTTTGATGGGGATGGCGCGCTCGACCAGCACTACAGAATAGCCTTCAAGTCCGTTTCAAAGGAGTTCATAAAGGACGCCCAGCTCCTCTTCATGGCCCTTGGAATCGTCACAAGCATACAGGAGTACAGCCCAAACGCTCCCGGCCACAGAACCGTCTACACACTCAGAGTTCAGACGAGGGACATGAAGCTCAAGGCATTTGAAACCCTAAAAGAGTCGGTCAAACTGTCAGAAATAGCCAATGAAGCGATTAATAACCTCGAAGAGAACGGGAAGAACAAGAAGTATTCCTTCCCGTTCAACGTGATATACCGCATAAAGAACCCGGAGATGAGGGCAAAGATACAGAGGGACTACAAGCTCTTAGCTTACAACTCGAAGGTAACACACAGGGCCTTTATAAGGAAGGTGCTTGAGCTTAAAGATGAACTCGGTCTCGATGAAGAGGAAGTCAAGTACTTTGAAATGCTTTCAAAACTGTATCCAACGAGGATAACTAAGATAGAGCCCCTTGGAAAGCGCCATGTCTATGACCTCCAGGTTGAGGAAGTTCACCTCCTCACGGGAAACGGAGTTTACACCTCCAACAGCGGGCCAGTTTCCTTCATGCACCTCATAGATGCAGTCAGCGACGTCATCAAGCAGGGAGGCGTAAGGCGCGGAGCAAACATGGGAATCCTCGAGGTCTGGCATCCCGACATAGAGAAGTTCATTCACGCGAAGGAGAGAAACACTGGAACCAACGTGCTCAGCAACTTCAACATCAGCGTCGGCATCTGGGAGGACTTCTGGGAAGCCCTGAAGGAGGGCAAGCGCTACCCGCTCGTGAACCCGAGGACCGGCGAGAAGGTCAAGGAGATAGACCCCAAGAGCCTCTTCGAGGAGTTAGCGTTCATGGCCTGGAGCAAGGCCGACCCCGGAGTTATATTCTTCGACGTCATCAACAGGAGGAACGTTTTAGCGGAAGCGAAGGGAGGGCCGATACGGGCTACTAACCCGTGTGTGGTCGGGGAGACGAGGATTCTTACCCCAGAAGGATACATCAAAGCAGAAGAACTCTTCACGCTCGCGAAGGAGCGCGGAAAGAAGGAGGCTGTTGCGGTAGAGGGCATAACCGACGGAGGGGAACCCTACGCCTACGCGGTTGAGGTTCTCCTTCCGGGAGAAGAGAGAGTGGAGTACAAAACGGTTCACGGAGCTGAGCTGACGATTGCTGACCCGGTAGCGGTTCCCGCCTACGTCTGGAAGGTCGGCAGGAAGACCGTCGCGAGGGTGAAGACAAAAGAAGGATACGAAATAACCGCAACACTTGACCACAAACTCATGACCCCTGAGGGCTGGAAGGAAGTTAAGGATATAACTCCGGGTGACAAAATACTCCTCCCGCGCTTTGAAGTCGAAGATGACTTCGGAAGCGAGAGCATAGGGGAGGACTTAGCCTTCGTTCTCGGCTGGTTCATTGGAGACGGATACCTCAACACAAACGACAGGAGGGCATGGTTCTACTTCAATGCCGAAAAGGAAGAGGAAACAGCCTGGAAAGTCAGGGAAATACTTGTCAAACACTTCGGAATCAAAGCCGAGCCCCACCGCTACGGCAATCAGATTAAGCTCGGCGTTAGAGGAAAAGCTTACGAGTGGATTGAGAGCATCGTCAAAACCAACGACAAGCGCGTTCCCGAAATCGTCTTCAGGCTAAAGCCGAGGGAGATAGCGGCTTTCCTCCGTGGCCTCTTCAGTGCCGATGGCTACGTTGATAACGACAAGGCGATAAGGCTAACCTCTAAGGACCGCGAGCTACTCAGGGAAGTCCAGGACCTCCTGTTGCTCTTCGGAATACTGTCCAAGCTCTACGAAAGGCCGTACCCGAGTGAGTTCAGGTACACCACCAAAGACGGCGAGGAGAGAACTTACAAAGGCGAGGGTTACCACGAGCTCGTCATAGCCAACTACAGCAGGAAGCTCTTCTCGGAGAAGATTGGCTTTGAAGGCTACAAGATGGAGAAGCTCAGCCTCAAGAAGACCAAGAGGGACGAGCCTATCGTTACCGTGGAGAGTGTCGAAGTACTTGGAGAAGAGCTCGTTTACGACTTCACCGTTCCAGAGAAGCACAGCTACATAAGCAACGGCTTCCTGAGCCACAACTGCGGAGAGGAACCACTTTACGAATACGAATCGTGCAACCTCGCGAGCATCAACCTTGCCAAATTTGTAAAGTATGACGACGAAGGAAAGCCCTACTTCGACTGGGACGAGTACGCCTACGTGATTCAGAAGGTCGCCAAGTACCTCGACAACGCCATCGACGTCAACCGCTTCCCGCTCCCAGAGATAGACCACAACACCAAGCTAACCCGGAGAATAGGCGTCGGAATGATGGGACTGGCAGATGCGCTCTTCAAGCTCGGCATACCCTACAACAGCGAGGAAGGCTTCGCCTTCATGAGGAAGGCCACCGAGTACCTCACCTTCTACGCCTACAAGTACAGCGTTGAGGCCGCCAAAAAGCGCGGAACGTTCCCTCTCTACGAGAAGAGCAAATACAAGGACGGCGAGCTACCGGTCGAGGGCTTCTACCACCGCGAGATATGGACGCTCCCGTGGGACGAGCTCGTCGAGGAAATCAAACGCTATGGAGTCAGGAACGGCATGGTAACTACCTGCCCGCCAACGGGAAGTGTTTCAATGATAGCGGACACCTCCAGCGGAATCGAGCCAATCTTTGCCCTCGTCTACAAGAAGAGCGTCACCGTCGGCGAGTTCTACTACGTTGACCCAGTCTTTGAGGCGGAGCTCAAGAAGCGCGGTCTCTGGAGCGACGAGATACTCAAGAAGATAAGCGACAATTACGGTTCAGTACAGGGCCTTGAGGAGATTCCAGAGGACATGCAGAGAGTTTTCGTCACCTCAATGGACATCCACTGGCTCGACCACATCCTGGCTCAGGCCAACATACAGCTCTGGCTCACCGACAGCGCGAGCAAGACGATAAACATGCCGAACGACGCAACGGTGGAGGACGTTAAAGCGGCATACCTTTTAGCTTACAAGCTCGGCTGTAAGGGAATAACAGTCTACCGCGACGGCTCGCTCTCGGTGCAGGTCTACAGCGTCGAGGGAGAGAAGAGGAAGCGCGTCCCGGCCAAACCGAGCAGGTACGCGGTCGAGAAGCTGAAGGCTGTTGTCGAGGCCGAGCCCTGGCTGGCCAAGTTCATCAACGTCGAAGCCATCCTCAACGGCACCAACGGGAAGAAGAGGGAAGCGCCGGCGCTCAGCTTTTCCCTGAGCACGGCAAAGGCCATCACGCCAAAGACGCCAGAGCACCCGCACCATGCGGAGAAACCGGAGATTCCCGAGGAGAAGATTAAGGAGCTCCTTGGAGTGGCTTACTGCCCGGTCTGCTACGAGAAGGACGGTGAGCTCGTCGAGCTGAGGATGGAGAGCGGTTGCGCCACCTGCCCGCGCTGTGGATGGAGCAAGTGTGTCATCAGCTGAGGGTTTCTTCCGTTTTCTTTGCCCCCTAATTTCATTCCCCCGAGCACCTTTTAACATCCTCCTGCCAAAATAGGTTTTTTAAGGCCTATCTTTTAACTTCTACCACTCACCCAAAGCTTAAGTTCGGCGTTGAGAACTCACGCTATTCGGAGGTGTTCCTATGGACAAGGTTTACCTAACCTGGTGGCAGATTGATAGGGCCGTCTTCGCGCTCGCCGAAGAACTGAGAAAGCACTTCATGCCCGACGTGATAGTCGGAATCGCGAGGGGCGGGCTTATTCCAGCGGTGAGGCTGAGCCACGTTCTGGGCGATGTGGAGCTCAAGGTCATAGACGTAAAGTTCTACAAGGGCATAGACGAGAGGATGGAAAAGCCTGTCGTTACGATTCCGCTCCACGGCTCACTAGAGGGCAAGAAGGTAGTTATCGTGGACGACGTCAGCGACACAGGGAAGACCCTCGAAGTCGTCATCGAGGAGGTCAAGAAGGCCGGGGCAGAGGAGGTTAAGGTCGCCTGCCTCAGCATGAAGCCCTGGACGAAGGTCGTTCCCGACTTCTACGTCTTCAGGACGGACAAATGGATAGTCTTCCCCTGGGAGGAGTTCCCGGTCGTTGTCAGGGAATGAGCTCTTTCTCTTTAGACTTTATCCACCTTCGGTCATTTTGGGCGACCCATCAAAACCCACCAAGACACTATCACCCAGAAAGGCAGTATTTCTCATTACTAAAACTTGGGGAAAATTATATAAGCGTGGACATGTACTTTTAGAAACGGGTAAGTGCTATGCAACAGGGAAACAGGAACACGCCGAGGTTCCATTACATCGTTCTCTTAATAACCCTGCTTCCGTTGTGTTGCCCAAACCACGCACTCGCCCAGGACTGGACGCTCGAAGATGCGGTGGTTTCAGGGGACGGCATATACGTTTTAACCGATAACGGCACTCTCATGAAGGTTACGGAAGAGCTGGAAGCCCTCTGGGAGGCAGAGCTTTCAGGAGGGATCAAATTTTACCTCGCACCTGCCCCTGAAGGAGTAACTCTCGTCGGCGGTGTCCTCGCCAGAATTGACGGTGATGGAGGCCTCCTCTGGGCAAAAAACATGAGTGCAGACGATGCCGGAGTACTACCCGATGGCAGTGTCGTTTTTGTGAGCGAGAACCTGTTAGGGGTTATAGACCCAAAAGGAGCCACTATAAGGGCCTACCAACTTCTCCTGAACGGAACCGAGGAAACAGTCCCAGGAACTGGCATTTACCTGGAGGATGCTGTGCCCCTCGGCAATGCCCTCATCGTAACCGGAACCGTCAGCTTTCCAGGAGACCCAAAGTCCCATATCCTCATCGGGGCGGTTTCGTTGAACGGGAGCCTGCTATGGACAAAGGTTCTCAACACAGACTATTACGATAGGGTTGATGGAGCGTTCCGCTCCGGAGAGCACGCGGTCATCGCAGGGGTCTACGGGGGTGGAAGCGACGCGCCGTGGATAGCCAACTACTTCGTTCTGAAGGTATCCACAGAGGGCAGAATCGAGTGGTTCAACTCCTACACCTGCCCCCACGAGAAGGACTGGGACGACTTTTGGAGCATGAAAGTACTGGGCTTATCTTGCAACAAAAAGATTTGCGTTCTTGGAACCACCACTGGAACTTTTGTCCTTGATACTGATGGAACTTTCCCTATATACCTCAACGTTTCGGGGAAGGTTACAGGAATCGTTAATGACTCAGCACTCATACTCTCGAACTGGACACTACTCACAATCCCTCTCAACCAAAGTGAAGGAACAGAAAAGTGCTACACAGTAGGAATCCCTTTCAGAGAAATACCTGTCAAAGTGGAAATCCACCCCACGAAGTTCAGTACTCCCGACGCTCCCCTGCAAGTGCTGACACTACAGAGAACAAACCGTCAGCCCAAAATACATTCCGAAAAACAGCGGGACGGCCAGGAATACTTCAGTGTCGTCCTTTTAATCGCAATACTAATTGGAACCGCTCTGATGTTGGCTAAACGCGAGCCGTGACGCTCCGGGGAACTGTGAACAGGTCATTCGAAACCCTCTTTAACCCATCCTCCAACTTTTCTCGGTGGTGGTATGAGGGCGTTCATAGCTATTGATGTTAGCGACAAGGTGAGGGATAACCTCATTAAGGCTCAGGAGAGGATTGGAAACAAAGCAGCGAAAATAAAGTTCGTCGAGAGGGAGAACTTCCACGTCACGCTCAAGTTCCTCGGCGAGATTGACGAGGTAACGGCGGAAGAGGTTAAGAAGGCCCTGGAGGAGATAGCGAGGAAGCACAAAAAGCACCGCGTTCGCGTTAAGGGCATCGGCGTCTTCCCGAACCCGAACTACGTTAGGGTAATATGGGCCGGAATCGAGAACGACGAAGGCATTAAGGCGATAGCCAATGACGTAGAGCGCGAGATGAGGAGGCTCGGCTTCAAGAAGGACAAAGACTTCGTGGCCCACATAACAATCGGGCGCGTCAAGTTCGTTCGCGATAAGGTTGAACTGGCGATGGCGCTCAAAGACCTTGCCAACGAGGACTTCGGCGAGTTTGAGGTTGAGGCAATAGAGCTGAAGAAGAGCACACTGACCCCGAAGGGCCCCATCTACGAGACCGTCGCGAGGTTCGAGCTGGCGGAGTGAGGTGTTGAAATGGACGTCAAGGCAGTGATAGGGCAAGTCCTCCAGAGAATCCGCCCAACGGAGGAAGAGAGGGCCTTTGTTGAAGGGCTGGTGAGAGAATTAGGGAAAATCGCAAAAGAAGCAATCGAAAGGCTGGGCCTCGACGTCAAGCCCTACTTCGTTGGCTCCCTAGCCAAGGATACTTATCTGGCCGGAGACCACGACGTTGACCTTTTCCTTGCTTTTCCCCTCGATACCCCCCTCGAAGAGCTTAGAGAGAGGGGCCTTGAGCTCGGAAAGGCCATTGCTGAAGGCCTTGACGGCTATGAAGTGGCCTACGCTGAGCACCCCTACGTGAGGGCCAAATATAAGGGTGTGAGCGTTGACCTCGTGCCCTGCTACGACGTCAGAAGCTGGAAAGAGGTTAGGACGGCCGTTGACCGCTCGATACTCCACACGAAGTGGGCCCTTGAGAACCTCAGCGGCAGGAACGACGAGGTCAGGCTCTTGAAGCGCTTCCTCAAGGGGATAAACGCCTACGGGAGCGAGATTTATGTGAGGGGCTTCTCCGGCTACCTGGCCGAAATACTCATCATCAAGTACGGCTCGTTCCTGGACGTCCTGGAGAAAGCGGATTTCATGCTGAGGCAGAAGGTAATAGACCCCGAGAACTGGCTGAAGAAGGAGCCAGAGATAGCGCTAAAGACCGTGAAGAGGGAGACCGAGGAGGATAAACCGCTGATAGTTATAGACCCCGTCGACCCGAGGCGGAACGTTTCAGCCAACCTGAGCTGGGAGCGCTACGGAATCTTCTACTTCAAGGCGCACCAGTTCCTGGAAAACCCCTCTGAAGAGTTCTTTTTTGGAAAAACTCAGAAAACGGGGAACTATCTAGAAGAGCTCAGAAGGAAGGGAACCCACCTCGTTACCATAATGTTTCCAAAGCCAGACCTCGTTGATGACGTCCTCCTCCCACAGCTGGAGAGGAGCGCCAGGGGCTTTGAGAGGGCTCTATCAAGGGAAGGGTTCAGAGTCCTCGGCTGGGACGCCGGGCACAGGGCCGGGGAGGCGTTCGTGATGCTTGAGGTGGACAGGAGAGAAAGGGAGAAGGTCACGATAAAGCCCGGGCCGGAGTTCTTCACCGAGAGGGGCTGGGACTTCTACAGGAAGAACGAGAAGGTGTGGGTCATCGGCAAGAGACTCTACGCTGAGAAGAGAGTTAAGGAGAACATCATTGACGTCATCTTGGAGCTCATAGAGAAGAACCAGGTCGCGCTGGGAAAGAACGTGAGGGAAGATATAAAAAACGCAAAAATCCTGCTAGACTACGTTCCCAAGGAGCTGGAGGAGGACGCATATCTCTTCCTGAGCAGAGAGAAGTGGAACCTGAAGGGCCAGCAGTAGGGTTTCTTTCCTCGCCATCTTTTCTTTAATGTCTTCCAGTATACGCTTGAGCTTCAAGCAATCCTCTCCACCGAGCTTCGTCAGCAGGGAAATGCAGTCGGAGGGCACTTCTTCGGGGCACTCCTTTTTCTTCTCCTCCAACACCGCCACCTCCACAGGATTGGAAAGAGGAGATAACACAAGGCTCATCTCCTGTGCTCGCACCACTCCTGGTTCTCCCAGTGGCCGTGCCTCTCGCCCGGTATGTGGCCGGTATCAGCCACTGCCCAGTCGAGGTTATAGCCCTCAATGAGTGCCCTCAGTTCGCCCCCAAGGTCGCGCCTGCCGACGTATAGAGCGGCCCTCGTCACCACGTTGTAGCCGCTGTTGGGGACTTCCGGTCTAAGAGCGTCCCTCCAGGCGTCTTCACTCGTCTCCCATCCCTCCAGGGAAGGCATCGCCCCGAAGTTCCAGATGTGATATAGGCTCTCAAAGTTGAGTAGCTTCAGGTAGGCTTCCACGAAGAGGTTCTGGAGCTCATTCCCGTCAAAGTAGTCTATGAGTTCTATTAAAGCCTTCGTCATTACCGCGACGTTGCCGAAGGCGACGCGGGTGTCGAGGTTCTCCCAGAAGCGCGGGCAGGAGTGGTTTGCGAGGAGCATGAGGTAGTAAACCCTTCCGAGCTTCAGGGCATTTCTGTCTCCGCCAGCAGGCTCAAGCACGTAGTCGAGCGAAGTATCCATGCCGAAGTAATCGTAGTAGTCCCTAAAGAATACCCTAGCGTAGCGGACGAGGAACTCCTCAGCGTTGGCCCCAAGCCCTTCGAGGCCCTTCAAGACTCCCCGCCTCACCACCCTGTTCAGCTCCTCGAAGAGGCGTGTGAAGGCGACCTTCCAGAGCTGAGAGATTTTCCTGCCGTTCACTTCTCTCGCGAAGACCTTTCCGTCTGCCCTCCTGTATCCAAGCCACCGGCAGTCGCTCGTCTTGCCGTCCGTGCTCAGGTCAAAGTAGTCGCTCCAGCTTGAGTAGTCCTTGACGCCCATCTCAAAGGAGCACTCGCCGTCCAAGCGCTTGAACCCCCCGGTGAGCTTCTTCCTCACGAACTCCATTGCCGAGACCCGTTCGACGCCGTTCCTCTCAAGTCCCTCCATCCAGGCGGTGAAGCGGTCGAGCTGGGCGGGGTTCCCGAGGAGGCTCTCAAGGTCGCTCGCGGTGAAGACCAAATAGGGGACGCCGAGCTTCTCCTTGTGCCCATCCCTGAGGGCGAGGGTGGCCGAAACCAGGCCGGGGACGTCGAGGGTGTTGAAGGCGAAGGCGTCGCTTATGCTCCACTCCCTCCCGAAGACAAAGGAGTTGCCGTAGCGGTTGCAGGAGTGCTTGGCCTGGGGGAAGTCGTAGAGGAGTTGCCTTTCGTCGAGGAGGAACACAAGCTTCCTGTCGGTTGAGGACTCGATGAGCTCGGCACTGCGGCGTGTTATGACCGCCTCGGGGAGCCAGTAGCCGATTACAGGTTTGTTGCCGATAAGGGGGGCGTAGAAGTCGAATGAAACTCTCGCGAGGATTCTCTGCTCGAACTCGTCAAAGTGGGGGACTATCGGGTGGAACGGGGTCGTTGGAACAGCGTCAAACTTCCCCAGAAGCTCAACGGCGTCTTCGAAGGCGCTCTTATGGTAGTGGAGGAGCATAAGGAACGTGAAGGGCTCTATGTCAACGCTGATGCCCTTCATGCGCGAGAGCGTGTCCGCTATGTGCTCATAGGAGTAGAGCATCGCCTTCGTCCAGTTCTCACCCTTAACTTCCTCCCCCCGGATTTTTATCGCTACGGGGCTCTTTCTTTCCTCATACTCTATCGGCCCGGAGCCGTCTCCATCTTTAACGTAAACTATGTCACCAGGCTGGTATGCGTGGAAGTGGTGGGCATACTTCATCTTCATTGTCTCACCTGTGGTGATACATCCCTCGGCCTTATCTCAGTTTCGGAAAAATTAAAGGGCATTTTTACACAGATGTGCCCGATAGATTAATAAACCTGTGCATTGAAATTTCAGCGGTGGAAAGATGGAGCGCGAGTTCAGGAAGATTCTGGGGGAAGACCTTGCCAACTACCTTGAGCTTCTGAGGGCGAAGCTGGCCTTTGCTGAGGAGCTGTACGGGGTGAAGATGAACTACGTCCCGCTCATAACTGAAGAAGAGGTGGTAGTCCTCGACAAGAACGATGGCAAGATTAAGTGGCTCAAAACCAAGAGGCCGCTCACAGTTGAGGAGTTCAGGGAGCTGGCGGACAAAATAAAGAAAAACCTCGAATCAGGCTACGTCGAGATGCTCCTGGCTATGAACATGTCATGTGTCAATGGGCCCGGTGAATGAGCCGCCGTAGACTATCGGGAGCACCTTGACGACGTCCCCGTCCCTGAGCTGGTAGTCTCTGTCAACTTTTCCCTCGTTCACGAGGATGTGGTGTTCGTCGGCCCTTATCCCTAGCTCCCTGAGGAGTTCGCCGACCCTTTTGCCTTCCCCGACCTCAAGCTCCTTCCGCGGGCCGTGTTTCAATACATTGTGGCCGTAGAGAACAAGCGTCACTTTCATGGGCACCACTCCTACACCTGCTCCAAGAAACCGCGCTTAAACTTTTTGAGTTCTGAGGCAGATATCAGAAGGAAGATAAAAACAGGAAGTTAAAAACGCTCAGCACTTCTCGAACTCGACTTTTACGGGGGTCGGGTTGGCCAGGTTGTCGCTGACCGGACAGCGCTCCTCGACCTGCTCAAGCCACTTCTTGAGGGTCTCCTCGTCCGCGTCGGTCTTCACCTTAACCTTGACCCTTATCTCCTTGTATCCGGCCCTCTGGTCCCCCTTGCCGTAGAGCTTCCCGGGGTTGAAGACGCCCTCGACCTCAACGCTCAGGTCTTCGATGTTTATCCCCATGTCCTTGGCAACAAGGGTGGCAACTATGTTTATACAGCCGGCGAGGGCGGCAAGAACGTAGTCTATTGGGCTAGGAGCCTCTCCACCGAGCTTGTCCATCACTATCTCAAAATCTCCGGCCTTGACCTTCATCTTGGTCGGGGAGAGCCTCTCTCCAACAACCTTTAGAACCATGTCCTTATACTCGACCATAACATCACCGTTATTACTTTGGCAGTAATGCCTTAAAAAGGCCACCAAAACCAGAGGTTTAAAAGAAAAGGTTAAAGACTCAGGCGCTTTTTGATTTCCTCAGCTTCTCCTGCCTTAACGACCCAATATTCATCTGAATTGTCTTCTTCGATGAAATAGTTTATAAACACACAGGGACAGTAACGAACGCGATGAACCGCTCGGAGCTCATACTCCTCGGCATCACGGCGATATGGGGCTTTACATTCCCCGCGATGAAGGTTAGCCTTGACTACCTCCCGCCGATACTCTTTCTAGCTTACCGCTTCGGTCTGGCGTCCCTCCTGATGCTCCTCGTTTTCAGGTCAAAGGTCTTGAAGAAGGAGACACTCAAGGAGGGGTTTAT
This sequence comes from Thermococcus marinus, assembly GCF_055389025.1. Lineage (NCBI taxonomy): Archaea > Methanobacteriati > Methanobacteriota > Thermococci > Thermococcales > Thermococcaceae > Thermococcus > Thermococcus marinus. The sequence goes on from NZ_AP042417.1 coordinate 175,249, forward strand.
CGTTGGGCTCACTCTGTTCTTCGGCCACGGGTTCCAGATAGTGGGCCTCAAATACACTACAGCCTCGAATTCAGCCTTCATCACTTCGCTCTACGTCGTCTTTACACCGTTCATAGCGTATTTCATTCTCAGAGATAGGCTCAAGCCACGGGATGTAATCTCGCTGGCGGTGGCCCTGGCAGGTCTCTACCTGATTTCAGGGGCGAGCCTGGACTTCAACTACGGCGACCTGCTCACAGTGTTCTGCGCCCTCAGCTTCGCCTTCCAGATAGTTCTCATCCAGAAGTTCGGGGAGAAAGACTACCTCAGCCTGGCATTCTGGCAGATATTCTGGAACTTCGTCCTCTCGCTGGCGTTTGCCCTCATCTTTGAACCTTTCGTACTTCCAAAGAACCCCCTCCCCTGGCTCGGCATCTTATACACCTCGGTATTCGCTACCGTTATAGCGTTCACACTCCAGGTGAAGCACCAGAGGAACACGAAGGCCCATAAAGCGGCGCTGATATACTCTGCCGAGCCGATATTCGGCCACATATCGGCCTTTCTGACGATAGGAGAAGTCCTGAGCCTCAAGGGCTACCTCGGTGCGGCTTTAATCATGGCAAGCATTTGGAACGAGATACGGAACCACCGGTAGAGAGATTTGAAAACAAAAGGTTAATAAATTATCAGAGCGAACCATTTTCCGGAGGTGGTTGCCATGGTGCACGCTTACATCAAGAAGAAGACCAGAGAGTTCTCAAAGGAAGAAAAGGAGAAGCGCTACAAGTACTTGGGAAAGGAAGTCATAGACGTTGACGATCCCGGGCTTGACAGCATCCCGGAGTTCTACGGCATAGCAAACGCCATATGGCGCGACTGGAAGAACGGAGAGATAAGCACCAAGACGGCCCTCGGAAGGCTCGCGCTCCTTAAACTGCTGACGTACAAGACCAAGAACAAGAAAATCCAGGACATCCCCGAGGAAGACCTTGAGGAGGTCAGGAAGTTCATCGACTACGTCATTCAGGTCATCAAGAACGAGAGCAGGAGAAGGGGCGAGCCCGAGGAGGAGAGACAGGTCGAGGAGAAAGCTTCATCGTAAGGCTTCTCTTACAAATTCTTCCGCCCTCAGGATTTTAACTTTTCTTCCATCAAAACGATAAGTTTTGGTGGCTTCATCCCTCATCTGGACGATGTGCTTCGTGTTTTCCGAGATAATATAATCCACTTTCTTGGCGTAGGCCACGTCAAAGAACTTAGCGTCATTCGGGTCCCCCAGGTTCTTTAGGAACTCAGGGTCATCGGAGAACTTTCGCCGAGGACGAACCATGACACTGTTTTTAATAACCATCGCCAAAATCCGCAATGCACGTCTCGTAAACCCCGTTTCCATACCGATGCCGAGAACCTGAGTTTTCATTTCCTCGATGATTTCATCTGAGACAAAATTTACGATATAGCCCCTTTGAAGGGCCTTTAATATATGCCACGCTGGAGATTTTGGAAGGTCCTTAGACTTCAACGCACTAATAAGGACGGATGTATCTAACACAACTTTGATTTTACCCGCCATCTCAAACAACTCCTAACTCTCTCAACTTCACCTCGATGCGTTTAAACTTCTTAAAGCTCCGCTCACCTATCTTCATAAGTTCCTCAAGGTTGTAATCTATCCCAACATGCTCCTCCTCCAGTTCACGTTCCCACTTTTCAAGCTCTTCATCAGTAACGGTAGTGGCCAGCCTTTCAACTTCCCTCATCAGTCGTTTCATCTCAAAAAACCACACTATGTCCTCGGGCTTCTCATGAATTTTCCTCGCGAGCTGGACAATCCATTCACTAACCGAACGCCTGGCTTCTTCGTCGGTCTTAAGCATTAACTCAATCGCCCTCACATCAGACGCCATAACTCTCCCCATTCTTTTATCCGCGACGGATTATAAAACTCTACCGTTGACAGTGCTTGGCTAAAACTCCATAAAATCTTAAAACCCGAAAGCCTAACCTTAACCGCCCTCCCCCCTCACACCCCCGTGAGAGGTGAGCGGGGGGCGGTCGGGGAGGGTACACTCCCGTTATTCCTTCTCGAAATAGAGCTCACGGTTCAGCCTCGGTATCATCGCCATCAGGACTGCAATCTCGTTCAGCTCGGTTCTTGGAAGGAGCCCTTTGCTCAGGACGCCTATCGCGCCGATTTTCTTCTTGAGCTCCGGGTCGTCCACGAGCTCGCCCATAGCGATTCCCACTTCAACGCCCTCATTGAGGACTTTCTCGATGACGACCGGCGGGTACTCAAAGCCCGGCCCGTGGCCGACGGTTATCATCCCATCTGGGCTCGCCACCGCGCAGACCTGAATATCGAGGTAGCCCGTCAGCGTTTTTGGGAACGGGTATATCCCCGCCTCGATTCCCACGCCGAGGTCGGCACCGGTCTTCTCCAAGGCCTGTTTTGCCCTGTTAACTGCTCCCCGCGTTGTCTCCTCCAGACCGATAGGCTGGTCTGAAACGCCGCTGTCCACTTCAACGCCAAAGACCTCAACGTCGCCATAAATCCGTCTCATCACGTTCTCAACGGCTTTGACCTTCGTTGGGTTGGTTGAGCCGACCGCGATTCTCATACCACCACCGAAGCCAGTTGGTAGAAAACCTTATAAGCTCGCTTCCCAATTCTGGCCCGATACCCATGAGGGGGGAGTGTTTTATCCTTCGCTCCGCCCGTTTCGAGGCTTAAGCCCTCTTCTGGGTTAGCCGTAACTATCACTTCTGGAGGGTTCTGGGATGATTAAGGAGCCAGAGTTTAGAGAATACAACCCAGGCAAGCTTGAGGAAAAGATAGAGGCGTTCTGGAAAGAGAACAACACCTACGAGAAGGTCAAGGCCAGCAGGGCGAACGGCCCGAAGTACTACTTCCTCGACGGACCACCCTATGTGAGCGGTGCGATACACCTCGGAACGGCCTGGAACAAGATAATCAAGGACATGATAATCCGCTTCAGGACCATGCAGGGCTACAACGTTAGGAGACAGCCGGGCTTCGACATGCACGGCCTGCCGATAGAGGTTAAGGTCGAGCAGGCCCTCGGCCTCAAGACCAAGAAGGACATAGAGACCGAGATAGGTGTTGACAACTTCATCAGGAAGTGCAAGGAGTTCGCGCTCAACAACCTCAAGGTCATGACCGAGCAGTTCAAGATGCTCGGCATCTGGATGGACTGGGACAATCCCTACATGACCATAAAGAACGAGTACATCGAATCGGGCTGGTTCACGCTCAAGAAGGCCTGGGAGAAGGGGCTTTTGGAGAAGGACAAGCGCGTCCTCCACTGGTGCCCGCGCTGTGAGACTGCCTTGGCCGAGCACGAGGTCCGCGGCGAGTACAAGATGAGGGAAGACCCGAGCATCTACGTCAAGTTCCCGGTCGAGGGCAGGGAGAACGAGTACCTCCTCATCTGGACAACGACACCCTGGACGCTCCCAGCCAACCTCGCTGTCACTGTCCACCCCGAGTACGACTACACCAAAGTAAAGGTCGAGACAGAGGACGGCGAGGAGTACTGGATAATCGCGAAGGCCCTCGTCGAGCGCGTTCTTGCTGAGGTCGGGGCCAAGGGCGAAGTAGTCGAAGAGTTCAAAGGAGAGGAGCTTGAAGGGCTCCGCTACGTCCACGTCCTCATGGAGGAGTATCCTACCCAGAAGGAGTTCCGCGAGAAGTACGAGTGGGCGCACAGGGTTATCCTCGGCGAGCACGTGACGCTTGAGGACGGTACAGGACTGGTTCACACCGCTCCTGGACACGGTGAGGAGGATTTCGAAGTCGGGCAGAAGTACGGTTTACCCGTCTACAGCCCGGTCGACGACCAAGGTAGGTACACAGAGGGCAGGTGGAAGGGCGTCTATGTAAAGGATGCAGACCCGGAGATAATCGAGCACCTCAAGGAGAAGGGCTACCTCGTGAAGGCGGGAACGATAGAGCACAAGTACCCGCACTGCTGGCGCTGTAAGACCCCGCTTATCTTCCGCGCCACTGACCAGTGGTTCCTCAAGGTCAGCAAGGTGAAGGACAAGATAATCAAGGAGAACGACGAGAAGGTTACGTGGTATCCCGAGTGGGTCAAAGTAAGGTACGACAACGGCGTCATGAACTCGGGCGACTGGGTCATAAGCAGGCAGAGGTACTGGGGAATACCGCTCCCGATATGGCAGAGCGAGGACGGCGAGATATACGTCGTTGGAAGCTTTGAGGAGCTTGTAAGACTTTCTGTGGCCATAGAGGTTAACGGCGAGAGGATAGAACTTCCGGAGGACTACAACGAGAAGCTCAGGGTCATAGAGGAGAAGCTTGGCCCAGAAGATTTGCACAGGCCCTACGTCGATGCCTTCATCATAAAGGTCAACGGCAAGGAAATGAGGCGCGTTAAAGACGTCGTCGACGTCTGGTTCGACAGCGGAATAGCGAGCTGGGCGTCGCTCGACTATCCGCGCAACAAGGAGCTCTTTGAGAAGCTCTGGCCGGCCGACTTCATAGTCGAGGGCGAAGACCAGGTCACCAAGTGGTTCTACTCCCAGCAGGCCGCGAGCGTCATAGCCTTCGACACCGTGCCGTACAGGAAGGTGGCCATGCACGGCTACGTCCTCGATGAGAAGGGAGACAAGATGAGCAAGAGCCTCGGCAACATCATAAGGCCCGAGGAGGTCGTCCAGAAGGAGGGAAGGGACCCATTCAGGTTCTACATGCTCTGGGCCACCAACCCCTGGGAGAACCTCCGCTTCAGCTGGAAGGGCCTGGCTCAGGTCAAGAGAATGCTCAACATACTCTGGAACGTTTACGTGCTCAGCGCCACATACATGAGCCTCGACAACTTTGACCCGACGAAGCTCAAGCCAGAGGAGCTTCCGTTCCGCGAGGAAGACAGGTGGATACTCAGCAGGGTCAACGGGCTCATAAAGGACGTCGAAGAGGGTATAGAGACCTTCAGGCTGACGAAAGCAACGAGAGCCATCTACACCTTCGTCGTCGAGGACCTGAGCAGGTGGTACGTTCGCTTAATCAGGAAGCGCATGTGGGTCGAGGGAGATGACCCAGACAAGTTAGCGGCCTACTACACAGTCTGGAAGGTCTTCGACGTCCTTCTCAGGTTAATGGCCCCGTTCACGCCCTACATAGCCGAGGAGATATACCAGAACATGCTCAGGCCGTTCCTCGGCGTGGAGAGCGTCCACATGCTCGACTGGCCGAAGCCTGACGAGGAAGCCATAGACGAGGAGCTCGAGCGCGAGATGGAGGCGGTAAGGAAGATAGTCGAGGCCGGCTCTTCGGCGAGGCAGAGGGCCAAGATAAAGCTCCGCTACCCGGTCAGGAGAATAATCGTCGAGACCGAGGACGAGACGGTAAAGAGGGCCGTCGAGAGGCTCAACAGAATCCTGCGCGACCAGCTCAACGCCAAAGAAGTGGTTGTCGGAAAGGTCGAGCGCGAGCTCGTCATCAAGCCGAACTTCGCGAAAGTTGGCCCGGAGTTCAAGGGCGACGCCAAGCTCGTGATAGCCTGGATAAACGAGCACGGAAGGGAGCTCTACGAGAGGGGCGAGGTTGAGATAGAGCTCGAAGGAAAGACCTTCCACCTCACGAGGGAGCACCTGACCATAGAAGAGAAGCTGCCCGACTTCTTCGTCGCCGAGGAGTTCGAGGGCGGAAGGGTCTTCGTGGACAAGACCCTCACCAGAGAGCTCCTCGCCGAGGGCCTCGCCAGGGAATTCGTCAGGAGGATACAGGAGATGCGCAAGCGCCTTGATTTGGACGTGAACGACAGAATCGCCGTCACCATAGAGACGAGCGAAGAAAACCGCGAACTGCTCGAGGAGAACCTTGACTACATAAAGAAGGAGACTAGGGCGACCGAGATAATCTTCGGCGAGGCGAAAGGATTCGTCGTCGAGTGGCCCGAAGTGCAGGCGAAGATAGGGATTGAGAAGGTTGAGTAAGCACTTTCCGGCGTTTTTCTCTTTTAACTTCCAACCATTCTTGTAGTTGCAACACCAAAAAGTATAAGTTCTCCTGGGCGTTTCCTAATGTGGTGGACAGCCATGGATTTTATCTCAGAGTTTAACAGAAAGCTTGAAAACGCATTTGGGTTCACCCTTCACAGGTATCAGGAGGCGGTCGCTGAGGACATCATAAACCAGCTGAAAAAGGGGGAGAGGTTCATCACGGTGTCAATGCCAACGGGGAGCGGGAAGACCATTCTTGAGATGTTAACGGCGGAGTACCTTCTCAATAAGGGGTACGGAAGGATACTCGTCTTGGAGCCAACGCGCTTCCTCTGCGACCAGATGCACCCAAAGTGGAAACTGCTGGTGGAAACGGGCAAGGAGTACGAGGGGAACTGCTGGAGCTTTTTAAGGGACTACAAAGTGGTTATTTCAACGCCCCAGACGGCTTTAAAGTGCGTTTCAAATCTTCAAGGAGAGTTCGATGCCGTAATAATAGACGAGGTTCACCACGCGATTACCGGAAAGTACTACAACGAGCTCATCTCGGAGCTAAGGCCAAAAGTTGTCATCGGGTTTACGGCGTTGCTACCGAGTGAGAAGGCTTACAAGGCCAGCGTTAGCAAAATCGGGAAAGTTGTTGGGGAGTTAAAACTGCTCCACTACGATTTTCAGGAGCTCAGTAAGATTGACTCCAAGTTTAACCCTCCCAAAGCACTTGTGGACGTGTTCGACTCGGAATTAGACGAAAGGGAGAGAGAACTGTACGACCTTCTTTACTTCGGGAGGCTACCTGGGGACTCAAAGGCAATCTACTTCCTTGAAAGAACGTTTTCAAGGTACGGGAAAAAGGCGTTCTGTGAGAGCTTTTCGAGGGCGGTAGAAAAGGAAAAGATACCGAAATCTCAACATGTGGAGGAAATCAACGGCTTCTGCAGGAGCGACAAACCCTCGCACAAGGCCCGCGCACTGCTCGACGTTCTGACGGTGTACCACCCCGAAGAAAACCCGAAGCTAAGGCCGGTCATTGTCTTTACATCACGGAAGGCCACCGCATACGAGTTTAAAGACGCCATAGTCGGGGAGCTTAACATACCCCACCACAAAGTTGAAGTCCTGACGAGCGACCTTTCGAAGGAACAGAGAAAGGAGTTAATCTCGCGGGCCAAAAAGGGCGATGTTCACATAATAATCTCGACGCTCGTTGGAGAGGAGGGCGTGGACATCCCCGAGGCAGGAGTTCTTGTAATGACCGACGTTCCAAGGAGCCCGCTGAGGTTCTACCAGAGGCTCGGAAGACTAATCAGGGTTTCAAGCCCGATGAACACAAAGGTCTTTGTCATCACGATGACTCCGAAGACCGAAGAATACGGAGACCTAAGCGAAGCGGTCTGGAACCTTTACAGGGAAGGCGTTGATGTAAGCTACATTCTTCTCAACTTAGAGGAAAAGCTGACCACCCAGAAGCTTCTCGACTACATCAGGGAAACCACTAAGATGCTGAACTCAAAATGGGCGTCGTACATGTTGCTAACGCAGGGAGACGAGCCGAGAGACCCCGTGGAGTACTACCTGAGCGCTCTTCGGTCGAACGAGAAGTTCAGGGAAGCCATGAGGGAGAGGTTTGGAGAACTGTCCGACGAGGAATTCGAGAAATGGACTTTCATGATGACCACAACGTTTTTCCTGAGAGGGTGGAGCGATGACATTAAGAAAGCCATGAAAGACATTGAAAAGAAGCTAAACAGAGGAAAAGTCGTGAGAGACTTCGACAGGCTGATACGAGAGGATAAGCTGTTCTATTTCTACGACCCTGAGAGGCTTTCTGATATGGTGTTCATGGAGCTTGAACGGCTCCGCAAGTATTGCAAGGAGAATCAGGAAACCTTCTGCGAGAACGTTTTCTTCAGGTTCGATAGAAAAGGATTTTTGAGACTGTTCACTAACGTGTTCCCGATTGAGAACATTGATGACATCATTGAAGACCTAAAGCGGAGAGTTAGCGAAAAGGAGAGAATCCTGGGAGACATATACGTCTCAACCAGCTACAACCCAAGTAGCAAAGCAATCATAGCGAACGCCCACTTTTCTGTATGTGAGAGAGACGTATATATACGACTAAAACTAAGACTTGAACCCCAGTTCAACTACTACAACTTCAATGAGAACAGCAAACTGAAAGAAAAGAAGCTTGAGTTAATCAGACTTAACGTCAAGGACATCTGCTATAGAGCAATGGAGAAATACTTCGAGAGGTACGGAGATGACTAAGAATCGTCGTCTCGCCAGCTTCGAGGAACCCACTCATTCATCCATTCCTCAACTTCTTTCAGCATTTTTCTGAGTTTTTCAACCTCTTCCTCGCTCATGCTTCCAAACGCAATCATCAGAACGTCAATGTTACCTTTCTTCTCCCGCATTGAGGGGCACCTCCTGTCAGACATATGTTCAAAAGGAGAACTCTTCCAGCCCATTCACAGCCCAACAACGGCGATTATCGCCAACACCCCTTCGAAACCCTTATAACTTATGCCCCCATAAGTTACTTACGGTGGCGTAAGTGCTGTTTGACCTCAGACCGAAGGAGAGGAGAGAGGATATTTTCGACAGGGAAAAGGAGTTCAAGGACCTTGAGAAAAGCGTTGAGAGGTATCCTCTGACTCTCCTTCTCGGAATAAGGCGCGTGGGCAAGAGCTCGATACTCAGGGCTTACCTCAACGAGAACCCCGGGATTCTGATAGACTGCAGGGAGCTCTACGCCGAGAGCGGGCACATAACGAAAGATGACCTCATAAGAGAAATTCAGTCGAAAAGGGGACCCCTCCAGAGAACCCTTGCCCGGTTCAGGGTAAAGCTGAACCTCCGGTTTCTTGAGATAGAACCGGAAGAGGCCTCGCTGAGGGAGGTCTTCAGGGGGCTGAACGAAGTCGGCGAGAAAACGGGGAGGCTCATAATAGCCTTTGACGAGGCCCAGTACCTGCGCTTCTACGGCTCACGGGGCGGGAAGGAGCTTTTGGCTTTGTTTGCCCACACCTACGACACTCTGCCAAACCTCAGGATTATCTTAACCGGCTCGGAAGTTGGCCTGCTCCATGACTTTCTTGGCATAGACGACTACGAGAGCCCGCTTTACGGCAGGGTCGGGGGCGAAATCTACGTCAGGCCCTTCGACGAAAAAACCTCAAAGGAGTTCCTGAGAACAGGCTTTAGAGAAGCCGGCCTCGATGTGGATGACGACACCATAAACCGCGCCGTATCAATCATTGACGGAATCCCTGGCTGGCTCGTCCTCTTCGGCGTGAAATACCTTGAAACGAGAGACTTCGAAAAGGCGATGGAAGCAACGCTCAACGTTGCAAAGGGCCTGCTGTTCGGTGAGCTGGAGGAGCTTGAAAGGAGGAGCAGGAGGTACACTGAGATTTTACGGGCGATAGCCCTCGGCTACAACAGGTGGAGCCTGATAAGAGACTACCTCGCCGTGAAGGGTATGAGAACTCCCGAACCACGGTTATACGAACTTCTCAAGAACCTGAAGAAGATGGGGTGGATTGAGGAGGAGAACGGGGAGTACAGATTGGCCGACCCAGTGATTAAGCTAATCCTGAGAGGGTCATAGAGCCTGATTGCACTGGTTGGGCTTTTGCTTTTCCTTTTCCATTCAGTCACATCACTTTTCCAAAATTTTCACCTTCAATCCGTACTCCTCGAAGCGCTTGAAGCCCTCATCGCAGGTGTAGAGCGTTGCGTTGTTGGCTATGGCAGTGGAAGCTATGAGAAGGTCTTTCAGGGGAGGTCGTTTTCCTTTCTTCATGAGGTCTCTGAAAATCGCTCCCGCTACCTTTGCGGAGTTTTCATCGAATTCAACCTTGGGCATCATCTCAAGCATTAGTTCCTCCCTCTCTTTGAGATGACCACAGTGAAGTTCAAAAATGACAATCGTTGGTAAATGATATTCCCTGTTCCCTTCTTGATAGAGCTCTTCCACAATCTTTCCGTTCCCGCCGAAGAGCTCGATTACCACGCTGGTGTCCAGGAGTCCATCCATTCTTCGACCTCCTTCAATTCCTTCTTGAGCTCTTCAAGCTCTTCGGGGGTTCTCGTTCCAAAAGCTATCATGAGCACGTCAAGGTTGCCCTTCTTTTTTTTGCCTATAAGCTCCCGCAGTATCTCGGAAAAGCTCTTGTTACCCTTCATCTTCACGAGCTCATAGTAAACGTCATCGGCTATGGTTATCGTCTTTCCCAAATCCCCTCACCTATAAGTGCATGCACACACGAAATATTTAAAGATTGCCGGCAAACATCTTCCACGTAATCCACAGCTGGGCGACGACGATCAGTGCAAGCGCTAACGCAGTCATTACTCTACTCTTCTTCGACCCGTAGAGACCCACAAGGCCAAAGAGGAAGTTTAGACCCGCCAGCTTGAGGAGAAACTCCACAACCTCGTACTTCTGCCAAGGGCAAAGAGCCGACCAATTAAATCGTCACCGCTGGGGTAAGATAAGTGAAGCGCGATGAGCCTGACAGTAACGAGAACTGCCGTATAAAGGAGGTTCTGCTTTATTGTGACCTCAATAAGCAAACCTCTATCTGGCTCCCTGCCGGTAATGAGCCTGTAGAGGGAAAGCGGGAATACCATCACCCAGATAACCATGGAGACGAGCACAATGAAGAAAGCAAAGATGTATGCCCAAAGGGCTATTCCGTTGAGGAGTCCCCTAACAGGGTCGCCAGCCAGCAGTACGACAGTCGAGAAGAGGCCCCAGAACACGAGGGTTTTTCCAATAATATCAAAAATCTCCTTGGCGAGGTAGAGCCTGCCGTGGGTCTTCTCAATGATTTCTGGAAGGCGCTTTAAGTCCTCCCGCGAGTAGCCGTACCTTTCTAAGGCCTTCCCGACGAAGTGAAGGGCCGCGATGAGAAAGGGCACCAGAAGGACCACGACTGCAATGACGCCGAGGGGGCTTAAGTTGTCCCTCATCTCTGATGAAATCGTCCAGAGCACAACCCAGAAGCCCACGGTGAGGAGCCACGGCATGAGGTAGTCCCTAACAAAGACCCGCATGGATGCTGGTATTCCTAATAAGGCAGACAACTTTTCTCAATCCTCCTGAAAGGAGTCATGCCACCCAAAAGAAATCTTGAATTGTAACAGGTAGGGCAGTGAAAACAGAAAAAACGAATAGAGATGTCAGATTAGGAGCTCAAACTCGTCCCCATGCTCAACGGCAACCCTGAGAACCCCATTCTCAAAGCTCTCGTCCACGATTCTACCCTCAATCGCCTTGACTTCCTCAACGCCCCTCAGCGCGACTTCGCTTGCACCGCTCAGGTGGTTCCTGAAGCGGAGGGTTCTGCTGTCCCCGCCGAGCAGGGTGGCAGTCGAGTAAACGACCTCAACCCCCCCGACCTTAACGCCAAAGGGCATGAAGAGAGCCCCGCGCTTTCTCATCTCGATGCCGTCTAGGAGCTTCGGAACCTCGATTCCCCTATACTTCACCTTTCCGAAGACCCTGTGGCCGCGGGGGTTGAGCACGACGAGGTAGTTGCCGCGCGGAATCGCTATCATGTCCCTGTCGGTCACGCTGAAGTCTCTGTCCACCCCCTGCATCTCCAAAAGCCTGTCAACGAACTTCCGGTGCAGGTCGTGGTAGCTTGTGTAGTACTGGAGCCTGAAGCCGAGGACGATGGCACTCCCCCTCCCCTTCCTAACGAGCGTTCCCGCGGGCTTCCCGTAGTGGAAGACGAAGGGCTCCCCTCCCCTGACTTCCCGAACCGTGTTCCTGACGAGCATTCTGTCTATTCCGTCGCTCTCAACGCTCGTGAACTGGATAAGCCTAACGTTGTCCCTCGCCTCAACCCTCTCAACCTCGACGCCCAGGAACTCTGCCAGGGACGAGTAGGGCTTCATGTTCTCGTCGAGATACGGAAGCATCGGCAGGATTACGAGGTTTCCGCCCCTCTCGACGAACTCAGCGAGCTTGTCCTGGACTTCACGGGACATGAAGTCGAGGGAGTAAACCCAGAGCTGGCCGTAGCCCAGCATCTCCTCCACGCTTGCCTCTTCAAGGTCTAGGACGTCAAAGGGGACGTTGCTCATTGCCAGGAGCGTCAAGAGCCCGCGCTCGCCGAAAAGGTACTCGTTGAGGTTCACGCTCTCCGTCAGACCGTCCCGGAGTCCGAAGGTTGAGAGAGCCTCGTACGGCTCGTAGGTACCGAAGGCGACCTTAGGCCGGAGCTCTGAGCCGGCAAAGCCGGGGTTGTTGAGCAGGAACTCGCCGAGCCACTCTATTGGCTCCACGTGAGGGCGCTCGTCCCCGTCAAGGCTGAGGGGCGAATAAACGTCCCACGTCACCCCGTTGTGGGACTCGTAGCCTTTGGGATTCTCACCGCCGACGTAGAGGTAGTAGTTGATGTTGTGGATTCCAAGGGCGGCTATCAGCGAGTAGAGGTGCTCGGCCTCGTCCGGCTCGATGGTGTGGGCGAGCGAAGCCTGGGTCTCTATACTCAGCGGCGGCGTTCCGAGCCTCTTCTGGTAGAAGCGGTAGATTCCAGTTTTGTAGTAGATGTGGCCGAGCCTGTCCTCCTTGAGGTCGAAGGAGCGGTAGAATGAGTACCAGAACTCAGTCCACAGGTGGACGCTGAGGCCCCTCTCAGTTACATAGCGGTAGAAGTGCCTCCACGCCGCGAGGAGCAGGTACGGGTCGAGTATGCTTATTGGGACGTCCACGTAGCGCTTGAGGTGGTCGTAGAGGGTTTCCACGTAGCGGTTGGTCATCCATATCTTGAAGTGGTGCCAGTCGAGTATCTTCGGCAGGGGCTCGTCTTCGCTCGCGGGGGCGCGGACTTCCGAGTAGTCCCCCACGGGCGTCCCGTAGCGCTCGCTCAGCTCGTCAAGGGTGTAGTTGTCCCTCAGCCACCTCTCCCATAGGCCGCCGGGTCTTATTATGACCTCGTTGTAGTCCGTCAGGAAGGGCTGAAAGATTGTCTCCCAGTAGGACGGCTCATCGTCTATTGACACGCTTATTATCGGTCCGCCGTTGGTGTAGAGGTACTCCCTGATTATTGGGAGGACAGCGTCATACCACTTCGAGACTGCCTCCAGGTAGGTCGGGTGGAGATAGGTAATCGGCGGGTAGTAGATGTCTCCAGGAAGCGGGCCGTTGGGGCCCCTGGCGAGTATCTCCGGGTGTTTCTGGATAAGCCAGTCCGGGATTCCGCCGTTCCTCCACTCGCCGCAGATGTACGGGCCGGGCCTTATGATGACCTTAAGGCCAACTTTGTCCGCCAGCTCAAGGAACCCCACAAGGTCTCTCTGGGGGTGCGTCTCGCCCGTGAAGTCGAAGCTCCCCTCTTCCGGCTCGTGCCAGTTCCAGGCGACATAGGTGTCCACGGTATTGAGGTTGCGCCTCTTCATTTTTTCCAGTCTGTCTCGCCAGCTCTCCCTCGGCACCCTGAAGAACTGGAGCGTCCCCCCGTAGATGAGGAAGCGCTCCCCGTCCAGTATGTAAGTCTTACCATCGTAGCCAACCTTCATCACCATCACCACTTGACCACCTTGCTGAGAAACCTTGGATTGTCCGGATTCAAACCGCGCGATACGGCCTTGTAGTAGGCGAGGAGCTGAATTATCGGCAGGTAGATGACGGGACTTGCAAGCTCGTCCAGTTCGGGGACTTCGATGAAGTAGTCCGCCCCGGTGTCGCGCCTTCCGACGGTGAAAACCTTCGCCCCCTGGTTCTGGAACTCCCTAGTGAGCTTCTCGTGCCAGTCAAAGGGCTCCGTTACAAGGAGAACAACGAGGGTTCCGTCGTCGGCGATTGACTTGAATCCGTGCCTGACCTCGAACGTCGGGTACGCCTCGCTCCAGAAGAGGGCCATCTCCTTCATCTTCAGCATGGCCTCAAGGGCTATCGGGTAGAGTATCCCGGAGCCGAGAAAGATAACGTTTCTGAAATCGAAGCCCTCAACCAGCTCCCTTACGTAGCCCTCGTTCCCGAGAACCTCTTCTGTAAGGGTTGCAACGTGACCGGCGTCGAGGGTCTCCCCCCCGTAGGAGTGGAGCAGTAGCTGGAGGTAAGCGAAGTAAAAGGCCGGGAACGAGTGAGTCATGACGACGCTCTCCTCGTGGGCCGGGACGACAAGGGCGTAGTCTGCCTCCCTTGAAAGGGTGCTCTCGTAGGCCGTCAGTGCGAACTTGGGGACATCAAGAACCCTAAGGGCCTCAACGGCCTCGGTCGTCTCCCCCGAGCGGGATATCGCAACGAGGAGCTCGGGGCTCCCAATGCTGTACCACTCGCGTGAATAGAGAAGTTCGGAGCAGGGGGCGCTGAACCCCCTGCCCCCGAGGCGGGTGGTTGCCATGGCCAGCGGCTGCGACAGGAAGTGGGAACTGCCGCAACCTGTATACACTATCTCTCTCGGTAACCGGAAGTCGTGATTGGCCACGAAGTCCTCAAACGCTTTCTGGGCCTTCATTATTCCCTCAGGAGTCTTTCTAATCTCCTTAATCGTCGAGTGCACCTCACTCACCCCCGTAAAGATGACAGGCAACCCAGTGATCTTTTTCAACCTCAAGAAGGGCCGGGCGCGACCTGAAACAGGTTTTCCTGGCTCTGGGGCACCTGGGGGCGTAGCGGCACCCCTGGAGGGAATACACGGTTTCCTCTTCCTTCTCCGGCTCTATGCCCTTGAACTCCCACTTGACGTTCAAATCCGGGACGCTCTCAAGGAGCATTTTCGTGTACGGGTGGAGCGGGTTGTAGAAGACCTTCTCGGTGTCGCCCATCTCCACCACTGTCCCGCGGTACATGATAATCGTAGAGTCGCTGATGTAGTAGCCGAGGGCCAAATCGTGGGTGACGAAGAGGATAGAAGTCCCGTACCTGTCCCTGAAGTCGCCGAGAAGGTTGAGAATGTCAATTCTCGTGCTTGCGTCGAGCATCGAGACGGCCTCGTCCGCTATGAGGAGCTTCGGCTTCAACAGCAGGGCCCTCGCTATGAGGATTCTCTGGAGCTGGCCGCCGCTGAGCTGGTGCGGGAACTTTCCGCGAATCTGGTCTGGGTTGAGGCCGACCTGGACGAGGGCCTTGTTGATTGCCTCGTCCCTCTCGCCCCTGCTGACGTCAGGGAGGTACGAGTCAAATACAAGGTCAAAGGACCTGTCTATCGGGTACAGGGGGTTAAAGCTCGCAAAGGGGTCCTGGAAGACGGCCTGAACCTGGCGGTAGTAGTCCCGCCGGAGCTCCTTCTTGCTCATCTGGAGGACGTCCCTGCCCTCGAAGAGTATCCTCCCGCCCGTCGGCTGGATTAGGCGCAGGATGAGCTTTCCGATGGTCGTCTTCCCGCTGCCGCTTTCTCCAACGAGGGAAACTATCTCCCCCTTCTTCATGGTGAAGCTGACATCATCAACGGCCCTGATTTCAAAGCCCCCGATTAGGCCGGAGGTGAACGTCTTCGTGAGGTGCTCAACCCTCAGAAGCTCGCTCATCAGTCCTCACCCCCGAGAAGGTGGCAGGCCGCGTAGTGCTCTTCACTCACTTTGGCGAGCCCAGGCTCGACGTGCGGGCACTTGTCGAGGGCGTAGGGACAGCGCGTGTAGAAGCGGCAGCCCTTCGGCGGGTTGAGAAGGCTTATCGGGTAGCCGGGAATTCCCTTGAGCTTCTGCTTTTTGTACTGCACGCCCATTCTCGGCAGGGAGTTGAGGAGGAGCTGGGTGTAGGGGTGGCTCGGTTCGTTGATGACCTCTTCCGTCGGGCCGATTTCGACGACCTTGCCGGCGTACATCACCATTATCCTGTCCGCTATCTTGTCGAGCAACGCTAAGTCGTGGGTGACGAAGATTATTGACTTGACGATTCCCTCTTCCATGAAGTAGTGGAGGAGCTCGATGACGACGCGCTGCGTGGTAACGTCTAAGGCAGAGGTGACCTCGTCCGCGATGAGTAAATCGGGGTTGAGGAGGGTCGAAACGACCATTGTCGCGCGCTGGCGCATGCCGCCGCTGAGCTCAACGGGGTACATCTCGGCGACCTTTGGGGAGAGCTTGACCATCTCAAGCCTCTCACGGAGGAGCTTCTCAACCTCCTCGCGGTCTGTGCGGCCGTGTTCTCTCGCCAAGTCCCAAACGATGTCCTTGATTTTCTTCGTGGGGTTGAGGGCGTTCATGGCGTACTGGGGGATGATGGAGAGCTCGGTGTAGCGGATTTTCCGGGACTCCCTAACGTCCATCGTCATCAAATCCCTGCCCTTGAACAGGGCCCTACCGCCCATGTGCACCATCGGGGGCTTTCTGAGGATTAAGGAGTGGACGAGCGTCGATTTCCCACAGCCGCTCTCGCCGGCTATTCCAAAGACCTCCCCCTCCCTCACCTCGAATGAGACGCCATCAACGGCCTTAACGTGTCCAAGGGGCGTTGAGTAGTACACCCTGAGGTCTTCAACGTTGAGCATTGCCATTTTACTCCCTCCTGAGGCGCGGGTTGAACACTTCCTCAAGGCCGATGTTGATGAAAAACAACGCCGTGATGATGAGGGTGATTATCAGCCCCGGCGGAATGAACCACCACCACCAGCCAAACTGGAGCGCGTTGTAGGCTATTGCCCTCTGGAGGATGTTTCCGAGCGAGACCATTGTGGTCGGGCCCAGGCCTATGAAGTCGAGGGTGGCGCTCGCGAGGATTGCCCCGCTGAACTGCAGGATTCCGGCCATGAAGACATAGGAAATCATGTTGGGCATTACCTCTGTGAAGACAATCTTCAGGTCGCTGAGTCCAGCAAGCTTTGATAGGTGGACGAACTCCCTGTTCTTGAGCGAGAGGGTCTGACTTCTAACGGCCCTTGCGACCCAGGGCCAGCCGGTGAGGCCTATGATGACCGCCTGGACTTCCGGCGTCCTTGCGGACAGGTATGCCGCGACCAAGATGAGGAGCACGATAGAGGGGATAACGAGCATTATGTTGGTGAACATCATCAGGAGCTCGTCCACCCAGCCACCCTTGTAGCCCGCGAAAAGGCCTATCGTTATTCCAAGGGCCGTTCCTATAACCGCCGCGAGGAACGCTATCCACAGGCTCGTCCTCAGGCCGTAGACGAGCCTCGCGTAGAGGTCCTGGCCGTTGATGTTCGTGCCAAGGATATGGAGAACCTCGACCTCCTTGCCCGTGTACGTCGTTATGACCTCCCTGCTCATCGGCGGGAGGGTCTTCTCACCGTAGGAGGCTATTTTAACGCCCTCGACCTTTGTATAGTAGAGGCCGTCCCACGCGAACGGAGTGAGGAGCGGGCCTATGAGAGAGAACACTACAAAAAACATCAGGAGGCCAAAGCCAAACTGGAACTTTCTGTTCCTGAACGCGATTTTAACGACCTCGAACCGTTTCCTCCTGGGCATATTCAACCCTCCGTGTAGCTGGCCCTGACGCGCGGGTCTATGAAGGCGTAAATTATGTCAATCAGGAAGTTGGCCGCGAGGACTGAGATGACGACGATCAGGAACGCTCCCTGGAGGAGGAAGTAGTCCTGGTTGAGGGCGGCGTTCATTATGAGCACTCCTATTCCCGGGTAGTTGAAGACTATCTCCGTCGCAATAGCCCCAGCAACCATCATTCCGAGCTGTAAGGCCAGACCCGTGACCTGGGGCAGAATAGCGTTCCTGTAGGCGTGCTTGGTCATCAGCTTCTCGCTCGCGCCAAGGGCCTCAAGGTAGCGGACGTAGTCGGCTTCAAGCTCGTAGATTATCATGTTGCGCATTCCTATCGCCCAGCTGCCTATCATGACTATGAAAAGGCTCAGGAAGGGCAGAATCCAGTGGCTGAGGAAGCTCTTGATGAACGCCCACGAGAAGCTTGGAACCATGTCGGGCGCGTAGGCGCCAGAATACGGGAGCCAGCCGAGTTTAACACCTATAACGTAGACGAGAATCATCGCGAACCAGAAGTAGGGCATACTCGCGAGGAAGTAAAAGACCGGCATCGTGTACCTGTCATACTTCTTGTTTTTACCCGCGATTGCACCGAGCCAGTTTCCAACAAGCCAGCTCAGAACGATTGCAGGCAGGAGGACGATTATATCATAGGGGAGGGCGTGCCCGATTATACTCGAAACTGGGGCGTTGTACAGCATACTGTACCCCAAATCCCCGTGGAAGAGGTTGGACCAGAAGTTTATGAACTGCTTCCAGAGCGGCTGGTTTAAGCCGTAGAGCTCTTCGTAGAACTTCACGAGCTGAGGGCCCGCGGCGCTACCGCTCCGCGACATCATCGCCTCGATTGGGTTTCCCGGCATAAGCCTTGGGAGGAGCCAGTTGAGAGTCACGGCAAACACGAGGGTTATCACATACACAAAGACCTTTCGTGCGAGGTATTTCTTGAACCCCATTGTTACCCCCACCGCGTTTGTTGTATAGATAAGGAAAAGGAAAGGAGACATCACCTTCTGCGTCTCAACAGGAGCGGGACGACTGCAAGGCCCACAATGAGGGCCGGGCCGCAGATTCCTCCACCCTCTTCATTGGTCGAGCTGGAGGGCGTGCTCGTGGTCTCCTGGGACTGCGAGGGTGAAGTTGTATGAGACTCCGTGGTCGTTGCTGGAGCCTCGCCGGCCGGCTTAACTCCCAGAAGCGCCAGGGCGGTTCCCCAGGTTCCATACTTGGCCCAGAATATCGGGACGCCGTAGGGGTTCTTCTCGTTGGGCCAGTTGGTCCAGTACTTGGTGTTGGCCTCGTAGAACAGGGTGGCCATGTAAACCGGGACGGCGGGAACGTCTTTGAGCCAGATTTCGCTGAGCTTCTTTACGTATTCTGCCTCCTTGTTTGGATCGGTGGTCTTAGAGAACTCGTCAAGCACACCCTGGGCCTCGGAGTTTGTGTAGTTTCCGAAGTTCGCAACACCCCCCTCGCTGAGAAGGGCGTTGTAGACAGCGTAGGCGGTCGGCTGGAAGGTTCCGGACCAGTGGAGACCGAGGTCGAACTCGCCGTTGTGGTACCTGTCCATCATTGCACCCCAGTCGTACTTGTCTATGACGACTTTGATTCCAAGGGCCCTGAGCTGGTTCTGGATTATCTCCGCGGCCGAAATCCAGTCAGAACAGCCGGCACAGGTGACGAGGTGGAGCTCGATTTCTTTGCCGTTGTAGGTTCTCCAGCCGTTCGAGTCCTTCTTCATTCCAAGCTCGTCGAGTATCCTGTTGGCCTCGGCGATGTCCCCGTAATTCCAGCCGTACTTCTCAACGAGGCCGTCGAGGTCTATCTTGTCGGCCCACTTCTGGAGGAGACCGGTTCCAAAGGGTATCTCCGCGGGCTTTCCGCCGATGGGACCGTTCTTAACAATCTGGTCTGGGTTTATGGCCATGGCTATGGCCTTCCTGAACTGCGGGTTGTCCATTGGAGGCTTCTTGGTGTTGAAGTAGAGCAGAACCGGGGCAACCGGCGGGAAGTACGGAGGCTCCTCAAGCCAGCTGGCGAGGTTCGGGTTCTGCTTCTTTGCCTGGACGATGTCAATGTAGTAGGTTCCAACGTCGAGGTCTCCCTTGATGAACATGTTCGCGGCCTGGGAGTTGTCCTTAACGTAGAGCTGGATGATGTATTTCGGAGCCGGTTTGCCGAAGACGTCGTTGCCCCACCAGTCGTCGTTCCTGACGAGAATCGCCTTCTGCTGCTCCACGACCTCATCAAGCTTGTAAGGGCCAGAACCGACAAGGTACTTCTTCTCGTCACCGAGAAACGTCATCTTGGGTATCTGCTTGGGGTCAACGTCCTTGAAGATGTGCTTCGGAATTATGAGGGCACCCTGCCCCCAGCCGTAGAAGAGCTGAAGCTGCCAGAGCTGGTAGTTAGGGGTGCCGTCAAACACGAACTCGACTGTCCTGTCATCCACAACTTTTATCTCCTTCAGGCCGAGGGCAGTCCAGTCCCTCAGCCCAATCTCCTGGTAGTACTCGTAGGAGAACTTAACGTCCTCAGCGGTGAGGGGCTCACCGTCCTGCCATCTGAGCCCTGAGCGGAGCTTGACCTGGAAAACGTTTGGTTCCACCCAATCCCAGCTTTCGGCGAGCCAGGGTTTAAGTTCGCCGGTCATGAAGTTCAGCATCGCGAGGGGCTCGAATATGAGGCCATCGAGACCGATGATATTGCCGCCTTGGAACGGGTTTGCGTTTGTCGGAGGAGCACTGTTGGCAGTGTACAGCGTCTCACTCCTTGGATACATCGAAGCGGCGCTGACTGGAGCAAAACCAAAAACGCTACCGAGCATCACGGCCACAACGGCCATGGCCAGATACCGTTTTGCAGTTTTCATAGTTTGTCACCTCATTATAAACAATGTCAATTTTATAACATTTTGGGATTCTATATAAAGCTTTTGGCGGACGTTTATGTCCCTCAATGCATAAACTGTGCGCAAATTACAGAAATGTGCCCCGCCACACTCAAAAACTATAAAAGCCATAAGAACCACAAATAATTACAAAGTTATAAAACAAAAAGCGGTGAAAGGATATGTCCAACTTCCTCTGGGGTGTCGTGCAGTCGGCTTTTCAGTTCGAGATGGGAGATCCCCTAAGAAGGAATATAGACTCCCGGAGCGACTGGTGGCACTGGGTCAGAGACCCGTTTAACATCAAAAACGACCTCGTGAGCGGAGACCTGCCCGAAGACGGGATAAACAACTACGAGCTCTACGAGATAGACCACCGCCTGGCTAAAGGCCTCGGACTGAACGCTTACCAGCTCACAATTGAGTGGAGCAGGGTATTTCCCTGCCCCACGCGCTCGGTAGAGGTTAAAGTCGAGAGGGACTCCTACGGCCTGATAAAGTGCGTGAAGGTTACAAAGGGAGCCCTTGAAGAACTTGACCGGCTCGCAAACAGGAGGGAGATCCTCCACTACCTGGCGGTTCTCAGGAACCTCAAAAAGCTCGGTTTCACGACCTTTGTGACCCTGAACCACCAGACGCTGCCCATCTGGGTTCACGACCCCCTCTGGACGAGGAGCGACTTCGAGGGGAGCAGGGCGAGGGGCTGGGTGGACGAGGACAGCATAATCGAGTTCGTAAAGTTCTCGGCCTATTCGGCCTGGAAGTTCGGCGAGCTGGTCGATTTCTGGGCGACCTTCGATGAGCCCATGGTGACCGTCGAGCTCGGCTATCTGGCCCCGTACGTCGGCTGGCCGCCGGGAATCCTAAACCCCGAAGCAGCGAAGCGCGTTGTAATCAACCAGATGGTGGCGCACGCGAGGGCGTATGACGCGATAAAGGAGCACACAAAAGCGCCAGTTGGGATAATACTCAACATAATCCCAGCCTACCCACTAAACCCCAGCGACGCCAGGGACGTCAAAGCCGCCGAGAACTACGACTACTTCCACAACAGGCTCTTCCTGGAGGCCCTGAACCGGGGTAGGGTTGACCTGGAGCTTGACTGGAACCCGGTAAAAATCCCCCACCTGGAAAGAAACGACTGGATAGGCAACAACTACTACACGAGAGAGGTCGTCAAGTGGGTTGAGCCGCGCTTCAAGGAGCTCCCGATGGTGACCTTCGTTGGGGTTGAGGGCTACGGCTACTCCGGGAACCCGAACGGCGTCTCCCCGGACAACAATCCGACTAGTGACTTCGGCTGGGAGGTCTATCCGAAAGGGTTATACGACTCCACCGTGGAGGGCGCAGAGTACGGGAAGCCGGTTTACATCACCGAGAACGGCGTGGCAGACTCAAAGGACATACTCCGCCCAAGGTACATAGTTGAGCACGTGGAGGAAGTCAGGAGGCTCGTCGAGAACGGAATAGACGTTAGGGGCTACTTCCACTGGGCGCTGACCGACAACTACGAATGGGCCATGGGGTTCAAAATCCGCTTCGGCCTCTACGAAGTGGACATGATAACAAAGGAGCGCATACCAAGGAGGAACAGCGTTGAAACGTACCGCAAGGTTGTAAAGGAGGGATTGGAATGAAGACGATAGCGGTTGATGAGAAGACGTGGAAGAAGATTAAGATGCTCAAGGACAAGCTCGATGCCCGCTCCTACGACGAGGTTCTTCAGAAGCTCATAGAGACGTGGCACCTCGTCGAGCTCGACAAGAAGGTGGACAACGTAATCGTTGATGAGGAAGAGGCAGAAACTCTGATTAACATACTCGAAAAGAAGAAGGGGAGTTGACCATGCCGCTGCCTCCCGACATAACCTTCGACAGCATAACGCTCCTCAAAATGCACACAGCGAAGAGAAAGAGACAGCTAGAAATAACGCTCGCCAAGTTCAACGTCTCCCTCTCGATAATAACAGTCTACCGCTACCTCTCGGCCAAGGCCTACCTCAAGAGGAACGTCGAGAAGGAGCTGGAAGTCCTCAAGGACATCTACAACATAATCCCTCTCGACGACAGGATAATAACCAAGGGGGCCCAGATAGAGGGCCAGCTCCTCCAGAGGGGCATCATGCTCGACCTTGAGGACATACTGACGGCCTCAACGGCAATATGCACCAACAGCCTCCTCGTAACGGACAACCCCAAGCGCTACGAGCCCATAAGGCAGTTCGGCCTCGACACGATGCCCCTGGAGAAGTTCCTCGGCGAGCTCGAAAGGATAGTGAAGAAGGAGCTCAAATGAGCTCCGCAAAGGGCGTTATGTGCAGGAACAGCCCGGGGATAAAGCGCAGGCCTTCGGCGTACTTTGTCCCGACCTTTTTTCCATAATACAGCGCCACAGTCCTGAGGAACGGCTCCCACTTCTCCCAGACATCGTCGGTGAACTGGCTCCGGTGGGCCCTGACCGCCCTCAGCTTCAGCTTCATAAGGTCGGTTATATCAACGAAGTAGTTGGGCTTCGCGGTGTAGTAGAAGCCGAGGACATCAACCTGGTGGGGCTCTATGCCCAGCTGGAGGTCGCTCGGAACGACGTTTGGCAACGGGGAGAACGAAACTGCCTCAAGGGCGAGCCTGCCGGCGGTTACGTGGTCGGGGTGGGCCTCATACGGCAACCAGGGGTCGGGGGCGAGAACGGCGTCAGGCTTCTCGCGTCTTATGACCTTGATTATCTGGTTCCTCGCCTCAACGGTGTAGGGGAGCTCCGTATCTTTGTAGCCGAGCCAGATAATCCTGTTCACGCCGAGCATTTTTGCACTCTCTTCCTCCTCCCGCCTGCGGGTTAATGCCAGCTCGTGGGCGCTAACACTTTCATCGGTGGTTCCCATTGAGCCGTCGGTGAGGCAGAGGTAGACGACTTCCTTCCCCATCTCAGTCAGCTTCCTTATCGTGCCCCCCATGCCGATGACGCAGTCATCAGGGTGGGGCTCAATGCAGAGAACCTTGTCCACGTCATTGAGCGGGTTCTCCAGGTCAAAATCCAGCTTGTCTATAAGCGCTTTCAGGGCGGATTCAAAGTCATCAAACTCCTCGAAGGCCAACTCAACCACCGCCGTTTTATAAAAATTGTCAATTTTATAATGTTTTTGGTTGGTTTCTACCCAGCCTGTGTGACGACATGGCCAACATTATGGGGGCACTGACCACGATGTTCCAAAATTACAAAAATGGCATAAATATAAAATTGGAAAAAGTTATAAATAATTGGAGCATATCCAATGCGACAACCCTTGAGGTGTCGCGACATGAAAAGTGGAAAGGCAACCCTGCTACTCGTGGCCCTGCTGGTGCTCTCCCTGGCACCGCAGGTGTACTACCCCTGGGTTTCTGGAGCAACGACCGTAGAACTGAGGGGCCAGGCCATCGCCTGGGACATCGTGAACCTGACATGGAGCCCCTACGAGGGGACAAAGGCCTATGAGGTCTATCGCTCAACAGACCCAAACGCAATCCTGAGCCCCAGCAACCTCGTAGCGACGGTTAACTGGAGCAGTTACCCCCAGTACGAACCTGGAAAGGTCTACAATCAGGGTGACATCGTTGAGTACAACGGCAAAATATGGCGGGCAAAGTACTGGACGCAGAGCGTCCCCGGAGGCGATGCATGGACTCTTCTTGGAGACGCCGTCCCGACGACCAACTACCTCGATCAGTGGAACCTCAAGGCCAACACGACCTACTACTACGCCGTGGTTCCGGTTCTGGCAGACGGCTCGAGAGGCAGTCCCTCAAACGTCCTGACCGTAACGACGCCCGCCCAGCCGTACAGGGTCGTGGTCTACTACATCTCCTGGGGCAGGTACGCGAGGAAGTTCTACGTCAGCGATATCCCCTGGGAGAAGGTCACCCACGTGAACTATGCCTTCCTGAAGCCGAACGAGGACGGGAGCATAAGCTTCTTCGACAGCTACGGCGACGAGCTCAACCTGGAAGACCTGAAGGAGTACAAGAAAAAGTATCCGCAGGTCAAGGTGCTCATCAGCGTCGGCGGCTGGACCCTGAGCAAGTACTTCTCGGACATAGCGGCAGACCCAGCCAAGAGGCAGAGGTTCGCGGAGAGCGCCCTTGAATACATCAGAAAGTACAACCTCGACGGCCTCGACATTGACTGGGAGTACCCGGGCGGGGGCGGAATGGAAGGAAACCACGTGCGCCCGGACGACGGTAAAAACTTCGTCCTCCTCCTCAAGACCGTCAGAGAGGTGTTCGACAGGGCGGAGCTTGAGGACCACAAGGAGTACCTCCTCACCGCGGCAGTCCCGGCAGACCCAGTCAAGGCAGGAAGGATAGACTGGGCCGAAGCCACCAAGTACCTCGACTTCATAAACGTGATGACGTACGACTACCACGGCGCATGGGACAGCATCACCGGCCACCTCGCGCCGCTCTACGCCGACCCAAACGCCCCGTACACCGACCCGAACATAAAATGGAACTTCAACGTGAACGCTTCCATTCAGTGGTACATCAAGCACGTCCCTGACAAGACCAAAATCGTTCTCGGCCTGCCGTTCTACAGCAGGAGCTTTGCCAACGTTCCGCCCACCAACAACGGCCTGTACCAGCCCTTCAGCGGAACCCCCGACGGAACGTGGGGGCCAGCCTGGGAAACCTACGGCGTGATGGACTACTGGGACGTGGCCGAGAAAAACAAGAGCTCGGAGTACAACTACTACTGGGACCCCGTGGCAATGGTCGCATGGCTGTACTCACCGACGAAGAAGATATTCATAACATTTGACGACCCGAGGGCCATAGGCATAAAGGTAGACTACATGCTCAAGAACGGAATCGGAGGCGTCATGGTATGGGAGATAACCGCGGATAGAAAGCCGGGCACCAACGACCACCCGCTCCTTGACACCGTTCTGGAGCACCTCGGAGAAAAGCCGCCGGCGTGGATTCCCGACACCTACTACCTCGGTGCAAGCGTCCCGGCAAACCTGACCATCCCTGAACCGAGCTATGACAACAGCACGGATTCTGAAGAGCCCAACACCGGAGACGGAAACCAGACCGACACAGGACAGCCGGACAACGAGGCCGGCGGTAACGACAGCGGCCAGCCAGAAGAGAGCCCGGACAACTCAACTGACACCGGAGACACTTCAAACCAGACCATAGAGCCGGTAAAACCGGGTGCGATAGCCGTAAAGCACACCTCATGGGGCACCGGCGGTGAATACGACATAACCCTAAACCTCGGAGGCGAGTACGACTGGAAGCTCTACGTAAAGCTCGAAGGCGCGAGCCTGGCCAGCCACTGGAGCGCCAATAAAGCGGAAAACGGAAGCTGGATTGTCTTCACGCCCCCGAGCTGGAACCGCGGGCCAACTGCAACCTTTGGGTTCACCTACACCGGCGGCAACCCAGAGATGATCGCGGTTCTCGTGGTAAACGGGGCCGTGTGGGACGTGTGGCCCGAAGGGACACCTGTGCCTCCGGAATTCGGCGGACTCAACGGGTCTTCAGGGGACTCTTCAAACGACAACACGGTACCGGGAGACGTTGCACTCCCGGCGAAGGTTCAGTGGCCGGCAAAGGTCTTCTCACCCTACGTCGACATAACGCTCTACCCGACCCCATCAATAAGCGAGATGATGAAGAAAACGGGCGTCAGGTTCTTCAACCTGGCGTTTATCGTGGCGTCCACCAGCGGGGCCTGCGAGCCCGCGTGGGCCGGGGCCTACAAGGTTTCAGACAAGTTTTACCTCGAGGAGATAAACAGGGTCAGGAGCATGGGTGGAGACGTCCTCATAGCCTTCGGAGGCGCTAACGGGCCGTACCTGGCAGAGAAGTGCTCCTCCCCGGAGGACCTGGCTTCGGCCATAGAAGAAGTCATAACAACGTACAACGCCACGTGGCTCACCTTTGACGTGGAGGGGGCGTACCTCCAGAAGATGGAAGACAACGACAAGCGCGCAAAGGCCCTCGCAATGATTCAGAAGAAGTACCCGAACCTAAAGGTCAGCTTCACCCTTCCTGTTCTGCCCAGCGGCCTGACCCAGGCAGGCATAGACTTCCTGAAGAACCTCATCGAGAACGGCGTCAGAATCGACCGCGTTGACATCATGGCGATGGACTACGGCGACTGGGCGGCACCCAACCCCGATGGAAAGATGGGCGAGTACGCGATTCAGGCAGCCAAGAGCACGTTCAACCAGCTTAAGGAGCTGTTCCCCAACAAGAGCGACGCTGAAATCTGGCAGATGCTCTCCATTACCCCAATGATAGGAGTGAACGATATAACAAGCGAGGTGTTCTACCCGAGCGACGCCTGGAAGCTCATGGACTGGGCAAACTCAACCGGCGTTGGAATGCTCTCGATGTGGTCAATGACCAGAGACCACCCGGGAAGCGGCGGTGTTTCCCCGCGCCACTCAGGACTGCCCGACATTGAGGACTACGAGTTCAGCAGGATATTCAACCAGTACACAGACCAGAGCGGCCTCCCGGCCCTGGACTTCACACCAGAACTCGGCCCGATTCCACGGCCGGACACTTCAAACGAGGGCACCCCAGACAACAACCAGACCGACACCGAGCAACCTGACAACACAGACAACGGCACCGACTCAAGCGGAGACCAGAACCCCGCCGGCAACGTCACGCTTGTGAGACCGGGGGCCATTAAGGTTACACTCAACGACTGGGGCAACACCGAGTACGATGTCACACTCGACCTCGGGGGAACCTACGACTGGACGCTGAAAGTGAAGCTCAGAGAGGGCTCATCTATAAGCTCCCACTGGAGCACCAACAAGGCCGAACAGGACGGGTACATCGTGTTCACCCCAATGAGCTGGAACCGCGGGCCAACGGCCACCTTCGGTTTCATAGCAACGGGAAGCAAACCCGTGGAGCAGATGGTGCTCGAAATCAACGGGGAAATCTGGGACATCTGGCCAGAGGGGAGCTCAATATCCCAACCTGACCAGAACCAGAGCGACCAGACACCCTCCCAGAACCAGACCGAAACAATCCCCGACAACACAACCTACGTCCCAGCCGGCCCGGGCCTTCCGGAGCACTTCTTTGCCCCGTACATTGACGTGACGCTGGGCGTCCACAGGCCCCTTGTGGACTACTACAACCTCACCGGGACGCCGTACTTCACCCTGGCCTTCGTCATCTACAGCCAGGCATTCAACGGACCCAGCTGGGGCGGAAAGCTCCCGCTCGATGCCTTCGTTGAGGAGGTCAAGGAGCTGAGGGAGGCCGGGGGCGATGTCATAATAGCGTTCGGCGGTGCGGTTGGGCCCTACCTCTGCCAGCAGGCCCAGAGCGCCGAACAGCTGGCCCAGTGGTACATTCAAGTAATAGACATGTACAACGCAACGTACCTCGACTTTGACATCGAGAGCGGTGTCAATGAAAACGTGTTCATTGAGGCCCTCAAGATAGTGCAGAGGGAGAGGCCCTGGGTCAAGTTCAGCCTTACACTGCCCGCGGACCCAGGAATAGGAGTCGCAAGGGGATACGGGCTCATAGAGAGCCTCGCCAAGAACGGCGTCGAGGTTGACAGGGTCAACCCGATGACCATGGACTACTACTGGACGCCGGCCAACGCCGAGAACGCGATAAAGGTCGCGGAAAACACATTCAGACAGCTCAAACAGATATACCCGAACAAAACGGACAGGGAAATATGGGGAATGATAGGACTGACCCCGATGATCGGAACCAACGACGACAAGAGCGTGTTCACGCTCAGCGACGCCCAGCAGCTCGTTGAGTGGGCAGTTCAGCACGGACTGAGGTCCCTCGCCTTCTGGAGCGTGGACCGCGACCACCCAGGGCCTGAGGGAGAAGTCTCGCCGCTCCACAGGGGAACCAGCGACCCTGACTGGGCCTACAGCCACGTCTTCGTGCAGTTCATGACTGCGTTCCAGCCCCAGGGCGTCGTGCCCCAGGCGGTCGCAGTTTCGATATGATTTTTCTCTTTCCTTATCTCTTTACGGCAGAGGAATCCTCTCGACCTCAAGCCTGTCCCACGTGGGGTACTCCTCAACGATGAAGAACTTCACGTCGCCCTCGATTGCCTCCGCCAGCTCGACTGCCACTTCTTCCGGCATCTCAATCCTGCCCTTCTCGCGGTTGATGTAGAGCCACTCCTCAGGAACCTCCGCTTCTTCCACGAGGAACCGGTAGAGCTCGTCGAGGTCGTCGTATTCAGCGATGCCGAAGCGGAGCGTCCCGTCCTCCGTTACCTCCATGTAAGGTTTAGCCACGTTCTTCGCCATTCTCCTGAGCCTGTTCCTGAGCTGGACGGCGTCCTTGAGCTTGGCGGTGCAGAGGTGGTAGCTCAGCGAGGTGTTCTCCTCGCCCCATTCGAGGAGCTTGAGGCCGAGCTCAAGGGAGCCCTTTATGGCGGAACTCTCGTCGCTTACCGGCTGGTAGCCCATGTCGAGCATCGTCTTAAGGGTGACCTCGCTGAACTCAAGCTCGTTCACGTTGAGGAACTTCGCGCCGAGACTGTCAAGGAACTCCGCGTACCACTTCATCTTCTCGAACTGCCCCGGAATCGAGGGAATCTCGCCGCCGATGTCCCAGTCGAAGTCGAAGGCATTTTTTATGTTCTCAATCTCGACCTTGAAGAGCTTCGAGTTGGGATTGAAGAGGTCAGGGTGAAAGCGTATCTCGTCGAGGCCGGCATCGTAGAGCTTCTCAAGGTTCTTCTTCGTGGCGAGGGCGCCGGTGGTGTAGAGGTGGACGTGGAAGTCCTCTCCAAAAGTCTCCTTGAGGACCCGGATGTACTCAACCGTCCTGTCGAGCCTAGCAAGCGGGTCTCCGCCAGTAACGCCCACTCCCCTGGCCTCTTGAATCATGGTCTCCTCAATGACGTCGTCAATTTTCTTGACTGGCCTCTCGTTGGCATACACGACATCGCCACGCCTCCAGGGGCTCAGCGGGCAGTAAAAGCAGTTCCTCGGGCAGGCTCCAGTTGTGAAGAGGACGAGCTTCTCACCTCTAACGCAGAGCTGACAGCCTTTGGGGAGCTCTCTCACAGCGTATGAAAAGTAAGGCGTCTCCCTGACCATCGACTCACCTCGCTAACCCTAAACGCGGGGGAGAGCTTAAAAAGGTTGGCGGGCAAAGTTGTGGAGATGCCTATGAGGGAGAAGCCGAAGTACCTGCCGCCGACGCTCCGCGAGAAGCACCGCTACATAGCCTTCCAGGTCATCGGGGAGAGGCCGTTTAAGAAGGACGAGATAAAGAGGGCAATCTGGGACGCGAGCCTCTCAACGCTGGGAACCCTCGGATCGGCGAGGGCAAAGCCCTGGTTCATCAAGTTCGACGAGAAGAGCCAGACCGGGATAGTCAGGGTGGACAGGAAGCACGTTGAGGAGCTCCGCTTTGCCCTGACCCTCGTGACCGAGATAAACGGCTCAAAGGCCATCTTCAGAACCCTCGGTGTTTCCGGAACAATAAAAAGGCTGAAAAAGAAATTTTTGGCCGAGTTCGGCTGGCGTTAGCGGAGGAACGGGACGGCCCTGTCAACGGCCCCCTCGTAGACCCTCATGTACCTCCTGCAGGCGTTCTCCCACGTGAAGTCTTTCGTTGCCCTCTTCCGTCCGTTCTCGCGGAGCCTTCTCAGAGTCTCCTCGTCCAGCTCCTTCGCGAACACCATTGCCCTGGCAAGGGCAAATGCGTCCCTCGGCGGGACGAGCAGTCCGGTGGCGTTCTCGGGGTCTGTGTTGAGGTCTATTATTGTGTCCTTGAGTCCGCCGACGGCACTGCCTATCGGCACTGCGCCGAGGCACATAGCTTCTAGCTGGACTAAGCCAAAGGGCTCGAAGTAAGACGGAATCACCACGAAGTCCACCGAGCCGTAGAGCTCCCTGACCGTCTCCCTGCTGAGGAGCTCAGTAACAACTCTAACGTTCTCCGGGAAGCGGTTCTCAACGGCCCTGGCCCAGGCCTCCAATCCTGGGTCGCCCTTACCGATTATGATGAACCTCATTTCCTCGAAGGCCGGGTCTGAAGAGAGTATCTCTATAGCCCTAAGGAGCGTATCAACTCCCTTCTGGGCCCTGTCGAAGCGGCCGATGAACATGAAGGCCTTCCCGTCGCTCAGGCCGAAGCGCTCCAGTATTATCTTCCTCCGCTCTTCCCTCGGCTTGTCCGCGTTCTCAAGGAGCTCCCCATTCCAGAAGGAGCAGTCTATGCCGTTGAAGACGTGCGTGACCTTGCCGTCAAAGTTCCTGAAGAAGTCCCACTCCTCCCACAGGTAGCTCCTGCTCACGGTGGTGACCATGTCTGTGATGTAGCCGGCCGTGTGCTCAGGGTCAATGTCCGGGTAGGGGGCGAGCTCGCTCAGGTTCGCCTCGTGGAAGAGCCAGGCCGGGACTTTGGCCTTGTTGAGCCTGTGGACTGTGAATACGCTCCTTACCCCGAAGTACTTCTTCAGGAGGCCGAGGGCAAAGGCGGTGTGCCAGTCGTGGGCGTGGACTACGTCCGGCTTGAACGTTTCAATGAGGTCGTTCATCAGCCCGACGGCCGCTTTTCCGAAGAGGACAGTTTTTTTTAGCATGGCTTCCCAGCTCGGCCCGTAGACGTCCTGCTCGCTCAAAAGCCCGCCGCCGAGGGAGTAAACGAGGACGCCGTTCTGCTCCCTCCTCCTGACTGTTACCTCGACTTCTTCCCCGAAGGCGGAGACCTTAATGGAGCCGATTACTTCCCCGAGGTTCCGCCCGTGGTCTGGCGTGAAGACAACGACCTCGTTGCCGAGCTTAACTAAGCCTTCGGCTATGCTAGTTATCGCCTCTGCAAGGCCTCCAACCTTGACCGGAAGGTACTCGAAACCCAGCGTTAAGACTTTCATTAGGATACACCCCCAGATGCTAATCAAAGGGTGAACACAATCACAACGGCTCGCTTACCGTAAGTCTGATATCCGTGCTCTCGTAGTCCTCCAGGACAGCAAACATGCCCCCAACTTTCACAATTCCCCCCTCAGTCTCTACGTGAAGGTTGTTAATCGCCTCCCTGAGCGAGAGGGTGTACCCCACCACGAGCCCGCTTATGGTCTCCTCCTTCCC
Source organism: Thermococcus marinus (assembly GCF_055389025.1). Taxonomy (NCBI): domain Archaea; kingdom Methanobacteriati; phylum Methanobacteriota; class Thermococci; order Thermococcales; family Thermococcaceae; genus Thermococcus; species Thermococcus marinus. The sequence goes on from NZ_AP042417.1 coordinate 206,622, forward strand.
GGTCTCAACGTGCTTGGCCCTGATTGTGGCCATGAGGCGCCTGTCCTTGAGGTGTCTGGAGGCAAAATCAACCGCGTGGAACATGGCAAAAAACCGGAGGTCGTCGGGGTTGTTAATCACCTCCAGCCTCAGCGCCGACTCCTTGAAAATCTCTATTATGAGGCTGTAGTGAGAGAATATTATCTCAGGGTAGGTTGACCTAAAGGCGGGAAGGTTCTTTGATTTGAATGCAGCGTTCTGGACGGCAACAACCTCCTTGCCGTCGGCCATCCCTATAATGTGGTTGAGCCTTTGAAACTCCCTCACAAACAGGTTGCCCCTGCCCCTGAACTTGGAGGGATCCGGAGCCTTGTCGGTGTACACAGAAAGTGTTACTCCCCGCTCGAACGTCCGGAGCAGGTCTTCCTCCAGCTGCCCCCAGAACTCGCTGGGGACAACAACGATTACCTCGTTCTCGGCGGAATCTATCGCCTCCCTGAACATTTCAAGGGCCTCATCAAGGCTTCTGCTCCTCCAGATTGCTGGCCGGTGGTCGTCCCGCTTTACGTCGCGCAGAGCTTTTTCCAGTTGCTCAACTATCGTCTCAAGCTCCTTCTTAAACCTGAGGAACGCTATCCTCGGCGAGTAGGCAGCATAGACTTTGGGGCTGCCCTCTATCTCTGTGACAAACCCCCTCGCCTTCAGGGACGAAACCGTGTCGTAGACCCTGTTATATGGCACCCCGCTTTTTGTTGATATCTCCTTTGCAGTGCTGGGGCCATAGACGAGGAGCGTCCAGTATGTCAGGATTTCATATTTTGTAAAGCCAATCTCGCTCAGCGCCTGCATGAGGTTTGAGGGGATTTCCATTCGTCACCACCCACATGCACAAAAAATAAAGGTGTTAAGAAAGTTTGGCCAGAAGGTCAAGGTACCTTTCAAGGTGCTTGGTGATGATGAAATTCCCCTTGACCCTCTCTTTGGCCTTCCTGCCCATCTCCCTTGCGACCTCGGGGTGCTTGATGAGGTATATGGCTTTCTCCGCGGCCTCGTTGACGTCCCTAATGAGGAACCCCGTCTCCCCGTCGATGATCTGGAGCTTTATCCCCCCAACAGCCCTCCCGATTACCGGCTTCTCCTTCCACATCGCCTCGGTAACTGTCAGGCCGAAGCCTTCCCTGATGGACATCTGAAGGACTACGTCGCTTGCCCTCTGGAAGGCGTTTACCTCCCTCGCGTGGACTCCGTTGAAGTTAGTGAGCACCTTGACGTCGTAGTCCTCACCGATTTTCCTCAGGGTCTTCTCGAAGTACACCCACCCCTCCGGGTCGTCGTGGGCCATTACACCGACCAGGAGGAGCTGGACGTCGGGGATTTTCTCCTTGACCTTCCTGTAAACGTCAATGACGTCGAAGACGCCCTTCCACGGGTCAAAGCGGGCGACCTGGGTGAGGATTGGCCTGTCCGGGTCGACGTCAAACCTCTCAAGCGTCCTGAGTACCTCAGTCTCGCTCAGCTCCATGTTCTTCTCGCTGAGGGGGTCAATTGATGGCGGCATTATGACGACTTTGTCCCCCTCAAGGTCGCTCTGTACGTACTCCTCCATGTGAAATATGTACGCGTCGTATTTTTCCACGAACCGCCTCAGGAACTTCCAGAACTCCATGTTGGGGTCGCTCAGGTCGATGTGGCACCTCCATATCCACGGCCGCTTCTTCTCATAGAACTCGACGAGCGGTGCCGGCTGCGGGTCGTGGATGAGCACGTAGTCGAAGGAGCCCAAGTCAACGTCCCCGGCGTTCTTCCTGTTGGTCTCAATGTAGAGGCGCTTCATATCTTCGGTTAAGCGGAGCTCCTTGTTCCCCTGGAGGGCGTTGTGGAAGCTCTTCGTGACGTTGAAGAACTCATCGGTGCCCTCGATGACGAACCACCTGGCGTCCAGCCCAACGTCCCTCATCAGGGGAACGAGGTTGTGAAGGATTTCGGCGACGCCACCTCCAAAGGACGTCGAGTTCACGTTGGCAAAGGTCGCGCCTTTTACGCGCTCCGCCTTTTCAAGTATCCTGTTCAGGGCTTCCTCACCGATTATTCCCTTGTAGTCCTGGAGCCTCTTTCCCGTTCCCCCAAACTCAGTTACCTCAAACATGCAACCACCTCACTCTCCCTTTATGGCACCAGCGGTAAGCCCGCTGACGATATACCTCTGGAAGATGAGCGCCAGTATGACCAGCGGAATTGTCGAGATTGCAGAGGCGGCCATTATGTTGCCCCAGGGCACCTCTCCGTGAACTCCCTGGAACAGGGCTATGCCCACGGGCACCGTCCTGGCTCTGTAGTCCGTCGTGAAGAGCAGGGCAAACATGAACTCGTTGAAGGCCGCTATGAAGACCAGGAGGGCCGTTGAAAACAGGGCCGGTGCAGACAGCGGCAGTATGACCTTGTAAAGCGTCTGAATTCTCGATGCGCCGTCTATCATGGCGGCCTCATCGAGGTCCTTGGGGAGCTGGGAGAAGTAACTGAGGAGCATCCAGAGGGCCAGGGGCAGTGTCCACGCCACGTAGGGGAAAAACAGGGCCTTGTAGGTGTTTATCCACCCCAGCTTTTCAATGAACTTGAACAGGTAACCCACCAGGCTTATCTGCGGGAACATCGAGACTCCAAGGACAAAGATGGGCACCACGAGCCTGCCCCTGAAGTTTATCCTTGAGACCGCGTACGCTCCTAAGGCGGAGGTCATGACGGTCGTGATTGTCACAATGGTGGCTATGACAATGCTGTTCCTGAAGTAGTCCAGGAAGTGGAGCGTCGGGTCGCTGAGGACTGTCCTGTAGTTATCCAGCGTGAACTCGAAGCGGACGTAGGGGGACCCCAGGAAGGTCGCGTCTTTTGTGAACGAGATTATTATCATCCAGACGAATGGAAAGAGGCACACCAGCACCATCAGGGCCGCCCCGATGATTAGCAGGGCCTTTTTGAGGGACTTCTCGTTCATTTCAATCCCTCCTGGAACCGTCCTACCTTGAGGTACACCACCGTAAAGCTCAGGACAGTCAGGAAGGTGATTATCGAGATTGCAGAGCCGACGCCGTAGTCACCGAGGTTGTAGTAGTTGAAGGCCAGCATGGAGAGGGACATCGTGGCTCCGCCCGGCCCCCCGCCTGTGAGGACGTAGATGACGTCGAACACCCTCAGGGCGTCTATCGTCCTCAGCGTCACCGCGACTATCAGGACAGGCCTGAGGAGGGGCAGGGTCACGTGCCTGAACCTCTGAAACATGTTCGCCCCGTCTATGATGGCGGCCTCGTACGTGTCACCGGGTATGGCCTGAAGCCCCGCAAGGAGAAGGAGCGTCATGAAGGGCGTTGTCTTCCACACGTCTGCAAAAACCACCGCAAAGAACGCGCTCAGGGGGCTTCCAAGCCAGTTAACACCACCCAGCCCAATTGAGTTCAGAATCCAGTTAAAGAGGCCGTAGCTGTAGTTATACATAAGCTCCCAGGTTCTGGCAGAAATTATGGTGGGAACCGCCCAAGGGATAAGGACTATAGCCCTCAAAATTCCCCTTCCTTTCATACGCTCGTTCAGTATGAGCGCAAAGGCCAGACCGAGTATCGTCTCAAGACCGACACTCACGAGGGAGAACGACACAGTAACGAAGAGGGAGTACCAGAACTCTCTCTTGCTGAGCACGTTAATATAGTTATCAAGCCCCACGAACTTAAAACCCGGGATAAAGGTCACGTCCCTGTGCAGGCTTATCCAGAAGGTTCCAAGAACAGGTATTATGATGAAGAGCACCACAAACGCCAGCATGGGGGACAGCATTCCATAGGCGAGCTTCTCTTCGGGGTACCTTGCACCACCCATTGGCACCACCTCATTGGACGTCGCAGACCCGCTGAAAAAAGAAAGAACAGGAACTTCAGCCGTACTGCTTGACCAGCTCCTCGGCCTCCTGTTGGGCCTTGTCGAGGGCCTCCTGTGGGCTCATGCTACCTGCAAGGGCCGCATTAACGTACTTCTGGATAATCTGGCTGAGCTGTGGGTAGTACGGGACGATTGGCCTCGGAACTGCGTTCTCGAAAACGCTCCTGAGGTTCTTCAGGTGGGGAGCGGCCTTCAAGACGTCCTGGTCATCGTAGACATCCGTCCTTCCGGGGTTCCAGCCGAGGTTTATGGCGAAGTTCTTCTGCTGCTCGTAGCTCTCAACGAACTTAACGAAGGCCCAGGCGAGCTCCTTGTTGTCGGAATACTTGTTTATACCGATGTGCCAGCCTCCAAGGGTGGCCGCGCTCTTGTGTCCAGGGAAGTGCGGGAGCGGGGCTATCCCGACCTTGCCCTTGACAGGGGAGTCGTTGGCGTTGTGGAGTCCCCATGCGTACGGCCAGTTCCTCTCAAATGCGGCGTTGCCCTGCTGGAACGTAAGCCTGACGGGCTCCTCGGTCATCTCGGTGTAGGTGCTCGGCGGTGACACCTTGTACTCGTGTATCAGGTCCACCATGAACTGAAGGGCCTCGACGTTCTCAGGCTTGTTCAGGGTCGGAACCCACTTGCCATTCTCAAAGTGTCCGAGCTCGCCGCCGTTGCTGTATACATACTCGACGAAGTCACACACGAGCCCTTCGTACTGTTTACCCTGCCAAACGAAGCCCCAGAAGTTGGGGTTGCCCTGCCTCTCGCCCTCCTGTATCTTCTGAGCCATCTCTACAAGCTCATCCCAGGTCTCGGGCGGCTTGTCGTAGCCGTACTTCTGGAGGAGGTCTGTCCTGTAGTAGAGCAGGCCGGCATCAACGTAAACAGGAAGTGCCCAGAGCTTTCCGTTCTGCCTGTCGGCAAGGTTGATGACGCTCTGGAAGAAAACACTTAGGTCGTAGTTGTCCCTCTCAACATAAGAATCGAGAGGCTCAAGCCATCCGGACGCAATGAACTGGCCGAGCCAGGCGACGTCCATCAGAAAGACATCAGGATCACTCGACTTGGACCTCAGCGCGTTCACGAGGTCGAGTCTTCTCTGGTCGGTGTCAGTTGCCTGTCTCTTAAGCTCAACCGTGACTCCCGGATGCTCCTTCTCAAACTCAGCAATGACATTCTTCCAGTACTCAATTTCGTTTGGAGCACCGCCAACTGCAAAAACAATCTTCCCTTCAAGCTTGGTGCTCTCAGTGCCGGTAGTGGACTCTGAGGTTCCACCAATGCAGCCGCTGGCTATCACGGCAGATATCACAAGACCCAACAGAACTATCCCCCAGAGGGGCCTTTTCCCCATGCTCATATGAGGACACCTCATGATGGTATGTATACTAAAAGTATATATGCTTTGTGGTACCGATACAGGCACAAGAAACGATATGTACACCAAAGAACAAAAATTAACATCGAACCAATTTTTCAATCTCGGCTGCACCATAGAGTATCCACAAAAACGCGTTCTCCACGACCAAAACTCGACCGGACAGGTTATAAGACCTTTGAGGATATAGCTATATACTCGACGTATACAACAGAGCCATAAAAAGAAAAGCGGAATCACTCAAGGAGTATGAACTTCTCTCCCTCGACGTCTTCGAAGTAGCTTCCGATTCCCCCGACCTTGAGCTCCTTACCGTCGCTCCTGACGGTTATGTTGGCGGTCAGCGGGGTGTACTCGTAATCAACTACTTCGCCTTCAATGGTAACGGGCTCCTTGGTGTCAACGAGCCTTCCAACGACCTCAATTTTCTTCGGGAGCTTGACGTACTTCAGGACTGTAATGAGAGTCCTGATGTTCACCAGCGACAGGGGCTTGGGCAGGGCCTCGTAGTTGAGGGGCTTTACGACCTCGCTGTTGTCGAAGTAAATCGTGTAGAACCAGTGCATGTAGTTCTGGATAATCTTGGGGCTCTTGGCCCAGAAGGAGTAGAACTTCTCGCGTCTTTTATCCCGTGGAAGGGCACCGAAGAAGAGGGCGTAATCTATGTCACCGATTACCCAGCTGGCCATTAACCAGGGGGCTCCTCCAGTCCTCGCGAGGAGTATGTTGTCGGCCCTGAGCCAGTCCGGAATTTCCTCACCCACGTTCGTGATTATAACAAAGATTATATCCTTTCTAGCCCTGATATCGCCCTTCAAGAGCTTAAGGAACTCCAACGGGGTGTTTATCAGAACCTCGTGCTTTGCAGTCCTTATCACATACTCCGCGCGCTCAACGGTGTTGTCAAAGCCCTGGATTGTCCATACCTCCGGCAGGTCCTCGCCGTGAACCTCGCGGTAGAGCTCAAGGAAAGCCTTCTTGAGGTTCTCGATGTCCTCTATGAAGTCCTCCTTTATCTTCTCCAGAACGACCTCAGGGTTGACGGGCTTGTAAAGCCTGGGCGAGCCCTGCATGACGTCAACGAACCCCTTTCTGTGGAGGGAGCTGAGAACGTCGTAAACCCTCGTGTGCGGAATCCCGCTCTCCTTCGTTATGTCCGTGGCCTTGCTGGGGCCGAGTTTGAGAAGAGTTATGTAAGCTAAACTCTCATACTTAGTAAGGCCGAGCCTCTGGAGCTTTTCAATTATTTCCTCCTCCCTCATGATATGACCTCCAACCTTTTAAATTTCACCGGCGGCAGTTTATTCATCAGTAGTGATACGTGGTGGTGGAAGTGTATAAAACTTTCGGGTTCAGGGCTGACAAGAAATTTGGCAGAGTAGCCGAAGTCGAGTTTTCAATCCCCTATGGGGGAGAAAAGTATGCGTATCTCCTCGGAAGCTTCAACGCCTTCAACGAGGGCTCCTTCCGAATGAAAAAGAAAGGAGAACGGTGGAGCATCACGGTCGAGCTCCCTGAAGGCGTCTGGCACTACGCGTTTTCCCTTGGGGGGAAGTTCACCGTAGACCCCGAAAATCCCAGGAGAGAAGCATACAGACGTATATCGTACAAGTTCGAGAAGGAGACGAGCGTCGCCGTCATCAAGGGGCCGGGGAAGTTTTTCCACAGACCCAGTGCGGTCTACCTGTATTCCTTCGCCGGGAGAACCCACATCATATTACGGTCTGAGCCCAATCTGGTAAAAGAAGCCTCCGTTGTTCTTGGGAACGAGAGCTTTCCCGTGAGGAGAAAAGCCGGCGATGAGCTTTTTGAGTACTTTGAGGCCGTCCTGCCCAAAAAAGGCGAGATCGAATATCGCTTTGAAATCCGGAGAAAAGATGGAGAAATCGAGACCCTCGGGCCCTTCAGGGCTAGTCCCTATAAACTGGAAGCCCCGAGATGGGTTTTTGACAGGGTGTTCTACCAGATAATGCCGGACAGGTTTGAGAAGGGCCTTCAGAATGCGCCAGAAGAAGGGCTCCGTGGGGAGCAGTTCCACGGCGGCGACCTTGAGGGGGTAAGGCGGAGGCTGGAGCACCTCGAAGAGCTCGGTATAAACGCTCTCTACCTCACCCCCATATTCGAGTCCATGACGTACCACCGCTACGACGTTACCGACTACTTCCACGTTGACAGAAAGCTTGGAGGGGACGAGACTTTCTCCCGGCTGGTCCAGGAGCTTAAAGAGAGGGGCATTAAACTCATTCTCGACGGGGTCTTCCACCACACGAGCTTTTTCCACCCGTACTTCCAGGACGTTCTCACAAAGGGGGAGAAGAGCCGCTACAAGGACTTCTACCGGATATTGGACTTCCCCGCTGTCCCTGAAGAGTTCCTGGAAGTCCTGAACTCCGACCTCCCAGGGGTGGAAAAATACAGGAAGCTCAAGGAGCTAAAATGGAATTACGAGTCCTTCTTCTCTGTATGGGCGATGCCGAGGCTCAACCACGACAACCCAGAGGTAAGGAGCTTCGTGAGGGATGTAATGAAGTACTGGCTCGACAGGGGGGCAGACGGCTGGAGGCTGGACGTCGCACACGGCGTCCCCCCTGAGCTCTGGAGGGAAGTCAGGTCAGCCCTCCCAGAGGACGCGTACCTGATGGGGGAGGTCATGGACGACGCCCGGCCCTGGGTCTTCGACGCCTTTCACGGCACCATGAACTACCCGCTTTACGACCTCATCCTGAGGTTCTTTGTGGAAAGGGAAATCACAGCGGAGGAGTTCCTTAACGGTCTTGAGCTCCTAAGCGCCCGCCTGGGCCCGGCTGAATATGCTATGTACAACTTCCTCGACAACCACGACACCGAACGCTTCCTCGACCTCGTCGGGGACAAGAAAAAGTACCTCTGTGCCCTCGCCTTCCTGATGACGTACAAGGGAATCCCCTCGATATTCTACGGCGATGAAATAGGGCTGAAGGGTCGGCTCAACGGCGGCCTGAGCGCAGGCAGGGCTCCAATGACCTGGAACCTGGGAGAGTGGGACACCGAAATCCTTGACGTCACGAGGACACTCATTAACCTGAGGAAAGAGAGCAGGGCACTCCAGCTCGGCACTTTCAGACCGCTGAAGTTCGAGGATGGCCTGCTCGTTTACGAGAGGGCCTACGAGGAGGAGAAAGTTATGGTGGCCATAAACTACTCAGGAGAAGAAGCAGAACTGGAGCTTCCTGCAGGATATCGGAAAGTAAGGGGAGCACAGCGCATTGTGCTCCGCCCGTGGTCTTTTGCTGTGCTCACTTTCAAGGAGTAGACCCCTATGTACATTTTTATCCAGACCCACAAGAGTGGGCAGGTGAGCGCAAGATATATATATCACCAAGAATGATACTTAATCACCAAAGATGAGGCGGGTGATAAAGTATGAAAAAGGCCCTGTTTGCCCTGATTTTGGTAGGCCTTATGGCCTTTAGCGTAGTGGCCAGCGGCTGCATCTCCTCGAACGAGGAGAGCACGAGCCAAACCACCAGCTCTTCGAGCCCCAATGAAACAACCACGAGCTCCCCGTCCCCCACGGAGACAACCACTCCTACGCCCGAGGAGACGGAATGTGGAAGCGGAAAGGTCGTAATCTGGCACAAAATGCAGCCCAACGAGCTTGAGGTCTTCCAGAGCCTCGCAGAGGAGTACATGGCAATGTGCCCCGAGGTTGAGATAGTCTTCGAGCAGAAGCCGAACCTTGAGGACGCCCTCAAGGCCGCCATCCCGACCGGCCAGGGCCCAGACCTCTTCATATGGGCCCACGACTGGATTGGGAAGTTCGCCGATGCGGGCCTTCTTGAGCCCATAGACGACTACGTCACCGACGACATCCTAAACCTCTTCGTCCCGATGGGCCAGGACGCAATGCAGTACAAGGGCCACTACTACGCCATGCCCTTCTCCGCTGAGACCGTCGCCATCATCTACAACAAGGACATGGTCAGCGAGCCACCCAAGACCTTCGACGATATGAAGGCCATAATGGAGAAGTACTACGACCCGGACAACGAGAAGTACGGAATAGCCTGGCCGATAAACGCCTACTTCATCTCCGGCATTGCCCAGGCCTTCGGTGGTTACTACTTCGACGACCAGACTGAAATGCCAGGCCTTGACAAGCCCGAAACAATAGAGGGCTTCGAGTTCTTCTTTAAGAACATCTGGCCATACATGGCCCCGACCGCCGACTACAACACCCAGCAGAGCATCTTCCTTGAAAAGCGCGCCCCAATGATGGTGAACGGCCCGTGGAGCATAAGCGACGTCAAGAAAGCTGGCATAGACTTCGGCGTCGTCCCGCTCCCGCCGATAACCAAGGACGGCAAGGAGTACTGGCCGAGGCCCTACGGCGGAGTCAAGAACATCTACTTCGCCGCGAGCATAAAGAACAAGGAGGCCGCCTGGAAGTTCGTCAAGTGGTTCACCACCAATCCCGACGTTATCAAGGAGCTCTCACTCCAGCTCGGATACATTCCAGTCCTTAAGGGAGTCCTCAACGACCCAGAAATCCAGGCTGACCCCGTCATCTACGGCTTTGGCCAGGCAGTCCAGCACGCCTACCTGATGCCAAAGAGCCCGAAGATGGGCGCAGTCTGGGGCGGTGTTGACGGAGCCATCAACGAAATACTCAAGGACCCGACCAACGCCAACATAGCCGAGATCCTCAAGAATCACCAGCAGGAGATACTTGAAAACATAGAGGGTTGACTTCTTACTTTTCTACAATTTTTCTTGGAGGGGTCAAATATGAAGAAAACAACAATGATTGCCCTGTTCCTAATACTCCCAGGAATTGCAGCATTTTTGTTCTTCAACATGTGGCCGATACTGTACTCGGTTTACCTGGCGTTCACCAACGCACAGCTCGGAAACTTCCCTATCCAGGCCCCCAATGCGCCACCGCTTAAGCTCGTCGGACTGGAGAACTTCAAGTGGGTACTCAGTGACGAGAAGTTCAGGAGGGCCTTTCTCTGGACGTGGTTATTCGTCCTGACCAGCGTCACCCTGAAAGTCGTCGTCGGCGTCCTCCTCAGCCTGCTCTACAACAGCAAATACGTGAAGGGTAAGATGATATACCGCTCCCTGCTCATAATCCCCTGGGCCCTGCCCCTGCTCTTCTCGGTCACCGTCTGGAAGTTTATGTTTGACCCGATTTTTGGCCCCATAAACCAGGTACTCAAGTCCCTCGGAATCAGCGGGCCGAACTGGATCAGCGACCCCACCTGGGGCTTCATTGCACTCAACCTGATTGAGGTCTGGCTTGCCTACCCGTTCATGGTGACTGTAATAACAGCGGCACTGCAGTCGATTCCGGACACCCTGATAGAGGCGGCCATAATCGACGGTGCCAACTACTGGCAGAGGGTCAGGCACGTCGTCCTGCCCGTCGTTGGGAAGCCGATAGCATTCGCAACGATACTCACCAGCGCGGCGAGCTTCCAGTACTTCATGGTGCCATACATCTACAACGCGGGCCTCTTCGAGGACAAGTTCATACTGCTCTACGGCTACAGGAAGGCCTTCGGCGCCAGCCCGCACTACGGCAGGGCCGCGGCGATAATGGTGATAGCCACGCTGGTTCTTGCCGTCTACATGTACGTTAACGTCAGGATAACGAAGCTCCAGGAGGGTGCCAAAGGATGATGGGGAGACGCAAGGGGGAAGTCCTTAAGAGCTTCCTCATGACCCTGCTGGCCATCTTCGTCATGTTCATCATACTCTTCCCGGTGTACTACATATTCACAGTCTCGCTGGAGCCGAGCTCAACGCTCGCGACCACTGAACTCCACCTGATACCCAGAAACGTCAGCCTTGACTCATACCGCGAGGTGCTCTTCGGGTTCTCCGGAGGTAAGGTGAGTGAGAACTTCACTGGAACCATCGAGGGAAGCGCCTACATCAAGGACGGCAAGCTGTACCTCGTAGAGGGAACGATAAAGGGCAAGGTCAAGTACGGGCCATTCACCGGACTGGTATTTGAAGTCCCCGTTAAAAACAAGGTCTTCGACGTCTCAGCGGAAAAGAACGTCCAGGGACAGCTGAAGGGAGAAGTTAGAGGTGTTTTTACCCTCACGAGAATAAACGAAGACGGCACAATCGGCTTTGCGGTAATAAAGGACGTGGAGCTGAAGAGCGGAACAGTTGACGGAACTTCAGTCTCAGGCCCGATGGAGAAGTATGTTGTCGTCAGGAACAGCGGAACCGTCAGCTTCACGGCCATCGGCAAGTTCGTGAACTCCAAGTTCTTCGGCTACCTGAAGAACAGCCTCATCATAGCCACATTAACAGTGTTGCTGACCCTCGTTTTCGTCGTCCCAGCGTCCTACGCGTTCTCCAGAATGCAGTTCTTCGGCAGGGAGCACGTGCTGTACTTCTACCTGATGTTCACTCAAGTGTCAGGAGGTCTCGGAATCGCAGGGCTCATAGCGCTCTACGGTATGATAGTCAAGCTCGGCCTATACGACAAACTGCCGGTGATGTCCCTCATCTACGCCGCCGGAAGCGTCCCGTTCAACACGTGGCTCCTCAAGGGTTACATTGACTCCATAAGCCCCGACTTCGACGAGGCGGCGCTTGTCGACGGCGCCAGCTACCTGCAGATAATCAGGTACGTCCTCCTCCCAATGGCACTGCCCGGAATAGCGACCGTTGCAATCTTCGCCTTCATAGGCGGCTGGACGGAGTTCGTCCTTGCAAGCCTGCTGCTGACCGGGAACAACCAGCCACTTTCAGTCTGGATATACACCCTCATGGGCGGCATAGGCAGGGGAATAGACTGGAGCTACTTCGCGGCCGCTGCCCTGCTGTTCGCCCTGCCGGTGTTCGTGATGTTTATGCTCGCCCAGAACTACATAAGGAGCGGCCTTACAGTTGGAGGTCTAAAGGAGTGAGGTGATAGAATGAGAAGGGTCGCTGCCCTTTTCCTTGCCTTTTTGATGGTTGGGAGTCTGATTGGAGCGAACGCGAAAACGGTCGGAGCGGCCGAGCCGAAGCCGCTCAACGTCATAATAGTCTGGCACCAGCACCAGCCCTACTACTACGACCCGATCCAGGACGTCTATACCAGGCCCTGGGTCAGACTCCACGCGGCGAACAACTACTGGAAGATGGCCTATTACCTGAGCCAGTATCCGGACGTTCATGTTGCCATTGACCTCTCCGGCTCGCTAATAGCCCAGCTGGCGGACTACATGAACGGCAAGAAGGACACCTACCAGATAATCACCGAGAAGATAGCCAACGGCGAGCCCCTCACCGTCGAGGAGAAATGGCTCATGCTCCAGGCCCCCGGAGGGTTCTTTGACCACACGATTCCGTGGAACGGCGAGCCGATAGCCGACCCGAACGGCAACCCGACAAGGGACTTCTGGAACCGCTACACAGAGCTGAAGGACAAGATGATGGCCGCAAAGGCCAAGTACGCCAACCTGCCGCTCGAGGAGCAGAAGGCCGCTGTGACGAACGAGTTCACCGAGGGGGACTACATCGACCTCGCCGTCCTCTTCAATCTCGCCTGGATTGACTACAAGTACATAACGGACACTCCCGAGCTCAAGGCCCTCTACGAGAAGGTCGATGAGGGCGGCTACACGAGGGAGGACGTCAAGACTGTCCTCGAAGCCCAGATGTGGCTCCTCAACCACACCTTCGAGGAGCACGAGAAGATAAACCTCCTCCTCGAAAACGGCAACGTTGAGGTGACCGTCGTCCCCTACGCCCACCCGATAGGGCCGATACTCAACGACTTCGGCTGGGAGGGTGACTTCGACGACCAGGTGAAGAGGGCGGACGAGCTGTACAAGCAGTACCTTGGAAACGGAACCGCCGTCCCGGTTGGAGGCTGGGCCGCCGAGAGTGCCCTCAACGACAAAACTCTGGAAACCCTCGCCGAGAACGGCTGGACCTGGGTCATGACAGACCAGCTCGTCCTGGAGAGGCTCGGTATCGAGGGAACCGTCGAGAACTACTACAAGCCCTGGGTGACCGAGTTCAACGGAAAGAAGATTTACCTCTTCCCGCGCGACCACGCTCTCAGCGACCGCGTTGGGTTCACATACGGCGGAATGAACCAGTACGAGGCAGTTGAGGACTTCGTGAACGAGCTCCTCAAGATACAAAAGCAGAACTACGACGGCTCGCTGGTCTACGTCGTCACCCTCGACGGCGAGAACCCGTGGGAGAACTACCCCTACGACGGCCAGCTCTTCCTTGAGACGCTCTACAAGAAGCTCACCGAGCTCCAGAAGGCTGGCTTAATCAGAACCGTCACCCCAAGCGAGTACATCAAGCTCTACGGCGACAAGGCCAACAGGCTCACCCCAAAGATGATGGAGCGCCTCGACCTTACCGGCGAGAACGTTAACGCCCTCCTCAAGGCCGAGAGCCTCGGCGACCTCTACGACATGGCCGGAGTTAATGAGGAGATGCAGTGGCCAGAGAGCAGCTGGATTGACGGAACCCTTTCAACATGGATAGGCGAGCCTCAGGAGAACTACGGCTGGTACTGGCTCTACCTCGCGAGAAAGGCTCTAATGGAGAACAGGGACAAGATGAGCCAGGAGGACTGGGAGAAGGCTTACGAGTATCTTCTGAGAGCGGAGGCGAGCGACTGGTTCTGGTGGTACGGGAGCGACCAGAACAGCGGCCAGGACTACTCCTTTGACCGCTACCTAAAGACCTACCTTTATGAGATTTACAAGCTGGCCGGAGTCGAGCCGCCGAGTTACCTCTTCGGAAACTACTTCCCGGACGGCGAGCCATACGTTACGAGGGCCCTCGACGGCCTTGGAGAGGGCCAGGTGAAGGAGTACTCCAGCATGTCACCCCTCGCGGAGGGAGTTAGCGTCTACTTCGACGGAGACGGAATCCACTTCGCGGTCAAGGGCGACCTCAGCGAGTTTGAGGTGAGCATCTGGGAGAAGGGCAAGCGCGTCGGCAACACGTTCACCCTCCTCCAGGAGAGGCCGACCGAGCTCAGGTACTCGATGTTCCCGTTCTCAAAGGACAGCGTCGGCCTCCTCATAACCAAGCACATCGTTTACCGCGACGGAAAGGCCGAGGTCTACACCGCCACCGACTACGAGAGGAGCGAGAAGCTTGGAGAGGCGACCGTCAGGAAGACCGACGAGGGAATTGAGGTCGTCGTGCCATTCGACTACATAGAGACCCCTGAGGACTTCTACTTCGCGGTTTCCACTGTCAAGGACGGAGAACTTGAGGTCATAACAACCCCTGTCGAGCTTAAGCTCCCGACAGAGGTCAAAGGAGTAACAATCGTTGACATCGCCGACCCTGAAGGAGATGACCACGGGCCGGGAACCTACACCTACCCGACCGACAAGGTCTTCGAACCGGGACACCTCGACCTCCTCCGCTTCAGGGTGCTTGAGCAGACCGACGCCTACGTCATGGAGTTCTACTTCAAGAACCTCGCTGACAACCCGTGGAACGGGCCAAACGGCTTCAGCCTCCAGATAATCGAAGTCTACCTCGACTTCAAGGAGGGCGGAAACAGCTCGGCGATAAAGATGTTCCCCGACGGGCCGGGAAGCAATGTCAACCTTGACCCAGACCACCCGTGGGACGTGGCCTTCAGGATTGCCGGCTGGGACTACGGCAACCTCATAGTCCTCCCGGACGGAACTTCCATACAGGGCGAGATGCAGATTTCGGCAGACCCCGTCAAGAACGCCATAATAGTTAAAGTCCCGAAGAAGTACATCACCATAAGCGAGGACTACGGCCTCTGGGGAAGCGTCCTCGTTGGTTCACAGGACGGCTACGGGCCTGACAAGTGGAGGCCTGTAGCAGTTGAAGCCGAGCAGTGGAAAGGAGGCGGAGCTGATCCAGACGCAGTCATAAACGGTGTTGCTCCGAGAGTCTACGACCTCCTCGCCCCAGAAGGCTTCAAACCGACCCAGGAAGAACAGCTCAGCTCCTACGACGCCAAAAACATAAAACTCGCCACCGTTAAGGCCGTCCCGCTCCTCAAGCAGGGTATAGTCGTTAACGACCCCGCGGGTGACGACCACGGGCCGGGAACCTACACCTACCCAACTGACAAAGTCTTCGAACCGGGACACCTCGACCTGCTCAAGTTCAAGATGACCGAGGGAAGCGACGACTGGACGCTTGAGTTCTACTTCAAGAACCTCGCAGACAACCCGTGGAACGGGCCAAACGGCTTCAGCCTCCAGATAATAGAGGTGTACTTTGACTTTGCACAGGGCGGCAACACGAGCGCAATCAAGATGTTCCCAGACGGGCCCGGAAGCAACGTCCAGCTCGACCCGAAGCACCCATGGGACATCGCCCTGAGGATTGCCGGCTGGGACTACGGCAACCTCATAGTCCTCCCGGACGGAACCGCCCTGCAGGGCGAGATGCAGATTTCGGCAGACCCCGTCAAGAACGCCATAATAGTCAAACTCCCGAAGAAGTACCTGCCAGAGGTTGGAGAGTACGGGCTCTACGCCACAGTCCTCGTCGGCTCGCAGGACGGCTACGGCCCGGACAAGTGGAGGCCTGTAGCAGTCGAGGCTGAACAGTGGAAGGGTGGTGGAGCCGACCCAGACGCGGTCATAAACGGCGTCGCACCTAGAGTCTACGACCTCCTCGTCCCAGAAGGCTTCAAACCGACCCAGGAGGAACAGCTCAGCTCCTACGACGCCAAAAACATGAAACTCGCAACCGTCACCATGATACCGCTCGTCCAGGGAACTGGCGGGGAAGAAGAGACTTCTACAGAGACTCCGGCAGAAGAGACCCAGACCGAGACCTCAACTGAGACTGAGACGAGCACGAACACAACCACCACTACTGAGGAGACTACTACGACGAATGCTACTAACGAGGAAACTACCACGACCACCACCGGGCAGACAACTACTACTGAGCAGGCAGGCACTTCGACTGAGGAGGGTGGCGGAATCTGCGGCCCGGCCTTCATAGTCGGCCTCGCAATAGTGCCGCTCCTCCTCAGGGGGAGGCGCTGACCTTTCCTTTAAATTTTAGGGGGTGGTGAGATGGCGGAAGTTAAGCTCATCCATGTGTGGAAGCAGTTTGGCGACTTTACCGCCGTCAAAGACATGACCCTTGATATTAAGGACGGCGAGTTCATGATACTCCTCGGGCCGTCCGGCTGTGGAAAGACCACAACCCTCAGAATGATAGCCGGTCTGGAAGAGCCCACGAAAGGCCAGATTTACATCGGAGACAAGCTCGTCGCCGACCCGGAGAAGGGAGTCTTTGTCCCGCCAAAGGACAGGGACATCGCAATGGTCTTCCAGAGCTACGCGCTCTACCCGCACATGACCGTCTACGACAACATAGCCTTCCCGCTCAAGCTGAGGAAGGTTCCGAAGCAGGAGATTGACAAGCGAGTGAGAGAAGTCGCGGAGATGCTCGGTCTCACGGAGTTCCTGCACAGAAAGCCAAGGGAGCTCAGCGGTGGACAGAGACAGCGTGTCGCCCTCGGCAGGGCAATCGTGAGAAAGCCGCAGGTCTTCCTCATGGACGAGCCGCTGAGCAACCTTGACGCAAAGCTCCGTGTAAAGATGCGCGCCGAGCTCAAGAGGCTCCA
Source organism: Thermococcus marinus (assembly GCF_055389025.1). Lineage (NCBI taxonomy): Archaea > Methanobacteriati > Methanobacteriota > Thermococci > Thermococcales > Thermococcaceae > Thermococcus > Thermococcus marinus. The sequence continues at coordinate 223,493 of NZ_AP042417.1, forward strand.
GAGACAGCTCGGCGTCACCACGATTTACGTCACCCACGACCAGGTTGAGGCCATGACTATGGGCGACAGGATTGCCGTCATTAACAGGGGCGTCCTCCAGCAGGTTGGAACCCCCGAGGAAGTCTACGACAGGCCGGCCAACACGTTCGTTGCCGGCTTCATCGGTTCACCGCCGATGAACTTCATTGATGCAACCGTCACAGAAGACGGCTTCGTGGACTTCGGCGAGTTCAAGCTCAAGCTCTTACCAGATCAGTTTGAGGTTCTTGAGGAGAAGAACCTCGTCGGAAAGGATGTCATTTTCGGCATCAGGCCGGAAGACCTCTACGATGCCATGTTCGCCCAGGTGAAGATTCCGGGGGAGAACATGGTCAGGGCTATGGTGGACATCATAGAGAACCTCGGAAGCGAGAAGATAGTCCACCTCCGCGTGGGCAACGTGACCTTCCTTGGCTCCTTCCGCGCCGAGTCCAAGGTCGTGGAGGGCCAGGAGGTCGACGTTGTCTTCGACATGCGTAAGGCCCACATCTTCGAGAAGGGAAGCGGAAAGGCCGTGTTCTGAAGCTTTTTAAACCCCCGTTTCTATTTTCTCCCATGCCAATTGAGGACTTCGCGGATTTTCTGGCGGAGAAGTTTCCAAAGGGAAAAATAGTCGAGCTGGGGATAGGCTTCCAGATAAAGGTAGCGCTCAGGCTGAAGGAGCTCGGATACGACGTTCTGGCAGTGGACTGGAACGAGGAAGCCGTGGAAAACGCGAGGAAAGCGGGGATTAAAGCCGTTCGGGACGACCTGTTCAGGCCGAAGCTGGAGCTCTACAGCGACGCGGTTGCCCTTTACTCCGTGAGGCCAACACCAGAGATAATGAGGCCGATTATTGAGTTAAGCCGGAAAGTAAGGGTTCCCCTAGTAATTCTACCGCTGAGCGGCGACTCCGTCCCGAGGGGACTGCGGCTGGTAAACTACCGAGGGCTATCAATCTACACCACCAAAGATATTTAAGGGCCCGCCCAACTAAACACGGTGGTGTTATGAAGCTCTTCGGCACGGCTGGAATCCGCGGGACTCTGTGGGAGAAGGTCACGCCGGAACTCGCGATGGACATTGGAAAGGCCATGGGGACGTACATCGACGGAGAGACCGTGGCCGTTGCCAGGGACGGCAGGACGTCAAGCGTGATGCTCCAGAGCGCCCTCATTTCCGGGCTCCTCTCGACAGGAAAGGAAGTCCTTGACTTTGGCCTGATTCCGACGCCAGCCCTGGCGTGGGGAACGAGGAAATACGCCGACGGGGGGGTCATGATAACCGCGAGCCACAACCCCCCGACGGACAACGGCATAAAGGTCTTCAACGGTGACGGGACGGAATTCTACGTTGAGCAGGAGAGAGAGCTTGAGGAGCTCGTTTTCTCCAAGAACTTCAGAAAGGCCCAGTGGGACGAGATAAAGGGCCTCAAAAGCCTCGACATTAGGGATGAATACATTAAGGCTGTTCTCGACTTTGTCAATCACGAAACAAACCTAACGGTTCTCTACGACGGCGCCAACGGTGCTGGAAGCGTTGTGGCGCCGTACCTCCTCCGGGAGATGGGCGCCAAAGTGATAAGCGTGAACGCCCACATCGACGGCCACTTCCCGGGAAGGAAGCCGGAGCCGAGGTACGAGAACATCGCCTACCTCGGCGAGCTCGCGAGGACGCTCGGCGCTGACCTGGTCATCGCTCAGGACGGCGACGCCGACAGGATAGCGGTCTTCGACGAGAAGGGCCAGTACGTGAACGAGGATACTCTAATAGCGCTCTTCGCCAAGCTCTACGTGGAGGAACACGGAGGAGGAACTGTCGTCGTCTCGATAGACACCGGCTCAAGGATAGACCACGTTGTTGAGGAAGCGGGCGGAAAGGTTGTAAGAATTCCCCTCGGCCAGCCCCACGACGGAATAAAGAAGTACGGCGCCATCTTTGCCGCCGAGCCCTGGAAGCTCGTCCACCCGAAGTTCGGCCCGTGGATAGACAGCTTCGTGACGATGGGGCTCCTCATAAAGCTCATAGACGAGCGCGGAAAGCCGCTCTCCCAAATAATCAAGGAGGAGATACCAACCTACTACTTGACCAAGAAGAACGTGAGGTGCCCAGACGATCTCAAAAAGGCCGTCCTCGAAAGGGCACACCGGGTTCTTGAAGAAAAGCTTGGGGACGAGATTAAGGAAGTCCTCACGATTTCGGGCTACCGCTTCCAGCTCAAGGACGGCTCTTGGGTTCTGGTGAGACCGAGCGGAACGGAGCCGAAGATTCGCGTCGTGGTCGAGGCCCCGAGCGAGAAGAGGCGCGACGAGCTCTTTGAGCTTGCCTACAGCGTCGTCGCAAAAGAAGTGGAAAAGCTCAAACAAAGCGGGCAGGCCTGAGCGTTCTGACTGCTATTTCCTTTTTGTCCACCATTACCCTGAACCCTTCTTTGGCGACGTAGGTCTTTACGCCCGTGACGTTTTCTATGTATTTGGCCTCCTTGTATGGGTTCGCAAAGTGCATTTTCATTCCGATGTGGCTCATTACCAGCACCTCAGGCTTCTTCTCCATGCTCTTCAGCATCTCGACGGCATCGTCGGTACTGAGGTGGTACGGAATACCCATGTCCCTTGGTCTCGTAATTGCCGCTATGAGAACCCTCGCCCCGTCGTGCCATTTTATCAGGCCGTCGAAATACGCAGTGTCCGGAATGTAGGATATGTCCCCGTAGGCTGTCCTCATGCGGAAGCCTATCGTGGTCGGGTCTGAGTGCTTGCTGGGAGTTATCAGGAACTCCTCCTCGCCGATAGTTATCTTGTTGCCGGGCTCCGGCGTGTGGACGCTCTCCAGGACGTCTATGTGGTACTTGCTTATCGCCGGCGTGTGATCCTCGTCGCCGTAGACGACGCTCTTAGATGCTATCAGCGTCCCCCTCTTCTTCAGAGCACCGCCTGTCATCGCCTCAACCATGACCTCTAGGTCGTTGCAGTGGTCTACGTGCCTGTGGGAGACAAAGATGGCGTCGAGCTTCCTCGGGTCGAGCTTGTAGCGCCAGCTCCTCACAAGCGCCCCGGGCCCAGGGTCAACGTAGACGTTCCTGCTGGCCCTTATGTGGAACCCTCCCGTGGAGCGGAACTGGGTTATGGTAATGAACCTGCCCCCACCGCTCCCCAGGAACGTTATCTCTATCACTTCCCCACCTCCGTATCCTTTGCGGACGGTGAAATATACAACCGGGAGTATATAAGGCATTGCCCCACATCGGCGGAGCAAAAAGAGCAGAGAGCACCATGGCAGTGGAAAACTTTCAAGAGGGGTGCCACCAAGCACACAGACAAACGTAAATGAACACAACAAAACATTTTTATGACGCGGCACCTAATTACTATGCCCAATTAAGGGGGTGACAACAATGGAGTTCAAACCCTATATACCACCCGAGAAATCCCTGCCCGAATACACTCTGAAGGCTTTTGTTTTGGGTATTGTGCTTTCAGTGATAATGGGCGCGGCAAACGCCTACCTCGGCATGTACGCCGGTATGACCGTGAGCGCCAGCATTCCAGCAGCGGTTATATCGATGGCAATACTTCTTGCGTTCAAGGACAAGAACATCCTCGAAAACAACATGGTGCAGACGGCGGCTTCAGCAGGCGAGTCCCTCGCGGCGGGAGTCATCTTCACGTTCCCGGCGCTGGTCGTCCTCGAGTACTACACGACCTTCCCGTACTACCTGGTCACGGCGATAGCGGCTCTCGGCGGTTCCCTCGGTGCGCTCTTCACAATCGTCCTCAGGAGGGCGTTCATAGCCGAGGAGAAGCTCCCGTACCCGGAGGGTACCGCCTGTGCGGAAGTCCTCATAGCCGGTGACAAGGGTGGAAGCCACGCGAAGCCGATATTCATAGGTGGAATATTCGGTGCGCTCTACAAGTTCCTCGGAAGCATCGGCGTGTGGAAGGGAACCCTTGAAGGCGCGAAGTTCATTGGAAAAAGGGTTCTCTACCTTGGAAGCGACCTCTCCGCCGCGCTGGTAAGCGTCGGTTACATCGTTGGGCTTAATATAGCCTTCCTTGTCTTCCTCGGTGGTGCAATAGCATGGTTCATAGCGATTCCCATCTATGCCGCCTCATACGGCAACCCCGATGGTCTTAGTGCCGTCGACCTTGCCTGGACCATCTGGAGCACCAAGATTAGGTACATGGGAGTAGGTGCGATGGTCGTCGGTGGCCTCTGGAGCCTCATCAAGCTCAGGGGGCCGATAAGCAGAGGTATCAAGGCCGGTCTCGAAGCCGCTAAGCACAGGCAGGCCGGAGGTACTGTCCTGAGGACAGAGGAGGACATGCCTCTTAACTACGTAATAGTCCTCATCGTTGCCTTCGTCATTCCGCTCTTCCTCCTGTACATGCACGTGCTCGATAGCGTCCTCCACGCTGCGGTGATGGCAGTTCTCATGCTCATACTGGGCTTCTTCGGAAGCGCAATAGCAGGCTACCTCGCGGGTATCGTCGGCTCATCAAACAACCCGGTCTCAGGAATAACCATCATGAGCCTCCTCTTCACGGCCCTCATCCTCAAGGCCCTCGGCCTTACTGGCATTGAAGGCGCAGTCGCCACCATACTCGTCGCTGCCGTCGTGTGTACCGCTGCAGCAATAGCTGGAGACACCATGCAGGACCTTGCCACTGGTTACATCGTCGGTGCAACACCCAAGAGGCAGCAGGTCTTTGAGATTGTCGGTGTGTTCGCGGCGGCCCTCGTCATGGCTCCCGTCCTCAACCTCCTGATTGAGGCGTACGGAATAGCAGGAACTCCCACGGCAAAAGAAAACGCCCTCGCCGCACCGCAGGCCTTCCTGATGGCAAAGGTCACCCAGGGTGTCTTCGAGGGCAACCTGCCGTGGAACATGGTCTTCATCGGTGCCGGAATTGCAATAGTGCTCATAATTCTCGACGAGATACTCGCCATGAAGGGCTCAAGCTTCAGGACTCCGGTAATGCCCGTGGCCGTCGGTATATACCTGCCGCTTTCACTTGGCGTCCCGATATTCCTCGGCGGTATCGTTAGGTACTTCGTCGACAAGGTCAGGGGCGCCAAGGGTGAGAGCCTCACCGACCCAGGAGTCCTCGGAGCGGCGGGCCTTATAACGGGAGAGGCTCTCATGGGAATAGTGTTCGCCGCACTCATCATTGGCGACGTGGCGCCCTCCGTCTCCACCACGACCGCCGGCAACGTCCTCGGAGCCCTCTTCCTCTTTGGACTGCTTGGCTGGCTCTACAAGATAGGAAAAGAGGGCCAGTGAAGGCCCGTCCCTTTATTTCCTCTTTTGGAGGGGACTTTCATGGAAGAGTACCTCGAGCTTGTCCCAGTGCCAAACCCCAAAGTCCAGCTGAAGAAGATTGACGGCAAGTACTACCTCTTAATCCCCATGGACTCAAAGCTGGACTTTCTGGCCCGGAGGCTCCACGGGGACTACAGAAGGATAGAGCTCGACGAGGTAGGGGCATACACGTGGGAGCTCTGCGACGGCAGGAGAACTGTGAGGGAGATTGGTAAGGCCCTCAAGGCCCGCTTTGGAGAAGAAGTTGAGCCCCTCTACGAGCGCCTGGTGACTTTTCTTTTTGAGCTGGCCAGGAGGTATCTGGTTGAGTTTAAAAGGGTAAGCGAGCTATAGTATGGTGGTGATACCCGTGAGCGAAGTCCTTGAAAAGGTCTCGCAGGAGATTGAAAAGCTCCGCGACGAGATGGTAAAAACACTCGTCGAGCTGATTAAGATTCCGGCCATAAGTCCTGACTACGGCTACGAGGGCGAATACGACAAGGCCCAGAAGCTCCTTGAGATAATCAAGGACTGGCCGTTCGACAAGGTTGAGGTTTACAACGCGCCCGACGAGAGGGCCAAAAACGGCGTCAGGCCGAGCATTCTGGCCTACTACTACGGCGAAAAGGGTGAGGAGAGCCCGCGCCTGTGGATTCTAACGCACCTTGACGTAGTCCCGCCCGGAGACCTGAGCAAGTGGACGGTTACCGAGCCCTTCAAGCCGGTCGTGAAGGACGGGAAAGTTTACGGACGCGGAAGCGAGGACAACGGGCAGAGCCTGGTGGCGAGCCTCTATGCGGTAAGGGCCATGATGAACCTCGGCATAAGGCCGAAGAGGACAGTTATTTTGGCCTTCGTCAGCGACGAGGAGACCGGCAGCAAGTACGGCGTCGAGTGGCTGATGAAGAACCACCCGGAGCTCTTCAGGAAGGACGACCTTGTCCTCGTCCCGGACGGCGGAAACGAGGACGGAACCTTCATAGAGGTCGCCGAGAAGAGCATCCTCTGGCTCAAGGTAAGGGTCAAGGGCAAGCAGGTTCACGCGAGCATGCCCGACAAGGGCCTCAACGCCCACCGCGTTGCCCTCGACTTCGCCTACCACCTCGACAGACTCCTCCACGAGAAGTACGGCGAGAGGGACGAGCTCTTCGACCCGCCTGAGAGCACCTTCGAGCCGACGATGGTCAAAAACCCCGCGGACAGCCCGAACATAGCCCCCGGCGAGCACGAGCTCGTCTTCGACTGCAGGGTTCTGCCGAGGTATAACCTCGACGAGGTCCTCGCCGACGCAGAGAAGTTGGCCGAAGAGGTCAAGGAGAGGCACAGGAAGGAAGTTGACGGAGAAGTCCTGCCGGAGATAGAGTTCGAAGTCCTCCAGCGCGTTGATGCCCCGGAGCCGACGGACCCGAACAGCGAGATAGTGAAGCTCCTCCAGGAGGCCCTCAGGAAGCTCCGCGGAAAGGAGGCCAAGGTCGGCGGAATAGGCGGCGGAACCTTCGCGGCCTACTTCAGGAAGCTCGGAATCCCGGCGGTGGTCTGGGCGACACTCGACGAGATGGCCCACCAGCCCAACGAGTACGCGAAGATAGACAACATGGTCGAGGACGCGAAGGTCATGGCAGCGCTGGCGCTTCTCTGAGCAAAAGCTTTTTCTTCCTCTTTTCCACCTTGGGTTATGCCCCTCTGGAAGGACGGAAAGCTCGGACTGCCGGTCAAAGAGGCGGTAAAGCTCTTCCCGGAGCTTGAAAAATACCTCGACAAACGCGGAAGACTCGACCTCTCGAACAGGGAGACGAGGATACTCTACAACAGGGCAATAGCAAAGGCCCTCTTCGGGCTTGAGATTGAGTACCACCCGCGAGGACTTGTAACGACGCCGGTCTCGCGCTACCTCTTCCTGAAGACGTTCCTGCGCGGAGGAGAGAGGGTTCTGGAAATCGGCACGGGACACACCGCAATGATAGCCCTCATGGCAGAGAAGCTATTCAAGTGCGACGTTACGGCGACGGAGCTCGATGAGGAGTTCTTCGAGTACGCAAGGAAGAACATCGAGAGGAACGGCGCCAGAGTTAGATTGCTCAAAAGCAACGGTGGAATAATCCGGGGCGTCGTCCCGGAGGGGGAGCGTTTTGATGTAGTTTTTTCCGCTCCGCCCTACTACGAGAAACCGACGAGGGGTGTTTTGACGGAGCGGGAAGGGGTTGGAGGGGGCAAATACGGCGAGGCGTTCTCGGTGAAGCTCCTCGAAGAGGCTAGGGACTACTTAAAACCCGGTGGAAGGGTGGCCCTCTTCCTGCCCGACAAAGAACCCTTGATAGACGCGATATCAGAAAAAGGAAAGGAGCTTGACTACTCGGTGAAGGACGTCCGCTTTAAGGCGGGAACCCGGTGGAGACACAGCCTGATTTTAACGCTTTAGGGACTCCGACCGTGGGCGTCTCAGCATTGGCTCTCAGTGGAGGTGCTTTCTCGTCATCGTCCCAAGCTTCAGTGCATATCCTCAACATAGAGGAACAGGCACTTAAGGTATTCGGTGTCCTTTGATGCCATGAGTATCGGGTGGTCTGGAGCCTGAGTCCTGTAGGGCTCAAGCATCTTGAGGAACTTGCCCGCCTTAGCAGCGGCCGCTATCACCATGTCCTTGAAGGTCTGCATATCAACGTGCTGGGAGCAGGAGGCCGTGACGAGGATTCCCCCTTCCTTCACGAGCTTCAAGCCGGCGTAGTTGACGTTGAAGTACGCCCTGAGCCCGCGCTGGAGGTCTTTCTCGTGCTGGACGAAGGCAGGCGGGTCGAGAATTACTATATCGAACTTCTCTCCCTTCCTGAGCATCTCTTCCATGACCTGGAACGCGGAGCCCGTTATATACTTCATCTTGTCCTCAACCCCGTTGAGCTTGGCGTTCTCCATGACCATGTTGATAGCCCAAGGGGACTTGTCAACGGCAACTACCTCATCGGCGCCAGCAACTGCCGCGTGTATCGCAAAGCCGCCGGTGTAGGTGAAGACATCGAGAACCCTCATTCCAGGTTTGACGTACTTCTCAAGCGCGATGCGGTTCTCTCTCTGGTCGAGGAAGAAGCCGGTCTTCTGACCCCGCATGTCCACGATGAACTTTGCCTTCCCTTCCTCTATTATCGTGCGGTACTTCTCCTTTCCGAGGAGGACACGTTCTATCTCAGGCAAGCCCTCCCTCCGCCTTGAGCGCCCGGTGTTCTTCTCGAAGACCGTCTCGATTTCGGGCTCAGCCTCCATTATGGCCTCCGCAAGGTCAAGCTTGAAGCGCTCCATACCGATGCTCGAAATCTGGATTGAGGCTATCTCGTTGAACCTGTCAACGATGAGGCCCGGCAGGTAGTCCGCCTCGCCGTAGACCATCCTGTATGCCTTGTCGTAGCCGAGAACCTTCTTCCTGTACTCGTTGGCCTTTTTAATCCTCTCCCTGAAGAGCTCCTTCGTTATCGGGGTTTCTCTGTCCTTGATGAGCAGGCGAACCATGATGTTGGAGTTCGGGTTCACAAAGCCCCTCCCGAGGAACTTGCCCCCGCGCGTGTAGACCTCGACTATATCTCCCGGCTCGAAGTCGCCCTCTGTTCTCACCACCCCTTTCTTGAAGACTATCATCGCGCCCTTACCGATAGCTCTCGCAGCCTGAGCGTCAACGATTACCCTCGCCATCTTAACCACCGGAGGAGTTAGAGAAGGGGGTTTAAAAACCTGCCCGGCGATAGGTATTTAACCCCCGGCGTCATATTATAAAGCGGTGGTTTCTATGCACTTCGAGGTTGTGAAGGAGTTCTTGGAAGAAATTGGGGCCGACTGGACAGAGCTCGAGGGTGAGATACACCTCGAGCCGGAGGTCTTCTACGAGGTATGGAAATACGTCGGCCAGCCCGAACTAAAGACCCATGTAATAGAAGACGAGGTCGTCGAGCCCGGTTCTTACGACCCACCTGAGATGAAGTACACCGACGTCAAAAAGGTGAAGGTCAAGAAGGTGTACTTCGAGACGCTGGACGGCAAGAGGATTGTAACCGACTACTCAGAGTTCCAGAGGATTATGAAAGAGAAGAAGTCAGCCTGAGTTCACCTCAGGAGGACAGGGAGCATCAGGGAGCCCATGCAGTTTGTCCTTTTCACGCCGAGAAGAACCGCAAGGTAGCCGGTAATTGAAGATGCCGTAAGCGCCAGCAGTCCCAAGACGCCATCAAAAACGAAGGCCAGGACTATCAAAAACACCAGGACTAAAAAGTTGATGAGCCGGTATGGAAGCCTCGAAAGGGCCCCCGCACAGAGGGCCGCGAGCGCTTCGCCGTAGAGAAGGGTCGCTAGGCCGACAAACAGCGCAAGCAGGACAAACGGGGGCAGGCTCTCAAGGCCTAAGGGCTCCATCAGCGCCACTATCCCGTTTCTTTCTCTCCCAGTTTTTAGGAAGTTGAAGAACGCAAAGAGAAAGTTGGCAGTGTTCAGTGAGTAAACAACAGTTAGGAAAGACCGCTCGTCCCGGGAGACAAAAGTGCCGAGCAGGGCCGCCTGCGACGCGGTGAAGGCCGGAAACAGAGACGCAAGCATGCCTGAGAGCGTCCCGTAAAAGGAGAAGAACGCGAGCTTTGTCGGAGCAATCTCCACTTCAGGCTTCCCCGGTTCTATATTTCTTGTTCCGGAACCTATTGAAGAGACTATCACCGGGACGCCAAAAAGCCCGGTGAAAAGCGCGTAGAACGGCTCCTCCATGGACAGGGAAAGGACTAAGAAGCCCACTGCCCCGGATACAAAAACCACGAAGAGCGCATAGAGACGTTTCACGCCGTCTTCGGTTGCCACGAGGAGAACTATCAAGAAGATGACAGCGATTTTCCCCACAGCCGGCCGATAGAGAGGGGCAAGACGAATGTATATCGGAATAAGAGGGATAGAAAAGAGAGTTGCTAAGAAGCTCGCAACCAGCGCTATTCTGACTACCTCAAGGCCTTTGCCCCTAAGTACGAGCCTGTGAGCGGGCAAAACGCTAAGGGCCGTGCCTCCGTCTGGGACACCGAGAAACGTTGATGGGAGAACATCGAGGAAAGTGTGGGTCAGCCCCATGGCGAAGAGGACGACGGGACTCAGCACAACGTCGCGGAGCATGGAGGCCAGCGTGTTCACGTGGATTCCAGGTGTTATTCCAGTGAATGTGCCGAGGAAAAGCCCTAACAGCGCTTCCCGCAGCAAAGGTCATCACCCGACTGGACTTCAAAGGCCGGTTTTCCCTTGTACAGTGTAAAGAAGCCGTAAGCAGTCACGTTATCTCCCTCAACCAGAGAAACGCCGAGCCTCGAAGGCAGCTTCAGTAAGACCGAGCACGTGCCGTTCGTAACGTTCGCTATTCCGAAACCGTTTCTGTAGGTTTTGACCCGGACAGCAGTCCCGGAAATTCTTGCGAAGGAGCCTTCTCTAAAAGAGCATATTCCGTTGGGAAGTTTCTCCCTCGGCCTCACAACAGAGCATTCCAGACAGAGCAGGCTCGACTTTCTTCTGAGGGCTTTGAAACGAAGCGTGTCCCCTGGCCTCGCCCGAAAGCCGTAAAGCCGCAGGGACGTGCAGTTGAGGTTTAAGTACCGGGAGGTGCTCTTAATAACCAAGCACTCCCCTGTCGCTGTTTCCCCGATTTTGGCGTTTTCGAGGAGCTTGCTCTCAGCGGGCCCAAGGAATTCAACATCGCCCCCGTCCCCAGCGTAGAGGGTAACCGTCGAGTGCAGCCTCGCTATGCCGAGAACCCTCACGCGGGAGCCTGGCTTGAGGGTTAGGCCGTATGGAAGGTAAACCCTAAACTCTTCGCTCCCGTTCCAGAGGGTTGCGGGGTTTCCGCCGTATAGGACAACACCATCAACAGAGTAAGGCATGCCGTTCCTCAGCTCGTGAAAACTGCCAATTTCCTCCACCTTAACAGGATAAAACTTCGAGCCGTAGGTCAGACCTTGAACTCTTACAAAAGCACCCTTCGAAACGTTCAGCGGATAGGGCAGGTAGACGCGGCGGGGAGTTAAGAGGAGCGGGCCGTTGGAGTACCAGTACGCACCCTCAATCCGTTCGAGGGGAAACGTCGCGTTCGACCGAATCGCCGAGGCAACGTCCATCCACAGGCCGTTCTCGGTTTTTCTAAGCCTGCCTTCCACGGTGTATATCTCCCCAACATTAAGCTGTCGTCCCACTGCAACAGCTTCCCTCCCGTCGTAGAGGAGGGAGAACGATGGGGACGAGCGAACGCAGAGACCAGTAAAGGAATCCCGTTCCAGAGAGTAACGGCTAAGCGCAAGAGAAACGAGTATGAGTGACAACGCCAGGGCAACTACAAGTTCTTTTTTAGACACCATCAAACTTAGTAAGAAGCAGAACTTTAAAAAATTTTGGGTTGAAGGTCAGTAGATTTCCCCGCTTGGATAAACAACTATACCGTCCTCGGTCACTTCGAAGGGATACTTCTTCATGGAATGCCTCGTCTCACGCATCTTCCTGATCAAAAGGTAGCGCTTGAGTTCAACTTCCCTCTCAATGAAGTCAAGCAGGATAACGCCCCTCGCAATGTACTCCTCAATGCCGTACCTGCTAATCTTACCCCTGGCAGGGTCGGGGGCTTCGGTCGTAAGGATTGAGGTGACGCCCATCTCAAGGAGTATTGTATTGAGCTGAAGGAGCATTTCTCTGATGTCCTCTTCCTTCTTAAGGCGGAATGCTATCGATGGAATGGAGTCTATAACCAGTCTCTTCGCGTTAATAGCCTTGACAACGCGGTAGATGTACCTAAGAAAGTCCTCGGTGTTGAGATTGCCCTCAAGAACATACTGCTCCTCAGACGGGAGACCAACCACCGCGCTGACACCGTCCACTATGGCTATCTTGCCCTCGCGCTCATATTTTTCAATGTCCCAACCAAAGGCCTTCATTTCACGTCTCAGGTCCTGGGCACGCTCCTCAAGGGTGACTATGACGCCGGGTTCACCGTAGAGCTCGGCACCCTTGTAAACGAATTGAACGGCGAACGTCGTTTTACCGCTCCCAGTGGGACCAGTCACGAGAACTGTGGTCCCCGCTGGAAATCCTCCCCCAACGAGGTCATCAAAACCGGGAATCCCGGTCTTGACTCTCGGAACCTGCCAAACATTTCCGGTCATAGGAATCACCGTGAGTGCTATTTGGAATTTCCATTCTATCCATTCCCATGCTACTGCTATACCTAATTGATGGTTTGTAGATATAAAACTTTTGGAAGATAATGGAAATAAACTGCAATCCGATGGAAGATTTGCAATGGAACATACCCCAAAACCAGAGAACCAACGCGCGGCCATATATAGAAGGGGAAACGTTTTATTGGATAACCCCAAGTGACTGGAAGGTGAAACCATGCCCGACCCCTTTGGAAGGGAGGCACAGGAGTTAATACGGCGTGAGTTTGGGGACATTTTAACGCTCCTGGAGAGAATCCCCTCAAGCATAGGTGTAGATGAGGCCCTTTCACTCGTCAGATGGATGACTGACTCGAGCGAACCCCCCGCCGAGCTCCTCAAGATTGATGCTCTCGAAGAGCTTAGAGACCTCTTCAGATTCTACGCTCTCTTGGGGGCCCTCGCATTTTCACCGTACGGCATTGAAGTTGAGTTCGTGAGAAAGGCCACCGCGAAGCTCTACCGCGCGCGGATAGAGAGAAAAGGCTCACTTGAAGGGAGCCTCCTAGAAATTGAGCCGGCAGAGGAAGTTCCGGAAAGAGATAGAAAGATACTTGAGAGGGCAATGGACAGAAACCTGCCGAAAGAGGATAAGGAGAAGCTCAAGCTGAAATACAGAATGCCCCTGAGCAAATTCATCGAACTGTGGGACGGGTCTCTGAAAGAGATCTACATCAGAAGGGGCTACGCGTACCTCCGATGGAAAGAAACACTACGGCTCTGGGAGATGGCCTTCGAGAGGCGGTTCGACAGGGCGGTCAGCATTCTCACAGAGGTGCGGGACGAGCTACCGGAGTTCTATGAGAAGCTGAGAGAAAAGCTGGAGGAACTTGCGGGAGAGTACTTCAAAGAGAGGCTCGAGAAGCTTGGAAAAGTCGGCGCCAAACCGCTCCGCCTCGACCTCTTCCCGCCGTGCGTGAAGGAGGCCCTGAAGGGCGTCCCCGCGGGAATGAGGAACTACGCGATTACCGTCCTCCTAACGAGCTTCCTCAGCTACGCGCGCCTCTGTCCGAACCCGCCAAAAAGGGACGTCCGCGTCAAGGACTGCGTGAGCGACCTGAGAATCATTGAGGAGGAAATTCTACCGATTATCATCGAGGCCGGAAACCGCTGTAAACCACCCCTCTTCGAAGACCAGCCCCACGAGATTAAGAACATCTGGTACCACCTCGGCTTCGGCCTCACCGACAGCCCTACCCTTGAGGACAGCGGGAACTCAACCTGGTACTTCCCCCCGAACTGCGACAAGATACGCGCCAACGCGCCCCAGCTGTGCAAGCCGGACAAGCACTGCAGGGGAGTAAAAAACCCGCTGACCTACTACCTCCGCAGGCTCGCGAGGGAAGAGCGGAGCGAGGCTCAAGGGGGTGAGGAAAGTGGCTGAGCTCCTCAGAGAGGTCAGCAGGGAAGAAAGGGAGCTCTACTATAAGGGTGAGTGGAAGGCAGAGATGATACCAGAGTTCATCTTAAAGGAGCTCGAAAAGCGGGAGTTTGGCTTTGACCATACGGGAGAAGGGCCGAGCGACAGGAAAAACGTCTTCGCCGATGTTAGGGATTTGGAGGACTACATCAAGGCGACATCTCCCTACGCGGTCTACACTTCGGTTGCCCTCTACAGGGAGCCGGCTGAAATGGAGGGCTGGCTCGGTGCGGAGCTGGTCTTCGACATAGACGCCAAAGACCTGCCCTTAAGGCGGTGTATGGACAGGCACCCGAGCGGACAGGTCTGTCCAATCTGCCTTGAGGACGCCAAGGAGCTGGCGAAGGACACGCTGGTGGTCCTGAAGGAGGACTTCGGCTTTGAGAACGTCCACGTGGTCTACTCGGGCAGGGGATACCACATAAGGGTTCTTGACGAGTGGGCGCTAAGGCTGGACTCCAAAGCGAGGGAGAGGATTCTCGCATACATCAGCGCCTCTGAGGAAGTGACATTTGAGGACGTCATGAGCCGGAGGATTATGCTGTCGAGCGGCTACTTCAGAACCTTCAGGCTCCGGTTCGGCTACTTCATAAAGAGGGCCAACGAGAACCATCTAATAAGTGCTGGGATAAAGAAAGGCCTCGCAAGAAAGATACTGAGCGAGGAGAGCAGGGAGCAGATAGTCAAAAGCTTCGTTGAGAAGGGCCTGCTGGCAGCATTTCCGAGCGGGGTGGGATATAAAACGCTCATACGGTTGTTCTCAATATCAAGCACGTTCTCAAAGGCATACTTTGACGGAAGGGTTACCGTGGACATCAAGAGAATCCTACGCCTGCCCTCAAGCCTTCACTCAAAAGTTGGGCTGGTGGCCACGTACATAGGGGGTGACGAGAAAAATCTTGAGCGCTTCGACCCGTTCAGGGACGCGGTTCCAGAGTTCAGAAAGGAGGAAGTGAAGGAAGCGTACGAGGAGTGGGGGGGCTCCCTGGAATGAGGATAAACCCAAAGGCACAGATAGCGGTCGCAATGCTGATATGGGGAAGCGTCGGGGTATTCGGCAGACTTTCCGGCCTGTCCGGACTGGGTGTGGCCTTTGCAAGGGTCTCGCTTGGGGCGCTCGTCCTCCTCCCAATCCTGAAGTTCAGGAAAAAGCTGGGATACACGCTGGGCAAGCTAAAAGAGAGGCCTCTCCACCTGCTGGCACTGGGAGCGTCTTTAGCTCTTAACTGGGCCTTTCTGTTTACCGCCTTCAACTACACTACCATAGCCAACGCCGTCCTCGTTTACTATGTTTCTCCCGTCCTGGCGATGCTGATTTCGTGGCGCTTCCTCGGAGAGGGCCTTGACAGGCGGAAAATAGCCGGCATCGGGATGGCCTTTGCTGGACTGCTCCTTATAACATCGTCCAGAAAATCAGCCGCTCGGACAGGGACTTCATAGGAATAGTCCTTGCATTCCTGGCGGCGTTCTTCTATGCTCTAATCCCAAACCTGGGCAGGTTCCTCAGGGAGATTGACGGCGAAAGCCTGACGTTCCTCCAGCTGGCGGTAGCTTCTGCCGTTTTAGTCCCCTTCGTGGCCGTTGAAAACGTCGGAAACCCGGTCTAGTGGGCAATAGCGGTTCTCGTTCTCGTGCATACTGTATTCGCTCCCTACCTTTACATGGACGGGCTGAAAAGGTCGAGGTCAAAGACGCCGCTTTGCTCAGCTACCTCGACCCGCTGAGCGCGATAGTTTACGCGTTCTTGGCCTTCGGAGAAGTTTCATCTATTGATTTGGCGAGGGGGTCGTAGCCCGCCTTCTGTATCAAGGGGGCATTCGACTGAGCGGCCTACCACGGGGCTCACACCGGGAACTCATCGCCCCTCCCTCGGCCTTGCACCCCGCGGGACGGCCGTTTCACCGCATCCCCCGGGATTGTCTGCGGGTTAGCTCGGGACCCGTCGCCGGGCCCTTCGCACGCGTCATTCACATCTCCCGGGGGCCGTGTCGTTTCTGCGCCGTTGCCCTCCCTCTCGGGAGGTGCCTTGCGGCACCGCGGCCCCGGTGCGGTGGGCGGAACTTCCTCGGGAGTACCCCGAGAGCCCCCGACCCCCTCGCCGTAAGGAAGTAGAAAAGGGAGAATAAAAAGGTTTGGTCACTTCTTTTTGGGGAGAGAGTCCCTTTCCCAGAACGTAGGAGGCCTCGGCCTCCTGAATCTCCCGAGAGGAGAGCGACGTTTTGGCCCACGCTTCCCCCGGCGCTTTCTCCCTGCCTGATTTCTGTGGATGCAATACGCCCCACTCACGACCAGTGCAGTAATCAACAGGACTGCGAACAGCCACCACAACCCACCGGACGTCGGCGCACCCGTTGAGTTTGATGGAGTGTAGCTCGAAGTGGTGTTCTCTACAGGCGTAGTTGAAGTGTTTGTGGGAGCAGGTCCCGGTGTTGGGGGAGAGGGCTGCTCAAACGTCCCGCTCGCCGAGCTAACGCGGCCGCCGACAGAGAGATTGAAGGTGTACTCAACGTCACCGGCACCCGATGGAAACACAAAGACAACGGTGGAATTCCCGGATGGAACGTCAATGACCTTCGAGCCTTTGTACACAGTACCGTTTTCGAAGCGGAGCAGGTATGAGATAACACCCGAAGCCGCGGCGCCGGGGTTTGAAATCATGACACGAAACTCCAGGTTCTCCTCTGAGTACACTGGGACAACCGAGGAAATCCTGGGGGCCTCAACAACTTCGTAGGTTGCGGACGCTGTGCCGATAACATTTTCACCGACGCCTATGGAGATTGATATGTTATAGCGGCCGGGAGCCTCTGTAAACAGAGGCACTTCAAAGACAAAGGAACCCTCCCCAAGGGAAAGCTGCTTGAGCAAAGTGTCCACGTGTTCCCCTTTATCATTGATGAACCGGACCGTTAGATTGGCAGGTATATTTCGCTGAGACATTACAGAGACGTATGCGACGGCCGAATCTCCAACATAAACCCTGTCTTTTTCAAGGGAAACGCCCAGAAGGGAAACCCCCCACTCCAGGGAAAAAGTCAAGGTCTTAGAAAACGTCCCCCGCGGGGTCTTTATGACGTATTTTAGGGTATAGTCCCCCTGCCCGAGAGAGTAGGGGAGTTTCACGTTAAAGAGCACAGTAGAATCTGAAGCAGGCTCAAAGACAATGGCCTTACTCAAGCTTACGTAGGTCTTCCCGCCGCGAGAGATTGTCAGAAAAGCCGTCCCATTAACGGCCACATGACCCATGTTATAGACCGAGGAATACACCACCAGCTCGCCCCCAATAAAAACCCTGGGCCAGCTCCCTGTGAGTGTGTAAACGTTAACGTCTCCAAAGTGAAGCGGGCTTTCCAAGACGGTTAAAGGCACGGAGACAATGAATATTGACAGCTCCCCGGTAGGAAGAACCCCCAGAAACCGAATTTTTAGAGAATAGCCCCCGGGTGCTACCGTTGGGGCACAGCTCACGTTGTATCTAAACGTCATTCCCTCCCCCAGCCCCCAGTCCTGAACCACACGGGGGGATATCGTTACATTGAAGCCCTCCACGCGCCTTCCGTCAGGCGACTCAACCCAGACCTCCCTCACTGAAGCCAGCTTGTAGTTCACCCTGTGGGGATTCAGAACAACGACGCTTCCATCCGAGTAGTCCCCCGCTATGACCTGAATCACTTGGTCCGAAGAAGCGGCTGTCGGAGGCAGAATCGCCAGCAATACCAGTACAATGAGCGTCACTGAAGAAATTCTCCACATCAGCATCACCTTAAAGTTATACAACTGGAAAATATAAAACGTTACCTGTTATAGACCAGTATGCCAACGCCCGAAAGGGCCAGAACGATGGAGAAAAACAAGAACAGCCAATACAACATCAAGCCTGAGAAGTGCTCCCTGGCAATGAGGGCAACCGCGAGGAGCATCACCCCGTAAAGGAGCGCAAAAATCCCAAGGACAATTGGGGTCTCTACCCCAACAAGCACGAGGATTCCAAAAATCGCTCCCACAAGTACGGTAACCTGGGGCACCGTAAAGATGAGATAGTTTAGGAAGACCCTCTCGTCGTCCATACCCATCACTCCGCTATGAATGCGTAGGTTGTTGTCGTCGGCAGCTCACGTCTAACCCTCGAAAGCAGGTACCTCGGGTAGAGCCTCTCCACGGGCTCGTCCAGAGGGTCGTATGAGCCGAGGAGTTTGTCTATCACCTTGACGGCGACCCTTCCCCTGACGCGGAAGTAGCCCCTGAAGTCGCTCACAATCTCAAGGACTATGGGGAGCAGGAGCTGAGTATCCTCACCCGGGTCTAGCAAACCCTTGATGCGCTCAAGCTCAGCGCGTCTAAAAGAGTGCTCGCTCCCGTCCCTAAGCCTGACCGACGGTCTGTTCTCTTCAAGGAGCTGGGCAAGGGTCAGTCTCTTTGCAGGAAGATGACTGTTTATGCGGTAGATTTCCTTTAGGATTGAGTTTTCAGGGTTCATACAGGTGTTAATCCAGGGCAAGACAGATAAACGTTGTTTAGCATTTTTTTGTCAAAAGAACAGCTGGAAACCAACAAAATATGCATTTTAATGTCAAAAAGATTAAGCACGCCGGCCGTTTTTTGTCACGTGTTCAAAAATCCAGGAGAAAGGGTTAATTAGGAGTATTTGTTCACCAAAAGGCGGAAATAATTAGACGTTTAAGCAAAGGAGGAATGAAAAAATGAACATAAGTGCAAAATTTCCAAATGTTGATATCACCAGGCAGAGGTTCTTACAGCTCATATTCGTGGACATAAACGGCGTCCCAAAGGGCCTGGAAATTCCCATTGAGAGGTACGAAGAGGCCGTTGAGGACGGCATAGCCTTTGACGGCTCTTCCATCCCAGGGTTCCAGGGCATAGAAGACAGCGATCTCATCTTTAAGGCAGACCCCAGCACGTACGCAGAAGTCCCCTGGGAAGGAATAGCAAGGGTCTACGGCTACATCTACAAGGACGGAAAGCCCTACGGAGCAGACCCCAGAGGAGTCCTGAGGAGGACCCTCAAAAGGCTCGAAAAGGAAGGGTTCAAGGCATATATAGGGCCAGAGCCGGAGTTCTACCTCTTCAAGAAGAACGGCACGTGGGAGCTCCACATACCAGACAGTGGAGGGTATTTTGACCTGGTGACGCTCGACAAGGCGAGGGAGCTCAGGAGAGAAATAGCACTCTACATGCCGTCGTTTGGCCTCGTGCCTGAGGCACTCCACCACGAGGTTGGCAAAGCCCAGCACGAGATTGACTTCCGCTACGACGAGGCCCTAAAGACCGCGGACAACCTCGTGAGCTTCAAGTACATCGTCAAGGCCATAGCCGAGATGAGAGGCCTCCACGCGACGTTCATGCCAAAACCCCTCTACGGATTCCCTGGCAACGGGATGCACCTCCACATAAGCCTCTGGAGGAACGGAGAGAACGCCTTCGCAGGGGAAGACGGACTGAGCGAGACTGCAATCCACTTCATAGCCGGAATCCTGAAGCGCGCAAAGGCCCTCGCCGCCGTAACCAACCCAACGGTGAACAGCTACAAGCGCCTCGTTCCCGGTTACGAGGCCCCCGTTTACATCAGCTGGGGCTACAGAAACAGGAGCACCCTCGTGAGGATTCCAGCCTTCCAGAACAGCGGGGCGAGGATAGAGTACAGGTGCCCGGACCCCAGCGCCAACCCATATCTGGCAATAGCCGCGGTTCTGATGGCAGGACTCGACGGAATAAAGAGAAAGCTCGAACCCGATGCATACGTCGAGGGCAACGTCTACAACATGACCGAGGAAGAAAGAAACAGGCGGGGAATCGAAACCCTGCCCGGAAGCCTTGGAGAGGCACTCGAAGAACTCAAAAAGGACAGGATTGTGAGAGACGCCCTTGGCGAGGCGTACAGAAACTTCATCGCCTACAAAGAGAACGAATGGAGCGAATACGTGACCTACCTTGAGAGTGAAGGACTGCCGGTTAAGACGAAAAAAGTGACGGAGTGGGAGCTTGAGAGGTACTTCTACATTTGAGTCCCTCAGCCCTTCTCCTCTTTGATGTGAACCAGCACAGAGGCCCCGATTATGAGGGCCCCACCAAGCACCTGGGACAGCGTAAGCTTTTCCCCGAAGAGAATGTATGCGAGGAGTATTGCGACAACGGGCTCTATAGTTGCGACTATACTTGCCCTGCTGACCTCCACTTCCTTCAGAGCGTGGTTGTAGAGGACGTAGCCGAGGAACGTCGGGAAGAGTGCCAGTGCGAAGAGGTAGGGGACCGCACCGGTCGGAACGCTAAAGTCAGAGAACGGGATGAGGAAGAAGAACCCAAAAAGCAGGGTGTAGAAGAGGGCCTTCTCGGGCTCTTCTTTTCTCACGGCGAGCTTTGCAAGAACCCCATAGAGGGCGTAGGTCAGCCCGGTAAGGAGGCCGAATACAAGCGCCCTGGCGGAAAATTCAGCCCCAGAACCGTTGACGAGGACAACTCCAACCATCACCATGACCAGCGCAACGAGCTTTTCCCTGCTCATCGGCTCCCCAAAGACCAGCCGTCCCAGGACTATCGAGTACACCGGCGCGGTGTAGAGGAGCAGGACAGCAAAGGAGACCGAGGAGATAGTTACAGTGTAGAAATAGAGCGTGTAGAAGAGAAATATGCTGAAGAACCCGTAAAGGGCATAGAACTTCAGCCTTCCCTTCTCAATGGAGAGCCCGATACCCCTGAGCTTAAGGTACATGCCCAGGAGTATCAGGGCAAAAAGGACGCGGTAAAATACCATAGTGAACGGGCTGAGGCCAAAGCCGTCGAGGTACTTGGCGAAGATACCGAGAGTCCCCCACATAGACGCAGCGAGAAAAACGAGAATGTAGCCCCTCTTCATGCGCTCACCTCAGAACTCTGGCCCGATGGGGAGTCTCCTCTTGTGCTCGCTCTTCTTCACGAGGCCTTCGACGTATTCTACCCTCTCAACTGGAACGCCAAGCTCCCTCGCTATTTCCCCCTTCTCCATCTTCAAGTCAACTAGACGCCACAGGATTTCATCAAGGAGGCGGTAGCTTATTCCCAGCTCGTCCTCGTCGGTCTGCCCCTCCCAGAGGCCGGCAGAGGGCTTCTTCTGGATTATCCCCTCAGGAACTCCCAGACGCTTTGCTATCTCCCAGACCTCTGTCTTGTAGAGATTTATGAGCGGAGCGTAGTCGCTCGCCCCGTCGCCCCACTTGGTGAAATAGCCGGTCAGAAACTCACTCCGGTTGGAGGTACCCAGGACGAGGTAGTTCCTGGCGTTGGCGTGGGCATAGAGGAGAACCATCCTCGTCCTTGACATTACGTTCCCCCTGCTCAGGGTGTCAAGCCCCCCAACGGCCTTCTCGAACTCATCTACGATGGGCTTTATGTTTATCAGCTCGTATTCGATTCCCAGGCTCTCACAGACGAGTTTCGCGTCATCAACATCACGATTTTTGTAGTAGGGCATGATAAGACCCATAACCCTATCCTTCCCAAGGGCCCTAACGGCGAGGTACGCGACGGTCGCGCTGTCTATGCCCCCGCTGATTCCAACCACAACTCCATTCGCCCCAGCATCGCCCACTTTCTCTTTTATGAAGTCCATGGTGGTTTTTATAGCGACATCATAGTTTAGAGCCCTCATTTTTCTCCCCCCTCTTCTTTGCCGTTGCCTTCTCTTTGAGGGACTCCATGAAGCTTAGGTACCCCCTAAAGGCGATAACGCTTCCCACGATCATGATGAAAAACGCCAGGAAGCCGAGATAAGAATACGGGTACTCCACCCACTTTACAGCATACGAATAGCTGACCTCCCCGTTCTCGACCAGAACAGACGGGGGCGAAGAAAGTTCCAACCTCTCGCTGCTCCCAGACAGGGTGTAGGTGTTTTCCACACCATCGGCGATTACCCTGACCGAAGCGTTGTCCGAGGAAATCTCAAGGCTTATACTCACAACTTCCCCAGACACCTCAATCTCGTCACCAATGGAGTGAGTTCCGGGCCCCCAAACGCCAGTTCGAACGTCTTCTCTGAGCACGTTATAAGAGGCGGCAAGGGACATCAGAAAAGCCAGCAACAGCAGTATCAGGCCAGTTCTGATTGGGGGATACGTAATACCTTCTCTGAAGCTACTCATCAGGTACCACCTTCAACAACGAGAGACAGAGAATTAAAATAAAAAAGTTGTGTGGGCTCAGTACTTCCCGACAAGATGGCACTCCGCCCAGTGGTTGTGCTCGTACTCGATGAGCTGCGGGTGTTTGGTGTCGCAGAGACCCTTCTGGGCGTAGATACACCTCGGGTGGAAGCGGCATCCAGGCGGTATGTCCACGGCGTTGGGGACTTCACCCTTGATCGGGAGCTCCTTGATGATGTTCCTGCGCTCGGGCTTCGGCTCTGGAACCGCGGCCAGGAGTGCCCTCGTGTACGGGTGGAGCGGGTTGTCAATGACGACTTTCGCTGGGCCCATCTCGACAATCCTTCCAAGGTACATGACTGCCATCCAGTCGGCGAAGTACCTTGCAGTGGACATATCGTGGGTGATGTAGAGGTAAGTAACTCCCATCTTCTCCTTGAGCTCCTTCATCAGCTCGAGGACTTCCGCACGGATTGAAACGTCAAGCATCGAGACCGGCTCGTCGGCAACGATGAAAGTCGGGTTAAGGATGAGGGCCCTTGCTATTGCCACACGCTGCCTCTGTCCACCCGAGAGCATGTGGGGGTTCCTGCCCACGTACTCCTCGGGAGGGGTAATTTTAACCATCTCAAGGGCCTTGTAAATGAGTTCCTCCCTCTCAGCCCTCGTTTCACCGATTCCGTGGATCAGCAGGGGCTCCTCAAGCACGTCGTATATCTTGAACCTGGGGTTCATTGAAGAGAACGGGTCCTGGAATATCATCTGAACTTTCCTTCTGTATGCGAGGAGTTCTTCCTTTGTCCTAATCTCAGTGACATCCTGACCCTCCAGGTATATTTTACCCTCCGTGGGCTCAAGGAGCTTCACTATGAGCTTTCCAGTGGTGGACTTTCCACAGCCGCTCTCACCGACGAGGGCAAAGACCTGTTGCTTGCCTATCTCAAAGCTTACCCCATCAACGGCGTGGACGAAGCGCTGGGGCTCACCGCGAAGGCTGGCAAGGAAGCCCCTCTTGATTGGGAAGTACTTCTTAAGGTTTTCAACTTTAAGTACCGGCTCGGCCATGTCTCACACCTCACAGCAACCAGCATGCAGCGTAGTGGTCTTTATCAACTTCCTTCATCTCGGGAACCTGCTCCTTACAAACCTGCATTGCATACGGGCACCTCGGGTGGAAGCGGCATCCCTTCGGCGGGTTGAGGAGGTTGGGCGGCTGTCCCGGAATGAATTCGAGCTTTTCGACGTCTTCGTGGAGCCTTGGAATGGCGGCAAGGAGCTTCTGGGTGTACGGGTGGGCAGGCTCGTAGTAAATCTTCTCGCTGTCTCCAATCTCCACGATTTTGCCCGCGTACATGATGGCAACGCGGTCGCTAATCTCAGCGAGGATGCTGAGGTCGTGGGTAATGAATATCATCGAGAGGCCGAGCTCCTTCTTCAGCCTCTTCATGAGGTTGATAATCTGGGCCTGGACAACGACGTCAAGGGCCGTGGTCGGCTCGTCGGCTATGACGACGCTCGGCTCCATGAGCAACGCGGTTGCAATGATAACACGCTGCTTCATACCACCTGAGAGCTCGTGAGGGTAGCGGTAGACGATCTCGGGGTCGAGACCAACGAGCTCAAGGTATTTCTGGGCCCTGTCGAGCGCCTCTTCCTTGCTCATTCCCTTGTGGTAGATCAGGGGCTCTATCATCTGGTAGCCGACGGTGTAAACGGGGTTAAGAGCGTTCATAGCACCCTGAAAGATCATGGATATCTTCTGCCAGCGTATCTCCTTCCTGAGCACACTCTCGGGGAGGCCGACTATCTCCCTGCCGTCGATTTTGATGCTGCCGTCCACAATCTTTCCAGGCGGCGTGGGCATGCCCATTAAAGTAAAACCAAGGGAGGACTTGCCGCATCCGCTCTCTCCGGCAAGTCCAAGGACTTCACCCTTCTTTATGTCAAAGCTTATGTCGTCAACTGCCCTCACTACACCCCTGTTGGTGAAGTAGTACATCTTAAGGTTGCGAACTTCGAGGACGGGTTTTGCCATTTTTACCACCTCACAGCCTCCTCAATCTCGGGTTGAGCACTCTGTCGAGGGCGGTACCTATGAGCACGAACGTCAGTCCGACGAGGGCGATTGCAAGTCCGGGCGGGATAACCCACCACCAGTAACCGTTCACTGCCGCACCGGCCGTCTGTGCATCGTGGAGTATCTGCCCCCACGTAACCGCGGTCGGGTCACCGAGACCCAGGTAGCTCAGTGAAGCCTCTGAAAGCACGGCACCGGGAACGCTGAGTGCCATCTGGGCAAAGGCATACGGAAGGAGCTGTGGAACCATGTGCTTGAAGATTATCCTACCTGTACCGGCACCCAGAACCTTGGCAGCTTCAACGTAAGTCTGCTCCTTAATCTGGAGCGCCATACTTCTGGCAACCCTCGCTATACCGACCCATCCGAATATTGCGAGTAGCACGACTATCTGCCAGAGCGCGATGTGGCCTCCAAAGTACGCACCCATGAGGATGAGTATCGGAAGGCTGGGTATTGATGCCATGAACTCCTGGAACCTCATCATAATCTCGTCCTTCCATCCACCGAGGTACGCGCTCGTAACACCGTAGAATATTCCGATAAGGACACTGACAACGGCAACTGAGATACCGATAACGAGGGATACTCTTGAACCCCAGATGATACCTGAAAGCAGGTCCCTTCCCTTGAAGTCTGTTCCGAGCCAGCCGTAGGTTCTACCCGTGAATATAATCCTGGCATCATCAAAGGAAACGGAAGTGCCTTCAGGGACGTTCACGAGTATAGTGAACTTGTAAGTACCCTTCAGGGGCTCGGGGTGCTCGAGGATGTTCTCGTTGAACTTTCCGAAGATTACTTTGGTGGCGTCCATAAGGGTTCTGTACTGGAACTCCTGAAGCGGGTCAATTTGTATGCCCTCGCTCTTAATCCAGTTGATGAGGTTGGCCCTAACCTGCGGGTGGGTACCGAGCTGGAGGACAATCTTTCCTGAGAACTTGTAGTTCTCTATTAAAGTAACCTCTCTGCCGTCGGGCCTTTCAACCATGACCGTTATTGAGGGCTTGCCTCCGTCGGCATTACCGACGAGATCTTTTATAACTATGTCCTGGGGCGGAACATCGTACTCGTTGTTGTAGGTAACTTCTATGCGGTAGCCGGAGTCGGTCTCCGTTATGAGCTTCTGGAGGGCCTCACCCTCGATTATCAAATGGGCGGCCTTCTTTTCGCCGGAAAATGCGTTTACCCAGACTGGGGGCACGTTCTTAGGGTTGTCAAGCCAGAACTCCTGCCATTTATCAGGGATGTCAGGTGACGTCAACACCGGGGCAGCGACTGCAGTAAAGATGAACAGGATTAACAACCCTATACCCAGTAAACCGGACTTCTGCCTTTTGAAGTCACTCCAAAACTCTGAAAGGGACTGTTTAAAGTCAACCCAACGCATGGCCCGTCACCTCACATGTGTTCAGATGCACCAACCTTAACTCTCGGGTCAAGGAATCCATATGCAAGGTCCGCGATGATAACACCCGCGAGGTAAAGCAGCACGTTTACGAATGTCAGACCCATGATGAGGTTCGTCTCGTTGGTCTCAATTGCAATCCAGTAAACCCTACCCATTCCAGGCCACGTAAAGACGCTCTCGGTGATTATAGCACCGCCAAGGGAACCGAGGAGGCTGAAGATGATCATCGTAACAACCGGGGGAGCTGCTGCCCTAAGGGCGTGGCCGTATATAACCTTCCTCTCGGGGATACCCTTTGCCCTTGCAGCCATAATGAAGTCTTCCTGCATCGTACCGATCATGATGTTCCTAATAACCCACGCCCAAGCTCCGAAGGAGACGATAACTATTGTCAACACCGGAAGGGTCATACGCTTGAGGATGTCGGCTATGTGAGCCCACCCGGTGAGGTTCGGGTCAGGGATTGCCCTAGACGGGAACCATCCAAGCTTGAACGAAAACACGAGCAGCATTATCATCCCGAACCACCACATCGGGATGCTGCTCATTATCAGGGCTATGATTGAAAGTGCCCTGTCGAAGAGACTGCCGACCATCTGGGCGGCCTTTACACCGAGGAGGATACCCAAAACTATGATTATTATCTGCGCGGTCGTGAAGAGCTGGATTGTGCGGGGAATTGCAGTCTTAAGGATGGCCACGACGTCCTTTTCGGAACCAAACACAGGGTTCTTGGTCTTTCCGAAGTCGAATGTCAGCGTGCGCTTAAAGTAGTACTGAACCCTCCACCAGTAGGGCTTGTCAAGGTGGTACATGGATCTATAGTATTCAAGTCTCTGTGCCCTCCAGGCGTCGGGGTCCTCGGGGGTCTGCCCCTTTTGCTGGAGGGCCTGGAACTCAGCATTCACTCGCTGTATTATTGTCTCCTGGAGGTCCTTTTCCGCCACTTTAACGAAAAGGGCGGACATCACTAATGTAACTATAGTCAGCACTATAAGAGCATTCAGTATTCTAATGACCAGATATTTTCCAAATCCCATAAAATTCCCTCCTTCACTGTTCTGTACTGCTAGGTTCAATTTTGAGCATTGTCTTTTTCTTGTCTGTAAAACTTTATTTAAATACTTTACGCATACGACCATAAGCCCAAGCAAAAGAGCGAATCGAAGAATGTCAAAATACGTACCCCAACAAAAGTTGAAGAAGGGAAAGAGAGGAATCACTTCCTTCTTCTGAGGAGCAGCGGGACCACTGCAAGCCCAACAAGGGCCGCAGGTCCGCAGATTCCTCCTCCCTCTTCGGTAGTCTTCTGGGTCTCAGTTGGCTCAGTGGTCTCCTGCTGAGTTCCGGTCTGTTCAGTTCCAGTCTGTTCGGTGGTTCCAGTCTCCTTGCCAGTTCCAGTTTCTTCCGAGGTCTCGGCTGGCTTGGTCTGCTCAACGTTAGCAGGCTTGGCGCTCCTGAGTGCCCACCTAGAAGCCAGACCGGCAACCGGGTCAACGACGTCGATCTTAACCCTCTTGTTCACGGCGTAGAACTCCCAGTTCTCGTAGGTGAAGACCCTGAAGCTCTCGTAGATACCAATGGCGGTACCGAGCCTGTTGAAGTCCCAGTACTTGTCCTCGCTGTCCATCTTAACGCCCTTGTTCTCACCCGCGTAGATTACCAGAGCAAAGTCGTCGGCAGTCCAGTCAAGGAGCGGCTGGATCTTGTCCACGGTGTTGTAGTAGTCAAGACCAAGCTTGCTGAGGCCCTTGGCGATGTCCCCGTCACCGAGGTACTTGAGGACTTCCTCAAGGGTGGCCCTCTCGGTGTTCTCCGGGCTCCACTTCCAGCCAACAAGGCCTGGAGCATACCAGATGCTAGAATAGTACTGGATAATCCTAGATGGCGAGAACTTAACGTTGCTCGAGGAGACCCAGCCCTCGGTGTAGAAGTTCCACTGGTATGAGCTCGGGTCACTGGTGTAGACCATACCGCTCGCGGTCCTCCTGTCAACAATCTGGGCCTCCGCATCGAAGCCAGCATCCTTGAGAACGCTCACGAGGTACTGGGCAACGTCCTTCCTCTCGTCCTCGGAACGGCCGATACCGACAATCTTAACCGGCTCGCCCTCGAAGTACCACTTGCCGTCAACCTTCTTGAGCTCGTAGCCCATCTTGGCAAGCTCCTGGGCGGCCTCCTGCATGCCCTCCTCAATCAGCTGGAGGGCAAACGTCTCGTCCGGCTGCTCTGAGAGCTCAAACGCATCAACGACCGGCTTGATGTACTCGTAACCAGTCTCGGTTGATGTCCACGGAGTGTACATGGCACCGGCGCTACCCTGGAAGATGTTCTGAGCGATGTGGGCCCTGCTTATCAGGTACTCAAGGGCAAACCTGACCTTCCTAACGGCGAACGGGTTGAAGTACTTCTTGTCACCAGCGGTAATCAGATACGGGTTGTCCGGGTCGTGAACCGGGTTGAAGACGAAGTCACCGAAGGCGGCAGTGCTCTTGTAAAGGTCAATCGCGTTCTTCTGCTCCTGACTTAGGCCTGTGAACCTGTAGGCCGGGAACGGGTACCAGAGGACGTCGTAAGTGCCCTTGGCGACCTCAAGGATTGCGGTGTCCTGGTTCTGGAGACCATAGACCTCAATGGTCTCGAAGTATGGCTCGGCCCTGTACTTGCCCTCGGCGAAGGCCGGAACCGTCCACTTGTCGAACTTCTTGAGCCTGACGAAGAGGTTCTCGGGCTGGTACTCATCAATGTAGTACGGACCATTGCCGATGACGGCATGGTGGTGCTCGTCAATGAACTTGGCTATGGAGTCGTAAGCAGCAATGGCCTCGTTCTCGTTCTCGATGTAGGGCTTGAGGAACTCCGGAATCGGCTTGGAGTTCTTGAGCTCGAGGAGCTCCTCCTTTATGGCCTGGGCGTGCTTCGGGTTGATCTGGTCGAGCTGCTCAATCTCCTCGGTGGACTCACTCCAGGAGTACTTCTCGTTGTGGGCAACGAGCTCGCTCATTGCGTACCAGAGCTGCCAGGGAGTGCCAGTGAACGGGACAACGTAGGCAGCCGTCATTATCTCGCTCGGCGGGAAGTAGTAGTTGTGGTAGACTTCAAAGACCATCCTGTCGTCGGTCTGCTCAACGAACTTGATACCGAGGATTGTTGCCATGGAGTCACCGCTCCAGTCGGCCTCGCTGGCGTCGTAATACGGGTCGTCATCACCGTCCTGGTGGATCCACTCCCAGCTCCAGGCAAGGCTATACATGACGTCAGCGGCGCTGACCTTGTGGCCATCGTGGAAGTAGGGCCTGTCACACTCAATCTTGGCATAGGTCTTGGCAGTCTCGCCGGCGTGAGCGGCGACCCAGGTGTCGGTTGTCGAGTTGAATATCACAGCGTCCTCAGGGACGGTTACATCCTTCTTGTATTCGACCACACGGCAGTGGTAGGGGACGGGAAGACCCTCAACGCCGTAGGGGAATCCACTGTCAAAAACCAGGTCAGCAATTCTCCTTGAGTAAGTGTCACTGTAACCGCTGGAGCTCGGGTTCCAGACACCCATGAAGAGGGCACCGGTTGAAGAGTAGATGACGGTCTTGAGGACCTTGTCGCCCTCTGCGGCAGCTACTGGCCTGGCCACTGGGGTCGCTATCAAACTAAACAACAACAAAACTGCAGCAATCATGCCCCAGGTTTTCTTCATATTCATTTATTCGGCCTCCTTTTCCACTTTTTAGCAGTGTTGCCATATATAGGGTATAATGGCATGAAGCTATACATTCGAGTAATATTTAAGGGTTACGTTAGTGTACAAACCACCAGAACAGATCTGTCGGAAAAAAGACTCGATCATGGACAGAAAAGCATTAAGGGTTCAAAAGAGACAATGCGACATGAACGTGGCTTTGGAATCATGTAAAAGTTAGAATTCACCCACAATTCTGAAAAAATCTTGAGACACGCTTGGGGAAACCCGAAAAAAGCATTTCCTCTCAATTTCATAATGCAAAAATCTTAAAACCCCCTCCAAAAAACCCATGTGCGGGCTTTAATGCACGAGCTCGTATTAAAAGGAAAGTTCGTTCTCAGGGGAAGAATCGTCGAGGGCAGTATAGCGGTTGATGACGGAAAAATATCGCAGATAGCAACCCGGACTCTAACCGGAGAAAAGGAGCTGGATTTGTCGCGGTATCTAATTCTCCCGGGCCTGATAGACACCCACGTTCACCTCAGGGACTTCGAAGAGGAAAAGAAGGAAACAGTCGAGAGCGGGACAAAGGCGGCCCTTCACGGGGGAATCACCGCGGTCTTTGACATGCCCAACACAAAGCCGCCGGTGATGGACTCAAAAACGTTCAAAAAACGCCTTGAGCTGTTCCAGAAAAAAGCTTATGCCGACTACGCAGTCGGGTTTCTAATGAAGAACAACTGCAAAGAGGCGATAACCGCGGGAGCCGACTTTTACAAGGCCTTCATGGGCGCATCAACCGGTGGGATATACTCGGAAAACTTTGAGGACGACTACGCCTGTGCACCGGGAGTTTTGAGCGTCCACGCTGAGGATGCCGAACTAATCAGAGAAATGCCGGAGAGGCCACCGGAAGTGGAAGAAAAGGCGATACATAAAGCCCTCGAAAGCGCCGGGAGGCTCAAGAAGCCCCTGAACATATGCCACGTCTCAACGAAAGGTGGGCTGGAGGCAATACTGGATAAAAACCTTCCGTGGGTCAGCTTTGAAGTTACTCCACACCACCTATTTCTCACAAGAAAAGGCTACGAGAGAAACCCTCTCCTAAAGGTCTACCCGCCACTGAGGACGAAAGACCACGTTGAAGCGCTCTGGAGAAACTTCTCAAAAATTCCGATAATAGCGAGTGACCACGCACCCCACACGCCGGAGGGCAAGGAAGCAGGAGCGGCCGGGATTCCCGGGCTTGAGACCGAAGTGGCGCTGCTCCTCGACGCCGTGAACAGGGGAGTAATCAGCGTTTTTGACATCGTTGAGAAGATGCACGAGAACCCCATCAAGGTCTTCGGGATTAGGGAAAGGGACTTTGCAGCCGGAAACGATGCAACTTTCACGGTGATTGACCTGAAGAGGGAGTGGAGGGTTAGACCCGAGGAGTTCTACACGAAGGCCAAATGGAGCCCCTGGGAGGGCAGAAAGCTGAGGGGAAAGGTCGTGATGACGGTTCTCCATGGAGAAGTCGTTATGGAGGACGATGAAATTATTGGAAAGCCAAAGGGGGTTCGCCTAAATGTACAGGGTAGTTGAGCTTAAGGAGACCTGGGAAGTCGCGAGGGACGTCCGGGCGTTCAGGCTCTCAGGGGAGTTTGACTTTACGCCCGGGCAGTTCGTCATGGTCTGGCTCCCCGGCGCCGGGGAAAAGCCCTTCAGCCTGGCGTGGAGGGACATGCTCGTTGTCAAGCGCGTCGGGCCGTTCACGTCGAGGCTCTTCGGCCTGGAGGAAGGGGACAGGCTGTGGATTCGCGGGCCCTATGGAAGGGGCTTCGAACTCAGGGGGGACAGACCTGCACTCGTGGCGGGAGGTATAGGAATTCCGCCGCTCTACGCCCTCGCACGACAGTATAAAGGCATATTCAAAGAGGTAACGCTCATCTACGGCGCCCGCTCAAAGGACGAGCTTGCACTGATGGATATCGAGAACTACGTGGACGAAGTGATTATCACGACCGACGACGGCTCGGCAGGGGTTAAGGGCTTCCCAACGGACGTTTTGGCCGAAAGGAAGGACGACTTTGACCAGGTCTATGCCTGCGGCCCGGAGCCCATGCTGAGGGCAGTCCTGCGGGTCATGGACTACCGGAACGTCCAGGTCTCGGCCGAGCGCTACATGAAATGCGGCATAGGCGTCTGCGGCTCCTGCAACCTCGGAAAATACCTCGTGTGCAGGGACGGCCCGGTCTTTGACGGCCTTCAACTGAGGGGACTTCTCTGACCAATCACCTTTTTAAGGCCCTTTTTTCCGCTCCCACCGGTGAGAGAATGAAGTACAGCTGGGAGGAGTTCGCGAGAAAGATGGGCGTCGAGCCCCAGATTTTGGAGAACAAAGAGGCGAGGCTGTTAAAGGAGTTTGTCATGGATCTTAAGTTCCCAACCCACTGCCAGGGGTGTCAGGGCCTTGATTTGAGCAACCCAAACCCGGTTCACCACCCGAGCTACGAGTTAACCCCCGCGTGCAACCACGACTGCATATTCTGCTACTCCAACGTTGCGGTGAAGCTCGGAAAGGTTCCAAAACCCGGCTACTACGGCTGGGAGAACCCAAAGGCAATCACCGTTTCGCAGTACGGCGAGCCCCTGCTGAGCAAGCGAATAGTAGAGGTCAACAGAATGCTCCGCGAGAGGTTTCCGGAGGCGAGGCTCGACCTCCAGACGAACGGCTCGCTTTTGACTGAGGAGCTGTGGGAGAAGCTCGACTTCGATATCGTCATGATAAGCCTCGACGCGGCCACTCGTGAGAAACACCTGAAGATAACCAACGCCGACACCTTCGACGCCGTGGTGAACGCTCTCAGAATAGTCGGCGCCGACAAGAGCGTCCGCTCCGTCGTCAGGACGATATTCATGCCCGGCATCAACGACGAGGATATACCGAAGATAGCAGAGCTTGCCGCTTCCCTCGGAATAGACGAGATGATGCTCCAGCCGCTGACAATCCACGAGCTCAACGTGGAGAGGCTTAAGAAGGCCGGACTGGACTTTGAAAGGGCCGGGAGCGTTAGGGAGCTCCTCAAGACAGTGATGGAGGCAAAGAAATACATAGACGTCAGGATAAGCGGCTGCCTCCTGGCACAGCTCAAGAGAATGGACTCACTCACGCTCTTCAGCGTCAAGAGGGTCGCGCGGGAGGTTGCACCCATTGTAAAAAGGAAGAGGGAAGAACTCTAACTTTCCTATTTCTCAGAAAAGGGCTAAAACCTGAAACGCGTAGTAAATACAGTGATAACGTTGCTGGCCAAGGTTATGGCTATTCTTCTCCTGCTGGCATTTTTCTTCATGAACTTAGCTTTAATGATGGCCAGACTCATGAGCAAGCTGGCTGGAATAACGCTAAGGAGAACCTTCCGCATTGACGTTCCAGGGAACCAGAAGAAAACCCTTGAAAGGCTGTTCACACTGATTTGTATCATAGTTGGCATCTACGGGGTCTGGAAAGTCCGCTGGGACTACTTGGCCATGCTCTTTGCTTTTCTGGCTTTCAGAAGCGGCGCGAATGTCTCCAGAACTCTCGTCTATAGCATCCACGACGGCAGGATTATTGAAAGATACACCAGTGATGACAGGGTCTTCGGAATACTAGAGAAAGCAGTTAAGGTAAGCCTGCTTCTAGAAGGTATGTTCATTGTTGCCTTCGCGCTGGCTTACAAGGCCCTTTCCCTGACAACCACTTCAACAGGAACATCAACGACGCTCTTCGTGATGGCCCTCTGGTTAGCAGGCTTCGTTTTCGGGGCCATCTTCGGCTGGTTTATGGCGAGGAACAACGATGGCATTCTCCTCGAAGACCAGATAACGGTGGTTCTGCTCTTTGCGGGGAAGAAGGGTAAGGAGAAAACTATTGAGCCGGTTCTCAAAACCCTCAAGGGCTTCGAAAGGTACAGGAGGTAGCCTTATAAAACGCGCCTCCCTTCTTTTCGCCATGCTCAAGTGCTCACTCTGCGTCCACGATGAAAGGACAGCCAAAATAGACATCATCGACGGGAAGCCAATATGCAGGGAGTGCCAGGTCTATCTCAAGCACCCGATTGAGGGGGAGAAAATCAGGAAAGAGCTCGAGGAGCTAATGAAGGACGTTGATAGGGCCGTAGTCGCATACTCCGGAGGAAAGGACAGTGTTGTGTCGCTCTATCTCGCAAAGGAAGTCTACAAGGTGCCGGAGCTTGAAGCAGTCATGATAGACCACGGGCTCATGGCGGAGGAAGCGATAGAGAACGCAAAAAGGATAGCTGAGTACCTGAGAGTTCCGTTCAAGGTTCTTCGCTATGACTACTCGGACATCTTTAGAGAGGCCCTGCTAAATGGTGAATCCCCCTGCAGGCGCTGTTCCAAGAGGACTATGGAAAAGCTCAGGAAGTACGCCCTCAAAAACGGCTACCGCTACATCATCACCGGCCACGAGCTGCCGTTCGGCCACCACCCCTACAGGCTCATGAGTGGGGGGGTGATTCAGATAAGGCTCCTCTCAATGATGACCGAGGAGGAGCGCTTTGAAATACTGAAAGAGCTCCCCTTTGAGTTCCCAGAGCTGCCGGGTTACACGACCAACTGCCTCGTCCTCGGCCCGGCGTTGGAGCGCTACTGGGAAAAGCACGGCCATTCTTTTGAGCACAGAAGGATAGCTGCTTTAGTCCGCTACGGGCTGATGAGCAGGGAGAGAGCCGAGGAAGAGCTGAAAAAGCCCAAGGTGCCAGAGGAGCAGTGGAGGGTTGTGCTTGAAAAACTGGGAATAACGGAAGACGCGCTGGATTAAAGAAAGCGGAAGGGCAAAAATGAAAGCTCACTGGTCCCCGGAGGAGTTTATGAGCTCCCTCAGCTTTTCTTTTGCAACGTCAAGAACGTCTTCGGGCTCGGCCTCCACCTTTCCCCGGGCAAGGTTGTCGGTTCCCCCACCCTTGCCCCCAAGCTCCTCGATGACCTTTGAGAGGAGCTCCTTCATGGAGACCTCCACTTCTTCGTTCCTCGCGAATAGGACGTAGTTTTCTCCGGCAATGAGGAGTATCGAGCCGGGGTTGTTCTCAACGAAGTTGACGGCGAAGGCCTGGGCGTCCTTCATCGGCCACTTCTCGACGAGGGTAACGACGTTATAGTGGCCAATCTCCTCCGCCTTGTCTATCAAGGCCAGGCCCTTCCAGCGCCAGAGCTCACGCCTGAGCTCCTCAATCTTCCCTTCAAGGGAGCCCATCTCAGCCTTCAGCTCTTTGACGCGCTCGATGAGGGGCCTGTTCTTGTTGGGCATCTCCTCAAGGGAACTCCAGTAGTCCTCAAGGAGCTCGTTGAGTGTCCTCAAAGCCCTGTTGCCGGTCACGAACTCTATCCTCCAGAGGTCTCTGGACTTCTTGTAGAAGCGCAGAACCTTGATAAGCCCGACCTCAGAGGTGTTCCTGACGTGCGTCCCGCCGCAGGGCGTCCTGTCAACGTCGCCGATGCTCACTATCCTGACCCTGTCGGTTACCTTGCTCACGTGCTTCCTCAGCGTCTTAAGTAGCTCCTCCGGAAGGTACTTGAACTCCTCGACGGTTACGGGAATACCCTCTGCCACTATTCTGTTTGCTTCGATTTCCGCCTTTGTAATCATATCCCAGTCAAGCTCGCCGTTGACCTCAATCTTGTTGTAGTGCTCGAAAATCTGGAAGCCCGTCGTGTCGAGGTCGTAGAGCTTCTTGAGAACAGCGGAGAGAATGTGCTGGCCGGTGTGGTTCTTCATGTTCTCGTATCTCCAGTCCCAGTCGAGCTTGAGCGTAACTTCCTCCCCCTTCTCTGGAAGCCTGCCCTCAAGTACCCCCTCGTGCCAGATTTCCTTCCGCTCCTTGACGTTGGTGACTTCAATTGCAAAGCCGTCTCCCTCTATGAGCCCCCGGTCAGAGGGCTGACCCCCGCCTTCAGGATAAAAGATAGTCCTATCAAGGACAAGCTCAACTA
Source organism: Thermococcus marinus (assembly GCF_055389025.1). Taxonomy (NCBI): domain Archaea; kingdom Methanobacteriati; phylum Methanobacteriota; class Thermococci; order Thermococcales; family Thermococcaceae; genus Thermococcus; species Thermococcus marinus. The sequence goes on from NZ_AP042417.1 coordinate 258,707, forward strand.
GACCGTTACCGAGGTCTTTAACTTCAACTACCCTTGCTGTCGTCTCCTTGAGATAGGGGTCTTTGTAGTACAGCTTTTCAGTCATCATCAAACACCTCTTCAGTCTTTTGCTCCTTTGCGTATTCACTAACCATCATCCTAAGGAGAGAAGCCAGCTCCTTGTTATACCTATCCTGCATGTCGGCGAATTTCCTGAGGGCAAGGGCTATTCCCTTGAGCCTCTTGATGTCGTTGACTATCTCTTCCTGTTCTCTCGAAATTTCCTCCAAAACGGAGCTAATCTCGACCATTACCTCTATATCCCTCCCCAGTATCTCGGTGCCCTCCTTAATGCGATCCATGACCGTCAGAGCATCGCGGAGTGTCTCCAGCTGTCCCATAACACGGGCGTTGAAGTCCTTAATCTCCTTGGCAAGGTTCATCGTTTGGACGGCCATGTTCCTGATCTCCTCGGCAACGACAGCAAAGCCCCGCCCGGCCTCTCCCGCACGGGCCGCCTCGATTGAGGCGTTCAAGGCAACCAGGTTTGTCTGTTTGGCAACACTGGCTATTGAATCGCTTATTTTTGAAATGTATTCAAGATTCTCAACAAGGGTGTTGAACTCGCTGGCAAAGACCTCAAAGCGCTGGAAAAAGGGTAAAAACTCCTGCTGGAACTTTTCGAGCTCTTTCATAACCCTGGACAGCTTTTCTATGTTCTCTATTATTGCGAGGTTGTTGTCCAGGAACTGCCCGCTTATCTCCTCTGCAAGTTCATCAACGATTTTACTGGACTCCCTGCTGGACGTTTTTATACGAACTGACTGGGCCAGCGCATTTGAGGCCTTCTCGATGCTTCTGATGTTCATGCTACCACCTCAGCGGTAGAGGTCAACGCCGCACTTCAGGTTCTCAAGGAAGTCGTAAAAGCGCGGTATGAACTTTTTGGGTATGATTGCCCCGTGCTGAGGCAGTATTGCCTCAACGTCAAGGAACCTGACCTTGTCCAGCCAAGCTTTTATTGCCTTGTTGCTGGCCATTAGCCTTTCGTGGACGGGTCTCATGGCCTGAATGTGTCTCTCGATATTCTCGACAACGATGTATGGCTCGTCAAGGAGCGCTATGCCAATGTCACCGGTAAAGAGGAACTTGCTCCTGTGGTCGTATATTGTGAAATGGCCGGGACTGTGGAGGAAGTGGGCGGGAATGAACTCAAGGGTCGTTGCCCCGAATGAGAGCGTTTCACCTTCATCAGGGAGCTCGTGTGTGATGCTCTTGGCGTCCTCGAAGCCGAAGTGAGGTAAAAACCTCGTCCAGAGCCAGTGGACAATTATTTTCGCGTTGCTGACTTCCCTCCAGAGGGGAAGGCTCCCCGCGACGTCGGGATCCTGATGACATATGTAAACGTACTCGATGTCCCGGGGGTCTATGTATTTGGAGATGTTGGCGAGAACTTTTGAGAAAATCTTGTACCCTCCTGGATCTATCAGGATACCTTTCCCCCTGCTGACTATGAGGTAGCTGTTGACGTCGACGTCTTCTCCCCCCTCCTGCGTCCCGAGGTAAACGACCAGGTGTTCCTCGTCACGGTAGAGAACGTGATCCTTTCGCGGGTCAAGCCCGGGCTCAATAAAATACTCCCCCACACCCAATCACCAAAGGAGATTACGGACAAATTATATTTAAGCGATTTGCCTACACAAACACCTACATAAGAGAGAAGAGATTTAAAAAAGCACTAAAAGCCCTAATTCAGCCCCTTGCGGCGATTAACGCCTTGACCCTCTTGAGCCTGAAGAAGTTCTCGCGCTCCATCTCGTCGAGGCGCTGTTTGATGAACTTAACGGTGGCCTCCATGCGCGGGATTATGATGTACTCAAGGGCATTGACACGCCTCTTCGTGACCTCTATCTCCTTCGCGAGCCTCTTGAGCGTCTCCTCGACCTCAGCAAGGCGGACCGCCAGGTCAAGGACTTCCTCGAACTTCTCTGCTGCGGTGTCGACCCTCGCAGAGCTGGACACGAAGGCGTAGCCGCGCTCCACGGCACTCCTCTTAAAGCTCTCGGCCTCTATCATGGGGACGGAGACGCCCATAACGTTCCTCTTGAGGATTTCGACTTCCCTGTTGGGCTTCACCGAGAGACTTATCTCCTTGAGGCGGAGCGTTCCAAGCTCTATCTCGGCCATCTGAATGGCCTCAAAAGCCTCCTTCATCTTAAGGTTGAGCTCGCGCCTCAGCTGAAGCGCCTCGTCGTAGATTGTAAAGAACTCCATGACCAGAGCGTCCTGCTTGTCCTTGAGGAGCTTGTGGCCCTTCTTTGCTAACTGGATGCGCCTCTTGAGGTTGAGGAGCTCCATTCGCGTCGGCTTCACGTTGAGCAGTTCTGCCATCTCGACCACCTAAAAAGTTGAAAGTTAAGAGCCCCTCTTCCTGTACTTGGGGTGGTACTTGAGGATGTACTCCTTCCTGACACGCTTGAGCTCGCTCTCCGGAAGCTCGGCGAGGAGCTCCCAGCCGAGGTCGAGGGTCTCGAAGATGCTCCTGTCCTCGTCGTAGCGCTGGGCGACGAATTCTCTCTCGAACCTGTCCGCGAACTTGAGGTACTTCCTGTCGGTCTCGCTTAAAGCTTCTTCACCAACGACGGCGACGAGGTCTCTGAGAGACCTTCCCTCAGCGTAGGCCGCGTAGAGCTGCTGGCTGAGCTGCGGGTGGTCCTCACGGGTCATGCCCTTACCGATACCGTCCTTCATCAGACGGCTGAGACTCGGAAGGACGTCAATTGGCGGGTAGATACCCTTCCTGTGGAGCTCCCTGCTGAGGACTATCTGGCCCTCGGTGATGTAACCGGTAAGGTCCGGAATCGGGTGGGTGATATCGTCGTCGGGCATCGTCAGGATGGGCACCTGGGTTATGCTTCCCTTCTTGCCCCTGACACGGCCGGCGCGCTCGTAGATTGTGGCGAGGTCGGTGTACATGTAACCCGGATAACCGCGCCTTCCAGGAACCTCTTCTCTAGCAGCGGAAATCTCACGCAGAGCCTCGGCGTAGTTGGTCATATCGGTGAGGATAACGAGCACCTGCATGTCGTAGTCGAAAGCTAAATACTCCGCAACGGTGAGGGCCATACGCGGGGTGATGATACGCTCAATGGCCGGGTCGTCGGCAAGGTTGAGGAACAGGACTGCCCTCTCAATGGCTCCGGTCTCCTCGAAGCTCTTCTTGAAGAAATTCGCTTCTTCGTAGGTGATACCCATGGCAGCAAAGACGACGGCGAACTGCTCCTCCTCACCGAGAACCTTGGCCTGCCTGGCTATCTGGGCCGCGAGCATGTTGTGTGGCAGACCTGAACCGCTGAATATCGGGAGCTTCTGACCGCGGATGAGGGTGTTCATACCGTCTATGGCGGAGATACCGGTCTGGATGAAGTCCCTCGGGTATGCTCTCGCAACTGGATTGAGCGGGGCGCCGTGGACGTCGCGCCTGTCCTCGGGGATAATTTCCGGCCCGCCGTCTATGGGCTTGCCTATACCGTTGAAGATCCTTCCCAGCATGTCCATTGAAACGGGAACCTTGAGCGTCTCGCCGGTGAAGCGGACGCTCGTTGTTTTGACGTCCAAATCGCGGGTTCCCTCGAAGACCTGGACTATCGCGAGGTTCTCCCTGGCCTCAAGAACCTGTCCCTTCCTCTTCTCTCCGCTTTCGGTCTCTATCTCGACGACCTCACCGTAGGCCACTCCCTTGACGCCCTCGACAATCATCAGAGGGCCATAAATCTTGCTAACGGTGGAGTACTCCATTCCCGGCATGAGCATCACGCCCCGTACTTCTTGAAGAGCTCTTCAAACTGCTCGTTCGTCTCATCTATGAGCGCCCTAACCTTCTCGATGTCGGGCTCGAACTTCATACGGCCAATCTTCTCCCTGACCGGGAGCTTGGCTATCTCGTCCACTGGGACGCCCCTGTCCACGGCTTCCATCGTCCTGTTGTAGAAGTTGAGGATTACGCGCATCATGGTGACCTGCTTCTTCGGCGGGCAGTAGGTATCGACCTCGTCAAAGGCGTCCTGCTGGAGGTAGTCCTCACGGAGCATCCTCGTGACGATGAGTATGGCCTTCTCCCTGTCGGGCAGTGCATCTGGACCGACGATTCTGACAATCTCCTGGAGCTCGGCCTCCTTCTGGAGGAGCGCCATAGCCGTATCGCGCATCTTCCTCCACTCTGGGTCAACGTTCTCGTGCCACCAGTCCTGAATGGCGTCGAGGTAGAGCGAGTAGCTCCTCAGCCAGTTGATTGCCGGGAAGTGCCTCCTCCTCGCGAGGTCGGCATCGAGGGCCCAGAAGACCTTGACGACACGCAGGGTGTTCTGGACGACGGGCTCGCTGAAGTCACCACCGGGCGGTGAAACGGCACCGATGACGGAGACACTACCGACCCTCGGCTCGCTTCCAAGGGTAACTACACGGCCGGCACGCTCGTAGAACTCCGCAATCTTGCTCGCGAGGTAGGCCGGATAACCTTCCTCACCGGGCATCTCTTCAAGCCTTCCGGAAATCTCACGCAGAGCCTCGGCCCATCTTGAGGTCGAGTCTGCCATCAGAGCGACGTCGTAGCCCTGGTCACGGAAGTACTCGGCGATGGTGATTCCGGTGTAGATTGAAGCCTCACGGGCGGCAACGGGCATGTTTGAAGTGTTGGCTATGAGAACGGTTCTCTCCATGAGCGGTTTACCGGTCTTCGGGTCCTTGAGCTTGGGGAACTCCTCAAGGACGTCGGTCATCTCGTTTCCGCGCTCACCGCAACCTATGTAAACGACGACCTGTGCGTCACTCCACTTCGCCAGCTGGTGCTGGGTGACGGTCTTTCCTGAACCGAACGGACCCGGAATGGCGGCGGTTCCACCCTTGGCTATTGAGAAGAAGGTGTCTATCGTCCTCTGTCCGGTGATGAGCGGAACCTCCGGCGGGAGCTTGTTCTTGTAGGGCCTCTTGACACGGACGGGCCAGCGGTGGTACATCTTGAGCTCCTCGATGGTTCCGTCCGGCTTCTTGACCTTGGCTATGACCTCCTCGACGGTGTAGTCACCTTCCTCGGCTATCTCGACTATCTCACCCTCGACCCATGGAGGAACGAGGATTTTGTGCTCGATGATGCTGGTCTCGGGGACAACACCGAGGATGTCTCCGCCGGTGACCTTGTCGCCGACCTTGACCTTGGGCGTGAAGTGCCACTTCTTGTCCCTCGGCAAAGCCGGAGCGGTAAGACCCCTAGCAATGAAGTCACCGCTGAGCTCGCGGAGCTTCTCAAGAGGCCTCTGGATACCGTCGTACATCGAGGTAAGCAGTCCCGGGCCGAGCTCAACGCTGAGCGATGAACCCGTTCCCTCAACGGGCTCACCGGGCCTTATGCCCGCAGTCTCCTCGTAGACCTGAATGACCGCCCTGTCACCTTCAAGACGGATTATTTCTCCTATGAGGCCCATCTCACCGACGCGGACAACCTCGTACATCTTGCTTCCTTTCATGCCGTCCGCAACGACGAGTGGTCCGGTAACACGAATTATCCTTCCCATTTTCCTTCACCTCTTGAGCTCAACACCAATCGCCCTCCTGACTATCTCGCGGAGGGCTTCTTCACCGAACGTAGAGCCGGACTTGTCCGGCACCTGAAGGATGATTGGAATGGTAACGTCGGGAAGCTCAACCCTCTGGGCGAACCTCTCGGTTATGAGTATTATTCCGACGTCGCCCCTCTCAATGAGCTCCATAAGCTTGTTCTTGAGCCTCTCCATCTCGAGGGGTGTGTCCTCAAAGGCATACACCTCATGAGCCCCTGCAAGTTTGAAGCCCAGGGCAGTGTCCCTGTCACCGAGGACGGCTATCTTCATGCCACCTCACCCACTAGCTCCTTTATCCTCTCGGGCTTGACTCCGTTCTCCACCAGCTTGGCTATTGCCCTCAGCTTCCTGACTTCCCTCTCCTTCATGAGGACGTAGCTGAGCGGAGTGGCGATGCTGAGCGGGTAGACGCGCTCCAGCTCTGAGACCTTCGTAATCATGTAGTCGTTGAGCGCCCTCCCGAGGGCGTTCAGGTCCCTCTCGATCTCCTCCCTGGCGCTCCTGATGATGTGGCCGTACTTGGTGGACTCAAGTCCCGCCAGGGCCATCTCAAAGGAGTCCACGTTCAGGATTGGGTCGAGTTCGATAGTTCCTCCGGGGATGAGCATCTCCTTTATTTCCTCCGCCGGGAGGCCTGCCTTCTTGGCCCTGAGGGCGATCAGTATGTTGAGCCTGTCGATTGAAAACCTGACGTAGTCTTCGAGGACAGCTCTCTCGTCGTCTTTCCTTGAGAGGGCGTAGTTCAGGAGCTTCTCGTAGTACATCCTGTACAGCTCGGCCTCAAAGCGCGTAACGTCTATCTCGCCGAGGAGAAGCTTCTGGTAGAGCCCCTCGTAAGGGGTGCCCTCCAGGATAACCAGAATCTCCTCGAGGGTCTTCGCCTCGGCCATGGCCTTTACCTTGGGGAGCATCGTACCGAGCTCGATGACGTAGTCGCTCGCCGGCTCGTTGGCGAGCTTGGCCTTGACGACGTTGGTTATGTTCCTGACGTCCCAGCCTTCAAGGAGGAGCTCGAAGAAGCCCCTTGAGCGCTTGGGGAGTATCTTGAACATGAGCTCGTAGGTTCCAGCGAGGGCCTTCTCAAGGGCCCTCTCGATTTCCTCGATTGAGTAAGTGGAAACGTCGGTAAAGTACTCCTTGTACTCCGTGTCCTCCAGGCTCACGACGAAGTTCTGGAGGGTCTTGCTCTCCGCCAGCTCATTGAACTTCTGCTCCGTGAGGAGCCTGGCCTCCATTACCTTAATCCTCGCGTTCGGGTACGAGTAGGGGGTGTACTTCCAGACCATCTTGGCCGTTTTGTAGCCCACCCACGTAAATATGACTGCGATGGTGGTGTTGAGGATTCCCGTTACTGCCTCCATCTTAATCACCCAAAGAGGGCCTTCGCAATGGTAGCCCTCAGCTCGCTCTCAAAGCGCGCTATCCTAGACTCGAAGGTGTTGTCGACCCTTACCGTCCCGTCGGGGCTCTCAACGAGGACTCCGCCGATTGTCTGAATCGGCTCGCCAACGATGACCTCGACGTCCTTCCCGAGGGCCTCGCGGAGCTTCTCCTTGAACTCGGAGAGCCTCTCAACGATGAGCTTGAGGGTTCTATCGTTCGAGCGGAGAACGACCCTATCAACCCCGAGCTCCTCAACGGCGTTGGCCGTGAGCCCGACGACCATCGGGAAGTACTCATCTTCGGACAGGCTGGCAAGCCTCTCCTTGAGGGACTCCAGGACTTTTCTTATCAGCTCCTCCTGAGCGGCAAGCTTCTTCTTCCTGACCTCAAGCTTTGCGTTGGCTATTATCCTCTGCTTCTCAATCTCGGCCTGTGTCTTTGCCTTCCTGAGTATCCACTCGACCTTGGCCTCAGCCCTCTTCCTGGCCTCCTCTTTGAGCTTCTCGGCCTCTTCCTTCGCCTCGTTGATGATGTACTGTATCTTCTGCTCCGCTTCCCTGTTTATCTCCTGAATTATGAGTTCTGCACCCTCCATTTTCAGTCCTCCTCAGGCTGTAAAAAAAGGAGATTGGCTCAAAGGCCGACTCCGGTGGCTATCATAATGAGCGCACCGACGAGACCGAATATTGCGGTGGTCTCTGCCATAGCGGCGAAGACGACGTTCTGGGTGAAGGTCTTCGGGTTCTTGGCAACGGCACCGATACCGGCGCTTGCGATTATACCCTGCGGGATGGCCGAGAGGCCGGTAAGGCCAACGGTGAGGCCGGCACCGAGGAGTATGGCGCTCTTAACGATGTTTTCAGGGGTGTTGGCGGTGAACTTGAAGCCACCGCCTATAATCCCCGCGCTCATCAGGATAAGGAACAGCGTAATGAGGCCGTAGATGCTCTGGGTCATCGGCAGACCTTCAAGTATGAGCGCGTTCCTGAAGTTCTTCTCGTCCTCTGCCACCGCTCCTGCAGCTGCAGTACCTGCTATACCAATACCAAAGGCCGAAGCGACACCAGCTATACCCGCGGCGAGCGCCGCGCCCAGGGATACGTAAACTATCGGATCCATCTTTCATGCACCTCCATCAGCTTTCAGCTCAAGTTTTGAAACTTCCCTCTTGGACTTGAACGGGGTGAACGGCTTCCCGTCACCCGAGTAAAAGGTTCCGAAGAACTCAACATAGTGAAGACGGAGCGAGTGAACGAACGCTCCAAGGGCGTTTATTGCCACTGAAAACAGCTGACCGCCAAAGAATATAATCAAACCTACGACAATTCCAATGGGAACGACGCTTACCTTGATTCCCCAGACCATTTCCGCCAGGATATTGATGACCAGCGCTATTCCACTGGTTGCAAGGGCCAAAGCCATCAAACGGGCGTAGCTGAGCCAGTTGCCCACGAAGCCAAAGAAGTCCGAGATTAACATCAGGGCCGCGAGTCCGCCGTTGCTGACTATTTCTCCCACCACAAAGAGCACCAGACCAGCACCGAAGATGACCTTGGCGAGCATTGTCATGGAGGTATTCTTGGTTGCAAGGAGGGCTACGGCAATTATGATCAGCATCCATGGAAGCTGTTCAAACACCGCGCCCTTGACGTCGCCGTTCTTCCACTTGACGACAAAGCCGGTGGCATAGCCCGTGAAGAGGTGCGCCAGACCTATGGCAAGGGCCATCATCAGCACGGTCATCGGTTGCTTGAGCGGATCCGCTATGCGCGGGAACTGGGCGTTTGAGTTGCCCGTGATGTGCTGGAGGAGTATGTCCCCCGCGTTGCCGAAGTAACTGCCGAAGAGAGCACCCATGAGCATCGTGAAGAACGAGCTCCAGAGGAGGGTGTAGGCGAACTTGTAGGTTCCGTCGTTGAACTTCCTGTGTCCTTTAACGAGTAATGCCGCAATCACGCCGATGATAAGGCCGTACATGAAGTCAGTGAGCATGAAGCCGAAGAAGAACGAGTACGTGAACGCTATGATGAGCGTTGGGTCTATCTCGTTGTACTTGGGGACACCGTACATCTCGGTAATCATCTCGAAGGGCCTGACCCACTTCGGGTTCTTGAGCTTTATCGGAATCTCGTCGAGCTCAGCCTCGGTGGGCTCGCGGACGTTTATGTAGGCCTTTCCTTCCGTTACGTCCTTTATCCCCTCAAGAACCTTGGGGACGTCCATCCTTGGAAGCCACCCGGTCAAAGCGAACGTCATGTTGGTCCTCGCGAGCATTGGAAGCACTGAGGCCTTGTCGCGCTCGTTGTCAAGGAGCTCCTTATAGAAAACGACGTCGTCGTAGTACTTCTCGGCCAGGCTCTCCTCTTCTTTTCTGATCTCGTCGAGCTCCCTCAGCTTGGCGTCAAGCTTTCTCCTGTACTCTCTAAGGAGCTCCGCGGGAGTCCCCTCACCCCCAGGAACCTCTATCTTCTCGAAGGAGTGCTTTGCAAGGACTGAATTGACCTTATCCTGATACCTGCTGAGGGTCGCTATAACAAGGAGAACCTTCTCACCGGAGTCCTTCGTAACGAGGGCGAATTTACCCTCCGTGACCCCTTTGAGGTCTTCAATGAGGGGCTTCAGCCTCGTCCTGTCCAGAGTACCCACTGTGACCTTTACGAGCCCGGAGTGCCTGAGGTAGCGGACGTCCAGGTTAAGGGGCGAGAGAGTCTCAAGTACTTCAATGGACTCGTTGATGCGCTCAATCTCGCTCTGGAGTGCGTTCATCTGGGACTCAAGGGCCTTTATCTCGGGCTCAACTTTCGATAGGAACTCTTCAACGTCCTTTATCAGCTTTTCAACGCCCTCGTAGTGGTAAGTCCTTCTGGCGCGCTCCTTCGGGAAGAAGAACCCCTTCAGTCCCCCTCCGGAGGTCTTCTTGTGGGCCTTCAGAAAGTCCACAATCCTGGATATTGTTATGCTGTACGAAGCGGCCTTCCGGTAGTACTCGTTGGGGGCGTCCCTCTGGGCGACCTTAACGTCGAGCTCGCGAATCTCAACGAGCCCGGCCTCGTGGAGGTAAGTCAGCAGCTCGTCCTTGTAGCGGTTAAGGGTTATGACCTCGAGCTTGACCATTTCCTCGGGCCTGAACATTTCAGCCCCCTCTCACAAGCTCTATCGCCCTGGCTATGGCAGTCTCGAAGTTCGTCTCGGCCTTTGAGCGAAGGGACTCGATTTCCCTCTCACCCTCCTCAATAATCCTCTTGGCCTCGGCTTCGCCCTCTTCTCTCGCCTTCTGAACGAGGGACTCGGCCTCGGCCTGGGCCTTGGCGAGAATTTCCTCCTCGATGGTCTTGGCCTCTTCCTTGGCATTGCGGACAATGGCTTTGGCCTCTTCCTTCGCACGCTCAATACGTTCCTCTGCTTCCCGTTCTGCTTCAACAACCCGCTTGATGACGTCCTCCATGAACCGTCCCTCCGATGACAATGAAAACAGGTGAGCCCTTTTGACGGTTTTGGCTTCCCTAACCAGCTTTAAATAGTTTATGGTGTTCATGAATTAATGAAATGAGAATTATGAAAAATGTTTAAAATTTAAAACACCACAAATACCGTCCAAATTTGTTAGTTTGCTGGCTAATCTTCGCCCTCCAAGAGCTCCTTAACGTCCTTAAGGACTGAGTTCTTGGCGAAAACTATAATCTGACCCTTCTCAGGGAGCCTCGTGTCCCCCGACGGGATTATCAGGTTGCCTTTTTCGTCGTAAACTGCTATTATCAGAGCGTCTTTTGGTAGGTTGAGCTCCTTAACTAGCTTTCCTGCGATTTTGCTGTTCTCGTCAATGTTGAAGCGCACTATCTCCGCCCCTTCCTTCGGGAAGAGGACGCGGTCGAAGCCGGGCGTGACTATGTTTCTGCTTATGTATTCCGCCGCTATCACTTCCGGGGAGATTACGAAGTCAAAGTACTTCCTGAGGTCAGTTACCTCCTCGAATATGAGCCTGTTCTTGGGGTTGCTTATCCTCAGCGACGTCTTGATATTCGGGTTGAGGTGCTTCGCCAAGATGCACGCGAGCAGGTTGGCGTCGTCCTTGCCCGTAAGCGCCGCGAAAGCGTCGGCCTGCTTTATGTTGGCCTCTTCGAGAGTCCTCGGGTCGGTGGCGTCACCTTCTATGACCAGGCCGTTTATCTGCATCGAGAGCTCCTTCGCCCTATTTCTGTCCATCTCTATTATCGTGACGTCGTGGCCGTCCGCTTCGAGCATCTTCGCGACCAGGTATCCAACCCTACCGGCACCCATTATTATGACGTACATCACTTCTCACCAACGAGGTACTTTGCTATCTCAGCGTAGGCGGGCCTCGTAATCAGGGTTCCAATAACGACACCGATTATAGTCGTCACGGCAAAGCCCTTCAGCGTCCCGACGAAGTATACCAGAAGGAGGCTCATGGCCGCTATCGTCGTTGCCGCGGATGCGAAGATGATGAAGAACGCCCTTCCAATCCTCTTGAGGGTACTGGAGCGCCTCGTTATCTTGGTGGACTTGTCCCCGCTGAGAAGCTCGTCGGTTATGACTATCTGCTGGTCAACACCGGTTCCTATGGCCGCTATAATGCCTGCTATGCTCGGAAGGTCAAGGTTCCACTTTATCAGGGCAGCGATTCCGAGTATGATGATAACCTCGGAGAGGCTCGTGCTTGCGACTGGTATCGCTATCTTCCAGCTCCTGTAGTGAAGGTAAACGATGAGCAGCACCGCCATCAGGGCGGCTATCCCCGCGTAGAGCGCCTGGGTCTTGAAGCTCTCACCGAGCTTTGGCGAGATGAACTCCATGCCTATGACCTTAAGCTTAACAGGGAGGGAACCGCTCTTGAGGACTGTGTAAACGGTCCTAGCTTCCTGCTCGGCCTGGAACCTGTTAGAGGCATGACCTGTTATCTGTACATCGGTCTGAGGCTCGCCTTGGGCAAGCTCCGCACCGAGGGAGTAGGGGCCGTAGAGGCCGAGAACCTTCTTGATGAACTCCTCGTCCGTAACGCCACTCTGCTTCGGGATGTAGCGGACGCTAACGTTCATTGCCTTGAGCTCATCTACAAGCTCCGCACCAACTCCAGCGAGGACAATCTGCTTCCCGTTGGCGAGTCTCTTCAGCTCCTCAGCGCTCTGGTTTGCATACACCACCGTGGTAGTATTGAAGGCGCTCTCTATCCTCTCGATGAGGTACGGGGCCTCAGGGGCGTTGGCGTTGAAGGCTGTGCTGTTCATGAGGTCGTAAATGCTCCTGGGCACGACGAGGAGCGAGTCAGCGGGCGGGTCAAGGAACATGTCAACGGGCCAGCCCGGCTTACCCTTGGCGAGCTCGGCGAACTTCTCAGCGGCTTCCTTGGAAATCCTGAAGGGAACTGCCCAGCTGTTGTCAGACTTAACCTGGTAAACGCCAACGTAGGTTATGTCCTTACCCGTTCCAAATATTACCCCGTTGAACTCCATGTAGAAGACACCCTGGCTCTCAATGACCTTCTTGAGGGAGTTGGCTTCCTCAGTGCTCGTCACGTTAGCCACTTTAACAACGACAATGTCATTTCCCTGCGCCTGAATCTGGACCTCCCTCAGCCCAAAGGTGTTCAAACGCTCCTGGAGCGAGTCTGTCACAATCTCCATTGTGCTGGAATCAACGGGGCGCTCAGTCTGGGCTATGAGGGCGACTCCACCCGCGATGTCTATTCCGTAGGTCAATGGACGTACAGCAAGCGTCGCTATCGAACCAGCGACAAAGATGATGAGCAGGAGAACTTTCCAGTTGAGGAGGAGCTTTTTAAGCTTCCTGTTCATGCCTTAACCCCCCTGGTGGTGAGATACCAGCGGAGAACGCCGGCGTTGAAGACCCAGGTGTTCATGAAGTCCGCGAGGAGACCGAATATGAGGACTATGGCTATGTTGTCTATCGTCGGCGACGTTGAAATCAGCCACAGCATAAACAGAGCTCCAAGGGTCGTCGTGCTCATGGTGAAGCCCGTTGAAACAGCGCTGAGGTAGGCCTCCTCTATGGTGTCCTCCTTCCTGCGCGTGAGCTTGGTGGTGAGGAGTATGTTGCTGTCAACGGTGTAACCGATGAGCATCAGCAGGGCCGCTATCGTTGCCGTCGTCAGCTGGATTCCAAAGACACCCATCAGCGCAATTGCAATTATCATGTCTGAGAGTGCCGAGAAAATTATCGCCAGCGACGAGACCGGGTTCCTGAAGAACAGGAAGACCACCACGGCCATTGCCAGGAAGGCAAACGCTATGGCCCTAATGCCCTGTCTCTTGGCGAGCTCACCGAACGTTGGAAGAACCTCGCTGTGAGTGTAGTCTGCATCTGGGTACTTCTGCTTGAGGGCCTTAATAATCTGGGTGGGGTCAGCGTTAGCGGGGGTGTAAACGCGAATTCCCTTTGACCCATCAACGCTCGTAAAGCTCTCGACATTGACGGAGAACCCAAGCTGGTCACCCAGCCATTTCTCGACCTGGTCGGGGTCGGCGCTTATCCCGTAGCCAGTAACCACGACACCGCCCCTGAGCTCAATGCCAAGCGGCGGGAAGTGAACCGCCACTAAGAGCAGGGCCACTATAAAGACGGCGAGTGGATAGGTTATCATCTTTTTCGGTTCCATTTCAGCCAAAAACCGGAGCTTTTCGCGTTTTTTCGCCCGGAACTCATTGGTCTCCCCGGGCTTTTTAGCCTTCTTCTTGGCCATACGTTCACCCCTGAAAGCTTTTAATCTCGACTTGTGGTTAGTTTGAAATGCGAGTTTTAAAATTAGTGGTTCATTGGTTTAAACTGGACACTGTTCACCAGAAAGGTTTAAACGGCTTTAATCGCCTCAAAGTCCGTTTTGTCAGTAAGTAACCGGATTTTTCAAAAACTACCAGAAAACTTCAGTTTAAATCCATAAAATTCAATTCTGGCCAGTTCAGAGCCGAAACGGCCCGCTAATTCCTGTTCACTTTGGGGATTAACTTTAAAAAGGGAGCGTACTACCCACCACCCAGGTGAGAGACCATGAGCGAGATCGAGACTATTGGGTTTCACTACGTTGTTGAAGCCGCGGGGTGCGATCCAGAGGTTCTCGGTAACGCTGACAAGATAAGGCAGATATTCCTTGAGGCGGCAAAGGTAGGCAACATGGAAGTCAAGTCAAGCTACTTCTTCAAGTTCTCACCGACCGGCGTCAGCGGTGTAGTTATCGTCGCCGAGAGCCACATCTCAATCCACACCTGGCCAGAGAAGGGCTACGCCGCACTTGACGTTTACACCTGCGGAACCAAGGCCGAGCCCGAGAAGGCCGTTGACTACATCCTCGAACAGCTCAAGGCCAAGTACGCCCACGTTTCCGAGATAAAGCGCGGAATCGAGGAGGACGACGAGACTTTCACCCACATGATAATGACGTGGGAAGAGGCCCTGAGGAAGAATGGAAACGGAAGTTAAAGGAGCTTCTCTATCTCTTTTATCCTGCTCAAAGCGTCGTCAAGTATCTTCCTGACGTTCTCAAGCTTCGCCTTGAGTGCCCTGTTCTCCTCTTCGAGGCTCTTGACTTTCTCTTCAAGCTCCTCCACTCTGGCCTCAAGCTCCTCTTTCTCCTTCTTGAGCTTCTCGTACTCCTCCATAGCAACGAGCTGACCGCCCTTGGCCAGAACCTCGACGTTCTTCACGAGCTCGTCGAGCTTGCCCTGCTTTATGAGCTCATAAGTTTCTCTGACGAGCTGGCCGGCCTTGGTCTCACCCTTGAGGTGCTTCCTTATCGTCGCCTCAGTCCTGCCGAGCTCCTCGGCGATTTCGCTGGTGGTCATGCCAGCCTTCTCCCTGGCTATGGCACCCGCAGCGACTGCAAGGCTGTCAACCCAGGTGAGTCTCTCTGCCGGGTCCTTTATGAGCTCTATAACTTCGGGCCTGAAGAGCGTCGCGAAGAGGAGTATGCTCTCAAGCCTGTGAATCTCCTCCCTCCCAATCGGGTTCAGCGGAACCTCCATTCTCTCACCCCCTTTCAGTTTTCACTCAACCTCAACAACGGTCTTCCTCTTGAGAACTTTGTCCGGGTAAACGACTATTCCTTTGTCGGTGATATCGAACGGGTGCCTCCTCATGCTGTGGCTTGTCCCGCGCATCTTCCAGACTATCAACGAGCGCTTGAGCTCGCCGTCAATCTCGTCAAGGTCGAGCCTTATTATGCCGTCAACGCCGTGCTCAACTCCCGGACCGCCGAACCCGCGTTCGCCGACACTTATCTGGCTCACGAGTATGCTCGTAACTCCAAGACCGGCCAAAACGCGCTTGAGCTGCATGACGATGCCCCTCGCCATCGCCGGCTTGTTGATGTAGAGCGTTGTCACTGAGTCTATGACGACCCTCTTGGCGTTTATGTCCTTCACGGCCGTCCTGAGGACGTCTATGAACTCCCTGATGTCGGTGAGGTCGTGGACGATGTACTTCTCGTACTCCTTGCTCTTACCAATGCCCGCGGTGAAGGCATCGACCATCGCGAACATTCCTTCTTCCTCGTACTTCCTGACGTCCCAGCCGAACCCGGCCATGTTCTGCCTTACCTGAACCGGGTGCTCCTCAAGGGCAACGTAGATGCCGGGCTCACCCATCTGGAGGCCGTTCCAGAGGAACTGCTGGCTGAATATCGTCTTCCCCGTTCCCGGCCCGCCGCTGAGAAGGACAGCGTTCCTCTCGGGGATTCCCCCATGGAGAATTTCGTCCATGCCAGGGATGCCCGTCTTGACTTTCCTGACCATGAGCGTCACCCCCTTTAGTAACCTCTAGTTACCATTTGAATTCTATGCGGAGGGTCTTAAAAAGATTACGTGGGGTTAGAAAAGTCAGCGGTTCCTCCTCAGAAACTCCCCGATGTCAGTGACGTTGAGAATGAACTTCCGGTTGCTCTCAGGGTTTATCCTACCGATACCGAGGATAACGCCGTTCTCGTCGTATATTACCAGCTTCTTAGTCCCCTGCCAGACGTATTTTCGGACACCGCTCCTAGGCACGTCCTTGCCAGTCGTGAACAGAAAGCCCGCCTTTGGGCTTAGAACCGCGTAGTTCTTCTCGACCTCAACGAAGTAGAAGAACTCGACGTTGGGGTAAAACTTTTCCACGAGGTTCTTATCAACCTTAATCGTGCCGACGAAGGTTCCGTAGGCGTAGGGCTTGATTTTTAGGCCCTCAATCTCGGCCCACACCCTCCCGTTGACGGCGTAAACGTCCCTGAACCTACCCTCAACGACGGCGAAGAAGTGGTGCTCAAGCTCACCGTACTTCTCGGCCTCGCGGAGGATTAAGTCGTACTCCCAGGCCGAAGCCCGTCGGTAGCGGAGTTCCTTGCTCATGTTTCTGACATCGGCAGGGGGCTTAAAAGCTTAGCCTTCGAGCCCCTCCAAAAGCTCCGAGAAACCCTCTATATCAGTTCTCTCAAACTCCTCCTCGAACTCAAGGCCGAGCTCCGCTATCTCTTCAGGCGTTATTGTTGTTTCAGGCTCGTCGGCGTTTACTCCTAGACAGCTCCCGTCGTAGTAGAGCCAGAGCTCCTGGCCTCTGTAGTGGAAGGGCTTTTCCCCTTCCACGCCGAGGGGCTTTCTTGAAACCATAAACGGGTAGATGCGGCATATGAGAGGCCTAACTTTGTGAATCGTGCACTTACCAGTCTCAGGGTCGTGGAAGACACAGCCCAAGTCCCACTCCCTCACAGCTAAAACGAAGCGCACCTTGTCGCCCTCAATTGAGAACGTTACGAAGTCCTGAGGGTCATAGCCAGCTTTAGTTATTCGCTCTATATCCTTTAGGGTCAGGTAGATGTGTCTCCCCCTGCAGCAGTCGAGGCAGTAGAGACAGCGGAAGCCAATGAGTTCGTTGAAGGGTCTCGGTTTGAAGCGCATAAGGCGAGTTCTCAGCACAGATAAAAACCTTTGCTTTACTAACGACGATTTAATTTCAGAAAGGTTTATATGTCCCAGAGTTTTTCCCCCATATGGTGGTTCATGTGTACGCAATAGAGACAGAAAACTTGACTAAAGTTTACAATGGAACAGTCGCAGTTGACCACCTCAACCTCAAGGTCAAGAAAGGCACCGTTTACGGGTTCCTGGGCCCCAACGGGGCGGGCAAAACAACGACAATCCTCATGCTCCTGGGCCTCGTGGAGCCCACGGAGGGGACGGCGTACATAGCAGGAATCAACGTGATGGAAAAGCCAGTCGAAGTCAAGAGGATAACCGGGTTCATGCCGGCTGAGGGGGGCCTCTACCCGAACATGAGCGCCCTCGACAACCTCCTGTACTTTTCCAAGTTCTACCGGATGCCCCGGAACGAGGCCGAGAAGAGAGCAAAGGAACTGCTCGACCTCGTCGGGCTCAGAGAAGTCGCGAACAAGAAGGCCGGGGAGTTCTCCACAGGCATGAAGCAGCGCCTTTTACTCGCACAGGCCCTCATAAACGACCCAGAAGTGCTCTTCCTTGACGAGCCGACCAACGGCCTCGACCCGCGCGGAGTCATCGAGATGAGGGAGCTTATAAGGGAGCTGAAAAAGGACGGAAAGACAGTGTTCTTCTCGTCACACATACTCCCGGAGGTCGAGGAGGTTAGCGATGAAATCGGCATAATCTCCCGGGGAAAACTCCTCGCAAGCGGCAGTCAGGAGGAGATTAAGCGGAAGTTCATTGAGGGAAGGGTCGTCATAACCGTGGAGACGAAGCAGCCGCTCGAAATAAGCGGGCTGAACACAGAGGTTACTGACTGGCACAGGGAAGGACCGAACAGGATAACCGTATACGCCTCACGGGACGTCCGCGAAGACCTGATTAGGGAGCTGACGGGAATGGGTTACACCGTCACCGACATCCACCTCCACGAGCCGACCCTCGAGGAGGTCTTTCTTGAGCTGGTTTACGGGAGGGAGAGAGAATGATAGGAGCTATAGCGGCCAAAGAGTTCCGCGACTACATAACCAGCAGGCGCTTCTTGGTTCTCTTCGGGTTCCTGCTCCTCATAACCCTGCTCGCGCTGGTCCAGGTAAAGACGGGCATGATGTCGTGGATGACCGAGGAAGGAGAAAGCCCAGAGGTCTATGAGGTCATGTGGGGCGTCACGCATTACCTAGGCCTCGCGGGGGGAATATTCGCCCTTGCCCTCGGCTTTGACGCCATAACCAGAGAGAGGGAAGAGAGAACCCTGAAAGTCCTCATGGGGCACCCCGTCTACAGAGACCAGATAATACTTGGCAAGCTCATAGGCGGTGCCGTTACGCTCGCCGTGGCGGTCTTCATAACGTTCCTCGTTATCCTCGGAGCGCTGATGTGGATGGGAGTTAACGTGGACAGCACATCGGTCACGAGGCTGGCAGTTTACTTCGTCTTTGCATACGTCTACCTCCTGGTGTTCTTCGGGATAGCCGTGGCGTTCTCGGCACACTCCAAGTCCAGCGGCAGCGCCCTGATGTACGCCCTCGTGCTCTTCCTGGCGGTCACGGTAGTTTTTGAGTCCATAGCTCCGATAGTGGCGGACCACGTGGCCGGCCCGCGACCACAGCCCCCCACGTACGACCCAGGTAACTTTGAGAACATGACGCTGGAACAGCTGAAAGAGCAGGAGAAGCTGTGGGAAGAATACGAGGAGCAAATGAAGGAGTGGAACAAGAAATACTTCGAGACCGTTGAGACAATTAGCAGCCTGTCGCCGCAGGCGGACTTCGAGCAGATATCCCAGTACGTCCTGAACCCCCACGCACGCTCATGGGAAGACGTCATGTTCCCGATTGGAATGGACGACTCCGAAGAGCCAACGTACAGCCTGGCAGAGAGCCTGTCCTTTGCAAAGAAGGAGATAGTCTTCATGATGGCGTATCTCGTCGTGGGCTTCGTTGCGGCGTACCTCGGCTTTGTTAGAGCTGAGATAAGGTGATGGGAATGAAAAAGGCCCTCGCTCTGATTCTTTTTCTCCTCTTGGTCACGCCGGTAGCGTCTGCCAAAGCAATCACCGTAACCCTCCACGTTGGCCAGAGCATAAGGGTCAACGGAATTCCAGTTGAGTTCGTGGACTTTTCGAGCGACGGGAGGGCGGCCATCAGAGTAAACGGGACAACCTACGTGCTCTCCTTTGGGGACACGGTGGAAATCGCCGAAGGATTGAATCTAACGGCGGGGAGCCTCAAATACAACGAGGGCACGGTTCGCATAATCCTTATCGGTGATGACGTCCGCGTTGAGGATTCCCCAGGAAACATAGTCCTGGAGGCCCAGTTTCCAAGCAAAATAACGGCACCAGGTGGGGAGATCTCGTTCCAGGTTACCGTGAAGAACGAAGGCGGCGACGCTTTCGTCCCGCTCTCGGTTGATGTCCCGCCGGGGTGGAGCGCCAGAATAACCGACGGAAGCTCGGATATCAACGGCGTCTACCTCAGACACGGCGAGAGCGCCCAGGTCACCATAGTCGTGAAAACGTCCGCCGAGACTGGCAGGTTTGAGCTCACCTTCCGCGCCGGCGAAAGCCAAATGCCCCTCTACGTCACGATAAAGGGCGATGGTATTAGGGTTCTGTGCGACTACCCCGTCAAGGAAGTGGAAGCCGGCGAAAGCGTCCAGTTCCAGCTTGTCCTTACCTCGCCGTCTCCCACTGTGGTATTTCTGAACGCTGACATGCCCGAAGGATGGAGAGCAAAGTTCCTCGCAGGTGGAGAGCCGGTTCGGGCGGTTAGGGTCTCCGGCGAGAGCACGGTGGCGCTGGTGGTAGAAGTCCCGAGCGATGCAGGGGTTGGAATGTACAACATCACCGTAAAGGCAGGAGACGCGGAAGAGCGGCTCGGAGTGTACGTGAACAGAACCCACGCGGGAGAAAACGGGACGCTCTCAATCAAGGTCACAGACAGGGAGTCCGGGTCGTACATCGCCGGCGCAAGGGTTGAGCTTCTACGGGGCGGGGAGATGGTTGCGGAAGCAAAGACGCTCTCCGACGGGACGGCAGTTATAGAGGCCCCCGAAGGGAGCTACACCGTCCGGATTTCAAAGGAGGCCTACAGAGAGGTTGAGAAAAACGTCGAGATAAGGGCGGGCAGGAAAGGAGAGCTCCAAGTAAGCATGCAGAAGCTCCCCTACTACCTTGAGGTGAGCGCTCCGGAGCCCTCAAAGAGCCAGGTGCTTGGGCAGACGTTCATCTACCCCGTTGTCCTGAAGAACCTCGGAACGCAGGACGACACGTACTCATTGAGCCTGCAGGTGCCAGAGAACTGGGGCGGAATGGTGGTTGAAGACCCCACCTCCCACACGGGAATAACGAGCGCCTACGTGAAGGCGGGAGAAGAAAAGCACCTCTACGTAATCTTGATACCCCCAGACACGGCCGAGCTCGGGACGTACAGCTCAAAACTCAGCGTGACCTCCGAGGGAAGCGGGGAGAGCAGGGAAATAGACCTCACGGCAAGGCTGACGGGCAGCTACGGGATGACCGCGACCCTGGAAAGGTACAGCCTGAAGGTAGAGGCGGGAGACGAGGCAAAGACCTCCGTTAGGGTGTACAACACGGGAACCAGCCCGCTGACCAACGTCAGGCTGGAGGTAGAGGCCCCCAAAGGGTGGAACGTAAAGGTGGAGCCCCGCAAAGTGCCCTCCCTCGGAAGGGACGAGGAAGTCGAGTTTACGTTGGAGGTGACGGTTCCCGAAAACACCGACGCGGGAGACTACGTTATCACAGTAAAGGCCGTCAGCGACCAGAAGAGCAGAGAGACGAGCCTCAGAGTCACCGTAAATAAGGGAAGCGGTCAGACGTACTTGGGAATGGCCATAATCCTGGGAGCACTCCTCGTGCTCGGGCTCCTGCTGAGGAAGTACGGAAGGCGTTAAGCCCCGTTCTCTTCTTTTCCCCCATTTTACTAACTTTTCCACAGAAAACTTTTTAAGGACTTAAAGTTACTTTTGGTGAAAAAAGTTGGGAGGTGGTTCCATGGAATCCGGTGAGCTCAAGAAGAACTGGGCATGGATGCTCGTGCTTGGCGTGATATTCACAACACTTGGAGTCGCGGGACTGCTCCTCCTGCCGCTGATGACGATAACGAGCGTTGCGGTGTTCGGAGCGTTCATGGTCGTTGGTGGAGCGCTCCAGATTGCGCAGGGAATCGCCAAAACGAAGGACTGGAAGAGCAGGGGCCTGCACATTCTCATGGGCGTTATCTACGTTATCGGCGGTATAGCGACCCTTGAGAATCCCGTTCTCGCGACGACAGTGCTGACGCTCGTCCTCGGGTTCTCGCTGATAGCGATAGGCGCGATAAGGATCGGCGTGGCCTTCCAGAACAAGGACGTCAACCAGTGGGCCCTGATGATCCTCTCAGGCGTCGTCACAATCCTCCTAGGCGCAATGATAGTGCTCCAGTGGCCTTGGTCAAGCCTCTGGGCAATCGGACTGTTCGTCTCAGTTGACCTGCTGATGAGCGGTGCGAACTTCATAGCGATAGCGCTGGCGGCTAAAGTTGAGAAAGAAAAAAGCGGAGTTCTGGCTTAAGCTTAAGTGTTCAGGTGGGCGTCGAACTCCTTACTCTTTTTGTAATCAGCGTAGCTCCTGTCGAGCCTCTTTGCAACGTAGGGCCCGTTCTTACGGTAGCCGAACTTCCTGTAGTACTCCCTGACGCCAACACCGCTTATGACGAGCATCTTCTTGACGTCGAACTCCTCCCTCGCTATTCTCTCTGCCTCGGCCAGAAGCTCCCTTCCGTAGCCCCGGTGCTGCCACTCGTACCTCGGCTTCCCACCTATCGGCACGAGCGGGCCGTAAACGTGGAGCTCCCTGACTATGGCCGAGGGACAGCAGTTTATCTCCTTCCTGTGGGCTTTCTCGCTCGGAATCCTCAGGCGGAGGAAGCCTATCAGGATATCGTTCTTAACGTCCTCAAAGCTCAGAAAGATTTCCCTTCCGCCAGCGGCATCGTAGTCCTCGCGGAGGAGCTTGATGTGCTCGACCTCGGGCTGGATTCCGAACTTCTCCATCATGTGGCCGACTTCCCTAAAGCGAATCTCCCTCGGCCTTATGCCACGCTTTATCAGCTCGTTGAGGACGAGCTGGCCCAGGTTGGAGTGCTTGACGCCGTCAACGATGAGCTGGACTGGAATGTCGCGCTGAATTCTCATGACGCGAACCCACTTCGGGAAGAGCTTGTAGGCCTCGACAAGGAGCTCCACGGCCTCCTCAGTATGGTAGGGGCGGTACTTGCCTTCCTTCCACCAGCGGTAGAGGGGGGCGTCCCTCGTGACGAGCGTCGGGTAGATTTTGAGCATGTCCGGCCTGAAGCGGGGGTCTTCAAAGATTGTGCGGAATGTGTAAAGGTCGCGCTCGAAGTTGCTCCCCGGCAGACCGGGCATTATGTGGTAGTTTATCTTCAAGCCAGCATCGCGGAGGAGCTGTGTGGCCTTAACTATCTCCTCGACGCCGTGACCTCTCTTAGTCCTCTCGTGGATGAAGTTGAAAACCGTCTGGACGCCAAGCTCAACGCGCGTAGTTCCCAGCTTGAGCATCCTGTCTATGTGCCTCTCGAAGGCCCAGTCCGGGCGGGTCTCTATGGTAAGACCGACCATTCTAACCTTAGCTTTCTCGTTCTTCCTCTGCTCGTCTTCGAGGTAGTAGTAGGGCTTTGAGTGGGTTTTCTCCCAGGCTTCCTTGAACTTCGGGTCCTCCTCAAAAACGGACTCGTCCTTCTTCACTATCAGCCTAATCAGCTTCTCTTCGAGGTTTTCTATATCCTTAAAGTACGGGAAGTCGTTCATCGCCTTGAAGGCGCACTTGACGAACCACTCCTGGTAATCGAGATCAACCGCCGGAAAAGTCCCGCCCTGAATTATAACCTCGACCTTGTCAACGTCGTGGCCTATGTCGGTGAGCTGCTTGAGGCGGCGCATCATGATGATGTATGGATGATAGGCGCTCTGGACGGCCCTAAGGGCAGAAGGCTCCCTTCCGGTGTAACTCTGGGGCGAGCCGACGCTCGGCCCACCGGGGCAGTAGATACAGCGCCCATGGGGACAGGGAAAGGGCTTCGTCATCATTGCAACGACCGCGACGCCGCTTATCGTCCTCGTCGGCTTTCTCTTGAGCAGGTCTCTGAACTCGTCCCTCCTCTCCTCGGGGATTGCCTTGAGTATGTCAGAATTACCTGGAATCTTTGAGAGGTGATACTTCCTGGATACGGATATCTTGTACCTGTTAAGCTCCTCACGGGTCTTTATCTCGCCGCTCATCACGAGTCTCGCAAGCTCCTCGACGGCCTTTTCAAACTCGTCCATAACAACACCTCTCGCTTGATGTAGGGCGGGGTTTTAAAAGGGTTTGCGGGGCATATTCAGTTACTGAATAATTTACCAAGTGAATAGGTGATAACCATGAACCGCAACGAACTTGTATCTTTCCTCGACGATTACCTTCAGGTTTCGGCTTACCCGGACAAGTCGAGCAACGGCCTCCAGGTGGAGGGGAAGGCGGAGGTCGAAAGGATAGCGTTTGCCGTTGACACAACACTCAGAACAATCGAGAGGGCCGTTAAGGGCAAGGCTGACATGATGATAGTGCACCACGGAATGATTTGGGGAGGCCTTAACTACATAACAGGTATCCACTACAAAAGGCTGAAGGCGCTAATCGAGAGCGGCCTGAACCTCTACGTTGCTCACCTGCCCCTCGATGCGCACCCAGAGGTCGGCAACAACGTCGACCTGCTCCGCCTGCTCGATTTAGAGCCCAAAGGGCCCTTCGGCGAGTACAAAAGCCTGAGCATAGGCTTCTACGGTGAGTTTGAGGAACCTCAGCCGATTGAGAAAGTTGCCCAAATAATAGCGGAAAAGCTCGATACAACAGTTAGAACCTACGAGTTCGGGAAGAGAGTTATTAAAACAGTTGGTGCGATAAGCGGCGCCGGGGCGTTTGCGCTGGAGGAGGCCTCCAGAAAGGGGATAGACCTGCTCGTAACTGGTGAATTCGGCCACGCGGACTACCTGACGGCTATAGACCTGCCACAGAGTGTCCTCGTGGCGGGACACTACGAGACGGAGACGCTGGGCGTCAAGGCGCTCATGGAAGTAGTGAGGGAGCGCTTTGGTCTCGATGTCTTTTTCATAGACGAGCCGACCGGCCTTTGAATTCCATTTTTTGGCGTAACCACCTACACAAAAGTATTAATAACACGTTGAAACAAACACTTTTTAGGTGACCACGGTGAACAAGGCACTCGCGATTATGGCCATCATAACCATTGCACTCGTCGCGTATGCGTTTCAGACGGCCCAGCTACCGCCAGCAACAATCGAGTACAAAGAAGTGTTCTACATGGACAACCAGAGCGTCACATTTGTCACAAAGGACGGCTTTGGACTCTTCACAATGCACATAGAGCCGAAAATAAGCTCATTTGAGCTGAGAATCGAATTCCCGGAGGGTACGAGCTACCTCCTCAAGTACGGGGACGAAACCTACAAGGGGACTGGCACGGCTAAGATTAAGGTGAGCAAGGACAGCCTGCCGAACCAGGTCTACGTCCAGTTCCAGCTCCCGGAAGAGCTTACGAGGAAGGTAGTATACGAGGGCGAGAGCCCCGAGATAAGGATCATCGGCGAACAGATACCTTTCTGGCACGCTGAGGACGTCATCTACATCAAGTACCGGAAGGAAGAGAAGTCCTGAGCTCTGAGAGAACCTTTTCTTCTCCCATTATTCTGAGGACGAGCCCAACCTCTTCCGCGTATTTGAGAACCCAGCCAGGACTAGCTCTGAAGGGTGTTATCACCCACAGCTCCGGAAAGCCGGCGCGGTGGGCCTTAACCACGTCGTAGAGAACCCTTTGCGGAAACCACTTGAAAGATGCTTCGAGCTCTATCGCCAAAACTTTTTCCTCGCCGTCAAGGATTGCAACGTCTATTCTCGTGCTGTCCGGCGTCCTGTATTCCAGGACGGCGTTGAGGCCGAGCTCTTCTGCGAGCTCGATTATCTGACGTGTCAGGGTTTTGACCTTGATTTGAAACACCTCAAAGGATAAAAGAAGCGGGAGTTAAAAAGATACTCTACTTCCGATTTTCACCCTCAACATGAGCATCACCTCAAGTCCGCTCTCCTGAACTTTAACCACGAGACTGCCAGGTAAACGAGCGTCGGGACGACCAGCAGGGCCAGGTTGCCTGGATAGTTGAGAACCTCTGATAGCGATTTCGGCGGAAGGCCTCTCTTCGGAGAAACCGCCCTTGCAAGCACGGTGTAGTGCAGGTTAGGACTCGGCACGTGAAGGGAGTTGCGGGCTAGAACATCAACTAACGACTCCCCCGCCGAGTTTGAGGCCGCAATGACGGCGATTGGAACGGCGAAGCCCAGCAGGAACGCGAGAACCAGCGAGACGAAAAGCGCCTTCCTGCCCCGCATAAAGGCCGAAAGCAAATAGCCGAGTGCTAAGTACTGGACGAGCGAGAGGAAAAGGAGGGAGCCAAAGGCAAGGCCGAGCTCAAGGGTTTTACTCAGGGGGGCACCCAGGTGGAGGGCGTAGGCAACGAGGGTGGCCAGATAGAGGGTAGCCCCGATGAAGACGGCAGAGATATCGCTCAGGAGCGTCCCGAGGAAAAAGTCCCTCCTCCTCAACGGCTTGCTCAGCAGAACTCTAACAGTGCCGTTCTCGATGGCCGAGCCTATCGAGACCGCCCCGAGGGGGAGGACAACAAAGGGGAGGAATACACCGGCCAAAGCCGAAATTAGGGCGTTCAAAATGCCGGGGACTCCCCAGCTGGCGTAATAATCCCCAAGCATGTCCAAGTTAAGGAAGGCCGTTAGGGTTGCCAGAGCTATGAAAGCCATGAAGCGTTTGCTCTGAAGGCTCAGCCCGAGGAAAACGCCGTAGAGCCCGCGTGGAGAGAAGGAAAAACCGGGGACGGTGATAGACTCAGAAGCCCTCAGCTCCCTCCTCCTAAACAGCTCCATTCCCGCGAGCGACAGGCCAACGGAAAGGGCCAAAAGTCCTCCAACGGCCTTATGGGAGACGGAAACGCTCCCCCCGATGGAGATTGCCCCATCAAGGTAAGCGGTCGGGATGAAGGAATAATCGAACTTTCCAAGGAGAAGGAGAACTACAAACGCTCCCAGCCCGAGGAAGACCCCCGAATCGCGGGAGGTTGTGAAGGGAAGAAGAAGCAGGGCGATTCCGACTACACCAACCAGCGAGAGCGAAAGGGCGAGGGAGCCGATGATGTAGTCCCTAACTTCAAGACCGTGAGCCAGCATCGCGAGTGTCCCGGAAACAGCTACCCCTATAGCAGGAATCAGGGCAAGCTTCAACCCCTCAAGAACCCATCCGAGGAAGTAACGCCTCCTCGTGAGGGGCTTTGAGAGGAGTAAACGGACATTGCCCCGCTCGAATTCCGACCCAAAGCGCGAGAGGAGAAGGACTAAGACGAGTGGAATCAAAAGGAACTTGATGAAGTTTGGAAACCACTTAGAGAGCAAATCGGCCGTTATCAGGTAGCCGAGTTTTTCGGGAGACACGTTGGGGTAGTGAGCGGTAAACCTGTTAACGTCTACCTCTACCGCTACGGCCGGGAAGAGAGAAAGGAGGAAGAGCAGGAGTTTGGTTCTCACCTGACACCACCCCAAGCGCTAACGTTTAAGAGGTAGCTGAAAAAGACCTCCCTCTGAACCCCGAAGAACTCGCGGACTATTCTAAGGCCGTCCCTCATTTCAACCGAGAAAAGTTAGAGAGGAGATTTAAAAAAATAACGGCTTCTCAAAGGACATTCACCAAAGCTCACCCGAGCCTCTTCTTGACCTCCTCTATCGCCTCCTCGGCCTTCAGCGGGTTCTTTATCCTGCCCTGGGCGAGCTCTTTCCTCCCACCACCGCCACCGCCAGCGACGGAGGTTATTATCTTCGCCAGCTCTCCCGCTTTGATGTCGAGGGCATCGCCAACTGCAACAACAAAGTGGCCCTCCCTGCTGATGAGGACTACAACCCTCTTCTCCTTCCTGAGCCTGTTGGCAGCCTCGCGGAGGTCGTCCATCGTGCCCTCAACGACCCCGCCGATGAACTCTACATCGCCAACCTTCTCGACCTTGTTCTCCAGCTCGTAGACGAGGAGCTTTGCCAGCTCCTTCCTGAGCTTCTCGACCTCTTTCCTCGCTTCCTTCCACTCGTTGAAGAACCTCTCCGCGGTTTCTGGCACCTTCTCCACTGGAACGCGGAAGATTTCAGCGGTCTTCTTGAGGAGCCTCTCCGTCTCTTGCATCCAGTCAACAGCGGCCTCTCCGGCGGCGAATATTATTCTCTCAACGCCGTCCTGTATGCGCTCGGTCCTCAGGATCTTAATCGGGCCTATTAGACCGGTGTTCGGCAGGTGCGTTCCACCACAGGCCTGAACGTCCCAGTCCTCTATTTTAACGACCCTTATCGTTCTTCCGGGAACGACGCCACCCTGGTAGAGGCGGAAGCCGTACTTCATTTCTGCTTCGGTCCTCGGAAGCCACTCCCAGGTCACCTCCCTGTTCTCCATGACGACGCGGTTGGCGAGGCGCTCGATTTCTCTAAGTTCCTCCTCGGTGATGCGCTTGTAGTGACTTATGTCCAGCCTCGCCCAGTCGGTGTGGAGCTGACTTCCAGCTTGCCAGACGTGCTTTCCTAAGACTCTGACGAGAGCTCCCATGAGGACGTGCGTTCCCGTGTGGTGGCGCATGTGCTGTATCCTTCTGTCCCAGTCGAGCTTCCCGTGAACCTTCGCTCCGGGCTTGAAGAGCTCCGGTTTATCAACGCGGTGGAGGATTACCTTCCCGACCTTCTGGACGTTGGTGACCTTGACTTCCTCGCCGTTAACCTTGAGCGTTCCGGTGTCGTAGGGCTG
Source organism: Thermococcus marinus (assembly GCF_055389025.1). Lineage (NCBI taxonomy): Archaea > Methanobacteriati > Methanobacteriota > Thermococci > Thermococcales > Thermococcaceae > Thermococcus > Thermococcus marinus. Next base: position 286,541 of record NZ_AP042417.1, read on the forward strand.
ACCACCGCCCTCCGGGTAGAAGGCAGTCTGGTTGAGCACGACCCAGTCGTCTATGACCTTAACGACCTCGGCGTCGAACTCCTTCATGAAGGGGTCCTCGTAGTAGAGCGTCCTCGTCTCGGGTAAGTCCTTAACGAGTTCGAAGTCAACGACGTATTCAGCGGCGGTCTTCTTCTCGGTCTTCTCGGCCTGTTTAGCCACGAGCGTGTAGAAGTTGTCGGGAATCTCGACCTTTATACCTTCCTTCTGCGCCACTTCCGCCACTATCTCAGGGGTAAGGCCGTGGCTCTCGTAGAAGAGGATGAGCTTCTCGAGCGGGAGCTCGTTGATGCCCTTCTTCTTGAGCTTCGCTATTTCTCTCCTGACAAGGTCGCTTCCCCTCTTGAGGGTCTCGTGGTAGCGCTTCTCCTCGACGTTGATTATGTCGAGAATAACATCTTCCATCTCCTTGAACTCGGGGAACGTCGGTGAGAGCTCCTTTATGTGCATCGCGACGATTTCAGCGAGCGGAACTTCGAGGCCGAGCTCCCTCAGATGTCTTATGCTCTTCCTTATGAGGAGCCTAGCTAAATAGCCTGCCTTAACGTTGGACGGGATTACACCGTCGGCGAGCATGAATGTCAGGGCCTTGGTGTGGTCGGCTATGGCGTAGATGAGCTCGTAGGGCCTAACGGCCTTCTCAAGCTCCTCGACGGTTATGCCGACGCGCTTCGCCACCTGCTCGCGGAGGTAACGCAGGTCGCCCATGTCCTCGATGTCGAATATTCCAGCGAGGCGGGAGTTCTCCATCAGAATTCTCTCGTCTATCTTTTCAACGCCGGCCATCTTCTTCAGGGGCTCGATGACATAGCCGAGGACGGCGTCGTAAGCGGTAGGCGTTCCGTGGCTCATCCAGACGAGCCTCTCAAGGCCGTAGCCGGTGTCAACAACGCGGGTCTCCATCGGGACGTAGTAGTCGCCCTTTATCTCAACCACCTGGCTCGGGTCGGCGTTTTCGGGGGCCTTCTTGTACTGCATGAAGACGAGCGTTGCAACCTCAAGACCGCGGTAGAGCACCTCGAACGCCGGCCCGGCGTTTCCTCCACCAGCCCAGGGGTTCTCCTTGAAGGTGATGTCCTCTGGCTTCATGCCGAGCTCCTTCGTGAAGAACTCGAAGGCGAGCTCAACGGTCTCGTCCATCCAGTAGATTGGCTTGCCCGGGTAGTTGAAGGCGTGGTGGGCCATCATCTCGAAAATCGTGAAGTGCCTGCCCGTTATTCCGACGTTGTCAATGTCTGTGAACCTTATCGAGGGCTGACTTATGGTGAGCGGGTTGGCTGGAGGGTCGGCCTCACCGCTGATTACCCACGGCTGGAAGTCCATTATGCTCGCTCCAACGAGCAGGACGTCGTCTCTCCAGCGCGGAAGAACCGGGTAGCGCTTGACCCTTCCGTGGCCGTGCTTCTCAAAGAAGCTCAGGAACTTCTCGCGCATCTCGTCGAGGGTGTACTTCTTCGGTATGCCGGGCTTTCCAATGAACTGGTACTCGTCACACGGCGGGTCGCCGCAGGTCTCCCTGTCAGGGTCGAGCGTCCAGAAGTACTTGCCGCACTTGGGGCACTGCTTTCTAATCCATCCTTCCTCTTTGAACATTCTCGTGGTCATGTCCATGCTCATTAGCATCACCCCTTAAGCTGACCTAAAAAGAGGGGAGCTCCTAATTAACCTTTCCCTCACTCCTTTGAGTCAAGGGAAAGGTCAACGTCCACGTCCTCGAACTCCTCTTCATTTATGTACACAAGCGGAACCTTGAGCTTTTGGAGGAGCTCAAACAGCTGTCTTTCGCGCCTCTCCATCATTTCAACCTTGTGCCTCAGGCTGGCGTTCTCGATGCTCAGGTTTGTAGCTTCCTCGGTCTTCCTCCTGAGCTGCATTCTAAGCTCTATTATCTCCTCCTCAAGCTCGCGGATGGAGCGCTCAAGCCTCTCAATCTCCTCGATGTACTCGCGGCAGATTTTCCTCTTTATCATCTCGGTCAGCCCCGCGAAACCTCCTCACCGCTCAGGGGGCTCCAGACTCATCATCCCAAACGGCAACTATACGGCAACTATTCACCCGCAAGTAATTTATTTAAATGTCACGGGGGACGGTCGCCCCATGAGGGCAAAAAACTACGTGCTGGTGTTAGTAGTCGCCGCGGTACTCCTCACTGCAGGGTGCCTCGGCGGGAAAACAGTTGAGAACGCAGGGACGGTCACCGTCGAGAAGAACAGGACAGTTACAGAGACAACAACGACCACTAAAATCGTCCCCGTGGAGAACAGGAGCTCGGAGATGGAGCTTGCCGAGAACCTCTCAAAGTGCAATAGCCAGGTACTGCTACTCCAGCAGGCCCTTAACCAGACGATGGAGAGACTAAAAAACCTCAGCGAGAGCTACAAAGCCTGCCTAGTGGAAGTTGAAAGCCAGAGGAATACAAGCAAAAGCTTGAAGGCATGCGAGGACGACCTAGCCAGAACCCGGGAGAAACTGAGGGAGACAACGGCGGAGCTGGAGTCCTGCAGGGAGCGGCTTGAAAACATGTCCGGCAACACTACAAGCGTTGAGCTTCTGCCTGACGAAGAGTACTACCGCAGGGCCATAAGTGCAATAGATAACTCCAGGGAGAGTGTATACGTTATGATGTTCTTGATGAAGTACGACCCAGGGGACAGCTTTGACTGGGCCAACGACCTCATACAGGCCCTCGTCAGCGCCAGGAGAAGGGGCGTCGAAGTCCACGTGCTCCTTGAAGACAGCCTCGAAGACAACAGGGAGGCCTACGAGTACCTCCGCTCCAACGGAGTAGATGTTTCCTTTGACTCACCCCAAACGACCCTCCACGCAAAGGCCATAGTTGTTGACGGCGAAATAGTTTTCATCGGGAGCCACAACTGGAGCGAGAGCGCCCTGTACTGGAACCACGAGGTGAGCGTACGGATACGCTCCAGGGAAATGGCAGAGAGGGTAATAGCGTACTTCGAGGACGTCAGAAGGGAGGCCTGAGTCCTCCACACTTTTTTATACTTCTCACACTACACAGAACCATAGAAAGGGGTGGTCTGGATATACCTGAAGTGGCGCTCCTGCCCTCCCTTCGTGAGAAAGTTTGAGGCGGGGAAGATGAAAAGAAAGGCCAGAGAGTTTAGAGTTGAAGTTAAGAAATGAGTTCAGAGGCCCAGAAGGGCCAGCACTTCTTCCACAACCATCTCCTTCTCCACGGCCCTCTGTTCTCCGCTCTCCATGTCCCTTATAGTCACCCTGCCCTCGGCGAGGTCTCTCTTACCGATGAGTACGACGTAGGGGACACCGAGCCTTCCAGCATAGTCAAGGGCCTTCCTAAGCTTTCTGCCGGTCAGCTCAACGTCGGCCTTAACGCCAGCCCTCCTGAGGGCCGAAACCACATCAACTGCGGTCTTTTTGAGCTCAGCCTCGTTTCCGATTGGAATCACGTAGACGTCGGGTCTCAGCTTCGGCTCCGGAATTAGGCCCTTCCATTCGAGGATTGGAATGAGCCTCTCAACGCCTATTGCGAAACCCGTCGCTGGCGTCGGCTTGCCACCGAAGACCTCGATGAGGTTGTCGTACCTTCCACCGCCGCCTATCGAGCCGATTCCGAGGTCGTTCGGCGCTATCGCCTCGAAGACGACGCTCGTGTAGTAGTCAAAACCGCGCGCTATTCCGAGGTCAATCCTAATCCATTTCGAGACTCCATAGGCGTCGAGCAGGTCAACCAGCTCGTAGAGGCGCTTGATTTCTTCTTTAGCCTTCTCGCTCGTGAAGAGCTCTTCCGCCTTCGGGAGAACCTCGTTCGGCTCGCCCTTTATTTCAATCAGCGAGAGGACTTTCTCGACGCCCTCATCGTCCAGCCCAAAGTCTTTCAAAGCTTTAACGAACTCCTCTTGGGTAAGCTTGTCCTTCTTGTCTATGAGCCTCATGAGCCCGATGTCGTCTTTGACGCTGAGCATCTTGGCGAACTCGTCGAGCAGAATTCTGTCACCGACGTTCACTGTGAAGTCCTCAAGGCCTGTGGCGAGGTAGCTCTCTGTGAAGAGCGCGATTACCTCAGCATCGGCCTCGACCTTATCGCTCCCGATGAGCTCAACGCCCGCCTGCCAGAACTCACGGTAGCGGCCGCTCTGTGGTTCCTCGTAGCGGAACATGTTGGCGATGTAGTACCACTTGATGGGCTTCGGAGCCGTTTGGAAAGATGAGACGTAGAGCCTCGCGACGCTCGAAGTCATGTCCGGCCTCAGGGAGATGTCCCTACCCCCCTTGTCGAGGAAGGCGTAGAGCTGTTTAACGACTTCCTCACCGCTCCTGAGCCTAAAGAGGTCAGTGTATTCAAAAGTGGGCGTTAAGACCTCGTGAAAGTTATAACGCTCAAAGGTTTCGCGAATCTTGTCAAGCACCCATCTCCTCTTCGCCATCTCCCCTGGTAAAAAGTCCCTCGTCCCCTTAACGCGCTCAACTTTCATTTCTCTCACCTTTTCAGAAGAGAGGAGGGAGAAGTTAAAAGGTTATCCCGACAAGGTTTGACGTTCATCCAGAAGATGTCATGAGGAGGTATATCCCGACGACGCCCTCGACCATCATTTGAGCCCCAATGGCCATTATGAAGAGACCGATTATCCTTATCGTGACGCTCAGGAACGTCTTATTGACCGACTTCATCATGTAAAGCGCAACAAACATCGAGATGGCAACGATAGCTATCGCTATGGCAGTGGCCGAAAGGGAAACGAGGTAGCCATACTCGGCCGTGAGGGTGATGGCGGCAGTTATCGCGGCGGGACCGGCTATCAGGGGCATCGCAACGGGAACGGCGGCTAGAGCGAGTATGTCGCGCTCCCTCTTCAGCGTGAACATTCCGCCGCCTTCCAGCGCTTCCAGACCTATCTTGAAGAGAACGAAGCCCCCAGCAACCTTCAGGGCGTTTATGTCTATGTGGAAAATCTCCCGCAGAATTATCTGGCCGGCCACGGCGAAGCTCGCCAGGAGAAGGAAACCTATAAGGTTGGCCCTTATGATGAGGGCTTTAATGTCCTCTATGTGGAAGTCCTCGCGCAGAAAGCTGACGAGGAGTATCTTATCGCTCGGGTCTATCATGATGAGCATCAGCAGTGCGGAGCTCAGTATGGTTGACAGTTCACTCATATTCGGAGCTGGGGAAAGCGATTTAAAAAGCTACCCCTCATATTGAACAAGCGATGACGAGACCGGCACTGTCTGAGGTATGATGAGCACTCGGTTGGCCGAGCTAGTCGAGCTTTTCAAAGCGGAGATGGTGCATTTTCCCATTTTTCGTCGAGAGCCTGAAGTCGTAGGTCATGGGTTCAAAGCTCGGACTTGGAGTTTTGAGTACGACCATTCTCTCAACAAGCGTATCATCTTTTATGCTAGACTTGAAAGCTACCATTGTGTCAGAGATGCTTGAAACCCACGCAACAAGACGCTCGGAAACAACGTCTGTGTTAACAAGGAGTATTGTTGATATCGTTCTGTTGAGTGACTCTCTGGCAAGAAATGCAACTTCAGAGTTCAGAAGCTTGAGAGTTGCCTTCTCCCCGAACATTACCACAGTACCATCGAGGGTATATATCAGCTTAATTATTCCTTTGCCTTCAGAAAGGGGGTAGATAACGTCTCGGTAGATTTTTTCTATTTTGGGCGCTAGGGTATCTTCTGTTGGATTATCAACCCTGATAACATAGTCATCAAAAGGTGGAATGTTATAGCGAGACCCAAAGAGGTCAACAATCTTCAGAAATCCTTGCTTGGCTAGCTCGGGAATATTAAGTCCCGCAAAAGATGCCCGGGAAATAAGTCGAGGGACAGGAAGGGAGTAGTTGTGAACAACGCCAAAAAAATCCTCCTCTACGAGGGCCCTGAGAATTTCGAACCCGAGTGTCCAACCAAGGGAGTAGGCGTCATAGAGTATTGAGGTTACCGAACCGTTTTCTACGCTCTCTACAATGAGCTCACTGACCACATCCACACCATTAACGCGCGGCATAGTATCCCCCGTTCAGGCTCTTATGAACTCCACGGCGTGCCTGAGCTCTCCAACTATCTGTCTCAGTTCAAGGATGTTCCTCCTGACTTCCTCCAGGGCAGAGGCCTGCTCCTCAGCACTCGCACTGACCTCCTCGGCGCTGGCAGTTGTTTCTTCGGCACTCGCGGCAAGGTTCTCAAGGGCCTTCTTGGCCTCTTCCATCTCCTCGTTCGTCCGCCCTATCTCAGACTTAAGCCCCGAGAAGCGCTCCTCGACGTCCTTCAAGAGCTCGCTGATATTGACCAGGTAACCAACGGTCTCCCTCAGGAAGTCCACAGACTCGTCTATGACCCTTGAGCCGTTCTTTGTCTCAATTACGGCGTTCTCCACTTTGTCCTGGATTTCGTTAACTATCTCCTTTATCTTCTCAGCCGCCCGTTTGCTCTCCTCCGCTAGATTCCTGATCTCCTCGGCAACGACGGCAAATCCTTTCCCAGCATCACCCGCCCGCGCCGCTTCAACGGCCGCATTGAGTGCCAGAAGGTTAGTCTGCTCCGCAATTGAGCTGATTGCGTTTATTATCTCGTCAATATGCCTGCTCCTGTCGGCAACCTCTGAGACAGCCTCACTTATAGAGCGCATTGAGCTCTGAATCTGCCCAATCTGAGAAATGGCCCGCTGTCCGTTCTCCTCACCTTCCCTGGCTATGTTAAGAACTTCCTCTACAATACCACTGAACTCCTCAACGGCCTCCATAGTCTTCCTAGTCAAGTCCGCAGTCATGTTAACGCTGTCCGTTATCATTGTGATGCTCTCCTGCTGTCTCTGCGCCTCTGTACTGACCTGACTAATGGCCTCAGCGACCTGACCTACAGCTTCACTTATCTCAGATGTAATCTTAGTGAGGTCGTCAGCCCGGTTCTCAAGAGTCGTAGCAAGCTCCTTGACAGTCACCATAAGGCTCTTCAGATTCACTATCGCAGAACGCATTGAGTTGAGAATTTCCTCAAAGTCACCCTTAGCGTGGGCCGTTAACTCTTCAGTTATGTCGCCTTGGGATATTTTCTCCATTCTTTCAGCTATGAGTTCAAGGGTCTCAAGAACATCTGTCGAAATTACTTTGAAAGCCTCAAGAAGCCTACCTATCTCATCATTTTCACGGTAGCGGATTCTCCCTATCATCTGCTCCGCTTCTTTGAGCCGGCCCTCAGAAATCGCGTTCGCAACGCGTGTCATTTCAACTACCGGTTCAAGGGCGGAGCCCATCAGCTTGAAGGCTATCCCGCCCGACACAAGGGCAGTGAGTGCCATTATCCCTATGTTCATCCAGAGGATACGCCTGTGTGAGCTGAGGACAGCCTGCACAGAGGCTCCTGCAGACGCTAGGGCCCCTGTAAGCTGCTTCATAGCAATCTGCTGGACGATAATGGCGCTGAGAACTACAAGAACCAGGGGAATGGCAATAGCCATGAAAAGCTTCCTTCTGAAGTCCATGGCTCACACCTCTCCCTTTATTCCCCTGAGTTCTGGGAAAACGCTTTTCTTTACAACAAATCCCTCTCCGCCCCTTTCGAGTTGGAGGACAATCGGAAACATTAGCCTTAGGAGGGGAAGGGCCTCAAAAGAAGCCTGTCCCACTGATTCGGAGTTAATAAAGACCACGTTGATAACATCTTTGTTCTGTATTATTTGTCTGCCTATGTCGTGTATCTGCTCAATCAGCTCCTTTTTGTCGAAGAGGTTCATAATCATGTCAATACCTACTTGTATGTTGAGTTTGACTCTGTTATTGTCATCGCTCCTCAATATCCTAGACAGCGCTTCCTCGTAGCGAACCTTGTAAACGGGATATGGGGAGATAGGCACTGTTTGAAGGACGTTTCCAACGTTTATCTTACCCCCAACTTTGATTACCGAGATGTTGCTGATAAAGTCGGTATCCATACCCAAAAGCTCCGCGTGGTAGAGATACACTGAAAAGGCGTCAAAGAAGTCAGTCACGACTAAGTCTATTTGGGAATCTCCGCAGCATTCAAAGACATCTCTAAGAAGCTTAACCAACACATACCCAACTATGTCCTCGGAAGTATGTTCTATTAGCACACTCGCCTTTTGACTCATTACTATCTTCGCGATACCCATTCAATACACCCCCCTTCTCAAAATTTTGGAAAGAATGTGCTATTTTTAAATGTTTTTGCATATTTTAGTTACATAAACTATCCAATCCAATTCAAAATCAATTGAAAATCTTACAAAATAAAACACAAAGTAAATAGTTTAAAAAACTGTTTAGTAATGCTCAATAGTTTAAAAATAAAATGTCCAAAGGTCAAAACTGAAACCTTTAGAGTTAGAGACAACACCCAGACAATATAATAAAATAGAGGTTCAACAAAGTTTTTTATTAGACCTTGCACCTAGTACCAACTGTAACACCCAAAGATTCTAACAATTTGACAAAGAAGCTTCTATGATTTTTTACCCGCCCCACGAGTCTAGATACCGTAGAAAAGGAACGACCTGTCATCTTGGCTATTGCCCCTGGTTCCACCTTTAAACACAAATAAAGATACGCAACTACCAACGAGAATTTCAAATCATGAAGCCCCTTTAGAGGAGTCCCTTCCAGCTCAGTGAACGTCCTACCGCAGGACTTGCACCTGAATCGCTGAATCCTTAAACCGTTAGCTTTAACCACGCCGCCGATTCTCACAAGTGATGTTGAGCCACAGACAGGGCACTTTGGGGGAACTAGTGTTGATGCCCTTCTGATAATTACTTCTTCAGGGATAGAGAGAATTTGCTCAAGCTCCCTCAGAGAGTCCATCGACGCCATAATTTCACCCAGACGAGCCTAATTCTGTTTATATTTTTTAGGTTTTATTGTGATTTCTTGAAATGAAATTATGGAAATATTTAACGATAATTATTGTTTTAATCAAAAAACATTACCTATTAAACGGAAGCTCAAAAAATGTTGCAAGTTTAACGTTCAAACTGGAATCAAAACCAGCATATCATAATATGAAAAACAAAAAAACTCAAAACACACAAGATCCGAAGACAAAGAATGAAAAAACAAAATGCCCAACAACATTCTTTCAAGAGACCTTACGAACGAGCCTTTAGTAACACGTCCAGCACCCGCTCCAAGAACTTCCTGTGCTTGTACGCTCTTATTGATAGTCTTTTAACAGAGGGATACGACATCCCCAGCAATTTGGCTATGGCAGACTCCTTCAAGCCAGCTCTGAGGCGGAGATACGCCACCGCCACAAGGGCTTTTGGGTCATGAACCCCCTTAAAGGGCGTGTCTTCGAGTTCCGTGAATGTTCTGCCACAGCGCTTGCACTGAAAGCGCTGAACCCTGAAGCTACCCCTGTCCAAATAGCCTATCCTGACGACATCTCTTGAACCGCAATCAGGGCATGCGAGGTCGAAGCCGCACCACCTTGACTGCTTCAATGATGTCTTTCTCTGAGGCCCTCATGATGCGGGAAAACTCTCCAAATGACCTTGCCTCCATTTTCACCACCCCCATAACTCGATTATAGTAACAAAAAGTTGCAATTATAAAATTTTGTGACCAATATCGTGCCTAGATATAATAAAAACAACACAAATGAACGTAAAGATGTGCACATCAGTGTCCCGCGGAAAACACAGTCTTAAGCAGGGGCGGCGTTATCACCGTCGTCACGAACACCATGAGAATGGCCACGGTTAGTGCGTCCGAACCGATTACACCGCTCGACATCGCAACGGCGAGCATCGCCAGCTCGACGCCCATTCTGGGAACCATTCCAACACCGATTCTGAGAGAGGACGCCCAGTCAAAGCCGGCAAGCCTTGCACCGAGGCCACATCCAACTATTTTGCTCACTATGGCCATGATGGTGTACAGGACGGCGAAGAGGCCAGCGTGAGGTATGTAGCCAAGCTCTATTCTCATGCCCACCTCAACAAAGAACAGTGGAATGAAGAGGGAGTAGCCGAGGACGTTCATATGGTCCATTATCGCCTTCTTCTTGGAGCTCTGGCCGAGTGCGAGGCCCGTGAGGTACGCTCCAAGTATTGAAGCGAGGTTCAGGTGCTCGGCCAAGTATGCGAAGACGATAAGGAAGACCAGGGCAAAGGCAGTCTCGCTCTCAGGAAGGTCTATGCGCGAGATAAAGCGAAAAGCCCTGTCCGCGAGGCCGGGCCCGAAGTAGAGGAAGAAAAAGAGGAGCAATGAAACAGAGATAATGACCTCAAGGAGGCTGGAGTAGTCAACGCTCCCGCCCTTTATAATCGAGATTGCCACCGTGAGTACGAGAATTCCAAGGATATCGTCAACGACGGCAGCCGCGAGAATCGTCGTCCCCTCGCGCGTGTTGAGCTTTCTGAGCTCCATTAATACCTTCACCGTTATGCTCACGCTCGTCGGCGTCATCATGGCGCCGTAGAGGACGGCCTCGTGGAGGGGGACGAAAAAGTAAGCGACGGCAAAGCCGAGGAGAAAAGAAACGAGAACACCTACCCCTGCAACTACAACGCTCTGCTTCCCGACGCGCTTGAACTCCTCCAGCTCGCTCTCAAGGCCCGCTATGAAGAGGAGCAGAAGGACACCAAGGTTGGCAAACTGGCTTATAACCTCGTTCGTCTCGAAGAATATGCCAATCAACAGGCCCCCAAATATCTGGCCCAAAACCACAGGCTGGCCAAACCTTTCGAAGATATAGCCCATCAGCTTCGCCGTTGCAAGCATTACCGCTATCAGGAGGAGTATCTCCATGCTATCGCCCCTATTCCCTCGAAAAGGCCCACTTCAGGAGGAAAGGAGTAACCAGCGTCGTTATTATCACCATGCTGACGGGTATCGAGAACGTCCCCCTGTCAAAGACGCCCTCCCGGAGGCCTATGTTGGCCATTATAAGGGCCACCTCCATTCTCGGAACCATGCCAACCCCAACCTGAAGGGCTTCCCGAGCCTTAAACCCTGTGAGCACTCCACCAATTCCACAGCCGATAATTTTTCCAACTATCGCCATAACCGCGTAGAGTCCTGCAAAGGCCCCTACGTGGGCCAAGACGTGGACGTTGGTCTCAATGCCTATGCTGACGAGAAAGACTGGTATAAATAGCGAGTAGCCGATGGTCAGGGTCTTGCTGGTGATTTCTCTCGCCTCGGCACTGCCCGCCACAATGAGGCCGGCAAGGTAAGCGCCCGTTATGCCCGCCAGCTGGAACCGCTCGGCGATGTAGGCAAAAATGAGCATTATGGCTATTGCAAAGGCCGTTACCGTCTCCGGCAGGTTTATTCTCTCAGACGCCCTCAGGGCTTCCTTTACCGCGGGACTGCCAAGGAGGAGACCAAGGATGAAAAAGAGGACAACTTCACCGAGGATTATAAGGACGTCCACGGGATAAACGCTCCCCTTTGTGTTCATGGCGACGAGAACCGTTAAAATTATGATACCAAGGACGTCGTCAACGACGGCAGCCGCGAGAATCGTTGTGCCGACCCTTGTACGGAGCTTTTTCATCTCCATAAGGATGCTCGTTGTCAGACCGACGCTCGTGGCAGTCAGAATTCCACCCAAGAATAGTGCCTGGAGGTGGGAATACCCCCATGCAAGGGCACTGACGTACCCAAGAATAAATGGGATTATAACGCCAAGAACTGCCACTATGAAGGCGGGAACACCGACGTTTTTGAACTCCTCGATGTCGGTTTCGAGGCCTGCCAGGAAAAGCAGCATGACGACGCCGAGCTCAGCGATTAGTTTAATTCCTTCATCATATGCCACCAAGTTTAACAGTGACGGACCTATTAAAATGCCACCAATCAGCTGGCCGAGGGCCGCAGGAAACCCAAAGCGAACTGTGAGGTAGCCGAACAGCTTTGCAACTACGAGTATCAGCGCCAGCTCCAGGAACACGTCCATGATTATCATCCCGCTTTGGTTTTTAGAGGCTCACGAGGAGACTATGCGAATCAGACGGATTATGTCCTTGACCTCAAGGACGCCGTGGACGCGGTTTTCATCGTCAACAACCGGGAGGTGGTGCTTTCCCGTTTCGAGCATTATCCCTATCGCCCGACCGAGGTTGTCATTGACGTGGATGGTTACGGGCCTGCGAACCATTATGTCCCCCACACGGGAGGCACGGTTAATGGAATACTTCTTCAGCAGGCCGACACCGACTATGGAGTACCTCTTGGGGGGCTCGAAGAAGCGGAGAATGTCCTTCATGGTGACGAAGCCAAGGAGCTTGCCCTCATTATCAACGATGACAGCGGAGCTTTCCTCGTCCCTGAGGCTCTGCACGAGCTTTGAAAGGGGGTCTTCAGGGTGGAGCGTCAGGAACTCCCTGTCCATGACCAGCCTGACGGGAACCTTGGAGATGTAGCGGATGTTGTGGCTGAGCTCCTCCTTGCGCTGGAGCTGTATCATTCTGCGCTTGCTGTGGATTATCTTCACTTTCTTGGCCTTTGTAGCTTTGTTATTCTCAAAGGTCTTTACTTGCTCCATAATGCACCCACTGAATTTAATAATACACAAAAGTGTTTAAAGGTTTCGGGGATTTTTTGGCAAGTTCGTGTTAATAGCAGGGAAAAAATGAAAACAGATTAACCAGGAATTTGCCAAAAACTTTTTAAGGAACAACCCAGAGACACCGGTAAGGGAAATATGGTTTCTGGAACCGGAGACGGAAAGACCTACGACGTCGTTATTGTTGGAGCTGGCCCCGCTGGACTTTTCGCGGCCTACGAGCTGGCGGAGAAGAGCGACCTGAGCGTTCTCGTCATAGATGAAGGCGGCGACGTCAAGCAGCGCGTTTGTCCGATGTACGAGCTCGGTTATTGTGTCGAGTGCAAGCCCTGCCACATAATGAGCGGTGTCGGCGGCGCCGGCGGTCTGAGCGACGGCACGATAAACCTCCGTCCGGACATTGGCGGTGACCTAACCGAGCTGACGAACGATGAGAACTACGCCTGGCAGCTCGTATGGGAAGTTGACCAGATTTTTCTAAAGCATAAAGCACCGAGGAACCTCTTCAAGGGGAACCCGGAGCAGGTGAAGTACTGGGAGCAGAAGGCGGCACAGGCGGGAGTGAAGTTCATACCCATAATCCAGAGGCACATAGGCTCCGACAGGACGCCCGAGGTCATAGACGACATAAAGCGGTATCTGGAGAGCAAAGGGGTCAAGTTTCTCCTCTGGACGAAGGCTTTGGAGTTCGGAAAGGGCTGGGTCAAAGTGAGGCGCGGAAAGGACGTCTTCGAGATTAAAGCCCGCTACATAATCGTTGCCCCCGGAAGGGGCGGGGCGGACTGGTTCCACGAGGTGGCCCAGAGGATAGGCCTAAAGGCGAGGCACGGGCCCATTGACGTTGGCGTCCGCGTTGAGGTTCCGGCGATAGTCATGGAGCCGATAACGAGCATAAACCACGACCCCAAGTTCCACATCTACACCGACACCTACGACGACTTCGTGAGGACTTTCTGCACCAACCCGAACGGCTTCGTCGTCGAGGAGCGCTACGACGGCTACGTCGGGGTGAACGGCCACTCGATGCACGAGAAGAAGAGCAACAACACCAACTTCGCCTTCCTGAGCAGGATAGAGCTCACCGAGCCCGTTGAGGACACGACAGCTTACGGCAAGAGCATAGCTCAGCTGGCAACAACGATAGGCGGTGGAAAGCCCCTCATTCAGCGCCTCGGCGACCTGAGGAGGGGAAGGAGGAGCACGTGGGCGAGGATAAGGAGGAGCGACGTCGAGCCCACCTTAAAGAACGTAACGCCGGGAGACATAGCGATGGCTTTACCGCACCGTGTCGTGACGAACATCATAGAGGGCCTGGAAAAGCTCGACCGCGTTCTGCCCGGCGTTGCAAGCGACCACACACTCCTCTACGCGCCGGAAATCAAGTACTATGCCATGAAGGTCGAGGTAGACGAGAACCTTGAGACGAGCATCGGGGGCATCTTTGCCGCTGGAGACGGAGCCGGCCTAAGCAGGGACATAGTAAACGCAGCCGCCACCGGCCTCCTCGCCGCGAGGGGAATACTCAAGAAGGAGGGCCTCTACACCGAGAAGGACTTCAGGAAGCCGGGGAACTGGAAGGAAAAGATAGAGTCGCTCAGCTGACTCCCATCACTACTTTTTCCCAATTCTCCCATATACGCTAACCATTAACACACATAGAAGAGCATTGAGAAAAGTATTTATGCATTGACACTGTATTTTAGTTCTGGGTGGTGCATATGAATACAATCCTTGATGCCCTCACAAACGCCAGAGAGGGCATAATCCTGGTGGAGTACCCATCGAAGGGCCACCCCGAACTGACGTTCTTTGAAATTGTCAACAGGTGGAGGCAGAAAGGTATAACCCCCCTTATAGTCGATATCTGGGACACCCTTCACATTTTTATCCAGAACCTGAAGTTTGAGGGGAAGGAGCTGGACATCAGTGACGTTCCAGTGATAAAGGAAAGGGGCGTCGTTAAGACAGGAAAGCTCATAGGACGGGTTGATGTCATGGAAGACTTTGACTACCACCTCGCGGCCTATGGCCAGCTCGCAAGGAGAGTCCCAGAGCAGTCAAGGAACCACACGATAGTAGTGGGGATGGAGAAGTTCTCATTTCCATTCATAGACAACCCCCCCAAGCTGGAGCGGTATTTTGAAAGAGTAACAAGAAGATACCTGACCATAGAGAACAGAACCAACTTTCTGTTCCTCAACACGGACATCGCCTCCGAGTACCTCAGGAAGGGGCTTGAACTGGACTCTGACTACGTGGTGAAAATAGACGGCAGGAACGTCCAGCTCTTAAAGTCGCCGGGGGTGACTGAAAATGGACTTTAAGGAGTACCTATCAAGGATTTCTCCCGGGGAGAGCGTCCTCATCGAACACACCTCCCTGTCAGCATATCCCCTCGCATTCTACAGAATTGGCGAGAAGTACGGCTGGGACAGAATCCTTCTTATTGACGTGATAGACTCCAGCCTGATAGTTCTCAGGTGGCTCAGGCTCTCAGGCAGCGGCGTTCCCACCAACATCAGAAGAATAAAGGTGGGAGGGGTCTCAAGCTGGGGCAACGTGGTGCTGGACGTTAACCCGTACAATGACCCGGGAATCTTTATGAGTAAGGTAACCAAGACTGTGCAGAGGTTGTACTCAAAAAACGACTTTACTGTAGCCCTCATCATGAACCCCGAGAGACTCGTCCCCCTCCAAAACGGGGACAGGAGTTTTATACTGGCACTCGCAGACATGGCGTCCGCATTCCTCGGAAACCCCCGGAAAGTTGCCTTCTACTTCATCAACGGGGAGATCGCGGATAAAGGGTACCTGGCCCTCCTTGAGGAGGCCTTCACGCGGGTTCTGGCATTCACGGAAAAGACAAAGCTCACAGTCCTGAAATCTCTTGAAATTGGAGAGGAAGGGCGCGAGATAGAGCTTAAGTAATGCGGAGAAGAAAACAGCGAGATTACAGCATCTTTTCTGTTTTATTTCCCCTAATGATATTCCAAACAGCCGGGACAGAAAAACTTCTTAAAGTCCTGATAAAATTACGTCACAGGTGATATGTGGAAGTCCTGGCCATGGTCATCGGGTCCGCGGTTGCATACCTGGTTCTGTCCTGGAGAAAGGAAAGAGAATGGGAGGAGGAGCTTGAGCTCAGCAGGGGGCTCAACATCGTCAGAATGTTCAAAGACCCTGAGTACAACATAACTCCAAAAAACCGCCAGAACACCAAAGTGGCCATCAAGCACGCCGTTAAGATAGACAAACGCGCTCTTCTGGAGAACATGCCCAAGAGCGCAACGATTATCATAGTGGACAGTGAGGGGAGAGCCTACGCGGGTAAATTCGGGGGAGTAGAATATGAACAAAGAGGAATATTTCCTTTCAAAAAGAACGTTCCAAAGATTAAGGTAAGGACAGCAAAGCAGGGCCGGCCGGTTGTAAGGGAATACAACAACATCGACGAAGTCTACATCAAGCTGATGAAGAGCACCGAGCGCATAGCCGAGGAGTGGAGGAAGGATAAGTTCTACTACGCCGCCATCGTGGCAAAAAAGAAGGGCAGGTATCCGTTTAAGATAAGGAGAGGCTAATACCGAAGGTTCCCCCACAAAACAAGGCTAACATCACATAGATGACATTAAGAAGAGCCCTCACAGTGGGAGGGGCTTCAAAAAGCCATAACTGAAAGAAAAAATAGAAAACTCAACAAGAGAGAACAGCAGGCTCCCTTTACCTTGCCACCTCCAATACAATCACTAACCCGGGATAGCTCCAGGAGTCGCCTGTATGTGCGGATATCCTAATTTCATCGTTGATAAGACCTATCTTCATGTAGTAGGCGTCGCACTCCCTCAGCGGTTTATCCCATTCACTTTCTCCCCGAACCGAGGCCCCAGCCAGTAATAGCGGACGAGCTTCTCCGCCAGTAGGGGATGGTAATAAAGCGCCAAATCGGATATCCCGTATAAAACCCACCCTTCCGTAAATCCATACGGAAGATAATTATTGGCAGGTCGTCCAGTATTCACCAGCGATTCAAAGTCAGATTCAGCGTTCTCTTTCAGCCTCACATCCCTGTGGTATTGAGGATACCTCTCAAGGAGTAGCTCCTCAGTTAGATTCTCGATTATCCCAATGTCCTCCCAGGTCATTCTGTACGCCATACTTCCAAGCCTCTCACAGGCCCACGTCCAGTTCTCCACGTTAACCTCACCCTTCCCGTCCAGAGAAATCCTGTAGAACGTCACGTTCTCTATTTCGCCCATACCCCTCTCGATTGAGTACCAGTAGTAGTTGCCAAGGGGGATTATCGGGAGTTCCTGATCGAGGACAAAATACGTGCCGTTGATTTTTATCGCTACTGTTGCGTGACCTATCGTTTGGTTCCAGTAGTCGATGCTGAGAACGTAAACTGGACTAACGTTGGCGTCGAGGAGGAGGTCGGCGGTTAGAATTGCGTAGTCTGTGCATATCCCGCTACGCAGGGCAAAAGCCGTGTCGTTGGTAGCCTGGAGCATTGTAAGGTTGAGGTACCGTTCCTTTTCGCTCTCATTAAGAGAGTCCCACAACTCAACACTTTGGTTCACGTACTCCGCCTTTGTATAGTTGTACTCGATATTTTCATCAATCCACCCCAAAACCGCCCACGCCCAGTCAAGGGCTGAAGTATACCCCAAAAAGCGCGATGAGATATTCTCAACTTTTTTCTCAGCAGAAAACTTAGGGCGGATTTGAGGGCGTCTGTTTCAGTTCCTTCGTACCTCCAGTCATGAGTCGGTCGGTTCCAATCCCAACCTCGTATCCGTCAGGCAGGTAATCCCCGTCGGTGTCCATCATGAGGGGATTGGTGTAGTAGACTAAAACCTCCCGCCCATCTGTCAAGTTATCCCGGTCAGTATCGTTCACTAAGGGATTCGTTCCGTAGGTGAGAACCTCGTCTCCATCGCTGAGACCATCACCATCCGTGTCGGCCTTCAACGGGTTGGTTCCTTTGGATAACTCCACGCCGTCTAAAAGAGCATCACCGTCAGTATCCTCGAGGCCCGGACTCGTATTCAAGATAAAGGCTTCCCTGTAATCACTCAACCCATCGCCATCGGTGTCATTGGTTAAGGGGTTAGTTTTAAGTTCAAGTTCCTCTCCATCAGGGATCCCATCCGCATCCGTGTCGGCCCCCAATGGGTTAGTCCCAATCTTAACCTCTTCACCATCGTCCAAACCATCGCCATCCGTGTCTTTCCTGTCAGGATCCGTCCTATAAACGTTTATTTCATCCCAATTTGAGAGGCCATCCCCATCGGAGTCCACCTCCTTAGATACTATCGTGTCAGTACCAGTGCCTGAAGGAACCCTCGATGTAACGTGCTCCTTGGGCGTTTGGGTCGCAGTACCCCCTCCCTCAATGCACGCAGATGAAAAAACGACACTAACAAGAACCGCTATTAGAATTGGTGCAACGATTGTATCCAACCTTATGGCCGGAACCCTCCATTTTCAATAGTAAGCTTCGTTCCCAAAGGTTATATGCCTTGCTACGTCACCACAAACATTTAATTAGCCTAAAAGAAGGGTTCTAAGGTGAAGAAAAATGCCGATGAGATGCAAGTTCTGTAAGAAACCAGCCTTCATCAAGCTTCACTACCCAAAGATGTACCTCTGCGAGGAGCACTTCAAGGAGTACTTCGAGAGAAAGGTCAAACGGACGATAGAGCGCTACAAGATGCTCAAGCCTGACGAGAGGGTTTTGGTGGTTGTCAGCGGCGGGAAGGACTCAGCCGTCACAGCCCACATACTCAAAAAGCTCGGCTACAACATAGAGTGCCTCCACATAAACCTCGGAATCGGCGAGTACTCGGAAAAGAGCGAGAGCTACGCTAAGAAACAGTGCGAGGCCTTAGGGGTTCCTCTTCACATAGTCCGCGTCAAAGAGCTTCTCGGCAAAGGAATCGGAGAAGTTAGGACAAGGAGGCCGACCTGCTCCTACTGCGGTTTAACGAAGCGCTACATCTTCAACAAGTTCGCCTACGACAACGGCTTCGATGCAGTTGCTACTGGCCACAACCTCGACGACGAGGCGAGCTTCATCTTCTCGAACATGATGCACTGGAACACACAGTACTTAGCGAAGCAGGGGCCGGTGACGCCGAGCCAGTTCAACGGCAAGCTCGTGAAGAAGGTCAAACCGCTGTACGAGGTCACAGAGAGGGAAGTGGTGGCCTACGCTCTCGCTAATGGCATCGAGTACATGATGGAGGAGTGTCCCTATTCCGTTGGAGCGACAACGATTGAATACAAGGAGATACTCAACGAGATGGAGGAGAAGAGGCCCGGGACGAAAATCAACTTCGTCAAGGGCTTTCTACGAAAGAGGCACCTCTTCGAGGCCGAACTTCAGGAGGCGGAGCTGAGAGAGTGCAGAGTCTGCGGCATGCCGTCGAGCGGAGAAGTCTGCTCGTTCTGCAGGTTCTGGCGCCTTGAAGAGCCGATAGACTTCAGGGTGAAAAGATGAGGGTAGTCGCCACGTTCCCGAGGCTCAGAAAAACACTCATACGCGCTATGGGAGCGTATAAGGTGTTCCTGTGGGCATGCTCGGCAGTTTCGGCAGTAATGGCCGGCATAAACGCAGCGACGGGGCGGACAGCCCCCGCGCTCATATACCTGACAGCGTGGGCGTTCTTCACTGCCTCGGCGCTCATGAACTCGGACTTGGAGGAGGAGCTCAGGAGAACACGCTTCACGGTGTACTGGCGGTTCTTCAGCCGCTATTCCCCTCCCCTCGGTGGCTACGCAGTGCTCCACATACTCACGGGTCTGGTCTTTATAACCGCAGACCTCGTTCAGGGCGGCTACAGTCCCCTCGCCCTCATGCTTATCCTAAAGGGAGTCTTTGAACATGTACTTCAGGGGCTCGCGGAGAACCTGAAGGCAGCTTCCTTCCTGTACTCGGAAGTCCTTACCGGAGACCTCGACAGGATTGCCCTGAAAGACCCCTTTAAGTGAAGCGCCTCGTCTTCTCCCAGTGGAGCCTGCCGGCGAGGAGCCTCAGCAGGCCACGCATCGTGTAAACAACCCCCGCAAGGACGAAGAGAAGGAAGTAAGCGGGGTAAGCCCCAACGAACCACCACTGGACTCCAAACCCAGTTCTCCGTTTTTCAAGCCAGTTCGAATAGGCAACCGAGACCCAGAAGACAAGGAACGCGAGGACTGAAATCACGAGAAAGAGTCTGGGCCTGGCGAGGGCCAGGGGAACGCCCCCCGAGAGGACGAGGTAGCCGTTGAGAAGAACCGAGAGGAACCAGAACACCGGCACAAGGTAGCTCATCATGTAAAAGTGCTCTATGAAGGCCTCAGTAAGGCCAGAGCAACTCCTCAGGACTGGCCAGTAGTATTCAAGCATGACCTGGAGGTGTCCCTGCGCCCAGCGGGAGCGCTGTTTGATGTAGTCCTTCATCGTCTCGACGGCCTCTTCCCAGCCAGTAACACCGTGGTAGTACCAGAAGCGGTAGCCCTCTATCAGCGCCCTCGCCCAGAGGTCCGTGTCCTCGGTAACGGAGTCCTCACGGAACTTGCCCAGGCGAAGGAGATGCGAAAAGCGGAGAAGAGCGACCGTTCCGCCGTACTTTCCATTTTCATTGAGCTTCATGTCCCCCTCTATGGCAACGTTAAAGCCCACGAGCCTCTCAAGGGTTATAAAGCGGGTGATGAAGTTCCTGTTCCAGTTTCTCGGCCTGACGTTGCCCTGCACCCCAATGACGTAGTTGGGGGCACTTTCCATGATGCCCACGAGAGTCCTCAGAGCATCAGGCCCGAGGAGGTAGTCCGCATCGAGAATAAAAATGTAGTCAGGCCACTTGAACGCGGCCTCTATGACCTCAAGGGTGTAGTTCAGGGCCCTCGGCTTGCTCCGTCCCCTGTGGGACGGGACGTTGATGACAACCGCTTTGCCCCTCCAGGCCGATTCGATTTTCTTCATTACCTCAAGCGTCCGGTCGGTGGAGTTGTCGTTTATCAGAAAGACCTTGAAGTTTGAGTAGTCCTGGTTAAGCACAGAACGGGCCGTTTTCTCTATGACCGCCTCTTCATTGTGGGCGGGAATGAGGACGTAAACCGTTGGCTCAAAGAAACCCCTGGGAACTGGTTTCGGCCTCGCCGGATAGTCCCTTTGGGTGGCAAAGATGAGGAGCGTGTAGAAGACGAGGCCCGACGAGACCATGACGAACAGGAAAAACAGGACTGCCTCAAGTATGTAAGGAACCGGAATCAACAGGGAGAGCCCCGCCAGCAGGAGAATGTACAGGTAAAGCACTGATTGGAACTTGAGGGACGGCCTCATCACAAGGGTTTTATTCTGGAAGTATATATACCCTCTGGTTAAAATGGCAGGGATAAAAATCATAGGGGCATCTCACGCGGGCAGGCTGGCCAGGGAGCTGGCCGGTGAGGGGGCGCTCAAAAGCGAGAGCACTGAAAGGTACTTTGCCGAATTTCTTCTGGGTGGGCGCAGGTGCAGGGTGACCCACGAATACAAAACGGGAGAAATCTTTGTGTGGTTCGAGGAGAAAGCCGCTGTAAGCGTTCTAAAGAGAATTTTAGGCCTCACCCAGTACCTTGGAAAGGCCCTCGTTGTGGGAATCCTGCCCGGCCGGGAACTCCCGAAAGAGGCCTTCATAGAGGTTCCAGGGGGAAGAATTGGCATCACCCATGCCGGAGAAGGGCTCTGGATTGGGTGGGACGGGACGAACTGGCTCTTCTCTGCGACAGTTCAGGGGATAGCAGAGCTCATTGAAATCCTGGAGGCAGGGAGATGAAGCGGGGGTACGTCCTCCTTTTGCTTGCTGTCTCAGTGGTGGAGTTCCTGCCCCTCTTCTTCGCCCCAGCCAACCCCGACCTGAAGGGCGACGGCCTCGGACACCTCTTTAAAGTCCACAAGCTAATGGAGGACGGCTGGGAGCCGTGGATAGAGGAATGGTATGCGGGCTTCCCCCTCCTCAGGTTCTATCCCCCCGGTTCGTACATTATCGCGGCTTTCTTCGGGAAGGTTTTTGGGAGTGCAGTCAGGGGCTACGCGGCTACACTAATGCTGACGGCGTTCCTCGGTGCCCTCGCCTTGCATACCTACCTGAAGAGGCTTGAAAAAGAGCCCTACGTAGCACCGCTCGTTTTCCTGCTATTCCCGTGGCACCTCGGGGTCGCATACATCGAGGGCAACTTCCCGAGGGCAAACGCCATTCATCTTGCTCCCCTCTTCCTCCTTGGAGTCTGTCTTCTGCGGGAATACAGGGAGAGATACCTGCTCCTCTCGGCACTCTCGATTTCGCTGGTCGTCCTCACCCACCACTCAATTGTGATTCCGCTCCTGATTCTCGCGCTCGCGCTTCACTGGGAGAGCCTTACGGAGCTCCGTGTCATCGGGAACGCCATGAGGGTCATTGGGGCGGTAATCTTCCTCACCGCGTTCTGGTACATACCTTTCTTCTATGACAGGGAATGGACACACTTTTGGAACATATCAACAAACAAATGGCTCTTTCATGGATACAGCGTGTCCCCCGACCGGTTCATAACTCCCCCAGGAATCTTTATGGTGGCATTACTGACCACAGCAGTGGCAATCGGAATCCGGAGGCAGAAATTGGATACAAAAAAAGTTACACTGGTCGGGACATTCGCGTACCTATCACTCGGCCAGTATTCCCCAACCAGATGGCTCTACTACCTTCCCATCGTATCACTCATTCCACCATACAGATGGCTCGACGTTACATCAATTTTAGTGCCCCTGATTGTAGCGGACTCCCTTGAGGGCATGAAGCCGAGGCCAAAAGCCATTGCTGGACTCGCTCTGGTGCTTATTGCGGCAATTCCAACAGCGGTGCTAATGCCCGATATTGAGCCTTACCCCCAAAATTTAGTTGAGATTGGAAGATTTCTCAGAGAACAGCCCGGGGACGACTGGAGGTTCACACTGTACCCCCTTTTAGGGGTTGCCCATTACAGCTACCTTCCTGTTCTAAGTTCAAAGGGTACAATGAATGGCTGGTACCATGAGGGAAACCCCGCCGGAGACGGAGAATGGCGGATGTGGTCTCTCCTGGAGACAGGAAAGAACGCGACTCCGTATCTCAGAGCATACGCGGTGAGATTCTTCATAAGCTGCACGGATACCGCACCCTACGGTTACACATACCGACATACCGTAGGAGGGTGCAGGGTCTATGACTCCAACGTGAGCTTCGTCCAGCCGGTTTCAACCCTCATGGCCGGCCACTTCTATGACCTGCCCCTCGACTACGCGTACACCGAAGAGCTCCCCTCGAACCTCTCGGGGGTAATCGCCGTTATCTATTCAGGCAACCCGGACAACCACACGGCAGAAAATCTCTGGGAGTTCGTAAAAAGCGGAGGGACGCTCATATGGGTCCCTGAAAGCACAGACACGCTCTTCGGGGTCAGAGCTCAGGTAAGGCCGATAAACGCTTCAGAGCTCTCCTCCGAGGTCTACAACGTCTCCCGCTTCGCGTCTTTCAGGTACGGGGATTTCCCGTGGTACGGGCCGGTGTTCACGAACGTGAGCCCAATAGTGAGCATGGGAAAGTGGACGCTGATAGGGGCCAAACAGATTGGAAACGGAACCCTCTACGTCCTCGGAGGCAACTTCCTGTACCACATAGCCTACACGGGCTCCCAGTACGAGCTGGAAGTCCTGAAGAGCCTTATCCCCCAAGAGGAGGCCCGGATTCAGATAGACCAACTCGTCCGCGGGGACGGCCGGTATTCGTTCAGGATAACGGCCAAAAAGCCCGTGCTCTTAAGGGTATCGGAGGCTTACTTCCCCCACTGGAAAGTAAAGGTAAACGGGCGCGAGGCCAATGTCGTAAGGGACGACAGGACGGGGCTTACGCTCGTAAGCGTCGGGGCTGGAAGCTCTGAAATCAGCGCCGCGTTCATTGACCCATTCATCAAACTCCGCTACTATTCGGCCCTCGCATGGGCAATAATCGCAGCCTACACACTGCTGGAGTTCGCACCGATGAGGAGACTTTCGGGCCCTGAGCTGTGATGAGGGCCACCCTATCCGAGGCTTCCGCTGGGTAAACGGTAGACCTCTAAGATGGTTTGCCCATTCATTCGGAAGCGGGCTTTCGAAAGAAAAATGTAATGGCTTGCAAACGGGTTTTCTTTTTTTATTTAGCCCCCTCGATGGTATTTCGAATCGTTTATATACCCCGAGGGCATAAACTAACCCAAAGTTATCAAAGGGGGTGGACGAATGCTCGGGAACGTCATCAACGGCCTATGGGATTCACTAAAGCCGGGGGAAATCGTGCTGATAGAGAGAACGGACGTTAAAGACCAGTACTTTGGGTTGCACCACCTCATAACCTGGGGACTTTCCAAAGGATACACAGTTCTCGTTGTTGATGTCATTGATTCCCTGCACCTCATAAAGGCCAAGGCCAAGCTGGCAGGCTTCGATAGCGAGACGTTTGAGAACGTCAACGTCATAAAGATAGGAGGGAAAATAAAGAACGGAAATGTCGTTGCCTGGATAAGCGACCTCAGCGAACCTGTCATACTGATGGGAAAGTTTAAAGAGGCGTACGAGAAGTTCGTGGAGGAAAACGCACCCGTTCTAACGATAGCCTTGGGTATCGAGAAGCTCTTCGCGACTTCAGAGGTGGTGCCCAAAAACGTTCATCTGCTCCTCAGCCTCCTAGCCCAATACGTTGGAAACGAGGACAGGCTGGCGGTTCACCTCATCAAGACGTCCCTGCTAGATGAGAGCAGAAAGTTTCTCCTGGGGCTCTTGGAAGACGTTGCCACGACGGTCATTAGGGTGTCGTCCCTGGGAAGAATGACGGAGTTCAACGTCGTCAAGTCAATAAGAAAGGACATGGAGGGGGTCTCCCTCAGGGTCTAGCGTTCTCTGAAGGAGAGCCTGAACCTCAGCTCCCCCCCGACCGGGAAGAGCACCGTGTAGCTGACGCCCTGCTGGATGAAGTCCCAGCCGCTCTCGCTCTGGCTGAGGGTCTTTATCGGGAACTTCCACACTCTCGCCTTTTTGTCGAGCTCTATGGCGACCTTTCCGATGCCGTACGGGTCGTTCACCTCGAACTTATCTGCCTCGAATTCAGCGGGCTCCTCCATGACGCTGTGGACGGCTAAGTTAAGCTCGACGCCGAAGAGAGCTTTTACGTCGCTCCTCACGGCGTAGTCCACGACGAAGCCGTCCTCAGTCATGTGGAAGGTCTTCTCGACCCTCGCAGGTTTCCCTGCGACGGTGCCGTCGCGCTCAAGGGCGACACCGCCTTCGAAGAGGCTGTAGTCGTAGGCGCCAGCAAGGAAGTCACCGAGCTCAACGTACCTGTTGAGGCGGTACTCGTCGAGGGTGGTCTCCAGGTCGAGGAAGTGATCCTGGAGGATAGCCCTAAGGTAGCTGTCGTACGCTAATTCGCGCCTGATCTCCTCAGGTATCTGCCTGCCGAGCTCGTGTATGCTAGCAACACCCTCTTCGCTCTCCTCCTCCGGCGTGGCCGCCTCAGGAACCTCGTGGTAGTGCTCCCAGCGCCTCATGAGCACGTCGTTGTAGTTGACTGCCTTCCTCTTGGAGCTGAGCTCGAAGAGGGCTCCACCGTAGGCGGGCTTGAAGACCGCGTAGAAGTTCCCGTTCTCAAGGAAGACCTCATCGCGACCGTCGAAGTCAATATCCCTCACGAAGCTTCCGGTGGGAACGTGGCTGTTGGCCTTGATGATGTTCTCCCAGATGGCCCTCCTAAGGTGAGGCAGGTAGACGCCACCGAAGACGCCGTGCCAGTAGGCGTCATTGCACTGGGCCTTGAGGACGAAGTGCCTGGCCTCAGGGTTTTCCCTCACCAGCTTGCTCACCATGAGCATGCGCTTGTGCATGTAGTTGCTCTCCGGGTACTTGAAGAAGAAGTTCTTCCAGATTCCGCCGCGGACGAATATGCGGTAGCGCTCGAACTGTCCCCCCTCCTTCAGCTTCTCGACGAACTCGACGAAGAGCTTAGCCTGCTTGGCCGGGAGCGACCACTCGCTCATCTCGAAGTAAGAAGCTATGGGTAGATAGACGAGACCCTTTGGTTTGAACCTCTTGAGGTACTCCGAGTAGAGGGTGAGGTTTATCCTCTCGTCGCTTGAGACCCTGTCGAAGAACTCCCTGAGCCAGCCCTTCTCGTAGACCCACTCGTACGTTCCAGGCCAGACACCGAACTTCTCGCCGTCGTCGTGGAAAACCGCGACCTTGCTCTCATCACCGTCGTCGAGGCTGTGGAGGTACTCTATAGTCTTCTCGACCGGTCTGAACGGGATTAAGTAGCGGAGCTTCTCGTCTATCGGGAAAACGGTTATGACCTCCCCTCCGTCCTCTGTGTAGTAGGGCCAGTAGAGCTCCTCCCTGCTCAGGCCGGCGCTCATGAAGTGGTAGTCATCAACGATGACGTAGTCAATCCCAGCCTCGCGGAGGCTCTTAACGAGCTCTGGCTGCCAGACGCGCTCTGTGAGCCAGACACCCCTTGCGTCGTAGCCGAGCTTCTTTGCGAAGTCCTTGAGGAGCTTTATCTGCTCTATCCTGTCCTCCTTCGGGATGGCCGCGAGTACCGGTTCGTAGAAGCCGGCAACGACTATCTCAAGCTGTCCCCTCTTCACGAGGCTCCTGAGGAGGTCTATGTGCTCGGGCTTGTTTTCGGCTAGCCACTCAAGGAGCGGGCCGGAGTAGTGGGCCGCGACCTTCATGTTCGGGTACTCTTCCAGTGTCTCCATGAAGGGCCTGTAAGACCTCTCGTAGGCGCTCTCGAAGACCCAGCCGAAGTTTCCCAAGGGCTGGTGGTTGTGGATTCCAAAGATAAAGTTCACCATGGCAACCACCCTCTGACCAATGTTATCACTAGCAGTGATATCGAAGAAAGACATATAAACCTTTTCTTATATGATGTCACTAGAGGTGACTATTGCACACCCGTGGGGACTTCCACACATTGGGGGTGATACAATGAAAAGAAATATATCCGTGTTTTTAATAGCAATTTTGATTTTGGGAACGTTCCCCTTAGGAAGTGTCAGTGCAGTGGCTTCTGGACTGAGTATCATAGTTGATGGCAATCTAGACGAATGGCCTACCACGTTACTTCTAGATGACCCCATCGGGGACGGTAAATGGGGATCCGGAGACGACATAAAAACTGTAGGAGCGTACTCCGATGGCACATACATCTACATCGCAGCAGTATTCAAAAAAACGGGCTACAATAATCTTGGAGTTCTAATTGACGTAATCGGAAAGGATGGGGCACCGGACACTAAGGGACATCCCTGGAACAGGCACTACACATTCGCAAGGGGAGACATTGACATGATGATTGAAAGCTGGGAATTCGACTTGAGTGCCTGGACATTCTCACCTACAGGAGTCAACGAAGTAACATCCAGCATTCAGAGAGCGTATGGCAGTAAAGATGGGTGGGTCATAGCTGAAATGGCGATTCCCCTATCCGTTTTTGGAGATATCCAGAATCCCTCATTTAAGGTTGTATTTGTTCTTACAGGAGGCTCCAACGGTGCTCTTCAGTGGTTCGCTGATGTTGCCCCAGATCAAGATGTGCCAGGATGGAACAACGGAGGTGGAGCCCCTGCTCCGGCAATACTCACTAAGTTCCTATTCTGGAGCTACGATAGCCCCTACGAGTTCAGGGTTGTTGGCGAAAACTTTGACTACAACAAATATTTGCTCGAAAAGAAGGCCAACCACATTGCAAGCTTTATTAGTCTGAACTCGTTCTACGGCCAGATTAAGTTTAAGGAGTATTATTCAAGATACGACGAAATCAAAAATGAGTTAGCAAAATATTACCTGTCCCCGGAAGTTCAGGAAAAAATCGCAGAGTATGACAGCGAAGTAAATAACCTCCTAGAACTCTATAACGAAGGAATTAAAACCATAAACTTACCCGGAAGAGCATTTATCGGTGCCTTTCGGGTGTACAGGGCTTACACAGGAATGAAAAAGATAACCTCCGAAATAGAGAAAATCCTAGAAGATGCACAAAAGGGTGTCTACGAACTAGAGGGGTACCTTCAGGAGCTCTCCAAGAACCTCACAAAGACCATAGACGGAAACCTAGACGACTGGAGTGTTCCGCCGGTGGCCGTTGATGAGGCCGGCTATGGACAGGACGGAGCAGACCTCAAGGCCCTCTACGTTGACTACGACGACCAGTTCCTCTACATAGCCCTAACAACCGAGAACAGGGCCTCCTGGAGGATTGCCTACGGCATCTCGCTGGACTACAAGGACGGCGGCTACACCGGAGACCAGGACTCCTGGGGCAAGAAGGTCAGCTTCAGCAGGGGAATAGACGCTCAGCTGTACTTCTTCTGGAACGGAGAATTCTTCGGAGACCCCGGAACCAGCACGATAACCAGCGCCCAGCTCGTCCTCTGGAATGGAACCGGCTGGGAGTACAAGGACCTCCAGTTAGTGGGGTTCTACGCCTACACCGGCGGAGCAGAAGACGGCCTCCAGACCCTTGAGATAGCGATTCCGTGGGAAGCCCTCGGCGTCAAGCCAGGAGAGATAAACATTGTCGCCTATGTCACCGGACAGGGCGCCGGCGACTCGGCGGTTGACTCGCTACCGCTCCAGGACGCGGTCAAGGACACCGAGCCAGGCCAGGAGTGGGGCGACGCGGATACATTCACCCAGTTCGCCACGGTCACCACAGAGTGACCGCCCGTTTCTTCCCTTTTCTACATTTCTGGATTTTTAGCTCAGATAACGAGTCCCGCCAGGTAAACGGCCAGCGCCACAGCGAGCTGGTTCGAGAAGTTGTCGTCGGGCGGGAGGTTGTAGAACTCGGCTATCGTCCCGGTCAGAGAGCCGGCAACCGCGAGCGGGAGGCCCACGAGCGGAGTGAGCACTGCCAGACCAGCGAGAAAGTATGCGAGGCTCCCCTCAACGCTCTTTCCGTTTGAAAAGCGGTGCCTGCCAAGACTCTTCCCGACTATGGCGGCGAGGGCATCTCCGAGGGTCGCGAGGGCTATGGCGCCGACCGCGACCTCCTTCGGGAAGAAATAGACCACTATGAAGGACGCCGCCGCGAAGTAGATGTGCGCGGCAACGCGGTCTCTCTCGTGCTCCCTCGTTATCTCGTCGATGTGGTTTTCAATGAGTTCTATTTTCTCAAGGACATCCGGGGAGACGTAGAGGCCCAGCTCTTTCTTTATCCTGTCCCTCCACTCCTCAATCACGCGGAAGGGCTCCAGAATCACGAACAGGAGGAACGCAAGCCCGACAAATGCGAGGGTGAAGTCCCTCCCAAAGGCCATGTAAACGGCAGGAACGGTTAGACCGGTAATATGGAGGGCCTTACGCTTGATTTCCCTTTTTATGCTCACGTTTAATCACCTCCAGGGCCTCCAAAAGGTCTTTAACAACGTAGTCGGCGTTTCTGACCTTCCTGCCGCTGAAGTAGCCCCGCCTCACGAGGATTCCAACGGCCCCGATTGCCCTCGCACCGGCCATGTCGGTCTCGTCGCGGTCGCCGACGACGTAGACTTCGCTGTCTGGAAACCTCTCCAGGGCGAGGCGGAAGTTGTAGTCCTCAAACTTGCTGTGTCCCGTCTCACCGCTTATGATTACGTCGTCAAAGTATTCCTCAATCCCGAGGACTTTAAGCTTCTTCCTCTGCCAGTTGGTTGATGAGTCAGTGACGAGAACTAGCTTCGCGCCGAGCCCCTTAAGGCCCCTTAAAAACGGAAGAGCATCTTCATAAAGCCTCAAATGTCTGAAAAAGTGATTTTCAAGGAAGGCCGAGAACTCGACAAGCTCCTCCCCGCTTATTCCGGGGTATATCCCCCTAAACAGCTCCTCCACGAGCTCGTGGAGGTCGAGAGTGTGGAGCCTCTTAAGGCCCTCAAGCCCCCTATACCTGGCAGTGAGGAAGTAGAAGAGCGCCCTGAACTTGCGCCTGCGCAGGAGAAAGGGAATAGCGCGGAGCATTGCTCTTTTCCCGGCCTCCCACGTGTTGCAGAGGGTGTCGTCGAGGTCAACAAGCACAAGCATACAGGTAGTTCGGTGGAGGCATTTTAAACCTTAACATTCCCCCAAGCCCCACCATAACAAAAGCCAGTGTTCGGGGGAAGGTTTAAAAGAAAGCGCCACAGATAATCGTTCGATGAGGGGGGATACGCTTATCATAGCGGGCATAGCCCTGATATTCATAGGGTTCCTTCTGGTGTTCCTGGGGACTCTGATTTCCGCCCTGGGAGGAGAAGGGGAAGTCGAGGGCGGAGGCGTGATAATGATAGGCCCCATCCCAATAGTCTTCGGCACGAACAGGGAAGCTGTCACACTGGTCTCGATTTTGGCAGTTCTGCTCATGGTGCTCTGGATAATTGGGGCCCTGATCGCAAGGAGGGGATGACGTGGAGTTCCTGGCTGCCCTTGCGGTTCTACTCGTTACCGCTAAGAGCCTCGAATGGTTTTTCGAGAGGTTTGAGATACACCCGATACTGGCGCATGTGCTCACCGGAATAGCCCTCGGGCCGTTTGCCCTTGGGGTAGTCCACCCAAGTGAGGAGCTCAGGGTTCTCGCGGAGTTCGGGCTGATAATGATGATGCTCTACATGGGGCTGACGAGCAACTTCTCGGCGATAGCCCAGAACACCAAGAAAGCTGTAGTCGTGGCGACCCTGGGAGTTGCGGTCTCCTTCGTGCTGGGGTTTCTTACAGTCTCCTTCTTCGGAAAGGGCATGGCAGCTGCCATATTCATCGGAGTTACCCTCGGAAACACGGCCATAGAGGTTACTAGCGGTGTCCTCGTCAAGGAGAGGGTGAAGAGGGTCATCTCCTCCGTACTCATGGGCGCCGCCTTCGCCGACGACATACTCGCCGTTTACCTCATCGGCATCGTCACGGCGATGGCGAAGGGGAGCCTCAACCTGCAGGCATTTGGAGTGCTCACCCTCAAGATATTCTCCTTTATAGCCGCAACCCTCCTCATCTCTGAGTTCGTCTTCAAGAAGGCCGGGTGGTTCAGGAACATCGTCAGGAACCTCAACGTGTTCTTCACGTTCACCCTCATACTGACCTTCCTGCTCGCCATAATAGCGGAGAACATCGGCCTCAACCAGATAATCGGCGCCTACCTCGCCGGTCTAACGATAAGCAGGCTCCGTGAGAGGAAAGACCCCCTGGTCGTAACTAGGATTAAGCTCAATGAGCTGATCGAAGACCTGCAGGTAGTCCTTACCGAGTTCTTCATCCCGCTCTTCTTCATCTATGTCGGCCTGATGTTCAACCCGCCCCTGAACCAGGTCAGCCTCCCGCTGATAGCCGGCCTCTACGTCTCGGCAGTCCTCGGAAAGCTTATCGGCTGCGGTCTCGGCGCAAAGCTTTCGGGCCTCAGCTGGGACGACTCCATAGCTGTCGGCATAGGAATGGGGGGCAGGGGAAGCCTTGAGCTGGCAATCCTGACCTTCGGCCTCAACGCCGGGCTGATAGACCAGGGCCTCTTCGCCAGCGTCATCATAGTCTCCATGCTGACGGCACTCACGACGCCGGTCTTCTTCAAGGCGTACCTCAAAAGGCAAAAGCTTAAATCATCATCCTGAGAGCGACCACCGGTGAGAGCATGTTTCCAGAGCGGGGAGCGGGCGAGGAGGAAGTGCTGAGTGAGTTAAGGCGGAAAACCGCCGAAGATTTAACGTTCGACTCCGGAAGGATTCTCGGCTCCATGTGCACCTACCCCCACCCCTTTGCGATAAAGGTAATCACCGAGTTCATAGACAGAAACCTCGGAGACCCCGGGCTCCACGTGGGGAGCAGGAAAGTTGAGGAAGAGGCCATCGAGATGCTTTCCAGTCTTCTCGGCCTCGAAAGGGGCTACGGACACATAGTCTCCGGGGGTACCGAGGCGAACATCCTGGCCGTGAGGGCCTTCCGCAATTTAGCCGATGTTGAAAAACCAGAGCTGATTCTGCCAAAGAGCGCGCACTTCTCGTTCATCAAGGCCGGCGAGATGCTGAGGGTCAAGCTCGTGTGGGCGGAGCTCAACGAGGACTACACCGTCAACGTCAAGGACGTGGAGAGTAAGATTACGGACAACACCATTGGAATCGTCGGAATAGCCGGGACAACCGGCCTCGGAGTAGTGGACGACATCCCTGCGCTCAGCGATCTGGCTCTCGACTACGGGCTTCCACTCCACGTTGATGCCGCCTTTGGGGGCTTTGTCATTCCCTTCGCGAAGGCCCTCGGCTACGATATCCCGGACTTCGACTTTCGCTTGAAGGGCGTGAAGAGCATCACCATAGACCCCCACAAGATGGGCATGGTGCCGATTCCGGCCGGGGGAATAATCTTCAGGGAGAAGAAATACATAGACGCTATAAGCGTTCTGGCCCCTTACCTCGCGGGAGGAAGGATATGGCAGGCGACGATAACCGGGACGAGGCCGGGCGCAAACGCCTTGGCCGTCTGGGCGATGATAAAGCACCTCGGCTTCGAGGGCTACAAGGAAATCGTGAGAAAGGCCATGGAGCTGAGCAGGTGGTTCGCTGGCGAGCTGAAGAAAATCCCCGGCGTGTACCTGATACGCGAGCCCGTGCTCAACATCGTCTCCTTCGGCACGGAGAACCTCGAAACGGTGGAAGAGGAGCTGAAGAGAAGGGGCTGGGGAATCAGCGCCCACCGCGGCTACATCAGGATTGTCTTGATGCCCCACGTCAGGGAGGAGCACCTGAAGGAGTTTTTGAGGGATTTGAGAGACGTAATGATGGGAGTCTAATCGGCAACACCCTCTACTCCGTCTCTACTTCTTCACACTCACCCAGAGGGCCCCCATAAAAATTGCAGAATTCAATTAGGCTCGCGGTCAGTCCGTCACTCCCTCGTCACAGCTCGGACAAGGCTGAACTCATCATCCCAACACAGAGGATGTAGATTAAAGTTTAAAAACTAATTGTTCTAAAATACATTATGCTAAGAGATACATATACTCCAACAAACTTGGGAGGAGTGAGTAATATGACAGGGAACTCCAAAAAAGGTGGTGGCATAGTTGTAGTTGTTCTTTTGCTTCTTGGTATTAGTAGTCTCACTATACAGTTGCCCACAGTCAGCGCATCCCAACCATACAGCACCGAGTGGATAGACAACACATATAACATAGTGTTCACGGGAGACCCAACTACGATTTTCGAAGTTGGGGTTGCTGGAGTGGGGATAAAGGTAACAGAAAGAACGGTTGTCAAAGTCCAATGCACAATTAGCCGTCCAAAGTACATATCCCGCAAAGCCCGTGAAATACCTGTGAGAATACAAATTAACGACGTGGCCGTGGAGTGGGAGATGTACGTGAACGATGAGAGAATCAAAACTTCAACAGCACACCTGAACATAGGAGGCTACGAGGAGTTACATATAGCAACTTTCAAGATACTGGCCGGTGGAGAAATATATGCATTACTAGAGGAACCAATTCTAAAGTTCAGGGCAGGTAGCAGGGAATATTCAATCCAGTCATCTGAAACGACGATTTACATCCCAGCCCCATACACAACAGATAGCATAACTACGGTAAAACTCTATCCAGAGTTCAAAATGAAAGAAGGATTCAAGCTTATCGTAGACTACGTGTTTGGTTCAAAAACATTTCAGTGGGACATTAGGGAGGTGTCCTTTGACGCCGGCTACTCAATAGACTTTCAAGTGGGACTCCTATCCACGGTGACGATAAACACTGTACCCACTAACGCAGACGTCAGTATCGATGGCGAATACATGGGAAAGAGCCCAGTAACGGTAGAGATAACGCCTGGAAACCACATTGTTGAAGTTACCAAAGAGCACTATCTCCCCGTGCAAAAAGAGATAACAGTATCAGGGAGCACCACTATAACAATTAGGCTACAACCGGACTGGGGCCTAGTGAACGTTTATTCTGAACCCTCAGGAGCCGATGTCTACATAGACGGTCAGCTAGTAGGAACAACCCCCTTAAAAGAGTTCAATTTAACCATTGGAACTCATGAAGTCCGTATTGTAAAAGAAGATTATCAGGAGTATGTTACACAGGTGGAGATATCTCCCGGGTCAACAAAATCAATAACCGCAACCTTAAAACCGAACTGGGGTACAGTCCAAGTCCGCTCGGAGCCATCAGAAGCACAGGTTTATGTAGATAACGAGCTAGTTGGCACGACTCCCATCAACGACCTAAAGCTCAAGGCTGGTGTACATAACATCAAGATAGTGAAGGATGGGTACAAAGAGTTTACAAAACAGGTAGACGTTCGGCCGGGAGCAACTGTTTTAGTGGAAGCAAAACTAGAGCCCGAATTTGGAGTGCTAACGATTCAGACGAGCCCCCAGGGAGCCAATGTATACATAGACAACAGGTACGCCGGGTCCGCCCCCATTACAGTCGAACTTGAACCAGGAACTCATGAAATTCGGGTCGTGATGGAAGGATACGAGGAGTACATCAAACAGATAAACATACAGCCGGGAGTCCAGAACGAAATTGTAGTTACCCTCACAAAAGTTAACACTCAAAGCAGGGAACCTGCATCCTCATCAGAAAACACAAAAGAAGAATCAACCACTACGGAATCCAACAAGGAGAAAGTGGCATACACCTCACAACAGACAGAAAACCCAAAAGAGTCCGGACTCGGAATATGTGGCCCTGGACTATTTGTGATGTTGGCACTTTCAGTTCTTGGTGCCAAAAAGATTAAGAGACAGTAAATCACCCTTTTTCAAATTTTTATTGCTCAGCGATCACCTTTCCTTCCTCATCCTTCGGTTCGCCCATCACTCATCATCGCAGGCCGTTCTTCGTTGGCACCCTTTAATACATTTCCCCCGCCTCGGTATCCAGGTGAGACATAAGGTCGGACGCGGGACTCCACCAAGGACACTCCAGCTACTTAAAGCCCGCCCGCTAACGTTTATAAGACCCGCCGACCAAGTTACCCCAGCAGAAAAAGGTGTTGAACCATGGCAAGCACTGTGGTCATCGTGGTGGCGGCAATAACCGCGTTCTGGCTAATCCTCTACACGCTGTTCGGAAAGAAGGAGGTAGACCCCGAAACAGGGGCACCTGTGGAGAAAGAAGAGGGACTGAGCGTTGACTTTCTCGTAGCGATGTGGAGAACCAAAAGGTTGCTCGGCTTCATAGACCG
Source organism: Thermococcus marinus (assembly GCF_055389025.1). Classification (NCBI taxonomy): domain Archaea; kingdom Methanobacteriati; phylum Methanobacteriota; class Thermococci; order Thermococcales; family Thermococcaceae; genus Thermococcus; species Thermococcus marinus. Next base: position 321,287 of record NZ_AP042417.1, read on the forward strand.
TGTTTCCAGGGCCAACAGGCGTTTCTGGAAAGTTTACAGCGATATCGGAATAGCACTCGGCTACATGGGCATGGCCTACGTCTTCTTTATGCTCCTTACGACGGCGCTGAAGACCCTCCAGACCAGGGAAAGCCCCGCCGGAGTCCAGCTCGTTATCCCCGGCGTCACGATACCCCTCTGGTACGGACTGATAGGGCTCGCGGTTGTCATGGTCGTCCACGAACTGAGCCACGGTGTGGTCGCTAGAGCTGAAGGGCTCCCGCTGAAATCGGTTGGCCTGGTTCTGCTCGCGGTTATCCCCGGAGCCTTCGTTGAACCCGACGAGGAAGAACTTCTAAAGGCACCCCTACGCTCAAGGCTCCGCGTTTACGGGGCCGGTTCACTGGCAAACGTCCTGACGGCAATCCTCGCGGCGCTCCTCATAAGCTACGCGGTGAGCCCCCTCCTCACACCCAACGGGGTAGAAGTCGGCGGCGTGATAAAGGGCACCCCCGCGGACGGGGTTCTCCAGAAGGGAGACGTCATCCTCGCCATAAACGGAGAGAGCACTAAAACCATGGACGAGTTCATCACGGTAATGAACAAAACGAAAGCGGGAGAGACAATAACGCTTAGAGTCCTCAGGGAGGGAAAAGAGCTTAACCTGCAGCTGACCCTCGCAGAAAACCCGGACAACCCGGGCAAGGGCTTCATAGGCATCCACCCCGTCCAGCACGTCGCCTCCCGTGTGGGGCACGAAGGAATAGTTCTGCCCCTGTTCTTCGCCCTGTACTGGATTTACGTCCTCAACATAGGAATAGGCCTCATGAACCTCTTCCCGCTCGTCCCCCTCGACGGCGGGAGGATGCTTGACGACGTCATAAAGGAATACCTGCCGGAGGGGGTAGCAAGGCCCGTGAGGTACGCGACGATAGGAATCGGCCTGTTCCTCCTCGCACTGAACCTCCTCCCGGCCCTTCTCAACCTCGCAGGGTAGCGGCTCTGCTCTCTATTTCTCGTTTCTTATCGTTTAGACACCGCAAACCTACCCATGCACCAACCTTTTTAAAAGCTCCAATCGTATGACAACCCATGCCAGCAGTCTGCTCCAAGTGCGGTCGTCCAGCCGTTTACCACGCGCGCTACACGGGTAGGTACTACTGCCACAAGCACTTCAACGAGATGGTGGAGAAGAAGTTCAAGGAGACCGTCAAGAAGTACTGCCTCATAGAGAAGGGCGAGCGAATAGCGGTTGGGGTTTCAGGCGGAAAGGACAGCGTCGTTCTCATGCACCTCTTGGCCAAGCTCCGGGAGAAGTTTCCGTTTGAACTCGTCGCGATAACGATAGACGAGGGCATAGCCGGCTACAGGCCTCCAAGTGTTGAGATAGCGAAGAGGAACGCGAAGAAGCTCGGTATAGAGCACCGCGTTTATTCCTTTAAGGAATACATTGGCTTTACCCTCGACGAGACGGTTGAGATAATGGGAAGTTTTGAGAGGGGCGAACGCGTCGGCGCGTGCTCCTACTGCGGTGTCTGGAGGCGCTGGCTCCTCAACTACGCGGCCAAGGACGTCGGCGCCGATAAGTTAGCCGTTGGCCACAACCTCGACGACGAGGTGCAGATGTTCATAATGAACATTCTGAGGGGCGATATAGCGAGATTGGGAAGAACGGGCCCCTACTACGAGGAAATCCACCCGGAGCTCGTCCCGAGGATAAAGCCCCTCCGCGAGATTCCCGAGAAGGAGATTGTCCTCTACGCGGTTCTGAACAACATAGAGGTCGATTTAAGCGAATGCCCCTACGCGGTCGAGGCCTTCAGAGCTGAAATCCGCGACTGGCTCAATGAGATGGAGGAAAGACACCCTGGAACGAAGTATCAAATCCTCAGGAGCTACGACAAGCTCTTCCCGCTCATAGCGAAGACCTACACGAAGAAAACCAGCGAGCTGAACCGCTGTAAGATATGCGGCCAGCCGACGACGGGGGAGATATGCAAGGCCTGCCAGTTCCGCCTTCAGGTCGAGAGGAAGGCAAGGGAGAAGGGGCTGACGTTCAGGGTTGAGTAGCAAAGGTTAAATACAATTGTAGTTAATTCGTATTGGTGATTTCATGGCTGAGAGGGTGGAATACCCGATTTCCGTTAGACTGCCGGGCTACGTTGTCAGGAAGATAGACGAGCTCATAGAGAAAAGGGAATTCCGGAGTCGTTCGGACTTCATAAAGTTCGCCGTTACCTTCACGCTCGGCCAGATGATGCTCGAAGAGGCGAAAGAACTGGCAAGAAGCCTCAGGGAAGAGGAAATCAGGGAGGAGAGTGAGGGAGCACGGGAGAGACTAAGGAAAGGTGAATTTGAGGACGAAGGGGAAGAAGTGAAAGAGATTCTCAGGGAGGTCGAGAGGGAGTACAAGAAGCTAATGGGTGCCGAGTGATGAAAGTCGTCATGGACACCAACGTGGTTCTTGGCGCAATGATAAAACCAGATGGCCTCTCAGCTCTTCTCATAAAGGCACTCGACGGACGTTTCTTCGTGAATTACACGAGCGAAGAAGCCCTAACAGAACTCAGCCTAAAGATGGGAATCCTGGCCGAGATGGGAAAGCTATCAAGCGAATGGAAGCGAATTCTCGCCCGGTATCTGAAAGGCTCCGTGATTGTAGCGCCCTCGGTGAGGGTAAACCTCTCCAGAGACCCAGATGATAACAAGTGGCTTGAGATAGCATACGAGGGGAAGGCAGAGTATATTTTGACCTGGGACGACGACCTTCTGACCCTGCGGGACGAGAACAAGGAATTAACGCTTCAAGACCACGAGATAAAGGTTCTCAAGCCGATAGAGTTCTACCATGAGATTCTAAAGAGACTCTGTTGAGAGGGGCGTTATGATTATCGAGACGGCCGTTCCCTTTGAGGAGCTCGAGGAGATAAGGCGAAAGAGCGGGGCTGGGGTTGGCTTAACCCTTCTCGAAACCATCGAGAGGAACGGGATAGTCCTCAATCGGATTCTCGTGGAAGGCCCTCCTGAGGAAATCGAGCGCTTCATGGGGAAGTTCCGACTGGCGAGGGCCGGCGGTTAGTTTGCGCCCCAAACTTCCGGGCGGGTATTTAAAGGCTCACTCAAACTTTTCTCGGTGAGAGCATGGAGGAACTCAGTGAAGCTCTAAAGGCCATCGAGAGGGAGCTCAACTTCGCGAAGAAGGCGTACAGGGCGAGCGTTTTCCTCTACTGGGCGTGGGCGATGCCCGGGGTTTACCTCCTCGCACAAATCCTGTCAAAGTATGCCGGGATTAGTGAAGGAAACGCCATCCAGTGGCTTTCGCTGGCGGCAGTCGTGGGATTCATCGCCGAAGAGAGAAAGACCTTCAGAAGAGTTATTCAGCTGGAAGAGGCCCTGGGGCACATTGAGGAAACGTCCAGGGGTTACGTTCTTGCTCAGGTTATCGTGTGGCCACTCTCGGCCCTGATTGCCAGCGTGTACACCGAAAACGAGGGTCTATGGTTGCTGGTCTTCATAGGACTCGGCCTGTTCCTCCTGACGGGCGTTGAGTTCATCTTCATTGGAAAAAGGGACTGGAAGACAGCGCTGGCAGGGGTGATACTGCTCTCCTCGACGGCTCTCTACACGGGCTTTGGCTACGCCGTGATGGCCGTTGCCTTCGCATTCTCGCTCACGGCTTACCTCCACCTGAAGGGGGCAATGAGGGAGTGACATGCTCGAAGAACTGGCAAAGCTTTCAAGGTCTCCGCTCGGCAATCCGACGAGGCTGGCAATAGCGCTCTACCTGCTGTCGAGGGAGAGGGCGACCTTCGCAGGCCTGAGAAAAGCCTTGAAGCTCACCGCCGGAAACCTTGAATTTCACCTGAAGGCGCTTGAGGAGGCCGGAATCGTTAGGACATACTATGGCTTTGGAAGGAGGCCGAGGAAGTTCGTCGAAATAACCGAAGATGGAATTGAAGAGCTCAGGGAAGTCCTCAAAATTTTAAGGAAGGTTGCCGGAGATGATTGAGTTCGCGGTTGCCTTTGCCCTGTGGCTGTTGATTTTATCCGCTTCAGGGGCCGTTGCCACCCTGGTCGCCGGGAGATGGGCGAAAAAGGCCGGCTTCGCGATGCAACTGACGATGTTTTTCCTCTCGCTTGCGGTGATCGAGCTCATGGGCGGGCCGGGGAAGTTCGGTCTCGGTGTAAGCTTCAGATACGTTCCCCAGGCAGTTGTTCTCGGCTTTGGTGCCTCGCTTATAATCAACCTGCTCGAAGGCAATCCCTCGGTGCCGATGGAGGAGTTCATGCCCGAGGGCGTTGAAAGGCTCGTTCTCCTCCTCATTCTAGCTCCGCTGGGAGAAGAAGTCTTTACAAGGGGGCTCATCGAGGGCTATCTTTTGAGCCATGACCACTTCTGGAGTGCGATACTCTTCTCAGCTTTGCTCTTCGCACTCCCCCACTGGAGGGCCTACGAAGGAAGCAAAAAACGGAAGATTGTTGCTGTCGGGGGAGCCTTCGTTCTCGGCTCGCTGGCCGGCTACCTCTTAGCACTTGGAGGCATACTCCCTGCAATCGTGCTTCACTCCTCGGCGAATTTGGCGGGACTGATTGTCTTAAGGTTTAGAGAGAAAAACGAAAACTAACCGGACTTTTCTGGCTTCTCTATCTCGACCCTTCCCCTTATCAGCCTGAAAGTATAACCCTCAACACTCGGCTCAAAATCGGGGAGCGGTGAGCTTCTGACAAAGAACTTCTCGACGCCAAAGTTCTCGGTGGGCTGGAACTCTATGACGTACTGGCTGTACAGGGACATCCAGGAAACGAGCTCATCGGAAGCGCGGCTCCGGTTGAGGAGGAATATGTTGAGGGGCCTCTTCCTCTTTTCTGAAATTCTGGCGCGCTCCTTGAAGGCCATGAGCCTCTGAAAGACGCGGATGAAGTTCTTCTCACCGAGAAGGAAGGCCATTCCATCAACTGTAACGTCTATTCCTACTGGCCTTCTATCGCCGATCCGCTCCTTGAGAACGCGGTAGTAGAGGCCGTTGTACTTGGGGAGGAATGTGCTCCCATCTATGGTCGGATCCGTGTAGATGTAATCCTCCGAGTACTTGAGGCCGTAGAAGGAGGAGAATATGTCCACGACCGCGAGGTCACCCCTTCTTCCGAGCTCGTCGATATCGAAGTTTATAGCCATAAGCTCCATGCGGAGGGGTGTGATAGGAAGGACGGAATCGAGGATAACCCCGAAGTCACCCATACCTATCCTGCGCCTCACAATCTCAAAGCCAAGGGCCCAGCCGTTTGAATACGTGTCGTAGACTATCAAGAGGTTGCTGTCTTCAAGGAGACCTCCTCCAAGGGCCTCATCGAGAATTGGGATTCCCGCGCTGAGGACTTCCATACTCTCCACCTCTTATGGAAAGTTTAGAATTCAAAATATTTAACACTACCCCTCAATTCGCGATCGCTACATTCTGAAATTCAGAAAAAGCCCACGCTATAAATAGGAGAAACGCTCATTCTCAACTGGTGATAAAGGATGGAGGAAATCGATGAGCTGAAAAACGTCCTTGAGAGGGTTGAGGGGAAGCTGATAGCGGCGGGGAAGATGTACGGCGCGATGAACTTCGGGATATGGCTCGCCGCCATGGCGGTCTTCTACACGCTGTACGGAGTGTTTGATATGTCCGGCTGGGCCTCAGCCCTCTACTGGGCGGGGGCCATTATGGTCGTTGTGCCGCTGACGGCCAGGATTTGGAGAAGGCTGGAGGGACTGTACTCGGCAGTTTACCCAGACGCGAAAGAGAGAGGAGACAAAAAAGCCGCCTTCTTGATAGGCCTCCCCTGGGCCATCGGAAGCATCGTGGGGTGGGGACTCATACCGTCCCTTGAATGGGTGGGGGTCAGCACAGATGCGAGACTTGGAGTTGGATTCCTGAGCTTCATAGCCATCTCCATCTTCGGCATGTGGCTCCTCATGACCCGCGGAAGAGGAGAGCGCGAGATGATGCCATCGTTCGTACTCCCGCTCCTCGCAATCCCAGTGGTATGGAGAATGGAGACGGGTGCCGTAGTCTGGGCCGGCTTCGTCGTGACGGCGGGGTACTCCTTTACGGTTCTCTGGTACCTCCACTCGGCCTTCAAAGCCATTGAACGGTGATACGATGGAGCCCCTAAGGGAACTGACGAAGAACCACGTCCTCGGCAACCCGATTCGACTGGGCATCGTGCTCTACCTCCTGCCGAGAAGGAAGGCCCTATTCAAGGAGCTCCTGGAAGTCCTGGAAGTAACCCCTGGAAACCTCGACTCGCACCTCAAGGCACTCGAAAGGGAGGGCTACGTGGAGCTCTACAAGGTCTTTGCGGACAGGCCTAGAACGGCAGTCAGGATAACGGAAAAAGGCGTGGAGGAAACCGCGAGGTATTTAAAGGCCCTCAAGAGCGTGCTTGAGGGAATTGAGTAGCCACCCTTTTGTCCTGTCCCCTATCCCAGCCGGAAGGGATAACCCCTCTTCTCGACCACCCACAGTCCAAGGAGCGCCCCGAGGGTGTTCATGGTCAAGTCTCTCAGCTTGTTCTCCGTGCTCTCGGTTATGAAGCCTATCCAGCCTTCGCTCAGCTTTTCCGCCAGCTCCCAGCCGAGGGAGAGTGCATAAAAGACCACGAAGGAGTAAACGATGACCTGCCTTCTTGTGAGCCGGACTCCAAGGGCTTCCAGGCTAGAGAGAACCTCGGCTACAATCAGCCACACCGTCAGCCCTCCGAGGAAGTGGCTTATCATGTCCGCGTTCCGCCAGTCCTTGTGAAAGAGGTCGTAGCTTGTAAAGGGGACGTTAACAAGGGAGACGTGAACCGCTATGAAGACCGAAAGGACTGCCATTGTCTTCTTGTTGTATACCGGGGCCAGGAAGGGCCTGAGCTTCGCCGGCGGGTCTGGGAGCCTTCTCGGAAGAACCAGAGGGACGGAAAGGCCGAGCATTGCCACGAGAGTCCGGTAGATGTGGTCGCTCCTCCCGTTGAGTAGGGCAGTCAAAAACCCCAGAAAGACAACGAAGAGCGAGGAGAGCAAGACAAACCGTTCCCGCCCGATTTCCACCACCAAAAGGATTAAGGCGCCGGGACTTAAATCCCTTGTTTTTTATGCCACCTCTCTGACTCAAGCTCCTCCTCTGCCCTCCGCTTGAGCTCCCTGATGCGCTCAATCCTGTACTCCTCAACCAGCTTGAGGAACCTTTCGGCTTCCCTCTCCTCGTCCTCCTTCTTCCAGCGCTCTAAAAGCTCTTTGATTGCCCTCTCCAGAGTCTCCCTCTCGACGACTGCAAACTCGTCCACGCGCTTGACGTCGAGCTCCTCGCTCGTGAAGAACGGCACGTGCGCCTCGCGTAGGACTTCCCTGACCGGGTCTGGCAGGGGGTTCTCCGTTATCAGCGCCCTAATTCCCTTCTCCACGAGCTCTTCCGCTATTGCTTTTCCAGCGCCCGCGGGGTTCACAACGAAGAGGACGTCGCCCCTCCTCAGGCCAACCTCGCGCTCAATCCTTTCAAGCTCGCGCCAGCTGAGGACGCGGAGCACCTTCAACGGAACCGCACTGCCCCGAACCTCGACGACGTTCATCCTCTTGACCTTGACGAGGTCTCTGCTGAGGCGCTCTATTAGGGCCTTCGCCTCCCTCAGCTGTTTTTCAAGGGCCTCAATGCGCTTCACCTTCGCCTCAAGCTCCCTCTCGCGGAGGACTTTTCTCCTGACCTCCTCGTCGTAGTCCGCTATTCTACGCTCAAGCCTCTCGATGGTTCTTCTCTGCTCCCTAATGATGCCCCTGAGCTCCTCGTTCTCCCTCTCAAGGAGCGCTATCCTCTCCTCAAGCTCGCGGATTTTCCTCACGTACGGCCTCACGTCAACGCTCTCTCCGCCCTCAGGCTCGGGAGTCTCTTCCATGGGCCTCTCGCGCCTCGCAACCCTCTGCATCGCCTCGCCGAGGTTGTAGCCCTGAATTACGAGGGCCTTAACCTCATCCGCCTTCCTCAGAAGTCCCGCCTCGCGGAGCTTGGCCTCGACGTGCTCAAGCTTCGGCTTCAGGCGGAGGTAGGCCTTGTATGCCGCGGCCAGGGCGTCGCGCTGGTGGTCGTCTTCGACCTTGACGCCAAGGCTCCTCAGCAGCTCGTTCTTCTCTTCAACCCTCAAGCTCTCCCTCGGGACGAAGAGCTGGGCCTTGAATGAGCGGGCTATCTTCTCGACGAAGCCCGGAGCGGGGGAAACGTCGGTCGCGACAACAACAGGGTGCCCTATCTCGCTTATGAACCGGAACACTTCACCTACGGGCATGTTCCTTTCGCTGTGGAGGGCTATCACGTTGCCGCTGAGGTCTATCACGGCTATGCCAACGGTTATACCCGGGTCTATGCCCACGATAACGCTCTTCCTCTCCTTCACGGCCTCCTCTCCTTTAAGAGGGGCAAAGCCGAGCTCTGCCCTCTCAACCGGCTGGATTCTGACCTCGACATCCCCACCCCGCATCGGCTTCACGATTCCGGTGAGCTCTTCCCTGCTCGCGTATATCCTGAACTCTCCCCTAGCAAGGCCGTAGTCCTTCTCCTCAGTTTCGAGGTCGAAGGGTATCTCCGCCCGCCTCAGCCTGTCTTCAATCTCCCTAACCTTGTCCCTGACGAGGTTGTGGACGCGCTTCCTGTAGCGGTCCTGGCTCCAGCCGCCCTTGCCGTGGCTCCTTCCGCGGGTGACCCTGACTATGACCTCGTCCTCAAAGGCCAGAACCTCGTAGCCGACGCCCTTGCTCGCGAGCAGGGCGGAGAGCTTAGCCTCCTCGTAGGGGTCGAACCTGTCGCCGGTGGCTATGCCGTGCTCCTTTGCAAGGCTCTGCAGGCTCCTCTGCTCCCCGGGACGGCCGGTCACCTGGACGAGCTTTGTCCCAGGCGGGAGGGCCCGGAGGAACTTTCTAAGGTCGTCGCCGAGCTCTGTGACGCTGTCAATGGCCACTATGTCCGGCCTCTTAGTCCTGATGAAGCGGATCAGGCGGTACAGTGTAAACTCACCCTTTCGCTCAAGCCTCCCGTTGTACCAGCTCACGACTGCGAAGCGCTTTGGGTTCTCGCCAACCACATCTATGCCGAGTATGAGAATGAGCACCACCTCTAACAGGGAGTAGGAAGGGTGGTTTAAAAAGTTGCCACCAAAATGGTTATTTAGTGAAACGCCAATTACACTAAAGAGGTGATAGCATGAAGATGCGGGTTGTTTTTGACAAGGAGTACGACGTCCTCAGGGGAGTGTACAGGGTCAGGGTTAGGGAGCTTGAGTTCGATGAGGAGCTCAAGAAGGTTCTCAACGGAGTAGACCCCCCAATCCGGCTTGGAGACGAGGAGATAAGAGTCTCCGAGCTCAAGGACAAAGTCTTTGACCTCAGAAACAGGGAAGAGGCGGAGAAGATAATGAGCGAAATTAGGGGAGCGCTGATAGAGACACTGAGCTCCCTCATAGCGCGCTTCAGGGAGGCCCAGAGCTTTAACGGCTCGGTGGTTTACGAGATTGACTTCAACGAGCTATTCAATGAGTAGTTCCAAGGCGAGCCTTATCGCTCTGTTTATCGTTTCCTGGGCCATGGACGGCCTCGGCTTGTCGAGGGCCTGGGCATGGTTAAATGGAACGTGGATAAAACCCGCTTTTGCTTCCATTCCTGAGACCGCTATCGTGTGCAGGGCCGTAAACATCGCGGTGTTGCAGACGTAGGTTCCGGCGGTGTTGGAGACCCCAGCAGGGATTCCAGCATCTCTGAGAGCTTTGACAATGGCCTTAATCGGTATCGTGGCAAAGTAGGCATCTGGAGCGCCCTCAAAGACAGGCTCGTCCTCGGGCGCAAAGCCGTCGTTGTCCGGCATCGTTGAGTCCATGACGTTTATTGCAACCCTTTCAACTGTCACGTTGGACCTTCCGCCCGCCTGACCGGCCATTAGGACGATGTCAGGCTTCTCCCGGGTTATCCGCCTCGGAAGAATTTCCCGAACGCCCTTGAAAGACACGGGCAACTGGACTTTCAGAAGCGTTGCGCCGTTGAGCTCGTCGGGAAGTGCTTTAACGGCCTCCCACGATGGGTTTATGCTCTCACCACCGAAGGGCTCGAAACCCGTCACGAGAACCTTCATACGATCACCGGGAAAGGTAGGTTTTTAGAGTTTAAAAACTACCTCTCACAGAGGGGTGAGAATGAAGTACGATGTCCTAATCATCGGCGGCGGACCCGTTGGCAACTATCTGGCGAGCATTCTCGCGAGGGACTACAGCGTCGCCGTCGTCGAGAAAAAGAACTCCTTCGGGGGAAAGGCATGCACCGGAATAATCGGGGCCGAGAACTACGAGACGCTCAGCCTGTCGAAAAAGGCTATCCTCAACGAGCTCTACGGGGCGACTTTCTATTCGCGAATCCAGAGCTTCTCGATAGGAAGGAAGAGCCCCCAGGCGTACCTCGTTGACAGGAAAACGCTTGAAAGGGAGCTCGCAAAGTCCGCAATGAAACACGGCGCCGAATACCTTATGAGCACGACGTTTAAGGGGTTTAAAGGCGGGAGAGCAGTCCTCCAGCACCTCGGAGAGACCCTCGAAGTCAGGGCCGAGTTCTACATCGGCGCCGACGGCGTGAACAGCACGGTGGCGAAAGCGATGGGAGCGAAGACGAAGGCCGAGTTCCTCAGCGGATACGAGGTTGAGGTGCTGGGGGAGTTTGAAAAGAGGAACGTCGAAGTCTGGGTTAACAAGGAGATAACACCCGAATTCTTCGCGTGGGTGGCTCCCATAGACGAGGAGACCGCCAGGGTGGGGACTTTCGGTAGTATAGAGTCCCTGAACAGGTTCCTGCGCCTCAGGATGCTCAAACCAACAAAGATTCTAGAGTTTAAGGCCGGCCCAGTGGGCTTCGGCTGGAGAAAGCCCTGGGTCAGGGGAAACGTCGCCCTCGTAGGCGACGCCGCTCTGCAGATTAAGCCGACGACCGCAGGGGGAATAGTCTACGGGATGCTCTGTGCAAGGGCCCTGAGGAAAGCCCTGCTTGAGGATAAACCAGAGAACTACTGGAACTACTGCTCCTGGGTGAGGAACCAGATAAGCTTCGGGCTGAGGTTCAGGAAGCTCTTCCTCGGCCTCGACCAGGAGGCCATAGAGAAGATATTTGAAGTCCTTGGCAGTAAGGAAGCGAGGGAGGTAATTGAGAGCCAGGCGGACTTCGACGACCACCTCAGGACTGCAAAGGCAATACTCAAGAGGCCAAGACTTCTCGCAAAGCTCATAAAGGTCAGTCCGAGCCTCATAAAAGCCCTGCTGTGAGGTGGTAAGATGAGGTGGAAGATGGGCCTCCAGGAGGAGTACCTAAAGGCCATAGCCGAGGGCAAAAAGAAGATTGAGGGCCGTCTATATGACGAGAAGAGGCAAGCAATAAAGCCAGGAGATGAGATAGTCTTCGAGAACAAGCTCGTCTGCGTCGTCAAGGACATGAGGGTTTACTCGTCATTCAAGGAGATGCTGGAAAAGGAGGGCCTTGAGAACGTCCTGCCCGGAGTGAAGAGCATCGAGGAGGGCGTTAAGGTCTACAGGCGCTTTTATTCGGAGGAGAAGGAGAAGAAGTACGGGGTCGTTGCCATAGAGGTCGAACCGGTGGCGTGGATTGGGGAACCTAAATGATGTGAACATCAAAACCCAGCTCTCTCAGAGCTTCAAAATCTCTGTCGAGGGTTATTAAGGGCAAGCCGTTGGCGATTGCGACTGAGGCTATCAGCAAATCTCTAAAAGGCATGGCATGTTACTCCCAGGTTGGATATCTGCACGCTAACGCCATCAGGTGTATTACAAGCAATCATCGCCAAAAGACTTTTTATATTCTTAATAGGTAATCTTTATTGACTACCATTAGGAGGTGTCTATATGCGGAGCCCGCGGACACTTGGGCTGTTACTGTTCTTGTTATTACTCACGGGGAGCGTTACGTCCATCGTTGTGGCGACGGTATGGTTACTCGATGAGAACACCACCATTGAAATCCTCGGCTATAACCTTTACGAATTCGAAGGCTCCGGCCACTACGCCGTCTTCTACCCCCTTCCAAACGGTTCAGTCAAACTCTTGAAAACCGGGAAAGTGGAGCTCCTCCCAACCCTCATCAAAATCCCCCGGGAGGAATGGCTGAGAGTATTCTCAGCGGAAAACAACAACGTTCTCAGAACACAGCCAGTTCCCCTCGTGATATTCGTGAACGATAAAGGACTCGGCTTCGCCACCCTCAGGGGAAGCAAAGTCGTACTCAAGCCGCTTGAAGTCCCCAACAAGCCAAGCGTTATGACTGCAAAACCCTGTCCAAAGGGCTACGTTCCCGAGGGACCCCGGTACTGCGTTCCAAACGATGTCACCACGAACTGGGTCGAAGTCCTCGAATCAAAAACAATCACAGAACCAATATCCTTCATCGGAATACGCGTCGAAAACAACGTCCTCCGGAAACTTGAATTTGAAACGTGGCTGTTCTTCCACCGCTCAACGTACGCCTACTGGACGGTGGGATTAAACGTTGGACCCATTACGGTCTACACGAAAAAACTCGGCGAACATTTTGATGGAAAGGGCATTGACATAGGCTACCGTACTCCAGGCAACATCCACCCCGAAGACTCGGTCTGGTCGCGTTACGTTAATCTTTATGTCAAGTATCAAGTGGTGGTTTTTGGCGTCCTCGCCTACGACCGCTACACGGAGAAGTTCACAAAGCTACCTGTAATGGCCACGTATCCCCTTGAAATCATCTCCGAAGGCAGATACACTGTCGAGGAGACATCCAATGGGCCCAAGTTCGTCGAGGGGACAAAAGGGTTATGGTCTCCCTTCATTTCCTCAGAGCCCCATTACTATCGCGTTCCTGACTCCTCCCAAGTGCAAAGAATCTGGTTGTCCTCGAGTGGAGAACAGACGATAGTTTATATGAGGGGCCACTCAAGTTGGAGGTTCACCTCCGAGTCAAGCCTCTCCGTTCCGATTGGGCCGGGAATTGTTAAAGCCCTGCAGGAAACGGATCTCATATCGAGGTACCCGAACCTCGCCAAGGTTCTGAACTCAATATCGCTCACGTTCGGATTCCACTATTACTCGGGAGAGCAGTCCGGGTTCCTTTACTCCATCAAGGGGACTCCCGAGCGCGATTGTTACGCGTTGGTATACATGATGAAGGTAAACACAAGCGATTACCGTCACGTTGACGTCCCAATGCTTTTAGTTACGGTGACGGACGGGAAATCCCCCGGAATTTGTGACCCGAGAACCGGACTCTGCATAGACTCTGCCGATAAGAGCTGATACGGCCTTTTCTTTTATCCTCTGAAGAAAAATAAGAGTGGCAAAGCTGTAACTCAAAGATACCTCTCCTTCACCCACCTGATGAAGTAGTCCGGGTTCAGCTCCTCGCCGATGGCCTTCATGAGGAGCTCCTTCGGCGGGTAGATGCTTCCGTACCTGTGGATTCTCTCGCGGAGCCAGGCCTTTATCGGCTCGAACTCGGCTTTAGCGACCTTCTCCTCGAAGTCCGGGATGTCCTTCTTCATGTGGTAGTATATCTGGCTCGCGAGGAGCGTTCCGATGCTGTAGGTCGGGAAGTAGCCTATCGTTCCGTGCGCCCAGTGGATGTCCTGGAGTATTCCCTCAGCGTAGGTCTTGGGCCTTATGCCGAGGAGCCTCTCCATCTCCTCGTTCCAGAGCTCCGGCAGCTCCTTCGCCTTAACGCCCTCGTTGAGCATCATCCTCTCAAGCTTGAAGCGGAGCAGTATGTGGAAGTTGTAGGTGACGACGTCGGCTTCAGTCCTGATGAAGTCCGGCCTGACCATGTTGAAGTATAGGTAAACGTCCTCCGGCGTGTAGCTGGCCATAAAGGGCAGGTTCTCCTTAAGGACAGGGTAGATTAGCCCCGCGAACTCCCTTGAGCGTCCGATGATGTTCTCCCAGAACCTGCTCTGGCTCTCGTGGATTCCAAGGGAAACTCCGCCGGCTATCGGGCTGAACATGAACCTCTCGTCCCCCTGGAGCTCGTAGAGCGCGTGTCCGAACTCATGGACGGTGCTCAGGACAGTCCTCCTGAAGTCGTAGCCCTCGTAGCGGGTGGTTATCCTGACGTCCCTTATCCCAAACTCGGTTGTGAACGGGTGGGCCGAAACGTCAAGCCTTGAGCGAACGCCGAGCGGGAAGCCAAACTTCTCCAGAATCCAGAGGTTGACCTTTTCCATCTGCTCTTTCTCATAGCGCTCGTTCTCGAGCGGGTGGCTCTGCGGGACTTTGCCCTCCTCCATTATCTTCTCGAGGAGCGGCTTGAGCTCCTTCTCGAGCTTGTCAAACATCTTCTCGACTTCTTTGGTCGTGAGTCCCTCCTCGAACATATCCAGGAGGGCATCGTAGGGCTCCTCCTCGTAGCCGAGGTACTCAGCGGCCCTCTTGGCGAGGTCTATGATTTTGTCGAGCCAGGGCTCAAACTTTGAGTAGTCGTCTGTCCTCTTAGCCTCCTCCCAGGCCTTGGTCGCCTGGCTTGTGACCTCGCTCATCTCCCTGAGGAACTCCGGCGGGAACGACTTGCTGATTCTTATCTGCCTGTCAAGGACTCTAACAACACCGCGCTCGTACTCGTTGAGGTCTTCGATTCCCTTGGCCTTCTCGACGAGCTCGACGAAGTCCGGTTTGAGCAGGAACTCTTGGCTGAGGACTGAGAGTTCACCCTGGGCAACGCTCCTCTCAAGGATTCCCTCCCTCGGCATGTTGACCTCCATGTCCCAGCCGAGAACGCTCTGGGCGTGGCCGATGGCCCAGATGCGCCTGTACTTGGCTAGAATTTCCTTAATGGTTTCGTTCTGGAAAACAGACTCCATGGGGTATCACCGAAAAATTTTGGGCGTCGGAACTTTTAAACCTTTTCGATGGACATCTAAACGAGGGGGTAAAAGCCGATTACTCAACCGGAAACCGCTTAAAGGGACGGTCGTAGTCACCGAAAAACGCGCAGTTGGTGGTGAAGATGAAGCTCGACCTGGTCGTCATGGGGCACGTTTCCGTTGACCACATCATCTTTCCGGGGAAGGAAGAGATACTCCTGCCAGGTGGGGCTGCGGCGGCGGTGGCAACTTCGGCTGCACTGGCGGGTGCAAAGGTCGGCCTTGTGACCAAAGTCGGCGAGGACTTTCCAGAGGAATGGATGGAAAAGCTGGCCTCTATCCTCGATGTTAGGGGAGTCCAAGTCCTTCCTGGAAAGACAATCCACATCTACATGATTTACCACGAGGACGGGAGCGTTGACGCACCGGTAGATATGGGAGTCGCCGAGAAGATGGGGGAGACGCCAATTCCAGAGGAGTACATGGGGGCAGAGGTCTTTCATATAGCCCCTACTCCGCCGGAGGAACAGTTGAAGGCCGTTAAAAGGCTTGAAGGGAAGAGGATAAGCCTCGACTTCAACCCGACATATATGGTCGATTACAGGGAGAAAAGAGATCTCATGAGAGAAATCGTCTCGCGGGCCGAGGTGGTCTTCCCGAACGAGAAGGAGGCACTCCTCATAACCCGCGCGGAGAGCGTTGAG
Source organism: Thermococcus marinus (assembly GCF_055389025.1). Classification (NCBI taxonomy): domain Archaea; kingdom Methanobacteriati; phylum Methanobacteriota; class Thermococci; order Thermococcales; family Thermococcaceae; genus Thermococcus; species Thermococcus marinus. The sequence continues at coordinate 336,849 of NZ_AP042417.1, forward strand.
GAGGCCGCAGAGGTTCTCCACGACTGGGGAGCAAAAATCGTTGTCATAACCCGCGGCGAAAGGGGAGTCCTTGCCTACGACGGACAGTTCAGGGAGTTCCCTGCACTTCCAATAAGGCCCGAGGAAATCGTTGACCCCACCGGTGCCGGGGACGCCTTTGCCGGCGGCTTCCTGACTGGCTACTCCAGGGGAGAGCCGCTGGAGGCCTGCGTAAAGCTCGGGCTGGAGCGGGCGAGGGAAGTTTTGAAGAAAAAGGGGAGCTGGAGCGTTTAGCCCTCCCCTGCGGTTTTTGTAAACAGGTAAAGAGCCAGCACGAGGCCGGCCGCTATTGCGGTGACCTCCAGTTTGGGCAGGAAGGGGGATATCGTGTAGATCAACAGGTACGTTGGAATGCTCAGGAAAGTTGCCAGTGCCAGAACGGCGTAGTGCTCATAAGGGGCCCTCTCCCTGTCCATTTGGCCCATTTCAACCGCCAGAAGTGCCAGTGCGACGATGGACAGCCCGAGTACTCCCCCGATATTTTTGTAAACGAGTATTATCCCCGTCCCAATCAGGAATATCATGCCAAAGAAGTGCCAGTGTATTCCTATCAACGCCAGCGGGAAAAGAAGGAGGGCCCATTCTCCTGCTGTGGTGTAGAGCAGGTAACCTGAGAGCACCAGGGGAATCAACGAGTAGAGCCTCCTTTGGAGCCTTCTCATAGGAGGATCACCTCTGCGATGGCGGCTTTTAGAGGTTTCTTGACATCCCAGTCTATTATAATGCCGTGGGCGGCCATCTTTTTGAGGTGCGCCTTCCTCTTGAGCCTCAGTAGCTTGAGGGCCAGCTCTTCTTCCTTAGTTTTGGGCTCTACACCACTGTACGGATCTGGGGAAATCACAACGACACGGTAGCCGTAGGAAGCCATGGTTCTGAGGGCCTCCCTGCTCTCCTCGGTCTGAAGGGTGGAAAAGTAAAGGAGCTGTGCCCTGGGGGGAAAACGAGACCTGATAAGGTGCTCGACCTGGTAGGCTATCATATTGTTTTTGTCGGGCCGGGCCGTGCTGAGGAAGTCAATGCACTTGAAGAAGTGCCTCTTCCCGTAGTCAACGCGAACCCACAGGGGCACTGCCTCGGCCAGGAGCAGACCAAAGCTCGTTCCATTGTTTAAGGCGTTGAGCATTAGCGAGGCCGCAGCTCGGATGAGATAATCAAAGACCCTCTGGCTTTTGTAAGAGGCATCGACTATGAAAATGACGTCCACCTTTCTTTCGCTCTCGTATTCGTTGGCCATTATCCTGCCCGTCTTTGCGGTTGCCTTCCAGTTGATTATCTTCAGCGGGTCTCCCGGCTGGTACTCCCTTATTGCGTGGAACTCGACTCCTTCTCCGACTCTGGGAGATGGGAGCGGGCCCGCGGTGATCTTGGTGCCCTTGGTTGAGTAGGGTGTTGGGACGTCCTCTATTAGGGGCATTCCTATGAGTTCTGTGTAGTGCTCTATGAAGTGATCGAGCTTGAAGAAGCCCATTGGATCCCGGTAACTCACCCTCACGCCGTTGAATTCATGTATCCCTCGTTTGACCCTAACATTGTACGTTATTACCCGTTCTTCATCTTTTCCAAGCGAGAGCACGTGTTCTCTGCTCCCCTCGACCAGTTCAAGGCCCTCCGGGAGGTCTTCTTCGATTTTGAGACTGGGTATCCTTGTACTGGACTTTATCCTAAGCTTTATCTCCGCGATCTCTCCTTCGAGCATCCTATCGTGGGGAATCTCCCTCTGGATTTCGAGCTTTATCCCCGGCCTGAAGAAGAACAGCGACACGAAGAGTACCCAGAGTATTGGGAGCATCAGGTAAACTAACTCCCAGCGCAGGAACAAAAAGGCGGAGATCATTATAATCCACATCGCGAACAGGGTCTCTGCCCCTCTCTCTGTCAGTTCGGGCTTGATTTCCTCTGCCATAGCCATCACTCGAACTTTGGAACTGGAACCCGGTCGAGAATCGTCTCCATTATACTCTCTTGACTGACCCTTGTGTACCAGAGCTCGCGCTTGAGGATGAGCCTGTGACTCAGTGCGGGAACGGCAACGGCTTTGACGTCATCGGGGATTACGTAGTCCCTTCCGTTGAGTGCCGCGTATGCCCTAGAGAGCTTGAGCAGGGCCAAGCTTCCCCTCGGGGATGCGCCAACCTCGATCTCCTTCTTGTCCTCTCGCGTTGCGGTGACGATGTTAGTTATGTACTCTAGAATCGCATCGCTTACGTAGACGTCTTCGATGGCTTTCTGCATCTCCACGACTTCCCTGGGCGTCGTTACAGACTGGATATCTACCTCTTCCTTCTTCCTTTCCATCCTCCTGCGCAGTATCTCGATTTCTTCCTCCTTGCTTGGGTAGCCGACGCGCAGTCTGACGAGGAAACGATCGAGCTGGGCCTCGGGCAGGGGATAAGTGCCCTCCTGTTCTATCGGGTTCTGTGTGGCTATAACTATGAAGGGCTCTGGGAGCTCGTAGGTCTTGCCTTCAACCGTCACCTGTCTCTCCTGCATTGCTTCAAGCAGAGCGGACTGGGTCTTCGGGGGAGCGCGGTTTATTTCATCGGCCAGGAGGACGTTGGTGAAGACAGGTCCCTTCCTGAACTCGAACTCAAGGGTTTTCTGGTTGAAGACTGAAACGCCGAGTATATCGCTTGGGAGCAGATCCGGCGTAAACTGGACACGCCTGAACTCGACCCCAAGGGCTCTGGCGAAGCTCTTGGCCATGAGGGTCTTTGCAAGGCCCGGCAGATCCTCCAGCAGGATGTGGCCGTCTGCCAGGATCGTCGTCAGTATAAGCTTGAGCACCTCGTCCTTTCCAACTATTGCCTTCTTAACTTCCTTAAGGACTTCGTTACCCTTCAGTTGAACTTCCTCAACTTTCATTTATGTCCACCTCAACAACCTTCAAGGCCTTCTCAAGGTTCTCCACAAAATCCCCCTCCTTATCAAGTAAGAGGAGGGCTTTGTTGGGCTTTTCATGGAGCTCCCTATATGTCTTGGCTTGATCGTCCGAAAGGGTCATGTAGATCTCGATTATTTGCTCTTTCAGTATTGACCTGGAGAGGGGGCTTTTCTTTGCTTTCTCGATTATCTTGGCGATCCTTTTGACTTCGTCTCTTCTCTTTACACTCTGCCTTCTGGTAACGGAGGGGTACGAAATCTTTAGCTCTTCTCCGAAGAGGTATGCGAGTGTGATAAGCGATAATGCCAGCACAGAGAGCCACCTGAGCATATAGGTCCCAAACACCACGCCACCTATCAGGGGCAGGGAGATTAGGATCAGAAACGATTTACGTATTTTCATCTATCCCCCTCCTGATCTCCCTATAGAGGCTCAAAGCCCGTTCAGCGTCTTCCCAGGTTACTTTTTCGGGTGCGTACTTGGCCTTCTCAAACAGTCTTGTCAGCTCGGTGAAGGCTTCCTTCCTGAACCTTACCCGCCTTGCGTGCTCCCAGTGAGTCCAGCTCTCCTTGTATGGAACGCCGAGAACCTCAAGCCAGAGGACAGCGTTCTTGTATATTCCAACAACGGCCTCCCTCGGGTCGCTGAACATATCGAGACCCAATTCCTCCACCTTTCTGTCGAAAAGCTCAGCCCTTTGCCTCATCTCCCGGAGCTTCCTTTTCTTGAGGGCATCGCGGTAATAGGCAACAGCAAAGTAGGCAACAGCCACCACGAAAACGATGATGGCGGCGTAGAAAATGTAAACGGGCGAAGAAAAAACTCTGTGGGTAGCGTTTGTTGAAGTGACGTTATATTCGGGAAGCGCCGGCCCGCCCACGGAAGTGTGGTTGGTGGTGGCGTTGAAGGACGAGTTGGAAGGAAGGGGAGTCTCCGTTTGGCCCATAATGAGGAGAACAAAATAATATCCCAGAAGCCCGATAAAAATTGCAACCCACGAAATCGAAGACGAGGGTTTAAATTCCCACCTGGAAGTGGGGTCTCGCCAGCTGAGAACTATAAAGAGGAGGGCCAGCGCCGAGACTGCCGCGGCGGCACCCAGGAGGATTCCTATTGATGACGCAGAAGTTCTTTTTAACTCCTCCGTCCTGACGCTGTACCTCACTAGAAGCGTCATCAATGAAAACAGAAGAACCAGCAGGGACAGTGACTTTACCCTGATGGACATTTTCATCACGTACAGTAGGAAGAGCACGTTTAAAAGCTTTTATGCAAGTTAAACCTTGGTGGTAGCATGGAGAAGGTTCCAAAGCTCTACGTCGAGAGCACAAGGGAGGAGTGCGTGAAGGACGGGAAAGTAACCGGCGACTGCGTGATAATAGACGGCAACGTAGAGGTGTGGCTCAGGAAGGGAGAGCCCGTGCCCGAGTTCGTGAGCGAGAAGGCAAAGTTCCTCATCAAGGAAGTCTACGACCGCTTTTACCTCTACGTTGACAGGACAGCCCACAAGATGAGCGCAGACGCTATCCTCGTCCTCCCTGACGGCAGGACAAGGAGTTACCTCAAGAAGGGCGACGAGCTGATGCTCCTCCCCGTTGAGGGCTTCACGAAGACATTGATAGCCAACGTCGGCAACAGGGTGAGGACGGGCGATGCCTTCGCGGCGGTAACGACAAGGAAGGGAGAGATCCACTACCTGAAGCCACCGAGGAACGGGACTGTGGTGTTCATTGACGAGATAACCAACAGGCCCCACTACGTCTACTACATTCTCCCAGAGAAGTAGTCACTCACCCTTTATCCCCTTTATTATCGCCTCGATGCTCGACCTCAAGGCGAGGTTTATGGCGTCGAGCCTGTCCATTCCCTTTATCGTGCGCGTGTTGTGGGCGCTCGTTATAATCAGAGACCACTTGTAGATTTCGTCCTTAACCGGAATGCTCTGGAACATCGCTATGAACTTCTCACCACCGGAGCTCACTTCGACTATCTCAACATCGGTGTCCCCGAGCTTCGAGGAGTAAACCTTACGAACCTCGAGGTTGCCGTACTCGTCCCGAAGAACGTCAGAAAGGTATCCCATATCGATCACCATGATAACATTGAGCAAAGGTACTTATATACCTACCGCACAAAAAAGCGAGAAACCAAAAGGGTTATAAAGGGCCGAAGTAAGTCCTCAGTGAAGCAATTTTTGGAGTTGAAGGAAATGAAGGTTGAAGCTGGTGATTACGTTCTGTTTAACTACGTTGGAAGGTTTGAGAACGGTGAAGTTTTTGACACGAGCATAGAGGAGCTCGCCAGGGAACACGGCATTTACGTTGAGGAAAGGGAGTACGGCCCGATGTGGGCAAGGATTGGAGTTGGCGAGATTATTCCGGGTCTCGACGAGGCCCTCATAGGGATGGAGAAGGGCGAGAAGAAGACGGTCACCGTCCCGCCAGAGAAGGCCTATGGCATGCCCAAACCGGAGCTCATAATCAAGGTTCCCATCGAGGAGTTCACAAAAGCAGGACTCGAGCCCCAGGAAGGGCTCTACGTTATGACTGACTCAGGAATAGCGAAGATCCTGAAGGTCGAGGAGAGCATGGTGTCCCTCGACTTCAACCACCCGCTCGCAGGGAAGACCCTCATCTTTGAAGTCGAGATAATGGAGATAAAGAAGTCAGAAGCCGATGTTGATGAGGGCAGCGCCCTTGAAGACAATTGAGCCCATTGCAACGAGCAACGCCGCGTACTTCAAACCGGCGTTGTAGCTCCCTTCTCTTATTACCCCTATTCCGAGCCCTGAAACAAGTGCCTGCGCCACCACGAACGCCATGAGCACGTTTGTCATGGACTCCACTGGCAAGTGAACTCCAGTCCCGGCACCGCTCATTGACTCCATGACCTTTGTAACTATCCCCAGAATCAGCGGGCCCACGAAACCGCTCGTGATTATAAAGAACATTGCCTGCATTCCGGTTGAAGCCTTTCTCTCCTGTTTTATTCTGAGAACCTCACGGACATCGTTTCCGACTGACACCAGGACATCGCTCATCGGCGCACCCCTTTCAAGGGCCTCGATGATAATCATCATCGAGCGATAGATAACTGGAGATTTTTTGTTCCTTAGGGCAAAGGCTCTGAGAGCATCAACGGTTGGACGGCCTTTCTTTATCTCCGCAACGGTTCTCTTGAACTCGTCGGTCAAAGCCCCAAACTTGGCAGTCGTCAGCTCCTCAAGGGCCTCGGAGAAGGATATACCCGCTCTCAGGGAGCTCGCTAGGTAGAAAAACGCATCAGGAAGGTTCTTCTCCATGTCCTCTATCCTTTTGGAGATCCTCCAGTAGGGGTAGATAAACGCCATTCCAATGAAGCCACCAATAAAGGCAACTACACTGTAAAGGGTATTGCCCAGGAAAGATACGACGAGCGCAAAGATAAGCCCCATTAAGAACGAAATCACCAGGTACTCCGCCGCTAGGAAGTTTATACCGGCAGAATAGATGTACAGCTCATACCGTTTGAGGTATTTCTGGGGAATAATTTTCTCAAACAATGTGACAAGAAGCTGTGAGACGCCTCCGCGAGCCAACGTTCTCACCTCGGTTCAGCCTTCTTAATCATGTTAACGATAATCAGCGAGATGGCCGGGAACGCCAGTATTAAGATGACCGCAAGGGTCTGGACGTCAAAGATTAGCTGCTGAGCCATAACTGAACCGGCCAGGACACCAACCACGAACATCGTCGGCATAACTATTGTCATGAACATGTAGATAAAGGCTATACCGTTGACCTTCTGGACATACTCCACAAGCTTCATCCTGTATTCAAATGAGAAGTCCTCAGCCATTTTGTATAGGATGTCTGCAAGGTTTCCACCGAACTTAACGGCCCTAAGAATCTGCTTAACGACCCTGCTTATGTTCTCAGATGCCATTTTCTCCTCGAACTTCGTCAGGGCATCCTCGAAAGAGGAGCCAGTCCTCATGTCCCTCAAGATGAGCTCAAACTCCTCTGAGAGCACTCCGTAGTCGGCCTTTGCAACTGAAAGTATGGCCTCGGCAATGCCAACTCCCGCGCTGAGGAGGGACGCCATGTGTCTGAGTGCGTAGGGCATAGTCCTCTCCACTTCAGTCACGCGCTTCCGCCATACCATCTTTGGATACTGCCTCATGTAGAAGAACCCGCCGAAGAACCCAAGGAGCCCTATGAGGAGGGCGGTGTCTATGGGCATGTAGAGGAGGTAGGCAAAGACAAACCCAAAGAACGCCGCCATCATTGAAACTCCAAGCATATAAGCTACGTACTTCTCCTTCGGCATGAAGATGCTGGCCCTGTAAAGGTCCTGGTCAAGGCCCTTGATTGACTGGGTAAGGGACTCTATCGGGCCTCTGAAGTACTTGAGCATAGCCTCCGCGAGTCTCTCAGAGAAGGATTGGCCAATTTCCTCTTTGCGCCATTCAATGACCTCTTCAACGAACTTCTCCTGCTCGCTTTCTTTCTTTTCTTCCTCTATTTCCTTCTGGAGCTCTTTTAGAGCGCGAAGCCTCTCCTGGATTGACTTACCCTGAGGGATACGGCGCATCGGCTTCTCGGTAATCTCTATGGTCTTGCCACCCAACTTCTCAAGGAACTCTATGAACCCCATGCGAACACCTCACATCATCCGTTGAATCTGTTTGCTAGTCTCAACACTGCTCTCGGAGGCTATCTTCTTCATGAGCTCCTCCTCGTCGATGTAGAACTGCCTGATGTAGTAGCCTACCTCGTTTATGCCCCTGATGCCGTTCTCGATCATCCACTCAAGGATTATCTTGCGTTTTTCTATTTCAAGCTCAATTTCCTTTACGCTCATGCCGGTGTGGTGGGCGAGTGTGTTGAGGGTCTTGCTCGGCACGCCCGTCGGGACGAGTTCATCCTTAGCAGGGTCGTATTTGTAGAGCTTGTTGAGCTGTACGCTCTCCCCTTCTATTCCCGATACCTCAGCTATTTCCGTAACACGTCTTATCGTTCCCTTCTTTCTGCTGTGGAAACGAACCTGCATAATGATGATGTCCAGGGCAGGAATCATGATCCTCGGGACATTCATCGGCGGGCTCTCAAGCCTGACAATCGTTTCTCTGGCGCTGTTTGCGTGGATGGTACCCATACAGTTCGAGACGAGAATCCCGTTGGCCACGTAGTTGTGATCCTCCTCAACGGTGAGATCGTAGAGATACTCTATGCCAAGCTCCCCCGGCTCGACTTCTTCAACGCTCACAACCTCATCCCAGTAGACGTCTCCATCGGCTATCAGCTCAAGCCTCTTGGCCTGAACCCACGCGTCCTCGTCCTTTAAGTCATCAGCAACCTGCTGCAGGGCGAGTGCTATTCCTTTCAGGGCAGAGCGCCTGATTTCCTTCGTTCTGCCCTTCTCGACGTGCCTTATAAGACTCTCCGATATTTTCTCGCCCGCGTAGGTTGAGGCGAGCCTTGAAAGCTCTGAAACCGTGAGGTTAAGCTTTCTCCTGAGCGGTTCGAGCATCACCGGGGAAATCGGGACGCGGTCGGTCCTCTTAACGCGGTACGACCTGTACCTCTTTATGACTTCCTCAAGCTTTGCCCTCTTCCTCGAGTGCCTGAGCGGGATGTAGCGGTGGAACTTAATGAGGTCATCAACGCCCCTGACGGTGACCCTGAAGATTATACCCTCCTTGTAACCCCTGTTCTTCACACGGGAGACCGTGCTTATTATTCCGAGCCTCTGGAGGGCGTACCAGACCTTTCTCGCCAGGTTCTCGCTTCTCGTGGTTAAAATGACAGCGGGGCCCTTCTCATCAACGTAGGCATCGGCATCGAACAGACCCGCTATGAAGTGCCTCAGCAGTTCATCGTTTGCCAGAACCAGGTCAGGGACATCAATCTGTTCCTTGTGTCCCTTAGGTACTCCAAAGGCTCTGTGCAGGAACTCCGCAAAGGGCTTTGATCCGTACGTCACCACGGTGTACGCTGATTCGCGCTTGACCTGCGGCCTGCTCTCAGGGAGGAACTCTGAGAGGGAAGAGGTGAAGGCGTCCATGTACGACTCATCATCGAATGTTGCCGAGATGTAGTAGCCGTCGGAGGATATATAGCCGTCCCCGAGGAGGACTCCAACGGCATAGGAGAGTCCCTCGTCCACTTCACGGACTATCCTCACCGGTTTGGAGTTAACTGAGAGCAGATACTGGGCCGTCTCCGGCGGAATTCCATCGTTCGGAACCTTTACGAGGCCATTTCCATTGGGAACGAGGTAGTAGTCGCTTATTCCAGCGTAGAGTTCGGGGTTGATGACAGCCTTCTTTTGGGGTGGCTTCGGCGGTTTTCTCATAACCGCAACCCTGTCCCCGGGCTTTAGCTTCTCCGCCTCTTTCCTGACCACGTCACCGTCCGAGAACACAAAGAACGGGTGGGTCTTTGTGAGTATAACTTCGTTGCCAGTCCTCGTCCTAACACGAATGAGCTTCTCGCCGGGCCTCACCTTCCTCCGCCAGACTCTCGAAACAATGTGCTTCCCCGCCTTTAAGTCGGGCCCGACACTGACGACCTCAAACCTGTCCTCTTCATTGAGAACCACATACTCCAGATCTTTGTATGTCTCGATTCTGTCGGAGTATTTGGCAAAGAGCTCCTCAAGAAGGTCGCCGATGAGGACAAAGCGCCCGTCTGAGAGCTGTATGACCGAGAAGTCGTAGAGGGCACCATTATGGCCCGTGTTCATAGCAGTGAACATCGTTCTTGCTTCTGGGCCACGAACCTCACCGACGATGATTCTATCCGGACGCATACGGAGGGTGTTCTTGACGAGGTCGTCCATCGTGACCTCTCCCTTACCCTCAAGGTTCGGCGGCCTGGTCTCAAGCCTTACCCAGTGCTCAACGGGGAGCTGGAGCTCGGCGGTGTCCTCGATGGTGATAACGCGCTCGCTCGGTGGAATGAACATTCCAAGGGAGTTAAGCATCGTCGTCTTTCCGGAACCCGTTCCTCCGGCCACAAGAATGTTCGCGGGCTTAACTCCTAGTCCGTCAACAAGAACCCAGAAAAACGCCGCTATCTCAGGGCTTATGGTACCGTACTTGATAAGGTCTATTATGGTGAGCGGGTCTTTCTTGAACTTACGTATGGTTATCGTCGGACCGTCCAAGCTGATTGGGGGAATAGTGGCGTTAACACGGCTTCCGTCCGGGAGACGGGCGTCCAGGAGGGGGCTCTGCTGGTCAATTCTCCTGCCAACTTCCCTCGCTATTCTCTCGATTATGTTGAGTATCTCCTTGTCCTCCGGGAAGACTATGTTGGTCTTACACATGTTGAAGCGCCTGTGCCAGACGTAAACAGGCCTGTTGGTGCCTATGACCATGATTTCCTCAAGGTTGTCGTCCCTGACGAGAGGGTCAAGCTTGCCGTAGCCTATCATCTGCTGGACTATCATGTCGGCCAGAACCTCAATTCTGCCCTCCGAGTAGTGGGGGGCTTCCTCCTTAATCATCTTTTTCACTGCGTTCATGAAGACCTTCCTGCGCTCCTCGGGGTTTGGTATGGCCGTCGGGTCAATTTGAATCTCGGTTATAGCCCTCTCTTTGATGCGCCGGAAGAGCCTTTGCTCTTCTGCGCTGAGCTTGGGGAAGCGAACCTCGTAAATTGGAACGGGTTCTCCCTTGACCCTGATGATACGGACATTGCCGTACGCGTCAAGTACCTCACCCCTTCCGGCCAGGGACGACTCTTCGGAGGGCGAAGAGCCAAGGATATCATGGATATCGCTTGGGGGCCTTCCAGGCGGAACTGGGAGAGTTTTCTTTGGAGGGGCACTTGAGGAGGGTTTCCCGAGAATCTCGCTCAGGACATCAACACCGGTACCGCCGCCAGTGGAGGGCAGTCCCACCGAACCAGCAGGAGTTTCAGGAGGCTTTGATTCAACGGGCTTTGGCCGGGGCTTCGGCTCAGGGGCTGGAGAGGAACCGAGAAGGGAACTCAGAATATCAGCACCGGTCTCCGGCTTTGGGGGCTGGGGTTCCGGCCTTGGTTTAGATGACTCTCCCCCGAGTATGGAGCTCAGTATGTCAGCAGACGTCTGCTCCGGCCCCTTCTTGGCTTCTGTCCCTTCTTTTGAAACGCCTCCAAGGATATCCTCAAGAGAGCCCTCTGAGGAAGAAAATGGAAGGGGCGGCTTCTCTTCCCCCTTCTTTTTGAGAACATTCTCTAATGGATCCGCATTACCGGAGAGTATCTCGTCTATCCAGGAAAAGCCCTCCTCCTTTTTCTTTTTCTCGCCGAACACGAACTCTCACCGTCCGGAGTTGTTATTCCAGCTCACACGGTATGTTATATCAACCCTGTCTCCCATGAATACTATCCATACAGGGAAATCCGGACCGCTATAAGACTTTCTCTCCACCTTCAAAGGCGAGCCAACCTCAACGCCCGAAATCAGGGTGTCCGTGAGCTTGAAGAGGCCGTTCTCAGGAACTGAAACGCTTGGGGCCTTTTTCTCAGGCCTGCTCCTGCCGGAGTACTCCCAAACGAACTTCTGGACGTACTCACTGTATGTCATCGTATAGTTCGGACTGTAGCCGTAGGTCTCGCCGTCGAGGAACACCACGGGCTGTGCAACTGCGAAGAAAACGTCGAAGAGCTTATCCTTGTTTTCAAAGTTAGGAACGTTTGTAATCCTGAAGTTAACGACGCCCTCGTACTTAAGCACCTCTATGTTCCGGTCAGGAATAGGAAACATCGAGCGGACACTCAGGAACATCGGGCTGTTCACGAGATAGGGGTAGAGGGAATCACAGATTAACCCGTCCAGGCCCCCGTTGTTGTCAAGAACCACACCTACGAGAGTGCCGTTTTCATATGTGAGCTCTGTCAGTTTGCCTAGATTGCCACAGTGAGACCTGAAATCGACAAGGGGAACTGGATAAGACGCGTTTTCGTTTATCCTGAAGTTAACAACGACGGTTTCGTAAGGGGCCAGCCAAAAGCCGGTGACGTAGTTAACGGACCTGGAAACGAGTTCCCTCGAAATCGCCCCTTTGATGTTTCCATCGCTGGTTCTGTAATTGTAATGGTACTCACTACCGTTCCCCCGGAGAACCTTAAAGTCATACCTCGGGTTAACCATGACGTATTTGGGATACGGAGCAGTGTTAACGAGCGTGACGTTGAAATCAACCATGATTTCACCGTAGAGGCCTATGTTGTTGTAGGTGATTCCCCCCGAAATAGCGCCCGGAAGGCTGTAATCTTTGGCCAGAGAGAATGCAGGGGCTGAAAGCAACACTACGAAAATCAAAAGAATGGAAAGGGGCTTCCTCATGGGCACCACCTCACGTTGATACCTTCGCTATGTAGAGGTACTGCTGGTTCTGGAGTATATCCGGGACGAAGATTGACGGAACCCTGACGATCACGAGGAACTCCGTATCCGGGGACAGCACGAGCATGTCGGAAGACTGCTCAAGGTCAATAATCTTCCAGCCGTAGTTCTCAAGGGCCTGCTTGGCCTGGTCACTCGCCTGTATCTTTCCGGCGGCTATCGCCTTCAGTATCTCCTTGAGGTCAACGTTGTAGGAATAGCTGGCTGAGGAGCTCTGGCTGGAGCTCTGGGAGTTTGAGTAGGTGTCCGAGACCTGGGTGCCGTTCGAGTACTGGAAGCTACCGGGGTTGTACTCAGAGGCATGGTTCTCCTGGTAGGTCGTTGAAGTTGATGAGCCCGTCGAGCTGCTCTGGCTCTGAGATTCACTGGCCGAGATACGACCGGCATCAGTCGGCAGCAGGACGAGTTCAACGTAGCCCTGGTTCACTATCTCACGGTAGAGGCCCTGAGTACCGTTCTTGGCAAAGAACATCACGGGGTCTCCCGGGGTGAGGAACCCGCCGGTAATCCTCTCCCTTGGAAGCACAAGGGCAATCTCAACGTACTGAACTTCGTGGACACTGTACTGCAGAAGCTCGGCGTAATCAGTGGCCGCGCCGAGCAGGGCCTTCGCCTCAGACTTGGAAACCAGCTGCTTGGAGCCACCCCTCTCAAGGATAATCTCGTTACCGGGAATCTCGTCAATCTTCCAGAAGTAGTAGTCTTTCCAGAGCGAGAGCAGGTATGAGTCCGGGCTTATGGATTCAACTTCCTCAATGGTCTGAGCGTTGGCGACCTGGGTCTCAAGGGTCTTCATTGCAGAGACGACCTTGGTTCTTATGCTGTCTGGAAGCGGCATCGAGAGAAGCGGCTGGAATGCAGTTTTAATTGCCCTGACTTTGGCCTGTTTTGTCTGGTTCAGCTGTTTTTCATAGGCTATTCTCTCCTGCTCGCGGACGCACTCAGAGTATGCCTGAACTGCCTTATCGAAGTAAGCCCTAACGTTTATCCCCTCGAGCTCATCAACGCTACCTGCACTCTGAATCTGCCGTAGAGCCAGGTCTTTAAACTGGAGCGCCTTTTGGACACAGTCTCTATTGGAGAAGTTGTAGCTTGAAAAATAGGTGTTGAGTTCGTTGATTTTACTGGTGCGGAGCTCGTTTAGCTTGGCCGTGCTTCTGCTCTGAAGGTATGAGTAGACGCCAACAGAGATTAGAAGGAGTACTATGATTAAAACAGACGCTCCAACAAGGACTCTCCTACGCCTCTCCTTCTCGCGGATAGTGCTGATGGAGCGGGGTCTGCGGGGGGGCTTCTTCGCCGAAGCCGTTGGTGGTTTAACCGGAGGAGCCTCGGGTTCGGTAGTTACCTTCCCGAGCTCCCTCAGACGCCGTATTTTCGCCTCAATATCCTCAGCCACTTTGAGCACCACCATAACAGTTATCGCAATGTATTATGTCCCGAATAGTTTTTGAGTTCTTAATCCTTATTTACGTTTCGGTGGGAACGTGGAGCGATTGGAAATAGTTGTCAAAGAAGTGAGAGGAAAATGTCCAGTTTTCAAAAAAGGTGACAGAATCGTTGTAGAAGGCCCAAGGGTCAAGCTCGACGAGACCGATGCGGTATGCACCCATGCATTCGCATCGCTACTGCCGTACATAGTTGCGCTACGAAAGGGTATTAAACCGAGCGAGTTAGGCTTGGGCAAAGGAGACAAGGCATACGTCCAGTGTCTCGACCCGGGACCGCCGTACACCGACGGAGGAACCGTAATCTTTGAGATAACGGTGGTTAGAGATGAAGCAGAAGAAGGCCTGGAAGGTCGTTAAGGAAGTCATAGACGAGGCCGACGTGGTCGTTGAGGTAGTTGACGCCAGGGACCCAATAGGGACCCGCAACAGGAAGCTGGAGAGGCTCATCCAGGAGGAGGGCAAACCGCTCCTCATAGTCATGAACAAGGCAGACCTCGTGCCCAAAGAGTGGGCCGAGGAGTACAAGAGGAAGAGCGAGATACCCGTGGTTTTCATATCCGCCCGCGAGAGGAAGGGAACCGGAATCCTCAGGAGGGAGCTCAAAAAGCTCGCAAAGCCCCTGTTAGGCGAGAAAGAGAAGGTCAAGGTGGCCCTGATAGGCTATCCCAACGTCGGCAAGAGCACGATAATAAACACCCTTAAGGGGAAGAGGGCAGTTGGGACAGCGCCCATACCCGGCTACACAAAGGGCAAACAGCTGATAAGGCTCAGCAAGAGGCTCTGGCTCCTTGACAGCCCCGGAGTAGTGCCGATAGACGACTTCGACGAGCTCGTCATAAAGGGCGGCTTCCCGGCGGACAAGATTGAAGAGCCGGTCAAGCCGGCGCTGAAGCTCATATCCAGAATCCTTGAGACGAGAAAGAAAGCGATAACCGAGAAGTTCGGCATAAAGGAGTTTGAGAGCGAGGAGGAAATTCTGAGGCAAATAGGGGAGAAGAGGGGCCTCATAAAGGCCGGCGGAGAGGTAGACCTTGAGGAAACAGCGAGGTGGCTCCTAAGGGAGTGGCAGACAGGTCGCTTTACCCTCTTCGCGAGCGAGGAAGAGAGGAACAGAGACTTCGCCTGGGACTTTGAGGACGTCCTCGAGGGCGTTGAGAAGGAGCTTTTAGTCGACCCGAGAAGAATCCTCTGGCGCTTTGGGGACGAGCTTATGGAAAAGCTGGACAACCAGAAGAGGGCCGGCATGAGGGAAATCGAGGGGGTAACCGTCGGCATAGCGACCGGCTTCAAGAAGTGCGACTCAGCTTTAAAGTTCCTTGAGGAACTGACCGGAAAGAGCGTCATAGCGAGCGAGTGCTTCGGGAAGAAGTGGAAAGGGGTCATAGCGATACTGGAGTGACTACCCAATGGTGACGGACTGGACCTCTCCCGAGGGCAGTATTAAAACTAAACCGGCGCTCAGGACAGCCATGGCGAGTCCCGGGGGAAGTATCCACCACCAGCAGCCACCGTAGATTGCCCCCTCCATCATTGCCTCTATCATGAAGGAACCCCAGTTTGTGCCTGGGATTAGCCCGAAGAACCCAAAGAGGGAAATAAGCGCCACGACTCTAACCAGGAGCGTCGCGAAGTACCTGGCCGAGAAGCTCAGAATCGGCGGGAATATGTGCTTCCTGAGGACCCACAGTGTCCCAGCTCCCATGATTTCCGCGGCCTTGACGTACTCGTTAACCTTCTCCTTCACGGTCATCATCTTGATGGTCTTTGCGAGCTTGCCCATTATCATTACAGCAACGAGCAGCATGAAAACCACCGGGTTAATCTGCACCTGCTCCCTCAGACCCTGGGTAGAGAACAGCCAGACGAGGACAACGAGCATCGGAAGGAGGGGGAGGGTCATAAGAACCTCCAGAATGAAGCTCAAAGCCTCGCCCACTGCCCCACCAACGTAGCCAGAGACCATCCCGATTATGACGCCCAGGACAACGACGAACACAGCGGTGAAGAAGGCCAGGAACAGGGTGTTGTTCATTGCCTTGACAAAGCCGACCCAGAGGTCCCGACCCTTTGAATCAGTGCCCATCAGGCCGTAGCACGTTCCTATAACCTGCATCTGCGGGGAAAGCGGCTCCGGCGACCTGATCTCAAAGACGTACTCACCTTTAAGGGTCTCAAAGGAAGCGTCCGCGATGAAAAGGAGGTGTGCGGGGGGCCGCAGGACGTAGCTCTCCACAGAGAGGCCGAACACAGAAGATATCTGGCTTTCAACCCCGGACTTCATATTGACGTTCAGGCTCATGTTTTCCGAAACGGGTCTCCCCCTGTAAAGGGTCACCTCGATGCCGTCCGGCCGGGTGACGCTTATTTCAACCTTAACCTGGCGCGAAAGGCCGTAGAACCTTACGTCGTTTGGCTTGTCGGAGGCCCTGTGATTGTAAACAAAGCGGTACACAAAAGTCCCGTTTTCTTCCGAAACCTCAGGGGAGAGCGTTACGGTGGGAGTTAAGTCGCGGAACGTAGAGAACCAGGAGGGATAAGCCCTCCTCGGGTAGTCCTTCCAGTAGTTTATGTCCTCCCACCTCTCAAGCTTTTCTCTATCCACGGTGAGGTTCGAAACAGCGACAAAGAGCAGGAAACAGGCCAGTATCAGAGCGCCCACCTTCCGCCTCATCTCAGCTCACCCTCGGGTCAAGTATGCCCTTAACAAGTTCAAGGAGCAGGGACATCAGAAAGCCGATGGTGGCTATTGACAGCAGAACCACGAAAAACAGGTGATAGTTAAACCTCATGACCACTCCTTGGGGAACCACGACCGTGCGTACGAAGCTGTTCCTCAGAAGGACGCCAAGCCCGCCAAGGCCGAAGAAGGCATCCACAATTAGGTAGTCGGTGGTCATTTCCATGAACTTCTGGACGCTGAAGGACGCGAGCAGTATTGAGATGTTCCGGAGCACGTGCTTTCGGAAGATAACCCCCTCCGGAATTCCTTTAGCCACTTCCGCGAGGATGTAGGGCTTGCCAAGCTCCTCCCTGGACGCATGGGCAACCACCGAAGCGAACTCCCAGACGTGGATAAGGAAAATCGCCCCCACAGGGAGAACCAGGTGCTTCAAAACGTCCAGGACGAGTGCAAACCCTGTTTTTGGAGGAACGGTTGTTATCCCGCTGATGGGCAGAAGGTCAAGTTTGACCGCGAAAACCGACACAAGGACGGCACCGACCCACCAAGAGGGCAGCCCAGCGAAGAAAAGTGCCAGGTTGTCAACGACCGTTGAGAGCCGTTTCCTCTTCACGGCGAGCCGACCGATGATGTAGCCGCCGAGCATGATGGCCAGCATAGAGACGGCCAGCACCAGAATAGAGACCCCGATTGAACGTCCCAGGTCGTAGTCATTCTGAGTCGAAAGGTACTTGAAACTCTTCTTCAGCAGGTCTATACCCATAACGAACAGGTTGTGGGTTCGCACCCCCGCACTCTTGGTCAGGATTCTATAGTAGTACTCCTCAACGCTGATTCCCTCGCGGGTGGCGTTTCGTTCAAGCTCGGAGTAGAACTCGGGATTAAAAATCCTGAAGGACTCTACAGCGTCATAAACGTAGTTCCAAGTACGTTTGTTGGCAGCGGCCCCCGCAACGAGGACAATAACCAGAAGGACGCAGAGGTATATCGCCACCAGCCGGGCAATGCTCTTGAACGGGAGCTTCATTTTGAATCTCCCCCAGTATTGAGCTATACAGAGACATGCAGGAACGCACAAACGAAATATTGCAACTGCAATTAGGGTGTCATCACACCTCGCACAAGGACGCTGTTGTACATTCATATGATACCGTGCGGACTTATAAAATTATCTTAGGCAGAGCTAACCGGAGAATAAATGAAAATGTTAAACTAAAACATCAACAGCCAAGTTATACCCACCCGGGCCGGCCAGACAAAGCTTAAAAGACGTGCCGAGCACTCGTCATCATGAAGCTCCTGCTCACGACTTCACAGGGAATTGAAGACCTGGCAAAGGCCGAGGTGGAGGGCCTTCTCTCGCCCCTTGGAGTTCAGTTTCGAGTGGAGGAGAGACCTCTCGGTGTCGAGGGGAGGGTTTTGGCAGAGGTTGGCGAGGCCTTCTACACCGACGAGAAGGGACGGAAGAGGGAGCTAAGCGTTTCCACTTACTTAAACGAGCGCTCAAGGCTCCTCCACCGCGTGATAGTCGAGATAGCGAGCGAGAGGTTTGAGGGCATCGGTGAAGACGAGCCAGAGAGGGCCCTCAAGAGGATTGAGGACTTCGTGGCATCGCTTCCAGTGGAAAGACACGTCAAGGTCAGCGAGACATTCGCCGTTAGGAGCTTCCGGAAGGGAGAGCACAGGATAACGAGCGTTGATATAGCCAAAACCGTTGGCAAAGCCATATTCGACCGCCTGTCCCGGTTCGGGACTCCGAAGGTGAACCTCGACCACCCCGCTGTCATATTCAGGGCCGAACTGGTTGGGGACGTCTTCTTCCTAGGGATTGACACTACCGGTGACAGCTCGCTCCATAAGAGGCCCTGGCGCGTCTACGACCACACCGCGCACCTGAAGGCGAGCATAGCCAACGCGCTGATTGAGCTGGCGAAGCCGGACGGCGGTTCTTTCATCGACCCGTTCTGCGGAAGCGGGACTATTCCAATAGAGCTCGCCCTCAGGGGCTACGGTGGAAGGATAATCGGCCTGGAGAAGTACAGAAAACACCTCAACGGGGCCAAGATGAACGCCCTCTCCGCGGGAGTCTTAGAGCGGATAGAGTTCATACTCGGCGACGCCACCAGGCTGAGCGAGTACGTCGAGAGCGTGGACTTTGCCGTCAGCAACTTTCCATACGGCCTCAAAATCGGGCGGAAGAGCATGATACCGAAGCTCTACATGGACTTTTTCAGCGAGCTTTCCAAAGTCCTCGAAAAGCGCGGCGTCTTCATCACGACGGAAAAGAAGGCCATAGAGAAAGCAATAACGGAGAACGGCTTTGAAATCAAACACCACCGCCTCATCGGCCACGGCGGGCTGATGGTTCATACCTACGTGATAGAATAGCCAAAGAGAAGAAAGGAGAGGGCTCAGACCTTCAGAGCCCTAACCGCGCTGAGGGTCTCCTTTAGGTCTTCGTAGCCGTAGCGGAGGTACTTCCTTCCCTCTTCTTCGTAGCCGTCTGCGAAGGCGCTCCAGGCCCTGTTGAGGGCTCTCTCGCCCCTGCTGAAGATGCTCATGATGTTTCCGTAGGTCATGAGGCCCTCTATCCTGAGGGGCTGGGCCTTCTCGGCGAACTCCTCGAGCTCCTCAAGGACTTTGGTGAGCTCCCTGACGACCTCCTCGCGCGGGGCGTCCATTATCTTCTCAATCCTGCTGATGGCATCGGTGAGGAGGGCGTCGAGCTCCTTGACGCCACCGGTTCCGCTCTCTGCCGCCCTGTGGAGCTCCTCCTTCTCACCCTGGCGCCTGAGGAAGATACCAACGCCCATTATGGCCAGGGAAACGGCCACACCGCCCCACATGGGCGGTATCCTCGCGGCGGTTATTGCGCCGACGATGAGGCCCGCTGTGAGCAGGACGTTTCCGACGAGCTTCTTCATTTCCATCACCTCACGGGTGGAGCACTCCCATGACTGTGAGGACGGCGAACAGGAGCGTCATTGCCGCCTCTCCGACCATAAGCCCTGCCGCGACCGGGAGCACCTTCTCGGTTATGAACTCGTGGCCCCTCTTCCTCTTGAGGACGTCATGGACGACACAGCCAAGTCCGTAGGGCAGGATGTAGAGCATCGGCAGGTACATTGAGAGACCCACGAGGACTCCAAGTCCGGGTATTCCGCTCATTGAGAGCGCAAAGCCGAGGATTCCTCCAGCTAAGAACTTGTCCACCGGGACGTTGCCGCCGAGGATAGCATCGACCATGGACTTGAGGGCCATTGCCTGCGGGGCAGGAACGGTCTCGTTTCCGATACCGTAGGCCCTCCAGATGAGGTCAACGACGGTGAGGGCTATTATCGGGCCTATCCAGGCGGTGAGGAGCTCGACCTTCTGCTGCCTGGAGGGAATTCCACCGACGAGGTGGCCGGTCTTGAGGTCCTGCATCATGTCGGCGGCACCGGAGATGGCGACACCGACGGTGGCTCCGAGGAGTATGGTGAGCGGAACCTGCTTGCCGGTGAGGTAGAGGAGTATCATGACCGACACGAGGGAGAGACCGGAAACCGGGCTCCAGTCGGTCATTCCAGTTGCCATGGCGACGAGCAGTGAGGCGACGAATATCCAGGCGACACCGACGAGCGCAGTGAGCAGGCTCCTGCCGAGGCCGAGACCGCCAATCTGGTAGGTGATGATCAGCAACAGGGCGAACGCAAGGGCTATTCCGGCGTAGAGGTACTTTATCGGGAGCTCCTCGTTCCTGCCTGTTCCGAGCTTGCTCGCGCTGGCTATGCTCCTGAGGGCCACGACGATGACTGGCATCGAGAGTATGAGGCCCGCTATCGAGCCGCCGAGGAGCATTCCGATACCGAGCGGCCTGGTCATGTTGGAGTAAACGAAGCCGCTGACCGCCGCACCGGTGACGTCGCTCGGGAGCCAGCCGAGGGCCTTGACTATTGGCGTGATGATGTAGTATGAGAGTATTCCGCCGGCGAGGACTATGAGACCGTTCCTTCCGGTGATGAGACCCATTCCAAAGACCATCAGAGAGAGGGCCATGCTGAAGTCAATCCACTCCGGGAGGTGGAGCACTGCACCGAGGTCAACGTACTCGGGGATTATCTCCGGAAGGCCGAGCACCGGGAACTGCTGGACGAGGTAGATGAGTGCGCTGACGGCCATGCCTATGAAGAGGAGCCTGGCCTTCTCGATTCCGCTTCCCGGGGTCTTGAGGACGGTCGCAACTGCCGTTCCGGTCGGGAAGCGGAGCCTGTCAATCTCGATCATCTGCTTCCTCAGCGGGATTATGAAGGTGATTCCGAGTATAGCTCCCGCCGCGGTGGCGAGGAAGAAGTACAGCATGTTTATCTCTTCGTGGAGTCCCATGATGTAGAGCGCCGGGATGGTGAAGATGACTCCCGAAACGGAGATGTTGACCGCAGAGGCTATGGTCTGGACGATGTTGTTCTCAACGATGGTCCCCTTCTTGAGGATTCCCCTGAGGACTCCCCAGCCGACGATGGCAGCTATGGCCGAACCGCCGGAGGTGAAGCCCATTATCATTCCCGCGTAGGTAAAGCTGGCCGCCATGAAGGCGCCCCAGATGACACCGAGAACTATCGCCGCGGGAGTTATCTCACGGTAGGTCCCCTTCTTCGAACCGGCTTCTACCATCTCTCAACCCCCTGTACAATTTTGTGCACCCATGTCCATGTAAGGGACGAATGTGCAAACCGATAATGTTGCCCCGTTACGAAATTTAAAGTTTTTTAGACCTGTAAAAGTCAAGAAAGCCACGATAAAACCTTTAATGGGTCAAAAGAGGCCTTTTTGCCTTTTTAAGTTCCAACATGGATAAAAACACATCAACAGAATGAACAAATGAACACCAGCGCACATTACGACATCAACCACTCGAAAAAATTTAGAAAAGTAGTAGAGGGATGTGAACAATTACCCATAACATCAGCAGTTTCAAAAGAAGTTGAGGAGAACAAATCAAAGGGCCGAACAAAGATTAGGACCCCAAGGACAGTTGTGAAGACAACCAACGCCAGAACCACAGCAAACAAAACTTATAAGCATGTGGTATTATACTCCATTGGGTGGTCATATGAAGAAGGTCTCCATAATCCTGCTGACCATCGGGCTGGTCGTGGCGATAAGTGCCGGAACGTACTACTTAGTAACCCACTATGGCACTATTACCTATCAGTGGAAGACCAATCTCAACGACTATAAAGAGTACGGACTCTTGGGGGATTCAACTTTAAACGGCTACGTGAGGGCGGACGGAGAGATAAGCGTCTACATCATCACGAAGGACGATTTCAAAAAGCTCAAGGACGGCGAGCCCTTCGACTACTACCGGGCCTGGGAGCACGTGAAGAGCGTCGAGCTCAAGGACGTCAAAATCCCCAAAGGGGACTACGTCCTCGTCGTCAAAAACGAGGAGAATGGCATGCAGTGGATTTCGGTGAAGCTGGTGGACAAGAAGTAGCCTACCAACAGCCCTATAGATTATACATCTATATAGTTTTTGTGTGGCACTATGTTTTATTGCGACAATCTTTATATTTCATATCGTTATTCCCCAGTCGGTGAAACCAATGAAACGGCTCGCGGCACTGTTGCTGGTGTTCCTCCTCGGGATTGCCGTCCTGTCGAGCGGGTGTATAGGCTCGGAAGAGAAGAGCAGCACGAAGCCGAGCCCCGAGAAGGGGAAGCAGACTCAGTCACCCGGTGCTAAAGCCGACATCAAGGCCATAACCCTCCGCACGACGGGGGCGACCTTCCCGCAGTATCAGATTCAGAAGTGGATTAAGGCCTACATGAAGGCCCACCCGGACATTAAGATTGAGTATGAAGGTGGCGGAAGCGGCCACGGGCAGGAGGCGTTTCTAAAGGGCCTGACCGACATTGGGAGGACTGACCCACCCGTCAAGGAGTCAACGTGGAAGAAGTTCTTGGAAACCGGAGACCAGCCCCTCCAGTTCCCGGAGATAGTCGGCGCCGTTGTCGTTGTCTACAACGTTCCCGGTATCGATGAGCTCAGGCTCGATGGCGAAACCCTTGCGAAGATCTTCATGGGCGAGATAGAATACTGGGACGATGAGGCCATAAAGGGTCTCAATCCCAGCGCGAAACTCCCGCACGAGAAGATAATCGTCGTCCACAGGAGCGACGCGAGCGGAACGACGGCAATATTCACCACCTACCTCACCCTCGTGAGCAGGGAGTTTGCCGAGAAAGTTGGTGCAGGAAAGCTCGTCAACTGGCCGGTGGACAAGATGGGAAGGGGAATCGGCGGAAAGGGCAACCCCGGTGTTGTTCAGGCCCTCAAGAGCACCAAGTACAGCATAGCCTACACCGAGCTCTCCTTTGCTATAGAGGATAACCTCAAGGTCGTCGCCCTGAAGAACCGGGCAGGGAAGTTCGTGAAGCCGACCGATGAGAGCATCAAGGCCGCCGTCTCGGCCCTCAAGTCCAAAATCCCCGACCCGACCGAGGGCTACAAGGAGGACCTCAAGGGGCTCCTCAACGCCCCAGGTGATAACGCCTACCCGATAGTGGCCTTCACCCACATCCTCGTCTGGCAGAACAAGGACAGGAAGCACTACAGCCCCGAGAAGGCCAGGGCAATAAAGGAGTTCCTGAAGTGGGTTCTCACCGAGGGCCAGAAGAATGAATACATCGCTCCAGGATATGTAGGCCTACCGAAAGAAGTTGCCGAAATAGGTCTCAAGGCCGTTAATATGATACAGGAGGGGTGATTTTTCATTTCCCTTTTGTCGAAAAGCAAAAAGAATGGGGGTGAAAAAATGAAAGGAAAGTCTCTTGTTAGCGGTCTGTTGTTGGGTCTTTTAATTTTGAGCCTGATTTCATTCCAGCCAAGCTTTGCATACTCCCCACACGGCGGTGTCAAAAACATCATAATCCTGGTTGGAGACGGCATGGGTCTTGGGCATGTAGAAATTACAAAGCTCGTTTATGGACACTTAAACATGGAAAACTTTCCAGTTACTGGATTTGAGCTTACTGATTCCCTAAGTGGTGAAGTTACAGATTCTGCTGCGGCAGGAACTGCAATATCCACTGGAGCTAAAACGTATAATGGTATGATTTCAGTAACCAACATAACCGGAAAGATAGTTAACTTAACAACCCTACTTGAAGTGGCTCAAGAGCTTGGGAAGTCAACAGGACTGGTCACCACTACAAGGATTACCCATGCAACTCCAGCAGTTTTTGCGTCCCATGTCCCAGATAGGGATATGGAGGGGGAGATAGCAAAGCAACTCATAATGCACAAAGTTAACGTCTTGTTGGGTGGTGGAAGGGAGAAATTCGATGAGAAAAATTTGGAGCTGGCCAAAAAGCAGGGATACAAAGTAGTTTTCACGAAGGAAGAGCTTGAAAAAGTTGAAGGAGATTATGTCCTAGGACTCTTTGCAGAAAGTCACATCCCTTACGTATTGGATAGAAAACCCGATGATGTTGGACTTTTAGAAATGGCCAAAAAGGCAATTTCAATACTCGAGAAGAACCCGAGCGGATTCTTTCTCATGGTTGAGGGCGGAAGGATTGACCATGCAGCCCATGGAAACGATGTCGCATCGGTTGTTGCAGAAACTAAGGAGTTTGACGATGTTGTCAGATACGTGCTGGAATATGCGAAGAAGAGGGGAGATACCTTGGTAATAGTGCTTGCCGATCACGAAACTGGAGGTCTTGCAATAGGTCTAACGTATGGAAATGCAATCGATGAAGATGCCATAAGAAAAATAAAAGCAAGCACGTTGAGGATGGCCAAAGAGGTTAAGGCAGGGAGTAGTGTAAAAGAGGTCCTCAAAAGGTATGCCGGATTTGTCCCAACAGAGGAAGAAGTCAAGTATATTGAGAATGCGCTGCACTCGACAAACAAGTATGCCCTCTCAAATGCAGTAGCCGATGTTATAAACAGGCGTATTGGTGTTGGATTCACCTCCTATGAGCATACAGGAGTTCCAGTTCCGCTCTTAGCTTACGGTCCCGGGGCAGAGAACTTCAGAGGTTTCTTACACCATGTGGATACAGCAAGATTAGTTGCAAAGTTAATGCTCTTTGGAAGGAGGAATATTCCAGTTACCATTTCAAGCGTGAGCAGTGTTAAGGGAGACATAACCGGTGATTACAGGGTTGATGAGAAGGATGCCTACGTTACGCTCATGATGTTTCTCGGAGAAAAAGTGGATAATGAAATTGAAAAGAGAGTCGATATAGACAACAACGGCATGGTTGACTTAAATGACGTCATGTTGATTCTCCAGGAAGCTTGACTTTCCCTCTTTTTTGGTGGTGGCCATGAAAGTCGGCGTAAACACCTGCATAGTTCAAGAGGTCAGCGGAAGGGGCTTTTCCCTTGAGGAACTGGGCGTTGAAGTCTTGGAGCTCGGCTTTGATGACGTCGAGGTTCTCACAGAGGAAGGAATAAACTGGAGCATCCTAAAGGACCTCGCCGGCCTCGGGACGGAGTTCACCCTGCATGCACCAACCTCAGACGGGAGGAACGTCAGCGTCGACCTCGGCCGCTACAGCAGGATGAACATCGTGACGATGGAGCGCGTCCTCAAGATTGCAAGCGCCCTCGACGCCAATGTTGTGGTCGTTCATGGGGGAGATATAAGGGGGAGCTACCACAGGGCATTCGCGAACACGAGGAGACAGCTTATGGAGATCTCGGCCATAGCCGAGGACTACGGGGTCAAGCTCCTCATCGAGAACCTCACGGACGGCAGGATAGGGGCCTTTCCCCATGAGCTGCTGCCCTTCGTGGAGGAGAACGTCGGGATATGCCTCGACGTCGGTCACGCCTTCCTAACGGCCATGAAGTACGGCGTTCCAATGGACGAGTTCGCCCTGCTGGAGGCTGAGGAAATTCACGTCCACGACAACAACGGGATTATGGACGAGCACCTCCCACCGGGGGAGGGGATGATAGGGAAGAACTACATAGGGCGGCTCATCGAGGCCGTCGAGCCGGAATATGCGGTTCTCGAAATCAGGCGCTATTCAAGGCCCGAGAGCGTCTTCGAGGCGATAGATTTCGTCAAGTCCCTCAAAAAGGTCGAGGTTAAGGGGGTGGCCGTATGGGGGATGCCTTTAAGGCGATGACGTTTCCAGCTGTCCTCGCGGTTTTTATCCTCTTCGCCGGCATGCTGTTCGTCTACTTCACCCACGCCGTGCCGGCCTTCCACCGCTTCGGAATTGACGTCTACCTGAAGAACGTGTGGATAGCCGCCGAGAACCCGGAAGACGAGATCTACGGCGTCGCCGCTGCCATATGGGGGAGCATCTACACCTCGCTGATTGCAATAGCGCTCGCGCTCCCGCTTTCGATTTCTTATTCCATCTTCGTCGTTGATTACGCACCCAAGTGGCTCAAGAACCCCCTCATCATCATCTCCGACATAATGGCCGGGCTCCCGACGATAATCTACGGCCTCTGGGGGGCCCTCGTCCTCGTCCCGTTCCTCAGGGAGCACGTCATGAAGCCCCTTCACGAGCACCTCTCCTTTATCCCGCTCTTCTCCTACCCGCCGACGACCGGCTACAGCTACTTCTCGGCCGGCGTACTGCTCGCGATTATGATTACACCCTTCGCCTCGGCCATAATCAGGGGGGCCTACTCGATGGTCCCCTTCACCTACCGCGAGGCGGTCTACGCGCTCGGCGCGACGAGGTTCGAGGCGACGAGGCTCCTCCTCGGCTACATAAGGCCCGCAATAGTTTCAGGGACGATACTCGCCTTCGGGAGGGCGATAGGAGAGACCGTCGCGGTGTCCCTGGTTATAGGCAACACATTCAACATGACTTGGGAACTCTTCGCTCCCGGTTACACCGTTTCGTCGCTCATAGCGAACCAGTTCGGCAACGCGTTCATCTACGAGTACATGACGCCGGCCCTCTACGCCGCTGGACTTGCGCTCTTCGCGATAGGCCTCGCCGTGAACCTGCTCGGCCTCAGGATTCTGGGGAGGTGGGAGGAGAATGTCAAGGCTTAACGCAAGAAAGCTGAAGGAGAAGGTCTTTTTGGCCTGCGTTGGAGCCTTAACCTTCCTCGCAATCCTGCCTCTCTTCCACATCATCCTCACGGTAACCGCGAAGGGCCTGCCCGTCATAGCGGAGCGCGGGGGGAAGTTCATCACTGGGACGCTCTCCGAGGGCGGAATTGGGCCGGCCGTGGCCGGAACCTTCCTGCTGACCTTCCTCTCGGCCCTCCTCGGGCTTCCGGTTGCCTTCCTCGTCGGCCTCTACGCCTACGAGTTCCCGAACAGCACCATAGGCAGGTGGACGAAGACGCTCCTCCAGATAATGCTCGAATTCCCGACGATACTCGTAGGGGTCTTTGTGATGCAGGTCTTAGTGGTCCCGATGGGGACCTACTCTGCCATAGCCGGCGCGCTGGCCCTCGCGATAATCCTCACGCCCTACGTGGCAGTCTACACCCACGAGGCCATGCGCGAGATACCATTCACCTACCGCGAGGCGGCCTTCTCCCTCGGACTCACGAGGGCGAAGGTCCTCTTCCGGGTCTTAGCGCCGATGGCAAAGCGCGGAGTCCTGACCGGAGTCCTCATAGGCCTCGCCAAGGTTGCCGGAGAGACGGCACCGCTCCTCTTCACCGCCGGCGGGCTCTACGAGAGCTACCCCCACTCCGTGACGAAGCCCGTGGGGGCCATCCCCCTCCTCATCTACCAGCTCGTCCAGAGCCCGAGTAAGGCCGACCACCTGACGGCGTGGGGGGCCTCGCTCGTCCTCCTGCTGATTTTCCTCGGGATATTCGTCCCCATAAGGCTCAGCCTGAGGGAGGTGAAACTGTGAACCACGCGATTGAGACGAAGAACCTGAACGTCTACTATGGCTCAAACCACGTTATCAAGGGCGTTGACCTCCATATTCCCGAGAAGGGCGTCTTCGCGCTCATGGGGCCGAGCGGCTGCGGAAAATCAACGATGCTGAGGACGTTCAACAGGCTGATAGAGCTCAACGAGAGCGCGAGGGTCGAGGGGGAGGTCAGGCTCTTCGGGAGGAACATCTACTCCCCCGATGTTGACCCGATAGAGGTCAGGAGGCAGGTGGGGATGGTCTTTCAGTACCCGAACCCCTTCCCTCACCTGACGATTTACGAGAACGTGGCCCTCGGGCTGAAGCTGAACAACCTGCTCCCGAAGGATGAGATACCGAAGAGGGTCGAGTGGGCGCTGAAGAAGGCGGCCCTCTGGGACGAGGTCAAGGACAGGCTCGACGACTACCCCTCCAACCTGTCCGGCGGCCAGAGGCAGAGGCTCGTCATAGCGCGGGCCCTCGCGATGAGGCCGAGAATCCTCCTGATGGACGAGCCGACCGCGAACATAGACCCCGTTGGAACAGCGAAGATTGAGGAGCTCCTGTTCGAGCTGAAGGAGGAGTACACCATAGTCCTCGTCACCCACTCCCCGGCCCAGGCGGCGCGCGTCTCGGACTGGGTGGCGTTCCTCTACCTCGGGAAGCTGATAGAGGTGGGCCCGACGAGGAAGGTCTTCGAGAACCCGGAGCACGAGCTGACCGAGAAGTACGTGACGGGGGCGCTGGGATGAAGTGGAAGGCGATGGAGAAGGCCCAGAACCTTTTAGAGGAGCTCGGGGGAACGGTACTGACCGCCATGGAGACCCTCGAAAGGGAAGCCAAGGAAAACGAGCCCGGCGAAGTCGAGGAGCTCTTCTGGGAGGCGGTGGACCTGAGGATGAAGCTCAACGACGTGCTCATAGAGATACTCCTCCGCTACCAGCCCCTCGCGAGGGAGTTGCGCTTCGTCCGCTCGGCCCTCGACTCATCCTACGACCTCTACAGGATAGCGAGGCACCTCTCGCGCATGGAGGCGCTGCTCTTCATAGGCAGCCCCGAGTGCGCCCGGGACGTGGCCGTCGGGGGAATGAACCTCATCAGACCGTGGCTGACCATCGGGCTGGAGGCCCTAACCCGTGGCAGGCCATACCCGGTGGAGGAGCTCCCCTTCCTCGAGTCGTCCTTCGAGGACTTCTGGAATGAGAACGTGAAGACGGAGAGCCCGACGGCCATGGGAATGCTGATGCACTGCGAAGGCATCTACAACCACACGAAGAACGTCCTCCGTTCGGCCCTCTACTACCTTGAGGGCTCGAAGGGGCTCGAGAGGACCCCGATACTCTTCATCTCGTGAGGTGATAGCATGAGGAAGCTCCTCGACATAGGGATTGAACAGATGAAGAAGATGATTAGGGAGATGGCGAACGGCTCGATGGAGGCCCTCGAGTCGGCGAGGAGGAGCATAGAAGGCGACTTCGACTCGACTGAGGAAATATCTAGCAGGCTCCACATAATAAGGGCAGACGTCCTTGAGCTAGCCACAGAACTCCTCGTCCGCTACTCGCCGGTTGCGAGCGACCTGCGCTTCATCCAGAGCGCCATAGACGTCTCCTACGACCTCTACAGGATTTCGAGGTATGCTATGGAAATAGAGAGGACGACGAGGATTGTCAAGGGTTCAGTGGAGCTGTCGAGAAAGGCCTTTCCCTTAACCGAGGAGGCCGTCAGGCTCTCGGTTGACGCGTTCAGGGAACTCGACGAGACCCTCGTCGGCAGGCTCCTCGAGATAGACAGACAGATTGACAAGTACTACCTGCTCTCCCTCGAGGCCCTGAACGAGAGCCCGGAGAAGGCCGCGGACGCGCTGATAATGCGCCACCTCGAACGGATAAGCGACCACTCCAAGGAGATAGGCGCGAGGGTGATATATATTCGCGAGGGCAGGCGAGTATAACTATATAGATTATTGCGAAAATCTTTATATTTTTGTCATGATATATTCAACCGGTGAAGGATATGTTCGCGGCGATACTGAACCCCTCCATGGTCGAGCTCATGACGGGGAGGAAGCGGAAGAAGACGAGAATGGAAGAAATCGAGGAGGAGTGGCGCGCCTTCCTCGAAAGGTACGAGGCAGAGGACGTCAAGGAGCGCATCAGGCGCCTTTGAGCCCTTTTGACGGCCTTTCATTTTCCCTGTTTTCCCGGCAGGAAAGGTTTCTCCCGGCCTTAAAAGAATTGTTAAGTCTAAAGAGAAAAACCCATCAGCACAGAATCGAGTCCTCGCTCAGGACGTCGAACTCGACCTTTCCGATGCCCTCTACCCACGCCTCTATTTTGTCCCCGTGCCTCAGCGGGCCGACGCCGGCCGGAGTCCCCGTCGCTATGATGTCGCCGGGCTCAAGCGTCATTATCGAGCTTATGTACTCTATCAGCTCCGGAACCTTGAAGACCATCTCGCTCGTCCGCCCGAGCTGTCTAACCTGGCCGTTCACCTTGAGGCCGATTTCAAGGTCGTCTATCTTCAGCTCTCGCCTGTCCACAATCCTCGGCCCGACGGGTGCGAAAGTGTCGAAGCCCTTCGCCACCGTCCAGGGGAGGCCCTTCTTCCTCACCTCGGCCTGAAGGTCTCTGGCAGTTATATCTAGCAGTATCGTGTAGCCCATCACGTAGTCCATTGCCTTTTCAGCCGGCACGCGCCTGGCGCGCTTTCCTATTATGACGGCCAGCTCGACCTCGTGGTCAACGCGCCTGCTAATCCTCGGCAGGATTATCGGTTCTCCGGGACCGATTAGAGCACTCGGCGGTTTGAGAAAGAAAACCGGCCTTTCCGGGACGTCACTCTCCATCTCCTTTGCGTGCTCGGCGTAGTTCTTAGCCAAAGCCACAATCTTGCTCGGGCGTAGCTCGTAGAAGCCGTCCATGTAGGGAAGCCTGACCATGATACCACCTACACCTCAATCACGGAACTGGAATTAAACCTTTCCGAAAAAATAAAGGGAGAAAGTTCACCCAGCTTCGGCCTCTCCCTCGACGGTCGCAAAGCCGAGCTTGTAGGTTATATAGAGGACGAGGGGCAGCACTATGAACGCCATGAGGTCGCCGGTGTCTCCTGCAAGCCCCAGGACGCTCACGAAGTCCCCGACTCCGGAGAGGTAAACCGCCAGCGGCGGGACGACCGTTATCGCCCACGCAAGCTTTCTGTCCAGTTTCAGGTACTCCTCCATGTTGCTGAGCTGGGCGAGGCCGATTCCTATGTAGCTCGTGGTTATAGCGAAGAGCGGAATAAGGTTTCCAACGAGGAAGCCAGTCCTGCCGAAGAGGCTCTCAAGG
Organism: Thermococcus marinus; assembly: GCF_055389025.1. Taxonomy (NCBI): domain Archaea; kingdom Methanobacteriati; phylum Methanobacteriota; class Thermococci; order Thermococcales; family Thermococcaceae; genus Thermococcus; species Thermococcus marinus. The sequence goes on from NZ_AP042417.1 coordinate 367,455, forward strand.
GCCTGGGTGGCTATCTGGGGCGTGTCCCTTCCGAAGACGAGCAGGAACGACGCCATGAAGAGGGTGTAGATTGCGGTTGGTATAACAAAGGCCCACGTGAGTAGCTTCTTGGTCTCCTCGTAGCTTCCGAGCCCCTTGTAAACGTCTGGAATGACAGAGTGGCAGCCGAGGGCGAATATTGAGACTCCGATAATCTTCCAGAGGGTTGAAGTGTCCGAGTACAGCGCGTTCTCAAGTCTTCCCTTCGGGAAGAGCATCACTCCAACGGCCAGGAAGAGGGCGAGCATCACAAGGCTCATGGCAAGCTCGCTCTTTCCGCTCGCTTCAAGGCCGAGGTATATCACTATGGACGCGAGAACCCAGAAGATTAGGGCGCCTACTTTAGGGCTCACCCCAAAGAGGGCCGCGAACACGTCCCCCATTCCCGCGATGTACGCGAGGAGGGCCCCGAAGCTCATGAAAGTCACGCTCGCAAACATTATGAGGCCGCCACCGGGCCCGAGCATCTTTCTGGCCATTGTGCTCAGCTGGGCGCCGCCCATCCTTGCCGAGAAGTACAGGACGATTCTGGCCGTGAAGAGCATGAGGAGCATTACCCCAACGAGCACGAGGACTGCAGGGATTAGGCCCACTTCCTTGGCCGCGTAAGGTAATCCGAGGACACCGGCCCCTATTTGAGTCCCAATTAAAACTGCGAGGGCTTCACTCCTTTTCATAAGACCACCCCCATTAGAATGAAGGCTTTTCGGAGCTAATATCCCTTTTCCCGCAAAAAACACAGGCCTGAGGCCCCTATAATATGCCAAAATGAACTGGAGTAAAGAGAAATGAACAACAAAGAACAGCAGAGCATGAAAAAATTTTCAAGGAATTTCTTTATTGGTCGAATGGATACATGAACACCTACAGAGTACAGGGCCGGAAAGCCACTCCGGTCTGACCTCCTCCCTGCCCTGAAGGGCGAGGCTTTCGAAAGAAAAATATAAAGGCCGCAGAAGCACTCAGGAGGGCTGCCCCGCCCTCCCCCTCATGAACCTCAGTCCCCAGACCATCAGCGCTCCCTGGATTGCCAGAGCGACAAGGAAGCCAGCGATATGTGCACCGAGCGAGAGCGGGTAGCTGGTGGCGAAGTAGTAAACCGTGTAGACGCCAACGGGTATGTTGAGCAGCGCGCTCGCCACGAGGCCGGGGTTGTAGCCGTGCCTGAAGAACATGCCCACGTGCGAGAGAGCATTTAGGATTGAGAAATAGGCAGTCCATATCCCGAGTGAAATATCAATAAGACTCGCAAGTATGGCCGAGAGCGGGAACGCGACGAAGATTATTGGAACGTTAATCCAGAGGGCGTGTGTTTTTGTGAGCGGCCAGTCCTCCCGCTTTGAGCCCAGGACTTTCCTGTTGAAGAACTCCACGAAGCCGCCGGGGCAGATGTACTCCTCGAACTGGTGCACCCAGTAGACCGGCGTCTGCAGCCAGATGAGGAAGAGGGCGAAGTTCTCCCTGAGGACGAAGAGAACCAGCACAACCGTTATGTACACTGCGAGAAAAGGCGTCGAGACCGGCCAGTACTCTTCAAGCCACGCCATCACCGAACGTTTTTTCGTGGACTTCACGGCGACCACCTGTTTAGACGAATGTCCTGCAAGATATAACCATGATGGTACTTTCGCTGGGGTCTGAATAAAGTCACTTGAACCGCTATCGAAGACAGCATGCCTTCACCAAATGACCCCAAGTGCCGCCAGAACCCCGAGTAGGGTTATAACGGCTCCAACAACCTGGTAGAACCGGTGCACGTTTTCGCCCCAGAGCCCCCCTGGAGCGCGCAACCAGGAGCCTGTAAACGATGAAGTTGCTCCGGGTAACGCCAGAAACCAGCATGAAAAGGCCCACCGCGGCCATAACAACTCCCCATATCTGATTCATGTTTTCACCCAACCACCATTGGCAAGGGCGGGTTAAGTACTTTTCCTAATATCTCCTTAAAGCTGGCACAGAAAAGTTTGGGAGCTAAAGAGAAAGAAACGAACGGGAGACGAGAGAGTTACCTGCTGAATTTGTTCAGCCTCTCAACGGCTGAGGATTGTCTCTTACCTCTTGTAATGTCCTCCTGTACCCTCCTGAACTTAACCACGAGGCTAGGCATAAGCTTTAAGCACTAACAAGAACTTAAAGCCTTTTTTCAAAAATTCTTACTACCCATTCCATTTCACTTACAGAAGGAGGATTCTTAGAGAGTTCAATGATAAACCTTGAACTGCCGGGCAACTTTTCAGTTTTTGTATATAGATACAGCTCTTTCCGTTCCTCAAATCCAAGGGAGGCTAAAAAATTCTCCATAACGCGGGACACTGACCTAACTTGAACAGACTTTACTTCAGGATATTTTTCCTGCAGATATTCAAGCAAAAGTTCAAAGGCCCTCATAACTTCGTTATCATCAGTTCCTTTCAGAAAGGGATTTGGAGAGAAATCAAAGATAACAAGACGTGAATCCCCAATAAAATACCTAACTCCAAAGATGTAATTTGAAAGCGTTCCTGCACTGTCTCCATAGTGAACGCTTAAACAGTGAAAGTCATTCCCTCCATAGAACATCTCCAAAAGCTTATTTTCAATCTCCATTTTGGCCTTTCTGCGAGACACATACTCAACCCACCGGGCTTCTTCAAAGAATATGCATGAATTTTTGCCCGCGACAATAAAGAAATTTCCACCGGCGTACCCTTCATTCAGCATTCTGAGTTTTTTATCGTGCCTTAGCGAAAACACCGCCCAGTAGAGAGGAATAGCCTTGTCCAGGAAAGTTTTCCAATCAAACTTCCCAAGAAAGCCCGAGAGTCCCTCAATCCAATCAATTCCGATAAGAACAATGTAAGGGCAAAACTTGTATGACAACTCTGAAAGCTCAGGCTCATTCTCTTTAGAATCAGCAAGATGTTTCAAAAATTTAAGCTTCTGTTGTAAAGAATAAAACTCCTTCCAGCACTCTATAATCGCCTTGGCCTTTTCAGGGTCCCAAAGAAGTTTATAGGGCTTCTTTTGTCTTCCCTGCGAGTTTTGCACAGGAATAGGATCGTCCAAAACCTTCAAACGCACAAGCTCATTCAAGACCCTTCGAACAGACTCTTGTCGTTTTCCAAGTTCTTTTGAGAGGTTATACACGGTAAGTTCTTTACCCTCCTGTGCAAGTTCAATTATTCGGTATGCAATCTCAGTGAATTCCTCAGTATCTTTTAACCTCCCCATATAGGCCCCCGTTATGGTTAGTAGGTATTCACAAAAAAGTGTTTCTTTTTGAGAATACCCCCTTATAAAGTAAACTGCGAAATAAGTATTGACAGTTTTCGGAGGTGATACCATGGGCAAGAAGGGTTCCAAACCCATGACATGGGAGGCCGCGAGGAGAATACAGAGCGCAGTGGACAGCGGAAGGGCCGTCAAGGCGGACGAGGGCTTCAAGGCCAGGGCCATGAGCGCCGCCGCGAGGAACTCGAAGAACAATGACGACGAGTTCGAGGACTGGGTTGTCGAAGAAATAATGCTGGCATCAGAGGAAGGAACAGACGTTGATGATATTTTTGATATTGGCAACTGGTTCTGATATCCTTACTTTTTTGATGGCATTACAACCGGGGGAGGATTCAACATGAGGTTTAAACGCGGGGTTACACACGTTATTTTCTTTGACATTGAATACTACGTTCCCAGAGAACACCGGAACGGGCCCGGATTAAGAGCCAACCCCTACCTGAACGGAAGCTTCGTCATGGGCGGCGTCTTCCAGAGGTACTTCCCCATAGATGAGAAGCCGGAAAAGAAGGAGGAGTTCTGGATATGGGACATGGAAGGTAAGGACGTCGTGGAGCAGGAGAAGAATCTCTTGGAGAAAATATACCTCTACTTCAGGGAGAGCTGGACACGGTGGGAACTGTTGGGCAAAGACCCCGGGCTGACGGAGCCGATGGCAGTAGGCTTCGGGATAACGCGCCTCGATATTCCCGTGCTTTTTGTCAGGAGTCTAATTCACGGAATAGCCGAGCTGGAGAGGCTCTACGACACATACTTTAAACTCAGGCACTTCGACCTCAGCGTCGCCTCCGCCCCTGTACTCCCCGAGAGCAGGAACAGAAAAGTGCTCGCCCCTGTGTCACAGAACTGGGCAGTTCGGAACCTCCTCGGAGACGGAAGAAGAAAACCGAGCGGCACAACCGTGTGGGAACTATACGATGCAGGGGAATATCAGGCCATAATGGAAAGAACCCGCGAGGAGGTGGAACTCGCGAGGAAGGTTTATCAAGAACTTAGAAAATTAAGGAACGGCCTCCCCGGCCGCCCCTGATTTCAGTTCTTTAACGGCTCAGGAATCGCCTTATCCCACTGGTCCCTTGCCAGCTCGCCGGTGTACTTGAACTTCTCGACCTTCTTCTCGGCCTCCTTGCGCTTCTTCTGGTGCTCCTTCAGGAACTCCTGCACCTTCTTGATGAGGTAGCGCTTGCACTCACCGCAGGTAAGCTCTCCAGCTTTACACGCGTGATAGCGCTCCATCAGCTTCTTGTCGTCCTCCTCGAAGAAGATTTCAAGCCACTTGAAGACGACGCACTTCTCCGGGTTTCCGCCCTTCTCCCTCTGCTCTTTGAGCGTCGGCTGACCGCCCGTTAAGGCGAACTTCCAGATTTTCTTTCCAGCTTCCTCAGGGTCATCGGTGAGGTAAACGGCAGTTTCCGGCTTGCTGGCGCTCATCTTCCCCTCAAGGCCCGTCAGCGGCGGGACGAACTTCGAGTGCAAAGCAGCGGTCTTGTAGTAGCCGAGGCTCTCGGCGAAGTCCCTCTGGAGCCTCCAGTAGGGGTCCTGGTCAATTGCTGCTGGAATTAAACAGCGCTTCTTCTCGAAGAAGGTCGGTGCGGCCTGTATGGCAGGGTAGAAAATCATTCCAATCTTGCTCTGGTCGGTGAAGCCAAAAACTGCTCTAGCCATCGAGAAGTTTATCTTCTTGGCTATCGGAAGGGCCATCTCGTAAATCTTCGTGAACTCGCTGTCCTGGAAGATGAAGGTCCTGTCGGGGTCGAAGCCGACCGCTATGATGTCGAGTATGTTCTCGTAGGCCCATCTCTTTGTCTCGTCCAGGGTGAGGTTCTTGAAGAGGAACTTCTCGTCATCGGTTATCTGTATGTAGAGGTTGACGCCAAACTTCTCCTGGAGCCACTTGGTCGCGTAGAACGGGATTATGTGACCTATGTGCATCGGCCCGCTCGGGCCCCTCCCCGTGTACAGGAAGAAGCCCCTTCCGCTCTCGTAGTCGGCAAGGATTTTATCATAGTCCCTGTGGGAGAAGAAGAACCTCCTCCTGAAGAATATCGGCAGTTCGCTCTTCGTGAGCCTTGCGGTCTTCTCCAGCAGTTCATCGGTCAGCGGGCTCGTTCCGAACTCCTCTATCAGCCTGTCGTAGTCCACCAGACCCTCAACGTCCCATGGGGTAACCTTAAATTCGTCCATTCAAAACACCTCCATTTCCAGTGGAAACGAAACTCAAGACTAAGGCGGTGCAGAAGAGGAGGGCTTCACCAAGGCCAAAAACAACCACCGAACATGGGTTGAAAAAGGGGGCGGGAGCATTTAAAGTTTTTGGACGAAGACCATAAAAACCCGGCCAACCTATACGGCCCACCATGAACAGCGAGACCGAAGGAACCCTGCTGGCATTCGCGGTGCTTGTACTGCTCGGTCTCGAGCCGGTTGTAATCAAGGCCAACCCCGTTAGCCCGTTCGCCTTCGCCTCGCTTTCGGCTATAGTCGCGTCTTTAGTCCTCTGGCCCCTCGTCCTGCTCCGGAGCCAGACAAAGGAAGTCCTTGAGAGGCCGGGCGAGATAAAGAAGACGTTCCTCACGGGTCTTTTCGCGACGGCTATAGCGTACTCACTCTTCGCTTACGGAACCAGGCTGAGCTCGGCCATAAACTCCGCCATAATAACGCGCTTCGAGGTGTTCTACTCGTTTCTAATCTCGTGGCTTCTCCTGAGGGAGAGGATAAGCGGAAGGGCCGTGCTCTCTGCACTCGCCCTAATCGCGGGCGTGTTCCTCGTGGTCACACAAGGGGAGAGGCCCGAACTCCTGAAGGGCGATATCTTGCTTCTCCTGACCCCCCTCTTCTGGCAGCTCGGGCACGCGGTGGCGAAGAAGACCAACTACAGCCCGCTGACCATAGCGGCATTGAGGAACACCTTCGGCGGGCTTCTCCTCCTCGTCCCGGCAGTAATAACGGGCTTCGCCTTCACAGAGTTCGCGTTGGCAGAGGGCATTATAATCGCGCTGACCCAGGGCCTCTGGTACATGGCGATAGCGCGGATCAACCTCTCGAAGGCAACCGCCATCTTGACCCCAGCCCCTGCTTTAACCGTGCTAATCTCAACCGCCGTCCTCGGGGAGGCGGTTACGGCATACCACCTGGCGGGATTAGCTTTAATAACCATCGGAACGCTGACCATCAGCAGGGAAGAAAGTGAGGTGGTAAAATGAAGGTCGTAATCCTGGGTTCCGGTTCCTACAGCGGGACTCCAAAGCCAATGTGCACCTGCGAGAACTGCTCGCGGGCGAGGGTCAATCCGGCATCGAGGAGGACAAGGTTCTCGGTGTACTTTGAGGGAACTCTGGTCGACCCGAGCCCAGACCTGCACTACCACCTTGAGAGGCTGAACAAGAAGGTGGAGCGAGTCTTAATCACGCACGGCCACTTCGACCACGTCTTCGGCCTGCCGGAACTTCAGGTCTTCAAGAGGATGGAGTTCTACTCCCGCAGGGAGACGATTGAGGTCGCGAAGAGCATCGCCAGGCTGGCCTTCGGCTCGGAGAACCCGGAGGGGTACGATTGGAGCTACCACGAGCTCGAACCGTGGGAAGAAACCGGAATAGGGGGCATGAAGGTCACGCATTTCCCCGTCGTGCACACGACAACGGCGGGGGGCTTCGTCATAGAGGTGAAGGGCAAGAGGATAGCTGTAACCGGGGACACCGGGCCGGAGATTCTAAAGGACGAGAGGGCCCTAAAGCTGATGGAGGGGGCCGACCTTCTCATAGCCGAGATGACGCACAGGGAGGCAATCCCAGGCACACACCTTGGAGTCAAAGAGGCCATAGAGCTCGCAAAGAGGGTTGGCGCTGGTTACACGGTCTTCGCCCACATAAGCCACAGCAACTACCCCCACGAAGTCCTAGAGAAGAGGGTCAGGGAAAGCGGCGTCGCTGGGGAAGTCTCGAGGGACTTCACGTGGATTGAGGTTTAGATCTGCCTTCTAAGGTCTGCAGGCTTCAAAATCAATGCTATACAAAAAATCGCCAAGAAGACTAAGATCACCCCAAGGAGAAAACCACCGGTCAGGTAGTAGGAAATGAGTAGAAGAGAGCGGAACAGGAGGAGAATAACGGGTATCGCCGCTATCAGAATCACTACTAGGTAGTCCTCAACAAAAGATCTGATCTTTCTCCTGAGACCCATGTTTATACTTTTTGATTTTTGAATTAAATGTTTTTCGTTTATCCAGTCGTAAGAAAGAGGACCGAAACCCCATCAGCATCTACCATCAGAGTGCATTTCAACTCCTCCAGAGTCAAAACTTGTCCAATTGGGCCCTCTCAACAATACAGTATCGAAATTGACAAAGGGTTGCATATAGTACTACACCACGCGAATAGTTTTAATTTTCAAACACAATGCTCATACTGGTGGTGTGATATGCTAATAGACACACAGCTGTATGGAGTCGTTGCAAGAACGACCAAACAAGCACCGAGCCAAACATCACAGCGGTGATACTGGCAGTGGGAATGTACATCGTCTTCTTGGCCATGGCTTATTACACCCTTGTAAAGAAGTCGTAGAAGAGCCGTCTTTGTTCTGCTTTTCCCGTTCTCCATTTATTAGAACCTGTGCCTACAGGTTCGGGCCAATGAAGCAGTCACACCTCAATTCTCTTAGAGTCTTATTGCAACCTTGATTTTCTCGTCTTCCATCTCGATGTTCGCGACTCTTTCAATTCTCTTAGAGTCTTATTGCAACGTTTGTCGAGAGCCTCACCGTTCCCCCAGAGTTCAACTTTCAATTCTCCTAGAGTCTTATTGCAACATTGAAAGACTGGACGATGGTCGTGGTGAGGTGGTGAGCGGTGACTTTCAATTCTCCTAGAGTCTTATTGCAACAAGGCCTTCTCTTATAGTCGCAATTGCGAGCAATGTTGCTTTCAATTCTCCTAGAGTCTTATTGCAACCTGAGAGGGTCGCGATGTTGGACGGGGCCGAACCCTCTTTCAATTCTCCTAGAGTCTTATTGCAACCGGAATCTTGAGAAGCCGGGCCAACCTCTTCACCCTGCTTTCAATTCTCCTAGAGTCTTATTGCAACTCCTCATACTCTTTCAGCGTGTCGCTGAGCATGTCGGCTTTCAATTCTCCTAGAGTCTTATTGCAACGCACGGCGAAGGCTATTGAAACGTCCTTTTCAGTCAACTTTCAATTCTCCTAGAGTCTTATTGCAACCCTTCGTCCCTCCGGCCGGAACGGTAATCTGTCCGTCGCTTTCAATTCTCCTAGAGTCTTATTGCAACCGTAGATGACTCCTTCTTCTTTATTTGTTCTTATCTTACTTTCAATTCTCCTAGAGTCTTATTGCAACTTGAGCGTAAAGTGCTGTTCATGTCCCACGAGTTCACTTTCAATTCTCCTAGAGTCTTATTGCAACCTCTCCCCTCCCTGAACAACTGTTCCAACTCCTTCCCCTTTCAATTCTCCTAGAGTCTTATTGCAACTTGGCGTAGAAAACCACGCGCTTGGCTGGAATGTACTTTCAATTCTCCTAGAGTCTTATTGCAACGGGATACTACCGAATATGTCAGCATTCCTCTCTAATAGCTTTCAATTCTCCTAGAGTCTTATTGCAACGAGGAGGAGGGGCAGGTAGTAACGCACGGGGTAACGACTTTCAATTCTCCTAGAGTCTTATTGCAACCAGGGCCGTTTTTATCGCGTATTGTTGCCACGTTAGGTCTTTCAATTCTCCTAGAGTCTTATTGCAACGGCCCCCGTCACAGTCGACGTCTGGACAACGCCAATGCTTTCAATTCTCCTAGAGTCTTATTGCAACCTCGTGAACGGCCTGAGCCAGTGGCTGGCCGAGATGGCTTTCAATTCTCCTAGAGTCTTATTGCAACGGCTTGATGGTGCTCTTGTAGAGGACTCTGACCCTGTTCTTTCAATTCTCCTAGAGTCTTATTGCAACTTGGAATAGCCAAGCGTTTCAACAACGTGGATCTGACTCTTTCAATTCTCCTAGAGTCTTATTGCAACACAATGGTCGCGGTGAGGTGGTAAGCGTGACCCGATATCTTTCAATTCTCCTAGAGTCTTATTGCAACTGTTTATGCCCGTGAGAGCTCAAACGGTAGCTATTCCTTTCAATTCTCCTAGAGTCTTATTGCAACTCCAGAGGTCGCGGCCTTCTGATACCTCCTGACCCAGCTTTCAATTCTCCTAGAGTCTTATTGCAACCAATAACCTCGAGGTGGTTGGACGATGAGCGAGGATAACTTTCAATTCTCCTAGAGTCTTATTGCAACTGGGTTCGTGTCCGCAAGTATGCCGAGCAGGAGCCAGCTTTCAATTCTCCTAGAGTCTTATTGCAACTCCGGTGCCGGCGGTAAGTATTCCTTCGCCAGCTCGCTTTCAATTCTCCTAGAGTCTTATTGCAACAGAGCTGTCTCTTTCATAGAGCCTGAAGTAGGCTCTGACTTTCAATTCTCCTAGAGTCTTATTGCAACAGGGCGGAAAATTCGCCCATTCGCCCAACAGAGGGCTATAGACACCCAAATATTTAAGCTTTTCTGGAAAACGGCGGTAAAAAGCCCCCCAAAGGCCCCTGATTGGAGCCCTTTGCCGTCTTCAGCAACCAAATAAACCCCTTAAAAAATACAATGAACATCAAAGTACACGAGATTTCCAGGGCCCCAAAGGGAAGGTATTTCGAGCAATTTCCCTTAAAGTTCCCAAAATAATGAAAAACAGCATTTTCAACAGGGTTTAAGGCCAACGGAGGGGTAAGCTTCCCCCATTCAAATTTCCACAAAAAATTCGTTACAAATACCTGCTCAAACCACAACATAATGTCACAATTCCAAAAGAGCAAAAACCGATTTACAAAACCCAAACAGAACTCTATACGGCAAAACTCACGACCAAAAACAAGAGTTCTGGAAAATAGGGCTTATGAACGTGATACAAAGAGAGAAAAAGCTCAGAGCCTTCCGTTCTCCATAAGCCACTCGCCGTACTTGACGAGGGCGTAGACCGCATCAACGCCGTCCTCGACGGTCTCGTAAACTGGAACGCCCCTGAGCTCGATGTTCCTCGCCATCTTGTGCGGGTACTCACCACCCGGGGCAACGAAGACTATCGGCTTGCCGTACTCCTGCATCTTTGCGACGGCATCAACTATTCCCTCGTCGAGGGCCGGGCTCTGGAAGAGGGCTATGACGACGAGGACGTCGACGTTCGGGTCTTCCAGCGCGTAGCGCATGGCAACCTCGTATCTGCTCGACGGGGCGTCGCCGATGACGTCTATCGGGTTCTTGTAGGACATGTGGGCGGGCAGCTTTCCGGCCTCGATGTCCTTCCTGAACTTCTCGTTCGTCTCTTCGCTCAGCTCGGCGAGCTTCATGCCACTCTCAAGCAGGCCGTCGCTCATCATGACTCCGGCACCGCCGCCGTTGGTGACTATGGCAACACGATTGCCCTTCGCGGGCTTCTGCATTGCCAGGGCCTTGGCGTAGTTGAAGAGCTGGCGCATGCTCTTGGCGCTTAAAACACCGGTCTGCTCAAAGGCGGCCTCGTATATCTTGAAGGAGCCCGCAAGGGAGCCGGTGTGACTCGCGGCCGCTTTTGCCCCGGCCTCAGTCCTTCCCGCCTTGAGAATAATGATGGGCTTCTTGAGCGTGACCTCCTTGGCGGTGTTGAAGAACTTCCTTCCGTCCTTGACGCCTTCTATGTAGCCGGTGATGACGCCGGTTTTGGGGTCGTCGCCGAGGTAGGCCATGAAGTCGCTCTCGTCGAGGTCTGCCATGTTTCCGAGGCTAATGAACTTGCTCATGCCTATCTTGTGGTTTGCGGCCCAGTCGAGAATCGCCGCTCCGAAAGCACCGCTCTGGCTCATGAAGGCGACCTTTCCGAAGGGCGGCCTGGCCTGTCTCTCCGGCGGGTTGAAGTTGCAGTCGAAGCCGTTCTCAAGGTTGGTGACGCCGAGACAGTTTGGGCCGACGAGCCTTATTCCCCACTTCCTGGCGCGCTTCACAATCTCCTCCTCAAGGTCGGCCCTTCCGGCTTCCTTGAAGCCGGCAGAGATAACGACTGCGCCCTTGACGCCCTTCTCGCCGCACTCGTCGATGACGTCAGGAACAAACTTAGCCGGAACGGCTATGACGGCGACGTCAACCTCGTCGGGTATGTCCTTAATGCTCCTGTAAACGGGGAACTTCTTCCCGTTTATCTCGATTTCACCACCCTTAACGTTGACTGCGTAGACTTTGCCGTCAAAGCGGAGCGTCATGGAGCGCATTATAGCGTTTCCGACCTTCCCTGGCACGTTGGAAGCGCCTATAACAGCGACGCTCCGGGGGTAAAACAGGAAGTCAAGGTTTGGAGCCTCCACCTTTCTCCACCTCCGAAAGTTTTTCGGCCATATCTATTTAAGGGTTCCGAAAGTGGACATTTTATCCAATGGGCTTTTTAAAATGCCGTGTTCCTTTACATATATAAAGCTACCGGAACGGAAAAGGTTAAAACAATTAAGCGTTTAAAAGAGCATTGGAGCGTTAAGATTGGGTGGTCGTGATGCCCAAGGTGAAGGTCATAACAGACCCAGAAGTGATAAAACTGATGCTGGAAGACACGAGAAGGAAGATACTGGCCCTGCTCAGAAACAGAGAGATGACAATCTCCCAGCTCAGTGAGATACTGGGAAAGACACCCCAGACGGTCTACCACCACATCGAAAAGCTCAAGGAGGCGGGCCTCGTCGAGGTCAAGAGGACAGAAATGAAGGGCAACCTCGTTGAGAAGTACTACGGAAGAACGGCCGACGCGTTCTACATCAACCTCTACCTCGGAGACGAGGAGCTCCGCTACTTCGCCCGCTCAAGGCTCAAGACCAAGCTCGACATATTCAAGGCCCTCGGATACGAGTTCAACGATGAGGAACTCCTCAACGTCATGGACAGGCTCCTCAAAAAGGAACACGAGTTCAAAACAGAAATATCCAAAGAGATTGAAGCAAACGAAGACAAGCTCAAGGACTTCTCGAACGAAGACATAATCCACGCAATTGAGTGGCTTGCCATGGCCAAGATGGGTAGAGACGAGGAGAGCATAGAACTGCTTAAAAAGCTTGGAGAGCTCCTCAAGAAGTGATAGCAATGGCGCGGGGAATAAGACTTCTCGTCCTCGATGTGTTGAAGCCCCACCAGCCGATGGTCACGGAGCTGGCCCTGGGTCTCAGCGAGCTAGAAGGCGTGGACGGAGTCAACATAACGCTCGTGGAGATTGACAAGGAGACCGAAAACGTCAAGATAACGATAATGGGCGACGACCTTGACTACGACGAGATAGTCCGGACGATCGAGGAGTTCGGCGGGGTCGTGCACAGCATTGACATGGTTGCCGCCGGGAAAAGAATCATTGAGGAAGAGGAAACCCCACAGGACAAGCTGGAGGAGTAGCGGTTGAAAGAAGTAATAATAATCACACAGCCTGAGAAAGTTAAAATCCTGTCCGAGGAGACCAGGTTTAAGATACTCCAGCTTCTCAGGCAGAGGCCAATGACTGTATGGGAGCTCAGCATAGCGCTCGGAAAGGACAGGACAACCATCTATCGGCACATAAAGGCCCTTGAGAATGCGGGCTTTGTCGAGGAGCTTGGCAGTGAAGGCAATGAGAAGCTCTACGGCAGGACTGCAAGGCTCTTCCTAATAAAGGCCGAGCCGGACGAGAGTGTTGAGAACTTCAGGCAGTCGTACCTCCAGGTGGAGGCCGAGCGCCTGGTAGGGATTCTCGAAAAGGCAGGAATCGAGGTTACGGACAGAGAAAGGCTGAAAGAGCTCATAAAGGACGTTTTAAATGAAATTGAAGTCAGTTCACAGCCAATAATAAAGAAAATATCCGAGGCCAACGTGGAGCTGAGCGAAATAGAGACGTTCCATTTTCTCAACGTGCTGGTGTTCCTCCAGAGCTGTGAGATGTGTGAGAAGGCCAAAGAAATGAAGAAGCTCCTCCAGTTTTAGTTATTTTATTTGCACCGTCCCGTGGTTCCAGCAGGGACGGGAGAGTTTTGTGAGCAGTGTTACACGCCCGGACAGGAACGAATTTTTGATTGATGAACAGAAATATTCTCTGATGGCCATTAATGGCAAAAGCTTAAATATCTCACCATCGGTGATACATATTGGGCCGATGACCTAAAACGAGGCTTCAAATAAGTGGGGTGCGAAGGTATGAAGCCTGCGAAACTCCTCGTCTTTGTGCTCGTAGTCTCTATCCTCGCGGGGCTCTACGCCCAGCCCGCGGGGGCGGCCAAGTACCTGGAGCTCGAAGAGGGCGGCGTCATAATGCAGGCGTTCTACTGGGACGTGCCTTCAGGAGGAATATGGTGGGACACAATACGGCAGAAGATACCGGAGTGGTACGATGCCGGAATCTCCGCAATATGGATTCCCCCGGCGAGCAAGGGCATGGGCGGCGCCTATTCGATGGGCTACGACCCCTACGACTTCTTTGACCTCGGTGAGTACGACCAGAAGGGAACGGTAGAGACGCGCTTTGGCTCCAAGCAGGAGCTCGTGAACATGATAAACACCGCCCACGCCTACGGCATCAAGGTCATCGCAGACATAGTAATCAACCACCGCGCCGGAGGAGACCTTGAGTGGAACCCCTTCGTCAATGACTACACCTGGACGGACTTCTCGAAGGTCGCTTCCGGCAAGTACACGGCCAACTACCTCGACTTCCACCCCAACGAGGTCAAGTGCTGCGACGAGGGCACCTTTGGAGGGTTCCCGGACATAGCCCACGAGAAGAGCTGGGACCAGTACTGGCTCTGGGCGAGCAACGAGAGCTACGCCGCCTACCTCAGGAGCATCGGCGTTGACGCATGGCGCTTCGACTACGTCAAGGGCTACGGAGCGTGGGTCGTCAAGGACTGGCTGGACTGGTGGGGAGGCTGGGCCGTCGGGGAGTACTGGGACACAAACGTTGATGCACTGCTCAACTGGGCCTACTCGAGCGATGCAAAAGTCTTCGACTTCCCGCTCTACTACAAGATGGACGCGGCCTTTGACAACAAGAACATTCCCGCACTCGTCGAGGCCCTCAAGAACGGGGGCACAGTCGTCAGCCGCGACCCGTTTAAGGCCGTAACCTTCGTTGCAAACCACGACACGGACATAATTTGGAACAAGTACCCGGCATACGCCTTCATCCTCACCTACGAGGGCCAGCCGACGATATTCTACCGCGACTACGAGGAGTGGCTCAACAAGGACAGGCTCAACAACCTCATCTGGATACACGACCACCTCGCCGGGGGAAGCACCGACATCGTCTACTACGATAACGATGAACTCATCTTCGTCAGGAACGGCTACGGGGACAAGCCGGGGCTTATAACCTACATCAACCTCGGCTCGAGCAAGGCCGGGAGGTGGGTCTACGTTCCGAAGTTCGCGGGAGCGTGCATCCACGAGTACACCGGCAACCTCGGCGGCTGGGTGGACAAGTGGGTGGACTCAAGCGGGTGGGTGTACCTCGAGGCCCCTGCCCACGACCCGGCCAACGGCTATTACGGCTACTCCGTCTGGAGCTACTGCGGGGTGGGCTGAACTTTCGCCCCGTTTTTAATTATTCTTTTAGTTCCCATCAAAAGCCGTTTCAACTCCGGAGTTCAGTAGTTAAAAGGCCCTACCCGTCCCCTGGAGGGGAAACCGCCAGAAACTCCCAGGTCCCCGTTTTCAACCCAATCCAGAACAAAAGAAGCGTCCAGAGGAGCGAAATTACCGTAGCGGAGTACGGCTGACCTCCTCCCCGCCCTGAAGGGCGAGGCTTTCAAAAGAAAAATGTAAAAAAAAGTTGCACGGGGATGCAACAAATACCAGGAGGATGATATAATCATATACTCAACCGGATGACCATCTCCGTTTTCGTTGATTATTTCCGTAGAAATCTCACAAGCCCTTCCAAAGACTTCAACGCTCTCGTTCACGCAGGTCGTCTCGTTTGAAGCTTGGAAGGAAAACAAACGAGACTCTTTGATTTTTCAGGATTTCCCTAACCAGAGCCAGAAAGATAAACTTGAGAAAAGAAAAGACCCTCCGGGTTTCGCCACGCCACCTCAGAACTCCATCACCCACTTAACGGCCTTTGGCACTCTCTTCGCCAGCTCCAGCGCGGTAAAGTTCTCGCCGAGTTCTTCCTTTACCATGTCCCCGGCGAGGCCGTTGAGGAATGCCCCGACCGAAGCGGCCCTCAGCGGTTCGTTGCCGAGCGCGAGGAGTGCACCAACGAGGCCGGCAAGAACATCGCCCGTTCCACCGGTAGTCATTCCCCTGTTCCCTGTCTTGTTGTATTTCCATGTTTTTCCATCGCTTATGATGTCGTAGGCGCCCTTGAGGAGGACGACACCGTCAACCTGACCGGCCTTTTCCGTCACGAGCTTTGCCTTCTCCATGAGCGAACCCTCTGGCTTCTCTCCGAACAGAACCTTGAACTCTCCCGCGTGCGGGGTCAGGACGAAGGTCTTCCCTTCCAGAACGCTCAAGTCCTCAGCCACCGCCTTGAGAGCGTCGGCGTCAATAACCATCGGCTTTTCACAGCGCCTTACGAACTCCCTCACGAACCTTTTTGTCTCCTCCGCGAGGCCTATTCCCGGGCCAATGACGACGGCGTCGGCTTTTTCCACCAGTTTCAGCACGTCCTCAAGGTGCTCTTCTGTGAAGTTCCTTCCCTCAACAGGCCTAAGGATAACGTCCGGGTCTGTTATGCGCTTTGCTGAGTATTCCGGCATCGTGAGGTAGACCAAGTCCACGAGGTAGCCCGCCGCTTTGGAGGCGAGATACGGCGCGCCGAAGTAGTCCTCGCTCCCGCCGATTACGAGCAGCTTCCCGTTCTGGCCCTTGTGCTCTCCCTTCTTCCTCAGAGCGAACTTCGCGTCACCGGGCCCGACGAGGTGGTAGAGCTCCCTCGGGTAGCCTATCGTTACTATAACACGCTCAAAACCCCCGTACTCCTCCTTGTCCCACTGGAATGTCACCGCGAAGTCTGCCTTAACGAGTACGTTGCTTGGATAGCCGCTCGGCAGGTCGATGCTGACTATCTTTGCCTTCCCGGCGTACTCGTTGATTTTCTCAATAGCAGAGCGGATTGGCTCGCGCGGCTCGCCCTTTGTGCCCGCCCCTAGGAGGGCGTCAACGATGACGTCGTAGCCGCTCAGGTCGAGAGACTTTATGTAGGCCGAGTCCTTCAGCACTTTGATTTTCACGAAGTCGAGGCCCTTCAGGATTTCCCAGTTGTGCCTGGCTTCCTCGCTTCTTATCTTGGCCTCATCGCCGACGAGGAAAAGGGTAACCTCGTTCTCAAAGCTCAGGTGTCTCGCGGCAACGAAGCCGTCACCGCCGTTGTTCCCGGTTCCGGAGAAGACTGCTACCCTGAGGCCCTTTCCAAAGCGCTTCTCAATCACCCGTGCAACTCCAGCACCGGCGTTCTCCATAAGCTGGTAAGGGGTAATCCCGAGCCACTTGGCGTTGATGTCCCAGATGTAAACGTCCTCGATGCGCATGAGCACCACCCAAGAGAATATTTAGAAACCGGCGATAAAAACTTCACCCGTTGAGAACTTCCAGCGCTTTCCGATAGCTCTCTTCAGAGTACAGCACCAGATAAACCTTCTCCACGCTCTTCGCTTCCTTTGAGAACTTCTCCACAACCTCCTTAAAGGTCTTCACGACCTCTTCAAGCGGACAGCCGTAGATGCCGGCGCTTATAGCGGGAAAGGCTATAGTTTTAACGCCCAGCTCGTCAGCCTTCCTCAGCGCGCCGAGAATTGCCTTCCTGAGCTTCTCCTTTTTGTCCCCGTCCCAGACGCCGCCGCAGTAGGGGCCAACCGTGTGGATGACGTACTTGATTCCGTACTTTTCGAGCCTCATGGCGGGCGTGACCACAACCTCGCCGTGTTCAACGTAATCCTTCCCAACCTGCTCCTGCATGGCCTCCTTGCTTATCCTGATGTACTCTCTGACGTCTCCCACGGCCGCTTTTGCTATTGCATAAGCAACACCGCCGCCGTGCTCAAGGTATCTGTTGGCGGCGTTGACTATGGCCTCTGCCGGAAATCGGGTTATGTCCCCGCGGACAATCTCAAAGTGAACCATGGACTCACCCCCACTCAGTTCACCGGAGGAGCCTATTCAGCCGACCAGTCAAGGAGCTTGCGGAGTATTGCCCGCTCCCTTTCATCAAGGAAAGAATCGTCTCCGGAGATAATGACGGTCGCGTTATGGAGAAGGGCGTAGTCCCTCAGCGTTGCCAGGAATTTGGTAACAGCAGGAAATCCGTTCTGCAGGGTCAAATACTCAAGACCGTCGATAACTATGACGGGGTGTTTTCCGTGCTCGCTGGCCATCTTCATGAATTTAACGGCAATATCGAGCATTTTGGGAAGGTTGGTGGGGGCGATTCCCTCGCTGGACACCGTGGTTATCCAGAACCAGTTGGGAGCCTCATTCTTCTTCCGCGAAAACACCAAGGCACCCTCGAGGATATCCTCTGGAACCGGATTAAGCATGACCACGCCCGGTTTCAGCTTGGTCTTTACATCCCTCATCTCCCCAAACTCGCCGATGAACGAACTATCGAGGAAGGCCTTTATGGAAACGTAGGCGAGAACAAAGGCCAAAACAGCCTCAACCAGACTTAGGGGGAGGTTAGAAAAGTAGTAGCCCCTAAAAAACGAGACGACCCCAAAGAGAACTTCAAGGGAGCCCATAAGCTTAAAATCGCTGTTTCCGGTTAGAATTAAGTACGTTCCGGCAAACATTACACTAATCGAGAGAACCGCAAGCGAAGCTAAGAGATGCTTGGGAAACAGGAAAAGCAACCCGGCTATGGGAACAACGGAAAAGTACCTCAGCTCCCTGGAATATTTAATGGAGCACAGAAGCTCATCCGAGGCCTTTATGTTCCCCAGCCAGATAAGGAACGCAAAAACGGCGAGGCCAGTCATATATACTGACTCCCGCGGGACGAAGAAGGGCACGGAGAGACTGACCCAGGCCAGGGCGTAGTAAAAAAGCGCCTTCCGCCCAGTCAGGTGATAGTTGTAGAAGAGCAGGACGTACGACACGAGAAGCGCCACGCCAAAAACAAACTCTATCATTACCGCTCACCGGCTGTAGCTTACACACATCTACCCAAGGTTAAATTTCCCTCAAGCATTAAAACCTTTCCGCCACCCTCTAACACCCGAAATATTTGAGACCTAACGGCATAGAAAGATATATGAGGGAAAGAGGACTCAAAAGTAGTCCTTCTGTAACCAACTGTCGAGCTAAGCCAGCTTTTCTATAGTTTTTTCGGCCTCATCGAGGATTTTCTCTTCGTCCAGCGTGAGAACCTCGCGGTCGAGCATGAGGATTTTTCCGTCCACTATCGTCGTCTCGACGTCGTTGCCGTTTGCCGAATAGACAATGTGGCTCACGACGTCGTTTATCGGCCTCAGGTGGGGCTTGTTGAAGTCGAAGATGACCACGTCCGCCAGGTAGTCCGGCTTTATCACGCCGGCGTTGAGGCGGAGCGCCCTCGCGCCGTTGAGGGTGGCCATCTTGAAGACAGTCTTTGCATCGGCGACGGTCGGGTCGAGGTTGTGGACTTTGTGGAGCAGGGCGGCCAGCTTCATCTCCTCCACCATGTCGAGGTTGTTGTTGCTGGCGGCGCCGTCTGTGCCGAGGCCGACGTTTATACCGGCGTTGATGAGCCTCTGGAGGGGCATCACGCCGCTGGCGAGCTTCATGTTGCTGCCGGGGTTGTGGGCAACAGTAACGCCGTGCCTCGCGAGTATCTGTATGTCCCTGCTGTCGAGCCAGACCCCATGGGCTATTATGACGTCGCTCCCGAAGAAGCCGATTTCATCGAGCAGGACAACGGGGCTCTTGCCGTAGCGCTCGCTTATCTGGCCCATCTCCGCCATCGTCTCGCTGACGTGGATCGTTATCAGCTTCCCATGCTCGTTCGCCAGCTTCCTGACTTCCTTGAGCAGGGCTATGGAGCAAGTGTAGGGCGCGTGGGGCCCGAAGACGAAGTGAACTCTCTCCGAGCCGAGCTTATCTATGAACTCCATCGTGCGGAGAGCCTCTTTTACCTCCTTTTCAGTCTTCCCAGGGTCTCCGAGGTCTATCATTCCGTATGAGAGGTAGCCCCTGAGCCCGGACTCCTCGACGACCTCGGCAACTGCGTCCATGAAGAAGTACATGTCGAGGAACGTAGTCGTGCCCGTCTTTATCATCTCCAAGGCACCGAGATAGGCACCGACCTTGGTGTAATCCCTTGTCAGCTTCGCTTCCCTCGGCCAGATGTGGTTCTGGAGCCAGTCCATCAACGGAAGGTCGTCGGCAAGGCCGCGGAAGAGGCCCATCGGGGAGTGGGTGTGGAGGTTTATGAAGCCCGGAGAGACGACCTTTCCTTTTGCGTCTATGACGATATCCGCGGCCTCGGTAATGTTTTTGGCCACCTTAACGATGCGGTTTTCTTCGATGAGAACGTCGGCCTCAACGACCTCAAAGCCCTCCCCGTAGATAACGCGGCCGTTTTTGATGAGAATGCCCATGATCACCACCCCTTTTAAAGGGGTGTGTTTCCCCTGGAAGTTAAAAAGGTGTCGGAAAAGGGTCTAAAACTCAACAAGAGTCGGGCTATCAACTAATCGTAGCAGACCTAAGCATGAAGAGAAGCCCGATTCCGATTGGCGTTAGCAGTGCCGGCACTATAAAGGTCACCCCCGGACCGATGCCCCAGAGAAGGGTTCCCACAACCGGTCCCGGAACCGCGGAGAGCTTTGCCAGCGATGACTTAAAGCCAAGAATAAGGCCCCTATGCTCAGGTGTCGTGTTCTCGACCACGTATCTGTTGGAAGCGACGTTGAGTTGCTCGATGAAGGCGAGAACCGCCAAGAACAGGAAAGCGCCAGAGAACGGGGCGAGTGCGAAGAGAATTAGCAGGGGCACCGAAAGAGAGTCCTTCAGTATTAGGGAGTTTAGACTGCCAATTCTGTCCACAACGTAGCCGGCTATAAACGCACCCACAAGGGTTGCAAAGCCTATGGCGGAGTACAGCCAGGAAATCTGGGAAACGCTGAGCGAGTAAACTTTCTGAAGGAACACCGGAACGAAGGGCGAGGCTATCGAGCTGACGAACAGCTCAAAGCAGATGCAAACCATGAAAAGCTTCAAGGGAGGCTCTTTAAGAAGGGTTACTCCCTTAAGGGCTTCCTTAAACCTCTCAAAGGGTCTGCCGGCTCTTCTTCCGGCGGTTTCAGAAACGCGAAGGTAGAGATGGATGGAGACGAGCACCAGAAGGGCCGAAAGGACAAAAAGACGGGAGTCATCAATCCTCCCAGCAAGATAACCGAAGGTGGGATAGCTCAGAATTCCGGAGGCACTGCTCGCGATGAAGAGGAGCGACATGGCCTTTCCCATGCTATCTCCCGGCACGGACTCGCCCATGAGGGAGAACAACGCTGGGGAGGAGGATGTAAAAGAGGCGCTGAGCATTACTGCCGGTAGAACGATTAACTTACCTCCGGAACCGGCCACAAGGGCGAGAGAAAGTAACGCCAGCACCTCAAAAACCGCAGATACAACAATCATATACCTCCTCCCGTGTGAATCGGCGAAAGCGCCGGCAACAATCGGCAGAAAGCCCGCTAAGACGTTGCTGATTGTCGCGAAGAGGCCCACGAGCGCCGGGCCGCCGATGGAGGCGAGTGTTATGTTCAGGTAGTAGCCGATGAGGTAAGACACAGCGAAAATGTTTAGAGAGTAAGCAGGGAGTAAGGCCTTAATGTTGCCGCTTCTCAGCAGTGCCCGGTAGCCCGGCCCTCCCTTCGAGCCCAAGCTCAGACCCCCAAGCAGGCAGTGTGTTACTTATGAAGGGGAACTCATATTTAAGGATTACCCCCTGCAAAAGTACCACACGAGATTTTGGGTCAAAAATAGGGCTGAGGAAATGAAAGGACGAAATCAAACTAACCAACGTACCATTACGGCCAATCGCTGGACGGAATTAGGCCTTAGTCGTAATCTTCCGATACTCAACGACAACAACCAAACCGTCCTGCTTTATTGTAATTTTCTTTGGAAGTTTTCCGTTGAGTTCAACTTCGTAAGCGGGCATGCCGGGCTTTTTCGGCTTCAAGATGAGAGTGTTACCTCCCATCGTAACATTGAAGGAGTCAAGGTTGTTGAGTATTGCTGCGAATGGGTCGAGGGCGTTGACGTCATATATGGTGGCGTTGAGCGTAAAAGTCCCGTTGGAGGTTACAATTTTCTCAATCCCGTTTTTGATAACAACCTTCTGAATTAGGGAGCCGTTTATGTAGTCGGCCCGGGAGATTTCGTCGGGCTTTGTAAAGTTTACGTAGCTCTCAAACGTCTGATTGCCGATTTTTATTGTCTCTTCGGCGGAGAAGGACTTGATAGAGTGCCAGTAGGGGACCATATCCCCTTTGGAATAGGTGGGGGAAATACATCCCAAAGCCAAGACTGTCAATAATATCAGTACCCACCACTTCATTTTCCTACCCCCGGATTAATCTACGAATATGCTTCTCAGTTGATGACACTTATACACAACACTTATTCTACACTAGAGTTATTCCACATGCACTCATTACACTTCACCATCAATGAGAATCTGAGAATATTTCTCTAAAACTCGCCTATGCTCAAGATTCTTTTCACGAGAAATAAAAAGAGCCACGATCCTTTTGCCCTCTTCTTTGTCAATATTCCGGGTCATGTTTCTGTAGAGACCCCACAAGAGCCATAACTTCCGTTTTTTATAATGAATACTCCTCCGAATCAACAATAGGTAAACCATTAAGACAAGGGCAGATATCACAGCTGCTATTAAAGGACTTCCTTTTAAAGCGGAAAATATGGCCATGGTCATGATAAGAGATATACAAAATTCATCTAAAATAATCTCAGAAAGATATATAAAAAGTTTCGATTGAAGAATTTTAGATGGAGCCATCGTAACTCCTCCCTCAACAATATCCTGCTTTTTTACATACTTCATGAGGGCTTATGTACTTCTTGTATTTTAGATACTCAACTACAATCCCACTTACAACACTACAAATCGGAAAGCACGTGGAAAGGCATGCTGCCACTGCACCCGGAATTGGAGTGGACATTAGACACGCCGTCCCACATACTCCAGTACATGCAGCAGCTCCTCCCAACTTTATCACAGCATCAGCCACATATTCACAGATGAAACATTTCAAAGATCCCCAAAATCCCAGCGGACGAACCTCCCTATGAATATCCCCGTTGGTATTCACAGTATAAACCTCTATTTCATGGGATCCTAATACATATCTGCCCAGCGCTAACGCAGAGCCATATTTGTTCTGGACATACACCAGTTGCCCTACACTGGTGGATCCAATCAGCGGCACCTTAACTATTTCTGTCGTTGTTCCATTGTACTTCACTACCAAAACGGTAGCTTTTTCATACATCGGCACAAGGTTTTGATCCTGCAAGTGCTCTCTCAGCATTGTTGAATCTTTAGCATTGAAAACCCTTAAGACCATTAGATACGCTGTTGGCCCCCTAAGTTCCTGCACTCTAAGATTCCTCGGCAGGCTCACGTTCCCGGAGCAACAGGGGCATTTAGAGGTTTGAGGAACACTCGGAGTTGACTCTGGCGCAACGTTTGACGCAGCCATAGCTGAGCTGGTCGTCAGACCAAGCACGAGGAAGACGAGCAAGATGCCCACAAGCCGCTTCACGGCCATCACCAATATTAATGAAGACAAACTCATATTTAAGCTTTACTCTTTACCATGGTGTGTCTGTTTTTTTCAAGAGTTGGGTAAAAGACTTTACTCGCAGTTTGTTCGACGACCATTAGGAGAGATTATCCAAGTTTAAAAGCGCACCAACAGGCAGTAGTAAAAAGAACGGTAAAAGAGATATGATGAAGAGACCGTGCCACACATCACACGAACATACTCTTAAGCACGTCGGCGCAGCCGCACTTCCTCTCCTCCGGAATCTTCGGGATGCCCTTCTTGAGGAGCTCCTGAACCTTGTAGTTGTTCTCGGCCATGACCTTGAGGACTTCCTGTGCATCAACTGGCTTCTCGGCCCAGACGTCGTAGTCCGTAACTGTTGCGATGTTCACGTAGCACATTCCGAGCTCGCGGGCGAGGTTTATCTCCGGGACGAGCGTCATGCCAATGATGTGGGCGTACTGCCTGAACATGAAGCTCTCGGCGCGGGTTGAGAACCTCGGCCCCTCGATGCAGACGTAGGTGCCCTTCTCGTGGACGGGGAAGCCGAGTTCTTTTGCAGTCTCGTAGAATATCTTCCTCATCTCAGGGCAGAAGGGGTCGGCCATGGAAACGTGGGCAACCCTCGGCCCGTTGTAGAAGGTGTAGTCCCGCTTTTTGGTGAAGTCGATGAACTGGTCGGTTATGACGATGTCGCCGGGCTTGTACTCCTCGCGGAGCGAGCCGACGGCGGTGACGCCAATAACCCTCTCGACGCCGAGCTCCTTGAGGGCCCAGATGTTCGCCCTGTAGGGAACCTCGTGCGGCGGGAACTCGTGGTGCTTGCCGTGCCTCGGTATGAATGCCACCTCAACGCTCTCGATTTCGCCGATTTCCACCGGAGCGGAGGGCCTCCCGTAGGGGGTGTGAACTTTTACAGTTTCTTTCGGCTCAAAGACGCCGTAAACGCCCGAACCGCCTATGATGCCTATCTTCGGCATGGTCATCACCGTGTAAACTGCGCGCCCCTTACATATAAGGGTTGCTTTTCCAGTGGAAATGAAGCCCGCACCGAATGAACGAAAATTTAATAACCTTTGGGAACTAAATCAGTTGTGGGGGTGAGAGCATGGAGAACGAGAAGCCGGTAAAGATCGTTCTGCCGGAGATAAGGAACCCCATTCTCATCGAAGGATACCCAGGGATAGGCCTCGTCGGCCACATAGCGGGCAACTTCCTGGCGAAGGAGCTTGGAATGGATATGATAGGCTACGTTGAGAGCCCGTTCCTTCCACCAATGGCGCTCATCCTCGAAGGGAAGCCCAACCCACCGCTCAGGTTCTACGGGAAGGACAACATAATCCTCGCAGTGGCCGACATATACATCCCGCCGACCCTCGTCAACGAGATAGCCAAAGAGCTCGCGAGCTACCTCAAGGAGATGAACGCCCAAAAGGTAATCTCAATCGGCGGAATAGGGATAGGCTTCTTCAAGGAGAAGATGGAAGTGTGGGGCGTCGGGGCGCGCGAGGAGCTCAACAAAGAGCTTGAAAACCTCGGCGTGAAGATACTCCAGTACGGCTCGATAATGGGCATGAGCGGAAAGCTCCTCTGGGAGGCGAGCAGAAGGGGCCTCGACGCATATGCGCTCCTGGGCGAGACCTTCGGCGACAGGCCAGACCCGAGGGCAGCGGCCAACGTCATCGAGGTACTCAAGAAGCTCACGCCGATTGACGTCTCAACCGAACCTCTCATCAAGGAGGCGGAGATGATAGAGGAGCAGCTCAGAAAGATGCACGAGCAGATGGAGGAGGCAAGGAAGAAGGAGATGAAGCAGTACGAGAGCCTCTACCTGTGAGGTGGTGCAGATGAGAGCGGTAATCCTCGGCGGCATTGCGAGACGAGTGCTGGACGAACTCCTAAGGAACCCCTACAGAACGATAGAGCTCAGGAGCGCCAGGAACGTTTTAGCAGTGGAAAAGGCAATGGACGAGGCCCTCAAACTGTTCCTGACCTACGACCCCATTGAGGACGTCTCCACCGGGACGGAAGGCCTGCTCGCAGACCTCATTGAGGCAAAGCAGCTCGAAATGAGGGTTCCATGGGAGGAAAGCGACGAGCGCGAGATAACGGTCTGCAGGGCAAAGGTAAAGCTCTTTGGGCTCGGAAGGGTCGTTGAAGTCGAGAGAAGGGAAAGAATCCTGGTCGCGAAGGTGAGAGAACTGTTCCCGCACGAGATGAACATGGGTTAAAACAGCTTCAGCTGTTTCCCCCTCGATTTCCTGTCCCTTTTCGGGGGTTCGAGCTTCCTGAACTCGAGGCCCTCTTTTTCAAGGAGTTTCTTGGCCCCGGAGGTGAGTGACGGGGCAACGAGGATTCCCCTGACGTTCTCGTGCTCCTCGCGGAGCGTCTCAACGTAGCGCTTGAGCTGACTGACAGCATGGAGGTCTGCCCTCCTGCGCTTGAGCTCAAGGACGACGAGGTTCCCGTCCCTGTCAACGCCGAGGACATCAACGATGCCGTGCTTAATCGGTTTCTCGCGGTAGAGGGGCTTAAAGCCGGGCTCTATAACTTCGGGGTTCTCAAAGATGAGCTCGGCCATCTCGGCCTCGCTACCCGTCAAAGCGAGCTCCTCGTAGTCCTCTGCATGGAAGACGGTGATTAGGTAAACTTCCTCAAGCTCAACCTCCAGCGTTTCCCTCGGCTTCCTCCTGACCGAGACGAGGACGGGCTTTTCGCGGAGCTCCAGCCTGACAACGCTCCCAGGAGGTTGCCAGTTGACCGGCTCGCGCTTCTCCTTCTGGTGTATCAAGAAAGAGCCGTCGGGCTTGACGATTATAACCCTGTCGCCAGGGCCGAGTTCGCTTTTGGCCCTGCCGTCGTAGTGAACCCGACAGCGGGCGAAGATTGTAAGCACTCCCTCGGAGGAAACGGCCGAATCGACGAGGAGTTTTATTTCCTCTGGAGATGGGTTCTCCCTGAGCTCAACCTTGGGCATGAGGAGAGTTGGGGAGGGGATTAAAAAGATTAATCCTCAACTCCCTTCTCTGTAATCCTGAAGACGGCCTCACCCTCCGGCAGGTGCGGGCTGTCTATGAGCCTGGCGACGCGCTTTCCTGCCTTGCCCTTCCTTAGGTAGATTCTGAGCGTCGCGCTGTGGGCCAAGATGTGGCCACCGACGGGCCTCGTCGGGTCGCCGAAGAAGGCATCAGGCTTCGCCTGCACCTGGTTGGTCACGAAGACCGCTATGTCGTAGAGGTCCGCCAGGCGGTGCAGGTCGGAGAGGTGCTTCGCCAGCTTCTGCTGTCTCTCGGCGAGGGTTCCCCTGCCCACGTACTCGCTCCTGAAGTGGGCCATGAGAGAGTCAACGACGAGTAACTTAACCGGCCTGTCGGTGGCTGCCTTCTCCTTGATTATCTCCTCGGCCCTCTCGACGAGGAGCATCTGGTGGTTGCTGTTGAAAGCGCGCGCAACGTAGATGTTCTTGAGCGTCTCGTCGGGGTCCAAACCGCGGGCCTCGGCTATCTGCCTTATCCTCTCGGGCCTGAAGGTGTTCTCGGTGTCAATCCAGATTACGGAGCCGCCGAGCCCGCCCTCCTCAGGCGGCTTCTGGACCATGACGGCGAGGGTGTGCGCGAGCTGAGTGTTGTGAAGAACGAGGCCGTTTGGTGCTATGAAGTTGTGGGTCTCCGGAACGACAAGGTCGTAAACCCAGTCGTTGTAGTCGATGAGCTCAACGGACTTAACCTCGTAGAACTCAAGCTTTTTGACGAGTTCAATGAACTCAAGGGCCTTCCTGGCTATCTTCTCGTGCTCCTCAATCTCACGCAGGAGGGCGGAGACTACTTTGCCCCTCAGCGGCTCGCGCTTCGGAAGCCCTCTGGTGCGATAGTTGGCAATCTGTCTCTCGGTGAAACCGTGCTTTCTAAGGGCTGTCCACGGGAACGGAAGTTCCGGTTTCTCCCCATTTTCAATCGCGTTCTTTGCGAGTTCCAGTCTATTGAGAGCGTCCCTGAAGTAGTCGGCGACCCTTTCTAGGGTTGCCTCTGTGAACCAGACGTTCTTACTGCGAGTTAGTATGTGGTAGGAGGTTTCGTTGTCCCTCTTAGGCAGTCTGAAGTGCCCGTAAAGAGCGGCCAGGTACCGGGCAACGACAGGTGGATACCTTCCAACGCCACCGTCCGGAAGCTCCGAGTTCTTGAGCAGAGAAACCTTAAGGACCGGGCTGAATGAAGCCCTGTCCTCGCCGGTTATAAAAATCCGGTGATAGACTTCACCGTTGATTTCCTTCTCAGAGACCGCAGGCGAGATGCCAAGGCGCTTCAGCAGGAAAACCAGGCCATCTGCAAGGTTTCTGCTCTTCGTTAAGAATTCAACGTGGGATTTTGCAACGTGGCTGTCCCCGTCGAGATAGCCCGCAAGGAAGCTCACTATCGCGTCTTCGTCACCGTTGAGTATTTCTTCCGGAACTGCTTTGCTTTGAGCGTTCGAAGTGGAGAGTTCCCCGAGCCACTCGGCTGTTTTCTTGCGGAGGAGTATCCTGTAGAGGCCGCGCCTAACTTCAACCCTGGGTTCGTAACCGTCATGGCGCTTGATGAATTCAACTACGAAATCCCTGAGTCCTTCAGAGGCCGTCGTTATTGAGAGCGGGTTCGACGTCCCCTCCGCAACGAAGAGGCCGAGGAAATAGGCCCTCTCATCGGGCACCTTCTTTGAATTCGCTGGAACCTTGCGAACGCCAACTATAACGTCGCCCTCCCTGAGCTCCCCGGCACGAACCCACTCAAGGCCGTTTCTAAAGACGAGAACCGGGTGAACTGCGGTTATCTTGAGCGTCCTTCCGCGGGACAGGTTGAGCTGAAGTATCTTCCTGACCTTCTCGCGGTACAGGTAGGACGCCTTAGTTCGCCTTATTTCCCCAGTTGAGGGGTCGAAGGTGTAGACGCTCACCGTTTCCAGTGGAACCGCAAAGCCAGTGTCGAAGGGAACTTCGCCGTTCAAAGCCCGGTATTTCTCGTACATCTCCCCGATGGTCTCGAAGTGAACGAGGGTGTCGTTCTCGTAGTAGACTGGAGTGTCCTTGGCGAAGCACTTGCCGCTTCCGAACTCACCGAAGACCTCGGTTATGGCCTGTGTCTCTATTCCTCCGCCGAGGAGCTTGTCGAGGGCTTTGCTTCCAGTGGAAATCCTGCCAATGGTCTTCCTCTTCTCCATGTACTCGTCGGCGCGCATGAAGGTTCCGATGTTAGCGGCTTCTCTGGCGGCCTGGATTATCTTGAGCGCGGCACCTTCGCTTATTCCCGCTATCTCCTTGAGCTCGAGCGGTGAGGCGACGGCTATGGCCTCTATCGTGTCGTAACCGGCCTCGCGAAGCTTCTCAGCTGTGGCAGGACCAACGCCAGGCAAATCCTCAAGGGTCTTGATTTCTTTTTCCTTCTTCTTTGAGGACGATGACGGTGAGCTTTCGGCTATTTCAAGCTCCTCGAACTCCTCAAGCTCTTTAACCTCTTCAACCTTCTTCTTCGCCATGAGACTCACCCGGGAATACCCTTAATGGGGGTAAAGTTCGGTGGTTAAATAACTTTTCCCGGAAAAATCGGGGAGGCAATCTTTTAAGATTTTCGCCCGTTTCGAAAAACGAACTTTATAAACGCCCGAATTTTACTGAAAAGCCAAGAAAGAAGAGAACTACAAAAGATAGACCACGAGCTCAGGATTTTCCAGTGGAAATGGAACTCCTCAGAACTATCAGTCTGGCACCCTCAGGAATCGGCTCGTCGAGCGGGGGATTGAGAACCGGGCCATCCAGGTAGTAGCCCAGAAGAAACAGGTCCTTTGTCTCCTTGAGCTCGCGGAGGGCTTCTATGTACGGCCTGCCCCAGAAGTCCCGTCCGTCTATCACGGTGACGTCGTAGCCCTTAACCGAGCTCGTTATGTCGTCTATAACGTCAACAACCTCAGGCTCGAAGACAGAACTCGCGAGAAGCCTTCCTGCCAGGCTCCTGCTCACGATGACCCTATCCGCACCGGCCCCCTTCAGGAGCCCAACGCTCTCCTCACTCAGGACCTCGACGAGAACCCTTGCATTTGACATCCTTTTCACCATGAGGGTAACAAAGACGGCCTTTGAGTCGTCTTCGAGGGCTAAGATTACGTGAGAAGCCTTTTCAACACTGGCCCTCTCAAGGGTCTCCCTGTTGGTGGGGTCCCCTATGAGAACTTCTATTTCCTCTGGAAGCTCCACCTTCCTGCGCTCCTCTTCACTGGGGAAGACCACGACTATAGGGGCAAGCTTCAGCTCACCGCGCTCAATCGCACCCAGAAGCTCGCTAACACAGGTGGGGACGCTGCTGCCCTGGCCAATTATGAGGTAGTGGTTGGAGTATTTAACCCGGTGCATGCCCATCATCCTCCTCAGGGACGAAGAGATGAAGTTCTCAGCCAGGAGAGAAACGAGGGCCGTGAAAGTGGAGATACCGGCGACGGACGCAATCATTGCAACTACCCGCCCTCCTGCACTTGAAGGAGTTACATCGCCGTAGCCTATTGTGGCCATCGTGATAATCGCCCAGTAGAAGGCCGTGAAGAAGTCAACACCCTCGAAATAAGCGAATGCAACGGCAAACACCACGGCAAGCAGCAGCACGGCGAGGGCTATCTGCAGCAACCGGTTTCGGCTGATTTTGACCCTCACGCGGAGAAGCCGCCTCACGACGGTGACCGGTATCATGTATGATGGTTTCCACTCAAAACTTAAAAATATACCCCCACCACAAAACTATCCAGAAATGTTCAGAAAAATACTACAAAGACCAGTTTTTCCAGTGGAAATAAAGGTCTTTTTCGATGGCCATCGAAAAGACCCCCCAGAGTTTCATTTCCACTGGAGCCCACTTTCGGAAAAAGGACGGGTTTAGATGGGTGGCTAAATGCAAACACCAAGATGATGGATTTTTGAGGTATGTAGCCATCATGTTGTTCAGTGAGTTTTCCCATGGTTTATGATGTCGTTCAGAAATTCTGGTTGAAATTCCAGACAAATTCGTCGAATGTTCATAGAAAAATATAAAAACCAGCGCAGAAAAAAAGAACGGGAGCTTTTACCAACAAACAAACGGTCTTCTATTGGAAGCTTCCAAAAGTCGGTTCCAGTGGAAATGAAACTCTGGGGGGGATATGTGCTGTTTAACTTCTGCAAAATAGTAACGATTTCTATTTAACTGGTTTGTATTGTAAAGTTCACTAATGCTCTTTTGTGGCTGTTCATTTATGTTCATTTCTCTTTCAGTGGAAATAAGTGGCCCTATCTTTTTTAGTGTTTCCAAATGCAAATTTTCGTGCACATACCTGTGCACTAAACTTTCCCGTTTCTCGTGGAAGGGCAAACCATTAATGTCCCCACATCGTATTTCTTAGGGTGGTTCCTGTGGAGATTGAGAAGACCATAATCGAATGGCTGCGCTCGGGGAGCGACGATGCAAACGATATCGTTGACCTGCCCTGGGAGGCCAGGCAGCTTGAACCGGGACTCTACATTGCTGAACACCCAAAGATGCCGTTTACGTTGATGGTCTCCTTTGGAGACGGCTTTGTTAGGCTCCTCGTTCCAATGGGCCTTGAGACTTTCTCCATGACCAAAGACGAGAAGCTCAAGGTCTACCACGCGCTCCTCAAGCTCAACGCGGAAGTCAACCTCATGAAGTTCCTCCTCATGGGGATGAACGACGATGTTTACCTCGCGGTTGACCTTGACACGTCGAGCCTTGAAAAGGATGAGTTTAACGACGCCCTGTCTGCCCTACTGGTTGGCCTCCTCTCTGCGGTCTCGGCCCTCGGCCTCGAAGAGGAGTTTGAGGAGCTCCTTAGGGAGCGCGTGCTTGCTATGGTATACGAGAGGCTTCGCAACGGCGCGAGCAGGGAAGAGCTCCTTGACTTCCTGGTTTCCAGGGTAGGGATGTCCAAGAATGAAGCCCTGGCACTCCTCTCGGAGGTGCTTCCCGAGGAGTCTGACAGGAGTTATATGTGAGGCCAATTCCTATCCTTCCCTATATCTGTTTTACATCTTCCTGCTCAACAAGGTATATAAACCCCAGCACCCACACCTGCAATGCTTTCCAGTGTATCCTGTGCTTCCGGTGGAGATTTGGTAGTATGTTCAAAATCCCGGTCAATACTTAGATACAATCCAAAAATATCCCGTATCTTTGACGAAATGTCTTCCTTGTCCGCCCGATTATGGCGGTGCTATAATGGGAGAGTATAATTTCCGGTGGAGATGGGAACCATGGGAGACAGGGACGACTACCTGACTTCAATATTCGAGAAGTACCTCCACGCCAAGAAGATTTTCAAGAACAAGGAAGTTCTGAGGCATAGTTACACACCAAAGGAACTCCCTCACAGGCACGAGCAGATAGACGAGCTCGCCCACATCCTTGTTCCTGTTCTCCGCGGTGAGACTCCTTCTAATGTCTTCGTTTACGGCAAGACTGGAACCGGTAAGACTGTTACAGTGAAGTTCGTCACCGAGGAGCTCAAGAAGATCTCCGAGAAGTACAACATCCCGGTTGAGGTCATATACATAAACTGTGAGATTGTTGACACTCACTACCGCGTTCTCGCCAGGATAGTCAACCACTTCAAAGCTGAGAGCGGTGTGGAGGTTCCCCTCGTCGGCTGGCCAACCGATGAGGTCTACGCCAAGCTAAAGGAGGTTATAGACGCGAGGGAGCGCTTCGTGATTATAGTCCTTGACGAGATAGACAAGCTCATCAAGAAGAGCGGTGACGACATACTCTACTCCCTCACGAGGATCAACACCGAGCTCTCAAGGGCGAAGGTCAGCATAATCGGAATCTCCAACGACCTCAAGTTCAAGGAATACCTCGATGCGCGCGTCCTGTCGAGTCTGAGCGAGGAGGAAGTTGTTTTCCCGCCTTATGACGCCAACCAGCTGAGGGACATTCTCATGCAGCGTGCGGAGGAGGCCTTTTACGAGGGTGTTCTTGACGATGCCGTTGTCCCGCTCTGTGCTGCCCTCGCCGCGAGGGAGCACGGCGACGCGAGAAGGGCCCTTGACCTGCTCCGTGTGGCCGGAGAGATAGCGGAGCGCGAGGGGGCGAGCAAGGTAACCGAGAGGCACGTCTGGAAGGCGCAGGAGAAGATCGAGCAGGACACGATGGAAGAGGTCATAAAGACGCTCCCGCTCCACTCGAAGGTGCTCCTCTACGCCATAGTCATGCTCGACGAGAACGGCGAACTGCCGGCCAACACAGGCGACGTTTACTCCGTCTACAAGTCCCTCTGCGACCACCTCGATGTTGAGCCCCTCACCCAGAGGCGCGTGAGCGACCTAATCAACGAGCTCGATATGCTCGGCATCATCAACGCCAAGGTCGTCAGCAAGGGCCGCTACGGCAGGACGAAGGAAATCCGCCTCAACGTGACTCCATATATGGTTAAGAACATCTACCGCCACGATGAACAGGTTAGAGGCCTCCTCACCCTTACCCTTTCCAAGCAGAGGAGGTTGTTCTGATGCTGGTCGAGGATTTAATCAAGAACAACTACCTGATAACTCCATCAGCCTATTATCTTCTAGAACCCCACTACAAGAGGGACTTCACGCTTGCCGAGCTCATAAAGTTCGCAAAGGCGAGGGGGACGTTCGTCATAGACTCCGCCCTGGCCATGGACTTTCTAGTGGAGAAGGGCGTAGTTTCCACTGGAAGCCCCGATGATAGTGCCCCGGAAGAGGCCACAGAAGAGACTCCTGTAAGTCCTGCTGACGTTGGGTACTCTGAAGATGTCGTTGAAACTGGCGAGACCTCCGTTTCTGAGTCCGTTGAAGGGGATTCTCCCGAGGATATCGCTCCTTCTGATGAAGCAGTTCTCGCGGAGGATGCGGGTTCTATTTCCACTGGAGATGTCGTGGAAAGCGGGGTTGTTACGGCTTCTTCTGGGGAAGAGAGCGTTGAACCCGCCAAAATTGTTGGCGAGACTTCAATTTCCACTGGAGCAACCGCTGAATCGGAGCAATTTCCTGCATCTAATCCTGTTGAAGAACCGATTTCCAGCGAGATTTCAGAGGGGGAGAGTTTTATTTCCACTGGAACGCCTGAACCTGAAGAACTCGTGGATGAAGCCTCTGGTTCATTGGATTCGTCACTAACCGAGGTCGTCGAGGACTCACTTCCAGTGGAAGCCGAGCCCCTGAACGGCAACGGCTACGGAAACTACGCCGACAGTGAGGAGTACTATGAGAACGGCGAGAACGGAAACGGAGTGAAGCCCAAAATCGTCTACGGCGACTACGGGATTCCCATAGCGTACGTTGGCGAGGACGTCGAGGGTGAAAAGAGCTACTCAACGTACCGAGACGTCGTGATACGGCCCAAAGAGGGCTTCCACTACCGCGCGAAGGAAATCCCCGACGATTGGGAAGTGACCTTTGACGTCAAGAACGTGAAGTTCGAGGCCCCCAAGGTGAAGAACGCCGCGAGCAAGGAGGGCGAGATAATAATCCAGGCGTACTCGAACTACGTCAAATCGCGCCTCAAGAAGATGCGCAGAATCTTCCGAGAGAACCCTGAAATCGGGACGGTCATAGACATCGCGAAGCTGAGCTACGTCCGGGACGACGAGGTCACGATAGTCGGCCTAGTGAACGACAAGCGCGAAACGGCTAAGGGCTATATGTTCGAGGTGGAAGATGCAACCGGGCGCATTAAGGTCTTCCTCGGCAGGGACAAGGAGAACGCTTCCCAGGCCTACAACGCAATAATGCCCGATTCGGTCGTTGCCTTCCGCGGTCAGCCGGGCAGGGGAATCTTCTTCGCCAACCGCGTCTTCCTCCCGGATGTGCCGAAGTTCAGGCGCGAGAAGCCTCCACTGGAAGAGAAGGTCTACGCGATTCTGCTGAGCGACATCCACGTCGGCTCGAACAAGTTCTGCGAGAAGGCCTTTGAGAAGTTCCTCGAATGGCTCAACGGCGAGGTCAACAGCAGGGCCGAGGAAGAACTCGTGAGCAGGATTAAGTACATGATAATCGGGGGCGACGTGGTTGATGGCGTCGGTATCTATCCCGGCCAGTACAACGAGCTGGAAATCCCCGATATCTTTGACCAGTACGAAGCTCTGGCAAACCTCCTCCGCAACGTTCCGGATCATATAACGATGTTCATCGGCCCCGGCAACCACGACGCCGCGAGGACTGCCCTTCCCCAGCCCGGCTTTTACGAGGAGTATGCCAAGCCGCTCTACAAGCTCAAGAACGCCGTCATCATAAGCAACCCTGCCGTGATAAACCTCCATGGCAGGGAGTTCCTCGTGGCCCACGGAAGGGGAATAGAGGACGTCGTTGACTTTATTCCGGGGAGAAGCCACCACCACCCGGCACAGGCGATGGTTGACCTCCTCAAGCTCCGCCACATCGCGCCGACCTTCGGGAACAAAGTCCCAATAGCCCCTGACCCAGAGGATACCCTTGTCATCGAGAGCGTTCCAGACCTCTTCCAGGCCGGCCACGTCCACGTTATGGAATACCAGATTTACAGCGGCGTCTTCGTCATAAACACGGGCACCTGGCAGGCGCAGACGGAGTTCCAGAAGATGGTGAACATAGTCCCGACTCCAGCGCGCGTGCCGATAATAGACGTTGAAACTGCCCGCTTGAGGGCCGTTGTGAGCTTTGACCAGTTCTGTGAGGGGGTTTGAATGGGGGAAGAGCTCTACTCGCCTGAGATGAAGGCTTACTTTGAATCACTCCAGAGGGAGATTGACAGGGCCTACGAGATTGCGAGAAAGGCCCGGGCCCAGGGAAAGGACCCAAGCCTCGACGTTGAGGTTCCACAGGCAACCGACATGGCCGGCCGTGTTGAGAGCCTCGTTGGCCCCCCTGGAGTCGCCGAAAGGATTAGAGAGCTCGTCAAGGAGTACGGTAAGGAACTGGCGGCTCTTAAGGTCGTTGATGAAATCATCGAGGGCAAGTTCGGCGACCTGGGGAGCAAGGAGAAGTACGCGGAGCAGGCGGTCAGAACTGCCCTCGCGATACTCACAGAGGGTATCGTCTCAGCCCCGCTTGAGGGAATCGCTGACGTTAAAATAAAGCGCAACACATGGGCCGATAACAGCGAGTACTTGGCGCTCTACTACGCTGGACCCATCAGGAGTTCTGGTGGAACGGCCCAGGCGCTGAGCGTCCTCGTAGGCGACTACGTGAGGAAAAAGCTCGGCCTCGACCGCTTCAAGCCGAGCGAGGAGCATATAGAGAGGATGGTCGAGGAGATAGACCTCTACCATAGAGCCGTTACGAGACTGCAGTATCACCCCGAGGCCGATGAGGTAAGGCTCGCGATGAGGAACATCCCCATCGAGATAACCGGTGAAGAGACCGATAAGGTGGAAGTGAGCCACAGGAACGTTCCCGGCGTCGAGACCAACCACCTGCGCGGTGGAGCGATTCTCGTTTTGGCGGAAGGCGTCCTCCAGAAAGCGAAAAAGCTCGTCAAGTACATAGACAAGATGGGTGTGGAAGGCTGGGACTGGATAAAGGAGTTCGTGGAGGCCAAGGAGAAGGGCAAGAGCTCCGAGGAACCCAAGGCCGACGAATCCAAGGCTGAGGATTCAACTAAAGAGGAAATCACCGAGAAGATAGAGAAGGGCTTCTACTACGAGCTCTACGAGAGGTTTAGAGCCAACATCGCCCCCAACAAGAAGTACACGAAGGAGATAATAGGTGGCAGGCCCCTCTTTGCCGAGCCTTCAGAGAACGGTGGCTTCCGCCTGCGCTACGGAAGGAGCAGGGTCAGCGGTTTTGCGACGTGGAGCGTTAACCCGGCCACAATGATAATCCTCGACGAGTTCATAGCGATAGGAACGCAGATGAAAACCGAGAGGCCCGGAAAGGGCTGTATCGTTACCCCCGCAACGACTGTTGAGGGCCCGATAGTCAAGCTCAAGGACGGGAGCGTCGTACGGGTTGACGACTACGAGACGGCTCTCAGGGTTAAAAACGAGATTGAGGAGATTCTATACGTCGGAGATGCCCTCGTGAACTTCGGCGACTTCGTTGAGAACAATCAGACCCTTCTGCCAGCCAACTACGTCGAGGAATGGTGGGTTCAGGAGCTGGTGAAGGCAATCGAGGAGCTCTACGAGGTCGAGCTCAAGCCCTTCTCCGACAACCCGCGCGAGGCAATAGAAGAGGCCGCCGAGTACCTCGAAATAGACCCTGATTTCCTGGAAAGCCTTTTGAGGGACCCGCTCAGGGTCAGGCCGAGCGTCGAGCTGGCGATACACCTCTCAAAGGTTCTGGACATACCCTTCCACCCCTACTACACCCTCTACTGGAACACGCTGAAGCCTGAGGAAGTGGAGGAACTCCAGAAGGCTTTGCTAAACGCCCAAATCGAGTGGGACGAGTTCAGGAAGCTGAAGTTCGCGAGGAAGGTAATCCTTGACAACGACCCCAGAATCAAGCGCTACCTTGAGCTCCTCGGCCTGCCCCACAGGCTCGAGAGGACAGAGGACAGGAGAAAGGTCATCGTCGTTGACTACCCCTGGAGCTCTGCACTCTTGACTCCCCTCGGCAACCTCGAATGGGAGTTCAAGGCTAAGCCGTTCCACACGGTCATTGATATAATCAACGAGAACAACCCGATAAAGCTCCGCGACAGGGGAATAAGCTGGATTGGCGCGAGGATGGGCAGACCCGAGAAGGCCAAGGAGAGGAAGATGAAGCCCCCTGTTCAGGTGCTCTTCCCGATTGGCCTCGCTGGCGGGCAGAGCAGGGACATTAAGAAGGCCGCTGAGGAGGGCAAGACTGCTAAGGTTGAGATAGCATTCTTCAAGTGCCCGAAGTGTGGACACATTGGCCCCGAGCACCTCTGCCCCGTCTGCGGGACGAGGAAGGAGCTCCTCTGGCACTGCCCCAAGTGCAACGTTGATTATCCTGAAAGCGAGGCTAAGGAGTTCGGCTTCCGCTGTCCGCGCTGTGACGTCGAGCTGAGGCCCTACGCCGAGAGGGAAATAAAGCCCTCCGAACTTCTGAGGCGGGCCATGGACAACGTCAAGGTCTACGGCATCGACAGGCTCAAGGGCGTCAAGGGTATGACCTCGGGCTACAAGATGGCCGAGCCCATCGAAAAGGGCCTTCTGAGGGTCAAGAACGACGTCTACGTTTTCAAGGACGGCACAATCCGCTTCGACGCCACCGATGCGCCGATAACCCACTTCAAGCCGAAGGAGATAGGGGTCAGCGTTGAAAAGCTTCGCGAACTTGGCTACACCCACGACTTCGAGGGCAAGCCCCTTGAGCGGGACGACCAGATAGTCGAGCTGAAGGTTCAGGACATAATCCTCTCCTACGAGGCGGGTAAATACCTCCTCAAGGTCGCGCGCTTCGTCGATGACCTGCTTGAGAAGTTCTACGGCCTGCCGAGGTTCTACAACGCCGAGAAGATGGAAGACCTGATAGGCCACCTCGTCATCGGTTTGGCACCCCACACCTCGGCCGGAATCATCGGCAGGATTATCGGCTTCTCCGACGTTCTGGTCGGCTACGCGCACCCGTATTATCATGCGGCGAAGAGGAGGAACTGCTTCCCTGGCGATACGAGAATCTTAGTCCAGATTGATGGAAAACCTGCGAGGATACCTCTCCGCGAGCTCTACGAGCTGTTTGAAGGGGAAAGCTACGAGAACATGGTCTACGTGAGAAGGAAGTCGAAGAGGGACGTTAAGGTCTACTCCTTCGACCCCGAGAGCGGGAAGGTTGTTCTCACTGACATCGAGGACGTTATAAAAGCGCCGAGCACCGACCACCTGATTCGCTTCGAGCTCGAACTCGGGAGGAGCTTCGAAACGACCGTCGACCACCCGGTTCTCGTCTACGAAAACGGGAAGTTCGTGGAAAAGAGGGCCTTTGAGGTGAAGGAGGGCGATAGAATACTCGTCCCGAGACTTGAATTCGGAGAAGTTTCCCTTGAAAACCTTGACCTGTTGGAGGCCTTCGCTGACGAGAAGTTCAAATCCCTCTGGGACTCCATAATGGTTCGCGGACTTTCGAACTGGCTTTCATCGATTGGGGCTGAAGTCAAATATGATTACCTCCGCAGGGACTCCCTACCGCTTTCAGTACTGCTCAACGTTCTCAAAGAGAAAGGCCTATCAATCAAAGACGTTCCCGACTGCCGGCTCGCTTTCAAGAGGGACAAAGTGACGGTCAAGCGCTTTGTCCCAATAAGGCCTCTGATGCGGGTCCTTGGCTATTACCTCGCCGAGGGCTACGCGAGGGAAAGCAACAGCGTTTACCAGATAAGCTTCTCGATAGTGGACGATGAAGTTCGCGAGGACCTCAAGAGGGCACTGAGAGATGCCTTTGGCAATGGCTTCAAGATATACGAGCGGAGGGAAAAGGTTACAGTCGGCTCGCGTATTCTGTACCTGCTCTTCACAGAAGTTCTCAGTGCAGGGAACAACGCCCACACAAAGCGCGTTCCCTCTCTGGTTTACACACTGCCGAAAGACGCTGTTGCGGAGATGCTTAGAGCGTACTTTGAGGGCGATGGAACTATTATCGGAACGAAGCCAATGGTCGTTGTGTACAGTGTTAACCGGTCCCTGTTAGAGGACATTGATACATTGCTAATCTCTAAATTTGGCCTTTACTCAAGCTGGGGTGTGGACAGGGATGCGAATTCCCGTCCTGGCAACGTTGTTCAAAAATACCATCAGGTCAAGGGTGGTACCGTCCCCGTGTCTAAAATCTACCGTTTGAACCTCTACGGTATTCAGGCGTTGAATTTCATGAATTCAATCGGATTCATTAGCAAAAGAAAGAACAGTGTTGCCAAGCAGTGGAGGGGCTATAACTTCCAACCCTATCGGCGTGCTACTGATATGGGTGTTCTCCTTAAAGTTAGGTCTGTTGAGTTCATTCAGTCTCCCGACGATGTTGTATACTCGCTAAGCGCCTCCAAATATCATACTATAATAATTAGTAATAATATTACTACAGCAAATTGTGATGGCGACGAGGACGCCGTAATGCTTCTCCTCGATGCACTACTAAACTTCAGCAAGTACTATCTCCCAGAGAAGCGCGGTGGCAAAATGGACGCCCCGCTGGTCGTCACCACGCGCCTTGACCCGCGTGAGGTCGACAGCGAGGTACACAATATGGACGTAGTCCGCTATTACCCCCTCGAGTTCTACGAGGCCACCTACGAGATGAAGTCGCCCAAGGAGGTTAAGTTCATCGAGCGCGTTGAAGACCGCCTTGGAAAGCCCGAGATGTACGAGGGGATAAAGTTCACCCACGATACGGACGATATAGGTCTGGGCCCGAAGATGAGCCTGTACAAACAGCTCGGCGACATGGTCGAGAAGGTCGAGAGACAGCTCGCTTTGGCGGAGCGGATTCGGGCGGTCGATGAACACCACGTGGCTGAGACGATACTCAACTCCCACCTGATTCCCGACCTAAGGGGCAACCTGAGGAGCTTCACGAGGCAGGAGTTCCGCTGTGTGAAGTGCAACACGAAATATCGGAGGCCTCCGCTCATCGGGCGCTGTCCGAAGTGCGGTGGAAAAATCGTCCTGACTGTGAGCAAAGGCGCGGTGGAAAAGTACCTGCCCACTGCAAAGATGCTGGTTACCCGCTATAAAGTCAAGGACTACACGAGGCAGAGGATTTGCCTGACCGAAAAGGACATAAAGACGCTCTTCGAGACGGTTTTGCCCGAAAAGCAGAGGACTCTGCTCGGCTTCTCGGCGGACGTGTGCGAGAAGATGATTAGGGAGCGGACGGGTTCTTCCAACGGAAAGAACGGCTACCTCGATGGATTCAACGGGAAGGACGGGAAGGCGAGGAAAACGAAGGCAGAAAATGAGGTCAAGAGGGAGAGGAAGCCCAAGGCCGAAAAGTCGAGAGACCTCAAGAAGGAAGTCAAGAGGGAGAAGGCGAAGGCAAAGCGGAAGAAGCGCATAAGCCTCGATGAGTTCTTCGGGAGTTAGCTATTTATAGTCCCTCTGCCTATTTCTTCCGATGCTCGACCAGTTCAAGCTCCTCCCCAGCGTTGCCTACCTGCGCGTCGAGAGGCAGGCGTTCATAGGCTACTCCATGCCCCTGGCGGGGTGGATAGGGGAGTACCTGATTAACTACCAAAAGCTCCCCAGGCCGAACTTCCTCGGAAGGGCGATGAGAAAGCTGGGCTTTTCCTTTGCTGGCGAAGAGAAGGACGAGCGCTCGATAACCCAGTTCTTCGTGAAGGGGAGCGTCTCAATAAGCGCGAGCTGGGACGTGGAGAGGGAAAGCCTGTTCCTCCAGCTGATTCCGCTCCGCTCAAGGCTGTCGAGGGGTTTAACCGTTAGGGCCGAGAACATAGAGTTCTACGGCCAGTTCGTCGTTTCCATCGAGCCGGCCGAGAGGCTTCCACCGGGGGTTAGGGGGATAGGGATTAAGGCTCTAATCCTTGAGGACTTCTATCCGGTCGAGACCCCCTACTGGGGAATGCTCCACGAGGACTGGGAGAGTGAGCTCAACCTGCTCGTCATGAGGGACGAGGTTTATGACTCTTTGAGGCGAGAGGAGTACCGCTGTCCGGTCTGCTTCTCCCCGCTTGCCGAGGAGAACGGCGTTTTGAAGTGCACCCGCTGTGGCTTCGTTTACACTCCTGAGACTGACTTCGAGAGAGTCGTCGAGCAGTTCAGCGTCGAGGAGTTTGCGTTTTAACGGGGTTTTGGTGGAGAAATTTTTTACATAAATCGTATTTGCTTGAAGAACGGCTTTTCCGGGCAGTACCTCCCGGGGCGACCTCTATGTTGGGGTTCTTGCTTCTGATGGAATTGGGTATTACTTTATCTTATCACCTGAGACGACCTTCTTCGTCTGCACTTCTTTCCATGTGTAGATTTAGTGTTATATAGGTAGTCAGTATCTTAGTTATACCATCATTGTAGTTTGTAATTATTGTTTTAATGCTCCCTTGCATGAGTAAAAAATCCAAAAAATTCTACATCCAATGACATCTGAGATGCTAACTTTTATAATGAAGTCCAAGTCTTTTTCGTATGTAGTTTGATATGTTGAGCCCCTCTTCTTGGGCTTTAGTTATTAGCTTTTCGTATTCTTTGTCTGTCACACGTAAAAGTACAATTCGATTTCTTTTCTGGGGCCCAAGTAAAGCACGTCCTTCAATTTCCCAAATTTTTTTGAGTGCTCTAGTCTTTGCTTTTATAATGCGGGCTCCCTTTAGTTCTTGGAGCTCCTTTTCAATGAGTGCTCTAAAGTCTTGGAGGCTTTCATAATCTCCATTGTTATATCTAGCAAACTCTTGGACGGCAATTTCAATAGCTTCTTCCCCTTTTTTAATCCCTTTAGTCTTTACAATAACCTCAAATGCTTTAATACCTGCTAAGGGTATTTTGTTCTGAGAGTCTGCAGGTGCCCCTATCTCATGTAGTCGTTTTATTATTTGTTCAAACATTTTTTTTCACCGGGTACTTGTATGTTTGCCCTACTAAAGCATTGTTCAATTTTGCTTCATTTGTTTGAATGTAGGAAATCTTGAATTTTTATTGTTCTTTGGCATTTATAATTTTTAATTCTGTGTCTTAGGGATATATTTTATACTGACTCAGACATAAGCTAGTGTATGCATTGAGTGTATTCCACACTCAAGAGAACTTTGTGTATGACCAGAACATTTAAATAGTGCGTATTACAAATATGCCGCGGTGGACTAAATGGAACTTCAAATAGTAGATCCATCTAAGATTCCCCCTCTTCGGATGATTGGTAGCAAGTTAAATTTGCTCCTTGAATTGAAGCAGGTCATTCAAAATAACAATATTACTGGTACATCTTTTTTTGATGCATTTAGCGGTAGTGGGGCTGTAGGTAGATTTTTTAAAAAGTCCTTTTCTATAATCTCATCGGATAACTTGTATTTTTCTTATGCTCTCCAGAGGGCTTTAATAACTTTGAATGAATATCCAACGTTTGAAAATGTTCCCTTGCCTTCGTTACAAGGTTTAAGTCTTGAAAAGAGAATCATGAGTATATTGACTTACTTATCCTCAACTGAGGAGGAAGGGTTTATTTTTAGCCATTATACTCCCTACAGCTTAAATGTGGATGGTATTGAAAGAATGTATTTCACTATTGAAAATGGTAAAAAGATAGATGGTGCCCGAATAACCCTAGAAGAGTGGAAATTGGCAGGATATCTCTCTGAAGATGAATATTATTACCTTCTGGCATCTATCATTTTGGGTGTCCAGAGGATAGCTAATATCTCAGGGACGTATGGGGCATTTAATAAGAAATGGGACCGGCGGGCATTTAAGCCATTTCGCCCAGAATTTATTGAGATTATTCCCAGTAAGTTCATACATAGGGCTTATTGGGGGGACGTAATTGAATTGATATCTAGAAGTGATTTTCCTGAAACTGACATAACTTACCTAGACCCCCCATATAATAGTAGGCAATACATTGCCAATTATCATCTTTTGGAGACTATAGCTAGATATGATAATCCTGACATAAAAGGGGTTAGTGGTATTCGGGTTTATTCTGAAAAAGATAAGTCTTTGTTTAGCATGAAGACCAAAGTGCGTGGTGCATTTTTCAAATTACTTAGCCTCCTTAAAACCAAGTATGTCATTCTAAGTTACAACAGCGAAGGATTATTATCTAAAGACGACATATTTAGCATATTTGATAAAGTTGGGAAATTTGAATTTAAGTACTTTAGGGAAGTTGAATATAGGAGGTTCAAAAGCCATAATAATGTCAAGCGAAATAATGTGAAGGAGTATATATTCGTGTATAGGAGG
This sequence comes from Thermococcus marinus, assembly GCF_055389025.1. Taxonomy (NCBI): domain Archaea; kingdom Methanobacteriati; phylum Methanobacteriota; class Thermococci; order Thermococcales; family Thermococcaceae; genus Thermococcus; species Thermococcus marinus. The sequence goes on from NZ_AP042417.1 coordinate 410,375, forward strand.
GAAGTATTATGAGCTCTGTAACCTTTAGAGAATTACTAAAAAATTTTGACCCCTATCCTTATAGGGATTTCAGAGAGGACATCCTTAAAGGAAAATACAAAAAACACGGGAAATACTCTTATATCGGGCCTGATAGTGAAAAATATGACGTTAGAAATTCATTGAACAATTTAAGTGGGCGTCAATGGACTCATTTTTTGTCAAGTGTTGAAGTAACTGCTTATCCTGTTTCAGGCCCTGAGTCCTATGCCCACGAACTAAGAAAGAAACATCCTTCCCCTAAACCCCCTCAACTCATGAAAAGGATTATAGAATTTTTCACAAAAGAAGGCCAATGGGTGCTTGATCCGTTTATGGGGGTTGGGGGCACACTATTGGGAGCATCATTATCGAGAAGAAACGCATTTGGGGTGGACATTTCTGAAGAGTACATTTCAATTTATAAAGAAGTCACAAAAAAACTTAGATTAAAAGAACAACTCACCCTTGTAGAAGATGCTAGAAATCTTCCTGATGTTTTAGGAGACATTGGAGAGTTCTTTGACCTTATTTTGACGGATCCTCCTTATTTTAACATGCAATCTCGACCCAAAACTGGTGAAAAGGCGAAGAAAGCTGGGAGAAAATATTCAACGCCTTTCACAGAGGATAAAAGAGATCTGGGTAATCTAGAGAACTATTCTAAATTTCTTTATGAGCTCCGCAGAATTATTGGGAGCTTAGTTCCATACCTAAAGAAAGGAAGATACCTCGTAATGTTTATTAAAGATATGCAACCTACAGAAGAGGACACTTACCTTATACATGCAGATATAGTTAGGGAACTGTCTAAAGTGCCAAAGTTAGAATTTAAGGGATATAAGATTTGGTTTGATAAGACTCAGAACTTGTATCCTTATGGGTATCCTTTTGAATATGTCGGAAATATTTTCCATCAATATATATTGATTTTCAGGAAGAGAGGAAAAAGAGAAGATCCATTCAGACGATATTTTTCAGGAAATGATTAGTGATTTTGCATTTGCCTTATTTTTTTATTGTGGTACTACTACTTAAAGCTATTAATTGGGATAATCCTTGTTGAACTAAAAATTTTTATTACTATTAGTGTTAGTAAAGCTTATTATTATCTTTTTCCAGTTTGTTTTGAGGTGTATACCATGAAAAAGCACATTGCGACTCAAAATAAAGTCTGGATTATTAGTGAGGAAAAGCCTAGGACAGATGTTGTTTTATACATACTAAAAAGATTAGAATCTGAAAGGCGCATACATTTCCCTTATGAATTGCCTGAGAACTGTTCGGGGGAGACATGTGATAACGTTAGGATATTGCCAAAAATAAAAAACAATGGAGAATTCGAGTTTAGATACACGGTGGAGATTAACATCGGTTCTAACTGGGTACCTTTACCTGTCTACATCATGTTAGGACAAGGAAGTGCAAACTTGACAGGAAATACTGGGAGTTTTGTAGATTACTTAGTTTATGTCTCGGAAAAAGAACCCACCCCCGATGCCGTCCCAATATACGCAATAGAGACAACAAAAACCGATTTTAAAGAGTCGAGAAACACTTCAGTTTATCAACGTGGGACAAAATTCGCATTCCTCGACATAATTTACAAGCATTCAAGACCTCTGAAAATAATGTATTACCATGACCAAAACTTAAAAGGAAAGATTCCTGAAACATATAAGTTCGGGATGAGGCTTTATAAAACAATCGGTGTTGAGATTGAACCAGAAAATATCAGGAAGTTCATTCAGTGTCTGAACATTGAGAGATTTCACTCTTTGGAGGAGTTAGAAAATGCAAAAAGCTTTTCCACTGTCATCTCAAAAATTAGAAATGCTACCGATGTTCCTGTCGCAATAAAGTTTATAAAGACTCGCTGTGGGGAGCTAGTTATTCTCTCTGCAAAGCTTGAAAAACAAGGCAAGTTTGCCCATGACCCTAATATAGGACTTGTTTCACTTATTGGCAAAGTAGTTCACGATCTATCACAGGGAAAAGTCCCTGTGATAGTTGTATTCCATGAACTCGACGAGAGTATAATACAATCGAACAAACTCGTTTTATTGGCTTCTAGGTATAACATATACTTAACAGACACAAAGTACAGCTTTGTACAAAAAGAGAAAATTAAAGAGTTAATCACAAGCAACAATAAGGACCCAGCTAATGCCCTCATTGCTGTTCTCAGGGAAAATCTAGATGAAAACATTAGGGATAGGGTTATCGAAAAAATGAAACATAAATTAAATACTACTCGTTTTGATAAGACCAACTGGAAGCTACTCATTGGGGCTGCTAGGGAGGCCGTGGTTGAAGTTCTTGCGGAGGATATCACACAAGCCTGCAACTCCTGTAATAACGGTGAGATTAACTGGGGAGCATGCCTAAAAGGAGTAGTGATGGAAAAGTTCGAACAACAAAAAGAAAACGCCAAAAATATTCTCTCCAATGCCACATATTGGAGATACAATGAGACATCTGAAAAGAACGCTACCATACTGCTCCATGTTCTTGCTGACCTTACACCGGGTTTTCAGGTAATCTTTCATAATCATGGTGGAAGTGAGTTGGGATATCTAATTGGGTCAGATGGCAGACGCGTGCCAGTAGACAAAAAGAAAGGAATTCCTGATTTAATAGTTGCTAACCATGACAGGAGGATTTTGTGGTTAATAGAAGGAAAGTCTAGCGCCAACAGTGGTAAAAACAACTTGATAAATGGTATTAAGCAGCTATTCTCAGATAAGACTCAGGAGAAGTTTATAGAGCCCAAACTAAAAACTGCTGGAACTTACTGTGATTATGAGATAAGATTTGGGATGGCTCTCTTTGATCCCACGCATAGCGTCTCAGAAACACTCAAATGGGTAGCAGAGAAACTCAGGGGAGACAAGGATATTGAAGATAAAGTAAAAATGTTGGATTTCATTTTTGTTCTCTCAAAGAAAGGGAACTCTGGCGTGGGCCAGATGGGAGTGTTAATTCCTAACCGTAACCAAGAGCCTCCAGAGTTTGTTCTAAAATATGTTCCAGAAAAGAATCGAGAACATGTATCTTTTTAAACTTCTTTATTTAACAGGCCTAAAATATTACTTATGGTCTAGTCTCCGAACTCATGAGCGTTGCTCTTAGACAGGGCTAGGACTTGAATCTGGCTAGAATCTCAAAAGTAATGAAGTGAACTAAGGCAAAGTATTTATCATCCTCTTCTTATTGAATATCCGGTGAGTACAATGACTTACTGGCTCTGCATTACGAACCGCGAGAACTGGGAGGTTGTCAAGGAGAAGAACGTCTGGGGCGTGCCGAGAAGGCACAGGAACACCATTGCCAAAGTCAATCCCGGTGATAAGCTCGTCTTCTACGTCAAGCAGGAGAGGAAAAACAAAGAGATTCTCGAACCCAAGATCGTTGGCATCTTCGAGGTCGTTAGCGAGCCCTACACGGACTCAAGCAGAATCTTCAAGAGCCCGCCGCACCTCAACGAGACTTACCCGCTGAGGGTGAAGATTAGGCCCGTAAAGCTTGGCGAGGTTGAGTTCAAGCCGCTGGTTCCAAAGCTGAAGTTCATCACCAACAAGAAGCGCTGGAGCGGTCACCTGATGGGCAAGGCGATGAGAGAAATCCCAGAAGAAGACTACAAGCTCATTGAAAGCCTTCTCTGATTTTTATTTTCGAGTAACAACCCGTAAAAAGTTCGGGGTTGTTAGTTAAACTTCTCAAATTGGTAAAATGAACACCCGATCACTGGTGACGGGGCATCACTTGAGGAGTAATGGCCACAGTTTGTGGTCGCTTTCAACGGCTGTTCTACAAAAAGCTTCACTAAACTTCGCGCAGGCAAAATTCTGGGGGTGTGGGGGCGTTAGCCCCCCAGAGTTTTAAAAAGAACGGGGTTGTGGGGCGAAGCCCCACTCGGGGGTTTGAGAGTACAGAGCAAGCTTTAGCAAAGCTTGACCAAAAGTTTGTGATTCATTGTACAAGACTCTTCTTAAGAAGGGATTTGCCTCTTCATTTTAGCCCTTCGAGGAAGAATTCACTACCAATGCTTCTTCTTGGAGAGGTTCTACTTAAACCGCGCTCCATCGGAGCGCTAAAAGGCTTGAACCTCTTATAAAAGGCGCTTTCAAGGGAATTCACCCCTTCAAAAGGAGTAACTCAAGAAGAAATCCATCCAAAGAACAGCATTCCAAAAAAGAATCATAAACCTTGGTCAAACTTCGCGCAGGCGAAGTTTGTGTGGTAGCCCCGCCGGGATTCGAACCCGGGTCGCGGGATCCAAAGCTAGGCGGAAAAACCTTTATTTGCCAAATGAAGCCCTTACAGAGCCTATTTTGGAAGAAGACATAGAAATGCCCCAATCAGCATTTCCAGCAATTGGACACGTTTTCCACAGTAGTGGTAAGCAAGAATACTACAGAAGGCTCCTCCAGGTTCAGAATCCAAACCAGTACTACGTAATCACCGAGGAGGACATTGACAGGCTGTTCCTTGAGTTCGAAGCCAAGGGCGTTAGCCACGCACACAAAAGGAGCATTGAGTATCTAATCAACATGTTCCTTAAGGAAGCGGCAAAAGAACAGCAGGGAAAATACATCTTTACGATGAGAGATCTGAAGGAGTACCTTGCGACCATTAGGCGGGAGTACTCAGTATCCTACTATCGCAAAAACGTCACATACCTTAAAAAGCTCTTCAGAATTGCGGGAATTGACCTTGCAGAATCCTTAAAAGCGCCGCAGGAGATAGACATAGACCTGACCATCGTAACCGTTGACGACATCAAAAACTTAATACAGCTGGTTGACTCCCTCCACCTCAGCTGGCGCTTTGAAGACTGGAAGAAAGATCAGTTCATTACTGCAATGCTCTTAATGGCTGTTACGGGCATGAGGGTCAGCGAACTGGCAAGAGTGCCCCTGAAAGACATAGATTTAGAAAACCGGAGAATTTATCTCAACACTTCTCAAACAAAAACAAAGCAAAGCCGAGTAGTATTTTTCACAGAAGAAATCCAAGAACTCCTGCAGGAATACATTCAAACCTACAAACCAACTTTACAAGAGCCTCTGGCGACAGTCCCGCAAATGCAAAGACCCTTCAGGAGAAAAAGTCCATTAAGGGGTCAGAAACTCCGACCAAAGCACATGAGAAAGTTCTTTGCTCAGGAATGGGACAGACGAAACGGCAATGCAACCATTAAAAAGCTTCTAATGGGACATTCCATCAGATACGACATCAATGCACTGCATTACTCCCACCATACCGTAGATGAGCTACAGGATGCGTATGAGCAAGTTTTCGGTAATCTCAGATTTCTGAAATGAGTCTATTTAGCTCTTTTTATTTTCTCAGCATTTTATCAAGATCCATATCACCTAGAACCTCGAGAAAGTCCTTCATGAACGCCCGAAACTCGGATTCAGGTGGCCTTGTGAGAACCAGCTCAAGCTCATTTTCCATGAGCTCAGGGACAACGTTGAACCTGCCCTCCTGAATTGACTTCAAATTCATCCGGAGGTTTTCAGCGGTCCTTTCCGGACTGAACCTCATACTAAACCGTATCTTCTCGAGGGCCTCATCAATAACGTCCGAGTAATCATGACCCGCTCTGTAGAGCATGAAAACGTCGTAGAAATCCCTCAGCTTTTGAATTCTCCGGGTTAAAATGGCCCTAATCTTTTCGGCCAGAATTTCCTCAGGAGAATAAGCAGTGACGGGAAGCGTTGAGTACCGTTCAAGCTCCTCGAAGAAGTATGCCCTCTCTTCATTTTCAAGTTTAACCCCCTCAAGAAGCGTCTTGGCACTTACCTCCCTTTCCTCAAACAGCACTGGCTCGAAAAAGTTAACCTCAATCTTCACGACTTCACCCGTTGGCATGAACAGGTGAAAAAAGACTATCTTCCTGTTCTCGTTTCCCTCAAAGTGAACGAAGTTCCTGTTGTAAGAGTTTCCTTCAAAAGGCCTGAAGTTCAGGCCAAGCTCTTCGGCGGTGTAAGCGAGCTTTTCCGAGAGCCACCTCACCTCGGAGCTTATCAGCTTCCTCCTCCCCGAGCGGGAGAGCCTGCTCCTCAGCGGAAACGTGAAGTCGAGGTCAACGCTGAAGCGGTAATAGCCCAGGTAACACTTAACCAAGCAAGTTCCGCCCTTGAAGAGATACCGTCCGTAGAACCTCTCTTCCCCATAGAGTTCTCGCAGGATTGCGTGCAGGAGGACATCTCTTTTCACGAGTAGCGGTTTTTCGATACCGGTCTTCCGGATTATGAAGCCCGTGAACTCATCGCTTGGAAACAATGGCTTCAACCTCCTTTTGAACCGACTTTGGATATGCTTTAGAGTATTCTATCAGCTTTTCTTTTCTGACCTTTGCAATGTATTCCCTTACGACGGCATCTGCATTAAGGCGTTTGTTGTATCGTTTTAAATAAATGAAGTCCAGCAGGGTTTTTTCCGGGTCTGAATACTGAATTTCTCCGCGTTTGACCATCCCAAAGCCCAGGAGAGATTCCTTCAGCTTGACGAACTGGATCCTCTCGCCGAGAATTGTAACAGGTCTTGGCCTTGTTATCACCGGCGTTACCAGAAAAATCCGGGAGTAGTACTCGTAAGTTGCCCCGTTCAACCTCAGAGCCGTGTACAGGCCGAAGTACCACTTCAGCTTTAACTTATTCATGGCCTTTGCGATTAAAGTCATTGGATCTGGAGTCTTCCCGAACTTGTATTCTTCAAGGGTTTTCACGTAATAAACCCCGCGCAGGATCCTAACGAGGTAACCTCTGCTTATGTAGTAGTTCACAATGTATTCAAAGTCCTCCCCAAATCTTTCGCAAACTTCTCTCAGCTCTTCCCTTGTGATTACCCTCCCCTCATATCTCGAAAGAATGAACTGAGTTATGAGCTTCATGTTCAGAGTTATCAACTAACCCTTAAAAAAGTTAATGGTTAATTGACAACAGGGAAGGAGGATGTAACATGGGCTCCTTAGTCGCTGATTTGTTCATACATATTATGTTTCAAAACCACAAACAACTTAATAAAAACCTTTGAATTTTTGAGACAACATATGTCCTTGGATACTCCATTTACTATGTGAAGCCCCATCACTAGTGAAGGGGCCTTCATTGTTTAATTCCTACTACTCCAGCTCACCCCAGTAGTCCTCAGGAACGTTCACTCTAAGGCCCCATCTGCGGTCAAAACGGCCTTCTGGAGGCATTGTCGGGTCCAGTAGGGGAAAGCTCCTGAGACTCTTCTTGGGTATTCTTATCCCCCTCTCAAGACCAAGCCCAAGCTTCTCGCTGAGGAAACCGAGCCTCTTCAGAACTGCCGCATTTCTCATTTGCCCCGCATACGCCAAAAGAGTTTCTCTATCAAAAGTGCCATTTCTCAGTGCCTTCATGACCTCTATGATGCCTCCGCAGTGCTGGGGCTTGTCAAGGCAGTCAATTAACGTCTTTTCAGGGCTAGTAATGCTGACGTCTCTCCCGCCTATTCTGACGGTGTTCAGCCCAAAAAACTTGTGAGGCCTAACCGTTATGACCCTGAATCTTCGTCCGCCGATGCTTATCTCTCCGGAGCGCCCACTCTTCTTAGGAGTCTGGATGAACGTTGTTCTTGGAATCTGCTCGGTGAGTCCGTAGTAGTTGAGGGCGCTCCAGTAAGCTATCGCAGATGGCTTCACGATTAACGATGCCAGTAGGAAGTCGTCCACGGCAGGTGGCTGGTTGGGGTTAGGGGTTACTGCATAGATGCCCCTCGCGAGTCTTCTCAGAAACCCCTCCTTGGTAAGTTCTCGCAGATAGTAGTTCAGGAGCCTATCATCTATCTTTAGCTTGTTCCTTGCTTCCTTGACGGTAAATGCCTCTCCCAATTCCGTGAGCTTCCTAAGCACTTCCATCTTGTTCATTTCTTCTCGCCTTATGTTAAGTATTCTTGGTATTATCTGAGAAATTTTGAATTTAAGTTTTTGGTATCAAACGTAGTAGGCCTAAAGAAAGCTCCTGAGAACCAGAAACTAAAGCCAAACACATGAGAATATGTCCTCTTTCTGATCATGAAGCTGAAAGCTGACGAACTCTTCACCGGAAACTACCCCTGTTTAACGGAAACCGGAACCTTCATCAACTCTGATCTACTCATTTTATGTTGCGTGTCGGTGTTTATTGTGGAAGAATGGCTTTGTTAAGCGGAAATAGGAGAAGTGGGAATTCAGTAGCTAAGAGTTTACCAATGTAACAAAAATACAAAAACAGTCATCACAGAAAATGAGCAGGAGGATAAAAATGACCAAACATCACAGTTTCATCGCCAATACTTCTAAGCCACTCATTATGCTGTATTCTCTCAGTTAAATCTTTAACTAACTCTTCGTACTGTTCATATGGAACCTGATGCCACATAAGGAGACAAATAAGGTTCAAGACAACCCCATACACTTTTGGAAGCCATGTTTCTTTTCCATGGTACAGATTGTTTCTCCAATACGCGAGAACCCTCCAACCTAATAAACCATCCTTTTCCTTCCTCTCAAACCGTCCTAATGCCTTTGGGTAAGTCGCAAGCTCTTCCTTGACTTTAGGACCCCAGATCTCATCAACAAGATTCATAAAGTTTTGTAAATCTCGTTTAAACTCGCCAGGGATGTTTGAGTTCTCCCTTAGGAATTTATTCAGCTTTTGAACTAATGCTATCAGATTTTGGTCTTCTGCCCAGTCTCTTGAAGCCCCATATTTAACGCAGAGCTCGCGGAGAATGGCCTCAAGAACCAGAAACGACACGGAAGCAACTATGAATGGTTTATCCATCAAAAACTCCTGCACATGGTGATCAACGACGGTTTGAATAATCCTATTAAGCAAAGCTTTCTCACGAGTCGTTGGGGTGTGTATCAGCCTCATTAATGCCCCATGAAACGGCGTGAAAAAGTTGCCAGCAACCGAGTGAGGGATGCTTAGTTCTCTCCCAAAATGGATGAACACTTCGGCGCTCCAAGCCCAATACTCATAATGATCAATGCCTATCTGAATCTCGAGTTCTTTGGTTAGGTAGATGGGCAACCGTCTCTGGATCCTTAATGGTAAGTGGTAAACCGAACATGAGAACTCTCTTTTGAGAGTTGCAACAATTGAATCTTCAACGTCGAGGGGAGTTACCATGGTTTCAATATGGATATCTTTTAAATCAGGTGCCACAACAATATTGGACTTCTTGTAATACTCAACGTATTTGTCAACAGCGGTGGAAATTAATAACTCAACCTCCTTCTCGTCAATTTCACAATCCATGCAAACCACCAAAGATAATCGCGTCCTTAAGTGCAATAAACATTGTGTCATAGATAGTGGGGTGTGAACTGACTTTAATTAACACCGAAGAATTTGGTGTAAATCTAGACCCTATCAGATGGGATTAAAAGGAAAGGTAAAAACTAGTATGATGTGTGTTGAAAAAATACTTTGATAAGGAAACAGGTTCTAAACTCGGTCACAATAATTCGTTAAGAGAAAGCAAGAACAAATGGGGGAGTTTACTAATGGCACGACAAGATCTTAATGAGGAAATCAGGCAAGAATTCGAAGAAATCAAGAAGGAACACTTCAAAGGCTTCAGAAAAATATGGTTTGGAGACCTTCTAATAGCATTGACCTCTTCAGGTTTTATGATAAAAGAAGGAAAAGAAAAAGGTGTTCACTTAACAGGACCTTTCATAAGAATACTCGATGAGAAACATATTGCAATATGTGCCCATTTATCGGAGGAAAGGGAAGGTAGGAACGTTAAAATCCCAATTACAAACAAGGAAGGACGAGAAATAGGTAAAGAATTACAGATAATTGTCAATCTGGATAAGATTGAAAAGAGTAAAGATGATGAAGTAAAAGAGCTTGAGGAAAAGATAATTACAATCCTTATTTCCTTCCTCATAGAGAATTCGAGACCACTCGACGGATCTGAAATCTTGGAAATCGAAAACAAATACCTCTTACTGAAGTCTCTATTCCCGAGGGAATTGGGGGCACTCGCAAAACCAAAAAATAAGAAAACAGGAGAAATAAACTTAGAAGAATACATAACAGCCTATCTCAAGGACCAGATAATTACGCTCGAGGATTTGCCAAAAATAGGGTGGGCATACTTTGTGCAAATAAAACCTGAATTCAAACTGATTGGAGCTGTGTGGACATTACCTAAGTCATTTCTACCGGCATTCTTGCTCCCTATGGATGCAACTGAAAAGTCCCTCGACTCACTCTTCAGTGAACTATTAAGAACCCTTGAAGAAAATGGGTTCATAACAATAAGACCACCGCTTACAGAATGGGTGTAAACCAAACTCTGTAATACCGACATCTTTCGCAGACACCATTTTTAGTGGCCAAGCTATCAACGGATAACTGGAGTTGGGCTTAGGCTTAATAACACCCTTTGAACGACCTAACGCTAGTTTTTAAGCTAGTATGGTCTTGGAGATAACAAAAACCAAGTCAAAAACTTTATTTTGCTAATAGTTTTATTTCACATGGAGGTTAGACCATGACGAGAGTCAGTTCACTTTCACTAAAATATGCAATAAAGAATGAAAAGCTCCGCTTCTCTCCCGACCTCGAAAGGCTAAAAGAAAAGGGACCAAGCGCTGTTGACGAATCCCTGTTCGCAGTCGAGTTCTCAAACTTCCTGAGTGGAGACGCTCCAGACGTGTACACAGACCCAAGAAAGTTCTTTAGAGCGACGTACTTCACCCAAGAACTGAAGGACATCATCAAGTTTGCGGTCTCCCGCGTTAGTGGCCTAGAAGGCTCCCCTGCAATATTAGCTCTGGACACAACGTTTGGCGGCGGTAAAACACACACGCTAATAGCACTCTATCACCTCTTTAATGAGAGGAACGTTGCTGTGACTGTTCCGGAAATTAGAGAGCTCCTTCAAGAGGTTGGGATTTCAGAGATTCCGACAACTAAGATAATTCCAGTAGACGGGCATAGTATTGACCCATCCAAGGATTTGTGGGAAATACTTGGTGAGGCCTTGGGTAGCGAAGAACTAAAAGAAGGCCCCAAGGATGTTCCGACAATAAAGGAAGTCATTAAGAGCGTAGGACAGCCGGTTCTCTTCCTCTTGGACGAGTTGGTTGTGTACTTTGAGAAGATTGGCGCTTCCAGTGAGAGGGCTGATAGAAACAAAGCGTTTCTTCATTCACTTATGGTGGCCGTTGCGGGCCTTAAAACGCCCCTGGTCGTCATAACGATTCCCCAATCTCAGGCGTACAAGAGGGCATCCGAACTCTTGAGCAGCCTCGTTCAAATCCTTGAGAGGAGTGCTAAGAGCCTCTCCCCGGTATCAAAAGGCGACATTATTAAGATTCTCAAAAAGCGTCTCGTCGAACACGTGGATAGGAACTTTGCAAATAGGGTTGCCAAAGAAGTGGCGGTTCTCTATGGTTCGTACAGTGACACTACTAAAATAGATAAACTTGCAGAATCATATCCATTCAACCCAGAACTCGTCGAGGAAGTGTTCTTCGGGAGGGCAGCCCTCTTTGAGAACTTTCAGAAGACCAGGGCGATAATGAGAATAATGGCAAAAACGATAGTCAACATACTCGCCCACTTGGACGAGTTATCTGATACCAGCCTGATGATATCCGCAGGTGAGATAGACCTCTCTGAGGCCGCAATACGGGATGAGCTTACACGGCCCTTTGGAAACAACTTCAAGGAAATCGTTGAGGTTGACATTGCCAACGATAAGGGAGATGCACACGCACAGGAAGAGGACCGCAAGAAAGAGGGTCGGACTCGCTTTGGAACCCACACGAGAATAGCGACTGCCGTTTACCTGTATTCCCTCTACCCGGAAGTCCAGAAGGCCGGTGGAACCCCCAAGGACATCGTTAGAGTCCTCGCAGACGCTTCCCATAAACCCGGAACTGTGGAGGAGTACCTCACAAAGCTCTACAATGAGGTTTTGGTTCACCTCTGGCGCCACTCTGGGACCGGGAAGTACTACTTTAAACCTGAGGTTAACCCGAGGGCACTCGTTCGCAGGCATGCAAAGGACATAAAGGACACAGAGGTTCGTAAGAGCCTGTTGAAGACCATACCCAAGGTCTTCAAGAGCACGAACTACCTGAAAATACACATATTCGAGGACAAAGTGGAGAACGTTGAACCAAGGAGCCTCCATCTATTCCTCGCTGATTACGAGAAAGTCCTTGAGGAGTACAAGCGGGTCTCCCAGAGAGAGGAATTCGCGGGCAAGGAGAAAAGTACCATAGTCCAAGAGACGTTCAGCAGGATAATCAGCAGGATGATGGAGATAACAACCTCCAACAGGAATGCCGTTGTGATAGTGCTTCCCGACCCTGAGATGGTTCCAAAGCTCACGGAGGTCGTCAAAGAAAGAATCGCAGCTGAGAACCTGAAAAAAGAGCGCAAGGACATAAAGGACGAGCTATCTGAGATTGCCAAAGAGTACGAAGCCAAGACCCTTCAGATGTTGGTTGCCACGTACACCTCCGCCGCGTACTACAAAGGAAATGAAATCGTCATAATTCCAATAAGCTCCATTGTGTCAGAAGAGGCCGAGAAAAAACCGTATTCTGAGAGAATCTTTGAGGTCTTAGTAAGCAAGGGCAAGGTTCTGAAGACCGTAGGAGCTGATTACCTCAACATTGAGGATCTTATGGGGAGCAATGTGTACATCAAAGTCAAAGAACTGCTTGACAGGCCTGCTAGACTACCTAAATTCCCATACGTTCCGGCCACGTTTTTGAAGGAGGGGATAAAGAACCTCGTAAAAGAGGGAGAACTCGCCTATCTAAAGTGGTCCGATGGAGTTCCACTTGAGGTCGGGGAAATCAGTGCAGCGAACGCCGCAAAGCTTCTCGAAAACTTGAAACTGGGAACGGAGATATCTGAGGTCAGGGAGGGCGATTTCGTCCTCAGGAAGGAGTATGCCGAAGAGCTGATTGAAAAGGCCAAGCAGAAGAAGGCAGACGTGATAGCAGAGGAGATATTAAAGCACCTATCAGACGGCTACCGCAAGTTCCAGAACCTCGCACGGAGCCTTCCGAACTATGGGGACGAAGATTTGAAAGAGGCAATCAGAACGTCCCCCAAGTTGGAGGTCTGGAATGGGGAGGAAGGACTGTTCATAAGGGCAGTTAATGGAGAAGAGCTTGAGGAGCTTGAAAGAAGGGTATTGCTTAATGGCTTTGGAGGCCCGATAGAAGACTCAACAATCATCCTTACCTCAGAGCTTGCAGAGGACATTAAACGAAGATACATGAGAATAATAGATGTGGGTCCGGTGGTGCCTACTGGACCCACAGGACCCGATGAGCCCAAAGGTCCTAGAGAACTAACCGTTGAATGGCCTGAGAAAGGAGACCTCTGGAAAGGACTGAAGATTGCTGGCAAAGGTGAGCTCACGGACGACATGGGCAATGTCCTCGGCATTCTTGCGTTGCTTAACGTTGATGCCAAAGTAAGCCTCACGGCCAGAGGAGAGCGGGTTGACCTCAAGGTACGCGATGTGAAGACTGATGACGCCCAGAAGCTGGAAGAGGCGGCAAGGGCCGTTTCAGAGATTGAGGAGGACATTGATTACACCATAATTCTTGAGTTCTCAGGTGGAATCGAGATAAATGATGAGATACTTGATTACATTGAACCATTAAAGGACACGAAGTCCAAGAAGGAGTTCACCGTTGAGAGGGAAGCTTGATGGTCGCGATAAAGAACACGTGGTACGAACTCCGGAGAAAGGGCCACTATTACGAGCTCTACGAGCACTTTAGGAGTGAGCAGGAGAGCTACACCAACAGGCTTGCAAGGATAGGCCTCGGCAAGGGCCACATCCTCGAGGAACTCCTGAAAAAATTTGGCATTGAATTCAAGGGGAATGCCGAGATTTACGACGTAGTGCTCGCGATGAGACTTTACCTCGCGATGAGGGTCCTCGCCACCCTCAAAAGGCCGGAGTTGAAGTATGCCGTCCTCGATGCCGTTTCCTCTTTACCTGATGAGGAGGCCCTTTTCTGGGCATGGAAGGTCTCCTCGAGCAGGAGAGGGGTTACCGCCTTCAAGGTGCTGTACGAGATTCAATGAGGTGAAGGTCATGAAGAAGCTCATAATCGAGGAGTTCCTCCCAGTTGAGGAGATAAACAAAGAGGCGAAAAAAGAAAAACTTGGGAGGCCAGCGATCTTCGAGATGCACTATTACTGGACAAGGAAACCTCTGATAACGGCGAGAGCGGTTATCATAGGTTCCTTAATCGGCCTTAATGAGATGCCCTGGAAAGTTAACCCTAAAGCTTATGATAAGCTTGATGAGGCCTGCCACGCCAACTTTTTGGAGCTCCTCAAGCTCAACAAAAGTAAAAGAGCCCACAACTATGACCCGGACAGGGAGTTCCTCCTAAAGGCGATAGAGAAGACTTGGGGAGAAGTTCCAAAAGTCCTCGACCCCTTCGCTGGAGCAGGTTCGATACCCTTCGAGGTCTTAAGGGTTGGGGCAAGTGTCGTTGCCAACGATTACAACCCCGTCGCTTACTTAATCCTCAAGGCCACTCTGGAGTACCCGAAGAAATACGGCTGGAAGCTGTACGAGGACGTGAAAAAATACGCCAATCAAATCCTCAACGAGCTGAAAGAAGAACTTGGTCACCTCTACCCGAAGCACGACGGAAAGAACGTCGCGGCATACGTTTACTCCTGGGTCGTCAAGTGTCCATACTGCGGGTTCAAAACACCGCTTGTGGGAAGCTGGCAACTCTCCACTGAGAGAAAAAATGATGAAGGTAAGGTCACGCGGGAGGCCCACTACATCGACTACAAAATCCAAGGGAACGAGATTAAGTTTGAAATCAAAAAAGGGAAAGCTCCTCACAGTGGAAACGTCTCGAACGGTGTTTTCACTTGCCTGAAGTGTGGTGCCCAGATTTCCGACGAGTACGTTGCGGAATACATCAGGAAGCACGAGGAAGAGGTCATGATGGCGGTTGTCCTACTCGAAAAGCGGGGAAAGTCCTACGACGTCCCAAATGAAGAAGACCTAAAAGCCTTTGAAGAGGCCAAGAAGGAGCTCAAGAGGAACTGGCTGAGGTTTTACAGAGAAGGGCTCATTCCCGATGAGGAAATGCCTAAGGATTACCGTGTGGCTAGGTACACCCCCAAATACTATCAGCTCTTCAATCCGCGCCAGCTCTTCCTCATGCTGAAGTACGCCGAGAAGGCCAAGAAAATAGTGGAGGAGATAGCGAAGGAGGACGAGGAGTACGCAAAGGCAGTGGGCGTTTACCTTTCGTTCATCCTTACCAAGCATGTTGACTACAACAATAGAGCCACCAGTTGGAATTCGAGTTATGAAAAAATTTCACACATGTTCGCCCAACGTAGACCTTCGATGATGTGGAACCACCTTGAGGTTAACCCGTTCGTAAAATCATCGGGTGCCCTTCAAGGAATGATTAGAAACGTGCTCAACGGGTTAAAGTACGCGATTGAGAAGCTCTCTGGAACAGAAGGGAAAGTCGAAATCCACAACGAGTCAATCCTGCGCTTTAATCCGGGGAAGAAATTCAAGGTCATAATAACCGACCCGCCCTACTATGATGACGTCCCGTACGGAGAGGTCAGCGAGGTCTTCTATGTCTGGCACCGGCGGATAGTTGGGTGGCTCTTCGAGAAGGAGAGCAGACTCTTCAAAAACCGCAAGGTGGAGACCAAAGAGGAAATCGACGTCGGTGGCAACAGGGACAAAGAACATTTCAATAAGCTCTTTACTGAGGCGTTGAAAAAGCTCCACGAGCTCCTCGATGACGACGGGGTTCTTGTCCTATTCTTTGCTCACAAGAGCTCCAAGGCTTGGCACTTCGTTCTTGAGGCCCTCAGAAAGGCCGGTTTTGTAATTACGGCCACATACCCGATACACACGGAGAGCACTGAGAGTTCCGTTGCAAGGGGTAAGCGCTCCATCTACCACTCCCTCATCATAGTTACAAGGAAGAGAAAGGAAGACAAAACCGGGTTCATCGAAGAGCTAATGGACGAGATTGAAAGGAAGGTTGAAGAGAAGGCCAGGAAACTCGAAGGTTACGGCCTTAAAGGCTCTGACCTTCTCGTGGCTTCAACTGGTGCCGTCCTTGAAGTACTGACCCAGTATTCCAACCTGAAAAGTTATTCAGGAAAGGCCTCAACGGCCGACGCGGTTGAACTCGCCATGAAGTTCCTCGCCAGGTACATAGCCAAGAAGGTTACAGGCCTCGACAACGTTGACGAAATCACGACGTTTTACCTCTACCTTCGCCTGAACGGTATGGATGAAGTCGATTACAGCACAGCCAACCAGCTCATGAAGAGCCTCGGCATTGACGAGAAGCTCTTGGAAAAGAAGAAGCTGATACGCTATTCGAGCGGTGAGAAGGGGGGCAAAAAGGTTGTCCTTGAGAACTTCTACCGTGGGGACTCGGACCTTGAATTTAAGGGAGAGGACCCCCTTGAGGCGACCACGTTAATAGACTATGTCCACAAGGCCATAAGGGCTTTCGTGAGAAACGGCATCAAGGGACTCAAAGACGTTCTCAGTGAAGCACCATATCCCCAGAGTTCGATATGTAAGGTACTTGAGGCGTTGTCCTCCGTAAAATCCAGCTCCAAGAAGCAGGTTAATGAAGAAGTCAAGCTGGCACAGACGATTGTGGAGCACATGAAAAACCTTGGCATGTGTACTGGTAACTCAGTAATCGCTGAGAAGCGGGGTATCGAGAGGTGGGTGAAGTGATTGACTACGTCCGCTTTAGGGTGGGCGTGGATTCCAACTTCATTTTTACCCGCTATCTTTACGACCCCGTTACGGTCCTCGCGACGTCAAAGATTGACCTCTTGCCCTATCAGATTGAGGACTTCCTCACCCTCCTTGACATGGCTGAAACGGGAGAAGTCAGGGTCCTGCTCGCGTATGAGACGGGACTCGGTAAGACGATAGTCACTGGTCTCTTCTTAAAGGAAATGCTACTAAGGGACGAGAACCAGCGCGTTCTAATCCTTGTGCCCCCTAATGTTAGACGGCAGTGGAAGCGCGAGTTAAAGGAGAAGTTTAACCTCGAATTCAAAGTCGATTTTGAGCTTGATAAGAGCTTGAATCTGCTTGATGAGAGATGGCTGATAGCGTCCATGGACACCCTAAAACTCGAACATTGGAAGAGATTGATTGAGGAATACAAATACCGCTGGGATATTGTGATTGTAGACGAGCTCCACAGGGCCAAGGAAGGCAATCAGCGCGCCCAGTTAATCCAGCTGATAAGCGCGCGGACAAAGCATTTCATTGCCCTGACTGCGACTCCCCATGATGGGAAGGAGGAGAACTTCATATTCCGACTGAGCCTCATTAACCCCAGCGTTGACGAAAGCAACTACAAGGATTTCGTTCGACAGTACGTGATAAGAAGGATAAAGCGTGAAGTAACCGACTTGAACGGGAGAAGGCTCTTTCCACAACTCCCAATAACAAGGACGGTGGAGATTGAACCCACACCCGAAGAACGCGAGTTTTATCGAGCGGTTGAGGAGTACATAAGGCACTACTACAGGCTCGCCAGTCAGGAGAACAACCGGGCCATAGGGCTTGTAGCTACTGTAATCGGTCGCACTGTGTCCTCGAGCATCCGTGCAGGTGTTGCTGCCTTAAAGAGGAGGCTTAACAGGCTGACAATGGAAGCGGCGGACATTGCAACTGAAACGTCACAAATTGACCCCGATAAAATTCTCAGGGAACTCCAGGAGGCAATGGAAGAGGCTGATGATAAGACGGTTGAAAAGCTCAGGAAGGAGATAATCAACTTTATCCCTCCCCAACTACGTGATGAGCTCAAAGTAGAGGAGGAACGCCTAAAGAGGCTCATTGAGATGGGTGAATCGATAATTCAGCGGGAGCGGATAGACACCAAGGCCAAAGAGCTCTTAAAAATTGTTGAGGAGCACGTGGAAAAGGGAGAGAAGGTTATCATATTCACGGAGTACCTCGACACGCTGTTTTACCTCAATGAAATCCTTGGAGAGAGATATGGGCCAGAGAAGGTAACCCTAATCCACGGTAGCATGAAACCTGAGGAAAAAGACGAGAGCGTTAGGAAGCTCTGGGCTGAGGACGGGGCGTCAATCTTGATTGCAACCGATGCAGCTGGAGAATCCCTTAACCTTCAGGCCGCTAACGTTGTCATAAACTACGAAATACCTTGGAACCCAGTCGTGTACATCCAGAGAATTGGTAGAGTTTACAGATATGGACAGAAAAAGCCTGTAATTTTTATTTACGGAATTCTCCCTGTCTTTAAAGTGGAAAGGCGCGTTTTGGAGGTTGTACTTGATAAGATTAACAAAATCAAGGCAGACTTTGACTTGGGAAGTGCAGAGATTGTAGGTGAGATAATCTCGCAGAAGGAGATTGAGAAAGTGATAATGGAGACCTACGCAAACCTCTTGGACACGGAGGAGGCAAGAGAAAAGATTAGCAGGGACTTTGAGGAAAAGAGGAGGTTACTCAATAAAATTAAGGAGGCTCTAAGCAAGGCGAAGGCAGTCCAGAAACACGTTCGTCTTGAACGCCTTCTGAAGGACAAAAACGTGCTTGAATTGGTAACAGAGCAACATGTTATTCGTTACCTCCAATACCTGAGGGAGACAGGCCTCGTTTATGGTTCCATTGGGGGCCAGTTTGGGCACATGTGGATTAATGATAAAGAACCCAATTTCGACAACATAAAACTAAACAAGAAGCAGGTCAAAGCCATTTGGAAGCGGGTTCAGGGGGCATCTGAAATCGTGAGGCCAAATCTGGACGACCCCGGTGCTATGAAGGCCATACTCTTAGGATTAGAGAGCGAGGGGGTTGCGGCATTCCTGTGGGAGGGAGAGACCCTTTACGGGGAAGTTAGGACAGTCACGTTTACTGACAGCCTTGGAACTGTTGTGGAGGAAATTCCGGTAGTTGTTTTGGAGAACGGGGATGTGAAACCTGTAACTTGGCTCAAAGAGCTCGAGGTTTTCGACGAAATCGACCATGATAAAGTCAAAGAACTGCTCCAAAAACAATTGGATACAAGGGTTGCCATTAATTCAGAGCTCATAAAGTACTTCCGCAGAGAAGTTCATGAGTCAGTCAAAAACCGCGCTACCCTGCTGATAGGGAAGTACCACTCCAAGATACGTAAGGTTAGCTCCGATACTAAGCTTGACAAGTACATAAGGGAGAGGAAGCTCAAAGAACTGAGAGAGAAGGTTAAACAGGAAATGAACCGGAAAAGAGCAGTGGAAGTATCCTTCTCAGAGAAGCCCATTGGGAAAGTTCTCCTAATTGGGGTCAATGACGCGAATAAGTTCACCATCAAAAAACCCGGTGGGGAGTCTAAACCGTTTGACCCCGAACTCTGGAGGAGGAAAAAGGAGGTTGAACTTGCGGCTATGGCAGTTGTTGAATGGTGGGAGGAGCACAAGCTTGGAAGAAACCCAAAAGATGTCTCCGCAGATGGAAGGGGTTATGACATTGAAAGTGTGGGGGAGGACCATGAGACTTTTTACGTCGAGGTCAAGGGGTTTAAGGGAGAGCCTGTCAAGGTCGAACTCACGGAAAACGAGTATTATGCGGCATCATATTACAAGGATAAGTACCTCCTCTACATTGTTCCCCACGCAACTGAGAACTACCAACGTATCCTCCAAGGACTTGAACCTGAGGAGCCGATAATAATTCCAGACCCAGTAAACAATCTGAAGGATTTCATTGAGATTGAATGGAAACCACGGTATGTTATTAACCTCCCGAAAAACATCAAGAGCCAGAGTAAAATATTAAGGTAATCCTCAACAAGTTTGATTTTATTTACCTAATGGGTTTTTGTATCCAAACATTTGCTTAATCAGTGGCCATATGTGGAAATCTTAAGTGTTGGCTGATGTGGGTTCGTTTAAATACTCCTGCCCTTTAAAATAGAGTGTTTGCTTTTCTACTATTTAAACATACCTCCACAGACCCCTATTTTGGCTCCACCATGTTTAAATACGTCATTTTTCAAATTGAAGGACGGTGGGAGCCATGGATGGGTGATGAAAATGTTGTCGTACTCAGGTACCGGGCCAGCAGCGCTCGATATGTAATCCGGAGTGATGACATTGAGGAACTGCTCGCAGATTATTTATCCACCCATAGAATCTCAAGAGAGTTTCAGAAGGAAATTGAAAGGTATGTCTGGCAGTTTTTTGAGTTTACAAAGACAGGTCACCTAAAAAGAGGGAGTAAAATATCACCCCCCTCCCGGAGAGAGGAGTATGTAGTTTCGAGAGAGATATTGGAGAAGTACGTAGTGAAGCTGGCTCAGCTGGAATATTCAAGCTCCTCTATCGTAAAGAGACTGCAGGTTATTGTTATGGTGTTGAGAAGAATGGGGATACCTGAGTCTGTGATAGACGTGCTCAAGCATCCAATGAAGGAGGCCAACGTTGCAAGAAGGATAGAACAGGAGGAAAACACCCCTTCACTGGAGGTTGATGATGCAAGGGAATTCTTCAAGAGGCTTGAGCTTCTATTTAAAATGGGAATGCTGCCTGAAAAAAGGTACATTAAAGCGTTAACATTCGCATTACTGCTATTTGCGACGGGAAGGAGAGTTAGTGAGATAATCCAAGTGAGAGTCCAGGACATTGATTTTAAGAAACACACAATCAGAATACCTGCATCTCATACAAAGGAGGGAAAGCTCCAGAAAGTAACCTCAGGAGAGAAGATAGTCTTCATGACCCGGGAGGCAGAGGCAGCACTTAGATACTACCTTGAAAAATATGGTGAGGATGTAAAACGCCAGAACGGCTATCTATTTATGACTCCCGGCAAAAAGAGTTTAAAAGACACGTTTCTCCATAAAATAATCAAGATGAGCGGAGAATTCGAAGACATCGGGTTAAATCTGGATTTCATCATAAGTGACGGCTTTCATGAGTTTAAGCCAAAGTATTTTAGAAAGCTCTTCATCCAGCTTTGGGAGAGGAGGGCTTCAGAACTGCGTTTAATGAATGAAAAGGTGCTGGCAGCCGTGCGAAAACTCACAGGTCACAGACCGCTAACTGATGTTCACAGGATAAACTACGCTAAAATAACAATGCATGAGCTCTGGGAGTATTATGAAAAGCTTTACTATGATATCAGCGTGCTTACGGAGGAACAGAAGAGGATGGTAGTATTAAAAGATAAGAAGTTGGCAAGGGCAAAAAGATGGAATCAATCAAAAAACGTCCATGTAAGAATAGGGACATCTTACGGACACAGGCATTCTCAGAGTTTTCCAGCTTCAGTCTCGTGGTACTTAGCTTTTTCTTAACTTTTCTTTTTGTTCCTTTGATTCACAATATCACGAGTCACTACGACAAAACAGGCCACAAGTATCCTTTCACGGTCTCAGATTGAATGCGCTGAAATTAAATCCAATTTTTCAATTAAATCTCGCGTTAATTCGACAAGTTCAATGTTTCATCTACCTTTCACACAAATGGGTGATTTAGATGTGTAATAATAAAGATATCTTGGCCATCTTGGAGCTTAGATTTGATAGTGCAAGGAGAAAAGCCCATAAATACGCCGCAAACATTGCTACCTCTACAAATTTGCGAGAAAAGCACAGGAACGAGGTAGAGATGGCTTACCATACTGGAAAGGCAGAGGCATATGCCGAAATCATCAACCTTCTAACGGATGGTACTACCGGAATAAGCGAACTCAAAAACCTGATAGAGAGAACCGCAACTGAGGTGCTACAGCTACATAACTTGAAACGATTAAAAGGAGAGATAAACAATTTCAAAGCTAAAGACGGCTTTGAAGACGGAGTTGAAGCGTTAAAAGAGCGACTAATTCGCGTCATTGATCCGGAAGGCTTTAAAGTTAGTATTTTGGTATTAGATAATAAAGATGACTGAGAAATTTGTGGATCTTTGTTTTTCTCTATTTTGGCATTTCAATCCACCATACTCATTCATAGCTGGGATTAATGTTCTGCTTCTCAGAATTTGTGTGGGGGTTTGCGGTGTTTCGCCTCTCAGATTTGATTTCAAAATATCGCACCAAGAGATATTTGAAGGAAATAAGGACTAAAAAGCCCTCATTATCGGAGTACTACGCGATGTACCGCACGGGTAAGAAACTGAGAGAGTTGACTGGGAATGATATCGAAAATGCAGAAAGAGAGCTGATCCCTTTAGTACTCAAATACTACCTCGATACGAGGCTAACATGGGAGGAAATAGTGGAGAATCTCTTGAGAGACCTGCGTGAGTTTTACTTCTACTTTTGTAAACGAAAAAAGCATCTGGATGTTGGCACTGTGGAGGATGTTCTAAGACTGGTTCGCGGCCAGTATTCCATCAAAGAAATGTTAAGATGGTGTAGAAATCCAGTTCCGAAAACGAGGTATGCTTTCTGGGCACTCCTGAAGAGAACAAAACCGAATGATATTCAAAGAGTCATTGAGCTCAACCTCTTGTCAAAAGAGGAGATTCTGGACGCTTACAGGAGACGGGAACGGAAACTAATCCCTGCCGTTAAAGAAGCAATAGAGGAGATACTTAAACCGGAGAGACCCCTTCATAAAAAGTCCAGAAAAGTTTCAAAGAAAAAGCGGGCAAGAGGAATAGATGTTTTCGGGGCCTATCTCGAGGTAACTAATCAAAATTCAGTTTCTTATTTAAAAAGACTTGAAATTGAACATGAATTTAAAACATCCTTTGCTAGGGTTTGGTTTGCTTCTCAGAACAGAGAAGAGCGATTGGAGAAGCTTGATGAAATTTTTCCTGGTTTAACTAAAAGAGTTGGGTACACAAAGCTCTGGGAGTACGTGAGGACTGAAATTGACGAGTTCATACTTGTTGAAGCTTTATCACGTGAACAGATTGCTGATTACCTTGAGAGGAACAAATGGAGGCTTGGAAGAGTCCTGAGAGGAAAGTTTGAGCGGGCCCTAGAGCTTCTAGAGAGGTCGTACATGTAGATTTTGTTGTTTTCTGGGATATTTCTTAACATTGAATGGAACCAGAGACATAGCTATGTTTAATTTTGACATTGAATTATAGCATGACGGGGGGATTTTCAGTGGCCTCCCAAACCGTTAAAATCTCAAGACGAGGTCCGGGACGGCCGAAAATCCGCGATACGGAGACTACAACATTAAACTTAGACAGAAAAGTTATGGCTCTCCTTAGAGAAATGTCAGTAAAATACAGGATGCCTATCAATCATGTCATTGAGACACTTGTGCTTTCAGCTACGGGAAACACATACCCATTAGAGATTAAGGAGGAGAATGAGAGGCTTAAAGAACGTTTAACAGAGTTGGAATCAGAAATTAAGAAGTTAAAAGGGAGATGTGGTGCAGAGAGTTTGTATGCGAGAAAAGTGAGAGAGTTGCGCGAAAGAGCACAAAGCATTCTGGGAGAATATGGGGAGATGAAAGTATTTGAGCTTGTTATGAAACTCTTTGGAATTCCACGAGGTGAGAGACTTCACAACAAAATTGAAGAGTTCTTAAGCGAGTATTTTATCGAAACTGATAACAAATCCCTGACTAGTAAGGATCTAGGGCTTGTGATAATCAAAACATCGACAGGTATGGCAGGATGGATTGTCAAAAAACTCGAAGATGCTTGAGTTCGTTATTTCTTTATTTATTTTTTACTTCTTTTGATAGTTGCCCTCACTTTTTGAGTTTCAATGGATTCTTGCCTGCTTGGATTCTCACTTAGTGGCTATTTACTCGCTGAAGAAATAATATTTACATAAATAAATAATCGGTTCAAAAGAGAAATTTTGATCTATTTCACCTGTCATTCAGGGAAACACGAATTCAAAAAACTGACACAAATCCGGTTTCTAGACTGTGGGGAGAATATCAAAGTCTTATGAGGCAATTTAGCAATGAACTGGGTGTAACGTCCAAATTCCGTCTTATCCTCGGAGTTTTCTTTTCAGCTAAATTCAATATTGGTGTTGTCCTAGAGAGATAGGGGGAGATACAAATGGGCCACAATTGTGTTCGGTACTTCAACTGTGTTGAATACAACGTTAGGAGGGGCCAGCTGTGCACAAGAATCTGTACCAACAAGGAACTGGCCAAGCTAGTTAAGCGCAGGAGGTTTATTGTGGTTTCCGATGACTACACAAAGGATGCAATTATTCGATTCATGGAGAATGAATTGCTCCGGAGAGGAAGGGTTGGTGATGCCAGTCTCCTGAGTGCAACTGCTGGGGAGTACACACCAAGAATTGCCAATGCCTACTACAACACCTCCAGTGTAATGGTTGCGGTTGAGACATATGTTACTACAGATTGCTTACTAAGGATTGAGTGAAGCTCTATCTTTCTTTTTGCTTTTTTAGACACATCAAGGATAAAACTGATAAAACTACACCATTTTGAGACCACTTCTCCTCTGTCGTGTGAGCTTGTGAAGTCCATACTTATTCATAAAGGAAAAATCAAAGGAAATAATGGTGACGAGAGTAGTATCTTTCATAACCTCTAAGCTTGCCTGTTTTTATGTCTTTGATGATCTTTTTTACGTTGTTCTCAATATCGTGCTCTGCTTCCTCTGTTGTTATCAAGTAATCAGCTACACCTAGCTCTTTGTATTTTTTGAATTTTCTAAGCCATCTGCTCCGATACTCCATGTTGTCCATCATTCCAAGGTGTTCCCAGTAATATTCATAGCCGTTGTAAATTATCTTGAAGTCAGGTAGCAGGTATTCCCTGCTGAAATCTTTGGGCTCATATTCAAATTCTACACCAAGGTCATCTAGCGTCTTTGCTATTATCATTTCAATCTTGGATCTAACATACAGTGTTTTGCCATTCCTGAGTGTCACTTTGTAAGGCTTTGATGCTGAGGGTCTGTACTCAAAGAGGAGAGTTGTTATGCCATCTATGGCAGAATTTCCATGAACTGATACCAGAAACTCATAGAAACTGTTCCGGAGGTTCTCGTGAATAAATAGGTAGAGCTTTTTCTTTGCCCTTGTAATTCCCGTGTAGATTAGTTCCCTTGTGATGTACTTTGAACGTTCTGAGAGTACCAAAATAACGTTTTCAAAATCGCTTCCCTGAGCTTTATGTACGGTTATTGCATATGCAGGTGAGAAGCCTTCTGCATTTGTCTCTGTTCCCGGGATTGTTAGAGTTCGCTTAAGAGACTTTACATGGTGCCAGTAACTCTTCCAGTACCATGATCGTTTTTTGGGGGAGGATTTGCCTGCAATTGTTTCAACAAGCTTTTGGAGTTCATCTATGTCATAGAACTTGAAGTTGTTGGTTCCATCCTTTGAAATAATGTACCCAATTGAACCATTAGCTAGTGCAAGGATTCTTAAATCTCCAATATTCCAGTATTGGTTCTCTTCACATATTATTTTTGTCCCGGGTTTAAATGCCCCTGCCCTTAAGGTATCTCCGACAATTTGATAATTGATGCCCAATGTTCCAAATCTGCCTACTCGCCGGGGAGCTAGTATCTGGAGTCTGTCCAAGTGAGAATAGTCAAAAGTTCCATTTGGCTCAAATAGTTCAATAAACAGTTCACTGATCCGTGTGTTTTCCTCAACATTTGCTGAGGTTAACTTAGCCAATATTTCTTTCAGCTTTTCTGTTAAATCTTCATAGGACTCAAAGTAGACGACCTCTAATGTCCCGTCTTGAGTCTGAAAGACATCGTCTAAGTCCTCGAGAGGTATCATCTCGCCCTCTCTAAACAGTGCAGCTAACTTTTCAATCCCCGAAGAACCAGCGTTGGCACTTGAAAATCTCAGGTTAGTTTGAAGTTCCACGTAATTTTCTTCCCGATTGTTTGCTTTCAGGTTGTTTACAATATCCACTAACGGTCGGCCAACTCCAATTGGGGGCAACTGCCTATCATCTCCAACAAGGATAACACGTTCCACTGCTCTTGGATCTATGGTCGCAAACAACAGTGCAAGAAGCACTTCATCGACCATTGATGCTTCATCGACTATTACAACTTTGGGGGTTATGGTCTTAGAGCGTACAACTTGTGCAGTTCTAACGAATTCTTGGAAAAGATTGTAGTTTCCATCAAGAATCTTAGAGATGTAGTTCGAAAGGTCACGAGGGAACTGATAAAGATATCTATGTATCGTTGAAACTAGAATACGGGAATTTTCGGGATTTATCCCCTCTTTCTTGAGCCTGTCCCTAATTACCAAGCTGGCTTTTCCAGTAGGAGTTACTATGAGTATTGGTTTTCGTTCATAATTGAAGTGCTTTACCAAGTTGATGATAGCTGCGGTTTTTCCACTCCCTGCACTACCGAGAATCACCGAAAACCCATTCCCAAGAGCTGAGCTGTAAAGTTTCCGTCTTTCTTGAGTGAATATCATCTGAGAGTGCGGATCTAGCTGATTCCCAAACCTTTCAATGTCCCACCCAAGTAACTCTTCCACAATAGTGTCAGGAATAGAATACACCTTTGAGAGTAGCGTGTTCACGAATTTCTCGATATGGTCCTCAATTTTTCTTAAGGATCTCAACTGGTACAATTTTTTACCGTTTATTGTGTAGACCAAGAATCTCATCCTGAATTCAGACTCGTTCTCATATTCATCAAGGAGATCCTCGTTGATTTTGAGTTCTCTGTCTATGTAGTAGAGAGGGTAGGCCTTGATTCGCTCCATAACTACCTCTCTTGAAAGGGCAGAGTTGCCTTCAACTGAGGCGCTTTCCTTTAATATCATCGTTATCAATGCTGAAACTCTTTCTATTGAAGTAGCACGAATCACCATAGGTGGCTTCCAGCTAACAAATTCTGGATCGGGAAACATAGGTATGTCTATCTGATAAAGAGAAATGCCATAATCGTTATCTTCAATGCGCCAGTTGTCGTTTTGGGGCTCATAAAGATATTCCCCAAGTACCCTGTAAGGATTTTCGCGATATTTGTTGACTCTCCCGAGGATCTTGGTGAATTGGGGTTTTGAAAAGTCAAATTGAGACAGAAATTCAATTGTTGAGTATTCGTCCTTTAGATGCCTGACTATTATTTCAAGTTTCAGGTCCAAATCCTCTGACTCTAAAGAGCTTATGTTGTCAGGGCTTTTTAGGAACTCCTCCACGTTACCAAATTTCTGAAGTATCAAAGAGTAGAACTCGCCAACTACCTCAGAGCTTTTAGTTATCTCATCACTAACAAGAACCTCCATTAGATTGCGAAAACCTGGATATTTTCCGCGAGTGCCCCAAGCGATTCTAAGGAGATGTGTTATTCTCTCTTTTAGCAGTTGTACCTCCTTGGCGTCAATAATACCGTGTTGCTCAACGATGTCAAGTTTACGTCTAAGCTTGTAGAGAAGATAGATGGCCTTGTCGGAGGGAACATGCATAGAGACATATTTAAAATGGGGAATTAATGTGGGATCTCTAATGCTCACAGTAATCTCCTGTAAAATCTTTTCTTTTTCTTCTTCTGGAATCTCAAGGGCCAAGTACTCATGATAAGGCAACAAAACTATTGTCTCTGGATCGACATCAATCCTAAACTGCCAAGCAATTTTTGGGAAGTACCTAGTTCGCCAATTTTTGTTTTTCTCCTCGATGAGTTCGGGAGGCATCTCATACTCGGAAGGATATCCAACATTTCTTACCAGTGCCGCGCCTAGCAGTAAGTACCTTCTTTCGTCACCGTTAACTGGATTCCCATAGTTGGCATAGAAGAACACAATAGAACTTCCGGGTTTGATTTTTCCGATGTACTCTCTTACCCTGTCTTCTAAGTCGGGAGGATACCTGTATTGACCTTCTTTTCCATCGAGAGATAGCTTAAAGTTCCATGTGTAGATGGAGTTGGGTCTTAGTATTGCATCTATCGGAGGGACTTTTTCTCCAAATTTTGGATTATTGTCAGAAAACGGATGGGGATCTTTAACACTACAGTCAGCGTTTCCATTTAAGTTTATGCACCAATAACACGGGGGGGCATAGCCAGTATCCTTCCAAACTTCACAAATGTCTTTCCCTGCAACCTTTTGCTCTAGTTCTAAATTCCTACGTCTCTGGATCCTAGAGGACAAAAGAGAGTAACTATCAATACAGTAAACGTTTTCTTCAGGTTTATCACATATTTTCCCATTCCATTTGTTGTCATGCCATGCAAATCGAACAGCCACGTGCACAATGACCCCTCCATACTTTAGTAGTTGTTATCTAAGACAGGAACTACTTAAAAAGATTGCCAAAAAGTAACTAAGTGAATTCAAAATTAGTACAACTCGAAGTACAAACCCCTTCTCACGAGGCCAAGACTTGACACCAACAAAGTTATTCTTAAAATCGTGGGGGGATTTGTCTATCTTTTTCAAGTCACTTGGTGGTTGGACTGCAGGTCTCGTGACCCACCAGAAATTCGAACTTTTTACAGAACTTCTTCATGTCTAGACAGAAACCACAAAAAGCCTTATTAGGGCCCCAGTGCATAATTACAGGTTGAAAACGTCCTGTGGTGGCGGCCATGAGAAGGCGTAGGAATGGTTTGAATTTCGAACAGAACGACTGGGTCATGGGACAATATGGTGGTCCCGCGACCCCCTATGAAGAAGAGACAGAAGGGTCTTATTCGCCCGAAAACATGGAATTGTTCATGGAATTGTTCAGCAGGGCAATGGGAGCTGTGTTTAGGGAGATTGCAGGGATGTCTGGTAGCCCCGCCGGGATTCGAACCCGGGTCGCGGGATCCAAAGTCCCGCATGCTTGGCCGCTACACCACGGGGCTGCCCGATAGAAAAGCAGAGTCCAGGCTTATAAATCTTAAGCCTACAAACCAGTGTTTAAAAGTGGGAAAAAGGGGCTCAGACGATAAGCGACACCAAATCTCTTATCGCCTTCTCCGGGTCTTTCGCCTTGGTAACCCCGCTCGCGAGGAGAACCCCGACGCTTCCCAGCTCAAGGGCCTTCTTGACGTCCTCGCCCGTGCTGATTCCTGCGCCTGTGAGAACCTTGACGTCCGGATTGACCTTCTTGACCAGCTCAACGGTGTTAGTGATGACTTCCGGCTTGGCCTTGCTCACGGGGATTCCCGTGCCTATTAGTTCAGGTGGCTCGACGGCAACGTAGTCCGGGCCGAGAGCTGCAACCGCCGCGGAAACGGCCGGGTTGTTGGAGCAGACCATCGTCATGAGCCCGACTTCCTCTGCTCTTCTTATCGCCGCTTCAAGGTCTGCCAGAATCATCCTGTTCTCGGAGTGGTTGAGGAGCGTTCCTACCGCGCCAGCTTCCTTCACGGCCTCTGGAAGGACGTGGCCGGTGTGGCTTCCAGGCTTTATCGGGTCGATGTGCTGGGCGAAGACCGGGATTTCAACGCTCTCGGCTATCATTCTGAGGTCTGCCAGCTGGGGCGCGACGACTATGGTTATTCCGGTCTCCTTCCAGACCTTCTCGGCGGCCTTCGCTATCTCAAGCGCCCTCTTTCCGGTCGCCTCGATGTATGTCTTGAAGTTGATCGCTATAATCGGCTCCTTCAGCTTCGCCATGGGTATCACCGTTGGTGTTAAGTCCTTTCCCCTTAAACGTCTTTCGGGGAGTTCCGTTTCCACTGGAAACCGGCCTCCCAAACGGGTCTATCAGCCCGGCCCTTATCAGTGAGGAGCTTATCTTCGGCCCGAGGGAGCTCTTTATTACCGGAATCACAACTATCTCAAGCGGTCTGAGCCCGCGCTCGGCCCTCGCCTGGTTTACTAGCAGTGCCCCCTTGTAGGTCTCCTCGCTGACCACTATTGCCTCAAGACTTTTCATTTCTCCTGCAAAGCCTATTGCCGTGTGGATTTTAATGACGCGGTAGTTCGTGTAGCCGTTGACGTTGAAGAACTTGAGCAAATCCCTTAAGCGGAGCTCGTAGGGGAGTATTTTCTCGGCGTATGGCTTGTTTCTTATCATCTCATCTGAAGTTAAGCCGACGTAAACCACCCTTCCGACCTCGAAGGCCTTCCTGAGCAGTGCCTTGTGGCCGAGGTGTAGCCTGTCAAAGGTTCCGCCGACTACAACCTTGCGGTACTTTTTCTTCATAGGTTAAAGTTGGGACGAGAACCAATAAGCTTTTTTATGGCCTGTGGAGATTCTTTTGGAGGTGATGGTGTGGACTACTTCTTCTACCCTTCAAGCGTTTCTGTGTTCGGTTCGTTCAAGAAAGGTGCCATAGCCTACGAAATCCTCAGGAACATTGTCGAGGGAGGCTTTGAAGGCAAAATAATCCCGGTCAACCCCAAAGGCGGCACCGTTGAGGTCGCGGGGAAGACCTTTGAAGTCCGGGAAAAACTTGATGAGCCGGTCGATACCGCCATAATCGCCATACCGGCGAAGTTCGTTCCAGCCCTCATCGATGAAATCGGCCCGCTAATCAAGGGAGCCGTTGTGATAAGTGCCGGCTTCTCAGAGGTGGGGGAAGAAGAGCTTGAGCGCGAGCTGGTCGAGAGGGCAAAAAAGCACGGCGTTAGGCTCATCGGCCCCAACTGCGCCGGCATCTTCGGCGTCCACGGGAGGTTCTTCGGCTCCTTTGAGGTTCGTGTTAAACCCGGCGGGCTCGCCCTCATCAGCCAGAGCGGTGCCTTCGGCGGCGCGGCCCTTGCGATGGGCAACGACGAGGGCATAGGCTTCTCGGCCTTCGTTTCCTATGGAAACGCCTCTGACCTGAACGAGAGCGACTTTTTGAAGTACTTTGCCGATGACGGTAACACTAAGGCGATAGCGCTTTACATAGAGGGCGTTAGGGACGGCAGACGCTTTTTGAAAGCCCTTCGCTATGCGAGCGAGAGGAAGCCCGTGATAGTCCTCAAGGCCGGCAAGAGCGCCAGCGGTGCTAAAGCTGCCGCCTCTCATACCGGCTCGCTCGCAGGCTCCTACGAAATCTACCGCGCGGCCTTCAAGCAGGCCGGAGCGATAGAGGTCGAGGAGATGGAGGAGCTCTTCGACGCGGCGAAGGCCTTCGAGATGTATCCCAGGGCCGGAAAGCGCGTGGCGGTCATCACCAATTCCGGCGGTCCGGGCGTCCTCGCGACTGACAAGCTCGAAAGGCTGGGCCTTGAGATTGCAAAGCTGGGCGATAAGACTGTGGAGGAGCTCCGCTCCTTCCTCCCGCCCCAGTGCTCGGTCAGGAACCCGATTGACCTCATCGCCGATGCCGACTACGAACGCTACAAGAGGACGATTGAGGTAGTTTGCAGGGACGAGAACGTTGACTCAATCCTCGTAATCTGCGTTCCTCCGATTTTCATTCCGAGCGAGGAGATAGCTAAGGCAGTTATCGAGGCCGACTGCGACAAGCCGGTCATCGTCAACTTCATGGCCGGTGAGCTCGTCCGCGGGGGGGTAAAACTGCTCGAAGAGCATGGAATCAAGAACTTCCCCACGCCGGAGCGCGCGGCGAGGGCCTTAAAGTGGCTCTCTCTCCGCTGAGGCTTTTAACTTTTTAAATTTGGCGTCGGGTTCATATGTGGTGGTTATCATGAATCCGTACAGGCTCCTCTACCCGATGAGGACTTATCTCGTCGTGGTTGGGAGGGGTGAGGAAGCGAACGTTATGGCGGCTGACTGGGTCACGATACTCTCCGCCAAGCCGTTGATGGTCGGCGTTGCCATAGCGCCCCGGAGGTACACCTGGAAGCTCGTCAAGAAGTACCGGGAGTTCGTGATAAGC
This sequence comes from Thermococcus marinus, assembly GCF_055389025.1. Taxonomy (NCBI): domain Archaea; kingdom Methanobacteriati; phylum Methanobacteriota; class Thermococci; order Thermococcales; family Thermococcaceae; genus Thermococcus; species Thermococcus marinus. The sequence continues at coordinate 442,123 of NZ_AP042417.1, forward strand.
GTCCCCAGCCTTGACATGCTCGATGACGTCTGGATAGCGGGCACGAAGCACGGCCCGGAGAAGCTTAAGGAGATGAACGTGACCCTTGTTCCGTCCAAGGCCATTGAAACGCCGAGCATAAAGGAGGCCCTCGCGAACCTGGAGTGCAGGGTTGTTGACGAGAGGGACTACGGCGACCACACGTGGTTCGTTGGCGAGGTTGTCGGGAGCTCCTACCAGGAGCACGCGTTTAAGGACGGCAAGCCTGATCTTGAGGCAGGCTTCCTTGCCCACGCCGCCTGGACTGATTTTGTAACGTTTGAGAAGAGGATTTACCGTCCTGGAAGAGACTCCAAGCCGTAGCGGTTGTGCCTCCCAATAACTTTTTTATACCGCTTTCCTCTATTCTGCACCATGATTGCACTCGGCATAGAGGGCACCGCCCACACGCTCGGCATAGGCATTGTCACTGAGAAGGAAGTTCTGGCCAACGTATTTGATACCCTCACGACCGAGAAGGGCGGAATCCACCCGAAGGAGGCCGCTGAGCACCACGCCAGGCTTTTGAAGCCCCTCCTCATGAAGGCCCTCAAGACTGCTGGAATAACGATGGAGGACGTTGACGTTATCGCCTTCTCCCAGGGGCCCGGCCTCGGGCCTGCTCTCCGCGTTGTTGCAACAGCCGCCAGGGCCCTGGCGATAAAGTACAACAAGCCGATTGTTGGTGTGAACCACTGCATAGCCCACGTCGAGATAACCAAGATGTTCGGCGTTAAAGACCCCGTTGGCCTCTACGTGAGCGGCGGAAACACGCAGGTTTTAGCCTTAGAAGGCGGCCGCTACCGCGTCTTCGGCGAGACCCTCGACATTGGGATAGGCAACGCGATAGACACCTTCGCGCGTGAACTCGGCATCGGCTTCCCCGGTGGCCCTAAGATTGAGAAGCTTGCTCTCAAGGGCAGGCGCTACGTAGAGCTCCCCTATGCTGTAAAGGGAATGGATTTGAGCTTTTCGGGGATTCTGACCGAGGCAGTTAGGAAGTACCGCACCGGGAAGTACCGCGTCGAGGATTTGGCCTACTCCTTCCAGGAGACTGCCTTTGCGGCGCTCGTTGAGGTCACCGAGAGGGCCGTTGCGCACACCGGAAAAGATGAAGTCGTCCTCGTTGGCGGCGTCGCGGCGAACAACAGGCTGAGGGAGATGCTCAAAATCATGGCCCAGGACAGGGGGGTTAAGTTCTTCGTCCCGCCCTACGACCTGTGCAGGGACAACGGCGCGATGATAGCGTACACCGGGCTGAGGATGTTTAAGGCTGGAATCAGGTTCTCCCTTGGAGAGACCGTCGTGAAGCAGAAGTTTAGAACCGATGAGGTGGAAGTTATATGGAGCTGATAGTTCCCTTCTACGTTCTGGTAATTGATATAATTCTGTTCCTGGCTATCGGATACGTGCTTGCCTTCATGGTGAAGCGTTTGGGTAAATATAGGTCTGAGATTGACACACTTGTGAGGTACTCGGTTATTTTCCTCGGGATAGCTGAGCTCGGCCGCGTTGCTGATTTGATTGATGACTTCTGCTGTGTGGAGCCTGCTTGGTATTTTGAGCTGTTTGCGTACTCAATTTCGATAGTTGGGGTAATCTACGCGATAGTCCATTACATCAAACTCGTGGAGAGCAGCTATATCCCCCGTCCACCTTCCCTCTACAAAAAATCCTCCTTTGGGGCCCACGTGGTCTTTTCCAAGACCCGCTTTCTTGACGTTATGGAGCTCCTAAAGGGTGCCGACTTCCCAGTCTTGGCCGTTACACGGTCGCCTAACATGTACAAAGGCTTTGAGAACGTTTCGACGGTGTGGGTGACTCAGATCTCGGAGGGCATCAACCCGACGGCACTCCACGTACTTCAGGACGTTATCATCCGCTTTGTCAGGGACAATCCCAGTTCCGTTGTTTTGATTGACTGTGTAGAGTATCTACTCCTCTACAACGACTTCAAGGCGGTCTTTAAGTTCCTGACAAACCTCAAGGACTACGTGGTCTTTCAGCATGGGGCTGGTCTAATAATCTTTGTTGATGACTCTGTGCTGAGTGAACAGGAAAAGGCTCTCTTTCTCAAGGAGTTTGAGCCCCTTTAAAACCTCTTTTTGAGCCTCATCGTGTATTTGGGATATATCTCTTCAGTGAAGCGCACGAACCTGGCCCTCCTGGGGGAGAGCTTTATCGTTATCTCGGTCTCGGGGGGCAGGTAGGTGTAGAACTGGCCGTCTATGGCGAGCAGGATTTCCCTCGTTATCGTCATGTTTCTGATGTCTATCCTGCTCTCCGCCGGGATTACCATCGGCCTTGAGCTGAGCGCCAGGGGTGCGAGAGGGGCTATGACCGTGACGCTGAGCCTGGGGTCAATAAACGGCCCGCCGGCGCTCATGGCGTAGCCCGTGGACCCGGTTGGCGTCGAGACTATGAGCCCGTCCGCGCGGATTTCGTCCGCAAGCCCGCCGTCGATGTAGTACTTGAGGTGGATTATCTTTCCGGGGATTCCGGTTAGAATAGCCGCCTCGTTGAGGGCGTCCGGCACGCTGGCCTCCCCGTCAATATAAGTCCTCAGCTTTATGCGCTCGTCTATGAAGTAGTCCCCCTCTAGGAGCTTGCTGAGGGCGAAGAACGTCTCGTGGGGCTCGACTTCCGTGAGAAACCCGAGTGTCCCCATGTTAATCCCGAGGATTGGGATTTCCTTCTTGGTCTTGTGCTCCACCCTCAAGATGGTCCCGTCGCCGCCTATGGCTATTATGAAGTCCACGTCGAAGTCCTCCAGGGGGAGAATGTCCGACTCGTCGAACTCCCTCAGGTATCTGTATGTGTCCTCATCAACCACCACATCGTAGCCGCTGACCTTGAGGAAGTCGTAGACTCTATAAGCCAGCTTCAAAGCCTCTGCCTTATCCCGGCGGGCAACAACTCCGAACTTCATGTCAATCCCTCTTGTTTATGCCCGTTTTAATTAAACTTTTCTCTTTATCTTTGTCCCGAGGTGGGCAGTCGCCAGAGCCCCCACTGCGGTTGGAACCCAGTAGTAAATCAGCCTGTCCAGAAGCGTCGCCGTGACGGCGACTTCCTTGCTTATCCCTAGAAGAATATAGACCGCGGAGTTTACGCTCTCTATGATTCCGGCTCCCCCCGGAATCACGCTCACCATGCCTATGACCATTCCCACCATCTGGACTACCATGACGTCAACCAGTGAGACAGGGTAGTTGATTGCCCTGAAAACGTAGTACGTCCTGAGGACGACCGTGAGCCAGGAGGCGGTTGAGTAAGCCAGGGCAAGCAGGAAGGCCCCCTTGTGCCTCATCAAAAAGCGGAAGTCGCTCTGAAACCTCGGGACGTCTTCTTCAACGGTCTTCTTAAACCTGTCCCGGTAGTCTTCCGCCTTCTGGGGGGCGAGCCTCTCAAAGAGCCTGAAAAACCAGTAGAGGGCACCCTTTGTCTTCTTTTCGCTCAGCAGGATTCCAAGGGTGAAGAGTATAAGGCCCGCAAAGGCAATGTCGAGGAGGACGAGTATAATGGTGAGCGAGATGGAGCCGAGCCTGTAGACGTAGGCGGTTGAAAGGGCCAGCATCACCACAACGGGAATAATGTCGAGGATTCTGTCCATCATAACAGTCGCGAAGACCTGGCCGTAGGGCTTCTGGATTTCTTTCGCGAGGAAATAAGTCCTGACGGGCTCGCCACCGCCCCTCGCCCCAGGGGTGACGTTGTTGACGAATATACCGGAAAGCAGGGCGAGGAGCACTTTCCTGAAGCCCGTCCTCACACCGATGGCGTCGAGGAGAACCTTCCAGCGCAGGCCCCACGTGAGGAGCCCGATGATGTACATAAGAACTGCCAGGAGGAAGTAGTCCGGCTTAACCCGGCCCAGGAGCTCAATGACGTCCCGTATTCCTGCCCACCACAGCAGGAGGCCAATGATGAGGACTCCAAAGCCCATGAGTCCGGCTTTCTTCCAGTCCATCCGTCACACCTTCCTGAGCCTTGCAATGAAGAAGCCCTGCGTCAGGTGTCTGTTTGGGTAAAAGCGCTGGACTTCCTCCATTTCAATTCCCTCAGAGCCTATGAAGACCGCCTGCTCCTCAAGCTTGAGTCCCTTCTCCAGCATGAACTTCACGTTGGCCTCGTTCTCCTCGTAGCTCAGCGTGCAGGTGGAGTATACGAGGACTCCCCCTCTGCGGAGAGACTTTATGGCGGCCCAGATAAATGCCCTCTGGTAACGGGCCGTCGCCTCGATGTCCTTCGGCGTCCTGCTCTCCCAGAGCTTTGGCCTTATGCCGAGGGCGGTGCACGGGGCGTCGAGGAGTATCTTATCTGCCTGGAGACCGAGCTCCGGTAACTTCCTCGCGTCCATTCGGATAAGCTTGACGTTCTTCACACCGAGCCTGTTGAGCTCCTCCTCCATTTTCTTCAGCCGGTTCCTCGACTTGTCTATGGCGATTATCTCCCCCCTGTTCTGGAGGAGCTGGGCGATGTGGCTCGTCTTTCCGCCGGGGGCGGCGGCCATGTCTATTATCAGCTCCTCCTCGCTCGGCTCAAGGACGTGGGCCACCACCATAGAGGGAAGGCTCTGGGCGTAGAAGAGGCCCTCCTTGAAGGACTCCAGCTCGTTCAGGCTCGGGAGCTTGAACTTGGGCAGGGTGACCTCGACTGCCAGGCCCCTCGTCGAGACGACCATCTCCTTTGCGCTCATTCTGGCTATTCCAATCCCGACGAGCAGGCCCCTTGGGTCGCGTATCTCGACCTCGTCGCCGGGCTTTATGTTCCTGTCCGCCTGCAGGACTCCGGGGGCGTAGAGGTGTGCCCCCTGGTAGACGCTCTCGCTCGCGAACTTGTTTGCCTTCACCACCGGCAGGCCCGGTTTGTAGTCGTCGGGGAAGTTCGGGCCCTCCCTCTCGAAGTAGATGCCCTCCTTTAGGTAGGGGCTCCTCTTCGGCTTCAGGCCCTCGCGCCTGAGGATTCTCATCAGCTTTTCCCTGCTCGTCTTGAGGGTGTTGACGCGGATGTAGTACTTCTCGACGGGAGTCCTGAGCGACGCCATTATCTCCTCTGCCTCGCTCCCGAAGAGCTTCCGGTAGTACTCCCTGAGCTCCGCTGGAAACGCTTCCTCCGGGCTCATCGCGACACCTCACAGGTCAAAGATTTCAAAGCGCTTTCCGGCTTCAATGAGCTTCAAAAGCCCTTTCTTCAGCTCTCCGGCGCTCTCAAAGTTCGCCTCAAACTGGAAGACCTTCTCACGGCTCTCCTCGATTCTTCTAAGGATTTCCTCAGGCGACGCCTCCCCTCTTCTCCAGTTGTGGACGTCGCTCAGGAAGTCCTCGCTCCCGTAGATGAAGCTCCTCGGGAAGAGCTCAAGGAACGCCTCCAGGAAGCCCTCGTTTATTCTCTCCTTTGGAACTGCAACCACGAAGTAGTAGCTCTCCGGCGTCGCCCCGACTTCGATTTGCGGCTTCACCTCAAAAGCCGGGTGGGGGTAGTCCATTCTAACCCACTCGCCGTCGAGGAATATGTACGCTCCAAAGACCTCCTCCACGTCCTCCACTTTGAACCCTTCTTTTGGGAGCTCGACCTTGAGCTCCTCGTTGAGCGTGAAGATGTCGTTCCAGATTCTGTTGAGGAACTCGTGGATTTCCTTAACGTTCATTTCTCTCACCATAGTGAAAAAAGAGGGGCTTGATTTAAAAGCTCACCCCCGCACGAGCCCTGCCAGTGCCCCGTTGATGTCCTCTATTATGTGGGTCTCGAGGTACCTTTTCTCGGTTTTGAGGGGTATCTTGAGGTTTTTACCCAGCAGGCTCACTGAGACCCCCATCTGGACTTCTATGGTGCTCCTTTCGCCGTTCTTCACGTGAAGAGCCCAGGCCCTGGCCAGTGCGCTCTTATCGAGCTCTATTGTCGTCCTGACGGTCGCGTAGTCCTTGGCCGGAATTGTAGTGGGCTTAAGGAGGTACCCGGTTCCAATCTTTACATCATTCGCGTACACATCAAACGTCAGGTTTGAGAGCGGGATTGGGAACGAGTTGGGGTTGTAGAGCCTCATGTCGGCGATTAACGTTCCCTTACCGTCCTTCTCTTCCACCCTGGTGACTTTGGTCTCGAGGAGTGCGGGCGTGTACGCGAGGCCCCCGAGCACAGGCTTGCTCTCGGAGGTGAAGTTGAAGGTCTTGAAGACGTCCATACCGACGTTTCGGGTCACGCTGAACCTCAAGGGGATTACTTTCAGGGCCGTCCCCTTGAAGGAAACTTCAAAAGTTCCGCTCTGTCCGTTCTCAAGGTACTTGAAAAGCGCGCTGATCAGGTTCTGGTTGTCTATGCTGAGGGCGATGAGTGCGTTCTCTCCAGAGAGCTCAACCCGTTCCGTCCTGGCGATGGGTATTCCCATAAAGCCCATTGTGGTGTTCTCCAGTGAAACCGGCAGGAGAAGGGGCCGGTTCCATTCACCCTCGATTATCAGCTCCGTGTTTGTCTCGGTCACTGTGCCCCAGCGGGCGCTGAGCTTTGGTGGCGAGCTGAGGAGTGTGTACGAGACATAAGCCCCCCATAGGAGCAACGCGAGGAGCACTATTGCAACGAGCTTCTTTATCATACCTGTCACCCTGTCTCGGATTCCAGCCCCAACCCTTATAAAAGGTTCCCAGTTTATTCCTCTGGTGGTGAAATGGGGCTGGAATCCGTGTTCTGGGCGTTCTGGTACATCCTTCCCGCCTACTTTGCCAACGCCTCCCCGGTTCTCGTGGGGGGAGGGCCGCCCATAGACGGCGGGCGAAAGTGGAGGGACGGACGGAGGATTCTTGGAGATGGAAAGACCTGGCGGGGCTTCATCGGTGGAGTTGCCATTGGGACCCTCGTTGGTGTAGTCCAGTACTTCATAACCCCTGGGTTCTACGGAGACCTTCCGACGGCGGTAAAGCTCGCGTTCCTGCTTTCATTCGGTGCGCTCTTTGGTGACCTCGTTGGGAGCTTCATCAAGAGGCGCGCAAACCTCCCGCGCGGTGCTCCGGCCATAGGCCTCGACCAGCTCGGTTTCCTGATAAGCGCCCTTGCCTTCGCCTATCCTGTTAAGACTCTCTCCAGCGGGCAGATTATCTTCCTCCTCGTAGTTTCGCCCTTCATCCACTGGGGCGCCAACTACTTTGCCTACAAAATGGGCTGGAAGAGCGTCCCTTGGTGACAAAGCCGTCCAGCAACCCTTTTTAACTCTCCTCCCAACTTCTTCCGGTGGTGTGGATGAGGGTCAAGGTGAGGTATTTTGCCCGCTACCGCTCCCTCGTTGGTAAGAGTGAGGAGGAGCTTGAGGTTCCCGATGGAATAACGATAAGAGAGCTGATAGAAATCCTCAAGGAGAGGCACCCGGTTCTGAAGAACGAGGTTTTTGCCGAGGACGACGACTTAGCTGACGTCAACGTCTCCCTGAACGGCCGCTATGCCCGCTTTGATGAGGTTCTCCGGGACGGTGATGCCGTGGCGCTCTTCCCGCCGGTGAGTGGTGGTTGATATGCTGAGCGAGAGGGAGCTGGAGAGGTACGACAGACAGATAATGATTTTTGGAACGGAGGGACAGGAGAAGCTCAAACGGGCGAAGGTCGCGGTGGTTGGCGTCGGCGGTCTCGGAAGCCCTGTGGCCTACTACCTGGCCGCCGCGGGGGTGGGAACACTCCTCCTGATAGACGAGCAGGAGCCCGAGCTCAGCAACCTCAACAGGCAGATACTCCACTGGGAAGAGGACGTGGCGAGGAACCCGAAGCCCCTCTCCGCGAAGTGGAAGCTGGAGCGTTTCAACTCCGATATAAAAATCGAGACATTCGTGGGGAGGCTGAGTGAGGATAACGTTGACGAAGTCCTTGAGGGGGTCGATGTAATCGTTGACTGCCTCGACAACTTTGAGACCCGCTTCCTGCTCGATGAGTACTCCCAGAGAAAGGGCATTCCCCTCGTCCACGGTGCCGTCGAGGGGACTTTTGGCCAGGTGACGACAATAGTCCCCGGAAAAACAAAGAGCCTGCGCGAGATTTTCCCCAGTGTGAAAGAAAAAAGCGGGAAGTTCCCGATAATCGGGGCCACCGCCGGCGTCATTGGTTCAATACAGGCGATGGAGGTCATAAAGCTCCTGACCGGGGTCGGTGAGCCCCTTCTCAACAGGCTCCTGCTGGTTGACCTGGCCTACAACAACTTTGACGTCGTTGAGCTCAGGTAGACGGGGCTTCAACTTCTTCTTTTTTGTTGATGGAAGTTATTTTTATTGTCCCCTTCCAGTAGCCCCTCTCGGTGACTTCTATTATTTCCCCGCTTATGTCTTCTGCCGTAGTGGTGGCGATGATTCCGTAGGTCAGTTTCATTCCAGTGAACCCTTCATCGGTGAAGTACAGCTCGGCGGTCGCGTCGGTCACGGTGGTGTTCATGTCGGGGGTTGCGAAATAAAACTCTGCCATCGGGAGTATCAGTTCCTCTGGAACAGAATATACGAGGACAAGTGTTCCGTTTTCTGTGTAGTTGCCGACCGGCTGGAGTTTGAGTAGTTCCCTTGCAACCGAAACCGGGTTGATGCGCCAGAACGAAGTATCGTTTTTGGCAATCCTCTCACCAATATCCTTGATGTAGACTTTTCCGTCGACAACAACCAGGCTCATATTGAACGTCACGTTGTCTGGCAGTGTGGTCGTCGTTGTCATAATCTTGGCCTTCTTCTCTTCAAAGTCCACGTACCCCATCTCCTCTATTATCATGGTGAAGTTTGCTTCCTGTGTGAAGTTTCCGGACTTCATCTCCATGTCCAGCTCAACACTGGCATCCTCGGCGTAGGAGTACTGCTTTATTTCTTCCAAGGCCTTCACAGGGTCAATCGGGGTGTTCTCCTTTTCGGAGCCGGTTTTGATGGGGCTCTGTGGGCTTGTTGTCTCCCCGTCTGCCTTTGAAGTCTGGGGCTGGGAAGTGTCCCCTCCAATGCACCCCGCCGAGACTACAATAAGCACGAGTATCAGCACCGTAAGCTTCCTCATGCTTTCACCGGCATCTGCTCTGGAACTAAAACTTTAAACCTTCCGGGCTTATCTTCCCAGGGGATTAGGCATGAAAGTCAAGCTGACAAAGGAGCCCTTCAGCGTTGATGAAGCGATAAGCCTTCTCCGTATCCCTGAGAGCGGGGCGTACGTGGTCTTTCTAGGTCAGGTCAGGAATGAGAGCCACGGCAGGAGGGTTGAGAAGCTCATTTACGAGGCCTATCCTGAGATGGCCGAGGCCGAGATGGAGAGGATAAGAAAGGAGGCCCTTGAGAAGTTTCCGATTCTGGACATGCTCATATGGCACCGCTACGGCGAGCTCCCGGTTGGGGAAGACACAATACTCATAGTGGCCAGTGCAAAGCACAGGAAGGAGGCCTTTGAGGCCTGCTCCTGGGCGCTGGACGAGGTCAAAAAGAGGGTTCCGGTGTGGAAGAAGGAAGTGACAGATGAGGGCACGTTCTGGATTGAGGGAGACAGGCAGGTTCCAGTCTGACTTTCTCCACTTTTTGCATACTATTCTCAATAGTCAGCAAAATCCGAATAGAAAAAGTATATATATCCGTCCTTCGTACCTGCTCCCGGTGAGCGGTGATGGAGAAGGCCGTTTGTGCTGGTTCGGCTGGCGAGGTTTTTCAGTCCCAGTCTGTGGTGAGCGTCGCGAAGCCTCCTTGGTCGAATAAAACCAGCAACGGAAAGCTTGAGAGGCTCATACTCCAGCTCGGCGCGGGTAAGGGAAAGTTCTCCGAGGTTGAGGGCATCCCCCGTTCAATCGGCTGCATTGGCAACAACAGGTTCATTCTCCGCAGGGAGCCGCTGAGCATTGAGAGAATGAAAGAGATACTCCTTGAGTTCCGGAAGTTGGGCGGAAAAGAAGTGTGGCTTACCAACTACGACAACGTTGAGACGCTCCTTGCCCTCTCGGTGTTCGCGAGCGAGCTTGAGTTCCCTGAGGTCTACGCGGTTGTCCTCTTTGATGACCTCGACAAGGTTACCCCGGTTGAGGGCGTCAACTTCATCGCGGAGCTCAGCTACCCAGAGCACACCCTCGATGAGCTCTCTGCATACCCCTGGCTCCACGGCGCCCTCATAATGGTGGCCCCTGAAGACTTCCGCACCGGGCTGCTCTCAGGCAGTTTCAGAGGCGAAGTCTACGTTGACGTCCTCTTCCCGGGTTCGGCCAGGAGGCTCAACTTCAACGTCATTGAGCTCCGCAGGATATACAACCCCAGTGCGGAGAAGTACCACGACTGCCTCTCCGGAACCGTCGCGGTCACCGCTGACGGCTACGTTCTGCCCTGCCCGCTCCTGAGGAACTACGTCGCAGGCGACCTTACCAGAATGACACTCAAGGAGACTTTGAGGAAAAAGAGGCTTAGGTCGTTCTGGAGAATGACGAAGGACAACATACCCACCTGCGCCACATGTCCGTTCAAATACATCTGCCACGACTGCAGGGCCCTTGAGTATCAGGCGACGGGCGAGATAGACGGCATGGAGTACTGCCTGATATCCCTCTAAAACTCTAGGATCGAGCGGTAGCCGCTTCCGTCTTCTTTTACCATTCTCTGGAACGCTGTCTTTTTGTTGCCGTCATTAAGCTCTTTGAAGCTCGGTTCAAAGTACTCTATCAGGAGCTTTTCTACGTAGGCGCTGAACTCCAGAACCTTTCCCCCCATGTCCTCCTTCGATGAGAAGAACCATTCAAGGAGGTAGCCCCTGCCCGGGAGGTATCCTGCCATGATTTCGTACTCTTTGAACCTGTTCAGGACGTCTTCTTTGATTTCGCTTGATATTCCAATAACGCCCCTGTCGTGGACGTTCATATCCACCATGGGGGAGAACCCGGTGAGGATTTTCTTCTCCCTGAGCCTGTTTATCATGTACCTTATCGTTGGTCTCGTCTTGTCGAGCCGCTCTGCTATTCGCTTTATCGGCGTCCGTGCGTCCCATTTCAAGATGTCCATCAGGACCGCGTAGTCGTGGCCCAGCTCCCAGTCTCCCCACTCTCTGGGCTTTTCGGGGGGTGGATACGCCCAGACCTCGTAGTATTCAAAGTCATCGGAATATTTGGCGAGCATCTCGTCTATATCCTTCACCTGGTCTTTCGGGACGTAGAAGATGATTGACAGGCCGTTCTTGAACCCGAACGCCGGGTTAACGTAGCCGATGAAGGGGTTTTTTGTCATCCTAACGGCGACTTCCATAAGCCTTTCGGCCGGGACGCTGAGAAATCCGACAAAGCTCTTCAGTCCGATACGCCGTATGTTGTATGTGGCACTGATGACAAGGTATTTACCGTAATAGCGGTCGTAAATTCTCTTCAGTCTGTAATAGTCTATCCCCTCGGTCGAGGCTATTTTTCTGAGGCTTTCGAGGGGGTACTTACTCAGAAGCTCCACGAGGAATTCGATTTCATCTTGTTTAACCTCGCCCATTCGCGGCACCACCGCAGTTGAAAAATTACCCCTCGGAAAAAGTTATATCCCCTCGGTTATTAAATTCTTCCGGTGGTGGCCATGGTGAAGATTGAAGTCGTTGACATTGAAAAGCCCGAGGGCGTGGAGGTCATAATCGGACAGGGTAACTTCTCGATATTCACGGTTGACGACCTTGCGAGGGCCCTTCTCACGGCTGTTCCAGGGATAAAGTTCGGCATAGCAATGAACGAAGCCAAGCCCCAGCTCACGCGCTACACCGGAAACGACAAGGAGCTTGAAGAGCTCGCCGCAAAGAACGCCGTGAAAATCGGCGCGGGCCATGTCTTCGTCATCCTGATGAAGAACGCCTTCCCGATAAACGTCCTGAACACCGTCAAGAACCACCCAGCTGTGGTCATGGTCTACGGCGCCAGCGAGAACCCGTTCCAGGTCATCGTCGCCGAGACCGACCTTGGACGGAGCGTCCTTGGAGTTGTTGACGGCAAGGCGGCCAACAAAATAGAGACCGAGGAGCAGAGGAAGGAGCGCAGGGAGCTCGTGGAGAAGATAGGCTACAAGATCGACTGAAGCCATACTTTTTTAGGACTTTCCTTATACCTTTCTACGGTGGTTCGATGAGGGTTGCTTTTATAACTTCAAATCCTGGTAAGGTGGAGGAGGCCAGGAGGTACCTTGCCAGCGTTGGGTTGGAAGTCTACCAGCTGAAGGTTGAGTATCCAGAGATACAGGCGGATTCCCTCGAGGAGGTGGCGGACTACGGGGTAAAATGGCTGGCGGAGAGAGTTGAGGGTCCTTTCTTCATAGATGATTCGGGCCTGTTTATTTCGGCCCTTAACGGTTTTCCGGGGGTTTATTCTGCCTACGTCTACAAAACTCTTGGAATAAACGGTATCCTGAAGCTTATGGGGGGCATTGAGGACAGGAGGGCCTATTTCAAGAGCATCGTGGCGTACTGGGACGGTGAGCTTCACATTTTTGAGGGCAGGGTGGATGGTGTTATAACCGAGGAGCCGAGGGGAACCGGTGGATTCGGGTTCGATCCCATATTCAGACCTTCAGGTTTCGACCGAACTTTTGCCGAAATGACAACGGACGAAAAGAACAGGATATCTCACAGGGGCAGGGCGTTGCACGCTTTTGCAACTTGGTTAAAGGAAAACCTTAAATAATGAAATCATTCCAATTATCACGGTGTGAATTGTAATAATGACAAAAGGGGATCGCGATGGCGAGTTCGCTTGATGCTACAGACATAAGGTTGTTGAGGGAACTTAAGGAAAACGCCAGGGAGAACATAGCATCTCTGAGCAAGAAACTTGGCATCCCGAGGACGACAGTGCACTACAGGATAAAGAAGCTGGTTGATGAAGGGATAATCGAGAAGTTCACGGTTAAGCCCAACTACAAGAAACTTGACCTGGGAACGACAGCCTTCATACTGGCGCGCTACGACCCTGATTCGGGGCTCACTCAGAGGGAAGTAGCCGAGAGGGTCGCTGCCCTTGAGGGCGTCTATGAGGTCCACATCGTTGCCGGTGAGTGGGACTTGCTAATAAAAGTTCGCGCACCGAACGCTGAGGAGATAGGAAAGATAGTCGTGGACAGGCTCAGGGAGATAAAGGGCATAGATCAGACAGTAACAATGGTCTCATTTGTCACGGTAAAAGAAGAAGTCTGAGGGCGATGATCGGCGTTCTCCTTTCTGATTTATGATGATGCGAGGAAGGGTGAGCCCTGCATTTCCATTAAGTTCGTAAACATGCAAATGGGTTCCTTTGGCTGGTTTTTATTTTCCGATTTTCTGGTTGGCTATTAATCTCTTTGGAGCCCCTTTAACTGTGCTGTTCTGGGGATGTAATTGAATTTTTGTGGAGTAGTAATGTATTTCCAATTTACATTCCCGTGACAATACTTAAAACAGTAAACTCTTTAAGTTTTGGATTTGTTATCCATCTGAACAACATTGGAGGTGATCCGCTTGGGCTGGAAGAGGGTTCTTGCTTTGGCCCTCGTGTTGCTCTTCCTTGGGATGACCGTCAGTGGAGCGAGCGCCGCGGCAAGCTTCGTTAACGCGACGGCGAACGGCACTGTAAAAGTTCCACAAGAGTTCAGTCCTGAGAAGGGGCCGGGGAATGAGGTTCAGCCACAGTTCGGAGGCGCCACTGTTGTTGTGGAGCCTTTCCTTGAGGTCTTTGTCCCGGGTATTGGCTGGATAGTGGCCATAGGGAGCATTGTCGCGGCCATTGCCAAGTACGTGTATTCGAAACCCGTCAGCGAGTTCACCGAGGCCTTCGTAAGCGAGATTCCTGACAAGATTAAGGACGGCAATCAGGAACTGGCTAAGGGAATTGAGAACAAGAACTTTTGGGGGAACTAAAGCAGAAATTGGTTACGGTTACGTTAAGAAGAAATGGTGGGGCCTCAAAAAGGAAGCCATCATAGTGAAGCCCATCATCACAATAACCAGGGACGAGGTCAAGGCTGTCGAAGACTTATTCAGCCCGAAGGAATACGGCAAACTCCTTGCACAGGCATATCTCAACGGATGGGACGCTAACAAGGCGAAGAAGCTTGCAAAAGAGTTTGACAAGCAGTACAAGAACTTTCGGGTAAAGTTCAGGGGAAGATATGCCTGTGGTAGTTACTTCCCAGAAGGAGACGTCATCATTGAAAAAGGTAACGACAAATATGGGGCAGTTCATTTTATTAAACGGCACATTCTAAGACAGAGGCTGGGCAAAAAAGGAAAACTGACAGTCTTTCCCTCTGACTGGAGCGCAGACTTCATTCTTTCCTTAATCGGAGAAACAATCAAGAAAGGAAGAATTGACTGCAGTGACCCCGAGCACACTCCCCGCAAGTTCGTGGTCGAAAAGAGGTTCGGATATTTTAGGGGCAAGTGGGTAGGCAGGAAGGTTAGAGTCGTCCTATCGTACGATAGAGCACGGGGAATTTACAAATTTATCACAGCTTACTTGGATTGACCCGCCACCTTTAAATTTTTTAAAGAAAAAGCCGGGGGTGGTCTTAATGCCGGTTAAGTTCTCGGTTGATACCTCGCTTGAAGAGCTGGAGGAATCCGAAGGATTTGGGGCTGAGATCGAGGTGGAGGTTAACGGAAAAGAGTTTGTATTGGCGCTCTGCTACATTGTGCAGGCGCTGGCGGCAATCCTCGCCACAGTAACCTTTGCAGTCTCGTCATGCGATGAAATTCCCTACGTGCTTGAAAAGTTCGAGGAGGACGAGAGGAGGGTGATAAGAAGGAACTGCAGGGGCGGAAAGCTCGAGGTGGGTTTTGGCACTTACGAGCCGATTTCTCCCGTGGTGTTCAGGAAGGAGGGCGATTACCTGCTTATTGAAGCCTTCGAAAACGAGCGGTTTGTCGGTAGGGAGAGAGTCGAAGTCAGGGAGTATGTTAAAGCCGCCCTGGAATTCCTCGAGGAGTACCTGAAGGGAACCAGGGACGAAGCCTACCTGACAGGGCTTGAGAGAGTTAAAGAGCTCGTGCGGAAGAGCAAGTATAAGGACGTGCTCGAGGGTTGATGCCGTGGAATGCTTGATACTGAAGTTCCGGACAGCTTAAGGAACGAATACCCCCCAGATGGAAAAGGGAAATACGTCGAATGCTTGAGGTGTGAGGCGTGATTACATTCTCTTTCTTCCTCCAGGATGGAGACAGGGGCTTCCCCGTGCTGGTGCTCGAAGACGGGCCTGTTTTCATTAGTGAAGACCCGGTGGTGCTGGATGAATTCATGAGCTCCCTAAAGGCGCTCCAATCAATGGAGAACCCGCCAGAAAGGCTCTGGGACCTGAAGATAAGGGCAGAAGGTGGAAGGGTTTGCCTGACCTTACCGGATGGGGGAAAGGTACACGTCACCCGTAAAAAGCTTTCCGGGATAGTTCAGACCTCTCCAAAATATGAAGGCGGTTCTCCACGGTAAATCGGTGCGGATGGAGTGGCTCAGGTTCAAGCTAAAGCTGCCTTCACCTGAAATGCTTGAGATGTTCGGTGAACCTGAGGACGTTATGGACGAGTACGAAGTTCAAGTTTACGGGAGCACGTACGTACTGGAAGCGTTCGTTAATCTCGAGGGATACGTTGAGGAGCTTAAACTTCTCAAGGATTTCGTGGCGGACGGCAAACTGCCCGGTGAAAGGTGGCGGGTAAAGTGGGACTTGGATGGCGAAATCAAGGGGCTCTCCTCCAGCGGGCTTAAAAGGCCGGAGGACAGGGGCCTTCTCCGCGAACTGGCTGGCATTAAAAAGCTCTCGGCAGGAGCGGTTCCTCCATTCGTCCGTTTTACCCTCTCAACCTACGACCCCTTTGAGGTCATCTATGCGGCAAAATCTGGGGAGGATGAATTTTTGCTGGCGTTCGTCCTGTATTCCTTCACAGCCCTCAGAGTCCCGAAGAAGGTTCTTTTAAAAGCCGTCAATGATGCCATTAGGGACGCGGAAAGGGAGTTCGAAAGGCTCACAGGCAGGGGAGGTGTTTAATGGCCGATGCCAATTCAGGAGAATGCCCGGTATCGGGTGATGAACATGACCCCTCACAGTGCTCCGGGGATTTACTGGTATCTTCCAGGAACGAGTCCGTATTCAACCGCTAAAAGCGTGGATGAGCTTTTGGAGTGGACAGAAGTACTTTTTGACTTCGACAATTTTCTCAGGCACTACCTGCCCGTTAAGGGTCACTGGATTGAGAACCCTTCACTCCTAACTGAGGTTCCCAGGAACATCAACGTTCTCTCCACCACCGTAAGCTTCCCCCGCTTTCTTGGAAACTTCATAGCTGGAATTTTATACGCGCTCGGAAGGTAGAACGAGTTCAGGAAGTTCATTGGGGGACCGGGAGTTAAAACGCCCGCAGGAGACGGCAGGATGGTTCCTGAGGACGTGCTGAAGCCCATTGGAGAGCTCCCCGACTGGGCAAGGAGAACGCGAGTAAAGGTCAAACTCTACTTGGACATGGACTTTGGAGCCTTTGACCCGACCGTTCATGCGGTGCTTTTAAGGAGTGGAAACTCTCTGATTTGGATTTTCGACAATGGTCGGGCCTACAGAATGAGCGCGCGAGAATTCATTGAACTCGCCTTGGGGGTTCTCGTTGAAGGCAAAAACTCGATAAATGCCCTGATTGAGCGCGTTAACGGCCGCTCGTCACTGGCCCGGGCTACGGTAAGGCACGTCGAGCGATTCGTTGATGCTCTCACATAACACAGCACTCGTAGATTATCTCGACGTCTCTAACAGTTTTTGCCCACTCTATGATTTTCCTCGGCGGGTTCGTCAGCCTGTCAACCCCTGCCAAGACGGCCCCCCTGTCGAACTCAAGCCTCCACCTTCCCAGCGGCCGCATGCAGCCTATGCTTATCTCTCCGTCGAAGCGTTCGCGCGCGTACTTCACGACCTTCAGACTCTCCTCCACTGACGGCTTTGGAACGCTCTCCATCTCCGTC
This sequence comes from Thermococcus marinus, assembly GCF_055389025.1. Taxonomy (NCBI): domain Archaea; kingdom Methanobacteriati; phylum Methanobacteriota; class Thermococci; order Thermococcales; family Thermococcaceae; genus Thermococcus; species Thermococcus marinus. The sequence goes on from NZ_AP042417.1 coordinate 459,043, forward strand.
CCCTTCGTCGGGATGAGAACGTCCAGCACGAGGACGTCTATTGGATACTCCATGAGCATGTCAATCGCCCGGTACTCCCAGTGGATTCTCCCGAAGTCGAGGCCTATCGTTATGTGTGGCGCCACGCGGATTTCGTTCTCGGTCAGAAGTTCAACTATGCGAAGGTAATCTTCTACATTCTTGTCTATTTTGTAAACTCGCCTTATCACGTCGTCATCGCCGACGAAGTCGAGGGAAACGACATCAACGTATTTCAGCCATTCCAAATCGCTCTCATCTATGAAGCCGACGTGGGCGTTGAGCTTCAGGTTCGTTCTCCTCTTAATCTCCCTCAGCTCGTCTGCGTACCTGTCAATCGGTACCTTCAGGCGTGAATCCATTCCCCCGCTCAGCAGACAGCCCAGCCCGCCGGAGCGCTCGAGGTCGAGGCAGAAGTCAACGAGCTCCCTCTTTTTGGGCTTCTTCATGCCCTCAAGGTAGTGCCTCCCGCAGTGGGCGCAGTTGAGGGCGCAGTAGCTCCCCGTGAGCGAGACAGAGGGAAATTTGATTCCGGGGATGTATATCTTCAGTTTCTTTTTTTCTGCTTCCATTTCAATCACCTTTCAGAGCCGGGGGTTGCAGTGGGCGAAGTCTCACCTTCGGGGGAAGGAGGTTAGCAAGGACGTGGGGGGTGAAACCCCCCAATCCTGCGGGGGGAATTTGATTCCGGGGATGTAAATTTTGAGTTTCCTTCTTTCCACCATTTTAATCACCCTGCAGAACGGGGGGTTGTAGTTGGTGAAGTTTCCGCCCCCTTCATTGGCCACCTTTTTGAATGAACTTCATGGAGAAAAGTGAAAAGGGGCTAAAAACCCTTCCGGGACAAAAATGGGAAAGGGTCACTCCTTCTTGGCCTCTCCCTGGTTCTTGAACAGCGGCCACCAGGCCTTCTCGCCGAAGAGGCTCATGAAGGCGGGGCCTATGAAGTACACCGCCATCGTTGCCGTCAGCAGGACTCCAGCGGCCAATGCAAAGCCTATCTCCCTCGTTCCCCACGTGCTGCTGAACATCAGCGCGCCGTAGGTGCTCGCCAGGACCACGGCAAGGCCTATTACAAGGGTGTCCATGGTTCCCGCCGCCACGACGAGGGCGTCCTTCGGCGACCTTCTTTCGAACTCGTCCCTGGCCTTGACGAGGTAGAAGCTGTTGTAGTCTATGCCGACTCCCATGAGCACTACGAAGACCATGAGCGGCAGGAACCACATGATTTCCTGGTCAAAGACCCTGCCGAAGAGCCACGTCGAGACCCAGATGCTCGTCATGACGCCGAGGAATATTGTCATCATCGTCGAGACGACCGCCGGCAGTCCCTTGAGCGTCGGTATCAGCGAGAGGAACATCAGCACGAGGGCCACTGGAATTATCCTGTGCCAGAAGATGTCGTTTATCCTGTCGGTGAGGTCCATTGAGAGCGCCGCCCCTCCGCCGACGAGTCCCTCCTTTATCTTGCCCTCCTTCTCAAGCTCTGCAATGTAGCTTCTCAGCGCCTTGACGAGCTCCTTGGCCCTGTCGTCTGTCGGTTTGTAGACCGGGTCTATCTGAATCATCACCTTGTCGCCCTTGCTTGAGATGAACCTGTCTCCTCCGAGCGCCTTGACCGCTGACAGAGTCAGGTTGCTCACCGGCTCGCCGTAGGGCCTGGTAGGTGAGTAGACGGCCTTGACGCCTTCCATCGTCGTTATGTGGGCAGTTATTTCCTCTATCACCTTGAGGTCGTCGTCCCTTATGCTGTGGCCGAGGTCAATTATGACGTAGTTCGGGGATGTTATGGCCGCTCCGAGCTTCTCCTGGCTCAGCTGCATGAACGTTAATGTCTCGCTTCCCTCCGGCAGGAAGAGGCTCATGTCGTGGGTTCCCTCGAACGTGAAGAACGTGTAAGTTGCAGGAACCGCTATCAGGAGGCCTATGAGCAGGACGACCTTGGCGTGGTTAACGACCCACTCGGCTATTCTGCTCCTCTCGTGGACATCGAGCGTTTCGATGTGCTTTATGTGCCTCGGCCACCAGAATATCGCCTTGTCGCCTATGAGGGCCGTTATTGCCGGTATGAACGTCAGGCTGGCGAGGAGCACAGCTATGACCGCCAGCGGGATTACCATTCCCATCTGCTGGAATATCGGGAACTCCCAGGCAAGGACGAAGCTCGCGAAGGCTATGATGTCCGTGAATGCGCTCGCTAGGACGGCGTCCTTAGCCCTCTTGAGTGCCTCTGCGACGGCCTTCTCGTGCTCATAGCCCTCGGCTATGTACTCCTTGAAGCGGTGGACGTAGTAGGTCGAGTAATCAATTCCAAGACCGAGGGCGGTCGTTATGGTGAGCATCTGGGCCCAGCTTCCGATGTTGAGGATTCCACCCTTCGTGAGCAGGTACGCTATTCCGAGGGCCGTAAGCGCAGAGGTTGCGACGCCCGTGAAGGGCAGTAACGTCGCCAGGAGGGCCCCTCCCATGAGTATGAACAGCACGACGAGGGCGCCTATGATGCTCGCCTGGCTGGTCTTCTGGTTATCGCTCCGGCCGTACGCGGTCATCTCGTGCGACTGGACGGGGGTTCCTCCGAGGGCCCCGAAGGCGTCAGGGAAGTACTTTCCGAACTCCTCGAGGGCTATTTCCTTGACCTTCGTGGCGTTCTGGGCGTAGTAGAGGTACGGGTCTGTATCGGGGCCGGGCTCTCCCAGCGGCATGAACGTTATGAGAACCGTGGTGTTGTCCTCGCTCTTGAGCATGCTGAGGTAGGTTCCTGCCTTCTCCTTGACAACCGGCCAGAGCTCCTCCGCGAGGGGCTTGACGTCCTCCCTCGTTATCGCACTGGGGTTGTCTTTGAAGCGGAAGGCTATCTCAGCCAGCAGGGTCTCGTTGAACTTCAGCTCGACTCCGTAGGGGTTGTCCTTCGCGTAGCTCGATATAGTCGAGAGGACTGTCTTCTTCACAAGGCTCTCGATTTCCTCCTCGCTCAGCGGGTAGTTCTCTATGACCTGCTCGATGAGGGCCTCCATTGTTTCTTTGAACTCCTCGGGCATCTCCTGCTCTCCGGACTGCTCCCCCATTCCCTTGAGGAAGAGCTCCTTTGCGAGCTCCTTTGGATCGGCTCCCTCATAGAGGGCCCTGACGAGGCTCTCAGTTTCGTCGGTTTTCTGCGGCACCATGGCAAGGACGACTGAGACCGTGGCGTCCTCAAGCCTCTCCCCGCTTATTATTCCCTGCGGGTCCTTCGCGACCTCCTCAACGATTGCCTCCGCAACGGCCTCGGGGTTCGGGGCGAGGTTTTCCATCATCTGGGCTATCTGGCCCTTGAGAATGCTCTTGGTGAGGGCGTCTATAACGGCCTCATTACCCTTACTGTCGTACAGCTGGAAGAGAACCTCCTTGGGGAGTTCAAGGCCAGTATCCGCGACCATGCCGTACACGAGTTCGACCGTGGTGTTCCTGAGGAGCTCATCATTCGAGAGGAGCGTACCTTTGCAGTAGGGGTCTGCGGACACAACGGTCTGGGCTATGACGGGGACGATTGCTTTCTGGTTCTCAGGAACCTGGCTCTCAAGGGCGTTCTGAAGGGCCAGGACTTTCTCCTGAGTGGTCATATTCGGGTTCTGAGCGCATATCTGGAGGTATGCCCCGTCGGCGGCCCTGAGAAGAGTGGCAGTTGAATTGAGCTGAGTGTAGAGGGCCGTCATGTTGGCCTTGAGGGCCAGATACGCCCCCGCGGTTTCAACGAGGCTTCCCCTTACCATTTCGGTTGTGTTCTTCAGAAGGAGCGTCTGGCTCAGAACCATTCCGTAGCCGTCGTTGACGCCCTTAACTGTCGTGTAGAGGACTCCCGTGATGTTAGCGGTCATCCTCGTGATGTTGAGGGTCAGCTCGTAGTCCATGTCCCAGAGCATGTCGAGGGCGTCGTAGTAGGAGGTTACGTTCGTGGCGTACCTGCCCTCAACGCGGTCCTTAAACGCGTAATAGGCTTTCCTCGCGTTTTCGTCGTTGACGCTGATGTTCGTTATCAGCAGGTACGTCATGTCTTCGTTCTGAGCTCCGGTGAACTCCTCGCTCATGATGTCCTGGACTCTGATGGACTCTATGTTGTGGGATACCATCTGCTCTGTGCTATAGTCGGTCAGCTCACCGATTTTCCCCGCTAAAGGCGCCAGAACCACGATGAGCACGACCCAGACTGCCAGCACCGTCTTCGGGTGCTTCGCTATCCACTCGTTCCACGCCATTACTACCACCTCAAATCTTTTAAGGAGGTCAGCATAATATATTCGAAGGAAACATATCGACAAATATGTTTGAGACAAACATATCTTATAAACCTTTCGAGGTGGTATTATGCCCCGCTCATCCCTGCGAGAGATGTTCCTGGCCCCCATCAGACATCTCATACTCGTCATTGTGGGATTCAAGGGCGAGGCCCATGGGTATGAAATCCTCAAGGAGATTGAGAAAATAAGCCGGGGGACGTGGAAGCCGAGCCACGGCAACCTCTACAACATGCTGAGCAAGATGGTTGAAGAAGGCCTTCTGGAGCCGAGGGAAGAGTACCACGGAAAACGGAAGCTCATCAAGTACACCCTAACTGAAAAGGGATGGGAATACCTCCGGGAGGCGAACGAAGTGGCTCTTCAGTCCCTCTACATAACCTTCCAGTACCATGAAGCCCTGAGGAAAAAGCTGGAGGAGCTGGGCTACGGGCGGGAGCTTGCCAGAGAGGCTATAGAGGAATACCTTAAAGTCCTTGACAGGGTCTGTGAGATACTCAACGCCAAGAGAAGGGCCCTCAGAGAGATGCTTGAGGCAAAGAAGAAAGGGGAAGAGGAAGCCTAAGCCCCATCAGAGGAACGGGTTCCTGAACTTCTTGCCAGGATAGACGGCTATGCCCTCGAGCTCCTCCTCTATGCGTATGAGCTGGTTGTACTTGGCGTTCCTGTCGCTCCTGGCTGGGGCGCCGGTCTTGATCTGGCCGGCGTTGAGGGCAACGGCGAGGTCTGCTATAGTGCTGTCCTCGGTCTCTCCGCTCCTGTGGGAGACAACGACTCCATAGCCGGCCCTAAAGGCGGTGTAAGCTGCGTCTATCGCCTCACTGAGCGTTCCAATCTGGTTGACCTTGAGGAGGAGCGCGTTGGCGGCGCCCATCTTGATGCCCTTCCTTATCCTCCTTGGGTTGGTGACGAAGAGGTCGTCGCCGACTATCTGAACCTTCCTGCCGAGCTCCTTGGTTATCATGACGAAGCCTTCCCAGTCCTCCTCCTGGAACGGGTCCTCGATGGAGACTATCGGGTAGGTGGTGACGAGCTCCCTGTAGAGCTCGAGGAGCTCTCCCCTGTCGTACTCCTTTCCACTGACCACGTACTTGCCCTTGGCCTCGTCGTAGAACTCGCTGGAAGCGGCGTCAAGGGCGAAGGCAATCTCGTCGCCGGGCTTGTAGCCGGCCTCCTCAATGGCCTTAATGAGGACGTCGAGAGGCTCGGTGACCTCCTTCATCGGCGGGGCAAAGCCACCCTCGTCGCCGACGTTGACGGCGTTTTTACCATAGCGCTCGGCGATGACCTTCTTGAGGACGTGGTAGGTCTCGCTGACCCACCTTATGGCCTCCCTAAAGGAGCTCGCTCCAACGGGCATTATCATGAACTCCTGGAAGTCGAGCTCGTTGCCCGCGTGGACACCGCCGTTGATGACGTTGCTCATCGGGACTGGCATGACGTAGGCGTTTGTTCCGCCGATGTACTGGTAGAGTGGAAGTCCGAGGGCGTTGGCGGCCGCTTTGGCAACGGCCAGAGAAACGCCGAGTATGGCGTTGGCACCGAGGTTGCTCTTGTTCTCGGTGCCGTCGAGCTCAAGCATGAGCATATCTATGTCTCTCTGCCAGGTGACGTCCATACCGATGATCTCCGGGGCTATTATCTTGTTGACGTTCTCAACGGCCCTCTTAACTCCCTTTCCGTGGTAGCGGCTTCCGCCGTCGCGGAGCTCAAGGGCCTCGTGGGTTCCGGTTGAGGCACCGCTCGGCACTGCGGCCCTTCCCATGCTGACCGGCGTGTAGACCTCGACTTCAACCGTTGGGTTTCCCCTGCTGTCGAGTATCTCTCTGGCAACGACTCCGGTTATCTCAAACGGGTTCTCCATATCAATCACCTCGGGTGATATTCGCGGGTGGGCATATAAAGGTTTTAGCTTCAATCCGGGCTGAAGCAATGGATAGGCGTATATATCCGTTTGCATATTCTCATTTCGGTGAGTGATAATGCGGAAAGCTGTCGCATTTATCGTGCTCCTGGTGTTGTTCTCTGCTCCCCTCGTGAAGGCTTGCGTGAGTCCTGCGGATTTCTACGCCGTTGAGGTAGTCCTGAACAAGCCGGGGATAGTTTACAGGCCCTATCCGACTTTCAACGCTCTCCACAACGCGATAGTTGAGAACGGTACCTTCATTTTCCGCTCCCACTACGATGAGAGGTTCATCGTCATGCTCTGGAACGCCAGCGACGGCCCGCACTTGAGGGTGCAGATTCCTGCGGAGGTAGTGGCCAGCGTTACTTTCAACGCCTCCCTACTTGTGACTGCCTCCGCTATTGAAAAGCTGAAGGCTGGGGGCTGGAAGGAGATAGCCAACATGACCTTTACAAGGGACAACATCACGATAGCCCTGAAGCCTGTAGCCGGGAGCGAGTGTAATTCTGACAGGGACTGCGCCACTGGCGGTTGCTCCGGGGAGGTCTGCGCCCCCAGAAACGAGGCCGCGAAGATAGTAACTCCCTGTGTTTATAAGCCGTGGTATGAGTGTTTCTCGCTGACGAGCTGTGGCTGTGTAAACGGGTTCTGCACCTGGAAGCCGAACGGGGACTTTAAATCATGCCTTAGAAAGCATGGGGTTGACCCATCACAGGTTATCCGGGCGGGTCTCGTGGAGGTGGAAGCCGAAGCTCGCGGCGTGGGGCCCGATGAGCTTAAGGCCGCGGTCGGGGAGTTTCTCTCCGCCTTTGGAGTTGACTGCCTGCCACTATCGGACCCTGCAATTTCGCCCCAGGTGGAGATTGCCCCCGTAATAGACCCCTCCGAGGTAAACTTATCCGTAGCGGTAAAGACAGAGCTTGAGTGGCTGAGGGAAGTGGGAGTCCTCCAGATAAACGATGAAGACATCGAGGCAATAACCAGGGTTGCCGGGCCTGGAAAGGCCGGCTGGAACTCTCACATCGGCTGGTACGAGACAAAAAACGGCACTTATGCCTGGATACCCTACGATGAGAGCAAAGACCCCTCCCTGGTCAGGTGCACCTCGCCCGTTGTGCCCGCCTACGACCTCCCGAACGGAACGGCTTATGTCGGGCCAACCGCAACTCAGCCGCCCTCAACAGATACTACGACTTCGACTAATGGCCCGCCGAGCGGGGAAATCTGCGGCCCTGCCCTGATGGTTGGGTTGTCTCTGGTCGCCCTACTTTGGAAGAGATGAGCTTTTAAACACATTCTTTAACTTTTTATCATGGACTGGAAACGAAAGCTCCGGGAAGAAGGTTACATCGAGCTCGACGGCCTCAGAATCGAGCTGAGCCTCGACAACACCTTCCTGGACATCGACTACATTCCGAGGGTTCTTGTCTACTCGGAGGAAACCGGGCGCTGGCACGTCCTCAGGAACCCGATTCCCAAGGGCGAAACCCTTGAGGAGAGCTGGGACAACGCTGTTGAAGTTCTTGACGCCATAGCACGGGGAGAAGTAAGGCCCGAGCTTGAAGATTCCTCCGTGGAAGAACAGCTCATCACCGTCCTGAGAAGCTTGACTTTTCTCTTTTCCAAGCCTCGCCCTTTAGGGCGGGGAGGAGGTCAGACGCTTTGAAAATCAATAATCTCGGTTCTTCCCTAACGAAGGAGAGAAAACGCTAAATAGTTCTTTCAAGCTACTCACTTCAGGTGGTCATCAATGAATGCCCGCGAGATTGCACGCTACATAGACCATACCCATCTAAAGCCTTACGCGACGAAGGAGGACATCATCAAGCTCTGCGATGAGGCAATCCAGTACGGCTTCTACGCTGTCTGTGTGAACCCCTACCGCGTCAAGCTCGCCAAAGACTACCTGAGCGGGAAGGGGGCGGACGTCAAGGTTGCCAGCGTCATCGGCTTCCCGCTCGGAGCAACGCCAACGGAAGTCAAGGTCTTCGAGGCAAAGAAGGCCCTTGACGACGGCGCCGATGAGCTCGACATGGTCATCAACATAGGCGCCCTCAAGGACGGGGACTACGAGTACGTAAAGAGGGACATAGAGGAGGTCGTGAAGGTAGCGCACGAGAAAGGGGCAAAGGTCAAGGTCATAATCGAGACCTGCTACCTAACCGACGAGGAGAAGGTCAAGGCCTGTGAGCTGGCAAAGGAGGCGGGAGCAGACTTCGTGAAGACTTCGACCGGCTTTGGAAGCGGCGGTGCCACAGTTGAGGACGTCAGGCTGATGAGAAAGGTAGTCGGCCCCGAGATGGGCGTTAAGGCTTCCGGCGGAATAAGGACTTACGATCAGGCCGTTGCCATGATAGAGGCCGGTGCGAACAGGATTGGCACGTCGAGCGGTGTAAAAATTGTGGAGGGCGCCCAAAAATGAAGAACATTGAGGAGCTGAAAGAGGTCATACTCAAGGCCATTGAGGAGCTCAAGAAGGACGACATGAACCCGGACATAATGCTCGCTGGGCCAGGGTTTATCGAGCACGCCAGGGAGCTCCTGCCGTCGCTGGGCCTTAAAATCTACAGGATAGACGAGCTTGGCTACGATGCGGTGATAGCGGACTCAAACTACCTCAGCCAGATAAAGAAGGCCTCCCGCAGGATTTCAGTTGAGCCATTCCTTGAGGAAGAGAGGGTCTGGAAAGAATTGGAGAAACTGGACGTTTAAAGAAGGCTCTCGATTTCCGGATATCTTTTCTTTATTGCGTTAGCAAGCCCAGTTCCGACGATTATTCCAGTAACCGCCTGGGCAAGGTTCCCTGGGAGCTCGCTGTACGCATTGCTGAAGCCGAAGGCGTAGTACTCGAAGAGGAAGTAGCCTGAGACCATGAGTATTCCGCCTACCGTTCCAGCTACTATGAGGCCCCCGACGCCTTCGAACTTCTGGGATATGTAGCCGACTACGAGGCCCTCGATGCCCTTTATGATGAGTGTTACCGGTGCCCAGCCGGGATATCCGGATATAACGTCTCCAAGGGCCGAACCCACACCGCCGGCGAAGGTCCCAATCACGGGCCCGAAGACCATTGCGACGAACATGACCATCGTGTCGCCGAGGTTGATGTATCCTCCTGTGGCCGGCGTGGGGATGTTGATTGCCCTCGTCGCGACGGCAACGAGCGCCGTTGAAACTCCTGCAACGGCTACAACATTGACGTTTCTGAACTTCCGGCGGTTGAGCCACAGATAGAGCACAAAGACCACTATTGCAACCGCAAACGCATAGGGGGTATACCTCGAAAGCTCGACCAGTGTCTCGTCCATTCAATCACCCAAGTTAGAAAAGGGGAGGAAGAGGTTAAAAACTTCACTTGAGGGCCGCCTTGAGGGCCTCCTCGAATATTTCCATTGCGACGTCGATTTCCTCCTTCTGGATGGTCAGCGGCGGGATGAACCTTATGCTGTTGTCACCGCAGCCGAGCAGGATGAGACCGCGCTTGACGGCCTCCTTGACGATCTTGTCCCTGAGCTCTGGGTGCTTCTCCTTGGTGTCCTTGCTCTTGACAATCTCGACGGCCTGGGCCAGACCGAGACCGCGGGCATCTCCGATGACCTCGTACTTCTCCTCGAACTCCTTGAGGCGCTTGTGGAGGTAGTCCCCGACCTCCTGGACGTGCGGCAGGAGCTCCTTGACGATTTCGACGACCTCGAGGGCGGCCTCAATGGCAACCGGGTTGCCGCCGAAGGTCGAGGCGTGCCTGCCCGGCTTGTCGAAGGCTATGTCTGCCCTGTGGATGACACCGGCGAGCGGGATTCCACCGCCAATTGCCTTGCCGAACTGTATGGTGTCAGGGGCGACGCCGAAGTGCTCGATGGCCCAGAACTTTCCGGTCCTACCGACGCCCATCTGAACCTCGTCGTCCGCTAAGAGGATTCCGTAGTTGTCGGCGAGCTTCTTGAGCTCCTTGAAGAAGTTCTTCGGCGGGACGACGTAGCCGCCCTCACCCTGTATCGGCTCGAAGACTATGGCGCCGACCTCCTCCGGCGGGACGTGCCTGAAGACGTACTCCTCGATGAACTCAATAACGCGGTTGATGAGCTCGTCGGGCTCGGCGTAGCCGTCAATGTGCCAGGGGTTCCTGTAGGGGTTCGGGTAGGGTATGTGCTCGACTCCCGGCATGGTCGGGAAGAAGCCGTCCTGCTGAACCCACTTGCTGGCGGTAAGCGAAAGAACGGCCTGAGTTCTGCCGTGGAAGGCGTGGTAGAAGGCTATGAACCTCTTCCTGCCGGTGCCGTACTTGACGAGCTTCATCATTGCCTCGTTTGCCTCGGCACCGCTGTTCTGGTAGACGACCTTCTTCGGGAAGTCGCCGGGGGCCAGCTCCGCGAGCTTGTTGGCCAGTATCACGGCGTTCTCGTAGAAGAAGTCGTTGAGGGCGAAGTGGGTGAACTTCTCGGCCTGCCTCTTTATGGCCTCAACGACGCGCGGGTGGGTGTGGCCGACGTTAAGCACGCCGACACCACTTCCGAAGTCGTAGAAGGTGTTTCCGTCAACGTCGTGGACGAGGATCCCCTCTCCGCGCTCTATAACTATGGGGAGGGTCTCGGGGTCCTGAGTGGTCACGGCAAGGTACTCAAAGTTCCTCTCTATTACTTCCCTTGCCTTTGGTCCGGGGAGTTCTTTAACGTTCGGTCTAACTACCATATTCATCACCAAACGATGTTCAACGTTCGACTATATAACTCTACGCTCAATAATGGACATCTTTGGCCGAAAGTTTTTCGAGAATGCTTCGGAAAACTTGAACCTGTAAAAGAGTGCCGTCTTACCAGGGTGAGGTGAAAAATCAATGTGGTTAAAAGAAAGATGAGGAAGGGATTCGCTTCACTCTACCCCGTTCTTCGTCTTCCATTCCTCGAGGAACTCCTTAGCCGAGTTCGCCGCGATGGCTCCCTGGCCGACCGCTACCGCTATCTGTTTGAAGACGTTGGTTATGTCGCCGGCCGCGAATATGCCCGGAACCTTCGTGCGCATGTACATGTCCACGGGAATGTAACCGTAGTCGTCGGTTATGCCGAGGTGCTTGGCGAAGTCGGTCTTCGGCTCGTAGCCGATGAATATGAAGACGCCGTCAACCTCCATCTCCCACTCCTCGCCGGTCTTGACGTTCTTCAGCTTAACTGCCTCAACCTTGTTGGTTCCTTTAATCTCCGTGACGACGGTGTTGAGTATGGTTGGAATTCCGCTCTCCTTGAAGCGGTCCTGGAGTATCTTGTCGGCCCTGAACTGGTCGCGCCTGTGGACGAGGGTGACGTCAACGCCGATGCTCTTGAGGTAGAGGGCCTCCTGGAGCGCGGTGTTCCCGCCGCCGACGACTATGACCTTCTTGCCCTTGAAGAGCGGGCCGTCGCAGGTGGCGCAGTAGGAAACGCCCCTTCCGGTGAACTCTTCCTCTCCAGGGACGTGGAGCTTCCTCGGCGCTGCTCCAACGGCTATGATTATGGTTCTCCCCTTGTACTCCTTGCCGTTCTTCGTTTTGACGACGAACTTGCACGGGCCCTCGTAGTAGGCGCACTCCGCCGGGTCAATCCTCTCGACCTCGTCAAAGACGACATCAACGCCGAGCTTTTTGACGTGCTCGTGCATCTTGCTTGCCAGCTCCGAGCCGCTGATTCCCTCTGGAAAGCCTGGGTAGTTCTCTATGAGGTCGGTCAGCGCCATGTTTCCGCCGATGTCCTTGCTTATGATTAGGGTCTCAAGGCCGAAGCGCGCCGCGTATATTGCCGCGGTAAAGCCTGCTGGCCCCGCTCCGATGATGAGCACGTCCCAGGTCTTGTTCTCGTAGTCTTTTCCGCCTGAAAATCCTCCGAGGCTGAACATCTTAACTCACCTCCAGTTCCCAACTTTTGGTTGAATACTTAAAAGCATTATTGCCCAGCGGTGTGTATTTAAACCACGACCTCGACCCTTATTTCGCCTGGAGGGGTTTCCGCGTCGAGCTTAATCCTGTTAGTTACATTTTTCTTTTGAAAGCCTCGCCGTTCACGGCGGGGAGGAGGTCAGACGTGTATTAAATAAAAAAAGAGGTTCTGGGCTTCATCACACGGCCCTTTCCTCATACCAGCTTAACCGAGCGGTCGAGGAGCAGGTGGAGGGTGTATCCGAGGAACGCGGAGAGCCCTGTGTATAGGCCGGCACCCTCGCTCATGCCGAGGCCGTAGTTAACGAGGAGGAACGCTAGCATTCCATAGATTGCCGCAAAGAGGAGCGAGTGGACGATTCCTCTGTGCTTCGGCATTATCGCGGTGAACAGGTACCACGCGGCGAGGCCCCCGAAGGCGCCGGTAAGCCATGAAACAACATGGTTGAGCCAGGGAGGGTTTAGGTTCACGAAGTCCTTTGCCCACAGGAAGACTGCACTTCCCACCGCGACGCTCACTATCGGCTTTGAGCCCCTGTGTATCAGTGCGTCGGGGTGGTCTATGTCCGGCAAATCGCTCCCGAGGACGTAAAAGGCATAGCCGAGCACCAGCGCTGTCGTGGTTAGCTCGATGGGCAGGTGGAGGTAGACCTTCAGGAGCTCTCCCATGAGCACCACTGCCGGGTAGGTCACTATTCCGCTGAGCACGTGGGTATCGTAGTTTGGCACTTCACTCACCCTTCAGCTTCTCCACCTGCCCCTCCTCTAAAAACTTTCTGACGTAGTCCGGAACCTTGTAGTTGCCCTTGGGGTCGCCCACGAGGAAGCCGAGCCTTACCAGCTCGTTGAGCTTGTCATAGACCTGCATTCCCGGCTTCTTGACGGTCTTTGCCACCTGTATGTAGCTTACCGGCCCGCCGTTGAACTCAAACACTATGGCCTCCACCAGGTCTTTGTAGTCCTTTGGAATCCGCATGAGGTACTCCTCAAGGCTCTTGGGCTCCTCAAGGATTGTAGTCACGACGTAGTCGTCAATCGGGTCGAACTTGTGCTTCGCCGCCTCGCTCAGGACGTAGTGCAGGAACCTTAAAATCTGCCTCGGGTTGCCCTTTCCGAGCTGGTGGATGAGCTTTATTGCCTCCTCGGTAAAGGGGTATATTGGGTCATCGGTATCCCTTATGCGAACCCTGTTTAACCTCTTCTTCACGAGCTCAAATGTCTCCTCAAGGCTCATCGGCCTGAGCTTGAACTCGTAGTGGAGGCGCATGAAGAACGCCGGGAAAATCTTGCTGTACTCCTCATAGGCCTCCGGGACGCACGCGAAGGCAACGATGCACCCCTTAGGCATCGTGCTTATGAAGTGCCTGAGCATCTCGAAGAACTGTATCTTCTCCTGCTCCCTTGCGCCCTGCATGTTTTCGAGCTCGTCCAGGAGCAGGGCGCAGTATGGGTATTTGCTCATCTGCTCGACGAGAAGCTCGGCTATGTCCCTGCTCTTGTACTCCTTTGGGTCGCTGAGCATCTTCTCGAGCCTGTCTATGAAGCCGAGCTTTTTGCTTAGGTTCTCAAGGAAGATGTTGGTTCTGCTCTTGGGCGGCCTCAGCGCGTAGAATATGTCGCGCGTCAGCTTGAGGATGTCGTTCGTGTCAACCTTGACGTATATCGCCTTTCCTTTGTTTTCCTCTATCGCCTTCATGAGCGTCTTCAGTCTCTGGGTCTTGCCCATGCCGAGGGGCCCGACGATGCTGAGCGCTATTGAGCTCTTGTTTCCTATGACTTCCGAGACTATCATCTGGAGGCGCATGTCCACCTCCTGATAAACGTGAATGCTCTCGACGTCGCTTATCCCCTCACTGGCGAGCTGTTCAAAGGGGTTAGCTGAGAGGCCGTAGACCTCGTATGACTGGTAAAGTTTAAGACCCTCCATTTCACCCACCGAAGTGTTTAAGGTCTCTGAATATAAAAGCTTGTTCATTGGTGAGCGGAAATGATTCTCCTTGTAACGGCACCCCCCGGCAGGGAAGGGGCCGCAATACTCGAACTTGAGTGGGCCCTTGGCGACGTCAGGGTTAGGGGGACGGACTGGAGGGGCGTTCTCCTTGCCGAGACGCCTCTCTCCAAAGATGAAGCCCTTGAAAGGCTCAGGGAGTTTGAGACGCAGGCAATACAGAGGGTTGTCCCGCTTGAAATCGTAGTCCCTGCGAAGTGGGAAGAGGTTGAAAAGGCGGTCCTTGAGCTCGGAAAGAGGATAAACGGGACTTTTGCAGTCCGCGCCAAAGTCCGCGGCAACAAGAGGCTCTCCCAGAGGGAGCTTGAGATTAAACTTGGCTCCCTTCTCGTCGAGCGCTACGGCCTCAAAGTGAACCTGAGCGAGCCCGATTACACGGTCCTCGTTGAGGTTCTCGGAAAGCGGGCGGGAATCGGCGTCGTCCGGAAAGGGGAGGTTCTCAAGTTCGAGGTAAAGGACTGAGGGGTTCGGGATTTGATTTTGGAAAGTCCTGAGTTGTGGGTATTGAAATTTTACATGATAAAAGCTTATTAGGTTGGCCTACAAAATGTTCCGGGGGTAACGATGTTCAACATTGAAGAAGTCATCGAGAGGCTCAAGGGGCTGGGCTATGAGGAGGCCTTAGCTTATTGGATAGCGAGCGAGAGGGAGGAGGCGGAGTTTTACAGGCAACTTGCCGGGAGGGCGAGAGACCTTGGGCTTCCTGAGAGCCTCGTTGAGACGTTTCTCAAGCTCAGCAGGGACTCCGAAAAGCACGCCGAGGAGCTGGCGAAGCAGTTCAAGTTGTCATTTGGCAGGGAGCCTTCGAGCGATGTTCCACCGCTGGAGGTTCTCCCCGTCCTTGGGAAGTTTGAGCGCGCCGACCAGGTCAGGGAAGTTCTCGAAACTGCAATGGAGAGCGAGCTGATAGCGATGAGGGCGTACCAGGCGCTGGCCGAGAAAGTTGGGGACGAGCACCTGAGGGAGCTCTACCTCAAGCTCGCAGAGGTTGAAAAGGGGCATTACGAGGCCCTCAAACGGGAATACGAACGGTTGGGTGGTTGAAATGGTTGTGGAGATTCTAAACGAGATAAGAAAGCTCAACGAAAGGGAGCTTCTCAGCTACTGGATTAGGGGCGAATACGAGGAGGCCGAAACCTACCTCAAGCTCGCTGAAAGAGCAAAAGAGCTCGGCCTTCCAAAGGAGGTCTACGAGACCTTTGAGAGGCTTGGCAAGGAATCCAAGGGCCACGGCGACGAGCTCTACAAGATTTACAGGGAGAGGTACGGCGAGGAACTGGTTGATGTCAACATACCGAGCGTGGAGGGAACCCACGTCCTCGGAAAGTTCTGGAAGGTCGAAGACCTCGAGGACGTTCTCCTGAACGCTATGGAAGCTGAAAAGCTCGCGGAGGCGATTTACAGAAAGCTCGCGGAGGAGACTGAGAGTGAGGAGCTCAAGAAGGTTTACCTCTATTTGGCCGACATCGAAAGGGGACATCACTCTGCCCTAAAGGCCCTCTACGAATGGAGAAAAAAGAAGGGGCTACTTTGAGTCCTTCTTCTCAGCTTTGGCCTTTTCCTTTGCCTTTTTCTGCTCCTCAAGCTTCTTCTTGATCTCCTCGACCTTCTCGGGCTTGAGCGGAATGAACTTGTCGTCGTAGTTGTCGTAGCTGGCCAGCAGGAAGTTGTCGCTAATCTGGAGCGCCCCGGTCGGGCAGACATCGACACACTGCGCGCAGTAGACGCACCTGCCCGTCCACAGGGCGACCTTCCTTATCTCGGGCAGGAAGACGAAGACTCCTGCCGGACAGACAGTGACGCACATCCTGCAGCCGACGCACTTGTCCACGTTGTACTTTATCTGCCCCCTGAAGTTCTCGGGGACTGGCACTGGCTCTGTTTTGGGAAAGAGGTTGGTGGCTGGCTTCCTGAACATGTTCCTGAGCACCGTTGGGATGAGTGGTGAGAGCCTCACATTATCACCTCCATCGCTATGAGGAGTGTACCGATGAGCGAGGCCGGGAAGACGTTCTTCCAGAGGAGCTCAACGGCCTGAGTCACCCTGAGCCTGCCGGTGGTGGCCCTGAAGACGCTCTGGACTGCGAAGAGGAGTATGAACACCTTGAGCGTGTGGAAGAGCAGGTTCACGATGTCCGCTGAAAGCCCGCTGAGGTTGAGGTAGCCCGCTATTCCCCACGGGAAGAATATTGACACGACGAGCGACGCCGCTATGTACGTCTTGAGGGCCTTCGTGAGCTTTAGTAAGGCCAGGTAGCGCCCGCTGTACTCGGCGAGCAGCCCCTCTGCTATCTCCTCCTCCGCGTCGGGGATGTTGAAGTATCCGGCCTCTATCTCGCTCGCCAGCCAGATGACGAAGACGTAGAGGAGTATCACTGCACCCACGAAGCTTAGCGGGGTTCCTATCTCCCAGATGTTGTGCTGGTAGAAGACCCCCATGCTGAACGGCTTCTCGACGCCGAGCTTTCCAAGGCGCCACATTATCGCAAAGATGGCCAGCATCATTGCGGGCTCCCTGGAGACCATTATCGCCGCTTCTCTCGCCGCACCTATCTTCGCGTAGGGGCTTCCAGAGCTTATTGCACCGAGTATCTTGAAGAAGCATATCAGCGTAAGGAGGTAGATGAAGACGATGACGTCTCCCCTGCTTGAGAGCAGTGGTTCGAAGCCCATCGGGGTGTAGGCGAGGAGTGCTATGGCTGTCGCTAGGGCAAGCACGGGTGCCGCTCTGAACATGTAGTTGGCGGTGTTGGGGACTATTGTCTCCTTGCTCGCCAGCTTGAGGAAGTCGTAGATGGGCTGA
Organism: Thermococcus marinus; assembly: GCF_055389025.1. Taxonomy (NCBI): domain Archaea; kingdom Methanobacteriati; phylum Methanobacteriota; class Thermococci; order Thermococcales; family Thermococcaceae; genus Thermococcus; species Thermococcus marinus. The sequence continues at coordinate 475,954 of NZ_AP042417.1, forward strand.
AGGAGCGGCGGGCCAACCCTCCTCTGCATCCTCGCGACCAGCTTCCTGTCTATTCCCTCCCAGACGAGTGAAGCGAGTGAGACGAAGGCGTAGATGCCTATCAGACCTGCTACAGGATAGACGATGTTTGCCATGACGTCCATCTCCATCACCTCACACAGCCCACTCCGAGCGGGCTTGGGTCTCCCTTAACGTCGGGGTTGAGCTCGCGCGTCTTCTCTATCGAGGCCTTGATGAGGTCTCTCTCCGTGAGGACTCTCCTCTTTCCGTCCTGAATCACGGCAACCCTGTCTGTACAGCTGAGGCAGGGGTCTATTGAGGCGATGGCAACCACGACGTCCGCGACCTGGTTGCCCACCAGTCCCTTGGCGATGGTGAATAGGTTCGGGAAGGTCGGCTCCCTCGCCTTCCAGCGGAGCGGCTTGTCCGAGCCCCTCTTTCCGCGGACGTAGTGCACCAGTTCGCCACGCGGGGCCTCGTACCTTCCGATTCCCTCCCCGTCGACCATAATCTTGAGCTTGGCGACGAGGACGTTGTCCTTAGGGAAGGCCTTGATTTTTCCGTCCGGCATCTGGTCGAGGGCGTGTTCGAGTATCTCAAGGCTCTGGTGGATTTCCCCAATCCTCACCGCCGTCCTGTCGTAAACGTCGCCGTGCGGCTTCTCGCCGGTGACGTCCTGCGGGAGCACCGGCTTAACTCCAAGGTCCGGGTAAACGCCGAGCCCCTCGCTCCACCTGGCGTCCACCTTTAGCCCGGAACCCCTGGCGGTCGGGCCGACTGCACCGTACTCCTTGGCGATGCGCCTGCTCACCACCGCCGCATCCCTCAGACGGGCCTCAATTGTCGGGTCGTGGAGGAATACCTCCTCTATCTGTGGCATTATGCTCCTGTAGTACTTTATCAGGTCGAGGATGAGCCTCTTGCCCTTCTCGTCTATGTCCCTTCTGACGCCGCCTATGGTCACCATCGAGTAGTTCACGCGGTTTCCGGAGATTGCCTCAAGGACGTCCATGACTTTCTCACGCGCCAGCCATGTGAGGTGGAGAACCGTGTCGTAGCCTATGTCGTGGCCGACAACACCGAGGTTGAGCAGGTGGGAGTGAACCCTCTCCAGCTCGCCCACTATGGCGCGTATGTACTCGGCCCTCTCAGGCACCTCTATGCCTGCCGCCTCCTCGACGGCCCTGCTGTATGTGTGGTTGTGCGAGAATGAGCAGATGCCGCAGATTCTCTCTACCAGGTACATCATCTGGACGTAGTTCCTCCTGTACGCTATCCACTGGATTCCGCGAAGGTTGTAACCGAGCTTGACATCAACGTTGATTATCCTCTCGCCGTCGAGGGTGAGTATGAACTTCTCGGGCTCTTCTAAGCCGGGGTGAATTGGCCCGATTGGGACCTTTACCCAGTACTCGACCTTCTCGGTCATTTACCTCCCCCCTTTATGTAGTACGGGTGTCCGGCGTTCTTGACGGTCTCCTCAGAGATGCCCTTCTCGTCAAGCCTGAGCGGGTAGATGCCCTCCGGGAAGTCGTCCGGGAGGAAGAGCCTCCTGCTGTCAGGGATTCCCTCGAAGACTATGCCCATCATCTCGGCCGCTTCCCTCTCGTACTGGGTCGCTATTGGGAAGACGTCGCTGATGTCTGGAATGACGGGGTCGTCCTTCGGTGCCCTGACCTCGACGAGCAGTGAAACTCCCGGGGCGTCCTCGTAGTGCAGGAGGATGTGGCTCATGTAGCCGAGCTCCTCGCCGTAGTCCTGCTCGATGCCTATCGAGTAGTGGGCCTTGGGGTCGAGCTCAACGATGAACTTCATGAGCGCCTTGTAGTCTTCCCTAGGAATTCTCACCCAGACCCTCTCGCGCCCCCACTTGTTTACTCTGACCTCAACTTGGGCGTTTGGGAAGCGCTCCGCTATTGCACTCGCGACCTTCTCAGCCTTGGTTGGTTCTTTAATTTCCTCAGTGATCTTCTCAACGTTAGCGTTATCATTAACTTCGCCCATCATTTCTCCTCACCCTCCGGGACTTCACCTTTCAGCATCTTTGCCAGTTTCTCAAGTGCCAGGACGACGCCGTGGAGGATAGCTTCGGGCCTCGGCGGGCAGCCCGGCACGTAGACGTCCACCGGGATAACGTTGCTCAGCGGTGCGTTGGTGAAGGGGCTCTCGTAGAACACGCTGCCACCTGTTGGGCAGGCCCCGACGGCTATGACTATCTTGGGGTCTGGGGTCTGCTCGTAGACGAGCTTGACCCTTTCGAGGCTCTGGTCCGTGACGGGCCCGGTCACCAAGAGAACGTCGGCGTGCCTCGGCGAGCCGACGAGCTTGACACCAAAGCGCTCGGCGTCGTAGCGAGGCGTTAAGGCGGCTATGATTTCGATGTCACAGCCGTTGCAGGAGCCGCTGTTCACGTGGAATACCCATGGTGACCTCCCTATGAAGCGGCACAGCTGGGCTATCCTCTTCTCAAGCTTCTCACGCTCGCTCGTGGCCACATTCGTCTTGTTCTGGTCAGCGGGAACCTTGATGCTCATTCAATCACCTCCTATGAGCCCTTGCCTTCGCAAGCGCTCGCGGAAGTTTTGGGGTCTCTTCGAGGGCCCCTCTGGTGATTGGGTTTCTCACGTTCTTTCTTTCAAACCCGTGCATGACAATCACCTTGTTCACCCCCATATTAACAGCACTCCAAGCACGAAGGCGGTGGTTATGAGCAGGTAGCTCACGTAATCAGTAAGCAGGCCGGTGTGGTCCGCTCTAAGGACGGTAAAGAACCTCTTGAGGGCGTATGTGAGGCCCCACATGACGTTCCTGCCTGTGAAGTGGCCCTCTAGGTGCTCAAAGCCCGGAATGACTTTGTCCGGGTCTTCACCGCTGATGAATATCTTGGTTCCGTCGCCTGTCTCTCTGGTGCCCATACCTGACTTCTTGGCCCACTCGTTCAGCAGCCACGCTAGGATTAGGCCGATAATAAAGATGAAGACGAAGTAAAGGGCGTCCCAGTAGCCGAACATTTCACGCACCCCCCAGCAGGCCCATCAGGGCGTTTATGTACTCCAACCTGAACTGCTCCAGCATCCTGGCCGCGGGTATCATTACCTTGTCGCTTATCTGCCACGGGAAGAGGCCCATGACGATTATTGCGAGCACGAGCAGGATCATTGGGAGCATCATTGAGGTCTCCGGGTCCTTGGCGTTCGCCACCCTCTCGCTTGGCCTGCCGAAGAACGTGTAGAGCACCCTGACGTAGGCGGCGGTACAGAAAGCCGTTCCTATTATGGCTATCGCGCCGAGAACCGGGTTGTATATGGCAGAGCTCTCGTAGATGAGCCACTTGCTGGCGAAGCCGTTCAGCGGCGGGAGGCCGACTATGGCAGCAGCTCCGATGAGGAAAGCGAACGTGGTCTTTGGCATGGTCTTCGCAAGTCCGCTGAGCTCGTTCAGGTTCCTAGTGCCTACCTCGTGGATTACAGCACCTGCGACAAGGAACAGGAGTGCCTTCATGAGGGCGTGGTTCACGGTGTGGTAGATTGCACCGGCAAGGGCGACTTCACCAGCATGGGTTCCGTAAGCCGCCAGGCCTATTCCAAGGCCGAGGAGGATGTAGCCTATCTGTCCCACTGATGAATAGGCGAGGAGCCTCTTCATGTCGGTCTGGATTACGGCCATCGCGTTGCCGATTATCAGCGTCAGGCAGGCGAAGATTATGATGAGCCAGCCTACCGCTGTCATGTTGATGTAGGGCTGGAGATAGGACTTGAGGACGACTACGTGGCCCATTGGGGTGTAGATGCTGAAGAGTATCCTCGCGAGCGCGTAGATTCCACCGACCTTGATGACCAGGCCCGAAAGCATTGCCGAGATGCTGCTGGGGGCCGCTGGGTGTGCATCGGCAAGCCACATGTGGACGGGTGAAGCACCGCTCTTGAAGAGGAGTCCCGCTATGAAGAGGGCCAGTGCGACCTTTGCCGTAACGGTCGGGTTTTCCAGGATTTTGAGGGCTATGTATCCCATCGTGAGGGTTCCGTACTGGCCGTAAAGGAGCGCTATGCCGAGAAGGATAAAGGAGCCCGCTATTGAGCCGACGAACATATACTTGATTCCCGCTTCGATACCTTCCCAGGTGTCGTTCCTGAAGGCGACGAGGGCGTAGCTGGCTATGCTCATGATTTCGAGGAAGACGTAGAAGTTGAACAGGTCGCCGGTTATGGCTATGCCCAGCATTCCGAGCTCGAGGACGAGTATAAGGGTGTAGTACTTATCGAGCCCGGTGTCGTGCTTCATGTAGCCGATGGAGTAGAGGATCGCCATCAGCGAGACGAAGGCCACGGTCAGCGCCATTATTGCACCGAGGAGGTCAACCTCCCAGACTATCCTGATGGGGAAGTCAACCCCCTGGCCGAACGGGGTCTTTGCGCCGAGGGTGTAGACTATGATTTCCTTGGTGTCCCAGACGTGGTAGAACACTGCGGAGGCTACAACCAGCGTAAGGGCGCTTATGAGCACTGCCCATGCCTCTCTCGCCTTCTTCCCTGCGAGGCTCACTATCGGCATTGAGAACGCTCCGAAGAGCGGGATGATTATGAGGTAAGGAAGTATCGCTTCCCCGTTCATCCCCTCAACCTCCTGAGGGCTCTCACGTTAAGGGTTCCGTAGTGGCGGTAGGCGTTTATCGTGAGGGCCATCGCGAGGGCAAGGACACAGACGCCGATGACTATGCTTGTGAGCACGAGGGCCTGCGGGAGCGGGCCGACCATGGCGCTCTTGAGCGTCTCGTAGCCAGTGTAAATTGGCGCTGTTGGGACTTCGTTCAGCTCCATGCGGTATCCAAGGCTCACAAGGAGCAGGTGGATGCCGGAGTCTATGATGTCGAGGGCAAGAACCAGCTTGATGAGGTTCCTCTTGTAGAGGAAGGCGTATATTCCGAGGGCTATGAGCAGGAAGGCCGTTATGAACTGAAACTGGATCATGACTTCCACCTCCTGTACATGGCTATGGCAACTAGAGCGCTCACGAGACCCGTGAAGACCTTAAGGCCAACGGCGAGGTTCATTATGGGTAGAAATCCAGCTGAGAGAAGCGTCCCGGGCTTTCCGTTGAGTATAGGCCCGTTGTGCCATAGTGTGTTGTAGAAGAACGCCGTGCCTATGCCAAGCATCGCCGCGCCGAGGAAGACTAGACCGCCGAGTCCCTCAAGCGCTGAATAGAGGTGCTTGTTGTAGTGCTTCCTCATCTCGCTGAGGCCGAATGCGACGAGGAAGAGCACTCCGGCCCCCGCTATGGTGGCTCCTCCCTGGAATCCACCGCCGGGGGTGAGGTGACCGTGGGAGACCACGTAGGCGCCGAATATTCCGATGAGCGGGATTATGGCCCTCGCCGAGGTTTTAACGATAAGCCCCATATCGCCACCGCACTTCGGCCTCATTGCTCGTCCCCCCTCCAGGGCCTCGCAAGGGCCACCGCACCGGCAATGGCCGTGAACAGGACGGTGGCCTCTCCGAGGGTATCGTAGCCACGGTAGTCGAAGACTATGTCGGTAACGATGTTGGTACCTCCGACTTCATCCACACCGTGTTCGATGTAGTAGTCGTCGGTGTAGCGGAGGTTCTTCCAGTCCTCGCTGCCGAGGCCGAACTTGAGGCCGTAATCGGGGTTGGCTATGTAAAGGAGCGCCCCAAGGACGAACAGCAACGAGAGGAAAGCGATTGTTCTCTTCATGGTCCCTCACGCTCCCATCTCTCAGTCTTAGCAATTCCATACACGACTATGGCAGTAACAACGCCCGCACCAACCGCCGCCTCTGCTATCGCAACGTCCGGCGCGTGGAGCATGTAGAACTCCAGGCTGAGGAGGAGGCTCATGGCTGTGGAAGACAGAGCTGCCGCGAGCAGGTCTCTAAACCTAACCGTGAGGTAAGCGGTGATTAGGACTCCTATGAGGACGATTGCCTGAATTATCATGTCAAGGGTCAGGGCGTTCATTCCTTTCCACCCCCGAGCTTCTCCTCGTAGGCGTCAACGACAGCCTTGGCGGGCTTATAACCGCTCAGGTGGGCGGCCTTTGCTATGGCGTGCGCTCCGACCGGGTTCGTGAGGAGGAGCGCTATCAAAGCTACGAAGCTGTGAAGGGTCATCTGGAGGTACTTCGCGTCGCCGGTGACGTGGAGCTGGTAGAGGGCGTGGGCCGCAACCGCGAAGACGGCGAATATCGTTCCGAAGGTCGTGCACTTGGTTGCTCCATGAAGCCTCGTGTAAACGTCCGGGAAGCGGTGGAGGGCTATGCTCCCGAGGAGGTTGAAGGTGATGTTTACCGCGAGGAAGGCGTAAATCAGGTAGTTAACCCAGCTCATTTCAATCCCCCCTGGAGGTACCTCGCGATTATGAGCGTCCCGATGTAGCTGAGGAGCGCATAAACTATTGCAATGTCGATGTAAATCGTCCTGTCGTATGCGGCTCCCAGGAGAACCATTCCCGCGACGACGAGAGTGTTGAGGGTGTCAACTCCGACGACCCTGTCCGGAACACTGGGACCGAGGAGAACCCTGAGTATAGCTAAGAACGCTGCAAACGAGATTATCAGTGCCGAGTAGAAGAACACGGGCTCAATCATTTTCCCAACCTCCTGGCCCACTTCTCAAAGGGTCCCGCGACGGGTTCCGAGCTCTCGGGCCTCTCCATTCCCTCCGGTATGTCAATCCAGTGGACGTATAGGGCCTTTTCCTTGGGACAGGCATCTATGGTTAGCGTTCCGGGCGTGAGAGTTATCGAGTTGCCGAGTATCGTGTACTGGGCGTCCTCTTCGAGGTCAACGGGAACCCTGACGATTCCGGGCCTTATCTTCCCCGTTATGACGAGCCACGCAACGTGGAAGTTTGCCTTGACCATTCCCCAGAACAGGACCGGGATGTAGGCTATCCACTCGAGCCATCTGATCGGGTTGAGGAAGCGGGTTGATTTTTCTCCGATGATGTCTTTGGTTGTGTATCCTATTATCCCTGCGAATATCAGGCCCGCTATGAGTTCCTGCGTGCTCCAGAGAAGTCCTTTGCTCCCGGCCGTTAAGATGAGCCAGAGTATATAGGCAAAGACGAACGCGGCTATGAAGGGCAAGCTATCACCTCCACATTAACGCTTTTGTTTACCCTCAATGTAGACTTCTCTTTTTTCGCTTAAAACAGTTTTCTAAAGCTCTGTGTTGGCAAAAAAAGGTAGGAAACTGCTCGTTGTAAACCAAAAGTTAAAGAAGTGCTTGAGTCCAGGTTCAGTTTTTGGGTGCTCCACTGTCTTCTGCGATGGTCTCACGTAGAAGAGATATGAGAAAATAGGAGTCAGAACAGATGTGCCATGTTTCTCTGAGCCCTGGCGACCTTCTCCCTTGCCCTCTTTAGAACGTCTCCAAGGACGTAAGAACCGTCGCGAAGTTCTATGTATCCCTCCTTTTCTGCCCTCCTGACGAGCTCCTCTCCGCGGGCATTCCTCGTTATCAGAACAGTCCAGCCCGGCTCGCTTTCGACGAACCCAGCCGAGATGTCGCTCCACAGCCCCGTGTAATCGGTGCACACCAGACAGCCAGTCTGGAGGTAGGAGTATGCTTCCTTGAGCGGTATCGCGAGAACCCCCGTTTCCCTGTGGATTTCGAGGGATTCTCTTGAGAGCCTTATGTCCTCTATCTCCTCAGCTCTAACCCCGTACTTGACGCGCAGGTAGTTCAGGAAGGCTTCGAATGCAAACGTGCCCATGCAGAACAGGCTGATTATGTACTTAATCCTGTTGCCGAAGTCCGTCTCGAGTATCGGGAAGTCCCTCATCTGTCCGAAGAACTGCGCCTGGCAGGGGAGGCAGACTACCGCGACTTCTTTGAGGTCCTCCTCTTCAATCTTAGCCTTTATCCTTGCCGCAAATGGGACAATGCTCCAGCTGTTTCCTGCTGCATCGAGCAGTTCGTCCTTGTTGCGGGCGACAATAGCCCTGCCCTCGAACCCCTTCACCCTCTTTGAAGTCACAACTCCATCAACGAGCTCCTTGTCGAGGGCGTAGCAGAGGAGCGCCGTTACCGCTCCACCGCTCGCGACCTTCCTCTTGAGTATTTCCTCGTCCTTCGCCCGGGCGAGGTAAACCCCATAAAACTGCCCGAGAAGGCTTTCACTAACGGGCATCATGTTTTTTCACCCCCGAGGCACATTAACTGGGACGCACGCGGACAGCGGATGTAACAGGTTCCACAACGGATACACCTCTCCTGGATTAAGGTCGGTCTTTTGTCCACAAGCTTTATCGCGCCGGTTGGACACGAAAGCTCGCAGGCGCCACAGCCTATGCAGAGGCCCGTCAGGACTATGTCGTCGATGAGGTCAAACCCGCTCAGCTTCTTCAGGCCGGCGGTTACCTTGAACAGCTTGAGCCTAGCTTCGTTCCCCGCCATGAAGAACTTGAAGAACGACTGGAGCATCTGCGGTGTTGGGGGACAGCCTGGGATGGAGTAGTCAACTGTTATTACGCTGTTTATCGGCTGGAAGTTCCTGTGGTCGGGCCTCGGCTCCTGGCCTCCGCGGCAGAAGCGCAATATTCCGCCGAGTGCCGCGCACGAGCCGAAGGCGACAACGACCCTGGCCTTCTCCCTTATTTCCTTCAGCTCCTCGAGAACCCTCGGCTCGTTCATGCAGGCCCCACCGGTTATCAAAGCTACGTCGTACTCATCGTACTTGCATGGACCGTCGCGGAGGTAGGATATGTCGAGCTCTACCTCGTTCATCAGCTTTGGATACGCCCTGATTATGCTGACGTTGCACCCCTCACACCCGCCGAAGTCCACGTGAAGAACTTTGAGCTTCTCCATACTCATCACCTCATCCTCACGACGTGGGTTGTGCAGGGTATGCACGGGTCGTAGAGCCTCATAACTGCCTCAGCGGCTTTAACGCTCAGACCCTTCGCCATCTCCTCCATAACGGGGATGTTGAACATCGTCGGGACGACTATCCTTGACTTCAGAACCCTTCCCTCCTCCCCGAGCTCGACGTAGTGGATGAGCGTCCCTCTTGGAGCTTCGTAAACTCCAACGCCCTTCCCCGGCCTGAACGTTATGTCACCAGCCCTGAAGGGCTCCTCCATTCTTATCTCGTCAAGGATTTCGCCGAGCCTCTGGATGGCCAGTCTCGTGTCCTCGATTCTCGCGAGGTGCAGGCCGTAGAGGGACTCGTCCTTGAACTCACGGTAGGTGACCATCCTCGCCCTCGGCCCCGTCTCAACTTTCTCGCCGTCGTAGAATGAAACGAGCGTCGTTGATTCCTTTGCTGCTTCCTCCTTCCGCAACTCATAGTACGGAACACTTGAGACCTTTTCCCACTCGATGTTGTACCTGTCCCCGTAGAAAAAGCCGCTTGTAAGGTACTTGAACGGCCTTTTGGCCTCTCTGAGCTCCTCTGCAATTTCCGTCTGAATGTCCTCGTCAACCAAAAGTTCTTCGATTCTCTCCCAGCTTGTCACGAGGTCGTTGAACCTTGCCTTCAGGTTGTTGAAAACGCTCCACTTCGGAACTGAGAGCATGCCGCCTATCGTCAGGTTCGGTGGGTGTGTCGCAGCGCCACCGAGCTTTAGCAGGTAGTCGCTAATCTTCGCGTGGAAGTCCATGAGTTTGAAGAGCACTTCGTTCCTCTTCTCTTCCTTAATCAAGTCGCCCGCGACCATCAGGAAGAGCAGTGCATGGCTCTGGGCCCTGTTTATCAGGCCGAGGGCTTCCCGCATGAGCCTTCCATTCCTCGGGGGAGTAACGCCTATGGCGTGCTCTATGGCCTCACTAGCCGCTATGCCGTGGGAGGCGTGGCAGAGGCCGCATATCCTCATGACCGCTTCGACTGCGAAGAGGGGGTTCTTTCCGATCACCATCTTCTCGAAGCCCCTCACAGGGGCAGTCGCTATGAAGAGGGCGTCCTGAACGATTCCGTCTTCCTCGTACAGGATGAGCTTGGCCTCACCTGCAATCCTGCACACCTTGTCGAGGGTTACTTCGCCCAAAGCGCTCACCTCCTCTTCTCACTCCGTTTTTGAATTCGAAACGCACGATAAAAGCGTTTTTTGAACTAAAGGTTTAGAACGGGATATGATATTGCAGAAGTTCGGGCTTTGCACGAAGAAAAAAGAATAAGGGGTATCACCTGCGGTATCATCTGTTCAGTGGGTACAGTGAGTCCCTGTATATGGCCGCGATTCTCTCTTTGGTGGCCTCAATGGGGGCGAGCGAAAGAAGCAGGTCTAGGCTTGGCGTCGTCATAGCCAGCTCGGTGAGCTTGTCAACGTCCTCCTCGCTGAATCCAACGTCGGTGAGCTTCTCGGTTATACCGATGTTGAAGAGCCACTCCTCAACCTTCTTCGCCACGAGTTCGGCTTCCCCTGGAACCCCCTTGGCTTCTGGGACGAGAGGCCTGTAAACCTCGGCGAGTATCCTGGCGGTGGCGGGATAGATGTGCTTGATAACCGCTGGCAGAAGCATGGCGAGACCGAGTCCGTGTGGAAGCTCCGGCTTTACTGCGCTGAGCGGGTGCTCGAGGGCGTGAGTCAGGTGGAGCAGGCCGTTGTCGAAGCTTATCCCCGCAATTGCGGAGGCGTAGAGCAGGTAGTACCTGGCCTGCAGGTTGTCCGGGTGGTTCAGAGCTTCAGGCAGGTAGTCGAATATCAGCCTTGCCGTTTCCTGGGCAAGGAGTATCGAGTACGGGCTGGCGACCTTGGTGGTGGCTGCCTCAGTAATGTGGTTGAGAGCATCAATGGTTACGTAGCGCGTCTGGTCGGCTGGGAGCTTGGTCATGAGGGCAGGGTCATCAATCGAGTAGAGCGGGTAGATACAGTCGTAGGCTATGGCCGGTTTGTACTCCTTCTCTGGAATCGAAGCCACTGCGAACCTGTCAACCTCGGTTCCGGTTCCGTGGGTTGTGTTTATCGCTATGATGGGCTTCGCTTTCATCGGGGTAAACTTAAGTTCGTAAAGGTCCCTGGCGGTCTTGTTGGTGTACTCAAGCAGAATTGCAACGCCCTTGGCGGTGTCAATCGGACTTCCACCACCGATGCCAATGACGGCCTGTGCCCCGAATTCCCTACCGAGCTGGGCGGCTTCGTCGACCATGTCAACGGTTGGGTTCGGGCCGACCTTGTCGTAGTGAACGTACTCAATGCCGTATTCCTCAAGGGCCGGCTTCACAACGTCCCAGGCGCCACACTTCTTGTACGAGCTTCTTCCGGTAACGAGAATGACCTTGGTTATGCCGCGGTTTTCCTTAAGGTTCTTGGCTATGTCGTAGAACCTGTTGATGGCCCCCACGCCGAAGTATGTCAGGGCCCTGCAACGGAGTTCAAACACCTGGTTTACGGGGATCTGGGACTCCCACAACATTGTACATTCCTCCAAATGTGTTCATTCATAGATACTTTGGGCAGGATAAAAGCCTTTTTACAACCAGAAATGTACAACCAACAGTTTCTAACAATACGTTCTGTAAAGTTCTGATTATTTTAACCAATAAGGTAAACAAAAGCATAAAAATATTACGGAATTTACTAAACACGAATTTGTTTTCTTTTTTTTATTAATTAAAGCAGATTTATTTAACTAATTTCAGAGTGCCTTGAAAGCATACGTCAAAGCCGCTGAAATTTAAAAAGGGAGCAGTGTGAAAGGTCTAAATCGTTCTTATTTTTGTCAAATCCTTTTTCTGTACACTTGACTTTCCATTATTGAGGTTAAAAGGCGTTTTTTGAACCGCTTTTACTGAACCAGGGGTTTTCAACGAAGCGTTTGAGTTTGTTCTCGGTCCTTGCTTTGCATGTGGAGAACTTACGGTCTGATGTTCATTATGAATCCGTGAAATACCTGTTGGCCAGAATGATGCCGGCTCTCAATGCAAACCTTTATATACCCTCCAGCTAACTCCCCAATGGGACTCTTCTCGGAGTCTTTCGAGAAGGTTCCGAAAATGGAAAGGTTGTGTTGTGTATGTACGGAGATAGATTTGGTGGATATGGAAGGGACTACGGGAGCGAAGCCCCGGTTAAGGTTGGAGAGCGCTACACTGTCAAGATCGAGAGCCTTGGAAAGGGCGGCGATGGAATCGCCAAGATTCAGGGCTTCGTTATATTCGTCCCGAACACCCAGGTCGGGGACGAAGTTGAGATTGTGATTAACTCCGTCAAGAGGAAGTTCGCTTTCGCCTCGGTCATCGAGTGATGGCTTTTTCCTCTTCTACTTCTTATCTTATAGTGAAGCTTATGACACGTCTTTGCTGATGCAATTTCCCACTTCTGAACCGCACCCTTTTTAAACACCTCGGCCCAGCCTGGCCCGATGGTCAGGGTTCACGTCGAGAGCTACGGGTGCACGAGGAACAAGGCAGACGGCGAGATAATGGAAGCGCTCCTCCTCAGTGCGGGCTACGAGCTAGCCGAGACTCCTGAGAGTGCGGACTACGTCGTTGTGAACACCTGCGCCGTGAAAGACCCGACAGAGGTCAAGATGGCGAGGCGCATAAGGGAGCTCCTCGACTCTGGAAAGAAGGTCATAGTCACCGGCTGTCTCGTCCACGTCAATCCGGACGTCATAGACCCTCGCGTTTCCGGAATCCTCGGGGTCAAGAGCATAGACAGGATAGCTGAAGCCGTTGAAACCGCGGAGCATGGCGGAAAGCTCGTGAGCGTCGAGGGCTGGCGCGAGAGAAATCCCGACAAGCTTGAGCTCCCGCGCCTCTGGAAGTCCGGCGTGGCCTTCGTTGTGCCGATAAGTGAGGGCTGTCTCAACGCCTGCACCTACTGTGCGACACGCTTCGCCAGGGGAGTCCTCAAGAGCTACAAACCCGAGCTAGTCGTCAAGTGGGTAAAGGAAGCTCTGGCGAGAGGTTATAAGGAGATACAGCTTTCCAGCGAGGACACCGGCTGTTATGGCTTTGACATTGGAACTAATTTGGCAAAGCTCCTCGATGAGATAACGGCCATTGAAGGTGACTTCCGCGTCAGGGTCGGCATGATGAATCCCAACCATGTCCTCGAGTTCCTCGACGAGCTCATTGAGGCTTATCAGGACGAAAAGGTCTACAAGTTCCTCCATCTTCCAGTCCAGAGCGGGGACAACGAAGTTTTGAGGAAGATGGGCAGGACCTACACGGTGGAGGAGTTCGAGGAGATAGTCAGCGAGTTCAGGAAGAAAGTTCCCGGGCTGAACCTCAACACTGACATAATCGTCGGATTCCCCGGGGAGACAGACGAGGCCTTCCAGAACACGGTCGAGCTCATCAAGCGCGTGAGGCCCGACAAGGTAAACGTCTCCCGCTATTCTGCAAGGCCCGGCACGATAGCGGCGAGGTGGAAGCAGATACCGGGCTGGAAGGCCAAGGAGCGCTCAAGGCTCCTCCACAGGCTCCGCCTCCAGATAGCCCACGAGATAAACGAGGCCTACATCGGAAAGACCGTCGAAGTCCTCGTCCACGGGCCGGGCGAAAAGGGCGGAGTCGAGGGCAGGACGTTCAACTACAAGGAGGTAATACTCGACTCAGGAGAGGCTGGTGAGCTCGTGAAGGCGAAGGTCACCCGCGCCACCGCGACATACCTGCTTGGCGCTCTTGAATAAGTTTTCTTTTGCCTTTTGTTAATAAAGAAGAACAGGGAATGGCTCGGAGAATGAGAAGAATCACCACTCGTCTTCTGGGATGGCCTCCTTCTTGGCGGGGATGAGGCAGAGGAACTCCAGGGTGTCGCTCAGGGCCTTGTAGCCGTGGGGCTCGTTGGGCGGGACGTAGAGGAAGTTGCCCTCCTTAACGTGGTACTCCTCCTTCCCGTTGGTTATTATGCCCTCTCCCTTAACGATAAAGATTTCATGCTCCCAGTCGTGCTGGTGTATCGGGATTTCGGCGCCCTCCTTGAGGACGAAGTAGCGCATCGCGAAGTTCTTGGCGCCGAGCTTCGGAGAAACGAGCCACCTTATCGTTACGCCCTCAAAACCGGTGTCCTTCTCGGGGACGTCCTGGTAGTGGCCTACGAACATGGTATCACCGCTTAGTTCTTGGGGAGCGTCCTATTTAAACCTTCACGCTTTTAAGGTTCGCCGGCGCGTTTTTAATGGTGGTTGTATGAAGCGGTTGCTTGGGCTTGTGTTAATCCTTGTTGTCTTATCGGCCGGGTGCCTTGGTTCTGGCTCTGACGAGGGCTCAACGACTTCAACCTCAACGGTAGCTGGAATCGATTTCTCCCAGCATCCCACTGGAAAGGTTGTTGGAGCCTGGTGGAAATTCTTCAACGAGACCTTCTACGTCAGCGACGGCTACGCCGACCTCGTGAAGCACTACTTCCCGGACGCAAAGGTCGAGCCGTTCTCTGCCTTTGAGGGGAGCGGAATAGCCGTTCTCTCCCCCGGAGACGCGATTAAGTCGAGGCTCCTCTTCGGGAAATCACTCCAGGTTCAGGAGCTTGAGCCCTTTGGCTACATCGCCTACAAGCAGGGGACCCACCTACCAGGCCCCTGGCTCGGTGTGGTGGCTGTCATGAACTCCGAAAATGGCTCAATGATGGTCATCACGGGAACGAGCAGGGCCGGGGTAGGCGCGTCGCTCTACTTCCTGAAGGGCCTCAAAGACGGAACGCTTTCCGTTGACCGCAACGCAGTGGTGCGCTCGAAGTCCTTTGAGGGAGTCCTCCTCAAGGAGCTCGGCGACGTGAACTTTAACGGGTTCCCGGACGATGACGAGTACTACGAACTCCACCAGCTCCTCTTCGACGAGCCCTTCAACTACTACTGGCGCGTCGTTAAGGGTGAGAACGTCACCGTCAGCGGTGGTTTCATAAGGCTCGTAAACGGCACGACGATTTACTTAAGGGCCCTCGGCTTCAACGTCACCGTTAAGATTGAGAACCCGAAGGGGGTTCCGCTCACCTACGTCCTCGAAAACGTCAACCCCAAGCTCATGGTTCTTCCGGAGGGAACGAAGGTCGTTGACAACACTACCATAAAGTTCACCACTGACGAGCCGGGCTTCTCCATAGTTGCAAAGGACGTCTCTGGCTACAAAGTCCTCGCATTCGGAGACCACAGGCCGGGAAGCGGGGAAAAGCCCCCTGAAGTCTTCCTCAAGATTATGGAAGAGATTAACAAAGAGGACGGGGCCTTTGTCATAGACGGCGGAGACCTCGTTTACTCCGGAACAATCTACCAGTGGGCCGAGCTCATGAAGGTCTGGCGCTGGAACAAGCCGGTCTTTATAGCGGTTGGAAACCACGAGTATCAGGGAGAAGGCGTCAGCATCTTCCACTACTACTTCGGCCCGACCGACTACGCCTTCAGCTTCGGGGGCTACCGCTACATCTTTGCCAACAACGTAGACAACGGCTACCGCCTCACCGAGGAGCAGCTTGCCTGGCTCAAAGAACAGCTTGAAATAGCTAAGGAGCGTGGTGAGAGGCCTGTAATAGTTATGCATGCCCCGCCCTACGACCCGAGGCATAGCCACGACCACGCGATGGACGAGGAAAGCGCCAAGGAACTGCTTGCACTGATGGGGGAGTACAACGCGTTCGGAATCTTCAGCCACATCCACATCTTCTGGAACGGAACCTATGACGGCGTCCACTTCGTCATAACCGGTGGAGGAGGGGCTCCCCTCTACGCTAAGCATGATGAGGGAGGCTTCTACCACTACGTCAGGTTGGGAATGGGGGCCGATGGGAACATTACCGTTGAGCCCGTTGAGGTCTCCGAGTGACTTCTCTCTTTTCTATTTGCATCTATATAGAGACCTTTAGCTGGCTATATTCTACTGCGGCAAGATATTTATTGTAGGGTGCTCAGCCCAGTCCGGTGGTGATTGATGGACCCTTGGTTGCTGATAACGATTGCCCTTGGATTCGCGATGGCCTGGGCGATAGGTGCGAACGACGCCGCTAACTCGATGAGCACGGCCGTGGGTGCAAAGGCTATAACCCCGAAGCAGGCTGTTGTGATAGCCGGCGTCCTTGAGTTCGCTGGCGCCTATTTCTTTGGAAAGAGCGTTACCGAGACGGTTAGGAAGGGCATCCTCGACCCGTCTATGATAACTGACCCGAACGTCCTCATATATGGCTCCGTGGCAGCGCTCCTGGCCGCGACCATCTGGCTCATCATAGCCACCAAGTTTGGCCTGCCCGTCTCGACAACACACTCCATCATAGGCGGAATAGCAGGCTATGGAATAGTTTACGCCGGTACTGAGATAGTCAACTGGGGCAAAATGGGCCAGGTCGTCCTCAGCTGGATTCTCTCGCCCATAGTCGGTGCCGTAATGGCATATTTAATATTCAAGATGTTCACGAAGAGCATCTTCGAGACGAGAGACCCCGTTAGGAGTGCTCGGATATGGTCGCCTTTCTGGATTGGTATGGCGTTTGTCGTGATCGGAACTATGTTCTATCTTAAGGTTCTCCATGGAAACGACCTCAAGACCGGAGTTCTGCTGTATGGCATTCCTCTGGGAGTAGTCGTGTTTGCAATGACCTACCTTCTGATAAGGCTCCGCTTCCCGAGCAGTGACCCGTTCATTGGCGTCGAGGCAATATTCAGGAAAGCACAGGTGATTACCTCCGCCTACGTTGCCCTCGCGCACGGTGCCAACGACGTCGCAAACGCCATCGGCCCTGTTGCGGCCGTTTACGCCGTTGCCACGATGGGGCTGGCCGGAATGAAGGTGCCCGTGCCGAGGTGGATTTTGGCCCTCGGTGGTCTCGGCATAGCGGTCGGCGTCGCCACATACGGCTACCGTGTCATGGAGACCGTTGGCAAGAAGATAACAGAACTGACGAACACCCGCGGGTTCACTATAGATTTTTCAGCGGCAACCGTCGTCCTCATCGCGAGCTGGCTCGGAATGCCGATTTCGACGACGCACACCGTCGTTGGAGCTGTCATAGGAATAGGCCTTGCGAGGGGAGTAAAGGCAATAAATAAAGACATCGTTAGGGACATAATAATTTCCTGGTTCGTTACCGTCCCGGTCGCTGGGCTGATAAGCGCGGCCATTTTCAAACTCCTGATGATCGTGGGGTGATACCATGCAGGTGTGGACTAAGCTCTTCGCAAAGAGCCCGTTCAAGCCCCTGATAAAGCACGCGGAAGTGGTCATTCAGACGGTTGAAACTCTTGAGAAGGCCCTCCAGGCCTGGCACGACGGGAAAACGGAGGAGATGGAGAGGCTTGCCGTCGAGGTGGACAGGCTTGAGGACGTCGCCGACAGGATAAAGGAGGAAATCCGCGACACCTTGAGCTCAAAGCTCATGATGGCCGTCGCTAGGGAGGACGTCCTCATATACCTCCACATGCAGGACAAGGTCGCCGATTCTGCCGAGGACACGGCCAAGTGGCTCCTCGTCAAGAGCCCCTGCGGTATTCCCGAAGAAATAAAAGATGTAGTCCTCCAGATGGGTACTGAGAGCATCAAGGCGGCGAAGCTCGTTTACGAGGCCATAGTGCAGATGGACAGGGTGATAGAGAGCGGTTTTGCAGAACAGGAAATAGCGAGGGAATATGAACTGATTCGCGCCATTGAGGAGGTTGAGAGCAAAATCGACGGCCTCGACACGAAGCTGATGAGGCTCGTCTTCGAGAACTCGGACAGGCTTGACTGGGGAACCGGTCTGTGTATCCTCAACATCGCGAGGACCCTCAGCAACATCTCGGACAAGGCCAAGGACGCCGCCGAGAGGATAAGGCTGATGATGAACAAGTGAGCCTATACCTCCGATATTCTTTTAAGTTCTTTCTGCTGACTTCTTCTGGTGGGAATGAGGGACGGTGTTGGAATAGTCCGCGAGTTCTTCAACATTCAGAGGGAGGTCTTTTTCAGTTACCGCTGGGACGTGGTCAGCTACCTGATAGGCCTTCTAATCCAGGTTGCGGTGATGGGGGGCACTCTCAGTCACGTCTAAGGTGATAAAAATGATTGAGGCTCATAATATCGAAAAGGTTTACGAATTCGGAAAAGTTAGGGCACTCCGGGGCATAAACCTGACCTTTGAGGACGGGAAGTTCTACATTATAGCGGGGGCTTCTGGGAGCGGGAAAACGACTTTGCTCAACATCCTGACGGGCATTGACAAGCCCACCAAAGGCAGGGTTCTCATTGATGGAAGGGACATCACGGAAATGAAGGAAAAGGAGCTTAGGCGCTATCGCCTGGAGAACTTCGGGATAATCTTTCAGTTCTTCTACCTGGTGCCGTACCTGACGGGACTGGAGAACGTTTTGCTTCCGATGAAATACTCCAAGAAGATTAAAAATCCTGAAGAGAGAGCTAGGGAGCTGTTGAAGCTGGTCAACGCGGAGCACTTAGCGGACAAACTGCCCGAACACATGAGCGGTGGAGAAATGCAGAGGATTGCAATCGCGAGGGCTTTAGCTAATAAGCCGAGATACCTCTTCGCGGATGAGCCGACTGCCAATTTAGACTGGGAGAACAAGATGAGAATCTGGCGTCTGCTGAGGGAAATAAACGAGGAAGAGGGCGTTACTGTTATAGCTTCAACTCACGAGAGGGAGTTTTTCGAGTTCGCCGACGTTTTAATAATCCTCAGGGACGGTGAGGTTCATGAAGTTAAAAGTAACCCTTAGAAAGCTCAGGCACGAAAAGAAAAGGGTTGCTATTGTATTCCTGGCGTTTCTCTTTGTAAGCCTCGGTTTCAACTTTACACTCTCGGCGGTTGGCAGTATAAGCAAGGCCGTTGAGGATTTTGCCAAGCGGGGGAACGTGGAGCTTGCCGTCGAGGGGGTCACGGTCGAGGAGCTGGGCAGGTTTGGGGAAGTCGTGAACTACGTCTACTTTAACGACACGGAGGTGGAGCTCAACGGGAAAGAATACCGGGCATCGGTTGGCTACGGTGAGTTCAAGTCCCTCCACGTGAAAACACCTGAAGATGGTGCCGTTGTTTTGGCATTCCTAAGGATAAAGAAGGGCGATAGAATTAAGATTGGGGACAGGGAGTATGAAGTCAGGGCTTCGTACTACTATCTCTCAGGCGTTCCATTTGTGCTGGTAAATAAAAAGGGTCAACATCTTTACGCCCTTATGCGTTGCAACAACACGGAAGCCCTGGCCATGTTCTTAATGGAGAACGCGAAGGTTGATTATTTCCAGGTCTATGAAGACAGTGAAATTCCATACATGGACAGCTTGAAGAACATCAAAAACTTCGCAATGAGCTTTTTCTACCTGCTCCTCGGTGCCTCGCTGGTCGTCATCGTCCTCCTCACGGTGACGCACGTCAAGGGAAATGTAAGAGAGGTCGGGATTTTAAAAGCGCTGGGCCTTTCAGATTCCTTCACGTTTTCCCTCTTTGCTGGAGACTATCTTCTCATCGCTTTAACTGCATATTTGGTCGGCATTCCGCTTGGAATAAAACTCGGCCATTCCTACGTATCTTCAAGATTCCCGCTCTCAACGAGTCCGGATTGTCTCTACCCGCTGAAGTTCGATGTCATAATTCTGCTCGGCACAGCCTTAATCCTCTCGCTCCCCTACCTCTACGTTTCGAGGATTCGGACGATCGAGGCCCTGCGCTTCACCCCCAGAAAGAGCTCCCGGCTCAGGTTCTTCGCCGCCTTTTTCGTCGTTTTCTTAGCCTCCTCCTCGGCATACTTTGGCGTCAAGGGGATTGAAAACACACTAACCCTTGAACTTCCCTATAATCTTGAGGTGTGGGGTGATCCTTCGAAAATAGCACAGATTCCCGGGGAGAAGGCCGGCTATCTGAGCGGGCAAAAGGTTAACGGAATGACCACGGAGATATACTTCTTTGACTATGAAAGCATCTTTGAGAAAGCCCTCATCGCCGGCCGGTGGTTCGGGAAGGAAGACGAGGCAGTCATTGAGAAGGGCCTCGCGAGGAAGCTCGGCCTGAAGGTGGGCGATACGATTAAAGTCCAGCTTCTCGGGGAGGAGAGGGAATACCGCGTTGTTGGGATAAGCGACATGTACTTCTACGACTTCAAAGCAGTGTTTCTTCCGAAGATTAACGCTGTCCCAGATAGAGTCGCCTTTCTGAACGCGGAAAACCCGGAGGAGCTAAAGGAGGAATATGAGAGGCTTGGGTTGAAGGTGCATACCATAGATGATTTAAAGAGGCAGACGGAGAACAACTTAATGCTCTTTAAGGCCGCGGCTTACGGGGTGATGGGCATAATCTTCCTCATAAGCCTCTTCGCGCTCTTCGCCTTAATTTACCTCGAAATCGAGAGCAACGAGAAGGTCTACGCAACGCTCAAAGCTGTCGGAATCCCGAACTCCCACGTCTGGAAAGAGTCCCTGAGAAAGGCTCTGCCCTCGCTGATTGCAGGCTCGCTCCTGGCCCTGCCGGTAAGCCTTAAGGTCGGGGAGTACATCGGGAATATCGTTCTGCCAGCGGAGCTTGGTGTGGGCGATTTGACTAAAATATTCCCTCTACTGCTGGTGCTTTACCCCTTCTATGGGGTCTTCATAGTCCTGTTGACGGAGAGGGTGCTTAACAGGCTTGACGTCGTTAAAGCGCTGAGGAGCTAACGGAGCTTCGGGCGGCTTTTCATTTATTTTTTGGTTTTGGGTGGTTGGAAAAATTTTAACACCCGGATAACTCTTCAGAGATAGAAAAATCTTATAAAAGTCTTTGTAGCTTCTGTCTGGAGGGATGTGGTTTAATGTCGGGGGTTGTCTGGCGCGGGGCATATCCGGTGTTTAAGGTCGAACTGCTGAAGCTCAAGTGGAACGTGTTCCTGCTCTACGCGGTGGGATTAGCCCTTTATCCCCTCCTCGATGATGCACGCCTCGTGTTACCCTACTTTGTTGCGGGTTTTCTCTTCGTGGCGTTCTCCGGTGATTTCTGGGAGACAGCCCAGGTTTTTCTCTCCAAGCCTTACCGGCGACTGCACCTCTTTTTTGAGCTCTTTCTCTCCCACCTGCTGATGGTTTTCCTTATGATTGCCCCATTTGCTCTCTTTGACGTCCGCTCTGTGGTCTTTGCCCTGTTTGCCATCCCCTTCCTCCCCCTGGGTTATTTGACTTCCCTTGCAATTAAGAGCCCCAAAAAGGCCATGACCGCGGGCATTGTAATTTTTCTCCTGCTCACCTTCGTTCCACCGGGAATCGTCCAGCTTAAGGCCCAGGAAAAGGCCCAGAGTGCCCTTGAGATAAAGAGCCTGGAAGACTACAAGGCTAATAAAGAAGAATATGGCAGGCTCGTTACTGAGCTTGAGAGACGCTACTCAAACTACGCCTTCCTTTCTCCCGGTGCACAGCTTGAGCTCTTCGCGAAGGACGTCGAAACAGGCGACAGCGATGCTTTCCTCAGGCTCTCCATAACGCTGGCCACCTTCTTGGCCCTCACCGTGCTCACCTTCCTCCTCTTCCTGCGCTTTGAGCCAGGAACCGTTATCAAACCCTCTCTCCCTGCACTGTATATCCCCTCCCTTCCCTGGTGGATTGGAAAAGAACTCGCTGGCCTGTGGGCCTCAAGAACTTTTCAGGCCCTTCTCGTTCTCCTGATTCTTCCCGTTGACGGGACACTGAAGTCCTTCGCACTGCTATTCCTCCTGCCCCTCGCCTCCCTTGAAGTTCTCTCGGAGAACCCCGTTTTAATACTCAGCAAACCAGTTGGTAGGAGCTACCTCCTGAGGCGCTTTCTCATTACTTCCCTGCTCTTTGGAATCTCAATCCCCGTGTGCAGGTTTTCCTTTGGAGTGGCCTTCTTTTTAGCGTCCCTGACTTTCTTCATAGGACTGTTCACGAGGAAAGGTGCTCTAATCCTTATTCCGGTGCTCGCGCTCCTTTTCGCTCCGGCGATTAGCTCAGCGGAGGCGTCTCTGGTTCTTATGGTGCTCTCTGCTATCCCGCTCATCCTTTCAGCGTTCAGGCTTTCGAGGATGGACTTCAGCGCTTGGGGTGGTGTCAGGTGAGAACCAAACTCCTGCTCTTCCTCCTTTCCCTCTTCCCGGCCGTAGCGGTAGAGGTAGACGTTAACAGGTTTACCGCTCACTACCCCAACGTGTCTCCCGAAAAACTCGGCTACCTGATAACGGCCGATTTGCTCTCTAAGTGGTTTCCAAACTTCATCAAGTTCCTTTTGATTCCACTCGTCTTAGTCCTTCTCCTCTCGCGCTTTGGGTCGGAATTCGAGCGGGGCAATGTCCGTTTACTCCTCTCAAAGCCCCTCACGAGGAGGCGCTACTTCCTCGGCTGGGCTCTTGAGGGGCTGAAGCTCGCACTAATTTCCGCTCTTGGGATTTCACTCTCGGGAGCGCTCGCGATGCTCGCCCACGGTCTCGAGGTTAGGGACTACATCATCGGCTCCCTCGCCCTTTCGCTCTCGCTGGTTGGTGTAGTCGGAATCGCCCTGCTCCTCCTCCCTTTAGCGACCTCCCGCGATTCGGGGGTCTTCCTCGGGCTGGGAGCGTTTGTAGTTCTCCTTCTCCTTGGAAAGTTCGATTATTCCTTCATCCCGACCGCTTATCTTGATGGGGCAATCTCCATCGGGGGGAGCGTTTCCGTCTCCCATAAGGCCGTTGGAGGACTTTTGGCCCTTTCCGTTGGCCTGTCGCTCGCGGGAATGGAGGCCTTCCGGAGGAGGGAGCTGAGGGCTTCTGAATCGTTCTCGGCCCCCCGTTTTTCCTTCTCTCCACGCGGGCTCTACGGCGTTTTCCTCGGGCTGAGCCTCCAGAGCAAGCGCTTCATGGCTTTCATAGCTCTGGCAACCCTAACGGCCTTCTTTAACTTGGACATGCTTGGGGATTATTACGCCAGCTGGGGAGTCCCCGGCATTTTGAACGCCCTAATTTCGGCTTTGGCCGGTGTATTCCTCCCCTTTGTTGTCCTCCCCCTCGGGGCGGTCTCGATAGGCTCGGCCATCGAGAACGGCACTGTTAGAGTTCTGCTGAGCAAGCCGTTGAGGAGGAGGGACTTTTTCCTCGGGACGCTCCTGAGCGATATCTCTGCCGTCTTCATCGGGGCTACCCTCTATCTGGCCACCCTCGTTGCCTACGCCCTCCACCTGGGTGCCCCCCTGAGTAAAACCCTTGAGCTCGGCCTTGCCTTTGGCTCCCTCCTTTTCCTCTCGCTCGTCCAGTACCTGGCCCTCGGCTATTTGCTCTCGGTCTTCATGAGGGGCAGGAAGGCGCTTTTCTCCTCGCTGGTTCTGGCCTTCCTGCTGGGCTTCGCCGTTCCAATCTCCATCACCGCGGCCTCAACTTCGGTAGGGGATTCCTTCCACGATGCTCTGGCCAAAAACTCCCTCCCCGTGCCGAGTCCTAACCTGCACTACACCGTGCTTGCGATGGCCGTCTCTCCGAGTAGGGGCCTTCCGCCCAAATCGGTATCGGAGGTTCTAAGCTATCCTGGCAATCTGGCTATGCTGGTCGTCCCGACGCTTGTCTACTTAACCATCTCGTGGCTCGCATTCAGAAAAGCCGACCTGAGGTGATAGAATGTGGGGGTTCGAGCTTGAGCTGAAGAAAAGTCTAAGGACGAAGAAGTTCTGGCTGATACTGGTTTTGATTCTGCTAATCTACGCCATGGCCTTCAGGGAAGTGCGGGACAACCTTGAAGGTGCCACGAACCCGCAGGAAGTGCTCGTCACGAGCGTCGTGGGTTACATAGCGGTCAGTGCGTTCCTCTTCATCGGCCTCTACGCCCTCATGGCGGGGGCAACTGCCGTGAACTCGGACCTTGAGGACGGAACGGTGAGGGTGTCACTCAGCAAGCCACTGGGGAGGGTTTCATACCTGCTCGGCAAGTTCCTCGGCCAGACGGTCAGCATAGTCGTGGCGATGGTCTTTGCTACTCTGCTCTCCTTCGCGATAACGAAGTACTACGGCCTCTCCCTCACGGCTTCCCTCGTGGGGGATTTAATCCTCTCGAACCTGCTAATCCTCCTTGCCATGCTCCAGCTGTTGGCTCTCGGCCTGCTGATTTCTACCCTTATCCGCTCCTCCAACACCGCCTTGGGGCTGGCCCTTGTTATGTTCTTCGTTACAGGGCTCGTCATGCCCCAGGTGGTGGACGGCTTCGCGGAGGATAAGGCGAAGGAGGAGTTCGGAATTGAGGACTGGAAGGACTTCGACAAGCTTTCGCAGGGGGAGAAAATGGCCTACCGCGAGCGCCTGGACGAGCTTTATCGGGAGTACCACCTGCGGTACCTCTTCTACGCCCCCCAGGTTCTCATGCTCGACGTGTTCACGGACATAGACAGGACCACCTTCAACGACGACGGCACGTATACGGTTGAGTATATCGGGGTCAAGAGAGCCATAGCTGACAATCCCGCTCAAACGGCCTTGATGGCTGGCCTTGTCCCGGTTTACCTGGGACTTACCCTCTTCAGGTTCAGAAGAATGGACTTGAGGTGAGGGCGATGTTGAGGGTTGAGAACCTTGTCAAGGTCTATAAGGACGTTAGGGCTTTGGACGGTCTTAACCTTGAGGTTAAGCCAGGTCAAGTTTACGGCTTCCTTGGACCCAACGGTGCCGGGAAGAGCACGACGATTCTCAGCACCCTCGGCCTCATCTTCCCTCAGGAGGGGAGGATTGAATTGTTTGGCGAGGAAGTCTTCAGGGACGGCAGGTTTGATGAGGGCAGGCTCGTCAAGGCTAAAGCGAGGGTCGGTTACATGCCGGAGCACGCCACGCTCTGGGATTTTCTAACTCCCGAGCAGACTCTTGACGTTATTGCCGACGCCTTCGGGATTCCCAGGGCCGAGAAGGAGAAGCGCATAGGTGAACTCCTCGACCTGGTTGGTTTGAAGGAGGTCAGGAACAGGAAGGTCGGTAAGTTCTCCAAGGGAATGCGTCAGAGGCTTCTCCTTGCCCAGGCGCTCATCAACGACCCGGAGCTTCTCATTCTTGACGAGCCGATGACCGGGCTGGATCCGAAAGGAATAGCCGAGTTCAAGGAGATTATCAGGGAGCAGAGGAAGGCTGGGAAGACGGTGTTCTTCTCCAGCCACATTCTCGCGCACGTGGAGGAGGTTTGCGACACGGTTGGGGTGATTGTCAAGGGTAAACTCCGCTTGGAGGATAGTATCGAGAACATCAAGCGCGAGTTCCTGAGGAAGGCAGGTTACACCATCATCATTGAGACGAACAAACCGGTGGACTGGGGTTCCGTGGAGTGGAGCGTTGCCCCGCTTGGGGAGAACAAGTACCGTGTCGTTGCGTCGAGGGACGTTAGGGAGGAGATTCACGACTTTGTTGCAGGTCAGGGGGCGAAGATACTCACCATGCAAGTCAAAGAACCAAGCTTAGAAGAAATCTTCCTAAAGATGGTTCAGTAGCTTTTTGTTTTCAAATTTTTTTATTGTGTGGTATATGGGGCCAGACAGTCAACCGCGCGCTCTTCAGCAACTGGTTTCCTTGATTGGATATAGCTTTTCTTTAATCCAGCATGTTCCAGTGGTTAGATTGCCGTCAATAATAAAGAAGAACTGAATCCAAAGCTTTTTTGAAGTACTTTTCAGTGAGATATGCTTTCCCCTAGGGGTTATTTTCCTTCATATCTCTCATCCTCCAGATTCTATAGCAATACTGTTTTGTTAGTCTTGAGGATACCTATGGCTATATGGACTAGACTGGAATTTTTTATGGTACAGTTCCTTCACTTCACGATAAAACTCTTGGAGGAACCCATAATCATCTGGCTCTTCCCCGTGCTCAAGCCTGATTTTCTCGATGACTGAAGCGTACTTCTCCAAGTACTCCCTGCTGATTTTCAAAACATCCTCAACGAACTCTTTGAGAGGAACTTCAACAACACCCTTGTGCTTGCCCTTGTATTCTGGGCAATTCGTGGCTTCAAGGAGTTCATTGTGGTAGTATACTCTCACTGTGTTCTTGGTGGAGCAGAAGTAGTAAATGCTCGATCTTTCAGGCACTTGATACACTACGATTTCATCTTTCAATTGAAACCCCTCTTTCTCCGCCTCCTCCCTGCTGTATTTGGTTATCTTTTGAACGTGTGGATGTTCCAGCTGTAAAAAGTAATAACAAGCAGTTAACAAACTCTCAAAAAACCTGTAAACGTCAGCCTCAGCTCCTTCGAGTTCTCCGTTCCAGCATATTCCGGTGATAATATTGTTGTCGATGATAAAAACTAAAGTGAAGGGGTCTGGGGAAGGCACGTACTCTGTCCAGACTCTTACAAACACGTGCCTTCCCCGCAAATCAAAATACTCAATCATTTTTTCACCCTCCATCCGAGGTATCTGTTGTACTCCCACACAGCACTACCCTTCTCTGGATACGCCGTCTTCAGGACGAACTTCCCATCCTCAAAGCTAAAGCTGAATTGAAGCCAGTCTCATTTCGCCTTTTTCTGATAAAGTTTTTCAACGTATTTAATGAACTCTTTCATGCGTTTTTTCTCCGCTCATAATCCTCCGGAGTGAAGTCATCATCCACATCAAACCTGATTTTAACATCTACTGGGAACCACTTCTCAATGTACTCTCTGGCCATTTTTAGCACATCTTCAACGAACTCATTGAAGGGAACGACAACAGTGCCCTTATGCTTGCCTTCAAACTCGGGGCAGTCGGTGTAACTGAGCAAGTCATTGTAATAATGGACTTTCAAAAGCTCACCATCAAGCTCAAGAATCGCCCTCGAATAATCCGCCCCAAGATGCGACCAGTAAAGCTTCGTCGAATCCTTAACAACAAACCCAAGCTCCCTTGCCTCCTCTCTGAGATCACCAATATAATTCCCCCTCCAAATACTTCCCTTCATCGTCAAGCATAAAATCACAACAGTTTAACATATCCCCGAAGAAACTGTAGGGATCCCCTCCCTCTCCCATTATCTTGCAGTTGTATTTTTTGAACGCGTATCCTACTAGCATGTGGCCGTCAATAAAAATTAGAAGGTGGAAGGGATTCCACACTTCTACGTCCTCGAAGTACCCAATCTCATACCGCAACTCCAAGTGCTTTCCCTTCATTGTGACCCACATTCCTAGCACCTCACTGCCAGCCGCCCCTGCCAGGAATATACGTCTCAACAGCCCAGCCCTTCTTAGGATATGCTGTCTTCAGGTAGTAGACACCGTTTTTGTATTCGAATGCAAACTCTACTGATGTTATGCCTTGCTTGTAAATGCCAACGTCCGAGAGTTCGACAGTTAAGGTAACACTACCCTCCTTGAACTTCTTCGCGTACTTTTCTTTCTTAAGCGCCCTCTCCAGTACTTCATCAAGGAACTCTCTGAGTTCACGCTCGTCCCTGAATACCTTAGGCAGCTGCTTCGCCTGACCGTTCACGACAATCTTCTGACCCATCGGCCAGAAAGTGGTAACTGGTTTCTTCTCCATCTCGTACCCCCAAACGTGTCTGAGGAATGCATGGAGCAGTCCGCTCCTCTCGGTTCTCTTTCATTTTCATTTTAGGTAGTTTCCTCAATTGACCCAATATCAACTTCCTCCAAGTATTTTCCACGCAGGAGTTCCTTGAGATATCCTACATCTCTCTTCAATCCAAGCAATTCACCTTTTGTTATAGTAAATGGCCATTTGCACCCTTTCTTTTTTAAGTGCTCATTTATATGGTCTAAATTCCCCTCTAAAAACCGCAAAAACATTCTGGAGAGCTTGAGAACTTCAAGAACGAACTCTTTAATTGGCACATCTACACTGCCAAGATTGAAATCCCCACACTTGAAGTGTATTCTTAAAGTCTCCTCCTCCGACCTGAAGGAAAAGATGCAGTCCTGGAGCATTAAGCTGGCTGAATATGTCCTTATTTTTCCCGCAACAACGTCCTCTATTGGAATTTCATCCGCTTTATAAAAGCCCGCCTCAATAGCAATGTCCCTCCAGAAGAGGAAGGAATCCTCTTTAACTTCCTCACAGTTTTCTTCCTCAAGGAGACAGATGCTCAGCCTAACAAGGTCTCTAAATAGCCCAAACACATCTCCGGAAACTCCTCGGTGGGGAGTAACTTGAATTCCCCCCATTCTTAATGAAATTTTGAATGGATACCTGCAATTTACCCCAGTTTCAGGCAGATTTACAACAATTTCAAAGAACCTGCCCCTTAGTTGCAGCTCCATGCTCTCACCTCAAATTTGTCTTTTCCGAGTAGATAGATTTTAGAGTCGTGAGAAGACTTTTGTATTTTCCGAGTTCTTTTTCCGTAATCATCCACTCCTCGCATCCAGACGATACTAGGAAACTGTTAATGTCCTCCAAGTTTGAAAGTAAGTAGTTCCAGAAGTTTTCTGCCATATCTATTATGTCCTCAGCGAATTCCCTAAATGAAAGCCGGAGAACTTTCTCAACTGGAACAAAGACTTCAATGTCTCCAACTGCCCGGTGTTCATTTATCTTATAATACACAACAAACATTCCGTTTTCGATGGTGAATAAATAATAATTACGACCGATTCTTGCACAGTAAGCCGCATCAGGGATTTCCTTACGTCTGGAGAGGAAGTGTTCACATTTCCTCTCTGCGGGTGGGTTGAGACATTTTGCACAGTGTGGATTAAGGGACATCCTGGGGCTTAACAGACAGAGAATAGCCTGCATGAGCTCGATAGCTATCTCAAGACCGCACTCATCATATTCTATGTGGCCCCCAATAACCTCGCCAAACAATGGCTCGCCATCAACAGTAATAACTGAAAAAAAGCCAAAGAAGCACTCGGGCAAGAGCCCGTGGGGAGGTGGTCCGATTTCTACCTTCAGGTGCTTTCCAGCAAATTTGAACTCCTGGAAGGGCATCGGAATCACCTCATGGACGGCGTATCCACTTACCGTTCTTGTATACCCATACTGCACTTCCACTATCTGGCCAGAATGTAATGAGCTTATATGTGCTTCCTCTTCTCTTAAAGACTACGGTTATTTCAGTTATTCCTGGGAGATTAGACGGCTTGGTTAAAATAATTGTACCTGGGCGAGATTCCATGTTGGGCCTCAGTAGGTCCTTATATTGCCTTGTTAGTCGTACAATCTCATTGTACAGTTCCTCCGGAGACTGGATTGTCTTGGGAAGTTTCATAACTTTCCTCTGGCCGTTCACGTAGTACACTATTTCCTGTCCCATCGGAAAGAACGATGTCTCCCGCTTATAGTCCATCTCGTAGCCATGCACGTGCCTTAACCAGCCGTGGATCAGGCCATATCTCTCGTTGCCTCTCTCTATGACGATAGTGTATCCATGAGAGTTCTTTATGGATGATGTTGATTTTGCAAACCTCTCAATCCCTTCCTTCACTCCCTTTATCGTTGCTCCGTGCTTAACGGCCTCCTCAACTGCCTCCTTTGAAACGCCTGCCCTGACAAGGTCGTCGAGGGCCTTAGCGGCATCATCGCCGTGCTTAGCTATGTCGTCAAAGATGTGGGCGAACCTCTCATTTACAAACCTGGCCTTTTGAAGCCCCTGGTCAATCTCCTCAACAATGTCGAGGCGCTTTAGCGTACTGTACAACCTCCCAGGAACCTCGACAAGCTCATCACCGTGCCTGAATATGCTAACAATCTCATCACCTTCTATGGCCAGGCTGAAAACAAACACGGAACCCGCCGCAACGGTACACTTTATGGAGTCTCCACCGTAGTCGGAGCACACGTTGTACGCGTCATACGCGTCCCAGAGCGCAAAACCTACTGAGATTATTGCTCCGATAAGGATCGGGATTTGAATGAACTGTGGTCTTATCTCTCCCTTCTGCACGGGGTAGGTTGCCGTATAGCCGGTGGGGAAGAACCTCGGCACGGATTGGGGGTTAGCCTCACCCACGAGCTCATGAAGATGCCATTTCCGGAGGTGATGCGTAGCTTGACGTAAACTGGCTCTTTGACGTTCAGGAAAACGGCAACCTTCTTGCCCCACGGCTTGAGACGGCCAAGATGAACTCTTTCCTTTACAGTTCTCCTGTCTTTGCTGATGAGGACTGTTCAGTAGCCGGAGATGCAGTTCGGTGGGACGTCCCAGGTAATGACCGCGATGTTGCCGCTCTGCTCAACGCTCTCGAGACGAATTGGATAGGCGCCACTCTCTGTCCCCAAAATCGGAAGCCCTGACCAAGGCAGGGAAAGGGCGGAGGTTCCTGGTAGAGTTAGAACTAGGAAGAGAAATACCACTCCAACAATTCCCTGGCGGTTCAATGTTACCACCTCCAAGGATTTTCAGCTCTGGGCAAATAATTCTGGATTCAAAAAAGTTTCGTAAACTTTAAGTTAAAAATTAAAGTAAAAACCCACCGGTTAAGTTACATTTTCTATACTCAAATAAATGGTGATATTTTTAGTTCCCATCGTCACGATAGTGCTTTTGAGCGTGAACTTTGCCCTGTTCTGAAGGATGGGCTTCGAAAGCGTTCTAATATTAAGAGAGAATGGAATAACGGAAGGGAGGTTCAGATGGCTATCATCGTCGAGGTCATCTGGATCTCCGGCATGCGCCTTATCTTTTCCGTTATGAACTGGTCGAGGTCCTTTAGCGTGTCGGTCTCAACCTTAACGACGAGGTCGTACTCGCCGTAGACGACGTAGGCCTCCTTAACCTCGGGCATGGCAAGAAGCTTCTCCATAACTTCCCTTTCTTTTCCAGCGGCCGTAACCATCAAAATAAAAGCCGTCACCATGGGTATCACCAAAAATATTTAACCCTCGCCCTATTTAAGCTTATCGAGAATGACGTTCGAGAACATCATTGGTCGTAAAAGGCTTGAGCGGTTTTTGACCCGCCTCGGTGAACTTGGGTTTGATGGGGTTAGGCCGCTCTCCAAGGGGACGACGAGCCTCGTGTTCGTGGGAGAGTTTAAGGGAAAAAAGGCCATCGTAAAGCTCCAGAGACCAGACTCCCCGAGGAGCAACTTCGACAGGGAGGCCGATATACTTAAGGCCATACGGCCTTTTGGAATAACCCCGCCGTTGCTCTTCACCGGGACGTTTGAGGGACTCCCCTACATCGTCAGGGAGTTCGCCGAGGGCGAGCCTATACTCTACGCCGACATCGAAAAGCGCCACCTCTTTCAGATAGCCGAAAAGACTGCCCTCCTCGACAGGCTCGGCCTCGACCACGGCCAGATGCAGGGGGGCAAGCACATCATAGTTGGCGCCCGTGTGTGGATTATAGACTTCGAGAAGGCAGGCTGGAGGAAGCCCAACAACCTCACGTCAACTTTTTCAATGCTGTTCGTGGGTAAAAACGCGATTTCCGAGAGGCTCTACTCAAAGTTCGACCTCGACGAGGGCTTTCGAGAGAATGTTAAAGAAGCGCTGAGGGAATACAAGAGGACTGGCCGGCTCTCACGCCTTCTGGAGCTCCTTTCCGGTCTTTAGCCTGTCTGCCCAGACCGCAAGAAGCGGGACAACAACGGCAAGGGCTATGAGCCCAATCCTCGGGTCGAGGAAGTAGTTGAACACGAGGATTACCACTACCGAGATTCCAATCATGATAAAGAGGTCTCTGTCGTAGAGCCTCGACTTCGCGAGGATGTTCTGCTCGCGGGCGGTGTACGCTAGGTACGCCGGAATTCCAATGGCCGCCACCGCTATCCCTATGTAGTTCTTGAGCAGGAGTGAGAGGACTATCCCAGTTGAGAAGATTATCGCTATAGCGCTCGTCTCCTTCACGTCTCTCACCTGGCCCATCATATCGGCGGGCTCTTTTTTAAATGTTCTCCGTGCCCAATGCTGTCCATCAAAGTTAAGCTTATATACTCCGCTGTGTCTATTGAAACCTGGTGATAGCGTTATGACCGGCATCGAATGGAACCACGAGACCTTTTCTAAGTTCGCCTACCTGGGCGACCCGAGGATACGGGGAAACTTAATCGCGTACACCCTGACGAAGGCCAACATGAAGGACAACAAGTACGAGAGCACGGTTGTTGTTGAAGACCTTGAAACGGGCTCAAGGCGCTTCATCGAGAACGCCTCAATGCCGAGGATTTCGCCAGACGGCAGAAAGCTCGCCTTCACCTGCTTTAACGAGGAGAAGAAGGAGACCGAGATATGGGTGGCCGATATCCAGACCCTGAGCGCCAAGAAAGTCCTCTCAACTAAAAACGTCCGCTCGATGCAGTGGAACGACGATTCGAGGAGACTCTTAGTTGTCGGCTTCAAGAGGAGGGACGATGAGGACTTCGTCTTTGACGACGACGTCCCGGTCTGGTTCGACAATATGGGATTCTTCGACGGGGAGAAGACCACATTCTGGGTTCTCGACACTGAAAGCGAGGAGATACTCGAACAGTTTGAGAAGCTGAGGTTTTCGAGTGGCCTCTGGCACGGCGATGCGATAGTTGTGAACGTCCCGCACCGCGAGGGGAGCAAGCCTGCCCTGTTCAAGTTCTACGACATAGTCCTATGGAAGGACGGGGAGGAAGAGAAGCTCTTCGAGAGGGTCTCCTTCGAGGCGGTTGACTCCGACGGAAAGAGAATACTCCTGAGGGGCAAGAAAGAAAAGCGGTTCATCAGCGAGCACGACTGGCTGTACCTCTGGGACGGCGAGCTTAAACCGATCTACGAGGGCCCGCTCGACGTCTGGGAAGCCAAGCTCAC
Source organism: Thermococcus marinus (assembly GCF_055389025.1). NCBI lineage: Archaea > Methanobacteriati > Methanobacteriota > Thermococci > Thermococcales > Thermococcaceae > Thermococcus > Thermococcus marinus. Next base: position 508,470 of record NZ_AP042417.1, read on the forward strand.
GGAAGGAAAGGTCTACTTCCTCACTCCAGATGCTGGCAGGGTAAACCTCTGGCTCTGGGACGGGAAGGCCGAGCGTGTTGTTACCGGCGACCACTGGATTTACGGGCTTGACGTCAGCGATGGCAAAGCATTGCTCCTCATCATGACCGCCACGAGGATAGGCGAGCTCTACCTCTACGACGGCGAGCTGAAACAGGTCACCGAATACAACGGGCCGATATTCAGGAAGCTCAAGACCTTCGAGCCGAGGCACTTCCGCTTCAAGAGCAAAGACCTCGAGATAGACGGCTGGTACCTCAGGCCGGAGGTTAAAGAGGAGAAGGCCCCGGTGATAGTCTTCGTCCACGGCGGGCCGAAGGGGATGTACGGCCACCGCTTCGTCTACGAGATGCAGCTGATGGCGAGCAAGGGCTACTACGTCGTCTTCGTGAACCCGCGCGGCAGCGACGGCTACGACGAGGACTTCGCGCTCCGCGTCCTGGAGAGGACTGGCTTGGAGGACTTTGAGGACATAATGAACGGCATCGAGGAGTTCTTCAAGCTCGAACCGCAGGCCGACAGGGAGCGCGTTGGAATAACGGGCATAAGCTACGGCGGCTTCATGACCAACTGGGCCTTGACTCAGAGCGACCTCTTCAAGGCAGGAATAAGCGAGAACGGCATAAGCTACTGGCTCACCAGCTACGCCTTCTCGGACATAGGGCTCTGGTACGACGTCGAGGTCATCGGGCCAAATCCGTTAGAGAACGAGAACTTCAGGAAGCTCAGCCCGCTGTTCTACGCTCAGAACGTGAAGGCGCCGATACTCCTAATCCACTCGCTTGAGGACTACCGCTGTCCGCTCGACCAGAGCCTTATGTTCTACAACGTGCTCAAGGACATGGGCAAGGAAGCCTACATAGCGATATTCAAGCGCGGCGCCCACGGCCACAGCGTCCGCGGAAGCCCGAGGCACAGGGCGAAGCGCTACAGGCTCTTCATAGAGTTCTTCGAGCGCAAGCTCAAGAAGTACGAGGAGGGCTTTGAGGTAGAGAAGATACTCAAGGGGAATGGGAACTGATGTTATCTTTTTTCTTCTTAACGCGATTTTCCTTGTCTTGACACTGTCTAGTGTGGACTTTTAATCAGAGTATTTAATTATTTCTCCAACGTGTAATGTACTATTTTGCTCAAAACTGCCCAACTCTGCCTTATTTTGACACGAAAATGTTAAAAATACAATCCATCAACTGGGTTGCCAAATCAATGGCCAGGAGGTATCATGTATGACGGAAAAGAAACGTGAGAAAAAGCTCTACTACCACGGGCTGAAAGAACAGAAGAAGCTCGACGTGTCGAGGCTCAAATATATCTCCATTCTCCTGTCGGTAATCGGCGTCGCTATTCTTCTCGTCGCCGCTCAGAGTGCTCAGGCTCCTCTTGTGAAAGTAAGCGACGTCTACGGCAACTACATGATGAACTACGCGGTGGTGAGGGTTAGCGGCACAGTGGCCAGTGTTCCCTACGTGTCGCAGTCGGGCGGAAAGCTTTCCTTAACTTTCACGGTTGACGATGGGACGGGTCAAATTGACGTCAGGGTATACTCGCCACTCGCCGATGAGATGCTGAAAAAGGGCGTTATCCCTTTCCCAGGGGACAACGTGACTGCAGAAGTCCAGCTCCGCGTGAGGGAGACGTACACCTACTCGATGCTCCAGTACCTCGACGGCCTGAAGTTCGACTCGAAGCTCTACTCCGAGAACCCTCAGGTCGTCACTTCCCTGACCCCCGATATGGCCAACACCTACGTGGCTGTTGAGGGCATCGTCACCGAGTTCTTAAACGTCAGCTCTGGATACCTGCTTACTGTGGACACGGGCGACTCTGAGGTTGCAGTCCTTATCCCAAGGGTTCTGCTGGTCTTCAATGACTTCAATGTGAAAGTTGGCGACACTGTGTACGCCCCGGGAATAGTTTATCTCTACAAGGGTTCATCTCCTGAGATAGTCGTTAGGGACCTCTCCCAGGTCTCGGTAAAGTCTATTGAAAACGCCCCAGTCGTTCAGATAGGAGAAGCCCACGGCTATCCAGGAATGGCAATGTCCGTTGAGGGTTCCCTTGCGGGCGTAACCTACGAGAGCGGCCGCTATGTGATTACCCTTACCGACGGTCAGAACTACCTTGAGGTCATTGCCCCGCGCGAGGTTCTCGCAAACCTCGACCCGTTCAGAGTATCGAGCGAGAGCGTCATTAAGGTTGCCGGAAAGATGGGAGACGACGGCAGGCTCGTTGCGGCTTACCTGAGCATCGTCAAGCCCGGTAAGGCCGAGTTCAGGCCCATCGGAACCCTAACCTCTGACATGATTGGCTCGATAGTTGCGGTGAAGGGCAACATCGAGGAAGTCGTCAGGGTGGGCTCCAACCTCAAGCTCGTTGTTGACGACGGAACTGGAAAGATTGACGTCTTCATTCCGTCGGCAACCCTCGCCGAGATTTCCAACGAGACTATTGACAAGCTCAAGGACGGTCTCGGTGTTGAGGTTGGCGGATACCTCGAGGAGTACCGCGGTGCGCTTGAAATAGTTGTTTACACTGGAGCCGGCATAAGGGCCCTTGGAGAACCCGTCCGGCCCCAGACCGTTGAGCTCCCGAGGGTCAGCGCCTCTCAGCTCGCTGACTACAAGGGTCAGCCCGTTGAGTTCGCTGGCTCTCTGGAGGGAGTAACGTACTCCGACGGCACATACTACATCACCGTCGACGGTGTTAAAGTCTCCCTCCAGAGGGATGCACTCCTCAACCTCAACCCGCTCGAAGCGGGTACCGGTAGCCAGGTCGTTGTCAGGGGCACGGTCGTTGATGAGAGCCTTGTGAAGGGCGAGAACATCACGGTTGAAGTGCCCGTGGCCCCGGTTCCGCTCAAGCCCGACGAGGTCACAACGGAGATGGAGGGCCAGCTCGTCGCGGTCGTCGGCAAGGTCACTGACGTGGCAAACCTCAGCGGCAACCTCAAGATAACCATCGGTAACCTGCCGGTCTTCGTTCCGAGGGCGGCTGCCAATGAGCTGACCTATGTTCCGTCTGCTGGCGATATCGTGCAGGTCGGTGGATACGTTGAAATCTACCGCGGCGAGCCAGAGGTTGTCGTCTTCAACCCTCTCGCCATTGAAAAGCTCCAGCAGGGCGGATCAGTCGAAGGAACGGTCTCCGACCTGAAGACCGCCTCTGAACCGCTCCTCCTGGCTGTAAATTGGGACTCAATTGCCTACCAGAAGCCGGACTACGCCCTGACAGTCAGCGATTCCACCGGAAGCGCGACGCTCCTCGCCGAGCGCTCGCTCCTGCCGAACCCGCTTGAAGCCGGTACCGGAAGCACCCTTAAGGTAGTTGCTGACCCGCTCTCCGGCAGAATAACCCAGCTTGAGGTCATCAAGGCCAAACCATCGCCACTGCTCGGCACGGGTGCCGTCGACCTCTCCATGAAGGGCAAGACCGTTGCCGTAAAGGGAACCGTTTCCGAGGTTGCCACCGTTGGAAGCAACCTCAAGCTGAAGGTGGACGATGGAAGCGGTGAGGTAACGGTCTTCATACCGGGTGGAGCCGACCTCAGCGTCAAGGAGGAGCAGATTGTCAGTGCAGCTGGATACGTTGATGAGTACAACGGTGAGGCGGAGATAGTCGTCTACGACCTCAACGCGGTCATCGTGGAAGAGGCACCTTCCGAGGGCCCCTCTGAGGAGACCTCCGCAACGGAAGAAGTGAAAGTCGCCGAGCTTTCAAGTGCCACCGGAGTCGTTAACCTCACGGTGGTATGGGACGAGCTTGGCTACGACAACGGCTACTTCATGAAAGTCCACGACGACAGCGGAAGTGCAGAGCTCCCGGTCCAGAGAGAGCTCCTCCCAGACCCGAGGGAAGCTGGAACCGGAAGCACCCTCAGGATAACCTACGACGCTGACGCCAAGAAGGTCGTCTCCATAACCGTTGTTGAGGCAGTCCCGGCGGAGGAGCTCAAGACCGGCAAGGTCACCCTTGACCTGCTCGGAAAGACCGTCGTTGTCGAGGGCACCGTTAAGGACGTCTATGTGGGCAGTTCCTTCATCAAGCTTACCGTAGACGACGGAAGCGGCGAGCTGGTGGTATTCATTCCGAAGAGCGTTGCTGGAGACATGAGCTTCGAGAAGGGCCAGACGGTCAGAGTAGCGGGCTACGTCTCGGAGTACAAGGGAACCGTTGAGGTCATTCCCTACAGAACTGACTGTATCGAGGTGAGGTGATGGCCATGATTCCCCTCTCCGACCTTTTACTTTGGTCGTTCGCTGGAGTGCTGTTCGGCTCACTAATCTCGTGGATTCCGGGGTTCCACATATTCAACATAATGGCCCTCCTCGTGGCGGTCTTTGGCGTCGGCGAGCTCATGCCCGTGCAGGCCTTCCCGTTCTTCGCCATAGGGGCCATAGTGGCCTATGCCTTCGTAAGCGCGATATCGAGCGTCTACTTCAGCGTCGCCGACGAGAGCGCGGTGTTCCTCCTCTTCCCGACCCAGCGCTACCTGCTCCTAGGCAGGGGACATGAGGCGGTTCTCCTTTACCTCATCGGTGCAGTTGCAGGAACCCTCGTCCTCGTGCTGGGGGCGCTCTTCATATTCCCGAAGGTTCTACCTCCAATCTACCAGGCCACCAGCCCCTACATAACCTACTTCCTCGTCGCCATAGTGGTCTTCATGTTCATGAGTGAGTGGCCCAAGGAAGGCGACCGCGGAAAGACGCCCCTCCAGAGGCTCTGGCTGGCCTGGAGGCAGATACTCGGCGGAATCCTAGTGTTCTTCATCTCAGGAATACTGGGCTTCATCGTTATGAACACCAACCTCCTTCCGACTACGAGCGCCTACACCAGGCTGACCCCGATGTTCATAGGCTTCTTCGGAATGTCGTGGGTTCTCCTCAACATACTCTCCAACCCGCCGATGCTTGAGCAGGTCCCAGAGGACAAGGTCGAGAGTAGCATATACAACGCCCTCAAGGCCACCTTCGGTGGAGCGCTCGGTGGAACCATAGCGGCAGTCTACCCAATAATCACCGGAGGTATGGGTGCGCTCGTAGCCGGCCACATGACGAGCCAGCGTGGAGACGATGCCTTCATCATAAGCCAGGGCGTGAACAGGGTCATCTACTACGTTGGAGCCTTCACGCTCCTCTTCCTGCCGAACCTCAGGCTCACGAGGGGAGCGGCGGCATGGCTCGTGAGCTCAGTTTACACGCCAAAGAGCTACTCGGAGTACCTTGCCGCCATGGGCGTCATACTGCTCAGCGCGGGAATAAGCTTCCTGTTCACCTACTACCTCTCCAAGTTCATAGCCAGGAGCTTCAACGTCCTCCACATCAAGAAGCTCTCGTACATCGTGGCAGTAGTCCTAGTAGTTATCTCCTACCTCCTCACGGGCCCGATGGGAGTTGTCGTGCTCTTCGTCTCAACGGCCATTGGAATGATGGCGGCGGCCTTCAACACCAGGAGGAGCTACTGCCTTGGAGGGCTCGTACTGCCCGTGCTCATCAGCATGACTGGACACACCGGGTACTTCATGCACCTGCTCGGGCTGGGGTGATGTAAGATGAGAGGATTCACGCACTACATATCGGGTCTCGCGGCGGCGACCTTCTTCGCCGCCCTCGTCGGCGACCTGCGCCTCGGCATACTCATCCCCGTCATAGCTGCAGCCGCTGCCTACTTCCCCGACTTCGTGGACTTCAAGTTCGGGAAGTTCTTCGCCAGAAGGGACTACGAGATAGACCCGGCCCCGTGGGACGAGAAGAAGCACTACGCTCCGAAGCTCGTTAAAATCAGCGAGCTTAGCGAGAAGAACCGCTACCAGTTCTTTGCCGTCGAGGGAAAGGTCGAGGAAATCCTCGTCCGGGGTTCAGGAAAGCTCACTTACAAGGTGCTCCGCGAGGACGGAACGGAAGAGACCGTGACGGATAGCTACAACAGCATAGTCTTCACCCTCAACGACGGAACAGGGAAGATTACCGTTGAGGCCTTCGGAGATGACTACGAGTTCTTCGAGGAGGAGTTCGGAAAGATAGAGGAAGGCAGGGAGATGCTCGTCTTTGGCTACGTCGATGTTGATGAGGACGGCTCCCTCAAGCTCGTCGTCAGCGACGCACCGCACCCGCAGGGCATAGCGGAGACGATAGCAAGGGCCATCGAGGAGGCCTACCACGAGGGCGAGAGGATAGTCAAGATACACAACATCCGCCTGCCAGGAGACGTTTACAGGCAGTTCTTCGTCCACCTCGACCCGCCGAAGAGGGAAGTCCGCGTCGAGATGGGGCCGATAGTGACCCCTGGAGGAGTGGCCATAACGGACAAGCCGCCCGAGTACAGGCGCTATGGAATAGCGAAGGTCAGCGTTCCCTTCATCAAGACCTACCCCAAGCCCACGAGGATAGACTCCTTCTCCGGCCCGGAGATAGCGTTCAGGAGAGCCACGTTCAAGGGCAAGACCGTCGTCAAGGACAGGTTTTTGCCATGGCACCACGGCTTCAGCCACTCCCTCACGATGGGCATCATAATAGGCCTCGTCGTCTTCGCCTTCTTCAAGCTGATAGGCTATTCGCACGCCACGGAGCTTGCCATCGCTTCAATGATTGGCCAGTGGCTCCACGTCTTCGAAGACCAGCTCGGATTCATGGGAAGCAACCTCCTGCCACCCATCACCAAGGACGTTATCCCCGGTTTCAAGCTCGGCGAGAGCGGCAGCGGGCTCACCAACTTCTCCACCGCCTGGCTGATGATAGCCTTTATGATATGGAACTTCAACCGCTTCACCGACCCGAGACCCATACCGATGAGCGACGCAAAGCTGCTCCTCCTGCTGGCGTGGCCGTCAATAATAGGCTTTGGAATTGCAATACTCAGGAGCTTCAAGCTCAGAAGGGAGATAGCCGAGCTGATGGACTACTACACGAACCTTGAGGCCTTCGAAGAGCTTGAAGAGGTCGGAGGGATTTAATCCCTTCCCCCCTTCTTTTCGGGTTTTCTCGCAACGACTCCAAGCGCTTCCTCGACCCTTTTAACCCCCATGAAGCCCGCTCTCCTCAGCCGCTCCATGACGCCCTTCTGAAGGTCTTTCCCCCGGTATTTCTTTCCTGGGTTACCTACGTAGTGGAAGAGCCTTCCTCCGGGTTTTAAAACCCTGAAAAGCTCGCGGTAGAACTCTTCCGAGTAGAGGTGGCCGGCTAACGAGAATCGCGGCGGGTCGTGGATTACAACGTCAAAGCTCCCGTCCTTGAACTTCTTCACGACCTCGAAGGCGTCTCCCTGAATCACCTGGATTTTGCCTCCCGTGAACAGTTCCCGACTCCAGGGATTTATGCGCGCGAGCTCGATGACGTTGGGGTCTTTCTCGATGGTCATGACGTAGGCCCCGCGCTTCGAGGCCTCTATGGCGGTGTAGCCGAGCCCCATGCAGGTGTCGAGGACGGTCTCTCCTTCCTTTGGCTTGACCGTGTTCACCTTGTTCCTCGTGTCCTGGAGGGGGTTTACCCCCTTAGTCCTGTGCATCCTGATGCCGTTTATCTCTATCGTCGGCGGGATTGTTGGAACGAGCTTGTAGAAGTGCTCACCCGCTATCGCCGCCTTGTAGACCTTCCCGTCCTTAACGAAGTAGACGCTCCCCTCGTCCCTCGCAATTCTTTCGATTATTTCCCTCTCAACCCGCGTACCGTCGGGAAAGATGAACTCGGCGCCTTCTCGGACAACTTCCCACGTCCTGTTTGTTTTTCTAAGGTCGAGGTTGAGCTTAACTGCCCCCCTTGAAAGGAGCATTCTCCTTGCGTCCCTGGCCGTTAAAAAGTAAGCGTCCATGCCTTTCCCCAGCCTTACAGTCCGCCATACTTTTATATAATTTTGCACCTTGGTTTTATTATTGTGGGGGGCGAAAACATGACGTGGGGAAGGATCCCCTCCGGGGTGCCCGGCTTTGACGAGCTAATTGAGGGGGGATTTATACCCGGAAAGGCTTACCTAGTGACTGGTCCTCCTGGGAGCGGGAAGACGACCTTCGCAATGCAGTTCCTTGCAGAGGGTGCAAGGAACGGCGAACGCGTTGCTTACATCTCACTCGTCTACAAGCCTGATGAAGTTCTCAAGGATTTTGAGCGCTTTGATCCGCGGGTGAAGGACTACGTTGCCAATGGGAACTTCATCCTCTACGACCTTGGGAGGGAGCTCTGGGGCTCCACTGCAAAGCCGCCCCAGTGGAGCAGTGTGATGATCCGCATTAAAGACCTCGCGAGGGAGGCGAATGTCTCACGGCTCGTGATAGATCCCCTGACGGCGATAGACTTTCCAACCACCAATCTTGCGGAGAAGAGGGCCGAGCTGGCGACGTTTATTAGGACAATCGAGGATCTGGGGATAACCAGTATCTTCATTGCTGAAATGACTGAACTCGACCGCTATACGGAGGAATACTACCTGGTTGATGGCGTTATAATGCTTCACTACTACTTGGACGGTGCCGATATGGTGAGGGCGATTCAGGTTCTCAAGATGCGCAGGACGAACCACGAAACGAAGATGCACCGAATTGAGTTCGGGCCTCGCGGGCTCTACGTCAGGGGGCCGCTCGTATGAGCAAACGCTTCAGCGAAAAGCCGGTGACGGTAAAGGAGATACTATTGGAGACCGACCCCGTACGAAAGGCCTACTTACTCGGCTATCTCTTGGGCTACTCGGGTCATCTCGCGTGGAGCGGGTGGGCCAGGGAGCTTAAGAACCGTGTTTTCATGGAGGCAGAGGCCAATAACGTCCTGTCGAGTGCTGTCAATGCTTTCAAAAAAGGGAGGCGAAAGGGGGCCTCTGACAGGGAGCAGGCCATAGCGCTTGGTAGTTACAGTCCCCCTACCCTTGAGGTCGAGCTCAGCACTGAGACAGTTCGTTCAGCCACGGAGCGTTCAAAGACTTTCGGCATGCTCTCAGTACGTCTCACTGGCGAGGTGAGATTCCTCGGCTTTGTGGGTTTTCCCAACAGCAAGAGGCCCCTAAGATGCCCCTCCTTCCTGAGGAAGCCTTAGGTTATCCTCTCAAAAACCCTCTCAAAGTTTTTGAACGTTATTGCCTCTACCTCTTTCTCGCTGAAGTTCTCCTTCAGCATCTCCACCAGCGCGGGAATCTTTGACTCGTTTTCAAAGCCCTCAACGCTCCTTCCGCTCCAGCCCTGGAGGTAGTAAACAAAGTCAAAGCCGAGGCCGACGTGTTTGTAGCCGATGAGGTCTGCCATGTACTTTATGTGCTCCACGTACTTCCCCAGTGTTGGCCTTTCCCTGTCCACGAAGCTCGGTATCGCAACTGCCCCGACGACACCGTCCCTCTCGGCTATCGCCTTCAGCTGGTCGTCCGTCAGGTTTCTTGGGTTGTCGCAGAGGGCCCTTGCGTTGGAGTGGGAGGCTATGACCGGGAAAGACGTTACATCAAGGGTGTCCCAGAAGCCGGCCTCGTTTATGTGGCTGAGGTCTATAACGATGCCGAGCTCCTCTGCCTTGCCGACGACCTCGACGCCGAAGTTGGTGAGTCCGCCGCCAGTTCTCTCAAAGACACCGTCGCCTATCGCGTTGCGCAGGCTCCAGGTCAGTGTTAGAACCCTAAGGCCGAGCCTGTGGAAGACCTCAAGGACGTCGAGGCTCTCCCCTATTGGCTCTCCGCCCTCAAGGCCGAGCCAGAGGGCGACCCTCCCGTCTTCTATGGCTTTTTTCATTTCTTTGACTGTTGTGACTAATTCAAAGCGCTCGCTCTCTTCAACGTCCCTCAGAAGAGCGTTTAGGACTTCCAGGCCGTAGGTGGTGGCGTCTTTTCTCCTCTCGGGCCTCGTCCAGATTGCCATAACCCTCGAACTAACCCAGCCGTTGAAGAACTTCTCATAGTTTTCCTCAAGGACGCGCGTTTTTCCGGCCTTTCTCTCATCATAGACAAAGGTCGGCAGGTCGGAATGGGCATCGAAAATCATGGGCTCACCCAAGGGACATGGTCTCTATGTCCCTTAAGGTTTCCTCTCTGACGTGTGGTAGAGGTATCAGCTCCGCGACCTTCTCGGCGTCCTCGTACTCCTCCCTCTCTGCGAGGGCAAGGGCTATCCCCCTGAGGGCGCTGCTCTTCCTGGTTGCATCGTCTATCAGCTGTGCGAAGGCAAGGGCTTCCCTCAGGCTTCCAAGCTGGGTAAGAAGGGTTGCTATCCTCTCGGCGCTCGCGGGTGAGAGCTCGACTTCTCTTGTCTCCTTAAGGGCCTCTTCGACCACGTCAATATAAGTCGGGTCGTTTACGCGCTTCATCCACAGAGCGGCCTCAAGCTCTCCTATAAGCCTAGACGCCCCCCTAAACTTCCTCCTTATGAGTGCCAGTGCGTAGTGGTAACGCCCCTCAAGTAGGGCCCGCCGTATCTCGGGCAGGCCCGTCTCGCTGGTAATCTCTGCCAGCTGGAGCTTCTTCTCAACGACCCCTGCCCTCTGGTTCACGTGGAGTTTGTCAAAGATATCGAAGGCTATTCTGTAGAACTCTATTGCGTTCTTTGAGAACAGCGCGTCTCCAGCGTTTTCTAGGAGTTCAGCCACCCTAAGGAGGCCGTCAACTTTGGCCCGGTACTCAACCTCGGCCCTGGCTATCACTTCAAAGGCCGTATTAAAGAGCTCCATTGCGGTCTCGGCGTCGCCGGTGGTGGCGATGTAGTAGGCTACAGTCGCTATGGCCTGTCCCCGTGCCAGGGGGTCCTTAATCTTCCCGGCCTCATCTATGGCCGTGTTAAATGCCTCTGAGGCTTCATTGTAGTATCCCAGGGTGTGAAAAGCAAACGCGATTATGCCGTATCCTACTGTTCTGGTGTACGGGTCCTTACAGTGCCCAGCTATGTATTCGGCGTCCTCAATGAGTCCTATAATCCAGTCCTCAGGATTGCCTTTCTCCTTCATAATTATGGCGACGTCTATGAGGGCCTTTATCTGGTCTAGCCTGCTGTCAAGTTCTTCAATCCGCCCGAGCGCGTCCTCAAACTGCCCCCTCTCCGCCAGAGCCCGGATATCCTCTAGAGTGGTCATAGTGGTTTTTACTAGCTTCTAAACCCTTATAAACATTCCCAGTGTTCTAAGAACCATGCCGATGCTGACCTTAGCCTTGTACAACACATACGATGTTAGGAGGCTTCACGAGGCCCATCTTCGTGCGATAGCCCGCTCCGCTCCGATAGCATACGCCTACGGCTTTCACCTGGCCCTTGTGGGGTTCCCCTTCGACGGAAAGCCCCTCGACGTTGCGGAGGAAGTCAGCGGGCACACCACGATAGGAGAGGGGGGTAAGTACCTGATTGAGCTCGCCCGCGGGAACCGCTTCCACCTGCTGGACTTCCCGAAGAGGGGATTTCCGCCCCAGTTTGGGGTTCCTGTGGCGACCACGAGAAAGCCTTCTGGGGATAAGGAGATAACCCCCTTAGAACTTGCTGAGAGGGCTCTCAACGGCGAGCGCTTTCTGCTCCTCATCGGGCTCGGGAGACACGGTCTCCCGAAGGAAACCTTTAAGTTGGCACGCTATCATATGGACGTCACGGGCAAGAGAGTCAGCCTTGAGACGTGCACCGCGATAGGTGCCATAGCCGTTAGAATCGCCACGTATATGGAGGCCCTGAGATGGGGGAGTGGAAGAGGGAAGTAGCGTGGCTCGTTGTTGCACTGGTCGTCGTCTTTGGAATCCACGTGGGGCTTAGGGTGGCCCTCCACACGGACTCTCCCTTAGTTATAGTCGTCAGCGGCTCGATGGAGCCGGTGTTTTACCGGGGAGACATCGTCCTCCTGAGGGGCGTTACGAGCCCCGACCAAGTGGAGGTCGGCGACGTTATAGTCTACAAGCGCCCCGGTTACGAGTACCCGATAATCCACCGCGTCCGGTACGTTTCCACCGTTAAAATCAACGGAAGGCCCGAGACGTGCTACGTGACGTGGGGGGACAACAACCCCGTCCCCGACCCCCCGTACCCCTCCTCTGAAGGCCCGCTGGAAGTCTTGCTCCCCGAGGGGTATATGGCCGGCTGTGTCCCAGCCTACGCCGTCGAGGCCAAGGCCGAGATGGTGTTCCCGAAGATAGGCCTCATTCCGCTCTGGATTCGCACCGCTTTGGGGCTGGGATGATGTGAGGGTAGGTAGCTGAGCCGTGATGAGCTAATCGGCCCCTGACCGGTTCTTGTCAATTTTTCCCTTCATCGAAAGGCATTTTAACTTCCTCATGCCAACCCCTCCGGTGGTTGAATGGACGCGAAGGAGTTTCACAGGGGCAACTTCATAGGCAACGGCAAGATAGAGGTCATTCCGAAGGTTCCCCTCACCAGGGAGACGCTCCCGCTGGCCTACACGCCAGGCGTCGCCGAGGTTTCGCGTGAGATAAGCAGAGAACTTGAGAAGGTTTTCGAATATACCAATCGGGCTAACACGGTTGCGGTGGTGAGCGACGGGAGCAGGGTTCTCGGCCTCGGCGACGTAGGGCCTCTCGGCGCCCTACCCGTGATGGAAGGAAAGGCGCTTCTCTTCAAGGCCTTCGGCGGTGTTGATGCCTTTCCGCTCGTTCTGGCGGAAAAAGAACCAGAAAGGTTCATCGAGGTCGTTAAGGCCGTTTCACCCTCCTTCGGCGGGATAAACCTCGAAGACATAGCCTCGCCGAAGTGCTTCTACATCTTGGAGAGGCTCAGGGAAGAGCTGGAGGTACCTGTCTTTCACGACGACCAGCAGGGGACAGCGAGCGTCGTTCTGGCTGGCCTTATCAACGCCCTCAAGGTCGTCGGCAAGAAGCTGGGGGAGGTCAGCATCGCACTGTTCGGGGCTGGTGCTGCCGGTTTTGCAACGCTCAGGCTCCTCGTCAAGGCCGGCGTCAAGCCTGAAAACGTCCGCGTCGTTGAGCTCGTTGATGGGAAGCCGAGGGTTCTGACTTCAGACCTTCCCCTTGAAGAGCTGTTTCCATACAGGGGCGAACTTCTGGCAAGAACGAACGGCGAGGGAGTTGAGGGAGGTTCGGCTGAGGCGCTCAGGGGAGCGGACGTTCTCATCTCATTCACGAGGCCCGGGCCGGGCGTCATAAAACCCGAGTGGGTAAGAGGCATGGCCGACGACGCGATAGTGTTTCCGCTCGCCAATCCAACGCCCGAGATACTGCCGGAAGAGGCAAAGAAAGCCGGTGCGAGGATCGTGGCAACGGGGAGGAGCGACTACCCGAACCAGATAAACAACCTGCTCGGTTTCCCTGCAATCTTCCGCGGGGCCCTTGACGTGAGGGCCAGGACGATAACGGACGGCATGATAATCGAAGCCTCAAAGGCCATGGCCTCCGTGATAGAGCCGAGCGAGGAGGAGATAATCCCCTCACCCTTCCACCCCGACGTTCACCCCACTGTGGCGAAGGCTGTCGCTGAGGAAGCCATGAAGGAAGGCGTTGCAAGGGTTCGCGTTAATCCAGAGGAGGTCGCGGAGAGGCTAAGGAAGTGGAGGGAGTTCTACTCCAGGTTCATAGTCCCCATGAATGATGAGCGTAAGGCCTACCGGTAGAGCGAGTTCCCGTGCGCGTCGATTGCAACCAGCAGGGGGAAGTCCTCCACCTCAAGGACCCAGAGGGCCTCAGGTATTCCAAGGTCAAGCCAGTGGACGGCCCTGACCCGCTTTACGCTTTTGGCGGCGAGTGAGCCGGCCCCTCCAGTAAAGGCGAAGTAAACCGCTCTGCCCCTGAACGGCTCAGCTTTCATTCCTCCCTTCCCTATTATCCCCCTGATACCCAGGTCAAGAACCCCGTCGAGGTAGCGGTTCATTCTCGCGCTCGTCGTCGGCCCTGCCGAGACTATCTCGTAGCTCCCGTGGGTTTTCCTCACGACGGGCCCGCAGTGGTAGATTACGGCCCCCTCGGGGTTGAAGGGCAGTTCCTCCTTCGGAAGGCTCAGAATCCGCCTGTGGGCCGAGTCCCTCGCGGTAACGATTTCTCCCGATAGGTAAACGACGTCCCCCACCTCCAGTCTAAGGACATCCTCCGTGCTCAGCGGGGTTCTCAGCCTCACTGCCACACCTCGACCCTCCCGTCGGGTTTTATCCTCACGAAGGCCCGCCTGTTGGCCCAGCACTGGACTATTAGACCAACGGGGAAGCTCGCAGGATGCCTGTGGGTGACCTCTATCTTCACGTCCAGAGCGGTCGTTTTCCCGCCCATCCCCATCGGGCCGACTCCGAGGGCGTTGATTTCCTCCAGAAGCTCCCCCTCGATTTCCGCAATCCTTTCGTCAGGGTTCCTCTCGCCGACCCGCCTGAGGAGGGCCTTCTTCGCCAGCAGGAGGGAGTAATCGGCGCCACCACCGACGCCTATGCCCAGAACAACCGGAGGACAGGGCTTTCCACCGCAGGCCTTAACCTTCTCGACCACGAAGCGCTTAACTCCTTCCCAGCCCTCGCCTGGCGTGAGCATTGCCAAGGCGGAGCAGTTCTCGCTTCCGCCACCCTTGGGGAGTACCGCTATTCTTATAGCATCACCAGGGACGAGCTCCCAGTGGATTACTGGAACGTCTTTGCCCGTGTTGTCGCCGGAGTTTTCCCCTGTGAGAACGTCCACGGCGTTGGGCCTGAGCGGGATTTCCGTGGTAGCTTTTCTCGTCGCCTCGACGAGCCAGTCTTTAACTTCTCCGAGAAACGGGCTCTCCACGCCGGCCTCTACGAAGAACGTAAGCGTCCCCGTGTCCTGGCAGACGGGTATTGACTCGGTTCTGCCAATCTCTATCGCCCTCAAGATGTTCCCGAGGTTGAAGCGCGCCACATCGTTGTCCTCGCGCTCGTAGGCTTCTCTCAAAGCGGAAACGACGTCGTCTGGAATCCTCGTCACAGCGAGCCTTATCGCCTCGACGATGGCATCTATCAATAGGCACTCACCTGTCTAAGGTTGGGTGTGAAAGTTAAAAAGATTGACGCGAGAATTTAAAAGCCATCTCCAGAGGGGAACGGCGTTAACCCGTAGTCCGTCCCTCGTTATTTCTCCGGAGTAGTTCCACGTCACGAGCGTCCCGGTTTTCACGCCGAAGAGTTCCATAACTCTGAACAGGTTTTCCAGCTCCCTCTTTGCTATCTCCCCTTCCTCTGAAGCGTAGGTGACCTGAATCAGCTCAACACTTCCGTTCTCTTTGGCGACGAAGTCCACCTCGCCTTTGGTGTCCCGATAATGGTAGAGTTCAACACTGGGTCTCTTGTAATATTTGAACCGTAGGAGTTCAAGGAAGACGACGTTCTCCATGAGTCTGCCGATGTTCTCGGAAACCTTCGGCAGGACGGCGTTGAGCATTCCCGTGTCGATTGCATAGACCTTTTTATCGCCTCTAACGACTTCCTTCGGCTTGAAGGAGAACTTGGGAAGCTCGAATATCAGGTAGGCCGATTGGAGATCCTCGACGTAGTTCTTGACCGTCTCGACGTTGCCGATTCTAAGGACGTTCTTTGTCTTGCTATAGGTAAACCTGCCCGCGAAGTTCGAGAAGAGATAGAACGCGGCCTCCTTCAGCTCGCGGACGTTTCTAATGCCGTAGCGGACTATAACGTCCCTCGTGATTATGTCGTTGTAGAGGTTCACGAGGTACTCCCTGCCGAAGCGCAGTGCCTCTGGAAAGCCCCCGCGCTCGATGTACTCCGTTAGGGCTCTCTTTACCCTTGCCTCGTCCCTCGTGGTTCTAACCTCCGGCTTAATTCCCCTGTAAGCTAAGAACTCTCTGAACGAAAACGGGAGGAGGGTGTAGCTCAGGTACCTGCCGGTCAGGTAGGTTGAGAACTCCCGCGAGAGCAGGCGGGCGTTGCTTCCCGTGACGACGGTGGGATAGCTCTCCCTCAGAACCGAGACCATTCGCTCCCAGCCTTCAACTTCCTGAACCTCGTCGAGGACTATGTAGTCGAACTCGCCGAGGAGCTCGTAACCGGCTTTGAGTAGCTCTTTGTAGTCCCTCACCTCGAACCCTGCCATCGCAGGATCCTCGAAGTTCACGTAGAGTGGCTTGCCCGGCAGGGTTGCCGAGAGAACGGACTTTCCGGAGCGCCTCGGCCCCGTTATTATGTGGGCCGTTGGGCTGAAGTTTTTCACTATCTTCTCTTTTAGCTCCCTCTCGACGATGTTCTCCCTTTCGAGCTTCTCGCGGAGGGTCTCCCATTGGTCGGCTAAAATCCTTTTGAGTTTCTCCGCCTTCATGGGCTAAACTGGTGCAAACTTCCTATAAAGTTTACCACTATACTGGCGGACTTTTTCCCAAAACTCTACCACCATACTGGTAAACATTTCGCCCAAACTATCACATTATACTGGTAGTATCTGCCCCGAGAACACCGAACTTGGTTCAGCGGGCGTTAGAAGTAAGAAGGGAAAGGGCATCAGCCCTTGAGAATCTCGACTATTTGCTCCGCGACCTGAACGCCAGCGCGCATCTGGGCCTCCTCAGTTGAGGCGCCGATGTGCGGCGTTAAAACAACGTTGTCGAGCTTGGTGAGCGGGTGATCCGCCGGCAGTGGCTCCTCCTCGAAGACGTCGAGGCCGGCCCCGGCGATCCAGCCCTCCTTGAGGGCCTTGACGAGGGCCTCGGTGTCAACGACGGCCCCGCGGGCGGCGTTTATGAGTATCGCGGTCTTCTTCATGAGCTTAAGGCGCTCCTCGTTGATGAGGTGGTAAGTTGCATCGAGGAGCGGGACGTGTAGAGTAACGACGTCGCTCTCCTTGAGGAGCTCCTCAAGGCTGACGAACTTTCCTCCAACTTCCTTTGCGCGCTCCTCGTTTGGCTTGGGGTCGTAGAGCAGGACTTTCATGCCGAGGGCGTTGGCTATCTTGGCGACCTCGTAGCCTATCCTTCCGAAGCCGATAACTCCAATGGTCTTGCCCTCAAGCTCGATGCCCATGCACTGCTTCTTGGCCCAGACGCCTTCCCTCATCTTCCTGTCGGCGAAGGCTATCTTCCTGGCGACGGCGAACATGAGCCCAACTGCCAGTTCGGCAACGCTCCTTGAGCTCGCTCCCGGGCTGTTGACGACCTTTATACCGCGCTCCTTTGCCGCTTCAAGGTCTATGTTGTCGAGGCCGACGCCGGCCCTTCCGATGACCTTGAGCTTTGGAGCGGCCTCTATAACCTTCCTCGTAACCTTTGGTTTGCTCCTGACGATGATAGCGTCAGCATCACGGACGAGCTCAAGGAGCCTGTCCTCGTCTGGGTACTCCTCGTAAACAATCTCAAAACCTGCGTTTTTCAAAACCTCCAAAGCTTTCTCGTGAAGTGGCGCCGCAACGAGAACTTTCATTTTTCATCCCCTCCTCTTTATAGCCATCAGCATGACCTGGTCGGAGGCGTCCTCCGCGCGGTCGGCTATGTCGCCGATTTTTGTAAGAATCTGGTTCCATATTAATTTTGCGTAGGTGGTTATGGTCTCGCTCTCAAACACCATCCCCTTGAGCCGGTACTCTACTTCATCGGCATTTTCTTCGAGGTCTTCGGTCTCCTTGGCGAGCTCTATGGCTTTATCTACGTCCCTGTTGAGCGCCTTTACCGCTTCCATGAGCTTTTCGTACGTCTTCACGGATTCCCTTACAAGGTTCATTAGGTCGTTCTTGAGCTCTCCCGGAACCTTGGGCTTGGCCAGAATGAGGGTGTGGGCCGCGCTTTCGGCAGCGTCGGCGACCTGGTCTATCAGCTCGCTCAGCCTCACGTAGTCTCCCCTGCTGGCGGGGAGGAAGGCGCCCTCATAGAGCATGAGCTCGATGCTCCTCCTGAGCTTGTCTGCTTCGCTCTCAAGGGTCCCTACTTCCTCCTCAAGCTCCTTGGCCCTCTCGAAGTCGCCGTTGAGGTAGGCTTCGATAAGCTTCTCAAACGTCTTGACGGTCTCGTAAACAACGTTAAGGTGCCTGTCTATGGCCTCAAAAACGTCGTTCTCCTTACCCCCGAAGAGTGACATGTTCACACCCCACTTAAGGATTCGTGGAACTCCTATTTAGGTTTTCCTTTGCCTTGATAAGTGCCCACAGCAACTCGTTCCTCGGGGCCTCAAGGCCGACCGAGTGCGCATACTCCACGATTTTGCCGTGTATGTAGTCCACCTCCGTCCTTCTCCCGCGCATTACGTCCTGCAGGGTCGAGTTGTAGTTGTCCTTTGTCCTCTCTATCGTGTCCCAGAGGAGCTCAAGGGGGTGGACTTCGAACTCGATGCCGAGCTGCTGGGCGATTATGCAGCCTTCCCTCGCTATCTCTATGGAAATTCCTTCGAGCTCCGGTATCTCGCGGAGGACACCGTTTTTGACCTCCAGAACTGTTCCCAGCCCATTTATCACGGAGTTCACTATTGCCTTCGCCCACTTCCAGCCGATGGCATTTTCTGTGACCTTCGTTTCTAATCCCGCCTCGGTGAAGGCCCTCGCGACTTCCTCAACGAACTCAGCTCTTCCTGTCGGATACTTTCCGATGACGGTTATCCCCTTTCCCGCCCACTTAACGACTCCCCACTCAACGAGCATGGCCCCGTTGGTCGTTACTCCGCCTATTACGTTCGGTGTCAGCTTTAGTGCCAGCTCCTCGTTCCCGAGGCCGTTCTGGACGCTTAGAATCCACGTGTTTTCCCCTATGCATCTTCTCGCGCATTCAAGGGCCGTCTTCGTCGAGTACGACTTCGTTGTCAGGAGAAGCAGCTCCGGGGGCTCGTTGGGGGCGTAAGTCGTCGCCTTTGCCTTCACCTTAAACTCTTCAGCGCCCACAACTCTCAGCCCTTTCTCTTTGATTGCCCGGACCTGCTCCTCTCTCCCTATGAGAAGGACGTCGTGCCCCGCTCTCGCCAGGAGGGCACCGAAAAGGGAGCCAATGCTTCCCGCACCGAGCACGTAGACTTTCATGGTCTCACCTCAGCAGCTTTCTCATGTGGTGGAGCGAATAGATGTAAACCAGCGCAAAGAGTGTCAGCTTCGCGTTTTCTGAAACCCTGTAAGCCCCTGTCAGGTAGAGCGCCGACGCGGGCAGGAGCCCAAACGAGGCAAGAACCCTGTTTTTCGTTAGCAGGAATGGAACTGCAACGCCGAGGACTGCGCCTGCCTCTCCAAGTTCACGGAGGCCGAGCGCTATCGCCAGGCCAGTGCCCCCTATCACGGCGTTTAAGAAGCGCTCCCAGAACTTAACGGGCTGTTTCTCGTAGGGGTAGCCCAGTGCAAGGAGAAGAACGGAGAGCGCAATCAGGCCGTACATGGCCTCCTCTGGGAGGGGATAGCTCACCGCAAAGGCCAGCAAAGCCCCCGCCGAAAACGGCCTTGCTTTTTTCTTCACCGCGGGGAGGACAAGCGGAATGTAAGCCAGCGAATACATTACTCCCACCGCAACTGTTTAAAGACTTCCCCTTAAATGCATACCGATGCTCTCTGTTGTTCTAGTCGAACCGGAGGGGCCGGCGAACATAGGAATGATAGCGAGGACCATGAAGAACTTCGGCTTTTCGAGGTTAGTCCTCGTGAGGCCGAACCTGACAGAGGAGAGCTACAGCTACGCCGTTCACGCCAAGGACGTGCTCGATAACGCCGTCGTGCTGGAGGGCTTTGATGAAGCCCTTGAGCTGTTTGACCTGACCGTGGGGACTACCGGGAAACCTGGGGCAAGGTTTATCCCATACCGGGCCCCTATGTACCCCTGGGAGCTTAGGGAGACCCTCAAGGGCTACACCGGTAGGGTGGGCCTGTTCTTTGGCAGGGAGAGCATTGGCCTGAAAAACGAGGAGCTTGAGCGGCTTGACATCACGGTCACAATCCCCACGAGCGAGGATTACCCCGTTATGAACCTCGCGCAGGCGGTCGCGGTTATACTCTACGAGCTTTCAAAGACCAGGCCCGAGCCTTCCGCTGAAGCCCTAAAACCTGCGACGAGAGATGAAAAGGAGGCGCTCGTTAGGGTATGGGCCGAGCTTTTAAACGCTCTCAACTACCCCAAGGACGAGGAGAGGCGAGAGGTTTTCGTTAAGGTCTTCCGGAAGGCAGTCGGTAAGGCCTTCCTCTATGGTCGGGAGGTGCACACCCTCATAGGCCCGCTGAGAAGGGCCGTTAAGAGGCTGGAGGAATGCTGAATGCTCGCGGTGGAGAGGTTTAGGGTCAACGGGAGAGACGTCTGGATTGGGGTAATCTTTCACGGGAGGATTCAGGGTGTAAGCTTCGCCTTCACGAGGGGCGAGCTTTTGGAGAGAATCAGAAACCTCGCCGGGTTCCTGCGGGGGAGAAACGTTGCCGTTTCCCTCGACGTCCAGCCGAGCAACTACACCGAGCTCGTTTATCGCGTTATGGTTGGGGAGCTTGACAACGAGAAAGCCCTTTCCGAGCTCTCCTTCGAGGGTGTAACACCCTTTGAGAGGCGCGTTTACGAATGGCTCACGAAAAACGTTAAAAGAGGGGCTGTTATAACCTACGGTAGCCTTGCAAAGGCCCTTGAAACGTCGCCGAGAGCGGTCGGCGGGGCGATGAAGAGGAATCCGTATCCAATAATCGTTCCCTGCCACAGGGTTGTGGCGAATGACGGCATAGGCCACTATAACCTTGGGATTGAAGAAAAGAAGTTCCTGCTCGAACTTGAGGGGGTGAAGGAATGGACAAGCTGAAAGCCTATATAATCGGCTTCCTCGTTGCCCTCCTTGCGGTGGCCGGTTTCATAGTCTACAACTGGGGCTTCTGGAAGCTGGTGCAGGTTGTCCTCGCGATAGGCTTCGTCGGTTTCACGCTCGCGCTGCTCTTCTTTACGGCGCTGACACTCTACGCCGAGAGCTGGAAGTACGGGGCCATTCTGGCAGTCCTCACCGCGATAGCGGGCTACGGCTCCTACCTCGTGCTCACCTGGCAGAAGCTCGAAATCGTTGGGGGAATCATAGCGTTCTTCGTCCTCCTGCTGGCCTTCGGAATATGGTACATAAGCGAGCCCGATTTGAGCATAGCCGACCGCTTCCGCTCGGCTGAAAAGCTTGAGAGGATGGGACGCTACAAGCAGGCGGCAAGAAAGTACGAGAAGGCCGGAAACTACGAGAAGGCCGCGGAGATGTACCTAAAGCTCGGCTGGCTTGAGAGCGCCGCCTGGGCCTACGAGAAGGCCGGAAAGTACGAGAAGGCCGCCGAGATATACGAGGCCCTCTACGACAAGGAAAAGGACACCTACTACCTGAAGGAGGCCCACGAGTACTGGAAGAAGGCCGGAAACATGGAGAGGGCCGCCAAGGCGCTTGAAAAGTACGCCGAGGAGGAGCCCTGGTTCTGGGAGGACGTTGCCAAGCTCTACGAGGAGCTCGGAAACGAGGAGAAAGCTAAGGAAGCCTGGGAGAAGGCCCTTGAGTACTACACCAAGGAGGCCCAGGAGGAGGGCGTCTTCTGGGAGGACGTCGGCAACATAGCGAGGAAGCTCGGCAGAGAGGAGCTGGCCCGCGAGGCATACCAGAAGTTCCTCGAGTACTGCCTCAAGGAAGCTGAAAATGACCCGATGTGGTGGAAGCACGTTGCAGAGGCCTACGAGTACCTCGGCGAGAAGGAGAAGGCAGAAGAGGCGCGGAGGAAGTACGAGGAGTACAGGCAAAAGATAATGAAGGCCAACGAGGAGACCTCAAACTTCCCCGGCGATGAAAAGGAAGGGGCCTGAGGCTGAAGGTTTTTTCTTCTCCTAACTGCGGCACGGCTCTTTTTCTATGTTTATCAGTTCTGGGACAAACGGTCTGTACGTAGGCTAATGTAGCTCCCCAATTTGCTCCAACTCTTTAAGCTCCTCTTCGATTTCCTTCTCCTTTCTCTCTGCGTACCTCTTCATCCAGTTAGAGAAGAGCCAGAATACGAGAAAAAGCAGGACTACACCCAGTGTGCCGAATAGAATTTGGAAATCAGAGGGAACCCTCTGTGGGATGTAGGGCATACTCTCACCGAACGGGATTTCGCGGAGCACCTGAAAAACTTTGCCAACCTTTTTAAAACTGCGGAGGGACTTCCTTATTAGGTGGTCATGATGATGGGTATGAACCCGAGGCAGATGAAGAAGCTCATGCGCCAGCTCGGCATAAAGATGGAGGAGCTTGAGGGCGTTAAGGAGGTCGTCCTGAGGTTTGAGGGGAAGGAGATCGTCCTTAAGGATCCCGCCGTTACCGTGATGGTCGTCCAGGGCGAGAAGACCTACCAGATTGTTCCCGGGAGTGAGGAGGTTAGGGAAGTCATTGAGATACCTGAAGAGGACATCCAGCTCGTCATGGAGCAGGCCGGAGTTGACAGGGAGACGGCCCTCAAGGCCCTAAAAGAAACGAAGGGCGACATAGCTGAGGCAATCCTCAAGCTCAGCGGGGAGTAATAATCTCTTCTTACCCTTTTGTTCGCCGTACCTCAATCGCTCGTCATCACTATTCCCTGTCTGCGCATTTTGAGGATGTCCTCTATCACGTCTATGAGGCCCGCTATTATGTTGTCGTATTTTCCACCTTCTTTTCCGTAGATTTCCTTTAGCTTGTGTTCCAGCGCAAAGAGGTCTTCCGTGTCCAGGTCGAGGAGCTTCTGTGCTTCCCTCGCGAGGACGCGGAGTGTAACTCCCCTGGTTTTCTCGTCGTCCAGCAGCCTTAGAACCAGCTTGAGCATTCCGGTGAACATATCTTTTGACGGCAGTCTGTCTAAGAGTTTGGCCATTAGTTCGAGGGCCCCCTCAACGTCCCTTGGATTGCCCGACTTAAGGAGGGTGTCAAGGAGCGTGGTGAAAAACCTGGACGTGCCCGGGTAGAGGGCGTATATGTCTGCGAGAACCTTCGCGGCCGTCTCACGGGCCCATGGGTTTTTGCTCTTCAGGAAGTCCCCGAGCACGGGAAGAATTCTATAGGCGTCGCTTGGGGTCAAGTGGCTCGTCAGCCGTGCGACAATCCAGAGCGCGTCCATTCTCCTGCTGTAGTCGTCGCTTTCCAGCATATCGAGAACCATGTCCATAACGTTTGAGTCGAGTTTGGCCATCTCTGCGACTATCTCGGTCTTTCCGGCGTCCAAGAGCCTGTCAACGTCGTCTATGCTGTATTGGCTTATCTCAAGCCTCTTTTTGGCCTCTGCCTCGCTTATTACCTCCTCGCTCGTCACGGTGGCTTTTTCAAGCTTTTCAAGCACCTGGGACGCTTTGGTTCCGAGCTTGATGTCACTTCTAAGCTCCTTTATTCTAGTTATCGCTTTTAGTTTGTTCCTCATGCTGATGTCCTTTTCCCTTGAGAGCATTCGGTCAATGGAGTAGAGGGCCCTTTCAACGACGTACGGGTCGGGGTGTGCGAGCAGGTCGGATATTCCGTCAAAGACCTCGTTTAGAACCCTGCTGTCGCTGGTCTTCATGGCCATCTCGGTCAGGGCAGTTATCGCCGCGCTCTGGACTTCCCTCTTTTTGCTTGAGCCTATGAGCGAAAACAGCCACTGGATTATCTTGTATGCTATCCTGGCGACCTTTGCGCCTAGTTTGCCCAGGCCCTCGGCCGCATATTCGCCAAGAATGGGCATTCCGGACTTCACGACCTCTTTCAGCGCCTCGGTGACCCTTTTATACTCTTCCTCCGTGAGTTCACCGGTTTCAAGGAGTGCGTTTATGAATTCAAGGGCCTTCAGTGCTACCCTCTCGTCTTCGTCCTTCACCAGCTCGAGCACGGAATCGAGCGCGAGCTTTAGCCTTTCGCCTTCTAGTTTTCCTTCTGAGAGCATGTCCATGAGCACCTGAATAACGTTCGCCCTCACGTGGGGGTTGTCGTCGTTTAGCAGTTCGAGAAGGGTCGTGAAGGCCTTGTCGTACTCCTCGGCTAGCATCTTGATGTCATTAAGACGCCACGCCAAGAGGTCTTCTTTTATGCCGCCTTTATCTACAATTATATCTTTACCGTTCAGAACGGCGAGGAGTGTTAGCCACGGCATTGTCTTCCCCTAACATATTACGGTGTGTTTGGATTTAAGCTTAGCCCAAAGGTTATTAAGCCCCCCTTCAAGGGGGTAGACGATGAGGGCAATAGGTGTCATCAGGTACTCTCGAAGGGAAAGGCTCAGCCGCGTGGAGTTTGAGGAGCTCCTTAGGAGCGCGGGCTATGATGTCGTGGCCGTCCTTGAGCAGAACCGTGAGGAGCACCCGCGCTACAACATAGGAAAGGGAAAGCTTGAAGAACTTAAGGAACTCGTTAAAGAGCTGGGGCCGGATAAGGTTATTTTTGCAAACAGGCTGACCCCCTCCCAGGCGTACAACCTCTGGAAGGAGCTTCGAGTTGAGATAATGGATCGCTGGCAGCTCGTCCTTGAGATTTTCGAAAAGAGGGCCCACTCCAAGGAGGCCAAGCTCCAGGTCGAGCTGGCTTCCCTCCAGTACGAAATTCCGCTGGTAAAAGAGGCAATAAGGCGAATCAAGCTCGGTGACAGGGCGGGTTTTAAGGGCATGGGTGAGTACCAGACCCATCAGTACCTCAAACACATACGCTACCGCATGGGTAAGATAAGGAAGGAGCTTGAAAGGGTAAAGGCCGAGCGCGAAGTCAGGAGAAAGAAGCGCGAAGAAGTGGGCTTTATACTGGTCTCCCTTGCCGGGTATACGAACGCGGGGAAGTCAACCCTCCTCAACGCGCTGGCCGGGGAGAGCGTAGAGGCCAGAAACCAGATGTTTACGACGTTGGACACCACTACAAGGCGCTTCAGGTTAGGGGGCAAGAGGGTTCTCATCACCGACACTGTCGGGTTCATAGACGGCCTCCCCCCGTTCATAGTCGAGGCTTTCCACTCGACGCTTGAAGAGATAGTCAAGGCGGATATAGTCCTCCTCGTCCTCGATTCGAGCGAACCCTGGCGTGAAATTGCGAGGAAGTTTAGGGCGTCTATAGACGTCCTCCGCGAGCTGAAGGCCCTCGACAAGCCCCTCCTGGTTGTCCTCAACAAGGTTGACCTAATCGAGCGGAAAGACGCGGAGGAGAAGGCGAGGCTCATAGCTGAACTCGGTGAAGAGCTGGGAATCCCGATAGGTGGCGTTGCGAAGGTATCTGCCAAAGAGGGCCGGCTTGACGAGCTCTACTCACTCCTTGAGGGGACTCTCCTCAAGCTACCGAAGTACGGCCACTTTGAGATAGTCGTTGAAGACCCCTCAAAGGTTCCCGCCGTCATTTCCTTCGTGAGCTCTGTGGGCGAGGTTCTTTCGGTGGACTACGGTGATGTGACAAGGGTGAGGGCCTATATTCAGACCGGCATGCTGAAGGAGCTCACGAGAATGGGGGTCAGGATAGAGCGCCCCTCCTGACCCTCACACCATTCCGGCGAGGCTGAAAATCTTGACGAGGACGAATGAAATCACAATTGCCGTCGAAGGAGTCGCCACCCAGCCGAATATGATGTCCTTGATGACCCTCTTCTCGACTTTCTGCCCGGCCAGCAGGCCGACCCCGACGACACCGCCCACTATGGACTGGCTTGAGCTGACCGGGAGGCCGAAGAAGTTGGCGAGGCTGACAGCTATGGCAGAGCCGAACTGGGCCGCGAAGGCCGAGACGGGGCCGAGGGCCGTTATCTTCTTTCCGACGGTGTGCATCACAGCGTAGCTGAATGTAAGAGAGCCTACCGCGAGGCTTAGGGCGACGAGGATTCCAGCTGTTTTGGGCTCCATAAAGCCGGCACCAACTATCGGCCCGGAGGCGTTGGCCACCTCGTTAGTCCCGAAGTTGAAGGCCATGTAAGAGCCTCCGAGAATAGCGAGTGCCTTGTAGAGGGTCTCAATCGTCGAGACGCTCTTTATGCTCGAAATCACGCGGGAGTAAAACTTGTAGAGAACCATTGCAAAGACTCCAGATAGTATTGGCGAGACCACCCACGCGGCGGCTATCTTTCCGAGGGTGGCCCAGTTGACGGGGGCCTTCATGGCTAAGCCGACCCCTATGACGCCCCCGACTATTGCCTGCGTCGTTGAAACCGGGAGGCCTTTTACGGTCGCTATCGTCACCCAGACCCCTGCGGCTAATAAGGCTATGAGTGCCATCTCCATCGTAAGGAAGCCTTCGGGCACTATGCCCTTTCCGACCGTTTTCATGACCTTGTGGCCCTTCAGGTATGCCCCGAGAAGGACGAATATCGCTATCGTGAGGGTTGCCTGGCGGAAGCTCAGTATTCCGGAACCTACGGCGGTTCCCATGGCGTTCGCCGAGTCGTTTGAGCCTATGTTCCATGCGATGTAGAAGGCCACTGCAATCGCTGCTATTGCTATTCCCTCCATGCCCACCACCTGACCTATATAGTCTATATAGCTGATTAAAAAAGTTTTCGGGAAACGATGAGCGAAAAAAACCATCGGCGGAACTCAAAGTTCACCTTTACCCAAAAAATCCCCATTTAGAATTCCTAAACACGATACCGAAACCTAAATAAATGTTTCGGATTAACTACGGGTGAAAAACCTCAAGGAGGCAGGGAAGATGATTGAGATACGTTTTCACGGTAGGGGTGGACAGGGTGCCGTTACGGCCGCCAACATTTTAGCCTCAGCAGCCTTCAAGGCAGGCAAGTACGTCCAGGCGTTCCCCTTCTTCGGTGTTGAGAGGCGTGGAGCGCCGGTTACGGCTTTCACCAGGATTGACGACAAGCCGATAAGGATTAAGACCCAGATTTACGAGCCCGACATCGTTGTCGTCCTCGACCCGAGCCTTCTCGACACCGTCGACGTTACCGCCGGTCTCAAGGACGACGGAATAGTCATCGTCAACACCGAGAAGAGCAAGGAGGAGGTCCTTGAGAAGCTCAAGAAGAAGCCGGCCAAGCTGGCCCTCGTAGATGCTACCACCATCGCCCTTGACGTGCTCGGCCTCCCGATCACCAACACCGCTATCCTCGGCGCCGTCGCCAAGGCCACCGGCATAGTCGAGCTCGACTACGTCAAGGAGGCCATCAAGGAGACCTTCTCGGGAGCCCTCGGCGAGAAGAACGCCAAGGCCGCCGAAGAGGCATTCAACAAGACCGTTGTCTACGAGCTCTGATCTTCTCTTCCCTTCCTTAAAGAGGCGGGTGGTGGTGAAGTTGAACACTTTGTTTGGAGAAAAGAAGGCGCGGGCCGAGAAGCTCACTTTCACGTCTGTTGAGCAGTACCCGGAGGCGCCGATAACCCTGGGGACTACCCTGGTAAACTTCACGGGCGACTGGAGAACTTTCATACCGGTTGTTAATGAAGACAAGTGTGTCAAGTGCTACATCTGCTGGAAGTTCTGCCCAGAGCCGGCGATATACATCAAGGAAGACGGCTACGTGGCGATTGACTACGACTACTGTAAGGGCTGTGGTATTTGTGCGAACGAGTGCCCGACCAAGGCCATAACAATGGAGAAGGAGGAGAAGTGATATGGCCGAGTACAAGCCTATTAGGAAGGTTGTGAGTGGTAACTACGCGGCCGCTTACGCCGTCAAGCACGCCCGCGTCCAGGTAGTTGCCGCTTACCCGATAACCCCCCAGACCAGCATCATTGAGAAGGTTGCCGAGTTCATAGCCAACGGTGAGGTTGAGAACCTCCAGTACGTCCCCGTCGAGAGCGAGCACTCCGCCATGGCCGCGTGCATAGGCGCTTCCGCGGCCGGTGCGAGGGCCTTCACGGCCACTTCTGCCCAGGGCCTTGCCCTCATGCATGAGATGCTCCACTGGGCGAGCGGTGCGAGACTGCCGATAGTTATGGTTGACGTTAACCGTGCCATGGCTCCGCCGTGGAGCGTCTGGGACGACCAGACCGACAGCCTGGCCCAGCGTGACACCGGCTGGATGCAGTTCTACGCCGAGAACAACCAGGAGGTCTACGACGGCGTCCTGATGGCCTTTAAGATAGCCGAGACCGTCAACCTTCCGGCTATGGTCGTTGAGAGCGCCTTCATCCTGAGCCACACCTACGACGTCGTCGAGATGATTCCGCAGGAGCTCGTTGACGAGTTCCTCCCGCCGAGGAAGCCGCTCTACGACCTGGCTGACTTCAGCAGGCCATTTTCAGTCGGTGCCCTTGGAACTCCGGCTGACTACTACGAGTTCCGCTACAAGATAGCCAAGGCCATGGAAGACGCCAAGAAGGTCATCAAGGACGTCGGTAAGGAGTTCGGCGAGCGCTTCGGCAGGGACTACAGCGATATGATTGAGAAGGGCTACGTTGACGATGCCGACTTCGTCTTCATGGGTATGGGCTCCCTCATGGGAACCGTCAAGGAGGCCGTCGAGCTCCTCAGGAAGGAGGGCTACAAGGTCGGCTACGCCAAGGTCAGGTGGTTCCGCCCGTTCCCGAAGGAGGAGCTCAGGGAGATAGCCGAGAGCGTTAAGGGAATAGCGGTTCTCGACAGGAACTTCTCCTTTGGCCAGGAGGGTATACTCTTCAACGAGGCCAAGGGAGCGCTCTACAACA
Organism: Thermococcus marinus; assembly: GCF_055389025.1. Taxonomy (NCBI): domain Archaea; kingdom Methanobacteriati; phylum Methanobacteriota; class Thermococci; order Thermococcales; family Thermococcaceae; genus Thermococcus; species Thermococcus marinus. Next base: position 536,849 of record NZ_AP042417.1, read on the forward strand.
CCTCGGCGAGGCCGATAATGAAGAACTACATCGTCGGTCTCGGAGGCAGGGACTTCACAGTGCCGGACGTCAAGAAGATTGCAGAGAACATGAAGGCCATAATCGAGAAGGGCGAGCTTGATGTGGAGGTTGACTGGTACCACCTTAAGAGGTGAGAACGATGGAGATTCCTGAGAACGTTAAGAAGAGGTTGAGCATTCCCGCTGAGGAGCACTTTTACGCTGGTCACACCGCCTGCCAGGGCTGTGGTGCCGCCCTGGGCCTCCGTTACGTCCTCAAGGCCTACGGGAGGAAGACCATCTTCACCATCCCGGCTTGCTGTTCGACCATCATAGCCGGCCCCTGGCCCTACACCGCCCTTGATGCGAACCTCTTCCACACCGCGTTCGAGACGACCGGTGCCGTCCTTGGCGGTATAGAGGCCGCCCTGAAGGCGAGGGGAATCAAGGTCAAGGGCGAGGACGGAGTCATGGTCGTCGGCTGGGCCGGCGACGGTGGTACCGCCGACATCGGTCTCCAGGCGCTTTCGGGCTTCCTTGAGAGGGGCCACGACGCGGTCTACATAATGTACGACAATGAGGCTTACATGAACACCGGAATCCAGAGGTCAAGTTCAACCCCCTACGGTGCGTGGACCACCAACACTCCGGGCGGAAAGAAGCACTTCCTTGAGAAGAGGCACAAGAAGAAGGTCATCGACATCGTCATAGCCCACAACATTCCATATGCGGCGACCGCTAGCGTGGCTTATCCCGAGGACTTTATAAGAAAGCTCAAGAAGGCCAGGGAGATTGAGGGCCCGAGCTTTATCCAGCTCTTTGCCCCGTGCCCGACCGGCTGGCGCGCCCCGACCGACAAGAGCATCGAGCTCGCGAGGCTCGCCGTTCAGACCGCATACTTCCCGCTCTTCGAGTACGAGAACGGCAAGTACAAGATAAACATGCCCAGCCCGAAGAAGGAGCCCAAGCCCATCGAGGAGTTCCTCAAGCTCCAGGGCAGGTTCAAGTACATGACAAAGGAGGACATCGAGAACCTCCAGAGCTGGGTGCTCCGCGAGTGGGAGAAGCTCAAGAAGCTTGCCGAGGTCTTCGGCTGACCTTTCCTTTTCCATAAGGTTTAAGTTTCCCGCTGATAACTCACCCGAGGTGATACATATGGCTGAGAGTCCGTTTAAGGCCGACATTGAGCGGGTTCAGAAGGAGTATAGCGAAAAGATGACACCGGGAGCAATTGCTTACATCCCGGGCAGTAGCGTAATCAACAAGACCGGAAGCTGGAGAGTCTTCATGCCCGAGTTCAACAGGGACAAGTGCACCAGGTGCTACCTCTGCTACATCTACTGCCCTGAGCCTGCAATCTACCTTGACGAGGAGGGCTACCCGGTCTTTGACTACGACTACTGTAAGGGCTGTGGTATTTGTGCGAACGAGTGCCCTGTTGATGCCATAGTTATGGTTAGGGAGAGCAAGTGAGGTGGTGAAAAATGCCGATTAGAACCGTTATGAAGGCAAATGAAGCCGCCGCTTGGGCCGCGAAGCTTGCCAAGCCGAAGGTTATAGCCGCGTTCCCCATTACCCCGTCAACCCTCGTCCCCGAGAAGATCAGCGAGTTCGTCGCCAACGGCGAGCTCGACGCCGAGTTCATCAAGGTCGAGAGCGAGCACTCCGCTATCTCCGCCTGTGTCGGTGCCTCCGCCGCGGGCGTCAGGACTTTCACCGCGACCGCTTCCCAGGGTCTCGCCCTGATGCATGAAATCCTCTTCATAGCAGCGGGAATGCGCCTTCCGATAGTCATCGCCGTTGGAAACAGGGCTTTAAGCGCTCCGATCAACATCTGGAACGACTGGCAGGACACCATCAGCGAGCGCGACACCGGCTGGCTCCAGTTCTACGCCGAGAACAATCAAGAAGCTTTAGACCTCATCCTGATGGCCTTCAAGGTCGCCGAGGACGAGCGTGTCCTCCTCCCGGCGATGGTCGGCTTCGACGCGTTCATTCTCACACACACCGTCGAGCCCGTCGAGATACCTGACCAGGAGCTCGTTGACGAGTTCCTCGGCGAGTACGAGCCGAAGCACGCCTACCTCGACCCGGCCAGGCCGATCACCCAGGGTACGCTCGCCTTCCCGGCCCACTACATGGAGGCCCGCTACACCGTCTGGCAGGCCAACGAGAACGCCAAGAAGGTCATCGACGAGGTCTTCGCCGAGTTCGAGAAGCGCTTTGGTAGAAAGTACCAGAAGGTTGAGGAGTACAGGACCGACGACGCGGAGATAATCTTCGTCACCATGGGCTCCCTCGCCGGAACCGTCAAGGAGTATGTTGACCACCTCAGGGAGAAGGGCCTCAAGGTCGGTGCCGCGAAGCTCACCGTTTACCGCCCGTTCCCGACCGAGGAGGTCAGGGAGCTCGCCAAGAAGGCCAAGGTTCTCGCGCTCCTTGAGAAGAACGTCACCTTCAGCGTCGGTGGAGCACTCTTCCAGGACTTCAGCAGGGCCCTCATCAACCAGGAGGAGAAGCCGAAGATCGTCGACTTCATCCTCGGTCTCGGTGGAAGGGACGTCACCTTCAAGGACCTCGACGAGGCCCTCGCGATCGCCCAGAAGGCCCTCGCTGGAGAGGAGTTTGATGAGGTCAACTGGATAGGACTTAGGAAGGAGATCCTGTGAGGTGAGGAAAATGGCCGTTAGGAAGCCCCCCATTACCACTCGCGAGTACTGGGCACCGGGCCACGCTGCGTGTGCCGGCTGTGGCTGTGCCATCGCTCTTAAGCTCGCCACAAAGGCCTTCAGCGAGGCCATGGAGGAGAAGTACGGCGACCCGAACGCCTTCGCCATAGCCCAGGCCACCGGATGTATGGAGGTCGTTAGTGCCGTCTTCCCGTACACTGCCTGGAAAGTCCCATGGGTGCACGTTGCCTTCGAGAACGCGGCCGCCGCCGCCAGTGGTGTCGAAGCCGCTTGGAAGAAGCTCGGAAGGAAGGGCAAGATACTGGCCATCGGTGGAGACGGTGGTACCGCCGACATCGGTATGCAGGCCCTCAGCGGTATGCTCGAGCGCTGGCACAACGTGGTCTACCTCATGTACGACAACGAGGCCTACATGAACACCGGAATCCAGAGGTCGAGCTCGACCCCCTATGGAGCCTGGACGACCACCAGCCCGCCCGGCAAGTACTCCATCGGTGAGGACAAGCCCAAGAAGTGGGTCGCGCTTATAGCTGCAGCCCACCAGGTGCCCTACGTCGCCACCGCCAGCATTGGAAACCCGTTCGACTTCGTCAGGAAGATGAAGAAGGCCGCCAAGGTGGACGGCCCGGCCTTCGTCCAGGTTCACTGCACCTGCCCGACCGGCTGGAAGAGCCCGCTTGAGAAGGGCGTTGAGATAGCCCGCCTCGCCATCGAGACCGGTGTCTGGCCGCTCTTCGAGATTGAGAACGGCGACTTCCACAACATCAAGATACAGCCGCCCGGAGGAGGCGCCAAGGTCAAGCGCGAGGGAGGCAAAGTAGTTGCCATCGAGTTTAAGAAGCCCATAGAGGAGTACCTCAAGCTCCAGGGCAGGTTCAAGCACCTCTTCAAGAAGCCTGAAGCCATCGACGAGCTCCGCGAGCAGATAAAGGCCATGTGGAAAGTCCTCGGCGTCGATGTCACCCTCCCGAAGCCGGAGGAGTGAACCTTTCCCCTCTTTTCTACCCATATTTGAGCAATTCTGCCGGATTTTGGGACAAAGGTTTTTAAGTTGCCCGAACTATTCTCTCCGGTGATGTAAATGACGATCAAGGCTCCGACACTTAACGTGGGTGGTCTGGGCACTGACCCGCTCACCGAGAGGATTAAGGAGAAGCAGAAGAAGTGGAAGTACAGGATAGCCGTCCTCAGCGGTAAGGGCGGCGTTGGAAAGAGCACCGTTGCGGTTAACCTTGCCACGGCCCTCGCCAAGAAGGGCTACTACGTTGGCCTCCTCGACGCGGACATACACGGGCCGAACGTGGCGAAGATGCTCGGCGTTGACAAGGCCGATGTCCTGGCCGAGCGCATGGAGGACGGGCACTTTGAGATGATTCCCCCCATGAACGACTTCCTCGGCCAGACGACCCCGATCAAAGTCATGAGCATGGGCTTCCTCGTCCCCGAAGACCAGCCGATAATCTGGCGTGGGGCCCTCGTTACCAAGGCCATCAAACAGCTCCTCGGCGACGTGAAGTGGGGTGAGCTCGACTTCATGATAATCGACTTCCCGCCCGGAACGGGCGATGAAATCCTCACGGTCGTCCAGAACGTCCAGCTCGACGCGGCGGTTATAGTCACTACCCCACAGGAAGTTGCCCTGCTCGACACCGGCAAGGCCGTCAACATGATGAAGAAGATGGAAGTGCCCTACATAGCCGTCGTTGAAAACATGAGCTACCTCATCTGTCCGCACTGCGGCAACGAGATTGACCTCTTCGGCAAGGGCGGAGGCAGGAAGCTGGCCGAGAAGGAGGGGGTTGATTTCCTCGGTGATGTCCCGATAGACCTCAAGGCCAGGGAAGCCAGCGACGCCGGCATGCCGATAGTCCTCTACGGCGACACCCCTGCGGCGAAGGCCTTCCTGGAGATAGCCGATGAGCTCGTGAAGAAGCTTGAGGAGCTCAAGGGTGAGGGAGAGGAGCAGAAAACCGAGTGATTTTTAACTCCTTTTACTCATTCTTCCCCGGCGCGGCTCAGGCCGGCGGGAGCCGTTGCGATGGGGCCGCGCTGGACCAGGCTACGTTAAGCTTTTAACCCCTGTCTCCACTTATAACAGAGGGGGGAGAATGAGAAAGGTTTCGGCCGTGCTTTTGCTTCTCCTGCTCCTCTTGCCGCCCGTTTCTGCCGGCGGGGTTAGTTATTATCCTGATAAGGCCAGTTTTGAAGAGTTTTTGCAGTCCAACACAACCTATCAAGTTGTTCCCGGAGAGGACGCATGGGCGAGGGGCTGGGCGCGCTACGTTGATGCAAAGCTCGGTGAGGTCTTGGAGCACGGAAACGGCACAACAGTTCTCGTTGGTAACGTCTACGAGAACCCCGAGATGAGACTGCTTTGGAACCTGACGGGTCTCCCTGAAAGCTTCTCCCTTTCCCCGATGGTGGTTGTCGTTAACGACACCGTTTTTATAACCGGGGCCGAGGACAACATCTACCTGACGCACGAGGCTTTCTCCGAAATCTGGGCCCCTACTAAGGAGGCATTAACCGTCTTTGCAGTGCTGGCGCTGGCTATAATCATTCTCGTGGTGCTCAGTCTCAGAAAGGGCAGGGACTACTCCCCCAGGTTCTTTATCCTTGCGGCTTCTTTGGTACTTTCGTGGTTCTTTGTCTCCAATGAACCTTCTCTCTCTGAAAACTCAGTGAATTTCCTCTTTGAGGCACTGACCGTTTCATCCGGTGGAGCGTCGTCTTCTCCACTGGCTACATTGGTGGGAGGCATTCTTTCCGTCATCCCTCCGGTTGACGAGAACCTCTGGCTGGTTCACTGGCTTCTCCTCCTCTCAATGGCGGGGCTGTTCTTTTATGTTGCGCCCAGACATGAGAGGGGGCTCGGCTTTGTCGCCCTTGGGCTGGCCCTATCTTCGCCGGTCTTCCGCTCCGAGGTCTGTGCCCTCGGCTCAGTCCTCCCGGGCGTCGTACTGATGCTCCTCGCCCTTGCCCTGGCAATGAACCTGCCAGTTACCCCTGGCATGGGAAGAACTGTTCAGGTACTGGTGCTTTCGTTCGCCACGCTCGTCGCGTCCCTCGTGAACCCCTACGCCCTGCTGTTCCCCCTGTTTCTCGCCCTCACGTACCCCGGAAGAAAGTCCATGAACTCTCTCTACCTTGTCCTGACGTGGGCTGGCTTTGGAGCTCTGGTTAGAGTTTACGGCTCCGACTGGTTGGCAAGTTGGACGAGCTTTCAGTTCAACGTGGGTTTCTTTGAGGGCATAGTATCGCAGTCTTTCTTAAGCCTTGTAGTTTTGCTCTACGCCCTGGCGGCAAGTTTTAGAAAAATAAGGTGGAAGGGCCCGACTGCGTTCATAACGCTCTCGACGCTTGCGTTCTTTCTGATGGCACCTTTCGTTGAGGGGTTATTCCCCTACGTCCTGGTTCTCATTTCAGTGCTCGCAGTCAGGCTCGTTCACTCGGTCATTCAAACTTGATTGCCCCGAAAACGGCTCCCTTGAGGTGGGGGCCGATTTCCTTGATGATGCCCGGTGCCTGGGTGCCCTTCTTTAGGACGAGAAGGGTCTCCATGAGCCCGAGCTCTTCCATCCTCTTGACGTCCCTTCCGTGACCGGTTTTGATAAGCGCCTCTTCGACCTTCTCGCTTATGGTTCCCGCTATGAAGAGCTTGTCGTGGCCGTCGCTCAGCCACTCCTTAATCTTCCTCAGCTGGGCTTCGCTGAAGGCGAGCTCGACTTCCCTCGCCCCAAACTCGATGTCAGTGACTTCCACCTCTACCGGGAGGTTGTCAATCCAGCCGAACTCGCGTATCATCTGCCTTACCGGCTTGTCCCTGAAGGTCTTCTTGAGGTAGTAAAGGGGAATTAGCGCGTCCTTTGGCCTGGGCTTGAAAATCCCTATATCGACGTAGGTGCCGTACCCGACCTTACCGAGGTCTATGAAGCGCCCCCTGTAGGTCTTCCCAACTTCAACGTTCTTGAGGCTGTAGGGAACCTCGCCGAACTCCTCTCTGACGAGGTTGGCGCTTACCTCTTCGTCCTCGCCGGAGAGGCTTACCTTCACCCAGTTCTTGGTCGTTGCCGAGAGCTTCCACTCGACTTCCAGGTCCGCCAAAAGGGGGCGGAGCTTCCTGTTGAGCTTGTCAAAACCGCTCCTGTCCCCGTAAACCTTCTCAAGAATAACCACTTCTTCCATCTTCACCATCCCCGAAGTTCATTAAAGGGAGCCATTCCTCCTTATTTTAACTCTTCTTTTGCCTGGGCTTCTTCCTGAGGCCCAGTTCAATTTCAAGCTCTTCTATACGCTTCTTGAGCTCTTCGACAATTCGGCTGTTGTCGTACTGCATGAGCATCTTACCGCATATCGGGCACTGGAACTCGTACTCCATGGCCTCGTCGAAGGTGAGCCTCGGGTGCCCCTCCTCACCGCACCAGTAGTAAATCTCGCTGGTCTCCTCTTCGAGCATCTCCTTGAGCTTCTTCAGTTCGGCCATTTTCTTGGCCCTTATTACTTCGGGCAGCCTCTTGGTCTCAAGGCGCCAGTAGTAGTAATACCACCCCGTCTCCGGGTCGCGGATTCTCTTGAAGTCGGCCAGCCCCTGATCGTTGAGCTGGTAGAGTATTCTTCTCACAGTGTTGACCCTTATGCCCGTTTTCTCGGCCAGCTCCTCGTCGGTGGCTTCCTTCATTTTTTCGAGGGCCTTAACTACCTCAACGGCCTCTTCTCCACCGATGTCCATTGCAATCTCGATGAGCTCCTTGTCCTTCCGTCTTGCCACTGGGACGACCTCCACGTATTTGATCGTGGTGCCTAAGACACCTAAACGGATAGACTCCGATATAAATATTGGGCGTGGGGCTATATATAAGTTTCCTGTCAAAATGACAACGATAATGAACAGAAAAGGACGTCAGTCGTTGAAGTACTCGTTGAGGAGTTCCTTTGCGGACGGCTTGTAGAGCTCGATAACCTCGATGTCCTCGATGACGTTTCCCTCGCGGAGCTTGAGCTTGACCTTTCCTCCGTAGACCTGAAGGTCGTCGAGCATGCCGTATATCGCGTCCTCTGCCTCAAGGGGGCTCTTGAACTTCATTATGTACTCCTCTCCATCAGGAAGGATGAGCTTGACCCAGTACTCGTTTTTTCTCTTGAATGGCCTTGTTATCTTTGGCTTGAAGTTGTCAATCACTATTTCCAAAGGGCTCACCTCCGCTCTTTAGCCTCTCTAACCTTTTTTGAAGCCCGAATTTTTAAGGTTTTCCAACGGTGGAGGGCCATTGTTACCATGGCAAATCGAGGTTCAGCTCTTTTGACATTTTGATGACCTCTTCGAGCGGTATTATTGCACTCCTCGCGCCGACCTTCTGGACGGTCAGATAGGCCAGGAGCATGCCGAGCTTGGCGGCGTCTCTGAGAGACCATCCCTGGAGAACCCCGTAAATCACTCCCGCGTCGAAGGAGTCTCCCGCCCCCGTGCTGTCAACGACCCTTGCGCTCAGTCCGCGGACTTCGTAGGTCTCGTCCCCTTCACGGACGAGTGCTCCTCCCCCATTGAGGGTTATTATGAGGTTCTTTGCGTTGCTGAGGGAAGTGTCGAGGGAGCCGTACTTCCTCCTGTACTCGTCTTCGTTCATCAGGAGGTGGTCTATCATCCCCTCAACTTCTCTCGGCAGAGTCGCCTCTCCGATGTCCACCGAAATCAGGATTCCGTTGGCGTTCGCGAAGCGGACGGCTTCCTCTATGAGCTCCGGCGGGTTGGACGAGAGGTGCAGGAGCTTCGCCTTTCTCGCGTAGTCCGGCTTGAACTTCCTGAGTGCGTTGGCGCCGGGGTGCTTGATAATCCTCTTGTCGTCCCCGTGAACCATGGCCACAGCCACTCCTGACGGGACGTCAACAACGTCTATGCCGGACGTGTCAACGCCTAGCTTTTCGAAGTACCTCAGGTGGGCCTCGCCAATCTCGTCCCTTCCAACGGCGCCGATGAATCCGGTCTTCAGTCCGAACGTCGCGAGCCAGCTTATCGTGTTCCCGGCGGCACCTCCGAGGCCGAAGTGTGCCTCCTTTGAGACGACCTTCTCATGGAACTCGGGGAAGCGGTCAAGGAGGAAAATTATGTCGTAGTTGAGGTTGCCCATCCCGATGACGTCAAACATCTTTCTCACCTCCCTCAGCTCTCGAATTGTGTGGGCATTAGGGTATTTGCGTTATTAACCTTTGTCTCCAGAAAAAAGTTTAAATATCCATTCCTACCCACATATGAGTAAGAGGTGGACAAAGATGATGCTCATACTCGAGGCTTACTTCAAGAACTATCCTGCCAGAAGAAAGGTTGCCGAGTTCCTGTTTGAGAACGGCCTGAGCGTGCGTAACGGTAAAATTTACATCAGGAACGTGGAGGTTCCAATAAGCGAGCTCGCGAGGGCAATAGGGGTGAACAGGAAGATAATCTACCACACCATAGAATACATCGAGAAGACTTACTCCCTCAAGCTCATTTTCGAGCGCCTGAACCCTCTTCCGGGCCTCATAGACGTCGCGCCTTTAATGGGCTGGGAAGTGCTTGAGATTGACGTGGATAAGGGGGGCTACGAGAGGGCCTTTGCCGAGGTAATGCGGATTCTCGCCGAGAACAACGTCCGCGTCATGGAGGTCTTCAGCAGAAACCTGCGGGAGGGAACGAGCAAGATATTCATCGTCATAGACGGCACCCTCCCAGTCGAAACGTTCGCAAAGATAAAGGACATCCGCGGGTTCCAGAAGTTCATACTCCACACGCCTGAGAGGGAGAAGGAAAAGCTGGTGTGCAACTACTGTGAGGTCAAGTACTGCCCGAAGAGAGTTCTCCTTGAGGCGACTACCCAACGACCTTGAAGCCCTCAAGGCCCTCCGGTTCTTCCCACTTTACCTCCACCCTCGTTACCCTCGCTAGGGGCGGCCCCTGGTGGGCCCAGCCTATCAGTGCCTCGACCCTTTCTTCATCGCCTTCTATGACTGCTTCGACGCTGCCGTCCGGCAGGTTCCTTACCCAGCCAGCCACTCCGAGCTTCCTCGCTTCCCTCTGCATGCTCCAGCGGAATCCCACTCCCTGGACTCTTCCGTATATCCTTAGGTGAGCCCTGACCTTGCCCATACACCATCCCGTTTCAATTTCTCCCACAATGAATTTAAGCTTTATTGGCCCATTATATAAGGGATGTCCGATGGAGGCGATATTCGTTTACACGACCTTCCCTGACTGGGAGAGCGCTAGGAAAGTCGTCAGGGAGCTCCTTGAGAGGAAGCTGGTAGTCTGCGCCAACATGAGGGAGCACGAGGCCATGTACTGGTGGGAAGGGAAAATCGAGGAGGGCCGGGAAATCGGCGTAATTCTCAAGACCGAGGTCAGCAAGTGGAAAGACCTCAGGGAGGCTCTGAAGGAGCTCCACCCCTATACTGTTCCCATAATAGCCAGAATTGACCTCGACAAGCTCAACAGGGAGTACTCAGAGTGGATGGCGAAGGTGCTGTTTGGATGATTAGGAAGGTTAAACCCGAAATCCGCGTCGTTGGGTTTGACGACGGGACCTTCTCCTTTTCTTCCAAGCTCGAAAGGGAGAAGACAATCCTCTTTGGCGTCGTCATGAAGGGCTCTAGGGAAGTCGTTGGTGCGGTATCGAGGTGGATAACCGTTGACGGCACCGATGCCACGGAGAAGCTTATCGATGCCGTTGTCAATTCCCGCTTCAAGGACTTGAGGGTGATTCTCCTCAAGGGGATTACCTACGGCGGCTTCAACGTGGTCGACCTTGAGGCCCTCCACCGCGAGACGGGCCTGCCGGTTATTGTCGTCGTAAGGAAGAGGCCAGACCTGAAGGCGATGGAGCTCGCGCTGAGGAAACACTTCCCCGACTGGGAGGGGCGGGCCGAACTTCTCAGAAAGGCCCCGCCGCTCCTTGAGATGATCCCAGGAAAGCTCTACGTCCAGGCCGTCGGGCTGGAGCCCGAGACCGCGTTTGAGGTCGTCAGGGTAACGACGAGGACGGGCTTAATCCCCGAGCCCCTCAGGCTTGCACACATCGTGGCGAGCGCCGTTATGACCGGCGAGAGCACGAGGGAGTAGCTTTATAAGGCCGAAAAGATAGGAAGAAACGACCGATGATGGCAACAGGGTAGCTACCGAAGTGATGAGGAAGCCGTTCCAGTCTGAGGTCACTCGCACGGGACGAGGAGGACGGGAGCTTTTGAGTCCCTCATGACCCTCTCCGCAGTGCTTCCGAGTATCAGGTCTTTGAGGACGCTGCGTCCCTTCTTGCCGATGACTATGAGGGTTGCCCCTTTGGCTAGAGCGGTTCCTATTATCGCTTGGCTTGCGGCTCCCACCAGGACTTCGCGTTCGAACTCGGCTTTGACTCCTTTGGCAGTCTTTTCAAGATTCTCCTTGGCGATCTCAATGTTGTGCTCAAGCTCGTCGATTTTTCCGTAATCGACCGAGTGGAGGAGGATTCCCTTCTCTATGAGCTCCTCGAACTTCCTGACGGTCTTGACTATCTTAATGGAGCACTTGGAGAAGTCGAGCGCCACGAGGGGTCTCCTGAAGATTTCGGAGCAGTCCACCGCCAGCTCAAAGGAGTCGTCCTTTTTGACGTACTTGAGCAACAGGACGGGCTTCTTCGTCGTCCTCGTGAGGTTCGAGGCGGTGCTCCCAAGAAACATCTGCCTCCATACGTTCTCGCCGACGCTTGGCGTCACGACGAGGTCTACCCCAGCTTCCTCGCTGGCCTCGGCTATCTCCAGAGAAGGAATTCCCACTCTCACCTCTGCCTTGGCGTTGATTCCCTTCTCCCTGAGCTCTTTTGCGAGCTCTTCGAGCTTCTCGCGGTAGATTTCCTCAAGCTCAAATGCCTCAAGCTCTGCAACGGTCAGGTCTATGACGTGGAGGAGGTAGAGCTCCTTGGCCCCCATTTCGAAGAGCTTGGGGATGCACGTCCTCAGCGCGTGGAGAGATACATCAGAAAAGTCGGTTGGATACAGAATTCTCTCAAACATTTTGGTCACCCAAGTATAAATATGTCCTCCAATGTTTATTATCGTTGCGATGAGCTATTGGAAAGCGTTATAACGTTCAAGTCCAAGTTTGAGCGGTGATTGCTATGGTCAAGAGGGTTCACCTTTTCGACTGGCATAAGGAGCATGCCAAGAAGGTTGAAGAGTTTGCGGGCTGGGAGATGCCTATCTGGTACTCCAGCATAAAGGAGGAGCACCTCGCCGTCAGGAATGGCGTTGGAATATTCGACGTCTCCCACATGGGAGAGTTCATATTCCGCGGTAAGGACGCTCTTGAGTTCCTCCAGTACGTCACGACTAACGACATAAGCAAGCCGCCTGCGATAAGCGGAACCTACACGCTCGTCCTCAACGAGAGGGGAGCCGTTAAGGACGAGACTCTCGTCTTCAACATGGGGGACGACACCTACATGATGGTCTGCGACAGCGACGCCTTTGAGAAGCTCGACGCCTGGTTCAACGCGATAAAGCGCGGGATTGAGAAGTTCGGCGAGCTTGACCTCGAAATCGAAAACAAGACCTACGACATGGTCATGTTCTCAATCCAGGGCCCGAAGGCGAGGGACCTCGCGAAGGAGCTCTTCGGCATAGACATCAACGAACTCTGGTGGTTCCAGGCCAAGGAGGTTGAACTCGACGGAATCAAGATGCTCCTCTCGAGGAGCGGCTACACCGGTGAGAACGGCTTCGAGGTCTACTTCGAAGATAAGAACCCCTACCACCCCGACCCGGAGAAGAGGGGCGAGCCCGAAAAGGCCCTGCACGTCTGGGAGACGATTCTGGAGGCCGGCGAGAAGTACGGCATAAAGCCCGCGGGACTTGGAGCGAGGGACACCCTCAGGCTTGAGGCCGGCTACACCCTATACGGAAACGAGACCAAGGAGCTCCAGCTCCTCAGCACTGATATTGACGAGGTCACCCCGCTCCAGGCCAACCTCGACTTCGCCATATTCTGGGACAAGGAGTTCATAGGCAAGGAGGCACTCCTCAAGCAGAGGGAGCGCGGCCTCGGCAGGAAGATGGTGCACTTCAAGATGGTTGACAAGGGAATCCCGAGAGAAGGCTATAAGGTTCTGGCCAACGGTGAGGTCATCGGTGAGGTCACCAGCGGAACGCTCTCACCGCTCCTTGGAATCGGCATCGGAATAGCCTTCGTGAAGGAAGAGTACGCCAAGCCGGGCCTCGAAATTGAGGTCGAGATTAGGGGCAAGCCCAAGAAGGCTGTAACTGTAACTCCGCCCTTCTATGACCCCAAGAAGTACGGTGCCTTTAGGGAGGAGTGATTCCGGAAATTTTTTATTCTTCTCTTCTTCCACTTCGATCATGTCTAAAAAACACGCCGTTGGTGCGGTGCTACTGTGGTCAACGGTTGCCAGCGCCTTTAAGCTCTCGCTCCGCTACATGAGCCCGCTCCAGCTCCTGTTCTACGCGTCCCTAACTTCGCTCGTCCTCTTCGGAATCCTCTACGCGAGGGAGTTTAGGCCCACGAGGGAGAACCTCCGCTCGGCCTACCTCGGTCTGATAAACCCCTTCCTCTACTACACCGTGCTCTTCTCCGCTTACGACCGCTTGCCGGCCCAGGAAGCCCAGGCGCTAAACTACACCTGGCCTCTGATGCTCGTCCTCCTCTCAGTCCCCATGCTTGGGAAGAGACCTGGTGTGAAGACGGTATTTGGCCTCTTCCTTGGCTTTCTGGGCGCAATCATCGTTGCGACGAAGGGCAACGTCACGGGACTGAACTTTACCGACCCAATAGGTGTAGCCCTCGGCCTGGGGAGCGCGGTTATCTGGGCGGGCTACTGGCTGCTGAACCTCCGGGACGGGAGGCCTCTCATTGAAAAGATGTTCTGGAACTTCATCTTTGGGCTTGCATACATATCCGTGGCAGTTGCCGTTTCGGGAGAGTTTTCAGTGCCTCCCCTTCAGGGCCTCGCGGGTGCGGTTTATGTAGGTCTGTTCGAGATGGGGGTTACGTTCCTCCTCTGGTACCGGGCAGTTGAGAGCGACGTTGCCTTCGCCTCGAACCTAGCTTATCTTGTGCCCTTCCTCAGCCTGTTCTTTATCTCCCTCGTCCTGGGTGAGAGAATAGAACCGACAACCGTTCTGGGCTTGGTTCTGATAGTGGTGGGAATCCTTCTTGGAAGGGGAGAGTAAAGTGACTTTATCTTTCGCTATCAGTTGAAACGTTTGAACGCTATGAGAGCGGTTTGAAGCTATTAATGTCCTTCAGGAAAGGCTGGCAAGAAGCTTTTGGAAAAAGCTTCACCAAGAAACTTTGCCTTCGCAAAGTTTCATCAAAGTTTGTGATTCTTCTAACAGGGGCTTCTTCAAGAGCGTTTGCGCTTTTAACAGCTCCCGTGAGCTGTGGAATTCCATGATTTTGAAAACGTTTGGATTTAGGTTTGCTTTTTTCTTGCGCTCCGCAGGAGCGCTTCTTAGAGAAAACCCACCTTTAAGGCCCTCTTAAAGGGAATTCCTCCAAGAAAATGGCCGTTTAAAAGCTCAAACTTCTTAGAATTGTGTATTCTTGAACCTTGGTCAAACTTCGCGCAGGCGAAGTTTGCAATGGTGGGGGCGCGGGGATTTGAACCCCGGTCCGCGGGTTTCTCCGGGTCAGAGCTCCAAAGGCTCATCCCCAATCAGCAAACCCGCAAGTCCTCATACCTCTGGAGCCCGCGATGATGGACCAGGCTACACCACGCCCCCGTCCGACACAACCTTAACCGTCTGGGGTTTATAAACTTTGCTCCCGGAAGTTTTATTACCATCAATGCCCAAAAATATTCTGAGGTGGCCAAGTATGGAGGAGCCCGTTGTTATCGGAAAGGACAAGTTCAGGATTGGGGAGGACGAGACCGCCAAGAGGGAGCTCCGCGTCGTTAAAGTTCACGACGACGTCATACAGGTTCAGGAAGAAGTTCACGGCATCATTGCCCTCGTCGGCGCAAGCTCAAGTGTCAACATCAAGAAAGACGAGCTCAAGAACCTTATAAAGGTCGTAAAGGAGCAGTTCGGCTGGACGGATATCTGTGAGTGATTTCCTGATTTCTGGGCAACCACCTATTTTTTCTGCTTCCCGCATCTCATTTGGATTTTGACGCCTTCTTGTATATCATCGGCGGTGATATTAACGTTTTATAAACATAAAATACTCAATTTTTCTCGGGGTGGTTGCTGTGGCAGTTGGAGACAAGATAACGATTAGTGTAATCAAGGCCGACATCGGCGGCTGGCCGGGACACTCAAGGGTGCACCCCCAGCTCATCGAGACCGCTGAGGAAGTTCTCGCCAAGGCCAAAGAGGAAGGAACAATAATCGACTTCTACGTGGCCTACGCGGGCGATGACCTCCAGCTCATCATGACCCACAAGAAGGGCGTTGACAGCCCCGACGTTCACGGACTTGCCTGGAAGGCCTTCGAGGAGGCAACCAAGGTCGCCAAGGAGCTCGGACTCTACGGTGCCGGGCAGGACCTTCTCAAGGACGCCTTCAGCGGAAACGTCCGCGGAATGGGCCCAGGCGTTGCCGAGATGGAGATTACCCTAAGGAAGAGCGAGCCGGTGGTTACCTTCCACATGGACAAGACCGAGCCCGGTGCCTTCAACCTGCCGATATTCAGGATGTTCGCCGACCCGTTCAACACCGCTGGTTTGGTCATTGACCCCAAGATGCACATGGGCTTCCGCTTCGAGGTCTGGGACATAAAGGAGCACAAGCGCGTTATCCTCAACACCCCAGAGGAGCTCTACGACCTCCTTGCCCTCATAGGAGCTAAGAGCCGCTACGTCATCAAGCGCGTCTTCCCGAAGGAGGGCCACCCAATTCCAAAGGACGAGCCGGTCGCCGTCATCAGCACCGAGAAGCTCTACGAGATAGCCGGCGAGTACGTCGGCAAGGACGACCCGGTTGCGATAGTTAGGGCCCAGAGCGGGCTCCCTGCCCTCGGAGAAGTCCTTGAGCCATTCGCCTTCCCGCACCTCGTCAGCGGCTGGATGAGGGGAAGCCACAACGGCCCGATAATGCCCGTCCCGATGCACCAGGCCAACCCGACGAGGTTCGACGGCCCGCCGCGCGTCGTCGCCCTCGGCTGGCAGATAAGCCCAGAAGGAAAGCTCGTCGGTCCTGTTGACCTCTTCGACGACCCGGCCTTTGACTACGCCAGGCAGAAGGCCCTTGAGATTACAGAATACATGCGCAGGCACGGCCCGTTCGAGCCCCACAGGCTTCCGCTCGAGGACATGGAGTACACCACCCTGCCCGGTGTGCTGAAGAGGCTTGAGGAGCGCTTTGAGGACATCGAGTGATTCTTTTCTCTTCTTCTTGGTTTTACTTGCTTTCAGAGTGCTATCATGAGTTAAATTGCTAAGGTTTTTATAATTCAACACCCAACTACTTTATTGAAACAATCGGAAGCCTTAAATATTCTTCACTAAAAAGCTAACACCCGGAGTGATACAAAGGGGTGAGGAGTATGAAGTTCACAGTTCTCAGGATCAACCTGGGCGAAAAAAAGGTGGAGAACGAAGAGCTTGAGAAGGACGGAGTGTACGGCATCATAGACTACGGTATCGACCTTCACGAATCTCTTGAAACCCACTCCCTCGACCCCTACGACCCCAAGAACGTCGTTGTCATGGGTATGGGGCCGTTTTCTGGCTCGACTCTCCCCGGAGCGCACAGGCTCATGTTCTTCTTCCGCTCACCGCTCTACGGGACGCTGTTCCCCTCCGCTATGGGTGGAGCGGCCTACGCCTTCAAGAACGTCGGCGTTGACTTCGTGACCTTTGAGGGCAAGTCCGAGAAGCCCGTCGTGGTTCTCCTCTACAACGACGGCGAGAACATTAAAGTTGAGCTCCACGAGATCGAACTTGAGAAGGTCGTTGAAATCTGGAGGGGCTACAAAGGCGAGGAGGGTGTCTATGCCCTTACCCAGTACCTCATCGACACCTTCGGCGGACGCTTTGACTTCGAGTACCGCATAGCCGTTGTCGGACCGGCGGCTCTTAACACCAACTACGGTGCGATATTCTCCCAGGCCCTCAGGAAGGGAGAGAGGCTTGTTGGCAGCGAGGACTGGGCCGCGAGAGGTGGCTCGGGAAGCGTTCTCCTCCGTGCCCACAACGTCGTTGGAATTATCTTTGGCGGAAAGCCGAGGAAGAGGAAATTCCCGGGCGAGGACATCTCGAACTTCAGGACGGCGAAGGAGATAGTTGAGGGCGTGCACAAAAAGCCCTACAACGAGATTATTGCTGAGAAAACCACCAAGTACCGCTTCAACCCCAAGCTCAACACCGGCGGAACCTTCGGCGGAAACTATCCCGCTGAAGGCGACTTTGTCCCGATACTCAACTGGCAGATGCCCTACATCCCGAAGGAGGAGCGCATTAAGATCCACGAGAACATAATGAAGCACTACTGGGAGCCCTTCAATGAGGAGGCGATAAAGCCCAAGAACTGGACGACCTGCGGCGAGCCCTGTCCGGTCGTCTGTAAGAAGTACCGCCGCGGCCACCACGTCGAGTACGAGCCCTACGAGGCCAACGGCCCGCTCAGCGGAAGTATAAGCCTCCGCGCCAGCGACATAAGCGTCCACGCCGTTGATGCGATGGGCTTCGACGCCATCGAGTTCGGTGGAACAGCTGCCTGGGTTCTTGAGCTCGTCCACCGCGGTCTGCTCAAGCCCGAAGAGGTCGGCATAAGCGGAAAGCCCGAGTTCACGAAGGAGGCACTCATCGAGCGCCCGGTCGAGGCGAGCGAGGTCAACGCGAAGCTCGTGGCTGAGCTGGCGCACCGCGTTGCCTTCGCCGAGAACGAGATTGCCAAGATTATCGGCCTCGGCAAGAGGAAGGCGAGCGTAATCTTCGACGAGAAGTTCAAGGAC
The DNA here is from genome assembly GCF_055389025.1 of Thermococcus marinus. NCBI lineage: Archaea > Methanobacteriati > Methanobacteriota > Thermococci > Thermococcales > Thermococcaceae > Thermococcus > Thermococcus marinus. Next base: position 554,452 of record NZ_AP042417.1, read on the forward strand.
AGGCTGAGCTACGGTGAGAGCTTCAAGGACTACGCCGTCTTCACCCCGCTCGGCGAGGACGGTGAGATGACCCCGACGATGTACTGGGCGATAGGCAACTACATCCCGCTCCCAATCCAGGGCCGCTACTGGACGTTCTACCAGTTCGGCGTCTTCCTTGAGCCGGAGGAGCTCGCCCAGAAGATAATAGCCAGCGCCCTCTGGGAGTTCTGGTACGACAACGTTGGCTGGTGCCGCTTCCACAGGGGATGGATGAAGCCCGTCCTCAAGGCCCTGTTCATGGAGGCCTACGGCGAGAACGTTGACATGGAAGAGCACGCAAGGAAGCAGATAAGGCGCCTTATAGAGTATGCCAGGAAAGCCGGCTACACCCCGGCCTTCTGGGACAGCATGCGCGTCATAGATCTCGTGGCCGCTGGAAGCGAGGAGTTCGGGAACGAGCGCTGGGCCGAGCGCTTTAAGATTGACAAGGTCGGCACGGCGAAGGAGTACCTCAGCAGGGTTCTCGATGCGTACAGCGAGGAGCTTGGAGTGGAGTGGAGGCTTTGAGAGTACCTCTACACCCTTTTTTATGTGTCCTTTTTGTTGAAAAGTGAAAAACGAAAGTTAACTGAAGACTTCAACGTAGAACCCGACCGGGACGTTGGTATTAACGTGGTCTGACTTCCAGAACTCCCACCATGGCTTGTTGATTGGAATCGAGATTTTGTAAGCCGATTTTGCCGCTGAGAACTTCACATTGTTGACTGAACCATCGTTCCGGATTTCACCCATGACTGCATATGTGGAGTATCCCTCAACGCTGAAGCCCACGAGCAGTGAGTTAAACCAGGGGGGCAGTCTTTCCCCTGTAAGGTAGTTTATCAATGCTCCAACGGGTGCACCTATTCCAAAGGAATATCCTTTTGTTTCAGTGTATATTTTGTCAAAGAAGTCCGCAAGGTAGACGTCTTTACCCCTGGGGGCGTTTAACGTTACGTATTCCATTGGAACGTCCTCCGGGTAAAATTGAGGTTTCTCGAAGCTTACTCCAGATTCTATGTCTTTAACTGATCCATGTTGAGATGAATACTCAAAGCGGTCAATCTTTGCGAAGTACCTTTCATTTCCAGTAAAGAGACATGTTGGATTGGGGTGATACGCGCTCTTGTAGCAGAAGTACTCCTTTTGATGTATGTAGTGGATAGTGCCCTTCACCCATATGTACCCCCACGTGTTGCTGGGTTCCATGTTTATAATACTGCCACCGCGGTACCAGTCTGTAAAAGACCTTCCTAAAACTTTCAGTTTTATTGAACTCGGATCAAACGAGACTTTCTTCGAAATCTGGTCTCCAAAAGCGACTGTGATGTCGGGCCCCATGTACGAGCCATGTTTTGCTCCGAGCTGGACTGTGGCACTGATTTTTGTTTTCGACTTTTTGTGAATTATGAGTAAAGGTATCTTGATGTTTGTAAAATAGCGTTCATCAGCCGTTCTCCACTCGTACCAGTGCTTCGTTGGACTCATCGGAGTAATCTCTTTGGACGAAGTTCTAATTATGTGGGGTGATGGAATAGAAACAACGGAGGCCTCTTTGAGGTTTAATTTGAACTTTATGCTCTTTTCGAGCTCCCATCCGCTCAAGGACCTGTCAAATCCATCAACCAAACTGTACACTTTGCCATCTTTTTCCACCCACACGTCTATTCCAATGAACGCGGTTTTCGACCCAATTTTCTTTGCCGTGTTTTCTATCCTCTGAAGTTCACTTTTTGAGAGGTAAATGCTGTCCTTGAAAAACAAGTGGTCACTAAGTACTCCTCTTTTTATTACTATTGGACTTCCATTTTCAGCGAATGTCCATACCGCGTAGTATATCTTAGCCCCCTGGAACGCGGGAGGAGTTGAGACATCAACCTCGACTTTTCCAATCGGGGTGGCCGTGGCAACTACCGCGATGAGGAGTGAAGCCGTTAGTAGAAGTCCAATAAACAGCCTCTTCCGCACTGCCTTCACCCCACAAGTTTTCCGTTGTTAAATGTGCAATTAATCTTTATAAGTTTCCTTCCTATTTCAAGTAAATATTTCTGCTTTTTTCCGAGTACTGTTGTAGTTTAATTATCCATCGGGGCGACTAGTAGTTCCATGGGACACCTAGGATGTGCTTTCCGTTTCTTGGGCAATTGGGCAAACATCAAAAATGAGGGATAAAAAAGGCTAAAACGGCTTTTCAAGCATATAGCTGGAGCCAACGTTTCTGATTGCAAAGGCTGTGAAAATAACCGTCAGAGCTCCGGATACCAGCCAGGGTATTGGGCTTATCTCCTGAAGCCCAATTGCTGAGCGGACACACAAGAGGAGATGCGTAACGGGATTCAGGTAGAGCGCCGGAAAGCTTGAGCGGTAGTAGGCAGGGGAGAACACCACGAAGAGCCAGGGAAGTATTCCCGTAACGGCCATTGCCTTGTAGGGGTTTCCAATCCTTGCCCCTATTGCGACTGCCAATGCTCCTAGTTCAAGGAAGGTGAGCAAAAGTGCCAGGACTAAGAGCGGAACGTTTATCCTGCTCACTCCTTGGTAATAGAGTATAACGGTGAGACCTATTAGTACTTGAGGAATGACCATGAGAGAGTACGTTAGGAACTGTGCGAGAACAACTGTGGAAATCTTTGGTGGCAACGTCGAGTAGAGTTCAAGAACGCTGGGTTCAAAGATGTTGCTGACCCTGTTCGTCAGCGTTCCAAGGAAAGAACTCACCAGCGAAACGACGATGAAACCGCTCACGAGATATGAAATATCCTCAGGAGTTCTTGAGCTTGAGTTCATTATCATCATAAACAGAAGGGCGAGCGGCATGATAAGGAGATTGACTGTGAGGAAAGTCTTGTAAATTCTCATTCCCTTTAGCTCCATTCCGATTAGGGGCCGAATCATTCTCTATCCCTCCCAATGAGATTTATAACGAGGTTTTCAAAGGAGGGAGACTCGAGTTCGAGATAAGACACACCGACGCTCTTGGTGATAGTCTCAACGGTCTCCAGAGCTTTCTCAAGCGTATCAAATGCCATCTCGTAGAGGTCTCCGCGTTTTTTGTGCTCCTTGGGAAGGATGCTTGCGGGTATCTCCCTTTGGGGTATTAAACGAACCTCAGTGGGCATTTTAATCATTGAAACTATGTCGGCAGGAGTGCCTGAGGCCACTATTTTTCCATGGACGAGAAGATACACCCTATCGCACAGGGCCTTAACTTCGTTCATGTCGTGGCTGGCGAGGAGAATTCCCTCGCGATTTGAGTTCATTATTGCCTCCCACAACCTGTGCTTTGTAACGATATCCACCATACTCGTCGGCTCGTCGAGCACAAGGACGGGAAGCTCCTGGACGAGTGCCATCGCGAGCAGGAGGGACTTCTTCATGCCACCAGACAGCTGATACCCGAAGAACTTTGATGCCCCGTCGAGCCCAACAAGGCTCAGAACTTCCGAGATCTTTTTCTCCATTTCCTTCCGTGGAGCGTTCCCGTGCCTCATCCTGAAAACGTATTCAAGAACTTCCTCAACCCGCAGGGATGGAAAGCTCAGGGGGTACTGGGGCACGTAGGCGAGCGTTCTTTTTATGACGTCTGGATTCTCAGCTATGTCTTCGCCCACGACTCGAATGGAACCTTCGGTGGGTTTCAAAAGCCCCAACAGCTGACGTATTAGTGTTGTCTTTCCCGCACCGTTGGGCCCGATGAGGCCTACAATCTCGTTCTTTCTAACTTTGATTGAAATTCGGTCGTTGGCCTTTGTTCCGTCGGGATAGACCTTGGTGAGGTCGTTAATCTCTATCACGTTCATTGTTCACCCTCCAGGAGTTTTTTGTATCTTGACTTAACATAAAGTGTTAGAAATTCGCTGTAATTCTGTAGGTGTTCTATATTACAGGAAATTTTGGATTTTGATGCTTTAATGCCAATTTCCCTTAAAGAATCTAAATCTCTTACTGCCACTTTTAGAGTATCATAATTTAACATTGGTTCTCCTCCGAAGAATACAACATTAACATTTCTCAGAATGTTTGTCCGCTTGTTTATTAATTTCATTATTCTATTCCAGCCATCAGTTGTTAAATCTTGATTATTATCTAGAGCTTTTCTTAAATCTTGGTAACAATAAGGGCAAGAGAGATTACATCTTGAGGTTAAGTTCACAAACATTCCCATGTGTGTTGGCGTATATTTTAGAATATTCACATGGGTTCGCATCAGCTCTTTTTCATCTAATTCAGAGGGTATCAAAAATCCTAAAGCTGTTAGTTCTTTAATTAGCTGATCATTAAGCGTTCCATTATCAATACCAACGTTGGCATTGTTGATACTATTTTTAAGTCTGTTCCAAACTTCTTCTGAAATGGCAACTAAAGAGCGTGAAAGGGTATTAAATAGTATCACACGTCCCTGATATGGAACAGCGAGAGTATATCTTGAAAGTTTGATCCCGTTCATTTCCATATTCACACCTCCTAATTTTTATAGTATCTGAAATAAAATAAGTAGTAAAAAATAAAGAAACACAATCAGTTCGGGTTATCCTTTACAGGATTACAGAAGCTCCCGCAGATGAAAAAGTTTGGCTCGTTGAACCCGAATGCACCTTTTTCCAGTACAATCAACTCTTCCATGTCATCACCTCCTAAAGTTTTTGCATTATATTTTAACCAACTTCCACTTATAAATCTTTCCTTTTACTTTAGGTATAGGTTCTTTCTTTTTTTTAGAGTATGAGCTTATTCGAACCTGAGTTTTCCTATTAGAACGGACCAAAAGAAGCCAGAGTAAAAGAGTTGCATAGTCGTGCAACAGCCAAACCCTTTATAATATCTATCCCGACATCTTCTTAGGTGGTAGAATGAGGGCAGTTGTAATAGGCTCTGGAATCGGAGGCCTTCTGACTGCTTCATTTCTCGCCAAAAACGGCTATGAGGTTACGGTGCTCGAAAAGTCCCCGAGAATTGGTGGCAGGTTTGCGAACCTTCCATACGGGGGCTTCGGCCTCTCCACTGGTGCCTTCCACATGCTCCCCCACGGCGAGGATGGGCCTCTGGCCTATCTCCTGAAACTGCTCGGCGCGAAAGTCCAGATAGTCAACTCCAACCCGAAGAGCATGATTTTCTATGAGGGCAAGACCTTCCACTACCGCGAGGGCTGGAAGTACCTGAGCATTACCGAGAAGGCGAAGGCCACGAAGCTTCTCCTCGACATTAAGCGCGGGAAGCTGCCTGTGGACGACCCGGAGATGAGCGGTCGCGAGTGGATTCGGGAGAAGATAGGCGACAACGAGTTCGTTGATCTGTTCATCAAGAGCTTCCTTGGCTGGGCTGACAGCGTCTTAGACGTCCCGGCCGGAGAGCTGGCGAGAGAAATCAAGGCCGCCCTGAAGTGGGGCGGGCCCGGCCTTGTTAAGGGCGGCTGTAAGGCCCTGACCGGGGAGCTCGCAAGAATTGTGAGGGAAAACGGCGGGAAGATACTCACGAGGAAGAAGGCCGTTGAGGTTGATGCCGACTCAAAGAAAGTAATCACCGCCGATGGCGAGGAGTTCCCCTACGACGTGCTGATTTCAAACATCGGCATAAAGGAGACCGTCGAGCTCATCGGGCGGGAACACTTCGACCGCGACTACCTCAAGCGGGTTGATTCCCTAAAGCCGAGCGAGGGCATAAAGTACAACGTGGCGCTGAAGGGTGGGCCGAGGATAGGCAACACCGTCGTCTTCACCCTCGACACCGAGAGGATAAACGGCTACAACGAGCCTTCATCGCTCAGCTCCGAGCTCGCCAAAGAGGGCTACACCCTGATAATGCTCCACCATGCCCTTCAGAGCAGGAACGTGAAGGCCGAGCAGAAGAAAGGTATCGAGGACATCTACAGAATCTTCCCGAACCTCGACGAGGAGGGGAAAATCCTGCTGATTCAGACATACCTAGACGGAAACCCCGTGAACAGGGTGGCGAGTGGGCAGGTGGTTGAAGGCTTCCCGGTCGAGGACGTTTACGTCGTCGGCGACGCCTACAAGCTCCCCGGAGGGATAGAGGTCGAGGGGATAGCGCTGGGCGTGATGAGGACGCTTGAGAAACTCGGTCTTGGAAGCTTTTCGGAATGGTATTTATGAATGAAAGCCTCTCTCCCATTATTCTTTGCATTTGTAAATTACGGCATAAATGGGCCGAACCTTTTTCAAATGGACATCGTTGGTACCTAACGAACGTTTTTATTCTCATACCCGGAATTATCCATCAATGGGGGTGAATGCTGTGAAGAGAGTTGTAATAGCCCTTGGCGGTAATGCAATCCTTCAGAGGGGCCAAAAGGGAACCTACGAGGAGCAGATGGAGAACGTGAGGAGAACTGCCGGGCAGATAGCCGATATAATCGAGAAGGGTTACGAGGTCGTCATTACTCATGGCAACGGCCCTCAGGTCGGTGCGCTCCTTCTCCACATGGACGCTGGCCAGCAGGTTCACGGCATACCGGCCCAGCCCATGGACGTTGCCGGGGCAATGACACAGGGACAGATTGGATACATGATTCAACAGGCGTTAATCAACGAGCTCCGCGCCCGTGGAATAGAACGGCCTGTGGCAACGATAGTGACCCAGACGGTAGTTGACAGGGACGACCCGGCCTTCCAGAACCCGAGCAAGCCGGTTGGGCCTTTCTACGACGAGGAAACTGCCAAAAAGCTCGCGAGGGAGAAGGGCTGGACTGTTATAGAGGACTCCGGCAGGGGCTGGAGGCGCGTCGTGCCGAGCCCAGACCCCAAGCACCACGTTGAGGCCCCGGTTATTCAAGACCTCGTGGAGAAGGGCTTCATAGTCATAGCCAGCGGCGGCGGTGGGGTTCCAGTCATCGAGGAAAACGGCCAGCTCAAGGGCGTTGAGGCTGTCATAGACAAGGATTTAGCTGGAGAGCGGCTTGCTGAGGAAGTGAACGCGGACATCTTTATGATACTCACGGACGTCAACGGTGCGGCCATAAACTTCGGAAAGCCCGACGAGGAATGGCTCGGAAAGGTCACCGTCGAGGAGCTCAAGCGCTACTACGAGGAGGGCCACTTCAAGAAGGGTAGCATGGGGCCGAAGGTTCTCGCGGTTATCAGGTTCATCGAGTGGGGTGGAGAGAGGGCGATAATAGCTTCGCTCGACAGGGCGGTTGAAGCGCTCGAAGGAAAGACCGGGACTCAGGTCGTGAGGGCATAACCGTGTCTCTACTTTTCTCCTTATCCGGACACGCTTGAATTTCCTGTGTGTCCCTCACGGTTGGATTTATATCCCCTCTAGAAGCGGAGGCGTTGAGGGTGTTTTTCTTTGGACTTTTCAGTTCCTCTGGCCAAAAAGTTTTTATTTGATTCCTCATTTTTCAGTCCAGATGTTTGGAGTGAACAGAGCTGTTCTAAAAATTGGAGAGGGGTAAGAGAAATGCCAACGGTTAAAGTAGACCCAGAGGAGATTAAGAGGATCAAGAGAGAAATTGAGGCCCTTGAAAAGGAGAGAAACGAGATAAGGGCCAAATTAGATGAGCTCGAAAAGGAGCTACAGACCTGGATTCAGAAGAGAGATGAGAAGAATAAGGAAGTGCAGCAGCTCCGCCAGAAGGGCAGGGAGTACAAGGCAAAGAGGGACGAGATAAACCAGAAGATTCAGGAGCTCAAGAAGAACAGGGAGGAAATCAACGCCAAGCTCGACCTCCTCTACCAGGAAATCCTTGAGTACAAGACCAAGAGGGACGAGTACAACCAGCTCAGGAGGCTCAAGATGAGACCGGAGAAGATTCAGGAGAGGATAGAGAAGCTCGAGTGGGAGCTCCAGACCAACCCGAACATCACTCCCGAGAGGGAGAAGCAGATAGTCGACCAGATACAGGTTCTCGCGACCGAGCTTGAGATAATCCAGCAGGCTGACCGCTTCCACAAGAAGCTCGTCGAGACGAGGAAGAAGGTCGACCAGCTCAAGAAGGCCAGGAAGGCCATAAGCCTTGAGATACAGAAGCTCGCCAACCAGAGCCAGCAGTACCACGAGCAGATGATTCAGGCCTTCAACAAGGCCGACGAGGTCAAGAAGGAGGCCGACGAGTACCATGCCAAGGTCGTCGAGCTCCGCGAGAAGGTCAGGGAGCTCAGGAGGGAGCTCAGGGAAATCGAGAGGAAGATCCGCGAGTACGATGAGAAGCACAAGGAGCTCATCGCCTACAGGCTCGTCGCGAAGATGCGCTCCAAGAAGGACGCCAGCTTCGAGAAGGCCGTTGAGGCCCTTGAGAAGTTCAAGCGCGGTGAGAAGCTCACCCTCGACGAGTTGCTGCTCCTCCAGAGGTACAACCTCGTCTGAGGCTTGCCTATGGAGGTCATCAAGCACGAAGGGCCTGGGAGGCTTGGGTTAGTCCGCTTAGAGGACTACTCCTTCAGAACCCCCGCTTTGGCCGGGGTAGACTTTACGCTCTCGCCCTTCAACTCATTCTTCCACCCGAAGGAGCCGGGCGATTACGACTTCAACCTGGCTCCGTCCATACCCCTCGGCTTTTACACCCCAGCTGAGGTCATTGGGAAAGCCCTTGGAAGGCTCTGGAGCGTTAACTACGAAGGTTTCAACGCCTTCTACCTTCCAGCCCTACGGAAAACTGAGTACCTCGAGGAGTTCTTCAAGATAATCGAGCGGTACAACTTCGATGCCGTCTACCTCGGCAACTCCAAAATCCTCGTCAAGGAGTACCGCTACTTCGTTAAAATCCTCCGCGCGCTCCGCGAGAGGTTCCCCAACCTGATGATTATAGCGGATTTGGAGCCGTTCTTCTATCCGTTAGCAGTTTACCTCGGCGTTGACGCCTTCGACACGCGCTCACTCAGGCTCTACGACTTCGAGAGCAAGGGGTTCACCCAGTACAGCCCCTTCCTTTGGGGGAAGGAGCCGAACTCCCTCAACTTCGCCAGGGAGACGATACTCCTCGTGAGGAAGGCCCTTGAGAGCGGTAAGCTCCGCTACCTCGTCGAGAACCTGTTTTACACCCAGTACCACGCTGGAATTCTCCGCATAGCGGATTTGGAACACGCCGATTACCTCGAGAAGTACACGCCGATCCAGAAGGAGACCGTCTACTTCATCAGCGACGCCTCCATCAGGAGGCCCGAAGTGAGGCGCTGGCACTCCCGCGTCGTTGAGCGCTTCACCCCGCCCAAGAACACCGAGCTCGTGCTCATCTTCCCGTGCTCGGCTAGGAAGCCCTACTCCTTCTCAAGGAGCCACACGCTCTACCGCAGGGCTGTAAAAGAGGCCCTCGGCTCTGGAATCAGCAGAGTCCACGAGCTGATACTCACCTCACCCTTCGGCGTCGTCCCGAGGGAGTGGGAGTGGCTAGCGAAGTACGACATAGTGGTTACAGGCCACTGGGGAGAGGAGGAGATTAAGCCCGCGGCCGAGCTCCTCGCGAAGACCCTTGAGAAGTACCCGAAGGACGTCCCGATAATAGCCCACCTCGACGAGGCCTACGTTGAGATAGCGAAGCTCGCGAGCGAGCTCTCCGGCAGGGAGATAATCTTCACCGACGTGAAGAACGGAACGACGAGCAGGGAGAGCCTCAGCTCGCTCACCGAGACGCTGAAGGAGTTCGAGCTTGAGGGCATGAAGGAAGATAGAACGTACCGCTACTTCGAGAACATCAGGAAGGTCTTCGACTTCTACTTCGGCATCGGCGCTGGTGAGGCCGTTCTCCCGGATAACGGCCACGTCAAAGGCTCTAAAATGCTCCGCCTCTTCGTTGAAAACCAGCAGACGGGAACTTTCAGGGACGGCGTCATAAGCGTCACGCCCTTCGGAATGCAGAGGATTTACGACTCCCTCAATGCCTACTGGGTGAAGATTGACTTCGACCTGCGCGGCGACGTCTTTGCGGTGGGCGTTAACGAGGCCGACGAGAAAATAAGGCCAGACGACATCGTTGCGGTCGTTAGGGACGAGCAGGTCGTTGGCGTGGGCAAGGCCGTCCTGAGCGGCGAAGAGATGGTCAGGGCGAAGAAGGGCGTCGCCGTCAAGGTGAGGAAGAGGGCGTAACCCCTAAAAACCCGCTTTTTTATCTTCCTTCATGCCCAAGTACTTCAAACGAGGAGTCAAGAGGGAGCACCACTTCCTGAAGGGCCTTGAGAAGCCGCTGGATGAGATAGCCTCGATTCTGGGTGTCAAGAAGGTAATCCCTGGAAGGATTTATGCGAGCGACTCAAGGGGCTTCGAGATTAAGGTGACGCGGGAGACGCGGACCGGCCTGAAGCTCGTCGCCAAGAGTGATGGCTCCGTTCAGGAAGTTTTTCTCGTCGTGGATAAGGCCGATAGGCAGAGGGTCTGGGCGGAAATTGAAAGATTAGCGGAGGATTGGAGGGACTAAAGCTCCCTCTTCCCCTCAAAGAACTCGATTAGTTCATCGTCGCTTATTTCCTCGTCCGCTTCCGTGTAGCCCAGCTCCCTCTTCTGGAGCTCTATAAGGCCTGGCGTTAGGAGGAGCTTCCCGTCCAGCTTCGGAACCGCGTAGTGGAGCGTTATCTCGCTGAACTCGTCCAGCTTTATCGTCGGGTTCAGCTCGTACTCAATCTCTTCGAGCCTCTTGCCGTCCGCGATGAGCCTGGCCACTATGCTGGCCCCGTCTATCGAGAACTGGGGTTTCCCGATGTGCCTGACTTTAACGCCTTCCATCTTCGACGTGATGAACTCCCTCGTCCTGCCCCTCGGGACGGCGTCACCGAGGATTCCGCCGACGACTATTATCGTGTCATCATCAATGTCTTCCGGCTTGAGCTCCTCTTCCGCCTGGAGGTCGAGGACTATGATTTTGGAGCGGTCAAACGGGAACCTGGTAACGCTCTCACCTATGACGCTTCCGAGCTTCGCGAGCTTCTCCCTCTCCCCCGGCAGGACGTTGGTGAAAATCAGTCCCTCCTTCCACCACTCGCTCACGTGCTTGTACTCCAGCCACAGCCAGTCGCTTATCTCCTCGAGGTGCTCGATCACGAGGTACGGCATGCTCTCACCGCCCCCCTTTGGGTTCAACTTTTTAAAAGTCCTTCCCAACTCAACCTATGTCGTTCAAAGCCAAGTATTCACGCATGGCAAGGCACTATGAGGCCCTTGAGAAGCCACTCGACAGGTTCTTCTGTCCCCTGCGCGAGAGGGCGGTTTCGTTGGTTAAGGGAAAAACTCTGGAAGTCGGTGTTGGGGTTGGGAAAACACTACGTTATTATCCGAGTGATGTTGAGCTCTGCGCCGTCGATGCCGTCCCCGAGACACTCAAGATTGCCAGAGAAAAGGCCCGAAAGCTTAACCTTAACGCCTGTTTCGAGGTTGCAGACGTTGAGAAGCTTCCATTTCCGGACAACAGCTTTGACACCGTTCTGAGCTCCTTCGCCTTCTGCACCGTTCCCAATCCTGAGAGGGGTATGAGGGAAATCTTCTGGGTCTTGAAACCCGGAGGGAAGGCGATTCTCCTTGAGCACACGACGAGCGATTCAACTTTGCTGAACTACCTCTTTCTTCTTCCCCTGAAGTTGCCGTTGAAGCTTCTCCTCGATGACGACCCGCTACGGGAGACGCACAAACTCGTCTCGAAATACTTTGAAGTCGAGCTTGAGGAGAGTTATTACCGCGGAATAGTCCGCTTAATCGTCGCTCGGAAGATTGAGGAGAGTAAAACTTTTAAAGTCCCCTCTCCTTAAGAATAACGGGCGCGCGGTGGTAGTCTAGCCTGGTCTAGGACACCGGCCTCCCAAGCCGGTAACCCGGGTTCAAATCCCGGCCACCGCACCACACCAATTTTTGCCTGTTCTTGAAGTCATCTGGGGGCAGTGGTATCTATTGTAGTTTCTGGTAGGAGTGGATTTATTGATAGAAACGCTTTCGAGGGTTCATGGGGCCTGTGGGTGTTTGAATGCTGAAAAGATTTTTCAAAAACCGAAAAGCTTTTTAGTTAAGAATGCTTAAGATAAGCCGGGAAGGTTTTAGTAACAATTTTTTAGGATAACACGGAGGGGGTGAGAAAATGAGCGACCTGATTCAGCAGATTGTGCAGGTTCTCAAGGAGCAGGTTGTTCAGGACACCGTTGTTCCGAGGAACATTAGGAGGGCGGCCGAGCAGGCCATAGAGGTCCTCCTCGACGAGAGCAAGGAGCCGGCCGTCAGGGCCGCCGATGCCATAGCCATTCTCGAGGAGATTAGCGAGGACCCGAACATGCCCATGCACACGAGGACCATCATCTGGGAGGTTCTCGGTGCCCTCGAGCAGGTCAAGTGAGCCTTTGATTTTTCCCGCTCATTTCCTGCTTAAGTACCAGAGCTTTGCGCTCTCTTCTACGAGCTCTGCCTTGTAGAACGCTTCTCTAAGACTTCTGCCGACCGTCACAATCCCGTGCTTTGCCATCAGAACCGCGTCCGTTTTTTTCAATGCCTCCGCCGTTACTTCCGCCAGCTCTTCCGTGCCTGCCGGGCGGAACGGCGCAATCGGAATCCTCTTCAGGTATATCTCGGCCTCGGGCGTTATTATCGGCAGCTCTCCTTCGAGCAGGGTAGAGGCCACTATCGAGTAGGGCGGGTGCAAGTGGGCTACTGCCCTTACGTCCGGCCTTGCTCTGTAAACCGCGAGGTGGAGCCTGTATTCGGAGGAAGGCCTGACCCCTGACACCTGCTTTCCGGACAGATCAATAACCGCGACCTGCTCTTCGGTCATCTCGTCCATAACCGCCCCAGTTGCCTTGATGAACACCAGATTCCCCGAGCGGACGCTCAGGTTCCCGCCGAAAGCGGCCGTTAGGCCCCTCTCGTGGGCCTTTCTTGAGTACAGGACAAGCTGGCGCTTGGCGGTTCTGCTCATTCGTTACCACCCCTCACCTTAACGCCGTAGCCGCAGTCGAGGCATAACGCCTTCTTCCCGCGCCACGAAAGCTCTCCCCCGCAGAGGGGGCAGGTGTTGAGGTCTCCCTCCTCTTTCCAGCGCTCGAACGTTTCCTCGTCTATAACGAGGTAGAAGCCGTCCTTGTCTTCCTCGAAGTCGCCCAGGACTGGGACGCTCTCAAGCTCCCCTGTTTCGAGGTTCACTATCACGGGCTCTATGCCTATGTTGCCCTCGTACTCCAGGTCGTTGGCCGGGAGGATTTCAAGTATCAGGGAGTTGAGCTTTTTGTCGTGGTATGCGATGACCTCAAGGGCGTCGCTAACCTCGCCGCTGGCCGGGAGCACGTCAACGACTATGTTCTCCCTCGGGAATATCAGCGCCACGACGTCCCTGCTCCTGAGCAGGGCCAGGCCCTTCCCCGAGTACAGCTCCTCAAGACCGAGCTCTTTAAGGGATTCCTTGACTTCTTCTCCGCTGGGAAGGCGTTTTTCCGTGACCATGACGTCCATCATCCTCTTCGCGAGCGGAACCGCGACCGCTATTGGCTCCTGCATGTTCTCCACCATCGGTGTTTGGAGGGAAAAATTTATAAACCTGCCCCGAAGATTATGGTTCGGGCCAGGCAGTAGGGTCCCGCGGTAGCCTAGCCTGGGAGTGGCGGCGGACTGTAGATCCGCAGGTCCCCGGTTCAAATCCGGGCCGCGGGACCACCAGAATTCTAAACGCTTCTTGTGGTTCACTGTAAATCCAGAGAGGATTTTAGCCATCGTTTTGATGCGTGCTCATAATATCGAGAAGAGGTGCTGTCTTCCGTGAAAATTCAGGAGTTTTAAATAGCCTACGCAGATTCCTCGGAAATTTAAGAAAAGAGGCATCACTTCATTCTTTCGAGGATAATCGCGGGGCAGACCTTGACGACGCCGTCAATTTTGCCAATCTTGTTGGAGATTATCTCGGAAAGGTCTTCTCCGTCCTTTGCCCAGATTTCTGCCATTATCATGTGGTCTCCGCTCGTGAGGTAGACGTGCCTCACGAAGTCGAACTCCTTGAGCTTGCTGGCGACTTCGAATATCTTCTCCGGCTTGGTATCTACCCCCGTGATGCTCACGAGGTTGTAGCCGAGCTTGGCGGGGTCCACGACTATCGTGTACTGCCTTATCACACCGGCCTCCTCAAGTGCCTTGACGCGCTTTCTCACCGCCGTCTCGCTGATGCCGAGAACCTTCGCTATCTCCGTGAAGGGCGTCCTCGCGTCCTTGGTGAGCATCTCCAGTATAATCCTATCCCTCTCGTCGAGCATATCTCACCACCTTAGTTCTAATTACGCACACCTTCTTATTAAAGTATCGGCCTTATTTGGTTTAGTCATCAAACTTTTCTTAGCTCTGTAACGGCCTCAATGTGCGGGGTGTGTGGGAACATATCGAGGCCAGTAGCACTCTCAACGCGGTACCTTTCTTTTAGGGTCGAGAGGTTCTCTGAAAGCGTCTTCGGGTTGCAGGAGACGTAGATTACCCTCTCCGGCCCGTCTTTTAAGATTTTCCGAACCAATTTCGGGTGGAGGCCTGCCCTGGGCGGGTCGACTATCACCGTGTCGTATTTTGAGAGGTCTTCGACGTCCCGGTCGCTCCCGACGTGGAACTCTGCATTTACACCGTTTAGCTCCGCGTTTTTGTTGGCCATCTCGACTGCGAAGGGGTTAATCTCAATTCCCTCGACGCTGAAGCCCCTCTTCGCGAGGTAAACTCCGAACGTGCCGACACCGGAATACAGGTCTAAAATTTTCTCCCCGTCGGCGAGCTCGGCGACCTTCCTCACGAGGTTTACCGCCTGGTAGCTGTTGGTCTGGAAAAACGAATTCGGGTGGATGAGGTAGGTCACGTCGTCCAGCCTCTCGCGTATGAACGGCTCCCCCCAGAACCGCTCGACGTCGCCGTAGGAGACGTCGCTCTCGCTCCTGTTGACGCTCCAGTAGAGCGATGTGGCGAAGGGGAAGTACTTGGGGAAGGACTCCGGAAGGGTTCCCTCCTTCGTCACGAGGTTTACCATGACCTCCCCGCTGAACTTACCCTCGCGGATAACGATGTAGCGCAGAAAGCCCTTGTTCCTGCGTATATCGTAGAGCGAAGGCTTTTCGTCTTCGATGAACTCCCTAAGCGCCCTCAGGACTTTTCCGCTCGTCTTGCCGAAGACCGGGCACTCCTCTATGTCAACCGCATCCCACCACGTCCCGTAGCGCCTGAATCCGATTCCCGTGGTCGAAATAACGACGTCAATCCTGTTTCTGTGGCCGTATATCTTTGGAGACGGTATCACCTCGACGTCGATGCCGAGGTACTTTGAGAGCTTGGAGGCCTTGAAGCGGAGCTGTTCCTCGTAAGGCAGGTGCTGGAGCAGACAGCCGCCGCATACCCCGAAGTAAGGGCATTTGGGTTCAACTCTAATATCGGACGGGCTGATTACCTCGAAATCAGTGGCTATAAGCTTCCTCTTCTTTCTCCGCCACTTCCTGACCTTGACGGTGTCTCCTGGGGCCGTGTAGGGCACAAGGACTTCTCGCTTCCCCTCTCGCAGCACTCCCAGGCCGTCATCGCTGAGCCTCTCTATTACTCCCTTCATGGCCGGCGATGCTCACGACCTCTTATAAACCTGCCCTTTGACTATCTGTCAAAGGTGTTCACGGAAGGTTTATCTAGTCTAACGTCGTATTACTATCGGTGCCGAGTTCATGTTCGGGCGCCGTAAGGATATAGTCTATAAGGTTTTGGCAACCAAGAAGAGGGCCGTTGCCCTCCAGAGCCTCAGTGCCGAGCTTGAAACTCCAACCCCTGCCCTGCTCAAGACCGTTAAGGAGCTTGAGTCCGAAGGGCTCGTTGAAGTCTTCTACGGCCGCGAAAAGGCGGCCATCATGGTGAAGGCCAAGACGCTTGAGGACTACATCTAACCCTCTAATCATTTTCTTTAAGTCAACAAAAGGTGGAGATAATGCTTTATGGTAGCGATAGTGGTTACTGGAAGGGGCGGGGCCGGGAAGACGACGATGACGGCCAACCTTTCGAGTTACTTCTCAAGCATGGGCCTGAAGACCCTCGCGGTTGATGGAGACCTTTACCTGCCAAAACTGGCCTTTCACTTTGGGATATACAACCCTGTGACGAACATCCACACGCTTTTAAAAGAAGATTCGAGCCTCGACGAGTCAATTTACCGCGACGTGAGGACTGGAGTGGACATTCTCCCGGGAAGTTCGAAGCTTTACGACGTCCTCGACATTGACCAGGGCAGGCTCAGGCAGGTAGTCCTCGATGTCCGGTCGAGGTACGACGTTACGGTAATAGACTCCCCCGTGGGAATCCCCTTCGACACGATTTCGACGTTCAGGCTGGCACAGTACCAGCTGATAGTCGTCGAGGTTGAGAGGGGGCCAATCCACTCTTTTCAGAGGATGGTCGAGAACGAGGTCGAAAAGCTCAAAGCCCTCGGTGAGGCCTACGGCCTTAATGTCTGTGTCCTGCTGAACAAAGTCCGCGAGGCGGAGCCCGTCATAGATGACGTCGTTGAGTTCCTTGAGGGGAGCTTTAACGTCCCCGTCGTGGGGGTGGTCTCTTACGACCCCACTGTGCCGGCGAGCCAGAACGAGGGAGTTCCCGTTTTGGCGTTTGCACCCCACGCAAAGGCTTCAAAGGACATAAAAACCGCGGGAATGCTCCTCAGCGAGCGGATGTTTGGGAAGCGGGAAAAGAAAGGCCTCTGGGAAAAGATAAAGGAAGCTTTTCTGTCAGTCCTCCACGGAACCCCTTCTGGCAAAAAGCTCTGAGACCGTAACGAGGGGAACAAAGCGGTAGTCAGCGAGGTTCTCGCGGGCGCCTTCCTCCCTGTCCACGACCACGAGGATAGCCGCTACTTCTGCCCCCTCCTTTTCCAGCACCTCAGCCGAGCGGAGGACGCTTCCTCCAGTCGTCGTCACGTCCTCTACGAGGAGGACTCTGTCCCCTGGTTTCACCTCGCCCTCAATCTGGCTCCCCGTGCCGTGGCCCTTCGGCTTCTTCCTGACGATTACGAGGGACTTTCCGGTTTCGAGGGAAAGCGCCGTTGCTATCGGGACGGCTCCGAGCTCGGGGCCGGCAACGCGGTCGAACTCAATCCCCAGCTCCTCGGTTTTTTCTTTCATGAGCTCCGCGATGAGCTTCAGGGCTTTGGGGTTCGTGATGAGCTTCTTGACGTTGATGTAGTAGTCGCTCTCCTTCCCAGAGGTGAGGACGAAGCGGCCAAACAGTATCGCCCCCTCGCTGAAGAACATCTCGATGAGTTCGTCCTTGCTCCCCATGGGAACCACCGTTGGTCTTTGGCAAATTTGCTTAAAAACCTGCTGGGTTTGTGTGGGAAATTAACATGATGGGCTCAACCAAAAGCTTTAAGTTACCACAACCAAAAGTTAAACGGTGGTCACATGATAGGGGAACTCCTGATCGTGGTCTACGTTCTCATCGCCATCGGCGTTGGAATAATGGTGTTCTTCAAGACCGTTTCATGGCTTTCTGAGACAGACAGGACTGTCTTCCCGGTGCCGTTCTACTCGGTTCTGGGGTGGGGAATTGTGGCGTTCTTCACTGCCATGGTTCTTGAGTCGCTCGTCCTGCGCTTCTCCCGTGAAATCTCAACTGCAATGCTTGCTCTGGCCATTGTCGTCGGCCCCATCGAGGAAGGTGCCAAGCTTCTCCCCTTTGTGGTCAAACAGGACGAAAACGCAATGACCCGGTGGCACCTTACCGTGAGGACGGCGCTGTTCTTTGGAATCATCGAGGCGCTCATGTACTTTGTGCTCCTGATTTCGATGGGGAACTTTTTCGGCGCCATCCTCAGGGGCGTGGTCGTGATGTTCCACGTCGCCTGGACTGCGATAGCGCTTGAAGGGGCCCTCAGAGGCTCCCTGTGGGACGGCTACCTTAAGGCGGCACTGCTCCACTGCCTCTACGACGCGCCCATAATGCTCATCTACCCCCTCAGGGGTCTCGCGGGTCTCATCGTCCCGGTGAGCATAGCCGCACTTATCTACATCAACGGGGCCGTTGATGATGCCTTTGGGTTCGCGGTGAGCTATGCCAGGAAGCTCGTGGAGCGGAAGAGGGAGATGTACGCGGCTTTTGAGGAGAGGTATGAGGTGCTCAGATATGGGGATGAAGAAATGCCTGGGGTTGAAGAACCTGAAAAAGAGAATCAGAAAGAGGAAAACGAGGACGAAGACCCGGAGGGCTTTACTTCTTTGCCTTGAACTTCTCCTGAAGCTCGTAGAGCTGGGCGACCCTCTCTATCGTGTCTGCCTCCTCCGGGCTTTTATCTTCCCTCAACGCCACGTAGCGCGGGAACCTTAACGCGAAACCGCTCCTGTACTTGGGGCTCTTCTGTATCTCCTGGTAGGTGACCTCGATGACGACCTTGGGCTCAATCTCGACGAACTTCCCTTCCTCCCTGATAATCAGGGGCTTGAGCATCTTGGTGAACTCGACTAAATCTTCATCGGTGAAGCCGCTTCCAACCTTGCCCACCGGGACGAACTCACCGCTCTCCGGGTCGTAGGCCGCAACGAGGAACGAGCCGAGCAGGTGTGCGCGCCTCCCCTCGCCCCACTCTGCCCCGATAATGACGAGGTCAAGGTTCTCCATCGTGGGCTTAATCTTCAGCCACTTCTTTCCGCGGTTTCCGGGCTCGTAGACGGAGTCTAGCCTCTTGGCCATCAGGCCCTCGTGACCGAGCTCCAGGGCCTTCTTGTAGAACTCCTCTGCCTCCTCCACTTTCTTGGTCACGAGCTGTTCAGCAATCTTTATCTTCTCCCTCTCTTCAACGCTCTCCTCGAGCTTCTTCCTCCTCTCGGCGAACTTCGTGTCAATGAGGCTTTCCCCCTCAACGTAGAGGATGTCGAAGAGGTTGAGCTCGAGCGGGATCTTCTCAATCATCTCCTCGATGTTGTACTTTCTCCTGAACCTCCTCAGGACGTACTGGAAGGGCCTTGGGCGACCGTTCTCGCCGACGGCAACCAGCTCGCCCTCTACTATGACCTTAGAAGGCTTCAGCGAGGCCTTTACCGCCTCGACTATCTCTGGAATCGAGCGGGTGACGTTCTCCAGCCTCCTCGAATAAATAACAACCCTATCGCCGTCGCGGTGGACCTGAACGCGGGCCCCGTCATACTTAATCTCGAAGGCCGCCTCACCGCCCATCTCTATCAGCGCTTCCTTGACGTTGGCGGCGTTCTGGGCAAGCATCGGCCTTATCGGCTTCCCAATCTGTATGCTGACCTTCGAGAGCCCCTCGTTCCCCTCGAGCTTGGCAACCTTCGCCACGTAGCCGAAGTCGCTCGTGAGCATGTAGGCCCTCTCCACAAGCTCGGGCTTCACCCGGAAGGCCTCTGCTATGGCATCGCGCAGGATTCCCTCGGCAACTCCAGTTCTCATCGTCCCGAGGACGGTTCTGGCTATGTACTTGCCCTCCTCCGGCCCGGCGTCCATGAAGAGGTTCGCCAGGTACTTCATCTTCCTGTCCTGGCTTCCCTCTCCGCTCGCCTCTGCAACCTTGACGAAGGTGCTGTAGACGCGCTTTATCGTGAGGGGTTGGCTGAAGAAGCTCTTCTGTCTCTTTTTCTTCAAAGCCAGGGCAACACTCTCACCCAAATCGCCAGTGTCCCTAACAGAGTCCTCGATTTCCTTTTCGGGGACACCCGTGGCCATGGAGACGGCCTTTATCAGGAGCTTCTCGCCGACCCCAAGCTCCCTCTCGTCCCAGTCCGGGAAGACCTTTCCCAGTATAAGGTACGGGACTACCTCAAGAAGCTCGTCCGGCGTCTTCTTCAGGAAGTCTGCAACGAACTTGGTCTTGAGGGTCTTGAGCGTCGTCTTTTCGAGCCTCCTGTAGAGCTCCGCCAACTCGGAGTACTTCATATCGCTCACTCCCACCACCGGAAGAAATACGGCGAAGGGGATAAAAACTCAGCGCCTTGTCCAGGAAAACCTTGCCTTCTCGAAGGCCACTGTGGCTACGAACCCTACTGCAAACGCTATGCTGGGGTTGAGTTTGCCCTCAAAAAGCACCATAGTGGCGAGCCCGCCTGCGACTCCCGAAAGCGCAAGTCCTGGCTTGTGGGCACCTTTCATGTTGGCGTAGGTGGCAAGTATTATGAATGCAACCGCCAGGACAAACAGTGTGGTGTTCATTTTGACCCCCCTTCAAACCACCTTTCGACCCTCGGCTTCCCTTCGTATATCTCCACGATGTCATATGGCACTTCGAGGTCTGCAAGAATCGCCTTAATGCTCTCAACCTCTTCTCCCCTTACGAGCGCGAAGAGACCTTTTCCGAGCATTATCATCGAGCTGGGAGTGGAAATGACTTTGTCCAGCTCCCTCGCCAGCTCAAGGACTTCACCGTTCAGGAGGCCGGTTTTTTCGGCGAAGTCCCTCGCAAGGGCCATCATGCGCTCGGGTGTCGGCTCCGCCAGGAGCTTCTCAAGGGCTTTTGAGCCTTCTGCCTCTATTGCCTTGACGACGTCCCCGTCGAGTACTTCCCTCGTCGAGAGCTTCCCTAGAGGCACGACCAGAACCTTGTAGTCCCCAAAGAACAGGTTGTCAACGACGCCTATCCCTGGCCCGCCCGCTTTAACCCTGACCTCAATTCCGCCTGCGAGCTGGGCTATGACGTCCCCGAGCCCGCCCCTGTGCCTTACCTCGGCTTCGTGTGCAGTTTGAGCCGCCCTGAGCCACGTCCCCCCGAACCTGTAGCTCAGTGCCAGGGCAGTCCCCAGGGCACCGCCGGCGCTGTTGCCGAAGCCGTAGCCGTTGGGGAAGTCGAAGTACTGCCATACCTCGACCTCGCCTATGAACCCCTCCGGGACGAGCCGTTCTGCGACGGAGTAGCTTATGACGGCCTCCTCCCTCTTTACTGGTTCACCGTTGAAGGCAACGTGTATGTGCCTCTCCAGCGTTCCAGTTTCTATGCTCGCAAAGATGTTTGTGCCCTTATCTAGGTTGATTCCAGCACCGAGTGAGCCCGCTCTGAGGGGGTCATCGTTAAAGCGCGGGACGAAGAACGCCGTGATATGGGCCGGAACGAAGGCTCTGACGAGCATTGCGTCACCTCCAGAAGGAATTGAACTGGGCTTTTTAAAAGGTTTAGAAGAAAAAGAGAGAAATCACTCCTCAACTACATAGATTGGCACCTTACCGTGAGGTATGCCGTACTTCTTGCCGTACCACTCGCTGAGGACGTACCAGGCACCGATGAGAAGCACTATTCCGATGGGGAGAAGGATCGCCCAGCTTCTCACTCCGAGGCCGAAGAGGACGTAGAGCACGGCGCCTATTGCCGCAACCGTGACGGCGTAGGGCACCTGGGTTGTTACGTGGTCTATGTGGTCGGAGCCGCTGAACATGGAGCTCATTATGGTGGTGTCGCTTATCGGGGAGCAGTGGTCGCCGAATATCGAGCCCGTAAACGTCGCCCCTATTGTGGCGAAGACTATCTCGTTGACGTGGCCCCCGGTGAAGGCAAGGCTCAGCTCGACACCGAGCGGAACCATGATTGAGAACGTCCCCCAGCTGGTTCCCGTGGTGAAGGCGACGAACATAGCCGCGAGGAACATTATGAGAGGCATCCACGGCCCTAGGTTCGCCCCGGAGCCTGTGGCGAGGCTGATGATGTAGTCGCCGGTTCCAACGGTTTCAGCGGCAGTGCCGAGGCTCCATGCGAGGACGAGGACTGTGTTTGCGAATATCATCTGCTTCATTCCCCTTATTATGGTGTCCTCCCACTCCTCTATCGTCATCTTCTTCCTGCCGAGGAGCATTACGCTGGCGACGACGACCATGGCAAATGAACCCCAGAGGAGGGCCGTCGCCGCATCGGCCTCGCGGAAGGAGTCAACGAAGCCGTAGTTGAGGAAGTTTACGCCGAAGGGGTCGTCCAGCTCGGTCCACCACCCCAAATCCTGGCTGTATGCTTCAAGGTTCGCCGCGCCGGTGTACCAGAGGCCCACCATTGATACGCCAACGAGGACTAGGATTGGGATTACAAAGTCCCAGAGGTTTCCGTTCCTCTTTGGCGCTCCGAGGTCAGTCTCCGTGCTCATGAGCGGCTTCGCACCGTCGCGAAGCACCTTTCCGGTGGTTCTGGCGCGGTATTCGGCCTTGAGCATGGGGCCGTAGTGCCTGTGGGTGTAAGCCACAATGAAGACGAGCAGTATTGCAAGTATTGAATAGAACCTGTACGGGACGCTTGAGAGCCAGGCGTCGTAGGTGCCATAATCGACCTTTGCGCTCGTGAAACCCCTTCCTATCATGGCAAGTTCGTATCCTATCCAGGTGGATATCAGCGCCAGCCCGGCGACCGGTGCGGCTGTGGAGTCGTCTATATAGGCCAGCATCTCCCTTGAGACCCTCGTCCTGTCCGTTATGGGCCTCATGGTGTTCCCGACGACTATCGTGTTGGTGTAATCATCGAAGAACACCAGGACGCCAAGGAGCCACCCGAGAAGCGAGGCCCCTCTGCTGCTCTTGACCCTCTTTGCGAGGGAAGCCGCAAGGGCGTGAACAGCACCGGACTTGTACACAAGACCAACACCCGCACCTATCAGGAAGTCAAAAATGAGTATCCTTGCGTTCCAGTCGTCTGTAACGCTACCAACAACCCACTCCAGCGTCTGGGTTGTTCCCATTATCGGGTTACCCCCTGCGACCATTACTCCACCAATCCAGACTCCAGCAAACAGCGCCAGGATAACCCTCTTCGTCCATATCGCCAGAACAATCGCAACCAGTGGTGGAAGCAGAGCCAGCACACCAAAGTCCGACATGAATTCACCTCCAGCGGGTTTTGAACCCATAAATATCGGCGATTTATAAATCTTGTCGTAACATCTTTGGCAGATAGTTAAATCTTCGAAAATATTGCTGGACTACTATGGCAGTTGGGGGTATTATACTGCATAGTTTAGCATGTATCAATGCTGTCGTGCATTACTGGGTACCTTCAAGTACTATATTGCTCTTTTATGTCATAAAAACCTTTCCCGGAAAAATTCTGCAAGGGGCAAGGAAAATCTCGACAAAAACCGCACTGGGGCTTGTTCACTCAGAATAGTAATCTTAAAGGTGAAAAAAGGTTCATAACGCGGAGCTCAGGAGCTCCTTCAGCTTCTGAAAGTCCTTTCTGAGCTCCTCCTTTATTGGTGGCCTGTACAGGGCCGCGGCCGGGTGGTACATCGGCATTATGACTATCCTCCCGAAGAGCGTCCGTGCCTCGAAAGTCTTTCCATGGATTTTGCTTATCGGCTCCGCCTTGAAGCCGAACTTCTCAAGGATGTACTTCATCGAGTGCCTGCCGAGAGGGACTATCACCTTCGGCCTTATTATGTCAATCTGCCTGTCTAGGTAGGGGGCGCAGGCCTTTATCTCCTCCTCGGTCGGGTCGCGGTTTTCGGGTGGCCTGCACTTGACGATGTTGGTTATGTAAACCTCGTCCCTGCTCAGGCCTATCTCCGCCAGTAGCTCGTCGAGAACCTTTCCAGCCCTGCCGACGAAGGGAAGCCCCTTCTGGTCCTCCCAGTAGCCCGGCGCTTCGCCTACGAACATCACCTTGGCGTCGTAGCTTCCAGCCCCAGGCACCGCGTTCGTCCTGAGCTTGCCGAGGGGGCACTTCCGGCAGTTCCTGATTTTCTCCTCAAGCTTCTTCATGAGCTCTTCCTTCCCCATCGGCATCACGCGAGTGTCTTCTGGTTCAGGTAGGCTTTCAGAAACTCGCTCCAGGCCGTGTAAAAGCCCCTCTCGTAGTCGTCGCGGAAGTCCTGGCCGGCGAGCTTTGAGTAGTTCCCAAGCAACTCCTCTGCCCTCTCCCTGTCGTTGCCAGAAATCAGCTGGACAATCAGTGAATCGGTGTCGTTGTCCTTGAGAGCGTTCATTATGCCCTCGACGGCCCTTGAGTAGCCCCTGCCCCACTCATCGCTTCCTGCTATCTTGATGAGCTTTTCCAAGTGGCCCTTTGCCCTGCTGAAGTCCCTTCTAAGGAGGGCCCTGACGAACATCTCCATCCTCATCTCGCGAGCCGGCATTTTATCACCCGTGTGGCATCGTCGGAAGTGCTTTTAACCTTAGTGACTTTACCGATTTGGGGCATACCTATGAAGGAAAACCTTCATATTTACGCAAAAGCTTTTATACTCCGCGATTGAAAGAATGGCAGATGTGAGCTAGAGGTGAAGCCCCATGGCTGAGAACATTGGTGAAATTCCCAGCGGCGAGAAAGAGTTCGCTGAATCCACCAAGAGAATTAGAGATATCGTCGATTTTCCTGAAATAAGCGAGGAAGAGTTTAAAGAGATGCTTAAAACCGCCAGCAGGGGTTACGGGGGGGAGTTGCCCCACAGGACGTACTCCCTCTGTCCTGAAACAAGACGGGTTGTCCCCGCCGTGGTATGGGAGAAGGACGGCAAGGTCTGGATAACCAAACGTTGCCCTGAGGGCATGATAACTGACCTCTATTACGAGGATGTTGAAACCTACAACCGCTTTAAGAGGTGGCTCTGGACGGAGAAAGAGATTTTCAGTGCAAACGTTGAAAACACCGGTGTTAACTGCCCCCTTGACTGCGGGCTGTGCGCTAGACACCGCTCCCACACGAACCTTCTGAACATCGTCCTTACCAACAGGTGCAACCTCTCGTGCTGGTACTGCTTCTTCTACGCCAAGGAGGGCCAGCCGATTTACGAGCCGACGCTTGAGCAGATACGCATGATGCTCCGCAACGCCAAGAAGGAGCACCCCATAGGAGCGAACGCCGTCCAGTTCACCGGCGGTGAACCGACCCTCCGCGACGACCTGATTGAAATCATCAAAATCGCCAAGGAGGAAGGCTACGACCACGTCCAGCTCAACACCGACGGAATAAAGCTCGCCTTCGAGCCGGAGCTCGTGAAGAAAATCCGCGAGGCCGGAACCAACACCCTCTACCTGAGCTACGACGGAATGACACCCCAGACCAACTGGAAGAACCACTGGGAGATTCCGCTCATCTTTGAGAACGTGAGGAAGGCCGGCGGGCCGGGAATAGTCCTCGTGCCAACCACGATAAGGAACGTCAACGACCACGAGCTCGGAGCCATAATCAACTTCGGCCTCAACCACCTCGACATCGTTCGCGGTGTAAACTTCCAGCCCATCTCGCAGGTCGGTAGAGTTCCGAAGAAGGAGCGCCAGAGGTTCAGGATAACGATTCCGGGAGCAATAAAGCGCATAGAGGAGCAGACCAATGGTGTCATCACAAAGGAGGACTGGTACCCAATCCCGATAGCCGGCCACATCGCGAGGTTCTTTGAGGCCTTTACCGGCTCACGCTACTACATGACCAGCCACTTCGCCTGTGGAGCTGCCACATACGTCTTCCTCGACCGCGAGAACAAGCGCGTCGTCCCGATTCCGCGCTTCATAGACGTTGAGGGCTTCGTCGAGTACCTTGAGACCAAGGCGGAGGAAATAGAGCAGTGGAAGAAGCTCGGCAGGCTCCAGAAGCTCAAGCTTGGAGCGGAGATATTCCTCAAGTTCAAGAGCTTCTACGACGAGAAGTACGCACCGAAGGGACTGGACGTTCTCGGTCTCATAAAGAACGCCTTCGTTCACGGCACCTACGATGCCCTCGGCAAGTTCCACGAGAACGCGCTCTTCATAGGAATGATGCA
Organism: Thermococcus marinus; assembly: GCF_055389025.1. Lineage (NCBI taxonomy): Archaea > Methanobacteriati > Methanobacteriota > Thermococci > Thermococcales > Thermococcaceae > Thermococcus > Thermococcus marinus. The sequence continues at coordinate 580,050 of NZ_AP042417.1, forward strand.
CTTCATGGACGAGTACAACTACGACGTTGAGAGGGTTGAGCGCTGTGTCATACACTACGCGATGCCTGACGGAAGGATAGTGCCGTTCTGTACGTTCAACGTGATTCCGGAGCTCTACAGGGACAAGGTTCAGGCGCAGTTCAGCTACACCTGGGACGAATGGAAGAAGCTCCACCCAGACTGGGACTACAAGAAGGACAAGTACTTCAGGAGCAAGGAGTTCGTCGAGAAGATGAAGAAGAGCGAGCTCTACAGGAAGACCTACATTGACATAGAAGACTACTTCGGAGTGAACACCAAGAACTGAGGTGGTGAAAATGAGCGTCAGCCCGGAGAAGAAGCTCACGAAGATTACCCTAAAATTTGAAAACGTTGACTGGGAAAAGGCCACCGCAAAGCAGTACGAGCTCCTCACAGACGTCCGGGTCTGGAGGGCCTTCATCAACGGCTATTCCAAGAAGGGCATCGTAGTCTTTGACGAAGAAAAAATGCCCAAGAAAGAACTCATTGAGAAGCTAGAAGACCTCAAGCCAGAAATCGTCAAAGAAGAACAAATAACTGTGGAGGAACTCCTGGAGTCCAGCTACTCCTGGAACAACGTCCTTTCGAATGCTTGAAGTTTTTTCTTTGGTACCTTTTTATCTTATACTCATCACGGCTCATTCGCTTCTCTGTTGAGTGCTCAGAATCTTTAAAACCCTTATCCGCCAAAAAGGAGTAACCACCTACACATTACCCTACACAAAATTGCTTTAAGTTCTGAGATGGTATAATCAAGATAGCCGGATCCCTTTAGGGTAGTCTGGCCATTGTTGCCAGCCACGCGAGGTGGTTCCCATGCAGTTCAAGAAAAAGATTGTTCTTACCATGGCCGTGGTTCTGCTCGTTACGATATTGATGGGCTCTACCATAGTGTTGTACTCCTCCCTCCATATGAGGGACAACGTACGGGCCTCCCTCGACACAGAGCTGAACCACCACCTTCCGGAGCTTGTATCGGAGCACATCAAAGACCCAATAACGGAGGAAGCGGGAACGATAGCGATAGGTTCGGCGGAGCTTGGTGCAAAGCTGTTTGATGACTACTTTGACAAGATGCGAATGATGGGGAAGGTTGCAATAGAGGCGGTTCATGTTGCTTACACAAACTACAACCCGGATGATTCCGCGTTCAGGCAGTTTCTGCTCAACAGGTTCAAGGCGGTGAAAGACCTCGACTCGAACGTTGCTTACGTGTACTTTGGAAGCACCGACGGTAACATGTACATGTGGCCCGACGAGCCTTTGCCGGAAGGCTATGACCCCCGTGTGAGGCCGTGGTACCAGGAGGCCGTAGCAAAGAACGGCCCGGTATGGACCGAGCCCTACAAAGATGCGTCCACAGGCAAGTGGGTCGTTACCTATTCTGAGCCCGTTTACATCAACGGCAAGCTCGTAGGTGTTATAGGAGTTGACGTCTTCGTGTCCAACCTAATTAAGCAGGCCAATGAGATAAAGATTGGCCGGAGCGGCTACATAGCGATAATAAACAAGGACGGCACCATCATTGTGCACCCTGATGAGAGCCTGGTTCAAACATTAAACATACACGACGATCCCAACCTCAAATCTCTCACAGATGAACTCGACAAAAACAAGGACAGTGGTTGGGTCGTTTACTCCTTCCAGGGAGTCGAGAAGGTCGCCGGCTACAAGAGGATGAGAACCACCGGATGGATAGTTCTGGCTACAGTGCCGCTCCACGAGCTCACCGACCCGCTGACCAATGCCATATCCGCCGCCGTTAACGAGAGCACGGATGAGATAACCAAGTCCATTAACAAGGTTGTTGACGACAGTATCAGGACAACCATGACGGGGGCGCTCTTAGCGGCATTGGTGGGCCTCGTAATGCTAGTCATCGGGTATAGAAACCTCCAAGGAACACTTGAGCCGCTTGAGGCTCTTAGGGATGTTGCTCATGCCCTCGCTGAAGGTAGACTCAGCGAAGTGCGTAAGAGGCTTCAGCAGATTCACTACATTGAGGATGATGAGATTGGAGCCCTCATAAAGGCCTTTGAAGCGGTAGGCAAAGACCTCGTTGGAACCCTCGACGCTATAGCTGGCAAGCTTGAGCGTCTCGCCGAGGGCGACTTGAGCAACGGCCTCACCATGGAAGCCAAGGGCGAACTCAAAGAAATCCTCGAAGACCTGAAGAACACCACTCACAAACTCAAAGAACTCATTGGACAGGTCGTCAGCATCACCGACACTCTCGAAGAGCGCGCCAACGTTCTTGCAAGAATTGCCTCAGACGTTACGGAGGCAATCAACCAGGTTAATGAAGCCGTCCAGCAGGTCAGCATTGAAGCCCAGCGCCAGCAGGAGCACATTAACGAGATTACCGAAGGAATGCGCTTTGTGGCAGAAACCAGCGCCGAAAGCGTTAGGGCAATGGACGAGTTCGAGGGTGCTGTAAATGAAGTCGTCAACATCGCCAATGAGGGCAGGGAGAAAAGCGAAGTCTCAGCCAAACAAATTGAAAGCATTCAGGAGATGATGAGCAGGATTGAGAACGCCGTTAGCAAGGTTGCTGAGATGAGTAGGAGTATTGAGGAGATTACGAATGTGATTACCAACATTGCCGAGCAGACGAATTTACTTGCTTTGAATGCCGCCATTGAGGCTGCTCGTGCTGGTGAGGCTGGCAGGGGTTTTGCAGTGGTTGCCCAGGAGATTAGGAAGCTTGCCGAGGAGAGCAAGCAGGCCGCAGACAACATCAAGAGTATCATTGACCAGATAACCAGTGAGATTCATGATGCTGTGGAGAGTACTCAGAAGGGTGTTTCGGTGGTGAGTGAAAGTGCGGACACGTTGAAGGAGACTATAACTTACTTGGCGAATATTGCTGATTTGTTGCAGGATGCTAGTGGTAGGATGGGTGAGGTGAAGGAGCAGATTGTTAGGACTCAGGAGGAGGTTGAGAAGGCTCTTAGGGCTTTGGAGAACTTGGCTGCCAGTGCTGAAGAAACAACTGCCAGTGCCGAGGAGGTTAGTTCCGCTGTGGAGGAGCAGACTGCCGCTACCGAAGAACTCCAGAGGGCTGCAGACGACCTCAAAAACATCGTCAAACAACTCAGAGAAATCATCAGCAAATTCAAACTGTGAAAAAGAAAAGCTCAGCGGAGCTCTATTCTTGCTTTTCCTCTTACATCTTCTTTTTCCAGCTCGAAGCCCACGATTCCGCTGAAAGAGCTTAGGTCAATGACGTTTCTGCCCGCTTTCACGTCAAAGGTCTCCGAGACGGCTTCTCCGGCCGGCAACGAGAGGTCGTACTCGTGGACAGTCAGCCTGTTGTCCCTGCTGAGGTGGAGAACCATTCTCGGCTCGCGGTAGCCGTCGAGCGGAATTCCTCCGAAGGTTCCCGCACCCATCTTCTTTGCTATGGCAGGAAGCGAGAGCGGGACGGAGAAGCTCACCGCAGGGGGCCTCTCTTGGATAACCTTCTCGTCCAGAACAACTATATCCCTGCTGCCGGTGTCGAAGGGCGTCGCCTCCGTTGCACCTGTGTTCGGCGTCGTGTTCGTGGCGACAAGGAGCTTTCCATCAACTTTCTCGATGCTCGTGACCCTAGCCCCGAAGGCGCCAACTATCTTGACCATCGGCGGGGCGACGTAGATGAGGACGCTCGGCCCGGATATCGTGTTGGTTGTGGCCCAGTGAACGCCGGCGTCCTCTGAGCTTGGGCGGTATGAGGCGTCGTGGTGGGCGTTGTATGCCGTGAGGATCCCCCCACCGACGTTTATTGCGTTCACCCTGAACGGGGCGTAGAAGGTGTAGAACTCGAAGAGGCGGAAGAACCTGAAGTCTTCACCCATGAACGGGTTGCCCGCCAGTATGCCCCCACGGACGAAGGCAAAGGCCCTGTTGTATGCGGATGCCATAGCACCGAGCTCCGGCCTTATGTAGGGCCTTCCGTCCACGCTCCCGCCCGGCTTGAAGATTTCCCACTTTCCGCTTATCAAGTCGAGGGCCTTTATCTCCCTTAAGCCGCCTGTGAAGTTGTTTCCAACGCCGAAAAACGCCGTGTCGTGGACTCTTGTCCCCTTCGGCACTGGCCCGTTGATAAGGGCTTTGGCCTCCCCTGTTCTTCTGTCGAGGGCGTAGACGCCGAGGTTCGCGTGGCCGTCCTCCCTCGCGAGGAGTAGCCTGTCGTTGGCAGGGTCGTAGATGATGTCGCTAACTTCTCCGGCCCAGTCTGTCTCGTGGTGGATTGAGTCCTTCCAGAGGAGCTTTACGGTTCCTTCCTCTGTGTCGTAGGCGTGGACGTGGGAGTACTTGTTGTGGAAGAGTATCCTTTCCTCCTCGCGGTAGATGGCCGGTGCGTGAACCCAGCCGCCGAAGTATATGAACTCGTCAACGGTCTCAACAGCGTTGTATGTGTCACCGCCGCTCGTCGGGGCGTCGCCGAGGAGCGTGAAGTCGTATACCTTTTCCTCGCCGCTCTCCAAGTCTATGAAGTGTGCCTCAGCCTCGAAAGCCAGCGTAAAGTAGAGCGTCCCGTTGTGGTACCTCAGTCCAAAGATTCCACCGCTGCCCCACTCCGGGCCGTACCTTCCAGGGAACCGGTAGTTCTTCAGGAGCATTGTATCACCCAGGGTGAGTATAACATTGTCCTTTATTGCCCTTTCGGGGGTGGGTTTTTATACTCCGGGGCCCTATAAGTGACTATGAGGCCGTACAGGGGACTGGCGATAATATTCGGCTTCTACGCGCTGGGCGAGTTCACGAGCTCGGCCCTTGACCTGCCCGTGCCGGGTAGCGTACTTGGAATGCTCTTTCTCCTCGCGGCGCTCCTTTCGGGGGCAGTTAGGCTTGAGTGGGTGGAGGGCGAGGCAGAACTCCTCGTGAGGAACATGAGCGTCATGTTCATTCCCCCCGGCGTGGGGATAGTCACTTACACCGCCCTCATAAAGAGCCAGGCCGTGCCAATCGTGGGGGCGCTCGTCATCAGCTTCCTCGTGACCCTCTTGGTGACTGCAAAGACCGTTGAAATCCTCAGGAGGGGAAGAAAATGAACCCTTATGGGATAACCCTGACCCTCGTCGTGTTCTACCTGTTCTCGGAGCTCCACGCAAGGAGGAAGGCCTTCTACACGAACCCTGTTCTCCTTTCGATAGCCACTATAGCGGGACTCCTCACCCTCGGCGGCTTCTCTTACGAATCCTACATGGAGAGCGCGGCCTTTCTCAAGTTCCTCCTCGGGCCCGCGGTGGTTAGTTTGGCCGTCCCGGTCTACAAGGGCAGAGACACGATAAAGGCATATGCAAGAGAGATAGCGCTTGGGATAGCCGTCGGCGGGACAGCTGCAATCCTGAGCGCGTTCTATATTGCCGAACTCCTGGGAGGGGGCAGAGAAGTCGTTCTGAGCATTGCCCCGAAGAGCGTTACCACCGCCATAGCCATCGGCGTGAGCGAGGAGATAGGGGGCATTCCGGCACTAACCGCAGTCCTCGTGATTCTCACGGGGCTTCTCGGCAACGCCTTCGCGCCAGAGCTGCTGAACCTCTTTGGGGTGAGGGACAGAATAGCGAGGGGCCTTGCGACGGGTGTATCTTCGCACGGCCTCGGAACGGCGAGGATAATAACCGAGGACGAGCTGGCGGGAGCAGTTAGCGGGCTGGCGATGGCCCTGAACGGCGTCTTTACTGCTTTAGTCCTTCCTTACCTCATCGAAGTCCTCTAAGATGCACTCGCTTATCCTGAGCCGGTCTCTGGCGTCGAGAAAGAGCGTGAAGTCCCGCTTGGCTATCCTGTCGTGTATCGGTGCGTGCTCCACGAGAAAAGCAATTATCTCGGCCGTGCTGTAGGGGACTTTAACGCCGAGCTCGTCGGCCTTCCTGAATAGCTTTTCCGGAACCGTGAATATGTCATCTCCAGCCCTCACTTCGACGCTCACCTTGGAGTTTATCTGCTCCCATATGAGGAGGGTGTTTCTCGCCTTCTCAATCTTTTCGAGGGCCCGTCTCTCCAGTATGCTGATGTTGGCCCTGCTTGTGCCCAGAAGCTCCGCAATCTCGCTCTGCTTGAGGCCCTTTGCCCTGAGCCTGAGGATTTTAATCTGCTGCTCTGTCAGAAAGCTCCTGCCCCCCACTTTAAACACCCTAGTTTAACACAACTAGCGGGATTAAAAATTTTTAGGTAAGGCCTGGCCCAAGCTTGGCGTGTCTTCGGTCTGCTTTTTGGGGTTTGCTGACAACAAAGGGCTAGTATTCCACACCCTTCCTTGCAATGACTCCCCTCTGGTATGGGTGCTTTACCTCCCTCATCTCCGTGACGTAGTCCGCCAGCTCGAACAGCTCCTCCGGACAGTACCTGCCCGTGAGGACGAGCTCGGTGTTGGGTGCCTTGCTCTTAATGAGCTCTTTGACGTCTTCAACATCGAGCATCTTGAAGCCGAGGGCAACGCAGATTTCATCGAGGATTACCAGGTCCCACTCGCCGCTCGAGACGACTTCCTTTGCCCTTTCCAGGGCTCTTTTGGCCGCTTCGATGTCGTCTGGCTCGGGCTTCCCGTGCACAAACTTCGGCAGACCGAAGGACTCTATGACAGCGCCGCACTCCGCTATCTTTTTCTGCTCGCCGTACACTCCTCCGGCTTTCATGAACTGAATGATTATCACCCTTCCGCCGGAGCCAAGCATCCTGATAGCCAGGCCAAAAGCGGCCGTCGTCTTCCCCTTCCCGTTCCCTGTGTAGATATGGACAAGGCCAAGTTTTTCCTTCCACGTCATGAAACTCACCCTGTGGATATAATTGCCAGGAGTTTTAAAGATGTTGGGTGTTTGAGAATACATGAAGCTTTTGGAAAAAGCTTCACCAAAATATGTTCCTTTCCTGCTGAACTGGCAGAGAATAAAGCGTGCGCTCTGAAATTTGCCTGCGATGAGTGTTTGGCTTTAAAATAGACTGTTGAGCGGGTTTCGCTTTTTATTCTGGCGTTCGTTGAACGCCTTGTGGGAAGTGAAACACTGTAAAAGTGGCAATTGAAGTGTAAACCACTTAGAGGACAAGCGTTTTTAGAATTGCACGCCATCTTTCCGCCAGCGCTTTGCGAAGCAAAGGGCTGTTATGGGGCCGGGGCCGGGATTTGAACCCGGGCTAGGGGATCCACAGTCCCCTGTGCTGACCAGGCTACACCACCCCGGCCACGTCCAGCTTAAGCTTTCGGGTTAGATTTATAAAGTTTTCGTCAGATGCCGGGAGCGGAGGTCGTAGGTTCTGCTTTAATCCGAAAGTAAGGCATAGATGTCATAAAACTGCTGTTGAAAACCGCACGGGGGGTTAACGAATGAAAGCGAAGCGTGAGGCCCTAGTTAGCCTGTTCACAGCAATGAGAGAGGGAAAAGTTGATGAGGATATAATAGACCTTCTCCTTCTAATCAACTCAATCAGGGGAGTTTACACCACAAGCTCGTGCTCCGGGAGGATAGGCATCATAGAGGAGCCTGCCCTCGGTGCTAAGCCCCTCAGCAGGTGGCTGATAAAGGAGCACCACCCAATCGAGTTCGAAGAGGCCAAGGCCGCGCTGAAGAACGCTGAGAAAGGCCTTATCTTCCTGAAGAGCCAGCCCCCGATATTCCATGTCATTGCTGAAGACCTTGAGCGGGCCAAAAAGCTCCACGAGCTCGGCCTCGCCTCTGGTTTTAAGTACACTACGTTCAAGGTCATCTCAAAGCGCTACCTCGTCGAGATAAACGCCACAGAGTATCTCACGGCACCGCTCGGCAGGGATGGAAAAGTCCTCGTCAGCGACGACTACCTGCGTTTCGCCCTCGAAATAGGCAACTCGATGTTGCGGAGGAGCAAGGGCAGGCTTCCGAGGCTGATGGAGAATTTTAAGAGGCTTCGCGAGGAGCTCGGTGAGGACGAGCTTTTCTACGAGCTGGCCCGCGAGCACAAAATAGATGAGACGTGGGAGCTACCTTAGCTCACCTCATCTCGTTCCACTCTTTGTTGCCGTAGCGCTTCTCTACCAGCTCCTCCGCGAGTTCGAGCTCGTAGTCTGTAAGCTCGCCTTCCTCAAGCTCGAAGGCGTTGAAAAAGCTCTCCTTTAAAAGCTCGTAGGCCTCCCAGCGGTTCAGCTTTATTCCCTCGCGCTCCAGGGTCGTAACGCGCTCCCAGATGCTTGAAACGCCCTTGTCCGCGAGCTTAGCCCTCGAAACGCGGAGAACTTTACCAAGTATATCAACGCGCGTCGCGTACATGAAGGTGCCGTGCTGGAGGATTACTCCCTTCCTCCTTGTCTGGGCTGAGCCGCTTATCTTCTTCCCGTTGGCTACGATGTCGTTTAACCCTGAAAAGCCGGCCTCAAGCCCCAGTCCTTCCAGCGCATCAACCAGCGGACCGGCTAAGTAGCGGTAGCTCGTCTCGACGTTCCTCAAAGCTGGGTGAAGGTCCTCGCCGACAACGACCGAATAGGTTATCTCGCCGAACTCGTCGTGGAAAACGCTTCCTCCACCGGTTATCCTGCGCACGACGGGAATACCGAGCTTTCTGGCTTCATCAAGGTTGACGTCGTGGACGACACTCTGGAAGCGGCCTATCGTCACAGAACTCGGCGAGAAGGCGTACAACCTTACAGTGTCGGGAACCCTTCCCTCGATTCTGGCAATCATTATCGCCTCGTCTATCGCCATCTGAACCTCCGGTTTAGCGACGATGAGCGGTATGAAGCGCATCTCAACCACCAGGGTTAAAAGGGCTCGTGAGTTTTTAAGCCCAGCGATGATGACGCCCAAGCCCTCCTGAGGGGCTGTTTCATAAACGGTTAAAAGCGTAAAGTTTAAATATTTTCATTTCATAGCTTGTTTTGGTGGAGCAAGATATGAGGCTTTATCGGACGGGCAAAGCCTCACAACTCTTAGGTATCAGCAAGCCAACATTGATTAGGAAGATAAAATCCGGTGAGATTAAAGCGTATCGGATTGGCAAAGAATACCGTATCCCCGAAAGTGAAATCAAGAGAATTCTTGAGGGCAAAATCCCTGATAAGGTCGTTATTTATGCCAGAGTCTCAAGCCGAGACCAAAAAGAGGACTTGGAAAGGCAAGTCGAATACCTCAAGAATTACTGTTCGTCCAAAGGATACCAAGTGGCCAAAATCATCACGGACATTTCCTCTGGATTGAACGAGAACAGAAAGGGATTAAGACGGCTTCTCAAACTCGTCGAAAGCGGGGAAGTTACGAAAGTCGTCATAACTTACCGGGACAGGCTTACCCGCTTCGGCTTCAAATACCTCGAACAATACTTCAACTCTCACGGTGTTGAGATTGAAGTAATTTTCGACGATGAGGAGAAAACACCGGAAAAGGAACTCGTGGAAGACTTGTTGGCAATCGTAACTTCCTTCGCCGGAAAGCTTTACGGTATGCGTTCTCACAAGAAAAAACGCCTCGTCGAGGCGGTAAAGAATGCCCTCCGAGACGATTAAACTCACTGCCAAATTCAAACTCAAGGGGACACCCGACGGATTAGATGACCTTTTCTCCACTTATCGAGAAATCGTGAACTTTCTCATCACTCACGCTTTTGAGAACAACATCACAGCTTTTACCGGCTGAAAAAGGAGACTTACAAAAGTCTTCGCAAAGAGTATCCAGAACTCCCAAGTCACTACCTTTACACGGCCTGCCAGATGGCGACTGCAATCTTTAAAAGCTTCAGGAAGAGGAAAAAGAAGGGTAAAGCGAGGGGAAGACCAGTTTTCAAAAAAGAAGTTATTATGCTCGATGACCACCTGTTCAAACTCGACTTGGAGAACAAAACCGTAAAACTCTCCACTCCAAGCGGGAGGATTCAGTTGGAGTTTTATCCTGCCAGATACCACGAGAAGTTCAAGGACTGGAAGGTTGGTCAAGCGTGGTTAGTGAGAACATCGAAGGGAGTCTTCCTAAACGTCGTCTTCTCGAAGGAAGTCGAGGTTAAAGAGCCTAAAGCCTTTGTTGGTATGGATTTGAATGAGAACAACATAACGCTTTCCCTCCCTAATGGTGAGTTTCTCCAAATCATAACCCATGAGCGTGAAATCAGGACTGGCTACTTCGTGAAGAGACGAAAAATCCAGCGGAAGATTAGGAGTGGGAAGAGGAGGAAAAAACTCCTCGAAAAATACGGTGAGAGGGAGAAGAACAGGCTTAATGACCTTTATCATAAGCTCGCCAATAAAATCGTTGAGGTGGCGGAGAAATACGGCGGAATCGCCCTCGAAGATTTAACGGAAATTAGGGAGTCGATTAGGTATTCAGCTGAGATGAATGGGAGACTTCACAGGTGGAGTTTTCGCAAACTTCAGTCAATCATCGAATACAAGGCCAAACTGAGAGGGGTTAAGGTTGTTTTCGTGAATCCTGCTCATACTTCTTCCCTGTGCCCGGTATGTGGGGGGAAATTAAGCCCGAATGGGCACAGGGTTTTGAAGTGTTCGAATTGTGGGTTTGAAGCCGACCGTGATGTGATTGGAAGTTGGAATATCCGTTTGAGGGCCCTGAAGATGTGGGGAGTTTCCGTTCCCCCCGAAAGCCCCACAATGAAGACAGGAGTGGGGAAGGTTAGCCGTAACGACGTTTACGAACTTTACACAAGTTACGGCTAACCAGAACGGTGATGAGAGCGGTCACCACTGAGCACATGGCATATACCAAAACTTTTTAAAACCCCGGGCACTCCACTATAACCGGGAGTGGGCCGGTAGCTCAGCCTGGTACGAGCGCCGCCCTCGCAAGGCGGAGGCCGCGGGTTCAAATCCCGCCCGGTCCACCACAAAACGTTTTTACGCTTAACTACGGACTTCATAATTAGGTGGTGGGATGGTAGACCTCGAGTTGTTTTCAAAGCCCGACGAAGTTGAGAGGCTATTCCAACAGCTTAAGGACGTTTCTAAATTGTCCCCTGGAGAAATCTTTTCGTACTTGATTGAGCTTTCTGAGGCCACGTTGTCCCTTTACATCGTTATGCGAGATTCACTTCCCCGAAGTTACGGCAGGGTCAAGTTCTCGCGTTTTGTAGAAAAGAAAAGGAAACAAATCGAGAACATGCGCCACATTGCCAGAGAACTGTACCCGGGGCTGAAGACGAGGAAATTTGAGTTTTCTGAGGAGTTCAACGTGGAAACGGTTGAAGACTACGTTAAAGTCCTCAGAAGTGCCATGAGCTTAGAACTGATGGGTTTGAAGGCCTTTGAATACCTTTCTGAGTTTTCTGAGGAAGGGTTGCTCTTCAGAGACCTGGCCGAGGAAATAGAAAACAACGTGAATGAGCTAAAGAAGGAGCTTGAAAAGGTTGAAACCTTTGAGCGAAAGGCCAAGTTCTCCGATTTCGTTAAGGAGCTGGTTGGTGATAGGGATGGACGAGTTTGAACTCCTTAAAAAGCTCGTTGCCATTGAGTCTCCCTTCGGCAGGGAAGGGGAAATTTCACGCTTTATAACGTCCCTGCTGGAGGAGCATGGCTTCGACGTTGAAACACTTCCTGTTGAGGGCTTTGGCGACGACGTGCTGGCATATCTCCCCGGCAGGGGCCTAACGGTCGTGCTCAACGGCCACATGGATACGGTAAACCTCTCGCCGGGCTGGACGAGGAACCCGAAGGGCGAGCTCGACGGCGACCGCTTCTACGGCCTTGGAAGCGCGGACATGAAAGCTGGCCTGGCCGTTCTGCTGAGCCTCTTCGTCGAGATGGGTGAGCTTTCAAAGCGGGAGAGGCCGAACCTACTCTTCACCGCCGTGAGCGACGAGGAAGGTTACTCGCGCGGAACGTGGGAGCTGATAAAGAGCGGGAAGCTCGAGAATGCCGATTTGGTTCTCGTGGCAGAGCCGACGCGTGAGAGGCTGATGCTCGGCGCGAGGGGTCGCTTTGTAATCACAGTTAGGGCCAGAGGAAAGAAGGCCCACGCCGCGAGGCCATGGCTTGGTGTAAACGCCATCGAGGAGCTGGCAAAGCTCGTTTCGAACCTTGAAAGGATAAGGCCAAAGAGCCACCTGAAACTCGGCAGGGGCTCGTACTGCACGCTCTATATGAGGGGCGAAGCCGACGGCCTGAGCGTCCCCGATTACGCGGAGGCGATAATCGATAGACACACCGTCATAGGGGAGGACTGGGAGCGCGTTGAGGCCGAGCTGAGAAAGCTCGCGGAACGGGTTGGCGTTAAAGCTGAGCTCGAAATCGAGAAGTTCCCGAGGCCAACGCCGGACATGCTCCCCTACGTTGTGAGGGAGAACCTCCACGAGGTCAAGCTCTTTAAGAGGGCCTACACCTCGGCGACGGGCGAGGGCCCCGAGGTAACCTACGGCAGGAGCGTTGGGGACTTCAACTACTTCGCGACTTACCTCGGCAAGCCAACCCTCGTCTTCGGGCCGGAGGGAGGCAACTGGCACGCGAGCGACGAGTGGGTGAGCGTTTCATCGATGAGAAGGGTGAAGGAAACATACAGAGCCTTCCTCGCGTCGCTGGTGTAGCCTCGGGAAAGCCGGTCTCATCACCGCTCAGGGCAGGGAGTTATCCTCATCGGGGTCCCCCTTCGTGAGTTCACAAGACTCACACACGAGGATTCATTCCCCGAGTTACGGGGGTGCCCGGACTTAGACCGCCCCGCCCACTCTCCTTCTCTTTCAGCACACTACGGCGGAACGGGTCGCCCGAACACCCACAGGGCTCAACCAGACCTCCACCTCGCCTGGCTCACAGACTTCACAGGGCCGGCATCATTGCCAAAAACTATTTAAGTAAACAAGTATTTAAGAATTTTGGTGAATACAATGGGTGTCATCACAGTGAAAATTCCAGATGAACTGGAAGTCAAATTCCGAAAGAAAATCCTTGACGTTTATGGAGTTAAAAAAGGAGCTCTCGGGAAGGCCATAACGGAGGCTATTGAGTTATGGCTCGAAAAACACGAACGATCCGTCGAGCAGAAGTAAACTACGTAACCATCAAGACAAAGCTTGAACCAAAAACATCGGAAGACTACTTGAAACTTGCTCTCCTGACAGAAAAATTCAAAAGAGCCGTTGAACTCGCAATAAGGCTACAGCTCAAGGGGATTAGAAAGAGTGAAGGCGTAAAGGAAGTTTCCCGGCTGGTTCTCAATAACTGGTGGTATTCTGACAGCGCGTGGGATTACGCGAAAATGCTTCTCAAGGGAGCAAAACAAAACGGTGGAAATCCACTGCACATTCACTTGAAATCAAAATTCCTCATTAGCAAGCCTAAGGAAAACGAGAAGGGGAACAGGAACGTAAGGATTGAAGGGTTAAACGTTAGAATTCGCTCGAACGGTGAATGGCTAAACTTTAAGATGAAGACAGGCAAGAATTTTCTTCCGGTAATCTTTGATGTTCAGAAATTAAAATACGGTGCTCAAGTTGTTCTGCGAAATGGAAAAGTTTATCTGCATGTTCAAGTGCCTTTTGAGGTTTATCTTAAACACTACGGGAGGACTGCTTATGGAAAGCTTTACTCTGGATTTGATTTGAATTCGGACAGGATGAATATGGTTATTCTCGATGAGAGGGGGATTATTCGGGACGTTAGGGTTGAGCATTTTCCTGAAGTTAATTCTCCGGGGTTCTCGAAAAGGAGGGCTCGGGATTTGAGGTTAAAGGCTCTCGCTCATCTTCTGGATTATGCGTTTTATCATGGTGTTGGGGTCGTGTTCTTTGAGGATTTGGAGAGGATTAAGAGGAAAAATGGAAAGGCAACAAATTCGAGAAAAGGGAATCGAAAGGCCTCAAATTTCGCCAAGAAGGAGCTTCTCGAACACGGGATTGTTATGGCGTTGAAGAGGGGTTTTGAGGTCTATCTGGTTAATCCTGCAGGTTCTTCGAAGTTGGGGCGGGAACTTGCTCAAGGGTTAGGTTTGGACGTTCACTTCTCGTCGGCGTTCGTGATAGGTTGGTGGGGGTTAAATTCATTGAAATCTCAAAAGAAAAACAGTCCTGTTTGGTAACAATCCTTTTAAGCTTCCCCTTTTAACCCCTTCCATGTTCGCGCTCATAGCGAGGGCAAGGAAGGACGCGAAGGCTCTAAGCTACATAAACGAGAGGAACTACGGGGGCTTTCTTAGGGTTGAGAGCCTCGGCGGGGGCAGAACTAAGAAGGAAGTCCTCGAGAACCTTGAGAGAGCCCTCGAAGGGCCTTACATCCCGGTTCTCCTCCTCGGCGAGAAGGAGAGAGACCTCATGGAGGAGCTCCTCCCCGTTTTGAGGGGGTCGGGCAAGCCCTTCTACGCGAGGGTTCTGAGGACGAAGCGCGTTAGAAACATGCGCGTTGACGAGCTCTACTCCCACATCGAGGAGATAAAGGCGCGCTTTCGCCTCGGCATCGAGTGGCGGGGAACCTACGCCCTCAACCCCGAGAACCCCTTCGGCCTCGAAATTAACCCGGACTACGACGTTTACCTCGCCCTCGGCAACGGCTTTAGAAGGGCCATGCGCTCGCTCCTCGACGTCGAGCTCGGCGAGAACTCGCTCGTCCTGAGGAAGACTATGAACCAGGAGGTCTATTTCTCGGGCCCGAACAAGGTGGCCGAGGTGAGCAAAAAGCTCGGCTTTCCGACCGAGGTCCTCTGGAAGTGCCCCTGCATCGAGGACGTCTCGCTCGACTCGCTTATCTCAGCTAACAGGGACTACATAGAGGCCTTTGCCGAGGCTTCGAAAGCATTTCTCAGGGCTTTTGAGGACTACGACATCGTGGTTCCATGGAGCGGGGGAAAGGACTCGACGGCCACACTTATCTTAGCGAAAGAGGTCTTCGACGAGGTTACCGCCGTCTACGTCAGGATGGAGTACGAGATGCCAGGAACGGACGAATACGTTGAAGAACTCGCGGAAAAGCTTGGCGTTAACCTCGTTCGCGTCGACGTCCCGATGCCAATCGAAAAATACGGAATGCCGACCCATCGGAACCGCTGGTGCACGAGGAAGAAGGTCGAGGCCCTCTATTCAGTTGTTTCGGAGTTTGAAAACCCAGTTCTCCTCGTCGGCGACCGCGACGGGGAGAGCGCGAGGAGAAGGCTTAAGCCACCGGTCGTCGAGAGAAAGACGGATTTCGGAAGAATCCTTGAGGTTATGCCCATAAAGTTCTGGAGCGGGCTCATGGTTCAGCTCTTCATCCTCATGAGGGGCTTTAAACTGCACCCGCTCTACTACGAGGGCTTCTACAGGCTTGGCTGTACAATCTGTCCGAGTCTGGCGGAGTGGGAGGTTGAGCTGTTAAAGAAGAGGGGAGTGAGGGCGCTCCCTCAGAGCTTCCTTCCAATGGACACTCCAAGGACGAACGCCAAAACCACGGACAAACCTATGAGTTCGTAGTTCACTTCATCCGTCTGGCCGGCCGGAGTCTGGGCCTGCGTCTGGGTTTGAGTTTCTGTCTCGTTTGGAATAACTATTTCCGGCACAGGTATGCTCTCCTCGGGCACCTCTTCAATCGGGCTGAGCGGGGTCGAGAGAAACAGGTTCGCGGTCTCCTTGGCGTAGGCGTAGAATGTCATCGCCGTCTGGAGGTCGTTGAGGCTCTGGTTCTCCCTCGCGAGGTCTTCAAAGCTCTGGGCGAACTCGTAGTATGCTATTGCAAGCAATGGGGTCACCCCGTTTTTCTCCGCGAGGCCTATCGCGGTTCTGGCGTCATTTTTGAGCATGTTGAGCTTGTCCAGCAGGACTGTCCAGTTGGATATTGCAAGAGTGTCGAGGAACACCTCACCCTGGACGCGGGCCTCCATGGCCGTGAAGAGGGCCGCTGAATATTTGCCGTTGTCGTAGTACTGTTCGGCTTTCTGGATGGTGTCGGTGAGGGTGCTTCCGAGAACGTCCCCGTACATGGACTCGATGTAGGCGACTATGAGTGTGGACTCGTCTATGTAGTCCCTCGCTGTGGCTTTGACTACATCCTTTTCAATCGTCTCGTCTTTAGCAAAGCGTTTCCCGAGGTCAGTCCAGAGGATTGCTGTCTTTGCCCTCTCGTAGGCGTAAGCGGCGTTTCCAAGGGCGTTCCAATAATCTCCTGAGTAGTAGGCCTTCCACGCCTCCTCAAGGTTGCTCTTGGCGTCTTCCACCCTCTCCTCGGCGGCCGCTACCGCCTGGAGCATCGTGATGCCTCTTATCTCCTGGCCCTCAACGTAGGCTTCGGTCTCATCTATCGTCCTGCTCGTGTTCTTCAGGAGCTCCCCAACGTCCTCTGGCGTGGCAACACTAAGGTACCACTCGACGTGCCTTATCACTATCCTTGCCTGGAAGTCCTTGCTGAGGACGGTGTAGTAGCGCCCCTCGTCCAGGTACTTCTTTGCCTGGGCAAGTCTCTCCTCTGCGCTGTCAAGGGCCGCAAGGAGGGTCATGTATGTGTCGTAGCCGACGTTGCTCCCCTTGAGAGCCTCCAAGACCCTCTGGTAGTACTCGGTGGTGTTCTGGTAGTCGCTCAGAGCGTCGTTTCTAAGGAAGGAGGTGTCAATCTGGACGTTTTCAGGCACTTTGGGCTTCGGGAGCCTGTGGCCCGTGAAGTAATAAACTGCCTCGTAGATGTCCTTTACCTCTATCACCTTGAGCCCCCAGCGTTCTCTGGCGTACTCAACGACATCAACCGGCTGGGTCTCGGTGTTCACTATCTGGATAATCCCCCCGATTTCCTTCTTCTGGGTCTCCTGGATGTACTGGATTCTCTGCCCCTCTGGAATCAGAAAGACTTCCGCCCCCGCCTGGTGGGCGGCTGAGGCCTTCTCAAGAATTCCACCAACGGGCCCGATGCTGCCGTCCGGGTTAATCATTCCGGTCATCATAACCTTCGGGTTGACGTCCCAGCCCATCAGCGCCGCGATTATGCCGACGGTCATGGTTGCGCCTGCTGAGGGCCCACCTATGATGGGGCTCTCGGCACGAACCCGGACAAAAACATCGTACTGGCTCATGTCCACCTGGAGAACCCTTCCCGCCACCTGGGTTGCCAGCCTGGCGCTGGCCTGCATGTCAACTTCTGCTAACGGCCACGTCTCTATGTAAACGTGCCCGCTTCCTGGAGCCACTGTAATCACGAACTCCGTGGCGACACCGGTCAGTTCGCCCGTCGAGGTTTTGGCCACTGCCGGTGCGTGCATTATCACCGTGTGTCCCTCACTTGGGCACTGAGCCACCACTGGCGTCGCTAACGGGAGCAGAAGGAGCACTGCCAGAACTAAAATGACTGCTCTCTTCATCTTTTCACCCGTTTCGAGGATTGGAGAGGGTTAAATAAAGCGTTTTTGGTTCAACAGTTTAACGCCGCCAGATGGCCATCAGGAAGAGCAGGAGAACGAGAACTTCTAGGAAGTCCACGATTAGCCCGATGTCTCTCTCTATGGCACCGCCTTCGGCCGAAATCTCCACGACTTTCTTGAGGGCGAAGAGAATGAAGGCCAGCGCCAGGTAGAGTGCCGCCCTCATGTGGCTCTTGCGGTACGCCAGATAGCTGACACCAACCAGCGCCACTGCGAGTATGGCCACCACCATATCTACGAGCATTCCCATCATTAACCTTCACCCACCCCAGCGAGGAAGTCTATAAGGCCGTCCGCCAGTCTCTCCCACAGTGTTGGCCTGTATTCCCTGATGAGCCTCACGAGGGCCTCAGGGTCGTAGTTGATGCGGTAAATTATACTCTTTCCCGTTCTCTCGGCCCTCACAATGCCGAGCTTTTCGAGCTCCTTCATGTGATAGCTCACCGTCGGCTGGCTGACCCCCAGCTTTTCCGCTATCTCGCCCTGGCTCATTGGCCCCTTCATGAGGAGGAGCAGTATCTGCCTTCTTGTCTCGGTGGATATGGCCATCAGCAGTCTCTGGGCATCTTCTTCAAAGCCCGCCGGGAAGATGTAGCGCCTCCTTCCGGCCCTCCTTGAAAACACCTGCCCCTCTTTCTCAAGCTTTCCCAGGTGGTACTGCAGGTCGCCTATGCCCAGTCCAAGCTCCCTTGCCAGCTCGCGGAAAGTTATACCTGGTCTGTTGCGGATGTAGTTGAGTATCTCCTTCCTCCGCTCCATCTTTCAACCCTTAAACCCTGTGGTTCATCACGCTATGGCAATCCATATAAGGCCTTCCCCGTTTATGCCGAGCGGTGGGATTATGGAGTGGCTCATGAAGAGGGCTGAGGAGCTCGCGAGAAAGCACGGCGTCGATTACTATGAAATCAGGCTCATTAAGGTCACGTCGAGAAGGCTCGCCATGAGCAACGGCCAGCTGAGGGAGCTCTCAAGCAACTCCGAGCTGGGGGTAGGTGCGAGGGCCTTTAACGGGGCGTGGGGCTTTTCGAGCGCCAACGACCGCGAGCGCTTTGAGAAGGCTATCGAGACCGCGATGAAGATAGCAAAATTATCCAGGGGAGACGCGAGGATTTACCTCGGCGACCCGGTTAGGGACGAGGTAGAGCTCAGGGTAAAGAAGCCCTTCACCGCCGTTGACATCGAGGAAGCCCTCTCGCTCGTCAAGGAGATAGACGGCATGCTCAAGGGAGAGAAAATCGTCAACAGGAACGTCAGCTACGGCGACTCCGTCGTTGAGACGTTATATTTCAACTCCCTTGGGAGTGAGATAAGAACCGTTGTGCCGAGGATAAGGCTCGGCTTTTCAGTCACAGCCCGCGAAAACGGCTCAATGCAGGACTTCTGGAAGAGCTTCGGAGGCACAGTCGGCTGGGAGCTGATAGAGGGAATTGACATAGACTACTGGACTTCCCACATCAAGGAAAAGGTCTTTGAGCTCCTGAGGGCTAGCTCTCCCCCGTCCGGCGAGATGGACGTCATAGCCGACCCCGAGCTGACCGGTGTCTTCATTCATGAGGCATTGGGACATGCTGTCGAGGCTGATTCAGTCAAGAACGGTGACAGCATCCTTGCTGGGAAGCTCGGGGAGAAAATTGCGGTTGAGGGGCTGAACGTTGTGGACGACCCCACTTTGCCGGGCAAGTTCGGGAGCTACCCCTACGACGACGAGGGGATTAGGGCGAAGCGCGTCGAGATAATCCGCGATGGAGTCCTGGTTAACTACCTCAACGACAGGGAGACCGCGGAGTACTTCGGGCTTGAGCCGAACGGGCACGCGAGGGCTGAGAGCTACGCCTACCAGCCCCTCGTGAGGATGAGCAACACATACGTCGAACCCGGCGACTGGAGCTTTGAGGAAATGCTTGAAGAGGTCAGGAACGGCCTTTACATGCTCGGGGACAAGGGCGGTGAGGTTGACACCGCAAACGGCACCTTCACCTTCGGGGCCAAGCTCGGCTACATCGTCGAAAACGGCGAGCTCAAGGAACCCGTCAGGGACGTCGCGCTCTCGGGCAAAATCCTCGACGTGCTGAAGAACATCAGGGCCATCGGAAACGATACCCGTGTGGAGTTTCCAGGCTACTGCGGAAAGGGCCAGTGGGTTCCCGTTGACGACGGCGGGCCGCACATACTCACAAGGGCCCTTGTGGGGGGATTGAGATGATGGAAGCCGTTGAGGGGCTCGTCCGCATCCTCGAACGCGAGGACGTCGAGTGGGAAGTGTTCTACCAGTTCGGCCGCTCTGGGTCGTTTAAAATCGAGAGAGAAACTCTTGAGCGCTCCCAGAGGAAGTTCTATTCGGGAATAGGCCTCAGGGTCGGGTTAAAGGGCAGGCTCGGCTTTTCTTACATCACGGGACTCCATCCGAGCGAGGAGGAGCTTGAAAAGCTGGTGGAGAGGGCGGTAAAGCTGGCAAAGATAAGCGAGGTTCCGTTTAGGGGTTTTCCCGCCCATGAAAATGTGAAGCGCGTCCCTGGAATCTACGACAGGGAGATAGACGAGATTCCCTTCGAGGAAGCCCAGGGGCTGGCCCTTGAGTACGCTGAGCTCATGAGGGGTAAAAAGGCCGGGGAAACAATCTCGGGTTCAATCTCGCTTGCCGTCGGGACGAATGGGGTGGTCAACTCCAACGGGGTCGAGCTGGAGGAGAGCTCCACCTACATGGGCGTCTCCGCCTACGCGGTTCTCAGCGACCCGCCTGGAACCGGTTCGTACAGCCAGAACTTTACCTCGCTCCAGCCCTTTGAAGTCCTTGAGAATGCCGTTGAGAAGGCCGTCGAGGAAGCCAGGCTGAGCGCCAGGGCGGAGAAGCTTGAGCCCTACTCTGGCGAGCTCGTTCTGGAGCCAACCGCTTTGGAGTCGGTCATCGGCGTCTTCCTGAGCAACCTCTACGGTGACGAGGTCTACCACGGCAGGAGCAGGTTCTCTAAGCCCGGCGAGGAAGTTGGCTCTTTCACGCTCGTTGATGACTCAACCATCCCTGAGCTCCCTGGCAGCTACTCCTTTGACGGGGAAGGGACACCGGGCCAGAAAACAACCCTCGTCGGGGACGGAGTTGTCAGGAACTTCCTCCTCGACCACACCTACGCATCGTTCCTGGGCATGGAGAGCACGGGAAACGCCCTGAGAACTTTTAGAAGCACACCGCACATAGGGCCGAGCAACATCGTCCTTGAGCCCGGTGAAGAAAGCCTTGAGGACTACGAAGGGGTCATAGTCAGGAAGGTCTTCGGAGAGCACACCGCAAACCCAGTGAGCGGGGACTTCTCGCTGACGGTCGAGCTCGGCTACGTCGTTGAGAACGGCGAGTTAAAGCCTTTCAAGGACAACATGCTCGTCGGCAACGTCTTCGAGCTCCTCAGGACGCTGAGGCCCGGAAAGGAACCGGAGAGGGTTCAGAGCTTTATCTCACCGAGGGTCCTCGTGGGGGGAAGGCTCGTCTGATTTCCTTCTTCTCTCTGCTCTCTTTTGGAGGGCGGACTGCTCTATAGCGATTGGTTCAGTTGGTCCCTGACCCTGCCGGCACCGGCGTGAGCTTTTTAAGCGCCTCTGAGTATCACTTGTGGTGATAAAATGCGTGGTATAACCCTCCTGTTGGCACTGCTCCTTCTGATTCCCCCGGTCGGAGCTTACAGCGTCCCCGAGAGGGGAGTGGTTTATCAGGTGATGGTTGACCGCTTCTACGACGGGAACGAGAGCAACAACGGGCCCTTTTACGATCCGACGCACACGAACTACCGCCTCTACTGGGGCGGGGACATAGAGGGGCTGATAGAGAAGCTCGACTACATCAGGAGCCTTGGCGTCTCGATGATATGGGTCTCCCCGCTCAACGATAACATAAACAAAATGGCCGCCGGGAGCGCCCCTTATCACGGCTACTGGACGCGCGACTACAAGCGCATAGAGGAGCACTTCGGGACGTGGGAGGACTTCCGCAGGCTCGTCGAGGAGGCTAGAAAGCGGGGAATCTGCATCGTCGTTGACTACGTCCCAAACCACTCCAACCCGGCAACCGACGGTGAGTTTGGGGCCCTCTACGACAACGGCACATTCGTAACCGACTACTACCGCGACATCAAGAACGCGACCGTGAACCCATACACTGGCCTCAAGGAGAACATCTACCACCACAACGGCAACATCTTCGCCTGGGAAGGCATTCCGCTCAAGTACTCCAACCTCTTCGGCCTGGCGGACTTCAACCAGCTCAATCCCTGGGTCGACTCGTACCTCACGGAGGGCGCGCTCCTCTTCGCGGACTCCGGGGCCTGCGGCTTCAGGATAGACGCGGTCAAGCACATGGAGCTGGGCTGGCTGGAGAGCTTTTACCTGCGCCTCTACTCGCGGGGTCCGCTCTTCATCTACGGCGAGTACTACGCCCTCTCGCCCGAAAAGACTGACGACCTCTACGAGCTCTACCGCTACTCCAACGTCTCGCCCCTTCTCAACATACCGATAAGGGAGGACATCATTAGAACCCTCGGCTTCGTGGGGAGCCTCGAGGCCCTTTCCAAGACGCTTGAGGAGTACTACTCTCATTTCGTCTATCCTAACAAGCAGCTGAACTTCCTCGACAGCCACGACCTCGTCCGCTTCCTCAACGCGGCCAGGAGAAAGGACGCGGTTGAGCGCTTCCACATGGCCCTTGCCCTCACGATGACCCTGCCGGGAATTCCGGTCATCTACTACGGCGACGAGAGCTACCTGGTGAGCAGGGACGGCAAGGGCGACCCCTACAACAGGCCGATGATGGTCTTCGACAACACCACCGAGGCGGCGAGGATAATTAGAACCCTCGCGGGGCTGAGAAAGACCAACGATGCCCTCGCTTTCGGAGACTTCAAGACGCTCTACGCCAACTACTCCGTATGGGCCTTTGAGAGAACCTTTGGAAGCCATAAGCTTCTAGTTGTCATGAACAAGGGCTCGCCCGTCGGTCTGACCCTCAGCATAGACTGGCCTGACAGGAGGTATGAGGACGCCCTCTACGGTGGGGAGATGGTAGTTTCCAACGGTAGGACTACACTTGAGCTCCCGCACAACAGCTTCTACGTCTTCCACATCGAGGGAGAGCAGAAAGAACCCCTCATCGGCTCCCTGACGCCCTACGCCGCCCAGCCCGGCCAGAAAGTCCTCATAGGTGGGGCCGGCTTCGGCTCCTCCGGAAGGGTTCTCGTAGGCGGCGTTGAGGCAAGGGTTCTCTCGTGGAGCCCGATTGAGATACTCATCGAGGTTCCTGAGCTCAAAACGGAGAGCGCATGGGTAGATGTGGTGGTCGAGAGGGGCGGTAGGACAAGCGCCCCTGCAAAACTGCGCTACTACTCCGGGAACGACGTCCCCGCGCTCGTCGTCGTTAACGCCACAAACATCACGGGCCAGCTCTGGATTAAGGGCGATATCCCTGAGCTGGCCGAGCCGAGGCCCATGCTGAGGTCGAGCACAGGCTACTACTTCACAGTTGCACCCCTGCCCAACGGGACGGCCTTCTCGGTCGAGCTCTACGCCGGTTCGCCTTGGGGAGAGCTTGAGCCCATCAACGTCACCCTCTACGGCTTCGTGAACTCCACGGTCGTCCTCCTGAGCGACGAACCCCCTAAGCAACCGGTACAACCTGGGGAAACCAAATCGCGGGGACAGTCAGAGAACTGGCCGCTCTATGCCGGAATGGCGGCCCTTCTCCTGGTTCTCCTCGCGGTCTGGAAGCGGAAGCGTGGCTAAACGCTTTGGCGAGCCATTTTCTTTTTCCATTTCTGCGGCCCGCCGGCAAAGTTTAATACTCCCTCCCTCAACCCCTACCGGTGATAAGGCATGGACTTCGAGAGGAAACCGCTCATCGGCATGGTTCACCTCAAGCCCCTCCCTGGCTCGTACCTCTACGACGGCAACCTTGAGACTGTTATTGAGCTCGCCCTGAGGGACGCCAAGACTCTCGAAGAGGCGGGCTTCGACGCGATAATGATTGAGAACTTTGGCGATGTCCCGTTTCCAAAGACCGTTGACAAGGTGACGGTCGCTTCCTTCACGACGGTAGCTAAGGCCGTTAGAGACGAGGTGAGCGTTCCAGTTGGGATTAACGTCCTCAGGAACGACGGGATAGCGGCCTATTCAATAGCCTACGCGATTAAAGCGGACTTCATAAGGGTTAACGTGCTGAGTGGAATTGCCTTCACCGACCAGGGAGTCATAGAGGGCATCGCCCACGAGCTGGCCAGGCTCAGAAGGCTCCTCCCAAGCAAAATTAAGGTCTTTGCCGACGTCCACGTCAAGCACGCGGTTCACTTCTTCGACTTCGAGGGCGCGATAAGGGACACCGTCGAGCGCGGTCTGGCCGATACAGTGGTGGTGAGCGGGAAAGCTACCGGAAAGCCCGTAGATTTAGAAAAGCTCGCCCTCGCGAAGAGAATCTCCCCCGTTCCGGTCGTGGTCGGTTCGGGGACGACCTATGACAACCTGCCCAAGCTGTGGAAGCACGCCGATGCCTTCATCGTCGGCACGTGGCTCAAGCGCGACGGAAAGGTCGAGAACGAGGTCTCCCTTGAGAGGGCTAAAAAGCTCGTCGAGCTGGCTGAGAAGTTGAGGAGAAGTTCTTAGCTTTCCTTCAGCATTCTTCGAATTTTCTTTTCCGAAAGCCTTATTACCCTTGAGCGCGTAAGTTGTACAAAGTGACCCTGTCCCGCTTTTCTCTTCCGCGAGATGGGTTGTTTGGGAAGTGAGAAAATGAGAAGGCTCTTTGCAGTACTCCTTTTTCTAATCAGCGCAGGTTTAGTCGTGGCCACGCCCCAGTTTCCCCACGTAACACAGGAGGAGGCTTCCTCCCTGGGGCTCAGGATAAGCTACGGCGGCGGTGGAAGCGTTCCGGGTGGGGGCTCCAATTCATACCAGGACTTCATATGCCTCAACGACCGCGAGCCGTACACCACGATAACGCTGATGGCGACGTATTACCCGGACGGCCGTGCGGGGAAGGAGTTTAGAGCGTATTATCAAGACTTTATGGGGCGCAAGGAGGAAGAGAGTCCCCTTGAGGACTTCTGGAGCGGGGAGGTCATAGGGACGCACCGCATTCACTACGAGATTTCGGGTGACGATGACTACTTCTTCGTCCTTCAGATTGAGGACTACGACTACTACGACTCCAGCCGGGACTACCAGGTTTACTGGTACTATTACTATGCCCTCATTGGGGACTACATCGTCACGCTGAACACCCATTATTCGACCAAGTACTACCAGACAAGCTACTCGCCCCCGTGCAGTATTGATGCCCTTCTCCCGAGGCTCTTCAACCTCTACCTGAGCAAGTTCGAGGGGAACACCGTCAGGGTTCCTGAAAACGTCTCGATAGAGGGCTCTGGCGAGACTTCGAGTGGTAACGACAACATCTCAGAGAGCTCGGGAGGTTTTCTGAGCCCCTCTGCCCGTGAGAGAATGAAGACGACAACCGCGAGGATAGCCTCGCTCGGGGATTCCATAGAGCTCCAAACCCCCAACGGAAAACTTGTGAAGCTCAGCTCAGGAAGGGCCAGCACCGCCCTCGGCTGGAAGGCCAAGTACTACGGCAACAAAGCCCTAGATTCCCTAATCGACGGCGCCTCGTCGCTCCTGCCCAGTCCGCTCGGTCTGTTTAAGGACTACGTCAAGGGATACAAGGACTCACTCGTCTTCAACGAAAGCGAATCGGTCAGGAAAACGGCCAAAGACCTTCACGTAAACGAGAGAAGCGCCTCTTTGTACAACACGATGAACTCGATTGAGTCAAGGGAAAAAGCCCTATCCCCTTACAAAAACGCGGTTCCGACCTCGATTGCCACAAAACCCATTGAAACTGTTCTCTCGTCAATGGGAGTCGCCATAAAGAAGACGCTCGCCCAGAACTACGAATGGGAGTTCAGGAAGACCGCGGAAACCGCCGTCCGCTACAAGAAGATGGGACTGAAGTACAGGGACATTATCAGGAACACGGTGAACGAGGTCATGGAAACCACACAGGGCATGAAGAAGGTTCAAATGCTCAACCGGAACTCTGGCGGTGACTACTCTGACCAGGAGGCCAGAATAAGGCTCTACATAAACAAGCTCTTCGAGGAGGGGAAGCTATGAAGGGGAAGGTTATTTTTCTAATCCTGCTCCTCCTCGGGGCCTACGCCTACGTCAACGGCTACATCTCCCCGGACGACGTCCGTTCGGCCGTGAATGACCTCACAGGGAAGGAGAACGGCGACGCGACTTCAACCCTAACGCCTTCAGAGATACCGGGCAACGTCAGCGTTTCGACCGTGAACGGGAGCACCTACGTCAGGCTGGACGTTCCGGCCGTCAACGAGAACCTCACGGGCCTGCTTTACAGAGTTGCGGTCGAGAGGAACGCGACGAGGGTTGACGCTTACTACCTCGGTGAGCCAGTTCTGAGGCTCACGAAGACCAACGGGAGCTACACCTTTGAGGACATCAAAACGCCGGAGTTCAGGATAAGGACTGACCTTGCCCTCTTTGACGTGAACGTGTTTGATGTGGACGTTACCAACGAGACCGCCGCGGTATCGCTTGAATACCTTGCGGACGGGGGTTCCTTCTGGAATGACTACTTCAAGATGGCATTCGCAGTTCTGGAGAACGCTCCATGGGTCGAAGAAGTCAGGATAACTTACATCGGCGAGAGGAATGCAACGTTCTCCATATCGAGTGAGAATCTGCTCCACGCGTGGGAGGGGAAGCTTACCGCCGAAGAACTTGCGAATGCGGTTAGGGAGGATTCAACTTGAGGGGGGTGAGAAAATGGGAATCCTGAAGAAACTGATAGTCGGCTTCTTCCTGCTCCTCTTCATCGGAGTTGCGGCAATCTTTGGAATGCAGTACTATTACGATACAGCCTACGATAAGGTTCCAGTCGAGGTCAAGACCGAGACCGTGAGTGGCGACGTCTTCTACCTCAGCCACGTGCTTGAGCCGGGCAAGTACAAGATAACCGCCGAGAGCGAGGGGACCGTGGAGAAAATAACAATCCTGGATGAGAACGGCAATGTCCTGACGGAGTCCGAGACTAACAGCCTTATCTACGGCTCAAGCCAGCCTTTCCAGGTTAGAGTTGACTACAAAGCTCCAGTTAACGTGGACAGCTACACCGTTTCCGTTGGCATTTACCGCCTCGTCAAGAAGTGACGAAAGCGTTATATTTTTTCCCTTTTACTCTCTCCTGTTACGTCTTAATTTCATCTTCGTCAATCTAATTTAGGTGGTGCCCATGGGGAAGTACTTTGGAACCAGCGGGATTCGAGAGGTCGTCAACGAGAAGCTGACGCCGGAGCTTGCCCTCAAAGTCGGAAAGGCGCTTGGAACGTACCTCGGTGGCGGCACGGTGGTGGTCGGTAAGGACACGAGAACGAGCGGTGAGACCCTCAAGCGGGCGGTAATAAGTGGACTCCTGAGCACGGGAGTTAATGTTATAGACATCGGCCTCGCGCCGACCCCTCTCACGGGCTTTGCAATCAGGCTCTACGGTGCGGACGCTGGCGTTACTATCACCGCTTCTCACAATCCGCCTGAATACAACGGCATAAAGGTGTGGCAGCCCAACGGGATGGCGTACACCCCTGAGATGGAGAACGAGCTTGAGGCGATTCTGGAGTCTGGCAACTTCAGGAAGGCCCCTTGGAACGAGATTGGAAGCCTCAGAAGGGCCGACCCGAAGGCCGAGTACATAAAAAAGGCCCTTGAGATGGTCCACCTCGATAACTCTTACACCGTCGTCGTCGATTCTGGAAACGGTGCCGGGAGCATTCTTTCCCCGTACCTCCAGCGCGAGCTTGGAAACCGCGTTATAAGCCTTAACTCCCACCCGACGGGTTTCTTCGTGAGGGAGCTTGAGCCTAACGCTAAGAGCCTCTCCGCACTGGCGAAGACGGTCAAGGCCATGAAGGCCGACGTTGGCATAGCGCACGACGGCGACGCGGACAGGATTGGAGTTGTAGACGATCGAGGGAAGTTTGTTGAGTATGAGGTCATGCTCTCGCTCATGGCCGGCTACATGCTGAGGAAGTTCGGGAAGGGAAAGATAGTTACCACCGTCGATGCCGGCTTTGCTTTAGATGACTACGTCAGGCCCCTCGGCGGCGAGGTCATAAGGACTCGCGTTGGGGATGTGGCCGTCGCGGACGAGCTGGCCAGGCACGGCGGGATTTTCGGCGGAGAGCCGAGCGGGACGTGGATAATCCCCCAGTGGAACCTCACTCCCGATGGCATCTTTGCCGGGGCGCTCGTCCTTGAGATGATTGACAGGCTCGGCCCGCTGAGCGAGCTGGCCAAGGAAGTCCCACGCTACGTGACGCTGAGGGCGAAGATACCGTGCCCCAACGAGAAGAAAGCTAGGGCGATGGAGCTGATAGCTCAGGAAGCTCTTAATAGCTTCGACTACGAGAGGCTTATAGACATAGACGGGATAAGAATAGAGAATTCGGACTGGTGGATACTCTTCCGTCCGAGCGGGACTGAGCCGATAATGCGCATCACCCTTGAGGCTCACACCGAGGAGAAAGCGAAAGAGCTGATGGAGAAGGCGGAGAAGCTTGTTAGGAACGCCGTGGAGCGGGCGTGAGATGAAGGCCTATATCTTCTATGCCATTCTCTCGGCTTTCTTTGCCTCTCTTGTTCCCATCTTCAGAAAACTCGGCCTGAAGGACGTTGATTCGACCGTCGCGACGATGGTGAGGGCCTTCATAATGTTCGCGTTCCTTTTCCTCCTTGCAGTGTGGCAGGGTAGGACCGACGTTTCCAGCATCAACGGCAGGGCGTTGCTCTTCATAGCCCTCTCCGGGATAGCGGGGCGCTCTCGTGGCTCTTATACTTCATGGCAGTTAAGGACGGCCGCGTTCCAGCCGTAATAGCAATAGACAAGACGAGCGTCGCCCTGGCGATATTTCTCTCGTGGTCAGTTTTGAAGGAAGAACTTACACCCAGAACAGTTTTGGGGCGTTGTTGATAGTCCTGGGAGCTTTGCTGGTTTCTTTGTGACTTAGCAAAAGCCGGAGTGGCTCGCAGCGGGTTTGCTTTTTCTCCATGCTCCGTGGCGAATGGGGACGTGGACTATGAGCGCTTGGATAGGGTTTCCCTTAGCCTCTCAAGGCTCTCCTCAATGTCCTCCTTGTCAAATTCGATGTAGACACCCTCCGGGAACCTCGCCATCAGGATTTCAAACAGTATGCCGGGCATCTTCACAAGTTTGAAGTTCTGCTCCTCCACGAGCTCCTTAGAACGCTTTATCCTCTCGTCCTTGCTCAGGTAGAAGAACTCCTGCATCGCCCGGTACGGGTAGCCCTCGGGGTCGCTTGAGCTCGTGTGGAAGACACCGCAGGTCGGCGAGCCTTTAACTCCAACAAAAATGACTTTCTCTGGCTTTTCCTCGGTCAGAACCCTCCCTATGAAGTCCGCTATTACCTTCGCCCTCTCGCGCATGCCGAGCCTCTCATAAACTTCCCTGCTCGCCGGCGTCCTTGGCCAGCCGATCAGCTCGAACTCGGGACACGGGTATACTAAGACCTGCCATTCGTCGCCCAGCTCTCCAATCAGCTCTCTCAGGAGCTTTGCAGTTTTATACTCCTTCTCCTTTGGTCCGCGGTAGACGTAGAAGGGGCTCAGAAGACAGGGGGCGAGGATTAGGAGCTTCACCCGACCACCTCTTCGATTATTTTTTCAACCTGTCCTTTCAGCTCCCCCAGCGTCCCCTCGTTTACTATCACGTAGTCGGCTAAATCCTTCAGCCTGCTCGTGTGATAAAGGCTCTCCTCTACGTCGTCCATTTTCTTGAAGTCCTCGAAGCTCTTTATCTCTCTGTCCTTGCTGGCCTTCCTCTTCATCAGGCGTTCAAACCTTATCTCCGGACTCGCCTCGACGTAGATGACCTTTCCGCCGAGCCTTTTGATCGCCTCAATCTCCTCCTTGGAGCGGACGCCGTCTATGACAATGTTCTCACAGTTCCGCTTCTTGTCTACGGCAAGGCGGATGAGTATGTCGCCGCCGTACTTGTCCTTTAGGTACTTTCCGAACTCTATCAGCCTCTCACGGGTCGGCTCGGCCTTCTCGGGCAGTTCTGGGATCCAGGAGTAGTCCGAGACGTTGTGGGTGAGGAGGTCTATGAGCGGGTCGCTGCACGAGACCCTGCAGAACCCCTTCTCCTCGAAGAACTTTGCAACCGTCGTCTTTCCCGCGGCAATCTTTCCAACGACTCCGATGATCATTTTCTCCACATCCTCCAGATTATGTTTGCCCCATCGGTGGACTCCATGAGGCCCTCGTAGGTCAGGCTTACCACGAAGTCCACGAGGGCCTTTTTATCGTAGATTACGGGCTTTTCAAAGCCGAAGAGGTACTTCAGCTCGAAGAACCCTACGTGAAGGAAGCGGAATGGGTTGAGGAGCGCAACTTCATTTTTAAACTTCAGGCCGAACGGGAAATCTGCTAGGACGAGTCTCGTCCCCTTCTCCTTTGCAAACATGGTGAGCTTCTCCTCGTCGGGAAAGAAAATCTTCCTTGGCTCCGCTTCCACGGGCTCATACTCCAGCTTTGGGAAGGCATAGCGGATTCCGATGGCTTCGTATGGTAGTCCCAGCCGCTTGGCGAATCCAAGGAGAGCTTTTGCGTTGAAGCTCAGGAAGACGAGCGTTTTGATGTCCCCCTTAACGTTGGGCCATTTCCTTGGAGGGAATCTTTTCTCGGCCTCTATTATCGGGAGGAGAAACTCAAACTCCGTGCCGGATATTAGCTTTTCGGCTTCCTCAAGCGTCCTCCGTTTTATCTCCAGGTCGAGGTTTGAGTAGACGGTAACCTGTTTGACCCCAAGCCTCGCCCGGAGCTTCCCGATGACGAGGCTGTTGCCTATGACCACACTCTTATCCGTCCTGTCGTGGGCGATTATGAAGAGCTTGTCTTCCTCCTCGTCGTATCTGACTTCATCTATCCTGAAGGGGCTGTCCGGGAGGCTGTGCTCCCTCCGTATCTCTTGCACGAGCTTCGATATTGTTTCTGGGGTGAACATCGGTGAGTGTTCCGGGCGGATGTTTTTAAGAAAATTGTTCTTTTTCTGGAACAAACCTTTTAAAATTATGGAACAAATTTGTCTCGGTGGTGTGAATGAAAGTTGGCCCGAGAGAGATGGCGATTTCAGGTGTGATGCTGGGTCTCGCGCTCCTCCTCGACGTTGCCCCGATAGACTTTCCGACGGTATGGGGAATGAAGATTGACGTTGTTGCAGTGCCGATAATAGTCACCTACCTGATACTGGGCTTCTGGGGCGGCCTCTTTGCCCTCGGCCTGCTCTTCCTGGGCCTCAGCGTGGTCTCCTCCGCGAGCTGGCTCGGAGCAATGATGAAGACGACCGCCACCTTCACGGTTCTCCTGGGCCTTGAGTTTGCGAGGAGAACCGTTGGCTTCGACCTGAGGAATCCGAGAAGGGCCGTCCTCTTCGGTCTCGTCGCGTACGTGGTGGGTGTTGCCCTTAGGATTCCGCTGACGCTGGCCCTCAACTACTACGTGGCGCTTCCAATCTGGCTTGGCCTGCCGAGGGAGCAGGTGGTTCAGGCAGTTGAGGACTGGACGCACGTCCCCTTCTGGGTGGCTATAGGCTTGCCCAACTCGGTGCAGAGTGCAATTGATGTTTTCATAGGACTGGCCGCCACGATACCCGTTTTAAGGCGTCTTCCGCATCTGTTGGAGTAGAGCCTCTATGTCCTCTTTTTTAAGTCCCTTCTCTTCTAGGTAACCATTCCATCTCTTTGCGTACTCTATGAACTCCTCCTCTCCCGTTTTTGCGTAGAGCCAGACGAGGAGCCTTACGTGAAGACGGTGGTAGAAGATGCTGGAGGAGTTGTAGATACTGGCGTATCTGCTCCAGTTCCCGGTGTCAAAGAATGGGAGGGCTCGCTTAACGCTTAAGGCGCCTTCTATGAAGTGTTTGTAGGCCCTCTGGTCGCCCGTTACTTTCCAGTAATAGTAGAGTCCCTGGAGGGAGATTATATGTCCGTTCAAGACGAGTTGCTCTGGGTAGTAGTTGTATTCCAAGTACCATGGCCCATATGGGGTTTGAAGAACAAAGCCGTTCCTTTCTAGAGGCAGTTCAAAGGAGTTCAGGAGTAGCTTGGCAGTCTGGAGGTAACTCTCATTCCCCGTGATGTTGTAGGCGAGGGCGTAGAGTCCAGCGCCTAGGCCCTGGGCATAGCCTGAAACCCATGGGATGCTGGCGTTTTGGAAGTGGAAGTATACTGGAAAGATGGCGTACTCGGTTGTCTGGTACTTTCCGTGTTCAATGAAATCTTGGAGTTCCTGCAGAATTTCAACGGCCACGTTGGGGCGATCTTTCTCAAAATATACGTGTGCCCAGTGAAGAGCTGAAACGGGGTATAAGTTAAACCCTCTCCCGCGGTAGTATATGAAGGGCATGTGGCTCTTTATGGGACCATCTGTGACTTTAATGGCTCCGTAATACGGACACTCGTTCGAAAAAACCAGTATCAGGTCTTTTTTCCCTGGTTTCGTGAACCTGGAATAATAGTAGTCTGTGGCAATTATATCAAGGACGTATGTTTTAAGGGCAGTGTCTGTTAGTTTTCCAGCTTTCCCGAGCATGGAAATCATCTTGAGGTGATAGCTTAAGTCCCTGTAGGCCAGAAGATAACTCAGATTTTTAGTTTGCTCCCACAACCCTAGGTATTTTTCTCTCAGTTCCCGGTTTATTTTTAGCTCTTCCGTTGCGTTGGCCTTCGCCATTGCCCTATTTACAAAGAATTTGTCATCTAGGAGAAGCGTGTCCGGTATGTCCTCACCTATGATGCCACTTAGTCGTGAATCTGGCTTTATTACAAAGACCCCGGGTTTATGAACGAGGGTGAGTGCCACTAAATAGCTTTTTCCTCCCTCAGTTTCCAGGGAAAAATCGCCTGTGACATCGAATCTAACCCCGTTCCAGTTTACGACTTCTCCCCCTACTCGAAGATGAACACGGCCTGGTTTCCCGCTGTACGCCAAAGCTGGGACGTTTGTCTCGTTTATCCTTGCTTTGCCAACGTTTATCTTAAATATGGCTGTTTCAAAAACAGCGTTTTCCTCCTTGAGCATTACGTAGACTCTGACGTCTTCAGTTTCGTGGCTTTCTGAGAGGGGGACTTCCTCAAAATGACTAGTCCCTAGGTATATAATTCCAAGAATGGTAGTGGTGACTATGAGCAGCAATAATACTCGTGAGTTTTTTCTCATACTACTCACAATTAAAATAAAGGGGGTGTAGTTTTAAAGTTTTCTTCAGAGGTTCCGGAGTATATCCTCCTCCTCCATCGTCCTCTCGCAGTAGTGACAGCGCACCTTGAGAGGCTCCCTTGAGACGACGTAGAACTTTGAAACCGTGTACTCGTGGTTGCTGACGCAGTTCGGGTTGGCACAGTGGAGTATTCCTGTTATCTCGTCCGGAATCTCGACCTTGAACTTCTCGGAGACCTTGTAGTTCCGCACTATGTTCACGGTGGCGGTCGGGGCGATGAGGGCTATCTTGTTGACCTCTTCCTCGCTCAGGAACCTGCCCTCCACTTTGACTATATCCTTCCTGCCCAGCTTCTTGCTGTTGACGTTCGAGGCGAGGAGCAGCGCCCCTCCGTTCGGCCTGTTGAGGCGGAGTATCTCGATGACCTTAAGCCCCTTTCCGGCTGGGATGTGGTCTATAACGGTTCCCTCTTTAATGGCAGTAACCTTAAGCTCGGCCATTCAAAGCACCCCCAGCGTTAACCCGAGCAGGGCCATTCTAACAGGGACACCAGAGAAAACCTGCCTGAAGTAGAGCGCGTGCTTGCTCTTGTCAACCTCAGGGTGTATCTCGTCAACCCTTGGGAGAGGGTGCATGACCTTGAGCGTTTCCTTGGCGTTCTTGAGGACTTCGCAGTTCACCTGGTAGCTGCCCTTGACCTTGAGGTACTCCTGCTCGTCCGGGAAGCGCTCGCGCTGGATTCTGGTGACGTAGAGAACGTCCAGCTCCGGGATTGCCCCCTCAAGGTCGCTGGTTTCGTGGACTTTGACGCCCTTCTCCTGGAGCTCCTCTATGATGTGCTTCGGCATCCTCAGAAGCTCTGGAGAAATCAGGTACAGCTCCACGTTATAAAAGGCCAGGGCCTCCGCGAGGCTGTGCACAGTTCTCCCGTACTTGAGGTCGCCGAGTAGGCCGATGGTAAGGCCGTCAATCTTCCCAAAGGCGCGCTTTATTGTGTAGAGGTCGAGGAGCGTCTGGGTGGGGTGCTGGTTGCTCCCGTCGCCGGCGTTGATGACCGGTATCTCGGCCACCTCCGCCGCTAGCCTCGCGGCCCCCTCCATCGAGTGGCGTATCACTATGACGTCGCTGTACTGCTCGACCGTCTTTATAGTGTCTGCCAGGCTCTCTCCCTTCTTGACGCTCGTGCTCGATGCCGATGAGAACCCGATAACGGAGCCCCCGAGGCGGTGCATGGCGCTCTCGAAGCTCAGCCTGGTTCTCGTTGATGGCTCAAAGAAGAGCGTTGCTAGGATTTTTCCCTTCGCGTAGTCAAGAGAGCCCTTTTCGTTCAGTTCCGCCTCAAGCCTCTCGGCGACCTTCAAAAGGAACTCGATGTCCTCCTTTGAGAAGTCCCTAATGCTTATCACGTCGCGTCCTTTCCATTCCATAAGAGCCCTTCCGATGTAAAAATCGATGGGTTTTTAAGTCTTTTTTGACATTTGCTTGTTGAGGCAAAAATTTAAACATCGAGTTGGAACGTTCAATAACCTGGTTTTAGGGTGATAGCATGAGGACGCCCAGCGTTTACGTTGCTGAGGAGCTGATGCCTTTTCTGAGGGCTAAAATAGCTGAGAGACTATACCGAGAGGGCATGAGGCAGTCGCAGATTGCATCTTATCTCGGCATGACCCAGGCCATGGTGAGCAAGTACCTGGCCGGGAAGTACAAGGTGCCCCCGGCGGAGGTAGCCGAGAGACTTGAAGACCTGGCAAATGACGTTGCCTCCTTCATACTCTTCGGCGGGAGCAGGGAGGAAGCGGTTCTTCTCGTGACGAGGCGCTTGATGGAGCTCTTTCAGAACGGTTTCCTGTGCAAATTCTACGCTGAATACGCCGGAGTGAGCGAGGAGGCCTGCCGCTCGCTGTTCTCCATGGTTCCGAGCAGAGGGGAGGTTCTTGAGGTTCTGAACACCGCCCTAAACGAGCTCCTCAGGGAAGAAAAGTTCCCGTCCCTTATTCCGGAGGTACGGAGCAACTTCGCCTATTCCCTCCCGTCCCCGAAGAGCCCCGAGGACGTCGCGGCGATTCCTGGGAGAATAACCTCCGTCAAGGGGAAGGCCTTCGCACTACCGCCGGAGTTCGGCGCGAGCCGCTTTGTTGCGGGGATCCTCGTGAAGCTGGCCGGGATAAGGCCTGAAATCAGGAGCGTTCTGAACATAAGGTATGGTGATGACGTTGAGGGGACCATCAAAAAGGCCGGCTTTAAAGTCGCGAGGGTTAAAACCGGCGGGCTGGGCGAGGACGAGGCCATTGAGAGGATAGTGGGGGTCTTCAGGGACGATGTTTACGACGCCGTCGTCGACGAGGGCGGCCTCGGCGTTGAGCCCCTTGTCTACCTCTTCGGTAGAGACCCCGTTGAGGTCGTTGAGAAGCTCAAGCGGCTGGTGAGGCACCTTTGAGGCGTAGGATTCTTGTTCCCTATGTGGTTCTCCTTCTTTTTCTGAACCTGATGCCCGCTGTTCCGTCGTCCCCCGTGCCGAACGGGGACAAGCTGGTGCATCTGGCCGAGTTTGCGGTACTGGGCTTTCTGGGCCGGTTCCTCTGGCGCTATCTCGTTCCTCTGCCCGTTGTCCTGGAGTCCCTCCAGCTCTTCGTTCCCGGCAGGACTTTCTCCTTCGCGGACATGGGCGCAAACCTAATAGGCTTCGCGCTCGGAGTCCTCCTTGGGTGGTGGCATGAGGGTCGTGACAAAGGAGCTTCACTTCTCCACGAGGGGTGAGATTGACCTCGTTGACATAACCCGCGACGTCGAGAGGATTGTGGAAGAGTCCGAAATAGAGAACGGCCAGGTTCTCGTCTTTGTCCCCGGCGCAACGGGCGCGATAGTCACCATAGAGCACGAGTCCGGCCTTCTGGAGGACTTCAAGCGGGCCTTGAAGGAGCTGATTCCGAAGGGGAGGGGCTACCTCCACGACAGGATAGACGACAACGCCCACAGCCACCTCCGTGCCACCCTGCTGGGAGCTAGCGAGTGCTTCCCGGTCGCTGACGGCAGGCTCGTGCGCGGAACCTGGCAGCAGATTTTCTTCGTCGAGCTGGACGTGAGGCCGAGGCACAGGCGCGTTATAGTGCAGGTCATAGGGGAGTGAGAACTTCCGGTTCTCACCTCTTTATAAACTTTGAGAAGTGTGAGTTCTCACCATTTATAAACGCTTCAATGCAAAGGCGTTAAATAGGTTCGGAACGCAAAGGGAACGGTGGGAGAATGAAAAATTAAACCTTTATCGAAATTTCAGCATTTTTTGAGTCTTTAAGCCTTATCGCAAGGAGTTCTCTCTCATAGCTGCTGACTCGAAGGTAAGATAGTATCATCATTATGAATGCCAGCCCCGCGATTATGAGACCTATGTCAACGATATAACCTGTGGTTTTTACGTCGGATACGTCCTCCATGAGTTCTTCGCTCCATGTAGTCAGATATTCACCGTTCAACATGGCATACCAGCCCAGTAAAACCCCGGCACCGCTGAGACGCCATCCTCCAATTATCTCGTGAAAATCCTTCGTCGCGGTGGGGAGGACATCTTTGTAGGCGCGCTGAAGATGTTGGAGCTCTGATTTATCTTTGTAGATTGAGCTTGAGCGGTAGTAGGAAAGCGCTTTTTCCAGAGCTCCGTAGCTGCTGTCAAGGAAGTTCATAACGCCGTATGCAAAACTTGCTCCACCGATGGACATCAAAAATACAGCCCGATTTATCATTTCCCTCCTCCCAGAGAGTACAATTATATGGAATTGGAATTGTCCACGAAGACATTATAGTAAGATTTAAATACTCCAAATTAGATCTTTGTGTGGTTTTCAATGTCATTTGAAACAATTAAACTTACTGCCAAATTCAAGCTTAGGGAAATTCCAGAGGGTTTAGAATGCCTTTTCTCCACTTATCGTGAAATCGTGAACTTTCTCATCACTTATGCTTTCGAAAACAACACCACAAGCTTCTACAGGCTGAAAAAAGAAACTTACAAAAGTCTTCGCAAAGAGTATCCAGAACTCCCAAGTCACTACCTTTACACGGCCTGCCAGATGGCGACTGCAATCTTTAAAAGCTTCAGGAAGAGGAAAAAGAAGGGTAAAGCGAGGGGAAGACCAGTTTTCAAGAAAGAAGTTATTATGCTCGACGACCACCTGTTCAAACTCGACTTGGAGAACAAGACCGTAAAACTCTCCACTCCAAGCGGGAGGGTTCAGTTAGAGTTTTATCCCGCAAAATACCACGAGAAGTTCAAGAACTGGGGGGTTGGTCAAGCGTGGTTAGTGAGAACATCGAAGGGAGTCTTCCTAAACGTCGTCTTCTCGAAGGAAGTCGAGGTTAAAGAGCCGAAAGCCTTTGTTGGAGTGGATTTGAATGAGAATAACGTAACGCTTTCCTTCCCTAATGGAGAGTTTGTTCAAATCATCACCCACGAGCGGGAGATTAGGACAGGTTACTTCATGAAGAGAAGGAAAATCCAGAAGAAATTTAAGGCTGGAAAGAGGAGGAGAGAACTCCTTGAAAAATACGGGCGAAGGGAAAAGAACAGGCTTAACGACCTTTACCATAAGCTTGCCAATAAAATCATCGAGCTGGCGGAGAAGTATGGTGGGATTGCTTTAGAGGATTTGATTGAAATCAGGGATTCGATTAGATATTCAGCTGGGATGAATGGGAGACTTCACAGGTGGAGTTTTCGCAAACTCCAGTCAATCATCAAATACAAAGCCAAACTGAAGGGTGTTAGAGTCGTTTTTGTAAACCCTGCTTACACTTCTTCTCTGTGCCCGATATGTGGGGAGAAATTAAGCCCGAATGGGCACCGGATTTTGAAGTGTTTGAATTGTGGTTTTGAAGCCGATAGGGACGTGGTTGGGAGTTGGAATATTCGCTTGAGAGCCTTGAAGATGTGGGGAGTCACCGTTCCCCCCGAAAGCCCTCCAATGAAGCTGGGAGGAGGGAAGCCGACTCTCACTGTCAATGCAATAAAAAGGAAGGAGTCGGCGGGACGGTAATAACCCGCCCGAGTTCATTGACTCCGCCCTCGGCGGTGCTCCCCGGGCGATTTGAGTTGGGCGCTTCACAATAAAAGGCTTTCTACCACACTTTGACATCTTCGTTCTCCTTCTTCTCGAACTCGACTTCCTCATACTTCCCGCTCAGCTTAATTGAGATGGCGTAGACGAGGGCAACGAACGAGCCAAACAGAAACGCCAAAAGAATCCACATGACCTTCTCCGAGTCTGGCATAAGCTTCTGCTTCTTAACGACGTCGTAGGTGACCCACGCGAAGCCCGCGATGTTGAGAACCCAAATCAGGTCCCAGATTCCAATGACCACGTCGAACATGGAGAAAAATTAGGAGCGGAGGTTAAAAACTTCACTCCTTCTTGAGCTTCTCGCAGTTCTTGACCCAGTTCTCGAGAATGTCCTTGAGCTTGGGCTGGCCGATTTCCTCGAGCTCGTAGCGGACCCTTACAGCTGGCTTGTTGAGGTTCATGAACCTGCGCAGGTCAACAGGGGTGCCCATGATGACGACGTCGGCGTCAGCGCGGTTAATGGTCTCCTCAAGCTCCTTAATCTGCTTCTTGCCGTAGCCCATGGCCGGCAGAATGAGGTCGAGGTGCGGGTACTTCTTGTAGGTCTCGACGATTGAGCCGACGGCGTAGGGTCTCGGGTCAATGATTTCCTTCGCCCCAAACTTCTTCGCTGCAACGTAGCCGGCTCCGTACTTCATGCCGCCGTGGGTGAGGGTCGGACCGTCCTCGACGACGAGAACGCGCTTGCCCTTGATGAGCTCTGGGTTGTCGACGAATATCGGCGAGGCCGCCTCGATGACGGTGGCGTTCGGGTTGACCTTCTCGATGCTCTCACGAACCTTCTGGATGTCATCGCGGTTGGCGGTGTCAATCTTGTTGATGATTATGACGTCAGCGGCCCTGAAGTTGGTCTCGCCTGGGTGGTACTTGAGCTCGTGGCCGGGCCTGTGCGGGTCGGTGACGACTATCCAGAGGTCGGGCTCGTAGAACGGGAAGTCGTTGTTTCCGCCGTCCCAGAGTATTATGTCGGCCTCCTTCTCGGCCTCGCGGAGAATCTTCTCGTAGTCAACGCCCGCGTAGACGACCATGCCCCTGTCGATGTAGGGCTCGTACTCCTCGCGCTCCTCGATGGTGCACTCGTGCTTGTCGAGGTCCTCGTAGGTGGCGAAGCGCTGGACGACCTGCTTCCTGAGGTCGCCGTAGGGCATCGGGTGCCTTATGGCAACGACCTTGTAGCCCATCTCCTGGAGGAGCTGGGCGACCTTCCTGCTGGTCTGGCTCTTTCCACAGCCGGTTCTGACTGCGGTAACGGCAACGACCGGCTTGCTGGACTTGAGCATGGTGCTCTTCGGGCCGAGGAGCCAGAAGTCGGCACCGGCTGAGTGGGCCCTGCTGGCGAGGTGCATGACGTGCTCGTGGGAGACATCGGAGTAGGCGAAGACGACGATGTCAATGTCGTGCTCCTTGATTATCTTCTCAAGGTCGTCCTCGCTCCAGATGGGGATACCGTTCGGGTAGAGCTCTCCAGCGAGCTCGGGCGGGTAGAGCCTGCCCTCGATGTCCGGAATCTGGGTGGCGGTGAAGGCGACGACCTCGTACTCAGGGTTGTCCCTGAAGAACACGTTGAAGTTGTGGAAGTCCCTTCCGGCGGCGCCCAAAATCAGAACCCTCTTTTTCTTCTTCTCGGCCATTTTTGACCACCTCAAAAGCTTTTAATTCGGCATTAGTGTATCGCTTTTGGCATTTATAACGGTTTTCGTTGAATAGTGAAAGCTTTCTGTGGGGTTTATTCGATGTGGACATTGAAACATTGAAAAGTCTTCAGATAGGACTGGATAATCACCGGTTGGCCTGTCGGGGTGTCTATGGACATTCCGCACTACTCGCTCACGTCAAGAATCTCTGCTTTCTGGTACTCGGCTATCTTCTCTGGCTTTATCCTCAGAAACCTCTCAGTGGTGCCGCCACCGCCGATAACGTACTCGTTTTCCAGAACCTTCGGGTCGACTACCGTCTTGAGGGGAACGCCAACTGGAGGGACGCCTCCGACATCATAGCCGGTGAGCTCTTTGACTTCCCTTGGCCTGGCGAACCTGCACTTTCCGAACTTTTTTCAAGTTTTGACATGCTGACCCTCGACTCGCCGTCCACTATGACGAGGAGGGGCCCGCTCTCGCTTACGATAACGAGCGACTTTATGGCCTGCTTTCTGGCGACGCCCGTCTCCCTTGTGGCCTGTTCGACGGTCTTGAAGGGCCTTCCAATCTCAAGAATCTCGGCCCCCAGTTCCTTGGCGATTTCTTCGAGCTTTTTCATGAGAACACCTTCAATAGGTACGTGGTGATTCCTAATAACCCTTTTTAGGGCTAAAAACGGAAAGTGTAGATTACGAGAGAACTCTGGTGCAGGCTACCTCACCCACAGCGCCCCTGCCATGCCGAAGTAGGTCGGACAGGCGTAGGCAGAAGCTTTCAGCTCGAACTCCGCTTTCTTCATAGTTCCGAGCATTATAAGCATCTGCCAGTAGCTGTCCACGAGGGCCTTCCTAACGAGCTCCTCGGGAACCTCTGGGAGCTCCTCAAGGCGGTCTCCGTTTATCAGCTCCATTATCAACCTGTCGTACT
Organism: Thermococcus marinus; assembly: GCF_055389025.1. Taxonomy (NCBI): domain Archaea; kingdom Methanobacteriati; phylum Methanobacteriota; class Thermococci; order Thermococcales; family Thermococcaceae; genus Thermococcus; species Thermococcus marinus. The sequence continues at coordinate 620,287 of NZ_AP042417.1, forward strand.
CCTCGCTTTCCTTCACCTTTCCGTAGGGGCCGTTTTCGTCGTGTCCGTGTCCATGGTCGGCGCTGATTATCAGGGCGATTTTCTTGTTATCTTTTTCGAGGACTTCGCCGAGGACTTCACCGAACCTTACGAGGGTCTCCCTGCTCACTCCCCTAGATGGCGTTATCAGGACGAGCGGTTTCTTCTCAAGGAACTGCAGTGGTATAAGCTCTCCCCAGCTCAGCGGCCAGCGCGAGTATTCCCCTCTTGCCGATGCAAAGTTCAGGTCAACTACGGGCATTCCGGCGTCCTTCTCGGCGCGGTATATTTCCTCAGCCAGCTCCCTGTCTGTTTTCCACTCGCCGGGCAGTTCCTTCCCCTCGAAGCCGAGCCATGAAACTAGGTGCTCCGCCATAACCACGCCGAGGTGGTCGCTCATCCTCACGTTGTGCGGGCTTATCAAAACGTAGGAGTCCACATTCCTGAACTCCTCGCCGATTCTCCTCAGCACCTCCGCGAGCCTCTCCGTTTCCTCGTCGGGCGGCTCAAGAACCGGGTTCCCGTGGGGCATCAGGCCGATTCCAACTAGCATTTCAATCACCTCAAACACTTTTCAAGTCCTTCGAGCGGGCACTCCATTACCTTTCCGGTCTGGGCCTCCTTCAGCGTTCTCAAACCCGAGCCAGTGAGAATCGAGACGACCTTTGCTCCCTCAGGGAGGTCGAGCTTCTCAAGCGCGGCAATTCCCGTAGCGCTCGCGGGCTGGACAAAGAGGCCCTCGCGGGCGAGCCTTTCCTGAGCTTTCCTTATTCCTTCGTCCGAAACGGCAACGCACTCCCAGCCGAACTCCCTGAGGAGTTTCAGAACCGCGTTCCCGCTTGGCGGGTAGGGGTTGGCTATGGCCTTTGCTATCGTCTTCGGGTTCTCAAAGCGCTCCACTTTCTCCTCTCCTTCGTGGAATGCCCTGCATATCGGCGAACAACCCTCCGCCTGGACCGCAATCAGCTTTGGTAAGTTATCAATCAGCCCGCTCTCGTAAAGCTCGATGAAGCCCTTTGCAATCCCCCTGAAGAGCCCGCCGGAGCTGGTGGGGATTAAAACGTAGTCCGGGCTTACCTCTTCCGCTATCTCGAAGGCTATTCCCTTGTAGCCCTCGATTCGGAAGGGGTTGTCAGAGTTGATGAAATAGACGCCAAGCTTTTCTCCCAGCTTCAGGCTCTCGAAATAGAGCCTTCCGTAGTCCCCGCAAACTCTGATGACGTCCCCGCCGTAAGCGCCGACAGCATTCAGCTTCTCTTCGCTAGCGCTCTCTGAGACGAGAATCTTCGCCTTCAGCCCGAAGCGGGAGGCGTAGGCCGAGACGCTCGCCGCCATGTTCCCAGTTGAGACAGTTCCAACTGTCCTATAGCCTGCTTTGAGTGCGTAGCTCATCGCCAGAAAAGTGCCCCTGTCCTTGAAGCTCCACGTCGGGTTTACGGTCTCGTTCTTGAGGTAGAGCTTTATTCCAAGCTCTTCGCCGAGCCTCGACTTAACCAGAGGCGTGTCGCCCTCGCCGAGGGAGAACTCCAGCGCGGGCTCAACGGGCCAGAAGTCGTAAAAGCGCTCCCAGACGCTCTTTCCGATGTACGGCTCGCCGTGAAATGTCTCGAACTCAACCGGTTCACCGCACTCACATCTTTGGACTGGCTCACTGTACTCCCTACCACAGAGTGGACACCTAAGTTTCAATTCTGACCCTCCTTACAGCTTTAAGGAGCACGGTGTTTCCATCACGGGTTATAGTGAAGTGTGCATAGCTGTTTTCCCGGGCAAGCTTCTTGAGGGTTTCGGCGAATGTTTCTGAAGCCCTCTCGTCCGAGAACTCCACCTTCCAGAGGAGCACGTAGTCAGTCCCGTTGACCGTGAGAACCAGCCTGTCGCCGAGCCAGGCGGTCGAGACGCTCCAGGCGGCCTCGTTGTCCAGCCCCGCGACGTCCAGGAGGAGGATGTAGACGTAATACGCACCTAGCCTGTCCTCTTTTAGGACTCTGGAACCGGGCGGTGCGCTCAGGGTGACGTTGAGGGGGGTGACGTTTTCGAGGTACAGCTCCGGGTGCATGACCTGTTGCGCCGAGACCGGATAGCGGCTGTACGCCTCGTTAACAAGTTCCCAGCTACCTTTCTCGTAGAGGTACCTCACGAAGCGGTCGCCGAAGACGTAGGGGAAGATGTGAAGGTCCGTGAGTGGATTGCCGCTCAGCGAGCGTATCTTGTGAATCGGAATCCCGTTCCTCTCGCAGTAGAGGTCGGCGACGAGGTCTGCGTCGCCCTCGATGAGTGACTGAACCGCTATGGTGCCGTCGTAGGTGTCTGCCCTGTACTTCGCATCGAACCACTGTTTCTGGAGCACGTGGACGCTCTCGTGGGCTATCGTTCTCCGGGCGATGTCAGGGTTTTCCATGAAGTTTTCCCTGATGATGTAGATGGTGTCCCCAACGGTGGCGGCTATCCAGCTGGCCTTTCTCTCGGTCTCTTCCTTGATGTACTGGTAGTCAGGGGGGGAGAAGGAGCGTCATCTTATATGTCAGCTCTTCTATCCTTAGCCTCTCGACGTCCGTCTCGCCGGGCTTCCACATGCTCAGGGCCTCGCTCTTCGTGATGACAACTATCCTGGGCCACTCCTTGAACGTGAGGTTTCGTATCTCCTGAACCTGGTGGAGGATTTCGTCAACTTCCTCAAGAACCGTGCCCGGTTCGGCAATTAACCTCTCGGCCGCGTAGAGGGCCGAAACGAGAATGAGTATCAGCCCCAGAACCGCCAGCTTTTCTGGGAGGTTCCGCATGTTACCAACTCAAAAAGAGAATTAAAAAGAGCTTTGGTGCAACCGTTGAACGGTTCACTCCTTGAACTCGACGAACTCCTCCTTCATGCCGTCCTTGGTTATGACGACGACCTGAACCTTCCTGTTGCCGGTGTAGACGTCGCGCTTTCCTGCGGTTCTGACGGCCCTGATGGCGAGCTCCTTGGCTTCTTCGATGCTCATGTCCTTCCTGAAGCCCTCTTCAAGGACCGCTATTGCGAAGGGGCTTCCCGAGCCGGTCGCCGTGTAGTCGTCGAAGATGAGGCCGCCCAGCGGGTCGAGGTTCGCCAAAGTGGGCTCCTCAACGTAGCCGCCTATGATAATCTGCACCATGTAGGGGAACCACTTGTTCTCGTTGAGGATGTTGCTGAGCAGATGCGCCATCGCCTTGGCGGTCATTGGCCTTCCCCACGTGAACTGGTAGTACCTGGCCTCGGCTTCGAGCATCCTCGCCAGGGCCTGAACGTCGCCGACGCTTCCAGCGGTGGTTATCGCTATCCTGTCGGTTATAGGGAGTATCTTCTTGATGTTCAGGGTCTCGACCATGTGGTCAAGTGAGGCCTGCGTATCAGCTGCAAGAACAACGCCATCCTTGGCCTTTATTCCCACCGTTGTTGTTCCGGTCTTCTTCTCCACTTTCTCTCACCTAAACTAAGAAACGCGCCAGAGTTTTAAACCTTAGCCCTCCGGCCAGGCGACGATGAGCCTCTTCCCCTCGACCTCGAGGATTCTCGCCCGTATCCCGTAGACCTCCTCGATGATTTGGGCCTTGAGCTTTTTCGACGGCCCTTCCCAGGCCTTCTTTCCGCCCTTCAGGACAAGAACCCTGTCGGCGTAGCTCAACGCGAGGTTGAGGTCGTGGAGGACGGCGATGATTATCTTCTCCCTTTTGAGCTCGTTGAGGAGCTCCATGACGTCGAGGGCGTGGTTGATGTCGAGGTGGCTCGTGGGCTCGTCGAGGAGAATGGCCTTACTGCCCTGTGCCAAAGCCCTCGCTATGAGGGCGAGTTGGAACTCTCCGCCGCTGAGGCTCGTTATCCTGTCACTCCGCTTCTCCCAGAGGCCAACCCGTTTGAGGGCCTCCTCGACGCTCCCCCTCGTTATGTACGCCCCCATCTCCACGAACTCCTCGACGGTAAAGGCGAACTGCGGCAGAGAGCTCTGGGGCACGTAGGTTATCAGCCTGGCCCTTTCGGCGGGTTTAAGCCCTGTCAGCTCGAGGCCGTCCAGCTTTACTGTACCAATAGGTCTTAGAATACCGACGAGGCACTTCAACAGGGTGCTCTTACCGGCACCGTTCGGCCCGATTACAGCGAGCAGTTCGCCCCTCTTCGCGCTCAGTTCGACATTCTTCAGGACTTCCCTCTCGCCGTAGGCGAACGAGACCCTCGCCTCAAGCAATCAGCTCACCCCTCTTGTGCCTCATCAGAAGGTAGAGGAAGAACGGTGCGCCCATCAGGGCGGTCACTACGCCGACCGGGATGACCGTTGGCTTTGCGACTGTTCTGGCCAGCAGGTCTGCCGTGACGAGGAGGACTCCGCCGAAGAGCGCCGTTGCGGGCGTCAGCTCCCTGTGGTTCGGGCCGAGGAGCAGGCGCATTATGTGGGGGCTCACGAGGCCCACGAAGCCTATTATCCCGGAAGTGTAGACGGCGAACGCAGTCAGCGTCGCTATAACCCCGAGGAAAACCTTTCTGTAGAGGTGCAGGTCGAGGCCGAGCGCTATGCTCTCCTCTCCGAGGAGGATTAGGTTCAGCTCGCGCCAGCGCCAGGTGAGGAAGAGGACTCCAAGGGTCGAGACGACGAGCATCACCCCTACGTCCCGCCACGTGCTCCCGTTGAAGCTCCCAAGCAACCACATCCAGCTCAGGGTGCTCTCGTGGGGGTGCGTCACGTAGATGTACCACGTCACAGCGTTTGCCAGGAAGCCGTAGGCAATCCCCGCGAGGAGGAGCGTATCTACCGGGACGGTTCCGTTGGTTCTCGCTATCGTGTAGACTATGAAGACAGAGAGGAATGCGAACACCAGAGCGAAGGGCGCCATGTAAGTGGGGTTAACCAGCGTTGCGATGGCGGAGCCTAGGGCCGCGCCGGAGCTTATGCCTATTATGTACGGGTCGGCGAGGGGGTTTCGGAAGAGGGCCTGGCTCGTGACGCCGGCCGATGCGAGGGCGAGGCCGACGAGATATGCCAAGAGGACTTCGGGCATGCGAATCTGCCACACTATTGTGAAGTACCTTGGGGGCTGGCCTGAGACGCGCTCGGCTATTGACCTGGAAACCTCCTCAAGGGTCTGGGAGTGGGTGACCTCGGCGAGTCCCTCTAGAATCCAGGATAGCCCGTTTCCGAGGGTCGTTTTCAGGCCATAGGTTACGCTCTCTGTGACGTCGTGAAGGCCCAGGCTAACCGGGCCGAAGTAAACGCCGAGGAAAATTGAGGTGATTGAAAGGGCGAGCAGGGCCGGGAGCCATTTCCGCATGTGGTGGAGTTTTTGTCCAGCCTTTTAAAGCTGATGTTATTCAAGGGGTGAGCGTCCGTACTTGAGGAAGGCCCTCAGCTCCGGGTTCTCGGCCTTGATGATGTTGAGAAGCGCCCTCAGCTCGGCTTCAAAGGCCTTTTTCTCGATTTTAACGCCCTCATGGGCCCTCTGGAGCGGCCTGAAGTAGCCGTTGCTCTCGTGCCAGAGTATTTCAGCCAAGAGGTCGTCGGTTATTTTTCTGTTGCTCTGGAGGAGGTAAATGACCCCACCGCGCATGGTCCTTATGTAGGCCATCGGAACGCCCCTCTCGATATAGTCCTCGACGGTCGGGAAGTACTTCCTTAGTATCTTGGGCATCCTGTGGCTTATCGGGGTGCCCCCCTGGGTTATGATGTAGTACCCGGTTTTTTCCTCCCCGTATTTCTGCCTCAGGTAAGCGTCGAGGTAGGGGACGTCTACGATGTCAAGTCCAAGCTTCTGGGTTATCTTTCTGTTGTAGAAGCTCTTGGCGACGTAGACGAGGTTTTTCTGAAGGAGCTTCTCCAGTGAGTACAGGTACTCCAGGTAGCCGAGGACAACGTGGACGGCATTGCGCGCGTCGTCAAGGCTCAGCTCCTTTTCTTCGCTGTACTCGTTGAGTATCTCCTGGAATATCTCCTCAGCGCCTTTTTCCCCTTGAGGTAGGCATCGAGGGTTTTCCTCGTAAGGACGACCCTTCTCGGTAAGGTCGCATCAAGGGAGCGCCCTTTGAAGCCCTCCATTGCCTTGTAAAACTCTTCAAAGTCCTCCAGCCTCTCGTCTGCAAGAATGACTCCCTGGTTTACCTTATGCTTCTCCCTGAGCTCCTCCCCCAGCTTCTCGTAGTGCTCGTCGAGGAGCTCAACGAAGGCTTTGACGAGCTCTTCCAGTTTGTTTCTCCCAAGGGCGTTTTCGATGGTGGTTATGCCCTTGATGCTCTCCGGGTAAACCGGGGGCCTCGTTAGTGAACCCGTGAGCGTCCCGTCCATCATAACGTAGTCGACTTCACCGAGCTCGGCCGATAGGTAGCCGAGCTTGTTCTCAAGGGTCTCCATCTGGAGCCTTATTATCTGGTCGGATATGCCCTGGTTGTAGAGCATTACGTTGGTGTAGATGAGCCTGTAAGCCGGGCCGTTGCCGAAGGCGTAGCTTGAGACGGCGTAGAAAATCGTCCCGCTGAGCCTCTGCTTCCCCTGACTGCCGTCTATTGCGTAGACCCTGCAGGGCCTCCTCTCCTCCGGCAGCTCCCGCCATTCGATGTCCTTGAGCTTTCCCTCGGCCTCTTTGTAGCTCCTCTCAAGCATCTCCTTTATCCTATCAACGCTCTTCCTATCAAGAAGCCGGTACACGCTCACACCCCCAGCTCGATTTCCCTGAGGACTGATACCCCGTTCTCAAGGCCCACCCGTATTACCCTGTCCGCCGCGTCCTTCAGCTCCTCGTCGTGAGAAACCACGATGACCTGCGGTATCTTTCTGAGGTAGCGCTGCATTATGTCCACAAGTCTTCTTCTCCTCTCGTCGTCCAGGTATGGTGTGGGCTCGTCGAGGATGAGCAGACTTATCTCTCCCGCCAGATAGAGGGACAGCGCAAGCCTGAATGCCAGTCCCAGCGCTATTCTCTCTCCACCGCTCAGAAATCCGAGTCCACGCTCTTTTCCATCGTAAACAACGCCGAGCCTGACCTTGTTTTCCTCGGCCTTAACGGTTATTCCGGAGTACTTCTCCTCCGTCAGTTCCTCGAATATCTCGCTCGCTATCTCCCCAACCTTGGCGAGGGCGCCCTCTTTGAGGAGGTTCTTGTAGTGCTTGACCTTCTCCCTGAGCCTCTGCACCCTATCGCGGGCCTCTTTAAGCTTCTCAAGCTCCCTCGCTTTTTCTTTTCTCTTCTCCTTTTCTTCCTTCAGCTTTCTGATGTTCTCCATGAGCTGGTCTCTCTTCTCCTCAAGCCCCCTCAGCTTTTCTTCCTTCTTGGCAAGCTCCTCCCTCAGCCGTGTGAACTCTTCCCTGGCTTTCTCGTGTTCTTCGGGGTTGTAGGCCCGCTCCAGCTCTTCGAGCTTTTTCCTCAGCTCCAACAGGACTGCGGTCTCTTTTTCTAGGCTCTCTCTGGCACTTTCGAGCTCCTTCCGGGTCAGGGTTAGCCTTCTCTCTTCCCTCTCCAGCTCTTCTGCCGAACCCTTGAGGGACAGGTACTTCCTGTAGTCCGGTTCGAGCTCCTTCAGTTTTTCATCAAGCTCCTCGACGCTTGAGAACCCGAGGTTCTTGAGTTCGTTATCAAGCTCCCTCAGCCTCGACTCAAGGGACTCCAGCTTTCTCTGCAGGACATCTCTCTTTTTCTCAAGGGCTCTGGCCTTTTCAAGCTCCTCTTTGAGGTTCTTCAGCTCGCCTTCGACTTTCCCGAGCTCGCCCCTCAGCCGTTCGTACTCCTCCACCTTGGCCTTCAGGCTCTCAATGTCGTAGGATTTTAGCCTGCTTTCAAGCTCTTTAACCCTCTCAAGGAGCTCTCTCTGGGCTATTACCTCCCGCTCCCTCTTAAGCGTCTTCTCGACGTCCACGAGCTCCTCTCTGAGCTTTCTCTCCTCTGCATCGAGCTCTTTGATCTTCCTGGATATTTCCCGAACCTCCCCTAGGTACTTCTCAAGGAGCTCCGCCCTGTGCTCCTCGGTGAGCTCCCTGCCGCACACGGGGCATTTGCCCCTGGCCTTCTTTAGCTCAAGTATTGCCCTGTTCTTTTCGCTCGCCTGGCTCTTCAGCGCTCCCCTTTCCCCGTTTATCTCCTCCAGTCTGCGCTGGATTTCTTCCTTTCTCTTTTTGGCGCCCTCAATGCTCCCTTCAAGCCTTTCAATCTCCTCCTCTGAGAGCTTTAGTTTTGCCCTGCTGTCCCTCAGGCTGGCCTCTATCGCGCGCACCTCTTCATACGTCTTTGTGCTCTCTTTCAGCACCTCAAGCTTCTCGGAGAGCTCTTTTTTCTTCCCTTCAAGCTCTTCAACGCGGGATTTTAGCCCCTCTATTTCGGCCAGACGTTCTTCTATGCTCTTGATTTGTGCCTTGTAGCTTTCCACGAGCTTTTCGTCCCTGGCCTTCTCGTCGGAATAATGCTTTCTGAATTCGGAGAGCTTTGTGTACAGTTTGGCTTTCTCTCTGAGCATTTCGGCCTCTCTCACTTTCTCTCTGAGCCCTCTGATGCGCTCCTCGATTTCGGAGAGCTTCCTCTCAAGCTCCCCTATTCTCGCCTTCAGTATTCCAACGTTTCCCTCCCTCTTCTTCACTTCGAGCCTCATGCTGTTGATGTCCTTAGAGAGCTTGTCCAGCTCCTTCAGCCGGCCCTCAACCTCCGCGAGCCTCTTCCTGAGGTTCGGGAGCTGGGGTGAGAGCCCGTTTATTTCCCTGAGGGTGTTCGTCAGCTCTTTTTCCATCTCCCCAATTAGGGAGTCTATGTTCTCCGTGCTCTTCAGGTAGTCCTCCACGGCTTTAATCCTGGCCTCGATGTCCTTTTTGACATCAAGGAGGTTTTTGTACGCGTTCTCGTACTTATCTAAGCCGAGAACCTGCCGGACGACCTTTTCCCTGCTCTCGTCGCTTTCCAGTATGGCGTCAATCTCACCCTGGCGGATGTAAATTGCGTTGAGGAAGACGTCGTAGGGGATTAGCCTCTCCATCCACTCCCTGACCTGCCTCTGCCCGCTCTCAAGGGTCTGCCACCGCTCACCGTCCCAGTATTTGACGAAGGAGAGGCCCTTTGTTATGTTCCTGTGCAGCTGGTACTTCACACCGTCCTTCTCGAAGAAGACCGTTATCTCAGTTGATGTCCCGCCTATCCTGAAGAAGTCGTCCTTCTTCAGGTCTTTCGGTTTGGTGGGCCAGTACAGGCCTATCAGGAGGGCATCAAGGAGGGAGCTTTTTCCGCTACCGTTCTGGCCGACTATCAGGTTTATCCCGCTGGTGAAATTGACCTTCGTGAGTTTGTGCGAACGGAAGTCCTTGATTATGAGCCTCTCAACCTTCATCTCGCACCACCGAGCCAGGCAAGCAGGTTGGGGCCCTTCTTGGGCTTGGCATTCTCAGGCTTCTTCTCAACAGCTTCCCCTTTTTTGGGGGGTCTGGCCTCTGTCTGCTTCTTCTCGCCGTCTTTTGAGGGGCCCTCTTTTTCCATCTTCTTATTTTCCTTCTTCTCTTCCCGTTTTTGGGTTTTTTCTGCGTCCCACCCACCGCGGAGGAAGAGCTCCACCACGGGCTCCACTTCGAATTTTTTCTCTCCTGTGAGCTCAATGGCCTTGAGTTCGAGGGGCGAGAAGTACTCCTCCGGTCTCGGGACTTCTCCTCCCCCGCCGGGTGTCTCGATTTTCCTTCCAAAGCGGGTTCTTATGTGGAGGTACTTTACCTTCAAGAGCTCGTGGAGGGCGGAGACGTCAAAGGGCTTCTCCCATTTGATATCGAGCCTTACAAAGGCCTCGCTTGGAATCTTGGGGCCGAGCCTCTTTACTTCCCTCTTGACGGTCTCACCGTCGGCCTCAATCTTGATGTCCACGAAGGGTCTCACCTTGAGCTCAACGAACCTCGGCTCCCAGTCCTCCACGATGTAGAAGCCCTTTTCGACGCCGGCCCTGGGCTTGAATGTCCTTCCGTCCCAGCGGTACCTGACCTCGTAGTCCCCGAAGTCCCAGCGCTGGAGCGAGCCTGGGTAGACGAGTTTTCCTATGTCGTAGTTGGTCTCAAAGCGCCTGTGTATGTGGCCCATCGCGTAGTAGAGATAGCCTTTCGGCAGGTCTTCCATCTTGAGCTCGAAATAATCGCGCTGGCTCTCGGGAAGTACTCCTGAGACCCTCTCGAAGAGCTCCTTTATCCCCTGGTGGAGCATAAGGATTGCGTCTCCTTCGGGCCTGAATATGTCCCTCAGCCTGTTCCGTTCGAGCCACGCGGCGCTCATGTATTTGAGCCCGTGAATCTCGATGCTCTCGCCTCCTTTCTCAAAGACGCCCTTCACGAGGTACTTGTCCCCCAGTTTCTCGCTTGTGAGGTGTTCGTTCTCGACTTTCTCCTCTCTGATCCCGAGGAGGTTGAGGAGGCCAAGGCCCTCGAGGAGGTGGTACGCCGAGACCTTTCTCTGAGTCCTGTCGTGGTTGCCCTCTATTGCAAAGACGGGTATTCCCTTTGCCTTTGGGATTCCCAGTATCTCTATGGCATCTTTGAGGGTTTCCGGGCTCGGCCTGCTCGTGTGGAAGAGGTCGCCGGCTATGAGTATGAAGTCCACCCTCTCCTCAACGGCCCTTTCAACGGCCTCCCTGAATGCGCGGGTGAACTCCTCTGCCCGGTATGGCAGTCGGTACTGCTCGTAGCCCAGATGGACGTCCGCTATGTGGGCGAACTTCATCTTAGCACCTCACAGGTCTATCTCAATACCTTCCTCTTCGTAGAGGGCTTCTTTCTCGCGCTCCGCTCTCTCCCGCTCAAGCCTCTCGCGCCAGCGCTTCACGACTCCTATGTCCTCTCCTCCGTAGTCTCCGCCGATGGCCTTGAAGTTGTGTATCTTGACGAGGGCCGGGAGGCTTATCGCCTGGCCGACGATGACGGCCTCACCCTTCCCGAGTGACGCTATGTCCCCGAGGAGCTCCTTGCTGAGCTGTTCGCTGGCCTTCAGCACGTAGTCCTGGTCTTTGGGGTTGACTATCCTCAGGATTATCTTGGTGTTGGTCTGGCTGAGAACGTCCTCGTTTAGCTTGTTTGGCCTCTGTGAGACAATTCCAAGGCCGACGCCGAACTTCCTGCCCTCCCTCGCTATCCTGCTGAGTATTCTCACTGCGTCGTTCTTCTCGCCCTGCGGCGCGAAGATATGGGCCTCTTCGACTATCACGAGCACGGGTTCAGCCAGGGCAGGGTTTATAGTCTCAATACGTTTTAGCGTTTGTTCAAGTTCTTTAATTTTCTCGGTTCTAAGCGAGTTAGGGTTGAGCATTGCTTCTTCTTTTTCCCTCTCGAGGGTTTTTCTTGCCTTTTCATATTCAACCCTCAATTCGAATAACCTAGCTAGGAGTCTTGCAGTGATAACTTTCATTTGTCCCTCGTCTAGAGGGCCTAGATCTATGACGTTGACCATCCCTGGTTTTATCATTCCAATTAAGTCCTCTGAAGTTAGCAAGGATCCATAATTTCGTATGAATCTAGATAGCCTCATGATAACTCCTACAATGGAATTCTTTTTGTTTGTGTCTAGCTTTTCTAGCTCATATTTTCGTTCAGTAATTGGGTCCCAGTATTTGGGGGGATTATTCCAATCTTCCCATTCTACCCAAGTTATCAATTTATCTCGTAGCTTAACTATAAGATCTTTTCCACCTAGAGTCGGATTTTCATGTTTTACAGTGTCCCATGCTCTTTCTAAAATCGTCCGTTGAATAGAAGCATCTTTTCTTACATCTATAATTTCCGCAAGCTCTTCGCTATCAAGGTGTTCGGGTGAAATTTTAGCTTCTATAACGTTTACATGCTTTCTTCCTGTCTTCGGTAGCATGAGCTTGACGTAGTCCCCGTGCGGGTCGAGGACTATCACAGTCCCGCCGAGGTCTTCTACCATTCCACTTATCAGGACTGCCACGGTGTTGCTCTTTCCCGCACCCGTAACTGCAAGGACTGCGAAGTGCCTTGAGACGAGCTCGTCTGCGTTGAGGTATATCGGGACGTCCTCCCTCAGGAGGAGGTTGCCAACCTCAATGAAGCCGTCACCGCCGTAGTAGATTGCCCTCAGGAGCTCCGAGCTTGCCCTGTAAACCCTGTTCCCGTTGGGAACCGGAACACGGTTTGGGACTATCTCGGCCCGTTCGCCTCTGAGTTCTATCCTTCCCAGCACGTGAACCGTGACTATCAGCGCCTCGTTCTCGCCTATGCTCTCCCCGTACTCCCTCAGGTCGAGTTCGAGGCTCGCAAAAGTGCTCTTCCCCTCACTGAGGAGCCAGTTGATGTTTTTAATCCCCCTGATTGTCCCTATTACCCACTCAACGTCATCGTTCCAGCGGCAGTTCCTGTCCTTCGCCTCCTTGCAGAGCCTCGCAACCACGAAGTCGCCGAACTTCAGCTCGCTGTCCGGGTGAGCGTAGAACTGGAACGAGTTGACCGTGGCTTCTCCGGTGACTATACCAACAGGTTCCTCGTGAATCCTCAACTTCACCACCGGCACAAGTTCGAGGCTCGGCTAATTAAACTTTTCCACACCGTGAAAAAGGAACTAAAGGGAGTTGTAATCAGCCAGGAATCCGGTCATCATCCCTGGGTCAGGTTCGAGAGTGCTCATCACGCCGGGGTGGCCACCCCATAGGGAGTCCCCTCAAGCCTTAAAAGCCTTGGGGGAGAGTTATTAACATGAGCGTCTCAGAGAGGGAAGTGAAGGCCAGAATACCGCTGGCACTCGTCACGATACGGCCTGCGAAGCTCTTTGACATAAGCGAAGTTATGAGGATTGAGAGGGAATCCTTCCGCGAGGCCTACCCAAGGGGAATCTTCCTCGTCTTCCTTGAGAACAACCCGGATACTTTTCTCGTTGCAGAATACAACGGCAGGGTAATCGGCTACGTCATGGCCTACCTCAGGCCCGACCTTGAGGGCCACATAATGAGCATAGCCGTTGAGGAGCGCTACCGCGGGAACGGTATTGGCTCTGCTCTACTTGCAGAGGCCATAAACAGGCTCATCGCGAGGGGGGCAAGGTACATAGGCCTCGAAGTCAGGGTCAGCAACGAAAAGGCCATAAAGCTCTACGAGCGCTTTGGCTTCCGGAAGGTGAAGAGGATTATCGGCTACTACTCAGACGGCGAGGACGCCTACTACATGCTCCTGCCTGCTGAGGAATGGAGGGGAAGCTGATGATAGTCTTTTACCTGAGCGGAGACAGGGTCTTCTCGACCGACCAGAACGCGATAAACGGCCTCTACAACAAGCGCCACTTCGGAAAGCTGGTGGAGGGCAAGCTGTTCCTCTCCCTGCTGGAAGCTACCTACCTCGTTGAAAGGGGCAAGATAGAGGTCAGGGATGGAAAGAGGAAGCTCACCGTTGAGGAGCTCATGAACCTCGGAAGGGAGAGGGACGAGCTGTTTGATGCAAAATACCTCGTCTACAAGGATTTGCGCGACAGGGGCTACACCGTCAAGTCCGGCCTCAAGTTCGGCTCCCACTTCCGCGTTTACAGGCGCGGAATGGACGAGCACTCCCAGTGGCTCGTGTGGGTTCTCCCAGAGAACTCCCGCCTGAGTCCAAACGACATCACAGCCCGCGTCCGCGTCGCCCACGGCGTCAGGAAGAACATGATTATGGCGATAGTTGATGAGGATGCGGATGTTACTTATTATAAGGTTGAGTGGGTGAGGTTTTAAGAGAATAGAAGAAAAGATGGAAAGGGTTCACTTCAAAAAGCCCGTCTTCTTCCCCAAATCCTCGAACGCGTCTATGACGTACTGGAGGTCCTCCTTGCTGTGGGCCGCTGAAGGTTCGAGTCTTATCCTCGCGGTTCCAAGCGGGACAGTTGGATAGACGATGGCCTGCGCGAAGATGTTGTACTCGTCGTAAAGCCTCCTTGAGAACTCCTGGGCGAGCTTCTCGTCGTAGAGCATAACAGGCGTAATCGGGTGCTTGGTGTTTCCGAGGTCGTAGCCGAGGTCTCTCAGCCCGTTCTGGAGGAAGTGGGTGTTGTCCCAGAGCTTCCTGACGAGCTCGTCGCTCCTCTGGAGTATCTCAACGGCAGCTATGGCCGCGGCGACGTCGGGCGGGTTCGGGGCGCTTGAGAACAGGAACGGCCTCGCCCTCTGGCGGAGGTACTCGATGGCCTCCTCTGGACCGGCCACGTAACCGCCGATGACACCGAAGGCCTTGCTCAGCGTTCCCATCTCGAAGTCAACCCTGTCGTGGAGCTTGAAGTGGTCGACTATACCCCTACCGCTGTCACCGAGGACACCCTCACCGTGGGCGTCGTCTATGTAGAGTATGGCATCGTACTGCTCGGCCAGCTCGGCCATTTCGGGAAGCGGGGCGAGGTCACCGTCCATTGAGAAAACACCGTCGCTGACGATGATTTTCTTCTTCTTGTCCTTGTTCTCCTCAAGCCTCTTCTTGAGGTCTTCCATGTCGATGTGCTTGTAGATGACCTTCGGCGCACCGCTGAGGCGCATCCCGTCTATGATGCTCGCGTGGTTGAGCTCCTCACTGATGAAGACTCCGTCTTCTCCTTTCTTGAGGAGGGCGCTTATGGCTCCGAGGTTCGCGTTGTAACCGCTCTGGAAGAGGATAGCGGCTTCCCTCTTCTTGAACTTGGCGAGCTTCTCCTCAAGCTCCACGTGGAGCTCCATCGTTCCGGCTATGGTCCTAACGGCTCCGGCACCAACACCGTAGTCAAGAATAGCTCTAATTGCCGCGTACCTAATCTCCGGGTGCGCGGCAAGGCCGAGGTAGTTGTTGGAGCACATATTGAGAACCTTCTTGCCGTCAACGACGACCCACGGGCCCTGGGCGCTCTCGAGCTTCCTTATGGTCACGTAGAGGCCCTTATCCTTAAGCTCCTGGAGCTCTTCCCTAATCCAGTCAAGCTTCCCCATGAAAACCACCGGTCGTTTTTTGGTCATTGAGGTATAAAAGTTTTGCACTGAACCGGTTAGTTCAGTCTAATTATTGCCGTGAGGATTGTTAAAAGGGCGAGCGCAACGCTCCCGCCGATTTCAAGTCTGTAGTCGCGCTTTCTGTCCGGATACCTTTCGATTAGTCTGAGTTCAATCCTAAAATTTGTCGGCCCTGTGACGATGATTGACAACCCCCAGCCCCTTCTCGACAGTGGGTAAGCAGGGGGCACGACACCGGTGAAGAAGTCGAGGAAGAGATGGCTTCCCCAGCCGAGGGCGAAGAGGAGAAACGGCTTGAAGTGCAGGCCGAGGAGAAGGGCCGGGAGAAAGGGCAGGAGGGAGTGGAGGTATGAGCGGTGCTCCTCAGCTAAAGCATCGAGGTCGGGGAAGACCGCGCCGAGGACGAGTGCTGTTAGTCCCGTCAGCGTCGGCTCGTTTGAGAGTGCGAGGTAAACGAGGCTCGGAATCGAGGCGTGCTCAAGCGGGTCCATGGCAAAGCCCTTAAACTCTTGGCTCTCATAAAGGTTTAGGTGGAATACATGACCGAGGAGATTAGAGAGGTTAAGGTTCTTGAGAAGCCTTGGGTTGAAAAGTACCGCCCTCAGAGGCTCGATGACATCGTCGGTCAGGAGCACATAGTCAAGAGGCTCAAACACTACGCTAAGACCGGTTCGATGCCCCACCTGCTCTTCGCTGGACCGCCGGGCACGGGAAAGACCAGTGCGGCTCTGGCCCTTGCGAGGGAGTTATTTGGCGAAAACTGGCGTCATAACTTCTTAGAGCTGAACGCGTCGGATGAGCGCGGGATAAATGTCATCCGCGAGAAGGTCAAGGAGTTCGCAAGGACGAAGCCGATAGGCGGGGCGAGCTTCAAGATAATCTTCCTTGACGAGGCAGACGCTCTAACGCAGGACGCCCAGCAGGCCTTGAGGAGAACGATGGAGATGTTTTCCAACAACGTCCGCTTTATCCTGAGCTGCGTCACTGGAGACACGAAAATCTACACGCCCGACGAAAGGGAAGTTAAGATACGGGACTTCCTCAGGCACTTCGAGAATGGCCTGCTCAGGGAGGTGAGCAACAGGGCTGGAAGGGATACGGTCATAGCAGCAGTGGCTTTCAACTCAAGGATAGTCGGTCACCCCGTCTTCAGGTTGACCCTTGAAAGTGGTAGGATAATCGAAGCTACTGGCGACCACATGTTCCTAACGCCTGAGGGCTGGGTTCAGACCTACGACCTAAGGGAAGGCTCGGAAGTCCTCGTCAGGCCGACGCTTGAGGGCACCCCATACGAACCAGACCCGAGACCGATAATAGACCTCCACGAGTTCTACCGCTTCCTTGAGAAAATCGAACGCGAGCACGGGCTGAAGCCTCTCGGCGAGGCAAAGACGTTCCGCGAGCTCCTGACGAGGGATAAGGAGAAAATCCTCGCAAGGGTTCTTGAGCTCAAGGCCGAGATGGAGAACGGGCTGACGGTTAGGGAGGCTGAAATCCTCACCCAGATTCCAGAGGACTGGGTTTCACGGGCGGAGCTTCAGAAGAAGACCGGCCTCTCAAGGGTGAGGCTCAACCAGCTCCTCCAGAGCCTTGAGGAAAAGGGCTACGTCGAAAGGAGGATTGAAGGCAAAAGGCAGTTCGTCAGGAAGGTTCGCAACGGCAAACCTCTAAGAAACGCGATGGACGTGAAGAAGGCCATTGAGGGGGAGTTCGGAATAAGGATAAGCTACTCCACCGTTAGAAAGCTCCTCAACGGTGAGATAAGTGGAATCGCCTACGACATCCTGCGGGAGGTCAGGGAGAAGTGGCTCGTCCGCTACGACGACGAGAAAGCGGGAATCCTTGCGAGGGTCCTTGGATTCCTCCTCGGCGACGGCCACCTTGCCAAGGGAGGTGTCAGGGTTTGGTTCAACTCGAGCAGGGAGGAACTTGAGCTCCTCGCCGAGGACCTCAGAAGGCTCGGCTTAAAGCCCTCTGAGATAATAGAACGTGAGACCAGCTCAGAAATACGCGGAAGAAAGGTCGAGGGCAGAATCCACATGCTCTACGTGGACAGCTCAGCGTTCCACGCGCTCATGCGGTTCTGGGACGTCGAGGTTGGAAACAAAACCTCCAAGGGCTACGCCGTTCCAGAGTGGATAAAGAGGGGCAACCTCTTCGTCAAGAGGGAGTTCCTCAGGGGCCTCTTTGGAGCCGACGGAACGAAGCCGAGCGGAAACCGCTACAACTTCAACGGGATAAAGCTTGAGATGCGCGCGACGAGGGAGAGCCTTGAGAAGACCACTGAGTTCTTCAACGACTTGGCCGAGCTCCTCAGGGAATTCGAGGTTGATTCGAAGATCGTGGTTTCCCCCTCGAAGGACGGAAAGTTCATCGTTCGCCTTCTCGTTACGCCCAACGACGCCAACTACCTCCTCTTCCTCACGAGGGTTGGCTACGCCTACGCCAAGGATTCCCATGCGAGGCTCGTTGGAGAGTACCTCAGGATTAAGCTGGCGTACAAAGAACTCGTCCTCCCGCAGGTTGCAGAAAAAGCCGTGGAGCTCGCCACAGCTACAAATCCAGCTCATGCCGCCAAAGTCCTCGGCGTCAAGCGGGATTTTGTTGTGAACAGACTCAAGGGCGTCCCAATTGGCCTAACAAGGGACTTCATGACCTTTGAGGAGTTCCTCCGCGAGAGAACCCTCGACGGCTACGTCGTTGAGCGGATTATCAAGAAGGAGGAGCTCGGCTACCTCGACGTCTACGACGTTACCTGCGCCAGAGACCACAGCTTCATATCCAACGGCGTCGTCAGCCACAACTGCAACTACTCCTCCAAGATTATCGAGCCGATACAGTCGAGGTGTGCAATTTTCCGCTTCAGGCCCCTCAACGACGAGGACATAGCGAAGCGTATAAGGTACATCGCCGAGCAGGAGGGGCTTGAGCTCACCGAAGAAGGCCTTCAGGCGATTCTCTACGTTGCCGAAGGCGACCTGAGGAGGGCCATCAACGTCCTCCAGGCGGCGGCCGCTCTGGACAAGAAGATAACCGACGAGAACGTCTTCCTCGTTGCCAGCAGAGCCCGCCCGGAGGACGTTCGCGAGATGATGACCTTAGCGTTGGAGGGTAACTTCCTGAAAGCGAGGGACAAGTTGAGGGACATACTCCTCAAGCAGGGCCTCAGCGGTGAGGACGTGCTGATTCAGATGCACAAGGAAGTGTTTAACCTGCCGATTCCGGAGGACAAGAAGGTAGCTCTGGCAGACAAGATAGGCGAGTACAACTTCCGCCTGGTTGAAGGCGCCAACGAGATGATACAGCTCGAAGCTTTACTCGCTCAGTTCACGATTATGGGTGACAAGAAGGGCAAGTGATTGCCATGACCGAGGTTCCCTGGGTTGAGAAATACCGCCCGAGGAAGCTGAGCGAGATAGTGAACCAGGAGAAGGCAATAGAGCAGGTGAGGGCCTGGGTCGAGGCCTGGCTTCACGGCAACCCCCCGAAGAAGAAGGCGCTAATCCTCGCTGGACCTCCAGGCGTCGGCAAGACGACCACCGTCTATGCCCTGGCCAACGAGTACGGCTTCGAGGTCATCGAGCTGAACGCGAGCGATGAGAGAACCTACGAAAAGATAGAGCGCTACGTTCAGGCCGCTTATACGATGGACATCCTCGGAAAGCGCAGGAAGCTAATCTTTCTCGACGAGGCGGACAACATAGAGCCGAGCGGTGCTCGCGAGATAGCGAAGCTCATAGACCGAGCCAGGAATCCTATCATAATGAGCGCCAATCACTACTGGGAGGTTCCCAAGGAGATTAGGAACAAGGCCCAGATAGTCGAGTACAAGAGGTTAACGCAGAGGGACATCATAAAGGCCCTCGTGAGGATTCTCAAGCGCGAGGGTAAGACGGTTCCGAAGGAAATACTCTACGAGATAGCCAAGCGCGCGAACGGCGATTTAAGGGCGGCGATAAACGACCTCCAGACGGTGGTTACGGGTGGTGTCGAGGACGCAAAGGAAGTTTTGGCCTACCGTGACGTCGAGAAGAGCGTCTTCCAGGCTCTGGCTCAGGTCTTCGCGACCGACAACGCGAAGAGGGCAAAGATGGCGACGCTCGGCGTTGACATGTTTCCCGACGAGCTCCTCCTCTGGATTGACGAGAACGTGCCTTACGTCTACTACAAGCCAGAGGACATAGCAAGGGCCTACGAGGCCCTGAGCAGGGCCGACATATACCTTGGCAGGGCGAAGAGGACCGGCAACTACTCGCTCTGGAAGTACGCCACCGACATGATGACGGCCGGAGTTGCCGTCGCCGGCGTCAAGAAGAAGGGCTTCGTGAGGATTTACCCGCCGAAGACGATTAAGCTCCTGGCGGAGAGCAAGGCTGAGAGGGGCCTCAGGGACTCGATAGTCAAGAAAATAATGAAAGAAATGCACATGGCCAAGCTTGAGGCCCTTGAGACGCTCCACTACCTCCGCGTCATATTCGAGAACAACCCAGACCTTGCGGCGCACTTCGTTGTTTACCTCGACCTTAACCTCAAGGAAGTTGAGTTCATAGCTGGGGACTCGGAGAAGGCCAAGACAATATGGGGCAAGGCCATGAACATCGAGAAGAAGCTCAGGGAGCGGGGCAGGCTGGAGACGAGCGTCCGCGAGGGCCTCAGGAAGGCTAGGGAGAAGGAAGAAGAGGAGATGGGGTCGGAAGGGGCCGAAGAAATCGGGGAGACGGAGGAAGTCCCTCAAGGAGAACCCGGGGAAGGGGAGGAACTCAGCGAGGAAGAGCTTGAGGAGGCCGAGAGGGAGATAGAGCCCGTGGGGAAGAAGGAGAAGAAGCCTGAAAAGAAGAAGGGCAAGCAGGCGACGCTGTTCGACTTCCTGGGGAAGAAGTGAGGCTCTGATTTTGTATTTTACCGATTTTTATCGTTTTTATGCTTCTTGCCCTAATAATGTGCGCCCTGCTATCTGTGTTTTGATTCCTTAAGGGCGTATCTGGAGTAATCGGTATCATCAACCTCCATCAATTTTATGGGCGAGAAGCTCACATTTCTCTTCAAGCCTCTCGTTTGCCTGAAGGAATGCTCTGCTAACGAGGGAGCCAGAAAAGATCCACCTGTTAGCGAAATGATGAACGTGCGTGGAGTTATTTTTAAGGGCATGGGAATTAGCATCGCCGGTTATCCATTGGTTGGCAAAATTGTGGATTAGTATAAGGCCTTCTCTAACGGCAGAGAGGTTCCCTTGGCCGGATAAGACAGCATCCCGCGCTTTATTTACAAAGTCAGCACACGACCCCGTTTCGGTCATGCTGACCACCGTTGTGTTATCAGGATATTCTTCGGGGAATACGAGTTCCGCTATTAGGTCCAATGAAAACCCAAGGTTCACAAAGTCGCTGTGGAGTTCACCCATCGTGAAGTTAAAGATGTCAAAGTTTCCCTGTGAAAGGGCGCTGAGAGCGGCCTCCGAGTGGGAGCGTGTATCATGGAGATACGTACCTGTGAGCAGTACGGCTGTGTGTATGTCGCCATTTTTCTGTGCTTCTCTGACGGTCTCTTTGTAATATGCATATGTCCAGACGTTGGTACCAACGAGAAAAATGAGAAGGAGGGAGATTGCTAGTGAACACCTGCTTGGCATGTTCATCACCTTCGAGCAGTTTTACTGTCTAGATGCTCAGCGGTTATTTTGAGTTTGTCTTTGATAGTCTCTATATAGTGGAATTTGCCCTGTTTGTAATAGAGTGGAACTGCAAAAAACGTGGTAATAGTTCCACTGCCTATGCCTGATGAATGGTCAACCTCGAATAAACCTTCCACATAGTCTTCGGGAGACCATAACGGTACATTCTCGAACTTTACATGAATTGCATTGGGAGGTTCATCTGTGTGCCTAAGATCTAGTTTGACATCTGGTTTTATGTTGAAAAAGGTGTCAACAACAGTTATTGGATTGAACCCCCCCACTAGGAGGTCCCATCCTACTGCTAATTTTGATAAAATATCTGAAGGTGAATGATATGAAAACTGTGTTGATATAATCCTGTCTTTGATGTTGTCATCGTTTGGAACTATAAACCCAATTTCAATAGGCTTTATATTCCCAATCGAGAGGGGAACTCCATTGTGATGTACATGTTTTTTGTTATAGTATACCCCTTTGTCCAAGACAGACACTGAAACACGGTATTTGCCATAATTATCTAGCGACGTTGGTCCATACATGTATAGTTTGAATGTTATGTAAAATGTAACGTTCCAATGTGCGGCTTTTGCGGTATATTGATATTCTATAACTTTAGAGACAGAAGTTGAGCGTGTCGCCATTGTACTATAATCTGTTGGAACTTTTACTATTTTTGTTGTTCCATTAATGATAGGTGTTACGGACATTATCCACAAATTGTCTGGAATATCTTCAGATGGGAACTGTGATAGATGCAGTCCCCTTATTAAGCTGCGGCTATATCCACTGAGGGCTATTAGGTTGCCCTTATGGTCTTTAGCAAAAATCTGTATCGTTCCGTTGTCATATACTATAATCTCAAGAAGATGAATGTTGTTGTGTTTTTGGCTACTACCTATGGGTAGCAATGCGTATCCATTGAACAGATGTGATTTTAGTATTCTAACCTTGTACCTGGTGGGCTCCATAGTTTGTTCGTACATAAAGATTGCTGTTAATTCATGAGTCCGCATGTTGAACCTAGCAACTGTTTGGGCAGGTGATGACTTTGTGTAGTTCCCCTTCCATGAATGGGGATAGTACCTCCCCTTCAGAACTAATACTATCCCGCTTAAGTGCTTCGAATCATTGTTGATTTCCACTGCCATCGCACTTCCTGCCGTTACTCCGACCATCAGCAGTCCCAACAGGACTGCGAGGAGTGGTTTCCACCGCATGAGGTCACCTCCATCATTAGGTTTTTGCAATATCAGTTGTACAGCTAACCTTTATAAGTTTTTCCTTTTACTATAAGTAAGTCTTTTTTCTTTTTTTTTCAAGTATAAATTTGTTCTAACCTGGGTTTCCCATTTAGAACCGGACAAAAGAAATCCGAATAAGGGAGTCGTATTGTGGTGCAACATCAAGTTTAAGGGCCTCGCATGAGTTCAACATTGGCACACACCTTAAACACATGCGGCTTGAAGTCGCTGACCTTCTTCACCATTACCGAGCACTCCCTTCCGAGCTTTTGGCATTCCTCAAGTATTCTCCGCCTGAAGGCTTTAATCTCGTTTTCATGGACGAAGTCGTAGTAGTGAAGCCAGCGCTCGGCCTTTGAGAGCGTTAAACTTAGGGCATCAACGCCCCTCGGCGTTGGGCTTATCACGCGGTCGTAGCTTGGGAGCTCCGGCAGGACTTTGAAGGCATCGCCGTAGATGAACTCTATCTCTCCCTTCAGCCTCCTCCTGTTGCGCTCTATGTTCTCCAGTCCGAGTTCGTAGGCTTCCCTGTTCAGCTCGACGGCAGTTATCTTGACCTTTCTATACTTTGCTATCACGAGGGCATACGGCAGAACTCCGGCGAAGGGAATTAAAATCCTCTCGCCGTCTTTCACCAGCTGGGCCAGCCGATAGCGTTCTCCCTTCATCCGCGGGTTGAAGAATGCCTTGCTCAAATCAACCTTAATCTCGACGCCGTTCTCCCTGTGGACTGTCTCAAGCCTTTTCTCGCCCCAGATTATCGAGTAGTCCCTTATCCTGAAGGCCCCCTCGTGGAAGCCCTTCTTTGCGACGACCTTCAGAAAAGGGTGAACCTTTCTCAGTCCCCAGACGATGTCGTCAACGCGGTGCTCCAGCTCGGGCGGTATCTGGATTACCGCTATGTCCCCAACCACGTCGTAGCGCCTGAGGTGCCTCAGCTCCTCCTCGCTCAGCCTCTCCGCAAGGACGCTCTCAAGGTTCTTGTAAATCTGTCTCTCCGGCCTGAGGGGGAGCTCAATTGGTAAAACCTCGTAGCCGAGGGAATAAATTCTCTCGTCCTCAACTACAGGCAGAAGGACGAAATCACTTTCTCTCCTCGGTCTCCTCTTCCCGTCGTAGAGACCCAGATTCTTCAGCTTTCTCTTCACCGGCTCCGCTTCCTTCTTCGGGACTTTCAGGGCTGGCATTGTTGCCCCTCCGTTTTTCGCTGGGAATAGCTCCAAACAGTGCAGGGCCCATCAGCTTTTCGAGGGCATCTTCTACGTCTATTTCCTCGAACTCTTTTTTTAGTATTGCCGTCTGTTCTGGGGACATCGTGTTTTCATCTACTAGAAGGATTATGTGGGCATTCTCCATTATTGCCATGTCCCGGATTGTGAACAAAAACTTTGCAACGGCTTTGAAGTCGGAGTAAAAGAGCATATACTCAACTCCCTCAATGTAGACCACACCTCCCGGCTTACCCTTTAGGAATGCCTCAACTTTTCCTGTGAGAACATGCAGGCTGCTCGGACTCACGGCTTTTCTGTGCTCAACCCTTGTAAGCCATATGTACTCGTCGGGTTCTATGCCCGCCCTTTCGACCCACTCATCGGGGTGCTCCCTTCCAATGACAAGGATGGGGCGGCCAGCATAGTTTGCTATTGCCCTAAGGAGTAATACAGCGTCTTTGCGGGACTTCACTACCCCCGCAGAGGGGAGGGGAAGTTTTACCTTTTTTACCCTCTGTCTTTCGAGTTTTTCCTCTGCTCCTCCTGTCCTGGGTTTTTTCTGGATTGTTCTCAGACGGGTGAGCATGCTCAGCGTTGCATACACCAGGAGAAGATACCCCGAAGTGATTGCAGTTGCCTCAATGACCCAGAACTCGGGGTCAATGGCGATAAGCATGATTATACTAACTCCTCCGACGATCCCAAACAGGGCGAATGAGACCATTAGGACTAGGGCAAGCCGTTTGGCCGGCTCGTCATGCAGTCTCCACTCTTGGTACGACCTAACCATACCATAGAGGCCTATGAGAATCAGCATTATCCCTGAAAGATACGGCGAGAGGTTGTTTAGCTCCACTGTTCCACCATTAAAACTTTGCATCTCTCCCCAAAAAACCTTTCTACTCTACGGCGGGTGCTTGTTCGCGTCTCCAAGACTGCAGTACGGCTCCAAAAGTACCCCTGCTGGGGCCATCATTCACTGTTTGACATGACATTTTCTTGTTCATCGACACTAGCACTTTCCCTCTGTTCCACCATTGTTACTAGGAGTTTTTGGGAGATTTCGTTAAGTAGTTCTTCCTCCTCCGCTTCCTTGAACTCTTTTAGAATAATGCTCTCTTGTGACTTATCCAGGATGCCATGGGGGATATAAGCGATAAGCACCGATTTATGGGAAATAACGTAGTCTTTGACCGAGAACAGGAACTTTGCAACTGGGGGAAAGTCGTTGTAGATTACCAGATATTCAACCCCCTCCATATACACCACTGCTTTTCCTCCGCTCCCGTTCAGAAACTGGAGTATCTTGCCCTGAATCACGTGGAGCTTTGTGGGGCTGATTGCAGTTTCTTCCTCCATATTGCTCAGCCATACGAACTCATCCGGCTCAAGCCGATATTTTTTGACCCACCTCTCCTTCTTTGTCCTGCTGATGACGAGCAGTCCGCTTGAAATCCTCGACAGGTACGCCAGCGTTTGGGGTGTTGCGGGCTTCCTCAAGGAGTATGCTCCGGATATTGGGAGAACCGGCGCCTTCTTGTGGGGCTTTATTGGCTTCGCCTGCTTTGAGAGCAGGGCCTTAAGGTAGAATCCAACTGAGGAGGCCAAAATAAAGTAGGAGATTGGATAAATGATGGCCATGATGAACCATAATTGGATTTCGGTTAGAGAGTCTATGACGACCCCAATTGAACCTACAGTAAAGAGCGATATCGAAATCAAGAATCTCCAAGCTAACTTTTTCCCGGGCTTTTCGAGGGCCTTGTAGTACTTGAGTGCTATCCAAATAAGGTGCAGTCCAATTGTCACAAGTGCAAATCCCGATAGGAGCCCTGGAATGTTTTGATACATAACCCCACCGCACCGCAGTATTTCCAAACTTGCTTGTGGTATCTACAAAATAGTTTAAATGTTTTTCCATTTCTATCAAACCCATGCGTTAAGACGAATTTTAAAAAATTTCGATGAATATCTATTGAAGGCCAATATGTCCAGGGCATCCAATGCCAAACTATTTCCAATAAGGCTCTCTCATCAGGACGGCCTGGTGGAGTATTTCCGCGATTTCTTCATCGCTTGCGCCGTTCCTCATCGCCGTTAGGAAGTCTATAAGGTCGTCCTTCCTCAGCAGACACGTCTTGAACTTGCCGTCGGAAGTGACCCTCAAGCGGGTGCAGTTGGCGCAGAAGACCGTGTTGTGCATCGCCCTAACGACCTCGACCTCGGCTATGCCGTAGTCGGTCGGGATGAAGTACTTCCTCCGCCTGTGCATCGTTCTCTCGCGGATTTCAACGGCTCTCTTTTCGAGCTCCTTCTCAACCGGCCTGAGCGGATAGAAGTACTTCTTAAAGAACTTGGTCTCGGTCATCTCCCTCGGCGCTTCGAGCTCTATCAGCTGGAGTATTGCTCCAGTCTTCGCGGCGAACTTGACCATGTCCCCTATCTCGCCGTCGTTGAGGCCCCTCATGACCGTCATGTTGAGCTTGACGGGGCTGAGATACTTCACGGCCTCCTCTATGCCCTCCAGAACGGTTTCAAGCATGTCAACGCCGGTAATCCTGCGGTAAACGTCCGGTTTGAGGCTGTGGAGTGAGACGTTCACCCTGTCGAGTCCCGCTTTTGCGAGTGGCTTTGCGAGCTCCTTAAGCCGGCTCCCGTTGGTCGTCATGCTCAGGTCAATCACGTAGGGCTTTATCCTCCGAACGATTTCGAGGATGTCCTCCCTAACGGTCGGCTCACCGCCTGTGAGCTTAACCTTCCTTATCCCAAAGCGGGAAGCTATCCTGACGAGCCTCTCGATTTCCTCGGGGGTCATTTCATTCGCGGCCAAAAACCTCTGGCCCTCGCGGTGGCAGAAGAAGCAGCGGAAGTTGCACTCCTGCGTGAGCGAAATCCTGAGGTTCGTTACTGGCCTTCCAAAGCGGTCGTAGAGGGTCATGGCAACACCGTACTCTGATACACTGTCCTTTTAAAAAAGGCTTTCGGGTAAGCGGTTTCGTTTAACTCCGCCAATCGAAAAGTAAAAGTAGGCCTACGGCCAACTCCTACATTAGGGGGTTTCGGGGATGGACGTTGACGAGCTCAGGTCACTTCTCGGGGAGCTTGAGAGGCTTCACTCCCGTTTTGAATCAAAGTTCTCCGAGCTCTACGGTGAGAAGGGCGCTGAGGAGCTCGAGGCTGTCCTCAGGTCACTGCACGAGCTCTCGGCCGAGAAGCTTGAGAGGGCCTCGTCGCTCTACCGTGAGCTGGCGAAGTTCGGCGGGAGGCTTGAGGAGCTCTCGAAGGAGCTTTACAAGAACGAGCACCAGATGAAGTTCCGCCTTGAGGAAGTCCTCTCGCTCCTCCGCGGTGACGACTTCAACTCGCGGGCGAGGTTGAAGGCTTCCTTCGACAGGCTGGTCCAGTTTCACAGGCTCTACGACTACGCGGTGAGGAAGGCGATAGGCGAGCTCTCGGCCGAGGTTGAGGGGTTGGCATTCCTGGGCGAAAACCACAAAAAGGTTCCCGTTGGCATACTGGAGGAAGTCCACAGAACGAGGTACCTTGAGGAGAGGCTCGACACGCTCGTTCGCTTCGTTTACAGGCTCTACGCTCATTCCTCAGACGTTCACCGCGTCGAGAGGGCCCTGCTCGAATGGCACTCCAAGGGCCTGCTCTGGGTTGAGGCGAGAAACGTGGAGAAGCTCAGCGGGGTGCGAGACACTGAGGAAATCCTTGAGGGACTGGCGCTCATTGGAGTGGTGGAGAAGAAGATGAGGGGTGGTGAAGGTGTCTACAGACACAGGGCTTACGGTTAGGATTCGGGGCATCTACTCAACGGCCCTAACGAAGCTCTTCCTCGACAGGGGCTTCGGCATAAGCCAGCCGAGCAACAAGATAGTCGAGCGCTTCGGCCTTGAGAAGACCTACGACGAGTTCGACGTTGACATCTACGATAAGAAGGACAGGCACGGCGTCGTTCTCGTTGGAAACGCCGTTGAGGAGGCCAAGGCCGTCCTGGAGGAGGAGCTGATTGATGTTTTCTTCAGGAGACTTCCCTACCAGCTTTACGGCATCTACAAGGGTCTCGTTGTTAAGGTTGATGAGCGGTACGTTTACGTTGACCTCGGGAGCGCGATAGGAACCCTCCCCAAGAACGAGCTCCCGAGGGCGAACGAAGGGGACGAGGTTCTCGTTCAGGTGAAGAAGCACAACCTCCTGCCACACCTCAGCACTACCCTAACTATTCCAGGCGACTACGCCGTTTTGATTCCCAAGCCGATAGGGGCCCAGAGGCACGTGAAGATTTCGAGGAAGATAAGGGACAACCAGGAGCGCGAGAGGCTCAGAATCCTCGGCCTGAGCATAGACCTCGGCGAGTGGGGAATCCTCTGGAGAACCGCCGCGGCCTACAAGGACTGGAACACCCTGAGGGACGAGATAGTCAGGCTTTCAAAGCTCGCCGACAGACTGGCCAAGGCTGACACCTACTTCGCGCCGTCGCTCATCATCGAGGGCAGGAACATCTACGAGGTCGAGTTCGGTGGCGGTGCCAAGAAGAAGCTCGACGAGATAAGGAACAAGGTCGTCCCGACCGTGGAGGGCCACCACCAGCTCAAGGCTAAAGACCCCGAACTCGGCTTCGCGGTTGAGATAGCGGAGGGAATCCTCGCCAAGGTTCCCGGCCAGAGGATGAAGGTGAACCGGGGCTTCTGGGAGGCTCTGATAGAGAACAAGGGGCCGAGGAGGGGCTGGCTCTTCAGCCTCGACCACGTCAAGCCCGACGGTCAGAGGATAAGGATTGGGCCGGGAGAAGTTCTGGAGGTCAGCCACAACCCGCTCAAGGTCACGATAAAGAGGCACCTCAAGCCCGGTAAGTTCTACGACGGCCTCGACCTGCCGATAGAGTTCGGCGACTACGCCATAACAGAGATTGAGGCCGGCAAGTGGTGGTTCGTGCACCGCTACTACGACAAGAACGGCAACCTGAAGGGCGAGTACTACAACATCAACACTCCCGTTGAGATTTACCCCGATGGAGCGCGCTACGTTGACCTTGAGGTTGACATCGTTAAATGGCCAGATGGAACGAAGGAGATAATCGACAAGGAGAAGTTAGCGGAACACTACGAGGAGGGTATAATAAGCGAGAAGCTCTACAGGGCCGTGCTGAGGATTACGCAGGAGGTCTACGAGAGGATTTGAAGGCGCTCTCTTCCCGTTTTCTTTACTCTCATTTCCTCTGCTATCTCACTACCCTGGCCGAGGCTTATGGTCTTTTCAATGTCCTCGGGGGTAGATTCCTGCCGCCGGGAAGAACCGGTAACTTGAGCCTTTTTCTCTGGTGTGTTCTTTCGGTTTCTGGGGAGTTCATATGTGGGTGTTTGAAGATAGCTCTCAAAAACGTTTGGTAACTTCGTGGCTTAGGGGCGTGCCGAGCTTGTTAGTCTTGGCTTTGATTCCCCACAACCCTTAAATATTACTCATTCAGTAATATACTCGGTGGGTAATATGTTTTACGACAGGGAACGCGAGCTTGAGAAGCTCAACGAGGTTTACTCCTTTCCTGGCTCAAGCTTTCTCGTAATTTACGGCAGGAGGCGGGTTGGAAAGACAGCCCTGGCCAGGGAGTTCCTGAGTGATAAACTTGGCCTCTACTTCTTCGTTGGCGAGAAGGACGAAGCGTTGCTCCTCGAGGAGTACTCGCGCGAGATTGAGGAGAAGCTTTCCCGCTACCTTCCCCCTTACGTGAAACCAAAGTTCGGCTCCCTGGAGGAGCTGGTTGAGTTCCTGCTCGACTACTCGCGGGAGAGAAAGCTTGTTGTGGTCTTCGACGAGTTCCAGAACTTCAGGACGGTTAAACCTTCTTTCTTCTCCTCCCTCCAGAGGCTCTGGGACGAGAAAAAGGAGACCTCAAACCTCATGCTTATAGTCATAGGCTCGTACGTCGGCATGATTAAGCGCATCTTCATGGACAGAAAAGAGCCCCTCTTCGGCAGGGTGGACGAGTGGGTTAAGCTGAAGCCCTTTGACTTCTGGACTTCATTTAACTTCGTGCGCTCTCTTGTTGATGTTCCACCGAAGGATTTCGTTGAGCTGTACTCGGCTTTGGGCGGAATGCCAAGGTACCTCCTCTACGTCCCGCGCTACTACCGTGGAGACTCTCTCAAAACCCTAAAGGCGCTGTTCTTCGACGAGTTCGCCCCTCTGAGGGAAGAAGGTTTAAACGTCCTCAAGCTGGAGTTCGGCAGGTTCTACCGCGCTCACTTCTCAATCCTCGAAGCGGTCAGCCTTGGCTACGTTACGCCCAAGGAGATAAGCGACAAAACTGGTATGAAGCTCCTCACCGTCGGCAAGTACCTCAGCGAGCTGACGAACCACTTCGAGTACCTGATGAGAGAAGTTCCCGTCACCGAGAACCCTCTGAAGACGAGGAAAGTAATCTATCGCATAAGCGACGAGTTCTTCAACTTCTGGTTCCGCTTCGTTTACCACAACTACACCGCCCTTGAGGAGAATCCCGAGAAGGTCTTTGAGCGCTTTAGGGCCGAGTTTCCTGCCTTCGTTGGCAAAACCTACGAGAGAATAGCCCTGGACTTCGTGAGAGGGCTCGACCTTGGCTTTAGGCCCGAGCGCGTTGGCAGGTGGTGGCAGGGGGGAGAAGAGATAGACGTGGTCGCCTACGACCGGAAAAACGTTGTTCTCTTCGAGGTGAAGTGGAGGGACCTGAGCCTGAGAGACGCGAGGAAGGTTTTGAGGTTCCTTGAAAGAAAAGCCGAACTCCTCCCGCTCAAAGGGGATTACCGGTTCGGCATTATAGCGAGGGAGCTTGAGGATAAGGAGGAGCTGAGAAAAGAGGGCGTCCTGGCCTTCGACCTCAGCGATATCATTCACCAACGTCTTCAATGCCCTTTTCTGTAATCCTGAAGTAGACCATTATGCCCTCGGGGCGGAAGCGGTGCCTTTCGAGGATAGCTAGTCTTAGGCCCGGCTTCGGGAGCTTGTCGAGTCTCAAAATGTCCTTACAGCGGTAGCCGAGGGTTTGTTCCGCAACTGGCCTCGTTCTCTCTAGTCGGCTGTCGTAGTGCACCTGGTTGATTACGAGGACGGGTATGTTTTGCTTCCTTGCAATCCAGAGGAGAACTTGGAGTTGCCTGCTCAGGTCGGTCAGGAGGCCCATCCTGTTCTCCTCGGCCCTATAGTGGGCGGTTATGGAATCCACCACGACGAGCGAGAAGGACTCGTCAACGACCTTCTTCAGCGAGCCTATAACCCTTCTCTGCTCCGTGAAGTCCGCAGGTGTAAAGAGTATGAAGCGCGACAGTGTTTCCTCGGGGTCGAGGTTTCTCGCTTCTGCCATCTGCTTCAGCCGTTCGGGAGAAAAGCCTCCCTCTGTGTCCACGTAGGCGACCTTCTTACCGCTTAGAATTCCTGTTTGAACGGCTAAGGTCGTCTTCCCGGTAGCATAGGGGCCGTAAATCTGGGTGAGAACGCCGGGGGCGAAGCCTCCCCCCAGCAGTTCGTCGAGCTTCCGTGAGCCCGTGGATAGCATGCCTTTCCCTCAGAAGGACATCTCCTCGTAGAGCTTCGGCTCCCTGAAGAGCACCCAAATGCGCCTCTTCCTGAGCTCCTCGGCCAGCTTCGACGGGTCGGCGTCGTTGTAAACGCCGTAGTGCATCGGGATTACCACCCTCGGTCTCACGTCCTCGACTATCTGCGTCGCCTCCCTCGCATTGGCCGTTGAGCGACCGCTTATCGGGACGAGCAGGATGTCCACCTTACCGCGAAGCCTCTGGAACACTGGGCCTGCGTAGGTGTCTCCGGGGTGGAGGAGCCTCTTGTCGCCCTCTATCAGGTAGCCGAGCGGGTACTGGCTCGACGGGTGCTCGACGTAGATGGCCGTAACCTTCACTCCGTTTTCGAGCTCTATCGTCTGTCCCGCCTCGATTTCCCTGACCTTCGTAACACCGTCTGCCACCGCCATCAGGTAGACCTGCTTGGGGCCTATTACCGTGGCGTCGCGGAGCCTTGACAGGAGCTCGACCTTTCCATAGTGGTCCGTGTGCTCGTGGGTTATCAGGATGTAGTCAACCTCGCCAATTCGGTCGTCGTCAACTTCCGGGTATGGGTCTATCAGTATCTTCACTCCGTTCGTCTCAACCCAAAAGCAGGCGTGACCGTACCATATGACCTTCATCGGTTCGACCTCCTCAAGTGCCTTCGGTAAAGCGGACTTAAAGTTTTCCCAGCGTTGGCTTTATAACCTCTAAACCTTACTGAAAGCGATGACGATAGAGAAGAAAAAAGGCCTCATAGTGAGAGAACCCTATGCGAGCCTTATAGTTGAAGGCAAGAAAGTGTGGGAGATTAGGAAGACAAGGACGAGAGTTAGGGGCGAGATTCTGATAATCTCCAACGGAAAGGCCATTGGAAAGGCCGAACTTGTTGACGTCCTCGGCCCGTTCACGCCGGAGGAGCTAGCGGAGCACGAGGACAAGCACCGCGCGAGCGTTTCTTTTCTCCGTGAGTACTCCAACGGGAAGCCACTCTACGCGTGGGTGCTCAAAAACGCCGAGAAGTTTGAGAAGCCCAAGGAAGTGGAGATGGCCAAAGGAGTTCAGATTTGGGCCAACGTGGTGGTTAAGGATGAATAGAGCGAGGCGCTTCCTGTTTCCACCCCTTACCTGGCCGTTTCTGATTCTCATAGCGGTTGTCTTCGTCCTCACGTTCTTTTTCTTCTCGGGTGCTGTTCTCATAGCGTTCCACAGGCTTGGCCTCCCTCCCGATGTTGCTATCACGCTCTTCACGTTTGCACTCGTCGGGAGCTTCATAAACATCCCCGTGGCCGAGGAGGTGACGTACGAGCCGGTAATCAGGGTTCGTGAAGTGGGGTTTTTCGGCATCCTTTATCCGGTTCCGTACTTTGACTGGAAGGAGCGGAAAGTCGTAATAGCGGTAAACGTTGGCGGTGCCCTTGTTCCGCTGAGCATCGCCCTCTACGAGCTCTTCCGCCTCGTCCACGCAGGGGAGTACGGCCTCCTCATGAACACCCTTCTTGCCGTCCTCATTGCGGCCCTCCTCAGCAACGCCGTTGCGAGGCCGGTTAGGGGTCTTGGGATAGCAATGCCGACGCTGTTTCCACCCCTCATTGCCGTCCTTCTCGGCTGGTTGCTTGGTGATGGAAACCCGACCCTCGTTGCCTACGTCAGCGGGACGCTGGGTGTCCTCATAGGGGCAGACCTGATGAACTGGGACAAAATCAAGAAGCTGGGGGCACCGATGGTGAGCATAGGTGGTGCGGGGACCTTCGACGGAATATTTCTCGCCGGAATCATTGCCGTTCTTCTGGTATGACGGTGGGTTTATAAGTCGCCAATTCGACAGGAGACTGTCAAAGGGGGTGGTTCTCATGTTCGTCATAGGGAGCGGTGGAAAGCACCTTGAGCCGGAGCTGAGGGAACTCGGCGGAGAAATCATTGACGTCGAGATAAAGAAGTTCCCGGATGAGGAGAAGTACGTCCGGGTTCTCGGTTCAGGTAGTGAAGCAACGGTCGTCAGCTCTACCTTCGCACCGCAGGACGAGAAAATCGTTGAGCTACTCCTCATTGGGGACGCACTCAGGGAGAAGGGCTTCACGAAACTCCGCGCTGTAGTTCCCTACTTCGCCTACAGCAGGCAGGACAGGGTCACGAAGGATGGTGAGCCGGTGAGCGTGAGGGCGATAATGAAGGCGCTCGGCATCTACTACGATGAACTCTACATCTTCGACCTCCACAACCCCGAGACCCTCAAGTACTTCCCTGGCAAGGGAGTCAACGTTTCGCCGGCGAGGGTCATAGCGGGCTACTTCCGCGAGAAGCTTGGTGAGGGGATAGTCCTTGCCCCTGATAAAGGCGCCCGCGAGAGGGCTAGGGCAGTTGCTGAAGAGCTCGGCCTTGAGTATAGCCACTTTGAGAAGAGGAGAATCTCACCTACCGAGGTCGAGATGAGGCCCGTGGACATAGACGTCAAGGGCAAGAACGTGCTTATAGTTGATGACATCATAAGCACCGGGGGTACTATGATAAGGGCGGCCAACCTGCTCAGGGAGATGGGTGCGGGTAAGGTCTTTGTTGCGGCCACCCATGGGGTCTTTGCCGAGGGTGCCATCGAGAGGGTTGGCGGTGCTGTTGATGAGCTCGCCGTCACGAACACAATACCCACCCCCGTCTCGAAGATAAGCGTTGTCCCGGAAATACTTCGCTTCTGACTGCAAAAATTTTTAACATTTTCATGCCTATTTTTGTGCATTTTGGTTCTCTCTTTTGACAGGTTCTTTTCTAAAAATCTCCCCGCTCACGGGTTTTGCAAAAATTTTTCACTGCGGGGGTTCAGCCCTATTGGGTGGAGCCCCCGAACAGGGGGCGACGAAGACCCGGACGCCAAGACGGCGGCGTCGGGGGGAACGGGTGCAAAGCACCCAACGATGAACCCCGCCCTCCAGTCCGGGTCACACGAGGTGCGCTCCCGAGGAAACGCCGAAAGGCGGACCCCTCGGGGGTAAGGCAGGCCCGACACCCCGACCAAACCCCCGGACGGGAATCGGTACTCCCCCATTTGAGGGGAGTTCCACCGGCCGTACTCCTTGCTCAATTCCGGTTGATCCTGCCGGAGGCCACTGCTATGGGGGTCCGACTAAGCCATGCGAGTCATGGGGCGCGCTCTGCGCGCACCGGCGGACGGCTCAGTAACACGTCGGTAACCTACCCTCGGGAGGGGGATAACCCCGGGAAACTGGGGCTAATCCCCCATAGGCCTGGGGTACTGGAAGGTCCCCAGGCCGAAAGGGGCTCTGCCCGCCCGAGGATGGGCCGGCGGCCGATTAGGTAGTTGGTGGGGTAACGGCCCACCAAGCCGAAGATCGGTACGGGCCATGAGAGTGGGAGCCCGGAGATGGACACTGAGACACGGGTCCAGGCCCTACGGGGCGCAGCAGGCGCGAAACCTCCGCAATGCGGGAAACCGCGACGGGGGGACCCCCAGTGCCGTGCCTCAGGCACGGCTTTTCCGGAGTGTAAAAAGCTCCGGGAATAAGGGCTGGGCAAGGCCGGTGGCAGCCGCCGCGGTAATACCGGCGGCCCAAGTGGTGGCCGCTATTATTGGGCCTAAAGCGTCCGTAGCCGGGCCCGTAAGTCCCTGGCGAAATCCCACGGCTCAACCGTGGGGCTTGCTGGGGATACTGCGGGCCTTGGGACCGGGAGAGGCCGGGGGTACCCCTGGGGTAGGGGTGAAATCCTATAATCCCAGGGGGACCGCCAGTGGCGAAGGCGCCCGGCTGGAACGGGTCCGACGGTGAGGGACGAAGGCCAGGGGAGCGAACCGGATTAGATACCCGGGTAGTCCTGGCTGTAAAGGATGCGGGCTAGGTGTCGGGCGAGCTTCGAGCTCGCCCGGTGCCGGAGGGAAGCCGTTAAGCCCGCCGCCTGGGGAGTACGGCCGCAAGGCTGAAACTTAAAGGAATTGGCGGGGGAGCACTACAAGGGGTGGAGCGTGCGGTTTAATTGGATTCAACGCCGGGAACCTCACCGGGGGCGACGGCAGGATGAAGGCCAGGCTGAAGGTCTTGCCGGACGCGCCGAGAGGAGGTGCATGGCCGCCGTCAGCTCGTACCGTGAGGCGTCCACTTAAGTGTGGTAACGAGCGAGACCCGCGCCCCCAGTTGCCAGTCCTCCCCGCTGGGGAGGAGGCACTCTGGGGGGACCGCCGGCGATAAGCCGGAGGAAGGAGCGGGCGACGGTAGGTCAGTATGCCCCGAAACCCCCGGGCTACACGCGCGCTACAATGGGCGGGACAATGGGATCCGACCCCGAAAGGGGAAGGGAATCCCCTAAACCCGCCCTCAGTTCGGATCGCGGGCTGCAACTCGCCCGCGTGAAGCTGGAATCCCTAGTACCCGCGTGTCATCATCGCGCGGCGAATACGTCCCTGCTCCTTGCACACACCGCCCGTCACTCCACCCGAGCGGGGTCTGGGTGAGGCCTGGTCTCCCTTCGGGGAGGCCGGGTCGAGCCTGGGCTCCGTGAGGGGGGAGAAGTCGTAACAAGGTAGCCGTAGGGGAACCTACGGCTCGATCACCTCCTATCGCCGGGAACCCGTCCGGGGGGGTTTAAGGGGTGTCGGGCCTGCCAAAGTGGGCCGGTAGCTCAGCCTGGGAGAGCGCCGGCTTTGCAAGCCGGAGGCCCCGGGTTCAAATCCCGGCCGGTCCACCACGAAGAGGTGCACATCCCGAGCTTGGCTCGGGGTGGAAGGGCCTGAGACCCCGAACAGGGGTCACGATGAGGGCCGTGCATAGGCGAGCTGGTCCAGAAAACGCCCCGCCCGGTGGCAACTAAGCCGCCTGGTGGATGGCTCGGCTCGGGGCGCCGACGAAGGGCGTGGCAAGCTGCGATAAGCCCCGGCGAGGCGCAGGCAGCCGTCGAACCGGGGATGCCCGAATGGGACCTCCCGCGGCTTTGCCGCACTCCCAGTCGGGAGGGGGAACGCGGGGAATTGAAACATCTTAGTACCCGCAGGAAAAGAAAGCAAAAGCGATGCCGTGAGTAGGGGCGACCGAAAGCGGCACAGGGCAAACTGAACCCCGAGCCGAAAGGTTCGGGGGATGTGGTGTTGTAGGGCCCCCGAAGGAGCCCTGGGGGCGAAGCCGAAGTCCGCTGGAACGCGGCGCCGTAGAGGGTGAAAGCCCCGTAGGCGTAAGCCCCCGAGCTCCTGGGGTGTCCCTGAGTACCGTCGGTCGGATATCCGGCGGGAAGCTGGGAGGCATCGGCTCCCAACCCTAAATACGTCCCGAGACCGATAGCGAACTAGTACCGTGAGGGAAAGCTGAAAAGCACCCCTGGCGGGGGGTGAAAAGAGCCTGAAACCAGGCGGCGATAGGAGGGTGCGGCCCGAAAGGGTTGACCCTCCCCGAAGGAAACACGGGCGACCGTGGAGTACGAGGGGAGGTGACCGGGGTTGCACCGTCCGTCTTGGATCACGGGGCAGGGAGTTCACCCGAGCGGCGAGGTTAAGGGGGTCAGCCCCGAAGCCGCAGGGAAACCGACAGGTCCGCAGCCCGTAAGGGCGAGGGACGGGGTGTGAAAGCGCCCGGAGTCGCTCGGGTGAGACCCGAAGCCGGTCGATCTAGCCCGGGGCAGGGTGAAGTCCCTCAACCGAGGGATGGAGGCCCGATAGGGGTGCTGACGTGCAATTCGCTCCCGTGACCCCGGGCTAGGGGTGAAAGGCCAATCGAGGCCGGCGATAGCTGGTTCCCGCCGAATTATCCCCCAGGATAGCCCGGCCGGAGGTAGGCGGTGGGGTAGAGCACTGATTGGGAGTTTAGGGGGCGAAAGCCTCCGGCTCCCTGTCAAACTCCGAACCCACCGCCGCCGTAGATGGCCGGAGTAGGGGGGCGGTGTAAGCCGTCACCCGAGAGGGGAACAACCCAGACCGGGGTTAAGGCCCCAAAGTGCCGGCTAAGTGTTACTCCAAAGGGTGTCCCTGGCCTTAGACAGCGGGGAGGTAGGCTTAGAAGCAGCCATCCTTTAAAGAGTGCGTAACAGCTCACCCGTCGAGGTCAGGGGCCCCGAAAATGGACGGGGCTTAAGCCGGCCGCCGAGACCCCGGCGCACGGACCGATTGGTCCGTGATCGGGTAGGCGGGCGTGCCGATGGGGCGGAAGCCGGGCCGTAAGGTCCGGTGGACCCGTCGGTATTGTGGATCCTGCCGGGAGTAGCAGCATAGCCGGGTGAGAATCCCGGCCGCCGTAGGGGCCAGGGTTCCACGGCAATGTTCGTCAGCCGTGGGTTAGTCGGTCCTAACCCGACCCGTAACTCGGCGTCGGGGAAAGGGAAACGGGTTTATATTCCCGTACCGCGGTGGTAGGCGCGGCAACGCAAGCCCGAGGGGTGACGCCTCGGGGTAGGCGGACCGGCCCACAAGGCCGGCTAAGCGTATAAGTCCGGGGAGTGCCGTAATGGCGAGAACCGGATGAAAGCGCGAATGGCCTCCCGTAAGGGGGGTTCCGCCGATCCCTGGGGCCCGTGAAAAGCCCCTCGGGAACGATCCACCGCGACCGTACCGAGAACCGACACTGGTGCCCCT
Organism: Thermococcus marinus; assembly: GCF_055389025.1. Taxonomy (NCBI): domain Archaea; kingdom Methanobacteriati; phylum Methanobacteriota; class Thermococci; order Thermococcales; family Thermococcaceae; genus Thermococcus; species Thermococcus marinus. The sequence continues at coordinate 657,421 of NZ_AP042417.1, forward strand.
GGGTGAGAAGCCTAAGGCGTGTCGGGGGAAACCCAGCCGAGGGAACTCGGCAAATTGGCCCCGTAACTTCGGGAGAAGGGGTGCCTGCGGGTGCGTAACCCGCAGGTCGCAGTGACTAGGGGGGCCCGACTGTTTAGTAAAAACACAGGTCCCAGCTAGCCCGAAAGGGTTTGTACTGGGGCCGACGCCTGCCCAGTGCCGGTATGTGAAGCCCGGGTACAACCGGGTGAAGCACCGGTAAACGGCGGGGGTAACTATAACCCTCTTAAGGTAGCGAAATTCCTTGTCGGTTAAATGCCGACCTGCATGAATGGCGTAACGAGGTCCCCACTGTCCCCGGCTGGGGCCCGGCGAAACCTCTGCCAGGCGCATATGCCTGGGACCCCCGGTGGGAAGCGAAGACCCCATGGAGCTTTACTGCAGCCTGCCGTTGCCGTACGGCGGGGGGTGCGCAGCGTAGGCGGGAGGCGTCGAAGCCCGCCCTCCGGGGCGGGTGGAGCCGTCCATGAGACACCGCCCACCCTCTGCCGTACGGCTAACCCCCGGAAGGGGGGGACAGCGGTAGGTGGGCAGTTTGGCTGGGGCGGCACACCCTCGAAAAGGTATCGAGGGTGCCCTAAGGTCGGCTCAGGCGGGTCAGGAATCCGCCGTAGAGTGCAAGGGCAAAAGCCGGCCTGACTGGACCCGTAACAGAGGCGGGTCCAGCCGCGAAAGCGTGGCCTAGCGAACCCCTGTGCCTCCCCGGTGGGGGCCAGGGATGACAGAAAAGCTACCCTGGGGATAACAGAGTCGTCTCGGGCGAGAGCCCATATCGACCCCGAGGCTTGCTACCTCGCTGTCGGCTCTTCCCATCCTGGCCCTGCAGCAGGGGCCAAGGGTGGGGGTGTTCACCCATTAAAGGGGAACGTGAGCTGGGTTTAGACCGTCGTGAGACAGGTCGGATGCTATCTACCGGGGGTGCTGGCCGCCTGAGGGGAAGGCTCCCCCAGTACGAGAGGAACAGGGAGCCGCGGCCTCTGGTCTACCGGTTGTCCTACAGGGCATAGCCGGGCAGCTACGCCGCGTCCGATAAGGCCTGAAAGCATCTAAGGCCGAAGCGGTCCCCGAAAATAGGCGGCCGTTCCTGGGCGTTTGGGCCTGGGCGACCGGTCCGTTGCCCAGGACGAGGGCTCGGGAAGAAGACCCGTTTGATGGGGCGGGGGTGTAAGCGGGAAGGGAAACCGACCCGTTCAGCCTGCCGCTCCCAACAGCCCGAGTGCCCCGGGCGGGGCGTCTGAGAGACCAGCTCGCCTATGCACGGCCCTCATCATGACTTAACTCAACTCTTCTGCAAGTTTCAACCCGCAAAAATTAAAATTCTCCGCGATACATTTTCCTGGTGATTTCCATGAGACTGTTCGTTCTCGATTTGGACGGCACCCTCTGGGATCATGAGGACGCTTCTGCTTTAGTTCTGCCTTACGAGTTCAGCGGTGATTGTTTAACAGACTCCCTTGGCCAAGAGCTCTGCCTCTTCCCTGGCGTCCGCGGGTTCCTCGAATGGGCGAGCGAAAGGTTTGTTCTAAGCATTGCGAGCTGGAACATCGAGGAGAGGGTAGGGCCGATTCTAGAGGGCTTTGGTCTATGGGACTACTTTGTCTTCCCGAAAATTGAGGGCCATCCTGACAAGGGTGACATGATTCGGAGAACCATTGAAGAGCTTCGTTCAATCGGCTATGATATCGACGACATCATCTACATTGACGACAGGGCCATTCACATCGATGGTGTCAAAATGGCCGTTTCTGGCGTTGACTTCATCCACATGTGGGTCGATGCAAAAAGCTTTGAAGAGCTAATGGAACTCCTCGAAAGAATGGGGTGATAACATGGAGCTGCTGATAGTTAAGGACAGGCGTATTGACTACGACGGTTCGGCCATTGGTAGCCACTGGGCATACAGGAACTTCGGCCTGCTCGGCAACTCGCTCGTGGTTTTCCGCGGGAAGTGCGACGTCAAAGTGGAAGAGATGATCGACATCGAAGACCTTAGGCAGAACAAGGAGATAAAGAGCGACGACATGGTTCACTACATCATAGAGGTCTTTGACCTCGTAAACACCCTCTTCGCTTCGACGCTCCAGAAGCTCTTCATAGCGAGGCTCTGTGAGGTTCTTGGTGAGTGCGGCATCAAGACAATGCGCAAAGGCGACGACATCTACGTTAACGGCAGGAAGCTCAGCATCTCGATAGCAACCGTCTCGCCGGTCAGCGTGAAGATTCACATCGGAATAAACGTCGAGGCAAAGGGAATTCCGGAGGGCGTGGAAGCAACAGGTCTCAGGGAAATTGGCATCACCGACGTTGAAGAATTCATGGAGAGAACGGGAAGGGCCCTGGTTGAGGAGTTCAAAAAGGTGAAAAAGGACAGCCTGAAGGTCAGGTGGGCTCAGTAGAGAGGGAACAGCAGACTACCAACGAGGGGCACCGCCAGATTGTCATCGACCCATGGCTGGTACTCTGCGAGCATCAACACCACTGCCCATATCACTTTTCTTATTGCTTCTCCCTCAAGGAAAATGAACGCTATCACGAGGGCCGTCGCCAGATACGCCAGGCTCCCGGTCCAGTGCTTCTTGAGCTTCACCTTGAGCCCGTTTCTCCTGAAGTAGAAGTGTCTCACGACTCCCGTAACGCCGTCGCTGATTGCCATCACAAGGAGCAGGGCGGTTGCGTAGTCCCTCGGCAGGAAAAACGTGATGGCCGCAGCAGAGAATGCGAAGAAGACCTCCCCGTAGTTGTGGTTGAGCTGGTACCAGCTGAGCTCTTTATGCTTTAGGTGTGCCGCCAGCTGGACGATTCCAAAGAGGGCAGCCGCTGGGCTGAAGATTTCCTTTGGAATCATGCCGTAGTAGAACAGCAGGGCCGCGGGCACGATGCTGAAGTGTATAAGCTTTCTGTTTATCCACGCCCATTCTGGCCCGAGTTTGCTGGTTAGAAATATCGTGATTATGATACACGAAGCCGCTATTGCAACTCCCAGTGCAGTTTCAATCATATCAGTTTTCACCAAAAGAAAAATGAGGTTGAAACTAAAATATCTTCCGCTCCTCACCCAAACGTCCCGCGCACCTTCTCAAGGGCGTTTACGAAGTCCGTTGCGTGGACTAAGATGTACCAGTCGTCAGTCCTCGTGAGCTCGCCTCTGGACTTTCCGACGAGCTCTCCGTAGAGGCCCTGGATTCTGACTCTTGGCGCGGTCGTAGAGAGCTTAAGGGTAACCTCAACGGGTTTTCCGTTCTCCCAGACGATTCCTACCCTGAGGCCGGCCTTGGTTTCCTTCCTCTTCCTCAGACCGAGCTTTAGGTAGCGGAGCCTCTCCTCTGGGACGCCGTTCTCCTCCGCCTTTTCCCTCAGGTACTCCTCCGCGATGGTTAGACCGTGTAAGCCAAAGGCGTAGCCGAAGACTGGGATGCCGAGGTCTTTCCTCGTCCTGCCCTTGTATGCGTAGACTTCTATCCTTCCTCCTGAGCCCTTTGAGGCGGTGTAAATACCGCTGCCTTCCCCTTTAAACTCACTCAGCCAATCGGCAAGCTCCCCGTACGCTGAAAACGGCAGTGAAAAGCTCGCCCACGTTCCCCAAATCCTTGGTGGGACTGATAGGAACCCGAGCTCCTCGAGGTGGTACTCGAAGGGTTTCGGCCTTATCACGAGAAAGCCCTTCTCGGTAACCTCGAACTCGATGAGAGTTTTCTCTTCTGGAATCACCGCGAATTTGTCCTTTATCTCAAAATCCGTTGCCTTCAGCAGCCTTCCGCGCCTCAGCTTTCTGCCCTCCCTCGAGCTTGAGACCACAGGAACGGGAGTTTTCTTTCCTGTTTCCTTGTCGTACGGCACCTTAAAGCCGGCCTTGAGTAATTCCTCCTGAATCTCCAGCGACGCCGGAAAGAAAACGTTCATTCTCCTCAATTCGAACTCCATAGCGTTCACCTTTTACATTGTTCAGTAGTTTTTACTCTTCGTGCTTATAAGTGTTTCTCTTAGGGAGTTGTTTGACTGGAGGCTAACCTTAAAAGCCCTTTCGAGGAGCTAAGCGCGGTGGTGAAGATGGTTCACTGGGCGGACTACATGGCGGAAAAGATTATCCGGGAACGCGGTGACAAGGAGGAGTACGTGGTCGAGAGCGGGATAACCCCGAGCGGTTACGTTCACATTGGGAACTTCCGCGAGTTCTTCACGGCCTACATCGTGGGCCACGCCCTCCGGGACAGGGGAAAGAAGGTCAGGCACATCCACATGTGGGACGACTACGACCGCTTTAGAAAGGTTCCAAAGAACGTCCCGGCTGAGTGGAAGGAGCACCTAACCAAGCCCGTCCGCGAGGTTCCCGACCCGTGGGGGTGTCACAACAGCTACGCCGAGCACTTCATGGAGAAGTTCGAGGAAGAGGTAAAGAAACTTGGCATTGAGGTTGATTTCCTCTACGCGAGCGAGCTCTACAAGTCCGGTGAGTACGCGGAGGAGATAAGGACTGCCCTGGCCAAGCGCGATGAAATCAAAGCCGTCCTCGACAAGTACCGCGAGAGGGCCAAGCAGCCGCCCCTCGAAGATGACTGGCAGCCGGTCATGGTCTACTGCCCGAAGTGTAGGCGAGAGGCGAAGTTCGTCTCGTGGGACGGCGGGTGGAAGGTTAAGTACCGCTGTGAGCACTGTGGCGAGGAGGGGGAGACCGACATAAGGGAGGGCAACGTTAAGCTCCGCTGGCGCGTTGACTGGCCGATGCGCTGGGCCCACTTCAAGGTGGACTTCGAGCCGGCTGGAAAGGACCACCTCGCCGCTGGAAGCTCCTACGACACCGGAAAGGAGATTTCCGAGAAGGTCTTCGGCTGGCCCGCCCCGATGACCCTCATGTACGAGTTTGTCGGAATCAAGGGACAGAAGGGCAAGATGAGTGGCTCAAAGGGTAACGTTATACTCCTCAGCGACCTTTACGAGGTTCTCGAGCCGGGAATAATCCGCTTCATCTACGCCAAGGCGAGGCCCAACAAGGAGCTCAAGATAGACCTCGGTCTCGGCCTTCTCAACCTCTACGACGAGTTCGACAAGGTCGAGAGGATTTACTTCGGCCTTGAGCACGCAAAGAACCCCGAGGAGGAAGAGGAACTCAAGAGGACCTACGAGCTGTCGATGCCGAAGGTTCCGGAGAGGCTTATCGCTCAGGCGCCCTTCCGCTTCCTCGTCACCCTCGTCCAGATGCCTCACCTCGACGAGGAGGGAATAATCAGGGTTCTCAAGGAGCAGGGCCACGTTCCCGAGAACCTGAGCGAAGAGGACATTGAGAGAATAAGGCTCCGCATCAGGCTCGCCAGGAACTGGGTCGAGAAGTACGCCCCCGAGAACGTCAAGTTCAGCCTGCTTGAGGAAGCGCCAGGGCTCGACCTAAAGCCCGAAATCAGGGAGGCGATGAGGGAGTTAGCGGACTGGATCGAGGCACACGAGAAGTTCACAGTTGATGAGCTCAACAACGCTATCTTCGACGTCGCCAAGAAGCGCGGGATTCCAAGCAAAGAGTGGTTTAAGGTCCTCTACAACGTCTTCATAGGCAAGGACCGCGGGCCGAGGCTTGCCCCGTTCTTGGCCTCGCTCGATAGGGAGTTCGTCCTCAAGCGCCTCCGCATGGAGGCCTGATTTGTTTTTGTTTCATTTCTTTGGCTCGTAAACCTGAAGGTATGTGTGCTCGTTTATCTGCTCCTCTCCAATCTTTCTGAAGTAGAGCTTTGTCAGGAGCTCCACCGCAGTCTTTCCCCAGACGTTGAAGCGAACCCTGAAGGACTTCTCCTCGCTCTGAAACTCTATCAGGACGGTCTTCTCCTCTCTATCCGGCAGGACTTTGCTTATCCAGTACTCTGCCCCGACCACCTGTCCGTTCATGAGGACTGGGAGCAGGGCTCTGAGGTCTGTGAACTGGAGGATTAGCTTTCCGCCGGGCTTCAGGACCCTTGCTATCTCGCGGAAGGCCTTTCCAAGGTCAAGAGGCTCAAAGTGCACGAGGTTGTCTATGAAGAGGACGTAGTCGAATGAGTCGTCCTCAAAGGGAAGCTCCTTGGCGTCGGCTTTGATAAACTCTACCTTTGAGCCCTTCTCTTTGGCAAAACCCCTCGCGAGGGAGAGCATGTAGTCGCTGTTGTCGGCTCCGATAACTGTAAAGCCTAAGTCTTCGAGAAGGAAGGAAAAGCCCCCTGCACCGCATCCGAGGTCGAGGACTCTTCCCTTTTTCGTCATGAACTTCATGAGGAGGGGCTCAAGGTTTTCGATTCTTCTCCTGTACTCTTCTGAATGGACATCGCTGTATGTCTTGAAAGCCGAGTAGTACTCCTCGAACGTCATATTTTTGGGTTCTCGCAATCCCTTAAATATGTATCCTAGGCCCCGGCTGGAGGTGTCTTGGAAATTGAATGGAATTCTCGAACTAAGGATGGAAGGCTCATAATTTTCAGAAAACCCCTTGTTTCAGCGAATTTTTTTGAGCTTAGCTTTTTATTGTCTCGCTCCAACCCATGTAGGTGGTGTTTATGGAGTTTAACCTTATAATTACCGGGGTCGGCGGCCAGGGTGGTCTGACCCTTTCGAGGATAGTCGGGAACGCGGCGATGGTAGAGGGCTACAACGTTCGCATCGGCGAGACCCTTGGAATGAGCCAGCGCTACGGAAGCGTCCTCAGTTACCTCCGCTTTGGCGAGGAGGTTTATTCTCCTCTCATCGAGGAGGGGGAAGCGGACCTAATGCTCGCCCTTGAGCCCGCAGAGGCTCTGAGGAACGCGCGGTTTTTGGGAAAGGAGAGCGTGGCAATCGTCAATGCTTATCCGATTCACACCGCGACGACCCTTGTCGGAAAGGAGCGCTACCCTGAGCTTGAAGAGATAAACGAGGCCCTTGGAAGAATCTGCCCCGTCCACATGTTGGACTTCCAGCGCGAGGCTGACGGGATAAACCCCAGGACCCTTGGCGTCCTGATGCTCGGCTATGCCTATGGCAAGGGCCTCATTCCGCTCAAGCGCGAGAGCCTCCTCGAGGGGATAAAGCTCACCCTGCGCGAGAAGCTCTGGGAAGTGAACTTCAGGGCCTTCGATAGGGGAGTCGAGCTCGCAGAGGAGTGAACTTTTCCCTCTCTTCTTCCTTTGGGACACTTCACTCGTTGTGTTTTATGAAGAGGACATAGAACATGACCGTTGCTACGGCGTACAGGATGGCTGTGGCGTAGAACGGGTAAGCGAGGGAGACTGCAAAGAGCGTCCCGCCGATGGAGTTTCCTATTCCGCGCATGAACGTCGAGAATGCCTGCCTTATCCCGTTGGCCGTTGCCTTTTCCTCGGCCCTGAAAAAGCCCATCATGAACGAGTCGTTTATCGGCCAGATTATGTTCATGAGTATTGCCCTGAGCACATAAACCGCTCCCGCCAGTGCGAACGTCTCTAGGGACGGAAACACGACGAAGAGGAGCGTTGCAAGCCCCTGGAATGACGTTATGACCCTGACGGGCCCGTACCTCCTGACGAGCTCGGGCAGTCCAAACGAGCCGAGGCCCATCGCCAGCTGCTGGAAGAAGAAGACCCAGCTTATCGCCTGGAGGGTTTCCCCGAAGCGCTTCTTGAAGTAGATGCTCATGAAGGGTATGGTTATCCCCGCACCGAGGCCTATGAGGGCGCTGGGCAGTGAAAACTTGAGGATTTTTATTACCAGGTCTCTTTCCCACCTTATCTTTCTCTCCCTGACCTCGACGTCATGGACGAGGAGCAGGGCAGGGATAACAAAGACGAACTGGAGGACTGAGAGGGAGAACGTTATTCTGTAGGCCGTTTCCTCTGCGAAGGATAGTCCCATTAGATATTCCGGTAGAAAGCCCGCTAGGAGTACTCCAAGCGAGTTGAAGAGCGTTCCAAGGCCGAAGCTCTTGGAGAACGCCTCGTGCCTCATCTCGCCTGGAACGAGCTCGCTCAGGTAGGCGTTGTAGTTCGGCTGCCTTAGCCCCATGTTCACCCCCACGAGGACGAACCCGAGGAACAGGATAAACGTGTTCGGCGCGAGAACCTGCAGGAGCCTCCCGATGAGCCCGGCGAACGCGCTCAGGATGAGAGTCTTCTTGTATCCGAGCCTTAGGGAGACATATCCTGCCAGAAGGAAAAAGAGCCCTCCTACAGTTGTCTGGGTCGAGAAGAACGCTCCCATTTCTTTCTCGTTGTAGCCAAGGGCGGTCAGGTAAAACGGCATTATGAAGAACGAGAACCAGAGGAACGTCTGTCCAAGCGCGTTTGCCCCGATGAGTATCTTCGCGTCCCTGCCGTACTTGGAGAGCATAGTGAAACGTCCCTCATAGCGCTTATAAGTTTATCGAAGTGAAGCCTTTAACGGGCTACCTCTATATAGCGTGGGTGGCTTGATATGGAGTTCCGCAAGATACAGTTTACCGGACGAAGCTCATACATAATTTCCCTTCCAAAGAAATGGGTGAAGGAGCACAACCTAAAGCAGGGTGATACCGTACCGCTGACTATAAACCCGGACGGCAGTATAACAATCTTCCCTAGCGAGCCTAAAGATGTGAGCGAGAAAAAAGTCCTGGCGCTCTCCGAGGAGTTCTCGCCCGATATGGCGATAAGGCTCGTTATCTCCGCCTACATCCAGGGCTACGATGTCCTTGAGATAAGGCTCCCTGGGGAGATGCCGATCTACAAGGTCAAAATAAGAAAGGTGCTTCAGAGCCTTCCCGGTGTCGAGATAATCCTCGACGAGCCGATGAGGATTGTTGCAAAGAGCCTTCTCGACGAGGACGAGGTCAACCTGGCTGAGCTCCTGTGGAGAATCAGGTCCATTATCCTCTCGATGCTCGGCGACCTTGAGCTCCTCATCGGCACCGGGGACGGCGAGATAAGGCGTGACATGAACGACCTCGAAAACGAGCTTGACAGGTTCTACTTTCTGATAGTCCGCACCGTGAACAGGCTGCTGAGCAAGCACACGGTTGTGGAGGAGAGTGGAATCGCCAGGAGGACGTTTGACCTCATGGGGATTCTATTCATCGCCAGGAACATCGAGAGGATAGGCGACCACATAATCAGAATCGCGGAGAACCCCGATGATATTGACGTCCAGTACCTCCGGGAGAAGTTCGAGGCCATGGTTGCGCAGATAGAGAAGCGCGACCTCAAGGCGATAGACAAGCTCATGCTAGAGCTCCGCGCCATGATTAAAGCGACCGACTACAGGCAGTCCATTGCCAAGGAGAGCTTCAGGAGGATACTTGAGTACCTTGAGAACATCGGGGAGACTATAATCAACATGGCGATCAGCTGATTTCTTTTCGTTTCCACAACCCTTTTAACCCTTCGAGGGAACTTTCCCCGGTGGTTCTCATGGTCGCGATAATAGTCCACGGCGGTGCCGGCACAATAAGGAAAGAGGAGCGCATTCCAAAGGTCATTGAGGGCGTTAGGGAGGCTGTTCTGGCGGGCTGGCGCGAGCTCAAGAGGGGTTCCGCACTGGACGCCGTCGAGGAGGCCGTCAAGGCCCTTGAAGACAACCCGCTCTTCAACGCCGGCACCGGTTCCGTCCTGACCCTCGACGGAAAGGTCGAGATGGACGCGGCGATAATGCGCGGGAAGACGCTGGAAGCGGGGGCAGTTGCTGGCATCTGGGGCGTCAAGAACCCGATAAGCGTCGCGAGGAAGGTCATGGAGAAGACCGACCACGTGCTCCTCATAGGTGAGGGGGCCGTCAAGTTTGCCAGGCTCATGGGCTTCGAGGAGTACGACCCGGTTACAGATGAGAGGCTCAAGCAGTGGGAGGAGCTCAGGAAAAAGCTCATCGAGAAGGGGGAAACGAGGCACTGGAAGAAGCTCAACGAGCTGATCAAAGAATACCCAGAAGTCCTCAGGAGCACGGTCGGGGCAGTTGCCTTTGACGGCGAGGAGGTCGTTGCGGGGACTTCAACCGGCGGTGTCTTCCTCAAGATGTTTGGCAGGGTCGGCGACACCCCCATAGTCGGCGGTGGAACATACGCCAACGAGGTTGCAGGTGCTTCCTGTACAGGCCTCGGCGAGGTGGCGATAAAGCTCGCCCTGGCAAAGAGTGCCACCGATTTCGTCAGGCTCGGTATGGACGCCCAGGCGGCAAGCGACGCGGCAATAAGCCTTGCCACTCGGTACTTCGGTCCCGACACGATGGGCATCATTATGGTAGATGCAAAGGGCAACGTCGGCTTTGCCAAGAATACCAAGCACATGAGCTACGCCTTCATGAAGGAGGGCATGAAAGGGCCGGAGGCTGGTGTTTAGTGGCCTCACTGAGGGACGTCTGGCTCCTTAACTTCTCAACGTTCTTTTTCTTCCTCGGGATAAGCGTCGTCACGCCAGTGGTCTCTCCGTTTCTCGTCAGCCTTAACGCCGAGCCCTTCCTGGTCGGACTCGTGGCGGGGGTCACATCTTTCCTCTCCCTCATCTCCAAGCCCCTAGGCGGTGCCGTTGGGGATAAAGGCTACCGCTTCCACGCCCTCGTCGGCGGTAATCTGTTGGGCCTCCTTGCGGGGGTTCTTTACGTCGTGTCTGCCCTGACTTCCAACGTCTACCTCTTCGCATTTGCCAGGGCAATTCACGGATTCTCAATGGGGCTGTTCTTCCCCTCCAGCCTTTCAACCGCAGTAGACCTGGCCCCCGCCGGCAGGGTGGGAGAGACCCTCGGCTGGCGCGGCATGATGTTTTCCCTGGGCAACATAGTCGGGCCTGCGATAGGCGGCTACGCCTCAGATTTAATCGGGTTTGGAGGGGCTTTTGCGCTGACGGCAGTGTTCTCGACAGTCGGGGCATTGCTGGCTTTCATGGCCTGGCGTGAAGTCGGGGATGTTGCAGGACACAGGGAGCACGAGAAGGCCAGCTACCGCGAGCTGTTGAGGGTAACCTTCGTTTCCGCCTCGCTGACGCTCTTCCTCTTCTCGATGAGCTATGCGGGGGTTACCACTTACCTCCCCGCCCTCTACAAGTCCCTATCCCTACCCCAGAGCCTCTTCGGTTATTATATGATGGTCATCGGGACATTTTCCTTTATGACGCGCCTTATCGGGGGCAGGAGCGCCGACAGAAGAGGGCCTCTCCCGGTGACGACCCTTGGCCTCGCCCTTCTCCTCATGGGCTACATCTTGCTGAACGTATACACCCTTCCGCCCTACGCTTACGTCAGCGCCGCCCTCATCGGAGCGGGCTTTGGTCTGGCGGTTCCGGCGATGCAGCTGATGGCCCTCGGAAACCTGCCACAGAGAATAAGGACGATGGGCTCTGGGATATACACCATGTTCTTCGACCTCGGGACTTTAGCAGGCCAGGTGGCCCTCGGCTACGTCGCCCAGGTGAGGGACTACTGGGGCGTCTTTCCGGTTCTTCCTTTAATCCTTGGGGTTGGGTTTATAACCCTCTACGCGCCCGTTATCTGGGGGAAGTTGAATGCTCGTTAGGGTCTCCTACGGCACCGCAATCGCGATGGGGCTTATCAGGGCGAAGCTGATGGCCCGGCCAACGACTGCCTACCTAATGACGTACTGGCCTGGCAAATGCGCCAACGACTGCGCCTTCTGTGCCCAGGCCCGTTCAAGCAGTGCGGACTTCAACAGGCTCTCCCGCGTCACCTGGCCTGCGTTCGAGCTTGAAGAAGTTCTCGATGCGTTTCCCAACGGCCGCTTCGGGAGGATATGTCTCCAGACGATAGACTACCCCGGAATGCTTGATGATGTTTTCACCCTGCTTGAGGCGTTTAAGCCCCTCAACCTGCCAATCTCGGTCTCGATAACTCCCGTTGATAGGGCAACTCTTGATGAGTTCAATGGCCTTGGCGTTGACTACATTGGCGTTGGCCTGGACGTGGCAAGCAAGAGGCTGTTCAGTGAGATTAAACCCGACTTCGAGTGGGGGGAGATGTGGGACTTCGCTAAGAGAATCGTTGACGTCTTCGGGGCCGGAAGGGCGCTGGTTCACGTCATAGTGGGGCTTGGGGAGACCGACAGGGAGCTGGTCGAGACGTTTGAAAGGGCATACTCAATAGGGGCTGACGTTTCGCTCTTCGCCTTCACTCCCCTGAAGGGAACGAGGCTTGAGAACTCTTCTCCACCAAGCCTTGAGCGCTACCGGAAAGTCCAGCTGGCCAGGTGGCTCATTGAGAACGGCCTCGGGGACAGAATCATCATGGAGGGAGACTCCATAGCGGGCTTTGACCTGGACGGTATAGACGTTCCGCCGTCAGTGTTTTCCACCCACGGCTGTCCGGCCTGCAACAGGCCGTACTACAATGAAAGGCCAAAGAAGGAGCCCTACAACTTCCCGTTTCCACCGAAAAAAGAGTACGTTGAGGAGTTCCTCACCCGGTTAGGCTCTCGAAGGCCTCGTTGAGTTCGGGGAGCGTGAACTTCTCCCCGACCTCTTCTCCCCTCGCGAGCCTTATGAGGGCCATTGTAAAGCGGTACAGCTCCTCGTCGCCTTCGACGAGCTTGAGCGCTTGTTCCATGTTCTCCGCGAGTTCGGAGAGCTTGCCCTCTTTTTTGATTATCGTCAGGACGTCGCCGAGTCTCTTCAGGCCGAGCCTGTAGTGTTCTTCACTTGGAGCGCGCACAACTGCGCGGAGGGCGCACTTGACAGCTCCCCTGTAGTTGTCCTCCTGGAGGAATATATCAACGAGACGGAAGCATGCCTCAAAATACAGCTCCGGTTCAGCTTCAATGGTCTCATGGAGTATTTCATCGAGCTTCCTCTTGGCGGTTTCAAAGTCGTTCCGGTTCTCGGCCTCAAGGGCCTCGCGGAAGAGCGCGGCAATCCTCTCGCGTCCCTCACTCATGCCTCTCACCCCTGCTCTCGTGCCAGGCTTTCTCAAACTCCGGCCAGACATCCTCAAACCTCTTCTCAACGCGCCACCTTCTCCTGAAGGCGTTAAGAATGACCTGGAGGTCCCTCTTCAGCAGCCCGTAGCTCTCGGGGTTGGCTGTGGTTATGTGCTGGGCCCAGTCTATTATCAGAATGTCGTCGCCCGTCAGGACGACGTTGAACTCGCTCAGGTCGGAGTGGACTATTCCAAAGCGCACTATCTTGAGGTACTCCTCAAGTATTCTATCCAAAATGTTCTTTGCTTCCTCCTTCATCAGGTCATCGTCCCTCAGCTCCGCGAGCTCCGTCCCCTCGATGAACTCCATAACGAGAACGTGCCTGTTCCAGGCTATGGGCTTTGGAACCCTCGCAATCGGGCTGAGCAAAACAAGGGCGTCGTACTCCTTCTTTGCAATGAGCCTTGAGACGTAGAGCCAGCTCGTGTGGTGCTTGTCCGCGAAGACGTGGGAGTGGTAGCCCGCCCTCCTGGACGCGGTTCTGCCCCCTATCCTGTTGAACTTCACCGCGACCTGCTCACCGCCCGGCGTTATCCCGACGTAAACGTCCGCGTCCTTTCCGACACCTATCTGGGTGGCGCTGATGGCCTCGACAACGCCCTTCTTGGCGAGGGCCCTTATCGCCAGGGCGTCGTAGCCGTGTATCGTGAGCTGGTAGCCGATGTAGCCTATGTCGCTCCTCCGCCTGACCAGCGAGAGGTCGTCGAGCTTGCCGAGCCTGAACGATGCGGTCTCTACATCTACCCTCGCGAAGCGCGCTATGTCCTCTAAGGGCACCCACTTGTGGTGCCTCATGTTGAGCTCTACTCCCCTGAGGATTCTGAAGTCCAGGTCGCGGAGCTGTGGATATGCCTCGAGTGCCAGTAGCCTGCTGACCATTCACTCTCTCCTCCGATGAATGAGAAAAGAAAGGTCAGCCGTACATAACCTCGTGCATCGCAATCGTCTGGGCAAGCCTCTTCTCCGAGCCGAGGACTTTCTCGATGGCCTTCAGGAAGTCGTCCTGTGTAACGTATTCGCGCCTGTCCCTTATGGCGAACATTCCGGCCTCGGTCGCTATGGCCTTCAGGTCGGCTCCGCTTGCTCCCTCCGTCATCTCAGCTATGACCCTGAGGTCAACGTTCCTGAGGTTCATCTTCCTGGTGTGGACCTTGAGTATCTCAAGCCTGCCGCGGAAGTCCGGGAGCGGGACTTCTATGAGCCTGTCGAACCTGCCCGGCCTCAAGAGTGCTGGGTCGAGGATGTCGGGCCTGTTGGTGGCCGCTATGACCTTGACGTTGCCCCTTGGATCGAAGCCGTCCATCTCGGCGAGGAGCTGCATAAGGGTTCTGTTCACTTCTCTCTCACCGCCGGTGGTCTCGTCCATCCTCTTTGCTCCTATTGCATCAATCTCGTCAATGAAGATTATGGTCGGCGCCTTCTCCTTGGCCAGCTCGAAGAGCTCGTGGACGAGCCTCGCGCCTTCTCCTATGAACTTCCTGACGAGCTCGCTGCCGACGACGCGGATGAAGGTGGCGTTGACCTCCCTTGCGATGGCCTTCGCCATGAGGGTCTTTCCACAGCCGGGCGGGCCGTAGAGGAGCACTCCCTTCGGAGGCTCGATTCCGACTTTCTCGAAGAGCTCCGGGTGCTTGAGCGGCAGCTCTATCGCCTCTCTGAGCTCCTGGAGCTGTTTGTCGAGGCCACCTATGTCGTTGTAGCTGACTCTGGGTCTCTCTATGACCTCAAAGCCGAGCACGCTGGGGTCCTTTTCGCTTGGCAGGAGCTCAACTATTGCCATCGTCCTCTGGTCTAGAGCCACCCTGGAGCCGGGCTTCAGCTTGTCCCTCTCTATCCACGGCGCTATCCTGACGACGAAACGCGGCCCGTTGTAGTTCTGGACTATAGCCCTCTCGTCGTCGAGGACTTCGATAACGTTGCCGGCGAATGCGGGTGGCTGCCTAAGCCGTGACATCTCCATCCTGAGCCTTGAGAGCTCCCTCTCAAGCCTCTCCTTGTCGGCCTCGAGCGTTCTTACCTGCAATTCAAGCTGCCTGATCCTCCTCTTGAGGAACGTTATGTAATCATCGTAATTTTCGTGAATGTTTGCGTCTTCAACACTCATACTCTCTCACCTCTCATACGTTCTCTCTACATGTCATTAATTAAGAGCCTTTTTAACCTTGTGGGCTCTGGAGTTATCTTGCAGGTTTTCCAACTGTCGTTGCCGACACTTTAAAGTTGTAAATATGTGCACTTATTGGCACGTTCTATGCAAAATTCTTATTAATCTTAAATCCCAATATATTCTTAGCTGAAACCGGGGTGGGTAGAATGAGAATAGAAATAAAGCTGAGGCCGGCGGTGGAAGGAACAATACTGCCTTTCAACTATAACTACGAGGTCTACACACAAATCTTGGAAAAGATATACCTGATATCCCCAGAGCTGGCCAGGGGAGTGGAAACAAGTCACACCGATTATTTCACGTTCTCGCGCATAATGGTTCGCAAAAGGGAGCTTATCCCGGAGGCGGGGATCAGGGTTCTGTCTGATGACGTGTCTCTCTACGTCTCGTCGCATTCGGCAGAGCTCATCAAGGCCGTTGCCGAGGGCTTTCTTGACGACCCTGCCCTTAAGATTAAGGACGCGACCTTCATAGCAGACGATGTTAAAGTTCTCAGAGAGCCAGAGATCAAAGATGAAATGCTGTTCTCCACCCTCAGCCCAATCATGGTCAGAACCGTCAAGTTCGTGGACGGCAGGATGAAGATTTGGGACTTGTATCCCAGCGACGATATGTTCTTTGACAAGCTCAGAAAGGTAATGCTGATGCGCTACTCCGCCATCTACGGACACATGCCCGAGGACAAGGACTTTAAGATTGAAGTCCTCAAGTTCAAGCCCGTAAGGATACTCGTTAGGGACACCTACTTCAGGAGCTCCCTCATGGTGTTCAGGTACACCGGATCGCATGAACTGGCAAAGTTTGGCTACGAGACGGGGTTTGGAGAAAAAACGAGGTACGGCTTTGGAATGGTCAAAGTAATTGACTCAGAGCCCACGCAAGAACACCAAGGGTGAACTCAATCCCCCAGACTATTGCAACGAGCCTGGGTTCGGTAACCCTGACCCTTCTCATTATTGTTCCGAGGAAGCTTGGGTATGGTGGGGCCTTGAGGGTTCCGTCTGGCAGGACTTCTGTCCTTCCGTACCTCCTGACCCCAAAGCGGACACCAAGGGCCTTTATCGCGAAGTCGAAAAAGTGGGGCACCAGCAGGATTGCAGTGTAGGTCTCAACCTTGCCTAGGATTCCGACGAGTCCTATAAGCGCCCCCAGGCTCAACGTCCCTGTATCGCCGGGGAAGACCCTGGCGGGATACCTGTTCCACCAGAGGAACCCCAAAGATGAACCGAGCCCTATGAGGGCAACTTCCCTCGCGGTGCCTTCTGTCATCAGGGCGAGAAAGCCAAGGACTATCGCGCTCGTACCAACCTCTAACCCGTTGAACCCGGCCAGCATGTTGACGAGGTTCGCCGAGCCGGTAACGAACAGGACTGCGAAGATAGGGTAGAGTATTCCGAGGTTCAGTGTGTGTCCAAATAAATCGATGCTCCCCTCTATGTCCATGAATGCAACTGGAACCGACACGAGGAGCGAAAGAATAACTTTGTGGGACTGCTTGAGGGCGACTAGGTCATCTATAACTCCCACCAGTCCAAAGAGGAGGAAAACCGGGAGTATCTCTGGCTTCACCAGCGCCCCCAGAAGCCCCACGGTGAGAACTATCGCTGTGCCGCCCATCTCCGGGACTTCGGGCTTCTCCGGTTTGTGAATATCTCTGCCAACTATTCCGGCCTTTCCCATAAGCCCCCCGATGTATCCGGTGAGGACGAGCGAAAGGATTAAAGATATAAGCGTGAGTAACGCTATCATCTCGGACACCGGCTCCAGTACACTGGGGCAAAAATAAATCCTTCGGTGATATCATGGACATCAGGGCCGTTGTTTTTGACCTCGACGGGACGCTTGTGGGTGCTGAGAAGACTTTCAGCGAGATAAAGTCCGAGCTTAAAGAACGGCTGATTTCCTTAGGGATTCCCAGGGAGCTCGTTGGAGAGCTAACGCCGATGTATGAGGGCCTTATCGAGCTGTCCAGAAAAACGAGCAGGCCTTTCGAAGATATGTACTCAATTCTCGTCAATCTTGAAGTTGAAAGGATAAGGGACAGCTTTCTCTTCGAGGGGGCAAGGGAGCTCCTCGACTTTCTTGTGGGGGAGGGAATAAAGCTTGCCCTCATGACTCGGAGCTCCAGAATGGCTGCCCTTGAGGCCCTGGAGCTTCACGGCATTAAGGACTACTTTGAGATTATTTCAACGAGGGATGATGTCCCTCCCGAGGAGCTGAAACCGAATCCTGGCCAGCTGAGGAGAATCCTCGGTGAGCTCAACGTTCAACCAGAGAAAGCCATCGTCGTTGGAGACCACGGCTACGATGTCATCCCTGCCCGGGAGCTCGGCACTCTGAGCGTCCTTGTCACCGGCCACGAGGCTGGTAGAATGAGCTTTCAGATTGAAGCCGAGCCAAACTTTGAGGTCGAGAACCTCATTCACCTCAGGAAGCTCTTCGAGAGGCTCCTGTCGAGCTACGTTGTTGTTCCCGCTTACAACGAGGAGAAGACCATCAAGGGGGTAATAGAGAATCTTCTCAGGTATTTCAAAAAGGACGAGATAATCGTCGTGAACGACGGCTCCAGGGATAGAACGGAGGAGATAGCTCGTTCTTACGGAGTCCACGTTCTTACGCATCTCGTCAACAGGGGGCTTGGTGGGGCCCTCGGAACGGGCTTTGCCTATGCCATCAGAAAAAACGCCAAACTTGTCCTCACATTTGATGCCGACGGCCAGCACCTGATAAGTGACGCTCTCCGCGTCATGAGGCCAGTTGCGGAGGGCAGGGCGGACTTCGCGGTCGGCTCAAGGCTCAAAGGCGACACGAGCCAGATGCCCCTCGTGAAGAAGTTCGGCAACTTCGTTCTAGATGCCGTGACCGCGGTTTTTGCTGGTAAATACGTCAGCGACAGTCAGAGCGGGTTAAGGTGTCTAAGCGGCGACTGTCTGAGGAAAATCAGGATAACCTGCGACCGCTATGCCGTGTCGAGTGAGATTATAATAGAGGCCTCCAAAGCAGGCTGTAGAATCGTCGAAGTCCCTATCAAGGCTGTCTACACTGAGTACTCTATGAAGAAGGGGACAAACGTTTTAGAGGGTGTTAAGATAGCCCTGAACCTTCTCTTTGACAAACTGAGGTGATGGCTATGTATGCGGTTCAGATGATTACCCTTGCAATCGTGCTTGTCCTTGTGGTCTACGTTCTCGGCAAGTACCGCAGGGGAGATTTTGAATGGGGTGACTTCCTGTTTTGGGAGGCTCTCCTCATAGGTTTGCTCATCGTTGCCTTGTTCCCCCTGAGGATTGCCATTGAAATTAAGGATATTCTCGGCCTGGGCAGGGGTTTGGATGCCCTCTTTGTTGTCGCCATAGGGATTGCATATCTGCTGATATTCAAGGTCTACCTCGCGGTGGACAGAACTGAGCGTGAGATAACCGAGCTGACCAGAAAAGTCGCCATAGAGCTGGAAGAGCTCAACAGAAGGCTTGAAGAAATCGAAAAAAGCTCAAATGAACTCCCCGAAGAGCTCCTCGAGAAACGCCCTGACGCGCTCTTTCGGTAGTTTGAACTGCCGTATCTTCACTATTCCCTTCTCCTGGGCCTCTTTCAGCAGTATCTCGGTGGCTTCGTTGGGGTACATCTCCTCGTAGACTATCTCCCTAATCCCCGCGTTGACGACGAGTTTAAAGCAGGTGTCGCAGGGGAAGTGGGTCACGTAGAGCGTTGCTCCCTCAAGGCTTATCCCCTTTCTTGCCGCCATCGCTATAACGTTCTGCTCCGCGTGAACGGCCCTGTGGCAGTGGCCATCGACGATAAGACAGCCCACGTCAATGCAGTGGTTCATTCCCCTTGGCGCGCCGTTGTAACCGGTCGCCAGAATGTAGCCGTCCTTTACTGCAACAGCGCCGACCCTGAGCCTGGGGCACGTGGCCCTGAGGGAGACCAGCTTAGCTATCAGCATGAAGTACTCGTCCTTCGTTGGTCGTATCCGCTTTATCCTCTCGGCTTTTTCCCGGTCGAGGAAAATCTCCACGCCCATATCACCGCACCCTCTGCTTGATTTCTATCAGATTGTTAATTTCAAACGTTATCCTTAGGATTCTCTCCTCGTAGCTGGGGTGTGTCTCCATGAAAAACGTGAAGCGCTTTTCCCTCTCTATCCCTGGCTCGATGCTTGGGACGCCTTTAATCTTTACGTTCGTCCTGAGGTCTTCGTAGTATTTTAACTCCTCAAGGGCCCTTTTGAGGCTCATTGGCACCGGGAGCAATGCCAGTGCAGTCTCGTCTGCCAAGAACTCTCTCGCCTTCATGAAGTCGCTCCTTGAAAGCTCGTATACCAAGTAAAGCAGGGGTGCAAGGCCTTTAACTGCAATGTTGCCTGCAATAACGAGTACCAGCGTGCTTATTATCATCAGAAACCTTCCGTAGGTTATCACCGGGAACCATGTAGTGTCCCTGTTTTTTATATGGCCGAGTTCATGAGCGGCTACCGCTATTATTTCGTCCTCATCAAGAACTTCAAAAAGGCCGAGTGAAAGAACAATTGTGTCTCCAAATGAGTACGCGTTTGGTATATAGTCGTCCAGCAGGTAGATCTTTGGCATTGGGACTCCCGCTCTTCTGGCCAGCTCAGCTATGCCCTCGTAGAGCCACGGCATTTCCTCCTTATCAAGGGGAATTAACCTTTCACCGAACTTATGCCTATTTACCCATACGTAAAGGATCCCCAGGGATGCAAGTATCCCTGCCACCATTGCAAGCCCGAGGTCTCCTAGAGTCCAGACTATCAGGAAGACCTCAAGTGCAAGGATGAGATAGAGCATCTTGCATCACTTCTTTTTCATCTTGGATAAATATGCGTAGGTCGCTTCTCTAAAGTTTGTCATCAGTGCGTCAAGGATCTTCTGGACAACTTTTTGCTCGAACTCTTCTCTTGTCGTTGTTATTGAGTATACGTATCTCATTCCGCCCCTGCCCCTATCGATGCCTCTCTGGAGGAGTCCCTTCTCACAGAGACGGTTCATCAGTATGCTTACCGTGGAGCGTCTTATATCGGGATGCTTCTGCTTCATATGCTCATAAACTTGGCCTGCCGTCGCCACTTTCACTTTCCACATGTGCTCCATTATCTCGGCCTCAAGTGGGGGGAGAACAGCTTTAATGCCTTCCTCGGTGAGCTTAAACTCCTGCGGCTCCATACTCATCACCTAGATTTATCTTTCTAAACAAACCTAAAAAGCTTTGTCGTGGGTTAAGCTTTTTAAGCCCTGTTATGTATTTACCCCGGGTGGGCCGGTGGCCTAGCCTGGATGGGGCGTCGGCCTCCGGAGCCGAAGGTCGCGGGTTCGAATCCCGCCCGGCCCGCCATCAGCCCTTGCTTCGCAAGCGCTGGCGGAAGATGATGTGCCTTTTTAAGAGTGCAAGGTTTAGAGTGGGTTTTTATTAGGGTTGTTTCACTTCAGAGTGTTTCGCTCTAAGGAGGCGCCCTTTGGGCGCTGATAGGATGCTGAAACGACTTCAAGGGGTTTTATCGTAGTGTTAAACCCAGTATGAACTTGCTTTTCCATTAGTGCACGGCTGTTTTCTGTTCTTTGGTGAGAAGGACGCTCATTTCGCCAGCCTTTCTTAAAGGCTGTTGCAAAGTTTCATCAAGGTTTGTGATTCTCTTTTGAGTTGCTGTTCTTTGAGTGGATTTCTCATTGATTGCTCCTGTGGAAAGGTGAATTTCTCTAAGGGCGTCTTTTAACAAGGGGTTCAAGCTTTTAGGCGCTCCTTTGGAGCGCGGTTTAAGTAGAACTTAAGAAGAAAGTCTAAGTCATCAAGTGAATTCAGGCTTCTACCGACCAGCTTGGTTTTGAAATTATGTTACATAGGAGCTTTGAAGGGGAATCACGAGCTTTTGGTGAAGCTTTTTCCAAAAGCTTCCTGCGCAAGCGCTGGCGGAAAAGCGAGTGCCATTTTAAAATTGCTAGGCTTTTAATGTGGGTTTCTGTTTAGCCTGCTCATTTGCTAGTGTTTCACTGTAGGAAAGCGCCCTTCGGGCGCCAAAATGAATTTGAAACTGCCTGAAGGTGTTTGCCTGGGAAGTAAACTCACTTGAGAACTGCCAAAACCTATTGGTGCACAGCTGATTTTTGCTCGTTGATGAGGGGGCAATCTTTTGGTCAAGCTTTCTTAAAGCTTGTTCGCCTTCGCGAAGTTTGATCAAGGTTTGTGATTCTTTTCTGAAGTGTTCACTCTGGGAATGTTTGCACTTTCTTAGGGTTCTGGAAGTTTGGAATTCCAACGTTCAAAGACACCTGCATGAGGGTTTATCATTACTCGCGCTCCTCCGGAGCGCTTTCAAAGAGAAACCTTTTTCGAGTTATTATTGAATAAGGAATTCTCTGCAGAAAGCCCCCTTGAAAGCGCAAACACTCGCAAGAGCCCTCTACAGGAGTCACTAACTTTGATGAAACTTTGCCTAGCAAAGTTTCAGCGCTGGCGGAAAAGTGTTGTGCTTTTTTGAAGGTTTAAAACTTAGGGGGTTTTACTCGAAGTGCTCTTTTGCGAGTGTTTCACTTCCTCACGGCGTCCTTTGGACGCCAATAATGGGGTTGGAAACTGTTTGAGAGTGCTTGTTTAAAGAATAAACTCGCTTGAAGGTTTATGACTTTTTTAGCGCACGATTGACTTTCTGCCAGTTAGATGAGAGCTTTTCGCAAGAAAAATTTTGGGAAAGCCTTTTAACTTGCAGGGGTGCAAGTTACTTGTGGGGGTGCAAGTTAATGCTGTTCTCACCTTACCCGAAGACCAGGAGGGAAGAACTGTTTGATAGGGAGAACGAGCTAAAAGAGATTGAGGACGCGGTTAGGCGTGGAGAGAGGCTGATCCTCCTTCTTGGCCTCAGGAGATTGGGAAAAAGCTCACTCCTAAACGTTGCGCTGAGCGAACTTCCCAACCCGTCCATCAAAGTGGACGTGCGAAAAACGTACTCAGAGTTCTCCTCGGTCAACAGGTACGTAATCGGAAAAATGCTCCTGTCGGCGATGGGTGCGAAGAGAAAACTGCTCGAAGAGGCCAAAATTTTTCTCAAAAGGGTCAGGGGAATATCAATCTCTGGGTTTAGAGTGGAGATAACTTCAAAGGAATTCTCGATAACGGAGCTCCTTGAGGCCCTCAACGACTACGGAGAAAACGCCGGTCGGGTCGTAATAGCATTCGATGAGGCCCAGTATCTCCGCTTCGGCGGTGCGACAAGGTACGATGGGATCTTGGCCTACGCCGTTGACAATCTTGAGAACCTGACGTTCATTCTCACTGGCTCTGAGGTGGGTCTGCTCTTTGACTTTCTCAAGTTCAATGACCCCGAAGCCCCCCTCTTCGGCCGCTATCACCATGACGTGGTTCTCAACAGGTTCAGTCCAGATATGAGTGCCGAATTCTTAAGGAAAGGGTTTGAGGAAGCCAGCTTCCCAGTGACTGAAAGGGAGATAGATGATGCCGTGCGAGAGCTCGACGGAATCCCTGGCTGGTTGGCCCTCTACGGATATATAAGGGCCACAAGGAACCTCGGACACAACGAGGCAATAAACGAAGTCTTGAGGGAAGCCAAGAGCATGATCCAGACCGAACTGTCGAGACTCTTTGCGTACAGCCCAAGGTACAGGGTTATCTTGAAAGGAATAGCCCTTGGATATTCAAAGTGGAAGGATATCAAAGACTACCTCACCCTCAAGCTTGGCTACATCAACGACTCGAACTTTTCAAAGCTCCTCGAAAACCTCGTGAAGTCTGGCTACGTGGAGAAAGAAGGGGGAGAATACAAGATTCCAGACCCCGTGCTCCAGAGAATCTTTAGAGAACTTTAACTTGCAGGGGCGCAAGTTAGGTCTCTTTAGTCCCTTCACATTTCCATATGCCCCTTAATGGTTTGATAAGAATGAAGAATGTTGGGAGACTAGAATTAACCTCAGTCCACAAACGCCAGCCCGTTCCAAAGCTCTCTTATCTCGCGCGTCGCGTTGGGGTAAACCCTCTTGAAGGTCACCCTCCAGTAGCCGTTCTTCAGGTCTTCTATGTCCTCTATGTGTATCTTCACGCCGAGTCTCTCGAAGTGGGTGACCATTTTGTGTGCCGTGCTTATGTTCTTCACCCTCACCGTGAAGACCTCCTCGACCTCGCCGCCGTTGGCGACCTCGTGGATGCTCTCAACGAACGGCCGGAGGAGGGCCTTGCCGAGGGCTTTCGCGTACTCGTCGAACTCTTCCCCTTTAACGTGCTTTTCGGCCAAGTAGAACGCGAGGCGTTTAATCCTCCCCATGAAGTAGCCGTGCGGCAGGTCGAAGAATATGTGCGAGCCTATTTTGATGTCGTTGATGTTGGCGTAGGGCGTCACGTACTTCGCTACCCTTTTCATATCGGGCGTCTTCATGACGATGCCCTCTCTCCTCTCCCGGCTGAGCCTCTCTATAAGCTCGTAGAGCTCATCGATTTTCGAGCGGTCGTAGATGCCGAAGGTCTCAACGTGGGGGATTCCATACTCCTCGGCCAGTGTGAGCCTTTCATCAACTGGGAGGCTTCTCCCGGTGCCTTTCTCCTGGATATCAAAGAGGAAGAACTCAATATCTTCTTTCACGTATGGCGGCCCCTCAACGAGGTAGGGGCTCTCAGGGCCCGCCATCTCGCCCGCAAGGACGAGGTTGGGATAGTCCTTAAAGAACTCCTCGTTTATGAAGTCCAGAATCCTTTCGGTCGTAAATGGACACACAAAGCCGCCCCTTGTAAGGGCGAGAATCCTGTCCTTAACCTTGACGGCGCGGACGTTGTAGCCGTCCACCTTCTCCTCGACGTAGAAAGGCCGGCTTTTGAAGACCCTGTTTATCCCGTTCCTCAGCTGGACGATGCGTTTTATGTGGGGGAAGCCCAGAACGACATCACCGGTCTCGAAGACAACCGTCCCCCGCCGGAAGTTTCTGGCCGAGTCCCTAAAGCGGACGTATCTGATGCCCTCAAACTCGTCCTCCGTAATCCCGCCCTTGCCCTCAAGAACCGCCAGCCTGTCCTCCGGGACGCCGAGTTTGAGAAGCATCGCCCTAAAGCCCGAACTTACCATTGTCCCACCAGCATAGAGTTGGGCGGCATTGTTAATAATTATTATGATTCCTGAGAAACACTGTACATTAGAAGCATAGCAGAAGCAATTAGAAAATGTGAAAAACGGGGAGCTTCAGCGCTTCATCGTGGAGAGAACCTTGGTGGTAACGTCGTTGCCGTCCTTGTCGTAAATCCTGTAATAGGCGCTGTAGGGGAGCTTCATTTTGGCCCTGTGCATGGCGCCGAGAGCGAACTTAAGGTGCTGCTCGTTCACCCAGACGGTGAGTATCTTCTGGTCCTTCCTGACACGGGCGGCGAGCCCGATTGGCTTTCCGAAGGGCCTGCGCATACCGTTTCCGTAACGGTCGGCCTTCCTTCCGGTAGCCATCGGGTTCTCACGGAGCACCTGGAACGGGTAAACGCGAATCTTGAAGTGGTAGTTGCTCCTTCCGACGTTCTTCTGGAGGTACCTGTTAACCTGGATACGGATGGCCTCAAGGGCGTTCTGCCTTATCTGCATAGCCTGCTCAGCGTGAAGGCTGACCTCGTACTGGAACTCGGCGGAGAGGTTGCCCATGTCGAATATCGTTATCTTCGGTCCTGGGGCACCGCGTATGTATTCCCTCCTCGTGTAAGCGGGCTTGTCAACGTCCCTATCAATCTTCGCTGGTCTGAGTCCCATACTCTCACCTCCAAATGAGCGTAAGCTAAGCCTAAACTTAGGCGAGTTGAGTTCCTTATAAAAGTTTTGGAATGCCAACGTGGGATGATGGGTCTCGGCGCATGCTCTCCCGGTATATCCCCAGCGCCGGATAGTGAAGCCTCAGCTCGCGCTCGTCCCTGAAGACCTTGGGGAGCTGGATGACCCTCCCGGTTTTAGGCTCGACGATTTTCTGGCCTGAACTTCTTCTCGTACAGTTCCTCCACTTCCCTGTAGAGTTCCCAGAGGCTATCGTAATTATTAGGCTCTTCCCCGTGCTCAAACCTGATTTTCTCGATGACTGGAGCATACTTCTCCAAGTACTCCCTGCTGATTTTCAAAACATCCTCAACGAACTCTTTGAGAGGAACTTCAACAACACCCTTGTGCTTGCCCTTGTATTCAGGACAGTCCGTGAATTTGAGAAAATCATTCTCATAGTAAATCCTTGTAAGGTCTCTTGTAGAGCAAAAGTAATACGTTCCAGCTGCCTCTGCAACAAGAGTAGTTTGGTACACAACAACTTCATTTCTCAATTCAAATCCATGTTCTTCCGCGTTTTTTCTGCCGTATTCTGTTAAGTCCCGAACGTGCGGGTGTTCTGGCTGTAGAAAGTAATAACAGGCAGTTAACAAACTCTCAAAAACCCGTAAACGTCCACGTTGGCTCCTTCAAATTCTCCTTCCCAGCAGGCTCCCAAGAGTAAGTGCTCATCTATCATAAAAATCAAAAAGAAAGGAGAGGGAGTGTTGATATATCTCTCAAGATCCACCTTAACAGTCAAGTGTTTTCCCTTCATTGTAACCCACATTCCCACCACCTCACTGCCAGCCACCCCTACCAGGGATAAAAATCTCTTTGATTTCTCGGTACCATTTCCATAGGACATCATGGTCATAAGGCTCCTCTCCATACTCCATCATAATACGCTCTATGATACTCGCGTAGTTTTGAGGTATTCCCCTGAAATCCTGAGCACATCCCTGACAAACTCAACGAGGGGTAATTCAATGGTGCCCTTTTGCCTTCCCTTGAATTCTGGACAGTCAGTTTCGTCAAGCAGTCTGTTGTAGTAATGCACCCTTACGATATCCTTCGTTCTTTCGAGGAAAATGTGGACGGAGTCCGCTATGGATGTTGCGGAGTAGATTGGTAAATCTTCCTTAATCTGAAAGCCGTATTCCCTAACTGTGTCCCTCTTTACACCTGCAAGCTCCCCCGGCCTTGCACTCATAAAGAATCTAATGCTGTCAAGCAAGTCCTGCACAATCCCGTAAGGATCCCCGGGTGCTCCAGTCAGCTTTCCAGAGCTCCATTTTTCCCAGCACATACCTACAACAACGTGACCATCCAGTAACATAACAACAGGAAACGGATACGCTCCTCCGTAAAATTTCCTTAAATCCGCTTCTACATGAAAGTGTTTGCTCGATAACTTAAGCGTGTCCATGCTATCACCCCCTCACTTACTCAATAGAAAAAATGAAATTGAAATGGGATTATCCGGCCACTATCCATTCACCACTCCATTCCCTGTATTCGAGAACTTTGTTACCTCTCGTGGGATACGCCGTTTTAAGGTAGTAGTTGGAGGAGCCCTTCTTCTTCAGGAACACTAATTCGACCTCATCGATTCCTTCCACATTTATGCCGAGCTTTTTAAGGTCGACTGTCAGTACAACCTTGCCACCACCATTGAACTTTCTCGCATAGTCAGGGTCTTTAAGCGCCCTCTTCACCACCTCATCAAGGAACTCCCTGAGCTCACGCTCATCCCTGAAGACCCTCGGCAATTGCTTCGCCTGACCGTTCACGACAATCTTCTGACCCAACGGCCAGAAGATTTATTAATGCTTAAAATCCAGCTCTGTTTTAATTTCGTGTATGAGGTTCTCTAAGTATCGCCTAAGCCGAGAAATTTCCTCTACAAACCCGTCATATTGCATGGCTTTAATCTCCATTTCTATTGGGAAGCATTTTTCAAGATACTCCTCGCTTATTTTGAGAATATCAGCGACAAAGGCCTCAAACGGTAACTCAATGGTGCCCTGAAGAGGGTTCTTTGAGGAAATGTACCTGGGAGCCTCATTTATGAAATGAAAACGCAACAATTCCCCTTTTCTTTCGAGATAATACGTGTTAAAATCAAGGTCAAGTATTGGCCCGCAGACATAACTATCAGGCAATAAATCAAAACCGTCATTCTCAGCGTTTTTCCTTTTGTTAAAACAACTTTCAGGGTACTTTAGGAGATCTCTCGTACAGAGAAGTAGATCCTGAAAGAGGGCATATAAGTCACCAAGCCATCCCTCATTGTGGTACCCACCCACTTCATGCCCAGCCACCAAAAAAAGAATGGGAAAACGACCAGGAAATGGATCTGGCTCAAAGGATTCCAAATCTATTTCAACCTCAATGAATTCTCCACGAAGTCTGCACCTCATTGAAGTCACCCCATACGTATCCATTTACCAGATTGTTTTTCTCTGTCCCACACGTACCCTAAAACTTTCCTGCCTTTTGAGGGATACGCTGTAATGATCTCGTAGGCACCCTTAGTAGCTTGGTTGTATGAGAACTGGAACTCCACCACATCTATTCCATCTATGTGCATGCCGAGTTCATTAAGGTTAACCCTTAGCTTCACAAAGCTCTGTCCCCTAAATTCTGTGTAGTACGTCTCCTTCTGAAGTGCCCTCTCCAGTACTTCATCAAGGAACTCTCTGAGCTCTTTCTCGTTCCTGAAAGCCTTAAAGAGCTGATATAGCTCCAGTAAGTCTCAGATATTTCCTTAGGGTATATTTGTAGTTACTCCACAATTCATTGCACGCATATTCTTCCGGTTTTTGACCGTGACTGGCTCTGATTTTCTCCACAATGTCCATGTACCTTGTCAGGTATGCAAATACACATTTCAGCAAATCTTCAATGAATTCCTTGAGGGGAACCTCAATTGTCCCATTGGGCAACTCATCACAGTTCCTCAGCGAGTTATGGTAGTGAATCAACAGATTATCATTTTCACGCTCAAAAACTATAGTGCTACAACAACCAAAGGAAACTAAGTAGAGTGGATTCTTATTCCCAACTGAAAAGCCGAGTTTTTGAACATATTTTCTTAATTCGCCAGCGTATAAACCCCCTTCTGAGGAGTCCGGCTCCATAATCCATGAGACCGCATAAAGAAGTTCATTGAATACATACAAAGGCTCCATTGGTATTCCCATAACCTTCTTCTCCCCGTTAGTCTCTTGGCATGCCCCTACCAAAAGATAATTGTCAAGCCAGATTGCCACAGGAAAGGGATTAAACGTTTCGCCCACATTGAACTTATTTAGGCATATCTCAAAGTGCAGGTGGGTGGTTGTAATAGAGACTTTATCGTGAATGTCCCTCAGAGTTTCGTTATTCCATTTTCGCGAGATCCACTTATAAAATTCGAGTACCACCGAGGCCTCATTGAGATGGGAATGTAGCATATTTTCTTTTGATGCATGTTCAATCAAATGTTTCTTTGCTATCCTGAGCAATTCATTAACAAATTTGTCGAATTCGAATTCAATCGTACCTTTGGACACTCGTGAGTTTTGGAATTCGGCGTAGTAGTGGATTCTCAACCTCCTGCCCGAGCGTTCAAGGAACAGATTAATTCCGGCGGGTATTTTCGCGTGATATACTGAGCTTTCTTTTTGAATTTCAAATCCAAGCTCTCTGGCTAATTCTATAGATCCCACGGGTATTTCAACGCGCTCTGACAACATTAACCAAGAAGTTCCAGTAAGCAAAACGTCAATTATCCTTAGCAGATTTTCATACTGTTGCTTCTCAACTTTTGCGCCCTTTTTACTTAAGAGAAGAATGTTAGTATCACGCAACAAGAAGGAAAAGAAAGAAATAAAGTCCTCACTAAGGCCTGCTTTATCGTGTTTGGATATATCGTTAATGCTCCCCTTCTTCATGAGTTAATCACCCCAGCCAAATCCATTCTCCTGTCGTGCTTCTATACTGCCAAACGGCCCACCCTTTTGTTGGGTACGCTGTTTTAGCAACGTATTTCCCGTTTTCAAGCCTGAGTTCTATGACTATCTCTTCAATGCCATCAACGTTGATACCGTATTTTTTCAGGTCGATTTTTAGGGGCACGTTACTTTTCCAAGCTCCCCATTTGTTAATTAGTTGCTCCCGTATTAAGTCTTCATCATTGCTTACACGTTTTAGAACTTCATCAATGAACTCTCTCAGTTCTTTTGGACTGTCAAAGACCTTCGGCAACTTTTTCTTTTGACCATTGACTATTATCTCTTGACCCATCGGCCAGAAATTAGTGACCGGTTTATTAGACATGTCTTCCATAGACACTCCAAGTACGTGTCTTAGCCATGTGTGAATAAGACCACCATCTCTTTCAGAGCCTTTCTCAAAAACAACTTCTATGCTCTTAGTAGTGCTTCCAACTCTGACTGAAAATTTCGTTTTAATTTCCTTCTCTGCAAACTTCTCAATCCCTTCCTTCACGGCTTTTACCGTTGCCCCGTGCTTGACGGCCTCCTCAATTGCCTCCGTTGAAACTCCAGCACTGACGAGGTTGTCTAGGGCCTTCGCGGCGTCATCACCGTGCCTTACAATATCGTCGAAGATTCCAAAGAACTTCTTAACGACACGCTTTGCCCTATCTATAACCCGTGCCCTCTTGAGAACGCTGTAAATTTTCTCGGACACTCCAAACTTCTTGCCGAGCTTTGAGACAAGCCTTATCCCCTTATCACTCGCGCCAGGAATAGCAACTCCAACGATGAGGAGCGTACTCTGAACTTTACACTCCATAGACCCTATGCCGTAATTCTTGCACGCATTGTACGCATCATAAGCATCCTTTAGAGTAGTCCCCACAATAACTATAGTTCCTATAATCGCCGGAACGAACTGGGGCTTTATCTCTTCCCCATTGGTGGTGTCCCGCTTGGTTCCGTAGGCCTTGGGGAGAACTGGAAACTTGAAAGCCGGTTCAAGCTTTACCCACGAGCTCATGAAAACGCCGTTTCCCGAGGTAATGCGCAGCTTGACGTAAATCGGCTCTCTAACGTTGAAGAAGACCGCAACCTTCTTGCCCCAGGGTTTTAAGCGCCCGAGGTTCACGCGCTCGCTGACACTCCTGCCGTCTTTGCTTATAAGGACAGTCCCATAGCCGGAGAAGCAGTTCGGTGGAACATCCCACGTGACGACTGCAATGTTGTCCTCCTGTTCAACCCTGCTGATGTGAATCGGGTACGCTCCGACGCTCGTCCCGAGGATTTGGGTTCCCGACCAGGGGAAAGAAAGGGCAGAGGCCCCGGGCAGTGTCAACATGAGTAGGAACACCAGAACTCCAACCCACCGGCGGTTCAACGTTACCACCTCCGGAGGGTTTCAATTAGGCTGAATAATCCAGACTTAAAAAAGTTTCGTAAACACGAAGTTGAAAACAAAAAGTAAAACCCTCAGCTCTTCAGGCGGGCCCCTTCCAGGATTAACCCAATCGAAAACGGCAGGAACGCCAAAAGAGCCAGATTGAGGGTAAGAAGCGAGTGAATCTCGCCGAGGGAATACGCCACACCGAAGAGCATCCCCCCGATGAAGGTCGAGAGGTTCTGCACCGCGTTTACCCCACCTATCGCGAGCGATGAGCGGTGGTAGCTCGCCAGCACCTTTCTGGAAATTGGCCGGAAGCTCTGGAAGGCAAAGAGTGCCAGGAAAATCCCGAAGAAAACCGTAGGGGCAGTCTTTATTGCGGCAAGGATGGGTGAAACTGCGGCCATCATGGAAGTCAGCTTCACCATCTTGGCCTCGCTCCTCACGTCCGCCGCCCATGAGACGAAGTAGCTCAGCAGGGAAGATAGGAAGCCCGTCCAGCCGAGGAGAACCGCAGTCCTTTCCTTGCTTATCCTCAGCGCCTCCGAGACGTAGACGTAGGTTATCTCGCCCGAGGTGAAGGCCACTATAACCGCCATCAGCGAGGCAATCGTTAGAACTCTTTTCGGGTTCAGGCTCGGCCTCTCACCGTCCGGCGTTTTCTTCCTCTTCGGTGTTATTTCGTCGTAGAGGAGGTAGTAGCTGAGGAGCATTATGAGGCCGGTCAGAACGAAGAACGCCGATGCAATCCACATCTGGCCGGCGAGGCCGAGCTTAACCGTGTAGGCGTAGACGTAGTTTCCAAGGAGGGATGCGATACTCCCAAAGAAGAAGTACACTGCCGTAACCCTCGCCCTTATCTCCCCCGGCGTCGCCACCGCAATGACGAACTGGGCCATCGGCCAGCTTAGACCGTTGAGAAAGCCGTTCAGAAGCTTTATCCCGACTACCTGGAGCCAGTTTGATGTGAGAGGATAGAGATGAACCGCCAGGGCGTTTCCCATCATCGCTATTGCTCCGAGGTAGACGAGCTTCTTTCCCCTCTCAAGGACTAAACCGCCGAGGACTGAGGAGAATGCCCTTGCAAGGACAAACGACATCGAGACGAGGGAGACCGCGAACATGCTCGCCTTGAGCACGTCCCTCGTGTAGAAAGCTATGGCAGGAGTCGCGAGGCGGAAAGCAATCGTGCCTGTAAAGGCGGATATTATGAGGAGTATGATTCCAATGAGCCTTCTGCGTTCCATTGAACCACCTTCTGAACGCTATGCGGTCTACTTAAAAGGCTTTGTTCCCCGAAAGTCTTTCAAAAATCGAACCAACATATGCATTTAGTTTCAAATTTTTTCGAGAATTTTCGAGCGAAGGATTTATTACCCCTCGCATCAACCCGCTTCGAGGTGATTGGAATGGAGCTCCACTTCGACATGCAGTACGAGGACGCTTATAGGGAAGTCTACGAGATGGTGAAGCCGAAGTACAAGCTCTTCACCGCCGGCCCGGTCGCCTGCTTCCCGGAAGTCCTCGCGATAATGAGCGTCCAGATGTTCAGCCACCGCTCGGCCGAGGCCAAGGCCGTTCACGTTGACACCCTCAACAGGCTCAAGGCCTTCCTTGAGGCCGACAAAGGCGAGATAATTCTCTTCCCGAGCTCTGGAACCGGCTTCATGGAGGCGGCAGTTAGAAACGCCGTACCGCACGGCGGAAAGGTCCTCGTGACCGTTATCGGGGCCTTCGGAAAGCGCTTTGCTGAAGTCGTCGAGGCCAACGGAAGGAAGGCCATCATCCTTGAGAAGGAGCCCGGCTATGCCATAAAGCCTGAGGAGCTCGACGACGCCCTCAGGAAGAACCCCGACGTTCAAGCTGTCACGATAACCTACAATGAGACCTCGACCGGTGTCCTCAACCCGCTCCCGGAGCTGGCCAAGGTCGTCCACGAGCACGACAAGCTCCTCTTCGTTGACGCCGTTTCAGCCATGGGCGGCGCTGACATCAAGTTCGACGAGTGGGGCATTGACCTCGTCTTTGCGAGCAGTCAGAAGGCCTTCGGCGTCCCGCCGGGACTGGCAGTCGCCGCTGTGAGCGAGCGCGTCTTCGAGATAGCCGAGAAGATGCCGGAGCGCGGCTGGTACTTCGACCTTCCGCTCTACAAGAAGTTCAATGCGAAGAAGAAGGGAA
Source organism: Thermococcus marinus (assembly GCF_055389025.1). NCBI lineage: Archaea > Methanobacteriati > Methanobacteriota > Thermococci > Thermococcales > Thermococcaceae > Thermococcus > Thermococcus marinus. Next base: position 689,806 of record NZ_AP042417.1, read on the forward strand.
CGCCCTCAACGCCTCCACTTCCGCAGATATTCGGCCTCAACGTCGTCCTGAGGATTATTGAGAAGATGGGTGGCAAAGAGGCCTGGCTCGACATGTACAGGAAGAGGAGCGAAATGATACGCGAGGGCGTCAAGGAGATGGGCCTTGGAATCCTTGCGGAGCCTGGCTACGAGAGCCCAACGATTACAGCCGTCGTCGTCCCCGAGGGAATGAAGGGCGTCGACGTCTACAACGCCATGCGCGAGCGCGGCTTCGAGCTTGCCAAGGGCTACGGAAGCGTCGCCGAGAAGACCTTCAGGATTGGAAACATGGGTTACATGACCTTCGACGACATCCGCGAGATGCTCGACAACCTCAGGGAAGTCATAGAAAAGCTTAAGGCCTGATTTCTCTTTCTTTTCAACTATGCGAAGGAGAACGGTTCTGGTAGTCCTGTGGCTCATCGGAAACGTCTTCGTCTTCTGGGCGATTGCCTTAACCGCGAGCGGTTACTCCCTGGAGGGTTACCTTCCCTGGGAGAGCTCCAAGGTTTTTACTTATTCTCCGGTTCTTCACTCCAAGCCCGGTGACGAGCCGACTGAAATCCTCTACATGGTCGGGCGGAACGGCGAGCTGTACTACTACATCGTCTGGCACGACGAGCATTTTGGCAATGCCCTCTTGGACAAGCTCTACCGCGTCATGAGGGGTTTAATCTACGGCACCACAGAGGACATAGAGGTCTTCGAGATAGACCCCGAAAACGGCTCCTTCTACTTCCAGACCTACGACCACTCGCCCGTTCACGGAAAAATATTTCCGGACGGCTCGTGCCTGTGGCTCGAACGCGGGCTGACTGTTCCCAACTGCACCGTCAACGGAACCCATGTGAAGCTCTACGTGGTCACGTGGAACCACATGCTCTCACTCCTCCCAGAGAACGGCACGGTTCGGGTTTCGCCAGAGATGAGGCACATGACCCCCGAGGACTACGTGGCCCTCGGTATGGTGAAGAGGACGAAGTACAGCATCGCGGGCATAACCTTCGGCTCGCTAACGGCTTCCCTCGTCGTTACGGTTCTCCTGAATCTCATACTCTTCGCCCTCTGGAAGAGAAAGCTTCTCCTGAGGGGAGGAAGAAGAAACGTGAGAAACCGCTGGTAGCTAAACTATCGGTTCGAGCTCCCCGTTCTTAATCCTGTAAATCCTGTTTATCTTCTTCATTCCGGTTCTCCAGTCCCTGCTCAGCTCGACGAGGATATCAAAGCGGTCGAAGGTCTTCTCGTCTATTCCAAGCCAGTGCATGACTTCAGCCTTCAGGTCATTGGTCATCACAAGGGAAGTGATGATAAAGGCGTAGTCGTCTATCAACCTGTCCAGAATTCTCGGGACGCTGACCGTGTGGAGGGTGTCTATCACCACGTAGTCCGGGTGGAGCCTTCTGAGCTCCTTGATAACCTCGTTGGTTCTCTCCTCCGTCGAGCGCTGGTCAAAGGCCGTATCAATGACCTCGATGTTAGGCTTGAAGGGCTTGAACTCGCCGTAGGCAGTTACGACCGCTATCCTCCAGTCGTCGGGGACGTAGTGGAGCAGTGCCTCGACCAGCTTCGTCTTTCCGCTCCTGCTCGTTCCGACTATGAGGATGTCCTTCTTTCCGAGAATCTTTTCCTTCAGGAGCTCCATCTGCTCGGGCCTTGCCGAGCCGTACCGTATCAAGTCCTCGGGCTTAAAGATGTAGACGCCCATTCGGTTCACCATTAGGTAGTTCTCGCCGGGGGTTATAACGGTATCTTTTGCTGGGTCTCAAAGTCGTTTAAGTCCCAGGCAAACCAACCCTCCTTTTTCAGCTCCTCTTTCCCTTCCAGACTCTTAGCTATAAACCCGTAGTTTTTCTCCCAGCCTTCAAGCCCCACCAACTCTGCTTTCCGCTCCAAGTCCTTCAAAACTCTCTGCGCTTCCCGCTCGCTTAAGTCCTTCCACTTCACCTCGACGAAGAGCGCCTTCTTCTCCCTCTCGTTCAAAGCGACTAAATCAATCTCCTCACCCCTGCGCCACCACCTGCCGATTTTCGTGAACTTAAACGGCAACTGTCCAACCTGGTTCAGCTCGATGAGGAACTGCTTGGCAATATTCTCAAAGACCCACCCGAGGTAGCGGTTGAAGTTCCTTTCAAAGTGCTCCAGCGCCTCATCCGGCATTCCAATCTCTATCCCTTCCCTGAACGGATAAACGAACGTGTAGTAGAAGGCGAAGTAGTTGTCCCGTATGAAATACCGCGAGTTTCTTGCCCGTTTTTTCGGCTTTTCCGTAACGGAGGCTTCCCTGCCGACTATTCCTAGGTTTATGAGTATGCTGAGGTAGCGTGTCAGCTTTGACCCGTCGAGTCCTGTAATGTTCCTCAGCTCGTTGAACGAGCGGTGGCCGTAGCTTATGGCCTCAAGAATCGTGTTGTAGGTGCTTAAATCGCGGAGCTCGTAGCGGAGCAGGTATTCTGCTTCGTCATAGAGGACGCCCCTTCCGAAGAACTCCTCCCGCGCGTTCTCCTCGGGCGAGAGTGACGGGTCGAGGCGGAGCAGGTACTCCGGGATTCCATCCACCATGCCGTAGACCTTGACGAGGTCTTCGAGGCTGTAATTCGGAAAAAACTCGCCGATGTGACGGAACTTCAGGGGTTCGACCCTGAGCGAGAGGGTTCTCCTCCCATAGATTGGACTGCCGTAGGAAACGAGCTCTTCCATCATCGAGACGCTCGAACCGCAGAGGACGATGCTCCCGCTTCCCCGGAAGTCAAGGTGCTCCTGAAGGACGCCGAGGATTCTGGGGTGATTTTTGGCCAAAATCTGGAATTCGTCAAAGATGACCACGACGTCTTCAGGCAGTCTCTCGAAGAATTCATCGAACGAGTGTACTGGATGCCTCAGCAGTGATTCATCACTTGTGAGCGAGAAGAGCTTCGCGTTGAGCGTTCTCAGGGTCTCGCTAACTTCTTCCTCCTTGCAGAGGTGGTAGAGGGTTCTGAACCCCCTGGAAGCCTCAACGAGGAGTCTCGTCTTCCCAACCCTTCTCCTACCGTAGACGATAATCAGTGCGCCCTTTTTGAAGGCCCTCCTCAGGGTCGTTAATTCTTCCTTCCTGTCAACGAACTTTTGCGTAATCATGATTATATAATCGCTATTATACCACTTAAAGGTTTTCGCTCCACGCGCTGTTTTCCATGTCCTACTTTTTTCAGGATGTTAAAATTCTCTAAAAATTTGGTCCAATTTTCAAAGAATCTCAAAAATTCATGTTAAAATTTGACTTCCGTTCAAAATTTTCTGCACAAATGCAATAAACCCGAAGGCACTCTGACGAAAATTGGGTGATTGATATGAACGCTCTCCAAATCGTAAGCAGGAAAATTGACCCGATTGCAGAGGTTCAGACGAGGGCCATAACTTATCTCACAGGCGAGCTGTCGAGGAAAGGCTTCCGCTGGTTGCTACCGGTGATGCTCAGCTCGATAACCGACCCGCTCTGGCCCGAGCCTTCCTCCGAGGAGGCCCTGAGACCGCCGGAGGTCGAGGTCTACGGGGAAAAGCTCAGGCTGATGCATAGTATGATACTCCACAAGCAGATGGCCGTCGCGATGGGGATAGATAAGCTCTTCGTCCTCTCGCCCAACATACGGCTCGAGGGCAGGGAATCAGACGACGGAAGGCACGCCTACGAGTTCACCCAGCTCGACTTCGAAATTGCCCGCGCGAGCATGGACGACGTTATGAGTCTGATAGAGGAGCTCATCGTCGGCCTCTTCCGCGAGCTCAGACCTGTCGTCTGGGAGTCCTTCGAGAGGGAGCTTCCAAAGCCGAGGAGGCCATTCAAACGCTTCACCCTTGAGGAAATCCTCGAAGAGTTCGGGAGCGAGGAGGAGGCGAGCAGAGAAATGGGAGAGCCCTTCTGGATAACTGGAATCCCGAGGGAGTTCTACGACAGGGAAGTTGACGGAATCTGGAGAAACTACGACCTCTATTTGCCTGAAGGCTACGGCGAGGTCTCGAGCGGTGGCGAGCGGGAGTGGGAGTACGAGAAGATACTGGCGAAAATACGCGCCTCTGGCCTGAGCGAGGAGGCCTTCAGGCCGTACCTTGAGGTGGCCAAGGCCGGTCTCCTTAGGCCGAGTGCTGGAGCGGGAATCGGCGTCGAGAGGCTAATCCGCTACATAGTCGGGGCGAAGCACATAGTCGAAGTCCAGCCCTTCCCAAGGATTCCGGGTGTTCCTGCGGTTATTTAACCTCCGTTATTTCTTTAACGGCACCTATTAGTTCTGTGGCAGTTTTTTGTCCTCCCTGCTGTTGTGCAGTCTTGTGCGGGTTCTTGGTAGAAATCGGTAGAAAAGGTTTTATTCTCCTCATTACAGCCCTGAATAGGGGGTTGTGATGAAAGCAGAAGTTTCAGAACTCCTTGAGTTAGTAAAGCATGGAGAAATGGTAATAGTTGAACACGAGACGTCTTACGTTTCGGAGTTTTTACTCAAGCTCCTTGCGGACTACACACGGGAAAGCGGGGTTCCCTTCGTGATTGAGGATTATTTTGATAGTCTTTACACATTGCTTGTTCACAGTGATATCCTCGGTCTTGATGTTGATATCGGCCACTCTTACGTCCTGAAGGTTGGGGGCAGACATAAGGTGGGGGGCACCGTCAGGCAGGTGGAGTTCCACCCGGACCCGAGGGTTTTCCTCAGAAACTACGATGGGGCGTCTCCCCAGTTGGGGGGGATAGATGGCCCGGCTTTGCACCTGGTTCTTGGTTTTGAAAACGTCCTTTACTTCGTGCGGGACGTCCGGGACTTCTACCGTCTGCTCCTCGGTATCCAGCGCTACGTGGGCAATAACCAGAGAAAGACATTGTATCTTCTTCCATCAGGGTTCTTCGCAAACCTGCCCCGCTACATTCTCCCCGAGCTACGGAGGATAGCCACTGGACTCTGGGCCGCTGAAACTCTCCCCATGGGTCTTTCCGTGTCGATTCGGAAGAGCTCTGACCTGACTTTAACTGGCATGAAGTTTGAGGTAGAGCTTGGGGGTGACCTCAGTGAAAGACGCTAAACTTGCCGTTGCAACGGCAAAGGACATCGAGAGGATCCTCGACGAAGTCAGGTTCGGGGGCTTCACGCTGGTCAAGAACTACTCAATGGTGGGTGCTGAGCTCATGCTCTACGCTCTCCTCAACTACACCTACGGGCACAGTTTGCCGGTCATTGTGGAGGACATATTCGATGCCTTTGCTGGCTACGTGAGGCACTTTGATGTCATGGGGCTTGCCCCTCCGATGGACCACGTTGGGGTTCTGAAGGTTGGCGGTATTGATGAGGTTGGGAACGTCTTTGGTAAGCTCCAGTTTGAGGCAGACCCCTTGCTTTATATCAAGAAAAAGGAGAGGGCAGTAAAAGAGGCGATAGGGGACGATCCCCACGTGTACATTATCACGGGATTTGAGAGACTTCTTGGGTTCCAGCGTGATATCAAGAGCGTCTATGCCATTGCCAGCCACATGCGCGAGGAGCTGGGGAACGAGAAGAGGCTGGTAATCAGCATAGTCGAGGGGCACGTTATTGAGGGCTTTCCCATGAACCCGCTTCCCCTGCTTGAAGGTGTTGCCACTTCGGTCATCGAACTCCACGACCGTGAAGACTTAGTCTGTCTTGACCTCAAAAAGTCCGTATTTAACATCCTCGGGGGGACGAACAAACTATTTGTAAGGCCCGCAGACGTTGTTGGCTGGTGCTGACCTCCTCCCCGCCGTGAACGGCGAGGCTTTCAAAAGAAAAAAGTAAAGTCTTCTCGAGTTTTCTGTGTTGTCGTCCCAATGCATTCTTTTCAAGCCATCTAAAGAGATTCCCACGGTTTCTTCCGGCGTTGTTGGGTTTTGAGGAGAAAAGGAAAATCAAAAGCGCTACAAAAAGACTTCCAGCGGCGAACGGCCCTCGCGCGCCTTCTCCACCTTCAGCTCCATTCCAAAGGCGTTGGTTACCGTCCCGCTCCTCTCAGCCCAGAGGCCGGTCGGGACTACCAGCACGTCCCCGTCGAGCTCCAGCTTTGTCCTCCCCACCACGACGTAGGCTTTGCTCTCCGGGATTCCAGTTACCCCTGCCTTTAGAAGTCCGACAGCATTGACGCCCTCGTGGAGGATTAGCGTTGGGACGTCGAGAGGTTCTCCCCCTTCGAGGATTGCAACCTCGTAGCCCTCCTCAACGATTTCCTTGCCCCTCAGGAGTATCTTGAGCAGCGGGAACTTCTTCGGGTCTGCCTTCAGGAGGACGCGCTTTGCCTTCCTGATGTCCTCAAGCGTGGCCGTGGAGATGCCTCCGCTCACAGTCGAGCCTATTGGAATGCCCTTCCCCTCTGCAAAGGCCTTGAGCCGGGCGATTTCCTCGTTCGTCAGCTCTGGTGTCAGGATTAAGGCATAGTCGCCCTTCTCAATGAACTGCTTCGCCTCCTCCCAGCTCACCGGCTCGCCGTTGAGGAGCGGGCCGGCAAGGTCTTCGGCCCATGGCCTGGCGAAGCGGCAGTAGTCGCAGAGGTGGCCGTTCCATGAGTTCTCCACCCTCGAAGCCCTCACGAGCATACCGTCGTAGACCTCTATCCCCATTTCACATGCGAAGGAACAACCGTTGCAGACCGTCTTTACGGTTTTTGTCTTCCAGGGCCCTGGCTTGACGAACGGAAGCTTCTCAGTTATCGCCCCGACAGGACAGAGGTCTATCATCTCGCCGATGAACTTACCCTCCACCTCTCCGAGGCTCTCCCCGAGCGGCGGCGAGATTCTCGTCTTAAATCCGCGGAAGAGGTAGTCCAGCACTCCTTCTCCCGCCACCTCATGGGTGAAGTTGACGCACTGGCCGCAGAGGACGCACTTGTTGTTGTCGAGCGTTACCCACGGGTGGCTCTCGTCTATCTCGAACTTGTTCCCCTCGCCCTCGAAGGCGTCCTGCCTGGCGTTGTAGAGCGTGGCGTACTCCCTCAGCTTGCAGCGGAAGACCTCCATACAGCCGCAGCTCATACAGCGCTTCGCTTCTTCAAGGACCTGCTCCTCGGTTAGGGCCGGCTCGACCTCCTCGAAGGTTCTCTTCCTCTTTTCCGGATCGAGGAGCTTCACCTTCGCCCTCGGCTTTCTTTCGACATGCTCATAGTCCTTCTCGGTTACTTTCTTCCAGTGGTTGTAGGGTCTAAGGTCAAAGAGAACGTTATAGAGGTCGTCGTCGCTTAGGACTTCCTCTATGTGCTTCTCGGGCTCGGTGAGAACGGCTTTAGCCTTTTCCAGCTTGCCTTTAAGATACAAGTTTATCATTATCGCGGCCCTTCTTCCGGTGGCTATGCTCTCGATAACCGTTGACGGCCCGAGGACGAGGTCGCCGCCGGCGAAGACACCGGGAACGCTCGTCTGGAGCGTCACCTCATCAACGAGGGCCTTTCCGCGCCTCGCCTCAATGCCGAGGCTCTTCAGGAACTCCTCGTCGCAGTACTGACCTATAGCTAAGATCACGTTGTCCGCTTTGACTTTGAACTCCGAGCCCTCAACCGGTATCGGCCTCCTCCTTCCGCTTGAATCTGGCTCGCCGAGGCGCATCTTGACTAGCTCTACCTCCTCGACCTTCCCGTCTCCGATAATCTTCACCGGATTGGTCAGGAACATGAACTCGACGCCCTCTTCCATGGCCTCCTCGACTTCCCTCTCGTTGGCGGGCATCTCTGCCTTCGAACGGCGGTAGACGACTGTGACCTTTGCACCGAGCCTCAGAGCCGTCCTCGCAACGTCCATGGCCGTGTTTCCGCCGCCGACGACTATGACGCGCTCCCCGAGCTCGACCTTTTCGCCCATGTTAACCTTCCTGAGGAACTCTATTCCGTGCATGACACCTTCAAGCTCCTCGCCCGGAATCCCCATTTTCCTGCTTCTCCAGGCCCCGACGCCGAGGAAGACGGCATCGTACCTCTCGCGGAGCTCCTCAAGGCTTACGTCCCTTCCGAGGGCGGTGTTGGTCTTCACCTCTATGCCTGTGTTTATCACTGTCGCAATGTCCCTGTCTAAGACGTCCTTCGGGAGCCTGTAGGGCGGAATGCCGTAGCGCATCATTCCTCCAAGTTCCGGCATCGCCTCGATTATCGTGACCTCGTGGCCCTTAAGGCGGAGGTAGTAGGCGCACGCTAATCCAGCGGGCCCTCCTCCGACGACGGCAATCCTCTTTCCGGTTGAGGGTGGAATCTCAGGCATCCACGGGCCGTGCTCGAGGTCGTAGTCAGCGGCAAAACGCTTGAGCTGCCTTATCGCCAGCGGTTCATCAACGAGGTTCCTCCGGCAGGCGTCCTCACAGAAGGCCGGGCAGACCCTTCCGAGAACAGCCGGCAGGATGTACTTCTCCTTCATCAGCTTGACCGTCTCGTGGTACTTGCCCATCGCTATGAGTGCGAGGTATCCCTGAACGTCGCTGTGGGCCGGACAGGCATCCTGACAGGGACCGATACAGTCGCCGTAGTGGTTGGATAAGATGAGTTCAAGCGCCGTCTTCCTCATCGAAACGACTTCATCGGTGAGTGTCTCTACCTCAAGCCCCTCCACTGGCTTGAGGGTGCACGAGGTGGTAACCCCTCTCTTAGTGGAGATGAGGCAGAGCCTGCAGGAGCCGTAAGGGTCAAGCTCTTCATTGTAGCAGAAGCCGGGCACGTGGCCCATCTCGCGGAGGAGCTCTATGAGCGGCCTCCCTTCAGGGGCCTCGACTTCCTTTCCGTTGACCTTGATTTTGACCATCTCACTCACCCCCTGCATCGACTATCTCTATGGCGTTGAACCGGCAAACCTCGTAGCACGTCCCGCACTTGATGCACTCCTCCTGGTTGATAACGTGGGGCTTGAGCTTCTCGCCTTTGATAGCTTTCACCGGGCAGAATATGGCACATGCAGTACAGCCGGTGCACCTGTCTGCGATGATGACGTACTTGATGAGCGGCTTACAGACCTTGGCCGGGCACTTCCCTTCGATGTGCGCCAGGTATTCGTCCCTGAAGTAGCGGAGCGTCGTGAGGACGGGGTTTGGAGCAGTCTGCCCGAGACCGCAGAGAGAGCCGGCTTTGACCTGATAGGCGAGCCGTTCGAGCTTCTCAAGATCTTCTTCAGTTGCCTCGCCCCTCGTGAACTTGTCAAGGATTTCCCACATCCTCTTGGTGCCAAGACGGCAGAAGGTGCACTTTCCGCAGGATTCCTTCACCGTGAAGTCGAGGAAGAACTTGGCAACGTCCACCATACAGGTGTCCTCGTCCATGACGACCATTCCACCGCTCCCCATTATCGCACCTGTCGCCGTAACGCTCTCGTAGTCAACGGGCGTGTCGAAGAGATATTCGGGAATGCAGCCTCCGGAGGGGCCGCCGAGCTGGACGGCCTTAATCTTCTTACCCGTCTTCGTCCCACCGCCTATTTCGTAGAGTATCTCCCTCAGCGTCATTCCCATCGGAACTTCGACGTTTCCGCCGTGCTTTATCTTGCCCGACAGGGCAAAGACCTTCGTTCCCTTGCTCTTCTCGGTTCCTATCGAGGCGTAGGCCTCCCAGCCGTGCTTGATTATCCACGGCACGTTCGCCCACGTTTCCACGTTGTTGATGTTGGTGGGCTTGCCCCAGAGGCCCTTCTGGGCCGGATAGGGCGGCCTCGGCCTCGGCATCCCGCGCTTGCCCTCTATGGAAGCTATCAAAGCTGTTTCCTCACCGCAGACGAACGCTCCAGCACCTTCCTTAATGACGATGTCGAAAGAGAAGCCAGAACCAAGGATGTTCTCACCGAGGAAACCCCTCTCGCGCGCCTGCTTCAGCGCTATCTTCAGCCTCCTTATGGCCAGCGGGTACTCGGCACGGACGTAGATGAAGCCCTTCGTCGCTCCAATCGCGTATGCACCGATTATCATACCCTCAATGACGCGGTGCGGGTCGCCCTCAAGGACGTTCCTGTCCATGAAGGCTCCGGGGTCGCCTTCGTCGGCGTTGCAGATGACGTACTTCTCGTCTCCTGGAGCTTCCCTCGTGAACTTCCACTTCAGCCCGGTCGGGAACCCTGCACCGCCCCTTCCCCTGAGGCCGGACTTCGTAATGATGTCTATAATCTCCTCCGGCTTCATCTTGAGGGCCTTTTTGAGGGCTTCATAGCCTCCAACAGCGATGTACTCGTCTATGTTCTCGGGGTCGATGTAGCCGGAGTTTTCGAGCACTATCTTTTTCTGTTTGGCGAAGTAGCCGTCAACGTCCCACGTCTTCCTCTCGCCGTTCTCCCACCAGTCGCGCTTGACAATCCACTCTTCTATGGGCTTTCCGTTGATAACGTGCTCCTCTATGATCCTGGGGACCTTCTTGGGGTCAACGTGGCCGTAGGTGATTATCTCCTCATCGGTGATGATGTCCACGAGGGGCTCGCGGTAGCACATGCCGATGCAGCCGACTATCTTGAGCTCCACGTCGAGGTTTCTCTCCTCAAGCTCGGCCTTTATGGCAGCGTAGGTTTCCCTCGCGCCCGCCGCTATTCCGCAGGAGTTCATGCCGACTGCAATGGCCTTAATTTCAGACATCGAGCTTCCCCTCCCTGAGCTTTCTCATCAGCTTCCTGACCTTCTCGGGCGTGAGCTTGCCGAAGACCTTGTCGTTTATCATTATGACCGGCGCTAAACTGCAGCATCCGAGACAGGCGACGCGCTCCAGCGTTACGAGACCGTCCTCCGTCGTTTGCCCTTCCTCAATCCCAAGCTCCTCGGTTATGGCCTGGGATATGTTCACGGCGCCGTTTACGTGGCAGGCCGTCCCGTGACAGATTTTGACGACGTACTTCCCGAGGGGCTCGAAGCGGAACTGGGCGTAGAAGGTGGCGACGCCGTACACCCTGCTGAGCGGGACACCGAGGTAGTTCGCAATCTCCTCAAGGGCCTTCCTGGGAAGGTAGCCGAACTTTTCCTGCGTTCGCTGGAGAAGAGGAATGAGGGAGCTCGGTTCCGGGGGATATGAGTGGATGTAGCTAAGGTCATCACCCATCTGCATCACCACGGAGCTTTAGTCGGAAAAAACTTCGACTTCAATGTTTATAAGGGTGCATCAAAGTACAAGTTTGTAACAAATGGTTGGCAACCATCTGTTTAGAAGCTTCGCCTTTCACGGCGGAGAGGAGGTCAGGGACGAAGGCTTGAGACACCTCAAGAAGTTCGAGGAGAAGCGCGCGAAAGCCTTCCAGAAGGAGCTCCCGCAGGAAGGCCCCGCCGACATGCTCGATTTAGCGTACAACAGCCAGGTGTGAAAGAAGTACGCCGAGGTATGCCTGCCCGCGACAACGGCAACATGGTCTGTCCGACGTGCCGCTGCTACGAGGTCTGCGACCGCTGGTTGACGCGTACAGCTCCGCCAGGGGGAGGTGCTACGACTCGTGCTTTATGGTCGGTTCACTGGCAAGACTACTCCTCAAGTCGGAGATGCTCACCCCTGAAGCAAAAGGCTATTCGAGGAGCACAGGGAGAAGCTTACCACTGGATACGTCAGCTACAACAACCTGGCCCCGGCGATAGAGCTGGTCTATGCCCTTGAGCGGGCTAGGAGATAGCGAAGACTCTCCTGGATAGAGGCATCGAAGGGGAGAACGTCCCCGTTGAACCCAGGGAAGGCGAGGGTATCGGCTACGTTGAGGCACCGAGTGGAGTCCTCATACACCACTACCGCACCGACTCGGACGGCAAAATAGCGTACTCAAACATCATAACGCCCACCGCCCTAAACCACGCGATGATGGAGGCCAGCCTGCTGGAGGAGGCGAGTAAGCTCTACGGAGAAGTCGATGAGCAGGCCATGATGCATCGCCTTGAGGAGACTATAAGAGCCTTTGACCCGTGCATCTCCTGTTCTGTGCACCTGGTACGGCTTTGATGGGGGATATTTTGCAAATTTTTACAAATTCTTGGAAAACATTTATATCCGCTCACGACAACTCTATAGCAAGGTGAGAGGTATGGAATGGAAAAAGGTGGCCGAGATAGTTGATGCCATCTTTCCAGGGGAGACTGTTCTCGTGAAATATTCGACTTCATATATCCCAGAGTTTCTCCTGAGGTTCTTTGTAGAGCACACTTCAGAGCGGAACATATCCTTGGTTATAGATGATGACTTTGATGCCCTTTACAAGATACTCACCCATGCGGAGTGCATTGGCCTAACGATAGACCTGAACAGGGACAATGTTTATGTCCTCAAAACCGGTGGAAAATTCAAGGTCGGAAACGTTGTGGCAAACGTCCCCTTCAACACGGACTCTAGGGTATACCTAGCCAATTATGCTGCAGCAAGCTCTAAAGTCTTTCAGGAGATACCTTCGACATCAATAAACCTGGTTCTCGGCCTGGAAGACCTGTTTCTATCCATGGAAAGTCCCCTCGATGTGTATCAGATGGTGCTCCGCGTGCAAAAGTTCCTAGGAAACGAGAAAAGGAAAGCTTTCTACATAGTAAATGAGGAAGTCATGGAGAGCCTTCCTGTGAAAATTCTAGGAGAGCTCGAAAGGATTGCTACCACAGTCATAAGACTCATCCCGTACCACACAGGTGCCCGCGTCCAGGTTCTGAAGAGTATAAACCCGCACTTAATGGGGGTGGAAGCTGGGATAGACATAAGGGGGTGGGACTGATGAACTCTCTGGAGCGGCGAGTTATGATAACAAAGGAGAACATTGACATCATATTTGATTACTTACTGTCCGGAGACGTTGAAGTGATAGAAAACAGTGCCATTCTCGGGGTAGAATTTGCCCTTCACATGTTCATGGAGTACTCCAAGCGTCGGGGCGTTCCCTTGATAGTGGAAGATATCTTCGATACCCTACCTGTGTATCTCACTCACTTGAGATTCTTGGGAGTTAACTTTGAAGACCTGGACATGAAAGTCATAAAAGTTGGTGGAAGCCAAGATGCCGGCAACGTGGTCGCGAGGGTTCGTTTTGAGACAGACCCATTGATTTATCAGAGGAAAATCGACCAAAAGTTGCAAAAGATAATCCCAGACGGGAAATACATACACCTCGTGCTCGGCCTGGAAAGGCTTCTCTCCATCCAAAACAACCCCCACATGATCCGCGCTGTCTTGTCTTCGATACGGCAGAAATTAGGTGAGAAAGACGGAATGAGCGTTTATATCCTGGAAAAGCCTTTGGCCAAAAACCCACTCTTTAATCCACTTCCTATGCTGGAGGACCTCGCTACCTCTGTCATAGAGCTGGTGGATGAGGGAGCTGGGATTATCGGAGTCTATCTAAAGAAGTCCCGTCTGGCTCTGCTGATGAACACCCAGCGTCTCCTAATCTCCCCTCGGGATGTCGTTGGGTGGTGGGAGTGAGCTTCCTGAAAAAGTTCTTTGGGAGGCAGGGGAAGGCGGAGGAAATCAAAATAGTATCCAGAAACCCTGTCGGAAAGTTTAGGGTCGAGCAAAGCCTCAACGTTCTCGGAAAGGAGATGCTGATTGGAGAGGTTGAGGGCATAATGTACCCCGGATACAAGGTCAAGGGGGAAAGCGTTGCCATAATCCGAGAAATCCAGAGGGACAGGAAAAAAGTCGACTTCGCTGTTGACGGTGATAGAGTCGCGCTTGTTCTTGAGGGGAAGACAAACGCTAAAAAAGGAGACGTCCTTGAGGTCTACCAGTCGTGAGGTGGTGGTATGATAATTCTCGACGACCACTTCCACGTTGACCCCTTCAAAGGCCTCTTCCTCGAGGCGGTTAAGCAGTTCCACCGCGCCGGCGGAACGCACCTCGTCGTGGTCTACAAGACGGCCCACGACTACGGCTTCCCGGGACTGAATGCGGAGGACTTCATGAAGGCGATGGACTTCCACATCGAACTGGTTGAGAAAATAAACAAGGAGACGCCCGTTAGGGCCTACGCCGTCGTCGGTGTGCATCCGGCGGAGTTCGTTTACCTCGCGGAGCAGAAGGGCCTTGAATACGCCAGAAACGAAGTCATGAAAGCCCTCGAATACGCCCAGAGGCTCTGCCTTGAGGGAAAGGCCATAGCCATAGGCGAGATAGGCAGACCGCACTACGAAGTTCCGCCGGAAATCTGGGATGCGAGCATCGAGCTGATGAAGTACGGGATGAGCTTAGCGAAGGAAGCCGACTGCGCGGTTCAGCTCCACACGGAGAGCTTCGACGAGGCCAAGTTCAGGGAGCTCGGCGAGTACGTGAGGGAAGTTGGAATAAAGCCCCACCGCGTCGTCAAACACTTCTCCCCACCCCTCGTGAAAGTCGCCGAGGAGGTGGGAGTCTTCCCAAGCATCATAGCGAGCAGGAAGAACATCCAGGAAGCCATAAAGCAGGGCAACCGCTTCATGATGGAGACGGACTACATAGACGACAAACGGAGGCCGGGAGCGGTTCTCGGGCCGAAGACCGTGCCAAAGAGGACGAAGGCCTTCCTTCAGAACGGCATATTCACCGAGGAGGACGTTTACAAGATACACGTGGAGAACCCGAGGAAGGTCTATGGGGTAGAGGTGGAGGAGGATTAAATCTCCACCCTCTTCACCACCTTCACAACACCAGGCTCTCCGACTTCTCCCTCCACCTCGAAGGTTTTGCCCAAGAACTGCTCCACGACCCAGACGTTCGTGACGAGGTGGTTGGTTATCTCGGTAACACCGATTTCTCCGCCAGCAAAAGCTAAAAACGGTATCAGCTGGTCGCCTAAGAACTTGTCGGTGGCCTTTCTCAGCGTCAGTGCTTCAATTAGCTCATCAGCCGCTTCCCTGCCAACGGCCTCTGCAGGTTTTCCGCGCTTTCCGAGGGCGTCCCCGCCGAGCCTCAGCGAGTCCGTCTCGGCCCAAACTACGATACCGCTTCCTGGCCCGAGGGAGCGGGACACTTCTGTCTCTATCTCCGCCGGGGCGCTGTAGAGATCCTCCAGCCTCTCTTTGGCAGCCTTAGCCTGCCTCTCAGCAACGTGGGCGGGCAAGTTGGTGGCGTGGCTTATCCCGCCAAAGCGCTCTATTCTTCCCCACTCAAGCGCCACGAGGGGCTTCCTCTCCTCCCAGGGCTCGACCCTTCCAGTGACGAGGCCACCGCCCTTGGGGTAGTGCCCCCTGCGCTTTAGCTCGAGCTCGACCTTCAGACCCATCTTTTCGAGTGCAAAGAGGGTCACGTTCTTCAGGTAGTCCACCGGCGGGCTCCAGGGGACGTCTGTTCCACCAGTTATCTCAAAGCTCCCGCCCGTGAATGCCATCGCCGGAAGAAGGGCCTGAAGGACGAGGGTTATGCTCCCGGCGGTCTTTACCGGCACGCGGACGTGCTTGGGCTCGGCCTTTCCGGGTATGAACTCAAGGGCCGTGGAGCCGACCTCCGCGCCCTTGACCTTCGCGTTGCTCAGCTCCTTTAGGGCTAGAATCCCGTGTAGATGCTGGGGCCTTAAACCCGGATTCGGCCTGTTGGCGCGGATTTTAATTATCTTGACAGGTTTTCCGGTGATCACCGAGAGGGCCACGCTCGTCCTCAGTATCTGACCACCGCCCTCGCCGTAGGAGCCGTCTATGACTATCATTCCTCTCACCGGAACTAAGTTCCCGGCACGGACTAAAAAGCTTCGCCCAAATGCTTTTACCCTCAAGTCCTAAGTTACAACGGTGAGAGTATGGACGAGCTTGAGTTCTGCGTGAAAAGCCTGAGCTATCCCCTCGGCATGCTCCTTGAAGGAATGGAGAGAGCACCTGGGAAATCCGTCCGGGTAACAAAGAACCGCATCACACTCCCCGACGTTCCCTTCGCCGCGCTTTGCTACCTGACGGGGATAGCACTCTACGACTCTCTCGACTTGGTGGACAAAAAGCGCCTCCAGAACGACTACGAGGCCCTTGAGCGGTTCCGGGCGAAGCTCCTGGGCTCAAAGCTAGGGGATAGGCTAAGGCCCTACCTGGAAAGTCCCGGACTTTACGTATCTCCCGGGGAGAGACTGGCGGTTGACTGGCTTGAGTTCGAGGCGAGGATGGAGGCAGTTGAGCCCTATCTCAAAAGGTTTCTGGAGCTGAAAGAGACCGTTGGGAGCAGGGATTCTTTGCTGAGAGAAGCGGGATTTCTCGGCGAACTCAGCCCCGACCGGGGACTCCTGCTAATCTACCTCGCCGAAGATGAGAACCTCAAGGCGCTGATAAACGCGGCGTTGGGAAAGCACAACCCCGAGTTCAGGGCTATGGCGCTCAGGCACTTCAGAGCTCTCCGAGGTTGAGGCGGACTGCCAAGGGCAGGGCGTCTTTTTCGTCCAGTCCTTTTTTCTCCATCAGGGCCTTAACGAGCCTTGCCAAGGCCTCGACGTTTCTGAGGCTGAGCTTTTCGGGGGGATACTTCCTAAAAAGAGATGGACTTACCTGGAACCCAACTCTTTCTGAGAGCTCCGCCGCGAACTCCTCCGGCGAGAGCGGGGGGAGTCGTAAGGTAACGGGGAAGTCGAAACCTACATATTTTGAGGCGCGCTTCGTCTCAACGATTAGCTGGAAGTCTCGCTCTGGATTTTCCATGATACCGAGGAGCTCTGGGGGCTCCGGTTCCCTTAGGAGCTTTGCATTTGGGGGGAGGTACTCAGAAAGGTCAACGCCCCTCAGGTTTTCAACGAGGACGTCTACACCGAGCGAGAGGACTTCGTTGAGTTCAATGGACGGCTCTTCATTCTCTTCAGCTCCTCCCCCTCTGACGACCAGCTTCTCGTAGAGGGACTCGCTCACGAGCGTGAGCTGGTAAACCGTTTCCCTGCCTTCAAGGTGGAGGACGCCGTTTGAGAGGAGCTTCAGCCCGAGCCGTGCGAGGGCCGAGCTGAGTGATAATTCTGTCCGGGTTGTTATGGCGCTTTTGCCCCTGACGCTCTCAGTTCCACTGCTCACGAGGCGGTAATCGGCGGGAAAGAGGCCCTGGGCGTTAAAAAACTTCTCAAGGGCCTCTCTCGCCGTCTCTTCGCTGACGGCGTACACCTTGACGAACTCAACGTTATCTGTGGAATCCACACCGATGAAGACGACCGCGTCCCGGCGTTCCCGTGGAAGGAGTATATCGTCCATGGCCCTTGCCTCATCAGAGGCTCATGGCTCCGAGAAGCTCCCCGGTCTCTATGTTGAAAATCTCGACAACCCTCTTCCTCGTGTCCAGCAGGGCGACGCTCTTGATGCCGGTTATGTAGCCGCAGACCTCGCCGGGGTTTACGACTATCGTCCTGCCCTCTTCCCTTATCTCGTACCTGTGGGTGTGGCCGACCACGACGACGTCGTAGAGCCTGCTGCGAGCCAGCGCGCGGACGATTCTCTCATCTGTTCCGTGGGTAACGGCAATCTTCATCCCGTCGGCCTCGATTTCGAGTATGTCATCGTATATGCCAAGGGCCTCGTATAGGCCTTTCCTCTCGCCGTCGTTGTTACCGAAAACCCCCTTGAGCGGGGCCCTGAGCCTTTCCAACTCCCTTGCAACAAATGGTGCAACGTAGTCTCCGGCATGGACTACAAGCTCAACGTTCCTCTCGTTGAAGAAATCGACTGCCTTCCTTATAGCCGGGAGGTTGTCGTGTGTGTCACTCATTATACCAATCAGCATTACGCTCACCGTATCCAACTGTCCGTTCAAGTTTAAAGGGTTATCGAGACCAAAACCGTCCCCGCGTCCATTTGTATTCATGAATGCCTTCGAGTGGAAATAGAACTGGCACGGGTCCGCTCAACATCGTCCTAACGTGTTCCGACAAGGTTTATTAGCTTGAGACCGTTAGGTCGTTCAAGGTGGTGGCATGTTCACAGGCAGGGCGCTCATAGCGGTCAAGGTATTAAAGCCGTTTTCGGACTGGAATCAGGGCGACATAGTCCTGGTTGAGGACTGGAAGGCGAGAGAGCTGTGGGAAGCCGGTATCGTCGAGATTGTGGACGAGACCGACAAGATAATCGGTGAGATAGACAAGGCCATCGCCGGAGAGATGGAAAGCGAGCCCCTGACGGCCCTTCCTGCTGGACTCTATGAGAGGGCCGAGTTCTACCAGTATTACCTTGAGAACTACGTCCGCCTCAACCCTAGCGAGAGCGTTGAAACCATAAACGTCAAGCTCACGAAGCTCGCCAACCTCAAGAAGAAGCTGAGGGACTTGAAGATGATACGCTTTAACAAGATACTCAAAGCGGTCATGCTGAGGCCCAACAGCCTTGAGCTCCTCTCACGCCTATCGCCTGAGGAGAGAATGCTCTACCTCCAGATGTCCAAAATAAGGAATGAATGGCTCGGTGATGCCTGATGGACAGGGAGGAGATGATTTCACGCTTTGCAAAGTTCCTTCGCGAGTACGTTGATGATGACGGCAATGAAGTCTACATTAACCGCCTCAAGGACTTGCTGACGGTCACACCGAGGCGCTCTCTGGCCATAGACTGGGCACACCTTAACTCATTCGACCCAGAGCTGGCAGATGAGCTCATCAACAACCCCGAGGAAGCGATAGCGAGCTGTGAAGATGCCATCCAGATTATCCTCCGCGAGCCCCCGCTTCTCGTGGAGAGGGATTTGAAGGTTCACGCGCGCTTTTACAACCTGCCCCACACGCTCCTCGTCAAGGAACTGGGGAGCGAGCACATAAACAGGCTGATTCAGGTCGAGGGAATCATCACGCGCGTCAGCGAGGTCAAGCCCTTCGTCCAGAGGGCAGTTTTCGTCTGTAAGGACTGCGGAAACGAGATGGTGCGCCTTCAGAGGCCCTACGAGAACCTTGTTAAGCCAGCCAAGTGCGACGCCTGTGGCTCAAGAAATGTCGAGCTCGACGTCGAGAAGAGTCGGTTCATAAACTTCCAGAGCTTCCGCCTCCAGGACAGGCCCGAGAGCCTCAAGGGAGGTCAGATGCCGAGGTTTGTTGACGCAATACTCCTCGACGACCTCGTTGATACGGCCCTCCCAGGCGACCGCGTTCTTGTAACCGGAATCCTGCGCGTTATCCTCGAGCAGAAGGACAAGAGGCCGATTTTCAAGAAAGTCCTCGAGGTCAACCACATCGAACAGCTCAGCAAGGAGATAGAGGAGCTTGAGATTACCCCCGAGGACGAGCAGAAGATACGTGAGCTGGCCAAGAGGAAGGACATCGTGGACGCGATAGTGGATTCGATAGCCCCCGCGATCTGGGGCCACAAGACGGTCAAGAAGGGCATAGCCCTAGCTCTCTTCGGCGGCGTCCAGAGGGTTTTGCCAGATGGGACGAAGCTTCGCGGTGAGAGCCATGTTTTACTGGTTGGTGACCCCGGTGTTGCCAAGTGCGTTGATTATCACACGAAGGTTCTCTTGGCCGATGGAAGCCTAAAGGAGATTGGCGAGATAGTTGACGACGCCATCGAGAAGGCAAAGGCCAAAGGGGAGCTCGGAAGGGTTGACGACGGATTCTATGCCCCAATTAACCTCGAACTGTATGCTCTAGACGCAAAGACGCTGAAAGTTAGGAAGGTCAAGGCAGATATCGCCTGGAAGAGAAAAGCTCCGGACAAGATGTTTAGAATAAAGACTGCGAGCGGGCGCGAAATCCGAGTAACTCCGACTCACCCATTCTTCACCTTTGAAAACGGGCAGTTCAAAACAAGGAAAGCGAAAGAGCTTAAGATTGGCGACTTTGTGGCCGTGCCAAGAGTGGTCCCAGTTGATGGAGAAGCCGTTAGGCTCTCGGAGGTTCCCGTTGAGAAACCGAGAACAGCAAAAGCGAGGCTTAAACTTCCAAAGACTGCCGACGAGAAGTTCTGGTATCTAATCGGACTGTTGGTCGGAGAAGGATACTCCCAAAACAGGGGTGGCAGTGCAACGGTGTACTTTACTAACAACGATGAGCAACTGGTGCGGTTCGTTTACGAGTATCTCAAGGGTCTGGGTCTCAATCCTACCATTCGTGAGAGCCATAAAGGTAAGAGCGCGCGGGAGGTCTACGTGAGTAGCGTTGAGTTCTACCGCCTGCTGGAGTGGTTGGGTCTCGCGACAAACTCAAGGGACAAGAAAGTTCCACCACAGCTTTTCAAAGCGCGCTTGGAGGATATCAGGGGCTTCCTGAGAGGGTATTTTGATGCAGAGTCCACAGTAGATAGAGGGAGGGCTAAAATAACGGTTGTTTCGGCGTCAGAGGGGCTTCTCAAAGGCGTCCAGCACCTCCTTCTCCGCTTTGGAATAAAGTCACAGCTCCACGAAACAAAGGGCCGTGCGACCAACGGCAAGATGAAGGCTCCAAGAACTTACTACCGGCTGTTCATCACTGGAGAGGACGCCATTAGGTTCAGGGAAACGATTGGGTTTGGCCTACGTGCTAAAATGGATATTCTTGAGCGTGTAACCTCCAACGAAAAGACAAACACCAACGTGGACGTTGTTCCGGGTGTTGGTTCACTACTGAAGAACCTCCGCACCAAGGCTGGACTAACCCAAGCCCAGATGGACATACCGCGCTCGACTTATCTTCACTACGAGAGAGGGGATCGCCTGCCTAGCAGGGAGAAGCTCAAAGTCGTTGTTGATATTCTCAAAGCTAAATTGCCTGTATCCCCCGAGGTTGGCCTTCTGGCGACCCTGGCGGACTCTGACATCTTCTGGGACCGGATTATTGAAATCGAAGAGTACAAACCCGAGCACGAGTGGGTTTACGACCTCCAGGTTCCAGAGCACCACAACTTCATAGCCAACGATATCTTCGTTCACAACAGCCAGCTCCTCCGCTACGTGGCCAACCTGGCGCCGAGGGCGATTTATACGAGCGGTAAGAGTTCAAGCGCCGCTGGTTTGACCGCAGCGGCCGTGCGCGACGAGTTCACAGGCTCTTGGGTTCTGGAAGCGGGTGTTCTTGTTCTCGCCGACGGTGGGTTCGCGTTAATCGACGAGTTCGACAAGATGAGCGACAGGGACAGGAGCGCGATTCACGAAGCGCTGGAACAGCAGAGCTACCACCACGACTTTGAGATCCTCCTAGCTGACGGCAGGAAGGTGAAGATAGGCGAGCTGGTGGATTCGCTCATCGAGGCCAACCGCGATAAGGTGATAATCGGCAAGGACACCGAAATCCTGCCGGTTGACGACATAGAGTTGCTCGCCTACGACCTTGAGAAGAAGGAAGTGGTCAAGGTCAAGGCGGACCGTGTGAGCAGGCACAAGGCCCCGGAGAAGTTCATAAGGCTGAGATTCTCGAACGGCAGGGAGATAACAGTAACGCCGGAGCACCCGATAATGGTGTGGGAAAACGGCGAGATAAGGGAGAAACCGGCCGAGAAGGTCACAGTGAACGATGTGGCGCTTGGGGTCTCCAGGTACCCGGTAGAGCTCCAGCCCCCCGAGGGCAGAGTCTTTAAAGACCCTGTAAGCGCGTGGCTCATGCAGGATTACCTCTACTCCCGTGGTATTGTGTCGAGAATAAGAAAGGGTTCAGCCGGCTACGAGGTTCTTCCCACGGAGAGAACCTTCCCAGGGGAGCTCCTGAGGACTCTAAGGGACGCAGGAAAAGAACTGCGTTTCAAGCTCTCCAAGTGGTACCACGCGAGAAAACCCCTCGTTTCAGAAAACCTCCTGAGAGAGGAGATAGAGAGGCTTAAGGGCCACATCAAGCACGTCAGGGAAATCGCAGAGAAAGACCCCCTTGAGGCCTTCAACTATCTCATCAAATCGAGGGTCGCCTCCAAGTACGGGCTCACTCCCCAGACCCTTGAACACCGGGTGGCGAGGGGAGAGCCGCTCGCCATCTCAATAGTAAAGAACGAAGTGGAGATGGCTGCTGGAAGAATTGAGAGGGCCATAAGACGTGTGGAAGACCTTATAAACGCCAACGTAAACTTCCTTGGCGTAACAGGGGTTGAAGAAATCTCCAACGACGGCTGGGAGTGGGTCTACGACATAACCGTCGAGCCCCACCACCTCTTCGTTTCCCACGGGCTGGTTCTCCACAACACGATAAGCATCTCCAAAGCTGGTATAACCGCGACTCTAAACGCGAGGACAACCGTCATAGCCGCTGCAAACCCAAAGTTTGGCCGCTTCAACAGACACAAGAGCCTTCCGGAGCAGCTCGACCTCCCACCGACCCTGCTGAGCCGTTTTGACCTGATATTCCTGCTCCTTGACGAGCCCGACGAGAAGATAGACGCGAGCATAGCAGAGCACATCCTTAAGGTGAGGAGGGGTGAGGCAGAAGTTGTCACTCCAAAGATACCCTACGACCTGCTCAAGAAGTACATAGCCTACGCGAGGAAGAACGTCCACCCCGTCCTCAGCAAGGAAGCCATGGAAGAAATCAAGCGATACTACGTCAAGATGAGAAAGGGACTCAGGAGGGGCGACGAAGAGGGCGTCCAGCCGATTCCAATCACGGCGAGACAGCTTGAGGCCCTTATCAGACTGAGCGAGGCCCACGCGAGGATGAGATTGAGCGAGACGGTAACGAGGGAGGACGCGAGGGCGGCGATAGAGCTCATCGAGGCAATGATGAGGACAATAGCCGTTGATGAGGAGGGCAACATCGACGTCTCGATACTGGAGGTAGGAAAGAGCTCGAAGAAGCTCAACAAGATAGAGAAGCTGGTCGATATAATCAAGAACCTCGAAAGCGAGGGCGACTACGGCGCTCCGGCCGATAAGGTAATCGAGGCGGCGAAGCAGGCAGGGGTCGGGAACAAGCGCGAGGTTGAGAAGATAATCGAGGAGCTCAAGGCAGATGGCAGAATCTATGAGCCGAGGGCGGGGTTCTACAAGGTGCTCTAACAAAGGTTATAAAGCGAAAGTAAAAACCCATGAGGGGGTGAGAAAATGAGTGAGAACATTGACTTTTACGACTTTGAGAAGCTCCTCGATAAGGCTTATGAGGAGTTGCCCGAGAACATAAAGTCCCACAAGTCCCGTTTCGAGGTGCCTGCGGCAGTTGTCACGATTGCCGGTAACAGAACCATCATTGAGAACTTCGTTGACATAGCGGAAGCGATGAACCGCGACCCGAACCACCTGCTCAAGTTCATTCTGCGCGAGGTGGCTACGGCTGGAACCCTCGAGGGCAAGCGCGTAATCCTCCAGGGGCGCTTTACACCGTACCTCATAGGCAACAAGATGAAGAAGTACCTCAAGGAGTACGTCATCTGTCCTGTCTGTGGCTCGCCTGACACCAAGATACTCAAGAAGGGCCGCTTCCACTTCCTCAAGTGTGAAGCATGTGGTGCCGAGACGCCTATCCAGCACCTCTGAGGCCCTTATTCTTTTTTCTCCAGTTGTGGATAAATTATCCATTTTTGAATGAAACTATTCTCTCAAAAATCCTTTTAAACTTTACAAATTACAACCCCCGAGAACTCAAGGGGGTTACTCTTATGAGCATGGAGGAAAAGCTCAAAGAACTCTATGAGAGGAAGGAAAAAATTCTCGCAATGGGCGGTGAAAAGGCGGTAGAAAAACAGCACGCCAAGGGCAAGCTCACCGCCCGCGAGAGGATTGAGAAGCTCCTCGACCCCGGAAGCTTCGTGGAAATAGGAATGTTCGTCAAGCACCGCGGAACGGAGTTTGGCCTCGACAAAAAGGAACTCCCCGCCGACGGTGTCATCACTGGCTATGGAACTATCGATGGAAGGCTCGTCTTCGTCTACGCCCAGGACTTCACCGTCATGGGCGGTTCCCTCGGCGAGATGCACGCGATGAAGATTAAACGCGTTATGGAGCTGGCCCTTGAAGCAGGGGCGCCGGTTATAGGCCTCAACGACTCCGGCGGTGCCAGAATCCAGGAGGGCGTTGACTCCCTCAAGGGCTACGGTGATATCTTCAAGATGAACACGATTCTCAGCGGTGTTGTTCCGCAGATCACCGCGATAATGGGCCCCTGCGCCGGTGGAGCCGTTTACAGCCCGGCGATAGGAGACTTCATCCTCATGGTGGACAACCCCGCGAGCTTCATGTTCATCACCGGCCCGCAGGTCGTTAAGGCCGTCACCGGTGTCGAGGTTACACCGACCCAGCTCGGCGGAGCGATGGTTCACGCTCAGAAGGCCGGGCAGGCCCACCTCATAGGGAAAAGCGACGAGGAAGTCTTGGCGCTAATAAGGCGCCTCGTGAGCTACCTGCCGTCGAACAACATGGAGAAGCCCCCGCGCGTCAAGAGGAACGACCCGCCCTTCAGGAAGAGCGAGAGGCTCTACGAGATTGTCCCGGACGACCCGAACAAGCCCTACGACGTCAGGGAGGTCATCTACGAGATAGTTGACCGCGACGAGAACGGCAACCCGGACTTCCTGGAGATTCTGCCCTACTTCGCCCCGAACGCCGTCGTCGGCTTTGGAAGGATGAACGGCCAGACCGTCGGTATAGTCGCCAACAACCCCAAGTACTTCGCAGGCGTTCTCGACATAGACTCAAGCGACAAGATAGCGCGCTTCGTTAGAACCTGTGACGCCTTCAACATCCCGATAGTTACCCTCGTGGACGTTCCCGGCTATTTACCGGGCGTTGACCAGGAGAGCAGGGGAATCATCAGGCACGGTGCAAAGGTTCTCTACGCCTACGCAGAGGCGACCGTCCCGATGGTAACCGTGATTCTGAGGAAGGCCTACGGTGGTGCCTACCTCGCTATGGGAAGCAAGCACCTCGGTGCCGACTTCGTCTTCGCCTGGCCCATTGCGGAAATAGCCGTTATGGGTCCTGAGGGAGCGGCGAACATCATATTCAGGAAGGAAATCGCCCAGGCGGAGAACCCTGAGGAAATTAGAGGGCAGAAGATAGCCGAATACCGCGAGAAGTTCGCCAACCCGTACGTCGCGGCCGCGAGAGGTTACATCGACGACGTCATCGACCCTGCAGAGACGAGGGCGAAGGTGATTATGGCGCTCGAAGCCCTTGAGAGCAAGCGCGTCAAGCTCCCGCCGAAGAAGCACGGCAACATACCGCTGTGAGGTGAAAGCATGAGCCAGTTTGCCGAAGGCGGATGGATTACTGTAATCGGCGTCACGATAGTCTTCGCGATACTGAGCATACTCGCCATCGTCATGTACGCCATAGGCGCCTTCGAGCGTGGAATGACAAGGAAAGCAGAGGGCAAACCCAAGAGCGAAGCTAAGGAGGCACCCGTTGAGGAGAAGAAAGAGACTGGGGCTCCGAATGAGGAAATCCCCCCGAGGGATTTGGCCATTATTACTGCCTCAATTTTGGCCTACATCGCGAAGAAGGCGGAAGTCGCCAGACCCGTCCCGTTTAGGAGGAAGGTCTCCGATGCCTGGCGCCTTTACGGCGTCCAGACCTACATGAATGAAGTTGAGAACTTCAACTACGAACTCAGGAAGTGGTGAAGATGAAGGTTAAGGTCATCGTTGAGGGTAGGGAATACGAGGTCGAGGTTGAGGAGCTCGGTGGTGGAAAGTTCAGGGTCAGCTTCGATGGCAAAAGCTACGAGGTCAAGGCAGAGGGGCTGGGGATACCGCTTCCGAGCCTTCCTGAAGCGCCTGCAAGTGCTCCGGCTCCTGTTCCTGCGCCTGCTCCAGCGCCTGCCCCAACACCAGTTCCAAGCGCCCCTTCGCCGGCCCCTGCGCAGGCTTCGCCGAATACTGTTACGGCCCCGATGCCTGGCAAGGTTGTTAGGATACTCGTGAGTGAGGGGCAGGAAGTCAAGACCGGTCAGGGACTCCTCGTGCTCGAAGCCATGAAAATGGAGAACGAAATCCCAGCACCAAAAGACGGCGTCGTAAAGAAAATCTACGTAAAAGAAGGCGACGCCGTAAACACCGGCGACCCACTGATAGAGCTTGGGTGATGGAACATGACAAGCTTCGTGGACTTCATCAACACCATGGGCCTGCTCCACCTCACGGTAGGGAACCTCATCATGATTGCAGTGGGCCTGACGCTCGTCTACCTCGCGATACGCTACGAGATGGAGCCCCTGCTCCTCCTTCCGATAGGCGTTACGGCCGTGCTCGTCAACCTCCCCCTCAACGGTATAGCGAACTGTTCGACCATTGGGGGCCTCTGCGAACACCCGGGACTGCTTGACATAGTCTATCACTATCTCATCAAAACGGAGATAGTGCCGCTCCTCATATTCTTCGGTCTAGGTGCAATGACCGACTTCGGACCTCTCATCGCCGACCCCAAGACTGCCCTACTCGGCGCGGCGGCGCAGATTGGTGTGTTCATAGCGATGCTCACGGCTCTTGCCCTCGGCTTCAACCTCCACCAGGCGGCCTCGATAGGAATCATCGGCGGTGCCGACGGGCCGACGACGATATACTTGACCACAAAGCTCGCTCCAGAAATC
This sequence comes from Thermococcus marinus, assembly GCF_055389025.1. Lineage (NCBI taxonomy): Archaea > Methanobacteriati > Methanobacteriota > Thermococci > Thermococcales > Thermococcaceae > Thermococcus > Thermococcus marinus. Next base: position 716,071 of record NZ_AP042417.1, read on the forward strand.
CTCGCCGCCACCGCCGTCGCCGCTTACAGCTATATGAGCCTCGTCCCGCTGATTCAGCCGCCGATTATCAAGGCCCTAACGACCCCAGAGGAAAGGAAAATCAGGATGGAGCAGCTCAGGCCTGTGTCAAAAAGGGAGAAGATTCTCTTCCCGATTGTCAGCATGATTGTCATCGGCCTTCTCGTCCCCAGCGCAGCGCCCCTTATCGGAATGCTCATGATGGGCAACCTCTTCCGCGAGAGCGGTGTCGTGCCGAGGCTCACGAAGGCGGCTCAGGAAGAGCTCATGAACATCGTCACCATCTTCCTCGGCCTCGGTGTCGGCTCCACCATGAGGGCTGAGAGCTTCCTGACCCCTGAGACCCTCAAGATACTCGCCCTCGGTGTCGTCGCCTTCGCCAGCGCAACAGCTGGAGGAGTGCTCTTTGGGAAGCTCATGATGAAGCTCTCGGGAGGCAGGATAAATCCTATGATAGGAGCGGCTGGAGTTTCGGCGGTTCCGATGTCGGCCAGGGTCGTCCAGAGAATAGCGAGCGAGGAAGACCCAGGAAACTTCATCCTCATGCACGCGATGGGGCCGAACGTGGCAGGAGTTATAGGAACTGCCGTCGTCGCGGGCGTTTTCCTCGCCCTGCTGGGCTGATGCCCTCTTTTTAATCTTACCCTCTTGCTTTTGGTAGCTGGGCTAAGATAGAACGAATTGGACTTTCTCATCGTCATGAATGGCCCGAAAAGAGAAAAGCAGTGGCCTCTACCGTTAGATTACTGTTAGTTCTCTAGTCAGTGCCGCCCACTCGCCTTTTTCCACCCGTCAGGAGTCGTGGCTATCAGGACTATCAAACCGGCCAGTATTGCGTGGTCGCGTATGGTTGAGACGAACTTGAAGAACCTTTTGAACCGTTTTCAATTGCTAGGTATTTGAGTCCTATGCAATAATGAAAAGCTTAAAATAGGAGTAGGGCGCCTTAATGTAAAGCGGTGGTGAAGGAAATGCGTGTGAAAACCTTGATGACCAAAGACCCGGTGGTCATACAGCTCCCCGCCACGAGGGAGTACGCCCTTGAGCTCTTCAGAAAACACAACGTAAGGGCGTTCCCTGTTGTAAACAAAGAAGGAAATCTTGTTGGGATAATAAGCATCAAACGTGTCCTCCTCCACCCTGACGAGGATCAGCTCGCCATGCTCATACGTAGAGAAGTCCCCGTTGTCAGGCCGGACGACGACCTGAAGAAGGCCGTCAGGAAGATGCTTGAGATGGAATACCGCCGCGTTGTCGTCGTGGACGATGAGGGAAAGGTCGTTGGCATACTCACCGTTGGCGATATTGTGAGGCGCTACTTGGCAAAGAACGAGAAGCTCAGGGACGTAACGATTGAGCCATACTATCAGAGGAACGTCGGTGTTGTGTGGCAGGGCACCCCACTGAAGGCCGCGCTCAAAGCGCTCCTCCTGTGCAACGCGATGGCAATCCCTGTCATAGACGACGACGGAAACCTTGTTGGCATGGTGGACGAAACCGATATCCTCAAGGACAGCGAGGTCATAAGGGTCATGAAGAGTACGGATCTGGCAGTCTCAAGCGAGGAAGACTGGATTCTTGAGAGCCACCCAACGCTCCTCTTTGAGAAGGCCGAGCTCCAGCTTCCCAAGAAGCCCGTCAGGGACATCATGAACACAGACCTTATCGTTGCAACGCCCCACATGAGCGTCTACGACGTTGCCCAGAAGATGGTGAAGTACCACATCGAGCAGCTGCCGGTGATAAAGGGTGAGGGGGACCTCGTCGGCATCGTAAGGGATATGGACATAATCAAGGTTATCCTCAACAAGTGATTTAAGGCCTTTCTTCCCCTTTCTTCTGGTGGTGGCATGCGGGAGGTCAAGGTTCAGCTTTTCGGCTTTGGTAACGTTGGGAGGGCCGTTGCCCGCGTTCTCCTCGAAAAGGAGCGCTTCTTCAGGGAAAAATACGGGGTGGAGTTCAGGGTCGTGAGCATAGCAGATACGACCGGGACAGTGTGGCTTCCTGAAGGTATAGACCTTAGGGAGGCCCTCCTCGTCAAGGAGACCTTTGGAAAGCTTTCCGCCTGGACGAACGACTACGAGGTCTACAGCTTTTCCCCTGCCGAGACCGTGAAAGAAGTTGAGGCGGACGTTGTGATAGATGTGACGAACGACAGGGGCGCCTACGAGTGGCACATGAAAGCACTCAACGAGGGTAAGGCGGTCGTTACGAGCAACAAGCCGCCGCTGGCATTCCACTACGCGGAGCTCATCGGCGAGGCCGAGAGAAAGGGCCTTCCCTATCTCTTTGAGGCGACAGTGATGGCCGGGACGCCGGTCATCGGGCTCCTCCGCGAGAACCTGCTCGGCGACTCGATGAAGCGGATTAAGGCAGTTCTGAACGCGACGACAACTTTCATACTCAGCAGAATGGAGCAGGGGATTGACTTCGATGGTGCCGTGAAGCAGGCCCAGGAGCTGGGAATAGCCGAGAGGGACCCGAGTGGAGACGTTCTTGGAATTGACGCGGGCTACAAGGCCACGATTCTTCACTGCGTGGCCTTCAAGCCGATTACCTTTGATGAGATTTCAGTGAAAGGTATTGCCGAGGTCACGGTTGATGAGGTTAAGAGGGCCCTCTCGAAGGGGAAGAGGATTCGGCTCGTCGCGACCGTGGAAGATGGGAACGTGAGGGTCGCCCCTGAGGAGGTATCTGGGCCATTGGCAGTTTCAAGCAACGAGAACGTTGCAGTGGTTGAGAGCGACCTCCTCGGCGAGCTCCTCATTAAAGGGGCCGGCGCCGGGCTGAAGGAGACCGCGAGCGGAGTTGTCAGCGATCTGGTGAAGGCCTCGTTGAAGTTAAGGTAGTCTGTACTTCTTTCCCTCAATTTCCACTATCAGTACCGCTCCGAGCCAGTGCGGTTTGTGGTAAAACCTAACATGGAGTCCGCAGACTACAGTTTCGGCGGGCTCATCTAATCGAACTTCCCGTGAGGTGTACCCGTCCTCGATGATTGCGACTCTCTTCAGGTCGTCGTATGCCAAAATCTCGCAGACCTTGCCGTTGTTTTCTACCCTCAGGACGGGAGTTCCCCATACCGCCTGGCCTATGAGCGGCCCCACAACAAAGCTTCCCAGGAGCAAATAAGGGGGGGTAGAATCAACCCCAAGAATCATAAGGAACAGGGCAAAAACAAAGATTGCGAGTCCAAGAATAATCCTGAGGAGTGATGTTTTGAGCTCCCTGCGCCGGGCTTTTTTAACCGTTACCATCAGATCCCCTATTAAAATTCAACCTCGATGAGTTAAAAAGCTTTGCCCAAACCTTTTTATTCCCTCCTCCAAGCATTTGCCAGGTGGAACCATGGAGCACGTCATAGCGCTCCACCAGGTGTATGCGGAGCTCATATTCCGCGGACTTAAGACCGTTGAGGTTAGGAAGAGGAGGGCATTTGAGGAGGGCGACCTGGTTTTCCTCTATATAGCGAGGGGCAACCCATACGAGCTGAGGGACACGCTCAGGAGGCTTAACCTTCACGAGGAGCAGACGCTGACCCAGAGGGGGACGATAGCTGGCGGCTTTGAGGTCGGAGAGGTCATAAAGGCAGACCTTGAGACGCTGTGGGAGATGGCAAAGGACACCAGCGGGCTGACCCTCGTCCACGGCGAGAACGGGAAGAAGTGGCTGGGCAACTACATCAAGGACTACGGCTACGTATTCACGATAGAGAGGCCGTTCCTATTCAAGGAGCCGATGAGCAGGGAAGAGATGAAAGAACGGTACGGAATCCATGTAGAAGGCATAATCCACCTATCGAGAAAAACGAGAAAGCCGTGGGTTAGGGCCCTAATCGAAGACCTGCTGGCGAGGGAGTACTTTTACCCCTGAGCCTCTTTGTTTTCGTTGGTCTTCTCTGAGCTGGCTTCTTCTGACCCGTTTCCAGAGCCCTCAAGCTCTTCCGGGTTGATTATCTGGTACGGCCCAAGGCTGAGCTTCTTTATCTCTTCCTCGGTCAGCAGTCTGCTCTTGACTTTCTCGCCTATGAGCGCGCTGTTGCCAAGGGGGTCAGCTATCTTCACCGTCAGCGGTTTCTTCCCTTCTTTGACGTCTTCTATGTAGCTGAGTATCTCGTCGGCCCTCTTCACGGCCTCCTCGTCGCCCTCCTGCCTTCTGAACTCCCTGGCCATGAGGAGCGTCTCGCGGACGCGCTCAAGGACGCCCTCGACGTTGGTGATGAAGCCCTCTGCTGCAGGCCCTGGCTCAATCTTGACGCCCATCTCCTCTAGCTCAATGGTTCCGCTCTTGCTCCTCACGACGCGGGTGAAGAGGTCCTTCTCCCCCTCGACCTTCACAGTGTAGAGCTTTGGCGGTCTGTCCTCAAGTATCATGACGTCGGCATTGCGGTAGCCGCACTTCTCGCAGATGATGGTGCTCTCCATGACCTTGCCGAAGTAAGGTATTTCGTGAATGTGCTGTATGGCCTTGAGCGTCCCTTTTCCACCGCAGATGGGACAGTCCCCGAGGCTTATGACCTGGACGTCGCCAACTTCAGGGTCAGCATTAACTCTCTCGCCATTCTTCTTAATCTCACTCATGAGCATCACCGAGAAAAGAACCTGTGTTGCCTTTATAAAGGCATGGTAGGTAGAAAAAGAAATCACTTGGCAATCTTTATGTCCTCGGGGAGTATAATGAGCTTAACCTCATCTTTGCATATCTTCGCGGCCTGCCCGCCGAAGGCGTTGACCATACCCTTAATCTGCTCGGCGACCTTTTCAAGGACGTCCGGCCGCTTGAAAAGGGGAGTCAGGTCAACTATGACTATGTTGCCCTCCTGAAGCTCGCTGGAAATCCTCTCGAGGTCTGAGTAGCTGGTCACCGATATCTTTTTCAGGTAGCGAATTTGAGGCTTGAGAAGCTCCTTAGCAAGAACATCCTCCTCAATCGGTACAACATCGATGTCATGCCTCGGAGCGGCGGCCTCCTTCTTAACGCTTGAGGGAGGCTTCATTTTAGGTTTGCTTTCCTTCTTTTTGAGGCTGTCAAACAGTCCCATAACGGTTCCCCCCGATTAATCGTAAAGCTGTTTAGTCTTATCCCTTATCCTTTATAGCTCTTTCCCAAACTCTTTGGGGCTTTCCTCACGGAGCTTGAACAGGCCAAAGAAAGACAGGGCAAATGCTACGATGCCTGAGAAGATTACGATGCCGTTTGAGACGTTCCACCCTTTCCTTCCCGAGAGGTACAGGCCCCACACAAACAGCGCCAGACCCCACAGCGCGGTTGTGAGGAGCAGGTCTTTCTTGCTGTCTTCCCTGGTGAGCAGGTAGACGGTTCTCACCGCGAAGCCTGCGAAAATCACTGCCGCAATGACCGTCATGAAGTCCATAGCCATCACCGAAAAAGAAATGAAAGCTCAGGCCCTTCCAACGGCCTCTAAGACTATCTTCCTTATCTCTTCCGCCTTCTTGAAGGCGGTCTCAACGGCGTACATGACTTCCTCGAGCTTGAAGCTTCCGCCCTCACCCTTCTGAACCGCGGAGATGTGCCCCGTCTCGTCGGTGGTTATGGTCAGCCTGCCGTCCATGACGCGCTCCTCGTCGAGGTTGGGGTCAACCACTATGGTGTTGCCTATCTTGGCGAAGGTGACCGGTATCGGAACGCTTCTGACTGGAAGAGGCTCGTACTCGTCGAGTACCTTCACCTCTCCGCTCTCCTCATCGTACTCAATCTTCGGAATCTTGGTGCTCAGCAGTGCCGCTATCGCTCCGATTCCGCTCGCGTCAAGGAGGTTTCCGTCGTGGTCGAGCACGTGGACGTCAATGAAGATTACCCTGACGAGCTTGCCCGGGACAATGACGAGCTTCTCAAGCTCGACGGCCCCGCTCTCTCTGATTCCTCTGTCCACGACACGGGCGAGTTCTATGGCGTTCTCGTCGGGCGGGCCGGGTTCAAAGGTCGGCGAGGCAAGGGGAACGAGCTCGACGTTGGTCGTCATGACGCCCTTGTCGGGCAAGTCCGGGAACGGCTCACCGAGATCGGCTTTTATGCCGACGAGAACCTGCGTGTTCCCGAGCCGGACCCAGGCGGAGCCCTCCGCCTTCTCAATCACGTTGACCTTTATCTCGAGGTCGCGGTAGTCCTCGAAGGAACGACCGTCGGTCCTCTTACCCTCTCTGAGGAGGTTTATGATGTGATCGCGCATTATGCTGGCCATTACTTCCATATCACTCATTTCCCGCCACCTCCTGGGCTATGCGGAGGTATTTTTCTTTGAGGGCTTCCCTCTGCTTCTGATAGACGGCCTTGGCACCCTTGATTGCGAGCTTTACCGCCTCCATGAACTCTTCCCTGGTCAGGTAGCCGTCCATCTGGAGGAGCGTTATGTCGTTCTTGAGGGGCATTATGGCGACCGGAACGTCGGCCTCACCGTAGTTGTCCTCGTCCTTGTTGAGGTCGAGGACTATCTCACCGTCAATCTTTCCCGCGGCACAAGCCGCTACCAGGTCCCTCATGGGTATTCCCGCATCTGCGAGGGCGAGGGAAGCGGCCGTGATGCCCGCCACACGGGTTCCGGCGTCGGCCTGGAGAACCTCTATAAATACGTCTATGGCGGTTCTGGGAAACATCTGAAGGATAAGGGCCGGCTCAAGCGCGCCCCTTATGACCTTGCTTATCTCGACGCTCCTCCTGTCCGGTCCGGGCTTCTTGCGCTCCTCAACGCTGAAGGGAGCCATGTTGTAGCGGACGCGCAGGATTGCCCTGTCCGGCCTCTGGAGGTGCTTGGGGTGTATCTCCCTCGGGCCGTAAACGGCCGCCATTATCTTGTTCTTGCCCCACTCGACGTAGGCCGAACCGTCAGCGTTCTTCAGGACGCCGACTTCCATTTTAATGGGCCTAAGCTCGTACTTCTTTCTGCCGTCAACCCTTCTACCGTTCTCGTCGATGAGCTTTAAACCCTCAGGCCTGCCCATCATCATTCTCACCTTCCTTCTCCCCAAGCTGGGGGATTTCGGCAATAACTCCCTGCTCCTTTAGCTCCCTGAGCCTTGAGAGCAGATACTCCTTGACCCTGTCGGTTAGGCCCTGGGTGTGGCTCTCGCGGTCCACCTTGAGGATGGCCTCTATCGCGAGCTTCTCAAGCTCGTCGTTCTTTCCGCTCACCCAGACCCATCCGTTCTGGCCGACTATAATCCTCGTTCCCGTCAGCGTCTTAATCATGTTGATCATTGAGCCGCCCTTACCGATGAGCCTCGGCACCTTTGAGGGCGTTATCGTGACGAGCTGTCCGCCTCTGAGCGGGCCTCCCTTGAAGGGCATCCCTTTCGTCGTCAGGTCAATCTGGTTTATCTCGTTGAACGCCTTGACCTTGGCGTAGATTATGTCGCCTATGTCGTATATCTTCCTCAGGTCCGTCTTGAGCAGGTCTATGCGCTCCTCGACTGCGTCCTGGACGCGGAGGTTTGCCTGGTACGGTGCGCCGATGTCCACTGTCCAGTTCGAGAACTTGACGTCCACTATCTTTCCGAGGACGTTGTCTCCAACCTCGGGGATGTAGGGCCCTTCAAGCGGTATGACCCTTATGAGGTCGCCCCTTATCTCCACAAGGCCTATCACTGTCGAGTAAATCCTGTTGCCTTCTCTAAAGGTTCCTCTTCCGTTCTTAAACGGCCCCTGGGCGAGCAGGGTCCCAGGGACGACGAGTTCCCTTGGTTTTACAAAAATCCGCCTCATAGTCCCTTCCTCTCTACAAGTTTAGTAAGGGCGGTGCCCTTTGTGAGGGCGTTGAGCTTCTCATAAAACTCTTCCTCTACTCCTCCGGGTATCTCGATGAGGAACATCCAGGAGCCGTCGCTGGCCCACTCTTCCCTCTTTATGTTGCCGAACCTTCTGACCTCACCGTAGGCCTTTCCGACGTAGTCGCTTGGTATCTTCACCGCTATGACCTTGACTTCAAGCTTTATCGGGAGCAAAGGCCTAATCGCCTTGATGACCTTTGGAACCTGTTCTTCCGCGTCCTTGAAGATATCAACGTGGACTCCAGCCTCTTCCATTGCCCTCAAAATCCTGTCAACGGGGTGAGGATAGCCCGTCCTCGGGTCAACAGCGTGCCTGTGGATTACCGTCGCTATGTAGCGCTTCTTCTCCTCAAGCATCTGTCTCCTCTGCTCCGCTGTGAGCTGGACGTCGCCCTTTCGGAGGATTATCTTCGCAACCTCATAGGGGTCGCTGGTTCCAAATATTTTCTCCATTTCGTGTTCGCTCGCCTTGTCGCCCTTGTGGGCGTCCTTAAAAACATAGGGAGTGGCGAGGATCTCCTCTATGGGGACGTCCTTGCCCTCCTTGAAGTCCCTCGCCAGGTACGGGTCAACGAGTATCTCGAAGGTCTCGCCGTGGGTCTTGAGACGGGCGATGACTGCCTTGTCAACGCTTATCGGCATCGCCCGTCACCTCAGTAGTTCTGGTCGAGCTCGGAGTAGTCCTCGGACTTCTCCTCGACTTCTTCCTCTTTAATCTCCTCAAGAACCTCGGAGAGGAACTTCTCAAGCTCCTCCCTCGGGAGCTTCTTCCAGCGCTTGTCCTCGGTGGTTATGTAAGCTACTTCTATCGAATCGGCGGTTGGCTCCTCGAGGGTCTTTGCCAGGGCGAGTATGGCGAGCTTTATCGCCCCGTCCCTGTCGAGGTTGTCGTCGTAGTGCTCCTCGAAGATGGCCATCGCCACGTTCCTTCCGCTTCCTATCGCGACTGCCTTCCACTCGAAGTAGGCACCGCTGGGGTCGGTCTCGTAGAGCTCGGGCTTGTCGTTTATGCCCGCCATGAGCAGGGCGGCACCAAAGGGCCTCACACCGCCGTACTGGGTGTGGGCCTGCTTGAGGTCGCATATTTTCTTCACCAGAACGGTGAGCGGGACGGGTTCGCCGTAGGTGAGCCTGTAAACCTGGGCCTCCAGCCTGGCCCTGTCCACCAGAACGCGGGCGTCGGCTATTATACCGCTCGGGGCGGCGGCTATGTGGTCGTCAATCTGGAAAATCTTCTCATAACTTCTCGGCTCGATAAGCTTGCTGGTAATCCTCTTCTCAACGGCCAGGACAACGCCGTCCTTCCATTTTACTCCTACGGCCGTTGCACCTCTTTTTACAGCCTCCCTCGCATAGTTCACCTGGAACAGCCTTCCGTCCGGGCTGAAAACGGTTATCGCCCGGTCGTAACCGGCCTGTGGTGGTACAAACGCCATCTTACATCACCTCTCTTTCTCACTTCCTTTTGGATAGTTGCCGGGTTTTCTATTAAGCTTTTCTATCTCCCTTGAGGGCTATAACCGCCATCTTCCTTGCGGTTCTCTTTGCGATTTCTAGGGGTATGAAGGCCACTGCAAAAACAGCGAGCCCAACGTAGAGGGACGCCTGGCCAATGGGCTTGAATATCAGGAGTGCGAAGCCAAGCAGGAGCATGATCAGTCCGACTGAAAGGAACTTTTTGTAGATTTTCCCCATCTCTTCAAGTTCTCCCATACCATCACCGGGAGATTTTTTAGGCGGGGGGATTTTAAGCCTTTGGTGTTTGCTATGGAGTGCCCATTCTGCAGACCTCCAAAAGAACAACTACTCTACGAGGACGGGCTCATCAGAATCCTCATTGATTCGTATCCCGCAAGCAGGGGTCACCTCCTCGTCGTTCCTAGGAGGCACGTGGAGAGCTGGGGAGAGCTGAGCCGGGAAGAAAAATCGGCCTTAATCCGGGGGATGGAGCTGGCGATGGAAAAGCTGACTGAAGTCCTTAAGCCTGATGGCTTCAACGTGGGAATGAACCTCGGAAGAGCGGCCGGTCAGACCGTCCCGCACCTCCACCTGCACGTGATTCCCCGCTATACCGGAGACTGCGCCCGCCCAAGGGGCGGCGTCAGGAAGGCAGTCCTCGACGTGGAGGACGAAAACCTCAGTGCAGAAAGCCGGTGGGAGAAGAACAGAATGGGCGAAAAAGAAATCGAAGCGCTGGGGAAGGCCTTCAAGTCCTGAGCGGGTACTTTTTCCCGTTCTTCTCGATTTTTTCTTCAACGGCCCTGTCAAGGTCTATGCCCAGCTCGTGGGCGAGGAGCGTGAGGTAGATGATGACGTCGGCTATCTCGTCGGCTATGGCCTCCTTCTTGGCCGGGTCTTTAATCGACTCCAGTATTTCCTCGTCGCTCTCCCACTGGAAGTGCTCAAGCAGTTCCCCCATCTCCACGGCGGCGGATATGGCCAGGTTCTTCGGCGTGTGGTATTTCATCCAGCCCCTCGCGTCGCGGAAGGCAACGAGCTTTTCCTCAAGCTCCCGGAAGTGCATGGTACCACCTCAGTAGGCGTGGGCATCGGCTTTCCTCAGGAGCTCCAGGAGCTTCAGAAACTTCTCAAGCTCCTCCCTGGGGAAGTGGTTCTCAACGTCGTCTTCAGGGTCAAGCCCCGCCAGAAACTCCCGGACCTTCAAAAGGTCATCGAGGTCTTCCTGGAGCTCAATGGCCCTTTGAGTAAATTCGTAGCTCGTGTAGGGGCTCTCAAGGGCCCTCTGCTGGTTGGAAACTATGGCTATCTTCACTTCTGCTATTGTCTCGTCCAGAATATCCAAAAGCTCGCGGACTTTCATTATTACCACGCCCTTATTATGTGCGAATACGTATTTAAAGTTCTCGAAAAGTTTTTATGTTACAGTTGCTAAGGCAGTATGCGGTGGTCTCAATGGACTTTGCCCTCTTTATGGAGAGGTACGGGTACAAGATACTCTTCGCGATATTTGGGGGCATTGTTCTGCTGATATTCGGGGTTGTTCTGCTCTCCGTGTACTCGTTCCTGAAGCTCTACGGGCTCCTGCTCGGGGGGCTGTTCCTCATCAGCATAGCGGTGTACGCGTTCTTTGCCAAGCGCAGATACCTCAACGCTTACGGAGAAGCCCTCGGGAAATACTTCTACGACCCGAAATACGGAAAGAAACCTTGAGAGTTTTATGAAAATTCTTTGACTTTTTCAGCTTTCTTCCGAGCCACAAGTTTTATACCGACAAAACGATGCTTTTCTGGTGGTGGTATGGAAGCGGCTAAGGCTTACCCTTCTGACTCGGCTGGAGTGAAGACCGAAAAGCGCGAGAAGAAGCTTCTCATGGGAAACGAAGCGATAGCATACGGCGCCCTTGAGAGCGGTGTCGTTTTTGCCACCGGTTACCCCGGAACGCCTTCGACCGAGGTTGTAGAGACCATAGCAAGGCTCAAGCCAGAAGTTTTTGCCGAGTGGGCCCCCAACGAGAAGGTCGCCCTTGAGGAAGCGGCCGGAGTTGCCTACGCCGGCCTCAGGGCGCTCGTCACGATGAAGTGTGTCGGCCTCAACGTCGCCGCCGACCCCCTCATGAGCCTTGCCTATTCTGGCGTTGAAGGCGGCCTTGTAATCCTCGTGGCGGACGACCCAGGGCCGCACACCAGCCAGACCGAGCAGGACGACCGCTACTACGGCAAGCTCTCGCTTTTGCCCGTTCTTGAGCCAGCCGACCCGCAGGAGGCCCACGACCTCATCAAGTACGCCTACGAGCTGAGCGAGAAGTACAAAGTCCCTGTCATATTCAGGACGACCACGAGGGTGAACCACACGACGAGCGACGTTGAGGTCGGTGAGTTCGTCGAGCTCGACAGGGAGCCCGTCTTCAAGAAGGACATTGAGAGGTATGTGCGCGCGAGCATGGAGGGCAACAGGAAGCGCCACAGGTGGCTGAACGAGACGCTGAGAAAGATTGAGGAGGAGTTCAACACGATGCCCTTCAACTGGATTGAAGGCAAAGATGACGCTAAAATCGGTATAATCGTCGAGGGTGCGCCCTACAACTACGTGCGCGAGGTCGTTCCTAAGCTAAACGCTGAGTTCAAGATTCTCAAGCTCTCCACGCCGCACCCGCTCCCGAAGAAGCTGGTCACTGACTTCCTCAAGACCGTTGACTACGCGATTGTGGTCGAGGACGGCGCGCCGTTCCTTGAGGAGGAGGTCAAGATAGCCGCCTATGAGGCGGGCCTCAACGTCCCGATCTACGGCAAGAGGACCGGACATCTCCCGCTTGAAGGCGAGCTTACCCCAAGCCTCGTGAGGAACGCCCTTCTGAAGCTCCTCGGCGAGGAGGGAGAGACCTACGAGAAGCCGGAAGAAGTGAAGTTCGCCGAGAGCCTCGCACCGAAGAGACCACCCGTGATGTGCCCCGGCTGTCCGCACAGGGGAAGCTATAGGGCCGCTTTGGACGCCCTCCGCGACCTCAAGCTCGGCCGTTACAAAATCCCGATACATGGCGACATAGGTTGCTACGCCCTCTCGCTCCTCCCGCCGCTTGAAGCCATCTGGACTGAGTACGTGATGGGCGCCAGTATAAGCCTCGCCAACGGCCAGAGCGTCGTGATGAACAAGAAGATAATAGCCACCATAGGAGACTCCACGTTCTTTCACAACGGAATCCAGCCGCTGATTGATGCAGTCTACAAGAATCTGAACGTCCTGGTTATGATACTCGACAACAGGACGACGGCGATGACAGGCCACCAGCCCCACCCCGGAACCGGCGGAAGCGAGACTGGCAGGAAGTTCAATGAGATTGACATCGAGGCGCTCGTCAAGGCGCTCGGAGTGAAGTACGTGAAGACCGTTGACCCATACGACCTCAAGGCTACGAGGGAGGCAATAAAGGAGGCAATGGGGGTTGAGGGGCCGGCAGTCATAATAGCAAGGCGCGAGTGCGTCATACCCGTCATAAGGCGTGGTGAAATAGGTGAAATCCCCGTAGTCATCGAAGACAAGTGCACCGGCTGTAAGGCGTGCATACTCCTGACCGGCTGTCCGGCGCTCGTTTACGACCCGGAGACGAAGAAGGTCAGCATAGACGGCCTTATATGTACCGGCTGCGGCCTCTGCAACCAGCTCTGCCCCTTCGACGCGATAAAGTTCCCGAGCGAGCTTAAGTAAAGACTATTCATGAATGCTATATGTTGCCTGGTATATTATTTTCCATTTATATTAGTACGCTAGTGGAAAATTTTTTAAGTAGTATATTATACAAACGACAGGGTGATATTATGTCGAAATATGGTCTATGGTATTATATGCCATATGGTGGGAATTACCAAACGTTCCCAACCAATAAAACGGGCGCTCTTTGTGAGCTTGGGTTCGATTACCTGATAGCATTGCATACAAGTGGGAAGAACAATAGGTACGGCAACATGCCATACGGCACAACTTTTACTGAGGGATTAAAGAATGGAGGTAACTTTGGGAAGTGGCTTGAAGAACACGTCGGGACAAAAATATCTGAAAGATTAAGAGCCGATGGGTACGCCCCCATACCATACATCGCAGAGATTCCTGTAAAACATAAAGAGATTCCCCCATTGGATTATCTCCTCGGATGGATTGAAGGAGTGTATCTCAATACAAGCGGGCTGTTAAGGGGTTTCTATTGGTATTACGAGTATCCCTGGCAGGTTTCAAATGGCATCACCCCAATGAATTATGTTAAGGAGATTTCAGACCAAGTAAAAACATGGGGCCTCCAACTTATATGGATTCCATATCTCCACATCTCAGAAAACAGTGAAGATTTCCAAAAACTTATGAGCATGTATGAAAACAAGATAAAGTGCATACACTACATAGTTGATCACACTGACATCCCCAAACTCTCCAAGCACTTCACCAAAATTTTCATTCAACCAAATTATTATCAGAAAAAGACTATACTGAGAGACGATAATGGCAAGGTTAGTCTTCGAGTTTGGTTTGAAGGCGTCATCGAGTACCTCAGGGAGTACCACAAGATGAATAATATCTACATGGAACTGGAATGTGACGGAGCAGTAAAGGGAAGCTCGGAAAGCCTCAAAAAGGCTTGTGAATATACCAAGTACGCCAATAAACTTCAAGATAGAGCATATTACTTTGATGTCAATGTAAGTAATTTATACGTGCTCAGGGATAAATGTCCAGGGTACGTATAGAGGTGCCTACCATGGCAAAAAGGAACAACGTCTTTGGTTTTCTTATCATTTTCATTGTGCTCCTCGAATATACCCTGCCAACCCCGGATGTCGTCGCCTCAAAGGATTGTGGCCCCCCGGACGTCCTGTTCATAAAGTCAGCTGCAGTGGTGGGGGAAGACGATGCCTTCGTCATCGTAGGCGTTGCCGGTTACATACCACCTCTCCCAATGAATCTGACTTTAACCAGGGAGTTCGTACTCAGCTACTACATGAACGCCACCGAGATGCTGGAAAACTACACCTCCAGAGGGCTGGAAAAACTGAAAAGTCCCTACTCCTACGACCCAGACTACGGAGCGTACGAGAGTCTGTTTGAGAACACGTATCTGTTTTACATCAACGTGAGTGGCGTTTATCTCGTGTATCCTCACCGGTTTGCGTATCCCTTTTCGTATCCGTTCATCCAGTACTCCGAGGGAGATAGAATCATCTATGAGGGCGAGGATCTGTGGTATCTGGGGCTACCAGCCCCTATTCCGAGCATACAATGGGATGAAGGCACTGCATATCCCTACCAATACAGCTTTTATATCCTAAACCGGTCGTGTATAGAACCGGCTAACAAGCTCGCCCTTCACCCCTTAAACCCATACATAGGGGAGCCCATGGAATCTGCCATGTTAAATGGAAGTGTTTATAACTTTAACACGGGATTTGCATGGGTGAGCGTCAGCGTTCAGAACCCGTCCTGGGTAGCATTCTCGTGGAACGTTTCAGAAGCAATTATCCAAGGTGGGCTTGGATATTCGCCAGGGGAAGTTGAATTTGTCACGGCGCCTGTTGAATACTGCTATCCCGATCTCGAAAAGGGTGCGAGCTTCTGCCGTCCCGTCGTCCCCAACCTGACCGTAGCATACCTGGGAAACCTGCAGATCTGGGCAATTCCAGAAAAGAGCGGAGACACATGCAGTTTCCACTACTACGTGACCACAGTGGTTCAGAGGGAAAATGGCACTTATGCCGCCCAATTTCTGTACAACACCACAGATACCCGTGATATACCTCCGTACAGCATTTTGCTTCTCAACATGACCGGCTGGACACGCCATGAACCGGAACTCATCTACACCGGCAATGTCAGAGATTACCGAGTCATTAAGCTCCTCAGATACACCTACAACCCCGAGGCATGGGACAAACTGAACGTTAAACCTGCAGAGAACTTCACAGTATTCTCACCCGTTGAATGTGGAAAATCAACCATCAACGCCACACGGGGGAGCAACACAACATGCATCTCCTATAACTCCGGGAAGAACTCTCAAACCGCCCCTGCGGTGATGTACGCTTCCATCGGATTCCTGGCAGGGTTTATAGGAGCAACAATTTGGAGAAGAAGGTGACGGTTTATTCGCTCAGCACTTTCGCTAATCGGCGTTTCAAAGAGGTAGCTGTACATGACGTTCGCGTCAATATAGATCACTGAACTCAGCCTCCAGCTCGTATGCCTTAAGCTCCCCAAACTCCGCCTTTCCCAAAATCCTCCTAAGTTTTCTGAAGTCGCCCTTTGGTCGTTTTTTCTCCTTTACAAGCTCTTTGCGAGGCAGTTCAAGCTCCAAGAGCCTCTTCAGTTCTTCGGGGTCAGTGTTTTGGGGACATTCACCCTGATAGTAATGACTGGCATATGACCACCCAATAAACATTGGAGGGGGAAGTTAAAGCCCTTACTCCTTCCACACCTCAAGAACCATGAAGCGCCTAACGAGCGGGTTCGGGTATAGCTCCCAGCCAACCCCTTCCGTCTCCGCTTCAATCTCCCCGTAGAGGCCGCCTTCGCGCGGGTCTAAGCTTTCTCCGTAGATTTTTCCGGGGTGAATGTCCACCTTCATGTAGCGGGGGAGACCGACGATGGCTTTTCCCTCCTTCCTAGCGTACTCAATGGCCCACTTGGCGGTGTACAGGCCTGCGTAAATTTCCGCTATCCTGACCGGGACGCTGGACTTGCCGATGGCGATTATTTCTATCCCGGTTTCCTCCCAGAACTTCTTGGCGAGGGGTTGCAGGTCTTTGGCAAGGTCCTTCCAGACTTCCTTTCCCCTGTCCGTTATTGTCAAAGCATCAATGGTGGGCTCATCGAGCTTTCTGACTTCCACCCCTCCTATGGTGGAGTCGAGGTGGACGACGTCGGGCTTGACTTCCCTCGCGAACTCCACTGCAAGGAAGGCCTCGTCCCTTATCGCCTGTCTGCCGCTCATGTCGTAATCGAAGGGGTTGGCGTACCTCACCCTGCTGAGTGTCGCCGTCCTGTAGGGCTTCTCGACGAGCACCACCGCAGTTGCTATCAGGCCAATAGGCTCATACTCCTCCGTTAAGAGTGCTCCGCCAGTGTCAGCCGCAACAATCCTCATGGTGATCACCGGTAACGACCAATTACCAATATACGACCCCGCTTTAACTCTCTTGGTGTGGGCCAATGGACGACACGATTTATGAAGCTTTGGGGAAGTACGTGGACAGCCTCTCAAACTCCCTGTACCTCGGGACGGCGCGGGGCAGGGTCTATCTCGACGGCAGACCCATAACCCCCGACGGTGTGAAGCTCTCCCTGTTCTTCTCTGGAAAATCAATAGAGGTAAGCTCCCTCTGGGGGAAGCGGGAGCACGGGGCGCTCTACCTGAGGGGCTCTCCAGAGGTGAGCTTCCATTCTGGCCGTGTTGAGCTGCTTTTCCTGACGAGAAAGGGCAGGGTTCTCGTCCGGCTCAGGGCAGGGAAGGGCTTTGCCAGGGTTCTAGCAAACACGGCCTCCCTCTGCGTTGGCGGTATTGGCTCGCTCTGGGTCAGAGGCTGAGTCTCGTCACCGCTCGGAACTCGGCAAACTCATCATCCCCTTCAGTTTCTCCAGCTCCTCCCTTAAAGACCTTGCCGTCTCCTCATTTCCCGTCAGCGATGAATACTTTTTCACCGCTTCTTCAAGCTCCGGGTACTTTCCAAGGAAGCCCACCAGCCTCTCGGCCGGGACGAGCATCCCCGTCTCCCTGTAGACTATCAGGACGCCGAGGGCCTTCAGGGCGTCGAGGAAGGCCTCAAAGGCCTCGTCGTACCTGCTCTCGCCCATCAGCCTCTCGCCCCTCTCAATGTAGGAGTTGAACCTTTCGATGAGTGCCTCCTCCATGTTCCCACCGACGGGTTTTTATAGGACGTTTTAATAAACGTTCTGAAATGAGGGCAGAGGAACTGGTCTGGGGCGCGGTCGTGGCAGTTATTCTGTACGTTGCGTGGAGGGTAGTCCACCCTCTTGTGACGCCCCTGTTCTTCGGGTTCGTTCTTGCCTACGCCTTCTACCCGCTTCAGCGGAGGCTCTCGCCGAGGCTCGGAAATAAGCGCTCCGCCCTCCTGATAAGTCTCTCGGTTCTTCTCGTTGGGGGATTTCTGACGCTTTATCTCCTCCTTGTATCAGTCCAAGTCGCCATGTCCTTCTATGACAGCGTTGTAGGGGCTTTCAACTGGCTCCTTACCCTTCCGCTCCCGGAGGACGTTCTCCAGTTCCTCCAGAACTTCCAGGGCCAGGTCGTTCCGAAAATAGCGGACTACCTCTCCGAGCAGGCGTTCTCCCTGCCCTCCTACCTGCTCCAGCTCCTCGTGTTCTTCTTCACCTACTACTACGCCCTTGCCTACGGGGAGGAAATCCGGGCCCAGATATACGCCCTCCTGCCCGAGAAGAACCGCGAGCTCGGTGAGGAAATTCTGACGAGCGTGAACAAAACGCTCTCAGCGCTCATCAGGGCATGGCTTCTCCTCAACGTGGCCAAGGGAATCCTGATGACAATCGGCTTCATAATCTTTCGCGTCTCAGACCTCTACACCGCCATAGTCGCCGGCTTCTTGACGTTTGCCTTCTCATTTGTCCCGCTCTTTGAGGGCTGGATGATTTGGCTGGCCGGAGCGATATATTTTGCAATCAACGGGGCTTACTTCCACGCCGTTGGCATAGCGCTCTACGGCTTCTTCCTCGTCTCCCCGATGCCGGACTACACGATAAGGCCGATGATGGTCGCGAGGGACACGGAGCTCGACGAGACCCTCGTGTTCGTAGGAATGCTTGGGGGCACGTGGGCAATGGGCCTGAAGGGTCTCATAATCGGCCCGATAGTCCTCAACGTCCTCCTTGTCCTCCTGAAAGAATGGAAAAGGTTCACAGAATCTTCACGCCGGCCTTCTCAAGCTCCTCAAGGGCCTTCTTCTCGTCCTTTGGGTTAATTCCCTTGACCGCGTCGCTCAAAAGGTAGACTTCAAAGCCGTGCTTCACCGCGTCGAGGGCGGTGGCCTTAACGCAGTACTCAGTCGCAACACCGCAGATGTAGACGCGCTTGACGCCCTTCTCCTTCAGAATCTCGGCGAGATTCGTTCCCTCGAAGCCGGAGTAGGCTTCCTTGTCCGGCTCGGTGGCCTTGGAGATTATCACCGCGTCCTCGGGTAGCTCGACGACGAACTCAGCTCCCTCCGTCCCCTGAACGCAGTGCTTCGGCCACGGCCCGCCCTGTTCCTTGAAGCTGATGTGGTTTTCCGGGTGCCAGTCGCGCGTCGCCACGATGAGCGCTCCCTTTTCCCTGAACTTCCGTATGTACTCGTTGACCTTCGGGATTATCTTGTCTCCCTCGGGAACGGGCAGGGCTCCCCCTGGCATAAAGTCCCGCTGCATGTCAACAACGATTAGTGCCTCCTCGGACATGGGCATCCCCCATATTGAGAACCGTGAAAGGTGTTAATAAGTTTAGAGTTCAGACGTCAAGCCTGTCCTTGAACTTTGACATGTCGACGCCCTTCTCAAGGCCGAAGAGGTAAGCCAAAATCCGTTCATCAAGGTCTCCGTAGCGCTCGCGGAGTGCCTTTATTCCCTCCATTACCTCGAGCTCGCTCCACCCGAGGGCCCTAGCTATATGGACAACCATCTCTCCCAGAAGGTCTTCGGGCTTTTCCGTTTTTTCGAGGGCCTCGATTTTCACGTGTAGCTTCCCCTCGCGCTCCTCGAGCAGGCCCTCCTCCAGCCACTCCTCTATGAGTTCCTTCGCCTCACTAACCGAGAAGCGCCTCAGCCTGAAGGTGAGTATCCCGACCAGCTCGCTCCTCGTGAACTCTGTTGAGCCCTTGACCTGGACTGCTTCCTCCAGCGGGTGCATGGCCATCAATCTTTTTATGTCACGGGGATAGATAAACTTTTGGTGTTGGAAATGGAGCAGAGGACTCACAGGCGCACCTCGGAGAGGCTCGTCGGAAAGCCGGTAAAGATAGAGCCCGGAAAAGCCGAAGTTGAGCTCCTGACAACGGAGGAGATGGCCGTTGACGAGTACGGCCTCGTCCACGGCGGCTTCACGTTCGGGCTGGCCGACTACGCGGCGATGCTCGCGGTAAACGAGCCCACAGTTGTGCTCGGAAAGGCCGAAGTGAAGTTCCTCAAGCCCGTGAGGGCAGGCGAAAAGCTTGTGGCCAGGGCCAAAATAATGGAGGAATCTGAAGGGGGTGTGGGGGACGGAGCGTCCTCCCGGAGGAAGAAGCTCGTTAAAGCCGAGGTCTTCAACGAGAAGAACGAGAAAGTCTTTGAGGGGACTTTCCACTGCTACGTCCTCGAAAAGCACGTGCTCGAGTGAACTAAAAATTTTTAAACTCAAATATCAAAGTTCGATATCGGTGTTCGATATGAAGTACCGCGACTTCCTGACCCTTCATGTCCTCCACCATGCCAGGGAGGGCATTACCGGTAGCTTCATGATGAAGGAATTGGGAAGACACGGTTACAAACTTAGTCCCGGCACGATTTACCCCCTCTTGCACGAGCTGGAGAAAAAGGGGCTTCTGGAGAGCAGGGAAGAAATCAGGAACGGGAGAAGGGTTAAGGTCTACACGATAACCGACGCGGGCTTAACTGCTCTGGAAGAAGGGAAAGAAAAGTTAAGGGAGCTCTGCGAGGAACTTCTGGGGGAGTAAATATGGAGAAGGAGCGGAAGGTTTTCGGAATCAGCTGGAACGTCTTTCTCCTTGGCCTCGTCAGCTTCCTCAACGACATGAGCAGTGAAATGATAGCGCCAATCGTTCCCGCTTATCTGACCGAGGTTCTCAAGGTCGGGAAGCTCGCGGGCGGTTCTATAATGGGCCTCATCGAGAGCGCGAGCTCGCTCTTCAAGGTCGTCTTCGGCTACTTCAGCGACCGCTTCAGGAAGAGGAAGGTCTTCGTCTTCACGGGTTATGCGCTCTCTACGGTCGCCAAGGGCGCTCTCGCATTCACACAGGGCTGGCTTGACTTCCTCGCGCTGAGGCTCCTCGACAGGACGGGAAAGGGGATAAGAACCGCCCCCCGCGACGCGCTCATCGCGGAGTCCAGCAACGGGAAGACAGGCAAATCCTTCGGCTTTCACAGGATGATGGACACACTCGGAGCAGTCGCCGGCCCTCTCATTGCCGTCCTTCTGCTCGGCCTTCTCTCATATCTGCCCAAGGAGGTGCTCTACCGCAGGATTTTCTTGATTTCGGCCGTTCCCGGGATTATCTCACTTATCATAATCGCCCTCTTCGTGAAGGACAGGGGCGGTGAGGTAAAAAAGAAAATAGCGGGTGTTTCATCACTGAGGAGCCGTTCCCTCCAGCTCTTTCTCGCTGTTGTTGCCTTAGGAACCCTCGGCAGGTACAGCTACGCCTTCACCCTCTGGAAGGCCGAGGAGCTCGGCTACACGGTTCTGCAGGGTTCGGCGTTTTACGCCCTCTTCAACCTCATCTACGCCCTCTCCGCGTACCCGATAGGCGTTTACTCTGACAGGGTCAGCAAGAAGGCGCTAATCGGCGCTGGCTTCCTGCTGTCTGCCCTTGCAAGCATATGTTTCGCCTTTGCCCAGAGCTTGCCCCTCCTCGTAGTCGCTTTCATTCTCTATGGCCTCCACATGGCGGTGATGGACACAGTGCCCAGGGCTTACATGGCGGAGCTGGCGGGGGAGGGTGAGAAGGGGACTGTCATAGGCGCTTACCACACCGTTGTCGGCGTCTTTGCCTTTCCAGCGTCCCTTATAGCCGGCTACCTCTGGAACACCTACTCCCTAACGTACAGCTTCCTCTTCGCTTCCGCTATGGCCTTCCTTGCCTTCATTCTTCTCCAGTTTGATTGACATTCTGTCAATTTTTCCCGTCTATTTTTGTTCATTTCCCGTCAAAAAGACTAAAAACTGCTGAGCGTATCTCTTCCGGTGGTCGGAGTGAGAATCCTCATCATCGGTACCGGCGGCACCATCGCGAGCGCGAGAACCGAGAAGGGCTACAAGGCCAAGCTTACCGCGAGAGAGATACTTGAGCTCGCTGGGATAAGCGGAAACGGCGTTAAAATCGAGACGCGTGACATACTCAACCTCGACAGCACGCTCATCCAGCCAGAGGACTGGGTGACGATTGGAAAAGCTGTTTTTGAGAGCCTTGGCGACTACGATGGCATCGTCATAACCCACGGGACCGACACGCTCGCCTACACCTCTTCCGCTCTGAGCTTCATGCTCAGGCACGTCCCAATTCCAGTCGTCTTGACGGGCTCGATGCTCCCAATTACGGAGCCCAACAGCGACGCTCCCAGAAACCTGAAAACGGCCCTGACCTTCGCCATGAAGGGCTTTCCTGGGATATACGTCGCCTTCATGGACAAAATTATGCTGGGCACGAGGGTCTCAAAGGTGCACTCTCTCGGCCTAAACGCCTTCCAGAGCATCAACTACCCGGACATCGCCTACGTCAAGGACGAGGAAGTCGTGGTAAGACACAGGCCTGAGCTACCAGAGGGAGAGCCTTCCTTTGACCCTAGGATAGACCCGAACGTTGTCCACATACGCCTAACACCAGGCCTTTCCCCAGAAGTCTTCCTGGCGGTTGCGGAGAAGGCTCACGGGGTAGTCCTTGAGGGCTACGGTGCGGGAGGAATCCCCTACCGCGGAAGGAACCTCTTCGAGGCCGTCTCAAGGGTCGCCGGCGAGAAGCCGGTTGTGATGACGACGCAGGCCCTCTACGGAGGCGTTGACCTCACTCGCTACGAGGTCGGAAGAAGGGCCCTTGAGGCAGGCGTCATACCAGCGGGGGACATGACGAAGGAAGCGACGCTCGTAAAGCTGATGTATGTCCTCGGTCACACAAAGGACGTTGAAGAAGTGAGAAGAATAATGGGAAGAAACCTGGCCGGAGAACTCAGCTCAGCTTTTTGAGCTCCTCGTCGCCGACTATGAGGGGCCTCTTTGCCTCTATGACGTAGCTGAACTCCCACTTTACTTCTCCCCTGTTCATAAGCTCGGCGTAGCGCCTGGCCTTCTCCTCGGCCTCCTGGAGAGAAGAGGCCTCTATAATCCTCCTGACGTACCACTTTCTGTCTCCAAACCTGAGCTTGAACTCGGCCATGAACATGGGCATCACCGTAGGATATTGGGCAATGCCTTTTAAAACGTTGGCCAAGTTCTGCGGGTAAACATGAACGGTGGAAAAACAAAACGGGTTCGTCTCAAAGCTCTAAATTCAAAGCTCGGCCGCCATGTACCTTCCGTCCCTCTCGAAGGCCTCGAAGACCTTGTCCCCTTCTTTCGTCTTCAGCTCGATGAGGACTTTCTTCGGAGTCTTTTCGACATCGGCTTCGACCCTCTGGTCGCTTAAAACTTGAATGAACGCATCTCCAAGCCTTTCAAACTCGAAAACGAGGTTTTCGCCATCCCACCTTGTACCGCGGAAGCTGACTCCACCCATCCTAAAAGTTACTTCAAGAACCACTTTCAAAGCCTTCACCGAGTGGAATATGAAAGAGGGGGTTAAAAAGGTTGGCCTCAGGCCTTCTTCAGCTTCACTATCTCCTTGGCGAACTCCTCAAGGACTTCCTTCCTCATGCCCTCGAAGAACTTTATCGAGCCTGCGTAGCTGTGGCCGCCACCCTCGATTCCAGCAGAGGGTAGCTTCTCCTGGAGCCTCGGGATTATGGCGTTGAGGTCGAAGTTGTATGCTGCCATCCCGTCGCTGGCCCTGACAACCGCGAAGTCCGGCCCGTAGGCGAGCGTGAGTATCGGCGAGTCCTCACCGTACTTCTCCTTGAAGTGGTCGTGGATGAGGCCGGAGAGCTTGCCCGGGCTCGGGTAGCTGAACTTCGGTGCGAAGAGCTCCACGTCTATTGTGTTGAACCTTACCCCGTTCGGCAGGACGACGCTCTTGACGTGCGGCAGGGACGCCTTCAGGGCCTTCTCCTGCTTCTCCTTGACCTCCGGGTAAATCGCGTTTATCAGCTGGCGGTGCCTCTGCAGGTTGCCCGTGAGGAGCAGAATCTCGTCTATTATGCCGTGTCCGTCCATGAACTTCCAGTAGAAGGCCTCGTGGTCTATGACCTCGGCGATCTTCTTCAGGTCTTCCTCGGTAAGGCCCTTAGCCTTCTTCGCTATCTCAAGGTACTGGTAGAACTCTGGAGCTTTGCTCCTGTCGCCGGTCCCGGCTATCGCTGGCAGGTGCTTTATCCTGTCCTCGACCCCTGGGTTGATGAAGCGGGCCACTTCAGTTGCAAGCATTCCCGCGGTGAGTTCGTAGTAGCCGCGCTTTATGTGGTGCGGGTTGACGTGGACGTCAACGTAGTCATCGACCTTGGCCTTGTCCTCGCTAACCCACTCGCGCGGGTCGTGGTGGTCTATGACAACTATCGGGACGCCGTAGGCCTTTATTCTCTTGTAGGCAGGAATGTCCTCGCTCGTTCCTCCGTTGTCCACTATCACGACGAGGGGGAGAGGGTCGCCGAACTTCTCGTGGTCTTCGACCATGAAGATTATGTCCTTGAGAACGTCCTCCAGTTCGTAGAACGGCGCCCTGCTGGGCCTGCGCTTGAAGAGCTTCCACCTGGCCTGCGGGTCTGGGGAGATGCTCTCTATCAGCGGGACTATCGCATATTCGAGGGCAAGCCCTGCGGTGTAGCCGTCGGCATCGGCGTGGTGCCTTAAAAGGATTGGCCTGCCCTCGTAGATGGCGCGCCTTATCATGAAGGCGGCCTTCATAATCTTCGGCTTGAGCTTCTCTAAGACCTCGCTCTGGACGAGGAAGCCAACGTCCTGCGGCTGGGCGCGCTTGTCGAGCTCGGCCTCTATCTGCTGCTTAACCCTCGCCGCATCGGGGCCCCAGAGCCTCGCCATGTCGCTGACTTCTATCTGGATTTCGCCGGAGTGGAACGCTATCTTCCCTACCACTTCCACGATGTCGCCGACGTTTATGTTCGGGTACGCCCTAACGCCCGGCGCCTCAAAGGCGGCCGCCCAGGTTATTCCGGTTCCGTCGGTTATCGTGAAGACCGTCGGTCCGCCGGTGACCTGTATCTGGGTAACCCTACCCTGCACCCTCACGGTCTTGCCGGCCATGTCCTTGCTGAGCTCGGCTATCGGGGTAACCGGGAGCTCCTTCTTAACGACAACTGTCTTGTAGTGCCTCTGCGGGGACTCGATGAGGTCTATCTCCCTCTTGTCTGGTCTCACGTCAAGGACCTGGACGATGATTTCGTCGCCGGGCTTGTACTCTCTCCCGCCGAGGAGGTCCTTTCTCTTTATCAGGCCAACGACGTGTGGGTTAAGCTTGACGAAGACGCCAAAGCGCTCTACCCTGTCAATTGTTCCCTTGTAGAGGCTTCCGACCTCAACGTCCTCGTAATCACAGGTCTTGTCGAGGATGTAAACGACCTTGTACTTCCTCAGGCAGTCCGGGCAGACCCATGT
Organism: Thermococcus marinus; assembly: GCF_055389025.1. Taxonomy (NCBI): domain Archaea; kingdom Methanobacteriati; phylum Methanobacteriota; class Thermococci; order Thermococcales; family Thermococcaceae; genus Thermococcus; species Thermococcus marinus. Next base: position 740,788 of record NZ_AP042417.1, read on the forward strand.
GGTCTCCATTCCGGGCTCCCAGGGCTCCTTTATCTTGCCGCAGATGTCACAGACGAGCACTTTGCCTGTCCCACCGCACGTCGGACAGGTCTCGTAAACCGGGACGGTGCCTTTGCCGTGACATTCAGGGCAGGGTATTTCATCTACCTCGTCCTCAACACCAAGGTAGTCCAGGTTCCTGTAACCCTTCAGCTTGTCTCCTATCTTGAAATCAGCCGGAACGTAGCCCCATCCCTCACAAACGGGGCACTCCTTCTCGCCTGCTTTTACCTTTCCAGTCCCGTGGCACTCAGGACAGTCCTTAACCGCCATCTTCTCACCCGGCTAAGGTTGAGGTTTCAGCTTAAAAACGTTAAGCAGGTTCGGACTGTTTTCATCTTTGTTTGGTGGTTCGAACCTACACAATGTCCTACACAAATCGCTTAAAAAATTTCATGTATTATTTCTCATTAGGTGGTGACAGTGTGCCCGTGGGGTGATTGGCTTTGAGGTTCAGACAAAAGTTGTACCTGGTCGTTTTTGGGACTGCCATAGTCATAATGCTCATCATGGCACTTGCACAAATTCGGGGAATCGAAGCGATGGGGGCCTCGATGGAGAAAACAATGGGACCGACGATGAGGGAGCAGGCCAGGAAGATTGCCCTCCTTGAGAGCGAGAAGTACGCCCTCATGATAGACGAAAGGCTCCACCCCCTTAAGCTTGTGGCGGATTCTTATGCCAGTGCAATAGGAACCGAGTATATGATGGAGGAATACATACCCCACTACTCGCAGACGGATAATTTCTGGAACATCGTTAAGAAGAAGCTGAATGAACTCAAGGCCTCGGACGATTCCATAATAAATGCTTATTACGCCGATAGGAATGGGAGGCTGGAGATAGTCCCTCCAGCAGAGCTTCCTCAGGATTTCGACGCGACGAAATCTGTTTGGTATCAGCGGGCCGCAGAGGAGGGCCAGTTCTGGATGGAGCCGTACACAGACATAATCACGAACAAGACTGTCATAAGCTACATAACACCCGTCTACTACAACGGTGATTTGAAGGGCGTTCTGGGTGTTGATATTGACTTCTCAGCCCTCCACAAGGAAATGACTTCCACCAGAATCGGCGAGACCGGTTATCTTTTTGTCATAAGTCACAACGGAACCGTTGTAATTCACCCCAACGCTGAGCTTATTGGCAGTGTGAACATCTTTACCGATGAAAAGTATTCCGGGCTCGCCAGTGCGGTGAAGGGCAATGAGAAGGGCGTCGTTGAGGCTGAACTCGACGGAAAGACCATGGTGATGGCCTTCGCGAGGAGCGAGGTTACCGGCTGGACGATAGTTGCAGTTGCCCCAGAAGACGAGCTTATCGGTGCACTGGTGACATCCCTTGACAACGCTAAGTCCGAGGCCTCGAAGAACCTCATTTTCAGCATCGGCCTTGCCTCGCTTATAGCCTTCGGCCTCGTGCTCGCGGGCGTTCAGTACCTCAGAAAAGCGTTGAAGCCAATAGAAGAGCTCACGAACGCAGCGGAGCTGATAGCCCAGGGCAGGCTCGAGGAGGCAAAGGAGCTCGTTGGTTCCATTGACTACCCCTACCGCGACGATGAGATTGGAAAGCTCCTTACCGCGTTTGAGGCAATCTCGCGCGACGTTATTGGAACCCTCAACGGCGTCATCCAGAAGCTCGAACGCCTCGCTGAGGGTGACCTGAGCAACGGCTTGAGTGTCGAGGCCAAGGGGGATTTGATGGAAATAATAACGGCTCTGCGCGAGACATCGGCTAAGATGAGGACGCTGATAGGCAACATCCGCCACATCGGTTTGTTACTCGACCAGCAGGCAAGCGAACTGGCGCAGATTGCTGAAAACGTTCGCGGTTCGATGGAGCAGGTTGGCGAGGCCATAGAGCAGGTCAGCGTCGAAGCCCAGAGACAGCAGGAGAGCATCAACGAGATTACCGAGGGAATGCGCCTCGTTGCCCAGGTTACCGAAGAAACTTCGAGCATAATGGAGGAGTTCGAGAAGGCCGTGGAGGATGTAACGAGGACGGCATCTGAGGGTGGACGGAAGGGTGACGAGGCCATACGGGACGTTGAGAGCATCAAGCGCTCGATGGACTTCATTGACGAGGCGGTGAGGGCTGTAAGTGAGATGAGCAAGAGGATAGGTGAGATAACCCAGACGATAGGGAACATCGCCGAGCAGACGAACCTTCTGGCTTTGAATGCCGCGATAGAGGCGGCACGTGCTGGGGACGCAGGAAAGGGCTTTGCGGTAGTTGCCCAGGAAATCCGCGGTCTGGCCGAGGAGAGCAAGGAGGCCGCCGAGAAAATACGCGAAATCATAGCCGAGATGGACGAGAAGGTCAGGAGGGCCGTTGAGGAAACGAAGAAAGGCGTTGACACGGTTTCAAACTCGACCGAGACCCTCAAGGAGAGCCTCGGCTACCTCGGATACGTAGCGGAGATGATTGGCTCGATAGGCGAAAGGGTCTCTGAGGTAAAGGAGCAGGCCGAGAGGACGAAGGAGGAAGTCGAGAAGGCCCTTAGGGCCCTTGAGAACCTCGCCGCGAGCGCCGAAGAGACAACCGCCTCTGCCGAGGAGGTCAGCTCGGCGATGCAGGAGCAGAGGGCTGAGATAGAGGCCCTGAGCGAAGAGGCCAGGAAGCTCAAGGAGATAGCGCGGGAGCTCCGCGAGAACGTGGAGCAGTTCCGCCTTTGATTCTTTATGTTTTCCCTTTGGAGTCCTGGTTTTGTTTTCCGTATTGTTAACCTTTATAACCTCCCCCGTGAAGTGATTCTCGCGATGATGAGTGAATCCAATGCTGATGAGATGATGAGCCCCAAACCTGAGCACTGGATTGACGAAGAGCGGCAGGCGAGAATGGAGATGCGTCTTGAGGAGTTGTACTCGAGTATCGAGGAGCTAAAGAGAGAAAACGAAGCCAGGAATGCCCCGGATAAGCTCGGCTGGGACGACATTGCGCAGGAGATAGTCGGTGCCGTTACCTTCGCCCTCCCGTTCCTCTTCACGGCGGAGCTCTGGGACATAGCCAAGGATATATCAATCGAGCGCTCCTTTCTGGTATTCCTTATGACTCTCGGCCTGGCATACCTGTTCATAGTTAAATCCAGGATAGGGAACCTGAAGAAGGAGGAGCTCTTCCACATCCCCAAGAGGCTCCTGACTGTCACGGGGATATCATATTTCATATCCGCCGTTCTGATATACATTTATGGGATAAACGGCCTGGCGCACTTCACTCCCGGCCAGTACATCAACGCGACCATACTCGTAAGCACCTTCGCCGTGATAGGAGCAATAACAGTGGATATGGTGAAGTGAATGAAGTTAATAACCGGAAAAAAGTGGGAAGGCTTTGCTGGTGAAAACGCCGTTCTGTTCCCCGAATACCAAAAGAACAGGGACGAGCTCGCCGATTTCGTGAACTCCCTTACGGGAGATGAGACCGTCGTTACAGCGAGCCTTGAGCTGGTTGACTTAATCGCCTGGAAGTTCAGGAAGGGCGATGAAAACGTTCTGATATACTCCGACACGAGCAAAAGCCTGACCCTCAAAGAGGTCTATGAGCTGAGGAAGTACCTCGACTTCGACGTCCGCGGCGGTTTTTCCGGAGAAAACGCCCGGACGGGCGTCCTCTTCGTCGAGGGAAAGACCGACTCCAAGTTCTTCAAGGCCGTCTTCAAGAAGCTCTTCGAGTTCAGAGAGAGCCGGGAAGTCCCCTACAGCCTGCGCTTTATTGAGCGGGTCTTTGAGCGCGACAACTTCGACCTGCTGGGGCGCGAGGACGGTGTTTTTCTCGCGGTTATCCCCAGTGAGGGCAACTCCGGGGTGATAAGGAACCTCGGCAACTTCCTCAGGGCTATGGAGGTCTTTGATTTCACGGTCGAGAGGCTCGGCGTGGCGATAGACATAGATGAGGACAGGGAGGCGGCCCTGGCGTCCATAGCCGGAAAGCTCTCCGGGTTCGAGCATCAGAAAACTCCCCTCGGCTACCTCGTCGGAAAAACCGAAGTGATTCCGCTGATAATCGGTCTCCCCTTTGAGGACGAGCTGATAGAGTGGAAAAAGCCCACAGTCGAGGACTTGATGCTCCACCTCATATCGAGGGAGGGTCTGCTTGAGAAGATAAAACCGGGGCTCAGGGCCCTAAATGAGAGCCTCGGGAGGAAGCTCAGGCCGAAGGAGGTAATGTACCTCGCACTCTCTGCCTACGGCCACTGGGGCAACCTTGAGGGCTTCTACGAGCTGTTCGTCATGCGCTCCCGCTTCAGGAACCTCAAGGCAGTTTTGAGAGAGGCGGGCCTCATGGAGGGTCTCACATACCTCGCATGGAGGGAGAGGGGCCGTTGAGTTTTTAATTTCCGGCGGGGAATTCAGACCGGTGGTGGAGATGAAGCTCGTTTCATTCGACGTCTGGAACACCCTCTTGGACATCAACGTCATGCTCGACGCGATGGCCGTTGAGCTGTCCAAGCTTATGGGGACGTGCATCGTCGACGTCGTCGAGGGGATGATTGCCACCCGCGAGAGGATAAAGCGCATGAGGGCAGAGACCACTGGAGACCCGGCAAGGGCCCTTGAGGAGAGCCAAGAGATGCTGGCTGAGCTTCTAGGAACGGACATCGAGATTGTGAGAAGGGCTGCTGCGAGGGCTACCCTCAACGTCGGCGATGAGATAGTCCTTCCGGGGGCGAAGAAGGCCCTTGAGGGTGTCAAGAAGAAGGGCCTAACGGTCACGGTTACCGGCAACGTGATGTTCTGGCCGGGCTCATACACGCGCCTCCTGCTGGAGCGCTTCGGGCTGATGGGCTTCATAGACAGGACTTTCTTCGCCGACGAGGTTTTCGCCTACAAACCGATGCCGGAGATGTTCGGAAAGCCGCTGGAGACCTTCGGCGTGAAGCCGGGGGAGGCGATTCACATCGGGGACACCTACGCCGAGGACTTCGAGGGTGCGCTGAGGGCAGGAATGTGGGGGGTCTGGATTAATCCTGAGGCTGAAGAGCCCAGGAAAATCCACGAGAGGGGCTTTGAGGTGCCGAGCGTTGAGGGGATTCTAAAGGTGCTGGAAAAAATAAATGAAAAAGGTTGATAGTGGTTTGCTTTCACTTCTTTCCCTTCGGCTTCAGCCACGCGCTCAAACCCACCTGCTTCGTCTTCTGGTAGCGCAAATCCTCCTTCCTGTAGCCGAAGGCCCTGAGAATCCTCTCAACGGCGGGAAGAACCTGGTTTTCGATGTAGTATTCGGCGTCGTACTTGTGCTTCGTCGGGTCGAACTCGTCAGCCGGAATCGCCCTGTCGCCTATCCTACCAGAGCCCTTTAGGACGATGTAGCTTATCACCGTTCCAGGACGGATTTTCACTCCCCTCGCCGCGAGGCGCTTTGCTACTGCAACGTGTGGACCTGTGGCTTTGTAATCCTTCAAATCGCGTGTTATCTGCTCGTGGATTACGAGCTTCTCGGGCGGGACTTCATACTTGCTCAGCTTTTCGGTCACCTCCTTGACTATCCTGACTGCTTTTTCGACGTCACCGTGCTTAAGTATCGCCTCAAGAACCCTCGCCTGCGTCTCCTTCGCTATCTCGCTCCAGTCACGCCTCACAATCTCCAGCCCGCGCGTGGTTATCTTGCCCTCCTCGTCTATGACCGCGTACTTCTTCTTCGTGACGAAGAACCCCCTCACGTAGAAGCCCTCGTACTCAAGTTCGAGCAGGCCGGGCAGTTTGGCGTTGATGTACTTGAGGAACTCCTTGGCCTTCTTTTTCACAGTTTCTGCATCTGCTCCTGGTATTGTGGCAAAAAATCCATCAGTGTCTGCGTAAAGCACTTTGAAGCCAAACTTTTCCTCTATTTCATGAATTGTGGTCTCTATGTACTCCCTTCCCCACGCGGTCACGCTCTCGGCGCACTCCCTGCAGTACCAGCGGGCCTTGGCGTAGCCGTAGTAGCCGTAGTAACTGTTGTGCGCGTAGAGGAATCCAAAGCCCGCCAGAAAGTTCTCGTCCTCCTCAACGCTCAGGTCGTAGACGTAGCCTTCATAGTTCATCTTTTTGACTTCCACGACCTTATCGAGGATGATGTCCCCACTGATAAGCCATTCTATTCTCTTGGCCTTCTCCCCCTCGAGTTTTTCACTCTCAACGAGCTCTTGGAACTTTTCGTAGCTCATATTCCTTTGGAAGACCTTACCGAACGTTTCCTCAAGCACTTCCTTTGGAATAACGTGGGAGTAGTAGGCGTTTTTCTTCTTTTTGTACCCCGTGAAAGGAAGTTCCTCGTTCACGTAGACCCTGTAAACTCCGCTGTCGTGCCCGAGCTTAACCGCTGAAACGCCGAGCGAATTGAGGAGAAGGACGAGACCGTTTGCAAGGAGCTCGCTTTTCGTTGAGAGCCTGACCCTCTTGCTCGGGTGGACGTCCCCGTCTCCTATGAAGTACCCCTCAAGGAACGCCCACCTGACGTCTTCCGGCGACGTGAAAATTACCTCTGGAACCCTCTTGTTCTCGGCCAAGGTGCCGCAGAGGCTCTCAAAGATTATATAAGCCATCTTCCTTGGGATTTCAACGTAGTTCCTTCCGCGCCGGGCCTTTCCAAAGAACTCCCTCGCGAGGTTCTCCATGTCATCAAGAACTCTCTCGTCCTCGTTGTAGAGCTTCACGGTGTAGCTCCACCCGTTTTTCTGGTTCCTCTGCTTGCCCGCGTAGCCCTCGCTCACGTAGTAGCCGAGGAGCTTTGCAAAGTCTTCGTCAACCTCAATGAGTGGCTTTATTCTGAAGCCGTTCCTCGTCCCCACCTGCCACTCATTGAGTTCTTCCTCTGGCATAAGGGAAATAACATCGCGAACGGCGTTGAATTCTATAAGGTATTCTCTTTTGTTGCCATTGTAACGAACGACCTCAGCTAAGCGCTCGTAAAGTTTCCTGTACCTTTTGAGTCCTTCTCTATCAATGATCTCATAGCCGATTTTTCTCAGCTTTACGTAGCCGAGGCCTTCGAGGTGTCTCAGGTAGCGCCTCGCAGTTCTCGGTCTCTTTTCCTCCCCAAAAATCCAGCGAAGGGTTCTCAGCATTCCCTTGAAGAAATTCTTTCTGCCCTTTGCTGGAATCGTAAGGATTATGTCCTCCGTTTCTTCCTCAGGCAGTTTTAGGAGGAGTTCAACAAGGTCCAGCCGTTCATACCTCTCGGGCAGGTGCACGCGTCTTGGAACCGCGAGGAGGTCTCCAGCCTTAATTTCTTCACCAGGCACTTCGACGAGCTCTCCATTTCTGTACGCGAAAAGGCTGTGGCCTTTGGTTACTGTTATCTTCCTTCCTGAACTCAGGGTTATTTTGTAGACATCTCCTGAATAGCGGTGCCTTATCACGGCCTTCACGGGCATTAAGCGGGCTTTCTTCGTCTTCCTGTCAAAGGAGACCGCGCGAATTCCGCTGACTTCAAGAACCTCAGTGTTTCCGTCCCTTTTGGCCCTTCCCTTTTCGTCCTTCATGAGTCCATCCACGAACTCGCCAATCCTGACGAGCTTGACTTTTCCGTTCTCAACTACCGGAATCCATTCCTCTGGCAGGAGGCTGTTCGCCAGGATTTTGATAGCCCTCTGCCTGTAATCGAGGATTTTCTTCTCCAGCGGGTCTATTGTGGCCTTCATCTTTTTCTTTATCTTCTGTCTCTCCTCAAGCAGGTCGCCGAGGAGACTTGGTATGAAGCCTGGAAAGTCCTTACAAAAGCGGTGCCCAACCTCTGGGGCGACGTCGTACTCTTTACAGCCCTCGCGGTTGAGGGTGTCCGGCGAGACGTTGTGGGTTATGATGATTGAGGGGTATAGGCTCATGAAATCTAGGTAGACAATGTTCTCCCACAGCCCGCGCTCGGGCTCCTTAACGTACCCACCCGCGTAGCTCTCGCGCCGTCTCGCGAGCTCCCTCTCGTCGGGCTTGTTTGGGGCCAGTTCGTTCCTCTCGTAGGCCTTCCGCAGAAGGAACCACTCAACCAGGTTGCCCGTGCTCGAGCGCGAGACGTCCCAGAGGCTCTGGCCTATGAGCCTTGAAAGCTGGGCCTCCATCGGAAAGAACTCCCTTCCGAGCTCGTAGGTCACCTTCGCGTCCTCCATCGAGTAGCGGGCAACCCTTTCAAGGCCCTCCCCGCTCTCCCAGGCCTCTGTTATCTCCTCGGCGTAAACCTTCTCCTTAGGCTTTCCAAAGACGGCCTCGTACACTGCCTCAAGGGTGTAAGTCGGGAGGTTTATCGTGCGCCTTATGACTGGATAGAGGTCAAAGTGAATCCTGCCCTTTACCTCGACGGCAAAGCGGTCGCCCATGCGCTGGATTTTCGGCTCGCTTCCGTCTCTCCCGAGCGTGAACTTTATCCCGAGTTTCTCACAGCGCTTTTTTAGATAAGCGAAGTCGAAGTTGTCGCCGTTGTAGGTGATGAGCACGTCGGGGTCCTTCTCCTTGACGACGCGGAGGAAGCGCTTAATCATCTCCTTCTCGGTCGAAACGACCTCAACGTACGGAAGGTCAATCCTCTTCCAGGTTATCACCCTTGCCTCGTTCTCGTCGGCGTAGCTTATCATGAGAATCGGTCCGGTTCCAAACTCCTCACCCTCATGGTAGAGCGTCTCGATGTCGAAGGCGAGCATCGTGAGCTCCTCGTCGCCCTCCATCGGAATCAGGCCCTTGTCGATGAGGTAGCGCTTGGCGAAGGGTATGTCGTACTCGTAGATGTCCACAACGGCCGGATGCTCCCTAATCTTGTCTCGAATCGCTGGAACGTCCTGAGGGTGCGTGAAGTAGAGCTTCCAGACCTCTATCGGCCTGCCGAGGAACTTCCTCTGCACCTTCTCGGCGCGCTTCACCTTCACGACCGTCCCATGCCTTTTGGCGGTTACTTTCTTCACGTCTTCTATTGCTGAATCGTCCTTCAGGAGGGCGTAGAAGTAGGGCTCGAAGGTTCTGTCGTACTCGATTTTAAACTCGCCGTTCTCCTTCTTGAAGACCCTTATCACAGGCTTCCCGTTCTCGGTGATGTAGTCGGTATCGAGAATCATGACAACTCACCACGCAGGTTGTTCAAAATCCGGTGGGCGCTCTCACTCTCAAGCCTCGCCTCCTCCTCATCGAGAAGGGAGTACTCAACGCCAAGCTTGTCAAGGAGAAACGCAAGTTCATCTAACCTCATATCGAGCAACTCTGCGGCTTTCTCAAACGTTATCTGGTGGCTTACGAGCAGTCCAATCACCTTTAGGAAGCGCTCTTTCTCACGGTAGTCTTTGAACAGGGGAAAGTTAAAGACCAGCCTGTCAACCTCTTCCATGCTCCCACCGTTATGAAATTGCACTCGGGACTAATAAACCTCACCGCCACCTTTTTAAAGCGCCCCGCGAAGGGCCGAGCATGGAGCTGTTTTACAGGGTGAGCTTTCAGGAAGTCGTGGCCGATGCTCTAAGCTTAGTTGAGGAGCGCGAGCTTTCATCGAAGCACGCCCTTGAGCGGGTCTTCCGGAAGGTTGCCGGAAAGGACAGGGAGAAGGCGAGGGGATTGGCTCACGCCTACGTATTCGAGATTGAGAAGTGGAGGGCCAAGATAGACTTCATAATCAACTCCGTGCTGAAGGGTTCGAAGGTGGAAGACCTTGACCCCTACCTTGCTAATCTCCTCCGCATAGGGACATTTGAAATCCACTTCCGGAAAGTCCCTCCGGCCATAGCCACCGACTCGATAATCCGCGTCGTCAAGGAGCGCTTCGACTTCTCCCGCGCCAAGTTCGTCAACGCGCTGATGCACTCGATAGAGAAGTTCGACGTGGGGAGGGCCTTAAAACGGCTCAAGGAGAGGGATAGAGTTGAGTGGCTCTCGGTTCGCTTCTCCCACCCGCGCTGGTACGTCGAATACGTGATAGAGCTTTTAGGCTATGACGAAGCGGTAAGGCTTCTCCTCAGCAACAACCGACCGCAGAGGTACTACGTCCGCGCGAACACCCTCAAGACCGACGTGGACTCCCTCCGAGATTACCTTGAGGAGAACGGCGTGAGAACAGCCCTAACACCCGTTCCGGACGTTCTGAAGGTTCTTGACTATAAGACGCCGGTGACGAGGCTCGACTGGTACAAAGAGGGGAAGTTCGTCATTCAAGATTTGGCCTCTGCCTACGTTGCCCACGTTCTGGCCCCGGAACCAGGCGAGAGGGTTCTCGACCTGGCGGCCGCGCCGGGGAGCAAGACCTTCCATGCCGCCGCATTGATGGAGAACAAGGGCGAGATAGTCGCGGTGGACTACTCCTACGACAGGTTGATGCGCATGAAGGAGAAGATGAAGATTCTGGGCATCAAAAACGTCAAGCTGGTTCACGCGGACGGCCAGAGCTTCAGGGATAAGGCCAAGTTCGATAGGATAATCCTCGACGCGCCGTGCTCAAGCTCCGGAACCTACAGGCAGTTCCCCGAGGTCAAGTGGCGCTTTGACGAGAGGAAAATTAAGCGCATAATAAGCGTCCAGAGGAACATGCTCCGCAACGCGTACGAGAACCTCCGCGATGGCGGTGAGATGACCTACTCGACGTGCTCGATTAGGGTTGATGAAGACGAGGAGAACGTGCTCTTTGCAATTGAAAAAGTTGGGCTTGAACTGCTGGACTACGATTTCAGCTGGGGCGATAGGGGCTTCCTCGAAATCGGCGATAAAGTCTTCCGCGCGTGGACGCACAGGCACGACTGCAACAGCTTCTTCATAGCGAAGATGGGAAAGGGTTAAACCACCGGCTTCCTCCTCACCTGCCCCCTCGGGTACTCCTCCTCAAAAATCTCCGCGGTGAAGCGGTAGACCTTTGTATCTGGATCGAGCCAGCAGTCGGGCGGTAGACCGGCCTTCCAGCAGGTCTGAGCTAAGAACTCCTCCTCGTCCCAGCCCCACTCCACCGGCACCTGCGGGAGAAGTAGGCCGGAGTAAATACCCTTCTCGATTATCAGGCCGTCCCTGCCGACCTGTATCTTCCTCGGCCTCTCCTCCGGGGGCCCTTCCACCGGCTCCGGTGGTGTTAAAACACTGACTTCCACCGTCAGCTCGTCGAGCTCCTCAGGCCTAACCGGCGGGAACCGGGGGTCTTCGACGGCGGCATGAATGGCCGCTTTAATCGTCGCCTCGACCAGCGGATAAACCGGCAGTGGGAAGCCTATGCACCCGCGGAGCGCCATCTGTGGCGGGACGTTGTGGCGGTTGAGGGTCACGAAGACTCCCATCTTCTCCCAGAGCTCCGGCGGTGTGTCCTCTGGAGGTTCGATTACTCTTCCGTTCCTCACGTACTCCTCGATGGCTTTCCTCGCGAGCCTGACGAGGAACTCGCCCCACTCGTCCTTAATCCTGTACATCAGCACCACCCTAACTGGTATTTGGCGTAAAGAGTTATTTAACTTTCCCGCAAAGTTTAAAAAATTGCCGAAAAAAGATAAGTCGGGTGTCGAAAGTGGTGATAGTCGAGTTCGTCATCGTGCCCCTCGGCGAAAAAAGCCTGAGCCGGTACGTTGCAGAGGTAGTAAAGCTTTTAGAGAGGAAGGGAGTTAAGTATCAATTGACGCCGATGGCGACCATCATAGAGGTTCCAACCGTGAAGGAGGCATTCGCAATAATCGAGGAGGCCCACGAGCTCATGTTCAGGCTCGGCGCCGAGAGGGTCTCGACGACCGTGCGGATTGACGACAGACGCGACAAGGAGAGGCACATGGAGGACAAGGTCAAATCCGTAATGGCCAAGGTGAGGGGTGAGGATGAGGGTTCTCGTTCTGGCCATTGACCGTGATGACGATTTCGGCAAAAAGGCGGGCGTTAAGGGGCCCGTCATAGGGCGAGACGCCTGCTTAGACGCCGCCCTAAAGCTCAGCCTGGCCGACCCGGAGGACAGCGACGCGAACGTCGTCTATGCGGCCGTTAAGCTGAGGGACGAGCTTGAGGAGAAGGGGGAGTTCGACGAGGTTGAGGTTGCGATAATCACCGGCCACCCGAAGGTCGGCCTGAAGAGCGACATGGAGCTTGCAAGGCAGCTTGATGAAGTCCTTAAGGTCTTCCCGGCTGACGGGGTCATTCCTGTCACCGATGGCGCTGAGGACGAGCAGATTTTCCCGATAATCTCGTCCAAAGTCCCGATAATAACCTCCCACCGCGTCGTCGTCAAGCAGAGCCCCGGCATCGAGACGACGTGGTACATCATCGCCAAGTATATGAAAGAAATCCTGAGCGACCCCGAGGTCGCGCGCGTTGTCTTCGGTATTCCGGGCCTGATGGCTCTGCTCTACGGAATGGCAAAGCTCGTTGGTGTATGGTACCCCGAGAGCGAAAAGATAGTCTCAACCGTGATATGGGGAACTATCCTTCTGATAATTGGCGGGATATTCTTCTCAAAGGGGTTCAATATCAGTCCCGGGCACATATTTACAGCCCTCAGACAAGCTGTCGTTGAGCAGTTTATTGTAGTGCTGTCATTTGTCTCCGGCCTGCTCATTATCGTCAGCGGTGCAATTAACGCGTACCTCAACCTGGAGAGCTATTCGCTCAAGCTGATTGGTAGTTACCCGGGGACGTCCCTCTTGGCGACGCTGATTTACCTGAACGCTCTCTCATCTTCAATTGCCATAGGCATCGCCGTGATGGTGAGTGGCAAGGTTATCCACGCATACCTCAAGAGGGATCGCCACATCTGGTACTACGTCTCGGCCCTGCTCATGACCCCCGCGCTGTGGGTGACCGTAGACCTCACCACACGCTACGCGCTGGCGATACTGACGATATCGGACATAGACGTCTTCCAGAAACTGCTGTTTGCGATATTTGACGTCGCGCTGGCGGTTGTGGTCGGCGTATACCTCCGTGGAAAAGTTAAGGGATGGATGGATGTTGAAGCTAAACGAAGCAATACGCGAGTACGAGCTAAGGCGTGAAGAGGGCCTGAAAGAGGCCGAAAAGCTCCGGAAAAAGTACGACAAATGGCTCGGCAAAAAGAAGAAAGAGCTCCTCAAGGCCGTTGAGAAGCTCGAAAAGGCCAGGCCCCCAAAGAAAGTTGATGAGAAGCTCCTTCAGATAGTTGAGACGGACAGAAGGAACTACGTAAACGCGATAAGGCACGCCCTTGAGGGCATACAGACGATAGACGACCTCGGAAAGCGGCTCCAGGATCTGGCGAAAGTCCACTTCGACTACGGGAAGCACGTCATAATCCTTTTTGAAAAAGAGGTTTACGCCATCAACTCCCTTTTGAAGGAGCTCACTGAGGGCTACGCCAAGTTTAGGAGCGAGCTTGAAGAAAGCATTCCGCCAAAGATTGATGTCGTTGCAAAACTTGAGGAGCTCAGAGAGACCCACAGGGAATTCCTGGAGAAAAGGGAGGCCATTTCTAGGCTCGCACGCAAGCTCGAGGAGCTGAGGAGCAATCTTGAGTATGTTGTATCGTCCGAGGAGTTCGTGGAAACAAACAGGGAAATCCAAGATATCTCCAAAGAAATCCGCTCGGTTGAACTTGAGCTCCGCTCAAAAGTCTCGAAGCTCCAGAAGCCTCTGAAGAGAATGCGTCTCGGCGGGATAGCAGACGAGGTCGCCAGGGACAGCGGGGTTGCCCTTGAAAGGCCGGACGAGTTCCTTTCGCTTCTCAAGGCGGTGTACCCAAAGCTCGACGGCAAAGCCCAAAAATCCGCCAAGTGGCTGATGGAAAACTTTGAAGAAAGGCTCTCCGAGATGTCAGCCCTTCGTTCAAAGCTGGAAGAGCTCAGCAAAAGGCGGGAAGAAATTTTGGGGGACACCGCGCAGGTTCAGGCCGAGTTCCAGGCCATAGAGCGGGAGCTGTCCATTCTGGCAGAGGACGTCAAGAAACTTGAGAAAAAACTGCTGAGGCTTGAAAATGAGCTGAAGGCGGAACTGGAAAAGCTTGAGGCTTACCTGGGGGAGCGCATCGAGCTGACCTCCTCCCCGCCCTGAAGGACGAGGGTCAGTCCCTCGCCATGGACGGAGAGGTTCGAGGGGCCTCATTCAGGCCCAATTCAAAGCGGGCTTTCAGCCCCTCTGGCCGGGCCTCCGGCCAATTACCCCTACCTGCCGTTAAACCCTGCAGGCTTAGGGTTATAGTTTTCACAACCTTCTTTAAAATGTTGAAAGCTCCAACCAAGTCAGCGTTAAAAACAAGCCCCGTTGCGGGACACTCAAACAAACCGCGGACGAAGCGAGCCCCTTCGTGAGGCCTCCCGCAAGCAGGGCAAGTCCGAGAAGTGAAAGCCTCATCAACAACCACAACCTCAATACCATATTCTTCAGCAACCTCAGTCAAACGTTTAATCACGTGATTAAACCGCCAAACGTGGGAGATGATGAAATTCTGCTTTTTACCTCTGTCGGAGTTTCTGGCAATCCCCCTCGGGTAGCCAACGACAATTCTTGAAACTCCTAAGTCGTAGAGTTTCCTAACCGTTTGTCTTACTGCCGTGTTGATGTAGTGTTTCGCCTGAAGTTTAGCCTTCCCGTGCATTCTTTTGAGTTTTCTGCTCGCTTTAGCTCCAGACTTGTTGAGTCTTGACTGGTAATCGGCAATCCGCTTTTGCCAGTAAAAGTCAATACTCTTCAACGGCCTACCGTTAACGAGGAAGCTTTTCCCGTTTTCAACGTAAACGGCCATTAGGTTGTTTACGCCCAAGTCAATCCCCGCTGAAAGATTTCCTTTCGGCTTTCTTGGGAGTTTAACCCATTCCCTACCCTCAAGTTTTTCCTTGACAGTAAGGCTGATGTGAGCATACCACTTCCTTTTCACGTCGTCATAGGTTATTTCCAAGCGTCCTTGCTTACCCTTCAAGTGTATCCTGCCCTTAAACTGAACTTCCAGCTTTTTGAATTTGCCAAGGCCTTTCAGAATCAGCTTGTTTCCCTCGATTCTGTACTGGTCGTTCCGGAGGACGATTAAGGGCTTTCTTCTCCCATCTTCCTTCAAGTAGTTTGGTGGTTTTGGCTTAAGTCAGTTGGGGAGTTCTCCGTTCCGCTTTTTTCGGAGGAGGGAGAAGAAACTCCACCAAGCTTCGGCGTTTTTCCTCGCTATTTGCTGGACTGTTGCAGAGCCGATTTCGTGCTTAAACTCCCCATAAACGGTTTTCTCAGTCTTGTTAAAGTCCACGATTTTGTTTTGGAAGTATTGTTGGCGCCTCAAGTAGTTTACTCGGTTCCAAGCCTTGGCCCCAATGTTGGCTAACTCAAAGAGTGTCTTCTCCTGTTCTTTTGAGGGCTGGAGTTTGAAGGTTATTGAACGCTTCATTTCAATTGATAGTATGAATTTTAGGCTTTAAACTAGTTTCGCTCGTTGGGTTTACCACTTCCCCGCCGTGAACGGCAAGGCTCTCAAAAGAAAAATGTAATAAAATAGGTTTACCTAATTCCTTTTGGTGGTGGAGATGTTCAAGGTTGACAGGCTCCGCTTTGGAACCGCGGGGATTCCCCTTTCTGCCCCGAAGCGCTCAACGATAGACGGCATCATCCACGTGAGGAACCTCGGGCTCGATGCAATGGAGCTGGAGTTCGTCCGCGGTGTGAACATCAAGCCCGAGCTTGCCAAGAAAATAAAGTACGTCGCCAAAAAGCACGACGTCCTGCTCACAGCTCACGCGCCCTACTACATCAACCTCAACGCGAGCGAGAAGGCCAAGGTCGAAGCCAGCAAGAGGAGGATAATCCAAAGTGCGGAGAGGCTTCATCAGGCGGGGGGCTGGAGCGTCGTTTTCCACGCCGGCTACTACCTGAAGCAGGACCCCGCGAAGGTCTACAACAGGATTAAGGACGCGTTGAAGGAAATAGAAAAGGAGCTCATGGACAGGGGGATAGAGGTGTGGATACGGCCCGAGCTGACAGGGAAGCCGACGCAGTTCGGTGACCTGAAGGAGATAGTGAAGCTGAGTGAAGAGCTGGAGATGGTTCTGCCCACGATAGACTTTGCCCACGCCCACGCGAGGAACAAGGGCAAGTGCAACTCGGCCGAGGAGTGGCGCGAAATGCTGAGCTTTATGGAAGACAGGCTGGGCAGGGAAGCCCTCGACAACATGCACATCCACGTGAGCGGCATCGAGTACACGGATAAGGGCGAGAAGAGGCACCTGAACCTCCAGGAGAGCGACATGAACTGGGAAGACCTGCTCGGAGTCCTCAAGGAGTTCCGAGTTAGGGGTGTCGTCATAAGCGAGAGTCCCAACATCGAGGGTGATGCGCTCTTGATGAAGAAGAAGTACGAGGAGATAAAGGTCTAAAGCCCAATTCCAGAAGTCAGACCTTCGGGAAAAGCTCTGTTTACCTGGAGCTTTTTTGCGCCCTTTTCTGGCCTCTTGTTTTGAGGCATTCGATTAGGGCCTTTAGAATCTCATCGTCACCCTCTGAAAGGATTTCGGCGATTCTCTCGGCTATAAGGTTCTTCTGAAGAATGGCCTCTATTCTCCTTTTGATTTTTTCCGCTTCCTCGCTCTCGTCCCCTTCAAGCTTCTCAAGGGCCTTCAAGAGGCTTGCCCTCATCTCCTTTACGTCTTCCTCGATTTTCCGGTAATAGGCCTCGCGACGCCAGTCCTGAATGTTCTTTGTGGCGGTGTAGTAGGCCTTCCTGTCTCCAGGCTTTTTTATTCTCGTCACGAGCCCGATGCTCTCAAGAAACTTGAGGGCGCTGCTGACGTGGGAAATGGAGTATCCCGTTCTCTCCGCTATTTCTCTAAGGCTCATGGGTTCTTCCTCAAAGAATAGCAGACCGTAGATGTAGCCGTAAAGCTCGCTAAGGCCAAACTTTCGCGCGGTTCTCGCGAAGTGCTCCATCATTATGCGCTTGGCTTCCTTTACACCCACGCATCATTCCCCCGCGATGACCAGGGTGTCAATGGAAAGAATCTGGCCGCCGTTTAAAAGTTCTCTTTCGAGGGACGAGAGCTCCTCAAGGTCGTTTACCCGAACTTTAAGGAGCATGTCGTATTCTCCATAGAGCCGGTGCACCTCAAGGGTCTGGGGGAGGCTTTTTAGGGACTCCAGAACTTCAAAATCGTGCCTCGAATCTGTCACGAGGAGCATGAAAGCTTCCATAGGGGTCACCGGTTTATGTAGGAAGTCTCAACATATAAAACTTTCGGAAATTTCCGAAAGTTGTGAAAAACAAAAATGCTATCAGTAGGCCTCGACGAGGCTCGGCTGGCCGTGCCACCTGTGCTCCTCAACCTCGATGCGGACCTCCAGGGGTTCGAGGGGCTTTACCTCGTATCCCTTACTCCTGCCCCACTTCTCTATCTGCCTCAGCACGACCCTCGTCCCGATGCGGGCGAGCGGGTAGAACGGAATCAGGAACGGGTTGCCCTTCATGACCATCGGTAGCCCGCGTATTACCTCGTCCATCATGTGTTTCCATGCGTAGTACAGGTGCAGGAACTGTCCGTAGGTTATCATCTCGTCTATGCGGTAGAACTCCTGGTCTCTGAGGAGCCCCATTGGAATGAAGGCCAGCGGGGTCACGGTAAAGTGCGCTCTGTTGCCGAGCTTCGCCTTGAGCTCCTCCTCCATCGTGATTATCAGCTGGGCAGTCATTATCTCGTCCTCATCGGTGTCTCCAGGAAGGCCCAATATCGTCGTGTAGGCCGGGAACCAGTAGTTCTTGTTGAGGACGTAGGTTCCGTTGAGCAGAACCCAGGGCCACTCCTCGGGTGAGAATGGCTTCATCTTGTTGTTCATGTACTTTCCAATGAGCCTCGGCGAGGCCGTCTCAAAGCCCACCTGTATGCCAATCCAGTGGTTCGGCCCTGCCTCGACTATTTCTGATATGCGTTCTATCATCCCCGGGTTCGCTAAAGCGCCTGCCACCGCGCCGTGGGTCGGGTTGACGTTCCTTGTGTATCTCCTGGCCATCTCGAAGAGCTCTACAACAGCTTCGGCGTTCGGATAGAAGTTCCTCTTGTCCTCGACCTTGTAGAGGAAGATGTCCTCGCTGTGGAGCCATGCGTGGTCTATGCCCGCTTTTACGTTGAGCCTTATCTCGGCCTCGATGTTTTCAAGGGGTATGTAGCGGGCCACCCTCAGGTTCGGCTCGCAGAAGCGGCAGCCCCTTCCGCAGCCGCGCATGACCTCGATGAGGCCCTTGTACGAGGGGGCAACTATAGTGGGAATCTGCTCGACCCTCGGCCAGCCCTTTATGAATATCGTTTCGTCGGCGCTCCCGGATTCGATGTCCCTGAAGAGGTCGCCGGCAACGTGGTCGACCTCGCCTATAACGACGTGGTCAATCCTGAGCTTTTCCCGCTCTTCCCTTCTGAAGTCCACCTGCCAGGCTCCCGGGCCTCCGACGACGAGCTTGAAGTCCAGCCCCTTCGCGTCCCTGATGCGGTTTATCCTCTCGACGAGCTCCCTGAACTTGACCTTGGTGTAGTTCGTCCATTTCCCGCCGTTCGTGAACATCATGCTCACGGGGCCGAGTCCGAGGGGGTCCATCTCGTATAGGGCCACAACGGTTGTGTCCCTGCCGATGAACTTCTCTATCCTGCGCGGGTGGGCGACGACAACTTCGTCCCGCCTAAAGCCGTCTCTGAGGAGTGCCGCCTCGACCTTCCTGAGACCGTAGGGAGCCTGCGTTAAAACGCCGTTCTCGTCTGGAAGCTGGGTGTCAAGGAGCCTGAAGACCCACTTTGGAAGCTTGTCGTAGGGTGCACAGCCCAGGAAGTCCAGCAGGGGGACGTCGTGGTACGTGCTCGTCAGCGTTTCGTCGGTCGTCAGCACGATTCGAGTCATTTTGGTCACCATAGGTATGAAAGAAAAACTGCATATTTAAGAGTTTCCATTTTCTTTAATACCCAAAGTGCCAATTTGGAATATGTCGGTATCAAACTACATAAAAAAGTAAGAAAACGTCTAAACCGCCTGGGTGTCCAACTGAATCCGGTTATATTTTGATAGTATCTCCTTGACATTGTCAATGGGCAAAGCGTACCTCACGTGTCCGTTGCCCTCAACCGTTCTCGCCTGGAGAAGCGCGTTGATTATGGCCTCCTCAGTCGCCTCGGCGGTTGCCTTGAAGAGCCTGCTGAGGGCGTTGTCGGGCAGGAAACTGAGCAGGTGGGGCTCTTTATCCAGCGGGGCCGTCTGCGCCGTTGAGAAGGCAAGGACTACGTCCCCGCTCCCGTGGTACGCGTAGCCGCCGGTTCTCGCGAGGCCGACAACTGCCCTTTTCGCGACCCTCTTCAGCCCCCTCGCGGTCAGGGGCGCGTCCGTTGCCACCACCATCGAGATGCTGCCCTTCGCGGAGGGCCCCCTTCCGGGGTAGTCCTTCAGCTCAAGGCCGACGGGGACGCCGGCTATTGTGAGGTCTTCCCTCCTGCCGAAGTTCGCCAGGACGAGCGACGCGACCGTGTACTCCTCGCCGCCGATTTCGACGACCCGTGAGGAAGAGCCTATTCCGCCCTTGAACTCGAAGGCGCTCATTCCGGTTCCAGCACCAACGGCACCTTCCTCAAAGTCAAGGCTCGCGTTTTTGACGGCCTCGAAGTAGTGCTCCTCCCTGACGGCCATCTTCCTGATGTTGTTGAGGTAGGAGTCGTTGCACTCCATCACGACCGGAGAGACGCTCTTCAGGTCTGGGTTGAGCTCAATCATGTGCTTTACCATCGCGCTTGCGACCGTGTAGACGCTCAGCGTGTTGGTTAGGGCTATCGGCGTCTCAATGTAGCCGAGCTCATCGACCTGGACGAAGCCTATTGGCTTTGAGAAGCCGTTCATGACGAAGGTCGAGGCAAAGAGCTTTTCCTTGAAGGGGTTCTTCACCGGCGGGAGCAGGACAGTAACCCCAGTCCTCACGTCGTCGCCCTCGATGAGGGTTACGTGGCCGACCCTGACTCCCAGGTCGGCTATCGAGTTCCTCTTTCCGTGCTCGAAAACGCCTATCTTTATGCCCAGCTCCGGGGCCTTCATGGTATCACCGGTGATAAATTGTATGCCGGGCTTAACAACCTTGCCCAATCAAGGCTTATAAAGGGCAAAAACCGAGTTTTGGCCATGAGGTTTAAGGTCAGCTACCTCGCTTTCACCCTCCCACTGGCGTTCCTGTTCGTTTTCTTCTACCTGCCTATGGTGAATATCATGAGGCTCGGCCTGTGGGAAAACGGCCCGACCCTGAAGTTTCTTTCTGCCGTCTTGGGGAACTCTTACCACCGCTGGGTCATAGGGTTTACGATAGGCCAGGCCCTCGCCTCGACGGCCCTGACGCTCCTCATAGGGCTCCCAGGGGCGTATATTTTTGCCCGCTATGATTTTCCAGGGAAGAGGGCAATCAGAGCCCTTCTGACCGTCCCGTTCGTCATGCCGAGCATAATGGTGACCCTTGGTTTCCTCCTGCTGTTCGGCAGGGACGGGTTCATAGCCGGCATAATCGGGCGTGACCCCGGCATAGTCTACACCTGGAAGGCCATACTGCTTGCCCACGCCTTTTACAACTTCCCCATCGTTGTCAGAATGGTCTCGTCCCTCTGGGAGAGGGTCAATCCCCACTACGAGGAGATGGCCAAGACCCTCGGTGCGAAGGGCTTCAGACTCTTCTGGAAGGTCACCCTGCCCCTGATATCGCCTGCCATTTTTGCTTCCGCGATGCTGACCTTTATATTCTGCTTCCTGAGCTTCTCAATCCCGCTCGTCCTTGGGGGATACAGATACGTTACAATAGAGGTTGATATCTTCTCGACCGTCATGACGCTCCTTGACTTCAGGACGGGCTCGGCGCTAGCGGTCATACAGATAACCCTTAGTGCGCTCTTCATGTACATCTACCTCCGCTCTCTAGATACCTATTCAAAGAGGGAAGAGCAGAAAGTGCTCCAGACGCCGGCGAAGCTTGGACTCCGCGACCTTTTGAGCCTCAAGGGGCTCGGAATAGTCCTCTACTCCCTCCTCGTGTTCGTCTTTATAGTTGCGCCCCTCCTTGCTGTGGTCTACGACTCCCTTCTCTTCAACGGCCACCTCAGCCTTGAGAACTACAGGAGGGTCTTCTCACCTGAATACAACCCCATGTTCGGCATCTCGACGTTTGGGGCGGTTCGGAACTCAATCCTCTTTGGCTTCACGACGGTCGTGGTCTCGACGCTCATAGCACTCCCCCTCGCGTACCTCCTCAACCGCTGGGACTTTAAGGGCAAGAGACTCCTCGACGTCCTCGTCATGCTCCCCCTGGCTAGCTCCCCTGTTACGGTGGCCTTGGGGTACATCATGGTATTCCAGTCCACACCCCTCTACTACACGTTCTGGATTATCGCCATAGCGCACTCCATCATAGCGTATCCGTTTGTCTTCCGCTCCCTCTCCACAGGGCTCGGCAAGATAAAGCGGAACCTCCGCGAGGCCGCGCTGGCGCTGGGGGCAAACGAGTGGAAGGCGTTTGTGAAGGTCGAACTGCCCCTCGCGGTCGGTAGCTTCATAGTCGGGGCGATATTCGCCTTTGCGATGAGCATAGCCGAGCTCGGTGCGACCTATATGCTCGCCCCGCCAGAGTACACGACCATGAGCCTGGCCGTCTACAAGTTTATCGGGTCGAGGCAGTTCGGTAGTGCGTCTGCCCTCTCCGTAATTTTGATGGCTGTCTCGGTTATAGGATTCCTAGTGATAGAAAAGGTCGGTGAGGACGTATGGTGAGTGTTGAGTTACGGGGCGTGAGCAAGCGCTGGGACAACTTCGAGCTTCAGGTTGATCTCTCAGCCCGGGACGGCGAGTTCCTGACGCTTCTCGGTCCGAGCGGGTGCGGAAAAACGACGACCCTCAGGATAATAGCCGGCCTCGAAAGGCCCGACTCTGGGAGGGTCTTCTTCGACGGGAAGGACGTCACTGACCTTGAGCCCTACGAGAGGAACATCGGCATCGTCTTTCAGGACTACGCCCTTTTCCCGCACATGACGGTGTTCAAGAACGTCGCTTTTGGGCTGGAGATGAGGAAGGTATCTAAGGTGGAGATAGAGCGGAAGGTCAGGTGGGCGCTTGAACTCGTGGGTCTGGAAGGCTTTGAAAACCGCTATCCGGAACAGCTGAGCGGTGGACAGCAGCAGAGGGTGGCCCTCGCAAGGGCCCTTGTTGTGGAGCCCGAAGTCCTTCTCCTCGACGAGCCCCTCAGCAACCTCGACGCCAAGATAAGGGAGCGCCTCCGCGCTGAGATACGGCGCATTCAGCGGGAGCTCGGCATAACGACGATATACGTTACCCACGACCAGGAGGAGGCGATGGCAGTGAGCGACAGGATTGCCGTCATGAACGTCGGCAGGGTTGAGCAGATAGGTGAGCCCCTGGAGCTTTACTACCACCCAAAGACGGAGTTCGTGGCCAGGTTCCTTGGAATAAGCAACATACTGGAGCTCGATGCGGAGAACGGTGTGGCAAGGCTGGGGGGCATTGAATTCAACGTTGGGGTTGATGGGAAGGTCAGGGTGTTCTTCAGGCCGGAGAGCGTCCTCGTGACTCCCGGTGGTGATGCCCGTGTTACGGGATATGAGCTCCTTCCGGGGCGGATTAGGCTTTACCTCGACGTTGAAGGCCACACAATCATAGCGGAGCGCCCACTTCCGGATTTGCCCTTTGAGCCTCACAGCGTCCCTCATAAGGTAGGCCTTGTGGTAAGGTCTTTCTCACTCCTCACTTTATAACATGTTTATGTCAAAAAAAGTTTTATAAATTGCTTTTATCGCCGTTTCTATGTCAACTAAATGTCAGTTACTGGGGGGACGCTCATGGGTTGGTTCGAAAGGTACTTCGAGTTCGAGAAGTATGGAACCGATATGAAAACCGAAGTGCTCGCTGGAGTGACGACATTTCTGACTATGGCTTATATCCTCTTCATTAACCCTAAAATCCTCAGCGATGCGATGGGCCCTGAAGCCTTTGACTCGCTCGTCGCCGTCACAGCCCTTGCAGCTGGTTTTACAACGATACTCATGGGTATCTACGCCAAGAAGCCCTTCGCCCTCGCGCCCGGTATGGGCCTCAACGCCTACTTCGCCTACACAGTGGCCCCGAAGTACGGCTGGAAAGTGGCCCTCGCGGCGGTTTTTGTTGAGGGCCTCATCTTTATAGCCCTCACAATCACAAAGGTCAGGAGCGCGGTAATCCACGCGATTCCCAGGAGCCAGAAGTATGCAATCGGTGCCGGAATCGGGCTGTTCCTCACGCTCATAGGGCTCAACGATGTCGGGCTCCTCTCTGCGCAGGTTGAAGGTTCCAAAGATGCCGTCATATCCCTCGGCAAGACAGTTCTCCTGAGTGGAACTCTCAAATTAACCGGTCTGAACACGAATGTTCTATTATCAAAGCAGATACTACTTTTCTTTTTTGGAGTTCTCCTCACTGGTATCCTCATCTCCCTGCGCATAAAGGGTGCTCTTCTGATTTCCATACTGACTACGAGCGTCCTCGGCTGGGTCACCGGAGCGGCGCCCTGGCCCGAGAAGCTGTTCTCGACTCCAACCATAAGCTACACTTTCATGCAGATGGACCTCCACGGCCTCATAAGTGCTGGAGCCCTTGGAGTCGTCTTTGCGTTCTTCATGGTGGACTTCTTTGACACCCTTGGAACGATAACCGGTCTGAGCGCCAAGGCCGGCTTCCTCACAGAGGACGGCAGGGTTCCCGACGCCGAGAAGGTGCTCCTGACGGACGCTATTGGTACGACCGTCGGAGCTGTCCTTGGAACCTCAACAGTCACCACCTACATAGAGAGTGCGGCGGGAATAGAGGAGGGCGGCAGGACTGGAATGACTGCCCTCGTCACAGGATTCCTCTTCCTCGCCATTGGACTCTTCATAGCCCCGCTTGCCCAGGCAATACCGGCCTTCGCAACCGCCCCTGCCCTCGTCGTGGTCGGATATTACATGCTCAGTGCCCTCAAGGAAGTCGACTTCAGCGACCACACCGAGGCACTGCCCGCGTTCCTCGTCCTCGTCACGATACCATACACTTACTCGATAGCCGACGGAATCGGCGCGGGCTTTATAAGCTACACCGTCCTCAAGGTCTTCAGCGGCCGCTGGAGGGAAGTTCACCCGCTCATGTACATACTCGCGATGGTCTTCGTGGTTTATTTTGCCTACCTCGGAGGCCTCTTCTGATTCTTCTCTTTTCTCATTTCAGCTAGTTTTTTCTCGGGAAAGACAGTTCAGAACAGAGTTAATGATGGGAAAGAATTCATTTCTTCTCACGTTTCTCTTTGAGGAACTGCTTGAGGACGTAGGGGCACTGCTCTTGGATAAACTTCGCGAACTCCTTCATCCTCTCCACGGTTATTTCGCTGACGTAGTGCTCGAACTGGCAGGCGTCCTGCTCGGCTATCTCCTCGGGTATGCCGAGGATGTCAACGAAGAACTTTGTGAGGGCCAGGTGCTTTGAGTAGGTCTCCTTTGCTATTCTCTCTCCTTCCTCGGTGAGCAGAATTCTGTCGTACTTCTCGTACTCGACGAGTCCCTTCTCGGCGAGCTTCTTGAGGGCGTCAACGACGCTTGGCGGCTTGACGTTCATTATCTTCGCTATGTCCTTAACGCGGATTACACCCTTGTTCTTGTGAAGGAGGTACATTGTCTCAAGGTACTCTTCCTCTCTCTTACTGACTCTCTTGCTGACTTTCACACTCCTCACCGGGTTAGGTTGGCCAAAAACCTTTAAGTAGTTTTCCCAAAACTTAAAAGTTTTAGGAGAACCCCCTATCGGTGGTTGAGATGGCGCTCTATTTCATAGGACTTGGGCTCTATGATGAGAAGGACATAACGCTCAAAGGTCTTGAAACAGCCAGAAAGTGCGACAAGGTATTTGCCGAGTTTTATACGTCACTCCTCGCGGGAACAACGATAGATAAAATTGAGGAGCTCATAGGCAAGCCCATCATGAGGCTAAGCCGGGAAGAGGTCGAGCTCAATTTTGAGAGGATAGTCCTCCCGGAGGCCAAAGAAAAGGACGTCGCGTTCCTCACTGCAGGAGACCCGATGGTGGCGACAACCCACTCGGACTTAAGAATCCGGGCAAAAAAAGCGGGCGTCGAGAGCTACGTCATCCATGCGCCCAGCATCTACTCTGCCGTGGCGATTACGGGTCTCCAGATTTACAAGTTCGGGAAGAGCGCCACCGTAGCTTATCCAGAGGGAAACTGGTTCCCGACGAGCCACTACGACGTAATCAAGGAAAACAGGGAGCGCGGCCTTCATACACTCCTGTTCCTTGACATAAAGGCTGACCAGAACCGATACATGACCGCCAACGAGGCGATGGAGATACTCCTCCAGGTTGAGGGCATGAAAAAAGCGGGAGTGTTCACGCCGGAGACGCTCGTCGTTGTCCTCGCCAGGGCCGGTTCTCTGAACCCGACGATAAGGGCGGGCTACGTTAAGGAGCTGATAGACGAGGACTTCGGAAGACAGCCTCACGTTCTCATCGTGCCGGGTAGGCTCCACATCGTCGAGGCGGAGTACCTGGTTGAGTTCGCCGGTGCACCCAAGGAACTCCTGGAGGAAGTTTAGCGAAAGCTTTATATTTCCCCCCGTTCCCCATACTTTGGGCGGGCCCGTGGTCTAGTCTGGTTATGACGCCGCCCTCACGAGGCGGAGGTCCGGGGTTCGAAGCCCCGCGGGCCCACCATCGAAACTTTGCCTTCGCAAAGTTTCATCAAAGTTGGTAGCTCCTTTTGGAAAGCTAAATTTTAAGTGGTTTTCTCATTGAATTGTCGTTTTGAGTGTGAGAATCTCTATAATTGCTCCTTTTGTATAGGTTTACTTTTTGAATCGACGCCCGAAGGGCGTCAAAAGAGAGTAAACCCCCTTTATATGTGTTGTTTTGGCTGGTTTCTCTTTTGTAAAGTGGGATTTTACAGGTAAAATCTACTCTACTTGGGCCGTTATGTAAAGAGCTACGAACTTTTGGTGAAGCTTTTTCCAAAAGCTTCCGCGAAGTTCGCTTTGCAAAAATTTTACACACTTCTCAGCATGAAAAAGGGTTGCAAGGTTCGAAAGCCTTTTAAATAGTCTCCACAAGCTCCCTTCAGCTTAGGGGAGACAGTGGGGGCAGGATGAGGGAAAATGGCTTGGCATGTCTTCATTCCCGATTCCCTCCTTGAAGAGACCGACGACCCAAAAATCCGGACGTACAAGGTTGGGCAGGTTGCGAGGGCCTGCGCAATCTTCGGCGTCGAGCACATCTGGATTTACAGGGCAGGCGGAAGGGACGGGAAGTTCATCAAAACGGTCCTTGAGTACATGGAAACCCCGCAGTACCTCAGGAAGAGGCTGTTTCCGATAATGCCAGAGCTCCGCCACGTCGGTGTCGTCCCCCCGCTCAGGACGCCCCACCACAAGCTCAAAGGGAAACCCAAGGTCAGCGAAATCCGCGAGGGCTATGCCTTCCGGAAGGGAAGACGGGTGTACGCTGACATCGGGCTCGACGAGCTGGCCCTGGTTGAGGGGGACGTTGAAGGGCGCGCAACGTTTAGGATTGTCTCGACGAAGCCTCTCAAAGTCATTCCAGCGAAGCCAGAAGGGTACTGGGGCTACAGGGTTCACCTGAGCAGAAAGCCCCTGGCGAAAACACTTAAAAAGGCTCACCTGGATTTGGCAATCGCGACCTCGCGGAAGGGTCGCGACGTGAGAGAGGTCAGCCTTCCCCCGCTGGAGGGGGAGGTTGGTATCGCCTTTGGCTCGCCGAGGAAGGGCGTTATGGAGCTCCTCGGCGGCGAGTACGAGTTTGATTTCGTGCTCAACACGATTCCAAATCAAAAAACTAAAACCGTCCGCACCGAGGAGGCGCTCCTCGCCACGCTGGCGATATTCAATCTCATGAGGAGGGATTGAGATGGGAAAGGTTCACAGACCAAGGAGAGGTTCACTCGCCTTCAGCCCGAGAAAAAGGGCTAGGAGTGTAGTCCCGAGAATCAAGAAGTGGCCAAAGGACAGTGAGGTCAGGATGCTGGGATTCGCTGGTTACAAGGCCGGCATGACCCACATCCTCATGATAGACGACAGCCCCGGGCTCACCAAGGGCAAGGAGATATTCGTGCCCGTGACCATAGTTGAGGTTCCGCCGCTCTTTGTCTACGGAATCAGGGCTTACAAGCAGGGCTATCTTGGCCTCGAGACCGCCACTGAGGTCTGGTTCCACGAGCTCAACGACAACGTCAAGAGGCGCATAAAGACCCTGCCGAAGGACTATAACGAGGAGGCGTTCCAGGCCAAGCTCGGCCAGCTTGAGGACCTCGTTAACGACGGCGAGATTGTTGACGTCAGGCTTCTCGTCCACACCCAGCCCTGGCTCATCAAGCTCAAGAAGAAGCCCGAGGTCATGGAGTACGCCATCGGTGGCGACGACGTCAAGGCCAAGTT
Organism: Thermococcus marinus; assembly: GCF_055389025.1. Classification (NCBI taxonomy): domain Archaea; kingdom Methanobacteriati; phylum Methanobacteriota; class Thermococci; order Thermococcales; family Thermococcaceae; genus Thermococcus; species Thermococcus marinus. Next base: position 768,149 of record NZ_AP042417.1, read on the forward strand.
CGACTACGCCAAGGAGAAGATAGGCAAGGAGCTCCGCGCTAGCGAGGTTCTCCACGAGGGAGAGCTCCTCGACGTCATAGCCGTCACCAAGGGTAAGGGCACTCAGGGCCCGGTTAAGCGCTGGGGCGTCAAGGTTCAGTTCCACAAGGCCCAGAGGGCTGGAAAGGGCAGGCACATCGGTAACCTCGGTCCCTGGCACCCGGCCCGCGTCATGTGGACCGTTCCGCAGGCCGGTCAGATGGGCTTCCACCACAGGACCGAGTTCAACAAGAGGCTCATCGCCATAGGCGAGAACGGAAAGCTCGTGCTCGACGGCAACGAGATTGAGATAACTCCGAAGGGTGGCTTCCCGCACTACGGAATCGTCAGGAGCGACTTCCTCATGATTGAGGGTAGCGTTCCGGGTTCCTTCAAGAGGATAATTCGTGTTAGGCCCGCTATAAGGCCGCCCAAGAAGAAGCCGCCCGTTGAGAGGCCCCAGATAACCTACGTCAGTAGGGAGTCCAAGCAGTGAGGTGAGATAGATGAAGGTTAAGGTCTTCAACCTCGAAGGCGAGCCCGTTGAGGAGATAGAGCTCCCCAAGGTGTTCAGCACTCCTTTCAGGCCCGACCTCATCAGGAGAGCTGTCATCGCTTCCTGGACCCACAGGATACAGCCCCAGGGAAGGGACCCGCTCGCTGGAAAGAGGCGCGTTACTGAGAACATCGGTAAGGGCCATGGAATGGCGAGGGTCGAGAGGATAAAGACCCCGCCGAGGTTCGCGGCCTTCGTTCCCTTCGCGAGGGGTGGAAGGAGAACCCACCCGCCGAAGGTCGAGAAGATAATCTGGGAGGACATCAACAAGAAGGAGCGCAGGCTTGCCATAATGAGCGCCATCGCTGCCACCGCCAACCCTGACCTCGTGAAGGCGAGGGGACACGTCACCGACAACGTTCCAGCCTTCCCGCTCGTCGTCGTTGACGACCTCGAGAAGGTCTTCAAGACTGCCCAGACCAGGGAGATATTCAAGAAGCTCGGTGTCTGGGACGACATTGAGAGGGCCAAGAGGAACACCAAGATAAGGGCCGGTAAGGGCAAGATGCGCGGAAGGAGGTATAAGAAGGCCAAGGGCCCGCTCATCGTCGTTGCCAAGAACGAGGGAATCGTCCAGGGAGCGAGGAACCACCCGGGCGTTGACGTCGTTACCGTCGACAACCTCGGTGTTGAGCTCCTCGCTCCGGGTACCCACCCTGGAAGGCTTACCATCTGGACGAAGGGCGCTATAGAGAGGCTTAGGGAGCTCTACGGGTGATGAGAGATGGACCCATATAAGGTTATCATAAGGCCGCTCGTTACCGAAAAGGCCGTCTCGCTCATTGAGAAGGAGAACAAGCTCACCTTCATAGTGGACAGGAAGGCCACCAAGCAGGACATCAAGAGGGCCGTGGAAGAGATGTTCAACGTCAAGGTCGAGAAGGTCAACACCCTCATCACCATGAAGGGCGAAAAGAAGGCCTACGTCAAGCTCAAGCCCGAATACGATGCGAGTGAGGTTGCCGCAAGGTTGGGATTGTTCTGAGGTGATGTGAGATGGGAAAGAGTCTTATACAGCAGAGGAGGGGTAAGGGAACCACGACCTTCCGCGCTCCTTCCCACAGGTACAGGGGCGCTGTTAAGTACGTTCCTCTCAACGTCGTGAAGGAGAAGACCCTCAGGGGAGTCGTTGAGGAAATCCTCCACGACCCTGGAAGGACTGCCCCCGTCGCTCGCGTTAAGTTCGAGGACGGAACCAAGAAGCTCATCCTCGCCCCCGAAGGAGTTCTCGTCGGCCAGGAGGTCTACATCGGACCCGAGGCCCCGATAGCCATAGGCAACACCCTCCCGCTTGCCAAGATACCAGAGGGAACCTACGTCTACAACATCGAGGGCGTTCCGGGCGACGGCGGAAAGTACGTCAGGGCTGGAGGAACCTACGCCCTCGTCGTCAGCAGGGAGAAGGACAAGGTCATCGTTCAGCTCCCGAGCGGTGAGCTCAAGCAGTTCAAGCCCGAGTGCAGGGCAACAATAGGTGTCGTTGCGGGCGGTGGAAGGCTCGAGAAGCCAATAGTCAAGGCCGGTAAGGCCTACTACATCGCCAAGGCCAGGAACAGGTTCTGGCCGAAGCCGAGAGGTGTCAAGATGAACGCCGTCAACCACCCGCACGGTGGTAAGGAGCACCACATAGGTAGGCCCTCGACCGTTTCCCGTAGAGCTCCGCCCGGAAGGAAGGTCGGTCACATAGCCGCGAGAAGAACCGGTAGGAGGAAGTGAAGATGGCGAGAAAGAAGGAGTTTAGGTATAGGGGTTACACGCTCGACGAACTGCTCAATATGTCCCTTGAGGAGTTCGCCAAGCTCCTCCCGGCCAGGCAGAGGAGGAGCCTCAAGAGGGGTCTCTCCCCGGAGCAGAAGAAGCTCCTCAGGAAGATAAGGCTTGCCAAGAAGGGCAAGTACAACAAGCCCATAAGGACCCACAGCAGGGACATGATAGTCCTCCCCGAGATGGTTGGCATGACCATCCACGTCTACAACGGCAAGGAGTTCGTCCCGATTGAGATAAAGGAGGAGATGATAGGCCACTACCTCGGTGAGTTCGCCCTCACGAGGAAGATAGTCCAGCACGGCTCACCTGGTGTCGGTGCTACGAGGTCATCAATGTTCGTGGCAATCAAGTGAGGTGGTTTAGATGAGCAGGGGCAGGTTTTCCTACTCATTCCAAAATTTTGACCCCGAGAGGATGGCTCGCGCGAGCGGAAGGGACCTCAGGATTTCACCCAAGCACAGCGTCGAGCTCCTCAGGGAGATTAAGGGCATGATGCTCAACGACGCCCTCCGCTACCTCGACGACGTCATAGCCAAGAAGAGGCCGGTTCCAATGAAGCGCTTCAACGACAGCCAGGGCCACAAGCCGGGTAAGGGCTTCGGTCCAGGTCGCTACCCGGTCAAGGTCGCCAAGGCCGTCAAGAAGATACTCCTCAACGCCAAGAACAACGCCGAGCAGAAGGGCCTCGACGTCGACAGGCTCAAGATAATCCACGCTGCTGCCCACAGGGGCCCGGTCCTCAGGGGATACATCCCGAGGGCCTTCGGAAGGGCCACACCGTTCAACGAGCAGACCACCCACATAGAGATAGTTGTCGAGGAGATTAGGAGGTGAGACCCTTGGCCATTGAGAGGTACTTCATCAGGGAAGGCGTTAGGGAAATGCTCATTGACGAATACCTTGAAAAGGAGCTTAGGAGGGCCGGCTATGGCGGCCTTGACATAAAGAAGACCCCCCTTGGAACCAAGGTCATCATCTTCGCGGCGAGGCCCGGCTATGTCATCGGAAGGGGCGGCAGGAAGATAAGGGAGCTCACCAGGATCCTTGAGAGGCAGTTCGGCCTTGAGAACCCGCAGATTGAGGTCGAGGAGATCAAGAACCCCTACCTCAACGCCAAGGTTCAGGCCGTCAGGCTCGCCCAGGCCCTTGAGAGGGGCGTCCACTTCAGGAGGGCCGCTTACTCAGCTATCAAGGCCATCATGAGGAACGGAGCAAGGGGTGTCGAGATAAGGCTCAGCGGAAAGCTCACCGGTGAGAGGGCCAAGAGCGTCAGGTTCTACCAGGGCTACCTTGCAAAGGTCGGAAACCCTGCCGAGACCCTCGTCAGCAGGGGATACGCCCAGGCCCTGCTCAAGCTCGGTGTTATCGGTGTTAAGGTCTCCATCATGCCGCCCGACGCGAGGTTGCCAGATGAGATTGAGGTTAAGGAGGTAGTCGAGGAAGAGGTGAGCGCCAATGAAGCCCAGTGAGATTAGGGAGATGAGCATTGAGGAGATCGAGCAGAAGATAAAGGAGCTCAGACTTCAGCTCGCCAAGGAGAGGGGTATGCTTACCATGGGGGCTTCCATAGAGAACCCCATGGTCATCCGCAACCTCAGGCGCGACATAGCGCGCCTGCTTACCATAAGGAATGAGAAGCTTAGGGAGAAAAGGTGAGGTTAGGTGCCGAGGATTGTGAACCCTCTGGATGAGATGCTCTTTAAGGAGGTCCTCAAGGAGCAGCAGAGGATTAGGGTCTACGTTGAAAGGGCCCGCTACGGAAAGCTTAAGACCATAATCGAGGGCATAGACGAGAAGGAATTCGACCTCGAAGATATAGCAAAGAAGCTGAAGGCGAAGCTGGCATGTGGCGGAACCGCAAAGAAAGGAAGGATAGAGCTTCAGGGAGACCACAGGGACCGTATCAAGAAGTTGCTGGCAGAGCTTGGATTTTCAGAGGAGCTCATAGAGGTCGAGTGACGCGGAAGAACATAATCTGGCACGAGCTCATAGGCCTCAAAGCAAAGATTATAAGGGCATCTCATCCAGAGCTGGTCGGCATCGAGGGCTACGTCCTTGATGAGACGAGGAACACCCTCACCATAGGTGGGGAGAAGGTTTGGGTCGTTCCAAAGGACGTGGTCGAGATTGAGTTCGACCTCGGCGATGAGAAAATCCGGATCCATGGTAGTGATTTGATTGGAAGGCCTGAGATGAGACTCAAGAAGAGGTGGAGGAAATGAGAGAGATTGGATTGAGGGTTCAGCCTCCCGCTGAGGTGTGTGACGACCCCAAGTGCCCCTGGCACGGGAACCTCAAGATACACGGGAGATACTTTGAGGGTATCGTCGTCAGCGATAAGGGTAAGAAGACAGTAGTTGTCGAGAGGCAGTACTACCACTACCTCAAGAAATACGAGCGTTACGAGCTCAGGAGGAGCAAGGTCCACGCTCACAACCCGGAGTGCATCAACGCCAAGACCGGTGACAAGGTTCTCATAGCCGAGACCAGGCCGATAAGCAAGACCAAGAGCTGGGTGGTTGTTGCAGTCCTTGAGAGGGCCGAGAGGAAGGAGGAGGTGTGAGGCAATGGCCAAGAAGGGTGCCGGTGCGACCAGGGGTATAAGCCCCGTCAGGCCAACTCGCGCTCTTCCGATCGGTGCTTACCTCAAGGTTGCTGACAACAGCGGTGCCAAGGTCATCCAGATAATTGGTGTCGTTGGCTACAAGGGAACCAGGAGAAGGCTCGCCGCCGCCGGTGTCGGCGACATGGTCGTTGCCACCGTCAAGAAGGGAAGGCCTGACATGAGGCACCAGGTCGTTAGGGCCGTCGTCGTCAGGCAGAGGAAGGAGTACAGAAGGCTCGACGGCATGCGCGTCAAGTTCGAGGACAACGCCGCCGCGATAGTCACTCCGGAAGGCGTCCCGAGGGGAACCGAGATTAGGGGTGCCATAGCCAGAGAGGCCGCCGAGAGGTGGGTCAGGCTCGGTAGCATAGCGAGCATTGTGTTGTGAGGTGAGAGTAATGAAGCTTGATATGAAGCAGCCGAGGAAGCAGAGGAAGTTCCTCTACAACGCTCCCCTTCACCTCAGGGGCAAGATAATGAGCGCCACCCTGAGCAAGGAGCTTAGGGAGAAGTACAACGTTAGGAACCTCCCCATCAGGGTGGGGGACAAGGTCAAGGTCATGCGTGGAGACTTCAAGGGCACCGAGGGCAAGGTCGTTGAGGTCGACCTTAAGAGGTACAGGATTTACGTTGAGGGCGTTACCCAGAAGAAGACCGACGGAACCGAGGTCTTCTACCCGCTCCACCCGTCGAACGTTATGATTGTCGAACTCAACCTTGAAGATGAGGAGAGAAAGAAAATAATCGAGAGGAGGGCTGAGTAATGGCGAGAAAGGGTCCGAAGAGGCACCTTAAGAGGCTTGCCGCCCCAACTTCCTGGTACATCCACAGGAAGGAGTACAAGTGGGCCGTCCGCCCGAGCCCCGGCCCGCACAGCATGAGGACTTCCATACCGCTCCTCTACATAGTCAGGGACTACCTTGGCTACGCGAGGACCGCGAGAGAAGCCAGGAAGATACTCAACGAGGGCAAGATACTCGTTGACGGCAGGGTCAGGAAGGACTACAAGTTCCCGGTCGGAATCATGGACGTTATCTCCATCCCGGACACCGGAGAGCACTACAGGGTCCTTCCAAACAGGATTGGCAAGCTCATCCTCCACCCGATAAGCGAGGAAGAGGCCAAGATCAAGCCCTTCAGGATTGACAACAAGAGGATGGTCAAGGGTGCGAAGGTTCAGCTCAACCTCCACGACGGAAGCAACCACCTCGTCAGCCTTGCCGAGAAGGACGCCTACAAGACCTCCTATACCGTCATCATGCAGGTTCCGGAGAGGCAGATAGTCAAGATACTGCCCTTCGAGGTCGGCGCCTACGTCTTCGTTACCCAGGGTAAGAACGTCGCCAGGAAGGGTAAGATAGTCGAGGTCAGGCACTTCCCGATGGGCTGGCCCGACGTCGTTACCATCGAGGACGAGAACGGCGAGCTCTTCGACACCCTGAAGGAGTACGCCTTCGTGATTGGTAAGGACAAGCCGGAGATTTCCCTTCCGTGAGGTGAGATGAGATGCAGATTAACAGGGAGGCTATCCTCGCAGACTGGGAAGCTCACCCAATGAGGAAGCCCAGGATCGCGAAGGTCACCATAAACATCGGTGTTGGCGAGAGCGGTGAGAGGCTTACCAAGGCCGAGAAGATGCTCCAGGACCTCGTCGGCCAGAAGCCGATAAGGAGAAGGGCCAAGCAGACCAACAGGGACTTTGGAATCAGGCGTGGCGAACCCATAGCCGTCAAGGTCACCCTCCGTGGAAAGAAGGCCTACGAGATGCTTGACAGGCTCCTTGAGGCCGTTGATAGGAAGCTCCACGTCGGCAACTTCGACGAGCACGGGAACTTCTGCTTTGGAATCCAGGAGCACATAAACATCCCGGGCGTCGAGTACGACCCTGAGATAGGTATCTTCGGTATGGACGTCTGTGTCACCCTTGAGAGGCCTGGCTTTAGGGTTGCCAAGAGGAAGAGGCAGAGGAGGAAGATACCGACCAGGCACAAGCTGACGAAGGAGGAGGGTATAGTCTTCGCTATTGAGGAGTTCAAGGTCAACGTGGAGGGATTGTGAGATGGCGAAGGCTGATTACAACAAGAGGAAGCCGAGGAAGTTTGGTAAGGGCGCGAGAAGGTGCATGCGCTGCGGCCAGTACGGCCCGATAATCAGGATACACGGCCTTATGCTCTGCAGGCACTGCTTCCGCGAGGTCGCTCCAAAACTCGGCTTCAAGAAGTATGAGTGAGGTGAGAAGCGATGACTCTGCTTGACCCGCTTGCGAACGCTCTTTCCCACATGACCAACAGCGAGAGGGTTGGAAAGAAGGAGGTTTACATAAAGCCGGCCTCAAAACTCATCGGTGAGGTCCTTAGAGTTATGCAGGAGAACGGCTACATCGGGGAGTTCGAGTTCATAGACGACGGGAGGGCCGGCATCTACAGGGTTCAGCTCATAGGAAAGATCAACAAGGCTGGAGCTATTAAGCCGAGGTTCCCGGTCAAGGCCAGGGACTACGAGTACTGGGAGAAGAGGTTCCTCCCGGCATACGAGTTCGGTATCCTTATCGTCTCGACCTCCCAGGGTGTCATGACCCACAAAGAGGCCATCGAGAAGGGAATCGGCGGAAGACTGATAGCCTACGTCTACTGAGGTGAGAACGATGCCGATAGACGCGTGGGTAAGGGAAGAGGTTGAGATTCCAGAGGGAGTCGAGGTCACCGTTGAGGGGAACACCGTCAAGGTCAAGGGCCCCAAGGGCGAGCTTGAGAGGGAGTTCAAGTACCCCGGCGTTCAGATCTTCACCGACGACGGTAAGGTCGTCATCTACAAGGAGTTCCCGAGGAGGAAGGACGTTGCCATAGCCAGGACGTTCAAGGCCCACATCAGCAACATGATCAAGGGCGTCACCGAGGGCTTCACTTACAAGCTCAAGGTCGTCTACAGCCACTTCCCGGTCACCGTCAAGGTCCAGGGCGACGAGGTCGTCATCGAGAACTTCCTCGGTGAGAAGAACCCGAGGAGGGCCAAGATACTGCCCGGCGTTACCGTGAAGGTTAGGGGGCAGGAAATCCTCGTCGAGGGCATAGACAAGGAGGCCGTTGGCCAGACCGCGGCCAACATCGAGCAGGCCACGAGGATAACGAAGTGGGACAGGCGTGTCTTCCAGGATGGTATTTACATAGTTGAGAAGGCTGGCAAGCCGATAAAGTTCTGAGGTGTGAGCAATGGACGAGAAGGCGAGACTCCTTAGGGTGAGGGCCAGGCTCAAGAGGAAGAAGCCCCGCTTCCTTAGGCAGGAGTGGTGGAGGTATCCAAAGTTCAAGAACGACCCGAAGTGGCGCAGGCCGAAGGGAATAGACAGCAAGATGAGGCTCAAGAAGAAGGGCAAGCCACGCTCACCGAGCATCGGATGGAGCTCACCGAGGCTCGTTAGGGGGCTCCACCCGAGCGGGTACGAGGAAGTCCTTGTCCACAACGTCAAGGAGCTTGAGGCAATCGACCCGACTAGGCAGGCAGCGAGGATAGCGAGGACTGTCGGTGCGAGAAAGAGGGAACTCATAATCGCGAGGGCCAAGGAGCTCGGTATTAAGGTCCTCAACGCGAGGTGATGCTCATGCTTAAGATGCAGAGAAGGATTGCCGCTGAGATTTTGAAGTGCGGTGAGAACAGGGTCTGGATTGACCCCGAGAGGATTGATGATGTTGCCGCCGCTATCACCAGGGAGGACGTAAAGAGGCTCATCCACGACGGCGTCATCAAGAAGAAGCCCATCAAGGGCCAGAGCAGGGCCCGCGCGAGGGCTTTCCACGAGGCGAGGAAGAAGGGACGCCACAGGGGCCCCGGAAGCAGGAAGGGTAAGAAGACCGCCAGGATGGGCAAGAAGGAGCGCTGGATGATGACCATAAGGGCCCTCCGGAAAGAACTTAGGAAGCTCAAGGCCGAGGGCAAGCTCGACGCCCACACCTACAGGAGGCTATACATCAGGGCCAAGGGCGGTCAGTTCAAGAACAAGAGGCAGCTCTACCTGTTCATGCAGGAGCACGGCATCTTGAAGGAGTGAGGTGAGATAAATGGCGAGAGGACCGAGGTATAGGGTTCCCTTCAGGAGGAGGAGAGAGGGTAAGACCAACTACCACAAGAGGCTCAAGCTCCTCAAGGGCAAGAAGCCGAGGCTTGTCGTGAGGAAGACCCTCAACCACCACATCGCCCAGATCATCGTCTACGACCCGAAGGGCGACAGGACTGTGGTTTCAGCCCACACCAGGGAGCTCATCAGGGACTTCGGCTGGAAGGGGCACTGTGGAAACACCCCAAGCGCTTACTTACTTGGCCTGCTCATCGGTTACAAGGCCAAGCAGGCCGGCATCGAGGAAGCCATCCTCGACATAGGCCTTCACCCGCCGACCAGGGGTTCAAGCGTCTTCGCAGTCCTCAAGGGTGCGGTTGATGCGGGCCTCAACGTCCCGCACAGCGAGGAGATATTCCCAGAGGACTACAGGATAAGGGGCGAGCACGTGGCTAACTACGCCAAGGCCCTCAAGGAGGAGGACGAGACGCTCTATAGGAAGCAGTTTGGTGGCTACCTCGTCAGGGGCCTTGAGCCCGAGAAACTGCCGGAACACTTTGAAGAGGTTAAGGCCAAGATAATCAAGAAGTTTGAGGGGGCGAGAGAATGAGCGACCCGAGAGAGATTGCCCAGAGGGTTCTTGAGGAGTGGGAGCCGAGGACCAAGCTCGGCAGGCTCGTCAAGGAGGGCCAGATAACTGACATTCACGAGATATTCAGGAAGGGTTACCAGATAAAGGAGCCGGAGATAGTTGACGTCCTCCTTCCGGAGGTCAACCTCAGGGAGAACCAGGAAGTCCTTGACATCGCTCTCACCGTCAGAATGACCGACAGCGGTAGGAGGATTCGCTTCAGGGTTTTGGCTGCCGTCGGCAACAGGGACGGTTACGTTGGCCTCGGAATCGGCCACGGGAGGGAGGTTGGTACCGCCATCAGGAAGGCCATCAACTACGCCAAGATGAACATCATCGAGATCAAGCGCGGCTGTGGAAGCTGGGAGTGCAGGTGCAGGAGGCCGCACTCAATCCCGTTCGCCGTCGAGGGCAAGGAAGGTAGCGTCCGCGTCAAGCTCATGCCCGGACCGCGTGGACTTGGTCTCGTTATCGGTGACGTCGGCAAGAAGATACTCACCCTCGCTGGCGTTCAGGATGTCTGGTCCCAGACCCTCGGTGAGACGAGAACCACCGTTAACTTCGCCAAGGCAGTTTTCAACGCGCTCTACAACACCAACCGCGTTGCCATACAGCCAGGTATGGAGGAGAAGTACGGTATCGTCGTTGGCAGGGCGATGCCCCAGAGCTTCACCCTTGAGTGAGGTGAGAGAAGATGGCAAAGCTTGCACTCATAAGGCTTAGGAGCGGGATTAGGGCGAGGGGCGAGGTTAGGGACACCCTCGCCATGCTTCGCCTTCACAGGATTAACCACCTCGTCATAGTCGACGACACCCCGAGCTACCGCGGAATGATACAGAAGGTCAAGGACTACATCACCTGGGGCGAGATAGACAAAGAGACCCTCGTCAAGCTCCTCAGGAAGAGGGGCAGGCTCGTCGGCAACAAGCCGATTACCGATGAGTACGTCCAGGAGAAGCTTGGAATTAGCCTTGAGGAGTTCGCCGAGAAGGTCATCAACGGCGAGATGAAGCTCAGGGATTTGCCAAACATCAAGCCCGTCTTCAGGCTCCACCCGCCGAGGGGAGGTCTCAAGGGAAGCAAGAAGCGCTCCTTCAAGGAGGGCGGTGCCCTCGGCTACAGGGGCGAGAAGATTAACGAGCTCATTGAGAGAATGCTCTGAGGTGGCGAGAGATGATTAGGAGGAGGAAGAAGGTTAGGAAGCTTCGCGGGAGTCACACTCACGGATGGGGGTGCAAGAAGAAGCACCGCGGCGGCGGAAGCAAGGGCGGCCGCGGTATGGCGGGCACGGGTAAAAGGAAGGACCAGAAGTTCACCTGGACCATCAAGTACGCCCCCGACCACCTCGGCAAGCGCGGCTTCCACAGGCCCAAGGCCGTTCAGTACATCCCCAAGGTCATCAACCTGAGCGACATCGACGAGAACTTCGAGCTCTTCAAGGACATGGGCGTCATCTACGAGGAGGAAGGAAAGCTCGTCTTCGACGCCACCCAGCTCGGCGTTGATAAGGTTCTCGGTACCGGAAAGCTCACTAGGGCCATAGTCGTCAAGGCCCACTACGTGACTCCCAAGGCCGAGGAGAAGATTAAGGCCGCTGGCGGCGAGGTTCTCCTCGCCTGATTTCTTTCAACTTTTGGCGGGTGTCGGCTATGGGAAAGGTAAGGGACATTGTATACGCTATTGAGCGCTATTTCCCCGAGGTTGAAAGGCCGAAGAGGCACGTTCCGCTCAAAGAGAAGTTCATGTGGACTGGAATAGCACTGCTGTTGTACTTCATACTTGCTGAAATCCCGCTGTATGGAATCCCACCCAGGGTTCAGGATTACTTCGCAACGCTCCGCTTCGTTCTCGCCGGTAAGAGCGGTTCGCTTTTAACGCTGGGTATCGGTCCAATCGTTACCGCGAGTATAATCATGCAGCTTCTCGTTGGTTCTGAGATAGTTAGGCTCGACCTCTCAAATCCTGAGGACAGGAGGTTTTACCAGGCCGCCCAGAAGCTGTTCGCTGTGTTCATGAGCTTTTTCGAGGCGGCTATCTACGTCTTCGCCGGTGCATTTGGTAAGGTCAACACCGGGATAGGTGCGTTCCAGACCGTTACCACTCCCAGCGGGTTAGTCTACATTGGGCTGGGCCTTGCAATCCTGATAATCCTCCAGCTTGGCTTTGCGTCCACCATGCTCATACTCCTTGACGAGCTCGTTAGCAAGTGGGGAATAGGCAGCGGTATCAGCCTCTTCATCGCCGCTGGAGTTTCCCAGACCGTCATTTACAAGGCTCTCGCTCCTATACCGAGCACTGAGTACATTGACCCGCTCACCGGTGAGCCTGCACTGGTCGGTGCAATTCCCGCCTTCATCCAGCACTTGATCCACGGCGACATAACCGGTGCAATATACCGCGGAGGAACCCTTCCCGATATCGTCAGGCTACTTGGCACTATAGTGGTGTTCCTCGTGGTCGTTTACCTGGAGAGCATGCGCGTTGAGATACCGCTCAGCTACGGTCGCGTCACCGTCCGCGGGAGGTACCCGATAAGGTTCATGTACGTCAGCAACATCCCGATTATCCTCACCATGGCACTCTACGCAAACATCCAGCTCTGGGCCAGGCTCCTCAACAACTACGGCATAACCGTACTGGGAACTTTCGGTGAGAACGGCTACCCGGTAAGCGGTTTCGTGACCTACCTCTACCCGCCGAGGGACATCTTCCACGTCGTAAACGACCCCGTAAGGGCCATTGTCTACGCAGTGATGACGATATTCTGGGCACTCATCTTCGGTTTTCTCTGGGTTGAGCTGACCGGCCTCGATGCCAGGAGCATTGCCAGACAGCTCCAGCGCGCGGGACTCCAGATTCCGGGCTTCAGGCGCGACCCGAGGATACTTGAGAGGGTCCTTCAGCGCTACATCCCGTACGTTACATTCTGGGGTTCGTTTACTCTCGCACTGGTCGCAGTGCTCGCGGACTTCCTTGGGGCCTTGGGTACCGGAACCGGAATCCTCCTTACCGTCGGTATACTCTACAGGTTCTACGAGGAAGTAGCCAGGGAGCAGGCGACTGAGATGTTCCCGGCCCTGAGAAGGTTCTTTGCCAAGTGACCCTTTCTTTTTTGCAAAACCTTTTAAGCCCGCTTTTCCTTACCTTACCAGAACTCCCTGGGTGAGAGCTATGCCCTTTGTAGTCATGATCACAGGCATTCCAGGAGTTGGTAAGAGCACCATCACAAAGCTTGCCCTCAAGAGAACCAGGGCCAAGTTCAGGCTCGTCAACTTCGGAGACCTAATGTTCGAGGAGGCGGTTAGGGCGGGCCTTGTCAAGCACAGAGATGAGATGAGGAAGCTTGACCCAGCGACCCAGAAGGAGCTCCAGCTCAAGGCCGCGCAGAAGGTCGTTGAAATAGCCCGCGAAGAGCCCGTTTTGCTCGACACCCACGCGACAATCAAAACGCCAGTTGGTTATCTCCTTGGTTTCCCCAGGGAGGTTATTGAGGTTATAAACCCCAACTTTATCGTGATAATTGAGGCGACGCCGAGCGAGATACTCGGAAGGCGTCTCCGCGACCTCAAGAGGGACAGGGACGTCGAGACCGAGGAGCAGATTGAGAGGCATCAGGACCTCAACAGGGCGGCGGCGATAAGCTATGCGATGCACTCTAACGCCCTCATAAAGATAATTGAGAACCATGAGGATAAGGGTCTGGAGGAGGCCGTTAATGAGCTCGTCCAAGTACTTGACCTGGCGGTGAGCGAGTATGATTGAGGGGATATACCAGTTCCTTGACAGCATTTTTGGGCCGTTCATACTGAACTACCACCCAATCTGGGTAATCACGGTAGCTGGCGCAATAATCGGTGGTTTCTATACGCTGATCTACTACTTCTTCACGGACATCGAAAAGCACAAGAAGCTCCAGGAGCTTGCCAAGGAAGTCCAGAAGGAGATGAGAGAGGCCCAGAAGAGCGGTGACGAGAAGAAGATTAGGAAGGCCCAGCAGAAACAGCTGGAGCTCATGAGAATGCAGAGTGAGCTGATGAAGCAACAGATGGTGCCGATGTTCCTCACGATGCCACTCTTCATGATATTCTTTGGCTGGCTCAGGAGATGGTATGTGGAAGTGGCAATAGCTAAGGCACCGTTTGACTTCTTCGTCTTTGACCTCTTCCACAGGTGGCAGCACTCCGCCCTTCCCCCGAGCGAGCTCGGTTACGTTGGATGGTACTTCCTTACCAGCTACGCTGTGGGTATGATACTTAGAAAGCTCCTTGACATGGGATAAATTTAAAAACGCTCCGCTAAAAAGGGTTCCGAGGTGAGAGATATGAAGCCGATGTACCGCTCAAGGTCATGGAGGAGGAAGTACGTCAGGACTCCGGGAGGAAGGACTGTAGTCCACTTTGAGAGGAGGAAGCCCAAGGTTGCCCACTGTGCTATGTGCGGAAGGCCCCTCAACGGCGTTCCGCGCGGAAGGCCGAGCGAGCTCAGGAAGCTTCCGAAGACCGCAAAGAGGCCCGAGAGGCCGATGCCGCACCTCTGCCCGAGCTGCATGAGGAAGGTCATGAAGGCTCAGGTAAGATCCGCCATAGCCCTCTGAAGGTGTGCCTATGCCGAAGGGCTGCCTCGTAATAACCGTCAGCGGTCTGGCCGGTTCCGGAACCACCACCCTCTGCAGGAACCTGGCCAGGCACTACGGCTTCAAGCATATCTACGCCGGACTGATATTCCGGCAGATGGCCGAGGAAATGGGTATGACCCTCCAGGAGTTCCAGAAGTATGCGGAGCTCCACCCTGAGATAGACCGCGAGGTTGACAGGAGACAGGTCGAGGCAGCCAATGAGTGTAACGTCGTTATTGAGGGTCGCCTCGCTGGGTGGATGGTCAAAAACGCTGACCTCAAGATATGGCTCGGCGCTCCCATGATGGAGCGCGCCAAGAGGGTCGCCCAGAGAGAAGGCATCTCCGTTGAGGAGGCCTACATCCAGATTGCCGAGAGGGAAAAGCAGAACAGGAAAAGGTATTTAAACCTCTACGGTATCGACATCGAGGACAAGTCCATTTACGACTTGATTATAAACACTGCCAAATGGGGTCCCGATGGGGTCTTCGCGATTGTGAAGGCCGCCATCGACCACCTTTACCCCGACGGTGACGCGGGGTCAAACAAAAATTAAGGAGGTGGGATGAATGCCAGCTATTGAGGTCGGAAGGATTGCCGTCGTTATAGCCGGAAGGAGGGCCGGTCAGAAGGTTGTCGTTGCTGACATAATCGACAAGAACTTCGTCCTCGTTACCGGCGCTGGCCTCAACAAGGTCAAGCGCAGGAGGATGAACGTCAAGCACCTCGAGCCCCTTCCGGAGAAGATTAACATTGAGCGCGGTGCCTCCGACGAGGAGATAAAGAAGGCCCTCGAAGAGGCCGGCGTAAGCCTTGAGTGAGGGCTTTCCCTCACTCTTCTTCCAATAAGTTTCTTGACGGCGTTTTCCCCTTTTCTGGAGGTCGTCGGTTTGGTTAGTTTTCAGCTACTCCTTCATTAGGTGGATTTATTAAGTCTGGACTCGAACTCCATGGGGGTGATGAGATGCAACTCCACGCCGTCATCTGGGAGGAAGAGGGCGTTTACGTCATCCGGGAGGTCTTCACAGGGGTTACCACTCAGGGAGAGACGATAGAAGAGGCAATTGAGAACCTCAAAGAGGCCGTTGAGCTGTACCTTGAGGAGTTTCCAGAGCTGAGCTTCACAAAGAGTTAAAAGCCGGTACGTTGATGGGAGTCCTGAGACTTGCTCAGATAAGCAAGGAGGACTTTATCAAAGCGCTGGAAGACCCGTAGGTGATGCTCATGGCGAGGGACGAAGTGAGGAGAATCCTTCCCGCTGACATAAAGCGAGAGGTTCTGGTTAAGGACGAGAAGGCCGAGACGAACCCGAAGTGGGGCTTTCCCCCTGAGAAGAGGTCCATTGAGATGCACATGCAGTTCGGCATAATCAACCTCGACAAGCCCCCCGGACCGACGAGCCACGAAGTTGTCGCGTGGATTAAGAAGCTCTTCAACCTCAGCAAGGCCGGCCACGGCGGAACCCTCGACCCCAAGGTCAGCGGTGTCCTCCCGGTGGCGCTGGAGAGGGCTACCAGAGTAGTCCAGGCGCTCCTCCCTGCCGGTAAGGAGTACGTGGCCCTGATGCACCTCCACGGTGACGTTCCCGAGGACAAAATCTTCGCCGTTATGAAGGAGTTCCAGGGGGAGATAATCCAGAGACCACCTCTGAGGAGTGCCGTCAAGAGACGCTTGAGGACGAGGAAGGTCTACTACATCGACGTGCTTGAGATTGAGGGCAGGGACGTGCTCTTCCGCGTTGGTGTCGAGGCCGGAACCTACATCCGTTCGCTCATCCACCACATAGGCCTGGCCTTGGGCGTTGGAGCGCATATGGCCGAGTTGCGCCGTACCAGAAGCGGTCCCTTCAAGGAGGACGAGACGCTGGTGACGCTTCACGATTTGGTGGACTACTACCACTTCTGGAAGGAGGACGGCATCGAGGAGTACTTCAGGAAGGCGATACAGCCGATGGAGAAGGCGGTTGAACACCTGCCCAAGGTTTGGATTAGGGATTCCGCCGTTGCGGCGGTAACGCACGGCGCGGACCTGGCCGTCCCCGGAATAGTCAAGCTCCACAAGGGCATAAAGAAGGGTGACCTCGTTGCGATAATGACCCTCAAGGACGAGCTGGTTGCCCTCGGAAAGGCCACGATGACGAGCGGTGAGATGCTCCAGCGGAGCAAGGGCATAGCGGTTGACGTTGACAAGGTCTTCATGCCGAGGGACTGGTATCCAAAGCTCTGGTAGAAACTTTGCCAAGCAAAGTTTCATCAAAGTTGGTAGCTCCTTACTTCAGAGTTAACTTTTGAGGGATTTTCCTTATTTACTGATTCAGTTTTGAGTATGAGAATTCTCCTAGTTGCTTCTTAAGTGGGGGTTTAACTTTGGAATCGACGCCCGAAGGGCGTCAAAAGAGAGTAAACCTTTTGTAAGGGCTGTTTAAGGGAGTTCTCCTTTGAAAAGTGCGATTTTACAGACAAAATCTACCCTACCTGAGCCGTTGGGTAAAGAGCTACTAACTTTTGGTGAAGCTTTTTCCAAAAGCTTCCTCCGCAAGCGCCGGCGGGAGATTTAGTGCTTTTTTAACTTGCGCTAAGTTTCTCAGTGGGTTTTGTTCTCAACTTTGCTTTTTGGTGAGTGTTCCGCTTTTTAAACGGCGTCCGAAGGACGCCAATAATGACTCGGAACCGCTTTGGATTTTTTAATAAATGTAACCCCCTGTTTGAGAGTGCATCCTTATCGGGCACCTGCTATTGTTTTTGCTTCTTTGGAGGGGATAGCGTTCTTTTCGCCAGCCTTTCCTAAATACTGTTTTAAATCTCTACCCATCTTAAGCTGTTCTTATTTGTATTTACCACATAAGCACTAAAATTTATATATAATAATTGCGAAGTTTTTTTGAAAACCCTTCGAGAGGTGATAAAGTGCGCCGAGTAGTTGTATTGTTGGTGTCTCTTTGGGTGGTGCTGAGTACCGCAGCAATGGGCATGGCATGGGGAGCAGGTCGGAGTATGGAAGAGGAATCCTCGGCAGAGATAGAAGAAGCCCTAATAAGGGATCCAGTAGTCTGTGATCATGATTATGTCTCTAATGGTATTGGTACCCCCCACTTGACTCTTTGTGGAAAAGCCAGTTAGAGTAATCCACCCTGGCTTTATGCCATAAATGTTGATGCATGGACGACAGGTAGTTGTGGCATATACTATGTGTCTCCAGTACCCAGTAAGGCGTATCTCTACGTTGAAGTAACGGCATACTCTGATTGTGGAAAGTTAAATGCAATGATTAATTGGATAGAGGGATATTAATTGGATGAAAAGGTGAGAACATGAGGCGGCCTACCCTCCTCTTTCTGTTTTTCCTTTTGATACTGCTGTCCCCACTAACATCCGCTCAGCCTTACTGGCTCAAAGAGGGCGTTTATTTTAAGTATGTGGCTGAAGGAGAGCATTCCGTGGCTATAACCCAGGATTCATCCACTTACAGGGGCTCCTATGGTGAGCTGTTCTGGAGGGTGGTGAAAGTTGAAAATGGCCTTGTCACCGTTGAGGCTGTTTTAAAAGCGGAGAACCTGACTGAAGAGCGCTATACTGAGCTCCCACACGAAGAAGCCCTCAAAAGATTAAATGAGCTAATCTCTCTTTACGAAGGAAAAGAGCCCTCAACAACTATGGGCTCCTGCAGGCTGTATCCCGTGGAAAACGAGACGTGGGGAAAGGGCATAGCAAGGATCTGCAACGAAACGGCTTCCATCGAATTCTCGAACTATACATATGCGGTTTTGGTTGAGCGAGATAAAGGTTTAGAGTTCATCAGAAGGGCCGTTCCAAAAATTGTGAGAAGGACAGTCTTTGAGATTGACCTGAGAGATAACGTCTTAGTCTACAATGGAACTCCTCTGGGAAAAAACCTTCTTTTTATACTTCCCGATAAAATTCCACAGGAAGGAGAGGTTCTGTTTAGTGTTCTTGGTCAGGAAGTGAAAGTTACAAAGAGCATAATCCTTAACGATACCGTAATTCATACACCTTTCAGGACATTCAAACCTCCCATACTGTTTATTCGGACAAATATGGTGGCTGGCAATGGGTGGCAAGGTATGAGCGGCATCTACTACGATATGTCGAGTGGAATTCTGGTGACGGGTTTTATGCCAGTATCACCGCTCTGGGAAGCTTTTGGGTTCTCATCGGTGGCCCTATTTGATGAAGACTCCAAAAGAAGCAGGGGGGAGATGGGAGGGTTTGGAATGGTTCTGGCAGACACAAACGCGGAGTTAGTCCTGACAAAACGTCTGACCGGGGTGGAAATCCCGAAGCTCTCTTTCATCGTCTTTATCCTTTCCGTGTTTCTGCTCGCCGTTTGTGGGGCGGTAAAAATCAGGAGGTGGGATGCATGAGAGCGCTCGTTAAGCATGAACTCCAGGAGCCCACTAAACTCTCAGTCCTCCTCCTTTTTAGCGTCCTTATCTCAGCCGCATATAAAGCATTTCTCATTGGTTACAAGAGTAGCTTCTCCTCCACTTATCCTCACTTCCACTTACACAGGGTTTTCGTGGAAATGGGCCACTCTAATATGACCTTTTACCTTTTTGCAACTCTTATGGCCTCATCTATTGTAGGAATATCCACGAGAACTGAGAGGGACACTGGAGTTGCACTGAGCATCTATGCCCTCCCGTATTCAAGGAAGGCCATTTTGACGGCCAAGTTCTTTTCGAATTTCCTCCTGATTTTTGTGTATTCTCTGGCACTTCATGTTGTTGTGTTTGTCCTTCACTTCTCCGGGACTCTTGAAGGTGTCTTGAATGCCTTGCGTGAAGGTATTCCTTTTGTAATCATCTTCTACATCATCGTTACGTTCTATGTCGTGTCACTGTCATCTTTCGTCGCCATTTCATCTCCAAACACATACGTGGCAATCATGGTATCATTTTTGGCCCTATATTTCCCTGTTCTGGCTAACATTAAATGGCTGATGCCAGCCCTCACTGAATGGTGGGAAGCAGGGCTTAGCACCTATGCAACGTCCTTCAAGACCCTGATTTTTCTCTCCACCGTGCTTTTCATTGCCTATATCATCATAGGGGAGCGGAGGGATGTTAGATGAGGACTCTGAAATTCTTCCTTTCGTCAGTCTTAATCCTGATTTTTGTCTCCCTGCTATTCCAAGTGAGGTTTTCCACCGATGACCTCGTGTATCACTCAATCGGTATAGGGGGAAGTGAATACGGGGGCGTTTACTCCCCCTCCGCAGCCTCGGTTGAGGTGTCTCTGTCCTGCTCCAATAAAACTCAGGTATTTGTCAGGGACGTAGAAGAGAATATCCCCATTTATACCATAACGGTTTATGGGAGCGATTTAGTCCCCATGATTTTTCCACATCCCGGTCACTATGAGTTTTCTTTGAATTCCACCGAGACACACTGCTCAATAATTATAAAACCCATAGAGGTCGGGTTCCCTACTGAAAACTGGAACGCTCACTTTATTTTGGGCTCGCTAACTGCCCTTTCGCTGGCCTTCCTGATCTGGAGGGATGGACGATGATAATTGAAGCAAAAAACCTCCAGAAAAGGTTCGGCCCAATCGTAGCTCTCGATGATGTGAATATTAAAGTCCCCAAGGGCCTAACCCTGCTCTTGGGGCCCAATGGGGGAGGGAAATCAACGTTCATGAAGCTTGCCCTGGGTCTTTACAAACCGACCAGGGGAGAGATAAAGCTCCTAGGAAGGAACCCGTGGAAAGACGCGAACGTACGAAAAAATGTGGGCGCCTCTTTTGATCCTCCCGCACTCCCAAAGTTTGTGAGCGGCAGGGAGTGGCTGTCTTTTCTTGCGGAGGGCAAAGGCGTTGATGCCGAAGAAGAGATAGCCAAAGTCTCTGAAATGTTCAATCTGGAAGCCTTCCTGAACAGGAGGATAGATAGGTACTCCTCAGGGATGCTCAAGCGTCTGAGCATAGCCCAGGCCTTTATCGGAGATCCCAGGGTGGTTTTTCTCGACGAACCTCTGGCCAACATAGACTTTGACAGTGTTGCGCAGATTGTCTCAGTTATCGCCCAAGAAAAGGAAAAAGGGACGAGCTTCGTGGTAATTTCCCATATATGGGAGCCCCTGCTGCCACTGGCGGATTACGCGGTGGTGCTAAGCGCGGGCAGGGTTTATCTAGCAGGAAGGGTGGGGGATGTGAAAGAAGGTTTGGAAAACCTATTTAAATCTAGCAACTTCTCTATTAGGCATTTCTCGAAATCACCCGGTTCGGATCTTTAGTAGCAGCAGAAAAATCTGTGTGTAGTAAAATTCTTGATAACGATTAATTAAGGTGCTGTCTGAAGCGCTGGCACGATAAATGCTGAGGTGGTTAGCGTGAAGCGCTCTAAGACTCTATACTCTGCCCTTCTTCTTGTTTTTCTGTTAATTGCTGGTGGAACTTATTACCTCCATGTTCGAGATTCTGGTAATACGATGGAACCCCAGATAAAGTTCAATGCAACGGGTCTTGACTCAATAGGTCCGAACATGACTCTCGTATACAAAGCCCGAGAATACTCTGGGAAGACACTCGTCCAGAACTCGACGAGAACCTTCATCATAACCCGGGAGGGAAACACTACTAAAATCCTTGAGAGGTTTAAAATCGAATGGCGGGCGCCCGATTACTCGATTTCTAAAGGAGAAAACCGAGCTGAGATAGTTGGCTCAAACTCCATTGTCTATCAATCTGATGGTTCAATCTTCGTTGAAGGGGAACGGGCTGAGGTCGAGCTCTTTAGGATTGGATACCCCTACTCTCCCGTATTCGAGCGACTAAAGGCTGAAAAGGGCTACACCCTAAGGCTATGCTGTGCCAATCTCACTGTGGAGGATGTGAGGACTATAAACGGGAGAGAATGTATCATAGTGAAAGCGGAAACTGAAGATGCCACTCTCAAACTTCTCATCGACTCCAAGACTCGCCTGCTCCTGTGGGATTACGGGGTTTCCAAAGACGTGAAGGGTTCATGGTGGGAGGACTGGCTGGTTTCCTCTAAGTGAGAGATCCCATGGAAGCTTTCCAAAAGCTTCAGCGCCGGCGGAAGAGTTAGTGTCTTTTTAGAATTTTTTGCTGATTTTTATTGGGGTTTTCTGTGTATCTCAGGGTAACTAGTTTGATTTAACCCTCTCAGATTGCTCTTTTGTTAGTGCACAATTGACCTTTTGCCCATTAATAAGGAGGACACTCTTTGGTCAAGCTTTGCGCAAGCAAAGGTTGATAAACCCCTCAACGAAGCACCGCACATGAGCCACTACTACTCCGAGGAGCCAAACGTTCCGCTGAAGACGAAGACGATAGAGGTCTGCATTAGGGGTTACTGCTTCAAGTTCATTACAGCGAGCGGTGTCTTCTCCTTCGGGAAGCTCGACAGGGGCACGGAACTTCTCATAGAGAACATGGTTCTCGATAGGAACTGGCGCGTTCTGGATTTAGGCTGTGGATACGGGGCAATCGGGATAGTTGCATCGCGCTTCGTCGACTACGTCGTCATGACCGACGTGAACAGGCGCGCAGTTAGCATAGCGAGGAAAAACTTAAAAATCAACGGCGTTAGAAACGCCGAAGTTAGATGGGGCAGTCTCTACGAGCCCGTTAAAGGCGAGAAATTTGAGGCAATCATCACCAATCCCCCCGTGCACGCGGGAAAGGATGTGCTGAGGGAAATAGTTATAAACGCTCCCCTGCATCTCAACGATGGTGGCCTCCTGCAGCTGGTGATTAAGACGAAGCAGGGGGCAAAGTATATTAAGGCCCTCATGGAGGAGACCTTCACCGAAGTGAGAGAACTCGCCAAGGGGAGCGGTTACCGCGTGTACGCCGGGATTGCCTAGCCTGGGAAGGCGCGGGCCTTGAGAGCCCGTGGGCGTTTGCCCGCCGGGGTTCAAATCCCCGTCCCGGCGCCAAAATCCCTTTGATTCCCAAGAGGGATTGGGAGGTGTGTTGATAATGACCGAGAACTTCAGGCACATAGTCCGCGTTGCGGGCGTTGATTTGGATGGACACAAGCAGTTGAGATGGGCACTGACAGGGATTAAGGGAATAGGGATAAACTTCGCAACGATGGTGCTCAGGGTTGCAGGACTCGACCCCTACATGAAGGCCGGATACCTCACCGACGAGCAGGTCAAGCTGATCGAGAAGATACTTGAGGATCCCGTTGCCCACGGAATCCCGGCTTGGGCCGTCAACAGGCCGAAGGACTACGAGACCGGTAAGGACATGCACCTCATTACCGCCAAGCTCGTTATGGCCTGGCGTGAGGACGTCAACAGGCTCAGGCGCATCAGGGCTTACCGCGGTATAAGGCACGAGCTCGGACTGCCGGTTCGCGGTCAGAGAACCAGGTCGAACTTCAGGCACGGAACTACGGTCGGTGTTAGCAGGAGGAAGAAGTGAGGTGGTGTAAATGGGAGACCCGAAGAGGCAGAGAAAGAAGTATGAGACTCCCTCTCACCCGTGGATTAAGGAGAGGCTTGACCGCGAGAGGGTTCTGAAGAGGAAGTACGCCCTCAAGAACAAGAAGGAGCTCTGGCGCCACGAGACCCAGCTCAAGGAGTTCAGGCGTAGGGCGAGGCGCCTTCTCGCCGCCCGCGGTAAGCAGGCCGAAATCGAGAGGCAGCAGCTCCTCCAGAGGCTCCACAGGCTCGGCCTTCTCCCGGCCGACGCCGTTCTTGATGACGTTCTCTCACTCACCGTCGAGGACGTCCTTGAGAGGCGCCTCCAGACCATCGTCTACAAGAAGGGGCTCGCCAGGACCATCAAGCAGGCCAGGCAGCTCATAGTCCACGGCCACATCGAGGTCAACGGCCAGATAATCCGCTCACCTGGCTACCTCGTCCTCCGCGAGGAGGAGGACACGATAACCTACGCTAAGAACTCACCCTTCGCTAAGGAGTCCCACCCGGAGAGGGTTGTTATTGAACAGGCCAAGCAGGGTGGTGAGGCATGAGCGAGGAGCAGACCCAGCAGGTTAGCCTTAAGAAGAAGGAGAAGTGGGGAGTTGCCCACATTTACTCCTCTTACAACAACACCATCATCCACATCACCGACATAACCGGCGCGGAAACCGTCTCCCGCTGGAGCGGTGGTATGGTCGTCAAGGCCGACAGGGACGAGCCCTCTCCCTACGCGGCTATGATTGCCGCCAGGAGGGCCGCCGAGGAGGCCATGGAGAAGGGCTTCGTTGGAGTCCACATCAAGGTCCGCGCCCCCGGAGGAAGCAAGAGCAAGAGCCCCGGTCCGGGTGCCCAGGCTGCCATTAGGGCCCTCGCCAGGGCTGGCCTTAAGATTGGGCGCGTCGAGGACGTCACGCCCATACCGCACGACGGAACCAGGCCCAAGGGCGGTAGGCGCGGAAGGCGCGTCTGACCCCTACAACTTCTTTTTTGGTGATGCAAATGGAGCCGAAGTTTGAAATTCTTGAAAAGAGGGAGGACTCGATAAAGTTCATCGTCAGAGGCATAGATGTTGCCTTCGCCAACGCCCTCAGGAGGACTATTTTGGCGGAGGTTCCGACCTTTGCGGTTGACGAGGTCGAGTTCTTTGAGAACGATTCCGCCCTTTTCGACGAGATAATCGCCCACAGGCTGGCTATGGTTCCGCTCACAACGCCCGTCGAGAGGTTTTCGCTCGATTCGCTTGAACTTGACGACTACACTGTCACGCTCTCCCTCGAAATTGAGGGGCCGGGTATGGTCTACTCCGGCGACCTTAAGAGCAGTGACGAGGGGGTAAAGCCCGCGAACCCGAACATACCGATAGTCAAGCTTGCTGAGGGGCAGCGGCTTACGCTCAACGCCTACGCCAGACTCGGCCGCGGTAAGGACCATGCCAAGTGGCAGCCGGGCTTTGTCTACTACAAGTACCTCACGAAAATCCACGTCAGCAAGGAAGTTCCCGACTGGGGGGAGCTCAAGGAGCTCGCAGAGAGGCGCGGCCTTCCCGTTGAAGAGACCGAGGACGAGCTGGTCATAACCACCACGAAGGCTTTCTATCTGCCGAGGAAGTTCGAGGCCTACGAGGGCGACAAGATCCGCGAAGAGGTAGTGCCCGGGGCATTTGTCTTTACGGTGGAGACAAACGGAGAACTCCCCGTTGAGGAAATCGTTAGCATAGCGCTCAAGATACTCATGAGGAAGAGCGATAGATTTATAAACGAACTCCATAAATTAGCCGACTGACGCGGGGGTAGCCGAGCCTGGCCAAAGGCGCGGGATTCAGGGTCCCGTCCCGTAGGGGTTCCGGGGTTCAAATCCCCGCCCCCGCACCATAATGCTCACCCCGTCCACCTGTCGGTTTCCCTGCGAGAGCGTTGAGAGGAGGTATGTTCATGGTCAAGAGAACCGGTCCTACTGACATCAACCTGAGAAGGCTCATTCGGGCACTCAGGAAGAAGTCGAACGAGGAAGGAGTTAAGATTTGGAAGGACATCGCCTGGCGCCTTGAGAGGCCGAGGAGGCAGAGGGCCGAAGTTAACGTCAGCAAGATAAACCGCTACACCAAAGAGGGCGACACCGTCATCGTTCCGGGAAGCGTCCTCGGTGCAGGAAGGCTTGAGCACAAGGTCACCGTTGCCGCCTGGAAGTTCAGCGAGACCGCCAGGAAGAAGATTGTCGAGGCCGGTGGCGAGGCCATCACCATCGAGGAGCTTATGGAGAGAAACCCGAAGGGTAGTGGAGTAATCATAATGGAGTGATGGGCCATGAGGATTATTAACGCTGAAGGACTCATACTCGGAAGGCTCGCCTCGAAGGTTGCCAAGATGCTCCTCGAGGGCGAAGAGGTCGTCATAGTCAACGCCGAGAAGGCCGTCATCACCGGAAACCGTGAGGACATCTTCGCCAAGTACAAGCAGAGGACCGAGCTCAGAACCAGGACCAACCCGAGGAGGGGTCCGTTCTACCCGAAGAGGAGCGACGAGATAGTCAGGAGAACCGTCAGGGGCATGCTCCCCTGGAAGACCGACCGCGGGAGGAAGGCCTTCAAGAGGCTTAAGGTCTACGTCGGCGTTCCCAAGGAGTTCGAGGGCAAGGAGCTTGAGACCATAAGCGAGGCCCACATGTCGAGGCTTGCCACGCCGAAGTACGTCACCGTTGGTGAAGTGGCTAAGTTCCTCGGTGGAAAGTTCTGAGGTGAGAAAGATGAGGGTCATCCAGACTGCTGGAAAGAGGAAAACCGCTATAGCGAGGGCCACCATAAGGGAAGGAAAGGGAAGGGTGAGAATCAACCACAAGCCCGTCGAGATAATCGAGCCCGAGATAGCGCGCTTCACCATCATGGAGCCGCTCATCCTTGCTGGTGAGGAGATTGTGGGCAAGGTTGACATCGACGTCAAGGTCGAGGGCGGAGGCTTCATGGGCCAGGCCGAGGCCGCGCGCGTCGCCATAGCCAGGGCCCTCGTTGAGTGGACCAACGACATGAACCTGAAGGAAAAGTTTATGAAGTACGACAGGACTATGCTCGTTGGCGACAGCAGGAGGACCGAGCCCCACAAGCCCAATCGCTCCACCAAGGGCCCAAGGGCCAAGAGGCAGAAGTCCTACCGTTGAACTCTCTCCCTTTAACAATTTGGGGTGTATGAAAGATGATAGTCCCCGTCAGGTGCTTCACCTGCGGAAAGGTGCTGGCCGACAAGTACTACGAGTTCAAGAAGAGGGTTGAGGCCGGGGAAGACCCCGCCAAGGTCCTCGACGACCTCGGCGTCGAGAGGTACTGCTGCAGGAGAACGCTCCTCAGCCACGTGGAGCTCATCGACCAGGTAATGGTGTATAGAGTCTACTAAAAAACCGCAATTCTGGGCGGGGCCGTGGGGTAGCTTGGTCTATCCTCCCGGCTTGGGGTGCCGGAGACCCGGGTTCAAATCCCGGCGGCCCCACCAACATTTAATCTCACTGAAAAAACCTCTCTTGAAGGTATGGAAGAAGGGGTGGTAGAGTATGTTCCAGTACACCCGCTTTGAGAAGGCCCGTATCATCGGTGCGAGAGCGCTGCAGATAGCCATGGGAGCTCCCGTGCTGATAGACGTTCCCGAGGGAATAACTCCCCTCCAGGCGGCCCTCATGGAGTTTGAGAAGGGAATAATCCCGCTCACCGTAATAAGGCCGAGCTGATGAAAGATGACGGTGATAGAGAACGTAATCGGCAGGGTTGCTGTCCTCAAGGGGGGCAAGTATTCGGTTGAGGTGGACGTCATAACCAGCTCGGGCTTTGGGCGGTTTGCCTCACCGATAGACGAGAACCCGAGCCTCTACATAGCCGAGGCACACAGGGCTGTGAGCGAGGTTGACGAGATTATCGGGCCCGAGCTGATAGGGTTCGACGCCACCGAGCAGGAGTTAATAGACAGCTACCTGTGGGAGATAGACGGGACCGAGAACTTCGGTCACATTGGAGCAAACACCGCGCTGGCGGTTTCGATAGCGACTGCAAAGGCCGCCGCCAGCGAGAAGAACCTCCCCCTCTACAGCTACCTCGGGGGAACCTTCACCACCGAGTTGCCAGTTCCAATCCTCGAGCTCGGTCGCGGTGAGGAGTTCGACTACTACGTCATGGTTCGCGACTTGATGGAGATTACCGACGTCGTTGACGCATTCAACAGCGTCCTTGAGAACGTTGAGGGCAACACCGTTGAGGCCTACTCGAAGGCCACCGAAAAGGCCACTGACGAGCTCGGCCTTGAGGTTGCCCTCGGGCTCGTCCAGAAAAAGGAGCTCGACATGGAAACTGTCCTCTCAACGGTCGAGGACAACAACGTCGCCTACATAAAGCCCATCGGAAGTGAGGAGCTCTTCCTTGAGCTCATAGCTGGGACTCATGGCGTCTTCGTTGATGGAGAATACCTCTTCCGCGAGAAGGACATACTCGACAGGCGCTACTACAACGCGCTGTCCATAAAGCCCATAAACCTGGGTACGCTCACCGACTTATACAACCTTATAAATGACGCCAAGTCGGAGAGAATAGTCCCAATCCTCTCGGAGGCTCGCTACGAGTCCTCCGATGAGGCCCTCGCCCACCTCGCGGTGGGCTTCCGTTGCCCGGCGATGGTACTCCACTCAAACTCCATCGCCAGGCTTAACGAGCTGATAAGAATAGCCGAAGATTTGGGTGAAAGGGGTAGGATAATAACCTTTGAAGGATGAGGAGGTGTGAAGGAAATGGAGGAGTATCTCGTTCCACTCGACCAGTATCTGGCAGCGGGTGTCCACATCGGCACCCAGCAGAAGACCCAGGACATGAAGAAGTTTATCTACCGCGTCAGGCAGGACGGCCTCTACGTCCTCGACGTTAGGAAGACCGATGAGAGGCTCCGCGTTGCCGGCAAGTTCCTTGCCAAGTTCGACCCGGAGAGCATCCTCGCCGTTAGCGTCAGGCTCTACGGCCAGAAGCCGGTTAAGAAGTTCGGCGAGGTTACCGGTGCAAAGGCGATCCCCGGCCGTTTCCTTCCCGGAACCATGACCAACCCGCAGGTCAAGAACTTCTTCGAGCCCGACGTCATCATAGTCACCGACCCGAGGGCCGACCACCAGGCCATGAAGGAGGCCGTTGAGATTGGAATACCGATAGTTGCCCTCGTTGACACCGAGAACTTCCTCAGCTACGTTGACGTCGCTATCCCGACCAACAACAAGGGTAGGAAGGCCCTCGCGCTTATCTACTGGATACTCGCCAGGGAGATACTCTACAACAGGAAGGAAATCGAGAGCAGGGAGGACTTCAAGATTCCGGTTGAGGACTTCGAGATGAGGATTGTGAGGACCTGAGGGGAAGGTTTTTAACTTTCCCCCTGTATTTCCCCTCGCGCGGGGGTGCCCGAGCCTGGCCAAAGGGGCCGGACTTAAGATCCGGTGCCGTAGGGCTTCGCGGGTTCGAATCCCGTCCCCCGCACCAAACCTTTAAAAGTTCCCTGATGAACCAAACCCGTCAATGTCATTGAGGTGGTTGAGATGGCGAGATTCCCCGAAGCTGAAGCAAGAATCTTCAGGAAGCTTATCTGCATGCGTTGCGGCGCCACCAACCCGTGGGGCGCAAAGAAGTGCAGAAAGTGCGGATACAAGGGGCTCCGCCCCAAGGCCAGAGAACCGCGCGGTGGCGGACGCTGATTAGGTTTTCTTCAACTTTTTCAGCGTTTTTTCTAAAAACTCTATTCCCTCTTTTAGGAGCTCCTCTCCCTTCGGCGTTAGCTTGTAGTACTTTCTCGCAGGCTTCCCCGTTTCGCTCTCCTGCCACTCAGCGGTGACGTAGCCCTCCTTCTCAAGCTTGTAGAGCACGACGTAGGAGCTGACCGTTGCGGGCTCGAACTCAAAGGCCTCCTTTATCCTTTCCTTGAGCTCGTAGGCGTACATGGGCCTCTCCTGGAGGAGGCGGAGGATGTATAGCCAGAGGACTTCTTTCGTTATCTTATTCTTCAACCTCTCTATCGGCGTCGTCATGTTCCCACCTGTTTTATGTCCTGTAAATATTTTGAAGGCGTATAATTTAAGTCTTTTGGGAAAGGTTTTTTTACTATACTGTTCTAAGAACTTCTCAGGGGATGACTATGGAGTTCAACACGGGTGCCATGTTTGGTGATATGGGCATTGGGGCACTTGTCGGCTTTATCACGGGCTATGCGCTCAAAAAGTTCATGAAGCTAGTGATTGCTATAATCGGTGCCTACATCGTGAGCCTGTTCTACCTCCAGCAGAAGGGCGTCATAACGATAAACACCGATAAGCTCTTTAACCTAGCGGGGGACGTCACTCAGCAGGTAACGAGCCTTGGCCAGAAGGTTCTTGGTATACTCCCGGGCACCAGTGCGTTTGTTGCGGGGTTTTACCTCGGCTTCAAAAAAGGTTAAAATGCCTTAGCTTTTCTCTATTTCCATGAAATACGAAAAAAGGATTCTCGTGAGGCATTCGGTGGCGTCGGTCATTGCCCTCGGGATTATGGGAATAACTAGGTTTCTGTACAGCGCTGTGGTTTCACGGCGTTTTGGTGTTGAGGAGCTCGGCCTTGCGAACGCCCTGATTTCCAAGGCTTTCTTAGTGGCTATCCCGCTCAGCTTCTTCGCCGTTGCTCTGGGGAAGTATGCGTCGGAGTTCCTGGGAAGTGGCAGGGAAAATGAAGTTCGCTCGCTGGCTTTGCCTTCTTTTCTCTTACCTCTCGCGGGTCTAACCCTCCTTCCATACAGCCCGCACCTCGCCCTACTCTCAACGTTTAGGGCGGTCCAGCTTACCCTTAGGAGCTTCCTCTACGGCATCCACAGGGGAGAACACTACGCCTATGCAATCCTGGTCGCATTTGTAGGGTTCATCGTTGGGCTCTTCTTACCTGACCTCTTTGCTCCTTACCTGCTGTTCCTGGGCACTGTTACGGTTATAGCCTTCGCATACCTGCTGCATTTCGGCTACTTTGGAAAACCTGATTTAAGCCACCTGTTGCTTCTGGCATCGTATTCCGCGTACTCTTTCTTGGGGACTCTCTCGGGGATTTTTCTTGTCCAGGGCCCGTATTTCATGGCGGAGATTCTCGGAAATGCTGAAGTGGCTGGAGTCGTTTCCGCGGTTCTCTCCACGGCTTTTCTGCTTACTTACCTCCCGCAGGTTCTCCAGTCTGCTATAATGCCCCTGTTCTCATACAAGCATGGGGAAGGTGATGAGTCATACGTTAAAGAGCTCGCCGAAAAGACAACCGTTTTCCTGTCCTTTGTGACGGTTTCGGCGGTTTTTGTCCTGATGATTGTCGGCAGAAAACTGCTGGAGCTGGTCTTCAATTTTGACGTTGGGCCCTCTTTTTACATCGCCCTGATGGCCGTGGAAGTTTACATCGCCTACAACCCGAGCATAGTCGCTTTGAACTCGACAGCTTACGTCAAAACCGGGACTGTAATATCTACACTGGGCGCCCTCGTTGCCCTAGCTTCGTGGTATGCATTAATCCCAAAAACGGGTGCAGAAGGAGTAATGGTCGGCCTTCTCATGGGCTATGGGGCGATTTTAGTTGGGACTGCAATCAACGCTTCTAGACTCTTGAACGTGTCCCCACGCATCTATGCGCACCTTGTTGTGGGGCTCCTCCTCCAGTCCTCTGTCTTTGTGTCAAGCTACGCTCTGCTCCCTGGCTTTGCAGCCTTCCTCGCCTACGAGTGGAAAACGATAAAAGAAATTGTGGGGCTTATCAGACCTTCCCGTGGTAGAGAACCTTAATGAGCTCCTCCGGGAGGCCCTCACTTCTGATTTTCTCCTCTATGAGCTTCTTCTCGTCCTCGTAGTCAACTTCGATGAACTTGGTGTGGAGGGTGTCCACGTCCACCAGGGCAAAGGTCGCCTTGTGGTTCTTGCCGGGCGGGTAGCCTATGCTTCCGGGGCAGATTACCCTTCCGTACCTCGTCATCGCGTTGACCGGATACCTGGGTGATGCGACGAAGAGTATCTCGTACTCCTTAACCGGCCTCATTATGGCCTCGTAGTAGCTGGTTGGCTGGTCAGGAAGAACCTGGCCCTCGAACGGATTGAGTGGGCTTCCGTAGACGCCGAAGATGTCGTTTTTGCCAATCCTGTCCACGAGGTAAATCGGCAGGTCCCTTATGAACTCCCTGCCCTCGTGACCGAGCTTCTTCCAGGTGTACTTGAGGGCCTTCTTGGTGTAGTCCAGGTAGTTGAGCCTGTCAATGTAGTCAGGTCCCTCGGCGTGCGGGTCGCTCGCGGCTATGGCCTGGTCGAACTCACCGCGGATGACTTTAACGACGTTGTTCCTGATGAGGTCGTCAAGCGTGTCGAGAACCTCCTTCGGGTACGGGAACAGACCGACGACGTTTCCAAGGACGTAGTACTTCTCAATCTCATAACCCTCCTCTTTGAGCTCTTCGATTTTCTCAAGGGCTTTCGCAAGTGCTGGAAGGTTCCCGTTTATGTTAGCAAGAACCGCCACGTACACCATAATCCACCACCCCCATTTTTTCTTACCTAAAGAAACTAAAAACTTCAAGGTATTTAAATGTTTCGGGGGTCAGCCGACCAAAGTGGACGTGAGAAAAGGTTTGGTCAGAGGGAGAGGAGCTTTTTCTTTTTCTTGGCCTTCCTCTCTCTGTGCATGCTCTCAAGGTAGAGCAGGAGTGCGTCCTCTATCACCTCCTTTTGTTTTTGAATCTTGATGTACCTGCTCAATGGAACTCGTTTGTCAAACTTCGCGCTCAGCCTTTGGGAAATGCTGGCGAAAATACTCTTTCTCTTTTAGGCAGAAGGTCAGTTGTGCACTGTTCGAGTGCAATTTGACTGGGGTTTGACACTAAATGAAGCCCTCTTGAGTAGTTTCGACTTTGTTTTCGGCGCCCGAAGGGCGCGCATTCTTAAGTGAAAAACTAATCAAGGGAGCAAATAGAGGGAAACTTGCTTGAAACAAGGACACGCTCGAGAAAGGCACATCTTTTCCGCCAGCGCTTGCGCAAGCAAGGGCTGTAATGGCGGACCGGCGGGGCTTCGAACCCCGGACCTGCGGCTTAGGAGGCCGCCGCCCTATCCTGGCTAGGCTACCGGTCCACTGCCCGCTATTCCATCGCGGAGAAGGGTATTTAAAGTTTACGGTTTACTTTGGGTGGTGAGGTGCATGGTCGATGAGCTGGACATCAAGATAATCTCGCTACTCCAGAAGAATGCCCGCCTCTCGTTCAGGGAGATAGCCAGGGAGCTTGACGTTGCCGTCGGCACCGTTTACAACCGCATCAAAAAGCTGGAAGAGAACGGGGTCATAAAAGGCTATGCCCCCGTCCTAGACTACGAGAAGCTCGGCTTTGGGCTGACTGCCCTCATTGGGGTCAAGGCGCAGGGCAAGAAGATACAGGAGATAGAGCGGAAAATCGCCGAGAAGAGCCGGGCGATGATGGTCTACGACATAACCGGTGAGTTTGATATCTTCGTTATCGCAAAGTTCCGGGACAGGGAGGACATGAACCGCTTCGTCAAGTGGCTCCTTTCCCTCGACGGCGTGGAAAAAACGAACACGAGCGTTGCAATGCAGGTCGTAAAGGAAGAACCGAGGTTAGCCCTTGAAGACTAAGACCTCTTCGAGAAAGCGCCTTGCAAAGTCCTCGAAGCTCTCGACCGGGAGCTCCACTTCCCTTCCGTTTACCTTTCCCCTGAAAACGTACTTTCTGGCAGTTATTTCCTCAATCTTTTTGAATTCGGGATTGTCCCTGACGACCTCTTCGAGAACCCTGCTGAACTCGGTGCTCTCGACTTCAACGACTGTCCCTTCCAGAACGATTTTCTTGCCGCACTCCTCTTCCGTGCACTCAAATTTGAAAGGAACGCCGGGGGTGAACTCTATCGGTAGGCTCAGCCCCTCGGCGTTGTATACGAAGCCCTTCATATCAACCCAACCTTATGAGGCTTTCAACAGGGAAATCATACTCCTCCCGGAGCTTCTCAACGATGTCCCCGACGCTCACGAGGAAGAACATTCCCACGGGCTTTGCCCCCGCCTGGTGGGCCATCTCCACGAGCGCCCTCTGTGTCTCTCCGCTCCTTATAACGTCGTCAACGATGAGGACGTTCTCCCCCTTCCTGAGCGCCCACTGGGGCAGGTAGAGGGTCATGACGGTTCCAGACGCGCTCGGAACGTAGCTGACCTCGTAGAACTTCTCGACACCGACTTCCTTCTTCTTCTTGGCGTAGACTACGTCAACGCCGAGCTCTCTCGCTATGTGGACGCCGAGGGCAATACCGTCGGTTGCGGCTGTCAGCACCTTGTCAACGTCCCTGTCGAAGTACCTCCCCGCCACTTCCTCAGCTATGAGGCTCATCAGGGCTGTGTCGCTGAGCACGGGCATGTTGTCGAAGAAGCCCCTCTCGTCGAACTTTATCCTCTTCTTGACTTCTTCCTCAATGTTTATGTACGGCGTGAGGAGCTTTAGCAGTTCCCTTGTCCTCTCGGCGCTGGGCAGAACCTTGCCCCTGACGTACCTGTTCAGGACGGTTATGGGCAGTCCGGTTATTTTGGATAACTCTTCGTAGGTGTAGCTCTTCTTGAGGAGCCTCAGCACCCTGATGAGTCTAAGCTTCTCCTGGACGGACTTTAGCTGGCTCATCTTATCACCTCCGCGTGCCCCCTGTTTAACAAAAAAATGTATAAATAAGTTTCGGTCATCCCAGGACTTTCTGTCTGTAACTTTGTATCACATCGCCGTATTCTTGCAGGAGGAATTCCTTAGTTATAGGCTGGCCCTCGGGGTGGTTTAACCCTGGACAGAAGGAGTCCTCTTTGACGTAGATTTCCATCTTCTTTCCGTGCTTGACAAAGATGAAGGGGTAGAGCCTGCATGCGAGGGGGCGGTGGCCGTAAATACGGCACCTCTTTGTCTCTGGGTCGAGGAAGACACACGCGTCATCGAAGGACCTCTTCTTGAGGGCGTAGCCGAGGAACTTGTCCCCCCGGTAGAAAAGCTTCTCGTAGTCCACGAATTCCCAGACGTTGTAGCCGAGCTCCTCGATTGCCACAATGTCCTCGTCCCTCAGGGGAATTTCGAGCCTTTCACAACAGATCCCGCACCCTTCAACGCACTTAAATTTGAAGGAGGGGTCGGACTCGACCTCGAGGGTTTCGAGGTCTATAGTCGCGACCCACTTCTTCACCCATTCACCCCCCGGTAAGTGCTCGCTATCAGCGTCTCGGTCATCTCTATGTCGGGAATTCTCCTGAGGGTCTCGTCGTGGAATCTGTCAAGCTCCTCCATTGTGGGAACCTCGACGCGGAGGATTATGTCGTACTCCCCGTAGACGCGGTATACCTCCTTGACGCGCGGGTTCTTCTTAACCTGCTCGTAGACTTTTTCCTCGTTTCCGGGCTTAACAACAACGAGGACGAAGGCCTCGATCATACCCCAAACCCCCCGAGGTTGAACTTCCTGGCCATCTTGGCCAGCTTCCTCTTGTTCATGCTCTTGAACATCTTCTTCATTTGATTGTACTGATTCAGCAGCTCCCTGACTTCAGCCGTGCTGGTTCCGGAACCGCGGGCAATCCTCTTTATGCGGGAATAGTTGATTATATCCGGGTTCTCAAGTTCTTCCTCAGTCATCGAGTCCATTATGACACGGTAGCGCTTGAGCTTCTCCTCTCCCACCTTTACGACGTCGTCGGGCAGGGAGTAGCCGAGTCCAGGAATCATCTGGAGTATCTGCTTCAGTGGGCCCATCTTCTGCATGGCCTCCAGCTGGGCGTACATGTCCTTGAGGTTGAACTTGCCCCTGAGGAACTTCTCGACGTCCTCTTCCTTGAACTCCTGCTGTTTCTGGAGCTCTTCTATCTTCTCAAGGAGGCCCTGGATGTCCCCAAGCCCAAGGAGCCTCGACACAAAGCGCTTGGGGTCGAATGGCTCAAGGTCGTCTATCCTCTCACCGACACCGATGAACTTTATCGGGGCCCCCGTCGCGGCAACGGCCGAGAGGGCTCCACCGCCCTTGGCGCTTCCGTCGAGCTTCGTAACGATTATCGAGCCTATCGGCGTTGCCTCCTTGAAGGCCAGCGCCTGGTTGTAAGCCTGCTGGCCGATGGTTCCGTCTATTACGAGAATGACCTCGTGGGGCTTTATGGCCTCGCTTATCTGCCTCATCTCCTCGATGAGTCCTTTCTCTTCCTTGTGCCTTCCGGCAGAGTCAACGATGATTACATCAACGCCCCTCTCGCGGAAGTGCTCAACTCCCTCGCGGGCAAGCTTGACGGCGTCTTTCTCCTCGGGGTCTCCAAAGACCTCTATTCCATAGGGGTCGAGGAGCTGTCTGAGCTGGTGGTATGCACCGGGACGCCACGTGTCTGAACACACGACGCCTACCTTGTAGCCCCTCTTCTGGAGGTGTCTCGCCAGCTTCGCAACGCTCGTGGTCTTTCCAGAACCCTGGATACCGACGGTTAGAATGATGGTTGGCTTCTCCTTTATCTCAAGGGGCTTTGCCTCGGTTCCGAGGAACTTTGTGAGCTCTTCATAGACTATCTTGATTATGTGCTCCTTCCTGCTGACCCCGGCGGGGGGCTCTTCCTCAAGGGCCCTCTTCTGTATTGCCTTTGTGAGCTGGAGGACGAGCTTGACGTTTACATCTGCCTGGAGGAGCGCCCTCTGTATGTCTCTAACTATCTCCTTAATCATCGCTTCATCAACGGTCCCCGCGCGTGCCAGCTTTCTGAGGGCGTTGTTAAGGGCCTTTCCAAGTTTTTCTAGCGCCATCTCACCACCGTTACTATGAGGACAGGGGAGTTTATAAACGGTTGGGTGTGAATTCAGCGTATTAATGTGTCCATTTTTCAAAAGAACTCCGATTTAACCATTTTTCTTTGAACAGTGTTGTTCATTGAAGCCCAAAGAAAGCCCTCCGGCATTTTTTGCGAGAGTATGGCTCTGATGAGGTCATTCCTGCTGAAATCGGCGCTGAAAATCTTTTTAAACCCAAAAAAACCCAGAACATCATGGAGATGACAAAAAGGAGGTGAGAGAGATGATGTGGCCGATGTCAATGTTCACCATCTATGAGTACCTGCTCACGCGCGAGAAAAAGAAGAAGGTCAGGTCCGTTCCGGACGAGTTTGACTACCTCGAGAGGCCTCAGTGAATATTTTTAAATGCCCTCCTTATTTTTCCTGGTGATGCTATGAGGATTCACCACGAGTGCATTGCTTGTGCAATAAACCAGTGCCAGAAGATTGTGGAGATGGGTCTTTTTGAAGAGTATTCCCGCAGGGACGCAATGCTGTTTTCGCTGAGGCGGGCCTCAGAGCTGTTTTCAAAGGACTCGATTCCAGCAGTTGCCGGGGGACTGCTTTTCCTCGACCTTTACAAAGCAATCGGAAACGACGATCCGTTTCAGAAGTACAAGCGGCTCTCAAACGAGATTGCCAGAGAACTCGTGGGGCACTTCAGGGATTCAGACCTCGGGACTGCGCTGAAGCTCGCGATAGCAGGGAACGTCGTGGACTTTTCTGTCGGATACGACCCCCAAAAGCTTGAGGACGACATAAAGCAAGTTGTGAGTGAATCTCTTGCAATAGACCACAGCAATGAGCTCTTTGATAGATTAAAGTGTGCTAAAACCCTTCTCTACCTCGTGGACAACTGCGGTGAGATATATTTCGACAGGCTGTTCATTGAGAAGCTGAGGGAGAACTTTCCGAACCTCCGGATTATCGTTGCGGGTAAAGAGGAACCAATAATAAACGACGCCACAGTTGACGACCTGGTTGAGGCTGGTTTCGGTGAGGTTGCCGAGGTTGTCTCAACGGGCTCAAGACTGCCCGGTGCCCCCTTGGACCACGTCTCGGAGACGTTCCTTGAAATCTTCCGTTCTGCCGATGTCATCATAGCCAAGGGACAGGCAAACTTCGAGACCCTTAGCGAGACTGGTGACCCCAGGATTTTCTTCCTCCTCAAGGCAAAGTGTCCCCCTATAGCGAGGGAAATTGGAGTCCCCATTGGCTCTCTCCTCTGTTTCAACCCTCTTCTTCGCTGATTGTCGATATTATTTTTAACGAATGTCTATCAGAAAGCTTTTTATACTTTGAAGTTGTAGGTAATAATGGTGATAGCTATGACAACTGTGCTGAAGCGTGACGTTGATAGGTTTTTGAAGGAGATGAAGGTCCACTACGGTGACGTCTGGAAGATACCGTCGAGCAAGTACCTAGTAAGCCCCGATTTTGTTGTTGTGGACCCCAAAACTGGCAAGAAGACTAAGGTAAGCTTCGTGTCCCTTGACGACGGAGAGGTTGTTGGCATCGTCTACGATGAAATGGGATGATTTCGTTTTTTGCCTTAACCGTTTCTAACTTTGGCCGGAAGTCATAAATATGAGTTCGCTTTTATTCAACCGGGTGGGAGTATGTCGGCTGAGCTGTATAACGAGGTTCTTTACCTGACAAGGAGTATTAAAGACCCCTATCTCAGGGCAATAACGTACGCTAGAATCGGGTACTACATGCACAGGGCCAAGAACCCCCGTTACAAGGACGCGTTTACCCGGGCCCTCAAGGCAGTTGCTTCAATAGATAACCCGCTCCTCCTCGTGAGGGCTCTCATTGAAGTTGCCACGTACCTCGGAAAAACCGGGTCAAGGAGTGCCAGCAAGACGTTCGTCCAGGCGTATGAGTCCATTAAAACATTCCCCCAGCCTCTGAAAGACGACATGCTCGGAGAACTCGTCCGCAGGCTCCTTGAGCTCGGTAGAACCGACGACGCTTTCTTTTATGCGAAGGAGATAGAGAACAGCATAAAGCGGAACGACGCTCTTCTTAAAATCCTTCACCGCTACATAGAAAAGGACAGCCTGAGAAAGGCACGGCTTATACTTGAGCTTATTGAGGACGAGCCCTGGCACTCGATAGCGGCGTACGAAGTTTTGAAGGAGCACCTCAAGCGTGAGGAGTTTGGCACTGCAATCCGCGTGCTCTCAGAGTTCAAGAGCGATTACTGGCTCGGAGAAGCTATGAAAACCGTTGCTGTCCACCTGAAGAAGGCCGAGGTTCCTGAGGGGACTTACGAGAAGTTCGTGGACGTGGCCCTGAGCATCTCATCGAGTGTTGGCTTTGAGGCGCTAACGTCTTTCCTCGTGGGTGTGGCGTCTCAGGGGGAAATAGACTTTGTGGTGGAAGTCCTCTCAAGAGTCCCCCGCGAACTTCATCCCGAACTCCTTGAGTCCATAGTCCTGGCGATTCTGGACAGGCCGGAGCTTCTGGAGAGGTTGCTCGACGGCCTTGTAGGGGACGAGAAGGAGCTCGCCATGAACTTCATTCTCGATGCCCTTCTCGAGAGACGGCCTGATCGCGAGTGCCGTGAGCTGGTAAAGAGGATTGGCTCAGAAACCGATAGCGAAAAGCTAATCGTCAAGGTGGTTCGCTACCTCTCAAAGCTCCATGCATATGAGGACGCCGCGGAGTTTGCCTCAAAAGTCCTTGACCCATACCTCCGCTCCCTGGCGTTTGGAAGTATAGCGGTGGAGAAGCTTAAGGAGAGCGACATTGACGGGGCCATAGATGCGGCGCTTGAAGTAAAAGACCCGCGCTGGGGCTCGTGGCTCCTCAGTGAAATCCTCGCCAAAATCCTTGAGATTCACGTTGGAGGGGAGGTCAAAGAGGACATTGAGGAACGTGCCGAGGCACAGCGGAAGCTCTGGGAGGGTAGCTAACGTTTTTAAAACCCCTCTTGATTTTTCTTTTCAGGTGATACCATGCCGAGGATAGCAATTATTGGCGGTTCAGGTGTCTACGACCCGAAACTGCTTGAGAACATCAGGGAAGAGACGGTGGAGACACCCTACGGGAGCGTCAAGGTCAAGATAGGCACCTACAAGGGGGAGGAGATAGCGTTCCTGCCGAGGCACGGGGAAAAGCACAGCGTCCCGCCCCACAAGATAAACTATCACGCCAACATCTGGGCGCTCCACGAGCTCGGCGTCGAGAGGATTCTTTCGACTTCTGCAGTCGGTTCCCTCAACCTCGACATGAAGCCGGGCGACTTCGTTGTCCTCGACCAGCTCATGGACTTCACGAAGACCCGGCACTACACATTCTACGACGGTGAAGATAGCCCCCACGACAGGAAGTTCGTCGCCCACGTTGACTTCACCGACCCCTACTGCCCGGAGCTCAGGAAGGCCCTCATCACAGCTGCCAAGGAGCTCGGCTTCACCTACCACCCGACCGGAACCTACGCCTGCATGGAGGGACCGCGCTTCGAGACGAGGGCGGAGATAAGGGCGCTCAAGATACTCGGTGCGGACGTCGTTGGCATGACCCAGTGCCCGGAAGCCGCTCTCGCGAGGGAGCTTGAGATGTGCTACGCCAGCGTTGCCATCGTGACCAACTACGCCGCCGGAATAAGCAGGGAAAAGCTGACTCACACCGAGGTCGTAGAGCTGATGGCGCAGAAGAGCGAGGAGATAAAGCTCCTCCTTATGAAGGCAGTCGAGCACATTCCAAAGGAGCGCCGCTGCCCATGTAAGGACGCTCTCAAGGGCGCAACCGGTGAGTGATGCCCTTTTTTCTCCATTTCTCGCCCCAAAAGTGCCTATGTTTAAAACCAAGGGTTAAAGAAAGCGTTTAATAGTCAAATGCCTCTAATTCTTGTGGTGGTGCAAAATGAGGTACGATGTCGTAATTATTGGTGCCTCCGCGGGAGGACTCACAGCGGCCATGGCGGCCAAGAAGTTCTACCCCGACAAGAGCGTCCTCGTCATCAAGAAGGAAAAAGTGGGAATGATTCCCTGCGGAATCCCCTACATCTTCGGGACTCTGAAGAGCGTTGATGATGACATCCTCCCCGTCGAGAAGTTCCTGGAGCCCCTCGGTGTGGACATACTTGTGGACGAGGTCACCGAGATTGACCCCACGAAAAAGGTCGTTAGGACCAAGTCCGGAAAGGAAATAGCCTGGGAGAAGCTGGTTCTGGCGACCGGTTCGAGGCCGGCCAAACCGGACTTTCCGGGCGTTGACCTCGATGGGATATACACCGTCCCCAAGGACTACGAATACCTGAAGAAGCTCCGCGAGAGGGTGAAAGAGGCCGAGAAAATCGTCATCGTTGGAGGAGGCTTCATAGCCCTTGAGGTCGGCGACGAGATAAGGAAGCTCGGCAAGGACGTTACCCTCGTTGTCAGGAGCAGACTGCTGAGGAGCTCCTTTGACCCCGAGTTCAGCGAGATGATTGAAAAGAGGCTGAGAGAGGTCGGCATCAATGTCGTTTACGGGCAGGTCGAGAGGTTCCTCGGCGATGGAAAGGTCGAGAAGGTCAGGCTCCTCGACGGGAGCGAGATTCCAGCGGACCTTGTAATCCTCTCAACCGGCTACAGGCCGAACGTCGATCTTGCAGTCAAGGCAGGCCTGAAGGTCACCCGCTACGGCATCTGGACTGACGAGTACAT
Organism: Thermococcus marinus; assembly: GCF_055389025.1. Lineage (NCBI taxonomy): Archaea > Methanobacteriati > Methanobacteriota > Thermococci > Thermococcales > Thermococcaceae > Thermococcus > Thermococcus marinus. The sequence continues at coordinate 808,288 of NZ_AP042417.1, forward strand.
GAGGACTTCCCACCCCGACATATTCGCGGTCGGCGACTGTGTAGAGCACAGGGACTTCTTCACAGGCAAGCCCTACCCGCTCATGCTCGCCTCAACCGCCACCTTCGAAGCAAGGATAGCCGGTGCGAACCTCTTCAAGCTCCAGATCGTCAGGGAGAACAGGAGGACGATAGGTGCCTACTCGACTCACGTGGCTGGCCTCACCCTGGCCGCGGCGGGTATGACCGAAGAAACCGCGAAGAAAGAGGGCTTTGAGGTCATAGTCGGCAGGGCATCAGGCCCAGACAGGCACCCCGCGAAGTTCCCGGACACTTCAATGGTCACGGTGAAGCTCATATTCTCCCGCGACAGGGGCGCGATACTCGGGGCGCAGATAGCGGGAGGCAAGAGCGTCGGCGAGATGATAAACATCTTGGCCCTTGCGATACAGAAGCGCCTCACGGCCAGCGAACTCTACACCCTCCAGATAGCGACGCACCCGCTCCTCACGGCTTCACCCGTCGGCTACCAGATACTCAAGGCTGCAGAGGACGCGCTGGCGAAGTTGAGGACATAATGATAAAAATATCCGAGGGGGCCTCAGAGGGACACCCTTTCGTTTATTACTTCTGCTATTCTATTTCCGTTTTCTAGGTACTTCACGAGGTCAAAGACCTTCTCCGTGAAGCCGCCGATGTATATGTTCCTTATGTCACTGTCTTCTAGATAAACCTGGCCATAGCCTGCGAGGTCCCACGTGATTACCCTGAGTTCGGGGTTTATTCTTTTTCTGTATTCGGCAACGGCCCTCTGGAAGTCGTTAGCGCCCCATCTATCGGAATAGACGACCATGTCCGTGAACACGAACATTCTGTCGAAGTACTCTCCCCTCTCAAGGATACTTCTCACTGGCCTGTAGGCGTAGGTCGCATAGCCGACGTTGCTCTTGAGTATGGTATCCGCCGTCTCGAAGACACTTCCCCCATTGGGTATCCAGCGATAGTCGTCGGCGAAGACGCCTATGATCGTGTCGTATTTCTTGGCGAGTATTGCGCCGTAGAACGCCGCCAACATCTTCAGAGTCACCGCACTCCTCCTGCTGAGCCAGAAGTCCATTGAACCGCTCACGTCCACGAGGACTAGGTTTCTTCCATCAAAGTCCGGGAGCATTGCGGTACTTTCTTCTATGGCCTTCCTTATTGCATTGAGCGCGGTATCCCTGAGTTCGGCCTGGGTTGGGGAGCTTACTTTCATTTTTCTGAGTATTTGATACGCAGTGAGATACCTGTACGGGTAGACTTTTGCCCTGCGCATTTCCCTCGGGTCGGCGAGTATTTCCATTGCCTTCTTGAACTTCTCTTTGTCTACCTCGTTTTTTATGAGGTTGCGGAGGTTCCTGAGGAGGGCGAAGACCTGCTTATACTTGATGAACTCGTCGAGCACTTCGTTCCAGGTCTCGGTTGTAGAGCCCTGGGTGGAGACTTCGGCTTCCCACGTGCGGGTGTTCTTGAGCCTGCCCTCGATTAGCGCCTTGAAGGCCTCTTCCTGCTCCTTGTTCTTCGGCTTTGGGTGGGTGAGCAGGAGGGCGTCCTTGAGTTTGACCTTGCAGTTGTCGCAACGGTACTTGGCGAGCTGGTATGTGTCGAAGTGGGTGAAGCTGTTCCTTATGGCCTTCTTGAGGCTGTTGGGGATCGGCTTCCCGTAGAGGGCGAACTGTATGGCTAGGACTTCCGTGAGCATATCCGGCCTCGTGAGGACTCTCTCACCGACTTTTCTTGGTATGCCCGTGCCTTTGTACTTTTCGTGGTTGGCGAGGAGGACGGTTCCGAGTGCCGGGAGGGAGCGGAGAAACATTTCTTCGCGGGCGTAGACTATGAGCTTGGCGACGTATTCGGGATTTGTCGTTATTGCGCGCTCAAACGCCTTGAGAAGACCCCTGAAATCCTCGTCTGGCTCGGTGTAGAATTTTGGTTCCCTGACGAAGTTGCTTGCGACCCTGAGGAAGAGCTCAAGCTCCGGGCTTGGGCGGTAACTTCTTCCCCCTTCGAAGTTGAGAACATTGGCACGGGTGTTGAACTTCACAGTATCACCTCGGCGGAGAAAATCGGCGGGGGAGGGGGAACGTCCCCCACCGGCCCCTGACCGGCGCCACGAGCTAAGCGAAGTATCCCCCGCCTGCACTCCCGCCGTAGTGCCTTTGGTCGCGGACTTTATAAGTTTTACTGTGTCGAAAAGTAATAAGGCAATAGACGAACAGCATTCACGCTTTGAAATTTTAAGTGTTAATTTGTCGAACAAATATTCCTTCGTGGGTTGAATCTAAAAGTTGCATTTTTCTTTTGAAAACCTCACCCTTCGGGGCTGGGGGAGTCAGTTGCAGGCACGGTACACTATGCGGAGCTTTTGGCTGGGTAGAATTTCCCCTCGTGCTTCCAGACGCCCAGGCGGAACTTCCTGTAGGACAAACATTTATACAAACATTGCATCTTTGAGGCATCGGCGTCTTAAGAAAGGTGTGGTGAAACCCCGTCCAAAAACGAAGTTTGGTGCGGTGGCCGGGATTTGAACCCGGGCCAGCGGCGTGGCAGGCCGCTGTCCTAGCCAGGCTAGACTACCACCGCATCCGCCCCATCAGACCCGTTACTAACTCAACTGCGGACCCTTTATAAATTTTTCGGTTCTGGACAACGGTTAAATTTATAAAGCGTTTTCGAGAAGGGTTAGCGGGCAGTGCCCCGGTGGCCTAGTCTGGATAGGGCGCGAGGCTGCGGACCTCGAGGTCCGGGGTTCAAATCCCCGCCGGGGCGCCAAAATTTTTATCAGGCTTTTCTCATGGCTTTTAGTGGCACTTTGTCCAAAGGTGGGTAGTGCCTTCTTAAGCCAGTGAGTTTCCAGAAGCCAGCAGAAATTTTGGTGGTGCCTCAGGCGGAGCTCCATTCCAGCTGCTTCCCCAGCTCGAAGAGGTTTCTGGCAGTCTTTCTTAGCTCATCGTTCCCCGTCTTCTTGGCTTCCCTCAGCATCTCAAAGGCGAGAAACTTCAGTATCCTTCCCCTCTTCCACTCGTCCGCCGCCCATATCAGGACGTTCCGCAGAAAATCGGGGTCAATGCCCCTCTTCTTAGTAACCTCGTATGCGACCATCAACCTTGTCGCCGGGTTGTGGGTCTTTTCGAGGTACTTTAGTACCCTCTCCGGGCTGTCAAGGTGTCTCCTTGCGAGCAACGCCCCCAAAACGTCGGAGACTTCGAGCTCCCGGAACATCTCCTCCGCCCTGACCTCGTCCCCGGCTTCGAGGAGCCTCACGCCGATTTCCTCCAGGTAATAGCTCCTGAACGGCTCCGGAAGCCCCCTAGCAAGCCTCTCGGCATCCTCCAGCTCACCCTTTTCAAGGAGCTTCTCTATGTAGTCTACAACGTACTCTTCGGGTCTGGAGTCCTTTATTTCGAACTTGGGCTTTGGAGGTCCTCTTTTTGGTCCTTCCTCCGACCTGTCGAGCACCCCACCTGCGACTTCCCCTTTAATTCTGTGGAGAACTGAGCCTGGCATCAGCTTGCCGTCCTTGTAAACGATACCGTAGGGGAGAGGTTTGAGGTCCTCGAGGTCCCTTTCATCGAGCCTTAGGTCGCTCAGGCGGAGCTCGACGCCTTTCATGGCTATTGCCTTCGCCAGAAAGTTGCTGACGGCTCTAAGCGCCTTCTTTCTCAAAAACTGGTTTTTGATTTTCCGCGCGGTTTCGATAGCCTCTTTGAACTTTTCGTTCTTGGAAAAAATATAGGCGAGGGAGCGGAGCGTTTCGTCCTGGATTGACGGCTCCTCTATGGACTGGGCGACTTCAAGGGCCCTCTCGGGCTCACCGGCCAGCGCCTCGGCGACCCACCTCAGCGCATAGGAGCGCCAGTAGGGGTCGTCTATGCGCTCCGCCTCTTTCCGCGCCCCGGCAACGTCCCCCTCGCTGAGGAGTTTTCTGACGAGCAGGAGCCTCTCGTCCATTTCAACCCCTCAGCCCGGGGAACCAGACCTTCTTACCGGCTTTCTCCTTCTCCTCGTCCCACTCGGCGAGTATTTTCACGGCCTCGCTGGCAACCAGGGCCGCTTCCTTCTCTCCGGCCTTGCCGAACTCGTTGGTGATGCGGTTAGCGAAGACCGCACAGACACAGCCGGCTCTGAGTCCGTAGATGTTGGCGAGCGTGTATAGGGTAGCGGCCTCCATCTCGAAGTTGGTGACCCTGGCCTGCCTCAGGTCGTCTATTATGTTCCTCGCGAAGCTCGGGAAGTATCCGTTAAGACCCGGCCTGCCCTGGCCGAGGTAGAAGCTGTCCGTCGAGGCCGTGATTCCGAGGTGGTAGCGCACGCCGAGGGTCTCGGCGGCCTCGATCAACGCGAGGGTGACCTCGAGGTCTGCGCTAGCTGGGTACTCGACGCGCACATACTGCTTTGAGGTGCCCTCAAGCCTCACAGCCGCCTTGGCTATTATCAGGTCGCCGATTTCTATTCCCGGCTGGATTGCACCGGTGGAGCCGACCCTTATGAACGTGTCAGCCCCGATGGCGGCGAGCTCCTCTATCGCTATGGCGGTTGAAGGCCCGCCTATTCCGGTTGAGGTGACGCTTATCGGCACGCCCTTGTACTTCCCGGTGTGCGTCCTGTACTCGCGGTGGAAGGCTATTTCCCTGGCCTCGTCCCAGAGAGAGCTTATCTTGGGCACCCTCTCGGGGTCGCCCGGCAGGAGGACGTAGCGCGCAACGTCGCCGGGCTTGCAGGCTATGTGGTACTGGTAACCCTCCTCAGTCTGGGGCCTCTCAGCGGATACGAACTTCTCTCCCATGGCGACCACCTTTTTAAGTCCGGTGTCATATGTTCAATACCAGCCCTAAAAAAGGTGATGGTATGCTGCGCTGTTCCCGGTGTGGAAGGACATATCCTGAGGCATTTCGCTTAACCTGCGAGTGCGGTGGGACACTTCTCGTCGAGAGACCTCCAGAGACCTTCACTCCGGAGCCGTTTCTCGATGCAAGGCGCTACCTCACCCATCTGCCCATCGAGAACTATGTAATCCCCGTCCCAACGATAACTCCAGTCAGTGAGATGGAAATAAACGGCGTTAAAGCGATTTTCAAGCTGGAATACCTCCAGCCGAGCGGTTCCTTCAAGGACAGGGGGGCGTGGGTCACGGTCTCAAAGCTACTCGAAGAAGGCATCAGTGAAGTTGTGCTCGACAGCTCCGGTAACGCCGCTCTGAGCCTTGCCCTCTACGGCCTCTCCGCGGGAATCAAGGTGCACACCTTCGTCTCCTACGACACGAGCCCCGGCAAGCTCTCGCTCCTTCAGCAACTCGGTGCCGTGGTTCACTACGTCGAAGGCGACAGGATGACCGTCCACGAGCGCACGGCCGAGTTCTCCGAGCGGAGCGGAATCACCTACGTTTCCCACTGGCTCAACCCCTACTTCCTGGAGGGCACCAAGACGATAGCCTTTGAAATTTACGAGCAGGTCGGCGTCCCGGACTGGGTCTTGTCTCCTGCCGGGAGTGGAACCCTCTTCCTCGGCCTCTGGAAGGGCTTTTCCGAGCTGAAGGCCACGGGCGAAATTGAGGGACTTCCGAGACTCGTTGCGGTTCAGGCCTCCGGCTACGAGAGCCTCTGCGGGCGCTCCCATGCCAGAAACGCCCTCGCGGAGGGGATAGCGATTCCAGAACCGCCGAGGCTTGATGAGATGAAGCGGGTACTCCGGGAAACGGACGGGCTCTGCGTGAGCATCAACGAGCTCGAAACGATGGGTGCGCTCAACTGGCTCAAGAGGCACGGCTTCCTCGTTGAGCCGACCTCAGCGGTTGTGCTCTCGGCCCTCTGGAAGCTCATTGAAATGGGCGAAATCAAGCGGGGTGAAAGGGCAGTCCTGCCCCTGACGGGGTCGGGGCTTAAACTAACCCAAGGTATTTAAACTCCTGCACCAACTAATTTTGGAGGTGGTGGCGGTGATAAGGTATCCGGCAGCCGCGGGAAGCTTCTATCCATCTGACGAGGCGCTCATCGAGATGCTGGAGGAGTTCTTCAGTGACCTTGGAGAAGAGGGGAGCGAGAGGAGGATAACTGCCGGAGTAGCGCCTCACGCTGGCTACGTCTTCTCGGGCTACACCGCGTCGAGGACATACAAGGCCATCTTTGAGGACGGCCTTCCTGAGACCTTTGTAATACTCGGGCCGAACCACACGGGCCGCGGTTCGCCGATAGCTGTCTATCCTGAGGGCGAGTGGCTGACACCGCTCGGGAGCATAGAAGTTGACGCTGAAATGGCCAAGGCAATAGCGAAGCTTTCCGGAATAGCCGACCTCGATGAGCTCGCCCACAAATACGAGCACTCCATTGAGGTGCAGATGCCCTTCATTCAGTACCTCAGCGAGCTGGCCGGCAAAGACGTTAGGATAGTCCCCATAACCCTTGGAATCCAGGACGAGGACGTTTCGAAGGCCCTCGGAAAGGCTATCTTCGAGGCCAGTGAAGAGCTCGGCAGGGATGTAGTCGTCGTAGCGAGCACGGACTTCATGCACTACGGGCCGGTCTACGGCTACGTTCCGTTCAGGGCGAAGGCCGATGAGCTTCCGCACAGGATAAAGGAGTGGGACTTCAGGCTGATAAGGAGAATCCTCGACTTCGACGTTGACGGCCTGTTTAGAGAGCTCCGCGAGATGAACCATACGATGTGCGGGCCCGGGGCTGTTGGGACGGCGATAGTTTACTCTCGCCTTGCCGGGGCTCTTGAAGCGGAGCTCCTCCACTACACGACGAGCTTTGAGGTAAGCAGGAGCACTGAGGCTATAGTTGGCTACGCGAGCATCGTGATGAGGAAGTGAACGAAAAGGCCATAAGGGGATTTTTCCATTTTTATACATGAAACTGGAAGAGGCCGTGAGAAAAATCCTTGAGCTCGGCGGGGAGAGGGTTAAGTTCATCATTCTCTTCGGCTCCCAGGCGCGTGGTGAGGCGGGGAAGGACAGCGATATAGACCTGTGCGTTTACTACGAGGGAAGCCCCAAAGAGGCCTTTAGGTTCAGGGAACTCGTTCTTGGGTATCTGTCCGACAAATACGACGTTCAGGTGTTCCAGCTCCTCCCAGTTTATTTAAAGAGGGAGTGCCTCAGGGGGAAGGTTCTCTTCTGCAGGGACGGGACTGTTCTCTACGACCTTGCCTATGAAACGCTAAAGGAGTGGGAGGACTTCAAACGCTATTATTACGACTACCTCGGTCTGGAGGCGATAGAATGAGGGTCGAGCTTATACGCTCCAAAATCGAAAAATTCCTGGAGGGTCGAAGATGAGGGTTTTAGCATCTGCCCCGGCTAAAATTATCCTCTTCGGCGAGCACAGCGTGGTCTACGGAAAGCCCGCTATAGCGGCCGCAATAAATCTCAGAACCTATGTCTGGGCAGAGTTCAACGAGAAAGGTGCGATAAAGATAGAGGCCAAGGACATACGCGTTCCCGGTCTTACTGTGTCCTTCTCCGAGGACGAGATTTACTTTGAGAGCGACTACGGAAAGGCCGCAGAGGTTCTGAGCTACGTCCGTCAGGCAATAGAGCTGGTTAGGGAGGAGGCAGACAGGAGAGACAGGGGAATAACCGTCTCGATAACATCCCAGATTCCCGTCGGGGCGGGCCTCGGTTCATCAGCAGCCGTAGCCGTCGCTACAATTGGCGCAGTCTCAAAGCTCCTCGGCCTTGAGCTGACAAGGGAGGAGATAGGGAAGCTCGGCCACAGGGTTGAGCTCCTCGTCCAGGGCGCTTCGAGTGGCATTGACCCAACCGTCTCAGCAATAGGCGGCTTTATCCACTACGAGAAGGGGAAGTTCGAGCACCTGCCCTTTATGGAGCTCCCAATAGTTGTTGGCTACACCGGTTCTAGCGGTTCGACGAAGGAGCTCGTTGCGATGGTGAGGAAGACGAAGGAAGAAATTCCTGAGATAATAGAGCCGATACTCCTCTCGATGGGCAAGGTCGTTGAGAAGGCCAGGGAAATCCTGCTCTCCGACCTCGACGAGGAGGTGCGCTTCGAGAGGCTCGGGAAGCTGATGAACATCAACCACGGCCTCCTCGACGCGCTCGGCGTCTCGACCAAGAAGCTCAGCGAGCTCGTCTATGCGGCCAGGACTGCGGGGGCCCTCGGGGCAAAGATAACTGGTGCAGGTGGCGGAGGCTGTATGTACGCCCTCGCGCCCGGCAGGCAGAGGGAAGTCGCGACCGCCATAACCATAGCCGGCGGGACGCCGATGATAACCGAGATAAGCAGGGAGGGCCTCAGGATAGAGGAGGTGATTCCGTGATAATCGTCAAGATTGGTGGCAGTGTCTTCAGCGACAAAAGGGGCGAGCCCGAGAACTTCAGGGAGAACGTCGTCCGCTCAATAGCAGGGGAGATTAAGGATTTTTACCCCGAGGAGGACTTTATAATCGTCCACGGCGGCGGGAGCTTCGGGCACCCCTATGCCAAGGAGTACCGCATAAGGGAGGGCCTTACCGGGCTTTCGGAGGCGGCCCTGTTCTGGCGCAAGAAGGGGTTCTCTCTCACCCACCACGCCATGCTCAGGGCGAACATGAAAATCGTCGAGACGTTCATTAATGCCGGTCTTCCGGCGGTTTCCGTCTCAAGCTCCTCCGTTTTCCTCATGGACTCGGACAGGGTTGTTTACGGGGACGTTGAGCCCATACGGAAGCTTATCGAGACCGACTTTATTCCCGTCCTCTTCGGCGACGTGGCCGTTGACCTCATGAAAGGAATAGACATACTATCCGGGGACCAGATAGTCACGTACCTCACCAAGCTCTTTACCCCGAAAAAGGTTGTTTTCCTGATGAGCGTTGACGGGATTTACGACGGGGTTCCCGGGGAGGGCACACTCCTCCAGGAGATTCCTGCGGACAACATTGACCACATCATAAAGCGCATCTCCGGTTCAGCCGGGACTGACGTGACCGGCGGGATAATAAACAAGCTGAAGGAAGCAAAAGAGATAGCGCGCTTTTCCGAGGTCTGGTTCGTCAACGGCCTCGTTCCCGGGAGGCTGAGCGGAGCGATTAGGGGAGATGGCTTCGGGACGAGGATTGTGCCTTAGCAGGGACAAAATCTTTTTATTTTTCTTTGACATTGGTAACTTTGATAACTATGTTGCGTAAGACTTTAGCCTTCGTAGTGCTCTTTATCCTCGCTCTCTGGGGGCTTCAGAAGGCATCTTCCAGTGGCTACCTGAGTGCTTTCGATGCATCTCCTGAGAACCTGAACCTAAGCGTTCAGTCGGAGAACAACACCGTTATTGTTGAATGGGAACTCCAAGGTGGAAGCATAGTTAGAACTCTCGCCGGCGGAAGGGACGCGGTTATTCTGGTTTATCCAGGCTGGGTGGAGGACGGCGAGGGCTCGTGGCTTGTGCTGGGTGATGCCGAAAACCTGTCCGTGGCATTGAACGGTGAAAGCCCGAGGAATCTCACGATTATTTACCACCCGTTCCAGGTCTTAGCTTCCAATGGGAGCGCTCAGGCTAAATTGAGAGTCTTTGTAGTTCCCATCGATTTTCCGTCAACGGTTCAGTCCGGAAAAATCGAACTTAAACTGGTAACCTACTACGGAACCTGCAACAACATCACCCTCGATGTAATTTACTTCCACAGTATGGGTAAAGGGGACTACCGGGACCTCGTGCTCCCCCTCTCAGTTGACTTTGGCAAAGGATTCCCCATACTTCCCGGTTTCAGGTCGAGGTTTAACCTCACAATCGGGGCATCTGAAGTGCCGAACTTCCTCAGCTCGGCCGTGAACGCCCGCTACCTGGGCAACTGGATTGATGAACCGAAGGGGTGGCTGGTCGTGAAAACCGTGAACGTCACCGTCTGCCCACCCAAAACCTCTTAACTTTTTTCGTCTTCTCTTTCCCGGTGGTCTTAATGAAGGTTTTTGACAAGGAGGAGCTCACCATCATTCGAAAGTTTGAGCACATCGAACACTGCCTGAAGAGGAACGTTCAGGCCCACGTTTCAAACGGTTTTGAGGACGTGCACCTCGTCCACATGAGCCTTCCCGAGATAGACAAGGGCGAAATTGACATGAGCGTCGAGTTCCTTGGTCGGAAGTTTGATTACCCGATTTTCATAGCCGGAATGACCGGTGGGACGAGGGGTTCACAGCTGGCCGGAAAGATAAACAAGACCCTTGCTAAGGCTGCCCAGGAGCTGAACATCCCGATGGGTGTCGGCAGCCAGAGGGCCATGATAAGGAACCCGGAGACCTGGGAGAGCTACTACGTTCGCGATGTTGCCCCGGACGTCTTTCTCGTCGGCAACCTCGGTGCACCTCAGTTCGCCGAGACAATGCCCGACCGCTATGGCATTGAGGAGGCGCTGAAGGCCGTCGAGACGATTCAGGCCGATGCCCTTGCCATACACCTCAACCCGCTCCAGGAGAGCGTCCAGCCCGAGGGTGACACCCAGTACCGGGGCGTTTTAAAAGCTCTGGCAGAGCTCAAGGCCGAGTTCCCCTACCCGCTAATAGCGAAGGAGACCGGTGCGGGGGTTTCCAAAGAAGTCGCTGTGAGGCTTGAGAGCATTGGGATTGATGCAATAGACGTCGGCGGTCTCGGCGGGACGAGCTGGAGCGCCGTCGAGTACTATCGCGCAAAGGACGAAATGGGACGAAACCTCGCGCTCAAGTTTTGGGACTGGGGCATAAAGACCGCGATAAGCGTCGCAGAGGTTCGCTACGCCACCGACCTGCCGATTATAGCCACTGGCGGAATGCGCGACGGGATAACAATGGCCAAGGCCCTTGCAATGGGCGCTACCTTCGCGGGCGTAGCCCTGCCGCTCCTCAAGCCCGCCGTCAAGGGCGACGTCGAGGGCGTGATAAAAGTCCTGAGGCGCTACATCGAGGAGATAAGGAACGCCATGTTCCTCGTTGGGGCAAGAAACGTCGAGGAGCTGAGAAGGGTCCCGCTCGTTATAACGGGCTTCACGAGGGAGTGGCTTGAGCAGAGGATTGACCTGCCAGCATACCTCAGGAGGAGGTGACATTCTCGGCCGTTTCTTTGCCACCTTTCTATGTTTCTTTTTCTCTAAGCAAATGCACACCTTTTTAAACCCTCGTTCAGAGTAATGCCCAACGCAGCCCCGCGCCTCAGGAGGGGCCCGGGGCGGGAGGTTGATTGAGATGATAAAGGTCTACACAATCAGCGGTTACGAAGAAGTCGGTAAGAACATGACCGCCGTTGCCTACTCCGACGGCAAGCGTGAGGAAGTTGTGATAATAGATATGGGTATAATGCTCGACAGGGTAATGATTCACGAGGACACGAGCATCCAGAAGTTCTCCGACAAGGAGCTTCAGAGGCTCGGCGCGATTCCCGACGACAGGATTCTCTGGAAGAATAAGGGCAACCGGAAGGTCGTTGCGATTACCCTCACCCACGGCCACCTCGACCACATTGGGGCTATAGCGAAGCTGGCCCCCCACTATCCCGATACACCCATTTACGGGACTCCCTACACTATTAGGCTCGCCAAGGGTGAAGTCAAGAGCGAGGAGTACTTTGAGGTCAAGAACCCGATGTACGAGACCCAGTTCGGCGAAATCGTCCAGGTTAGCGAAAACCTCGCCATCGAGTTCATACGCATCACTCACTCTATTCCCCAGGCTTCTATGGTGGCAATCCACACCCCGGAGGGTGTTGTCATCCACACCGGCGACTTCAAGTTCGACAACAACAACCCGCTCGGTGAAAGGCCCGACTACAAGAGGCTCAGGGAACTTGGAAAAGAGGGCGTTAAGGTTCTCATCGCGGAATCAACGCGCGTCTCCGAGCCAACAAAAACACCAAGCGAGGCAGTGGCTCAAATGCTCCTCGAGGACTTCTTCCTCTACGAGGGCATGGACGAGAAGGGATTGATAGCAACCACCTTCGCGAGCCACATCTTCCGCCTCCAGGAGCTGATATGGATAGCCAATAAGATGGGCAGGCAGGCCGTTTTGGTCGGTCGCTCCCTGGCGAAGTACACTGGCATAGCCAAACAGCTTGGACTCATAAAGATGAAAGGGGCAAGGGCAGTTAGGAGCCCCAACGCCGTCAGAAAAGTCCTCAAGGAGGTTTCCCAGGCAAGGGAGAACTACCTGCTCATCGTTACGGGCCATCAGGGTGAGCCAGGGGCTGTTCTAACCAGAATGGCGGACGGCGAGCTCTACGACATCGGCAAGGACGACACGGTAGTGTTCTCCGCTGGAACGATACCGAACCCGCTCAACTACGCCCAGCGCTACAAGCTCGAAACGAAGCTCAAGATGCGCGGTGTGAGAATGATTAAGGACCTCCACGTGTCCGGTCACGCCAGCAGGGAAGACCACCGCTACCTCATAAGGCTCCTCAACCCGGAAAACATCGTCCCCGCCCACGGCGAGTTCAGGATGCTCACCCACTACGCGGAGCTCGCAGAAGAAGAGGGCTACATGATTGGAAAGGACGTCTTCGTTTCGAGGAACGGCTACGTCGTCGAGATTCCGTGAGGGCAAAGCTGATAAAGACTTACCACTTTTTCCCTTTGGTTGCTTTCATCGCTCACGGGGTGATAAGATGGGCAAGTACGATGAGCTGTTTGCACGGGTTAAAGCCAAGGCCAAGGACGTTGATGCCGTTATCTTTGAACTTATCCCTGAGAAGGAGCCGAAGACGCTCTACGAGGCGGCGAGGCACTACCCTCTCGCCGGCGGAAAGCGCGTCAGGCCTTTTGTTGTTCTCCGCGCGGCCGAGGCCGTCGGCGGCGACCCAGAGAAAGCCCTCTATCCGGCTGCCGCGGTCGAGTTCATCCACAACTATTCGCTGGTTCACGACGACATCATGGACATGGACGAGCTCAGGCGCGGAAGGCCCACCGTCCACAAGCTATGGGGCGTCAACATGGCAATTCTGGCCGGCGACCTGCTCTTCAGTAAGGCCTTCGAGGCGGTAGCCAGGGCAGAAGTAAGCCCAGAGAAGAAGGCGAGAATCCTAGATGTCCTCGTGAAGACCTCCAACGAGCTCTGCGAGGGACAGGCCCTTGACATAGAGTTCGAGACGAGGGAAGAAGTCACCGTTGAGGAATACCTCAAGATGATCAGCGGGAAGACGGGCGCCCTCTTCGACGGCTCGGCAACGATAGGTGCAATAGTCGGGACTGACAATGAGGAGTACATTCAGGCTCTCTCGAAGTGGGGAAGGAACGTTGGGATTGCCTTCCAGATATGGGACGACGTGCTCGATTTGATAGCCGACGAGGAGAAGCTTGGAAAGCCCGTCGGGAGCGACATAAGGAAGGGCAAGAAGACGCTCATAGTCAGCCACTTCTTCCAGCACGCGAGCGAGGAGGACAAGGCCGAGTTCCTAAAGGTCTTCGGCAAGTACGCGGGCGATGCTAAGGGTGACGCTCTCATTCACGACGAGAAAGTCAAGGAGGAAGTCGAGAGGGCCATCGAACTCCTCAGGAAGTACGGCAGCATAGACTACGCGGCCAACTACGCAAAGAACCTCGTGAGGGAGGCCAACGAGGCCCTGAAAGTCCTCCCCGAGAGCGAGGCGAGGAAAGACCTTGAACTCCTCGCCGAGTTCCTCGTCGAGAGGGAGTTCTAATGGGAGAGTTCCGGCTCTCCGATTATTCCTCTGACTTCCTTACCTTCTCTCTTCTGCTCCTCATAGGTTCTGCCTTTACGGTTCCATGGGTTGAAGTTTCGGTAGGCTCGCTCTGGGATTTTGTCTACTACCTCGTCCTTCCCTGGGTCGTCGTAATACCTTTCCACGAGGGCCTTCACGCGCTCGTTGCCAGGCTCTTCAGTGCGAGGGTGAGGTTCGGCGTCACGACCTTTGGAAAGCTCATCGTCGCGCCCTACACCGTGGTTGAAACACCTCTAACTGCGAGACGCTCTATTGCAGTTACCCTTGCGCCGCTTTCCTTATCTCTCATATTGCTCGCCCTCGCGTGGCTACTCCGCTCCGACTTCTGGGCCCTCGTTTACATCTTCAACACCGTGGGAATGGCAGGGGACTTCATCGTTACCCTCGCGCTCCTCGGACTTCCCCCAGATGCTGAGGTCTTTGACCGCGGTGATACGCTCGTTTCTAACTCGGGCACGCTGAAGCCCTATCCTCGATGGTTTTCAAAGGCCCTCAAGGTTGTCTTCCTTGCGGTACTGCTCGTAGTCATCGCCCGCGCCCGGGTCGAGGTCGTTGTCGAGAACAGTCCGTAGATACTTTTAAATAGGTGGACATTCATACTTCGCTTGGTGGGGAATATGCGCGACGTCTTAAAAGTTACTGAATTGTCCTTTTTGATAGTGCTCCTGTCGTTTTTGGCAGGCTTCCTCCTCGGGATTGATGCTAGGGGGCTCCTTCCGCTTGCACTCTACTTAACAGGACTCCTGCTGGGCTCACTGTTTGTTGCATTCGTTGCCTTTAGGCTCGGCGTTAAGCCGAGAGAACTCGCAAAGACTTCTCTAATTGCGGTTCCAGTCGTTCTCGCTGCCCTGCTGGTACTGATAAGGTTCGTGGCTTCCTTCATTGAAGCGCCTGCATCGGGCCCCACCGATGGCGACGGGTTTATGATAGTGCTGCTCTTCCTCCTGCTACCGGCTATTCTTCTCGGCCTACTTGGAAGTCTTTTCGAGCTATCCCTGTGGGGGCGGGACGGCAACCTCTCGGCCTGATGTTTCTGGTTTTCTCTTTTCAGCGCTTTGCAATCAGCCATCCAACCGGCGGGTGATCTGCTCCGGCCTTCCACTTTCCATAGGCTTTTTCCCACCTTCTCAAAAGCTCGGCGCGCTTTTCCTCGTCTTCTACCCTCTCTACGTACTCGCGAGGAATATATGCGAGGTAGTGAGGCAACTTAGGCTCGAAGGTCCCGCTCTTGATTACTCTCCCTCCAGCCTGCTCAACGAGTTCGATGAGCTTTTCAAGCGTCGGGTAGTGGAGGTCGTCCTTCTCGCCGAACAGCGCCTCAAAGATTTCCTCGCGCAGGTTGTAGAGTTCGAGGTGCGCCCTCTGTCGCTCGTTGTTCGCCACAGGGAGGCTCTCCGCGATAAATACTAGCTCCGAGACTCGGAGCATCTCCGAGATGACCTTCACCATGGTTTCTTCACTCTTTAAGCTCCTGACCCCATGGACGAGAACCGCCAAGTCGAAGGCTCTGAACGGGAACGGAAGCTCCCTTGCATCAACCTTGAGCGGGATTATCCTGTGCTTTAAGCCTGCTGAAGCTGTTATCTCCTCGAAGAAGCTCCAGCGGGAGCGGTCAATCGTGACTACCCTCCCGGTTTCTCCGACCAAATACGCCAGAGGTACTGTGGTTAGCGCGTGGGCACCGCAGCCAACTTCGAGGACGTTCATTCCCTCCCTGATGGGAGCGAACCTGAGGACGCGGAGGCGTTCGAGCATCTCCGTGTGAAGCCAGTCGGGTGGTAAAGGTGGCTCGTTCCGGGGTGGGATTTTTGAAAGGACGCCTTTCTTGAAAGTTTCTTCGCTAACGGGCATGGAAAACACCAAAAATGGTTAAAGGCCTTCTATTTAAGGCGTTTTCGGAGAAAAGGTCTTATAAGTCGAGGACGAATTGATAGCTGGACTGAATTTTTAAAATGAAAAGAGAATAGTCCCTCACTCCACAAACACAGCGGGCTTCAGCGGCATCGCCTGCTTCTTCTTTCCTCCCCTGTCCTCCTCGGGGTTGATTATCAGCTCGACGCCGAGCTCCTTCTCTATGAAGTCCTTGGCCTCCCTCAGCGCCTTTTCCTCGTCTATTCTCTTGACCTCGAAGGCCCTCTCCTTGATGAGCCTCTGTATCAGCTTGCTTATCTCCTTGCCGTGCTTCCTCATCTCCGGGTCCTTCATGAGCTCCGCCATCGCCGACTTGAAGTCCCTCTTCTCGGCAACGACCTCAACGACCTTCCACTTCCACTCGGGGGCTGTGTAGACGTAAACCCTGCTCGGGTTCTCTATCTTCGCAACGCGGATTATCTCCTTGACGTCCTCGATGAAGGCCTTGACGAACTCTTCCTCCGCTTCAACAGTCTCGTCCCACCACTCGGGGACTGGCTCTGGCCACTTCGCCAGGCTCACGAAGCCCTCTCCTCCAAGCTTCTCCCAGAGCTCCTCGCTGATGTGCGGTGTGAACGGTGCCATCAGCCTGACCCAGACGTCGGCGAGTTTTCTAAGGACGAAGCGCTTTGCCTCGTCGTCCCTGCCCTCGGTTCTGCGCATGTACCAGCGCAGGTCGTTGAGAACCGTGTAGAACGCCCACTGGACGGCAGTCCTCGTCCTGAACTCCTCAAGGGCCTTGGTGGTTCCCTCGATGGCCTTGTTAAGGCGGTGGAGCATCCAGCGGTCAATGGCTTTGAGCTCGACGCCCTCTTTGGCTTCATAGCTTGAGAACTCGCTTATCAGCTCGTAGAAGCGCTCGACCTGTCTGCGGAGCTTTCCGACCTCCTTCCTGCGCCAGTCGAAGTCGCTGTCGTGCTCGGCAAGGCCCATTATGTAGAGCCTCACAACATCTGCCCCATTCTCCTCTATGGCATCTATGAAGTTCAGCACGTTGCCCTTGCTCTTGCTCATCTTCTGGCCCTCGAGCGTTCCGAAGCCGTTCACAGCTATGCCCTTCGGCCAGTGCTCCCTCTTGAATATGGCCGTGTGGTTGAATATGAAGAACGTCAGGTGGTTCGGAATGAGGTCTTTAGCTGAACAGCGCCAATCGAGCGGGTACCAGTACTCGAACTCCTCCTTCATCTCGTGGATTATCTCGGCTGGAATTCCAGTCTTCTCGGCAAGCTCCTTCTCCTTCTCCTCGCTGAAGTCCTCGCGGAAGATGTAGTCGAAGAACTCCCTCGTGAGCTTCTCGGGATCGAGTCTGCCCTCCTCGCGGAGCTTGTTTATGTGCCTGCTTATCGTGTAGTAGGCCATGTAGATTGTCGAGTCGCTCAGGCTCTCGATTACCCACTCCGGGTCCCAGGGCAGGGGCGTTCCGAGGCCGACCTTTCTGGCACAGGCCTTCTTGTCGAGCCAGTCTATAACGGCCTCGAACTGCGCGCGCCTGCTCTCAGGGTAAATCGTCATGCTGGCGAGCGCTTCCCTCGCCTTCTCCTTCCACTCGGGGTTCCCGTAGTCTATGAACCACTGGTCGTGGATTATCTTGATGACGGCCTGGTTGCCGAAGCGCGAGATGACGGGCTTCTCCGCGAACTCGTACATTATCTCCGCTATTCCCTTTTCCTGGAGCTCCTTTGCAATGAGCTCTTTGACCTCCTGGACGGGCTTGCCTTTGTAGGGCTCAATCTTGAATACTCCCTTGTGGTACTCGGCCTTGTAGATGTTCTTTGTGGCCTCTTCGAGCTTCTCCTTGTCCCTCTGGCTCTTCACGCCGAGTTTCTCAGCCTCCTCAACAGCTGGAAACTCGCCGTAGCCCTCAAGCTCTATCAGCGAGATGTAAGTGATGTCCTCTAAGACGCGCGGGTCGATGTCGAACTTGAGGAGCAGTTCGGTTTCCTTCTTCAGGTCTTCGAGGGCTATGTGGTCAAAGGGAGCATGCGCTGGAACACTCATGACTACTCCCGTCGCGTTGTCCGGGTCAATGAACTCTGCAGGAAGGATAATGACCTCGTCGCCCGTTACTGGGTTCTTAACGTACTTGCCGATGAGCTTCTCGCCCTTGAACTCCTCTATGACCTCAATCTCCCTGTCCTGGAAGGAGAGCTTGTAAGCGGCCTCCTTGCTGATTATCCATGTCTCAACTTTATCGCCGCGCTTGACCTTTGCCTTGACGTACGTGGCGTTTGGATTCAGCCACATGTTGGTTACGCCGTAAACCGTCTCGGGCCTGAGCGTCGCGGCCGGGAGGTAGATTTTCTCGCCGTTCTCCTCCAGGATGAACTTGATTATCACGTATTCGAGAATCTGGACGTCCTCACCCTCCATTATGTCGTGGTCGCCGAGGGGGGTTCCAACAACGGGGTCCCAGCGGACGCGGTGGGCACCCTTAACGACCAGCCCCATGTCCTTTAGCGTCCAGAACTGCCACTCCACGAACTTGCTGAAGGGCGGGAAGAGTGAGGTGGTGTGGAACTCGCGCGTCCAGTCAACGGAGAAGCCTGCCCTGATGAAGGTCTCCTTCGCGGCCTTCATGAAGTACTTGACGATTTCCTTCGGGTCCTCGAACTTCCAGAGAATATCCTCGGGAACCTTGTAGACGTCGCGGTAGATGTGTATGGTCTTCGGGTCGCGGTTCTTTATGCGCTCTGCTATGCCCACTATTGGAGCTCCCGTGATGTGCCACGCCATTGGAAACAGCACGTTGTAGCCCTGCATCCTCTTGAAGCGCGCTATGACGTCGGGAATCGTGTAGGTCCTCGCGTGGCCGACGTGGAGGTGTCCCGAAAGGTAGGGAAACGCTACCGTTATGTAGAATTTCTTCTCCTTGGGCTTCGCGTTTCTGTCGGGCTCGAAAACCCTCTCCTCAAGCCAGCGCTTCTGCCACTTCTCCTCAATGGCCTTGAAGTTAAGCTCAGCCATGGCCATACCTCCTCAGAATTTTTTCAAAAGAGCATGAGCGATACTCCAGAATAGGGGAGTCTTTCAGGAAATCAGGCGCTTTGCAACCAGCGGTGGAGAAGACACTCCCCCCTCATTGGCATCGGAGCGAGTAGGGTTTTTGATATTTAAATCTTTTGGAATCCTGGCTGGGCGGAGCGGGCTGCATCGGGGCATGTTGAGGTAAAGTATAAAGAAGAAGCAGAAGAAATCCAAAAACAGAGGCCGAGCCTAAAAGGTGGGCTCTTCCACGGGGTTCAGCTTCAACCTCTTCTCCCGCGCGACTGTGCCGTAGAAGCGGGCGCTCTCCCTGGGGATTCTCCGGAAGTTCGCCCCTACTTCCACCAGCCCGAACTTAGGCTCGAACCCGCTGTTCTCTGAATTTTACCTTTCTTCCACCTCCCAGTACCCTCAGCATCGCGAGCGCACCGGCGGCGCTCCACGCCTGCGGGCAGTTTGCGTACGGAACTGGCACCGGTTCGCTGAAGCCTGCAAAAAGCTCGGGTATCTTTCCGAGCGCCCGGAAGGCCTTCACCTGCGCCCTGGCGAGCGCCTTGGCCTCCCCCACCTTTCCTGCCCTGAGGAGGCCGAGGCATATAATGGCGTTGTCGTGGGGCCACACGCTCCCGTTGTGGTAGCTCATCGGGTTGTAGGCCCTCTCCTCCGTGCCGAGCGTCCGCACCCCAAGGCCAGAAAACAGGTTCGGCCTGAACAGCCTCTCCGCGGTCTCGTCTATGCGGTCTGCTATCCCGGTTATGAGGACGTGTCCCATGTTTGAGGAGGCGACCCCTATGGCCCTGCCCCTCCCGTCTATGGCGAGTGCGTAGTATTCACCCGTCCAGAAGTCCCTGTTGAACCTCTCCCTCAGCTCCCTGGCCGTCTTCAGGAGCATCTCCCCATCAAGGTCGGTGAGCTCAAGCTCCCCCGCGAGCCTGAGCGCCCAGTATGCGTAGGCCTGCACCTCCACGAGCGCGATTGGGTGGACTGCCTGCTCCCCGCTCTCGTCCGGTATGCTCCCCTTCCAGTCCTTCCAGCCCTGGTTCTCAAGGAGGCCCCTCCCGTAGCGTATGTAGCCTTCCCCCTCCCCAAGCCTGCGGAGTATCCAGCCAACCGCCGAGGTCAGGCTCTCCCTGAGCGTGCGTACTGTCCCCCTGTCCCCTGTCCTTGTCAGGTACTCGCCGGCCAGGGCTACGTAGAGGGGGGTGGAGTCAACGCTCCCGTAATAGGGGGAGAACGGGATTCTGCCGGCCTGGCACAGCTCCCCGAACCTGTACTCGTGGGGTATCTTTCCGGGCTCCTCCTCGCTCCTCTCGTCCCATTTCCTTCCCTGGAGTCTGGTCAGGGTCAGGAGGACGCCGCGCGCAAGCTCTGGGAATACATCGAGGAGGAATAACGAAGTCCACAGGCTGTCCCTGCCGAAGATGGCGGCGAAGTACGGGATTCCGGCAAGCGGAAAGAGGTTCCCGTCCACCCTCACGAGGAGGCGCTCAAGGTCTCTCGCCGCCATGCCCCCGATGTAGGGTTCTGCCCTTGGAACGAGGAAGTCGAGCTTTATACCAGCCGGGAGCGGAGGGGCTATGGGGTAGCCGCCCTCGACCGAAGGTGTTGCCCGCAGGAAGCATGTCTCGGTGCTCCTCGGCGCGACGGCTATCTTTCCGCTCTTCTCCTCTATCTTCAGCCGCCGCACCCTGCCGTCGGCCCCCTTCCAGACTAGGGTGTTGCCCTCCTGGAGCGGGTGCCTCTCGACTCTCCCCCAGTCAGCTTCAAGGATGTCCTCAAAAGGCGTGGAGTAGCTGAACGCTACGTCCAGTTCAACCGGGGAATGGGTGGGGTTGAAGACGAGCACCCCCTCATGGTAGCCGTTTCCGGTTGTTATTCTCCTGATGACGTAGCACTTTCCGGCCCGGTAAACTGCGGTTATGCCCTCCCCTCCTGACACGTCAAGGAGCTTTGCCCCCTCAATGGAAACCCCGACGCCCCGCAGAAAAATTGTATCGTAGGCTATGTAGTCCGCTTCCCCCGAAATTTCGTTTAGAATCGCGATTTCGTGGCTATAAGAAGCCGTGAGCACGCCGTTTCACCCGTAGTGTGTATCTTGGGGAGTATAAAAGGTTTTTCGGCACCATGGCCGTCGTGAGGCTGTTAAACAGCATGCTCACGGCTTCTTAAGTAGGTGCAGAAAGGCACTGATGCGATACCAAAACAGCCGTTTTCAGGCTTTAAGGGATAAAAAAATAAAGAAATCCCTCATCTCTTCCTGTCCATGCACGAGCCCAGCCCGCACAGGAGCAGTATCGGGACGTCCTCAAGACCGATTTTGCCCTCGATGATCTTTTTCCTGACGACCTCTCTGAGACTCACCATTGCTCTCACCTCTCCGGCGGGGAGGGCTATCGCTTCTTAAATTTTTGTGACTGAAAACAAGTATCAATGGATACAAAAGTGCATTGAGAAATGGAGAATGTGTTGAGTAGTGCATTCGGCCGCTTCCTGGCCACTGGTTCAAAGCACTATTAGCTCCCGCTCCGCCTTTGTTAGCCTCTTTCCCCTACCACTCAATACAACAACGTCGTCCTCTATCCTGACACCTCCGAGACTGGGGACGTAGATGCCGGGCTCTATTGTGAAAGTCATGCCGTTTTCGAGGACTGTCTCCTCGGTGGGGCCGATGTACGGCTCCTCGTGGACGTCCAGGCCAAGACCGTGCCCGGTTCTGTGGGTGAAGTATTTGCCGTAGCCGGCCCTTGCTATCGTGTCCCGCGCGGCCCTGTCAACTTCCTTTGCCTTTACTCCTTCCCTTACGGTCTGAAACGCGTTTTCCTGAGCCTCCCAGACAACCTCGTAAATCTTGATGAGCTTTTCATCTGGCTGTCCGAGGGCTATCGTCCTCGTTATGTCCGAGCAGTAGCCCTTCCATTTTGCACCGTAGTCGAGCACCACCATGTCTCCTTTCCGTAGTTTTCTGTCCCCCGGCTCGTGGTGGGGATTGGCACCGTTCTCACCGGAAGCGACTATCGGCTCGAAGGAGATTCCGTCCGAGCGTTCCCTTATAGCGAGCTCTATCTTTAGGGCGAGCTCTCTCTCAGTCATCCCAACCAAATCCCAGCTCAGGATTTCGTTGAAAACCTCGTCTACGACCTTTGCCGCCCTCTCCATGAGCCTGATTTCATCGTCGTCTTTTCGCATTCTCAGTTCCTTCATAACGATGCTGAGGGGATAAGGCCTCATTCTGACAGTTCTGCTGATTTCTATGAGCCAGTCTGCGCGCATTGTGTTCTCAATCAGGAGTTTTCCATCGCTCAGGCTCAGGTCGTGCATAATCGTTGCGAGCTTTGCATAGGGGTTCTCCCCGTCGCGCCAGAACGTAACAGGAACGTCCTCAATAACGTTCTCGTAGAGGCTCGGTGCGAGGATGTGGAAGTCCCCTTTCGGGTTTACTGCGAGAATGGTCGGCCTCTCGCCTGCTTCGTGGATTCTAATGCCAGTCAGATAGTAAAAGTTCGAGCCGGGACTTATAAGCGCCCCATCGAAGTCTCTCTCTTTCATTACTTTTGCGAACTTCTCGATCCGCATACGACCACCTTTTAGTTATTTCTCTTCAGGCCTTAAACAATTTTCTGCCATCTTTCTCAATCTCTACCGCGGCAAGTGCCACGAGAAGGCCTGCCACTGCGTCCCATACCCAGTGCTCCCCAAGGAAAACCGTCGAGGGTGGGACGAGCGCAAGAAAGATTGCCAGGGGTATTGCGTCCTTTCTTTTTGTCTCCAGAACCGAAAACAGGCCTATGAACGCCAGTGTGCAGTGGGGCGACGGGAAGACGAACTCCGGTCTTGCCGTCCAGTCGTTGGGCGCGTAGCGTTCCGGGAGGACGTAGACGACATGGGGGGCGTGGACGTGGAATATCAGGAAGGATATTGCCAGTATCCCGAAGCCGAGTGCGAACCTGGTGGCGAGCCGTCTGGCTTTCTCCTGCTGGGTGAGGACAAAATAGAGCGCCAGCAACCAGAAGCTGCCTGCAAAGCCCGCCCTGTAAATCGCCCTCATGAAGGCGTGGAATGCCCTGTGTGAGACCGTCCAGCTGACGAGGGAGTACTCGAAGTGGTATGACGTCAGCGGGAGCTTGAGGAAGTGCGGGAGTATATCAACGCTCCAGCGACCTATGTACGGGTAAACCAGGGCGTAGGCGTACCAGGAGATATAAACGATAATGAACGGGACGAGGCGTCTGAGTTTTTCTCTGACCATCATATCCAGTTAATCCGCAACCCTTAAAAACTAACCCTCGAAACTCGACCGACTGGGCGGGTTCGCCCGCGGGATGTTCCGCTCTGCGGAGAACCACAAACAGGGAAGAGGTGAAAGAGATGGGAATGTACAAGTACATTAGGGAAGCCTGGAAGAGCCCCAAGAAGAGCTACGTGGGAGAGCTCCTCAAGAAGAGGATGGTTAAGTGGAGGAGAGAGCCCGTTGTCGTTCGCGTTGAGAGGCCGACGAGGCTTGACCGCGCCCGTTCGCTCGGCTACCAGGCCAAGCAGGGCTACGTCATCGTTCGCGTTAGGGTTAGAAGAGGGGGAAGGAAGAGGCCCCGCTGGAAGGGCGGAAGGAAGCCGAGCAAGATGGGTATGGTCAAGTACTCGCCGAAGAAGAGCCTCCAGTGGATAGCCGAGGAGAAGGCCGCGAGAAAGTTCCCGAACCTCGAGGTTCTCAACTCCTACTGGGTTGGCGAGGACGGAATGTACAAGTGGTTTGAGGTCATAATGGTCGACCCGCACCACCCGGTCATAAAGAGCGACCCGAAGATAGCCTGGATTGCCCTCAAGCCCCACAAGGGTAGGGTCTTCCGCGGACTCACCAGCGCCGGCAGGAAGAGCCGCGGCCTGAGGAACAAGGGTAAGGGTGCCGAAAAGGTCAGGCCCAGCGTGAGGGCCAACAAGGGTAAGGGCAAGTGATTTTCCATCTTCTTTCTGTTATTGTCAATCTTCGATTGCTGATTAATGTATTGGGCATCTTTGGGAGGTGTGCTATTTGTGGGATTTTATCATAAGTAATATTATGGCCAAACTAACCAGAGTAACAAGATAAAATTTTATTAGTACTAATAATAGTGTAAATAACCAATAAGTTTAAATAGTCACAATTAAGAACTATAAATTGAGGTGATATTATGGTAACATATGGACTGTGGTATTTTAAGCCACAAAATGGTAGTTATGAAGCGTTTTCCTCTGCAGGGACACCATCTCAGTTGGAAGATAGAGGCTTCACCTATGTAGTAGCATTACACTCTTCTGCAAAAGATGAAAATGGGAACTTGCTCTATGGTAATATCCCGTATAGTGGATATTCTTACAATGATGGATATCGAGATGGAGCATCCCTTGGAAGATGGGTAGATTCAATATTGAGGGGAATTGATTATCTAGTTGTGATTCCGGTTCTCATTGACGAGAGTAAGGTCCGGGGAGTTAGAGGAGTCCAATATTGGAAAGGATGGGTTGATGGAGTATACAATAACACGAGTGGCTACCAAGTGGGGTTCTATTGGTATCTTGAATATCCCTGGCAGGTTAGTGATGGGATTGTTTATGAAGAGGATATTCAAGAAATCTCCGATTATATTAAAAACAAATGGCAACAATTCATTTGGATACCATATGTTCATGATAAACTGAATCTTGATAACACTAACATAAAATTATTGGCAGAGTACTTTACATTTGTTTTTGTTCAGCCTCATTATTATCAGAGATGGAAGGAATATTACAATGGAACTTTGAAAGGATCTCCCAGTGATTATCCATATTTAAAGAACGGTATTGATGCACTAGTTGAGATCTTGAATTGGATATGGAGTATTCCTAATGGATATATAGAAATGGAAGTTGATGGAGACATCAACTTATATCCAGAATTAATAAATAAAGCATGTGATTACCTCGAAGCTCAAAGAAGAGCTACTGGATTTATATGGTCTCAAAGAGCATACTACTACAATGCTAACATAAGTAATATTAATGAAGTGAGGGACCAATGTCCAGAGTGGTAGATTCTAAAAAGTTACTTGTTTTGTTTCTATTCCTACTCATCGGGTCTATCCCAGCATTGGGTAAGGGTGACGACCTGAAAATTCTGGATGCCTATTCTACTGAGGACAGGATTGCTTTTTTGGTCTTTAATGGGACCTCTGAGGAGCTCTACAGTATAGTTTACAATGGTCACTCCTTCGAAGCCGAACGGCTTAACTTTACCTTAAGTCGCTATCAAGTGCGACACTGGAACGGCGAATACTGGATTCTCCAGAGAGGGGAACGAGGGACTGTCGAGCTTTACACGTATCGCGAAGGCAGGCTCAAGCTTATTAAAACTTTCACTGGAGGAAGTCTGTGTACTGATAACGATTTAGAAATTGAGTGGAATGGGAGGGAGTACTTCCTGACGTTTATAATGCAGGGCTCCAACGACGACCTTAATACTGGAGAATGTTATTTCATCTCTGAGAACTACCTCCTGAAGGGCGAAAATCTCATCCCATTGAACGTCTCCGGGCCGGCGACATGGATTCCAGCACTTAACGCTTGGCTCGTGGAAGGATCTCTTGCATACCTGGTCGATGAAAGCGGGAAGCTACTCGATAAGTACAACTTCAGCAAAACGGGCATATATTTGGTGGGCTTGGCAATTAATGGGAGCAAAACCTTGATTACCGTATCCGCGGATGAAGGGTGGGTTTGGGTATTTGCCATCGGGAACTCTTCATTGGTTCTACTCTACAACCAGAAATTTGGAGAAAGAGAACTGGGGGAAGGGCCGTATCCTCCCAAGGTGTGGATCGGAAAACCGGTACTTTTTGACAGAGATCCGCGTAATGATTCGGTTTCTATTGTCTGGTTATTTAACGGTACCGATTTCATTAAGATACATACATTTGGAGGTTATGCAACCCTCTATCCAGTAACGGCCCTCAATAGGAGTTATATCCTTTCTAGAAGCCCTGCCAACAGGGGAACCCGCGTTCTGCTCACTCTATTTGAATTCGAGAATTTTTCACTCGTTCCCCTCAGTTCCCTAAAAGTTAGAAATGACTACATTAGAGTGGTCAATACGGGGGAGCTAAAGGGATTCCCAGCGCTAAAAGTTAAGTCTGGAAGCATGCTTGTGGCCTCTGGGGAAAATTCAGTCTTTCTTTTTAATTCCACTGACATGGTGGATCTCACATCAGGAGAGGATATTGACCTTCCAAGTGCCCTTAAAAATCATGGGTACAAGTTATCATTTTGCTGTGGGGAGGTGGTGGTATTTAATGAAAACAGAGCATATTTCTTTAAAAATGGCAAATTCAGCGACATAACCCCGGAAATGCTTTCAGTGCTATCCCGAAATTCGGGTAGTAATGGATCTTCAACACCCTTTACTCTGATCACTCTTGCTGTTATAATTGTCTTGCTAGTTTCCCTGAGAAAAAGAAGATAACGTTGCACTTATTTAAGTGCAAAGGGTATGTGAATGTCCTCTCTTAGGAGTCCCTATCAGGATTTGTCATTATTCCGAACTTTCGAGCTTTGTCCTCTTGATTCCACTCTGTCGAAGGCTTTGTCTGAGCTTGTTATCTCCCTCTTTAGCTCTGTGAGTGTTAAGTTGGGGAGTTTCTTTACCGGCTCTTCGAGTTCCTTTAGGGGATCGTTTGGCTTGGGGATTACGAGAATACCTCCCCAACTCTGACGAGAGAGACTTCTTGAGAAGGCTCTCTTTCTTAGTAACTGGTGCCTGACAATTTTTGGGAGTTACCTTTTAAAGCGACCGTTCCAATTCTCCCCGGTGAGAGCGATGGGGAAGATAAAGGCGCACCACGTCAGGATTACCACGTTCATCCAGGCAACTGAAGATGAGGACAAGGTTCTTGAGGCGATAGGGACGTTCATTCCCGAGGAAATCGACGACGAGGACATTCACTTCGACATCCTTGAGACGGAGGGCTTTTTCGGGAACCCGATTAAGGTCGTTAACGTCGAGATAAAGAGGAGCAAAGCTGTGAGGGCTTTCCTCAGGCACTTCAAGGAGCTCCTTGACGAGGAAGCAAAGCGCTACATCCTTGAGAACCTTGAGGAGAAGGTTGGCGAAGAGGGGACGCTCTACGTCCGCTTCAACAAGCAGAAGGCGTACCTCGGCGAGCCCGAGATAGACGAGGGCGGCGACACGATTCAGGTCAAGATAAAGGTCAAGGCCTTTCCGATGAGGAAAGAGGCCGTCGTTAAGTCAGTCAGGGAGTGGCTGGAGGACGGGGAATGAGCGAGGAAGTCTCGTTTTCAAGGGACTACTTCATCGAGATGGACGTGAGAAGCGAGGAAGCCTACGAGCTGGCCAGCGAGTGGTTTGACGAGGTGGTCTTCACCAAAAAGCTCGTCCTCGACCGCGAGCCCGACTGGGACTCGCTCAAGGAGGAGCTCCGGGAGCTGAGGAAGGCCTACGGGAAGGTGGCCGTCCTGTTGGTCACCAAAAAGCCGAGCCTCGTGCGCGAGTTCAAGAGCAGAAACCTGAAGGCCCTGCTCTACGTTCAGGGCGGGGACATGAGGGTCAACAGGATGGCAATAGAGGCCAAGGCAGATGCCCTTATAAGCCCCTGGCTCGGCAGGAGGGACTACGGCTTCGACCACACTTTAGCGGGAATGGCCGGGAGAAGGGGCGTTGCCATAGGGTTTTCGCTCTCCCCGCTTTTGCGGGCTGGCCCGTATGAGCGGGCGCTGATGCTTCGCTTCATGGCAAAGGCCTGGGAGCTCGTCAGGAAGTACCGCGTGCCCCGGTTCATCACCAGCTCGGCGGAGAGCAAATGGGAAGTCCGCGGGCCGAGGGACTTGATGAGCCTTGGAATAAACATAGGAATGGAAATTCCGGAGGCCAGGGCGAGCCTGAACTTCCATCCGAGGAAGATTTTATCCGGGGTCTGAGCCGGGGCGGATTCTGCTTCTCATGCCTTCATCACCAAATTGCAATTTTGGCAGAAATTATTTCTAATTTTGGCATTTGTGTGTTAAAATCCAGTGGGAAAAGAAAGCTTGACTTGTCTTTTCTGTGACTTTTCAAAGTTGTATAACTATCAAGAATATTTAGTGTCTAAGAATATGTCAAAAAATATATAAATTGGGCCCCTTATTCTGTGTCGGTGATTGCATGAGACCCCTCCACGAGCCGGTCTACGTTACGGCGGTGTTCAGGCAGGCAGGTGAAACGGAGCTCTCAGACAGGGGCTTTGACCTGAAGTACAGCAGGGAAGAGAACCCCACCGTCAGGGTTCTCGAAAAGAGCGTCTCCCTGCTTGAGGGCGGGCGCGATGCCCTGGCTTTCAACAGCGGAATGGGGGCAATAAGCTGCCTCTACCTGTCCCAGCTTTCAGCGGGAAGCGAGGTCGTCGTCCCGATGGAGGCCTACGGCACGACGGTTCAGCTTGCGGAGGAGCTCGGCAAGTTCGGGGTTCGGGTCAAACTTGCCTATCCGAGTGCAGAGGCCATAGCCGAGGCGATTGGGGAGAACACGTCTCTCGTGCTCCTTGAAACGGTGACAAACCCTACGCTGAAGGTGATAGACGTCCCCGAAGTCATAAAGAGGGCGCGGGAAGTTGGGGCGAAGGTCGTCGTTGACAACACATTCTCGCCTACAGTCTTCCACCCGCTCAAGGCAGGCGCCGACGGGGTCGTCCACAGCCTCACGAAGTACATCGCCGGCCACAACGACGTCCTTGGAGGGGCGATAGTCCTCGGGAGCCTTGACGTCTCCGGACTCTGGCACTGGCGCAGGAGGCTGGGCTCAATAATCCAGCCATTGGATGCGTGGCTCGTCGTGAGGGGTATGAAGACCCTTGAAGTCCGCTTTGAGAGGCTGAGCAGAAACGCACTTGCAGTGGCCGAGTTCCTGAGCGAGCACCCCAGGGTGCGGGAGGTGCACTATCCCGGCCTTAAGGAAGACCCCCACCACGAAACCGCGCGGAGGCTCTTTGAGAGGCCCCTCTACGGTGGTGTGGTCTCTTTCAAGCACGCGGGCGGAAAGGGGGGTGCGGTGGGCTTTCTCCGCTCCCTGAGAAAGATATTCCCGTCCCCCTCACTTGGGGGCGTTGAAAGCATTGCTTCCTACCCCGTCATGAGCGCGGCCAAAACAATGCCCCCGGAGCGGAGGGAGCTTCTCGGAATCACAGACGACCTTGTGCGTCTATCAATCGGCATTGAAGATGTCGACGAGCTGATAGAAGACATTGACAGAGCGTTGGGGAGGTGATGGAGCTCAGGGTGTACACTTGTCCAAAGAAGCTCCTCAACGGCCCCTGCGGGGGAGTTGTTGAGGGGAGGTGCGAAGCAACCGGGGAACCCTGCCCTTGGAAGGGCGTAATCGAGCGCCTATCCCCGCTTGAGCAGGAGATGCTCTTTGACGAGCACCCCCTCCTGGCCCAGCTGGAGAGGCTGGTTGACTCCGACCCAGGGCCCGCGGACTCGTCCCTCTGGGAGAAGGTCACCCGCGGCAAGGTGCTCACGGTGGAGTTCCCGGTCAGGGCAGTACGCTCGGAGGGGGACATACGCAGGCTCGCCGCCGCGGTGGAGGCCGACCTCTTTACCGTGCCCGACAACCCGCTCGGCTACCCGCACTTCGACCCGGTGGCCTTCGGCACCCGCCTGAAGGACGTTGCCCCCTGCCTCGGCGTGATGCCTCACATAACAGCCAAGGACAGGAACCTGTCGGCGCTGGCGTCGGAGCTCAGGACCGCCCATGTCTTCGGCTTCGAGGCGGTTCTGCTCACGACGGGCGACTGGCCAGGCCTTTCAATGCCCAGCAGGCCGGTCTTTGACCTGGACTCGGCCAACCTGATCAGGCTTGCAAGGATAGTCTTTGCCGGTGTGCTTCCCCCAGGGGAGCGCGTTCCGGTGGGGGGCCGTCCGATAGTCGCGGGGGCGATGAACCCGCACTACCGGCCGAGGGTCGAGGCGAGGAGGCTCCTCAGGAAGCTAATCGCGGGTGTGGAGGTCTTCTTCACCCAGGTGGTCGCGAGGAAGGAAAGCGTCTGGGCGGTCTCAGAGGTGCTTGAAAAAGTCAGAAGGGTCTACGAATCTGACGTTCCGGTCGTCGTCTCCCTAGTCTACCCCCTGCGGCAGGATATGAAGCCCTTCCTCGAAAGAATGGGCATTCCAACGGGAGACGACACGTTTGAGGGGCTCCTTGAGGAGGTCAAGGCGCTCGACGTGAAAGGGGGAATCAACCTGATTGTGGTTTCGAGGACCGCCGATGAGTGGGTCGAGCTCTGGGGCGAGGCAAGAGAACTGGTCAAGGAGGTGTTGGAATGATAGTCCCCGCTCTGATTGGTAGCCTTCCGAGGCCTGTTTCACTGGCAAAGAAGATAGAGCAGTACTCAATAGGCAGGCTTAGCGAGGAGAAGCTTGAGGAGGCCTACGTGGAGCACACAAGGCGTGCGTTTGTAAAGCTGAAGGATGCAGGCATAAAGGTAATCACCGACGGCCTCTACCGCTGGGACGACATATTCAACCCGCTGATAGGGTTCATAGACGGCGTTGAGGTCAACGGGCTCTTCAAGTTCTACGAGAACAACTTCTTCTACCGCTCCCCGGTGGTTAGGGGCGAGCTCTCGCTGAGGGAGAACCCGATTCCTGAGTGGCTCAACACGGCGCTTGGAATAAAAGAGGAGGTCTACCCTGAGGCCACCCTCAAGGCGGTTTTGCCCGGCCCAGTGACCCTGGCGTACCACTCCATAAACGAGGCCTACAAGAGCCTTGACGAGCTGGCCGAGGCCTACGCCGGAGTCCTGGCCGAGCTCATAAAGGAGCTGCCGGTCGGGCTCGTTGAACTCCAGGAGCCCGTCCTGGCGGCCGAGCTCTCAAGGGCCACGAGGGAGAAGAGCGATTCCGTGTCCAGAGAAACCGCGAAGAGGCTTATAGAAGACCTCTCCCGCAGGAAGGAGCTGTGGGTGGTTACCTACTTCGGAACCCCGCGCGTTCTGCCGGAGGGTGTAATCGTAAACTTTGACCTCGTTGAGGGCTCGGTTCCGGAGAGGTTCCAGGGACGGCCCGCCCTTGGAATAGTGGACGCGAGGAAGACGAAGATGGAGCGGCGTGACAGGCTCGTGGACAAGCTCAAACCGTTCCTCAGGAGGTATCGGGAGCTTTACGTCACTCCGAACACGCTCCTCGACTTCCTCCCGGAGAGCGTCGCATGGAGGAAGCTGAAGCTCCTTGGAAAGCTCGGAGGTGAGTGAGGTGGAACTTCCAATCCTTCCCACAAGCGTCATAGGGAGCTATCCAAAACCGAGGTGGCTCCTCAGGATATACAGCCTCTACGAGCTCGGCAGGCTCCAGGAGGAGGACTTCAGGGAGGCGATAAGGGACGCGAGCGTTGCCGTACTGAGGGAGCACGAGAGGGCCGGTATAGACATCCCCTGGGACGGTGAGATGGGCAGAAGCGAGATGACCGAGCACTTTACGGCCAGGATATCGGGCTTCAAGTTCTACGGCCCGGTGAGGGTCTGGGGCAACGCCTACTTCAACAAGGCGGCGGCCGTCTCAAAGCTTGAGTACAGCGAGCCCCTTGTGCTCGACGAGTTCCGCTGGATTAAGGCCAACACCACGAGGGAAGTCGTCAAAGTCCCGATAACCGGCCCGTACACGATAGCCGAGTGGAGCTTCAACGAGTACTATTCGAGCAAGGAAGAGCTGGCCTTTGAGCTCGCGGGGATACTCAACAAGGAATTCAAGCTCCTTGAGAGGGAGGGGGCGAAGTTCATTCAGCTCGACGAACCCGCGATGCTCAACCACCCCGACGAGGTTCCGATAGCGGTTGAGGCTATCAACAGGGCCGTGAAGGGCGTTAACATGAAGTTTGGACTCCACGTCTGCTACTCCAACTACAACCTCCTCGCCGACTACTTCGATGAGATTAACGTCTCCCAGTTTGCCCTTGAGTTCGCCAACAGGGGCTTCCGCGACATGGAGTTCCTGAGGAAGCTCACCCACGGGGAGCTTGGTTTCGGTGTCGTTGACGTGCACAACCCGCGCGTTGAGAGTCCCGAAGAGGTCGCGAGGGCAATCAGAAAGGTCATGGGGTACGTCGAGCCTGAGCGGCTGTACGTAAACCCAGACTGCGGACTGAAGCTCCTCGACAGGAGGATAGCGTACCAGAAGCTCGTGAACATGGTCAGGGGCGTTGAGATAGTCAGGCGGGAGCTTAAGAGGGCTGGGAGGGAAACAATCCCCTTCAGGAGGTCCGCCTGATGCTCTGCTCCGGAAAGAGGCTCGTGGTCAAGTTCGGTGGGAGCTCGGTGGCGGGTCATTTTGACTCGGCGGTCTCCTTCGCCGCCCGCCTGTGGAATGCGGGAGAGGTGGCCGTGGTCGTCTCCGCTCTGAAAGGGGTTACCGACGCCCTCATCAGGCTGGCAAAAACCGGAGAGGGCCTCGATGGGATAATCCAGAGGCACAGGGAATTCGCGAGGGCGCACGGCCTTGACCCCTCCATTTTTTCTCCCTTCTTCAGGGAGCTGAAGGAGGCCGTTAGGTCAAGGGGCTCGTTCCCCGGCGAGAGGGCCTTTCTCGACCACGTGCTATCATTCGGCGAGCTGCTCTCCGCGAGGGCCTTCGCAGAAGCCCTCTCCGCGAGGGGCGTGCCCGTTGTCATTTTCGCCCCGTGGGAGGTCATAGCTACGGACGGCAACTTCGGAAACGCCAGGGTCAGCCTGAGGGGGACCCTGTCCCGGAGCGCCCAGGTGAGGGAGGCCGTAGAGGAGGGGTTTGTGGCCGTGGTGCCGGGTTTCGTCGGTGGCTACCGCGGCTACAGGACTACCCTTGGGAGGAACGGAAGCGACTACACGGCCTCCGTCCTGGGGGAGGCGATAGGCGCGGACGCTGTTCTAATAATGGGCGATGTTGATGGAATCTACACCGCCGACCCCCGGAGGGTTCCCTTTGCCCGTCCAGTGCCGTTTGTCTCGAAGGAAAAGGTGAGGGTGGCCTCCGCCCTTGGAATGAGGGCACTGCACCCAGGCGCTACCGAGTTTGGAGTCCCCCTGCTTATCGGGAGAACCGAGGACTGGGTCTTCTCCACAATCGTGGGCACCTCCGACTCTGGGATGCCGATTATAACGTACACGGGAGATGACGGCCTTTTCAGGGTCTCGGTCGTTGGGGCGGATGCGGTTTACGGGTACAGCGGCGAGACCTTCGAGATTGACGGTGTAAGGGTCGTGTCCTTCTGGGTTGAGGGCCGCTCCCTTGGAGGCTTCCTGAACTCCCTCCACTGGAACCTGCTGGGTGCGAGGAGACCAGTGCCTCTGGAGGTGGTGTAATGCGCGTCCGCGTCCACGCGAGCATAGCGAACTTCGGGCCGGGGTTCGACGTGTTCGGCGTCGGTGTTGGGGCTCCCTATGACGAGCTCACCTTCAGGGAGTCCGACGAGTGGGAGGTGAGAGTTAATGGGTTCAGTGTCCCCTCAGATGGCAGAAACGTCGCGGTGGTCTCCGCGAAGGCCCTGGCTTCTCTCGTCGGGGAGGAGCTTGCGCTCAAACTGGAGCTCAGGAAGGGTGTACCTCCTGCCGGTGGCCTTGGAAGCTCCGGGGCCTCGTCCCTCGCGGGGGCCCTGGCGGCTGCCAGGACGCTGGGCGTCGAGGACGAGCGCCTTATCCTGAGGGCGGCAATGGAAGGCGAGAGGCACGCCGCGGGAAGCGCCCACGCCGACAACGTTGTTCCCGCCTACTACGGGGACTTCACGCTCATAACGTCAACCGCGCCCCTCCAAGTGATGAGGGTTCCCGTGGACTTCGACGTTGTCATCGTCCTCCCGCACCTCAAAATCCCCACCAGAAAGGCCAGAGAGGTTCTCCCGGGGAGCGTCCCGCTGGATACCGCCGTCAGGGCCATCTCACTCGCCAGCTCCCTCGTTCTGGCGCTTAGGGAGGGGGACCTTCCCGCCGTGGGCCGCCTCCTTGACGACCCGGTGGCGCTTCCGTACCGGAAGAGGCTCATGCCGTGGTACGACCGGGTTAGGGAAGCGGCCCTCGAAGCGGGGGCGTACGGGCTTTCGGTCTCGGGCTCAGGCCCCGCAGTGTTCGCGCTTGGGGAGGATCCGGAGGACATAGGTGAGGCCGTTGTGGGGGCTTTTGCGGAGATGGGTGTTGCTTCGGACGTCTACGTTACGAGGGCAGGTGTTGGAGCAGTGTGGTAGGTGATGCCCGTGAAGGTCGCCGTCCTTGGTGCGACGGGAATGGTTGGAAGAACGTTCGTGAGGCTCCTTGAAGGTCATCCCTGGTTCAGGGTCGAGAAACTCGTCGCGTCGGAGCGCTCTGCGGGGAGGCCCTACGGTGAGGTCGTTGAGGACTCCCCGGACGAGTTCAGGGGGCTCGAAATAGTCTCCCTTGGGGAGTTCCTTGAAGACCCCGGCGTTGACCTCGTCTTCAACGCCCTTCCCGCTTCCCTCTCGCGGGAGGTTGAAGAAAAGCTCGCGGAGGAAATCCCGGTCTTCACCAACGCGAGGGCACACCGCTACGATGAGGACGTGCCGATACTCGTCCCCGAGGTCAACCCCGACCACCTGGGGCTCGTTGAGGTTCAGCGCGAGAGGCGGGGCTGGGAGGGCTTCATAGTGACGAACCCAAACTGCTCCACCGCGGTTCTGACGGTCTCCCTCGCTCCACTTCGGGAGTTCGGGATACGAAGAGTCCACGTGGCCACGATGCAGGCGGTGAGCGGTGCCGGCTTCTCGGGCCTCCCCGCGCTGGCAGTTCACGACAACGTGATTCCATTCATAAGCGGTGAGGAGTGGAAGATTGAGAACGAGAGCAGAAAAATCCTCGGGCGGATAAAGGGTGGAAAGATAGAGCCGGCGCCCTTTGAAGTCTCCGCAATAGCGACGCGCGTTCCGGTTCTGCACGGCCACACTGAGGCGGTCTTTGTAGAGCTTGCTCGCGGGAGCGTAGAAGACGTGAGGGAAGCCTTTGAGTCGTTTGACCCTCTTGGGAGGCTCGGCCTTCCGAGCTACGAGAAGCCCCTTATCTACACGGAAGTGCCCCAGCCGAGGCTCCACAGGGATCGGGGCAGGGGGCTGACCGTTGCCGTGGGGCGGCTGGAGAAAAGCGGCCGGGTCTTCAAGTACGTTGTTACCGGTCACAACCTCGTCCGCGGGGCGGCGGGAGGCTCTCTGCTCAACGCGGAGCTGGCTGTGAAGCTTGGATACATTATGAGAAAAAAAGGAAAAGCTCAGCCTTCCAGCGCCGGAAAGTAGTCCGGCTCATAATCCTGGAGCCTTCCATCAAGGTAATCTTCGTAGCCCTTCAGGTCGAGCAGACCGTGACCGCTCAGGTTGAAAAGTACTACCTCCGCCTTTCCTTCCTCCTTCGCTTTCAACGCCCTGTCTATGGCAGCCTTTATGGCGTGTGAGCTCTCCGGGGCGGGGATTATTCCCTCCGTCTTCGCGAACAGCTCGGCAGCTTGGAAGACCTCGTTCTGGTGGTAAGCGACTGGCTTGACGATGCCATGATTTATCAGGACACTCAGCGTTGGAGCTAAACCGTGGTAGCGAAGCCCTCCAGCGTGAATCGGCGGAACATAGTAGGTGTGGCCGAGTGTGTGCATCTTCATCTTTGGAGTGTAACCGCCGGAGTCGCCGAAGTCGTACTTGTAAACCCCGCGCGTCATGCTTGGGGCGCCCCTCGGCTCGACCGCTATGAACTCGTACTCTTTTTTACCGCTCAGAACGTCCCTCACGAAGGGATATGCTAATCCCGCGAAGTTGCTTCCCCCTCCGACGCACCCGACTATAACGTCCGGCTCCTCGAACTCCTTCATCTGCTCCTGGGCTTCGAGGCCTATAACGGTCTGGTGCATGAGCACATGATTGAGAACGCTTCCGAGGGCGTAGCGGGCTTTTTCGTCCTTTAAAACGTCCTCAATGGCCTCGCTTATCACTATTCCAAGCCCACCGGGGTGGTTCGGGTCTTCTGCGAGGAACTTCCTCCCGATCTCCGTCCTGTCGCTTGGACTTGGATAGATTTCGGCTCCATAGAGGCGCATTATCGTCTTCCTGTAGGGTTTCTGCTGGTAGCTCGCGCGCGCCATGTAAACGCGGACTTTCAGACCGAGAAGCGCCCCGGCGAGGCTCAAAGCAGTCCCCCACTGGCCGGCTCCAGTTTCAGTTACGAGCCTTTCGATGCCCTGCTCTTTAGCGTAGTAGGCCTGGGCTAAGGCCGTGTTTATCTTGTGGCTCCCGGTTACGGTTGCCCCCTCGTACTTGAAGTAAATCCTCGCGGGCGTTCCGAGAACCTTCTCGAGGTTTGTCGCGCGGAAAAGTGGTGTCGGCCTTCCAATCTTGGCGTAGAGCTCCCTGACTTCCTTCGGAATCTCAATGTGCCTTTCCGTGCTCATCTCCTGCTTCACGAGCTCCTCAGCGAAAATTCTCAACAGCTTCTCCGGCTCCATCGGCTCGTCTGTCTCCGGGTCGAGGGGCGGTGCTAAAGGCTCCGGAAGGTCGGGCAGTATGTTGTACCACCTCTTTGGTATCTTAGAATCGGCTAGAACGGCTTTCATTCTACCACCTCCTCCGGTTTTAGGGTTTTGAGAAGTCCCAAAAGGCGAGGGAATAAGAGCGTGAGGACTAGGCCTGTGATGAGAGGACTTTCAGAACTGCCAAAAGCAACCCCTCCTCAGCTCAGCGCCAAAAACAATCCCGCCCAGAAGTTTTTGGACTAACACTCATCTCGAAGGGGAACCCGTCAAAGCCAAAAACAATCACTCCTGGCAATCATGGTGCATCGAAGTATGGGGATTGGACTGTCTTAAGTTCTTTTCGGTCGTTTTATTGATGATAAGACGAAGCTCACGTCTTTAGCTTCCCCTTTAACTGCCACGGCGACAAAGTATCCATCGCGTTCGAGGCAAATGGAAGTCGTTTCCTTGTTGGAAGTGTCGAGCAGGTAGCGGGCGTAGTCGCACTGTCCGCGAATTCCGTACACGAGAAGGGTCACGCTGACGTTCTTCTCACCCACAGATGTCAAAAACTCTTTTCCAGCGAGGGCCCAGAGCGCGGGTTCTCCGACAGGTTTCACGACAAAGCTCCCGTTGAGTTCCTTAATTACGGAGTTGAGCACCTCTTCAGGCGTCGGCTCGTGGACTTCGCGGGCGTTCTTCGTTCCACAGGGCGAAATCTTCTCCGCGGAGTTCTCAACTTTTCTGGTTTCCCCGCTTATAACGAGGATTTCCTTCCCCCTCAGGGAGACGTAGTGCGACTTTTCACCCCTCGTCCAGAGAGACCACCTGCAGTCCCCGCTTTCTCCCTCCGCCCTCTTGACGTATCCGGTTCCTTTGAGCTCGATTTCTATGGCCTTGTAGGTGTTCTTAACCCACTCGCCGGGCCAGTCAGATAGGTCGAGCTTTCCAACTCTGACGCTCCCGCTTGAGCTCCAGTTGAAGCGGTATCTCTCAAGGATTGGCGGCTCGCTGGCGTTCCAGAGGTAGTCGTCGTGCCAGCGGAGTGCAAACCTCTTGACGCCCCTGCAGGGGCCTCTTGCCGAGACTACCGCAAGACCGCCGCCGAGAATCCTTGTTTCGACCAGATATATGCATTCCTCGCCCTTGGCGAAGAGGGCGTCTCTCAGGATGTGGGAATACGTTCCGTAATCCTCCACAAGCTTGAGGTATCCCTCCGATTCGACGCGTTCCGTGGCCTCGCGGTAGGCATTGTCAGCCTTCTCCCGCGGTTCGTGGAGGGTAACAAAGTGGCCGATGAGGGGGAGCTCGACTATTGCCGACTTCCAAGCGACCCCATTGATGCTGATTGTTGAGCCTGCAAAGGGCTTGTTACATGAGTAAGCGAGCTCCCCACCGCTCAGTGGCCAGGTATTGCCCTCTCTCCCCCAACAACCAGTGACAAAGTGGAGACCAAACTCGACGTTCGGGCCCGTCACCGGGGGAGGTGTCAGTAGAATCACCAAAACGAACGAGACCGCAAAAAACGGCACGAGCATGCGGGGCCGTTTCGTGTAGTATCCCCGAAAGAGAATGGGTGGAACGAGGAAGGCGGAGATGAACAGAATGACGCCGATGAGGTGGTGGAGCTGAACCGCTATCCAGGCGAAAAACGATATGAGGGCTGAGGCCCCTACGGAGACGGCGAACTCCCTCATACACACCCCTTTATTTTCTACGACGGCTGGAGTTATAAGGTTTACAATCGCTTCAAATTATTTTGAAGTGTTCCACAAGGGTTATTAGCCATGGAAGCTTAGTCCATAGGGTGAGCTATGCTCAGGCTGGAACTCTACTGCGACGGGAGTGAGGGGGAGAAAGTCCGGGAAGTCCTGACAAAGTGGAACCTCCAGTTCTACGCGGAAGAAGTTCAGGGGAACGGAAAGGGAGTGCTCAAGTTCACCGCCCTGGTGCCCGATTTTGTGATTAACGACGTCGCCGACGAGCTCATGAAAGCGGTAGACTTGAGGCGGGCCCATTCATCGATAACGTGGGCACCGGTCACCGGGAAGTCCGTGAAGTACGAAAACTCCGTTAAATCACTCAAGAAGCTCAAGGGACAGTGGAGCCTGGCGGCGATAGAGGGCCTCATCGAGAACGCCAACAGGCAGGCCAGGGTTGACCCCATACAGCTCACGCTCGGCGCCGTTGCCTCGATAATAGCTCTCTTCGGTCTGATCAACGATAACGTGGTGATGATAATCTCCGCCATGCTACTCTCGCCGATTCTCGGCCCCCTCTACGGGTTCTCGCTCAACGTCGTCATGGGCAGGGGCAGAGATGCCCTCGATGCAGTGGCCTCAATTCTGAAGCTTATCGGTGTCATATTCCTGTCCGCTCTCCTTATGGCCATTGCACTGAGGTTTGCGGGAGCAATGCCCTCGGAGCCGACCGGTGAGATACTGGCCCGTGGTGATTCCGGCCTCGTTTACATCGTCCTTGCGATAATCCTCGGCTACGCGGGGATAGTTGCGATAGTGAGTAAAATCCCGGAGATTCTGGCGGGTGTTTCAATAGCTGCGGCGCTGGTTCCGCCGACGACTGTCATTGGAATTTCCCTCGCAATGGGCTGGCGGGGAGTCTTCTTTGGCTCCCTCTGTCTCACCGTTGAGAACGTCCTTGGTCTCCTCAGCGGCTCGCTCATTGGACTCTACGTCCTCAACGTCTCCCCCAGGAGCTACTATGAGAAGAGGGCCGCAAAACTGTATACAAAAAGGACGATGCTGGTGCTGGCAGTTATGCTTGTTGCACTCGCCCTCTTGGAAATAATGAAGTGAGGGAGAGGCTCAGCGGAACATCTTCCAGCTGTCCATCTCGTCGAGTCTTGGGTATGAACTTGCCATGAGAACCGCATCTGTGACCTGCAACGCCATCTCCACCAAATCCTTTCCGCGTTTGTAGTCAATCAGCCGGGCTATGTCCGTGCCCCTTGCGTGGAAAACTCCGACGTTTATCTCGGGGTCTTCGAGGAGGAACTCGGCGACGCCTTTTGCGAGGGTTTTCTCGCTGACTATCCCGTAGGTCACGGTCTTCATTGTTAGCAGTGTCCAGAGTGAAACGGCGTCAAAGGTGAGCTGCTGACCTCCTCCCCGTCGTGAAGGGTTAACCCTCCGAGGGGGCCTCGTCCCATGTTCTGACCGGGATTATCCTGGGGGCTTTTCCTTTGACCCCTGTTATCTCATCTACAAGGGCCGAGAAGCTTTCAAGGGCAGTGTTCACGTTCTCGGAAAACTCTTTTTCATCTTTCGACGTCAGAAACGCTTTGAGAACTTCCATCTCCACCGACCGCGAAGGCGGTTCGTCGTCCATAGGGAATCACCATAAAATTTATATGTTTGAGGATAGATAAAAAGCTTCTGCGTGCCAAAAAATTCAGTGCTGTTTTAAAGTGTGCCGTGATGGAATAAAATGAATCGTGGGACAAAAATGGCCATTGATCCTTCGCATCATGCAACCTCGGTCTGCTCGTAGGGGCTCTTGCCCTGGCGGTGCTTCGCGAGGATTGAGTAGAAGAACTCCTTCAGCTCCGGAGACATGCCGTCGTCGAGGAGTATGTCCGCCTTCCCCCGGTACTCCTTTTCGGCCTTCGTCACGAGCAGGGCGATCTTCGGCGTCAGGTGCTCCAGGAGCGCCTTCCCGACCCCGGCGTATTCCTCCTCGTCGAGCTCTTCGTCGCTCTCTATGGCTATGTAGACGATGAACCCCTTAACCTGGACGGCGAGCACGGTTTCGGTCTCGGTCACCTCGAAGAACGAGAAGTTGTAGCCCTCTCTATCCGCCCTGGCTATCAGCAGGCCCTTTATTGATAGCACGACTGACCTGTCCCCGATTTCGAAGATTAAATCTTCCGCGAACTCGCTCCTTGCTATCGAATAGAGTTCGTCCCTCATGCTAGGGGATATCCCCGGCCGAATAAAAGGCTTTTGGGACAGGTTTATAACTCCCGTGCTATAGTTTTGTGAGGTGGTGTTATGAAGGTCGTCCGTTTTGGCGTCTCCGTGCCCGAGGAGCTTCTTGAGAAGTTCGACAGGATAATCGAGGAGAAGGGCTACGTGAACAGGAGCGAGGCTATAAGGGACTTGATGAGAGACTTCATAATCAGGCACGAGTGGGAAACCGGAGACGCGGAGGTTGCCGGGACGATAACGATGCTCTACAACCACGACGAGGCGGACGTCGTTAAAGAGCTCCTCGACCTCCAGCACGACTACCTTGATGAAATAGTTTCCAGCATTCACGTCCACATGGACGAGCACAACTGCCTTGAGGTCGTCATAGTGAAGGGAAAGGCGAGCAGAATAAAAGAGATAGCGGACAGGCTCCTGAGCCTCAAGGGGGTCAAGCACGGCAAGCTCGTGATGACCGGAACTGGAAAGGAGCTGGTCTAACCCACCACCTCAACTATTTCTCCACCTCCCGGAGGAAGGATTGCGTTGAGGTCTTCTTCCCTGACCTTGTAGCCCCACTTCTCAAGGATTCCGCGTATCTTCTTGACGAGCTCGCCCTTCTTGAGCTTTCCCGGCCTTATAATGATGTACTTGTTCGTGTGGGCCTTAATCGCGTCAACGGGCGCGCAAACGACGTAATCCTCGCCTTCGTAGTTTATAACTCCCACCGCCAGCTTGAGTGGAAGCCCGCGAAGCCAGTTTCTCTTTCCGTAGACCATGAAGGCGCCCTTCCCGAGGTACTCACCGCTGGGGGCCTGCTTCGTAACCTGATTTGGATGGGCCCAGTAAGCGTCGGCTCCGTAAAGGCCCTGACCCCAAGCCCTGCTCATCGAGACCGCGAACTGGCAGGCCTCGAAGATGGTCTTCTCTCCTGCCTTCTGTCCGTCCTTGATGACCACGTGTGGCGCTCCGTAAACGTCGGCGTGGCAGTAGAGGTCGTTCTCGGCCATGTGCTTCTTTATCAGGGTTTCGTTTGTGCTCGCGTCCTTTCCCGCCAAAACCAGAAAGCCCTCACTTGAGACAAACCAGCGGAACTTCTCGAACCACTTCTTCTTTCTCCTCTCGATTTTCTTCACGTTCAGTTCCTTCTTCATCTCCTCCTCGATGAGCTTCTCGACCTCGTCGAGCTTCCTCTTCGTGTCCTCGTAGGCCTTCAGAGCTCCCTCGTACTTGTGGCGGAACTTTTTGGCCTTCTCGTAGTAGAGCTCGGCGTTCTCGCCTATGCTTTTGTTGAGGTAGAGCTTGACCTTCTTTCCTTCCAGCTCAATCGTGACTGATTTTTCTTTCGGGTCGATGGATTTTACCATCAGTGCGACCCTGTTTCCGGCCTTCTTGCCCTCCTCTATGCGCTTCTTGAACTCGTCCCAGCCGAGCTTTTCAGTTGCTTTCCTGAACTCTTCGAGAAGTTTCTCTACGAGGGCGTAGTTCGCGTAGATCAGGTCGCCTATCTCCTGGTTCTCGTTCATGGCCTTTTCGAAGCCCTTGAGCATCTCCTCCTGCTTTCTGAGGGTTGCAAGAAGTTGTCTTTTCTTTGACTCAAGCTTCTTCGTCTGCTCGATTTTTGCCTTCTCGATGGTGAGCTTTCCAAAGTACTCGTCAAGGGCCTCGCTGAAGGTTTTAAAATAGCGCTTCTCAAGGCCCTCGTAGATTTTCAGCTCTATCGGAACGACGTCGTGCATGCTGCCGTCCTTGTAGACGATGTTCGGCCTCGGCTCGTCGTTGAACGTTCTCATCATAGCCTCGTAAACCGTCTTCAAATCCTCATCGCTCAGCTCCTTCACCGGCGTCGTCTTCTCGAAGCCCGCCCTGAGGGAAATCTCCTCCGCATACATGCCGCCCATGTTGAGCTTCCTGGCTAAAGCACGGACGAGCTCAAGCTCCTCATCTTCCCTCATCAGTTCAAGAAAGCGCTCGAAAGAGACCTCAAGCGGGTTTTCCCTGGCAGGTGGAAACTTGTACTCCGCCTTCGGCTTTATCGCCCTGTCTTTGTACTCCTCATAGCGGAGAGCGGCAACAATTCTGTTCTCGGAATCAACGAGGACGATGTTTCCCCTCCTGAAGAGCTCGCCGATGAGCGTGTAATCACCAACCCTAATCTTGACAATCCTGTCGAACTGGTGCTGTTCTATCGCGTCTATGAAGCCCCCGCCTAGGTGCTTCCTGAGGAGCATGGTGAAGCTCGACGGCTGTTTCGGGGCCTCCTTGACGTAGCTCGTGAGGTGGAACCTCTTGCCGGCCTGCAGGATTAAATCCGCCCTCCCTTCCTTCGTGCGGAGCTTAATCCTTATCTCGTCGCCGTCGTGATAGACCTTATCAACGCGAGAACCGACCAGCCACTGGAGCTCTCTCACGACGTACCGAATATCGACTGAGCTCATCTCTTCCTTCATTCTCTCACCCGAAAAGAGTAGAGGGTGGGGGTTAAAAGGTTAAAGCCTCAGGGCCAGCAGGACTAACGCCCCTGCAATCGCGAAGGCCGCCCTGATTGCGTCGTTTTTGTCACCCTCAATGGCCTCGCTCAGCAGTCCAAAGGAGAGCCCGACGATGCCGGTGTTGTAAAGCACGTAGGCGAGCTTTGAGAAGGCGCTCATGGAGGAAGTTAGGATTTCTAAAATCGTTCCGAGGAGAACGATTGCCAGGGCACCCGCAATGAAACCGCTTTCGGCTTCCCTTACATCTATCGCCGCCATAAAACCACCAATTTTAGTTTTTAGAACCTGAAGATAAAACGTTTTCCATGAACAATGCTGGTCATTGTGACATCCCTGTTCCGGATAAAGTTAAATACTCCCCGCTTGATAACACTCTGGGTGATACTAAATGAAAGGCTACTTCACGTTCGTCCTCCACACCCACATCCCGTACGTTAGAAAGCACGGGAAGTGGCCCTTTGGGGAGGAATGGCTCTACGAGGCAATGGCTGAGACCTATCTGCCCCTTCTGATGGAGTTTGAGCGCCTCCGCTCCGCAGGAGTTCGGTTCCAGCTCGTAATCAACATAACGCCCGTACTGGCGGAACAGCTTGCCGACGACTACATCAAGGCCGAGTTTGAAAAGTACCTCCTCAGGAAAATCAAGGCGACTGAGGCGGATCTAAAATCAGGCAAGTACGATGAAAAGGCTGTTAAGGCTTCCCTTGACCACTTCAGAAAGGTTTACGACTACTGGAAGGCCATAAATGGAGACATCATCGGCAAGTTCCGGGAGTTTCAGGACGCCGGTTACATAGAGGTAATAACCTCCGCCGCGACCCACGGCTACCTCCCCCTCCTGGCCAGGGACGAGGCGATAAGGGCTCAGCTCGCCAATGGAGTCGCCACTTACGAGAAGCACTTCGGCAGGAGGCCGAGGGGGATATGGCTGCCGGAGTGCGCCTACCGGCCGGCCGGAGAGTGGGAGCTCCCCGACGGGCGGAAGGTTAAGAGGCGGGGCATAGAAAAGTTCCTTGAGGAGTTCAGCCTCGAATACTTCTTCGTGGAGAGCAAT
This sequence comes from Thermococcus marinus, assembly GCF_055389025.1. Taxonomy (NCBI): domain Archaea; kingdom Methanobacteriati; phylum Methanobacteriota; class Thermococci; order Thermococcales; family Thermococcaceae; genus Thermococcus; species Thermococcus marinus. The sequence continues at coordinate 851,764 of NZ_AP042417.1, forward strand.
CTGATCGATGAGGGTCCGGTGACAAGGGGCTACGGTGAGATTCCGCTCTACAAGGGAGAGAAGAGCACGCTGAGGCCCTACTGGATTAAGGGCTCTAAGGTTGCTGTATTTGCCCGCAACAGGGAGACGGGCCACCAGGTCTGGAGCGCGCACTACGGCTACCCCGGCGACTTCTGGTACAGGGAGTTCCACAGGAAGGCCCCGAAGAGCGGCGGCCAGTACTGGCGCGTTACCGGTAAGGACGTTGACCTTGGCCGGAAGGAGTTCTACGACCCTGACAAGGCTATGGAGCGCGTGGAGGAGCACGCGAGGCACTTCGTCTGGCTGGTAAGCACTTTGCTAGAGGCCCACGAGGAGAAGTTTGGGGAGAAGGGGATAATTATCGCCCCCTACGACACCGAGCTCTTCGGCCACTGGTGGTTCGAGGGCGTCAGGTGGCTCGGCAGGGTCCTTGAGCTGATGGCAGAGAGGGGAATAGTCACCACGACCATCTCGGCTTTCCTTGACAACTATGCGGGAGAGAGGTACGAGGTCGAGCTTCCTGAGGGCTCTTGGGGGGCCAACGCAGACCACTCGACGTGGTGGAACGAGGAGACCAGATGGACCTGGGACCACGTCTACCGCGCCGAGGAGAGAATGGTGGCGCTGGCGAGCAGGTACTACGGAAGGGAGGGAACCGCCGACAGAATCCTCGAACAGCTCGCGAGGGAGCTTCTGATACTTGAGGCAAGCGACTGGCAGTTCCTTATAACTACCGGGCAGGCGAAGGAATACGGGAAGAGAAGAGTCCTTATACACAGCAGGGACTTCCACAGGCTGGCAAATGAGCTCGTGAAGTACGTGAAGACCGGAAGCTTCGACGTTAAGCTCCTTGAGGAACTTGAGGAGAGGGACAACGCATTCAGGCCGGTTGTGGTTTCCTACTATGTGAGCGAGAACCCACCCGAGCTTGAGGAGTTTGTGGAGCCCCCCGAAGTTCCGCCGGAAGAGTCCGGTGAAAAGGAAGAAGACGCTGAAGTGCTGAGGGACGGTGGGAGGTTCTACGCGACATCTTTGGCCTTTGTGAAGAGGAGAAGGCCAAAGGTTCCTCTGAGGGAGAGAGTTGACACAAGGCTCACTAAGAGACTTGATAGGGATCCAAAAAAGACCAAAAAGCCCGAATCTGGAGAAAAACCGACACCGAAAGTGAAAAGTCTCATAGACATCAAGGGCATCGGCCCCAAAACGCTCGCAAAGCTGAACGATGCCGGCGTAAAGACGCCCGAAGACCTTCTTAAGGCCGACCTTGGGGAGCTGGCCAGAAAGACCCGCATCTCCATCAAGAGATTGAGGAAGTTTCTGGCCCAGATTTCCTGAGTTTTCTTTTCCTTTCGAAAGTCTTTTTTGGACTTTTAACAAATTATTTATGTGGTTGCCATGAAGAAGGTAGAGGCGATTATTAAGGGGAACGATTTTGAGCGGGTAAAGAACGCCCTCAAGCAGGTCGGCATCGTGCCTCTAACTGCTTATCCGGTTCAGGGCAGGGGAGTCCAGGGTGGAGTCCCGCCCTATGACCTTCTCCCGAAGATAAAGATTGAGCTCGTCGTCAAGGACGAAGACCTTGAGAATGTGATTGACGTCATCATCATGAGCGCAAGGAGCGGGACACCGGGCGACGGTAAGATATTCGTACTGCCCGTTGAGGACGCGATAAGGATAAGAACGGGAGAAAGGGGGAACGAGGCCCTCTATTGACTGCTTTTCTTTTCAGAGGAAGGCGTGCCTGTGCTTGTAGAGACCTACCAACGCGCTTCCCAGCAGGTAGAGCTCAACCGCCGCGAGGATTATCAGAAAGGTGAGGTATCCTTGCGCGAAGGTAGTGCTCTTTCCGAGGGCCTCTGCTATTTCCTGGACTTTCTGTGGGTCAATGAGGCTGGCGAGACTGTAGCGCAGTACCATAACACCGGCGATAATGGGAATCGGCATCGCGGAATACGCCAAGAGAAGCCCGGTGTAGCCCCTCCTCTGGAGGGAGAGCATTGAGAGGATTATTGGGATTGCAAGGATTAGGGCTGTTACCGCAAGGAACGGGTTAAGGTAAGCGCCGGTGAGCACGAAGAACGACGTCATGCCGAAGATGTACTTCCTGTATACCTTCTTTAGCTCGGCTAGTTCTCCCGGCTTGAAGTCGTACTTCGCTGAGCGGGAATACAGGAGGGTTTTGCTTACGGCCTTCAGGTAGTTCTTTTTGCCCTCCTTTTCTATGTTTTTGTCTGTGCTCATCACTTTTAGCTCCTTGGCCTTCTTGTAGAAGAACTCGGCGAGCTCCTCGTTGTCATTTTCGACCTGGGAAGCAAGCTCGCGGAGGTTCTTCGCGGCTTCTCTGAGGGCCTCTTTGACCCTGGCCTTTTCCTTTTCGTTTAAGCTGCTTAGCCTCTCAACCCTTTCAATAGTTGATTCAAGGACTTCGGCAGTTTCAAGAAGTATCTTTTCGCTTTTCACTTATACACCCCCAAAAGAGAAAGAAAAAAGGTTTAAGATACTTGCCCCTGTTCCGCCTTGAGGAGCCTGCTGATGCTCCAGCCCATCATGGCAAATATTACCAGCCATGCCAGCAACATGTAGATTGCCCAGCTTTCCATCGTCACCACCTCAAACCTTTATTATGACCTCGTTCTTCTCGAGCTCCTCGCCGTACTTCTTCTTGATGGAGTAGTAGCTCTCTACTGCACCGATGATCCACATGATGATTATTGCAATCCTGGCCGGCCACTCGAGTGTAGCCCCTACAAGGGTGGTGACCATTCCGACGAGCGGTATCAGGAGGAGTATTGGGGCTATGTAGAGAATTATTGGCTTGTACCACTCTGGAACCTTCATGTAGGCTCCCTTGTGGAGCTCCTCCCAGAAGTTGTCCGGCTTGAAGAGCCACACCGCAACTATAACGTCAAAGAGTGCCAGCAGTGTGAGCTGGAAGCTGACCCACGCATCGACCTGATCCATGTAGCCGTCGATGAAGACGACGGGAAGGCCTGCTATGAGGTAGATTACGAACACTATCCAGGTTCCGACTTTTCTGTTGATGTTGAGGTCCTCTTCGAGGAGGGCGGCGAGGTAGTTGTACATGGCTATAGCTGAGGTGAAACCAGCGAACCAGAGGAGGAGGAACCACATTGCTCCGAAGATCCTTCCTATGTCTCCCATGCTGACGAAGACGTTCGGCAGGCTGGTGTATGAGAATCCAAGGCCGAACTCCTCGCCTATCCATGAGAGGGCCTCAGTCTTGCCCTGCTGGAGAACCTCTGGCGGGACGATCTTGGGGGCGTAGGCCGTTGCCAGGGGGATGGCTAGTGAGCCACCGAGGACTACCTCTGCGAACTCGTTCAGGGAAACCGTTGCAAGACCGCTGAGAGCAACGTCGTCATCCGGACCGAGGTAGCTGGCGTAGTTCTGGATGATACCCATACCGAGCGAGAGCGTGAAGAATATCTGTCCTGTTGCGGCAAGCATAACGGCCGCGAAGTGGTCTTTGAGGTACGCCCAGTTGGGGGTCCAGATGAACCTGAATCCGTCAATGGTGCTCCAGTTGGGGTCTACTGGTGAGCCAAGGACGAAAACGTAGCCGATCATTATGATCGCAAAGACGTAGAGCAACGGCATCATAACCTTGACCCAGCGCTCGATACCCTTGCTAACACCCTGTCCGACTGCTATTGCAAGGAGGACAACTGTTACGCCCCAGAACAGCATAACCTGGCCATAGTTGCTGAGGTAGCTGCTGAAGAAGTCTCCCGGGTTCTGGCCGAAGTAGGCCCCTGTCACGCTGAAGTATGAGTATGCCGCTGACCAGCCAACGATGTGGAGGTAGTAGCTGTTCATGAGGACCGTCAGTGAAAATGCCAGCATTCCGCTGATTATACCAAAGATGAACGCTGTCTTCGGCTTGACACTTTCCCTGGCCATGAGGTAGTAGGTTGGGCCGAGGGTACCGTGGCCATACTTGCCACCATAGCGACCAGCTACCCATTCAATCCACATCACTGGAATTCCAAGGAGGAACAGTGCTACGAAGTACGGCACCATAAAGGCGCCGCCACCATTCTGGGCAACCTGAGTTGGAAACCTTACAAAGTTACCAAGACCGACGGCATTTCCTGCCATCGCTAAAATCAAACCAATCTTGGTCGCCCATTGATCCCTTGCCTGCTCCACTTTTAATCACCTCGGACTGCATATTGTATTGAATTGCAGTTGAATGTCCCAAATAGGGACACTTATGTATAAGGGCTTTCAAGGTATAAAAAGCTTTTTGAGAGCGCTTTTCGACGAAAGACGATTTACGTTTCCGTAAAATAATTTTGGAGGGCTCTCGTCATTTTTTCGGTGATGTCGAGTTACCTCTGGTCATCGTGAGTCATTGTGGCAGGGGATTTAAATAAGATATCGTCAATGTGTCAATGCATAAATTGAACATGTGACAAAAGAAATGGGAATAGAAGGGTTTTTATAACGTCTCCCCGGACATAAACCCCGCCCGATGATTGGAACGAGAGTGAGCTGACGGGATGATGACCGACTTCTCGCTGAGGGTTTATTTTTCTTCTTCGTTGCATTCCAATGTTCATCAATGTTCATAAAATCTTGGATGTACATCGTTCTTTTTGGCCAAAAATTTTGGGAGCTCTTTTTATTTCTCCGAAAATTTGAGAGAGTAACTTTATGTTGAAAACTAAGCCTTCTCCTGCCTCCTTTATCGAAAGGTTTATATATGCAAAGGTCGTAGGGGATATCGCAAATTAGCGAAACCTGAGGTGATATGAATGGTCGAGATTGACCCGTTTGAGATGGCCGTTAAGCAGCTCGAGAGGGCTGCCCAGTTCATGGACATAAGTGACGAGGCCCTTGAGTGGCTCAAGAGGCCCATGAGGATTGTTGAGGTCAGCGTCCCCGTTGAGATGGACGATGGTTCTGTTAAGGTTTTCACCGGTTTCCGCGTTCAGCACAACTGGGCCCGCGGCCCGACCAAGGGTGGTATAAGGTGGCACCCGGCCGAGACCCTCAGCACCGTTAAGGCTCTCGCCACCTGGATGACCTGGAAGGTCGCTGTCGTTGACCTTCCGTACGGTGGCGGTAAGGGTGGTATCATCGTTGACCCGAAGAAGCTCAGCGAGAGGGAGCAGGAGAGGCTTGCTCGCTCCTACATAAGGGCCGTCTACGACGTCATCGGCCCGTGGACCGACATCCCGGCCCCGGACGTTTATACCAACCCGAAGATAATGGCCTGGATGATGGACGAGTACGAGACCATAATGAGGCGCAAGGGCCCGGCCTTCGGTGTTATCACCGGTAAGCCGCCGGGAGTTGGCGGTATCGTCGCCAGGATGGACGCTACCGCCCGTGGTGCCGCCTTCACGATCCGTGAGGCCGCCAAGGCCCTCGGCTGGGACGACCTCAAGGGCAAGACCATCGCCATCCAGGGTTACGGTAACGCCGGCTACTACCTCCACAAGATAATGAGCGAGGAGTTCGGCATGAAGGTCGTCGCCGTAAGCGACAGCAAGGGCGGCATCTACAACCCGGACGGACTCCCGTCTGCTGACGAGGTCCTCAAGTGGAAGAAGGAGCACGGCTCAGTTAAGGACTTCCCAGGCGCCACCAACATCACCAACGAAGAGCTCCTCGAGCTCGAGGTTGACATCCTCGCCCCGAGCGCCATTGAGGGCGTCATCACCAAGGACAACGCCGACAAGGTCAAGGCCAAGATTGTCGCCGAGGTTGCCAACGGTCCGGTCACCCCGGAGGCCGACGAGATACTCTACGAGAAGGGTATTCTCCAGATCCCGGACTTCCTCTGTAACGCCGGTGGTGTCACCGTCAGCTACTTCGAGTGGGTGCAGAACGTCAACGGATTCTACTGGACGGTCGAGGAGACCAGGAAGAGGCTCGACGACAAGATGACCAAGGCCTTCTGGGACGTCTTCAACACCCACAAGGAGAAGAACATCCACATGCGTGACGCCGCCTACGTCGTCTCCGTCCAGAGGGTCTACGAGGCTATGAAACACCGCGGATGGGTGAAGAAGTGATTTCTTCTCCCTTACTTTTCTGTTCATATCCTTTTTGGATGGTAGACGAAACTTTATAACGGGCATTTTCTCGGCTTTTCTGGTGGTGGTATGAAAGATAAGCGGCAGATAGTCCTGTTGCTGTCCATAATAATCGTGGTTGTTTCGGGCTGCATCTTCTCACAGCCAAGTGATTACTCATCAACGTCCCCGTCCCAGAGTTTCACTCCCACGAACTCTTCGTGGGTTCCCGCTTACGTCACTAGGGTGGTTGATGGGGACACAGCCTGGGTCAGGTTTTCCAATGGGACCGAAGAGAAAGTGAGGTTTCTGGGGGTTGATACCCCCGAGACTGAGGAGGAAAGAAACAGGCCCTACGAATACGGCAACATAACCGATTTGCGGTGTCTGAAGGTATGGGGCCTGAGGGCCAAACAGTTCACGAAAGACGCTATAGAGCACAAGAACGTTTACCTAGTCTTTGACCCAATCTCCCCTAGAAGGGGATACTACGGGAGGCTCTTGGCCTATGTCTATCTCACAAACGGCACCGATTTCACTGCCGAGCTGATAAAGAGGGGCTACGCCCGCGTTTACGTCGAGGGGACGTTTGAGAAAAAAGAAGAGTATCTGAGATACCAGCAGGAGGCAATGGAAAACGGACTGGGCCTCTGGGGGGCGTGCGGTTAGCCCTTCGTCCAGTAGTCTCTCTCTTCAACCATTGCCCTTATCATCTCGTCTTCATTTTTGAACATCGTCCTCCTCGACGGGTTCTGCATGCCGTAGAACTCCATGAACGGGCTCGGGCGCCTCTTGAACGGGTAGTAAAGGTATATCGCCGCGAGCGTTCTGTAGGCCTCGGCCATCTCGCTGACGACCCCGGCGGAGACGCCCTCCGCGTAGTGGTAGACCGCTATGGCCCTGCTGACATCTACGAGGTTAAAGTCCCTCTCGACGAGCTGTCTCCTGAGTATCTCTGTGGCTTGCTCAATATCTTCCCTGTCGAGCTCGTCCACCTCGTTCCCGTCAAGGAGGTGCTTTATCCTGATTTTCTTCACGTTCGGGTTCTTCGCCACTTGGTTGTCGTACTCGGCGACGACCCACCAGTCGTCTAAAGCTCCGGGGTCGAGAACGGTAAAGTGCTCACTCAGCTTGTCGTAGAAGCCCCGAACGCGGTGGTAGTACTCCTCCTCGTGGCCGGTCATCGGATAGCTGAGGTAGACGAGGGGCTTCTCTTTCTCCCTGAACAGCAGGTCGAGGAAAACCTCCGGTGGGTGCCTTATGCCGAACTGGAGGACGTAGCGGACGTTTATTCCCTCCTTCTTGAGCTCGTGGACTAATGTTTTCACGTGGTTTATTGCATCTTCACGCCACATTACAAGAGTGGTAAGCTTTATGTTGTTCGGGTCGTTGCCGAAGCGCTCGAACCACTCCGGGTCGTTGATTATCCTCCTCCTGACCGAGAGCACGTCGTCGAGGACGATGATGACCCTGTCCGGTTTGAGGAGCTTGAGGTTGCTGAGGGTGAACCCTATGACGCTCCCGCTCCCCCAGCGGAAGAGACTTGGCGTCGAAACGAGGTGGAACCTTTTGTCGCTCTCGTCTATCTCCCGTCTGATTCTCTCGAAGGCCTCGTCGCGAATCTCATTCATCAAATCCTGGTGGTTTATCGCGAAGTCGAGGACGTTCTTGCGGGTTATCTTGACACCTCTCTCCTTCCCTACCTCCCTGAGGTATTCGAAGACGTGGTAGTAGGCGTAGCTCTCCCCGCTGGCCTTTTCAAGGGCCTCGTTCAGGTATTCGTCGCGCCCGTTGAGAGGCGGGCCCGTCAGCAAAATTACCTCTTTTTCTATGTTTTCCATGGCAACCACCTATTGTACGTGGGGCGAAACCTTTAAATACTCTTTCTCCAAGCGGGGTTCAGAGGTTCTTCTATTCTAAAAACCAACTCCAGGGGTGTTGTAATTGACTGAGAAACTAAAGGGAACCACTACCGTCGGAGTAGTTTGCAAGGACGGTGTAGTTTTAGCGGCGGACAGGAGGGCATCGCTCGGCAACATGGTGCTTTCAGAGAGCGTTACGAAGGTCTTCCAGATAGATGACCACCTTGCCCTGGCAGGGGCGGGGAGTGTTGGGGACATACTGAGTCTTGTAAGGCTTCTAAGGGCTGAGGCGAAGCTCTACCGGGCGCGTGTTGGGAAAGAGATGAGCGTCAAGGCCCTCGCCACCCTAACGTCGAACATACTGCACGGGAACCGCTTCATGCCTTACTACGGCTGGTTTCTGGTCGCCGGTTACGACGAGAAACCGGGTCTCTACTCGATAGACATGGCCGGTGGCGTTACAGAGGATAAGTTCACCGCCGCCGGTTCGGGTATGGAGTTTGCCTTCTCAATCCTGGAGGAGAACTACCGCGATGACGTGTCATTAGAAGACGGGATAAGGCTCGCCCTTAAGGCGATCCAGGCCTCAACGAGGAGGGACGTCTTCACGGGTGGTGGCGTTACCCTCGTGACTGTCACCAGGGAAGGCTACCGTGAATGGAGCGAGGAGGAGCTTAGAGCACTTTTCTGAGGTGATGGCCTTGATTCGGAGGGAAACATACGTTGACGAGATACTCAAGGAGATTCGCGAAGTCATAGCACAGATGGTTCCACCAAACGCCAAGATTACAGAGGTTGAGTTCGAAGGGCCAGAGCTCGTCATATACACCAAGAACCCCGAGGCAATAATGAAGGACGGCGAGCTCATCAGGAACCTCGCAAAGGTTCTGAAGAAGAGGATAAGCGTGCGTCCGGATCCGGACATCCTTATCCCGCCTGAGAAAGCTGAAGAGATGATTAAGGAACTTGTCCCCGAGGAGGCCGAGATTACCAACATCAGCTTTGACCCTTCTGTGGGTGAGGTTCTTATAGAGGCCAAGAAGCCGGGCCTCGTTATCGGAAAGAACGGTGAGACCCTTCGCCTCATCACGCAGAAAGTCCACTGGGCGCCTAAGGTCGTTAGGACGCCCCCGCTCCAGAGCCAGACGATTTACTCGATAAGGCAGATTCTCCAGACCGAGAGCAAGGACAGGAGGAAGTTCCTCAGGCAGGTGGGCAGGAACATCTACCGCAAGTCCGAGTACAAGAGCAGGTGGATCAGGATTACCGGTTTGGGTGGCTTCCGCGAGGTTGGAAGGAGCGCTCTCTTGGTTCAGACCGATGAGAGCTACGTCCTCGTTGACTTCGGTGTGAACATTGCGGCTATGAGGGACCCGCTCAAAGCGTTTCCGCACTTCGACGCTCCAGAATTCCGCTACGTCCTTGACGAGGGCCTTCTTGACGCGATAATCATAACCCACGCCCACCTCGACCACAGCGGAATGCTACCTTACCTCTTCCGCTACAAGCTCTTCGACGGGCCGATTTACACCACTCCCCCGACGAGGGACCTGATGACCCTCCTCCAGCAGGACTTCATTGAGATTCAGCACATGAACGGCGTCGAGCCCCTGTACAGACCAAGGGACATAAAGGAGGTTATAAAGCACACCATAACCCTCGACTATGGCGAGGTCAGGGACATAGCCCCCGACATAAGGCTGACCCTCCACAACGCTGGTCACATACTCGGTTCAGCCATTGTCCACCTCCACATAGGCAATGGACTCCACAACATAGCCGTAACCGGAGACTTCAAGTTCATTCCGACCAGGCTCTTCGAGCCCGCCGTGAGCAGGTTCCCGCGCCTTGAGACCCTGGTCATGGAGTCCACCTACGGCGGAAGCAACGACTATCAGATGCCTCGTGAGGAGGCCGAGAAGAAGCTCATAGAGGTTATAAGAGAAACCATCAAGCGCGGTGGAAAGGTGCTCATCCCGGCGATGGCCGTTGGAAGGGCCCAGGAGATAATGATGGTTCTCGAGGAGTACGCGCGCGTCGGGGGAATAGAAGTTCCGATTTACCTCGACGGAATGATTTGGGAAGCTACCGCAATCCACACAGCTTACCCGGAGTACCTCAGCAAGAGCCTCCGCGAGCAGATATTCCACGAGGGATACAACCCGTTCCTCAACCCGATATTCAAACCCGTCGCCAACTCGCGCGAGAGGCAGGACATCATAGACAGCGGGGAGCCCGCGATAATCATAGCCACCTCGGGCATGCTCGTCGGCGGACCGAGCGTCGAGTACTTCAAACAGCTTGCCCCCGACCCGAAGAATAGCATCATCTTCGTCAGCTACCAGGCTGAGGGCACGCTCGGAAGGCAGGTGCAGAGAGGTCTGCGCGAGATACCGCTCATCGGCGAGGACGGCAGGACGGAGGTCGTTCAGGTCAACATGGAGGTCCACACGATAGACGGCTTCTCCGGCCACGCGGACAGGAGAGAACTTATAAGCTACGTCGCCCGCGTCAGGCCGAGGCCGGAAAGGATAATCACCGTCCACGGCGAGGCCCACAAGTGCCTCGACCTCAGCTCCAGCATACACAGGAAGTTCGGCATAAGCACGCGCGCACCCAACAACCTCGACGCCATAAGGCTTAAGTGACGCCCTCTTTTCTTTTCGCTTTCGATAATGTTTTAAATCTCTCTCCCGAGATGGCCCTTAGGTGGGAGGACGTGAAGATAGAGTACAAGTTCTCGTTCGCAGTCTACCTGTGGGGCATTATCACCGGCATAATTAGTGGAGTCCTGGCATCGTACAACAGAAGCGCATGGATACTGGGCTTTCTGCTGTACTTCCTGGTTGACAAGTTCGTCATGGCAGTGATCAAGGAGCTTCCGCCGGACGTTCCAGAGGAGCGGGCGATACTCAAGAAGGCCTTCTGGGGCTGGCTGTTGTTCTGGCTCTACTTCACGATGCTCAGCTACTCAGTGGCCACTGACTTCCAGCCGGTTTGCTACTCAAACCAGAGCCTCCTCTATCAGGTCGTTCAAAACGGAACCGCTGGGATAAAATGCGTGTTTAACGTAGTGGGGTGATTGTATGAACGTTGAGGAAATGAAGAAGGCCGTCGCTAAAGAGGCCCTCAAGTTCATCGAGGACGAAATGGTCGTTGGCCTCGGCACGGGCTCAACAACTGCGTACTTCATTAAGTACCTCGGAAAGCTCATCATGGACGGTGAACTTGAGGAGGTCTACGGCGTCCCTACATCATACCAGGCGAGGCTTTTGGCCCTTGAAGCCGGCGTTCCGGTTGTGGGCCTCGACGAGGTTGACGCGATAGACATAGCGGTTGACGGAGCGGACGAGGTTGACCCGCAGATGAACCTCATCAAGGGACGCGGTGCCGCGTTGACCATGGAGAAAATCATCGAGTACAGAGCCGGAATGTTCGTCGTCCTCGTTGACGAGACCAAGCTCGTCGAGTGGCTCGGTCAGAAGATGCCCGTGCCCATCGAGGTGGTTCCCGTTGCTTGGCGCGCCATAGCGGAGGAGCTGGAAGTCTTTAACGCTACCGCCCAGCTCAGGATGGCCGAAAAGAAGGACGGGCCGGTCGTCACCGACAACGGCAACTTTATCCTTGACGCCAAGTTCCACCGCATAGAAGACCCGCTCGACCTTGAGATAGAGCTCAACAACATTCCAGGCGTCGTCGAGAACGGTATCTTCGCGGACATAGCTGACCTTGTCCTCGTCGGCACGAAGGATGGAGTCAAGAGGATGGAGCGCTGAAGCAAGGTTTATAAACTCAGCCCTTTTTCACTTCTTCGGGAGTCCCGCGAGCGCGGGGGTTGCCGAGCCTGGTCAAAGGCGGTGGACTCAAGATCCACTCCCGTAGGGGTTCCGGGGTTCAAATCCCCGCCCCCGCACCAGCTTTTGTTTTGTGGTGGTTTGTTGTATGCTGACTGGATTGTGGCATTTTGCTTAGTGGTTTTTTGTAGATATCCTGCAAGACTCCCCCTGAACAGAGGTTCTGCAGTATGCTCGGGGTTGCCATGCATCTAAATGGGGCATCTCATTTCCCAAGCGAAAAACTTAATAAGGCAACTCGTGATGCACCTACCGCTGGGGCCGTAGGGTAGCTTGGCCCATCCTGCGGGCTTTGGGAGCCCGTGACCCGGGTTCAAATCCCGGCGGCCCCACCACAAGAAACTTTTGCCAAGCAAAAGTTTCATCAAAGTTCGTAGCTCCTTTTGAGGGTTCAAATTTTGAATGCTTTTCTCGTTAGATAATTGCTCTTTAAGTGAGAACTTCTTAAATTGCTCCCTTATTGTTGGTTTAACGTTGGAATAGACGCCCGAAGGGCGTCATGAAGGAAGTAAACCCTCTGGTAAGGCTGGCCTAAATGCCTTCTCCTTGGAGCAAGAACTTGTTTTGAGTAAAATCTTGCATTACTGCCTTTGTGGAAGGAGCTACAAACTTTTGGTGAACCTTTCTCCAGAAGCTTCAATGCAGTTCTCACTATCGTCCGAATGTCTTGACGGATGGCGGGAAGATTGGGTGCTTCTTAGAATTACTCAGTTTGAGTTGCCCTTTGGGGAATTGGTCAAACTTTGTGGGGGAAAGTTAGTGATTCCCTAAAGAAGTTCCTTGTGAGTGTTTGCACTTCCCCAGTGTCCTAGGAGCTTAGAATTAAATGCTCAAAGACCCTGCGTAAGGGGTTTACCTCACTCGCGCTCCTCCGGAGCGCTTCCAAGAAGAAACCCCATTCTCGGGTTGTTATTTGCAATAAGGAATTCCCTGCAAAAAGTCCCCCTTGAAAGCGCAAACTTTCTCCAGAACAACACTCCAGAAAAGAATCACGAGCCTTGATCAAACTTCGCGCAGGCGAAGTTTGTGAGAATGGAGCCCCGGGCGGGGTTTGAACCCGCGACCTGCCGCTTACCAAGCGGCCGCTCCACCAGGCTGAGCCACCGGGGCAGTCGTGACGTTGATACGATGGAGACAGCCTTTATAAATTTTTCCCTCCCAACTTCTCGACGAGACCTTCAAGGACGTCTTTAAATGCCGGCGCGTCAATCCACTTGATGCCCATCTTCTGCGCCCACGTCAGTATTCCGACGTCGGCCGAGACTATGGTGGCGTCCAGCTCCTTTGCGAGCAGGATTAGCTCGAAGTCTTCCTTGCTGTCCACTATCCCCTCCCGGAGGGCCTTGCGGTAGTTCCTCCTGAGCTTCTGGATTATTTTGTCCACGTTGTCTGTCTCAATGACGCTCTCGCGCACGGCCTTCTCGGCGACCCGGAGTCCCTTATCAATCCTGCGCCTTATGTCGTCTATCAGCTCGTAAACTACAAAGGCGGGGATTTTAATGTCATGGACGTTGGGGGGCTTTTTGATGATGTACAGCTCGACCTCTGGAAGAAGCTCGTCCTCACCGACGAAATGCATGACTTCCCGGTAGATCCCGGGGGGCATGTAGAACTCGACTTTTCCGAAGAGCTTCTCCGCGTATTTCAGGAAGCCCTTCATGGCCTCGGTAGGGCTGTCCCCGAAGTCCTTCCGGATTTCGGGGTTGACGAATATGCTCGTGTCAAGGACGAACTTCAGGGTCATCTGCCACCACAAGATTATTTAGGGCTTGAACTTTAAAAGGTTGGGTGAAAGCATGAAAGTAGGCGTCGTCTTTGGGGTTAGTGAACTTGCAAATCCCAAGGCCTTTGAGAAGAGAGTCTCAGAGTTTCTGACGGCCCTTGCGAAGGACTTTGAGGTCGTTGGGGGCTTCGTTTTGAGCTCAAAAGGTGACTTCAAGGAGGCCAAAGGGGAGCTCAACTTCAACGAAGTTGATGCACTCGTTCTGTATCCTCTGACAGGAGGCACTGAGGGCTTCCTCAAGGAGTTTTTCGTCTTCAGGAGACCCACCGTCATCTTCGGCGACCCGTTCAACAACTCCACCGCCGCGGGGATTGAAATCAGGGAGTTCCTCCGCGAGAGGCTCGTTCCCTCCACCCTAGTCAAGACTATGGACGAGCTCAAGGCCGCGCTCCTTGCCTATGACGACTCCCTTGAGACGCTGGAGCCGTTCCTCAGGGCCAGACTCGGCCTCATCGGCAGGATTTCCCCCTGGCTGGTCAACGAGAAGTTTGACCTACCGTATACGAAGATTAGCCTCAAGAAGTTCTACGAGTACTACGACAAAGTGCCAGATGAAGAGGGCTGGAAGGTCGTTGAGGAAATCTTTGAGAGGGCAAGCGAAATAAAAGAGCCAGGGAAAGAGGCCTTAACAAAGGCCGGTAAGATGTACCTTGCTATCAAAGAAATCCTGCACGACTACCGGCTCGACGGCTTCACAATAGGCTGTTTTGACCTCATAGGCAAGCTTAAGGCAACCCCGTGTCTGGCGCTTGCCATGTTCAACGCTGAAGGTATTCCCGCAGGTTGCGAGGGGGAGCTAAACTCCCTTCTCGGAATGTACATCATCAGGAAGTACTTCGACAAGCCCGCATTCATGGGCAACGTTGCGGACTTTGGGGAGAACCACATCACAATAGCCCACTGTACTGCGCCCCTGCTGTGGAAGTACAGGCTCAGGAGCCACTTTGAGAGCGGCATGGGCGTCGGTGTTGACGTGGAGTTCCCCACCGGGAAGGCGGCCCTCTTCAAGATTCGCGGAAGGCGTGCCGTTGTTGCGGGAGTCGAGGTCGCCGGCAACGAGCACCTTGAGAACCGGTGCCGGACGCAGGTTAAGCTCAAGATTGATGATGCTCCAGAGTTCCTTGATGGGACGCTCGGAAACCACCATCTCTTGGCCTACGTTGACCCCGAAGAGCTGGCCGATTTGCTCAGTGAGCTTGGATTTGAGGTTATGCTGTACTGATATCCGAATGCCTCTTTTTCTACTATTTTAGAGCACTCGAAATGTTTATTAACCTTAAGTTATTTAATCGGCATGGAAGAGGGGGTGATACCCATGAGGCGGGCCCAGGCCGCAATAGAGTACCTGTTTATGATAGCCGTTGCGTTGGTTGTTGTGCTTATCACTATTAGACTCCTGCGAAGGACAAGTCAAACAGCCGCCGAGCAGATAGACAGAGCCAGTGAAGAAGTGCTTGAACTGCTTCGGAACATGACCAATAATCAGAGCTGAGTAGCTTATGTTCGCACTCCTGCAGTTTGTCTCAGGGAGGCTTTTCTGTCGAAACGGTATGCACGTCCTCTGTCAATGTTAAAATGGTTGAATGTTAGATCTGCACCAAAGCTTTTCAGGCTTTTAAGTTCCACAACGTTTTAAACTTCTCCCCAAAACCCCGCCCTGGTGGAAAGTCATGAAAGTCATCATGACAACAAAAATCGACAAAGCCTCGATGAACATAAAAGAAAAGCTCGTCGAGAACTTTGGGTTCAAAGAGACTGAGCTGGTTTTCGACGGCAATCAGATCTATAAGAAGGGGGATACTTTAATCTTGACTACCAATGAGGAGATGATTTACTACGACAACCTCGACAGGGCCATAGAAACCCAGCTCGGCTTCAGGCCGGAACTCATAGCTTTTGCCTCCCGGCACTCCAGCAAACAGAAGCTCCCCGCGCTGACGACCCACGTTACCGGCAACTGGGGCAGCGCTATGTACGGGGGAAAGGACGAAAGCCTTGCCGTTGCAGTCCCCAGCGCGATGAAGCTTGCCCTCCTCAAGATGAACGAGCTCAACGACCTCGGCTGGACAGTCTGCTACGAAGCAACGCACCACGGGCCGAGTGAGCTCGATGTGCCGAGCTTTTTCATCGAGATTGGCTCAAGTGAGGAGGAATGGGTGAACGACCGGGCCGGTGAAATAATAGCCGAGACGATTGTTTACGTCCTTGAAAACTACAAAGATGCTAAGTTTAAGACAGCCATTGGAATTGGCGGTGGCCATTACGCGCCCAAGCAGACCAAGCGTGCCCTTGAAGGGGACATGGCCTTTGGTCACATTGCACCGAAGTACGTCCACCCTCTCTCCAGGGAGATGCTGTTGAAGGCGATTGAGAGAACCGCTGAGAAAGTTGAGGCGATATACGTGGACTGGAAGGGGAGTAAAGGTGAGACCAGACAGCTGGCCCGTTCCCTGGCGGAGGAACTTGGACTTGAGTTCATTCGTGACTGAGCCGAAACCTTTAAAGATATAGTCGGTCAGTTAAGTTCAGTTTCGGGTTAGCTAAGTTTATATACTCTCCATCTCAAACTCCCAAGGGTGTTAAACTCTTCGGAGGGTGAAAAGATGCTGAAGCTGATTGAAGATGCCCTTGAGAGAACCTCTGCGGCCCAGCCCAAGGCCGCTCCAGAGGTTCAGCCCCGGTCGGACATAGATGAAGAGCTTAAGAAGCTCCTTGAGCAGATTCAGGCCAAGATATACGTTGTCGGTGTCGGCGGTGCCGGCTGTAACACCGTTAACAGAATGATGCAAGTTGGAATAGAGGGTGCCAAGATAATTGCAATCAATACTGATGCTCAGGACTTGCTGAAAATTAAGGCTCACCAGAAGATACTCATCGGAAAGGAGCTCACAAGGGGCCTTGGGGCAGGCAACAACCCCAAGATGGGTGAGGAAGCCGCAAAGGAGAGCGAGAGGGAGATAAGGGAGGCCCTCGAAGGGGCTGACATGGTCTTCATAACCTGCGGTCTCGGTGGTGGAACCGGAACCGGTGCGGCCCCTGTGGTCGCTGAGATTGCTAAGAAGATGGGTGCCCTTACCGTTGCGGTTGTTACGCTCCCGTTCACCGTTGAGGGAATAAGGCGCATCAAGAACGCCGAGTACGGCCTTGAGAGGCTCAGGAAGAACACCGACACCGTTATCGTCATCCCGAACGACAAGCTCATGGAAGTCGCACCGAACCTCCCAATCCACATGGCCTTCAAGGTCGCCGACGAGATACTCGTCCAGGCCGTCAAGGGTATCACCGAGCTCATCACCAAGCCGGGTCTCGTCAACCTCGACTTCAACGACGTTAGGGCAGTCATGAAGGACGGCGGCGTTGCAATGATCGGTATCGGTGAGAGCGACAGCGAGAAGAGGGCTTTGGAGGCCGCCCAGCAGGCCCTTAACAGCCCGCTCCTCGACGTTGACATCAGCGGTGCCAAGGGCGCTCTGATAAGCATCAGCGGAAGCGACGTCAAGCTCGAGGAGGCCCAGCAGATTATAGAGCTAGTCACCAGCAAGCTCGACCCGGAGGCCCAGGTTATCTGGGGTATCCAGCTCGACGAGGAGCTCGGCAAGATGATTAGAATCCTCCTCGTTGTTACGGGCGTCAGCTCCCCCTACTCGGTTGCTGAGGAGGAAGAAGAGAGACCGTACTTCGGGGAAGAGGAGAAGAAGACCATCAAGCTCGACCTTGACGAGCTTTGACTCCTTTAAACTTTTAGAGGGGTGAAAGAAGTGGCAAGTGCCGTCGAGAAGATAAGGGACTTCCTGTCAGAGTCGAAGAGAGTGCTCCTGGTTACAAGAAAGCCTGGAATGAAGGAGTTCAAGATGGCTGTCAAAATTACGGGCATTGGAATGATCTTAATAGGCCTAATTGGGATGCTCATCAGAATAGTTGGCTACTTCGTCACCGGTTCGTGAGGGTTGCGCCATGGCTGAGGGGAAGATATTCACAGTCAGCGTTACCGTTGGTCAGGAAACAACGACGGCAAACCTAGTGTACAGTAAGGCCAAAACGTACAACATTCCGATTCAGGCGATACTCGCGCCGAGCAAGGTCAAGGGCTACATCTTTGTTGAGGCTCCTGACAAGAGCACAGTGGACGAGGCCATAAGGGGAATCCGCCACGCCAAGCGTGTTCTCCCCGGGGAAATTCCCTTCCATGAGATCGAGCACTTCCTCGAAGAGAAGCCTGCCGTAAGCGGCTTCGAGCCTGGCGACATCGTTGAGCTCATAGCCGGCCCGTTCAAGGGCGAGAAGGCCAAGGTCGTCAGAGTTGATGAGGCCAAGGACGAGATAGTCGTTGAGCTCATCGGCTCAATCGTCCCGATACCGGTCACGGTTAGGGGCGAATACGTTAGACTTATAAGCAAACGCCAGAAGGAGTGACAGGTTCGAGACAAAAGTGAAGGTGGTGAGATGAATGGCACAGGTTGTCGAAGTCCTCGTTGAAGGTGGAAAGGCTACCCCTGGACCCCCGCTTGGTCCGGCAATCGGTCCCCTTGGACTGAACGTTAAGCAGGTCGTTGACGAGATAAACAAGGCCACCAAGGAATTCGAGGGAATGCAGGTTCCCGTCAAGATTATCGTTGAGGATCCCAAGAAAAAGACCTTCAGGATTGAGGTCGGTATCCCGCCGACCAGCCAGCTCATCAAGAAGGAGCTTGGAATCCCGAAGGGCTCAAGCGAGGCCGGCCACACCCCGGTCGGAAACCTCACAATGGAGCAGGTCATCAAGATAGCCAAGATGAAGATTGACCAGATGCTCGCACCGAACCTCAAGGCTGCAGCGAAAGAAGTCATCGGTACCGCCCTCAGCATGGGCGTTACCGTCGAAGGCAAGGACCCCCGGGAAGTTCAGAGGGAAATTGACGAGGGCGTTTACGACGAGCTTTTTGAGAAAGCCGAGGAGTGAGGGAAAACTTTAAAAATCCCTCCTTTTAGGCATCTTTGACTTTTTCGGCTCAAATCGAAAACAAAAGGGAGGGCTGTAAATGGCCTTCGACAGGCAGAAACTCGTGGAAGCGGTGAAGGAGGCGAAGGCCCGGGCTAAGCCGCGCAACTTCACACAGACCGTCGAGATAGCAGTCAACCTCAAGGATATAGACCTCCGCAAGCCGGAGAACAGGTTTAAGCTTGAGGTTGTACTGCCTCACGGTCGCGGGAAGGAGCCCAAAATCGCGGTCATCGCTGATGGTGCCGTGGCTGAAGCGGCTAAAAAGCTCGGGCTTGATGTGATTAGTGGAGAGCAGCTTGAGGAGCTTGCAAAGAGCCCGAGGGAAGCGAGAAAACTGGCCAAGCGCTACGACTTCTTCATAGCTGCTGCACCGTTGATGCCAAAGATAGGTAAGTACCTCGGTAGGTACCTCGGTCCGAGGAACAAGATGCCGCAGGTCGTTCCGCCGACAATGACCAACCTTGAGCCGATAGTTGGAAGGCTCAAGAGAACCGTCAGGATACAGCTCAAGAACAACCCGGTGGTTCACGCTCCGATCGGAACCGAGAACATGGACGACGAGAAGCTCGCTGAGAACGCCGAGGCAGTTCTCAACGCCATCATCAACAAGCTTGAGCGCGGCGAGAACCAGGTGAAGTCAGTGTACGTGAAGACCACAATGGGCCCGGCCGTTAAGGTTGAGAGGTGAGGGAGATGGCCCACGTAGCCGAGTGGAAGAAGAAGGAAGTTGAGGAGCTCACCAAGATTATCAAAAGCTATCCAGTGATCGCCCTCGTTGATGTGGCCGGTGTCCCAGCTTACCCGCTCAGCAAGATGCGTGACAAACTCCGCGGGAAGGCCCTCCTCAGGGTTAGCAGGAACACCCTCATCGAGCTGGCCATAAAGAGGGCGGCCCAGGAGCTGAACAAGCCCGAACTCGAAAAGCTCGCCGACTACATCGAAGGCGGAGCCGCCATACTGGCCACCGAGATGAACCCGTTCAAGCTCTACAAGTTCCTCGAGGAGAGCAAGACTCCGGCTCCGGCCAAGCCTGGAGCTGTGGTTCCCAAGGACGTGGTCATCCCAGCTGGGCCGACTTCAATCCCGCCGGGCCCGCTCGTCGGTGAGATGCAGGCCCTTGGAATCCCGGCGAGGATTGAGAAGGGTAAGGTCAGCATCCAGAAGGATTACACTGTCCTTAAGGCGGGCGAGGTCATAACCGAACAGCTCGCGAGAATCCTTAACGCCCTTGGTATTGAGCCCCTCGAGGTGGGTCTCAACCTCCTCGCCGCCTACGAGGACGGTATCGTCTACACTCCGGACGTCCTTGCGATAGACGAGCAGGAATACATCAACATGCTCCAGAAGGCCTACATGCACGCCTTCAACCTGTCCGTCAACACTGCGTATCCGACCAAGCAGACTATCGAGGCCATCATCCAGAAGGCCTTCCTCGGCGCGAAGAACGTCGCTGTGGAGGCTGGCTACATCACCCCAGAGACCGTCGAGGAGGTCTTTGGCAGGGCTCTGCGCGCTGTCCTGCTCATAGCACAGCAGCTGCCTGAGGACCTGCTCGACGAGAAGACCAAAGAACTTTTAAACGCTCAGGCCCAAGTGGCCGTTGCCGCGGCCCCTCAGCCAACCGAGGAGAAGGTTGAGGAGGCCGAAGAAGAGGAGGAAGAGGAGGCATCCGAGGAGGATGCGCTCGCTGGGCTGGGCGCCCTCTTCGGCTGAACTTTCAATTTCCCTCGTATCCTGAAAACTCCACGTGAAAATGAATAAAAAATGAAGATGATTGGAGGTGCAAAAAATGGAGTACGTGTATGCCGCTCTGCTGCTCCACGCCGCTGGTAAGGAGATAACCGAGGAGAACCTCAAGGCCGTCCTTGAGGCCGCTGGAGTTACCCCGGACGAGGCTAGGATAAAGGCTCTCGTTGCCGCCCTTGAGGGCGTCAACATCGACGAGGTCATCGAGAAGGCCGCCATGCCGGTCGCCGCCCCGGTCGCCGTTGCCGCCGCTCCGGCTCCCGCCGAGGGCGGTGCCGAGCAGGCCCAGGAGGAGGAAGAGGAGGAAGAGGAAGAGGCCAGCGAGGAGGAGGCCCTCGCCGGTCTCGGTGCCCTCTTCGGCTGAACCCCTTTCCTCCTTTTGTCCGCCTTTGGGCGGACGTTCTTACAACTTTTCTCGCGGTTCTTGGAGACTAAAAATGCCAAAATTTCTGGGTGTGTGGATTGGAGTAGAATAATCTTAACTGGCCTGCGGGACTTTGGAGACCGCAAGGTTTATGTTTGATGAGCCAAACCAATCAGGGGGACGGGCCGGTGGCCTAGCCTGGATGGGGCGTCGGCCTTCGGAGCCGAAGGTCGCGGGTTCGAATCCCGCCCGGCCCGCCATAAGAAACTTTTGCCAAGCAAAAGTTTCATCAAAGTTCGTAGCTCCTTCCTGAAAGTTCAAATTTCACAGTGATTTTCTCTTGGATATGTGGTCTTGGAAATGAGAACTTCTTAAATTGCTCCCTTATTGTTGGTTTAACGTTGGAATAGACGCCCGAAGGGCGTCGGGAGGAGAGCAAACCCTCTGACAAAGCCTGTATAACTGTGTTCTCTTTGGGAACAGGGGATTGTGAGGGGGTAAAAATCCTGCATTACGGCCTTATGGGGAGAGCTACGAACTTTTGGTGAAGCTTTTTCCAAAAGCTTCCTGTACTCTCAAACCCCCGGAGTGGGGCTTCGCCCCACAACCCCGTTTTCTTCCAAACCTCCGGGGAGCTAACTCCCCCACACCCCCCAAACTTTATCTGCACAAAGTTTCATCGAAGTTTGTGATTCTTTTACCGGGGCGTTTTGGGAGTGTTTGCGCTTTTAACGGCTTTTGTAGATTGTGAATTAATTCCCTACTTTTGGAAGCTTTCTCGTGCGGGTTTACTCTTGAAAATACCACATCTTGAGAGTGCAAACTCTCCAAATTATGCCCCCAAAGAAGAATCACGAACCTTAGTCAAACTCTGCGGGCTGTCGTCCCTCCGCGTCGAGCAAAGCTCAACGTCGCACAGGCAACTTTTTGGGGTTATGAGACGAAGCTCCACTCCAGGGGTTTGAGAGTACAGGAGGCTTTTGAAAAAAGCTTCACCAAAAGCTCGTGATTCCTCGTTAAAGCTCCCTTTGTAAGGGGATTTCAAACTCAAGCCCGCCATTGAAAGTTTGAATTCATTGGATTAGAGTCTTCCACGCGGGTTCTGCTTGAACCGCACTCCAAAGGAGCGCAAAAAGGCTTGAACCCCTTAAAAGGTGCACTCAAAGGGATTCACTCTCCAAGAAAACAACTCAGGAAGAAATCCACTCAACAAACAGCATTTCAAAAGGAATCACGAACTTTGATGAAACTTTTCGCCAGAAAAGTTTCCTGGCCTCAGAAGTGGTGGCCCTCCGCACCCCTCGGTGCCGGGCCAACCGCTCATCATCGGCAGGATTGTTTTTATACTCTCCCCTTAAATCTTCAGCGGTGGTCTGTGATGATGCTCCCTGACTGGAAGATAAGGAAGGAGATTTTAATCGAGCCCTTCAGTGAGGAGTCCCTCCAGCCGGCTGGCTATGACCTGCGCGTCGGGAAGGAGGCTTATTTGAATGGAAAGCTGATCGACGTTGAGGAAGATGGAAAAGTCGTGATTCCACCCAAGACCCACGCTCTCGTCCTGACTCTGGAGAGAATTAAGCTTCCTGACGACGTTATGGGCGATATGAAGCTCAGGAGCAGTCTCGCCAGGGAAGGCCTCATCGGGTCATTCGCCTGGGTTGACCCTGGCTGGGACGGGAATCTGACGCTGGCAATCTATAACTCCTCTGATGAGCCTGTAGAGCTTCATTACGGCGAGCGCTTCGTCCAGATTGCCTTTATTCGTCTCGAAGGGCCTGCCAAGAATCCCTATCGGGGAAGTTACCAGGGAAGCGTTAGAATTGCCCTCTCCAAGAGGAAAAAAGCGGAGAAAGTGTAATCTCTGCTGAGGCATTTTTTTCATATTTATGCTCTCCGTGAGCAGTTCCGATGGCGTTTTTATGGCATGACCTGGGTGGTGTCTTTTTCACTCTATTTGGCAATTGTTGTGAATTCTAATATCCCTGTGGCTATTTTCCAATTTTCCACGTCCAAACGGCATGTATATTTAGGTTCACGCTAGATTTGGGGGCAGGATAGGCCCTTTTTCCGAAAGGTTTATATATTTTGAGCCTCTTAAAAAGCACTGAAAAACCCATTGAGGAGGTGTTGTGGATGGCTGAGCTTCCAATTGCTCCGATTGACAGGCTTATAAGGAAGGCCGGCGCTGAGAGGGTCAGCGAGGAGGCTGCCAAGGTCCTCGCCGAGTACCTTGAGGAGTACGCTATCGAGCTTGCCAAGAGGGCCAACGACTTTGCCAGGCACGCTGGCAGGAAGACCGTCAAGGCCGAGGACATCAAGCTCGCCATCAAGGCCTGAAGGCCTTTTTGGCTTTTCTACCCCTTTCTAGACCGTTAGCGTTTTAAGGCCTCTTTTCGCGCTTTTCAACATGCCCGAAATAGCAGTCAGGATGACAAGGCGCAACCACAACGCATTCGTCCACCTTCTCGGCGCCCTTGAGAGTCAGGGCTTTGATTTAAGTGAGCTCTTAATCACCAAG
This sequence comes from Thermococcus marinus, assembly GCF_055389025.1. NCBI lineage: Archaea > Methanobacteriati > Methanobacteriota > Thermococci > Thermococcales > Thermococcaceae > Thermococcus > Thermococcus marinus. The sequence continues at coordinate 874,937 of NZ_AP042417.1, forward strand.
GACTTTAAAGAAATTCTAAAGGCAAAGCCAAAGGCGGTTCTCTACTCATTCTTCACTGAGGAGATATGGGGCTCTCTGCCTGAAGAAGTCAAAATGTTGAAGGAGAAGGGTGCCCTTCTTGTTGCGGGGGGATACCACGCCATAGCGATGCCAAAGCATACCCTTAACGCCCTTGGCTTTGACATAGTGGTCATTGGGGAGGGGGAAGAGGTAATATACCAGCTCCTAACGACCCTGAAGAGGACAAACTACAGAATAACCCCCGAGCTTGCCAAGGTGAAGGGTCTCGCATTCTATCTCAACGGGGAGTTTACCTTTACCGGCTTCGCGAAAGTCGAGGACTTCTGGCGTTTTCCTCCGTATCCGGAGAGCGTCAGGCTGATTTCTCCGATAGAGATAAGCAGGGGCTGTCCTTTCCGCTGCTACTACTGCCAGACGCCATACATCAAGGGCTTCAGAATGAGGCACAGGCCGATAGACCAAATCGTAAAGTACTCCCGCAGAATGAGGGACATGCGCTACATAACCCCTAACGCCTTCGCCTACGGCAGTCCTGGGGCGATACTCAGGCTCAACAAGCTCGAGGCCCTGCTCAAGGCCCTCCAGTCCCTTCGGAAAGATGGCAGAAGGCTCTACTACGGCACGTTCCCAAGCGAGGTTCGCCCGGAGTTCGTCATCCCGGAGACGCTGGAGCTTCTCATCAACTATGCAGACAACAGGAGGCTGGCCATAGGGGCCCAGAGCGGGGACGATGCCATGCTCAAAGCCATGCACAGGCTCCACAGGGTCGAGCACGTCCAGCGGGCCGTGGAGTACATGGTTGAGTACGGCTTCGAGCCTGTGGTTGATTTCATCGTGGGTCTGCCCAACGAGACCCCTGAAAGCCAGAGGAAAAGCATCGAGCTCATGAAGTGGGTCATGAGAAAGGGCGGCAAGGTTCGCGCCCACTACTTCATGCCTCTACCCGGAACGCCCTGGGCGCGCTGTAAGCCAAGCCCGCTGAGCGAAGAGATGAAGAAGTTCCTCGGCCGGATGGCGGCGAAGGGCAAAATTGAGGGCTCGTGGGGCAAACAGATAGAACTGTCGAGAAGGCTCCAAAAACTCATCGAGGAGTTCTACGAGGAGCCGATGAGCTACCACGGGCGCGTGGTTTCGGTCTGTTGAGTCTGGAATTCTCTGGCATTGGAACCGCAACCCAAAAGCTTTTAACTTCAGGGAGTATCCGATGACGGGGCGTCATGTACGCCGAAAACTATAAAAGATTCCTGGAGCTTATAGACGAACTGCGAGAGTTTGAAGGGGCCCTCATCGTTGAGGGCATGCGAGACGAGGTGGCTCTAAGAAATTTGGGGGTCAGAGCGGAGATAATTAGGCTCTCCCGTCTGCCTCTGGCGGAAGTCGCACTCATCGCCTCATCCTACGGCGAAGTCAAGATACTTACCGACTTTGACAGGAAGGGGGAGGAGCTGGCCAAGAAGCTCCTGAACTACTTGGCCGGCTATCCCTGCAGGGTGGACATAGAGACGTGGAAGGAGCTCAGGAAGCTGGTGAAGAAGGACATCAAGGGCGTCGAGGATCTCTATGGCCTCTATTTGAGGGTAATCTCCGTTTCTGACCCCCGGCTGGAGGGAACTAGATGAAAAGGAAGAAGACGGTGCTCCAGCAGGTTTTGGCTGAAAAACGAAAAAAGGCTAAAGAGGGTGGTTTTATGTCAGGAAAGGACGAATTCGGAACGACCAAGTACGTCATCTATGCTGAATTTGAGGCTAACGGCATCGTCGAAAGGCCTGATGTTGTCGGTGCTATTTTTGGACAGACTGAGGGTCTTCTAGGAGACGACCTCGACCTGAGGGAGCTCCAGAAGACCGGAAGGATCGGCAGGATACGCGTTGAAGTCCACAACAAGGCCGGCAAGACCTACGGAACCATTACCGTCCCATCGAGCCTCGACAGGGTCGAGACGGCAATCCTCGCCGCGGCGCTTGAAACCATCGACCGCGTTGGTCCGGCCGAGGCCAAGATAAGGGTTCTCCGCATAGAGGACGTCAGGGCGACCAAGAGGAAGTACATCATCGAGAGGGCCAAGGAGATACTCGAAACCCTCATGGAGCAGGAGATTCCGGAGACCCAGGAGCTCACCGAGGAAGTCAAGAAGGCCGTTCGCGCCAAGGAGCTCATCGAATACGGTCCGGAAAAGCTTCCCGCTGGGCCCCACGTCCCGTTCTCGGACTCCATCATAGTTGTTGAGGGTAGGGCCGACGTGCTGAACCTGCTCAAGCACGGCATAAAGAACGCGATAGCCGTGGAGGGAACCTCGATTCCAGAGACCATAATCAAGCTCAGCAAGGAACGCATTGTCACGGCATTCACCGACGGCGACCGCGGTGGAGAGCTCATCCTCAAGGAGCTCCTGCAGGTTGCGGACGTTGACTATGTGGCGAGGGCACCGGAGGGCAAGGAAGTCGAGGAGCTCACCAAGAAGGAGATAGTCAAGGCCCTGAGGAGCAAGGTTCCCGCCGAGCAGGTCATCAACGAGATGTTCAACAAGGGCAAGAGCTTCTACGAGCTGATAAGGGAAAGGGAAGAGAGGAAGCCAGAGCACAGGAGGGTCGAGCCCAGGGAGCCCAGGGTAGTCCCGGTTAAAGTCGAAGAAAAGAAACCTGAAGCTGCTGGAAAGGTCGAAAAGGTCGAGAAGCCCGAGCCCAGGGAGGAGAAAATCATCAAGCCCCTGGAAAAGGCCTCCGTCCCCGAGCTCAAGGAGTTCGGCGAGTTCATCGAGCGCGTTAAGAAGGACGGTGTAGCCCTGCTCCTCGATGAGAACAAGAACGTCATAGCCGAGATACCCGTCAGGGAGCTCACCAACCAGCTCAAGGAGCGCAAGGACGTCTATGCTGTCGTGTTCAACGGGGTCATAACGCAGAGGCTCATCGACACGGTCAGCGAGACCGGCGTCCACTACCTCATCGGTGCCAGGAAGTACAACGTCGTTAGAAGGCCGGTTCAGCTCAAGATAATAACCTTCGCTGAATGATCTAGCCGAGAATTATTCCCCTTTTCCCTCTTTTTAATGGGATTCCGTCCTCTTTTGGCGTGTAGAAGAGGGGACTTTTCCTCACGTAGAGCCTTTCTTCTATTCCCTCCCTTGACACAACTTCAAGGACGTAGTGGGCGTAGAGCGAAATCCACGAGAGGAACTTTCTCGACGTCCTGTCCCTGTTGAGGATCCATATGTTTATTGATTCTCTCTCCTCATTTTCACTCAAGGCGATGAACTTCTGGAATATCCTCAGCGTGTTCCTCTCGCCCAGGAAGAAGGTAAAGCCGTCGAGGCTGACCTTCTCCCCAGCTAAGGCGAGGGTTTGGCTTAACCCCTCGCCACGGACGGGGAGGTTTGAGGGGCTTCATTCAAACCCGCTGAAAAGCGGGTTTTCAACCCCTCTGGCCGGGTCTCCGGCCAGTTACCCCTACCCGCCGATAAACCCGGCAGGCTCGGGGTTATGGTTTTCACAACCTTTTTTAAAATATTAAACGCTCCAACTAAATCCGCGTTAAAAACAAGCCCCGTTGCGGGACACTTAAACAAACCCCTAACAAAGCGAGCCCCCTCGTGAGGCTCCCCGCAAACAGGGCAAACCTTAGAAGTGAAAGCCTCACCAACGAGCACAACTTTAATACCATACTCTTCCGCAACTTCCGTCAAGCGTTTGATAACGTAATTAAACCGCCACACGTGGGAGAGAATAAAATTCTGCTTACTGCCCTTATCAGAGTTCCGAGCTATCCCCTTCGGATAGCCAACGACAATTTTGGAAACTCCCAACTCGTAGAGCTTCTTAACCGTTCCTCTTACGGCAGTGTTGATGTAGTGCTTGGCTTGAAGCTTAGCCTTCCCGTGCATTCTTTTAAGCCTTCTACTCGTCTTAGCTCCAGACTTGTTGAGTTTAGACTGGTAATCAGCAATCTTCTTCCTCCAGTAGAAGTCAATACTCTTTAATGGTCGCCCATTCACGAGGAAGCTTTCACCGTTCTCAACGTAAACGGCCATTAAATTGTTCACTCCAAGGTCAATGCCCGCTGAAAGGCTTCCTTTTGGCGTTCTCGGAACGTTCACCCATTCAGTGTTTTCAAGTTTTTCCTCAACAGTAAGGCTAACGTGAGCATACCATTTCCGCTTAACGGGGTCGTAGGTTATCTCTAACCGCCCCTGCTTGCCCTTAAGGTGAACTCTACCCTTGAACTGGACTTCGAGGCGTTTAAACTTGCCGAGGCCTTTTAAGATTAGTTTATTGCCCTCAATCTTATATTGGTCGTTTCTCAGGACGATTAAGGGTTTTCTCCTTCCCTCTTCTTTCAAGTAGTTTGGTGGTTTTGGTTTGAGCCAGTTGGGGAGTTCTCCGTTCCGCTTTTTCCGAAGGAGTGAGAAAAAGCTCCGCCAGGCTTCAGCGTTTTTTCTCGCTATTTGCTGGACTGTGGCTGAGCCGATTTTTCTCTTGAATTCTTCATAAACGGTTTTCTCGGTTTTGTTAAAGTCCACGATTTGTTCTTGGAAGTATTGTTGTCTCCTCAAGTAGTTTACTAGGTTCCACGCTTTAGCTCCAGTGTCAGCTAACTTGAAAAGGATTCTTTCAGCTTCTTTTGAGGGTTGGAGTTTGATGGTTACTGTTCGCTTCATTTTAATGAATAGTATGAATTTTAGGCTTTAAAATAGTTTTGCTTTCCTGTTTGATTGCTCGTTGAGTGTCTACCACATCCCCACCGTGAACGGCGAGGCTTGAGAAAGAAAAAATGTCAAACAGCATCGAGTACTTTGGGACGAACGTATCCACTGAAAAATGGTTCCCAGAATGGACGAAATCCTCGTTGTACCGTATTCCATGGAGGGAGCCAAATATATCTATGACTGCTAAATTTCCGCTTTTTCCAAGGGCCTTTATGTCCACCCCGACCGGAATTAGCTCAATCTCCAGCGATGACAGAGGCACTGCGGTGTTCGTGATGACGCCGAAGTCCCCCATTTGAACTCTGTTTTTCAGTATCTCAAACGCTATGGCCCAGCCTGTTGAGTAAGTGTTGTTGAGTATCAGGACGTTGGTGTTCGGGAGGATGCCCCCGCCTATTGCGCGGTCAAGTTTTTTAATTCCGGTGCTGAGGAGCCGCATGGTCATCCCCATAGTAATGTTCGCAAATTGAATCCTGACTTTTAGGTTTATTTTTCTTTCGCATTTTCGGACTAACATTTATAACTGCTCTCTACCTTTTCCCACAGGTGGTTAAAGATGGTCGAGGAATTAATCTGGAAGTACGCGCTCATCAACGCCTACACCCACAAGGGAAAGGCGAACCCCAAAGCGGTGATAGGGAAGGTTCTCGGCGAGAACCCTGAGCTGAGGCCGAGGGCAAAGGAGATAATCCCGCTCGTGAACGAGATAGTCGCGAAGGTGAACGGGCTTTCCCTTGAGGAGCAGGAAGCCAAGCTTAGAGAGCTCTACCCCGAGTTCTTTGAGGAGAAGAAGACCAAGAAGGAGAAGAAGGGCCTTCCCCCGCTTCCCAGGGCGGAGAAGGGGAAGGTCGTTACCCGCTTTGCCCCTAACCCCGACGGTGCCTTCCACCTCGGAAACGCGAGGGCCGCTATTCTGAGCCACGAGTACGCGAGGATGTACGACGGCAAGTTCATACTCCGCTTCGACGACACCGACCCCAAGGTAAAACGGCCGGAGCCGATTTTCTACGAGTGGATTAAGGAAGACCTTGAGTGGCTCGGCTTCAAGATTGACGAGATACACATAGCGAGCGACAGGCTTGAGATATACTACGACTACGCTGAGAAGCTGATAAAGATGGGCAAGGCCTACGTCTGCACCTGTGAGCCCGAGAAGTTCCGCGAGCTCAGGGACAAGGGTATAGCCTGCCCCCACAGGGACGAGCCGGTCGAGGTTCAGCTGGAGCGCTGGCACAAGATGCTCAACGGCGAGTACAAGGAGGGCGAGGCGGTCGTCAGGATAAAGACAGACCTCAAGCACCCGAACCCTGCAGTTAGAGACTGGCCAGCGCTCAGGATTATAGACAACCCCAACCACCCGAGGACTGGGAACAAGTACCGCGTCTGGCCGCTCTACAACTTTGCATCAGCGATAGACGACCACGAGCTTGGCGTCACCCACATCTTCCGTGGACAGGAGCACGCCGAGAACGAGACGAGGCAGAGGTACGTTTACGAGTACCTCGGCTGGGAGTACCCGGTCACCGTCCACCACGGCAGACTGAGCATCGAGGGAGTTATCCTCAGCAAGTCCAAGACGAGGAAGGGAATAGAGGAGGGCAAGTACCTCGGCTGGGACGACCCGAGGCTCGGAACGATTCGTGCTTTAAGGAGGCGCGGCATAAGGCCTGAGGCAATAAGGGAGCTCATCATCGAGGTCGGCCTTAAGAGGAGCGACACGACGATAAGCTGGGATAACCTTGCGGCCATAAACAGGCGCATAATCGAGCCGATAGCCAACCGCTACTTCTTCGTTGCAGACCCTATCCCAATGTACATCGAGGGTTACGATGAGGAGTTCGTTGCCGAGATACCGCTCCACCCCGACCATCCAGAGCGCGGGGTCAGGAAACTGAAGTTCGTTCCAGGAAAACCGGTCTATGTTTCAAAAGATGACATGGAGCTCTTCAAGCCGGGCAACTTCGTCCGCCTTAAGGACCTCTTCAACGTTGAAATCCTCGAAGTTAACGAGGACGGCATAAAGGCAAGGTTCCACAGCATTGAATACGAAATCGCCAGGGAGAACCGCTGGAGGATGGTTCACTGGGTCACCGAAGGGAAGCCCTGCGAGGTCTGGGTTCCGGAGGGCGAGGAGCTGATAATCAGAAACGGCCTCCTCGAGAGCGACGCCAACGTCAAGGTCGATGACGTCGTCCAGTTCGAACGCTTCGGCTTCGTGAGAATCGATGAGGTAAAAGATGGAAAGGTCAGGGCGATATTCGCCCACAAGTGATTCATTCCTCTTCTTTTTTGACTATCTTGTCGCCGAGGATTCCCAGTCCAACAACGGTCACTGCGAACAGTGCACCAATCAGGTTAACACCGCCGGACTTTGCCGTGGTGTACAGTGAATACAGCCCCATCGGTACAAAGATTGCGAGTAAGACCGCTCCCGTAGCCATCTGGAGTGGAGTCGGCTGAATCCCTGTGACCTTTCCAACTTCCCTAGAGATTATGGGAAGGTACTCAAAAATCGCAGTGAAGAGTGTCGCTGTAGTAACCCCGAGAACCAGGGCTTGGGCCAGGCTCGGTACTGAGCTTGGGATACCAACTAGCAGCACTAAGAGCAGGAGGTACATGGCGGCTCTGTTCCTTCCAACTCTGGTGTTGAACTCTATTATCTGTAGACCCACCTCAGAGGTCGGCAGAATGCTGGTAAGTCCTGCGAAGAACAGGGAGAGTGCTATCAGCACCAGAAGCCTCGGGTAATCAGCGAGGATTGTTGGGAGCTTCCCCATGAAGCTAATTGCGGCCTCTTCTCCCCCACCGACGTACCTTAGGAGCTCCTCGGGGGTTGATGGGGCTATTGCGTAGATTATAGTTATTGTGGATAGGATACCGATGATGACCTGGATGAGGACTCCGGTACCGACGATGAGTTTAACGTTAAAGCGCTCGTTCATAAAGCTTCCGAGCATCAGATAGAACGCGAATCCAAGGCCTGAGGCGTAGATGGCCCTTTCAAGGGCTTCAACGATGAGGTCTGCGGTTATTGGGTGCCTGCTTGTTATCATGTGTTTGGCCATGCCAAGGAATGCTGCCGTTGAGGGTATCTCAGAAACGAAAGCAACCGTTGTGATGATGACTGAGGCAACGAGTATCATTGAACCGGCTGCCATTATCGTGAACGTCTTTTCCTTTGCCCTTGTCAGGATTACGAAGATTATTGCAATCATGATGAGCTTGGCTACCAGCCTTCCAAGGGTTCCCGTGCCGACCACTGGAGACAGCAGAAACAGCATTGAGTTGGCCGTGTAGTACGAGAGGAACACTATTATCACTGCCAGCACCGCCAGCATCATGGCGGGCTTTTTCAAGATTCTGTTGTACAGCTCGACGAAGTAGTACCCTGACTTGATTATCTTCTCGGCCTCAGCTATTGCCACGTATGTGAGGATTGCCAGGAAGACCAGGTGAACTATCAGGCCTGTCATTCCGTACTCAAGCCAGAACTGCGGAAAGAGTCCTATTGAGCCTATACCCGTCGTGAATCCCGCGACTAGGAATATCAGATAGAGGGTCCATTTCTTTGTTTCGTCCACTTTTGCCACCTCCGGCGTTTTCCGTTCGTTGGTGTGGGGCGGTGATTAAAAATTTTTACCACTGGCTCCTGCCCAATTTGGATATTTGTTAAGAAATAGTCTGAAGAGAAAACAGACAGGAAAAAGGAATTCAGTCGAGGCCAACCCACTTCACGAGGCCAAGGAGGAACCTGTGCGGGAGCTTCTCGTGGTGGGGGTGAACCCTGACCGCGTAGTGCCAGCACGGGTCTCCGAGGTGCTTCAGAGCGCTTCCGTGATAGGTGTAGAGCCACTTGCCGTCTTCAAGCTTTTCTGGGTGCCTGAGCTCGACTATGTTTGGTCTCTCAACGGTGTTGCCGTCCGCACGGACGCCGTAGTAGAGCTCGACGCGGACGTCTTCCGGCTTGAGGCCGTCGAGGTCAACGGTGACCTCCAGGCCGGAGTTGTCGTCGAGGACTTTAACGTCAACGAAGTCCACCTTTGGCCACGATGCGGTGACCCTGTCCTTCCATGCGGCTATCTCCTTCGCCCCCCTGTAGTTGTCCCTCGTGAGCCAGATGTAGTTGCTCATGGCCTTGGAGTAGAACTTGTCCATGTACTCCTTGACCATCCTGTGGGTGCTGAAGCGTGGTGCGATGCTCTTTATGCTCTCCCTCATCATGTATATCCAGCGCTTGCGGTTGCCGTAGTACGTCGGAATGACTTCCTGCTCAAGGAGGTCGTAGAGGGCCTGTGCGTCCTTGGGGTCGTCCTCCTCGCTCTCCGGCTCCGTGCTCTCCTCGCCTATCACCCAGCCGTTCTTGCCGTTGTAGCCTTCGACCCACCAGCCGTCGTAGATGCTGACGTTCAGGACGCCGTTCAGGCCGGCCTTCATTCCGCTCGTTCCGCTGGCTTCCATAGGCCTGCGCGGGTTGTTGAGCCATACGTCAACACCGGCAACCATGAGCCTGGCGCTTCCCATGTCGTAGTTCTCCATGATGAATATCTTGCCCCTGAACTCCGGCATCTTGCTGACTTCATAGACCCTCCTGAGGAATTCCTTACCTCCCTCGTCCCTCGGGTGGGCCTTTCCGCCGAAGACTATGTAGACCGGCCTCTCCGGGTTGTTGAGGATTTTCTTCAGCCTCTCAAGGTCGCTTAGAATGAGAGTGGCGCGCTTGTAGGTCGCGAAGCGCCTGGCAAAGCCGATGATGAGGGCGTTTTCGTCGATGTCCGGAATTGGGTCGTCTATTCCGAGGCGCTTGTTCCTCTCCATGGCCTTTCTCCTGAGGAGCTCGATGAACTGCCTCTTGGCTTCGAGGTGGGCTTCCCAGAGCTCCTCGTCAGGAATTCTCTCGACCGCGTACCAGATGCCTTCAAGGTTCGTGTGCTCGCGCCACACTTTGCCGATGTAACGGTCGAAGAGCTTCCTCATCTCGTTGTGGACCCACGTCATGGTGTGAACTCCGTTGGTGATGCCCTCTATTGGTATCTCGTCGAGCGGGACTCCCGGCCAGAGGTTCTGCCACATCCTCTTGCTCACTTCGGCGTGAAGCTTGCTAACCCCGTTCACATAGCTCGAAGTCCTGATGGCGAGGAGCGTCATGTTGAGCTGGTCGCCCTCCCTGCCGAGCTCCAGGAGTTCTTCCCTTCCCTCGAGGAACTTGGCGAGCCTCTTCTTGACCTCCTCAATCGGGAACCTGTCGTGGCCCGCTGGGACAGGCGTGTGGGTGGTGAAGATAGTTGTCCCCCTTACGACGCTCAGTGCCTCCGTGAAAGTGAGGCCTTCCTCCATGAGCCATGCTATCCTCTGAAGGTTGGCGAAGGCCGGGTGACCCTCGTTGAGGTGAATAACACCGGGCTCTATTCCAAGAGCCTTGAGGAGCCTCATTCCGCCGATGCCGAGGAGTATCTCCTGCTTTATGCGCTTGTCCATCTCGGCGTTGTAGAGGTAGTCGCATATCGTCCTGTCCTCGGGGCTGTTCTCCGGAACGTCGGTATCGAGGAGGTAAATCTTGACCCTTCCGACCTGAACCTCGAAGGCCCTCGCGTAGACAATCCTGTCCTCTATCGGGATTTCGATGAGGAGCCTCTCGCCGTTGCTGTCCAGTATGGGCTTAATCGGCATCTCCTCTGGCTTGTATTCGGGGAAAATTTCAATCTGGTTGCCTTTCTCGTCGATCTCCTGACGGAAGTAGCCGTGCTTGTAGAGGAGGCCGATGGCTATGAACGGAAGGCCAAGGTCGCTCGCGGTCTTGACGTGGTCGCCGGCGAGGATTCCCAGGCCGCCTGAGTAAATCGGCAGGCTCTTGCTTATGCCGTACTCCATACAGAGATAGACTATGGGCTTGTCCCACTTGGGGTAGTTCGTCGAGAACCAGGTGGAGCGCGGGTTCATGTAGGCGTGGAACTGGTCCATGACGAGTTCGTAGAGGTTCATGAAGTCATCGTCCTTTATGAGCTCCTTGAAGCGTTTTTCGGGCGTGTCAAGAAGGAGCTTAACGGGGTTCTTGTATTCCCTCCAGTGCTCGGGGTCTATGTGCTCCCAGAGCTTTGAGGCCCTCCTGTTCCAGCTCCACCAGTAGTTGTAGGCTAGGTCAGCGAGCCCTCCTAACGGATATGGGAGCTTTTTCCTTATTGAATCCTGGATGCAGGTGTCTATCTTGGCCATAGCAACCACCATGTATCATCTTTGGTGATACCTACTAAACACCTGCATTTAAAACCCTGTCGTTCGGCGTTTGACGAAGATAGTGGAAAGAAAAGTTGGGGGAAAACTCACTTCTCCAGGACAAACGGGCTTATGTATTCGCCATACTTCTCTCTGGCCTCAAGGAGGCGCTTCCTTTCCTCCTCAAGAACCTGGAAGAGCTCCTCCGGGACTTCCTTGACCTGCTCGCGGTAGATCTTCTCGATGCGCTCAATCTTCGCGAGCAGTTCGGGCACACGTATGGTGAACTGCTTCTCGTAGTCCTCCCTGCTGTAGTCCTTGTTAAGAACCTGCTTGAAGAGCCTCTTTAGGTCTTCGTACTTCGGGATGTAGCCTATCGGCGTCTCTATCGCATCAACGTCGCCGTGGACTCTGAGCTCCATCCACTTGAGCCAGACGGCCTTGTCGAGCTTGTGGTTCAGCCAGTTGCCGTTCTCATCGCGGAGGAAGTAGTTCACGGCGAATATCTTCGGGGTCTTTCTAAGCCTCTTCTCGAAGTCGAGGTAGTTCCTGAGGTAGTCACCGAGCGGGACGCTCATGAAGTCTAGTATGGCCATCGGGTTGAAGGCCCTCACTCCCTCCTTGCCGAGGGTGGCAGCGGTCGTCTCGCTCTCAAGGGCGGCGCCCATCGTTATTACTCCATGCTTCCAGTCGAAAGCTTCCCTGACCGGCGGCCAGGTGTCTTTATCACGACCACCGAAAATCATCCCGCCGACCTCAACGCCGCACGGGGCGTCAAGGGCTTCTAAATCCACGTTCGGGAAGTGCTCTAGGCTGACGGTAAAGCGGGCGTTCTTGTGGCTCGGCGGTATCTCGTTTCCTTCTTTGTCTCTCTTGCCCCTCCACCACTTTCCGCTGTGGTTCTCACCCTCATCGGGTATCGGGACGCCCATCTCGTTCCAGTAGGGCTTTCCGTCCTTGACGAGGACGTTTGAGAAGATTATCTCGGCCGGCGAGTGAAGAACCTGCCAGATTATCGGGTCGTCCTCTGGGTTGACGCCCTGAATTATGCCGAAGACCCCCTTCTCGACGTTCGCCCCTCTAGCAACGCCGTTGAGGGGCATTATGAAGGTCAGGTCATCGCCGACGATGTTCTCCCATGGAATCATGGCGGTAGAGGTCTTGCCACACATGCTCGGGTAGGCACCGGTGAAGTAGGTCTTCCTGCCGTTTGGACCGTTGACGCGCATCAGGAACATGTGCTCGCTGAGCCAGCCCTCTCTGACTGCCTTCTGGATTGTGAGCCTGAAGGCGAGCTTCTTCAGACCGATGGTGTTGCCGCCGTACTGGGTGTTGACGGAGTAAACGGTGTCGTCAACGAGGTCTATGTAAATCCTCCTCTTGTCGAGGTTCTTGCTGGTCTTCCTCTCGTCGAGCTCCCCTGCGCTGTGGACGAAGCGGAAGAACTTTGCATCTCTTCCAAGGCGCTTGAACTCCTCGTAGCCCTTCCTGTAAAGGATGAACTCCGAGTGGGCCACGTAGGCCGAATCGGTGAGCTGGACGGCGGGAATCGTGAAGACCGAGTTCTTGGGTCCGAGGACGAAGAAGCATATAAAGAGCTCCTTTCCGCGCATGATTCCCTTCATGAGCTCTTTAATCTCCTTCAGGCCTTCGTCGCGGTCCTTGGTGTTGAGGAAGGGGATTTTCTTTCCGCCGGGCACGAGGAGCTTGGTGTTTGCCTTGTCCCTCGCCTGGTCGTAGTAGCTGTCGTAGTGGACGGTGTGGTTCGGCGTTTCGAGCATCTTCTCCTCTCCGTAGTAGAGGGCCTTCCATTTGACATAGGCCTCGTCTTCCGGACTGTCCGTGCAGACGAAGACTTTATCCGGTTCGAGCCACTCAATCCATTCCGCCAAAAAAGCGTGGAGCTCCGGGTTGTCTATTGCCTTGATTTTCTCAAACTGTTCTTTAGGGAGGAGTTCCTTAAGCTTTTCAAGAGCCTCCATTTTTACCGCCTCCTGTTTCTGTTGGCCAGTGTATTAAAATAGTTTGCCAGTGGATTTAAGTACTCCGAAGAATATTTAAGGACATCAGCAGACAGATTTTTGTTGGGCTGTGCCGGGGAAACTTTGAAAAACGATAACACTTACGGTGATATGGGAGGTGGTACCGTGGAACTCTACCATTCCGAGAAGTTCAACCCCGAGGAGCTGGCTCTTCTAGGGAGGGCCATAGGAACAGTCGCCCATGGAACGACAATAGTTGGAAGGGACGGCAGGGCAATCTCGCGCTACGGAAAGAGGGCTATGGTCGTTGGCATCCTCAGTACAGGTTCTACGATAATGGACGTCCGCCTTATCCCCCTCATAGCGCTTAAGGACTTTGCCCACAGGAAGGGTCTCCCGCTCGTGTACGTCTACTACCACGGCGGCGTTCGCGTTTACGTCAGCGGGCTCGACGTGGACGAGATAAAGGCGATCCTTGAGAGCAGGAGCTTCATCGAGGCGCACCCGAATGACATAGGTGCGACGGTATACTACCCCAACGCCCTCGACGACTTTATGAACGACCTCTTCAAGCACTATAACTTCAAGATTGGCGGCAAGGCCCTCGTGGACGCGATGAACACCCCCGCGGTTCTGTTCTTCCCCAGGCTGAGCGAGCACTTTGGCTTTGAGGTCGAGCTCATGAACGACATGATGACGAGCTACCTGCCGCCGAAGCCGAAGGAGGTCTTCCTCCACAAGTTCAACAAGGGCGACTACGACTTCGGAATGCGCTTCAGGCCCGATGGCGTCGTGGAGCTGTACACGGGCGGGGAAGAAAAGGAGTTTGGAAGCATGTGGTCGCTCGTTGATTACCTGAAGAAAACTTTCGCCTGACGTAGCGGCAATTTTATAAGCCCCTCGTCGAGGGGTCTACACATTCTTTCATTTTGGGGGTGACGGGTTTGGGGATATTCATTGTGCTTGAAGGCATAGACGGTGCTGGTAAATCAACGCAGGCGAAGCTGCTCAAACTGTGGCTTGAGGAGAGAGACTATGAGGTAGTCCTGACCAAGGAACCAACGGACACACCCTTCGGAAAACTCATCAGAAAGCTCGTCCTGACGGGTGGAAGGGAGGGAATAATAGACGGCGCTAAAATAAGCCACGAGGCGGAGGCCCTCCTCTTCGCGGCGGACAGGGCGGAGCACGTTGACAAGCTAATAAAGCCCGCCCTCGAGTCCGGAAAGGTCGTGATTTCGGACAGGTACTTTTACTCTTCGCTGGCCTACCAGTGGGCCAGGGGGCTTGACCTCGAGTGGCTGATAGACCTGAACCGCTTTGCAATAAAGCCCGACCTCGTTCTGCTCCTCGATTTGCCCGTCAAGGAGAGCATGAAGCGCATAAGGACGAGAAGCATAAAGAGCGAGTTCGACAAGATAGCGGAGCTCCAGAAGAAAGTCCGCGAAAACTACCTCAAGCTCGCGGAGCGCTTTCCGGAGATTAAAATCGTTAACGCCATGGAGGACATTGACGGAGTCCACAGACAGATTGTTGCCCTCGTTGAGAACTTACTTGAGAAATGAATGGAGCCCCGGGCGGGATTTGAACCCGCGACCGGCGGATTACAAGGGTATATCACTCCAAACGCTAAATGAGCTGTGGAGCCAGCACAAAGAGCAGTTCAGAGAGTGGCTTTCCCGCAGACTCACAAAAGAAAAGACAGTGAAGGACTACTACAATGCCCTCGAAAAGCTGTTCATGAACTACACTGTGACCTTTGACAAGAGAAGCATAAAGGAAGCAGTTGATGCCGTCGGAAACAAGAAACGCTACGCCTACGGCCTCAGGAACTTTCTCAAATTTTTGGCCGAGGTTGAAGTTATAGACGAGGAGTTTTCTAAGTTCTTGCAGAGCTATGCGAAGGCCAAAACAAATGGAGTCCGCGAAATCTATATTTCAGATGAAGAAATCTCAGAAGCATGGAAGCACATCAAGAGAAGAAGAGAGGAAGCACGTCTCTTGTTCAAACTTATGGTGTTCTCAGGAGTTCGGTTATCGCAATTGGTTAGAATGCTCGCGACTTTTGACCCAACGTTGCTCCAGTTCCCGGCTGAAGGTATAGCCAGGTATCCAATCCGTGAACTCTCCAAAGGAAAGAAAAGGGGTTTTTGGGTTTACATGCCTGCCGGACTGACTACAGAACTCAAAAGAATCAGGATAAAAGAGTCAACGGCATGGGAATGGGTTACGTACAAGAGGGTCTCTGCCAACACAATCCGGAAGTGGCATTACACTTTTCTCATTCGTCAGGGCGTTCCTGCCGACATCGCTGACTTCATCCAGGGACGTGCAAGCCAGCGCGTTGGGGCGACTCACTACCTGAACAAGACCCTCCTCGCCGATGAGTGGTATTCTGCCGTGGTTGATGACCTGAAGAAAGTTCTGGAGGGTTCGAAATGAACTGGATAAAGCTCGGAAATGTTGTCAGCCTGATGATGTGGGTGCTCTTTCCGTTTGTGGCCACGCTTGGAACGATTTGGAGACTCATGATGGTAGAAAAATAAAGGAGGTGAGCGGAGGATGGCCCGGGAAAAGGTTAACGGTTCTGGCACTTATGTTTGGGGGTTTAGTATTGATAAGGAGACTCATCGCATGATTAAGGAACTCTCAAGGAGTCTCGGCATAAGAAACGAGTCGGCAGTCGTCAGGATGGCGATTAGACGGCTCTACAACGAAGTGAAAGCCTGATTTTTGCGAACTTTTCTCAATCCTTTCGCATGAGTTTTTCGAGGATTCTTAAATATCTTTGCCGTACTCTCTATTTTAGCCCACTTGGGCCTTCCTCCGCTCAAATCAGTTCTGTCAAATCATCATTGCCTGCAAGAGGTGGTAGTATGGACTCTCTTGAGGGGATTGCTCGGGAGATTGAGGCTCTTGATAGGTATGCAGTGAGGCTTCGGGAACAGATTAATGCGGCACAGCGCGAGCTCGCGAGGGTCACGCGCAAGAAGCAACAACTGGTGGCAGAGCTTTCTCGCCTTAAGAAGGCGCGGAAGGTGACGGCAGTATGAAGGGCGTGAAGAAAGTTGCGGTCACCGCTATGAAGGTGTTCCTCGGAAATCTCCTGCTCGTGATATTCCTGCTCGCAACGAACGACATGAGCTTCACCCTCCTTGCGCTGATTCCGGCAGTGTGGGCGACTATCGGCTACGCGATAGCAGAAGGTGCGAGTTCCGCTGTTTCTGTAGCAATGTCAAAACTACGCAAGAGAAAGGAGGTTGCACCGGCATGAACGCAAAGAGCGCAAAGAGCCTCGTCCAGCTCATTCTCTTCATTCTCATCATCGCCTTCTTCGGCTACGTCGCGTGGGACAGCATAACGAAGGAAGCTGCTTTCTTTGGGGCCCTCGGAGGGATTACCCTGCACTGGCTGCTCACAAACAAGGGGAACAGGAACATTATCTACATCAAGCCCTTGACGGCAGGCTGGCGCGTACTGATCTATGATATTCTACTCGTGACGTGGCTCATTGCTCTCTACCAGCTCGCTGGAAGCTTTGAGGCTTTTCCCAACAGCCTGCTTGCAATAAACGAACAAACTGCTCTTGTGCTGGCCCTTGTGGGCGGGATTGGCATTGATTACAGCGTAGGAGGCTGAGCGATGGACGTTCTCGGACTGGTTCTCGCGTTTGGATTGATGTCAATCGGCATCGTCCTCGTCGGGCTTGGCATTGACACTTGGGCACTCTCAAGGAGGTGGTCTAAGTGAAAAGGCTCGGGGTAGTGCTCGCTCTGCTGGTACTCTTCAGCGTTTTGGCAGGAGCGGGCTCGGTCGCGGCGACTTCATTGATTGATCTTCAGAATGCAGGCTTTAGCATTGATTTCACGGTTTCATCTAGCGACTACACAGCAACAGGGGCGGCTAATGGTTGGGTAATGTATCTTAAATCTACAAATCAATATTCGGGGGGAGATACTGGCACAATAACAGGTGCTTGGAATTCAACGTTAAACGCTTTCAGAATTCATACGCAAGAAATAAGTAGTAGGCATGTTTTGCTTGTTTACGACAGTCCGCTGTCGTTGCAGGGAAACTTTACATACAAGATAAAGGGATATTCTGAGAGACCAAACGACGGCGGTTATGGTGTCGGTGCTGTCGTTGAAACGACTTCAAACACCACGTATGTAGTTATTCACTATTGGGTGGGCTCGGCGGCTGATGGTTTCTCCACAACGGCTTTTGATAGCTGGTTTGGCGGCGTTTACTGGTTCAATGACTTACCAGACCCCACAGGCTCGGTTATTGAGTTTTCAATTAACCCTGTGGAGGACTTAATATCAAAAGGGGTGATAGCGTCGGCGGACGAGGTGAAAAGCGTTAAGGTCGCTCTGTTCCTTTATCAGGACTTTAATGGGGATGCTCACGACTTATACGTTTATGATATTGTCCCGGAGGCTTATCCGGTCACGTTTAACCTGAAAGACGCCCTCACCGGCCAGCCTCTTTCGGGCGTAACGGTCAAAGAGGGCGATACTACGCTCGGCACGATTGACGACGGCGGCTCGCTGGAGCTGGCGAAGGGCACTCACGAATTAACTTTTGAGAAAACCGGCTACTGGAGCGTCACGAAGACTATTGACGTCCAGAGCGACATGACTGTCAGCGTTGAAATGTACCCCTCCAGCGCGGCTTTCAAGCTCGAGAACTTCCCGAGCGACATCACTATTCCCGAGAACACGATTTACGAGCTCACGTTCACACTGAGCCCAATCCAGACCAGCGCGACCTACAACACTTATCTAAGCCTTTCTGGCCTCTCCGACATCATAGAAGTCCGCAAGGACGGCTCCGTCGTGTCTCCGGAGTCCGGGAAGTACTACCTCGGCGACATTTCCTCGCCTGTTCAGGTCACTATCAAGTTCAAGGTTGGCTCCGTTGGCACTCACGGCTTCACAATCACCCTCACGAGCAACGATGCAATCATGAGCAAGACCTACACGACGACAAAGCAGGTGACGTATAAGGTCGAGCCGCTCCCGTTCAGCGTGCAGATGCCCTCTGAGTGGCAGGTCGGCCAGAACGAGCTGAGGATTTCAGAATCGAGCGGTCAGAGCTACCTAATCACGGCTGTCCTCAAGGACAGCCAAGGCAACGAGGTGTGGAGTGACTCCCACGCATTCAGCCCGTATGAGGCGCACACCTTCCAGATCAATGTTCCAGCTGAGGGCTCCTACACGCTCGAACTCACCTGGAACGGCCAGACGGCAGTTTATTCAATCCAAGTAAACCCTGCCATTACCCTCGTTACCAAGACCCTTACCGTCTCCGAGGGCGGCGAGGGAGTCATCACGCTCCACTTCAAGAACCCGTCGAGCGATGTCCAGTACTACACGATAAAGGTCTCCGGCGGCTTCCTGCCGGCTGAAATCAACCAGAGCATCAGTGTCGGCCCGCTCACTGAGAAGGACGTCAGCATCACCTTCGCCGTGCCGGAAGACCTCACTTATGACGCCTACGAGCTGAATGTGGCCGTCATGCAGGGCAACGCGACGGTCTTCTCTGACAAGGTTGCCGTCAGTATTTCGGATAGTTCTGGATTCAGCCTCTTCGGTGGGGCTTCAAGTTCAAAGACGCTCTACTACGGCCTCGCGGCCTTGGTTGGCCTCGGCCTATTTATCGCAATCCTGAGGAGGAGGTGAGATTGTGCTCTCTCTTTTCAACTTTCTGAAGTGCAGGAAGAAGGAAGACGAGGAAGAGAACGAGAAGAAAAATCAGAGATGCAACAGGCGGAAGCGCGTAGCTGGAGCACTCATCATGCTAATACTCTTCGTCAGCATCTACGCACAGCCTGCTAGCGCGTTCTCGTTCTCGGGCTGGTGGAATGGAGTTAAGGAGCGAGCAAAAGACACAGTCAAGACTGTTGTACCAGTCGTGGTCGGAGGCATAGCCACTGGAGCCTGCCTAGCTGGCACGGCTGGAGCAGGCTCTGCGGCATGTATTGGGATGGGTTTGGCGGCTGCAGGAGCAACTTACGCAGGGATGGAGATCCTGTTAGGAGATGACAGTGAAAAAACAAGCGGCGGGACTCTAAGTGTTGACAGGTACGCAAACCAGTCAACTGTAACGGATGATCCTGATGAAACCACAAATCTCCTCGACGAGTCGAACCAGGAGGCTTACAAGAGGATTGCCGAGCTCACCGCAAAGCTCCGCTCCGACCTCGTGCAGTATGATACAAAAGAAGACGGCGCCACCGGCGACCTTTGGATTGAAATCTATGGCCCACAGTCAATATACGGCTTCTCTGCTTTTCCAGTCCAGGCGAAACTCTACACGAAGAAGAGCAATATCCCCTTCAACGTCATTCACCTCCGCTCCGTCGAGATATACCTTCAGAAGGAGAACAGCACCGTCCCGCTCTGGAGGAGGGTATGGGACTATGGAGCCGGCAGCGAGGGCCTAAATGGGGAGAGTGCAGTATATACTACAATCCTCAAGGTGCCCGATGATTATGTCTATTCAGTCCAGAACGCAATCTCAACCGGCCAGGTCACGAGGAATCTCATTGAGACTCTCTTCAACGCAAACACTTCCACATGGGAAATTTTCGTCAAGGTTGACGCCTACCGCGAGGTCTGGCAGAGCGACCCGAGTTATACTAATCAGACCAGCTGTGAAAACGCCGGCGGCAAGTGGGATACCAACACAAGCACCTGTTACGTCTTCGTCAGGAACGATGATATAGACTACACTGCATATACTACAAGCGCCTGGAAGCACGTCACAATGGCTCATGACATAGCGCAGCTCACAGACGGCTTTTATGCTTCCCTACCGGTCAAATTCCTCAACACTGAGGCGGCTACAAAGTGGGCAATCTACCAGGAGAAATACGCCGGAGCCCTCTCGAACTTCATCATCCTGACCTCTGCCACGCCGCTCCATGTCGTAGGGTCAACTGCTGACTACAAGTTCTATATTGTGCCGAATCCGGGCTACTTCGACCCGCTGAATCCGACCTTCGAGGATGACTTCCGCTTCGTGGTTGTGAGGGAGTACAAAGACCTAAGCTGGACGGTCGCAGACAGCATCTTCGGCGACCTCGGAACCATGAGCGCTGATTCACCGACGATGAAGCTCCTGACTGCCCACTACACCGAAGACCCGAACACTCTCACCTACAAGGTCTACGGGCTGGCTTCATTCACTATCAAGCGCGATGATAACACCACCATCCCGCTCTGGCTCGTTGTGAGCCCGAAGATTTCCGTCATCCCGAACACGAGGACGGTTCTCGCAGATGAGCAGATGGAGCAGCTCGTTCAGTTCACAGACGACGACAAGATAACCGAAGAGGAAATTGAGCAGATCAAGGGCATAGCAGCCAGCCTCATCAACGGCCTGCAGGAGAAGATTGCCGCCGCTGAGAGCCTCAAGAAGAAAGCTGACGCGGAGAACAACGAGAAAGCATCACTCTACGCTGAAAAGGCAATACAAGCGTACGAGGATGCGATTGAAGCGCTCAACAAAATAACACAAACTGATGCGGTGCAAGAGTACCTCAACTGGCTTAACGTTGCAAAGAAGCTCGAACAGGCCGGCGACTTCTACATGAGTGCGGCAGAGAAGGCCCTTTATGGTGAGTACGAGCAGGCTGAACTCGATGCGCAGAAGGGCGATGAGCTCGTTGACCTCGCTGACGAGTACAAACCCCATATTGACATTCTAGGCACTGCAAAGGATCTGCTGAACAAAGAGGTCTTCGGCGTCAAGCTGTGGGTGCTTCTGCTGATTATCTTCGTTCTTGTGGGCGCTTTCGTGATTTGGAAGAAACTGCTCTGAGGTGATGTGACGTGGGGAATGCAAACAAGAATGAGAACCGGCCCGGAGTTGGAGAACGGGCCGGGAATTTCTTTTTCAACAAACTAGGCTTCAGAATCGCGGCAACGGGCATGATGGCACTAATAGCCTGGTACGCGCAGGAGAAAAGCGTCACGATAGCAGAATTCAACGCCGCCTACGCAAGCATCCCGCTCGTCGGCATAATCCTCGCCCTGCTCTTTGACTACGGCCTCGACACGGGCAAACTCTACAACAAAATGCTCGGCAGGGGCAAGAGCGGGCTTTCGAAGCTCGTCTTCGCATTCGGCGCAGTGTTCGTCTTCTTCCTGATGTTCACGTGGCTCCTGGCAGGGACCATTACGCTGAACCTTGCTACAGTCACGCCAGCCACACTTGTTGCCTCTGCTCTCGTGGCTCTTGTCGTCCTCCTGCCGAACACTGGAACGTCAGAATGGCTTCTCTGGCTCTGGATTGCAGAGACCATAGTGACCGGTGGTGCGCACCTGACAATACTCCCGGCCATCTCGCTCTTCCAGATGGCCGTTGCGGTGCTCCTTGGAGGTGGTGCTCTTGGTTGATATGAAGAAGTTGAACAACGTGAATTATCTCATCAAACTGGTGCTGGTGGGTCTAATAGGCGGCTTTGTCCTGAGATGGGCTACTGGCCAGAACATCACAGTGAACCAGTACGTTGAAGCAGTTGCCATGACTCCAATCTACGTTATCATCGCAATCGAAGCGCTGGACAAACTCTCTGACAAAATGGACTACGAGTTCCTTGGTTTCGCCTACGGCTCGAAGTATGGAGTCAACAAAGTCATCATGAGCCTCCTAATTGCCGGAATAGGGTTTGTGGCAGTGCTCTACTTCATGACAGGCACCATCTCAATGACCGTTGGAGCCTACAATACTGGAGTCCTCCTCGCCGCGGCAACCTATGCCCTATACATTGTAGCACCAGAGACGGGCGATGACGAACTGATAGCATTCCTTTGGATTGCAGCCACGGTGGTTACAGGAGGTAAATATCTCGATACGGCCTTCAGCTTGCCATTCCTCGCAAAGATGGTCAGTATCATAGTCAACTGAGGTGACTCACAATGCTCGGCAGGATTGCAGTGGCCCTCATTGCCTACCTCCTTTGCATTTTCCATTTTCAAGACAGCATGGTTACAGTAGGTCAGCTCTTCGGCCTTTCGGGCTTTTGGGCCCTCTTCATTCCTTCGACCCTGGTCGGCCTGAGCGTTTACAGAATTGCAGACCTTGAACATTGGGGAGTTCTAGACGCGGCAGGATTCCTCATCATCGGTAGCATCATCATGCTAGCTCTCACCAGCGACCCCACTGCAACCCTCCTCCAGCTAACGCAGGGTGTCGTCAGCTTCAGCGTCGCCGCGATACTCGGTGCATTAGCCCTCCGCGGAGGTGGGCAGGGTGGACGTTAACAGTCTAATAATCCTTGGGATAATCGCAGTAATTGGCCTTTTCCTGCTCAAGAGTCTCATTAAAACGCTCCTGTTCAGCCTAATCGCAGTGGCAGGGATTTACTACCTCGCAAAGGCGGGTTACCTGCCGGACAGCGTCTCTAACCTTTCGTTTTTTGACAAGCTCGACGTTTCAGGCTTGATTGACAAGCTTTCCGCGCTCCTTGATAAGATAAAGGAATTTGGAGGTGTGTTAAGTTGAGAAAGAAGGAAAGGCAGTTGATAACGATCGGGTTGGTGGTACTCTTTGCGGCGATAGCCTGGTGGGCCTACAACGGGCACGCCAGCCCTGGAGTGCTCCTGAACCTTGACAATCAGAGCAACAGCACAGAAACCTACCAGCTTGCCGTTTCAGACCTCTCCGCCAGCGTTGACCAGGCGACCGGGCACGTGATAGTGTCTTTCAAGCTCTCAAACGAGGAGCACTTCAACATCAGCTCTGTCCAGGTCCTCTATGCACTCAACGTCGCCGATCCCAACAACGCCACCTTTAGCGTTCTGAACGCCGCAGCCGAGAACGGCACCTATAGCGCCGAGATTCCGGCCAGTTTCGGCGATACCGTCTACTACAAGGTCAAGGTCGTCTATGACAATGGAAAAGAGCTCGTGACCGACGTCCACACCATAACCGTCGTTGACACTACTGAGCCGACCCTGAGCTCTGTC
The DNA here is from genome assembly GCF_055389025.1 of Thermococcus marinus. Lineage (NCBI taxonomy): Archaea > Methanobacteriati > Methanobacteriota > Thermococci > Thermococcales > Thermococcaceae > Thermococcus > Thermococcus marinus. Next base: position 897,826 of record NZ_AP042417.1, read on the forward strand.
AGCATTGACTACAACAACGCCACTGCAACCTTCTCAATTGACTTCAACGCTACCGACAACGACGCAATAGCTACCTACTACGTGTATTACGCTGACCTCGGCACTAACAGCACTATTGGCAACACTACAGCCTTCACTCCAGTCAATGCGACTGTTACGCCAATTACTCTCACTAACATCACCGAGGGCAACTACTACGCGTTCTACTTCAAGGTCGAGGACCTGAGCGGAAACGTCGCGATGCTCTACAACGAGACCGCTCCGTACATCGTCCAGGCTAACAGCTCCGCGACTTGGCCGGTTGTAGTGCCTGAACAGAGCTCCAGCTGAGGTGGCTGAAATGTACGCCCACCGCTCCTCTCCTTCATTTTCCCGCGTGATACTGCGCTTGTTCGCGATATTCTCTACGATATTCTTAATTTACTACGGCTACTCGACCTTCCATCAGACTGACCCGCTGAAGGAGCGCCTCTACCAGCTCGGTTATCCCACAAAGGGCTACATTGTCGAGAATGGAACTATCCTCTGGAGCGATGGGCACCTCACGATAATTCAGGGCGCTTATGTTGAGAACTATCCAATCACAGCGGAGCAGGCTTACAATCTCGTCCTACAGTATTTAGCCAGCTACAACCAAAAACTCGCTAAATACGGCTACCGGCTTTATCCCGAGAAGAAGAGCCTGACTGAGAAGGAAAAGAACGGGCAGAAGTATTGGGTTTTCGAGTTAAATCTCAAGGCGGGCAGTAATGACATGTTCGCGGGTTTCGCGTGGGTGAACCGCCGAACTGGAGCCGTTGAGATTAGAGGTATTTTGGGGTGATGCCCATGAGGAAACTTCTCGCCTTGTTGATTCTCCTCGGCATAGTGGTGGCCTCGGCAGGTTGTATTCAAGAAGGAGACGGCGGGATAATAATCACGTTTGGCGATGAGTCATATACCATACCCACAACCTCTTCGTCATCGACCACGACAACCAATTCCTCCGACCCCGAGACTTATGACTGCACGCAGATGGAGTTGGAGCTTGTAACTGTCGGCGAGGGCTTTGCGGGCTTCACGATCACGAGCTGCTACTATTTGGACGGCAAGCTAATCGAATACGGAGATCCGCAGGGCATTCCTGTAGGGGCCACTGAGGGAACCACGACAAAGTGCGGTTATACAGTCTACATCACGGTTCACAGCGTTGACCCTGCAACAAACTCGACCGTCGTCACCATTCACACCGAGCCCTCGAACCCGGGATGGGACGGCGAGAACATTGTCATGTACGAGGGCGACGTGCTGAGAGTCAGCTTCAGCTGAGTTGTCCCTATCTCCTATATGGGGGCGAGAACGTGAGAAGGGTTTTGCCTATATTCATAATATATATAATAGGACTAAGCGCAGTTTCAGCATACACTTGGCAGGGGCCCGTAGAGGATGGGACTCTCTACGTCAATGACCTCGTACTCAACATCACCAAAACACTCTCTAATACTACAATCGTGATAATCATTCGAGACGGCCAGATTCTCGAAATTCTGAGGCCCAATGCCAGTGTCCAAGTTCAAAACCTCACAATCACCTTGACGCTCGCGAACAACACCACACTCCTCAAAATCGATGGTGAAGAGTTCTTCACAATCATGACAAAGCCAGTAAAGCGAGAAGAGCCTACCAAAGAGGGGCATGAGTACTCCTTCATGTGGAATGGTCTTCTCATCACGAACCAGACGCTATACCTCTCTGGAAACACAACGCTAACACTCCTCAAAGGTCCTCTATTGGAAATAATCACGCCCGAAGGCGAATACTATCTTGACAGAGGCAATGCGACACTTGGAAGCCTCTACATCGAGGTGACTCCATACCTCAACAGCGCAGAAGTGTTGATAGCTTCAAACACGCCACTGAGCGCAACCTTTGAGCCAATAATCATCACAAAAGTCGTGAACAACACAATCGTCAATGAGACTGCAATCAAAGAGCTGCAAGGAGAGCTTGAGAAGAAAAACAAGATTATTACAAACCTAACCGCGAAAATAGATCAGCTCAAGAAAGAAAACAGTGTCCTCAAAACAGAGAACACAAAGCTCAAGCAGCGTGTTTCAGAGCTCGAAAAACAGCTGAAAAGCCAGCCCAACACTGCAGAGCTCCAGACAAAGCTCGTCAACCTCACGAAGGAAAACCGCGAACTCAAGGCTGAGCTTGCGAATCTAACGACGAAATACAACCAGCTCAAAGCAAAGGCGGACTTCCTTGAGCAGCAGAACGAGGAATACAGGCAGATTATCCAGCAGGTGATGAACGAGCAGAGTTCAGAAGCAAAGCAGAGCTACATTGAGAAGGCGAAGAAAGAGCGGTTAGTGGGCTCGGTTCTGTGGAAGAGCCTGGTTGGAAGCGTTGTTGTAGTGGGATTAGTCGGATATGGGCTTTATAGGAAAAAGAGAGCTTGGGAGCTGACATAAGCGATAACACAGCAGGAGGTGGGAGTTTTGAGGAAACAAAGAACTGAGCGGGGCGCTTGGTGCTAAAATATTATGTGTGTGAAGGGGGTTATTTTATTTTCATTAAGAAAACGGAGGGGTTAGAGTGGAGCAGGTCGCTAGTAATTCAAGCTCATGGGTGCCTGTAACAAAAGGAAGGCTAAATGAGATTTACATAGGGCGAGGCGTGAAGAGCGACGAGTATCGCCATACTCTAGACAGGTGGCTAAAGATAAACGACGACGATGCTAATCACATACTTTTCCTTGGGCCAAGCGGTTTCCAGAAGTCCACGACGATGAAGGCCCTACTTCAGGAAATCTGGCTGAACACGAGGTGGGGTAGGAACCAAGAGCCTCCACTCATCATAGTGTTCGAGAGGAAGTACGACCGTGCCAAAGCACAGCTTGTCAAAAGGACCTTTTACCAGCTCTTGAGGGAGCGGGGAGAGGGCTGGCTTAGGGCTAGAATGAGCCAGGTTACTGAGCTCAAGCTCTACATCAAGATGCTCGAGCTCCCTGCCTATGAGGGCCAGCTCGGCCTTATGGGGGACTTTGCCCTCGGGTGGGAGAACATCCTTGGCTGGTTGAAGTATGATAAACAGCACACGCTCTTTAGCCTGTTCGGAATAAAGCCTCGCGCTTTCCCGATTCGTAGATTTGTCTTTAATCCTACGAGGAACCCTCATAACATAGCCCTGGACTCAGGGCCCGAGACCGAGGTCATTGCGACCTTCCTCAAGTATGAACGATTGGACTTTGAGGACGTTGCAAAGGTCGTGAACATCAACCCCAACACGATTTACGCGCAGATAATCAAGTCGGCATGGGATGAGGAGAAGGCCAGGGACCCGGATGAGCTGGTCTTTGAGGCGAAGAGAATCTACGAGGAAATGCTTGAGTTCCTTGAAGTTGAGAACAAGAAGCCACCCACGAGCTTATGGGGCGTTTACAACGTTGCCAAGAGCCTTAAGAAAGTTCGCTGGCTAAAGAAGAGCGGTAAAGACCTTTTCGAGCAGTTGGACAACACGAAAATCAACGTTATTGACTTTAGCCAGAACTCCGACCTGACCGAGAACGCGAAGAATATCATCTTCAAAAAAGTCGTGGAATGGGTCCTGAATGAGTACGTGCAGGAGAAGGAGACGGCTGTCTTTATTGCGGGCGATGAGATTCAGAACTACCTGAGAAGCCGTTGGGGCAAGGCTATGGCGGCTAAGCTCTTCAGAGAGGGCCGTTCCAACCAGGTGAACTTTCTCGCTGCCACACAGTACCTTCACAGTCTGCCGTCAGAACTCATATACGGAGCCAGCCACATCGCCATCCTCGGAACCCTCGCTTCGGCTGACGATTACGCGCTCCTGAAAAAGGTCGTTCCAGATTTTGATGTTAGCTTTGAGCGTATCGTTGCTTCCTCACCCGCTGAAGTTGAGGAACTAAAAAGGAAGTATCGCGGACGCGGATATTTCATTTACAACAAGTTCTTTACCGAGCGGATTCATTTCCGCCCTTCACAAACCTTGTGAGGTGGAGGTGATTGAAAGTGTTTGAGTGGTTGAAGAGGAAAAAGAAGAGGGAAGGAGGCCTTCCGAAGAGGAACTACGTGGAGGACACACAGAACATTACTCTAATTGACGGAAGAGTTGAAAAAGTCAACGAGAAGCTAATGCATGAAGAGAAGCCGACCCTCCTGGACTGGAGGCAGAAACAGGCCGTTCAGTCTCTAAAGTTTGTGAGAACCCACCACCAAGTTCTGAAGGCCTACTACAAATTCAAAAGTGGCAACAGCATGGTGAAAGAAATCGTTACCCTCGGCTACGTGCAGGGCGTTGCGATAGCTCCCAACAACATGCTCGTGATTGCATACACGCCAAGAGCGCCGAGCTGGCTTGATGAAGTGTTTTTGTCTCTTGCCAGGGTTCTTGGTAGAGGGCCACATCAAAAGCTCCTCTGGACTTTCCCACAGTTCGCCCCACTCTCGGCCATGGACACGACGATAATTGTAGAGACCTCGAGGATAATGAGCACTGTGTGGGGCGACTTTGCGATGCCTCCGGAGCTGAGCGAGGAGCAAATAGCAGCCTTCTACGCAATCTACCAGAAGAGCCAGACGCTTGAGGCCCTGATTGACAACGTGCTCAAGAAGACCGGCTCACTCGTGAACACGGCCCTGGACATTAACCCGTTCGTCAAGAGCTACCAGCTCATCGAGAAGACCAAGAACCAGAAGAAGAAAGAGGAGCGCTTTAAGGTTGCTGAAGGCGGAGAAATAATCCTGAGCAGGGGCGAAAAAGACATTTGGGAGGAGTTCAACATATGAGCGAGGCTGAGGTTGCACCAGAGGGGAGCGTCGTTGCGAAGGACCTGTTCAAAGAAATCCTTGAGCAACAGCAGGAGGTCATTGAGCAGGAGCATAACGAGGGCGAGGTTGTCGGGGAGGAAGTGAAGAAGAAAAGGCCAAAGAGCCCGGGAAAGCGCCGGTATATTTCAGTCACAGACAGGACTAACTCGGCGCTGATGCTCCTCGTGCTTCGGAGGCTGAAGGCGGCGGAAGAGCACTCATTCCAGCCTGACGTCAAGGAGAACATTAGAGAGGCCGTCGTGCTCTTGAAAAGGATTATCGAGGAGAATGAAGATATGTTTCCAGGGGTATTGCGGCCCAAATCTTGACCTCTTCTTTTTCTACCGTAGAAAACCTTATAAGGAGAGCCTTCTACCGTATATCGGTGGGTCCAATGCTTAAAGTTCAGGTTCGCAAGCAAATCAAGAGGCAGAAAAAGAGGGGCAAAGTCTATAACGTCGAGCAGAGGCTTATTTACGTTCCTTCAAAAGCAGAGCTTCCAGAGGAAGTTTACATCCTCACTCCAGAAGAACTCAAAGAGCTCGCCGAGCTGATTCCAGAGGAAAAGAGGCCGAGCTGGCTGGTGGTGGAATGAGCTGGTTAATCTTCGTGGACAAATCCGACGACAGAAACATCTCCTATGTCTCCGTATTAATAATTGCCGATTCAAATAAGGCTAATGTTTACAGTGGCATAGTCAAATGGGTTAAACACTCAAAGAAGCTTGGAAAAAAGAAAACCAGTTACTTTAATGATTTTCCCGGAAGGTATTCTCAAGTCCTGCCCCTTATTGAAGTGTCCAGGGCCTTTTCATATTTCAAAGGCTCAAATATCCGGGCCATGTGGTTCACATAGAGGGAAAATTAACTGACAAACAGCTCAGGAAAATCATGGAGCTTGCTGACAATCTGTGTAACTATCTAAGACTCAAGAAGAACCTTAACGATGTTTGGAAATGAGTGGAAGAAGCCGCCAACTCCGTCCCCAACGGGACTTCATGCTCATGCGGCTCATCGCCCGATCATTCTCACGGGCTCATTAACATGTAAGCATTGTAAACTTTTAAAGGTTTCTAAAGAATGAAAAGAACGAAAACCTCACGGCAACCGGCCAACCTCTTGGCCGTCAACGAAGAACCTCCAAAAAGTGGTGCTTCCATGCTTCTCCCGTTTCAACTCTACAATACGAGACTCATCCCTGCCCGCCTTGAACTTCACGTCGTGATCCAGCTTCTGATCCAATTTGTACCCATTTACCTTCAGTTCGAGCTTGCCCCATGAGAGGATCTTTGCTTCAAGAATGTCATCATCAACCTTTAATGTTGCCACCTCGCGAAGCCCTACAAGGAGCAATATGACTCCAGGAACTATGAAGAAGAATATCCCCACCCCCATAACACCGTCCTTGTCGCTTGTGTCTTCCTCAAGCTTATATATTGTCTCCTTAACCCATACAGTCTTTGGAGTTATTAGGCTAAATCCATTGCTATAATGAATCATATACTTGCCAGCTCCGTATTTAGACGTGTTAATCATTATGTGAATTGGTGAGCTGAGCTTACCATAATCAATCCTGCCCTTGGGTGTATCAATGTAGACTTGAAGATCATTGTTGCCGCCTGAGACAGAGATATTGACCTCAAGCATCTTTCCTGCAGGCTCGTCGATAGTCCAAGAATGGTACCACTCTTCCCCTGGCTTGATAGTCCAGGAGTCCGACCACTGGTTAACCGGAGCCCAATAATACGTTGGGCTGAGTGCCAGCCCATAACCAACAAATACAAAGCCAATGATTATCAAGATGACACCGACCCACCCGGTCTTAAACAGTCTCCATCTTTTCGAGAACTCCACGCCTTCCGGGTAAATCTGAGGGACCTTTTTTAAGCTAGACTTACCCACCTCCTTAATAGAAGGAATATCTTCACTCATTCCAGGGCCCTCCTCCGCTCTTTTTAGAGCGCTGGAGATTTTACTCCGGCCTATAAAAAGGCTTCGCCAGGACTCTCAACAGGCCCGGGTAAAAATCCCCCGCACGGGAAATTTTCTCAAACCTTTTAAGCATTCTTACCGTATGGATAATTCGTAAAATTAGCACAGTTCCGAGGTGACTCCATGAAAGAAACCAAAGAACCATTAGCCAAATTCCACGCACGTCTGGACAAGGAGGGTAGGGTTGCTATTCCCAAAACTATCAGGGAAGCCCTGAATATCAATAAAAATGACTATGTGGAAGTTATTGTCCGTAAAATCGAGATTGACCCCGAAACAGCCACAATCAAGGTCCTTAAGCAAGGTTATCTAATCACAAGAGTTGGGACAAGAGGCCTTATTTTTCTTCCTGCTGACCTCAAGAAAGAGTTTGAGCTTCATGAAAAAGACATCGTAGAGGTTTTGCTTCTTGGTTATCACAAGTTCGACGAGTTAGTCAGCGAAAAAGGTAAACAACTGCTTTCCAAGGTTCAGACGTCAGGGAAATGGCTTGAAATCAAGCCTGGAGAACTCATTCCAGAAGACAAAATCATGAAACACTTCACTTATATTTTCCAGTATCGAATGAGCAGTCAAAAACCAACAGGGGTGGCCCTATGAAAGAAACCAAAGAACCATTAGCGAAGTTTCATGCTAGTATAAACGCAAAGGGTCAGATTGTAATTCCCAAGAAAGACAGAGAGTTCCTAGGATTAGACAAAGATGACGTGGTTGAAGTCATTGTAAGAAAGGTTCTGAAATCAGACTCAAAGCTTGTGATTACTGGAGTTGCATATATCATAGCCAAACTTAGTTCTAAAGGCTTAATCACAATCCCTCAAGAAGTCCGTGAAAGTTTAGATATAACTCAGGATTCGATAATTGAGGTTCTTCTCGTCGGATTCCACAAATTTGATGATTTAATCAGCCCAAAAGGGAAATCACTGCTCTCAAAATTAACTCATAAACCCTTTAGAATTCTTACCAATGCTGACGAAGAGTCAAGACTAATCGAGAAATCCATATCTTGCATTAAATATAACTTGCAAACAGTCCATTAATCTTCTCTTTCTCGAAACCTTTATATAATTCCTTCCGTAAGGAAACAACGGTGAGAGAAATGGCCAAGTTCAACGGCTATGAACTCGTGTTAGAGACCCCCGAGGAACTCCAGAACTTTGTAAATGCATTTGAGAAAGCTAAAGAGCGAGACCCCAAAGAGATAGAAGACACCGTTAAGAGAGCCCTGGCTATTGCGGGCCTTATCTGATGTATTTACCCCTTAACTTCTCAATCAAAGCTCTTCTAACTGCCATTGCCTCAGCAACAAACGGATAAAACAACTCATAAGTGCCACCCTTAGAAACAACTTGGAAATCCTCCGCAAGAGGGTTCTTTTTAGGGTTAAGATAAAACCTCTTCGCAACCCTCTTCTTCGCATGAAGCGAAAGACCAACACCACCAATCTGAGCGGCATAAAGAACAGCATACGGCTTGACAATCTTTGCCAGAATCTCCCCGCCAAGACCTCTACCCCGGTACTCCTTCTGGAGACCAAACTGCCCAAGAAGAATAGTAGGCACAGAAGAATACTCAATATCCATACCCAACAGCTCTACAAGCCGAGCCCTCAAATCCTCAACAAGCTCCTTTTTATTTTCAGGCATATCCTCGCGAATCTTCAGACTAACAATAAACGGAGAAAGCGTGAAATACGATATAAGAGAATTTTCTCTGCTCAGAATTACAAAAACCGTAGAAAGACACCGCTCATGAGAATCCCATGCCTTGACCCTCGCAAACTCCGTCTGCTCCTCCCCACCCTCACCAGAATCAAAAGCCTTAATTAAGTCAATATAACTCTCACTCAAAAATTCAACGCGAACATTCTCCCCAAGAGCCTCCAGCTCAACCTCAAACGACCTCAGCATCACGACACCAGCCATTAAAACCCAAAATTCCCTTAAGTAGATTACGGACGGAAAAATTACTCGCATCAGTAGAGCACCTCACGGTAAACCTTATGTATTCTAAACAGAATACAGAAAACAAACAACAGCCATTAGCTAAAATCGAGAGAAGAGGTGAGTCTATGTCTGATAGCGAGACCAGAGTAGTTGAACCGCTGGCGAAATTTCACGTCCCCGTGATATCTAAGTTCAGAGTAGTCATCCCTGACGGGGAAAAAGAGCTATTTAACCTAACTAAGGGAACATATGTGGAACTCATAATAAGGACAATAGACACGGCCACCCTCCGTCCATTGAAGAGGGTTCACACTCTCGTCAAATTAACCGGGCGTGGTATGTTCACTATTACAAAACCGATGAGAGAGGAGTTGGGCGTCAAAATAGGCGACATCTTAGAGATACTATTAATTTCCCGTTATTCTCTGGAAGACATCGTAAAAGAAGAGTACCAGCAACTGCTCAGATTCGTGGATAATGGTTTTGAGGTAGTTGATGAGGCAAAAGAGCAAGAGATAATCCCAAGGAGGCGACTTCAATGACCTCCAACAAGACCAAGGTAGTTGAACCGCTGGCGAAGTTTCACGCAAAAGTATACGTTAAAGGGAGAATCAGGATAATCAACAATGAACGGGAGTTTTTGGAGCTTACCGATGGGGATATTGTAAAATTAATCATTCGGACTCTCGACGAAGAGAAAAAGCCAGTTGCAAGAGCGTATTTTGAAGGCATGTTAGTTTCAGGAGGGAATGTAACCATTCCCAAGGACCTCATACAAAAGCTCAACATCAAAAAAGGGGACATGATAGAAGTCTTACTCGTCGGTTATACTAAACTAAACGAAATCATACCCGAAGAACATTACAGACTCCTCAAACAGTTCAAGTATGGAAAGTTCAAACTCATCACTGCTGACGAAGAGAAACAGTTGCTTGAGAGCATTAGTGGGGTGTTTTCATGAACGACAAAGAGATTAATCCCATTGAGCCTCTCGCGAAGTATCCGACCAAAGTCATGATTCAGGGTAGAATAACCCTCCTCAGCACTATTAGGGAGTACTATCACATTGACCTTGGAGATTTTATCGAGGTTATAATCAGGAAACACACCACTGAAGGCACTCTCAGAGGTCATTTCTTGGCCAGAGTCTACGATAAGGGATATATGACTATCCCAAAAGGCTTGAGGGACGAATTAGGAATCCAAAAAGGAGACTATGTTGAAGTTTTAATCATCGACATACTCAAACCAGAGGACCTTCTTGGCGAAAAAGCCAAGCTCTTGAGCGGTGTGATTAAGGGCAAATACGAACTATTGACCCCCGAAAAAGAATCGGTCTTAATGGAGGGAGTCCAATGACTACCAGCGAAGCTAGAGTAGTCGAGCCATTGGCTAAATTTCACGTGCAGGTGTATAAGAACGGTAGAATAGCAATTCCCGGGAATGAGAGGGAATATTTTGGATTAGACAAGCATGACATTGTCAACCTAGTCATTAGAAAAGTTGTTGGTGGTAAAATCATTGGCAGGGGGCAGTTTTGGGCTCAGCTAACTATCCATGGGAGATTGACAATCCCTAATGGTCTCAGGGCTGAATTGGACATAAAAGAAGGAGACCAGATTGAGGTCCTTCTTATTGACTTCATCAAGCTCAAGAACAAAGTAGGAGATAAAGCATACCAGCTTTTCCAAGTCGTGAAGAGTGGAAAATATTTCATCATTAGTGAAGAGGAAGAACAAATTATGGGGTGGGCAGATGAGCGACTGCAACGAACCATTAGCTAAATTCCATACTCAGGTTTACCGCAACGGCAGGATAGCCATACCAAAGAACGAACGCGACTACTACGGCCTCGACCAGCACGACATAGTAGAACTAATCGTGAGAAAATACGAGGACGATAAAATCATCGGCAGAGGGTGGTTTTTGGCTCAGCTGACAGTCAGGGGAGTTTTGACTATCCCTCTCGGTCTAAGACGTGAGTTAAATATCTCAGATGGAGATTTCGTCGAAGTCCTGCTCATTGGCTTTATCAGGATTGAAGACGTGATAGGAGACCAGGGGTTGAAAATCATGAAAGCTCTACGCTCAAATGAATATAAACTCATCTCAGAAAAAGACGAGAAGAGACTTCTCTCAATGCTCTCTATTGCGCAGGTTCAACACTCACAACACGCAGGGGTGGCCCTATGAAAGAAACCAAAGAACCATTAGCGAAGTTTCATGCAAGGGTAGATAAAGACGGGCGATTAGTCATACCGAGGTATATTCGAGATACATTAAAAATTGAAAGAGGAGATTACATTAAGTTAATCGTTAGGAAAATTAAGATAGACTTCAATGACAAGACAATATTTGTGGAGACTCAAAAACAGATAATTAGCAAGGTTGGAAGGAAAGGAACTGCATACATCCCCAATGAAGTTCGTAGAAGTCTGAATATTGAACCGGACGAACTTGTAGAAGTCATTCTGTTAGACATCTTCAAGAGTGAAGTACCTGATAATGAGTCAAATTTCAAATATGTTTTTTTGGACGTTTAATTATATATAGATATAATTATCATGCAAGAAAAGAAGAAAGAAAAAACGTTTATTTTCTTGATACTGTTCACTAAATGGCCCTTTTTCAGGGTCTGAATTTATGATATACAAAATTTGACCATTCATGTTCATTTAACGAATTTTAGTAGTAAATAAATGCTGGATTACATGCATCTTGCCCCAATTATGCCCACGCAAATCTTTTAAACATTCCTTCCGTATGGTTTATGGAACTAAGTTCCATATATGGATTTAAGTTCCACAAAGGTGGTGGCCAAGATGCCAAGGACTCGGAAGTATAAGGCCGTCAGGCGTGTGGAGTTCCTCCTTCCGCCTGAGAAAGTCGAAGAAATGGAGCAGGCCAAGGGACGAAAGCCTTGGGGCGAATTCGTTTGGGAGCTGTGGGAGTTCTGGAAGGCCCACCACACCACAGTCTAGAGGCGACAATTATGGCCCGCGTTCGGAGACCAACAGCAGGACCAGGAAGACCCAAGAAGTGGCCAGAAGAACTTGTTGATTTGTTCCTCCGTGTTCCTAAGTCGTACAAAGAGAGATTCGATACCGAACGCGGGCTAATGAGTAGAACTGAATACTTCGTATTTGTGATGGACCACACCCACAAGGACATCAAGGAAATGGGGCGGAGAATAGCAGAGCTTGAACAGAAGGTGGCCCTTCTTGAGAAGGAGCTTGAGCAGAAGAACAAAATCATTGTTCAGAAAGACAAGATAATTGAACGCCAGAATAGGATCATTGAGGAAAAAGATTCGAAGATTATAAAGCTGGAAGAGAAAGTTAGGAACTTAGAAGCTCAGATTGAGGCTCTCAAGCAGGGCCGTTCGGTCCGCTCATACCAGGACGCGCTCAAGCTCAAGGAACTCGCCAAGCACGCGAGGGAAGGCGTGAGCTGGAAGGCCCTCTGTGCTGAGGTCCTCGGCCTCCGCGATGAAAAGAAAATCAAGGACCTTCTCAAGCTGGCTTTTGTCGTCAGGAAGAACGACCGCAACCGCTTCCCGGACAAGTTCTACCCGAAGGACATCGCGGAGGAGTTCCATGGCTGGATTCTCAAGAGGCCTGAAACGAAGGTCGCGGACATCATTGACTATGAACTCTACCGTGAGGACACGCTGAAGGCGGCCAAGGCCATCAACAAGGGCGAGGCCGTTCCCGAGGTCAAGCCTCTCAAGACGGGCAAAGCGGCGGAGCGCTGGCTTGCGACGTTCTTTGAGGTTGTCGAGAGGCAGTACATGGGCCTGCTCAACCAGAAGCGTGGCAAGGAGGCGAAAGAGTTCCTTGAGGAGAGCGTTCCAACGAAGCTGGAGAAGGTCCTTCAGGACATTGACCCTGCCGACTGGCGGAGGGCCGTCCTGGCGGTTCTCGATGAGCTTGAGGCCAGGGCTGAGGGTGATGGAAAGCTTGAGGCTTTTGTTTCTAACCTTCGGCGCGTTGTTTTGCGCGCTTTGAAGGAGGCTGAATCCCACGCACCGGTTTTGGAGGTGAAGGCCGATGTCTGAGGTTTGTGATATTGGGAAGCTTGTTGAGGCAGTTCTGAAGGAGTTCCCGGAGAAGTTCAGGCCAGAGGTTCAGGAGATTTCCTACAACCATGCAAAACTAACACTTGGAGACCTGAGGATACGCATCTGGTGCTATCCAGACACTGTTGAAGTATCCGTTGATGTGGGCTTTGAGAAAGGCAATATTTCGGTTTGGGATTTTACCACGCCAGAGGAAATTGGCCCTACGACCGCGGGACTCGCTGTTCTGGCTGGAAAGTTCCTCAAAGCCATAAAAGGCGACAATTCGGGGGTGAAGGCCGATGTCTGAGATCTATGCGCTTGGGGTATTTCGCATCCCGATAGAGCCCGAGCAGGCGGCAGAGTTCGGCAAGGCGTGGAGGGAGTTCGCTGAGAAGTTTGGGGACTTCGAGGGATACGTGTACGTTGCAAAACCCGACGAAAACCGCGAGGTAGCGTTGCTAAATTCTGTGGTTGACATCCTCCAACAGATAGAGGAGCTGGAGGGGGCTGTGGAGGCCGAATCGCAGTTCGTGGAGGCTCTTCTGGAGGACGAGGATTGGGGTGATGAGGAATGAGCCAGGCGGAGGCTGAGTTCTGGTCTTTCGTCGCCCGTGAGCGGGCGGCGCTGGAGCAGGCCAGAGAGGTCGAGGAAGTGCCCACCATAATCGAGTGGCTTGAGCGCGAAATCGCGGAGGCTCGCGAAACGGCGTTCTCTCTGACTCTAAGGCAGGAGAACGGCGCGGAGTACTGGACTGGCTACGCGGACGCGCTGGAGGACCTTCTAAGGAAAATCCAGAGGAGGGAGGTGAGGGTATGAGGTACAGATTCATGTTTGTTCGGATTGATGGCGAGTGGATGGATGAAGACGATGCGATACAGGAGTATGGCATGAGCTACGTGGATATGGTCGAGGATTCTTTTGAGGTAGAAGTTGAGGCTGAGAACTGGAGAGATGCTGAGGAGAAGATAGTTCTGGCGGGGAGGATCCTCAAGGAGGGTTCAGTAGATGCGAGGGAGGTGAGGGCATGAAGTTTCTTGTCTTTACACGGTTGCCTGATGAAGATTATTGGGTGTACGCGGGCGACTGCTACGATGCTTCGGAAGTTGACGATCTCTGCAGGATTCTCAGGAAAACTGCGCGGGAGGGCAAGCTCTACGTCAAGATTGAGGCTTGGCCTGACGAGGAAGTGAAAGACCTCTGCAAGAGGAGGGGTCGCTCATGACTGAGTACCTCATTCTCATTGATGGGGAATTGTTTCTTGTGGAGGCTCCTCATAGGCTTATGGCGTGGGAGGTGGCTTTGGCCAAGGCGGCATTGATGAAGAGAAACGGCGAGCTTCTTGATGACGAGGTGAGCATTGAGGTCTTGGACAAGAAGGAGGCAAAGCGGGCAGGAATCTCTGCATTATTCGCGGAGCGCCTGGACAGGCTCAGCGTGCTTGAAGAGTTCGAGCGCGCCCGGCTGGAAGAAGCGCACAGGGCTGGAAGCCGGGCAGTGGAGGTGAAAGCATGAGCTTTCAAACGGCTCTCGAACTCTTTTCTGAGAATGAAAGAAAAGAGCGGCGGAAAATCTTGGCGGCGGCTAAGGGTCTGAAGAAGCACGTGGAAGCCTTCCAGAAGACCTACCACAAGGACATCATGCGAGATGTGATCGCTGTCCTCCTCGGGGGTGGGGAGTGATGGCCTCGAGGACTGCTTTCGTTTATCAAGATGCCCTCAGCATTGATGACGCTTTCACTTACTTCAAGCGCCTCATGCGGGACGCGGAGAACCGGGTCGCCTTTTCAAGGGCGCTCCAGAAGGCCCGGAAGGGCCTGGACGTGCACATGTACGTGACTGACGTCGACAGCCTCATCGTGCAGTATCTCAAGAGAAACGGCGTCAGGGGCTTCCGCTTCACGGGTTTTGAACTCAAAAACATGAACCCGCGCTCGGCAATCGTGAACGGGAAGGTCAAGGTGAATGGGAAGCAGTACGAGGGGCACAAGTGGTTTGCGGAGAAGGCGGGCATGGATTTCTACTATCTTGTGAACCTCGGCAGGGAGTTCTTGGTCTGGAATGTCAGGAACACTTACGCGGACTTCAGGTGGTATGGTGAGGGGCACGCGCATGATTACTATGCTTTCGTGGATTTGGATGATGTTATCCGTGTTCCGGCTCAGGAGTTGCCGGAAACGCTCAGGTTTCTCTTGTGGGGGAGGTGATTTTGTTGGGTGCAGCGCGTGTCAAGGCGGCTGTTAGGGAGGGGCTGAGAGTTAGAAGGGCTAAGGTTTGCTTTTATGCGGCTGTCAAAAGCAGGGAGTGCGACGTTTTTGATGATGCTGACATCTCTTTCCTTCTTAGTGATGCGCTGCCTCCAGCGTATTGGATAGAGCTTAGCCAAGAGGGGAGGTGACGGGGCGTGGCGTTTGTAGATATTACTGACTTGGTGGTAGAAGGAAAGGAAGTTGAGAAGGGCGTCTGGGAGTTTGTCTTTAAAGATGGGACACGGCGGAGGCTCAGGGTGAAGCACATCGAGGGGCCTGAATTCAAGGGTGTAGATGAAAAGACTGGCGAGGAATTCTTGTTCAACGTCGAGTTGGGTCAGATGTGGAAAATCTTGAGGGACACGATTGTTATAGTGTATGGGTAGGAGCGTGATGGCCGTGAGTGAGCTCGTGATTAGGTTCGAGGTCAGTGATGATGGCTATCCGGGAAGCCTCATCTGCTTTGAGTACGAGGGGAAGCGCTGGTGTGCTTATTACATTGAGCCCGTAGAGTTCATTGAGGCCGAGCTTAGGGAAGCTGGTTTTCCAGAGCACGTCATTAAGTTCATCATCAACTTCCTTATCAGGTACGGCAGGGTTGACCTTCCCGAGCTCGATGATGAAGAGATTCCTGACCCTGCCGAGGAGGACTGGATAATATGATGCCGAATACTAACGCCCCCTGTATATTATCCGTCTTTCCAAAAACTTTCCCGCGAATGACCAACTCCAAACCCCGAAAAACCCGCCCAAATATACACCACCTGTACTTATACTCCCCACTCCGCGCACCGTTCCCCAAACTCAAAAATACGCTTCCCTCTAACAAAATAACAGAGGTGGTATAATGCCCCGCAGGAGAAAGTTTCCCGACTATGTAGAAATACGAGTTCCTGTCTATCAACCACCGGCCAGCACCCTCGAGCTCCTCTTCGAGGGCAAGACCCTCGAGATAGCGAAGCGTCTCGTTGAGTATCTCAAAAGGAACGGAGGCATGTTTAAGGACGAGTATCAGGAAGCCCTCGGCATTGAAGGCGCTGATAAAGTCCTCTACTTCAGGGTCGTGAAGAAGCTTCTCGCCCTCGGCATGATTTACGAGGACAGGGGCATGTACAGGCTCTCCGACCGCTTCTCGGAAAGAATGGAAAGCCTTGCCAAAATGTGGAAATTCGAGATAGGCAAAGTCGCCGAACTCTGGTGAGGCCTCATGACCACAACATCTATATCCTTGGGGCGCGGAAGTTTTTCGCATGGCCACATGTGGCCATATGTGGCCACACAAAAAGAAGACGTTGAGGGCGTTGAAATGACCAAAAAGAAGCCTAAAAGGTCTCGTGTTCCCATTCACATCACGCTTAGTCCGCAGGTTATTGAACTTATGGACAGGGCAACGTATAACAGGAGCCGTTTCATAGAAGATGCCATTTTGATGAGGCTTTCCTTTGAGGGAAAGCTCCTAAGAAGGGAAGGACAATTTTGGAGCCCCGGGCGGGATTTGAACCCGCGACCGGCGGATTACAAGTCCGCCGCCCCGCCAGGCTAGGCTACCGGGGCAGGCTCGCTTTAGGGAATTCCTTAGGGGTTATAAATCTTTTCCCTCTCCCAACCGCAAAATTTATAAATGTACCCAGTATCCCCTACATTGGGTCGAGCCGCCGTAGCTTAGCAGGTAGAGCGCCGGACTGTTAATCCGGCGGTCCCCGGTTCGAATCCGGGCGGCGGCGCCATCAAGTGGGCCCGTAGCTCAGCCTGGTCAGAGCGCGCGGCTCATAACCGCGTGGTCGGGGGTTCAAAGCCCCCCGGGCCCACCACAAGAAACTTTTGCCGAGCAAAAGTTTCATCAAAGTCCGTAGCTCCTTTTAAGGGTTCAAATTTTGTGTTTTCTCTTTAGACGATTGCCCTTGAAGTGAGAAGCCGACATTAGAAGGGTGTCGGGAGAAAACCAGACTTTCTCGGGAACATATATTTGCGCCAAAAACTGTGAAAAATAGAGGAAGAGTCAGTAGTCAACCTCTCCCTTCTCCTTGAGCTCTCTGTACATGCGCCAAGTTATTATCGGCTTCTTCGCCGCCAGGACGTCGTCCACGCGCCTAACTGCGGTGTTGTGCGGGGCGCTCTTGACAACCTCTGGGTTGGTGTAGGCCTCCTCGCTTATTCTCTTGAGGGCCTCAACGTACGCGTCTATCTCCTCCCTGCTGACGGTCTCGGTCGGCTCAATCATCAGCGCCTCGTGCACTATGAGCGGGAAGTATATCGTCGGTGCGTGCAGGCCGAAGTCGAGGAGCCTCTTCGCAACGTCCAGGGCCTTAACGCCGGTCTCCCTCTTCATGGGCTCGGCGCTGAAGACGACCTCATGCTTCCTCAGCTCCTTATACGGCAGTTCATAACCCCTCGTCCCCTTGAGCTTCAGGGTGAGGTAGTTTGCGTTGAGAACGGCTACCTCGCTGGCCTCCCTCAGGCCGTCCCTGCCCATTATCTTGAGGTATGTAAGGGCCCTAACCATAACCGCGAAGTTGCCGTAGAGCTCCTTTACCTTGCCTATGCTCTTCGGCACGTTGTAGTCGAGGTAGTAGCGGTCGTTTTCCTCGTCGTAGCTCACGAGCGGAACCGGGAGGTAGTCCTTGAGGAAGTCCTTAACGCCAACGGGCCCGCTTCCAGGACCGCCGCCCCCGTGCGGGGTAGAGAAGGTCTTGTGCAGGTTGAGGTGGACGATGTCGAAGCCCATGTCGCCGGGCCTTATCTTTCCGAGGACGGCGTTGAGGTTGGCCCCGTCGTAGTAGAGCAGACCTCCTGCTTTGTGGACTATCTTCGCAATCTCGAGTATCTCGTCCTCGAAGATGCCGAGGGTGTTCGGGTTGGTGAGCATTAGTCCAGCAGTCCTCTCGCCCACGGCGTTCTCAAGGGCTTCCAAATCAACGGTGCCGTTCTCGTTGGAAGGAATCTCGATGACCTTGAAGCCGGCCATGGCGGCGCTTGCTGGGTTCGTTCCGTGGGCCGAGTCCGGAACGAGCATCTCGTCCCTCTGCGGCTCGCCGTTGTCGAGGTGGTAGGCGCGGATTATCGAAACGCCCGTGAACTCACCGTTCGCACCGGCCGCCGGCTGGAGCGTGAAGCGGTCCATGCCGGTTATCTCCCTGAGCCACTGCTCCAGCTCCCACATTATCTTCAGCGCGCCCTGGACAGTCCTCTCGTCCTGGTAGGGGTGCACGTAGGCGACGCCTGGGTGGGAGGCTATCTCCTCGTTTATCTTGGGGTTGTACTTCATGGTGCACGAGCCGAGCGGATAGATGCCGGAATCGACGCCGTAGTTCATCTCGCTCAGGCGGGTGTAGTGCTTCACGACCTCGGGCTCGCTCAGCTCCGGGAGGTTGAGGGGGCTCCTGCGCCTGAGCTTTTCGGGGATTTCAACTTCTATATCCTCAATCGGTTTGGGGAGGGTGTAGCCGACCCTTCCGGGCCTTGAGAGCTCGAAGATGAGGGGTTCATCCCATTTAGCCTGACGGAACATCTTTACCACCTCACAGCTCCGCCTCGTTTATTATGTCCTTCAGAGCCCCTACGAGGGCCTCAACCCACTCTTTCCTCGTCGTTTCCGTCGCCGCGAAGAGTGCCGTCTCGCCGAGCTCTGGGAAGTGCTTTCCAATGTAGTAGCCGCCGTGGATGTTCCTCTCAAGAAGCCTCTCGTGTATAACATCGTAGGGAACCTCGAACCTCGCAGGCACGTCCTTGAAGTAGAGACCCTCGAACGGGACTTCAGCAACCTCAGAGAGGCGCTTCTTGAGGTAGGTGGTGTTCTTGAGGATGACCTCTCCAAGCTCCCTCAGCCCCTTTGGTCCAAGGCTCGCGAGGTGTATGGCAGATGCAACCGCAACGAGAGCCTCGTTTGAACAGATGTTTGAGGTAGCCTTGGCGCGCCTTATGTGCTGTTCCCTCGTCTGGAGCGTCATGACGAATGCCCTCTTTCCGTCGGCGTCCTTTGTCATTCCGATTATCCTTCCGGGCATCTGGCGAATCAGGTTCTTGTCGTTTCTGATCGCAAAGACTCCAGCCCTCGGCCCGCCGAAGTTCATCGGGTTGCCGAGGTATGCGGCTTCACCAACGGCTATGTCAGCGCCGAGCTCTCCGGGGGCCTCAAAGACTCCGAGCATCGTCGGGTCTGCCCCTACAACGAAGTAGGCTCCGGCTTCCTTGGCTATCTCGCCTATCTCCCTCACGTCTTCCTCGACCAGGCCGAAGAAGTTGGCCATCTCAACGTAGACGCCGGCCGCGTTTTCAACGGCTTCCTTGAGCTTCTCTATGTCAAGCTGTCCCCTTTCGTCCCACGGAACCTCGACTATCTCAAGCCCGGCCCCGCGGGTGTATGTCTCTATAACGGCCTTTTTCTCGGGGCTCATGGCCTTCGGGACAACGAAGCGCTTCCTCTTGCCCCTGTGGAGCCTGACCGTCATCAGGGCGGCCTCGGCTATTGCAGTTCCCCAGTCGTACATGGAGGAGTTGACGACAGGCAGGCCGTAGAGTTCAGCTATCATGCTCTGGTACTCAAAGAGGGCCTGGAGCATTCCCTGGCTTATCTCTGGCTGGTAGGGGGTGTAAGCGGTCAGGAACTCGCTCCTTTCGATGAGGTACTTCACGTGGGCCGGAATGTAGTGGAAGTACGTCCCGGCCCCAAGGAAGCTGGGCATCTCAAGGACGGTCTTGTTCTTTGAGAGGACTTCGTTGAGCTCCGTGAAGACCTCGTACTCACTCTTCCCCTCGGGCAGGTTGAACTCCTTGACCATGCCCTCCGGGACGTCTGAGAAGAGGTCTTCGATGCGCTCAAAGCCTATCTCCTTGAGCATTTCCTCCTTCTGCGGGAGGTTTGGGAGGTAGTGTTTTCCCATACTCATCACCTTCTGAGCTTTAAAATGCTCATTGAAAGTTAGGTCTGGGGGATATATGCTTTGTGCTTGGGATTGGGGGACAGAAGGGGTACGTGCTGACAAAAATAGCTGTGATGAACAATGAAAAGGTAGAAAGGTCAACCGGTAACACCAACGTCCTCGAAGAACTTCTCCATAAGCCCGGCGACGGCCCTTATGTCGTACTGCATGACCTCATAAACCGCCCACTGGACTTTGGTGTACTCCCTTCCGTCGAGGGTCTTGAAGCCGCTCGGTGAGTTCACGTCAAAGTTGGCGTGGAGCTCTATGTTCCTTATAGCCCAGCCGTCCACGTCGTCATCGAGCCAGTCGTCCTTGTCCACGTGGGTGTATATGTAGACCGTGTCGCCTGGCACGGTGACGCGGGTGTCTTTAAGCGGGTTCGGGTCCTGGGAGTAACGGGCTATGAGGTTCCAGTTCTTGTCGTAAATCTCGACGTAGCCAAGTGTCTTGAAGTAGGAGTTCTGCATGTCTATGTCCTTGAAGACGAGGGTTATCGAGCTGGCTCCCTTGAACTCCAGCTTGAGGACGCTCTTATCGCCCTTCTTGAGGGTCTTTGTCCAGAAGTAGCTTCCGAGGTGACCGCGCTCGCTCCAGAGGTTGATGTCCTTGCCGGTTGAGTAGAGCATGTAACGCCAGGAGTTGTGGGCTATGAGGTCTGCATAGGCCCAGGCGACGCCGTGGGAAAGGTCCATGTGGCCGTTCTCGTTGTCGGCTATGTATATGTCCGCACCCATGATGAACTTCTGTTTCTCCTGCGGAATCTGCCACCACTTTATCGGCGTGAGGTCGAGGGGAACGCGGTCGTTGAGTATGTCGCCGGCAACGGCGGGGGATACCTCGTTCTCGACGAAGTCGTGGGCTTCTTCTGCATACGTGAACTCATCAAGAGTCTCAAACAGGTGAGGAGTCGTGTGGGCGATGAGCATGCTCATGTCCTCAAGGATGTGGACGGCCCTCCCGAGGTAGAGCATGGCCTCCTCCCTGTTGCCCTGCTTCCAGAGCTGGACAGCCTGCTCGTAGAGCCTCTGGGCCATGTCGGCGCCGGAGCTCTCGCGGTCTCCGAAGAGATCGACGGTTATCAGCTCGGCGTGGTCCATCGGGTCGAGGAAGTGGTACTGGCTCTGGAGCGTGTATATCTTCCCGTTGAACTCAATCTGGCCGCCGCGCCAGTCCTCATCGTAGGCGCCGTAGAGGAGCTTGTCCTGGTACTGCATGAGTATCTTACCGAGCTCGGGGTTGTCATTGTAAACGGCCTCTATGGCTTTGTAGGTCAGCTTCTGGTGGACGTTCATTGGGTTGTCGAGGGTCGGCCCATCGGTCGGCCAGGCGCCTGCGGTTCCGACTCCCAGCAGAACGGCCAGGATAACCAAAGCTGCTTTCAGCCCCCTCATTTTATCCCCTCCATTTTACACCTTTGCAGGCAGATGTGTTGTCTCTCCGGGGTTAATAAGTGTTCCCCCTGCAAAAGCTTTTAGAGGCACCCAGCGATGGCTTTGGGGGGATTATCATGATAATCGCGTTTGACTTCGACGGGACGCTCGTGGACAGCTACTCATGCATTGAAGAGGCATTCAAGAGGGCGCTTGAAAAGCGCTACCGCTGGCTACCAGGGAAAGCGCTGTGGGCTAAACTCCTGACTAAAATCGAGCTCCAGTTTGAGAGGCCGAGCCTTGGGGGCCACAAGAAGACCTACAAGCCACCCTTCTTCCTGAGGACGAGGTTCTTTGAGACGTGGTTCATCGAGAGGGCCAAGCTGAGCAAGCCAATCGACGACGCCCCGGAGCTCCTTAAGAGGCTCAAAGAGGAGGGGCACACCGTCATCTCGTTTTCAGCTGAGGACTTCATAGACGGCATGAAGGTCAAACGCTTAAAGATGGCGGGCATGTACGACCTCTTCGACGACGTCATCGTCTTCGGCAGGGAGATGACGCTCGACGAGGCATTCTGGCTCGTCAGGGAGAAGTACGGGGACGAAACATTCATCTGGGTGGACGACAAGCCCTGGCGCTTCATCGGGAGGGGAGACGAGAACACCGAGTTCGTGTGGTACTACTTCCCATTCACGGCCAGGTTCGTGGAAAAGAACCGCGAAAAGCTCGCGCTGATTCCACACCTCCACGTTATACGGGATTTGTGGAGCCTGTTTGATGTGATTGAGAACGTCCGGAAAGGAAAACGGCTGGAACGGTAAAGTATTTCTATGATGACTTCTTATTATTTTCGGGGGGTGCCGATGGGAAACTTTTTCCAGAGCAAAGCGACGATTTTAGCGTTGCTCGCGTTTGTCGCCATTGTAATCCTCTCAGTAGGCCCCTGGCGTGAGTACCTCGTGGGTACTATACAGCCCCCAGTTCCACAGGTGAGCGAGATATACCTTGGAACGTCTCCCCCTGAGGGAGACTGGCAGTTTGTCGTCAGTGACCAGTTGATAAGCGACTGTGCAGTTGCATACGTTTACAGCTTTGATCAGATGGGAGTTTTGGAGGTCTATGAGCTTGATTCCGGCACGCTAGAGGCCGTGGGCTTTTCCGGGATGGATGTGAACTGCACCGGAAGCGTTGTTCCCGGCTACCTCGCCGTGAACTTCACGAAGGAGCCGGGTATACTCTCCATCGTTGTCTGGGTGAGCAAAACCCCCTCGAGCGGGGCCGATGTCTACTTCACTGGGCTCGGAAGCTGGAAGTTCATAGAAGGCTCTTACAAAGGCTACGTGCCCCCTTCCATGGGGAAGGACTACCTGCTTCTGCCCCGCGAGGACGTTCTGGACATGATAAACGCGACCGGAATTCACTACATTAACCGCTAGATTTCTTGGTATTTACCTAAAACCTGTTTGGCTCCCCTAACAAACCTTAAAAAGAGCCAAGCGAAGCTCCGAGCATGAAGCCAAGACCCCTGCCTGAAAAGGCGTTGCTCCTTGGTAAGAGTCTCATAATAGCCGATGTTCACCTCGGCTACGAAGTAGCGATGGCAAAAGAGGGTTTTTACCTTCCCCGGGTCTTTCATGACGTCGTCGGGAGCTTGAAATCCCTCCTAGAGCGGGAGAAGCCCAAGCGGCTTATCGTGGACGGCGACCTGAAGCACTCATTTATTCCAGAGTGGCGTGAAAGGGCCGAGCTAAAGGCGTTCTTCGATGAGATAAGCCCGCTTGTGGAAGAGGTTGTCCTGGTGAGGGGCAACCACGATGTTGGAGTCCTCTGGCTGAGGGAGCTCGGCGTTGAGGTCGTTGACGAACTCGAACTCAATGGATGGAAGCTCGTCCACGGCCATAAGGTAGTTGAGGGCGAGCGCTTCATAATCGGCCACGAGCACCCCGCGGTGAGGCTGAGGGACGAGGTCGGTGCGGTCATCAAGCTTCCCGCGTTTCTGCTGGGCGAGAAGCTCATTGTCCTCCCCGCTTTCAGCCCCTGGGCCTACGGAAACGACGTCCTCAGGGAAATTGTCTCGCCCTTCCTGGGGTTCTACCGGGAAGATTTTAAGGTCGTGGTGCCCGCTGGCGATGAACTCCTCAGCTTTGGTAGGCTCTCCCGCCTTAGAGAGGTTCTCTCAAGACTCTGACGAAAGGTTTAAACTCCCCAAGGATTACATCCATAGGTGAATGCCAATGGACGTGCTTACGGCCCTCGTGTTTTTTGCATACGCTCCGGCACTCGCGGTGCTCTGGTACTTCTATCATAAGGACAGGTACGAGCCAGAGCCCAAGAGCTACGTCATAATGACCTTCCTGCTCAGTGCAACAGTATCCGTCGGAATTGCGTACGTGCTCGAGAGCGTTCTAACAATCGGGGGTTTAATCAAGCCGATACTCCCCGCAACGGCCTTCTATATGGCACTCGTTGCGGGTGTGGTCGAAGAGCCTGCCAAGGCGCTTGCACTCAGGCTTCCGTACCGGGCAGGGCAGATGGACGGCATCATGGACGGCCTTGTGTATGGTGTCGCCGCGGGCCTGGGCTTCGCAGCCACAGAGAACTTCCTTTACGGCCTTGGCTGGGGTCTGGGGGTAACTCTCGTCAGAGCCTTTCTAACGCCCTTCGCCCACGCTACATGGACGGCAATAATCGGAGTCGGCTACGGCCTCCTAGCGGAAGGCAAAACCTACTCACTGGCCCAGTTCTATGCCCTTGCGATAGTTCTCCACTTTGCCTGGGACTACTTCGCCTTCCTGAGCTTGACCGTCCCGGCGTACAACATAATGCTGATATTCCTTATCCTGGTGAACATCTCAATCATCAGGTACTTCCTCATCCTCGGTGAAGAAGAGGACAGGCAGAAGGCCTGGTACTACCTGTGGAGGAGGGGATGGCGGTGAACGAGGAAAAACTTGAGCAGGCGCTCTTCGAGGCCCGCCCCTACGTTGAGTACTGGTACAGGCTTGAGGCCCTCGTCAGGGAGCTCTGGAATGAGGCGACGGACGAGGAGAACTTCCTTCAGCTCCTTAATGAGGAACTTCAAAGGGCGGAGGAACCGTTTAAGACGGATTTGAAAATTTTCATACAGAAGTTTGAGGCGCTCTGAATTGTGTTCCTGAATGGATTTTTGTTTATAATTTTTCACAAAGGGAACTGGGAGGTTCTGAGATTCTTGATCCGTGGAGAGCTCATTAAGCTGTTCAGGCCTGAGGGGAGTTAGGGAGACTTTCCACTTTTTGCAAACTTTTTTAAGTAGTGTGTAAAATCTGCATACAAAAAGGTATTTAAACCAACTATCTTATCTACATTAGAAAACAATTGGAGGTAGTTATAATGAGGCGTGCAATCGCCTTCATTGTGATTGCCATTGTAGTGCTGGCAAGCGGATGTATCGGGGACAGCGTTGGTCTCACCGAGGAGAAAGTTCTTGAAGCAATCCAGAGCATAGAGACCGGGAAGTACGACCAAAACTTCTCAGTGAGCATGCAGTTCACAGACCCGGACACCAACAAGGAGATAACTCTCACGATGTCTGGCCGCTCTACCGGTGTTTTCAACAACACTGCCAGGCTGGAGAATGGGACGATGAACCTGACTGCCCATATGATGGGACTGGACGTTGGTATGAACTGGCCTTACATTTTTCTTTTGAAAGCCTCGCCCTTAAGGGCGGGGATGGAGTAAACAACCCAACAAGCCTCCAAACAGGAAAGCAATCTTTTTTAAAGCCCAAAAACCATACCATTCCTTGAAATGAAGCGAACAGTAACAGTAAAACTCCAGCCCCCAAAAGAACAAGCAAAAATCCTCCATCAGTTAGCCGATACTGGAGCTAAAGTCTGGAACCGAGTAAACTACCTGAGAAGACAACAATACTTCCAAGAGCAAATCGTGGACTTCAATTCAACCGAAAAAACCGTTTATGAGGAGTTTAAACGGGAAATTGGCTCAGCCACGGTTCAGCAAATAGCGAGGAAAAATGCTGAAGCCTGGCGTTCGTTCTTCTCACTCCTTCGCAAAAAGCGGAACGGAGAACTACTAGACTGGCTCAAACCAAAACCCCCAAACTATCTCAAAGAAGGCTGGCAGAGAAAACCCCTAATCGTCCTCAGGAACGACCAATACAAAATTGAGGACAATAAACTAATCCTCAAAGGCCTTGGAAAGTTCAGACGCCTCGAAGTCCAGTTTAAGGGGAGAATACACTTGAAGGGCAAGCAAGGACGCTTAGAGATAACCCACGACCCCGTTAGGAGAAAATGGTATGCTCACGTGAGCTTTACAGTCGAGGAAAAACTCGAAGGCGAAGAATGGGTAAGCGTTCCAAGGCAACCTAAAGGAAGCCTTTCGGCAGGAATAGACCTTGGAGTGAACAATCTCATGGCTGTTTACGTGGAGAATGGGGAAAGCTTCCTAGTGAACGGAAGGCCTTTGAAGAGCATTGATTTTTACTGGAGGAAGAAAATCGCCGATTACCAGTCAAAACTCAACAAGTCTGGAGCCAAGACGAGTAGAAGGCTTAAAAGAATGCACGGGAAGGCTAAACTCCAGGCTAAACACTACATTAACACGGCGGTAAGAGGAGCGGTTAAGAAGCTCTACGAGTTGGGCGTTTCCAAAATCGTGGTTGGTTATCCAAAGGGAATCACCAGAAACTCTGATAAGGGCAGTAAGCAGAACTTCCTCCTCTCTCATGTGTGGCGGTTTAATTATGTCATTAAACGTTTAACTGAGGTTGCGGAAGAGTATGGTATTCGGGTTGTGGTTGTGAATGAGGCTTTCACTTCTCAAACTTGCCCCGTTTGCGGGAAGCCTCATGAGGGGGCAAGGGTTGTTCGTGGTTTGTTTAAGTGTCCCGCGACGGGGCTTGTCTTTAACGCGGATTTAGTTGGAGCTTTCAACATTTTAAAGAAGGTTGTGAAAACCATAACCCCGAGCCTGCCGGGTTTGACGGTGGGTAGGGGTAACTGGCCGGAGACCCGGCCAGAGGGGTTCTCCGAACCCTCTTTTGGGGTTCGTTTTTGAGAACCCCTCAAACCTCCCTGCCGTTGGCGAGGGGTTAAGCCAAACCCTCGTCCTAGCTGAGGAGGAGGTCAGGTTCCGCCCAGTGAGGAATTGTCCTCGAAGGCTAAGGTCTCCCTCAACGTTGACTACATTCGAAATCTCCTTGAGGTCAAGAACGTCACCATAAAGGAGCTTTCCAGCGGGTATGCCTTCCGCGTGAACGTGACGTTCTGGGAGTTCATGAACGCCACAAACCAGAGTGAATACGTGGACGAGCTTTGGGGCGTGGATGGAGAGAGATTGGTTAACGTCACGACGAAAGCCGGCTGGGTCGAAGTTCACCTGACAAAGGACGGCATGCCGACCCTCATCGAGAAACAATGGAACTCGTGATAACTGTGGGGTGTATGGCGGAGAAACTACAGATATTCACATGACCATTCATGAAACCGTTGCCCTGTGGGGCATCAACGAGCCGATTAAAATAAAAACGCCAGAGGGAATAGAGAACGCGGGGAACTTTAAGAAAATATCCTGGTAAGGGGGCTAAGCCCCCCTCGTGGCCACTATTTTTATTCCTTCCCATTCGGCAACCGTTTCTCCGGCCTTCACCGGCGCCTTGAGTTTTAGATTTGCCAGGAACTTCATGAGCTCGGGAATCTTCTCCTTCGGCACCGGCTCGGCGGTCTTGACGCTCACCGTGGGCAGGGCGCCGCCTTCCACCGGCAAGACGCTCATCACTACCCTCTTCGGGTTCGTGACCTCCTGAACCGCCCACTCCTTACCGCGGGGGCACCTGCATCCCTTGACGTCCTTGACCTTCCCGTTCTCCACCTCGACTTCTATTGAACAGCCGAGGGGACAGACGATGCAGGTAAAGCGGTAGGTCGTCATGCCTTCACCACCTCCACGGTGAGCTTCTCGGTGTTTTTGATTTCCTCTGCCTTCAGCTTTATCCTGAGCATCTCCGCCGGCTTGACGACTGGGAGCCTCATCTTCTTGCCTATCTCTGGAATCCTGAGCTCAATGTCCTCCATCGGCTTGGACACGCGCAGGTAGAGGTAAACGTCCCCCTCGCCGCTGAGGTAGTGGGGCGCAAGCAGGCGGACGTTTTCGCCCTTCTCCACTTTAATCCACTTTTTGCTCTCTATTCCCCCCTTCTCGATGAATTCTTTAGCTCCTTCAGCCGCCAGTTCACCCTGCTCGGCAACGTAGTCAACGAGGTCGTTTATCAGGAGCGAGTTCCCGGCAACGAATATCCCCGGGACGCTGGTTTCCAGCCTGTCGTTCACGACCGGTCCGCCCGTTGCGGGGTCAATCTCAACCCCTATCTTCTTCAATTTTTTAACGCTCGGGACGAGACCTGCAGATATTATCAACGTATCCGCCTCAATCCAGAACTCGCTTCCCGGGATTTCGTTGAGGTTCTCGTCAACCTTGACAACCTTTACCCGCTCAACGCGGCCTTTTCCGCGGACTTCCACGACCTTATGGCTCAGGTAGAGTGGAATATCGAAGTCCCTGAGTATCATGACGTTTCTGGCGAGTCCGCCCGGATATGGCATCAGCTCTATGACTGCCTTGACCTTCGCACCTTCGAGGGCAAAGCGGCGCGCCATTATCAGGCCGACGTCTCCGGAGCCGACGATGACGATTTCCTTCCCGGGCAGAACCCCGTAGATGTCCATGAGCGTCTGGGCTTCTCCAGCGGTGTAGATTCCCGCAACCCTGTCGCCGGTTATGCCAATCTCGAAGGCGTGCCTTTCCCTCGCTCCCGCCGCATAAATAATGGCCTTAGCCCAGACCTGGTAGACTCCACTCGGTGAGGTGAATATTACGACCTTCTCGAGGTCGGAGTAGTTCTTTATTTCCAGAACCCTCGCGGCCGTTTTATACTCAACGCCCAGCTCGACAAGCTTCCTGGCGAGACGCGAGGCAAACTCAGGCCCGGTCAGCTCCTCCTTGTAGTAGTGAAGCCCGAATCCTGGGTGAATGCACTGGGGGAGTATTCCGCCGAGATAATCATTCTCATCGAGTAAAAGGACGTTAAGGCCGAGCTCCTTAGCCCTCACCGCGGCGGCCATTCCAGCAGGTCCGCCGCCTATTACAACGACGTCGTAGCTCAGCATCGGAATCTGGGGGAACGGCTCCATCATGCTTCCTCCCCCCTGAGAAGGGCCTTGACGTCTCCTATTCCAATCTCGCTTCCCTTACCCTTCAGCGTGACCTTCCACGGCTCGACGCCGTACTCCCTGGCTAGGAGCTGTATTATCTTCGGCCTGCAGAAGCTTCCCTGACAGGTTCCGGTTGTTGCCTTTGTCCTGAACTTGACAGAATCCACGCTCGGTGTTTTAACGCCGATGAACTTCATCCTCTCGATGGCCTCCAGAATGTCCCCCTCGCTGACGTTGTTGCACCTGCAGACGATTTTTCCATAGGCGGGGTTCTTCTTTACGGCCTCGTTCGCCTGCTCTGGTCTCATCATGAAGAAGTGGGTAATCTCCTTCCTGTAGGGGTTCCACTTCTCCTTTTCCTTCAGCTCGATTCCAAGGTCGCGCTCGATTATGCCCGCCACCTCGTGGGCTATCGCAGGGGCGCTCGTCAGGCCGGGTGAGCGTATTCCAGCGACGTTGATGAAGCCCCAGACCTCTTCCTCGGCTTTGATTATGAAGTCCCCTCCAGTCGGCTCGGGCCTCAGACCTGCAAAAGTCCTGATTACCTTGCTTCTTGGGGGCAGCTGCGGCCAGAGCTTCTTGGCCCCCTCCCAGACCTGCTCAAGGCCCTCCTTGGTCGTGGCGAGGTTTTCTTTCTCCTCGGGCGGTAAATCCTGGGCGTTCGGCCCTATCATCAGGTGTCCAGAAATCTCGGTGGTCACGACTATTCCCTTGCTTATCGGCGTCGGCGTCGGGAAGAGGACGCGCTTCGGCCCGGGAACGTCGTCGTCAAAAATCCAGTACTCACCTTTCCTCGGGTGGATTTCGAAGTAGTCTATGCCTGCCATTCTCGCTATTCTGTCCGCGTAAAGACCCGCTGCATTGATAACGATGTCCGCCTCAATGAAGCCGTTGTTTGTTTCAACACCCTTAACCTCGCCGTTCTCGACCTTTATCTCCCTGACCTCGGTCTCAAGGTGGGTCTTGACTCCGTTAGCCACAGCGTTCTCGACGAGAGCTATAACGGCTGGAATCGGCCCAATCTGGCCGACTATCGGAACCCAGAGGGCACCTATTGCTTCCCTCGTGAGGTTAGGCTCCAGGTGGAAGACCTCCTCCCGGTCAACGAGCCTCATCTCGGGGACGCCGTTCTGCCTCCCACGCTCAAGGAGCTTCTCAAGCTCGTCGAAGTCCTCTTCCTTCAAAGCGACTATCAGAGCCCCGTTCCAGACGTGTGGAATCTCAAGCTCCTTGACCCACTGGTGCCAGAGCCTGTTTCCCCTTATGCACAGCTTCGCCCTCATCGGGTACTTTTTCGGGTCGTCGTCGTAGCCGCCGTGGATTAAAGCCGTGTTGGCCTTGCTCACACCCCAGCCGACATCGGGGGCCTTCTCTATCAGGTGGACTTCAAGGTTCTCGTACCTGCTGAGAACCCTTGCTATGCTCGCACCGCTAATACCCGCGCCTATTATAGCGACTTTCGTCTTCATAAGGGTCACCTCAATCTTACCTCAGAAACGGTGTTGATGTTTTAAAGCTTTCCTTAACCTTTAGTTTGCTGAAAAAAGCCTGGAAAGGACTTTTTAGGACATTAGGAAAAAGGACAGAGGCGAACAGGAAGCAAATGCATATAGTTGTTCATTCGACTGTCAGACTCCAACTACCTTCGCCCAGCCCATCGCCCTCTTTACTGCCTCTTTCCAGCCGTTGTAAAGTCTCTCTCTGGTCTCTTCGTCCATCCTCGGCTCGAAGACCCTCTCAGCCTTCCACAGTTCCTTTATCTCCTCAAGGCTCTCCCAGTAGTCGACGGCAAGACCTGCCAGATAGGCCGCACCGAGTGCGGTCGTTTCCTTGACGACTGGCCTTACAACGCGCCTGTTAAGTATGTCCGCCTGGAACTGCATGAGGAAGTCGTTCTTGGTTGCTCCCCCATCTACGCGGAGCTCCTTTATGCCCACGAGCTTCTCCATCTCCTCTATGACGTCGCGCGTCAGGTAGGCTATCGCCTCAAGCGTCGCCCTCGCGAGGTGCTCCCTTCCGGTTCCGCGCGTTATGCCGATTATCAGGCCCCTCGCGAACTGGTCCCAGTACGGTGCTCCAAGCCCCACGAAGGCCGGGACGAAGTAAACTCCTTCGTTGCTCTCAAGCTTCTCCGCAAGCTCTTCCGTCTCTGCGGCGTGCTTGATTATCTTTATCCCGTCGCGGAGCCACTGCACTGCCGCGCCTGTAACGAAGACACTCCCCTCGAGGGCGTAGGTAACTTTTCCGTCAAGCCCCCAGGCTATGGTTGTAAGTAGGTTGTCGGAATAGCGGACGGTCTTGCCGGTGTTGACCAGAATGAAGCTCCCCGTCCCGTATGTGGCCTTCACCATCCCAGTCTCAAAGCCAGCCTGGCCGAAGAGCGCCGCCTGCTGGTCGCCGGCGTCTCCGCTCACGGGAATCTCAGCGCCCAAAAGCTCTTTCTTCGTGTAGCCGTAGACCTCGCTTGATTCTCTAATTTCGGGGAGGACCTCTTCGGGAATGTCGAACAGCTCAAGGAGCTCCTCGTCCCAGTCGAGCTTCCTTATGTTGAAGAGCATCGTCCTTGAGGCGTTGGAGTAATCTGTAACGTGCTCGCCAGTAAGGCGGTAGATGAGAAACGTGTCAACGGTTCCAAAGAGAACCTCGCCCCTTTCAGCCTTCTCCCTCAGGCCGGGGACGTTGTCGAGGAGCCACTTCAGCTTGCTGGCCGAGAAGTAGGCGTCCGGCACGAGGCCGGTCTTTTCCTTGATTACATCGCCGTATTCCCTCTTTATCTCTTCCACCATTTCGGCCGTTCTCCTGCACTGCCAGACTATAGCGTTGTAGAGGGGCTTTCCGTTTCTGTCCCACACGATTGTAGTCTCGCGCTGGTTGGTAACACCTATAGCCGCTATTTGGGACGGTTCGATCTTGGCGTTCTCGATGGCCGTCTTTATCGCTCTGAACTGCGCGTCCCATATCTCCTCCGGGTCGTGCTCCACCCAGCCCGGCTTTGGGTAGTGCTGGGAGAACTCGTACTGGCCCATTCCCATGACGTTGCTCTCCCTGTCAAAAATTATGGCACGGGCAGAGGTGGTTCCCTCGTCAAGTGAGAGGACGTAGCGCTCCATAACACCACCAAAATAAAAGTAAGGCTGGTAGGTATTAACGGTTTCGCCCGCTTTTTTCTGGGTGGTTATATTGATGTCCTCCAGAACTACCTCCTCAGAGTGGCCGCCACTGTCATGCCCGCTACCAGCAGGGCAACCTTTGCGAAGAAGTCTGACCAATCTTTGTAGATGTAGAGGAACGCATCAGGAGTGCTGGTTACGACTTCAATGCATGCAAACCGATTTCTGGCCATGTCTCTCCGAATGGTGTTGTTGAGGCCTTCGATGTACTCTTTTACCTCCTCTCTCTCGTCACTTGGGAGCAGGGGAAGGTATTTCA
The DNA here is from genome assembly GCF_055389025.1 of Thermococcus marinus. NCBI lineage: Archaea > Methanobacteriati > Methanobacteriota > Thermococci > Thermococcales > Thermococcaceae > Thermococcus > Thermococcus marinus. The sequence goes on from NZ_AP042417.1 coordinate 929,818, forward strand.
GTAGCGTTTGAATTGTGCCGTTGAGCCTCTGCATCTCTTCGGGCGGTGTGCGGAAGGCTGATGGGTCAATCTCTATAGCTGATATCTCCCACCCTCTTCCCTCGAACTCCTTCAGTAACTCCTTGTAATTGTCGAATGGGGCCGAAACGCTTATCCTGACGGTATAGTCCTCCCACTCCACCGAGGTGATTGAGGAGTTCTTTTGCTCCACCGTCATTATGAACCATGGGATGTCCTCAGGTTTGAAATCTGCAGAAACACCCGCCATTATCATGCCGCACTCCCCGCCCGTCGAGTTCAGGGCGAGTACCTGTTTGAACACCTGTTCCTTTTCCTGGATATGCCGTTCATCTTTAATGTATTCTCCCACGAAAAGGGCTCCCAGCACCAGCAGGACTAAGAAACCCACGAGGACGATTTTATCCCCTCTGATGTTGAGTAGAACTCCAATGAGGCTCAGCACAGCGACGCCGGCCCATACTGCCGCGAAGGGGCGCTTAAATGCCACCATCACGTCCGGGGCGAGAACGGTGATGCGGGCGAGCGTCCAGTTGCCGGTGGGTGCAGGGTCGTGTTCGGCATACTCAAAAAACGGCTCCAGCTTTGCGTAGTCCTCCGTCCCGGTGGTGATGTTTTTGAGGCGGAGCGCCGCCGAGTGAAGGGGGCTGTTCTGATCCAGGTCGTGTGCTTCAACGACTCCACAGCCGTAGGGGATTTCTTCATAGAAGCTTTTCCAGTCTTTCACTGCTATCCAGGTCTTAAAGTATCCAGGCCTCGAAAAACCGTAGTCGTGGGGGTACGTGAGCGTCCAGTTCACCACGTGGTGGTAGTATGATGGAGTATTTACGAGGCACTCAATGTAGGCGCTCCCCGAAGGGCGCTCCTCGAAAACGTGGAGGTTGCTGTTAACGAATTCCGTGGTGGGGGGCGAGTATGAATGCCCCGGAATCAAAAATGAAGCGAGCAAAAGCGAGGCTATAACCCCGAGCAGGCAGACTTCCCGTTTCATGGTATCCCCGTGGGTTGTAAAAAGTAAAACTTTAAAAAGTTTCACCTAAGTCCAATGCTGTGGAGATACTTAATCACGCCTTCAACGTCGTTCGCTATGACCACCTCAAAGAGGCCCTTCAGCCTTGCGAGGTTGTCGTCTTTGTAGAAGAGCTCATCGTTCTCCGTCCACAGGACAACTTTAAGGCCGAGAGAGCGGGCCCATTTAATCGCCTGAACGGTCTTCTCGAAGCTGATTATAGAGATTGCCTCCATCGGGACGTTTATTGACCAGAGGTTCAGCTCCTCCTTAAGCTTTGGAATCATCGGGACGACGTCTTCTCTGTCTATGAGAAGGCCCATGACGGTGTCCCTGTCGAATTTGCGGTAATCCCTAAGTGCATCAATCTCAAACGAGGAGATCATGACCTGCTCCGGGTTGTTCTCGCTGACAATCCGGGCGACCTCTCTCGCGGCCTCCTTGTCCTTAAGCTCGATGTTGACCAGTGCGTCCTTCGGGAGAACCTCGAAAACTTCCTCAAGGGTAGGAATTCTCTCGCCGCCGCCAATGTCCGCCCTCTTCAGCTCTTCAAGGGTCATGTCCTTCTGCCTTCCCGTTATGTTGCTCGTCCTGTCTATGGTCTCGTCGTGCATGACGATGACCCTTCCGTCCCGGGTCAGCCAGACGTCGAGCTCTATTCCATCTGCCCCTGCTTCAATTGCCTTTCTAAAGGCCAGAAGGCTGTTCTCGGGGTATTTGCCGATAAAACCCCTGTGGCCGAGAACTATCACTCTATCCCGCTCCCACATATCAGGTCGCCTCAGTCCAGGTGAGTCGGGAGAATATAAACCTTTTCAGCCTCAGCGGGTCGTCTGAGATTACCGCGTTTGCGAGCCCAATAACTCTGGGGACTATCTCAATCTCGTTCATCATGTAGTTCCAGAGCCACACCTCACTGTTTTTCCGGTAGAGGTTGAGGAGGGCAACGAACCCCTCGAGACCGAGGTATTCAACGAGGTCAAGCGGGACGTGGACGGAGTACACCCCCGCGCGGAGGCTTCTGACCAGACCCATTGCATTTGTTATTGAAAACCCAACTCGACAGTCCGGACACTCCCTATGGATAATGAGAACCCATTTCCAGACGTCCGTCGAGATAACTGTCCTTTCAAGCATCTTTTTCCGCTCAAGGGAATCGATGAGGGGGATTAGAGCGTCCAGGTCTTTAAGGTCGGCGTTTATCAGGCCGGGCCGCAGTTTTAGAATCTTCCCCACGGTTGGGATAAGCCTTCCCCGTGGGTGGAGCCTTGTAAGCTCCCGGTACGTCAGGGACTTGACTATGTATTTTATTCCCCCGACCTGAAACTCTCCATCGTGTATTGCCACCAGTTTTCCATCTGCCGTAACCCTTACATCAAATTCAATGCCGTCGCAGTGCCTGAGGGCCCTCTTAAAGGCGGGGAGAGTGTTCTCAAGCGGCCCCTTTAGACCCCTGTGTCCAAGGACGATAGGCCTTTCACTGTCCATATCCGTCACCTCTCCCGGCGTTCGAAAATGGTCTCACAAGTCTTAAAAGTTTCATCCGTGTATTTTTCCGTTAGCATGGCCTGTAATTGAAAACGGGGGTGTGTAAGTTGGAATTTAAGTATCGCAGGATATTCCTCCTCGGCTTCGGTTTCTTCGGTATAAGCATAATATGGTCCCTGTACAACGCATACATACCGATTTTCCTGCAGGACACCTTCAAAATGAGCAGGACTGTGACGGGCTTCGTAATGACGATAGACAACCTCTTTGCGGTTCTGCTGTTGCCGTTTCTGGGGGCGCTGAGCGACAAAACGCGGACGCGCTTGGGCCGCAGGAAGCCGTATATCTTGATGGGTGCTCCTTCCGCCGCCCTGATGTTCGCCCTCATTCCGGTGGCAAGGGCGTATGAAAACCTCGCCCTCTTTATGGGAACTATAATCCTGATGAACTTCTTCATGGCACTCTTCCGCTCGCCGGTCATAGCGTTCATGCCGGACATAACCCCGAGCGAGAAGCGTTCACAGGCGAACGGCATCATCAACTTCATGGGTGGTGTAGGTGCCTTGCTGGCCTACTTCGGCGGCAAGGTGCTCTACGACATGAACTACGCCTACCCGTTCTTTGTAGGCGCGGCCATAATGCTCCTCGCAAACTTGCTCGTCGTCCTCTTCGTGCCGGAACCCGAGGAGTACCGCGTCTCGGGTGAAAAAATCAGCCTGCGGAAGCTCCTTTCCGAAACTTCCAAGAAGAGCTTTGGCGAGCTGAAGGAAAACCTCAAGGACGTTTTTGCCAGCCACGAGAAAAGCCTGTTCTTCATGCTGCTCTCCATATTCTTCTGGTTCGTCGCCTTCAACTCCGTGGAGACGTTCTTCACGAGCTACGCGAAGTACCACCTCGGCATCGAGGAGAGCACCGGCGCCTTCATGATGGGCGTCGTTTCACTCAGCTTCATGCTCTTTGCCATTCCCGCTGGTCTTCTAGGCGGCCGTGTGGGGAGGAAAAAGACCATCACGGCAGGGCTGATTATTGTGGGTGCCGCCATGCTGGGGGCCTACCTCCTCGGGGAGACTTCAAAACCTGGAAGTAGTGCCTTGACGGACCCGGTGGTGCTGAAGTTCATGGTTCTCTTTTTCTTTGGTGGCATTGGATGGGCGATGGTCAACGTCAATTCCCTTCCAATGGTTGTGGACATGACGACCGAAGAGAAGCTTGGAGGTTACACGGGCCTCTACTACTTCTTCAGCCAGGCGGCTAACTTAGTTGCTCCCCCGCTGGCAGGGGCATTCCTCGACGTGATAGGGTACAAGACTCTCCTGCCGTTCGCGGTGGCATTCTTCCTGATAGCGACGATAACGATGCAGTTCGTTAAGCGTGGAGACATCGTCAGGTACAAGGGCGATGCGCTGGACTATGTGCCGGATATGGATTGATTGAGTGTCTCTGGTTTTGATTTCATTTTATGCCATATTAACCTTGAAAACTCAAATGGGGGTGGATACAATGGAAAGGAGAAAGTTTGACTGGGGCGTGGTTCTCGGTCTTGCCCTCTTAGGGTTCAGCAGGAGCATGGGGTGGGCACTCAACAAGGGATTCTCGTTTCCTCTACTCTCCGACTACACGAGCTCTGCCTTTGTGAAGGGAAGCATTCTGGCGCTTGAAGGGGTTATAGGGTTGATAGTCCCCCCTCTCCTCGGCTATTACAGCGATACCCTCCGCTCAAAACATGGACGGAGGAGGCCCTTCATATTCGTCGGCGGAGTCCTAGCCGCTATCGCGACGCTGATGATATGGACGGCCTACAAGATTGGGGCTCCCCTATGGGCCTTTGCCCTCACGCTGGGCTTCCTGTACCTCTCGCTCCACCTCTACACCGCGCAGTTCAGGGCGTTGATGCCTGACACAATTGAGAGCGGTCAGCGCGGAAAGGCGAGTGGAGTCATAACCCTTCTTGAGTGGGCCGGCAACCTCTTCCTCTTTGGTCTTGGTGGTTTTATGGTCGCGAAGTACGGGAAGGACCACATCGGCCCCTTCGGTCTGACTGCCATCTTCCTGTTCCTCGCGGCGGCTTTCGTCTATTACAAGGTAAGAGAGCTCGAGTCCCCGGAGATAAAGGACAACGAGAGCCTGTCCGAGTACGTGAAGAGTATATTCGCCACGAAGGACTTTCTCAAGTTCTACACGGCTCAAATTCTCTGGTGGATGAGCTTCGAGTTCATAGCAATATTCCTCTACGGCATAATAGCCTTCATCCTCAAGGGCGCAGCCACCAAGGAAAACATTGACGCGGTTACCTCGATGGGCCTCTACCTCATGGCGCTGTTCAACGTGGCCGTGCTCGTTGGTTCTCTGCCCGGAGGATACATCTACGACAGGGTCGGCAGGAGGCTGAGCATAATCATCGGAGGCCTCATATTCGCCCTCCCCCAGCTCTGGGGCTGGTTTATTCATACTGAGACCCAGATTTATGCGGCACTGTTGATAGCGGGCGTTGGCTGGGGTGCCCTGATAGCGGCCTCCTATCCGGTCGTCGGCGACCTGCTCACCAAGTTCGAGAAGGAGGCCTTCACGGGCCGCTACTACGGCGTCTACGAGGCCACCAAGTCAATTCCCGTGCTCCTCGCGGGAACAATTGGCGGGGCCATCGTTGACCTGGCCGGCGGCAACTACAGGATCCTCTTCCCGCTGGGAGCGTTCTTGGTGCTCCTCGCGATGCCGTTAATATGGAGCATGAAGGAGCTTGAGGTGAGGAAAGAATGATGCTGTGGCTTATCCTTTTTATTCTCCTGGCCTTCCTGACGTTCTCTGCCTTTGTGGGCTACAAGATGGTCAAGCCGCCGCGCTTTGTCGGCGACTGGACGCCCAGAGACCTCGGCTACGACTACGAAGATGTCACCATTGAGACGAGGGACGGGCTCAAGCTCAGCGGCTGGTGGATTCCAAACGGCGACAAGACGGTTATCCCCCTTCACGGCTACACGAGGAGCAGGTGGGACGAGGTATACATGAGGCAGACCATCGAGTTCCTTCTCAAAGAAGGCTACAGCGTCCTCGTTTTTGACTTCCGCGCCCACGGAAAGAGCGAGGGCAACTACACGACGGTCGGGGAGAAGGAGCTTATTGACGTCATCTCCGCCATAGACTGGCTGAAGAAGCACCACCCGGAGAATGCGGAAAAGATAGGGCTCGTCGGCTTCTCGATGGGGGCAGTCGTCACGATAAGGGCACTCGCAGAGGACGAGAGGATTGCCTGCGGCGTAGCCGATTCACCGCCCATCTACCTCAACAAGACTGGGGCAAGGGGCCTGAAGTACTTCGCGAACCTTCCTGAGTGGCTCTATTACTTCGTCAAGCCGTTTACGAAGCTATTCACCGGCGGAAAGGAGCTTAACATGGTCGAGTATGCCCACAGGGTGAAAAAGCCCCTGCTCCTCATAGCTGGCGAGAAAGACCCGCTCGTCAGGCCGGAAGAGGTCAGGGAGTTCTACGAGCGGAACAAGAAGGTGAACCCGAACGTCGAGCTCTGGGTCACCGATGCGCCACACGTCAGGACTTTGAAGCTCCACCCGGAGGAGTGGAAGGCGAGGGTGGAGGACTTCCTCAGCAGACATCTTTAGAAACCTTTTTACGCCGCCTTTCTTTTCCCTTTCTGATGAGGAGGTTGGTTGCCCTTGCGACGCTGTTTCTGGTTCTGGTGTCTTCGAGCTCCCTATCCAGCCCGGCCTACGTCCCTTCCTTCGGGCGCTTCGCAATTCTCATTCACGATGTCAGCCCGGCCTATCTGCCCCAGCTGAGGGAGATAACGGCAGTCATTGACGAGTACGGCCTCCAGAACCAGACCTATCTCTTTGTAATCCCGAACCACGGCGGGAAAATGCCCATATGTGAGCACCCGGAGTTCGTGGAGTTCATTTCCGGGCTCAGGGCTAAGGGCTACCACGTCGAGCTCCACGGGTACGACCACATCGGGGACGAGTTTGACTGTGGCGCTGATATGGCCAGGAGAAAGCTTGAGCTAGGCCTGAAGGCCCTCTCATACCTCAACGCCACGCCCGAATACTTCATCGCTCCCCGCTACTCCCTGTCGGGCGGTGCGCTTGAAGTTCTGCTGGGCTACAACCTCACTGTCATCGGGGAGGACTTCATTATCTCCCCGGACGGCACCTCAAGCCCCGTGCTCAACAGGGAGTACACGTGGTACCTCCCGGAGTTTCTCCTTGGATACAACCTGGAAAGCGCCAAATCCTCGTATATCCACACTAAGGGGACTTTCTTTCTCTCGGTTCACCCTGGGGCCGTGAACAACAAAGCAGGAATGGAGTTCCTGAGGGAGTTTTTTGGGTTTGTAACGACCCATGAAAAACAGACTTCCGGAAGTGGCCTCGGCTAACCCTCTTTTCCTCACCGTTCAGCGTGGCTAACGCTCGTCATCGGCCAGAGGAATTTTGAGGGAACCTTTTAAAAAGCAACCGCCGAGAACGGGTGGGGGATGAAGAGCGTTTACCGGTCTGAGTCGCTACCAAATGATGAGACTGGCACTGGCCGACCCCATCTCAATGTTGGGCCCTTCTGCCCGTTAATGGAGAAAGCCCACTACATCGGGCGGGAATTTTGAAAATGATATAAGAAGAGCAGATAATCCAATCAAAGCTTGATGGGGGCACCGAAGGCCCTGTCTCCAGCGTCCCCAAGACCAGGTAAGATGTAGCCCTTGTCGTTCAGCTCCCTGTCAACCTTTGCCACGAACATCTCGACCTCTGGGTGGGCCTTTTTTACCCTCTCTATCCCCTCGGGGGCCGCCAGAACGCCGACGACAACAAGCCTCTTCGGCTTCCCGTAGCGCTTGACTTCATCAATGACCTTTATCAGCGTCGAGCCCGTCGCTATCATCGGATCCGCTATTATTACGGTGTCCTCGGGGGTTATCTGGGGTATCTTGACGTAGTTCATCTCAATCTCGAACTTTGGAGCTTTTCCGCGGGAGGCCGAGACGATACCAACCCTTGCGTGGTCGAGAACCTTGATGAGGCCTTCCATAAGCGGTATGGCTGCGCGGAGGACTGTTATTATGACGACGTTGCGCCTGTCCCTGACGATTACGCCCTCGGTTTCCTCCAGCGGGGTCTTGACGGGAACCCTCTCGGTTTCCATCGTTTTCGTCAGCTCGTAGGCCATGTAGCGGCCGAGCTTGACGAGACCTTTCCTGAAGGCTATCGGCCCTGTCCTCTCGTCCCTGAGCTCCGTCAGAATCTCCATGATGAAGGGGCTGTCCTCGAAGGAGTAAACACCTTCCCACCTTTCAGCCTTCATGTTCTCACCGAAACCCGTTCGGCGAGGGGTTTATTAGCCTTCCGCCTGATAACCTGAACTAGTTTTGTCCCCAGTTTTTGCCTCCTTTTCGATTATGGATTTCATCCAGCTGCCGCGGAGGAACCAAGCGAGCGCTATGACCGCCGCCACAAAGTTGCTCATACCCATGCCGAAGAAAACGCCCTTGCTAGTGTAGCCAAAGAGCTCTGCAAGCGGTATGGATATTCCAAGTATCGTGATGCCCCTTATGTAGCCGAAGGCATAGCTCAGCGGTATCCTGAGGCCCCACAGGCGGAGTATGCCGAGGAGCATGCTCTTCTTAGTGTGGCCAGCTGAGCTGAACGTCCTGTTCACGACTATGAAGATGCCGTTGAAGAAGGGCACCGAGATGAGGAAGTACTCCAGGACGATTTTGCTCTCGGCTATGACCTTCGGGTCGTCGAGGAAGACCCTGAAGATTGGGACGCGGAAGATTCCAATTATCAGAACCGCCAGGCTCGCTATTGCGAAGTTGACGAGCATCGTCCTCTCGGCTATCTTCTTCGCCCTCTCAAACTTCCCTGCCCCAACGTTCTGGGCTATCATCGTCCCCATTGCCATGCTTATACCCCTCGATATGCCGGTCAGGAAGTTCACGAGGCGGGTGGTTATGGTGTAGGCGGCGTAGGTAACGTCGCCGAAGCCGAAGATAATCCTTGTGAGTATCACAAATCCAAAGCTGTTTGCGGACTGGCCTATACTCGATGGGAGGCCGACCCTGAAGAGCTTTCCGTAAAATTCGAAGTCGGGCTTGAGGCTCTCAATGCTCAGGCTTATCCCAACGCGGTCTGTGAAGAGGAGGTAGAGTCCGATGGCCGCTCCGACAACGTTGGCTATAACCGTCGCCAGCGCCGCCCCGGCCACGCCGAGCTCAGGAAAGCCCAGCCAGCCGAAGATGAAGAGGGGGTCCAGGATTATGTTTATCATCACTGTGAGGAGCGTTATCTTGACGGGCGTCTTTGTGTCGCCCGTGGCCCTCATGAGGGCACCAAAGGCCATGAACGCGAAGGAGAACGGCAGTCCAAGGAAAACTATGGTGGCATAGGTTAGGGAGTAGGGGTAGACGTTCTCGCTCACGCGCATGAAGCGGAGGGCGTAGGGGAGAATCAGAAGGGCCACTATGGCTGTGGCGACCGAGAAGAACGTCATGAGGGAGTAGAGTGCCCCTGCCGAGCGGTTCGCCTTCTCGTATTCGCCCGCCCCGATGTACTGCCCGACGAACGCAAATCCGGCCGTCGCAAAGCCCATGCCCAGCGCCATGAGCGTCCCGATTATGGGCCACGTGACGCCCGGAGCGGACAGGGCTTCCCTGCCCAGCTTTCCAAGCCAGAAGGTATCGGTTATGTTGTAGAGCACCTGGACGAGGTTGTTGACTATTAACGGGCCCGCGAGAACCAGGAGGGTCTTCTCTATCGGGCCGTTAAGTATCTGCTCTCTCATTCTCTGGATTTTCTCGCTCATCTTCGCTCAGACCGCAGTCGAAACGCTGTTATAAAAAGTTTATGATTTTTCTGGACGACAGACCGTATCCAGGAACTCTCTCAGAAATTCGAGCCCGCCCCCGTAGTTGATTACCCCCGGGTGGACTGACAGGTAGAAAGGAATTCCTTCCTCAATGGCCTTTCTGTAGTCGTGGAGGGCAACTGAGAGCCTGCCCTCGACTTCATTCCGCTCTATGTACCAGGTGTACTCCCGGTTCCATATCCTCTGCCTGGTTCCGTTGGGGAAGATGAGCCAGTCGGGCGTGACGACGGTGAGGTTGTGCTCCAGAATTGCCTTGAGGGACTCGTTGTTGAGCGCCCACGCTGGCGGGAGGAAAAGTGTAAGGTTGCCAAAGCCCAGCGAGGTCATCATGGCCGTTGCGTTGTCGAGCTTCTCTTTCGCAGTCTCATAGGAGCAGTTGAACTCGTGGTAGGTGTGCCCGTACCCGTGGAGCTCCACCCTATAGCCTCTCATCTGGAGCTTGTGCAGGTATTCCACAAAATCTGGGTGGTTTCTTAGGCTCCACTCGTCACCGTAGTGGTCGGGGTCAAAGACGGGGATTACAAAGAGAACAGTCCTGTTGGAGTAGTTGTACTCATCAAGAACGGCTACAATCTCTCTCAGGTCATCGAAGTAGTACGGAGTAACGTCGTGGACAAAAACTAACGGGGGCTCTGGGCTGTTCTTTTGTTTCTCCTCCTTCTCCTCAGTCATTGATTCATGGATACCCTCATTTTGGGGTCGGGGGTGAGAAACCTCTTTGATCTGGGGTGAGATATTCGGGGGGCTCCGAAGAATGCTTCCCACGATGATTCCCAAAAGTCCTATGGTCACAAGCACGAGACCGAGGCGCCGGATTTCCAAGCAATCCACCCGATAATCTTTTGCACATGTGTGATAAAAAGTTTACCCTTATGAAGAGGGTTCCTCTTCGATTATCGCCTTCATCCAGCTGCCCCTGAGGAACCAGGCCAGCGCAACGAGGGCACCAAGAATATTGCTCAGACCCATTCCAAGCCACATTCCAGCAGTATCCCTCATGATGACTCCAAGCCCGTAGCTCAGCGGGAGCCTGAGCACCCACAGGCGGAACATGTCGAGTATCATGCTCTTTTTGGTGTGTCCTGCGCTCCTGAAGACATTCTCCACAGCGGCGAAGATTCCGAAGAACGGGAGCGATATTGAGAAGTACTTCACGACCTTGGCGCTCTCGGCTATTATTGCCGGGTCGTTGATGAAGAACCTGAAAATCTGAACGCGGAAAAAGACGAAGAGGAGTGTCCCAACGCCAAGGATTGTGAAGTTTATTGCCATGGTTTTTTCCGCGACTTCCTTGGCCCTCTGGTAGAGCCTCGCGCCGACGGCCTGGCCGACCATCGTTCCCATCGCCATGCTTATTCCATCTGAGAACGCGAACATGAAGTTGGTAAGCCTGTTGGTTATCGAGTATGTAGCGAAGGCAATGTCCTCAAAGTTCTCAATGCCGTGTGTCTGGCCGTAGAGCTCTCCTATGGTGAAGATTATCCTCGTGAGGATTACAAAGCCAAAGGCCGTTGTTGATGAGCCTATGCTTGACGGTATGCCGACGCGGAAGATTCTGGAGTAGAAAGGCCAGTCCGGCTTGAGGTTGTGGGGTGTGAGGTGTATCCCGACTTTTCCACTGAAGAGGAGATAGCCACCCACGAGGGAGCCGAGACTGTTGGATAGCATCGTTGCAACAGCCGCTCCGACAACGCCGAGCTCCGGGAACGGCCCCCAGCCGAAGATAAAGAACGGGTCAAGGACGAGGTTGAGGAGGACTGTTCCTATGTTTATCTTGACCGGCGTTTTGGTGTCGCCTATCGCCCTGAGGAGGAAGTTGAATGCAAAGAGCGTGAACGAGAAGGGTATCCCTGCGAAGATAATGCGGGTGTACTTTAGGGCATAGGGGTAAACAGTATCGCTAACGTTCATGAACCTGAGGAGATACGGGGTTGAGATGACACCGAACACCCCCACCCCAATTGCAAAGAACATCATGAGTGAATAGAGAGCTCCAGCGGCGCGGTTGGCCTTTTTGTAGTCCCCGGCCCCAACGTACTGGCTCACGAAAGCGAAGCCGGCAGTTGCGAAACCCATTCCGATAGACATGAAGAACCACACCAGCGGCCACGCCGTCCCCGGTGCCGCCAGCTCTTCCCTGCCGAGCTTACCGAGCCAGAACGTATCGGTGAGGTTGTAAAGAACCTGGACGAGCTGGTTTATTATTATGGGGTATGCTAACACGAGGAGCGTTTTCACTATCGGCCCGTTGAGAATCTGCTCGCGCATTCTCTGAATTTTCTCGCCGTCCATGGGCCATCAGATGCCTATCGAAACGTTAGTATAAAAAGTTTATTGTGGATAAAAGAGCCAGCTCAGGGAAGAACGCGAACGTCGAGATTCAAGAAATGTTTATCGAATGTGTAGATTTCGTTGATGTCCAGTTCCTTCATCTTCAAATAAGCCAGGGCGTCGTTTACGCTGATTCTCTTCTAGCATGGCGATGGGAACGATGGTCGGCCAGGCCGTCGGCGCGAGGCTCTACCAGAGGGCCAAGGAAGTCGGATGCCACGAGGGTGGCCTTTAAGTAGTCCTCCGGAGTGACTGGAAGAATATGAACATTGCCCGCCGTGAGCAACTCCTCAATGAAAGCCAGTGCCGTGGAGAGGTTTACTTTGGCTTCTATTATGTTGGCAACCTCACTTAGATGCACAACACTGGTAGCTACCTCCTCCCCGTCTTCAATTCTCCTCAGGATTTTCATTGCCCGCGCTTTTCTTTCAAGAACCTCTTCCGGAAGGTCCGGTTTTGGCTTCAGCAGGGCGTACAGGAAGACGTTGGCGTCTATGAACCTCATTTTAACACCTCAGTAGAGGCTTTCCAGGAGCTCTTTTTCAATGTCTGTTCCTTTGATCTCGGCATCAATTATGTTGAAAAACCTGGAGAGTCTTGGTTTCTTCCGGGGGATTATCTCGATCCTGTCATCAAGCTCAATTAGAATGACCTCATTTCCCCACCTCTCACGCCAGCTCTTTGGCAAGACAAGTCTTCCCTGGGGGTCAATTTTTTTGACTTCCACAGTGGTCATGTAATCACCATTAGCCTATACGAACTGGGACAAAATAAGGCTTTTGGTATGGGAAAACTTCAACCTCAAAAACGAATGAAGAGAAAAGGGAAGAAAGCTCACTCGCGGAGGGCCTTCCTGGCGGCCTCGAGCTGGATCCTGGCCTCCTCCCTGGCGACGGTCTTCCTGACGAGCTCGACAGCATCGGGGTTGGCGCTGACGCTGTCGATGCCCATCCTGACGAGGAGCCTGACCATCTTCGGGTCGCTACCGGCCTGGCCGCAGATGCTGGTCTCAACGCCGTACTTCTTGCAGGTCTTGATGACGTTCTCGATGAGCTTGAGCACTGCCGGGTGCTTCTCGTCGTAGAGCTTGAAGACCCTCTCGTTGTCCCTGTCGATGGCGAGGGTGTACTGGGTGAGGTCGTTGGTGCCGAAGCTGACGAAGTCAATGCCCTCCTTGATGAGGTCCTCGATGATGAGGGCTGAAGCGGGAGTCTCGATCATGACACCCCACTCGACGTCCTTGTGCGGAATGAGACCGACCTCCATGGCGATCTCCTTGGCCTTCCTGATCTGCTCCGGGTGGCTGACGAGTGGGAGCATGACACCGATGTTGTCGTAGCCCTCGTCAACGAGCCTCTTGATGGCCTTGAACTCGGCCCTGAGGAGCTCCGGCTGGTCGAGACCGCGCCTGATTCCGCGCCAGCCGAGCATCGGGTTCCTCTCTTCCGGCTCGTCCTCGCCGCCCGGAAGCTCGCGGAACTCATTGGTCGGGGCGTCAAGGGTCCTGTACCAGACGCGCCTCGGGTAGAAGGCCTCGACGACCTTCCTGATGCCCTCGACGAGCCTCTCGACGAGCTCCTCCTCCTTGCCCTCCTTGATGAACTTGACCGGGTGGGCGCCGATGCCGAGGATCATGTGCTCGGCCCTGAGGAGACCGACACCGTCGGCGCCGGTGGCGGCGGCGCGCTCAGCGACCTCCGGCATTGAGACGTTGACCTTGACCTCGGTGGCGGTGACGAGCGGAGCGCCGGCAACGACGACCTTGCCGCCCTCGGCCTTCTCTTCCTCCTCCTTCTTGACGAGGCTCTTGACTATGCCCTCGTAGACGACACCCCTTGTACCGTCGACGGTGACGAGCATGCCGTCCTTGAGGACCTTGGTGGCCTCCTTGGTACCGACGACGGCCGGGATACCGAGCTCCCTGCTGACGATGGCGGCGTGGCAGGTTCTTCCACCCTCGTCGGTGACGATGGCGGAAGCCCTCTTCATGGCCGGAACCATGTCCGGGTTGGTCATGGTGGTAACGAGGACGTCGCCCTCCTTGACCTTGTCGATCTCGCTGGCGTCGAAGATGACGACGACCCTACCAGCGCCGACACCCGGTGAGGCACCGAGACCCTTGAGGAGGACCTTCATCTCCTCGGTCATCTCGGTCTCCTCGGCCTTGGTCTCTTCCTTGAGGGTGGTGATCGGCCTGCTCTGGACGATGTAGAGCTTGCCGTCGTCCTTGTCGTAGGCCCACTCGATGTCCTGCGGCCAGCCGTAGTGCTCCTCAATCTTGGCGCCCATCTTGGCGACCTCAACGATCTGCTCCTCGGTGAGAACCTGCTTCTCAACCCACTCCGGGCCGAGGAAGTCGGCGACCTTGACGTAGACGGTGCCCTTGCCGGTCTCCGGGTTGCGGACGACCATAACCTCCTTCTTGGCGATGAACTTCTCCTTTATCTTCCAGGTGCCCTTCTCGACGATGTACTCGTCGGGGGTGACGCTTCCGCTGACGACGGCCTCACCGAGGCCCCATGCGGCGTTGATCATTATCTCGTTCCTGTCGTTGGTGACCGGGTTGGCGGTGAACATAACACCGCTCTTCTCGCTGTTGACCATCTTCTGGACGACGGCTGAGAGGTAGACCTTGCTGTGGTCGAAGCCCTGCTTGGCCCTGTAGAAGGTGGCCCTCGCGGTCCAGAGGCTGGCCCAGCACTTCTTGACCTTGTCTATGACATCATCAACGCCGTAGACGTCGAGGTAGGTCTCCTGCTGGCCGGCGAAGGAAGCCTCCGGAAGGTCCTCAGCGGTGGCAGAAGAGCGGACGGCGACGTAAACGGCGTCCTTGTTGAACCTGGCGCTGAGCTCCTTGTAAGCCCTCTCAATCTCCTCGGCGATCTCGGGGAGCATCGGGAGCTCGATTATCTTCTGCCTTATCTTGGCGGTGTTCTCTTGGAGCTGCTTGCTGTCGTCAACGTTGGTGTTGCTTATGACCTCCATAATCCACTCCTGAAGGGTCTTACCGTCCTCAAGCTTGACGTTTTCAACAAAGTACTTGTAGGCCTCAGCGGTGACACAGAACCCAGGCGGAACCGGTATTCCGGCCTTGGTAAGCTCACCAAGGTTGGCTCCCTTACCACCGACAAGGGGGACGTCCTCCTTGCCGAGCTCCTCGAACCACCTTATAAACCTGTATTCGCTCATGGCATTTTCCCTCCGTTTTGATTACTGCGGGTGATATGTCTACTGGCTATTTTTAAAATTAACTATCCAGGGCTGTTCGCCAGTGTATAAGGTTGAAAAAGAAAAAGGATGTGCTCATTTGCCAATAGGCGTCTCTAATACCCACTTTTGAGGCGTTGTCGTCTTACAAAAGTTTTAAACCTTTTGTTATGGAACTCCTTGATTGGCTTATGCTTTGAAAAATTTAGAAAAAGAGCTAACTAAACTTCAGAAGTGGATGGATAGCTAGGAGCTCATCTAGCATCTCTATGGCAGTATCACTGCCATAGGCATAGCTAAAGTAACGGTACATCGTTATCACAGTGTCGAGTGGGTGTGTTTCCCTGTTGGGGTCAAATGTATCATAGAGGAACCTCAAAGTGATTTCCTCCTTGTCGTTAAGTCCTGCCACATGGTATATGTAGGCCATCTGCGCGTATGTGGCTCTGGAATACGCGTATTCGTACTTCTCTGCTTTTAGTTTTCCGTTGTCTTCTTGTTGCTCACTTAACCATTGGGCAGCATTTTTTATTGCATCAAGAACTCTGTTGTCCCCTGTTAACTGATAATATCTGGCGAGCCCAGATGCTATTGCTGTAGTTGTTCCGACGTTGTTTCTCCAGCTTCCATCGCTTTCCTGTTCGTCAAGGAGCTTATCGAGGACATTTTCTCTTGTTGTTTCGTTCAACACACCCAAATCCCAGTAGAGTGGCAGGAGGAGGGCATTCACAACGAGCGACCCAGCCTTGTCTTTGGAAGTTGTCATGAAATAGTCCTCTTGCTCTCTTTCCCTAAGGAACTCAAGGGCTTTTTCGATACCTTTAAAGTTCTTGTCTTTTAGAGGTTCTAATGTATAGGCGGTGTAGAGCGTGTAATCGTTGGGCGGAACCCCCCAGGGGAAAGCCCCGTTTTCCATCTGCTTGTAGTTCAGCCATCTTTTGAGCCACTCGACACGTTTTTTGAATCCTTCGTATCCTGTCTTTGTATAAAGCCTGCTGTAGATGTCTATTATCCATGCATTTAAGTTGAAATATGCTTTGTAATTATCGTCAAAGTCGGCATAGTTATAGCCAGTCCAAAACTTCTCCAGGAAGCTTACCAATGATGAGTAGCTTCCTGTGTGGTTGAGGGGTAATGGCTGCTCCATTCTTAAGGTTGGATTGGGAATGAACCGGTATATCAATGAATGACCGTTGCAAAACTCCAGCTTGAAGTGTGTATCGTATGGGGCGTATTCCATAAGGCCGTACCTGATGAGGCCGTAGCTTAGTCTTTTCCTATCCACAAAAATGTGGCTTACGTTGTATTTTTTCATGAGGTAGTATACTCGCTCTCTCTGATTTGAACTGAACATAACGACGTGGTCATTGTACGCTTGGCTGGCTTCTTTAACTGTAGGTGCCTCTCCGAAAAAGCCTTGATAAACCTTTTTCCAGACAACAACGTCTTTTCTGTGTGTATTTCCGATGAGAAGGTATCCCATGTCCCACCAGACTAATATCGTGGCACTTTCAGGCGTGTTCTGGATAATCCATTCATAAGCTTCCTTATCGCTGAGTGTTGGTGCTTCTATGTACCTATAAGCTCCATATGCTCCCTGCGCAATGGGGGTTGCAATGAGTAGAAAGATTACAAATGATGCAACCCAGTGTTTTTTTGAGATACTTTTTATCCATCCTGCCCCGGGACCTTTTATGTCCTCGAAGATGCTCTTAATAACTGGGCCTACCGTTGGAGCGACAACATCGATAATATACTCTGCGGCCATGGCAGAGAGGGGTATCGTTGCATATGGGTCACGGAAGCGGAAGGAAATTCCTCCCGCCAGCATAAAAGTCCATGCCCATAGGACAAAACCACGCCGTATGCTGTCTCTTTTAATGTAATAATGGCTTGCTATTGTTCCAAGGACAAGCTGGATAACGCCTATCCATTTGAAATATCCCAGAAAGCTGACCTCACTTCTCTGAAGCCTAAGTACTAACTCTCCAACGGTTGACTTGATGAGGGGAACCTGCGTATACGCTATGAAGACTAAAGCCGCTAGTGCGATAACATAGTGTAGATGCCTCCTGATGAAGGGCCATAGATATGAGGCAAATAGGAGGATAGATGCTAGAGCAAAGAATATCCATCCTCTGTGGGTTAACATGTAAACGACCATAACAATGGCCAAGAGTGCAAAATACGGGAGCTTTCTTGACTTTAGAAATTTTATTAGGAACATCAGACTTATCGAGAACAGAAACAGACCAAGGTTTTCGGGAATGTACAGACTCGTCCGATATATAAAGTTAGGGGCGAATGCTAGAAACGTTGTGGCAAGAAGGGCACGCTCTTTGTCTCCCATGAACTCTTTAAATGCCAAATAGAACCCAAAAACAGCTAATGTACCATATAATGCGGGAAGAATGAAAAACAAGTAATCTGAGTGAAATACTTTGTAAAACACCGCTCCAATTATATGGAACAGGGGTGGGTAACTATAAGCTTTCAGCCCGATCAGTGAGAGTACGTCCTTGGGTATTGAGTCTATGCCCTGGCTAACTATTCTTAAAGTTATATCTCTGTGAAGATACTCATCGTATGTGGCCAGCAGAAGCGTTCTATGGGGAATCAGTCGGATTATAAAACTGGATATGAGAAGCAAGGGGATGTACAGGTTTTCTCTTTTCATTCGCGACACCCCTCAAATTTTTAAGCTCTCTGCTTTAACATTGGTTGGTGGTAAAGTGAAAGGGTTAAAAATCTTTAGCATGGGCCTGCTCTCTTATCTTGTCCTGTCACTTTACACTAACTATTTTAATGAAAACTTACGAGATAGTATGTATTCGAGCGGTCCAGAACCCTCAATGATTGTTCTGAGTATAGCCTGTGCACTCGCTTTTTTTGCATTCTTTGCATTAGGGTATCTGTCTAACATTGAGCTCCCACCTGCACTACTGGCTACTCTCTTTCTGGTGCTGTCGTTTCGTGGCCTTTTCTTCGTTCCAATTCTGGCACTTTTAACACTTCTTGCTTATTGTATGAAACTCAATGCCCCTCGCATCTTTGCCAGATACATACTTTTGGTTTCACTCTTGATACCAATTGCTCTTTACGTTGTTGTGGGCGTTCCGTTAGTTGAAAACTCCCTTCGATACAAGTTAGTTGCCCCCCTAGTTCTGGCGGCGATTCTGGCAACGATTGGGATAACTTACTCGACGATCTCTTTTCGTTGGAAAACGTTTCTATTGGCTGTATATACGTTTCTTTTCTTCCTTGGGACTTTCCGTTCTCTTGTTCTCCTGGTATACCTGGCCTATTTTCTAGACGCCTATTTTAGATATCCTGCGCTCAGGAAGTTCCTTCTTGCCTTCAGCACGGTCCCGGTGTTTGTAATAGTGGCTATGAGTGGAGGATTGGAAGCTGTTCTCATTAGAATTGGGTTTACATTTCTCGTGTTTCATAACTTAGTACGCCTCTCTCTTCCGTGGGGCTTCTTTCACGGTGCACTCTTATTTGGTACTAACCCTCGGGCTATGGTCGCTTCACTCTTTAGTGCTTCCACGCACTATACGTATTTCTTTTTTGGGCAGGCCATAGCGGATTTTGGGGTTTTTGGTGTTGTTGAAGCTTTTTTTCTTGGAGCGCTTCTCCGAGAGAGTGAAAAAACTCTAGAAAGCTTTGTAGTAGTGCTCTCCATAATGCTGTATGCAATAGACCCGGGGATTGATGGATTTCTCCTGCTTTTTATCATAGGGATATTGCTGTTTTCGAGTCTTGATGCTCGCTCGCATCTTAATATCATTAGTGGCTCAAAATAGTCACTCGGAGTGTTGATTGTCCTATATGGGAAATTGTTAGGTCTTATTGTCGAAATCTTTATATCTCTGTCCTGTCTATCTGGAAGATGAGCATTACAACGTGGAGGTGTTGGAATGAATAAGAAAGTCTTGAGCCTTTTAATCGCGGTAGTGATGGTGCTTGCAGCAGTTCCAGCGGCGTTTGCATTTCCCACGCTCAGATCGGACATACGTGAAATAACAGTGCCTACTACTCTTCAGAAAAACGTCAAGAGGGCGTCAGATACTCCGTATATACCCAAGTCAGTGATTGCCGCATTCGTACAGGCAAAGGCGCAGGGGTTTGATGTGGTGCCTCTGATAGTGCATCTCAAAGAAGGATACACTGCCCAAGACCTTGCTCATGAGGGCTTTATGGTCGTCAAGAGCTTTGACGTTCTTGACTTGGTTTCTGTAGCTGTGGACGTTGACAATATGGATCTCTTGTACAAGAGTGAGGCGATAAACAGAGTATGGGTGGATCAGATTTACAGGATAGTTCCACCCGCACCTCAGAGGGACGGTGACCTCAGGCCGAACTACTTTTCCAGCAATCTGACGCTCTCTGCGGAGGAGGCTCAGGGGCTCGCCAATGTTAGTGTGGAGAGCACCTACGCCAAGGCCATGTGGGAGCTTGGGTTTGATGGTAAGAACGCCACGATCGCTGTTATTGATACCGGTGTTGACCCAGGTCACCCCGACCTCCTCTGGACAACGGACGGAAAACCGAAGATTGTGGACTACGTTGATCTGACCGACACTTGGCTTCTCAGCTACTATTTCGGAATCCCCTACAAACCGGCCTCGGGATGGTTTGACACTTCAACCGAGGTCAAGGCCACCGATGGTACTGTGAGGTACATGGACAGAGTATTTAAGCTTCCTCGCGATGCTTCCTCAAAGAGCGGTGTCTATCACATAGGCCACGTTGAAGAGCTCGGTGTTGAGCTGGATGGAGACTTTGTTAATAACCCCACGATGAACCCCTACGATGGAACCCACTACGACCCATGGGCTGGCGCAATCCTCGTAGTTGACAACCAGACTCCCGGGGTATATGACCTCGTTTACGTTGACACTGACGACGATGGAAGCTTTGCCGATGAGAAGCCGCTGACACTCTACCGTGCCAACCCCGGCCCGGAGAACGTTGGTGCGTGGGTCTGGAACGAAACTATTGGACAAAAGAAGAACTTTGTCGTATCTGAACTTGATTCCAAGGGTAACTGGATAGTCCTGGGCTACGACATGGGTGACCACGGAACTCACGTTGCTGGTACCATAGCTGCAAACGGCTGGATCAAGGGTATGGCTCCGGGAGCTCAGCTCATAGTTATAAAAGTCGGGAGCGATTACAAAGGATACATTCTGACGAGCTATCTCGTTGACGCATTCATTTACGCGGCCCTTGGTCCCGATAATGAGCCCAACACTGGAGATGAGGCAGACGCTGTGAGCATGAGCATAGGAGGACTCCCAGTCTTCCAGCTGGGCGATGATACTGACGACCTAGTTCTCAACTGGGTGGCCGACCAGTTCGACATACCGTTCTCAATCTCGGCAGGAAACGAGGGGCCTGGTATTAACTCAGTGGGTTCACCCAGTGTTGCTTTTAACGCCATCTCCGTTGGTGCGGCCATGGAAAAGCAGAGAATGGAGTGGCTTAACGAGAACGTGATTAACACCCCGGAGTACCAGTACATCTGCGATGCCTGCGGTATAGACACCATAGAGGGATTCCCCATTGACCAGATAAACGACTATGCTGTCGTCACGACCTTTAGCTCTCGCGGTCCAAACGAGGTCGGGCAGTTCAAGCCCACTCTCGTTGCTCCAGGTTCAGACGTAATGTCTGCTATGCCTCTCTCTGAGTTGTTCTCCGCGAACTCCGTTCCGTACCAGTACATGAGCGGTACCTCAATGGCGGCTCCCCACGTAGGAGGTGCCCTTGCCCTGCTCATTGGAGCGTACAAGAGCACCTATGGTGTCAGGCCTACTCCTGATATGGTCAAGGATGCCCTCATAAAGGGAGCTATCCCGCTTAACCAGAGCCTCGTTGATGCCGGTGCGGGCTTCCTTAACGTCACGGCTGCGTGGGAGGTTCTCAAGAGCTATGACACCGTTGAGGAGTCCCCGCTCGTTTACTCAGGCTACTATGCAAGGGACAGCGAGAACAGGGAAAAACTCCAGGACGC
Organism: Thermococcus marinus; assembly: GCF_055389025.1. Classification (NCBI taxonomy): domain Archaea; kingdom Methanobacteriati; phylum Methanobacteriota; class Thermococci; order Thermococcales; family Thermococcaceae; genus Thermococcus; species Thermococcus marinus. Next base: position 950,760 of record NZ_AP042417.1, read on the forward strand.
CCTTGAAGACAGTATAGGTGTTGGCTACCCCTATCTTCAGTATCCGATTGAGTGGGCTGTTAACTTGTCAGATCCATTGCACCCGGATGCAACCTATGGCCTTGCCATGACTTCAAGATACGATGAGCCAATAGGCTTCATAACGGTTTACAACCCCAGTGATCATAACATTACGCTCAACCTTGCAGTCGAGGGAGAACTCGCCCCGTACATATTCATGAACGACAACCTTACAGAGCTCCTGAGCGGAGTCGCAAAGACTTCAATAGTGGTGCCTGCAGGTGGTATAAACGTCATATTCTTCACAACACCCTACGCCTTTGAGGGAGTTACCCTGTCCCCAGGCGTCCACGAAGCCGTGATAATCGGTGACGACCCGAACACCAAGATTACGGACATGAGGGCCCCAATAACCATAGTGGTGCCCTACGAGTTCACTGCAGAGAACAACTACACCATAAGCAAGGAGATACACGTTAAGGCTGGTGAGGAGGGCAACTACAACATCAACAGGCTCCTCTTCAAAGTGCCCAGCGACGCCCAGCTCCTTGACATCGAGGTCTACCAGAAGAACGGTGCCGATGTTGTTAGCTTCGTGTTTGACCCCGATGGAATGGAAGTCATGGGAATAGGCACAGTGGGTCCAGATATGCCAAGCTCGAAGGAGTGCAAATACTATTCGGACATGGGTGGCCCGAGAGACAGGCGCTACATATACTCACCTGAGGGTGGAATATGGGAGATATTCGCCTCAAACAACTACTTCAACGCTTGGGCATGGGATATATATGCGCCACCACTCGCGGCGGACGTTGACTTCAACCTGACTCTCTACGGGGTTGAGAAGGGTGACGAAATACCATACGTTCCATACAATGTGGGCCCAGTGATCTTTAACTACACCATTAAGAATCTCTATGCCCCGATTAACGCTACTATAGTCCCAGTGGGTGTTGGCCCGTACAACGCCAGCATCGAGAATGTTGATGACGGAGGCTGGTACGTTGAGGAGTTCACTGTTCCAACAGGTACACTCTTCCTTCACATCGGTATCGGCAATCCAGGAGATATCGATGCAGACCTTGACCTCTACGTAATTGGTCCAGACGGTACCGTATACACTGACCAGATTGGTTCGACCTCAGATGAAACCTTTGAACTTGCTGACCCGGAGCCAGGAGTTTACACCATAAGGGTCCACGGCTACGACGTTCCCTCTGGAACCACTGACTTCATGCTTACAAAGTACGCTCTCAGAGACGGTTATCTCTTCAGCTACGAATCCACTGCCTACCTTGAGACGGGGGCTATGACAAACATCACCCTCCTGCTTGACGCCAGCGAAGAGGTCTATCCTGGAGTCAACATAGGCTTCATTGACTTCGTACTTAACGACCCCTACTTTGAGGACGGAAAACTTGAAGTCTTAGAAGTGCCTCTCTTCGTCAAGGTTGGTGGTTCCTCCTTCGCAGTGGGCTTTGAAAAAGACGAGATTGAGCTCGGCAAGGAGAGCCCAGTCATCATTGTCAAGGATGCCCTTACTGGAGTTCCAGTGCCGGGTGCTGAAGTCTACATCGACGGCTCCTACTACGGCGTTACAGACGAAAACGGAAAGCTTAGACTCCAGCTCCAGCCAGAAATGCTTAACATCGGCAGGTACACAATCAACGTGACAGTCAGAAGGGAAGGATACGCTGAATTCTCAAAGGAGCTCACTTATGAAGTCGTAGACGCGGTTTCACATAAGGTAGTTAGACCAACTGATGCAACACCTTTCATCGCCCTTGGCAGCGGCACTATAACTGACGTGAGCGTGGACACCGCAACTATGACGATAACGCTAGATGGCCCGAGCGGGGATATAGCTTATCTTGTGGTACCCCTCCCGGCAGATACTGTGTACCTAAGGCTTAGTGGGGACAACGTGCTCAACTACTACACCACTAGCGGAAAGAACTCCGTTTACGCTATTATCACAGTCAAGTACACTGCATCTCCAATCACTCTTACCATAGACTACGCAAAATTAAGCTATCTTGCCAGTGGTCTTAACTACTTCTACTACAGCAAGTTCATTAAGCTGAACGAGACGTTCGCTGAGCTTTACCAGAAGGCTATTGAGCTCGGTGTTGACAATGAGACTCTCCAGATGGCACTTGACTACCAGCAGGCAGCAGAGGCATGGTACAAGGAGGGTCTCGAGTACATGAACCCCAAGGCCACGTCCAGTGGAGTCCTGGCTCTGATACGCTTTAGGAAGGCTTATGTTAGCATCAGAGATGCTATACGGATCCTGGAGAATGCTATCAAAGAACTCGAGAACTCCGAGGGATGATGCCCTCTTCCTTTTCTCTTGATTTTTCTACCGTTTCTATCCAAGGCGTTTAAAGCAATGGCATTTTTATAACAAGATTTCCGGATAAGGAGTTATATTGTTATGATAGTGTCGCTAGGGGAACCATTAGTCAAAACATTTATATCCTATATCCCCTCTGTGGTAGTGATGAACATTACACTCTGGGGGTGGCATAATGAACAAAAGGAATTTGGGCAGTTTGGCCTTGATAATGATGTTGCTCTCTTCGGTCTCAATAGCATTTTCGGTGACACCCGCTGTAGCGGCTCCAACACAGGATTCGAGTACGCTTAAGGAGCCTGTGATTAGTGGTCTTAACTACTTCTACTACAGCAAGTTCATTAAGCTGAACGAGACGTTCGCTGAGCTTTACCAGAAGGCTATTGAGCTCGGTGTTGACAATGAGACTCTCCAGATGGCACTTGACTACCAGCAGGCAGCAGAGGCATGGTATGAAAAAGGTCTTGAATCCATGAATCCAATGGCCTCATCTAGTGGTGTTCTGGCCTTAATGCACTTCAGAAAAGCCTACGTTAGCATCAGAGATGCTATACGGATCCTGGAGAATGCTATTAAAGAACTCGAGAACTCCGAGAGCTGACGCCCTCTTTCTTTCCTCTTGATTTTTCTACCCAAGACTTTTAAACAGGTTCATGGTTCTCTTCTCGGTGACGCTCATGATATATGTCAAAGTTTATCGCGTTCAGGGAGAAGTCCTTCTCGCGGCGTGCGACGAGGAACTGCTGGGAAAGACGTTCCGTGAGGGGGAGCTGAAGCTTGAGGTCAAGGAGCGCTTTTACAAGGGCGAGCTTGTGGAGGAGGATAAGCTCGAGGAGCTCCTCAACGAGGCCACGATAGCGAACCTGACGGGCGAGCGCTGTGTCTCCAAGGCCATCGAGCTCGGCTACGTTGACCCCAACAGGGTGCTCAGGATTGAGGGGATTCCTCACGCCCAGATGGCGAAGCTCCTCTTCTGAGACTTTTTAAACCCCTGACCAAACTCAAGGACGGTGAGAGAGATGAGCGAGAGGTTCTGTTACAGGTGCGGGATAAGCGAGAGCGAGGGCGGCCCGCTTATAGACGGCCTATGCCAGGTCTGCTACCGCAAGGAGAACCCGGTCCTGCTTATCGGAGACGAAATCAACACCGAACTCTGCCAGAACTGCGGGAGCTACAAGAAGAGGGGAGTCTGGGTCGACCCGAAGAGCTACGAGCTTGAAGAGCTCATCTTCGAGGTCGCGGAAAACGCTCTCCTCGAGACGCTTGAAGATTCCCTCAGCGACAAAATCAGGGAGTACGAGGTCGTTCCCCCGGAAGAGCTTGACGAAATAGAGGACCTGCCCGTCGGCAGGGCGGCTGTTTCATTTGAGCCCGTGGACTTTCACATCGAATACTTCCCGGCGATAATCGTCTATGAAGTCCGCGTCAAGGCCAAGACCCATGAGCTCCAGAGGGAGCTCCACGACGAGAGAAAGCGCGTTACGGTGTACGTCCGCCAGACTGTATGCCCCCGCTGTCAGAAGTTCCTCGGCGGCTACTTCGAGGCCATCCTCCAGGTTCGCGCCGAGGACAGGCCGCTGACCGAAGAGGAGCGGAAGGCAATAGGAAAGCTCGTCGAGCAAAAGGTCGACGAGATAATGAGAAGGGACAGAATGGGCTTCATCCAGGACACTATAGAGAAGGAGGAGGGGCTGGACTTCTACATGGGCTCGACAAGCTCTGCGAGGAAGATAGCTCAGGCAATAAAGGAGCGCTTCGGCGGCACGATAAGCGAGGCCTACGAGCTCGTTGGCATTGACAGGCAGACGAGCAAAGAAGTTTATCGGACGAGCGTGAGCGTGAGGATTCCAAAGTTCAGAAGGGGCGACATAGTGGCCGACAGGAAGGGCAACGTCTACGAGGTCGAGCGCGTTGACGGCAAGGGCCTGACGCTCAGGAACCTTGAGAACTGGGAGAGCGAGCACTTTGACTGGAAGACCGCGAAAAGGGAAGCCATTGACACCGTTGAGCACGAGGATAGCGAGGCGATGGTGACCAGCATGAGCCCAAGGGAAGTCCAGCTGATGGACATGGAAAGCTATGAGACCTACGAGCTGAACAGGCCGCCCTTCGAGGTGAAGGAGGGTGAGGTCTATAAGATGGTTGGGGTAAAAGGCAGGAAGTACTTCAGGGGCAAGAAGTGACGCTTTTGCCCACCAACCTTTTTAACCTTAGGTTTTGAACCTCACCCGGTGATTCTCATGAAGAAGACGGTAGTGATAATAGGCGGCGGTGCCGCGGGAATGAGTGCCGCATCGCGCGTCAAGAGGCTCAAACCGGAGTGGGACGTCAAGGTCTTCGAGGCGACGGAGTGGGTCAGCCACGCCCCCTGTGGAATCCCCTATGTTGTGGAAGGACTTTCGCCGAAGGAGAAGCTCATGCACTACCCGCCCGAGGTCTTCATCAAGAAGCGCGGCATAGACCTCCACCTCAAGGCGGAAGTCATCGAGGTCGAGCAGGGTAGGGTTAGGGTTCGTGAAGAGGACGGGGAGCACACTTACGAGTGGGACTACATCGTCTTTGCCAACGGCGCCTCGCCCCAGGTTCCTGCGATTGAGGGAATCGACCTCCCAGGGGTCTTCACCGCAGACCTTCCCCCTGATGCAGTTGCCATAACTGAATACCTGGAGAAGCACGACGTTAAGGACGTCGTTGTCATCGGCACTGGCTACATCGCCCTTGAGATGGCCGAGGCCTTCGTCGAGAGGGGCAAGAAAGTGACGCTCATAGGCAGGAGTGAGCGGGTTTTGAGAAAGACCTTTGACAAGGAGATTACCGACATCGTTGAGGAAAAGCTGAGGGAGAACCTAAACCTCCGCCTTGAAGAGCTTACCCTGCGCTTTGAAGGCGATGGCAGGGTTGAAAAGGTTGTCACGGACGCTGGGGAGTACAGGGCGGACCTCGTCATAGTGGCGACTGGAATAAAGCCGAATACCGGGCTCGCGAGGGAGCTTGGAGTTAGAATAGGCGAAACAGGTGCAATATGGACGAACGAGAAGATGCAGACGAGTGTTGAGAACGTCTACGCCGCTGGAGACGTCGCCGAGACGAAGCACATCATCACAGGCAGGCGTGTCTGGATGCCCCTGGCCCCCGCCGGCAACAAGATGGGCTACGTCGCCGGGAGCAACATCGCGGGTAAGGAGATTCACTTCCCGGGAGTTCTTGGGACGAGCGTAACGAAGTTCCTTGACCTGGAGATTGGAAAGACTGGCCTCACCGAGGCGGAGGCGATTAAGGAGGGCTATGACGTCAGGACGGCGTTCATAAAGGCCAAGACGAAGCCCCACTACTACCCAGGTGCGAGGAACATATGGCTGAAGGGAGTTGTGGACAACGAGACGAACAGGCTCCTCGGTCTCCAGGCCGTTGGCGCTGAAATCCTTCCGAGGATTGACACCGCCGCGGCAATGCTCACCGCTGGCTTCACCACAAAGGATGCGTTCTTCACGGATTTAGCCTACGCACCGCCCTTTGCCCCAGTGTGGGACCCGCTCGTAGTCCTCGCGAGGGTCCTAAAGTTCTGACTTTTCTTCACTTTTTCATTAGTGCTATGCTCCTCCCATTAGGGGTGAGTGTGAGGCCAAATGCCGCCTCAAAGCCCAATGAGGAAACAATTGCACCGCTTATAGCACTGCCTGCGATGTAACCCGCTGAACTCACGACGTTGTATGTCTCCATGGCGCTACCCTGTCCCCGAAGGCCGCACCCTCATATCTGTTCTGGGTGTGTAGAAAACCTTAATAGTCGCCCAGGTAAACTCAAAACGATGTGCGAGTACGTCTACGAAAACGGTAAAAAGTGCCGTCTAAAGGCCGTCGAAGGGTCGAAATACTGTCCGCTCCACATCCCCTATGAAGAAGGCGAGTCCTTAATGGGGGAGGAGATAAAAAACCTCAAGGACAAGACGTTTCAGCGCAGGCTTAACCGTGGTCAGAGCTATTTTGAGGGCGTCTACCTCTATGACGCCACTATAAAAGAATACCGGAGCGAGAAAATGCTTGTATTCAAGAACTCCCAGATTAAGAGCCTAGTAATCGAGGACTCCGAGTTCAAGGGGCTCATTCTCATTAACTCTACCGTCGATAGGGTGATACTCTTTCATTCCAAGATTGAGGTTCTGCTCGTCAAGGGCTCCACAGTCTTTGGGCTTAACGTCCTTCAGGTTGACTTCTCCAGCAACATCTCGGTCAGGGATTCAAGCGTCAAGTACCTTATGCTGAACTCGACGCAGTATGTTGGTGAAAAGGCCGAGGAGAGCTACGGAGAGAAGAGCGCAAAGGGCGTGGTCGAGATTGCCGGACTCCGCGACGTGAGGAGGATTGGAATAAACACCCGCTATCCACTTCTCAGAAAAATCCTTGAAGAGCACGGGGTCAACGTCTCGGAAGGCGGCAGGAGGACCGTAAAAGTCAATTCTCTGATAATCCGGGACGTCTCTTTTGACGCCGCACCCAGATACAAGCGTCAGGTCAGGCTTTCAATAGGCGGGTTTTCTGGGAATCTTGTTCTTGAGAACCTCGATGTGTTTGGTCATATTGAAATCAGCTGGAGCAACCTGAAGAGCCCGGAGTTCGTTCACGTGCTCATTCACAGCAACCTGATAATCAGGAAGTCCCACATTACCGTTGGGCCGACGTGGGCAATGACCGTTCTCCCGAGCCTGCCCATTGAGCTCACCGTTAGCGGGTTCATGATAATAGAGGACTGCCATTTCAACAACCCGTACGCCGAAGAGGTATTCTACCGCCTCGCGAGGACGAGCTGGGAGCGCAGCGGGGACTTTGAAAGGGCCGACGAGTACTACTACCTTGAGATGGTCGCCCGGAGGAAGGCCCGGCTGAAGGCAAGGAGAAAAGGGCTGAGAAAGCTCTTTGACCGTTTCGAAGTCCTCTTTGAGTGGCTCTTTGCCGACCTGACGTGCAAGTACGGGACTGACTGGAAGAGACCAATACTGATATGGCTCTTCATCGTCAACGTCTTGTTTCCTGTCTTGTTCTTCGTGACGAAGAGTGTTCAGGGGCTTTCCAGCAGTCTAAGCTTCCTAGACTACGAGTACTTCAGCATCGTTACTGCCACGACGCTCGGCTACGGTGACTACCACCCGATAGGCGTGGGGAGGATTATAGCCTCAGTTGAGGCGCTTTTCGGAATGTTTATGTGGGCGGTATTCCTGACGGTGTTCGCGAGGAAGTACATGAGGTGATAAAATGCGCGTCGGGCTGATTGTTAACCCCATAGCGGGCATGGGGGGAAAGGTCGCCCTCAAGGGCACCGACGGGGTTGTTGAGGAAGCTATCCGGCGTGGAGCGAGGCCAGTTTCGCCCGACCTCGTCAGGCTCTTTCTGCGGGAGCTGTCCCACTACCCTGGGGCCAGGTCCATAGTTTTTCTCACAGGGCCCGGGCCCCTCGGTGAGGACTACCTGCGGGAGTTGGGCTTTAAGTTTGAGGTCATCCCCCTTGAAGTCCGCTACCGGGAGGTTGATGGAGTTGTAATACCCGACACGGGCCCGGAGCACACAAAGGCGCTGGCCCGTGAGATGCTCGACAAGGTAAGTCTGATACTCTTCGCGGGCGGTGATGGGACTGCAAGGGACATCGTGAGCGTCGTCGGTAAAAAAGTCCCAATCCTGGGGATTCCAACCGGAGTTAAGATGTATTCCGGCGTTTTTGCCGTCTCCCCTGAGAAGGCGGTGGAAGTGCTTGTCAAGTTCCTGCGCGGGGAGGCCAGGCTGGAGGAGCGTGAGGTTAGGGACATAGACGAGGACTCGTTCCGCCGTGATGAGGTCAGGGCAAAGACCTACTGGACTGCCCTCGTCCCGGTCGTGGAGAACCTCGTGCAGGGGAGTAAGGAGGCCGTGAAGGCCGACGAGAGTGAGGAGCTTGAGGCCCTCGCCGAGGCAGTCGCCGAGGAAATTCTTGAGAACGACGGTATCTACTTCCTGGGCTCAGGCTCGACAATAAAGCGCATAAAGGACAGTCTGGGCATAGAGGGAACGCTCCTCGGCGTTGACGTCGTCGAGGTGAAAGACGGCAGGGCGAGGCTCCTTGTCAAAGACGCGACGGAGCGGGACTTGCTGAGGTTCGTGGACAGGGATCCTAAGGTCGTCGTCACCGTCGTGGGCGGTGCGAACTTTCTCTTTGGGCGGGGCAACCAGCAGTTCTCGGCGGAAGTCCTGAGGAGGATTCCCAGAGAGAACGTGCTCGTGGTCGCCACGCCCGACAAGATTAAGGGGCCCATTAGAGTGTACACCGGGGACAGGGAAGTTGACGACAAGTTCAGGGGCTACCTGAGAGTTCGCGTGAGTTCGTGGATGGAGAGGCTTGTCAAGGTCATTTAGGCCCGCCGGAACCCATTTATACTTTCCCTGCTTTATTTTTTCGGGGATTCTGATGAGGCACAGTAAGATAGCGTTTAAGGTTCTCGAAGCCGGGGAGCCGGTCTTCTACGACCCCGTTTACCACGGCAGGACGCTTAAGGTCTTTGGAATGGACGATTACCCGGTCAGGTTCATCTCCTATGCGGTCGGCGAGTACTAGAAGCTCGGGTATTCAGCGGTCGTTTTCGACACGACGGGAGAAGTTAAGGGCGACTTCGATACTGTGATTGAGGTTCGCGACGGTTCACCGCTTGGGCTCGACCCGATAAAGCTCTTCCGTGTGGGCTACTTTGACCCTTACACCGCCGTTTCCATAGTCCAGACGCTTTATGGCCTCGATAGGTCATTAACCGACAGGCTCTACGTTGACGTGCTCCTTAGGAAGGTCTCAAGCGTTCCTGAGGCCGTTAGAAGAGATGAGAAGTACTCGGAAGTCATACTTGAGAGCTACACACCGCTAGACGAGGCACTCTACACGGGTGAGCTCCATGAACTCAAGGGGAGCGTCCTTGTTAACCTCGGCGAAGCGCACAGTATAACCCTGGTTGGTGCCGTGTTCCTCACGCTCGCGGCGGCCTTTGAGAAGAGGCGCGAGACGGTTCTTGGCCTCGTTGACGGCGCCGTTCTCGCCTACACTCCCGCAGGGAGCGCCGCTCTGTCGCTCCTTACAAGGCCGCTGAGGACTAGGGTTACGGTCGTTGCCAGCCAGTATGCTACCGATTCGCTTCTGAACGTAGGGGGCCCAACTCTCCTTTTGTACCACGACCCCGACGTCCAGTTCCTTGTCTACGAGTCGAACGGTATCCCAATGGGCCCCGTGCGGAAGTACGTGAGCAAGGGAGATGGAGCATTGATATTGGTGAGTCCGGAGAGTGTTGACGTTATTTTTGGTGAGTTGCCCGAGGATGTACTCCAATGAGTTTTTTTGTCCCTTAAAGTTTTTAAGTGGTTCTTCAAACTTTTACTGGTGAGTAAAAAATGGTGTATTATGAGCATGCCACAGACCCGGTTACGTTCGGGACGCTCTTTTTGGCATACTACCTCTCAATAATGGTGGCCGTACTCCTATGGTTCGCCACCTCGTACGAGTACATCAGAAAGGGTAACTACCGGCTGAAGCGGCTTGCGGGCTTTCTTGCGGTTGCTGTTGTCATAACGTCGCTTTCAGGGGCTGAACTGCTCGACGAGTACCTTTACCTCCACATGCCCTATGATGAAAAGATAACGTGCCTTTCGTCTTCCTGCATAATGTCTTCGGCCCTCATAACCGAGTATGGCTTCAGCAGGGAAGAGTTGGAGGCTTTGGGTGTTCCCTCTTTTGGGGTCATCGACGTCTACCGTCTTGTTGATACGGGCATTTCCCACGACCTTAAACTCCCAAAAAGGCTGAATCACATCGTCATGACGCGGCCGTGGCTGGTTCTGCCTGTGGTTGACGTCTACGTTTACGAAGTCTCGGAAGTCAACGGGACAAAGCGGATTGTGGACAAGGAGCACTACTATCTCGTGTGGCCGACGTCCCCGGGAGGGCTCCTGACTGAGAAGCTCAACTTCGAGTTCAGTGTGATGATTCACAGCGGATAGATTTAGCGTGAAGTCCTTCCTCTAGTTTTCTCAGTTCTCGTCTTTTATTTCCGGTTTTTAAAAAGAAAAAATTGAATCACCGAAGACCCCTGACAAGCTCTTCCATGACGCCGAGGAAGGTCTCGACCTCTTCGATGCTGTTGTAGACGTGGAAAGAGGCCCTGACCGTGCCGTTCACGCCCAGCTTCTTCATCACAGGTAGGGCGCAGTGGTGGCCGCTCCTAACCATGATGTTGTGCTCGTCGAGTATGGCCGCGACGTCGTGCGGGTGCAGACCGGGCACGTTAAAGCTCACAACGCCTGCGTGCTTCTTCAGGTTCCTCGGCCCGTACCACGGCACTTCTAGCTCGTCAAGGCCCTCGGTAATGCGCTTCACGAGCTTGTGCTCCTGTCTCTCGATTTTGTCTATTCCAATTTTTTCGATGTACCTTATTCCCGCGGCAAGGCCTATCGCACCGCCTATGTTGGGGGTACCTGCTTCAAACCTCTCAGGAGGCTCGGTCAGCTTGTAGCCGTCGAGGTCTACGTCCTCAATCGTCCCGCCGCCTATCATGGGCGGCTCGAAGGCGTCAAAGAACTCCTCGCTGATGTAGAGGACGCCTATTCCCGTCGGCCCCATCGGCCCCTTGTGGCCCGACAGCCCTAAGAAGTCCGCGTGGAGCTTTTTCACGTCCACTTCCATGTGGCCGGCGCTCTGGGCGGCGTCAACGACGAATATCGCCCCCTCTTCCTTTGCCATCTTCCCGAGCTCTTCAACCTCGTGGATAACTCCGAGGGCGTTCGAGACGTGCTGGACCGCGACGAGCTTGGCGCCTTTAACTTTCCTTTCCGCATCACTTAAATCGAGGTTTCCCTCGTCGTCACCGTCTATGAACTCAAGCCTCAGCCCGAGCTTTTTAGCTAATCTCTGCCAGGGGAGTAAATCCGAGTGGTGCTCGTAGGGGGTCGTTACTATCTTGTCTCCCCGCTTGAAGATGCCCTCAAGGCCGAGGGCGACCAGGTTGAGGCTCTCGCTCGTGTTCTTGGTGAAGACTATTTCTTCAAACTTCGCGTTTAGGAAGTCGGCGACGACCTTCCTGCTCTCCTCGTACTTGTGGGTCGCCATCTGGGAGAGCCTGTGGACGCCGCGGTGGACGTTGGCGCGGTACTTGAAGTAGTACTCGTCCATGGCCTCTACAACAGGTTTGGGCGTGAGCGAAGTGGCCGTGTTGTCGAAATAAATCACCTCGCTCGTCAGCGGGATATCCTTTCTTACGTCTTCAGGAATCCTCATGAGACCACCTCCAGAACTCCGGCGCAGTCGTAAATTATCCTGGCCAGTTCTTCCCCCTTCTTCGCGTCCTCCAGAAGCTTGATGATTATCTTCCCGCTCGGATAAACGCTTACCTCGTAGCCGTCCATCTCGGCGATGAGCATCATGTTCGGGAGAAGTTTCTTTACGGTGTAGCCTTTCTCCTTTAGACACTGTGCAGTCTTCGTTAGGTCGAGCTGTATCTTCTTCTCCCACGAATAGGCCCCTATAACGACGCCCTTCATCGTGACGCAGGGTTTTGAGATAATCATACTTCACCACCGGCCTTATCTTTGCAAGAGAACTTTATACCGCTTTCCTGAACCAGAGGTTAGAAACAAGAATGAACCAAAGCCCTTATAAGTCGTGCTACTTTTTTGCCAAATGGTGATACCAATGAAGGTTCTCGTAAGCGGTAAGGGCGGCTGCGGGAAGAGCACGATAAGCGCTATGCTCGGCAAGTACCTCGCAGGTAAAGGCTACCGCGTTCTTATCATAGACGCCGACGAGTCCAACCCTGGCCTCTACAGGATGCTTGGTCTTCCGAAAGTGAAAACTTTGGCCGAGCACCTCGGCGGGAAGAAGAGGGCCAAAATCCTCATGGCGGCGGAAGGAAAAGGTGAGCTCGATGAAGAGCTCTTCAACTGGACGCTTGACGATATCCCCGGGGAGATTCTGGCCAAAAAAAGAAACCTCGCCGTCCTGACCATCGGGAAGATTGAAGAGGCCGAGGAAGGCTGTGCCTGCCCCTATGGATTCCTGGCGAGAAAGCTCCTCGAAGGCATAACGCTGAAAGACGGCGAAATCATCATAGTTGACACCGAGGCGGGCATAGAACACTTCGGCAGGGGCATTGATAAGTACGTTGACGTTGTCATTGATGTTGCAGAGCCCTCCGCTGAGTCTATAGAGCTCTCAAAGAAGATAGCCACTCTGAGCGAGAGCCTTGGATTGAAGCACATTTTGGTTCTCAACAAAGCCCTGCCCGGCGTCGAGGAGGAGCTTCCGGTCAAGCCCGATGTTGTCATACCCTTCGACCAGAACTTCATACTCGGGAGCCTGAAGGGCAGGGAGATTGAGCCGATACCGCAGATAGAAGAGCTGTGGAAAAAAGTGGAGAGCTCCCCTTAACATATCCTCGGCACGGGGTCTCCGGCGGGGGGCTCCATGAAGCGCTTTCCGCCGATTCCAGTCTCTAAGAGAACTTTCCCCCTGTATTCTTCTATTACCTCCCCTATTATCGCCGCGTCCTTGCCCCTCTTCGTTTTCCTCATTGCTTCAAGTGCCTCTTCCGCATACTCCTTGGCAACAACCATGACGACCTTGCCCTCGTTCGCAACATCGTAGGGACTGATTCCCAGCATCTCGCTCGCGGCCTTCACCTCTGGCTTCACGGGTATATCTGCTTCCCTCACGAGGATTCCGACGTTGCTCTTTCTCGCTATCTCGTTGAGAGCGTTGCTCAACCCTGCCCTGGTTGGGTCTTTCATAGCGTGGATGTTCTCCCAGCCGATGGCCTTTGCAACTGCCTCAACGACCTCCCATATGGGAGCTACGTCGCTCTTCAGCTCGGTTTCGAAGGCTATGCCCTCCCTGTGGCTCATCAGCGCTATCCCGTGGTCGCCTATCGTCCCGCTGACCAGAACAACGTCGCCGACCTTCGCTCCAGCGTCGCTTATCGGCCTCTCCGCGATTCCAACCCCTGCGGTAATCACGAACATCTCTATGGGGTCTTCGACCACCTTGGTGTCGCCCGTGACTATTGGAACGGGAACTTCTTTGGCGGTTTCGTCCATCGAGCGGAGAACCTTCTCAAGGACTTCCATGTCGAGGCCTTCCCCGATAATCATCGAGTTTGCTAAGGCTAAAGGCTTCGCGCCCATCACCGCCAAATCGTTCACCGTCCCGCTAACCGCGAGCCTTCCTATGTCTCCACCCGGGAAGAAGAGCGGTTTGACCGTGTGGCCGTCTATTGTAAACACAAGGTGCTTGTCTCCAAATGGTATCGTCGCCCCGTCGTCGAGCGCGTCCAGCCCTATTCCACCCGCGCTCTTCAGGGTCAGAGTTTTCAGTATAACGTCCCTGAGGAGCTCTTCCATAATCTCTCCGCCGGCTCCGTGTTCGAGCTTTATCTTTTCGCCCATGTTTAACCCTCCAAAAGACCTTTAGATGAGATGTATTGCCTCGTGAATTCGAGGAATTCTTCGGCACGCCTTATGTTTTCGCGCGCCTCCTCCTCGGTGATGTCCAAAACAAAGGAGTAATCGGCGGTCTGTCTGAGATTAAATGTGGTTCTTAGGTAAGTGAAAAACTTGTGGGGGATCTCTCCCGTCTTGACGAAATCTCTGCCCAGAAGTGCTATGACCGCAGAATGCTTCGAAACGCGTATGTTTTTGGTCATAAGAATTGCCTCGGCGCAGTAAAACATAGAGTAGTACGCTCTTGAAAGTGCAAAGGCGTAGAAACCGTTTTCAAACAGTGTCCTGGCGGCCTCGATGCTCTTCTTGGCTTTCCTTAGTATCTCCGCGTACTCCCTCATATCTTGATGCCCTCCGTGTGAACCGTTTGAATTAGCGGATCGTGCTCCATTTTCGCGTTTGTGGGATAGACAATAACCGAAATAACAAGCCCCCTGTCAAGGAGATACTTTTCAGTAACCTCGCTGAGCCTGTCGTATTCGTCGAGCGTCAACCTCCTCTTGACTATGATGAGGACGTCAACGTCGCTGTCTTCCCTCGCCTCTCCCCTAGCGTAGGAGCCGAAGAGTATGACCTCCACTAAGTCATCGCCGAGTATTTCTTTGGCTTTTTCCTTAACCTCCCGAAGGATATTAAGGAGTTCCTCTCGTGGTATCGTGGCCACCACTCTCCCCCCTACGGCTTTCTGCGTTTCACCACTTAAACCTTCACAGCATCAGGTCTTCCTTCGTAAGGTAGCCCTCTAGGTAGAGGCCACCCAGGAATGCTTGGCCAACGTTTATCCCGTTGTCCCCCCTCGGGACTTCGGTTGTGACGTGGAACCTAAGGCCCGACGCCTCCACAGCCTTCCTCACCGTCTTGACGATGAGCTCGTTGTAGGCAACGCCGCCACTCATGGTGACATCTTTCACGCCGAACTCCCTTGCCTTCTCAATCGCGACCTCTGCGAAGGCCCTCGCAAGGGCGAGGTGGGCGGAATAGGCTATGTCGGCGGGCGGAGCTTTCTCAAGAACGCCGAGAATCTGTGCAAAGAGCTCTTCAACTTTTATCAGCTCTCCCTCAACTGGAACCTCGAACTTGAGGTCGTTCTTGCCCTTCATGGCAAAGCTCTCAAGCTTCATCGCAGGCTCTCCCTCGTAGTGCCTCCTGTAGGCGACGTTTAGCAGGACTGCCAGGGCGTCGAGAACCCTTCCAGTCGAGGAGGCATAGCTCGTGTTGATGCCCTTCGCCAGCTGGGTCAGTACGACGTTGAACTCAACCTTTCCGTAGCGGAGGCTCTCGATGGCCTTTGGACAGCACTTGGTTATGATTCCCTCCAGCTCCTCAACACTGTATATATTGCTCAGAATTCCCATTAAAGCCCTGAGCGGGTAGTAGCTCGCCAAATCTCCGCCGGGGAGCGGGTAGTAGTCTATGTGGGTCAGCCTTTCAACGTCCTCATAACCGAGGTAGAGAACCTCACCGCCCCACGTGTTCCCGTCGGTTCCATAGCCGACTCCGTCCACAGCGATTCCAACGGCGCTCTCAAGGTTCTTCTCGGCTAAAACGCTCGCTATGTGGGCGTAGTGGTGCTGAACTTGGAGCAGCTCCACGTCGAGCTCGTTCGCCAGCTCCATGGCGAGCTTCGTGGTGTTGTAGCTTGGGTGGAGATCGGCTATGATTAAATCGAAGTCCTTCACGCGAAGGATTTTCCTGAAGTGCTCTGTTGCTTCCCTCATGAACTCAAGAACCTCGACCTTCCCCGTGTTGCCGATGTACTGGCTTGGGTATACCTTCCCGTTCTTGGCCACTCCGAAGGCATTCATCAGCTCGGCCCCAACCGCCAGGCCACGGTAGTTGAAGGGAATCTCTATCGGGAGCGGGACGAAACCGCGGGAGCGCCTTATAACGGCCCTCTTTCCGTCTACAAACCGGATCACGCTGTCATCTGCTCTGTTGAGTATCTTCCTGTTGTGCAGGAGAAGGTAATCTGCCATCTCTTTCAGCTCCTCGAATGCCCTATCGTTGTCCTTGACCATGGGCATTCCTGGATAGTTTGCCGAGGTCATCACGTAGACCTTCGTTTTGCTCCAGTGAAAGAGGATGTAGTGGGTTCCCGCATAGGGGAGCATGACACCGATGGTATGCAGACCGGGCGCAAGGTTCTCTGGGAGGGGGAAGGGCTCCCTCTTGCGGAGCGTTATGATTGGCCTCCTGTAGCTCGTCAGCTCCTCTTCCTCCTCTTTGCTCAGGTAGGCGAAGGTTTTGACTGTTTCAAGGGAGTCCGCCATTATCGCGAAGGGCTTCTGCGGCCTGAAAGTTCTCCTCCTGAGTTCTGCAACGGCCTCCTCGTTGGTGGCATCACAGGCGAGGTGGATTCCACCTATTCCTTTGATTGCCACGATGTAGCCCTTGTCTATCAGCTCCGCCGCCTTCCTGAGTGGGTCTCCGGTTATCTCCTCGCCGTCGTTTGTGTAAAGGCGGTAGGTCGGCCCGCAGACTGGACAGCAGACGGGCTCGGCGTGGTAGCGCCTGTTGAGCGGGTCTCTGTACTCGCTCTCGCAGTAGTCGCACATCGGGAACTCACGCATGGTCGTGTTCTCGCGGTCGTAGGGTAAATCCTCGATGATTGTAAACCTGGGCCCGCAGTTGGTGCAGACGATGAAGGGGTACATATAGCGCTTGTTCGTCGGGTCGAAGAGCTCTCTTAAACAGTCTTCACATATCGCTATGTCCGGCGGGATTATCGAGTCCCCGCCGCTTCCGCCCTTCGAGCTCTTCTCGATGTAGAAGCGGTCAAAGCCCTGTGGTAGTATCTCCTTTCGCTCAATCTTCTCAATTCTCGCAAGGGGGGGCTTTTTGCGGTATATGTCACGGATAAAAGCCTCTATATCCCCTTCCCTTCCCTCGACTACTATCTCAACTCCGGCGTCGCTGAGGTTCTTGACGTAGCCCCTGAGGTTGTGTTCGTGAGCTATTCTATAGATGAACGGCCTGAACCCGACGGCCTGGACGATGCCTTGAACGTGAATGCGGTAAGCCTTCATAGCTTCCACCGCTTTCCTTTTGCATTTGGAACCTTTATAGGTTTTCAAAACCAAAAGTTGAAAACGAGAGGGGAGTTTTGAACCTTTGGTGTTAGAACAACGCCCCGTACTTGTAGAATATGTGGCATGTCCCCTCGTACGACACCATGCACGGGCCGACGGGGCTCCTCGGCGTGCATGTCTTTCCGAAGTGAGGGCAGTCGGTTGGCATTGCCAGACCCCTCAGCACGGCACCACAGAGACAGCCTTTCTCAAGGTCGGGCAGGTTCTTGGGAACCTCGACGTGGTAGAAGTTCTGGATTTCGAGCTCTTCCCACTCCTTTCTTACCTCCAGCCCTGTCCTTGGAAGAATTCCAAGGGCACGCCACTTTGCGTCTTTGACCTCAAAGAACTTCTCAATCAGCCGCTGGGCGACGACGTTCCCCTCGTATTTGACGGCGCGCTTGTATTCGTTGACGACCCTCGCATCGCCCTCCTTGTACATTCTTATCAGGAGCAGGATTGCTAGAAGAACATCGTTTGGCTCGAAGCCGGCTATGACCTGCGGAATCCCGTATTTCTCGCTCAGGAACTCCCAGCCCCTGACGCCTATTATCGTCGAGACGTGGCCCGCATCTATAAGCGCGTCTATCCTGCTCTTCTGCTTTATGAGGACCTCTATTCCCTGGGGCGTGAGCCGATGCACGGAATAAATCTTGAAGTTCTCAAGGCCCTCGTTGACGACGGCGTTGAGCATTCCCGCCGTTGGGGCGGTTGTCGTTTCGAAGCCAGGGCTGAAGTGGACCACGGTTTTCTCCGGGTTCTCCTTGGCCATCTTATAGGCGTCGTAGATTGAGTAAACGACCCTAACGTCGTAGCCCTCGCTCTTCAAGTCGGCAAAGCTTCCCATTGGAGTGGGGATTTTGTACATGTCACCGAAGGTCGTGAGAATTATTTCTTCCCCCTCCTCGCGGGCCTTTTTCATAATCAGCTGCATCGCCACGATGTCTTCAACCGGCGTTATGCAGACCGGACAGCCGGGTCCGCTGACTACTTTAACGTTCTCGGGCAAAAGAGAGCGGATTCCTGAGCGGGTAATCGTGTCCTCGTGGGTCCCGCATACGTGCATTATTCTTATCTCGCCGTCGAGGGTTTTTGCCTCTTCTTTAATCTTCTCCACGAGCTTTTGGGCTATTCCCCTGTCTCTGTAAGGAGCCACAACTGATTCAACGCCTTCCATCTCAATCACCCGGGTAGTAGTAGCCTCCAAGTGCGTTTTCCTCGGCTTTGAAGACCTCCTCCCAGGCACTCAGTATCTCTCTGGCCGTTTGCTCGTCTACTCTCTCTATTATGAATCCGGTATGAATTAGCACGTACTCGCCGGGCTTGACGTCGGGCATCAGATCAATCCTCGCCTCCCTCTTAACTCCTCCGAAGTCAACCCAAGCGGTTCCCTTCTCCCTATCAACTTCCAAAACCTTCGCGATGGTTGCTAAACACATGAGCTTCACCTACCTTGGGTTCTCAAGAGGGGCTATTTAGCTTTTCTAAAACCTCCGGTTTGAAACCGTGAAGGTCAGTTCAAGCTTGCTTGAGCGGTGATAAGAGCACCTCGCGAGGGTCTCCTTGGCCTCTTCTCTGCTGACCTTCTCAAGGACTATGCCGTAGTAAATCTTCACGTAGTCCCCAGGTTTTATATCTTTGATGAAGTCCAGCCTTGCTTCCTTTAGGCGGCCGTCAACGTCCACTATTGCCTTTCCGTCCTTTACTTCAACGACCCTTCCCGCGAGCATCAGGGCCATGATTACTGACCAACTCTGGTTAGAGTACCATCTGCCTAATATATTTTTTCCTGACTGGTCAGTCAGATGGGGCATGTTGTGAAAGGCTGGCATGTGCCTGCTAACTTATCCTAAATCCTAGAAATGAGGTTAGATGCGTCCCTTGAAAGTCGGAATTTATGGGGTTTGATCAACCATATCCCTGAGGCGGAAAGTTTAAATCCTTGTTGGTATATCCTCAATGAGGTGAGTGACTAATTAGTCATGAGTGAGGGTTTGTCCATGAAGTCCCCTGGCAAGACCCGCGAGAAACTCGTTTCCGCGGCAATGGAGCTCTTTGCAAAGAAGGGCTTCGATAAGGCCACTGTAGATGAGATAGTGAACCGCGCCGGGGTTGCAAAGGGCACGTTCTACCTCTACTTCAAGAGCAAGGACGACTTAATAAAGGAGATTGCCGTTGATGCTATGCCCATAGCTGCATTTCCCTCTCTCCAAGATCCCTATGTCACTGTTTCGTATCCCACACTCAGGGAATTTCTTCTGGCCCTGGGCAGGGAATTTTTGGAATTCTACGGCAAAAACCACCGCCGTGAGATACTTTTCAGCCTCCTGGCCATGAGAAAACGTAGTAAATCTCTTGACCTGCTTTATAACGAATCATGCTCCGAACTTCTCAGAACCGGAGCCCGCAGGATAATGGTTTACACAAAAGTCGGGTTTGCCCAGGCCCTCGTCGCCTTCCAGGTCTTTATAGGGTCTCTGCTCCACTATCTGCACGCGAAGGAATGCGTTGGTTTCAGTGACGAGGAGTACCTGAACCACTTGGTGGATGTCGTTACATCTTACCTTAAGCTCTCCGCTGAGATATAAACCCTTTTGGGATAACTTCTGTGAAACACTTTACGTTTTATCTTCCTTTCTGTTTACAAGAGTGTTTAATTGTGTGCACGAAAGGTATTTAAGGTACAAGGGTAAATGACTAGTCAGTCAATGTACTTAGAGGTGATGGACGTGGCTGAAAAGCTCGTGCCCGTAGTGTGTCCCTGGTGTTCAGTCGGCTGTCGCTTCTATGCGGTCAGCGTTAACGGATACATCAGGAGGATTGAATTCGACTACGACCACCCCACCGTCAACCGCGGAAAGCTCTGTCCAAAGGGCGTTGCTTCCTACCAGTTCATCAACAGCTCCAAGAGACTCAAAAAGCCCCTCAAGCGCGTTGGTGAGAAGGGAGAAGGAAAGTTTGAGGAGATAAGCTGGAGCGAAGCTTACAGAATAATCGCCGAGAAGATTAAGGAAATCAAGGAGACCTACGGCCCAGAGGCGATAGCCTTCCTCGGAAGCGAGAAGATAACCTTCGAGGAGAACTACCTCGTCCACAAGCTGTCTAAGGCGATAGGAACTAACCACCTCGACTTCCCGGGAAGGTACTGCCAGTACTCCAACAGCCCCGCGAGAACGGCCGTCTTCGGAAGCGCGGCTGCCACCAACCCCTTCGAGGACGTTGCCAAGGCCGAGCTGATAGTCATCTGGGGTCACAATCCAGCGGAGACCGCTCCCGTTTTCTTCGGCCAGTACATCGAGAAGGCCGTCCTCGACAACGGTGCCCAGATGGTCGTTATAGACCCGCGCGAGACGAGGGGCCACAAGTATGCAAGCATACACCTAAAGCCCTACCCGGGAACCGACCTCGCGATAGCCCTGGCCATGCTCAACGTCGTCATAAGCGAGGAGCTCTACGACAGGGACTTCGTCCAGGAGAGAACCGTTGGCTTCGAGGAGCTCAAGGAGGCCGTTAAGGAGTACACCCCCGAGTGGGCGGAGAAGATAAGTGGCGTTCCCGCCGAGGAGGTAAGGAAGGTCGCGAGGCTCTTCGCCACCAAGAGGACCGCTCTTCTCGTCAACGAGGGTCTCAACCAGCACGTCAACGGTTTCGAGTTCGCCCTCGCCCTCGCGAACCTCATCGCGATTACCGGCAACATCGGCAAGGAAGGCGTCTGGAGCGGTGTCTTCCCGGGAGCGCAGTGCGGATTCTGTGCGGCAATGAGCGGCATTGCCCCCAACAAGCTCCCGACAGGAAAGCTCGTTACCGACGAGGCCGCGAGGGCCGAGCTTGAGAGGCTCTGGGGCTTCAAGATACCCGACTGGGTTGGCCTTGACCTCACCAGCATGATACGTGAGATGGGCAACAAGATTAAGATGATGTACATCGTCGGCGGTAACATCGCCAAGTCTGCCCCGAACAGCAGGTGGGTTCGGGAGCAGCTCAAGAAGCTTGACTTCCTCGTCGTGCAGGACATATTCCTCACCGAGACCGCTAAATATGCCGACATAGTCCTCCCGGCTGCGGCTTGGTTCGAGAAGACGGGAACAGCTATAAGCGCCGAGAGAAGGGTTCAGAGGAGCTACAAGGCCGCCGAAGCCCCAGGAGAGGCCAAGCCCGACTGGCTCATCCTGGTTGAGCTCGCCAAGGAGCTCGGCCTCGGCGAGTACTTCAAGTACGAGCACCCCGATGAAATCCTCAGGGAGATAAACAGCGTCATTCCGATGTTCAAGGGCGCGACTCCAGAATACCTCGCCGAGCACCCCGAGGGATGCTTCTTCCCGTGCACAGAGCCCGGCGAGGGAACGAAGGTCCTCTTCAAGAAGGGCTTCAAGACGGCAGATGGAAAGGCACACCTCCAGCCCGTCAAGTGGCGCGAGCCGCCCGAGATGCCCGACGAGGAGTACCCGCTCTGGCTCACAAACTTCAGGCAGGTCGGTCACTGGCACACCGGAACAATGTCCTTTGAGAGCCCCAGCCTGAAGAAGCGCTGGCCCGAGGAGTACGTCATGATTAACCCGAAGGACGCCGAGAAGTACGGCATAAAGAGCGGAGACCTCGTCAAGGTCGAGACCAGACGCGGAAGCGTTCTCGTCAGGGCAGAGGTTACCGAGCACGTCAGGGAGGGCGTCATAGCGATGCCGAACCACTGGAACATCAACGTCCTGACCCTTGAGGTTACCCACGAGAAGACCAAGATGGCCGAGCTCAAGGCCGTCGCGGCCAGGGTTAGGAAGGTGGAGGAGTGAGGTGGTTGGAATGAGCAAGAAGATTTTCCTCGACTATAAGCGCTGTATCGGCTGTAAGGCCTGTGAAGTGGCCTGTGAAATGACGCACGGCGAGGCAAGGATAAGGGTCTTCGAGTTCCCCGACCTCTTCACCGTCCCCTTCAACTGCCGCCACTGTGAGAAGGCACCCTGTATGAACGTCTGTCCGACGGGGGCGCTCTTCAGGGACGAGGACGGCGCGGTGGCCTTCGACCCCCTCAAGTGTATCGGCTGTCTCATGTGTGCCGTCGCCTGTCCCTTCGGAGTTCCGAAGCTCGACGAGGAGAACAAGATTATGGACAAGTGCGACCTCTGTGCCGACAGAAGGGCAGAGGGTCTGCTTCCGGCCTGTGTCTCGGCATGCCCAACTGAGGCCCTCAAGTTCGGTGAGATAAACGAGATACTCTGGAACAGGGAAGGGAAGATAGTTGCCAACCTGAAGGGCTCGGCCGAGAAGGGAGAGGGCGAGAAGGCCTACATCGTCCTCTGACCTTATTTTTTTGCGAGGGAAACCTAGGGTTAAAAACCAAGGGGTGATGGTGATGATTGAACTGGTGCTAATTTCAGCGCTCATCCCCTTCGCGCTCCTGCTCATCTGGAAGCTCGAAGGAAAAACCGCCGACCTGATAGCGAGCTCGGTCCTCGGCGTTTCCCTGCTCCTCAATGGTGTAGCAGTCTACGACTTCTTCTCAAAGGGCTCCGAGAAGGTCTATCATACGAGCTACGTCACCACCAGTAACCTCGGCGAGGTCTTTGGGATAAACCTGGACGTCGCTTCAATCCTCATGGGCTTCGTCTCGATATTGATTGCGTTCTTGATGGCCGTTTACGCGAGCAGGTTCCTTGACTCAGGAAAAGGACAGTTCTACGCGCTCTTCGGCCTGCTCACAGGGGCCAGCATGGTATTCATATACTCCACAAACCTCGTCCAGTTCGCCGTTGCGCTTGAGCTGATGGCGATAGCGATGCTCTTCTTAGTTGAGCTCGGCGGTGCCAAGACCGACGCCCTCAAGGCCTTCCTCGTCCTCAACGTTGGGGTGCTCCTCATCCTCGGAGCGGTTGCCGTTCTCGGCACAGGACAGGACCTCACCACGGCCACTTATGACGGTACGGCATTCCTCCTGCTCATCTTCGCGGCCTTCATGATGAGCTCCCAGTTCCCGTTCTACTCATGGCTCCCAGATTCAACCGCCTCACCGATTCCAGCGAGCGCCTACGTTCACTCTGCCTCAATTGTTCCGCTCGGTGCGTACATGCTCTTCAGGGCAATCCAGTACATGAAGCCGAACGACGAATACTTCTGGGTTCTTGGAGGTCTGACTGTTGTCCTGATAGTCCTCATGATGATATACTACCCGCTCCAGCGCGATGCGAAGAGGCTCATAGCATACTCCACAATTGGGCAAACTGCCGTTGCCTACATAACCCTTGCCTACGCGCTACTCGGCCACGTGGCAGGGATTCAGATTGCCCTATACCAGGTCGTCAACCACGCCGTCGTTAAGGCCCTCGCCTTCGCTTCCGTTGGTGGGCTTGCCCTTGCCTACGGCACCACCGACCTCAAGCTCATTAAGGGTATGAGAAGAACCGTCCCGTGGACGAGCATAGCCTGGTTCCTCAGCTTCCTCGGTCTCTCGGGTGTCCTACCGCTCGGACTGTTCTTCAGCAAGGCCTTCACCATCATGAGCACCAGACATGCGAAGGGAATAGCATCGTGGCTCTTCCCTGCGGTTGTTTTAATAGACGCCGCAATACTGCTCGTGGTCGTTCTCCTCTGGTTCAGGGAGAGCTTCTTCGGCGAGGGTGAGCCCAAGAAGGAGCCAAAGGTCATCGTTGCGGTGCTCATCGTCCTCATAATCGTCGGCATAGTGATGCCCTGGGTCAGCCTCGACGTTGTGATGAAGATAGGCTTTGCGGGGTGATGTGAGATGATACTCGAATACGCGATTGGGGCTTTCATCCTCGGTGGTCTCGTCGGCCTGCTTAGGGACTACAAGGCCACGGTTAAGGCGTCAAGCTTCATGGCTTTCCTCGGCTCACTCGCCCTCCTCTGGCAGGTTTACGAAGTTTACACCAGCGGCCCTGTCTCGGGCGACCTCTTCGGAATCCCCATCAGGATAAATGACCTCTCGATAGTGTTCCTCCTCATAATTGGCCTCGTCGGAGCGGCGGCTTCGCTCTTCGCGATAAACTACATGGAGCTCTTCGAAAAAGTCGGCAAGGGCTGGGTCTACGCGATAGCATACAACACCCTCCTCGCGAGCATGGCCCTCATCGTTACCGCGGACAGCATGGAGTACTTCGTTATGGGCTGGGAGCTCATGACCCTCAGCTCGTTCGTGCTGGTGTTCTTCAGCGAAAAAGCGAGGGACGTCAACGCGAGCGTCAAGTACTACATCACCATGCACTTTCTCGACACTATCCCGCTCTTCCTCGCCCTGGGAACCGCTTATTCTCTGATTGGAAACTTTGAAGAACTTACCTTTGAGAACATAGCGAACGCGATGGCAACCGCCCCTGCCAGCACCAAGGCCGTCTTCACGGCGCTCCTCATGGTGGCGTTCATGGCAAAGTCGGGTATGGTGCCATTCCACTTCTGGGTTGCCGAGACCTACAGGGCCGCTCCAACCAGCATTTCGGCTGTAATGGCCGGTGCAATGGAGAAAGTGGCCATCTATGGCCTCATAGCCCTCATCTGGAGAACCGTCGGAACGAGCTACAACCTCGGCCTCTTCGTTGCGGTGATAGGCGCGATAACCCTCACCGTCGGAACCCTCTACGCCCTCAGGGAGACCAACGCCAAGAGGCTCTTGGCTTACTCGTCCATCGGCCAGATGGGCTACGTCTGGTTCGGCCTCGGAGTAGGAATGGCCCTCATCCCGAAGGGTGGCTTCCTCGGCACCGTTGGAGCGCTTGGGGCCTTCGCGGGACTCTTCCATGCCCTCAACCACGCGATATTCAAGGCCTCGCTCTTCCTCTCGACTGGGGCAGTTGAGTACAGGACTGGAACAGTTGAGCTCAACGAGCTCGGTGGCCTCGGCAAGACGATGAAGGTAACAGCTTTGGCGGCGCTCTTCGCCTCGTTCGCCATAAGTGGCGTTCCGCCCTTCAACGGCTTCATAAGCAAGTGGCTCATCTACGTCTCGGGCTACTATTCCGACAGTTACATCCTGGCCCTCGGCGCCGTCCTCGCGGCATTCCTCAGTGCGGGAACTCTGGCGTATTCAATAAAGCTCTATGGTGCCCAGTTCGGCGGTGAGATGAAGCGCTACGAGAACGTCGAGGAGGTTCCAGCTGGGATGCTCGTTGGCCAGTGGGTTCTCGCAGGCTTAACGCTCCTCATAGGCGTCTTCCCTGGAACGGTAACGGGAATCCTCAACGTCTTCAACGCCCCGCTAAACGAGAACCTTTACAAGATAGGCTTCCAGTCGGTGATGTTCTCTCCAGTGCTCTTCGTGATAGTTCTCGGAATACTGGCCTTTGGACTCTACCTCGTCTTCAAACCGGAGTTCGGAAAGGAAGCCAAGCCCTGGGACTGCGGTGCAACGAAGCTTGACGAGGACGAGTACAGGATAAACGCCGAGGGCTACTACCTCAAGTACGAGGAGAAGATAGGCTCGTTCTATAGGTTAGGCGACTGGTTCTACCGCGTCGGAGCTGGAGCAATTCACTACATAACCAAGGCTTACCTCTGGATGGCGAGCTACTTCACCAAGATAGTTGACACACCGTACACCAAGATAGAGACCCTCGACGACCTCCGCGAGAGGGAGATAATGCACATAGACGAGGAGGTCTTCAAGCCACTCGTCAGGTTCCTTAACATCGCCAGGGACGTCCTCCCAGGGATGAGGCTTGGAACCTTCGTCGTGCTGGCCCTTGTGGTGGTGGGAGCGATTGTTGGAATACTGATAGCACTGTGAGGTGAGGGAGATGGAGATAGACGCGGTCAAACTTGGATTCAGCCTTGCGGGCATCGTCCTGTTCCTGTTCCTGCCTCCTCTCCTAGACGGTATAGCCAGAAGGGTTAAGGCGAGGCTCCAGTACAGGCGCGGACCACCGCTCATGCAGACATGGTACGATCTCAACAAGCTCTTTGCCCTCCCCTCGGTCAAGCCGACCAAGAGCGCGCTCTTCACATGGGCACCCTATTTGGCACTCGCTTCGGCGATGTCGGCGGCCCTGCTCCTCCCCTACGGCAATGTAGTCCCCGTGGACTTTGGATTCAACTTAGTGGTGTTCTTCTACGTGGTGCTGATGGTCAGCGTCTTCCTTATCCTGGCTGGCCTCAGCGTCCAGAACGCCTTCAGCCACATAGGTTCGTCGAGGGAGATGCAGATCGTCCTCACCGTCGAACCGCTAATAGCGATAATCTATGGCGTCCTTGCTTATAACGCAGGCTCGCTTAACATAGCGGACATCGTGGCCAATCTCCACTTCACCCCCTCGTTGCTGTTGGCATACATAATCCTGGCGTACGCGCTCTACGTTGAGAGCGGCTTCGTGCCCTTCGACATAGCCGAGGCGGAGCAGGAGGTCATAGGTGGGCCTCTGGCAGAGTACAGCGGAAGGCTCCTTGGAGTCTTCTACTACGCCATCTACATCAAGCGCTTCGCCCTGCTGTGGTTCTTCGTCAGCCTGCTGACCCTTCCGTGGGTCGGACCAGTAGACACGGCGGAGAAGGCAGTACTGGTGCTGGCCCTCCAGTTCCTGCTGACGATAGCGCTCTACCCCGTTATAGCGGCTCTGGAAGCCACCAACGCAAGGCTTAGGGTAGACCACGTTGTCAAGATGAACGTTAGAATGTTCTTCGCAGGTCTGATAGTGTTTGCGATGGCGTTCATGGGGTGGTGAAAATGGTTAGGACGAAGGATTTGGAAGCTCACTCCGAGTTTGAATGCAGGGCATGTGAAAAGGGCCACTGCAGAAGGGCGGACGTTAACGAAATCCTGGCTGAAAGGAAGGGTCTGAGGGAGTTTTACGAGGCCTTCAAGGAGCACATTAGAGAGTGCAAGAGGATGAGCTACGGGCAGTACATGTTCGTCATCGACAGGGAAGTCCTCCCCGAGGCGGTGCTCTGGTGGCACAACCACCCCGAGTTCAAGGAGACCCACCTCTCGACCGCCGTTGGAACCGACGAGAGACCGCTCAACGGCAAGTTCGTCTACATGCCTTTCCTCAACGTCCAGGTTGAGCCCTTCAACATGGACGAGAACTATTACGTCTTCCTCAGAGCCTATCTGCCCGCTGACGACCCCAGCTTCCCGAGTGTGGCCGAGAAGCTTCCAGCGGCGCTCTGGATAGAGAGAGAAGTTAAGGACTTGCTCGGCTTCAACCCCGTTGGCCACCCAGACCCGAGGAGGCTTATCCTCCCAGAGGACTGGCCGGAGGGAGTTTATCCTCTTAGAAAGGACATGGACTACAGGCACTCTCCCGTCACTGAACCGAAGACGGAGTTCAAGGAAACCCCTAAAGGTACGTCGCTCGTCCCGATGGGTCCGGTTCACGCTGGCATAGAGGAGCCTGCCCACTTCAGGCTCTTCGTCAAGGGCGAGGAAATAGTGGACGTTGACTACCGCGGCTTCTACTCCCACAGGGGAATCGAGAAGACTGGTGAAGGCAGACTGACCTACAACCAGGTTCTCTTCTTGGCGGAGAGAATATGCGGAATCTGCGGCTATCAGCACTCGGTCAGCTACGCAATGGCGGTTGAGCGCCTGGCCGATGTGGAGATTCCAGACAGGGCGCGCTACATAAGGACCCTGTTGCTTGAGCTGGAGAGGATTCACAACCACCTGCTCTGGGTCGGCATTGCCGCTCACCTCGTCGGCTACGACACGGGCTTCATGCACGCGTGGAGAATTCGTGAGCCAGTCATGTGGCTCGTTGAGAGGCTCACAGGAAACAGGAAGCAGTACGGAATGAACATCGTAGGTGGCGTCAGGAGAGACCTCCTGGACTACCGCAAGGAGGAAATCCTGAAGGTCGTCAAGCAGATACGTGAGGAGACCAAGAAGTTCATCGACATCGCTCTAAACACCAACACGTTCATCAAGCGCGCCGAGGGGGTTGGAATCCTGCCCTACAAGGTTGCCAAGGCCTACTCCGTCCTCGGGCCTACTGCAAGGGCCAGCGGAAGGAGGATTGACACGAGGCTCGACCAGGCGACGAAAACAGCAACAGCCTACAACGAGGTTGACTTCAAGGTTCCGGTTTACAAAGAGGGCGACGTTTTGGCCAGGGTTCTCGTCAGGATGGACGAGCTCTTCGAGAGCATCTGGATTGTTGAGCAGCTCATAGACCAGATGCCGGGCGGCGACATATTCACGCCGATAGGAAGCCTGCCCGAGTACGAAGAAGCTTTGGGCTTCACCGAGGCCCACCGCGGTGAGGTCGTCCACTACGTCATGACCGGCGAGAAGAACAAGGTCTACCGCTGGAAGGTTAGGGCTCCGACCTACAACAACCTGCCCGCCGTGCCGGAGATGCTCAGGGGCTACCACGTTGCAGACGCACCGCTCATCATAGCGAGCATTGACCCGTGCTACTCCTGTACCGAGAGGGTTCAGTTCGTTGACGTGGAGACGGGTAAAGTTAGGGTTCTCACCGAGGCCGAGTTCAACGAGCTCTCCATTAAATACAAGGGGGTGTTCTGATGGCCGAGAGCCTCTCCTACACCGAGAAGCTCAAGAAGTGGAACAGGATGGAGGCAGGGAAGTTCAGCGAAAAGGCCCCGGTCACCACCCTTTATCCTTTTGTTGAGGTTGAGAAGCCACCCGAGTACAGGGGAATCCCGCACATCAACCCCGAGAAGTGCATAGGCTGTGGAGCCTGCGTCAACGCCTGCCCGCCCGATGCCCTAATCCTCGAGTGGGACAAAAAGAGGGGCGTCAAGAGGCTCACCTTCAACGCGGCCCGCTGCATAAGGTGCCACCGCTGTGTTGAGGTCTGCCCGACCGGCGCGATGGAGCCGACTAACATCTTCGAAGTGGCGACTGACAACAAGGAGGACCTCGTCGAGGTCGTTGAGCACAAGCTGGCCTACTGCGAGGAGTGCGGTGAGTACCTCGACTTCACCGAGAGGCAGATTGAGTACGTTAAGGCGATTCTGCCCAAGGAAATCCTCGACATGTACGCGCTCGAAGACAGGATTTGCCTAACCCAGGAGGCAAAGATGAGGAAGACCGTCGAGAAGCTCAGGGAAACCGAGGGCAACGCATATCCAGCGTTCATACTCGTAAAGAAGGGGGGTGAGGAGTGATGGAAAGAAGGCTCAAGTCCGTCTGGGTCTATCACGTTGATGCGGGCTCATGTAACGGCTGTGACATCGAGGTGCTCGACGTACTCAGCCCCTACTACGACCTCGAGAGGCTCGGTGTCAAGGTCGTCCCCAACCCGAGGCACGCGGATGCGCTCTTCATCACCGGCCCGCTCACGAGGCAGACGAGGATAATGCTCAAGAAGGCCTACGAGGCCATGCCGCCGAAGCCGAGGATAGTGGTCGCGATAGGGACGTGCGCCTCGAGCGGTGGAATCTTCTACAACAGCTACGCCCTCTACAACACCTCTCCCCAGCGCGGAAGGGACAGGCTCAGGAGCGGCGGGCCCGAGATGATAGTGCCGATAGACATGTACATCCCCGGCTGTCCACCGAGTCCGGAGGAGATACTCTACGGCGTGGCCCAGCTCCTCGGCATCAAGGAGAAGAAGATGAAAGGTGAATACTGGATTGCGCTCCCGCCGAAGGAGACGCCCAAGGCCGAGAACGAGGTTGAGTTTAGAATCCCGGACAGGCCGATACCCCTGCGCTACTGGCTAACCTTGAGGGAGGAGCTCAGGCGCGTCATAGGCTACTACGACAGGGAAGCGGTTCTCAACGACTTCATCGAGCTCGTTGATAGGGCCTTCAAAGAGAGCCCCGAGAACCCGAGGGAGAAGCTCCACGACCTCGTCACAGGATACTTCCTCAAAGAGAAGGACTCCAGGGTTGGCTTTGCAATGCGTTTCCTTGAGAACGAGTTCTGGCGCCTCTACGATGAGTACCGCTCCCTGGGAGAGGCCCTCAGGAAGAAATACCCCGTTACGGCGGGTGTCTGAGGTGCCCTGGAAGCTCTACCGCCTCAAGTACGTGGACTACCCGGAGTACTCGGCGAGGATTACGGGACATTACGCGGGCGATCTGCTGCTGATAGAGGAGGAAGGGGAGCTCAGCGAAGAGGCAGTGAAGGTTATTAAGAGCACGCTGGGGGTTGCCGATGACGCAAGGGAGTTCGAGATAACGCCAAGGGACATCATGAAGCTGCCGATTGAGAAACTACCGGAAGGGGACAGGAACCTCCTGCTGGAGGCAGCCGGAAAGCTCGACGCGGAGAGCAGGCTTCACGTGGAGTACCGCTACCGGCCGAGCTTCGATTGAGATCTTATCTTTAACTTTTTGGAGGTGAAAACGTGAGGAGGATTGATGAGGCGAAGAAGGAACTTCTCAGGAGGCTGAAGGACTTCTACGGGGATAATCTCGTTTCGGTGGTGTTCTACGGCAGACACCTTAAAGACCCGGAGTTCCCTGAGATAGACGTTATGGTCATCATCGAGCACGCCTACGACCCGGTGAAGATGAACCGCGTCGCCGACTTTGTCGAGAACATCAGGGACCCGATAGAGGAGAAGTACGGCTACCATGTCTCATTCGAGCTATACACGCGTGAGGAGGCGGAGAACTTCCACTCCGGCTACCTTGACGTCGTGGTGAACTACGAGGTTGCCTACGACAGGGAGGACTACTTCCAGAATCTCATAAGCGATATGCTGAACCCAAAGAAGGCGATGGACTACGTGAAGTACATCAGCACTATTGAATACATCCAGCTGGACGAGGAAGGGAAGGAGTAAAAATCAGTCAAAAGGCCTTTGGGTATTCCTCAGATTTTGGCCCTAATTTAACTTTTGCCTAAAGGCCTTTCGGGGATAAACGAAAAACTTTAAAAAGGTTCGTTAGACAAACCGAATGGACTTTAACCCGACTGGGGGGTCAGTCATGATAGACCTTCTCGTAACATTAGCCTTCGTAGTCCCGCTCATCGGTGGGTTAATCCTCCTCAAGCTCGACGAGAGAAAGGCCGACATCGTGATGCTAGGTTCATTTCTCACTGCGATGATAGCCCAGCTTGGGGTCGCTCTCCTGTATCTTAAAACCCATGAGGAACTAATCCACATAACCTACCTAAGAAGCACCCAGTTCGGCGAAGTCTATGGCATAATAATAGACCCCATGAGCGTTCTAATCGGAACGGTCGTTGCAGTTGCTGGCTTCATATTCATGTTCTACGGCGTCGAGTACATGAGCGAAAGAAACGTCGGCCACCCCGGAGGAAAGGGAAGGGGCCTCTTCTACGCCTGGATGACCCTTTTCGAGGGGGCAACACTCGGCTTCATATACTCCTCGACCTTCCTCGGCCTGCTCATCTTCTTCGAGCTTATGGGACTGGCCTGTTGGGGCGTCGTTAGTTTTTACAACACTCCCGCAGGCAGGAGGGCGGGCTTCAAGGCCTTCATAATTCCGAACGTAGGGGCTATGATAGGCTTCTACACGGCCATTTACATCGGCCTCACCCAGCTCCACGATTTGAGCCTGTTTTCGCTTTCCAAGGTCTCCCCCGACGTCAAGCCATGGCTCTTCCTCGCCCTGCTCATAGCGGGATACACCAAGAGCGCCCAGTTCCCGACCTACTCGTGGATTCCGGACGCGATGGAGGCGCCGACTCCAGCGAGCGCTTTCCTCCACGGCGCGGCGATGGTTGAGATGGGCGTTTACCTCGTCGCGAGGGTTATCCAGTTCATAGGGCCTTTGCCAGTCTGGATTTTCTACTTCATGGCCGTAATGGTCTCCCTCACGCTCCTAATCCCGATACTCAACTACCCCGTCCAGAAGGACGCGAAGAGGCTTTTGGCATACTCAACGGTGGCAGAGGCGGGAATAATGTTCGTTGGCCTGACCTACGCCGTCCTCGGCCTTACTGGAAAGGCCCCTGGGTTCGACATCGGCCTCAAAGCCGCGATGTTCCAGCTGACAACCCACGCCTTCGTCAAGGGCCTTGCCTTCCTCACCGCTGGAACCTTCACGTACTCCCTCGGAACCCTTGACCTGAGGCGGATAAGCGGTCTCAGGGAAATACTGCCGATAAACGGCCTCGCTTGGACGGTGGCACTCCTCGGTTTAGCGGGCCTCCCCCCGATGGGAATAGCATTCAGCAAGGCAGAACTGCTGACTAACCTGAGCCTCATCAGGGTCTCCGCTCTGGCCTGGCTCCCGATACTGATGGTGCTGGCTGATTCGGCCGTCTTCCTCTGGGTCGGCCTCAAGTGGATAACGAGAAACGTCTTTGGCAGGCCCAGCGTTGAGAGAGCCCCAACCCACCCGATAATAACGGCCTCTCTGGTCACCCTCATCGTCCTGACGCTGGTCTCGGCTTACCTCGCCTACCCGCTCGTTGAGGAGATAACATTCTACGGGGTGGTACCATGAGCCTCTACTTCCTGGAGCTGGCCCTCGGACTGCTCTTCATAGCGGCTCTGGTCGGCCTCTTCACCGGAAAGAGAGTAGCTTACGCCTTCACGTTCCTCTCTTCACTGGCACTCTTCGGAGTCTCAATTGAAGGCCTCAAAGGCCTTGAGGGCGAGATTATACCTTTCCTCCCTACGACGGTTAAAATAGACTCCCTCTCGGCCCTTTTCCTCTTTGTCGTAGCTTTCACGGCATTGGCTCTTTCACTCTACGTCCCCTCCTACGAGGTCAGGGGCAACGTCAGATTTCTGACAATGGCCACCAACATGGCCCTCCTTTCGGCGGTTCTCTTCCTTGTAACTGACAACCTTGAAAGACTTACTCTCGCCTACGAGCTCTTTGCGGTGTTTACCGTGGTCATGGTGCTCGCCTCTGAAACGAGAGGTTCAAGGAAGGCCACCTGGCGTTACCTGGTTCTCACGCAGGTCTTCGGGATAATCCCCCTTCTGGTGGTCAGCGGGCTTGCCTACGGTGCAGTGGGAGATTTGCACCACTTGACTTTCCACGCCCTCCACGAAAACCTTGGAAAGCTCCCCGTGGGCCCTGCATTCCTCGTGGCCCTCTTCCTCTCGGCTTCCCTCGTCAGGAGCGGGGCGTTTCCGTTCCACGTCTGGGTTCCGAGGGTTTACCGCTCACTTCCAAGCCCATTTATTCCGGTCTTCCTCATCGGTGAGGGCCTTGGTGTCTACCTGCTCCTGAGGGTTGCCCACTTCATCATTCCGACGGGTGAGGCCTTCGGATACGTCGTTGCGTTCGTAGGGACGGTAACGGCCTTTGCCACCCTCTACTCCTTCAGGGAAATCAGGCTCAAGCGCAAGTTCGCATACCACAGCGTTATGGACGTTGGAATAGCCTACTTCGCCCTCGGTAGCTCCCTCGTTCTCAAAGGAAGTTTCCTCGGAACCGTTGCCCTCCTCGGAGCGTTGCTTCACGTCCTCTACCAGATCCTCTACAAGAGCGCCTTCTTCTTCGGCCTCGGCGCAATAGAGCACTACGGCGAGGAGCCCAACATATGCTCAATAAGGAAGCTCCTTAAGGGCCATGTCATGGCTTTCCTCGTCTCGCTCTCCGTGTTCTCAATGGCAGGAGTCCCGCCGCTTTCGGCGTTCGTGAGCAAGTGGCTGATCTACACCGCCTCGATGGGCACGACCAACGTCCTCCTCTGGCTCATGGTCGTCACGGTGGCTTTCCTTGGGATATTCCCGCTGGCTTCGATAATCCAGGTCAGGAGGGTAAACAGGCTCCTCTGTAAGAGAGAGGTAGAGAGGGAAGAGGTTCCCTTTGTGATGAGGGCGGTAACCGGAGCTGTTGCACTTGTAAGCTTCACCGTGGCGGTGTTTCCGTTCATTCTGCTTCCCTGGCTGACGGGATCGGTGGAGGGGCTCGGTTACCCGTTGCCCGAGAATCCTGTGGAGCTATTCTTTGGAGGACCTAGCTCCTTCATCGCACTCGCTACGCTTATCGCTACCGTGTACACGGGCTTGAGGATAGGCAGAATGCCAACCGAGCGTGTAAGCGAGCTCCTCCTCATATTTTACAACATGGGCGACATTCTCAGATTCACGGCCGACTACTTCATCTCAGCGGGCAAGGACTTTTACCTCAAACGCATACTCCCCATCATAAAGGTCGTTCCGAGGCATGAGTTACCTCTCATCAAGGACTACGACGATGCCCTCGATTACCCCATCAGACACCTCGACGAGGCCATGTTTATGCCCATCAT
This sequence comes from Thermococcus marinus, assembly GCF_055389025.1. NCBI lineage: Archaea > Methanobacteriati > Methanobacteriota > Thermococci > Thermococcales > Thermococcaceae > Thermococcus > Thermococcus marinus. Next base: position 984,768 of record NZ_AP042417.1, read on the forward strand.
AAGGGCCGTTGGGAAACTCGCCCAGTGGGGTAAATCACGGAACCCCGACATGAACACGCTCATGAGCGGTTTTGCGATAGCAATGGCCGTGGTAATAATCCTCCTGGGGGTGTTTGCATGAACGTTGAGGCCGTTTTCCTTAACGTCCTGTACTTCGCCGCTGTCATTTACACCCTTGCCTTCGTCCTCTACGGAATTAGGGCAATTAAGGGGCCGACAACTGCTGATATTATCCTTGCCGTTGACTGTCTCTCATTTGATATGGCCGCCTTCATGGTTGTGCTGGGGATTTACTTCAAGTCAATAATGCTCGCGAGCGGTGCGATAATACTCACCCTCTGGGCCTTCATGCTGGACATCTACTACACGAAATACGTCCTCTACGGGGAGGTGGAGGTATGATCCTAGAGAACATCGTCTTCATAATCGGCTCAATAGCCATACTCCTCGGGGCGGTTTACGACCTAATAGCGGCTATAGGCCTGCTCCGCTTCCCCGACTTCTACATGAGGACTCATGCAGCTACCGTTGGGACGATTGGGGGTGCGGTGTTGCCCATCTTCGGGGCGGGACTGGTGGCGCTCGTCTACCACCCCCTTGGCTCCCAGAGGTTCTTTATGGCCGGAATAGCGTTTACCGTGGGTGTCCTTATCCTTCTGATAGCGCCCACCGGAACGCACTCAATAGTTTCAGCGGTTTACTTCGGAAGGGTCGGAAAGAAGCCGCCGCTGGTCGTCGACCAGCTTGAGGAAGACCTGCCGAAGAGAGAGGACGTTGCAGAGCTTGTTCACGAGCACGAGGAGCTTCCGGGTGAGGAAGAGGAGCCGAAGTTCACATTCAGGAGGTTGATGAAATGATTGAGCTACACTTCCTAATCTTGGCGATAGTTGTTTCCTTCGGCTTCGTCTTCAGCTATCTTGCCATGAAGGAGCACGACCTGCTAAAGGCCTTAGCTTTGAGTTCAGTACAGTCAACCTTCTTCGCCCTCGGCTTCTACATACTGGCCGCGCCCGATATAGTCCTGGCATACCTTGCGATAGCCGTCGGTGCATATACGGCTCTTGTGATCCTCGCCATAAGCAAAACGGAGCGCTACGAGGTGGGAGAATGAAGAGGGACGTCGTAGTCGCCGTCTCATTCCTGCTTGCCTTCCTGTTCATAGCCTACGCGGTGACTGTGGAGAATGTCCTCGGTTTGGGGGGAGCCGAGCTCAGGCCCCTCGGGGAGTTTTATCTAAGCCATTCCTTCGCCCACGAGGGCCTGACCAGCCACAGCCCGGAGGTCGTCACCGCGATAGTGTGGAATTACAGGGGCTTTGATACCCTCTTCGAGACATTCGTTTTCTTCCTGGCGATTATGGGGGCCTTCAGCGTGCTGAGGCTGACGAGCGAGCAGGAGAAGATAGTAAAGGAGCTTGAGGCCAGTGAACCGCACAGGCATATGGATTTGATAACAAGGGCAATTACCAAGCTAGTGGTTGTCATGATAGTGGCCATATCTGCCTCGATAGCGCTCCACGGTCATTTAACTCCCGGTGGTGGGTTCCAGGGCGGTTCGGCAATGGCCGTTGCCTCGCTGCTCCTCTTCGCGGTCTTCTCGAAGTTCACCATTGAGAGAAAGGGCCTCACCGTGAAGCACACGGTTTCGGCTTACGCCCTCGGCCTGGCTTTAATCCTAGCCACCGTCCTCGCCCCCCTCTTCCTCTACGGCGGTAAGGTGCTCGAAATAAACCTCCTGCCTGGGGAAATGGGTCTCTTCAACCTCGACGTCGGCGAGTACTTGGCGGTGACCTTTGGCTTTCTCACGGTGTTCCTCGTGCTCGGCGTTTCGGAGTGGATATTCAAGACAGTCCTCAGGGGGGAGATGAATGATTGACCTTCTCCTTGCCTACATTACACTGACGCTCTTCGGCATGGTGTTCCTTGGGATATACGGCGTGGTTACGCGCTCCAACTTAATCAAGAAGATCATAATGCTCAACGTCCTGGGCGACGCGGTGAACATGCTCTTCATCCTGATCGGCTACCGCCTCGTCTTTCCAGTGTTTCCCCCTATCTACGAGGAGCACTTGAGCTTTGAAGAGTTCCTGAGCAGGGCAGTTGATCCCGTCCCCCAGGCTCTGGTTCTGACGGCGATAGTCATTGGAATGGCAATGAACATACTGCTTACAACCTACGCCATACAGTTCTACCGCCTTCACGGGACGGTTGACGCGAGGGACATAGCTGAGATAATGGGGGGTGAGAACGAATGAACGTGAGGAGGTTTTCTCCAGCGACCTTCTTTATAGTCCTTGCCACCTATCTGTTCTACACTGGCTCGGCGACGGAGTACGACCTGATAACAGGCAGTATAGTTGCGTTTATAGTTTCCGTAATAGTGGGTCACTGGCTCGTGAAGAACGAGCTCAAGTTCTTCTCGCCGAAGAGGTGGCTCTACGCAATCGTATACTTCCTCCGCTACTTCTTCATCGAGGAGACCAAGACGCACATTGACGTCGCGAAGAGGGTCTTCACCCTCAAGGCCAACCCTGGCATCGTGAGAATCCCTCTTGAAGTGGAAAACGACTACGGAAAGGTTCTCGTTGCGAACTCGATAACCAACACGCCTGGAACGGTTGTCGTTGACATAAGCGACGACGGTAAGTGGCTCTACGTCCACTGGATTGACGTTTCCACGCTCGACGAGAAGGAAGTGAAAGAAAACGTGGTTGCTTACTTCGAGGACTACGCGAAGAAAATCTTCGACTGAGGTGATAGCATGCAGGTCGGAATAGTCCCGATTATCCCACTCGGCTTTGCGTTCTTCCTTCCCTTCATAGCCTTCATAACGGGCAGGAGAAGGGGCGTTGTAATAGCCTATTCCTTGGTGGGCCTGTTGGCGACGTTCATATCCGCCCTGTGGCTGTTCAATGAGGTCTACTCCTCAAATGGGCCCTTGGTATATGCCTTGGGCAACTGGATAGCCCCAATCGGCATAGTCCTCGAAGTTGATTTAATGGGGGCAATCCTGGTTCTTTTAACGGCCTTCCTTTTCCTCATGGCGGGAATTTACGCCGTCGAGTATCTTTCGCACGACCACGGCATTGAGTTCTTCTATACTTCCCTCCTCGGCCTTGAAGCAGGACTCATCGGCCTGTTCATGACTGGAGATGCCTTCAACACCTTCGTCATGCTCGAGGTCACGGGGGCGAGCGCCTACGCCCTTGTGGGCTTTTACAGGAGCAGGAGTGAGGCGGTTGAAGGTGCCTTCAAGTACGGTATAAGCGGTGCAACGGCCACTACTCTCTACTTCCTTGCCCTCGGCTTCATCTACGCCTCCTTTGGGACCCTCAACATGGCCGACTTAAGCGCCAAGTTCCACGGGATTTCCTTCCCGGTAACTACCAAGCTCTTCGGCGACCCGACGCTTGCGCTGGGAATTTTCTTCGCCTTAACCCTTGCAATGGTGATGATCAAGAGCGCCATCTTCCCCGGCCACTACTGGCTTCCCTACGCCCACTCGGCGGCTCCTTCTCCAGTTTCGGCTTTATTGAGCGGACTCGTCGTCAGCGGTGGGGTCTATCTGCTCGCGCGCTATCTCTACACGGTTTTCTATGGCCTCCCGTTCTGGAAAACTCTTTCGGTAGTTCTCCTAGCCCTCGGAGCCGCTTCGGCCCTGCTATCCTCAATAATGATGGTGGTGCAGAAGGACGTGAAGAGGCTGGTGGCGTACTCAACAATACTCCACATGGGATACCTCATCATGGGTCTGGGCGTCGGGACTCAGCTGGCGCTTACGGCGGTTCTCTATCACACAGTCAACCATGCAATCGCCAAGGGTATGCTCTTCCTCTCAGTGGGGGCCTTCATACACCATGCGGGAACGAGGAAGATAGACGAGCTCGCCGGAGTCGGCAGGGAGATGCCGCTCACAACGGCGCTCTTCGCCCTAGCAACGCTCAGCCTCATCGGTGTTCCACCCCTCAACGTCTTCTTCAGCAAGATGCTGATTTTCAACGCCCTCCTCCAGGTGAACCCACTGGCTGCTTCGGTGGTGGTAATAACGAGCGCTATAGCCGCGTGGGCTTACTTCGGGCTCTTCGTGACCCTCTGGCGCGGAAAGCCCGTAGAGGGTCACCACCACGAGCACGAAAAGCATGAAGGCGAGGAACCGGAGAGGCACGATGTTCCTCTCTTCGTGGCTGTGAACTTAGTCCTCGGAATCCTGGTGATCGTCCTCGGCGTTCTGGCGCCGGTGATAATAGACAAGTTCTTCAACCCTGCTGCAGTTCAGGCAATGGATTACCAGAGCTACATCGAAGCAGTGCTTAACTACTCGAAGGTGGTGTTTGGATGATCGGGGCAGTCCTTGCGGGTGGAAGGGGCAGACGCTTCGGCGACGATAAGCTACTCTACAAAATCAACGGCAAGCCTCTGGTTCTTTACACAATCGAGAAGCTTGAAATGGCCAAGACGATGGACGAGATAGTTTTAATCGCGTCAAAGAACAACGCGGAAAGGCTAAGGAAGCTGGGCTACCATGTGGTCGTTGATAACCTGCTGATAGGCCCAATGGGGGGAGTTTACACAGCGTTGGGCCTTGGAGACGCCTTTGTAGTTGCTGGGGACATGCCCCTTCTAGTCCCGGAGTTCGTTGATTTCATCATATCCGAATTCAGGAAGAGCGGAAAACTCGCCTGCGTGCCGAGGTGGGAAAACGGCTACCTTGAGCCCCTCCACGCCGCTTATTCCAGGGCCTTCTGCGAAGTCCTTGAGGAGAAGATAAAAGCCGGAAACTACGCCCTCAACAGGGCAATCCGCGAGGTTAATCCCTGCTACCTCCCGATAGAGTCCCTCCCCGAGGAGTGGCGCGAGAGTTTCTTCAACGTGAACACGAGAGAGGATTTGGGGAGGCTACAAAAGGGCTAAATATCATGCTCTCCAAAGTTTGGTGTGAGACCCATGGGCATGAAGATGCTTTCTTCCTCTACGAGCTGTTCAAAGAGAAAATTGACCGGAGGGCGCTCAATGACTACGCGAGGAGGCTCGGTGTTGAAGTTCCGTTCTAAGCGCGATTTGGAGGAGAGGCTCGCATTCATCAGGCTTTACGTGAAGAGGCTGAAGGAGAACCCCGATGAGGTCTTCAAACAGCAGGTGAGGCTTGTGAACTCTTTCCTTGCCTCCGCCAAGAGCTTCCCGCTGAGCAGGAGGAGTACCTGAAGATAAAAGGGGAACTGCGGAAGAGCTGACCTCCTTCCTGCCTTGAAGGGGGAGAGTTCGGCTTAACTCCTCGCCAGTGGCGGGGAGGTTTGCGGGTTCATTACCTACTCGTGTTGCCACTTTCGGCTCAGCCCGCGGGCCCGGTCTTGGGTCCATTACCCCTACCGGCAAACCCGGATTGGGGTTATAGCTTGAGGCCACCGTTCAGAGTTTCCAATCACTCAGGGGCGGTTTTTTGAAGGACGCCTACCGGCATCAGCCCTCCAATGCTGGAGGGTAACGTGAAACCCCTCCATCCCATCGGGTTACCTTACGATGGCCTCATCGAGGCTCCATTACGCTGGCAAGACTTAAAAGGGTTTCCACTGTTTAATGCCCGTTGGGTTGTTTACTGCATCCCCACCCCAAAGGACAATGCTCTCAAAAGAAAAAGGTAAAGCGGAGAGAGTAAAAATAACTTTAATGTTTCCTGCTACTCGAAAATTGGCAACCCGACAATCGTTAACCTGCCCCTTCCTTTCCCAGAATCCCCGCCAGCAGTTCCGCTAACCTCTCCGCACGCTTTTTTATGAGTTCGCTCGGCTCCTGAAAGAGGCCTGTCGAGCCTGGCTGACAGCCTATGAGCACGAACTCCGCCTTGACCATCGTCTTCATGAACTGGGTGACGAACTTCAGGGGGAGGCCGTGAGTGGAGACCGCTTCGCCGAGCGTTCCCTCGGGGTCGGCTATGACGTATTCTCCAACTTCACCACCAAAGTCCACCGCATCTACGAAAACCACTAGATCTGGATTAAAGCGCGCTATTTTTCCAGTGCAGTTCTCAGGAACCTCCCCGCAGTTCAGCACGAGGACGTTGGGGTTGTCGAGCAACTCCTTCAGCCTCTCCGCTACTAGAACTCCAAAGGCGTCGTCTCCCCTAATGTCGTTCCCGATTCCGCAGATAACGACTCTTTTCGCGTTCTGGAAGAGTTCTTCGAGGTTCATGTTTTCACCCCCATTGACAGTTTGATTGGCTATCACTCATTGAGTTCTCCTGCCGCCTTGAGGATTACCCGTATGACGTCATCGGAGATTCTAAGCCCTTTCTCAACAAGCAGTGTGAGAAGTGGCTTTATTTCATCAACAATACCCCGCTTCTTTGCGAGCAGTAGAACGCCCGCCGTTCCAATTACGTTGATTCCGAGTTCCCTCGCGATTTTTCGAGCCTTAAGGTCATCGAGTATCAAAAAGTCCGCCCCGAGGTCAATTGCGAGGGCTATTGCCTCGGATTCACCGGCTCCGAGAAGCTTCGAGAGGGCGCTGACAAGGGGTCGGTTCTCCGGAGGCGTGACTTCTATCCACTTCGGAAGCTCCCCCCCGAACTCTCTGCGCACAGCTGGTGGAATGAAAACCTTTCCAAAAACTTCGTGGAGAATCCCGAGCTTTCCGATGTTGGACAACCCTATTGGGGGACTCGTGTTCGATACCACCTTCATTCCAGACCCTCTATGGTCTTTATATCTGCCTCAGCCTCTTTCATCGTGTAGTTTATTGGGACGTCCCTCTTTCTCAGCTCGTAGAGGAATTCCCTTAGGTTCAGGCCCGCGAATTCCGCGGCCTTCCCGAGGCTTAGCCTACCCTCGCGGTACAGTTCTATGGCCGCGAGCAGAAGAAGCTCCCGCTCAGGTTTCGGGCCGAGGAACTCGCGAAGCGTGGTAGAGGTTACACCCTCCATGTTCTCACCTGAAGTGTAGTCTTTGGAGAAATATTTAGGGATTTCGCCTCCCTGAAATGAATGGAAAAGAAAACTCACAGCTTCTCAGCAAGCTCCCTTATCTTCTCCGCGAACTCCGTCTTCATGAGCTCGTCCACGTTGCCAATCTTCGCGTCGAGGCCCGGATAGAACGGTATGCTGATGAGGTAGGGCACGCCGTAGCGCTCGGCCAGCTTCCTAACGTCCTCTTCTTCGTCCATTTGCTCCGAACGGAGGATCATGTTCTCAACGAGGCCGAGGACTTTGTGCTTCTCCTCAAGAAGGAGCTGGATGAGCTTTTCCACGACGTTGAGGGCGAGCTTTGACGGAGTTGCAACGACCAAGAACTCCCCCCTCCTGAGGAAGCGGAGGACATCTAACAGCTGGTCGCCGAGTCCCGGTGGCATATCGATGACGAGGTAGTCAAGCTCGTCCCAGCGCGTTATCGTCAGGAGCTCGATGAGGGCGTCGCTGATTTCCTTCCCGCGGAGCGGTGTGGGTCTGTTCTCAGTGTAGTAGGCGATGCTCATGAACTTTATCCCGTGAACGGTAGGCGGAACTACTCCCCTGTCCTCCTCCGGGAACTCCTTCGGCTCGAAGCCGAGAATCACGTGGTCACTTGCCCCGTGAAAGTCGAGGTCGAGCAGGCCGACCCTATAACCCTTCTCGGCCAGGGCCAGTGCGAGGGTCGTCGAGACGAGCGATTTTCCAACTCCTCCCTTTCCGCTGACGACGGGGATTATCCTCCTGACCTTCTCAAGCCTTGCGCTTATAGCAATCTCGCGCGGGTCAATCATGCCTCTCCCTCCTTCTCAATCATAATCCCCGCGACGTAAACGCCCCTTCCCTGGACGACCTCAAAGTCGTGGCTCCCGCACTTCGGGCATGCCAGAAACGCGTGAACGACCTCAGGAATGAAGTGGATGTCCTCCTTTATGCGCTCGTCAAAGCGGTCCTTGACCTCCTTGAGCTTCCAGGTGTGCCCGCAGTTGCGGCACTTGAAGACTGCCTCTTCCTCCTCGAAGATTATCTCAGCGCCCTCTGCAATCGTTCCGGCGAACATCTGCTCCATCGCGAACTTCACTATGTCCTCGGCAACGTCCTGGAGCTCGCCGAGAACGACCTTAACGGCCTTTACCCTCTGAGCGCCCTCCTTCTGGGCGTAGTCGAGGACTGTCCTGACTATGGCATCAGCGAGAGCCCACTCGTGCATGGTATCACCGATGAAAATTAGCGTGCTACCTTAAAAATGGTGGGGTTTGGAACCGATGGTGAATGATTGGGGAAATCTTTCATTTGTCCAGAGGAGACTACGAGTTTCCTCAACGACATCACGAAAGGGTAGAAAGTCTTCTGCATATCCTCGCTCTTGAAGGTTGTTAAATGGCCAAAGGTAGTGGAGGTTCGTCTGTCAGCTGGGACGGTATATGGTTGTACTGGAACATCAGCCAAGAAATGAGGGAAGAGTAAGGTGTCAAGAGCCCTGTTCACAGTAAATTTCTCCCGTTCGGGTTAAAGCTTTATGCATGAGCCTTCTGCCCATCGTAAGTCCCCCCAAGGCCCTTCTCAACTGCAACCTCAACCGCCCTGTAGTAGCTCGGCACGTAGAGGCTCGGCTCGCGGAGGACGACACTCTCATCGACCCAGCTGACCTCTGTGAGCCCCTTTGGCTTGCCGTGTTTGACTATTTCCTCCCAGAGGCGTTTGTTTATGATGCAGCCAGGGTCGTCGCCCTTCAAGTAGAGCGTGTAGTGGTAGGCCTCGCACGACAGCCGCCGCAGATGTACTTGTAGGGGCACCTTCCGCACTGGCCCTCCCAGCTGTCCCTGTCGCGGAGGATGTTGAATATCCTGCTGTTCTCCCATATCTCCTTGAAGGGTCTGTGCCTGACGTTCCCGACTGGCAAAGGAAGGAAGACGCAGGGAACGACGCTTCCGTCGGGCTCTATCCCCGCGTAAATCCTGCCGGCTCCACATCCTCCTATGAACTCTGCGAGAGTTTTCACGGCGTTGTTCTCGCCTATGTAGAAGTGCGCCGGCGTGACGCTCTTTCCCTGACTCATGAGCAGGGTAACGCGCGCGTACTGCGGCGCCGTTGTGAGTATCTCAAGCTTCCTCTTCTTCATCTGGCGGTAGACTTCCTTCATGAACTCCTCGCGCTCCTCCGGCGAGAGGTCCACCTTGACCATGTCCTCTGCCCTTCCCGTCGGCACGAGGTTGAAGAATATGACGCGCTTGACGCCTATGCTCTCCGCCAAGTCGAGTATGTCGTCTATCTCCTGATAGGTTTCCCTGTCCATTATCGTGGCCATCCCGTGGCTTATCCCAAGTTCAACGGCGTTTTCTAAAGCTTTTACCGCGTGCTCCCACGCGCCAGGAATCCCGCGAAACTCATCGTGCTTCTCGGGCTTTGCGGAATCAACGCTGACCTCAACATACTTTATTCCCGCCTTAACTGCCTTCTCAAGCTCCTCCTTCCTAGCGAAAGTCCAGCCGTTCGTGGCGACCGAGGTGTGTATCCCCCTGCTCGACAGCTCCCTGACGATTCTGAGGAAGTGCGGGTGTATCGTCGGCTCGCCGCCGCTCAAAGCCACGGCCGCGACACCGGCTTTGTCGAGCTGGTCAACGAGGTTCAGCTTCTCTTCGAGGCTGAGCTCGCTCGGTAGCGGTTTATCCGCCCTCTGGTAGCAGTGCTGGCAGCGGAAGTTGCACATGTTGGTGAAGTTCCAGACGATGAGGAACGGCCCCGCGAGGCGCTGGGGGACGGTTACTCCATACTTCGCTATACCCTCGAGGACGACCCATATTCCGCGCCTTATGTGCGGGTCTCTCAGCAGTGCCTCCTTAACGGCCTCCTCGTCGCCGTGGGCGAGCTTTATGCCGAGTTTGAGCAGGAGCTTTATCGTGTCCGCCTGGAAGCGAACCATCATCGGCGCGTTTATGCTCTCCCCCGCGTAGATGCTGAGGGCCTAGTACAAAGCAGGGAGCTCACGTCCGTTGATTTTGTACTTTTTGAGGCTCGGCCTTATGAGTGCCCTCGCTATTGGATTCCCGAGGATGAGCTTGAAGGCCCTCAGCGCGGTGGTGAGCGAGTTCCCTTCGTTTTCTTCGGATTCAACCTCTTCGACATCTATTGAAGGATTCATAGCTTTTGGAAACGGCTCTTTTATCGTTTTCGGAGCCTTCACCTCCACTACCTCCAATTATGGGTTTGGCAAGATGTGTTTAAAGGTTTCGATATAAATGATTTGTAGTTTATGTTAATTTTTTCTGATATGTTTAATATAACTGAAAGATTTAAATACTTGTCATTCCATTCATCGGTTGAAGAACCTGGAGGTGAAAGCCATGGCGTCCGCGAAGACTGGAATGTGGACCGCCCTGCTGGGTGCCCTTTTGATATTGATAGACGGAATAGCCGTCTTAACCACGGGAAACTTCTACGGCTGGCACTACGGCAGCGCATCAACGGTCGGCTGGGTGGAAATAATCCTCAGCCTGATAATGATGGGGCTGGCGTACTACTACAAGAGCAACAAGAGCCTTGTGGGATGGAGCGTAGTGATTTTAGCGCTGATAACGATGCCCTTCGACGGTGGCTTCTGGCTGATAGGTGCAATTATTGCCCTGATAGGAGGAATCATAATAGCAACCGCCAAGGAATGAATCCGGGCCCTTTTAGTTTTCTGCTTTCGTGCCTTTACACTTATAAGCCCTTTTTCAATTTTTTAAAGGGGGATGAGCATGAAGGCTAGAACGGAGCGCAGGAAGTTCATAGAGATTGTCGAGCGAATCATGGTTCGCTGGGGTTACACGGCGACCGATGGAAAAGTGTACGCAATCCTACTGCTCTCTAACAGGCCGATGACGATAGCCGAGCTCGCGAAAGAAACGGGTTTGAGCCGCTCTTCGATATCCGTCGCCCTAAGCCGTCTCGTCAGGGAATACCTCGTAACCTGCAGGAGAGAGGGAAGGACGAAGTATTTCACCGCGGTTCCCGCGTTCCTTGAGAAGTTCCTCCACCAGCCAAGGGAAACGCTTGAACGCGAGGTCCGCCCTCTGGAAAAAATCGTTGAGTCCATGATTGAAAAGAGTGACGACGAGATGAGAGGCAGGCTGGAGGCGGTTCTCAGCGACCTGAAAAAGCTTGAGTGCGTTCTCGAACGCATAATCCGTCTGGAAGAAGAGGAAAGTGAGTGCCTCACGAACGGGTGAGGCTCATCTTTAAAGTTTTTACGAACGTCACTGACCAGAGGGCGAGCAGTAACCAAAGCAGGCAGTAGCCGAAGAGCCTCATCAGCTCAAGCCCGAAGACACTTCCCAGGTCCATTGTTGCGTTCGTGAAGGCTCCGAGCGGGAAGATGAAGGCCCACCACGAGAGGCTATAGGGCAGGCTCATGTTTCTGATGTAGTGGAGAGTTAAGGCCACCGCCATAATCAGCCACCAGAAGCCGAGCCCCCACAGGAAGAAGGCGAATATGAAGAGCGGGTCCTTCGAGGTCGCTATGCTCGAGTTGTTCACGAGGGCAAAGAGGGCCGTGATGCTGGCTCCGATGGGTCCGAGGTTCATCCATATGAGCGGGGCCATCTGCGGTGGCATCAGCTCGTGCCTTATGAAGCGGAGCGTCACGACGGCATAGAGGACGAGGTACAGGAAGAAACCCGCGCCCCAGCCGAGGTAGTTAACGATTGTGACGAACTCCTGAGTGTAGCCCGTTGTCGTTCTCGTGAAGGCCGCCCCGAAGGGGAGTATAACGAGGGCAACGGGCGGGATGTACCAGGCGGGTGAGAGGTGCCTGAGGTCAACTTCACCCGCTATGAAAACCTCGTAGGACATCCAGAACGCGAAGATGAACGTCAGGACAAGCCCCCAGAGCCAGAGGTACCACGCCACCGTCTGATTGTGCAGTACCGCCAAGAACTGGGCCGCTAAAACAATCGTGGCCGCTCCACTCGTTCCGTAGAAGTGCCCCTTCGATGGGTGTCTGAGGTCTTCCAAGGCGTCCTTTCTGTACAGAATCCACCTCAGAATCCACGGGACGAGTAGAGCTATGTAGAGGACGACGTTCAGGTACGTCAGGGCGATTCCCACTTCCTTCAGGAGACTCCAGTATGAGGAGTACTTGTAGGAGGCAATTGCCACGGCACCCGTTCCCATGACGCTCGCGAACCATGCGGGGTTGAAGTTCCTAACTCTCTCCATATGAACATCCCTCCATTCTTTTTCCTAATCCAGAATTAGGATAGCTTAAAAATTTTTGGTCCCAAAATATTTGATGTGTCGGATTCACCGGACACAAAAGCTTATAAACCGCTTTTCTTTCATTTGGGTGGCAAAAGAAAATGAGGTGAGTCTAATGAACTACCCAGAGCTGGCACTCATAGCCTTCATCCTGAGCATCATCTTCTCCATTGGAGGTGTCGGCTCAGCGATAGCAATAGTCCCAGTCATGGGCTGGCTTGGAATACCTCTCATGACGGCAAAACCGACTGGTCTCTTCATAAACACGCTCTCCATGTTTTCAGCCACCCTCAAGAACATAAAGCACGGGAAGCTCGACCACCGCTTCGGGCTCCCGATTTTAATCGTCGCAACGGCGATGGCCCCTGTTGGAGCCTACACGGGCAAATTTATTCCCAAGACCTACGTCCTCTGGGTTTTCGTGGCTTTTCTGCTGTATTCGGGCACCATGATGATTTTCTTCAAACCCGGGAGAAAGGAGAGGAAAGGCAATCACATCGTCGAGGGCTCTCTCATCGGTGGGATAGCGGGCTTCCTCGGCGGCCTCCTCGGCGTCGGCGGGGGCGGGATAATCAGCCCCGCCCTCATAATGCTCGGCTACGAACCGAAAAAAGTCGCCGCAACGACCGCGCTGGTCGTGTTCTTCTCATCGCTGAGCGGGTTCCTGACCTACTGGGGGATGGGAACGCTGGACTGGGAACTGCTCCTCTGGGTTTCGATTCCAGCTATAGCGGGAGGCTGGCTGGGAACTCATCTCATGCACTTCAAGATGAGCTCGGAGCAGGTAAAAAAGGTGATAGGGGTCATAATGTACCTGATAGCCCTGAAAACGCTCCTCGTGGCTATGGGTTGAACTCGCTCTCGGTTCCCTCCACCTTTTCCTCCTTTTTCTCCCTCAGTGGCTTCGTTATATCGAAGGCCTTTCTTATTATGTTGTTCTCGATGATGAGCTTTTTGACATACTCCTTCGGCGGGAACTCTATCGCGTCGCAGGGGCAGAGCGTTGCGCACGTTGAACAGCCGACCATACAGTTGTAGGGCCTCGCAACGACGGGCTTCCCTTTCTCCCTGTCCCAGTCGAAGACGCGTCTTCCACAGGTTATAAAGCAGATTCCACACCCCGCGCATCTGTCGTAGTTTATCTTCGGGTACCACTCTATATCCTTCCTGTCAACGCCCCACCAGGGGATGACGCTCAGGTCTTTGACTGGCCTTCCAAGGGCATCTTTCCCTATGACGGGAGCTTCTCCTCCGGACATTTTATCACCTCCATAGGGAGTTGTCCAAATTGGTTTAAAATAATTTTCATATGTTATTGTTTTCAACTAAAAGTTCTGGACGAAGTTGTCCAGAAAAATTTAAATTATTTTCACATGAAAGCTTCTTGATAGAAATGCTCTGCCTGAGGAACGTTGAATACTCTCAAAACGGCAGGAGAATACTACGCTCGATAAACATGACCTTCAGGGATGGAATGAGCTACTCGATACTCGGGCCAAACGGCGCGGGGAAATCAACGATAGCCCGTATTTTGATGGGGGAGCTTAGACCAACCTCGGGTCAGGTTCTCCTCGATGGGGAGGACGTAACAGGGCTGAGCGTTACGGAGAGGGCAAAGCGGGGAATAAGCATGGCCTGGCAGGAGCCGGCCCGATACGAGGGGATAACCGTGAGGAACTACCTCACCCTTGGCGGGAAGCTCAAAATTGGCGAGGACGGGATAAGGGAAGTCCTTGAGCTCGTTGGCCTTCCCTACGAACTCTACGCCCATCGTTTTGTGGACAAAAATCTGAGCGGTGGCGAGAGGAAGAGGGTGGAGCTTGCGTCGCTCCTCCTACTGAAACCGAGGTATGCAATTCTCGACGAACCCGACTCTGGCCTCGACATAACGGCCGGAGAGCTGATAGAGCGGGTTCTCGACTACTTCCAGAGGTGCGGTACCACCGTGATACTCATCACCCACCACGAGGGGATTGCGCTCAAGACGGACTTCGCATATTTCGTCTGTGGCGGGAGAATCGTCAGAAAGGGCTTCTCGCAGGAGGTTGTCGACTACTACCGGAAGACCTGCAGGAGATGCTCCTTTGCGGAGGGCTGAGGATGGCGATAAAGGTTGACCTCACGAAGGAATACGAGGCGCTGGTTGAGGCCTACCAGCGGGAAGGTCTCGATACATCTCTTTTCGGGGACAGGATAGCGGCGATAATCATCAGCGGGGACAGGGTCATCGGCCTCAACAACGTCCCAGGGGTTGAGATAAGGGGCGAGGAGATTGAGAACGGGGTTAGGGCTGAAGTTAAAATAGCTGAGGGCGTTGAGCTCCCATTCCCAATACACCTCTGCACGGGCTATTTGAAGAGCGAGGGCTACCAGAGGGTTATCTTTGACATAAACGTTGGCAAAAACTCGAAGGTCAGGTTCACCTCCCACTGCATCTTTCCCTACGCCAAGGACTTTACCCACGAGGCAATAACGAGGATAAAAATCGGGGAAGGTTCGAGCGTGCTCTACGACGACGAGCACGTTCACGGCGAGGGCGTGAGAATGATTGGTAAAACAGAGGTCGATGTCGGCAAAAACGCCCGCTACACGGGGAAGTTCACCCTGACGAAACACAGAGCGAAGGAGCTGAAGCTTGAGATGGTAGCGAGGCTCGGTGAGAGGGCCATCCTTGAGCTTGAGACGAAGGTCAAGGCCGTTAAAGATGATTGTGTTGAGATGAAGGAAGTCGCCTATCTGGAGGGGGCCCACTCGAGGGCGAACCTGAGGAGCACGGCCATAGCCTTCGACAGGGCGAAGGTAAACGTCATAAACGAGGCCTACGGCTTCGGTGACTACGCGAAGAGCCACGTCGAGTGCCACGAAATCGTTAAGGGCAACGCCGACGTCCAGACCGTTCCCCTGCTGAGGGTGAAGAACGATAAGGCCGAGCTCACGCACGAGGCCTCGATAGGCAGGATAAACGAGGCCCAGCTCATTCAGCTCATGGCCAAGGGCCTGACCGAGGACGAGGCGGCGGAGCTCATAATAAAGGGCCTTCTTGGAGAATGGTAAAAGAAAAAAATCACTCAAGTAGCACGTGCTTTGCGGTTTTTAAACCCGTTACAAGCCATATCGCCAGCAAAAGCCAGTAGAGGGCGAAGCCGAAGCCGTCTATTACCCCTATGCCAAAGGCCGTGCCAACGTTGTGGGTGGCTCCCACGTAGGCCCCGAGCGGGAAGATGAAGGCCCACCAGGCGAGACTGTAGGGCAGGTTGAGCTTCCTGATGTAGTAGATGGTCATTATGATGGCCATCGCCAGCCACCAGACACCGAAGCCCCAGAGGATTAGACCGAAGGCGAAGAACGGTTCCTTGACCGTCAGGAAGTCGCTGGCCTTGACGAGCGCGTAGAGCGTTGAGGTTCCCGCTCCAATGGGACCGAGGTTTATCCACACCGCCGGGGCCATGCCGCAGGGCATCGGCTCGTGCCTTATGAAGCGGAAAAACACTATCGCGAAGAGGCCGAGGTAGAGGAAAAAGCCCGCTCCCCATGCGAAGTAGTTGACCGCGTAGGCAACCTCCCTGGCAGTTCCTGAGAAGCTCGATATCAAAGCCGCGCCGCTCATGGGGATCACAATTAAGCCGACCGGGGGAATGAACCACGCTGGGGTAACGGACTTGAGGTCTATCTCTTTCTCCACGAACATCAGGTAGGGGATGAGCAGGGCGAAGAATATCGTTAGAACCGCTCCCGGAATCCAGAACGCCTTCGCAATGGTGGTCTTCTTGAGTATGAAGAGGTAATCCGCCGAGAGGACGAGCATGGCCACGGCTATCGTTCCGTAGAAGTGACACACAACAGGATGCTTGAGGTCTTTCAGGGCGTTTTCCGTGTGCTTCACCCACCTGAGGAGCCAGGGGATTAGGAGGACGAAGAACAGGAGTGTGTTGAAGTAAACGAGGAACTCAGCCAGTCCACCCAGGGCCGAAATCCTCGATGAATAAGCTTTGCTAGCCAGGGCTAAGGCCCCAGTTCCCATGACACTCGCGAACCAGCTCGGCGCGAAGTCCTTTACGCTCACCTTCATCTGCTTCACCGAACGGAAAAATCATATGAAAAAATTTAAATGTTTCCTGAACCCATCGTTGAAAACCGTCTCAATGGCTGTGCTTTTTCCCTCCTTCCCTTTCCTTTTCGCGCTCTATCTTCTCCTTCCAGTAGGGGTCAACCTCAAGGACCTGGTGAATGAACGCCTCGACGACGTCCCTGATTCTCCCGTAGGCACCAGTAACTACCTCTATGCCGAGCTCGTTGAAGAAGGAGACCGCTTTGGGGCCCATCCCGTAGGCGAGGACGACCTCCCCACCGTGCTCCTTGACGAACCTCGGAAGGTCGCCAGGTCCGTGCTCCTCGAAGGGGACCTCAACGACCTCGAAATCCTTTATTTTGCCGTCTTCAACGTCCACGAAGACAAAATACCTTGCCCTGCCGAAGTGTCCGCTCACTTCGCTTTCCAGGCCCCTGTCGTCCACGGCTGGAACAGCTATTCTCATGCGGCACCACCGATTTGATTGAAAATTTTTCCACATATAAGCTTTGTGCATAAGCACAAAAGGATTCAGGCTGCTTCTCTGGAAGATACGAGTGACACTCAGCAACTCTTTTTAGACGGAGGTGTCTAAACAACTTGGGGTTTGATATGGAGACTGTAAAGGTCAAAAATCCCCTCTCGCTTAAGGAAGAGCTACTTGCATTTGTCTTCAAGGTCTATCGGGGTACTGGGGGCGCTTACCCTGCACTTGAGTGGGTAGAAAATAAGCCATCGCCGGACGATTTTGAGGGCTTCACGAGGGTTTACGAGCCCTTCCTTGAGTTCAGGCTGAAAGACGAGTTCGATGAACTCTACGTCCTCAGGGACGAAAACGGGAGAATAATCGGCACAGTGGCGCTGGTCTACAACCTTGAAGGCAAGAACGTGTGGTGGGTTCCAGAGGAGATTACAAACGAAAAGACAGGCCTCATCGAGTTCTTCATGGTTAATCCTCCCAGAGGGGCAAAGGCTACGGCTCAAGGCTCCTAGAGTTTGCGGCCAACCGCCTTAAGGAGCTTGGAAAAGAGCCTTACGTTATAACCTTCCCCCAGCTTGAGGCGTACTCCTACTACCTCAGGAGAGGCTTTGAGAAGATTATGGACTACAAAGAGTTCGTGGTGCTGAAGAAAAATGGTTAAGGTGTGTTTTAGAAAAATTAGAGCTCAAAAGAGCTCAGAAGTTGAAGTTTATGTCCTTCATGAGCTGGTCGTAGAGCCCCTCCTTGTATATGTTTGGGATAACATATTGTTCCTACCCAAGCCTAGGCTTGTTCACAAGGATTTTAACGTATGAAGCAAACACCATATTGGTGGTTCCCATGTCGACGGTGATAATTGAGGGGCCAAAGGCAGATACCGAGACCAAGAGGGAGCTCGTGAGGAGGATAACCGAGGTAGTTAGGGAAGTCTACAAGGTGCACCACGTGAGCGTGGTAATCCACGAGAACGAGCCTGAAAACGTCGGCGTTGACGGTGAGCTCCTCTCAGATGTTCTGGCGAGGAGAAAGAAGTAGTCCAGGCAGTTTATAACGAACTCTCCCAGAGTTTAGCTTTGAGTTATCTGTTAGTAGCGTTTAATGGTGATGCCCATGAAAACGCTCGTTGTCTTTTACTCAAGGAGCGGGACGACAAAACGGGTCGCCCAAGAAGTAGCTAAGGTCCTCAATGCGGACGTTGATGAAGTCGTAGACAAAAAGCCCCGGAATGGGATTCTTGGCTTCCTCATAGCGGGCTACGACGCGACGAAGGGCAAGACCACGGAGATAGAGTTCCAGAAAGACCCTTCCGAGTACGACCTCGTGGTTATTGGCACTCCGGTCTGGAACGGCCGCGTGACTCCTGCCATAAGGACTTACCTGCTCCAGAACAGGGAGAAGATTAAGAACGCCGCCTTTTTCTCCACGTGCGCGGGAAGGCCCGGAAAGTGTCTTGAGCAGATGGAAGAAATCCTCGGAAAGAAGCCTGTTCTCAGCAAGGTTTTGGTAAGAAAGAGGCTGGAGGAAGGAGTGAAGGAACTAGTTGAGAGGCTGAAGGCCTTAAGTGGCCCTATTCCTTAAACTTCCTCCCGAACTCGTTATAGCTGACCTTCTCCCACTCGAAGACCTCTTCCCCGTGCGGTTCTTTATTCTCTGCCGGATAACCGACCCCTGATGATGCAGAGGACGCGGTAGTTCTCCGGGATTTTAATGAGCTCTCTCACGTAGTCCTCAGCGGTCTTGCTCTCATCGTGCATCCTGTTCCGTATCTGCACCCAGAAGGCTTCGAGGCCGAGGTCGAAGGCGGCGAGCTGCATGTGCTCTGCCGCTATGCTGGCATCTTCAACCCAGACGTCGCTCCTGCTCTCGTCAGCAGTTACAACTATCGCGAGGGGCGCCGTCGCCAGCCCCGCGGCCCCGAGCTTTGCCTTTGAGAGGGCGAGGAGCTTTTCTCCCTCGTCCACTACGATGAAGTGCCAAGGCCTCTTGTTGAACGAACTCGGTGAGAGGAACGCCGCCTCAAGGAGCTTTTCAACGAGCTCCCCCGGCACGGGCTTGTCCTGGAAGCGCCTGATGCTCCTCCTCTTTCTTAGGACTTCAAAGAACTCCATGCTATCACCCAAGGCGTTTTGGAAAGGGCTCTTAATCCCCTTTCCTTCGGAAAGATGGAGATTCAGAAGCCCCCGAAGGAGTGGGAGTCTCCGCTAGCTGCCTTTGAGGCCGCCTACGAGCACGAGAAGTTCATAAGCAAGTCCATAAATGAGCTCGCGGCCCTTGCGGAAGAGGAGAAGGACTACGCGACGAGGGCGTTCCTTGAGTGGTTCATAAACGAGCAGGTCGAGGAGGAGGCCAGCGTCAAGAAGGTGCTCGACAAGCTCAAGTTCGCCAAGGACAGCCCGCAGGTTCTCTTCATGCTCGACCAGGAGCTCGGCCAGAGGGTTCCAAAGCTTCCGCCGCTTCTCATTCCGCAGGGAGAGTGATTTTTGCTTTCTGTTCGCTTTTTGGGGAGTAAGAGAATTATAACGTAGAGCTCGCGGGGTTAGCTTCAAACGGGTTTGAAGCGTTCACAACCCTTTTATGTTTTCAAAGCGATAACAGACTGGTGGGCGCTATGAAGAGGGTGTTTGCGGTTTTGGCCCTAATCCTGCTGGCGGTCGCTGGAGGGATCTATGCCCTCGGCTCCACGGAGAGCGACAAGTACATCACCCTCAGGGCGACCTTTAGAATGGGTGGGGCCGTCTATAAGGGCTACCAGCTCGAAGGGGACACGCTCGTCTTCAAGTTCGAGAGGAATGGCGACTTCTTCACCCAGGCGATGGAGGTTAAGGAGTTTACCACTGATGAGAAGCTGTCCCCCAAGAAGGTCGTCATGGAGGTAAATACCAACGGGGAGATAAGGCGCTACGAGGCAAAACTGGTAAAAGAAGAGGAAGACAGGCTAATTTACGGGGCCAGCGAGCTTTAATCCACCGGAACCCCGACCGGGAAGATGTACAGTGGTTCTCCCGGCACACCTAGTATCTCTTTTACTTCCTCGTCCCTGAAGGCCCCCACTGCAACCGTCCCCAGTCTCAGGGCCGTGACCTGCAGGTAGATGTTCTGCCCCATGTGGCCGGCGTCTATGTGGACATAGCGATAGCCCCTTTCACCGTATCTCCTCGTCGTCCTCTCGTAGTGGGCGACGATTATGATATTTATCGGCGCCCTCTCAACGTGCTCTTGGTCGAGACAGGCTTTCGCCAGTGGGCCGTTTAAGTTCCCTTCGCGTGCCAGTTCACGGGTGTGGCTCTCGCCGTCGTAGTGGTAGAGGCCGGGCTCAAGACCTTCAACGTTCGAGACTGCCACGTAGACCTCGAAGGGGTAGCACGCGCCGGCACTCGGAGAAGTCCTCTTTCCGTGGGCGTTTACCCCGTAGGCGGCCCAGAGTATCTGGGAGACCTGTTCAAGTGTTAGAGGCTCGTCTTTGTACTTCCTAATGCTCCTCCTAAGGTTTATGGCTTCTTCCACACTTATCTTGCCCTTACGCCTCGGAGAAGGCAGTTCAACCCTCATGGCACACCCCTAGGAATTAATGAATGTGTCTTCATGATTAAGTTTTTGCCTCAAAAGAAAAAGTGGGGAGACATCACTCCTCAGAAAGCGTCGGCACGGCGCCTCCGGCTTCAAACTCCGCCGTAAGGAGGTATCTCGTCCTGTTTGCAATCCATACGATGTTGAGCATTATAGGAACCTCTTCGAGGACACCGACAACCGTCGCCAGCGCGGCCCCGCTTTCCAAGCCGAAGAGCGCTATTGCAACTGCTACCGCGAGCTCGAAGAAGTTGCTCGCTCCTATGGACGAGGCCGGGGCGGCCACCTTGTGCGGGAGCTTCCAGAGCCACGCACACCCGTAGGCGATGGCGAAGATGAAGCATGTCTGCATTGTGAGCGGGATGGTGATAGGGCTTACGTCCTCATAACGATGGGCTGTCGCGACAGGTGCCCCTACGCTCCCCCTGAGAAGACATGGGACTGGGGGCTTGAAGACCCTTACAGGAAGCCGATAGAGAAGTACCGCGAGGTGAGGGACGAGATAAAGAGGAGGGTCCTCAAGCTCATTGAAGACTTGAAAGCGGGCAAGGGCAGAGAGGAGATAATTGGGAGAAAGGGTACTTTCACTCCCTGAATATCTCCCCCGTGACGAGGTCTATGCCGACCTTCCTGACCTTAAGCTTCCAGAGCTTCTCGGGCGCTCCACCACCCACCTCTCTGTACCCTGCCATCTCGATTATCCCCATGTCCTCGAGGGCAGAGAGGTGGTAGTAGAGCGTTGAGCGGGGCATGTTGAGGCCCCTCTCCTGAAGGGCCTGGTATATCTCGTTTGTCCCTTTTATACCATCACTCAGGATTCTTATGATGCTCCGCCTCGGTTCGGCCATCAAGGGCTTGAGGGTCATCATGAGGTTCTTCAAAACTGCCATGTCACCCATCATCCACCTCGGCACCTTCACCACCGTTGATTATTGCTCCCCTATCTTTATAAAATTACCGCTTTCGGGCGAGTTTAGCTCGAATGTTATAGAAAACTTTATAAAGACTTTTGTGATATTACAAAATGAGAAAGATGAGATAAAAGATGGAGGTGATGGAGGATGTTTGGGATGGTGATACTCACCTACATCCTCGCGAGCGTGTTCGCGATAGCTGGAATGGGAGCGGCTGGAGTGCTCATACCCAACTACATAGCCATGGGGCTGGGCGTTCACGCGGCCATGCTGCTCGGGCTGATGCAGAACACGGCGGAGCTGACCGTGGCAACCGCGATGAACTGGAAGAAGGGCCTCATAGAGTGGAGGACGGTTGCGAGGGTCTTCGTCCCCGCGGCGCTCTTCGTGCCTTTGGGGGCGTACGTGAACGTCCACATTCCGAGGGTCCTCGTGCTGGTGGCCTTTGCGCTGTTCCTGCTCTTCGCCCTCTACCGCATGCTCTCCAGCGGAATGGTGGAAGGCGGCGACGGCTGGAAAATCTACGCGCTCGGGGCAGTCGAGGGCTTCACCGCAGGACTCATAGGCATGGACGCGGCGCCAATAGCGCTCATAGCCTTCTCGTACTTCTCCAGAAATCCGAAGAAGGTCTCGGCGAACACGGCGGCAACTGCACTCGGAGTTTCGAGCGTTACCCTGCTGACGTACACTATCATGCTCCCGAAGATACCCATAGCGATGGAAACCCTCGTGGCGGTGGGGACTGCTGGCTTCCTCGGCGGGATAACGGGCTCGCTCCTGATGCACAGGATAAAGCCACTCTACGTCCGCTACACGATGCTGGCAATACTCTCGCTGGCCCTCGTTGAGATTGTGAAGAAGATATTCGAGGTGAACGTGCCCGAGACGCTCCACGTACTCAGCGTAGGGGTCGTGGTGGGCGGCTTCCTGGCCTTCCTGTACGGAATGGGAAGGCGCATGGCGAGAAGGCCCTCCCCTGCCCCTTGACCCTTTCGTTGTTTGAGCAAAAAGTAGGAGGTGGTTGGGATGCCGTTCGGTGTTCCCGGATGGAAATGGAAGGTTGGAAGGTTTGGCTACGTGATGGGAAACGAGCCGAGCTACAAGGAGATTAGGGCAAGGGCGAAGGCACTGCTCGAGAAGGCCACGAAGGGGCCCGCGTGGCACTGCCGCTGCGGAACCTTCCACGTCCCCCTCCTCGTTGACGGGGAGATAGTCGGGGAGCTCTGGGAGGACGTCGAGCCGAGAGAACTCGAAGTCGGCGCCTACTGGCACGGGAAGTGGGGGACGAAAGTCCAGCTCGTGAAGGACGGAAGGGTGGTGGGCCTTCTATGGCTCGCCTGAACCTTTGTCTTTCTGTTATCCCAGAAGGAATTGCCTCTGGCTCCGCACCATACCTGTACCCATTCCTGTCCAGTAATGTTTTTAAATGTCATGACAAATTTCATGCGAAAATATGTTCATATGAAATAAACAAAATATGAAAGGGATGATGCCCATGTTTGAAAAACTTGCTAAAAACCTTAAGAAAAACCTCCTCTGGTACTCACTCATTGCCATAGGCTTAGGTTGGGCCCTCGGGCTTGCTTTTCATGACTTTGCAATGGTTCACAAAACCCTACTCAGCAACCTGACGACGGTTCTTGTGTTCCTCATGATATACCCGATGATGGTGAACCTCAACCTGGAGAGGATACCAAAGGTTCTGAAGGAACCGAAGCCAGTCCTCTTAAGCCTCGTCTACAACTTCGTGCTGACTCCACTCATAGCTTTCCTGCTCGTTAAGGGCTTCATCCACGACCCAAACCTTGCACTCGGCTTCCTCCTCGTCATGCTGGTTCCGGGGTCTTCGATGAGCATAGGCTACACGGGGTTAGCTGGGGGAGACCTCGAAGTTGCCACAGTTGCATTGGGCGTTAACTTCCTGTTAATACCCCTAATGCTTCCACTCTGGGTAAAGCTACTCGGAAGTGCCTATAACGTCCCGGTTCCGCTCTCCCTGCTCCTTAAGACTGTCTTTGTAGTTCTCATACTGCCGATGTTCCTCGGCGACCTTACGAGAAGGCTCCTCATAAGGAGACTTGGCGAGAAAGGGTTCTCAAAACTAAAACCCCTCTTTGGCTCAATTACCATGACAACAATGCTCCTGCTCGTTGGCTTGATATTCTTCATGAAGGCACAGCTGTTACTGAGCAAGTGGTTCATCCTCGTCGAGCTGGCCGTTGTGAACACGGTTTACATGCTCCTAATGCTCGCTCTAATAACGTGGCTGGACAGAGCCCTTGGCCTCAGCTATGAGGAGCATATGGGAATAGTCTTCCTTAGCGTTGGGAAGAACAACGGAACGGCGATAGCTATAGCCACGCTCGCGTTCCAGCCACTCGTAGCGATTCCTGCGGCGACTCTACCGATATTCCAGATAATCTTCCTAATCCTCTACCTGAGGCTCGCGGAGAGGGTAAAATGTTTCTTTGAGGTGAACATGTGTTCCAAAGGGACAAGCGGAGAGCCCGAGGTGGGCTAAAGAAGTCCGTTCTGATAATAAAAACGCATGAGGACGGAAAGCTTTGAACTCGTTTTAACTTTTGACCTCCACAACATAATGATGTACCAGTTTTGAGGCTGAATTTAGTAGGAATAAAGGGTTCCGACTACAGCATGTTCGACGAGAGATGACGGGCATCGTCACGAAATGGCCAACCTACAGAGATAGAAGAAGGGGATAGAGAACGCGCTAGGGAGGATTTTTAACTTTTGAATCTTAACACATAATTGGGTGATCCTATGACTGCTCCATTTCCTCCGATCCGGGGAGGGCCTAGGGCTGAGTACAGGCCCCTGAAACCTGAAGACGGCAAAAAAGCGGTGGAGCTCGTCAGGGAAGCGCTTCCCTTCTTTCGAGCTGGAGAACCGATAACTCACCCCGATCACATTGACGTTCCCGTCCTCTACATGAATTTTGGCATAGATAGGATTCACTACAACGGGAAGGCCAAGATGCCCCGCCCTAAAGGTGCCCCGCCTCACGGATCGGCGACCACAGATCCCAAAGAAGCTCGCGAGGTCATTGAAAGAGTGCTCAAAGAAGCGAGGGTTCTCGATGCCGCCGAGTTCAGGGAGCCTGAGGACTGCTGGATAATTCCTGTTGCATGGAAAAGCTTTATAATCCTCCACGTACGCGTCTCCCGCGAAGGGGAGGAGCTCATCCCTGACTACGGCCTGACGGAGGAGGTAAGGCGCTACGGGACGCTTTAAAAATTTCATCCGGCGCGAATGGTTTCTCACGGCTCTCCTAATACTCTATCCAGCTCTGGCCGTGGTTGACCCGGGCCTTCCACGCAGAACCCCCGAACTTATAGACTGGGAGAGCCTTTCGGTCATAACAGCACTTATAATGGCCTCCAAGGGGCTTGAACTGTCCGGTATCTTCTCAAGGCTCGCTCCCCACCTGATACGGGCCGCCAACCACTCGGAAAGACGCCTCATGGTGCTCTTCATCCTGGTGATTTCTCTTTCCTCCGCGGTTATCATGAACGACACGGCCATGCTGGTCTTCATCCCCCTCGTCGTTGCAACATCTAAGATTGCTCGGGTGGACACAGCGAGGGCAGTAACGCTCTCCGCCATCGCGGCCAACGTGGGCTCTGCCCTCACCCCCATAGGCAACCCCCAGAACATCATAATATGGCACAGCTACGGCCTCGGGTTCATGGAGTTCGTCCGTTCGATGTTTCCCTTCGTGTCCCTCTGGCTCGTTATCCTCCTTGCGTTCTCCATAACCATAAAAAACCGGAAGCTCTCGGTTGAATGGATCCCGCCGGTTGCCCTTAGAAAGACTCTCCTCGTGGTTTCTCTTGTCTCTTTGGTCGCGGACATACTTCTGACCGAGATCGGGAAGGCTCCGCTTGCTTTCATTTTCACACTCTTTGCTTTTCTGTTGTTGGGTAGGGAAGTGCTTAAGGGTTTTGACTGGGCGCTGGTTTTGACCTTTGCCTTCATATTCATTGATTTCAACGAGCTCGCTTTCCTTCTGAGGAACGCCGATTTAAAATTCCCAACTGGGGGCGTTGGACTCTTCTTTGTCTCCGCTGTCTTGAGCCAGCTGTTCAGTAACGTCCCTGCGACGGTTCTCCTTTTGGCCAGCAAACCGGAGTGGCTTCCACTCTCTCTGGGGGTCAACGTAGGGGGAAGCGGCATAGTTGTGGGTTCTATGGCTAATCTCATAGCCCTCAGGATAGCGGGGGTCAGCGTGAGGGACTTCCACCGCTATTCCATTCCCTACTTCCTCGTGGCCCTTTTGGTATCCGCGCTCTTTCTCTTATAGCGCGTGATTTCCCCAAGCCTCATATGGCGGTTCTTCACCCACTCCCAAAGGGTTTTAACCCATGAACCCTACTTCATCTGGGTGCTGAAGACATGAAGGCCATAGAAGTCGTCGGGCTCACCAAGTACTACGATTCATTCCTCGCCGTTGATAACTTGAGCTTCTCTGTACGGAAGGGAGAGATTTTCGGTTTTCTCGGCCCGAACGGGGCGGGAAAGACGACAACAGTCAGGACGATTACAGGTGTTTTGAGGCCGAATTCAGGGGAGATAAGGGTTCTCGGCTACGACATGCTTGACGAGAGGGAAAAGATAAGGGCGAGGGAGAGAACGGGAATAGTCCCAGAGATGGCCAACCCCTACGTGGATTTAACGGCGATGCAGAACCTCAGGCTCATGGGCGAGCTCTACGGGATGGGAAGGAGGGAGATAGAGAGGCGCTCGGTTGAGCTTCTCAGGCTATTTGACCTCTACGAGAAGAGGAACGTGAAGGTAAAAGCTTTTTCCAAGGGCATGAGACAGCGTCTAATCCTCGCGATGGCGATGATAAGCGACCCGGAGCTTCTAATCCTCGATGAGCCAACGAGCGGGCTCGACGTCCTGAGCGCACGCCTGATAAAGGACGTCATCCGCGAGGAGAAGAGGAAGGGGAAGACGATATTCATGACGACCCACAACATGGTTGACGCAAACGAGCTGTGCGAGAGGATTGGAATCATAAGGAGGGGAAAGCTAATAGCGATTGACACGCCCGAGAAGCTGAAGCAGCTGGTCAAAGGCAGTGTCTCGGTCGAGGTCAGCTTCGAGCCGATGAGGCTTGAGCCCTCGGAGATAGCCTCTGCAACGAGGGTCGAGCTGATGGGGGACAAGGTGAGGGTTTTCACGAACGACCCAGATGCAACGGTTAGGGAGCTGGTTCACTACGCCGAGAGAAATAACCTGCGGATAGTGAGCCTCAAAACGCTGTCGCCCTCGCTGGAGGACGTCTTCATCAAGCTGGTGGGTGAGAGAAATGATTGAAACGCTCAAACGCTCCTTCGCCATAGCGAAGAAGGACATGCGCATCTTCTACCTCAAGGGTCCTGTCGTGATAATGGGTCTCATCTTCCCCTTCTTCCTGTTCTTAGCTTTCATGATAGGGCGCAACCTCTCTGGGGCTCATCTCCTCGTTGCTCTAACAGCTATGACGGCCTTCTTCACGTCAACGGCCGTCGGCCCCACGATAATCCCGTGGGAGTGCAGGGGAAGGACGTTCGAGAGGCTCATAACCGCTCCAGTTTCACTGACGACGGTGCTCCTCGGCGACTTTCAGGCTTCCCTCTACTTCGGGCTTGCGATAACGTTCGCGATAGCGGTTCCCGCAATGCTCTACCTCTCAGTTCACCCCTCCATTTGGCTCTTTGTCCTGTCCACGCTCCTGGCCGTTGGGTGCTTCTCCGCAATGACAGTGTTAATGTCCTCCTATCCGCCCACTGACGTTCCAGCCGACGTCATGATGCTGTCGTCGCTCGTCAAGTTCTCGCTCCTCTTCATCAGCGGCATCTTCGTCCCCATAGAAAACCTGCCCGCCTACGGCAGGTGGATTTCCCTCGTCTCTCCGCTGACGTACTACGTTGACGCCCTGAGGCACTCCCTCGGTAGTGGATATTTGCCAGTGTGGCTCGACCTTCTGATGCTGGCCCTGTTTGGCCTCGCGTTCTTCTTCACGGGCACTGCAATCCACAGAAAAGTCCTGGAGAGGAGGTTCACTTAGGCCTGACCATCTCCACTTCTCCCTTTATCTTCTCCGCCCCTACCGTGTTGAAAACAGTTCCGTACTTCTCGGCGAGCTCCTTGACGCGGAGTATCTTCTTCTCGGGCTCGTCCGTCACAATTCGGATTCTGTAGGTAATCTCCCTTAGCTGGGGCTCTTTTCTGTCCCTCCACCCCGAGACGGTTATCTCCATGCCCCCAACCTTCAGGCGCATCTTCTTGATTAGCCTTCCCCAGTTTACGGTTAGACAACCGCCTATGGCGGCGAGCAGGTACTCGGTCGGGTTGGGCCCGGTGTTGTGTCCATCAGTATTCGTGTCTATCCTGAAGGAGAACTCCCTGACCTTTACCTCGCTCCCAACGTTCCCGTCCCACTTGAGTTCGGCGTTGTATTCAAGGCGCTCCATATTCATCCCCACCTGCTATGAAGTTCCCTTCAAATAAAACCCTTTTCTATGTCAGAAGTTGCACGGTGGAAAGGGCGTACAAAACCTAATAACCTTGTCCTTCAACCCTTTTCCGGATTCTCATAGACAGAATCAACTATGAGTTTTTTGACGCCTTCAAATGGTTCATGGAGCTGGTCGAGTGGGGCTACGGGGACACCTACTTCTTCCTCGGGAGCGACGTGGTAAAGCTCGTGGAGATCAAGTTCAAGGAAGACGTAAATCCCGAGGGAATAGCTGAAAAACTCCTTGGAATCCACCACGTCAAGGAACGCAAAGCTCATCGGAAAGCAGCTTGAAACACTGCTCCTGGCATACAAGAGCGGCTACTTCGACAGTCCGAGGAGGGTTACTCTAAGAGATCTCGCCGAGATGCTGAACTCAGCCCCTCAACGGTGAAGGAGCACCTTCCTTAGGATTCCTTCGGGGGTTGGCTCCTGTTATCCTAGAATTTTGGGAAATTCACTATTCCCCAACAAATTTGCTATTGGGTCATATACTCCCGCACATGTGCAGGACTAACTATAACTACTTTGAGGCCCTATTTTAACTTGGTGAAAACATGCCGGTGATTGAGGTTGCGAACGTTAAGAAGTACTACGGCGAAGTCAGAGGTGTTGATGGGCTGAGCTTCTCGGTCGAGAAGGGCGAAATCTATGGCTTCCTCGGGCCGAACGGGGCCGGAAAGACGACAACGGTGAAAATCCTCGTGAAAATCTTGAGGGACTACACTGGAGAGGTCAGGGTGCTCGGCAAAGATTTGAGGGAGTGGGGGAAGGACTACTACAACAAAATCGGCGTTTCCTTCGAGTTCCCGGCCGTCTATTCGAGGCTCACCGCCAGGGAAAACCTCGGGTTCTTCGCGAGCTTCTACAAAAAGCATCTCGACCCCACCGAAGTGCTCAAGATGGTCGGCCTGGAGGAGAAGGCGGACGAACTTGTTAGTGGCTTTTCGAAGGGCATGAAGAAGAAGCTCGACCTCGCGAGGGCTTTACTGCCGGATCCGGAAATCCTCTTCCTCGACGAGCCGCTCGAAGGCCTCGACCCGGCGAGCGCGAGGAGGATAAAGGACCTGCTCCTGGAGATGCGTGAAAGCGGAAAGACGGTCTTCCTGACCACCCACAACATGTACGTGGCCGACGAGCTCTGCGACAGGGTCGCCTTCATCGTGGACGGCTCCATAAGGCTGGTGGACAATCCCGGCGAGCTGAAGGTGAAGATGGGCAAGCGGCTCGTTAAGGTGGAATACGTCGCCAACGGCAGTGTTGCCGTGAAGGAGTTCCCGCTCGAAGGAATAGGCCGGAACGAGGAGTTCCTCAGAATCATCAGGGAGCACGAAGTCAGGAGAATAAACACGGAGGAGCCCACCCTGGAGGAGATATTCCTAAAGGTGACGGGGAGGAGGCTCGTATGAGGAACATCGTCAGAACGAACATTGTTCTCGGGGTGAGGAGCTACGTTTATCCCATATACCTGCTCGTGGCCTTAGCTTATGGCCTCATGCTCCTTGCCTTCCCGAAGCGCTACCTCCCGACTATGGTGCCGATCTTCCTCCTCTTCGAGCCGGGGCTCGTTGGCTTCATGTTCGTTGGCACGGAGATATTCGCCGAAAAGAAGGACGGCGCGATAGGCGCTTTGGCGGTCACGCCGATAGACTGGAGGAGCTACATCTTAACTAAAACACTCCTCCTGAGCCTGCTCTCAGTCATCGGCGCGGTGCTCATAATGGCGATAGGCACCCGCTCCCTCAACGGGCTTCCGTATGTGGTTGTTGGGACCTTTCTCGTCTCCATAGTTTACACGCTCCTTGGAATAGCGGTCTCGGCCAAATACCGCGACCTCGACGACTACTTCATCCCGATACTGGGGGTTCTGGTGGTCTCGCTCCTGCCCTTCGCGCACTACCACGGCTACCTGACGGGCGAAGTGTGGAAGGTCCTCTATGCGGTCCCAAGCTATCCGGCGATATACTTCTTCAAGGCGCCCTTCGAGGAGATAGCAAGGAAAACGCTGGCCTATTCAGCGGCGACCCTGCTCGCCTGGTCTGGAATAGCCTATCAGCTCGCTAAAATCCGCTTTTACAGGTATGCTGTGGAGGGATTGAGATGAGCTTTGTGAGGAAGTTCCTTTCCATCTACAAGACCGACCTTAAGCTCCTTCGCAGGGACCCCATGTTGGTCTATTCCGTGGCAATGACCCTTGTGCTCCTCCTTATCGTCCGGTACTTCAAAGACCGCATTGGAGTTTACTACCCGCTGCTCGCCCTGCTGATGATGCTGTTCATCCCCATGATATTCGGCATGGTGCCCGGTTTCATGATGGCGGACGAGAAGGAGGACAAGACCATACAGGCCCTTCAGGTGATTCCAATATCGAGCGAGGCTTTCCTCGCCTACAGGCTTACGTGGGCCTCTGTGGTTACGGTGGTGATGACCGGCCTCGCACCCACAATCCTCGACATTGAAATCTCGCGGAACGGCCTGCTGGCGCTCATGGCGCTCTTCGTGCTCGAGGTCTGGATTTACGGACTGCTCATCACGGTGTTCTCGGAGTCGAGGATGCAGGCACTGACTGTATCAAAAGTCCTGGGCTGGCTCCTCATGCTACCGCCGCTGATAAAGCTGGTCGTGGAGTGGAGGGATCTCTCAACCGACTGGAGCAGGTTCACAGCTTTCCTCCCCACCTACTGGCTCTACAGGGTCTTCGAGGGGATTCCGCTCAACGATTACGGTGACTTTCCGACCGCTGTGCTCGTGCATCTGGTCTGGCTCGTCCCGCTGGTGGTGCTCTTCAGGAGAAGGGTGCTGTAACGTATTGAACATTCTCTTCGTCTTCGCTCGTTTACTTTTCTATTTTTATCTGGAAATACTTAAAAGGGTATTGTACCAAAGAATACACAGCAGGAATCCCACCGATGGCGAAACACATGAATGCCCGCTTGAGGCTTATCAACTGGATATGGGGGAAGTACCGTGAGCGTATTTAAGAGGAGGGTCGTTCAACTCTTGGTTCTCATTGTCTTTTTTTGGGGCTTAATCACGTTTGCTTACTCGCAAGAACCAAAGCAATGCCCCTCTAACGGTACGTGGATAGATCCGCATGGTTTTACAACAATATGCAACGTTCCCGACTGCTATGAAGCAATGGGAAGAATCAGTGAGTGGGTTTCATTTACGTTGGCGATACTGGTCGCTTATCTTGTGGGACTTAGGGCAAAAAGTGGACTTAATGCGAACAAAGCGCTGTTTCTGATTGGGGTGTATCTGACATTCATAAGCGTTATATTCGCATCGGAACTGTCAAAGGTGCCGGAAGGGGTCTGTCTGGATTTGAAGCCAGTAGCCTACCCACTTGCGGCCCTTGGTTCCTTCCTGGTGGTCTGGTTCCACGAAGACAAGAATAGAAGTAAGATATGATGAGGGATTTTTCTTTTCGACATCTCTTCAAAAGCTCTTGAGAGGCCTCCTCCGGGAGGACGTCCTCGGGGTGCGAAGGCTTTACGCCTTTATTTCGCCCATTCGTGTACCCCTAGTTTAAACGGATGCTGGCCGAGGGATAAACAGAAAAAGAAAAGACGCGGAGACTGTCAGTTTTCATCGATGAGCCTTAGGATTTCAAGCACCTGAAACGTCGCCATGATGTCCCCGGACTCCGGGTTCTCGCATGAACCGTAGGAGAAAAAGCCGTAGGGACACTTTGCCAGCTCAAGCGCGTTTATCATTTCTTCTTTTCTGTCAATCTTCGCTCCCAGCGAATTCAGGGCCAGCAGAGCGTACCTGGTTGTCGGTAAAAACCGCCACAGCGCGCCGTCTCTCTGCGATTTAATGAACTCAACGGTCTTCTCGTCCCTGTACCCGTACCCAAGTTCGTTGAGAACCAGGACGGAATAAAGAGTTGTTTCGAGCCGGATTGTCCCCACTGACGTTATTCTGCTTCCGAAACCTCCATCATCGTCCCTCAGGCTTAAAACGAGAGATTTTACTGTCCCATTCCACTGCGGGTCAATTTTGATGCCCAGTTCGTTGCTGGTCAAAAGAAGGTAGTAGATGTCCCTCAGGAGGTAGTGGTTGTGGTAGATTTCTGAAAGGTTCGTGCTGGCGATGAACTCGCGTATCCGGGGCTCCGCGGCACCCCTAAGCTCTTCCCTTGGAACACCGAGCTCTTTAAGGGCTCTGTACTCTACCCACATCACGGGCGGCTCGTCCTCGGTTGAAAGCCTTGTGAGCAGGTACTCCTTGACTTTCTCCTCCTTTGGCACGGTGGAGTTCAGGTACCTCAGCACTATCACCGAGAAACCCGTGTTCACGGGGTTTGGAACTATGAAGTTGGGGATTTTAATAAAACCGCCCAAGGGGCTTTCCCTGGAGCGAAGGTAGCAGACGGTGTCTTCCCCAACCTTGCCTCCAAGATAGGTTATGGCCTCTACGGCCCAGTGAGTGGTGTCAATGTGCCCCCTTTCTTCCCCCACCATATCCGAGTACGACCCGTCCGGGCACTTGTATTTGAAGATTGCCTCAAGGAGATGCTTCTTGAGAGTTTCATTCTGGATGTTCTCTTCTTTTATAAAATGGGCGAGTATGTAGGCGTCATAAAAGCCTGGGTCATCGAGCTCACGCGACGCGTCGTTAAACACGGCGAGGGCCAGGTTGTGCATTTTTGTGTAATTCGGTATTTCGTTAATTGAATATCCCGACTCCAAAAGAAGTTCCCGGTACTGAAGGAAGCTCCACACGAACTCCAGCGAATGTTCGGGCTCCAGAGAAAGCCAGAGCGACATGGAGACGTTCCGCGCTAGGGTGGAATTAAGCAGAATAAGGCTCCTGGCGTGGATAATGCTGGGCTCTGACTCCTCCATGTCCTTAATAATTAAGTGCTCAAGTGTCCTCCCGTACTGAGGAGTCAGGTTGAACTTGTCGAAGAGCACTAGGAGGTAGTAAATGTCGAGGACGTCCACGTTGGAGCGGGAGTTTTGGCCGGCGTAAACCTTGGTCTCGTAGTCCCGCAGGAACTCCACCGTCTTCTGGGGGTCTTTAGGGGTGAGGTTCAGCAGCTCCAGCGCCAGAGTGCCGTGGTAGGTCGCGTAAATCGAGGGGGTTATCGTAAAGTGCACACCGCTCCAGCCGCCAGTGACTGGGTCCTGGGCAAGTTCAAGCCGTTTTACAGTCCAGTTTTTCCAGGCGGGGTCAACAAACTTTTGAATAACGGGCTCGGAGGGGCTATTCCAGGTTAGTGCCGCAACGGCCAGAATGCTGGCTAAAATTAAAAAGAAAGCAAAGAGCTTTTTCCTCATGCAATCACCTCAGAAATTCACAGATACACTGGCTTCAGCATCGAGACTTTTAAAATTGCCTTTCACGACTTCGAATGTTGCTACTGGGCCTGAACGTACCATATAAATCTTTATTTTATTAGTATCATGGACAGTTATGGTTCCCTCGTATGAGTGAGCTATAGAGTCATAGTTACTGACTTCGCTCTCCCCAAAGGATCCATCTATGAAGATCGACGAACTGCTACCAGATACCTCAAAGGTGATGCCTGGAGGAAATGATATAACTCCCCCAATGCTCCAGCCCTCGCTGAATTTCTCCCCATAGAACAATAATCTGTTAGTTAACTTTATGCTCCTGCATTTGTACTGGTATGTGATGTATGGGGGATATTCAGTGACGGTCGTGCTATAGGCGTAGTTATACACGCTAACGTCTATACTCTCCATGGGCTCATAATAGTATATTTTGAACCTAGTTGAAAGTGCAGTCCCTGTGGACAACTTTATTTTTTTATTGCCATCGGGGCTCAGTTTGAGAGTCGTGCTCCGTGTACCATAGTCAGATTTTGAAATCGTGTGTGCATCAGGAGTGCTCATAACTGTATACTTCCATTTATTTAGAACACGGTTTACCATGAGCCTGTGAGCCTTCTCTAGTATCTCTCCTCTGCCTATCTTGGATGTTCTTCCTACAATCACTATTCCACTGTGTGTCTTTATTAGAGGGACTTCAATCCCATTGATTGTAATTTTCTCATAACTGCTAGTTCCCTCTGAAGCTTTTTGAGCTGAGTGACTCTCTGCACAAACTGGGCCTCCTAAGGCTCCTAGGATTAGAATTCCCAAGACAAACGCAGATAGGCATCGCCAACGCACAAGTTTCACCTCCTTTTGTTCTGTATTGTTTATTGTTCGCAGTGTCATTATTACGATACTTGCTTATAAATCTTTTGATGTTTTAAATTTAATACCTTATATATTTGAATCTTATTTCTCATATTTGTTTATGTTTAATTGTTATATAGAACAATAAAGTATGCTCCCAAAATCTTAGCGTTCGAAAACATTTTATGCCATAGCCAAACACTGTCACGGGGGTTGAAATGGGTCGCCACAATCACAATCACGCTCATGATGTAAAAGGAAGGGTGCTCTTCTCGTTCGCGCTCAACATCGTCATAACCCTCGCCGAGGTAGTCGGGGGTATCCTTTCAGGCAGTCTGGCGCTCCTAAGCGACTCCCTCCACAACTTCAGCGACAGCATGAGCCTGCTCGCGAGCTACTTCGCAATAAAAATCGGCGAGCGGAAGGCCAACGAGAAGTACACCTTCGGCTACAGGCGTGCCGAAGTCCTCGTGGCGTTCATCAACTCGGCCGTCCTCGTGGGCGTCTCGCTCTTCCTCCTCGTTGAAGCCTACAGGCGCTTTAGGAGTCCAGAGCCGATAGACGGCCCTCTGATGCTCGGCGTGGCTCTAATCGGCCTCCTTGCAAACCTGTTCTCTGTCCTACTCCTCCACGGGCACGCGCACAGCCTCAACGTCCGCTCCGCCTACCTTCACCTGCTGACGGATACCCTCTCATCGGTGGCCGTCGTCGCCGGCGGAATCGCGATAATCAAGTGGAACGCCTTTTGGGTTGACCCGCTCGTGACTGTCTTCATATCGCTCTACATCCTCCGCGAGGCGTATGAAATCCTCAGGGAGAGCATTGAGGTTCTCATGGAAGCCTCCCCCGACCTCGACCTTAAGGCGATAAGGGAGGAGATTGAGGGCATTCCGGGCGTTAAGAACGCGCACCACTTCCACGCCTGGCGCATCGGAGAGAACGAAGTCCACTTCGAGTGCCACGTTGAGGTTGACGACATGCCCCTCAGTGAGGCGCAGAAGATTATTGATGAAGTCGAGGATAAGTTGAAGAAGTTTGGAGTAACACACGTCACGGTCCAACTTGAGGTGGACAGGTGTGAGGGCAAGAACCTTCTGTGCCCTAAAAAGGACAAGAAATGATGCGAGATTGTGTTCGCCAGATGAATGGGGCTAAAAAGGGATAGGGGGCTCTGAAGTCCCCTCTAAAGCTCCGCCTCCCCGAGGACTTTGAGCATCTCAATAAGCCTCGGGTCTTTGACCTTCTCGATTGCCTTCTTGGCCTCCTCCTCTTCGATCTTTCCGTCTTTGAAGAGCGCCAGTGCCTTCACGGCCTCAAAGAAGTCCTTCATGCCCGGGAACGCGTTGGCGAACATGTCTATGTTGAGGTATACGGTCTCGAAGTCGTCGTCGAGGAAGAGCTGCCACAGCACGTCCATGAGGGCGCCGAAGGCTATGTCCTCGTAGTCCGTCCCCCTGGCCCGTATGAGGGCGTAGAGGCACTCCTGCAGGGCCGCGTCGTAGTTCTCTTCCTCCTCGAACATCTCCTCGAAGCTGAGGTGGGCCTCCACGAGGAGCTCGTTGTCGTTGAGGATCTTGGGCAGGACACCGGCGATTATTGCCTTGGCCTGATAGGTGTCGCCGGCCTCGAAGGTTATGTAGCCCCTGTGGATTTCGACCCTCAGGAGTTCCCTCTCGTCGCCTAGCTCCTCGTAGAGCTCCTTTACCTTCTCAATGAGCTCAAGTGCCTTCTCGTACTCCTGCAGTTCCTCGTGGATGGTCGCCATGCTGTAGTACACCTTCGCGGCGTTCTCGACGTTGCCCTTGGCGACTTCCTCTTCAAGCAGGGCCCTGAA
Organism: Thermococcus marinus; assembly: GCF_055389025.1. Classification (NCBI taxonomy): domain Archaea; kingdom Methanobacteriati; phylum Methanobacteriota; class Thermococci; order Thermococcales; family Thermococcaceae; genus Thermococcus; species Thermococcus marinus. The sequence goes on from NZ_AP042417.1 coordinate 1,020,482, forward strand.
CAGCTCAAGGCTCTTCTCAAGCTCGCCTATCAGGAAGTAAAGGTCGGCCAGGTGGAACTTCGCCTCAAAGCCCCCTTCCTTCTCCGCCAGCTTCTCGAACTCGGCTATCTTATCAACACCGAGGAACTCGTGGTAGTAGTAGACGACCAGCTTGTAGAGCTCGTAGTCCTTCTTTTCGAGGGCAAGCTTTTCGGCCCCCTCAAGAACCTCCTTGAGCTCCTCGTCGCTCAGCTCGTCAACCTTGTAGTAGAGCAGGTTGGCCACCTTTTTGGTGTCCTTTTCTTCCAAAGCCTTCAGAAGCTCTTCCATTAGAGTCACCATACCTACTACGCCGTTGTGGTTTTAATCCTTTCCTTGTTTCTCTCGCGGTGCTCCCGGCGAGCCCACATTTTTAAACCCTCCTGCGGAAGGGGATATATGCTTGAAGTGGTTTTTCTCGGTACCGGCGGGATAATGCCCACGCGCGAGAGGAACGTGCCTGCCGTGGCCATCAGGTATAAGGGCGAGATTCTGCTCTTCGACGTGGGGGAGGGCACGATACGGCAGATGAACACCGTGAAGCTCAGCCCCATGAAGGTTGACAGAATTTTCATCACGCACTTTCACGGCGACCACTACCTCGGCCTGGCCGCGTTAATTCAGACGATGAACCTCTGGAACCGCGAAAAGCCCCTCCACATCTACGGCCCGAAGTACACATTCGAGTTCGTCCAGCACTTCCTCAACAGCGGCTTTTTCAGGCCCGGCTTCGACATCCACGTCCACGAGCTCGGCGAGACGAGGCTGAAGTTCAAGGATTACGAGGTGTGGAGCTTCAAGGTGGAGCACGGGATTCCGGCTTTAGGTTACGTCTTCAAGGAAAAGGACAGGCGCGGAAAGTTCCTCCCCGAGAAGCTGAGGGAGTACGGCCTTAAGCCGGGCCCCATCCTCGGAAAGCTTGAGAGGGAGGGCAAGATAGAATGGAACGGCCGGACAATCCGCCTCGAAGACGTCACCGGGCCGAGGAGACGGGGGGTTAAGATAGCGTACACGGGCGACACAGAGCCGTGCGAGAGGGTGAGGCTGTTCTCGGAGAGGGCAGACCTGCTGATTCACGACGCGACTTACCTGAGCGGTGAAGACCGGGGCGAGAGCTACCATTCGACGGTTGAGGAGGCCTGTGAGGTCGCAAAGAAAGCCAGGGTGAAGCTCTTAGCGCTCCTCCACAGGGCCTTCCGGTACAGCTACGAGGAATACCTGAGCGGGGCTTCGAGGGCGTGCCGTGAATTCGGAGTGGACTTCGTGGTTCCGAGGGACTTTGACGTCCTGACGTACAGGTCTGGAGCCTGGCACAAGTCAAACCTGCTGGAGGGAGAGAGATGAACTACCTGCGCTACGTCAAAATCATAGGGACGATGCACGTCTCGCCAAGGAGCAGGGAAGAGGTAATAAGGACGATTTTGAGCGAAAGGCCCCACGCCGTTGCGATTGAGCTTGACAGGGCCCGGTTCCTTGGAATGGAGCAGAAGGTAGAGCTGACGCTGGAGGAGTCCCTGAAGCTTGGGAGGAGGGGGCTCATAAACTACGCCCTCGCCAAGGTTGAGGAGAGGCTCGGGGAGACCTTTGGAATGTCGCCGGGGGAGGAGATGAAGGCGGCAATCGAGTCCGCGAGGCTCCTTGGGGTGCCCGTGTATCTGATCGACGAGAACATCGGGGTAATCCTTGCAAAGATAGCATCTGCCCCCTTCAGGGAGAAGCTCCTGATGGCGCTGGAAGGCCTGAGCGTTTTTCTCCCCCTTGGAAAAGCCGAGATTGGAGACCCAATGGAGGAGTACAGGACGATGATGGTCGAGTTCAGGCGCCGCTACCCGTACCTCTACCGCGTTCTCGTCGAGGAGAGGAACGTGGTGATGGCCAGAAATCTAATCGCGATAGTTGACTCGCTCCTGGCGAGGGGAGTTAAGAAACCAAAGGTTATAGCGGTCGTGGGTCTCGGCCACAAACCTGGAATAGAGAGACTCCTGAACGGACGTTACGTTTATATGGTGCGGGACAAAACATCTCAGGGGATTGGCCATGAGGGACAGGCTTGAAAAGATGCTGAACGTGGAAATACTCGACATTGAGGAGACCGACGATAAGATTGTCGTCTACGTTCCCGCTGACAAGGTGAGGATAGCCGTTGGGAGCGGCGGTGCCGCCGTTAAGGCCGCCGAGCTTGTAATCGGGAAGAAGATTGAAGTCCGCGCCAAGGAGTGACTAACACTCCCGGTGATACAAAAGGGGAAAGGTTAAATAAACCTAATGTAGTGTTTTCTCCGGTGGTGCCAATGGAGTACAAGAAGCCCCTCGGTGTTAAGATTGAGGAGAACGGGGTAATCCCCGGCGCCAAGAAGCTCGTTAGAAGGCTCAGCGACATGAAGGGCTACTTCCTCGACGAGGAGGCCTACGAGGAGCTCCTCAAGGAAGACCCGGTCGTCTATGAGGTCTACGCCGTTGAGCAGGAGGAGAAGGACGGCGACCTCAACTTCGCCACGACCGTTCTCTATCCCGGCAAGGTCGGGAAGGAGTTCTTCTTCACCAAGGGCCACTTCCACGCCAAGGCCGACAGGGCCGAGATATACTACGGCATCAAGGGTAAGGGCGGAATGCTCCTCCAGACCCCGGAGGGAGAGGTCGAGTGGATTCCGATGGAGCCTGGAACCGTCGTCTACGTCCCGCCGTACTGGGCCCACAGGACAGTTAACACCGGTGACGAGCCCTTCATCTTCCTGGCGATGTACCCCGCCGACGCCGGCCACGACTACGGCTCGATAAAGGAGAAGGGCTTCGCCAAGCTCGTGATTGAAGAGGACGGCGAAGTCAAGCTCGTTGATAACCCCAGATGGAAGGAGTGACTTTTCTGCTTCCCCACTATTTTTAGTGCCGTGTTCTGGGCTTAAAGTCCGGCGCTACCTTTGAATAGTCAAGCCAATGAGTTCTCGCCGTTTCTTATTTTTCGTTTGGAAGCCTCGCCCTTCAGGACGGGAGGAACTCAGCGCAACCCTTATTAACTTTGGATAGTTACATCACCCCCGGTGATACAAATGACGTGGGACTCTCTTTATTCGTCGGCCTTTGAGGGGATTCGGAAGAGCATTGAAAAGGTCGGTGGAGTTCTCCTCGCATACAACACCAACATAGACGCAATAAGGTACCTCGACCCGAAAGACCTTGAGGAGAGGGTCGAGAAGGCCGGAAGGGAAGAAGTCTTCCGCTATTCTGAAGAGCTCCCGAAGAAGATAACCTCCGTCCAGCACCTCTTCGGTGGAATCCTCTGGAGCGTCAGGAGGGGGAAGGCCGCTGAGCTCTACGTTGAGAGCTGTCCCGTCCGCTTCTACATGAAGGGGTGGGGCTGGGACGAGCTCAGGATGGGCGGCCAGGTCGGAATAATGGCCAACCTCCTCGGAGGTGTTTACAACGTCCCTGTTATAGCCCACGTTCCCCAGCTCTCAAGGCTCCAGGCTGAGCTCTTCAAGGAGGGCCCGATTTACGTGCCCAAAGCTGAGAACGGAGAGCTCAGGCTCGTCCACCCTAAGGAGTTCCAGGCCGACGAGGAGAGCTGTATTCATTACATCTACGAGTTTCCCCGGGGCTTTAGGGTTTTCAACTTCGAGGCTCCCCGCGAAAACCGCTTCATAGCTTCTGCCGACGACTACAACCCGAACGTCTACATAAGGCCCGAGTTCAAGGAGGCCTTTGAGGAGATTGCCGGAAAGGTCGAGCTGGCGATAATAAGCGGCCTCCAGGCCCTCACCGAAGAGAACTACCGCGAGCCAATGGAGACGATAAGGGGGCACCTTGAGGTTCTCAACGAGAAGGGAATTCCTGCCCACCTTGAGTTCGCCTTCACGCCGGACGAGAAGGTCAGGGAGGAGATACTCAAACTTTTACCTCACTTCTGGAGCGTCGGCCTGAACGAGGTCGAGCTCGCCTCGATAATGGAAGTCCTCGGAGAGAAGGTCATCGCTGAGAAGCTCCTTGCCCATGACCCCGTTGACCCGGTAGCGGTCACCGAGGCAATGCTCAAGCTCGCCGAGAAGACTGGAGTGAGAAGGATACACTTCCACACCTACGGCTACTACCTCGCCCTGACCGAGTACAGGGGGAAGTTCGTTAGGGACGCACTCCTCTTCGCGGCTTTAGCTGCTGCCGCCAAGGCGAAACTCGGCGACGTCCGCTCGATAGACGACGTTGTCAAGGCGATGGACGTCCCCGTGAACGAGAAGGCCAGGGCCGTGGAGGAGAAGCTCGTCGCGGAGTACGGCATGAAGGACGGCATCGCGGAGGTCAACGGTTACCAGCTCGCATTTATCCCGACGAAGATAGTCGCGAAGCCCAAGAGCACCGTAGGAATCGGCGATACCATCTCAAGCTCCGCCTTCGTCGGCGAGTTTGCCCTCCGCTGATTCTCGGTTTCGTTTTTTCTGTTCCTTCCAATTTCTACGCCAAAGTTATAAAGTAATGGTCATAGTCCTATTACTATGTAAGGACAAGTCGTCATGTATTTGCAACGCTCAGAGGGAAGGAATGTGTTCCGAAGCCCGTCTCACGGTGCTTCCAAGCAGCCCACTATAACGGCCAACGAGTCTACGAGAACCTCTAGGAACGTGGAGAATTTGGCTGGAGATTAGTTGTATGCTTGAGAAAGATAGTCCGCTTTGAGGACGACTTCGGCAGGGGATAAAGTTTTAACGCTGTATATCACTGGGAGTGATAGGGGTGGTGATATGGGGAAGCTGTTCGGAACCTTCGGCGTCCGCGGGATAGCCAACGAGAAGATAACGCCCGAGTTCGCGCTCAAGATGGGAATGGCCTTTGGAACGATGCTCAAGCGCGAGGGAAGGGAAAAACCAGTGGTTGTCGTCGGCAGGGACACGAGGGTGAGCGGTGAGATGCTGAAGAACGCCCTCATCAGCGGACTCCTCAGCGTCGGCTGTGACGTCATCGACGTTGGGATCGCCCCCACTCCGGCCATACAGTGGGCCACCAACCACTTCAGGGCCGACGGCGGCGCTGTTATAACCGCTTCCCACAACCCGCCCGAATACAACGGCATAAAGCTCCTTGAGCCGAATGGCATGGGGCTGAAGAAAGAGCGCGAGGCGGTTGTTGAGGAAGTCTTCTTCAACGAGGACTTTGAGAGGGCGAAGTGGTACGAAATCGGCGAGGTCAGGAAGGAGGAGGTAATCAAGCCGTACATAGAGGCGATAAAGAGCAGGGTCGATGTGGAGGCAATAAAGAAGAGAAGGCCCTTCGTTGTCGTTGACACTTCAAACGGTGCTGGCTCTCTCACCCTGCCCTACCTGCTCAGGGAGCTTGGGTGCAAAGTCGTCAGCGTGAATGCCCACCCGGACGGCCACTTCCCGGCCAGAAACCCCGAGCCGAACGAGGAGAACCTCGGGGAGTTCAAGGAGATAGTCAAGGCCCTCGGCGCGGACTTCGGAGTTGCTCAGGACGGTGACGCGGACAGGGCAGTGTTCATAGACGAGAACGGACGCTTCATTCAGGGTGACAAGACGTTCGCTCTGGTTGCCGATGCAGTCCTGAGGGAGAATGGCGGTGGGCTCCTCGTCACGACTATAGCAACTTCCAACCTTCTCGACGACATAGCCAAGAGGAACAACGCGAAAGTCATAAGAACTAAAGTCGGTGACCTCATAGTCGCGAGGGCTTTGCTTGAGAACAACGGAACCATCGGCGGCGAGGAGAACGGTGGAGTCATCTTCCCGGACTTCGTCCTCGGAAGGGACGGCGCGATGACCACCGCGAAGATAGTCGAGATTTTCGCCAAGAGCGGGAAGAAGTTCAGCGAGCTGATAGACGAGCTCCCGAGGTACTACCAGTTCAAGACGAAGAGGAAGGTGGAAGGCGACAGGAAGGCGATTGTGGCAAAAGTGGCCGAACTCGCCAAAGCGAGGGGCTACACCGTTGACACCACCGACGGAACAAAGATAATCTTCGAGGACGGCTGGGTTCTGGTTAGAGCGAGCGGAACCGAGCCGATAATCAGGGTCTTCAGCGAGGCAAAGAGTGAGGAGACGGCCAAGGAGTACCTTGAGCTGGGCCTCAGGCTTCTGGAGGAAGTTCTTGGGGCTTAGTTCCTCTTCCACTTTTCCAGCAGTTTTCCTCTACTCCTAATCTCCCTTCTCAGAAGCAATGTGCTTTAGAACGAGTTAACTGGTTAAAAGCCGACACAAAACATGGAGAAAAGAAAGGAATGGCCTCAGAGATAACCCCTGTCCTCTTCCTCCGGAGCTGGGGGCATTGTCTGCTCGAGCATCGCCCTCTGCATCTCCTGAACCTTCTGGAGTATCTCCTCTGTCTCCTTTGCGCGCTCCTCGAGGGCGGTCATGTCGAGCTCTATTCCGAGTATCTTCGTGACCGCCGTCAGGACGGCCTTGGCGGCCTTAGCGTCAACGATGTAGCCGAGGCTCTCGCCGAGTATGCTTATACCGTACATCGAGCGGAGCTTGCCCATTCCGAGGAGAAGACCAGCCGCACCAACTATCGCTCCTCCCTCGTCTTCCCTCCAGACCACCTCGACGGAGCAGTCCTTGAGCTTCTCCTTGTAATAATCCACAAGCTCCTCGTGGGTTACTGCCGCTAAGACCCTCGGCTCACCCTGGAGTTCCGGCACCTGGTAGCCACCCATCGTTATTATCTCCCTGACGCCGAGTTCCTGAACGAGGTCGAGCATTTTCCCAACCACCTCATAGTGGCCGGGACTGTCCGTCGGTGGAACCTGCTGGTCGCCGGTGATGATGATTAGGTCCCTTCCGTTTTCGTCGGGGTTCACCCAGTAGTAGAACTCGTTTTTCATGAGTTCGACGATTGAGCCCTTCTTTATAATGACCTGGTGCATGAAGTGCGGTGAGTAGAGCTCGGCGAACTTTACCGCGTTGAGCTCTTGGATGAGGTGCTCGGCGGCGAGCTTTCCAACGAGGCCTATGCCAGGGAGGCCCTCTATGAAGACCGGATCCCTGAGCTGGGGCCTCTCGAGCAGGTAAATCATTGTTTCTTTCATTCTCTCACCCCTATACCGAGGACTTCCCGCTTCCACCTGCGCCTGTACTCGCCGTACGGGTCTTCTGGCGAGAAGCGCGGCGGGTGGGCTACCTTGGTCTTGGCCCCGCAGAGGGGGCAGGTCTCCTTAAGGGTGTAGCGCCCGCATTCGGGACACTTCCTTATGCGGAACCTCATCTTTACCTCCTCTTTATCTTCCTTATGCGCTTCTCCTTCCTTATGAGGGTCGCTTCGCCGCCCGCTTCCTTTATAACGCGGAGTATCTCGTCCGCTATGCTCTCAAGGACTTCCTCGGCCTTGTAGTAGTCTGGAGCTGTTATGTCAATCCTGTAGCGCGGGGCGCCCTGGTAGGTGAACTTGACGTCAATGTCCTTCTCTTCGTTTGCCCTGTCGCGGGCCCTTATGAGGGCCTCCTTGATTATCTCGATTCCGTTGGGCTTCGGGACGGTTATCTCGAACTCGGCATCGATGGTGACCGTCGGAATCTCGACGTAGGCCTCGATGATGGGCTTCAGGGCCTCAATCCACTCATCTGGGATAAGTCCCTGCAGAACCTCGATGCCGTTCTGGGCGGCGTCCTCAAATGCGGCGTAGACCTCACCGTACTCTTCTTCGAGGGGAACCCAGACCTCTCTCCAGGCCGTCTCGAAGTCCTTGCCGAGCTTTTCGGCCGCCATCTTGAGAAGGTTCTCGGCCTTCTGGGCGCGCTTGTACTCCTGGAGCTTGGCCTTCCTCTGCTGCTGGTTTACCCTCTTGAGGCTCAGGTCTATGTGGCCCTTCTCGGGGTCAACGCGGATGACCTTGACGACTACCTTCTGGCCTTCCTTCACGTAGTCCCTGATGTTCTTGACCCAGGTTGGAGCCACCTCGCTTATGTGCATGAAGCCCTCTTTACCGGGATACTCGTCAAGGGAAAGGAACGCTCCATACGGGTGGATGTTCTTGACGGTAGCAACGACAAACTCTCCCTCTTCGGGAAACTCCTTGGCTTTCCTTGGCATGAGAATCACCTCTAAATTTTTCTCTCCGAGAGGTTTACAAGAAGAGGTTTTTAAAAGTTTGGCGGAAGGAAAAAGGAAGGGAATCACTCAAGGACGTCGAGAATCTTCGCCTTGATGACGCCCTTACCGCCGGTCGGCTCGACGAGCGTTGCACCGCAGACCAGGCACCTGACCTTGGTCGCCGGGTGGCTGAAGACTATCTGCTCGTTGCCGCAGTCTATGCACTTGACGCGGAGGAACCTGCTCCTCGGCATCGGGATGAGGTTCTTCGGGAGCGCCATGCGTCACACCTCCACGAGCTCGAACTTCTTAACACGGAAGCCCTTTCCTCTGGTGTGGGCCTTGCCGCAGACGGTGCAGCGGAAGCGGAGGTCGAGCTTCTTGACCGGCTTCTCCCTTCCGGCCGGGTTCGGCCTCGGGAAACCGCGGTAACCCTTGAGGATTCTGCGGAAGCGCCTCTGACCCTGGCTGAGCTCGCTCCTTGGCCTCTTCTTGACCTTCTCTACCTTGTGGATGGTGTGCTTCTTACAAAACGGACAGTAGGTTCTTATCTGCTTCGGGTACTTCATCTCACCCACCTCCACGAACGGCCCGGTGGGTTCCTTCTTGGATACCCCCGAGCCATGAGCCGATGATTAGCTCGGATTTCCCGTTTGAGGTGGTGTTTAAAAAGCTTTTTCTCATCTCCGAAACTTTTAAATACTAAATGTTACTAAAAAGTAGCGGTGATGGAAGATGGGGAGGATTATAGACACGGTCAGGGAAGTGAAGAAGGTTGAGGAGAGGGCCGAGAAGGACTACAAAAAGCTTCTCAACGAGCTCAACAAGCCAGAGTACGCCGATTTGAGGGGTCTCATTCTGAGGCTTACCATAGACACAATCTTCCACAAGCGGCTGATGGAGGCCCTTGAAAAAGCCCACGAGGAGGCCATTGAACTTCTGGAGGAGTATGCCGCTGAAAGGTCTAATGAGGACTTCGTGTTAATCCCCGGTGTCCCGACTATCAGCATGCCCCTGGGGTTCGGCCCGATCGGGGCCAGGGTTCCGCCTGAGGACGTAATCGAGGAGTACCTCAAGGACTTTCCGACCGAAGTTGTCCTCCCGCACAACGCCAAGAAGCTGGTCGAGCTCCTCAAAAAGTACGCAGATGAAGAAAAGAAGATGAAGGATCTCTATGACAGGATAGCGAGGACGGCCTTCCACCCGGTCGTGAGGGAGCTGGCGAGGGAAATCAAGAGGAACGAGGAGCAGCATGAGACCCTCGTCAGGGGCCTGCTTGAGAAGTGCTCTAAAGACTGAGCACCAGGGAGACGGCAAAGGGGACAACTGCGGTTAGAATGAAACCGTGGACGAAGGCAACCAATGCCACCTCCCTTCCCCCGAATTTCGTTATTAGCGGCAGGGTCGTGTCCATTGTCGTTGCACCACCCATTACAACGGCCTTTTCTGGGTCGACCTTCTTTATGACGACCGGATAGAACAGAATCGTCAGGATTTCCCTCATCAGGTTGGCAAGAAAGCCGACTGCACCGTAGACCGCCGAGTACTGGGCTATCAGCGGGCCCGTCAGCGAGTACCAGCCGCACCCGGCCCCTATTGCCAGCCCCCAGCGGGGGTTTATCCCAAGGAGTAGAGATGCCAGAAGGCCCCCAAGTACTGAGCCAGTTAGGGCGACGATGGGTAAGATGAGGGCCTTACGCCCGACCTTCCTGAGCTCTTCAGCTTTGAAGTTCAGCCCGATGTCTATGCCGATTAGGAATATCAGGACGTAGAGCATCAGTTCGTAGGCGTTCCCGAAGTCCGGGGCGAAAAAGTGTCCAACTAGTATTCCTGCCACGAGGGACGTGAGAACCGGGTAGAGAAACCTCATTTGGCCACCTCCGCTAAAAGAAGGCTGCCCGCCACAGTGAAGACGGCAAAGATTGTGGAGACTCCGAAAAGCCAGAGGCCGTCAACGTGAACTTCGCCGGTCTTAACACCCAGGAAGAAAATCATCGCGAGTAGGGCGACGCTTGTAGGTATCTCCAGGTTGGGCTTCTTTCCGGCCCTTTTGAGCAGGTATCCCAGCAGGAGACCGGCGAGGAGCGGAATGAATATGTTCATGGTCGTGAGTCCTTCTCCGGGGTTGATAAAAGTATCGAATGGGCTCGGAGGGTGTTCACGTCATCATCTGTGAGCCCTCAGTTTGCTTGCTATTCTTCATCGCCCTTGGTGGCTTTGGAAGGGGGGTTTTAAACGTTTCCCGAAAATTCATCGCCGTTTGGCAGTTTTTGATGAAACTTTGAGGCCCAAGGTTTTTATGATGTGGACTTCAACATTCAACCGGTGATCCTAATGGTCCGTCCAGCCGAGAGGGCTATGGGTATTGAGTACGCTATCAGGGACGTCGTCCTCCCCGCAAGGGAGCTCGAAAAGAAGGGAATAAAGGTCATCAGACTCAACATAGGTGACCCCGTGAAGTTCGACTTCCAGCCGCCGAAGCACATGGTAGATGCTTACTGCAAGGCCCTCCAGGAGGGCCACAACTACTACGGCCCGAGCGAGGGCCTGCCCGAGCTTAGGGAAGCGATAGTGGAGCGCGAAAAGAGGAAGAACGGCGTTGATATAACCCCCGACGACGTCCGCGTTACCGCGGCTGTTACCGAGGCCCTCCAGCTCATATTTGGCGCGCTTCTGAACCCCGGAGAAAACATACTCGTCCCGAGCCCGAGCTACCCGCCGTACACCGGCCTCGTCAAGTTCTACGCTGCCGAGCCGAGGGAGTACCTCACCGTTGAGGAGAACGGCTGGCAGCCTGACATAGACGACATGAGGAAGAAGATTGACGAGAAGACGAAGGCCATAGCCGTCATAAACCCCAACAACCCGACCGGAGCGCTCTACGAGAAGAAGACCATCAAGGAGATCCTCGACCTCGCGGGCGAGTACGGCCTGCCCGTCATAAGCGACGAGATATACGACCTCATGACCTACGAGGGCAAGCACGTTTCCCCCGGCTCGCTCACCAAGGATGTCCCCGTCATCGTCATGAACGGCCTCTCCAAGGTCTACTTTGCCACAGGCTGGCGTCTTGGCTACTTCTACTACGTTGATCCAGAGGGCAAGCTCGACGAGCTCAGGGAGGCGATAGACAAGCTCATGCGCATAAGGCTCTGTCCAAGCACTCCAGCCCAGTTCGCGGCGATAGCCGGTCTTACCGGCCCGATGGACTACCTTGAGGAGTACATGGCGAAGCTCAAGGAGAGGAGGGACTACGTCTACAAGCGCCTCACCGAGATTCCGGGAGTCAGCACCGTCAAGCCGCAGGGAGCGTTCTACATCTTCCCGAGGATCGAGGAGTGCTCGAAGTGGAAGAACGACAAGGAGTTCGTTCTCGACGTCCTCCACGAGGCCCACGTGCTCTTCGTCCACGGCTCTGGCTTCGGAGAGGCCGGCGAGTGGCACTTCAGGATAGTCTTCCTCCCGCCGGTCGAGATACTCGAGGAGGCCATGAACCGCTTCGAGGAGTTTATGAGAAAGAGACTCGCGGAGTGAACCTCCAATTTTCCTTTTCTATTCATAAAAATGAGATTAACCGCCGGAAACAACTGGAATTACCTCGACCTGCGCCCCGTCTTCAACTCTCTCATCTTCCAGGGCTATTCTTCCGTTAACCCTTGCTATGGCGCTCTCGGTGTTGAAGCCGACCTCTTTGAGCAGGTCCTTGACGGTCATGCCCTCTCTCCACTCGACTTCCTTCTCAATCCCCCTTCCCAAGACTTTCACCTTAATCATCGCGCATCACCTCATGTGTAGAGCACAGTCCGCTTAAAGATGTCCCTGTGGTTTCCAAAGGCCTCAAACATTCTCCCTGAGTACGTCTCGACCGCTGATTCGAGGAGCTTGTTGAGGTTGTAGTTTATCTCTTCGCCCATCGGCATGTAGAGCGGTGCTGGCTCGTAGTAGTCCATTCCTTTAAGGAGCGACGTTGAGAAGTACCAGAGCGTTTTCTTAATTTTTCTGCCTCTAACAGGGGAAAAGCTGGCCTCACCTCCTCCGAATGACGCGTGGAGGACGATAATCTTTTCGACTTCTACTCCCCTGTTGAGGAGCCTCCTCCTCTCCGTGCTCTCCAGGTCAACTATCCTGTACCCGCTTCTAGTTGTTTCGTCGTAGTCTACTGAGACGCCGTAGATGTCCTCAATCCTAGGGTCGTAGACTAGAACCTCCGTCCCTCCGATGACGTAAATTTTTCCCTCACGGGCCTCAACTACAGTGTTCTCTGTGCTGAGGACGTCCAGACCTTCCGAGACTGCTATTGCTGACATAGTGCTCTTTCCGGTGTGGGGGTAGCCGACGAAAAGGACTGCCCTTCCGTCGGGGTTCATAACGCTTACAGAGTCCGTCATAAAAATTCTGCCCTTGCGCGCGCCGGCCCTTGCGGCCGCCTGGAGGAGGAAGAACACCGGTGCCTCGTTCTTGTATGCCGCGGGAACCCCCGACTCAAGCTTGTAGCGGTCCTTTCCGTTCACGTCGTACATGGAGCTGAAGACCCTGAAGGATTCCCCTTTAAAGCGCTCTATGAGAATGTCGGGCCTTATCTCCGCCCTGAGGACGTCCGGGAGGTAGCGCCGGGCAAAAAGTGTCCTAAAGCCGTCAACGAAGCCGTCGTCGAGCTCTCCACTGAAGAGAACACCGACTCCTCCGATGCTCAGCATTGTCATCAGCGACCCTTGGGCGGGAAGGTTATAAATCCTTCGTCGGAGAATTTTTATAGCCAGTCGTCAATCAGAGAGAGTATGGCAACTCTCATCATAGCTGAGAAGCCCAACGTCGCGAGGAAGATTGCCTACGCGCTGGCAGAGGGCAAGCCCGTGAGGAAGACGATAGGAAAGGTTAGCTATTACGAGTTCACCCGCGACGGAAAGAAGATAATAGTCGCCCCTGCCGTTGGCCATCTCTTCTCACTCGCTCCGAAAACGAAAACCTACGGCTATCCGGTTTTTGATATCGAATGGGTGCCAGTTTACGTCGCTGAGAAGGGCAAGAGCTACGCGAAAGACTACATCAAGGCCTTAGCTACCCTCGCGAAGAAAGCTGATGAGTTCATAGTCGCCTGCGACTACGACACCGAGGGAGAGGTTATCGGCTACACCGCTCTGAAATACGCCTGCGGTGTTGATCCTTCAAAAGCAAAGCGCATGAAGTTCTCCGCTCTCACCAAAAAAGATCTCCTCAAGGCCTGGTACAACCTCGAACCGACGATAAACTTCGGGATGGCCGACGCTGGAATAGCGCGCCACGTTTTGGATTGGTACTGGGGCGTGAACCTCTCAAGGGCCTTAACCTCGGCAATAAAGCGCGCCAGCGGAAAGTGGATGGTTCTCTCGACTGGTAGGGTTCAGGGGCCGACGCTCAAGTTCCTCGTCGAGCGGGAAAAGGAAATCCAGAACTTCAAGCCTACTCCATACTGGGTCATCAAGATGCTCCTTGAGAAAAATGGGGAGCAGTATACGGCCGTCTATGAGAAGGAGCGCATTCTTGATGAAAACGAGGCAAAGCGCATCGTCGAGGAGGCGAAGAAGGGCCCGGCCTTTGTTGAGAAGGTTGATGTAAAACAGCAGAACAGGAACCCGCCCGTCCCCTTCGACCTCGGAACCCTCCAGAGGGAGGCATACTCCGCCTTCGGCTATTCCCCGAAGAAGACTTTAGAGCTCGCGCAGAAGCTGTATGAGAAGGGTTACACGAGCTATCCGAGGACAAGCTCCCAGAAGCTCCCCAAGAACCTCAACTTCCGCTCCATTATCCAGAACCTTGCCAAGCTTCCTGAGTACAAGCCCTTCGCCCACGAGCTTTTGGGCAAGGAGAAGCTCAAGCCCGTCGAGGGCAAAAAGGAAGACCCTGCGCACCCTGCAATATATCCGACGGGGGAGCTCCCCAAGCAGGGTGAGCTTACGAAGGACGAGGCCAACCTTTACGACCTCATCGTCAGGCGCTTTTTAGCCCTCTTCATGGAGCCGGCCGTTAGGGAGATAATGAAGGTCATAATAAATTCAAACAACCACCGCTTTATCCTGAGCGGGGCAAGAACCCTTAAAGAGGGCTGGCTGAAAGTCTACGGCAAGTACGTCAAGTTCGATGAGGTAATCCTCCCTCCATTCAATGAGGGCGAGCCGGTTAAGGTAATCCAGATAAAGCGCGAGAAGAAGAAGACGAAGCCGCCGGCGAGGTATTCTCCAGCGGCAGTTATAAAGAAGATGGAAGACCTCGGCATCGGGACTAAGGCAACGCGCGCGCAAATCCTTGAGACCCTCTACCAGAGGGGCTACATCGAGGGCAAGAAGAAGATAAAGGTCACCCCCCTCGGCATGCGCGTCGTGGAAGCGCTTGAGAAGAACGTGCCGGACATAGTGAGCGTCGAGCTGACGAGAGCCTTCGAGGAGAAGATGGAGGAGATAATGGCCGGGAAGGCGAAGAGGGACGAAGTCATTGAAGAAAGCAAGGAGCAGCTCATCAAGATACTCAAGGTCTTCAAGGAGAAGGAGCTCGACATCGGGAAGATGCTCCTTGAGACCACAGGAACGGGAGTCACCACGTCAAAAACTAATGCCAAAAAGGCCGGTGCGGTAAAAGAGCTCACCGAAGAGGGAGAGAAAGCAGTTGAAAAAGCCGTGGATACAGGGAAGCGGAAAAAGCCCCTTGTGGTTGGAAAGTGCCCCAAGTGCGGCGGCGACCTGGTAATCCGCTACAACAGGAAGACGGGCAAGCGCTTCGTCGGGTGTTCCAACTGGCCGAAGTGCAACGTCACCTATCCAATCCTCCAGCGCGGGGAGGTTATCCCGACCAACAAGACCTGCTGCAACGGTGCCCCGGTCGTGAAAATCCGCGAGAAGAACCGGGAGTATGAGATCTGCCTCGATATGAACTGCAAGGACTGGAAGCGATAGCCTTATCTCATCTTACGGAGAGTCTGTATTATGTGTGCCGCCATGGAAGACTGGGAGAGGACTGCCAAAGTCCTGCTGGCCAACGCCCGCGAGTTCCTTGAAATGCTCCGATACGAGGTTCGGCTGGACGAGGTGACGCTGGAGAGCCTGCTCGAAGTCCAGTCCACCTTCGTCCTCGGCCTGGCCGATGCAAGCCTCTACGCATTCTCCCTGGAACGCGACGAGCTGGTCGAGAGGGCGTACAGGCTTTTCTTGGAGGGGCTTGACGTCCTCAAGGTGGGGCACCTCTTCATAAACGAGCCGGAGCTCGACCTCTGGCTTTCCCCGCTGAGGGACATGGACCCCGAGAAGGGCTTTTCGCTCGACAGGCGCTTTTCCCTGCTCGGCGAGCCGAAGCCGACGATGGTCTGGGCAAACCGCGTGGTCAAACTCAGAAACGCCCTCCACGGAAGACCAGTCAAAGATCCGCTTAGGAACATCGGCTACGGGATAGACGAAAACGACAGGCGCTTTCCAGCCCTCCTAAGGGTAGTTAGGAGGCTTTACACGCTTTATCCTGCCCCAATTGATGAGACTGCCCGGTTTCTGGCCCTTGAGCTCGGCATTGGGCTCGATGAAAAGCCCCTTGAGTGCTCGGACGGGACGTGTGAGGAGATAAGGGAACTGCCGGACGTTTCGGACTTCAGAAAGACGGTCTCCGGGGACCTTGAGCTCTACTACCTCATCGAGAACCCCAAGGGAATAAACTCGCCGTGGGGGAGCGTGAGCGTCGGAAGGGCCAGGGAGATAGTTGTGTTCTCAAAGAAGAAGGGAAAAGGGTTCAGGCTCAGAGAAGGCTTTTGAGGAGCTTTATCCTCCTCGGGCTGAGGATGACCTTCGGGTGCCTGAGGAGAGCCTTTATGACCTCCCCGTAGTCACCGCCGGCTATCTTCTCGGTATCGGCACCGCTAAGCACCTGTATGAAGATGTCTAAGTCTTCGTCGGTGAGCTTTTCTGTAACGCGCCTGACCTTGAGGACTTTCTCAAGCCTCTTTCCGTCGGTCTCCCACCACTCCCTGGTGTAGTTCTGGAGGAGGGAGATGTTCTCCTCTTCAAGGGCCCTGACGATCCACTTGCTCGCTATCGTTGCGGCGTTCATCGCTTCACCCATTCCACCGCCGTGCATCGGATTGACCTGTCTTGCCGCGTCGCCAACAACGACCACGTTGTCCTTTGCGAGCTCCTTAACGAAACCGCCGACTGGGACGATGCCGACGTTTACCTCGAGGAGCTTCTTTGCCGGGATGTTGTTCTCCTTAAGCCATTTGTCGAGGTAGTACTTTGCAGTCTTCGGGTTGTCGGAGTTGATGCCTATGCCAACGTTTGCCCTGTCTTCGTCCTTCGGGAAGACCCAGACGTAGCCCCTCGGAGCGATTTCGTTGCCGAACCAGAGGTGTATCAGGTCTGGGTCAAACCCCTCGATGAGCATCTCGTACTCGTAGCTTGAGTCGAACTCGTGGGGCGGGGCGTAGGTGTTTATGCCCGCTTTCCTCGCTATCGTGCTCTCCACACCATCGGCCGCGACAATAACATCAGCGTAAATCTCAACGGGCTCGCCCTCGTGCTTGGCTTTGATTCCAGCTATTTTTCCGTCCTTCCTTATGACGTCCGTCGCCTCAGTTCTCGCGAGAACGTCGGCACCAGCCTTGGCGGCGTAGTAGGCGAGCATCTTGTCGAAGACCTTCCTCTCCAGAATGACGCCGCTAACTTCCTTGTACCTCATCTCGAGCTCGTATCCGCTCGGGGAGTAGAGCTTTGCACCGTAGATTTCACGGTTGATGAAGCGCTTATCGTAGGGGATGTCATACTTTTCAAAGACCTTGATGCTTATGCCCTCGGCGCACTGCTTGGGGGTGCCTATCGCAGGCTTCTTGTCGATAAGGAGGACAGAAAAACCGGCTCTGGCTACGTTCCTCGCCACTATCGGGCCGGCGATTCCGGCACCGACAACGACGACATCGTATTTCCAGCTCATTCGCTCACCTCCAAGGGTTCGGCACTGAGCGCCCCAACCGGACAGGCGTCTATGCATATCCTGCAGCTTATGCACTTGTCCGGGAGGAACTCCCAGCCGCTTGAGTGGACTTCAATCGCGAGGGCGGGGCACACACCGGCACAGCCCCCGCAGAGATAGCACTTGTCTTCGTTCACGATTATTTTAATTTTCTCAGCCATCGCTTTCACCGCCGAGCTTTTGTCTAAGTCTTTCTCTGTCGATTTTAATAGTGTTGTCTTTTATTATTAACGGCACGAACTTATCCAGCTCCTGGGCCTTGACCAGGACTTCCCTCTCCTTGAGGTTGAGCCTGTCGCTGAGCTCCTCAACGGTGGCCTCCCCGGAGAGGAGGATGTAGTGCAGTATTGCGAGCTGGGTCATGTCTCCTATTTCCCTGAGGTAGTGCTCCTTAAGCTCCTTCATGAGCCTGTCGCGCCTGCTTTCCACAGCCTGGAGAACCTGGAGTATCTTTTCAAGCTCTCCTGTCAGCTCAAGGAACGAGTCTATTATCTGCGGAATGTTCTCGTGCTCTGTTGGTATGTGTGTCAGGTCAATCTCCGCCTTTTCAAGGGACGGCTCCCCGAGGTCAAGCCCACGGTACCAGAAGATGTTTGGGGTTACGGTGGTAACGTAAGTCTTTGAGATTGCAATGTCGTAGTACTTTCTCGCTGGGCCTATGAATGGGCCCTCCTTCTCGTATGACTTCAATATGCCCTCGCGCTCCATGATTTTAAGGTGCTTGGCGACAGCCGTTGATGACACGCTAACTTTACTGCTGAGGAGGCTGAAGTAGCACTCGGTGCAGGTGAGGTGACTGAGCAAATCGCGCCTCACCTTATTTCCTAATATGTAAAATATGTCTGGTTCAGTCATGACCTACACCACCCAAATTTGTGACGTAAAGCTTATATAGTGAACATTTAACCTTAGGTTGCAAACCTGGAGGTTAAACCCTCTGGCGGGTATTGTGCTCGAAACGTTATAAACCTTTAGCTATGGAGGTGTTTGGAGATGGGACTGATTAGCGACGCTGACAAGAAGGTTATAAAGGAGGAGTTCTTCTCCAAGCTGACCAACCCTGTCAAGATTATCGGGTTCATAGGCAAGGACCACTGCCAGTACTGCGACCAGCTGAAGCAGGTCGTCCAGGAGCTCAGCGAGCTCACCGACAAGCTCACCTACGAGTTCCACGACTTCGACAGTGAGGAGGGCAGGAAGGTAGCCGAGCAGTACAGGATTGACCGCGCTCCAGCGATTACTATAACCCAGGACGGCAAGGACATGGGCGTCAGGTACTTCGGTCTCCCGGCCGGCCACGAGTTCGGTGCTCTGCTTGAGGACATCGTTGATGTCAGCAACGCCACCACAGACCTCATGCAGGAGACCAAAGAGGCCATCGCCAACGTTGAGAGGGACGTCAGGATACTCGTCTTCGTCACCCCTACCTGCCCGTACTGCCCGCTCGCCGTCAGGATGGCCCACAAGTTCGCCATCGAGAACACCAACGCCGGCAAGGGCAAGATACTCGGTGACATGGTCGAGGCCATCGAGTATCCGGAGTGGGCCGACCAGTACAGTGTCATGGCCGTCCCGAAGGTCGTCATTCAGGTGGACGGAGAGGACAAGGTCCAGTTCGAGGGTGCCTACCCCGAGAAGATGTTCCTTGAGAAGCTCCTCGCGGCTCTGGAGTGAGCCCTCTTTTTATCCTCTCCTCGAGAGTAAGCCCGAGGAAGGTGTCTTTTCGTACTCGCGATTCCGAATGAACAATCAAATACATCAAGGAACCGAAACGGGCCAAAAACCGGTTCTTAAACTTTACGCAACCAATATAAAGCCTCCTGACAGAGATAATTCTCGAAAAGCTTATATACCCGAACCTTCAGGTGGGGGTAGTGATATCGTTCTAATAAAAAACGTTAAGGGGGCAATTCTCGGTGGCGGCGAAAAAAGAATTTAACATATTTGATCACGTGCTGGTTCCCGAGCACAGAATACTGAGCGAGGAGGAGAAGGAGGAGCTCCTCAAGAAATACAGGATTAGGATTTCCCAGCTCCCGCAGATCAAGGCTTCTGATCCGGCAGTCGTGGCCCTGGGGGCCAAGCCGGGCGACGTCATTGAGATAAGGAGGAAGAGTCCCACGGCGGGTTACTACTACTATTACCGTCTTGTCGTGGAGGACTGAGTTTTAGGGGTGAGAGTTTATGGGTAGAGGAGTTACTGTTAACGAGTCCACTCTAACTCCGGACGAGCTCTGGCTCGTTATGGAGTCCTACTGGAAGGAAAAGGGTCTCGTGAGACAGCACCTCGATTCTTACAACGCGTTCATTGACCACGGCCTTCAGGAAGTCGTAAACGAGTTTGGCGGGGTCAAGCCAGACATCCCCGGCCTTGAGGTCAAGTTCGGAAAGATTAGGATCGGCAAGCCCGAGTTCCAGGAGGCCCAGGGCCAGAGAAGGCCGCTTTACCCCATGGACGCCCGTATCAGGAACCTCACCTATTCGGCACCGCTTTACCTTGAGCTTATCCCCGTCGTCAATGGCATCGAGCAGGAGCCAGTCGAAGTTCGCATTGGGGAATTGCCGATAATGCTCAAGTCCAAGGCCTGTAGGCTCTACGGCCTCAGTGACGAGGAGCTCATAAAGCTCGGCGAGGACCCGAAGGACCCCGGAGGATACTTCATTATCAACGGTTCTGAGAGGGTTATCGTCTCTATCGAGGATCTGGCCCCGAACAAGACCCTCGTTGAGCGCGACGAGAGACAGAACAAGGTCGTCGCCAAGGTGTTCTCCTACAGGCACGGTTACAGGGCCCTCATAACCGTTGAGAGAAAGAAAGATGGAATCCTTTACGTTTCTATCCCGAACGTCCCCAAGCCGGTCAAGTTCGTCTACGTGATGAGAGCCCTCGGTCTCCTCAGCGATAAGGAGATAGTCGAGGCAGTGAGCGACGACCCGAGGATCCAGCAGGTTCTCTTCGACAACCTTGAGGACGCCAGCGACATCAGGACTCAGGAGGAAGCTTTGGATCTCATAGGAAGGCTCTCCCTTCCGGGCCAGCCGAAGGAGTACAGGCTCAAGAGGGCCGAGCACATTATAGACAACAACCTTCTGCCCCACATGGGCGTCGAGCCCGAAAACAGAAGGGCCAAGGCCTACTACCTCGGTATGATGGCCCTCAAGGTTCTGGAGCTTTCCCTCGGCCTCCGTGACGAGGACGATAAGGACCACTACGCCAACAAGAGGCTCAAGCTCGCTGGAGACCTCCTCAAGGACCTCTTCCGCGTCGCCTTCGGCCAGCTCGTCAAGGACATGCAGTACCAGATGACCAAGACATACCAGAGGAAGGGCGAGCGCTACACCTTTGAGAACGTTCAGCGCTTTGTGAGGAACTCGATAAGGCCGGACGTCCTCAGCGAGAGGATTGAGCACGCGCTTGCGACCGGTGCCTGGCCCGGCGGAAGGACCGGTGTGAGCCAGCTCCTTGACAGAACCAACTACATCTCAACGCTCTCCCACCTGAGGCGTGTGACCTCACCGCTCAGCAGGGACCAGCCGCACTTCGAGGCCCGTGACCTGCACGGAACCCACTGGGGAAGAATCTGTCCGACCGAGACTCCTGAAGGTCCGAACTGTGGTCTCGTCAAGAACCTCGCCCTCATGTCCCAGATTACCACCGGAATCCCCGAGAAAGACGTCCGCGAGTACCTCATGAAGCTCGGTGTTGTTTCAATCGAGGAGAAGAGGCCGGCTCCAGGTCTCTACCGTGTGTACCTTAACGGTGTCCTCATCGGAACGATTGAGGACGGTAAGTCCCTCGTTGAGAGGATTAGGGACGACAGGAGAAGCGGTAAGATAAGCGACGTCATCAACGTTGCCCTCTACGAGGACGAAGAGGTTAAGGAAATTTACGTCAACAGCGACGACGGTAGGGTTAGGAGGCCCCTCATCATAGTCGAGAACGGCAAGCCCAGGCTCACCCGCGAGCACATCGAGGGCATAAAGAACGGCCAGCTTACCTGGAGCGACCTCGTAAAGATGGGAGTCATTGAGTACCTTGACGCTGAGGAAGAGGAGAACGCCTACGTTGCCACCTGGCCGTGGGAGGTCACCGAAGAGCACACACACCTCGAGCTGATGCCGGCCGCGATACTCGGTATACCTGCTTCGATCGTCCCGTATCCGGAGCACAACGCCGCTCCGCGTAACACCTACGGTGCCGGTATGGCCAAGCAGAGCCTCGGTCTCGGATGGGCCAACTTTAGGATTAGAGTTGACACTCGCGGTCACCTCATGCACTACCCGCAGGTTCCGCTCGTCAACTCAAGGATAATGAAGGCCGTTGGTTTCGAGGAGAGGCCAGCCGGTCAGAACTTCGTCGTTGCCGTCCTCAGCTACGGCGGTTACAACATGGAAGATGCAGTCATCATGAACAAGGCCTCCATCGAGCGCGGTCTCGCTCGTTCGACTTTCTTCAGAACCTACGAGGCCGAGGAGAAGAGATATCTGGGTGGTCAGAAGGACACCTTCGAGGTTCCAGACCCGACCATCCAGGGCTACCTCGGTGAGAAATACTACCGCCACCTTGACGAGGACGGTCTCATCTTCCCTGAGTCCAAGGTTGAGGGCAAGGACGTCCTTGTCGGAAGGACTTCACCGCCGAGGTTCCTTGAGGAGCAGAGCGGTCTCGGCGGAATGGCCCTCCAGGGGAGAAGAGAGACCAGCGTCACCGTCAGGCCGAGCGAGAGCGGTATAGTTGATAAGGTCATCGTGACTGAGACCGGAGACGGAACCAAGCTCGTCAAGGTTACCGTCAGGGACCTCCGTATCCCAGAGCTCGGTGACAAGTTCGCTTCAAGGCACGGTCAGAAGGGTGTCATCGGTCTCATCGTCCCGCAGGAGGACATGCCCTGGACCGAGAGCGGTATCGTTCCAGATTTGATAGTCAACCCGCACGGTATCCCGAGCCGTATGACCGTCGGGCAGCTCATCGAGGCAATAGGCGGAAAGGTCGCGTCCCTCACAGGAAGGAGAGTTGACGGTACCGCGTTCATCGGTGAGCCGGAGGAGAGGCTCAGGAAGGAGCTTGAGGAGCTCGGCTTCAAGCACAGCGGCAGGGAGGTCATGTACGACGGCATAACCGGAAGGCGCCTTGAGGCTGATATATTCGTCGGCGTCATCTACTACCAGAGGCTCCACCACATGGTCGCCGACAAGATG
Source organism: Thermococcus marinus (assembly GCF_055389025.1). Taxonomy (NCBI): domain Archaea; kingdom Methanobacteriati; phylum Methanobacteriota; class Thermococci; order Thermococcales; family Thermococcaceae; genus Thermococcus; species Thermococcus marinus. The sequence continues at coordinate 1,042,705 of NZ_AP042417.1, forward strand.
CACGCGCGCTCAAGAGGTCCGGTTCAGGTTCTCACCAAGCAGCCGACCGAGGGTAGAGCGAGGGAAGGTGGTCTCAGGTTCGGTGAGATGGAGCGTGACGTCCTCATCGGACACGGAGCGGCAATGCTCCTAATCGAGCGTCTCCTCGAGGAGAGCGACAAGACAGAGGTGCTGGTCTGTGAGAACTGCGGACACCTTGCACTTGAGGACAAGCGCAGAGGAAGGGTCTACTGCCCGGTCTGTGGCGAAGAGGAGAGAATAAGCAAGGTCGAGATGAGCTACGCGTTTAAGTTGCTCCTCGACGAGTTGAAGGCTATGGTGATTAGGCCGTCCCTCAGGTTGAAGGATAGGGTGTGAGAGCCATGCAGTCGATGAAAAAGGTCATCGGGAGTATCGAGTTTGGAATACTCTCACCCCAGGAAATCAGAAAGATGAGCGCCGCCGAGATCACAGTTCCAGATACCTACGACGATGACGGTTACCCAATAGAAGGCGGCCTTATGGACAAGAGGCTCGGTGTCATTGACCCCGGTCTCAGGTGTGAGACCTGTGGAGCAAGGGCCGGCGAGTGTCCGGGCCACTTTGGCCACGTCGAGCTCGCGAGACCGGTCATTCACGTCGGCTTCGCCAAGACCATTCACCGCGTCCTTGAGAGCACCTGTAGGGAGTGCGGCAGGATAAAGCTCACCGACGAGGAAATAGAGGAGTACATGAAGAAGTTTGAGGTAATGGGCGACCGCAAGAAGGCCAAGGACAAGCTGATCAAGGAAATCCACAAGAAGGCCAAGGAGAGAATGGTCTGCCCGCACTGTGGAGCGCCGCAGTTCCCGATTAAGTTCGAGAGGCCGACCATCTACTGGGAGCTCAGGAAGGACGAGGAGGGCAACGAGTACAAGCACAGAATGATGCCGAGCGAGGTGCGCGACAGGCTTGAGAAGATACCCGACAAGGACCTGCCGCTCCTCGGCCTCCACCCGGAGAAGTCCAGGCCGGAATGGATGGTTCTCACAGTCCTCCCGGTTCCGCCGGTCACAATGAGGCCGTCCATCACGCTTGAGAGCGGTATCAGAGCCGAGGACGACCTCACCCACAAGCTCGTTGACATCATCCGTATCAACAACAGGCTCAAGAGCAACATCGAGGCCGGTGCGCCGCAGCTCATCATCGAGGATCTTTGGGACCTCCTCCAGTACCACGTCACCACCTATATCAACAACGAGACCTCCGGAATTCCGCCGGCAAAGCACAAGAGCGGAAGGCCCCTCAAGACCCTTGCCCAGAGGCTTAAGGGTAAGGAGGGCCGCTTCCGTGGAAACCTCAGCGGTAAGCGTGTTAACTTCTCGGCCCGTACTGTCATCAGCCCCGACCCGATGATAAGCATAAACGAGGTCGGTGTCCCGCTCGCCGTAGCTATGGAGCTCACCGTTCCGGAGAAGGTCACCGAGTTCAACTACGAGAAGCTCAAGAAAATGGTGCTCAACGGTCCCGAGAAGTATCCTGGAGCCAACTACGTCATCGACCCAGAGGGGAGGAGAATCCGCCTCATGGAGAACAACCTTGAGTTAATAGCCGAGAAGCTCGACATCGGCTGGACTGTCGAGAGGCACCTCCTCGACGGAGACATAGTCCTATTCAACAGACAGCCGTCCCTCCACAGGATGTCCATCATGGCCCACCGCGTTAGAGTAATGCCGTACAGAACCTTCCGCCTCAACCTCGCCGTCTGTCCGCCCTACAACGCCGATTTCGACGGTGACGAAATGAACCTCCACGTGCCCCAGACCGAGGAGGCCCAGGCTGAGGCCAAGATACTCATGGAGGTTCAGAACCACATCATCTCTCCGAGGTACGGTGGCCCGCTCATCGCTGGAATCCAGGATCACATCTCCGGTGGCTACCTGCTCACCCGTGAGGGCGCCTACTTTACCCGCCTAGAGGTCGAGCAGATGCTCATGTTCGCCGGCATTGATGTCAAGGAGCTCCCCAAGCCGGACAAGGTTGAAAACGGCGTTGAGCTCTGGAGCGGGAAGACGATATTCTCACTTCTGCTTCCTGAAGACCTGACTATCTGGTTCCGCAACAAGCTCTGCGACGAGCCGGAGCGCTGTGAGGCCCTCGAGAAGCTCATCGAGGAGAAACTCATTCCAAGCGAGGAGGAGGTTAGGGCTTTAGCGTACGACGGCTTTGTTTATATACAGAACGGAAAGCTCCTCAGCGGTGCCATAGACAAGAAGGCCTACGGTAGAGAAGACGGAAAGCTCCTCGACATCATCGTCAGGGAGTACGGCGTCGAGAGGGGCAGGCAGTTCCTTGACCAGGTCACCAAGCTGGCTATCTGGGTCATCACCCATAAGGGCTTCACTACTGCCATAGACGACGAAGACCTCCCACAGGAGGCCCTCGACAGGATTAGGGAAATCATTCGCGAGGCTGAGGAGAGGGTTAACAGGCTCATTGAGGCATACAAGCGCGGCGAGCTTGAACCGCTCCCGGGTAAGACCCTTGAGGAGACCCTTGAGAGCAAGATTATGGCAGTCCTGGCCGAGGCGCGTGACAGTGCCGGTAAGGTCGCCGAGAGGTACCTCGGTATGAGCAACCACGCGGTCATCATGGCCAAGACCGGAGCGAGGGGTAAGATACTCAACATCACCCAGATGGCGGCGATGCTCGGTCAGCAGTCCATCCGTGGTAAGCGTCTCTACCGTGGCTACCGCGGAAGGGTTCTCACGCACTTCAGACCGGGTGATTTGGGAGCGAGGGCGAAGGGATTCGTCATCAACTCCTACAAGAGCGGTCTTACGCCACAGGAGTACTTCTTCCACGCAATGGGTGGACGTGAGGGTCTCGTTGACACCGCAGTTAGAACTGCCCAGAGCGGTTACATGCAGAGGAGGCTCATCAACGCACTCCAGGACCTCAAGGTGGACTACGACGGAACGGTCAGAGACCCGACCGGAATCATCGTCCAGTTCCGTTATGGTGAGGACGGAGTTGACCCGATGAGGAGCTGGGGAGGCAAGACGGTTGACCTCGACAGGGTTATAATAAGAACCCTGTTGAAGACCCGCGCCAAGGGGTGATGCTCATGGTATCCGACAAGACCATAAGGAGCCTTGTTGAGCGTGCTGACCTTCCAGCGAGCGTTAAGGAAGAGCTCTACCAGAAGCTCGTGAAATACAACGAGAAATACAAGCTCAAGAAGTCAGAGGTTGAAGCGATAATCGAGGAGACCGTGAAGGAGTACCAGAGGGCCCTCGTTGAGCCCGGAGAGGCGGTGGGTACCGTTGCGGCGCAGTCCATCGGTGAGCCTTCAACGCAGATGACCCTCAACACCTTCCACTACGCGGGTGTCGCAGAGATTAACGTCACCCTCGGTCTGCCAAGAATCATCGAGATCGTTGATGCCAGAAAGAACCCGTCAACCCCAATCATGACCGTCTACCTCGACGAGAATCACCGCTACGACAGGGAGAAGGCCCTCGAGGTTGCGAGGCGCATTGAGGGTACCACCCTTGAGAACCTCGCGAGGGAGGAGACGATAGATATACTTAACTTCGAGTACGTCGTCGAAATTGACCCCGAGAGGCTTGAGAAGGCTGGACTTGACATGGAGAAAGTTAAGAGGAAGCTTGAGAGCTCGTTCAAGAGCGCCGAGTTTGAGGCTGAAGGATACACGCTCATAGTAAGGCCGAAGAAGGTAACGAAGCTCTCAGACCTCAGAAAGCTTGCCGAAAAGGTTAAAAAGCACCGCCTTAAGGGTCTCTCGGGCGTCGGGAAGACCATCATAAGGAAGGAAGGCGACGAGTACGTGATATACACCGAGGGCTCAAACTTCAAGCAGGTGCTCAAGGTTCCTGGCGTTGACCCGACCAGGACGAGGACGAACAACATCCACGAAATCGCCGCAGTGCTCGGAATCGAGGCCGCGAGGAACGCCATCATCGAGGAAATCGTCAGCACCATGCAGGAGCAAGGTCTTGAAGTTGATGTCAGACACATCATGCTCGTCGCTGATATGATGACCCTCGACGGTGTCATCCTGCCGATAGGCAGGCATGGTATCGTCGGGGAAAAGGCTAGTGTACTCGCCAGGGCGGCCTTCGAGATTACAACGCAGCACCTGTTCGAGGCCGCCGAGAGGGGAGAAGAAGACCCGCTCAACGGTGTCGTTGAGAACGTCCTCATAGGCCAGCCCGTCCCTGTCGGTACGGGAATCGTCAAGCTGGCAATGAATCTCCCCCTGAGACCGAAAAGGGAGTAGGGAGGTGTAGTTAATGGTTGACTTCGCCTTTGAGCTTAGGAAGGCCCAAGACACTGGTAAGATAGTTATGGGAGCCAAGAAGAGCATCCAGTACGCCAAGGTCGGCGGTGCCAAGATGATTATCGTGGCAAGGAACGCCAGGCCCGACATCAAGGAGGACATCTACTACTACGCTAAGCTTAGCGGGATACCGGTTTATGAGTTCGAGGGGACGAGCGTTGAGCTCGGAACCCTCCTCGGAAGGCCCCACACCGTCTCAGCCCTCGCGATAATCGATCCGGGCGAGAGCAAGATACTCGCCCTTGCCGGGGGTAAGGAGTAATGCCGCTCAAGCTCAACACTGACCAGATCAAGTTCATAGCGCTCTTCGAGAGCATGACCGGAGCGACAGTGATGGATTGCCTCATAGACACCAACAGGAACAGGCTCATCTATGTCATCAAGAAGGGTGAAATGGGACTCGCCCTTGGAAAGAAGGGCGCGAACGTCAAGCGCGTCCAGAACATGGTCGGAAAAGACATTGAGCTCATCGAGCACTCAGAGAACCCAGAGGAGTTCCTGAGGAATATTTATAAGAGCCTTGGAGTTAAGGTTAAAAAGGTTCACATCACGGAGAAAAAGGACGGTAAGAAGGTCGCCCTCCTCGATATTGGCCCGCGCGATAAGCCTCGCGCCATCGGAAGGGGCGGCCAGAACATAAACCTCGTGAAAGAGTTGATGGAGAGACACCACGGCATCCATGATGTGATTATAATTTGAGGTGATGTTCATGGCTGGAAAGAAGGCCCCGTATGGAGAGTTTGCCGGAAGGAAGCTCAAGCTCAAGAGAAAGAAGTTCCGCTGGAGTGACATCAGGTACAAGAGGAGAGTCCTCCGCCTCAAGGAGAAGAGCGACCCGCTTGAGGGCGCTCCGCAGGCAAGGGGAATCGTCCTTGAGAAGATTGCTGTCGAGGCTAAGCAGCCGAACTCGGCTATGCGTAAGGCAGTTAGAGTTCAGCTCATCAAGAACGGTAAGGTCGTTACCGCCTTCACCCCTGGTGACGGTGCTATCAACCACATCGACGAGCACGACGAGGTCATCATCGAGGGAATCGGTGGTCCAAAGGGCGGTTCGATGGGTGATATCCCAGGAATCAGGTACAAGGTCGTCAAGGTGAACCGCGTTAGCCTCAAGGAGCTCGTCAAGGGAAGGAAGGAGAAGCCGAGGAGGTGAAGTGAATGGCCAAGCCGCTTACAGAGCGCTTTTTCATCCCGAAGGAGCTTAAGGTCATGGGCAGGTGGAGCGTTGAGGACGTTACCATCAACGACCCGTCCCTCAGACCCTACATAAACCTCGACGCGAGAATCCTCCCGCACAGCCACGGAAGGCACGCCAAGAAGCCCTTCGGCAAGGCCCAGGTTCATATCGTTGAGAGGCTCATCAACAAGGTCATGAGGAGCGGTGCCAGTCACTACAAGGCCGGCGGCCACTTCATGAGGAGGGAGCACCGCTCGATAATGAGCAAGAAGATGAAGGCCTACGAGGTCGTCAAGGAGGCCTTCATGATAATCGAGAAGAGGACGAAGGAGAACCCGATCCAGGTTCTCGTCAGGGCCATCGAGAACTCCGCCCCGAGGGAGGACACCACCACCATCGCCTTCGGTGGAATCCGCTACCACATGGCCGTTGACGTCTCCCCGCTCAGGAGGCTCGACATCGCTTTGAAGAACATCGCCCTCGGTGCTAGCATAAAGTGCTACCGCAACAAGACCACCTTTGCCCAGGCCCTCGCCGAGGAAATCATCGCTGCCGCCAACAGGGACCCGAAGAGCTTCGCCTACAGCAAGAAGGAAGAGATTGAGAGGATTGCCCAGTCCTCCCGCTGAGGGCTGGTTTCTTCTACCCTCTTCTCAATTTCCTCTCTGCATCTGCGTTCTGGAGAATAAAAAGAAGTGTCCGGCAGTATTGTGTTCTCTTACAGAACAGAGGCCGATTCAAGTTTTCAACTTATCAGGCTTTTCCCCACCATGTTGGCCGGCTTCTCCACGCCAAAGAACATCAGCACTGTCGGGGCTATGTCCATCAGGCTCGGTTCTTCGAGTTCCACGTTCTCAAAGCCCCAGAGGATTAGCGGAACCTTCACTACGGGCTCGTTCATCGAGCCGTGCATCCCCTTGACCCAGTGGCTCACGCCCTTTACACCCCTGCACATCCTGTGGGAGCAGAACCAGTAGCCCGGCCTGGCAGAGACTATCAGCTCGCCGCTGTTCGGGCTGTTTAGGTGCTCTAAATCCTCGCGGAAGAAGACCGCCCCAACGCCTGGTGCCTTTCTGAGGACTTCAAAGGCTTCCTCTGCCTCGTTCGGGTTTCTCAGATAGACGTGAACCCCACCCCCCGAGGAAACGCGGAGCGTCTCTATGCCGTGTTTTCTTAGGTAGGCCTTCAGGTTCACCCACGTGTGGACTTCTTCCTGCCCATGGTCGGCGAAGATAATGAAGGCGTACTCGTCTTTAAGGCGCTCCCAGAGGGTTCTAACAGCGGTATCAACTGTCTCAACGGCCTTGAGCGCGCCCTCGCTCAGGGGCCCGTGGTCATGGCTCATTCCGTCAATCGAGGCGAAGTGGACGAGTAGCAAGTCGGGTCTGCACTCCTCGTAGAGGTAGATTGCCGAGTTGAGAACCCACAGGTCTTTTCTCCAGTCACGGCCGTGCTGTCGGTACATCTCGTCGCTCGCGAAGAAGGGCGGGAATATCCTGACGTCCGTCCCGCTGAAGGGGGGCATGGTGTAACCTGAAACACTCGCCGTCCTGACGCCTCGCCCCCGGAGTATGTCAACTATGGTAGGGGCCTTAATGACCCTGTGGGGGTTGAAGGCGACCTCATAGTCGTAGAAGTTCACCTTCCTGTCGGTTAGCCTGTCGTAGTAGCCGTTCTCGACGACGCCGTGGTCTTTTGGCCAGACCCCCGTCATAACGCTCGTGTGGACTAAGTCAGTCAGCGTCGGGAAGATTGAATCCACTACCGCGAAGCTTCCAGTCTCAGCTAACTCGCTGAGAAACGGCATATGCTCCAGGTTGTAAACACCGTTGCCGTCGAGGCTTATGAGGGCGAGCTTTTTTCTCATGGTTCAAACCCCAAAAGTGAACATATCTTTTGATTTATCTCCCTCTTGAGAAGCGGCCCAATTTCTCCAAGCTCACCGATAAGGATATCCTTCTGAACTGTCGCTATCTTTGTGAGCCGAACAAAAGATGAAACTTTAAGGCCAGTTAAGTGAAACTCGGGATGGGACTGCTCAATTAGAACGTCCGTTTTGGGATTATAATGCTCAACTCTTGAGGAGATAAAGGCTAATGTAACGTCGTTTCTGTCCTCAAACAGCACAAGGGCGGGACGAAGTTTAGTGCCCTTTAGGCTTGTAAACGGAAACGGCACGAGGACTACCTTTCCCTTCATCTGTATCTCACCTTAAGGTCTTCTTCAGAATAAATGTCCGGTTCGTCTTCAAGGAAGTCCCTTAGGGATTCCTCAGAGAGCTTCATTATGGCATAGCCCTCCTCCACCTCAAGCAACTCGTTCAGGAGCCGCTCTATATGCTCAAGCTTCTTCTCAATCCGCATGAGTTCCCTAACGACATCAACCCCCTCCACACAATCACCCCCAGGTGGTGTCAGCCTGACGTGCACTCATCATCTTCAGTGGGATGGAGTGGTCATCATCCACCTGCTTTCTCTCTGTTGAGGCGGTATAAATTCTTTCCGAGCCACTCGTCTAAGGTTTTCTGCCTCGCGAGACTTCCTAAGATGTAGCTCCTCTTGAGGTACTCCTCGAACGGGTGCTCAAGGCGTCTTTTTATGGCATCGAGGGCCTCGTTGAGCGTCTCGAAGTGTCCGATTGGATTGTTCAACGCTTTCTTTATGCCTAGGCGAATCTGCCAGACGCCGACGGGGGCGTAGTACTCGGGCGTGACTTCCCTAAAGACGACAGCCCGTGCCTGCCTCCTTCTCGCTCTGAGAGCTTCGAGGACGCTTAAGCGGGCGGCGTGGTATGCGCCGGCCGTTTCCTTGACGTACTCTTTTCTCCCCCTGAAGTCCTCGTAGTCGTGTATGACGCTCGGCCTCTCACTGCCGAAGAGAGAGCCCTTGAGCCAGACCTCAAGGAGCTCAAAGGAGTAGCTCTCAGGCATCAGCAGGACGGCGTAGCGGTTTCCAAGGAAGCGGTAGAAGTAGACCTCGTAGTCATTTATCTTCGGATAGTGCAGAATCTCGCGCCGCAGGTTCTTCCCAATCGTGTCCTGGACGGCCGTTATACTCCACCTCGTCGGGACGAGCTTTCTCTCAATTCCAAGGAGACCTGCCGAGAGGAGCCTTATGATGTAGTACTCGTCAAAGCCCCAGTTATAGAGGCGCATTATGGCCTGCTCCGCCTTCAGTTCATCGCTCACAACGTAGTCGGTTCTCTTCGGTATCCTTGGGTTCTCTGTCAGCTCGAAGTCGAGGAGCTCCGCTTTAGGCCCGATGGGCGGGGCGAACTCGCTCGGCAGAACCTTGAGGACGGGTTTTCTCTTTAGTATTATCTCGCTGTCCACGGGTTTTATTGACATCGCCAGCTCCTGAACCTCGCCCAGAATCCTACCGCTTTTCCTCACGCTGACGTCTGCCTTTGTCTCGCCCATAACGAGAAGGGAGCGGTAGTAGAGGATGTCCTTTATCGTCTTGTTCTCCCACTTAAGAGGATTGTCGAGGTGGCTGGTGTTACCTTCAATCGGAGGCACAAGGGGGCCTACCCTGACCTTTGGGTAGCCGTACTCGCCGACGAAGATGCTCGGTGGGGAGGAGCCGAAGAGGTGGCGCTTGTTGAGCTTCTGCTCCACACTTCTGACTACCCTAAACCGCTCAAGAATCGGGCAGGTCGGCCTTCCGCAGAGGAGCTTCCTGCCCTTGCAGACCGCACAGAGTTTTGAGTTGAAGAGTTCGACCATCGCTGGTAGCTCAGCTTGCTCTGTTTTATTCTTTTCTGTCCCATTTTCTTCCGGAGCAGTCCTTGAGAGGCCCCAATTGGTTGTTGTTTTAGTTAAGTTATTCTGTTTAACTTCTACTCCGGTGAACATAATGGTGTTTTCCCCAACTCTTATATACGACAATGTACTTATTTGTCGTGAGGTGGTTTTATGTACGGAAACTGGGGCAGGTTTCTGCGAGTGAACCTCTCCACGGGAGAGGTCAAGGTTGAGGAGTACAACGAAGAGCTCGCCAAGAAGTGGCTCGGGAGCAGGGGTCTGGCGATATACTTCCTTCTGCGTGACATGGACCCGAAAGTTGACCCGCTCAGCCCTGACAACAAGCTCATAATAACCCCCGGCCCGCTCAGCGGAACCAGCGCGCCCACCGGTGGCAGGTACAACGTCGTCACCAAGAGCCCCCAGACCGGCTTCATAACCATGGCCAACTCCGGCGGTTACTTTGGAGCGGAGCTCAAGTTCGCCGGATGGGACGGCATAATAGTCGAAGGAAAGGCCGACAACCCGGTTTACATCTACATCAAGGACGACAACGTTGAGATTAGGGACGCCTCCCACCTATGGGGCAAAGTAGTGAGCGAGACCGAGAAGACCCTCAGAGAGGAGGTAGGCAGTAAGAAGGTCAGAATTCTGAGCATAGGCCCGGCCGGTGAGAACCTCGTCAAGTTCGCGGCTATAATGAACGACGGCCACAGGGCGGCCGGTAGAGGTGGCGTCGGTGCAGTCATGGGAAGCAAGAACCTCAAGGCTATAGTCGTCGAGGGAAGCAAGAGCGTCCCGATAGCCGACAGGCAGAAGTTCATGCTCACCATCAGGGAGAAGATAAACAAGCTCAAGAACGACCCCACCGCCGGAGGAGGCCTTCCGAAGTACGGAACAGCTGTCCTCGTCAATATCATCAATGAAAACGGCCTCTACCCGACCAGGAACTTCCAGACCGGCGTCTTTGAGCACGCCTACGAGCAGAGCGGTGAGGCGATGGCTAAGAAGTACCTCATAAGGAACCAGCCGTGCTACGCCTGTCCGATAGGCTGTGGGAGGGTCAACAGGCTCCCGACCGTTGGCGTCACTGAGGGGCCTGAGTACGAGAGCATCTGGGCGCTTGGTGCCAACCTCGGCATAAACGACCTTGCGAGTATCATCGAGGCCAACCACCAGTGTGACGAGTTCGGTCTCGACACAATCTCGACCGGTGGAACCCTGGCCGCTGCAATGGAGCTCTACGAGAAGGGCTACCTCACTGATGACGAGCTCGGCGACGCTCCGCCCTTCAGGTGGGGCAACACAGAGGTTCTCCACTACTACATCGAGAAGATAGCCAAGAGGGAAGGCCTTGGAGACAAGCTCGCTGAAGGAAGCTACCGCTTCGCCGAGATGTACGGCCACCCAGAATTCTCAATGAGCGTCAAGAAGCTTGAACTTCCGGCCTACGACCCGAGGGGTGCCGAGGGGCACGGCCTCGGTTACGCCACCAACAACCGCGGTGGATGCCACATTAAGAACTACATGATAAGCCCCGAAATCCTCGGCTACCCGTACAAGATGGACCCGCACGACATCGGCGACGACAAGATCAAGATGCTCATAGTCTTCCAGGACCTCACTGCCATCATTGACGCCGCGGGACTCTGTGTCTTCACGACCTTCGGCCTCGGTGCGGACGACTACCGCGACCTCCTCAACGCGGCCCTTGGCTGGGACTTCACCACCGAGGACTACCTGAAGATAGGCGAGCGCATCTGGAACGCCGAGAGGATATTCAACCTCAAGGCCGGCCTCGACCCGGCGAGGGACGACAGCCTGCCCAAGCGCTTCCTCGAAGAGCCGATGCCAGAGGGCCCGAACAAGGGCCACGTCGTCAGGCTCAAGGAGATGCTCCCGCGCTACTACAAGCTCCGCGGCTGGACCGAGGACGGGAGGGTTCCAAAGGAGAAGGCGGAAGAGCTCGGAATTGCCGAGTTCCTTTGACACTTTTCTACCCATTTTTGCCCAGCAACTTTTTAATAGCATCTCGCCCATGAGCCTGTTTAAGGTGATCATATGGTAAAGGTCAAGGTGTTTGCGACGCTCATCGACATCGTTGGAAAACGCATGCTTGAAGTCACCGGTGTTAGAACCGTGCGAGAACTTCTGGACGAGCTCGATAAGCGCTTCCCCGGCTTCAAGAAGGAGCTTGAGCGAGGCTTCATTATCCTCGTGAACGGGAAAAATATAGAGCACCTCCAGGGTCTTGAGACCCCAATAAGCGATGACGACACGGTCAGCATTTTCCCGCCGGCAGGTGGTGGTTAAAGTGGCCAAGGAAGTCGGCAAGGAGTACACATTTAGCCTCTGGGACGGAAAAGTCATAGTCAGGCCGAAGCTTGATATGAAGTACCTCTACATCGAAATAACCAGCAGGTGCAACCTCAAGTGCGAGATGTGCTTCAAGCAGTACTGGGAGGACGAAGAGGGTGACATGGACTGGGAGCTCTTCCTTAAGATACTCGACGATGCAGAGGAGTTCCCCAACCTGAAGATGATTTACTTCGGTGGAATAGGAGAGCCCTCCGTCCACCCGCGCTTCATGGACATGGTCAGAGAAGTCAAGAGGCGCGGCTTTGCGCTGGGAATGAGCACCAACGGGACGCTCCTCACGGACGATATGCTGGGGGAGTTTGCGAAGCTTGGGGTTGACCTCGTATATTTTTCCATGGACACTGTTCCGACGGCACAGAACGCCATAACCCTCGGCCACATCGCCGCGGCGGTCACAGCGGATAAAATCAGGAAGCTTGTAAAGTACAGGGAAGAATACGGGACGCACAGGCCGAGCATTGGAGTCGAAGTCGTTGTCACGAAAGAGAACTACAGGGAGCTTCCTGAGCTCGCCCGTTATCTCCTCGACCTCGGCGTTGATTCCATGCTTGTATCAAACCTTCTGCCACTAACAGAGGAACAGACAAAGGACATAGTCTACGACGGGAGCGTTGACATGAAGCCCATACTTGAGGAGCTTTATAAGGTAGCCCACAACGGGCTTTACATAAAGCTCCCCTACTTTGAACTGAAGACGGAGAGGCAGTGCGAGTTCGATGAAAACAACGTTGCAGTGGTCAGATGGGACGGTGAGGTTGCCCCCTGCTACCGCTTCCTTCACAGCTACTACGAGTACATCTTTGGAAGAAGGAAGAAGGTGAACGCCTACTCCTTCGGAAACGTCAGGGAAAAGAGCCTTGCGGAAATCTGGACGAGTGAAAAGTACACCTGGTTCCGCTTTACGATGAAGAACTACATGTACCCGTCCTGTACAGACTGCCCTCTTGTTGATGCCTGCGACTTCGTTAAAACGAGCGACGTAGACTGCTGGGGCAACGAGCCGAGCTGTGCCGACTGCCTCTGGGCCAGGAGAATCGTCCAGTGTCCCATCCCACAGCACAACTTTGGGAAGTTCTATTAGCAAAAAGCTTAAAAACCCTCCCAGGCTCATATAAGTCGGGCGTTGGAGTGCCGCGGTAGCCTAGCCTGGTAGGGCGCCGGCCTGCTAAGCCGGTGGGCGGTGCCCACCGGGGTTCAAATCCCCGCCGCGGCGCCATTAACTTCTCTTGGGTCAATGCCGGGATAGCCTAGAGGCGAGGCGAGGGACTGCAGATCCCTTTCACCCGGGTTCAAATCCCGGTCCCGGCTCCAAACCTTTTTGGCATTCTGTTCCTTCTGGGTGGTTCACTGTGTTCTGCTTGGGTTCTCGAAATCTTTATAAGGTTCTACTGTGCACATTCTCATGATTTCAATCCTCCGTTGTAGCAGGGGTGATACTTTGAGATTTTCAATACGACTAACATCCCAAAGTGAGCCGTTTAAAGTCCCGTTCAATCATCTCCACTACCTCCAGGGGTTGGTTTACAGGAGAATACAGCGTATCAACCCGGAGCTCAGCCTCAAGCTCCACAATCCTAAGATTCCAAAGTTTTTCACGTTCTCCCTGTTCATGGCCGAAAAGAGAGAATTTCTCGACGGCAGGCCGTATTTTCATGGCTACAATGGGGCATACTTCTACTTCTCCACGGCCGTCCCTGAAATCGCGGAGGCGTTCATTGGAGGGCTTCTCCAGGAACCTCTGGTCGAGCTGTGGGGCGAGAGGTTCTTCGTCAAGGAAGTGAAAGCGGTTCCAGAGCCAAAGACCTTGAGCGGCAGAAAGCTGGTGACCCTCTCCCCCGTTGCGGTTACGACTCTAAAAATGCAGTTTGGAAAGCTAAAACGCTACGACCTTGGCCCAACTGAGCCCGAGTTCTATGACAACCTCCGCGAAAACCTGCTTGAGAAGTATGTGGCCCTTTACGGGAAAGAGCCTGAGGAGAAAGATATCGGGCTGGACGTTATCCTCGCCAAGCCCAAGAGGCTTGAGGTGAAGCCGGGTATTTACCAGAGGGCGTGGCACTTGGTCTTCAGAGCGAGGGGAAGTGAAGAGCTCCTCCGCGTCGGCTATCAGGTCGGCTTCGGCGAGAAGAACTCGATAGGGTTCGGGATGGTGAAGGTTGATGGATATAAGAGGGGACTTTCGAAAGGCAACAGGGTTTAATCCTTACACCTTCCAACTGAAGGCAATGGAGAGTCTAATTGAAGGAAGCTCTCTCATAGTTCGTGCTCCAACCGGCTCGGGAAAAAGTGAAATGGTTCTTATTCCGTTTATCTTTGAGATTAATGAAAATTTGCCCTCCCAAATGATTTACTCGCTCCCTAACAGAACACTTGTTGAGAGCATTGGGGAAAGGGCAAGGAGATACGCTTCCTACAAGAAGCTTCGGGTGGCAGTTCATCACGGCAAAAAGCCCGAGAGTCAGCTCTTTGAGGAGGATATCATTGTCGCAACCATTGATCAAACAGCTGGAGCTTACCTAAGCGTTCCCCTGAGCATGCCGAAAAGATGGGGAAACATATTTCTAGGGACAGCAGGTTCTGCGATGCTTGTTTTTGATGAGGTTCATACCCTTCACCCTGAGAAGGGACTTCTAACTTCAGTCGCCATGAGCATTGAGAGTGCGAAGTTAGGTATTCCATTTGTTATGATGTCAGCAACCCTACCCAGAAACTTTATGGAGCGAGTGAAAGCTCTAGCCGAGAAAAAGGGTGGGAAAGTTGAGATAGTAGATGTAGAAGATGAAAAGGAAATAAAAGCAAGGGCAAGAAGGAAAGTTGAACTCAATACGGAGCCCCTGTTTAATGAAACCCCTCTCACGGCAAAGGAAATAGAAAGACAAGCGGAAGACGTTGATAATCTCATTGTCGTCGTCAATACGGTTGGGAAGGCCCAGCAGCTTTATCGGGAATTGAAGGCCAACGCTGACAGGCCGGTAATTTTAATCCACTCTCGCTTCCTAGAGGAAGATAGATCCCTGAAAGAGGCAAAAGTCAGGGAGATCTTTGGGAAGGGAAGCTCTGCTAATGAGGCTATACTGATATCAACACAGGTTATTGAAGTAGGAATGGACATATCTTCAGAGAAACTCCTAACTGAGGTCTCACCTGTTGATTCTCTTATCCAGAGAGCTGGAAGAGTTGCTAGATGGGGAGGTAAAGGCGAGATTATAGTATATAACGTCGAGAAAAAAGCGGGAAATCCCCATGCCCCTTACTCTAAGGAACTCGTTGAATCCACTATCGATGCTCTAAAGGGTGTTGAACTACTTGATTGGCAGACAGAGATAGAACTTGTTGAGAGAGTTCTCTCAAAACCGTTTGAGGGCTATCTGGATCCATACAAATTTTATGAGCGACTGGGAGGCCTCGCAAGGGCAGTTTATGAGGGTAAGAGGCCCTATGTTGAAGAGAACGTTAGAGAGGCGTATTCAGTTGATGTTGCAATCTACAACGACGTAAGTAATCTGAATCCTGACGATGCCTGGAAGCTCAAGCGCCTTCGGGTTGATTTCAGAGTTCTTAAAGGTAAATTCGACCAGATTATGGAAGTTGGAGGGGGAATCTACAGGGTGGAAGAGAACTTTATCATTGATGAATACGAAAGTAGATACACCTTTGTTCCTGTCTCAGATAAGAACGAGATAATGCCGTTTGAGTTCTATATAATAACGGGCATTAGCTATTCGCCGGAGCTGGGACTGCTCTTTGATTGTGAGGGGGGCATCAAGAGGTTTGAGTTCGAGGAAAGAGACAACGTAATCAATGTGGTTGGAGAAGGCAGAATGAGAAAGGAAAGCTGGGTAGAACATTCGAGAAAAGCCCTCGATGTCCTAAGAGTGTACATGCTCCCACGCTATGACTATCCAATTAGGGCATTTGCCAAGTATTTTGGTGTTTCTAAGAAAGAGCTGATTAGTTGGATAGAGCTGAGCGTCGCTTTGCACGACCTTGGAAAGTTGAATATCTACTGGCAGAAAAAAGCGGGCTGGAGACTTGGAGAAGAGCCAATAGCTCACGGATTTGAGAAAAAAGGCAAGTTGCCGCCGCATGCAACCGTCTCGGCTAAGGCGCTTGAGAAATTACTATTTTCAAGTATTGAGAAAAAGATTGCAAGAGCACTCTATCTATCAATAGCTCATCATCACTCTCCAGGAGCACGAGAGTTTTCTAAATTCAAGTTGGTTGACTCATGGACATCTCAGATTCTCAAAGTTATTGGTAGTATTGACCTTGATGTGGACATTACAAGAGTTCAAGAAAAATCTGATGGTGGAAAATTACCCATTGCTTATTCTCAAATTCCAGATATTCAAAAGAAAAACGCTCAATATAGATTTTACGGTTTAGTCTCAAAACTTTTGCGTATATCAGATTGGATTGCGACAGGAGGGGGTGAATATGAGAGAATACTTTATTCCAAAAACTGGGTTTAATTTTTTTGATATTGCTAGGGCATATGGGTTAGGTATTGTTGCATATGCCCTATCTGATGAGTCAGATGTTACAGTGGAGGATAGTGGATTCGCATACAAAATAACAGTCGGGGAAGAACTTAACATAGGAAACACCGAGGAAATACAAAGGTATCTGCCCTCTCAAGATTCTCCTAGTGGCCAATACTGGGAGTACGTCCTTAAGACATCTAATATAAAGAATAAGCTAAAGCAAGAAGTTAAGAACTTTTTTAAAGACCCAAAAAACATTAAGGGAATTCTTGAAAAACACTCAAACATTGAGAATATAGCATGGGTATTTAACTCATCAACAAAAGGAAAAAAGAAGCCAAAAAAGAAAGAAAAAGCACTAAGTCTACCACAGTCTTTGGAATTGGGGGCAGGGAAAGGGATAAGAGCTACCATACCCTCAACATTGACAGAAAAAGGCCTTGAATTGCCCCCAGAACATAAGGATCAGCTGTACTTAGCCATTCTAGGTGCCTTAAATGCGTCGGTATATTCTTTTCATCATTCGGGTAGCACTACATATACATACATTGTTTATCCCCTCCCTGGTAAAGTTGATGTTGAGTTCATTACAACAAGGGCTATAACCAATGAATTAAGAAAAGCGTTAGCAAACTCCCACAAGGCAGGCCTGTTCCCGACATTAGCGTATATAGCGGTCGAGATGGAGATGGCAAAACGGAGCTCCTTCTTAGAAGAACCGACACTTGTTCCCTCACTAATCTACGGGGTCATGGCAAAGTCCCCTCAAGCAAAAGATAAGCCCTATTCCACAGGAAGATTCCCGTTAGAGTTAGTAAGCAAAGTTCCCTCTGAAGTCTTATCTTTTTGGAGAAACATACTCAGACGTAGTGACAGAAAAGGCTACGAAGACATTGCCATGGCGTTATCTAAGTTCATGGCTGAACCAACTTTGGAGAATTACTACTCCTACATCCGGCTTCACTTAAGAAACGAGTTGAGGCCAAACTCAATAAAATTTGGTTCTTATGACGCGGATTCCCTTTTGGAGGTGTTGAAGAATGTCGAAGTTAGCTGAGCTGTTTGAGAACGAAGCAGTTAGGAACTTTGGGAGAGTACTAAGAAACATGATTAGACCACCAATTGACAACAAAACAAAAAAAGAAAAGTGGTCTCCAGACTATTCCTCTTTAGTTGAGCTAGAGTACGTCGAAAAAAGTGAGGATTTTGTTGACGTCATAAAGAGACTCCTCAGAAGATATGAGACCATAGCAAGGAAACATAACTTAAGGAGAGTAAGTGAAAAAGACTTGGAAGAGCTGGTGAAAATTGTTGACGAATATGGGGTCAAGCTCGTTCGTTCTGCACTCATAAGCTATGCCCTTGTTAAAGGAGGTGAGGAGAATGAGTGAAGGAAAGGTAAAGGTTTTTGAGATTGCCATACTTGGTAGGGCCCTTTGGGAGCTTCACAGCCTCAACAACGAGGGGAATGTCGGAAACGTCGTTGAGCCAAGGAGCGTCAAGATAATAGACCCAAACACTGGAAAGGCAGTAACTACCGACGGCATCTCAGGAGAAATGCTTAAGCACATACACGCTGAGATGATGTGGCTTCTTGATGACAAAAACCATCTATGTGCAGCTTGTAGAACGCTCCATCCAGAGAGATTCAACTACGTTGTTAGTAAGACTGGGAAATACTCTAAGGGGGACGAGCCAAAAGTCATTGAAGATGCATTGAAAACTTGTGATATCTGTGATGTTCACGGGTTTATGGTTGAAAAGCCAACGGTTTCAAGGAAGTCCACCGTTGAGTTCGGATGGGCTCTGGGAATCCCAGAGGTTTACAGGGATATACACCTCCATGCGAGACACGCTTTGGGCGAGAAAGGCAAGAGACAGGAGAGTGAAGAAGGCAGAGAAGGTGGAACCCAGATGATATACCACAGGCCAACAAGAACTGGCAGGTATGCAATAGTTACCGTCTTCCAGCCTTGGCGTATAGGCCTTAACGAGGCAAAGCAGGACGTGTATACCTACGATGGAAAGCGCAGAAAAGAACGCTACCAGCTTGCACTTAAGGCATATCAGCTCATGTTCACAAGGCCTGAGGGAGCCATGACAACTACAAGGTTGCCTCACGTTGTTGATTTCGAAGGTGTGATAGTTTACTCAACCGAGCCAATGCCGGTACCTGTAATCTCACCGCTGAAGGATAACTACGTCAGCGAGATTGAGAAGATCGCGAACGCTTTGGATAGTATTCAGGTTGTGAAGTTCAAGGGTGTAGCGGACTTCGTGGAGAAGCTCAGGATATTGGTGAATGCAGAGCCGTACCAAATGACATTCGGGGGAGAGTGAATGAAGTGGCTTAAGCTAGTCGTTCACTTTCCTTCCTTCTACTCCTATAGGATCCCAGAATATTCATCCCAATACGCACTGGCACTACCGCTGATAGCCCCATCTACTATAAAGCTAGCAATAATCTCAACAGCTATACGGATAAGCGGGAAAGTTAGTGAGGGAAAAAAGATATTTGGTTATATCCGGGACGCAGAGGTTGGAATAAAGCCCCCAGAGAGGATAACAGTAAATAGCGTCTTCGTGAAGAGACTTAAGAAAAAGAAAGACCAAGGAGGTTTCCAGGAGAGCTTTGGAGTCAGAGAGTACATACACTTCTCTGGGGATATAGAAGTTTACTTGGGAATACCCGATGAAGCAATGGAAAAAGTAAAGCACTATGCAAAGCACATAAGATACATTGGTACAAGCGATTCATTAGCATACATAAAAAGTGTTGAACTCACTAAAGAGCTTCCTCAAGGGGTGATATTTCCGGTTGCAATCTCTGAAGTCCCACCGGGTTCACACATCTATCCAGTAAAAGACTTTTCTTCAAAGGCCACTTTTGAGCAGATAAATCCATATTCCTCGAAGAATCGTGGAAAACCCTATGAAACCAAATACTATCCACTAAAACTTTCCAGGAGACCAGTAGAGGGTAGCAATTGGAAAATTCTTTCCATTTCTTAATTTGTTCTGGTTGGAGGGTTATTAATGCCCCCTGAATACCCCCTCACCAACCTCCTCATCACCGGCACCGAAATCAACTACCTCTTCATCTGCCCGACTAAGCTCTGGTACTTCGCCAAGGGCATCACGATGGAGCAGGAAAACGAGTGGGTTGACCTCGGCAGGTTTCTCCACGAGCAGCGCTACGCCAACGAGGAGAAGGAAGTCCTCGTCGGAAGCATAAAGATTGACTTCATTCGGCGGGGCGACATCATAGAGGTCCACGAGGTCAAGCTGAGCAAAAGTATGGAGAAGGCCCACGAGATGCAGGCGCTGTACTATCTCTACTACCTCAAAAAGCTAGGCATTAAGGCCAAAGCGGTTCTCCACTACCCGAAGCTCAACGAAACAAAGGAGGTAACTCTCGACGGAAGGGAGGGTGAAATCGAGAAGGCGATAAAAGAGGTTGAGCGAATTAAATCTCTCCCGGCTCCACCGAAGCCCGTTAAATCAAAGAAGTGCCTCAAATGTGCCTACTACGAACTCTGCTGGGTTTGAGGTGGTCACATGAGGAAGCGCTCCCTGACCCTGCTCTCTGACGGAACGCTTTTCAGGAGGGAGAACACGCTCTACTTCGAGAACGAACTTGGGAGGAGGCCACTGGCTGTTGAGGGAATTTACGACATCTACGTCTATGGTCACGTGACGATAACCTCCCAGGCGCTCCACTTTTTGGCTCAGAAGGGGATAGCGGTTCACTTCTTCAACCACTACGGCCACTACGACGGCAGTTTTTACCCGAGGGAGAGCCTTAATTCGGGAGATTTGATCATCAGACAGGCGGAGCACTACCTTGACGGGGAAAAGCGCCTTAGGCTAGCGAGGCTCTTCGTCAGGGGGAGCGCGCTCAACATGGAGCGTAACTTAAAGCGCTGGAAAGTTAATGATGGCTTCTCTGAGGAGTTGGGGGAACTCCTGGAGGAACTTGAGGGGGCGCGGAAGATAACCGAGGTAATGAACGTCGAGGCAAGGATTAGAGAGGCCTATTACTCGAGGTGGGACGGGCACCTTCCAGAAGGCTTTAAGATAGTGAAAAGAACGCGTAGGCCGCCGGAGAACGAGATGAACGCGCTAATAAGTTTCCTCAACTCAAGGCTCTACGCAACCATTGTGAGCGAGCTCTACAACACCCAGCTTGTTCCTACCGTCAGCTACCTTCACGAGCCCGGGGAAAGGAGATTCTCCCTTGCCCTCGACCTGAGCGAGATTTTCAAGCCGATTGTAGCGGACAGGCTCGCGACGAGGCTCGTAACCAAGAGAATGCTCTCAAAGGGGCACTTCAGAGAGGAGCTCAAAGGTGTCCTCCTGACGAAGGAGGGAATGAAGAAGGTCCTTTCCGAGTACGAGAAGGAGCTGTCCAAAAGCGTAAGGCATCCGGAATTAAAGAAGAACGTGACAAAGAAGAGGCTCATTCGCCTTGAGGCCTACAAGCTCATCAAGCACCTCGTTGGGGTGAAGGAGTACGAACCGCTGGTGGCTTGGTTCTGAGGTGTTCAGCTATGGCTAAACACGCTCGGGACCTGTTTGGAGACTATACAAAAACACCTCCAAGCGGAAACGTCCACGTATTCTACCCCTGGTTCCATTTTATGTTTAGCTTTTTCTAAACAATTTGTTGTTCCTGCTAAACGATTCTAATCGTAAAACTTATATGTAGATGTGTGCTACTATTATCGAGGTGATCCAATGTCCGAATACGAAGGAATAGTAAAAATGCTGAGGTTCTTCGTACAAATGAAGAACTTCGGCTATGTGGACAGGATTGGAAACGCCCTAAATCCTGAACCTGTGGAAGTAACGCTCCACGAGGCCCTGAGGGCCTTCAGGTCAGTACGCGAAAGCGCCCCCGTTGACGAAAGTGGAAGAAGGTACGTGGAGAAGGACGGGAAGAAGATTCCGGTTCCAGGCATACCCACTGAGGAAGAGATTAAGGCTTTTCTCGACGATGTACGCTCCGATATTGGCGTTGCAAAGCGTGTTGCAACCCTTGCCCTTGCGTATCCCTCAAAAAATGAGTCTGGAGGGGATGAGTGATGTTTTTGAGCGTTGGTGTTAGGTTTGAGGCGAACGTCGAGGCTTTGAACATGGTTGAAACGGCCGGAAACTACAGCAAGCACAGGCGCGTTCCCTACCTCGTTGAGGAGGACGGCAGGCTCAAGACAGTCTACGTTCCGGCGCTGAGCGGTGAGAGCCTCGCCCATGCCTACCAGGAGCACCTCGTTAGGGAAGCTCTCGGCCTGGGCCTGCCAGTCTGCGACGACTGCAGGAGGGACGAGTTCTACAAGTCCATGAACAAGGTTCACCTCAAGAAGAAGGTCAACCCGATTCCCGACGACCCGAGGGATATTGAAATTGCCATAGTAAGGTCCTGTGTTGTTGAAGACGTTGGCGGTTTCCTCTACGCGGAGAAGCCACCGGTCAGAAGGAGCTCAGCCTTTCAGGTCAGCTACGCCCTGCCCGTCAAGTCTGTTGCCCTCTTCGCGACTTCAGAACCCCAGCTCCACGCGAGGCACGCCCAGATGGACTCCTCAAGCAAGAAGGGCAACGCCTCTGAGCAGATGATATACTACGTGGAGACCGGCACTGCTCTCTACGGCTTCACGTTTAACCTCGACCTCGATGCCATAGGTGTGAGCGCCATAACCTCGGAGCCGATTCTCGACGAGGACGAGATAAAGACCAGGCGTGAGGCCGCCTTGAGGGCTCTCTTCAGGATGCTCTCCTCCGCGCAGTTCGGAGCAAAGCTCTCCCGCTTTTTCCCGGTGGGAGGCATAACCGAGGTGGCAGTAGCCGTCACAGAACACCCGTTTGTCGTCACATCCCCGATTTACGACGATTACATTGCCAGAACGGAGAGAAGGCTAAAAGTTCTTGAGGGCCTTGGAGAGAATTACCTCTTCGCCGTCGCGACTGGAGAGAAGGTTCCGGAGGAAGCCCTGAAGGAGGCGATGGACTACCTCAGGGAGCAGGGAGCGTTCTGAGGTGGTTCCCTTGACTTTCTTTTTAAAGGTCATGATGAGACCAACGGGAATAGTGGCCCTCCGCGCCCTGCCGCAGAGCAAGATGAGAACGGCACTTCGCTACGTTCCCCCGACGACGCTTATTGGGGCGATATCCTATCCACTCCACCACCTCTCAGGAAACAGGGCCGAGACTGTATATGACAGGAAAACGGTCAAAAGCACCGCAGACGGGATTAGGAACCTGTTCGAGTGGGTGACCATTAAAACCATTGGGAAGCCAAGACTATACGGAGCACTGCTGAAGATTAACAAAACACACAGGGGCGAGCTCCAAACGGCCGTCACATCATTTCCCTTCGCGGTGATGTACGGTTCAGGGGACTCCACAATAACCGCGGTCTACCTCGTGAACGGGGAGGAGCTCTCCAAAGGGCCTTATACGATGAAAGACCTCGAAAGGGCGGCGTGGGGAATAACAAGGCTTGGTTCAAGGGAGTCAGTGGTCAGCGTTGAGAACGTTGAGACGGGTAAAGCCGAGATATCCGAAGCTTCCAGTGCTGAGACATCATACGCGTTCCCCTTCAAGGGATTCGAAGTGCAGGGCAGGGGCACACTGCAGTCTGTAGTGGACTGGCGCTCAGGGATTGGTGACTATTCCAGCACGAAGCGCATCGTAATGTTCTACCCTGAGGATACTGTCAAGGTAAGAGGAGAGCTGAGAACCGCTACCGTGGGGGGTGAGACCCTTGTCCTCGCTCCTTGAGGCAATTGCAAATTACCCCTACGAGGGCCTGACAAGGGAACTCCTTTCCCTCGGGATGTCATGGGTAGTTATAAATACCGGAACCCTTGAACCGGACGCGAACGAGCTGGCGGATTCCCTTGAAGGCGCCCTCCGTTCACTCGGCGATAGGGCTAAGGCGCACACTTCCAAGATGGGCCGGAACGACGGGAGCTCCTTCGATAAGGTTCTCAAGGTCTGGTTCAACAGGAGCGCTCCCGAAACCTATGGGGAGCTTTTCGAGCTGGTCGTCACTGAAACAGTTAAACTCCTCAGGAAGGGACTCCTCGACCCCAGAGCCTCTCTAACGTCCGTTAGAGTTGATAAGAACGGGACATATCTTGGCGTTGAGTTTGATGGCCAAACATGGAAACAGCCCGGAAAGAAACCAAAAGCTGAATATTACGCGATACTGCCTGCAATAATCAAGCAACCAGAATACTACGAGCGTCAGAGCGGTTTTCTCGTCCCAACTACAGGTCAGAAGGCCCAGATACGCCTTGACCCGCTGTGGTTCTCTTTCGTTGCCTTGGGGTTCTTTACGGGTTTTGCCGGCTTTGTCGGCGGCAGGTATTACCTGATAACAAAGCCAGGGATAGAAGGGTTCTGGCCGTATGAGGTTGAGGACATAGTTGTTCAGGGATTGTTACCGATAACGGAGGCAGGAATCCGCGGGAGGCTTTCGCTGAGCACGGAGGAGCTCTACGAGATGAAGCTTGCAATGAAGCTTGCCGAGGAAAACAGGGACGTTCCCGAGGAGGCTTACCCCGTTGTCCTCCACGTGATTAGCCTTGAGGGGCAGGTGTACACAGAACTCAAAACGGTTCAGCTTGACCTCTTGGGCCTTAGTAGATACCTGAATTCCTACGTGGGGCGCATCAAGGCCCTTAGCACGGGGGGAGTTCCCCTAACCGTGGAGCTGAAGGAAGGAAAGGCCACGGTTCACAAATATCCCCTGTGGGCCCTCGTTGACGTTGCCGAGAAGGAGTTGAGCAGGCGGGTAACTGGTGACGGGGAGATGCTCGCTTACATCTTCGTCAAAGACCTTTATCGTGCCATCAACAGCGGGAACAAAAGGCTCATTGAGGACTCCCTGTTCAGACTATTCCGCCAGGGCAGGGCTTTGCTTGAAGGAAATGCGAGGGCAAGCGGCGAGCTAAGGAAAGTTCTGAGGGCGTTCATGTGGAAACCCCACATGGAGGTGCTCCTGTGAGGCCCTATGAAGAAGCCCTCAAAAGGCTCGCAGATGTCAAGGGCTTTATGCCCGAGAGGAGGCCCCTCCTTGAGGAGGCGTTTAGCTTTTTGACCTCCTCCCCAAAGCCGTTTCTCATTCTGAACGCTCCCACGGGTTACGGCAAAACCCTCCTCAGCTACGCCCTCGCGCTTCACTCCCTAAATGATGCCTCTCTCTTTGACAGGGTCATCCACGTCCTCCCCATGAGGTCAATTATTGAGGACGTTCAGAGAACGGCCGAGGAGGCCTTCGGTTTTTCAAGGACGAAGATGATGGGGTCGAGCGGCGAGTTCATGCACCTCTTTCCCCTGAACATCACAACCGCCGACACGTTCACGTGGGACTTACTGAAGCTCAACACAAAGAGAAGGCACCTCGTGAAGGCGGGAAGGGAGTTCGGCTACGACTACCTCACCCAGGCTTCGATTTTAACGTCTCTCGTTGTCTTTGATGAGGCCCACTTTCTGCTGGAAGATGAATCCATGGCGACGGCATTCAGCTCGGTTGTTGAGTTTCTGACCTCTCAGGGAGTTCCAATCGTCGTGATGACCGCCACTCTTTCCAGTGGCCACGTTGAGTTCTTTGAAAAGCATGCGAGAAAAAACGGCTACGAGTTTGAAGTGCTCAAACCCGATGAAAACGACCCCTTCATAAGGAGGGAACTCCAGAAGGACATCTCGATGACGTTTGGTAATGGCAACCCGCTTGAGTTCGTTGAACCCGGGAAGAGGAACGCCGTCATAGTTAACACCGTTGAAAGGGCGGTTGAGCTGTACAATCGGGCCTTAGATGAGGATACTGGGTTCGGGAAGGACCGAATAGTCCTGATTCATGGCAGAATGAAGCCAAGCCACAAACAGGCCCTCATTGACCGCCTCAGAAGGCTCAAAAATGAAGAGTTTCTCCTGATTGGAACTCAAGCGGTTGAGGCCGGCGTTGATTTTTCGAGCGATGTAATGGTTACCGACAGGGCACCCATCAACTCCCTCCTCCAGCGCCTTGGAAGGCTCGCCAGGCATGCCCGGGACAGTGAGGGCCAGGTGGTTATCATGGAAGACGCACCTACCGGACCGTATCCTTCCGAAAAGGTTGAACTCACCGTTAACCTTCTGAAGGAGGAGGGGATTCACCCCAGGGTTCCCCAGACCTATGAGCGGATAGTGAACGAAGTTCATGGCTCAAGTCTTGTGTCCGTTACAAAGCTAATCAACAAGTCGTTGAGCGGAAAACTCGTCAAGTTCATGGCTGAACCCTCCAAAAGAGCACCCCAAGTTCTTGGAGAAATCGAGAGGCTTATCCAGCAGGGAATCCCGATTATGAGAGGTTTTCTTATTCCGCTTTCCGTTGAAGGTGAGGTCGTGCTCATAAGCCCGAGGAAGCTCCTTGACCTTTACTCAAAGGGCCTCGTCGAGCTGAAAGATATTAAATTTGAGCTACGCGGAATCAGCGATGCCTACCGCGTTGCAAAGAGTTTAGCGCTTGGTGAAGATGTTGAGGTTATCTACGTTGGGGATTACGACCGGGAGCGTGGTATACCATGAGGCCTTGCGCTTACTTCAGCAACGGAAAGTGCATCGAAACGATGGAAGCCCACATACGGAGAGGTCTCGAGCTGATTGATTGCCTTTATCTCGCGAGGAACTACGGGGCCTTTCTCGGAAGGCTCCTTGAACTTAACCCCACTGCCGCAGGGGACCTGTTGAGAAAGGCGTACGTTCTACACGACGTTGGGAAGTGCCTTGAGATGTTTCAGAACAGGAGAGGGGGTTTCGGCTACCACGAGTTCTACTCATACCTTGTAGCGCGAAAAGTCTTGGCAGGCTTTGGAGAAGCCGGAGATATTGCTTCCGTCGCAATTCTACTCCATCACCACGACTGGATACGGAAAACAATCGTCAAAAGACCTCCAAGTTTAAGACTGGCTGAAGAGTGCCCCGGACTAATACAGGCACTTTCAGGCCTCGAAGTTCCTGATAAAATACCCTGGAGTGAACCCGTTGAGGAATACTCCTGCGTCGAGAAAACTCTCAAGAGAAGCCTTCGGGCAGTTTATACCCTCCTTCTGCCGATTGTGGTGGCGGACAACTACGCCGCGGCGTGTAACAGGGGAGGGAAGGGGAGCACTCTTGGGAAGGAAATCCTGGAGACCCTGAAGGTGAGGGGGTGGGACCTTGCTGGTTGTCTTCCCGGTGGGCTTTGATGAGAAGTTCATACTCAGGGCGTTGATGAGAAAGAGAGAAGAGATAGACGGTCTCGGCAGGGGAGACAAACTCATTGCCGTTTTACCAAAGGGCTACAGAGAGGAACAAAGGACGGTGAATGCCCTGAAGGCAATAGAAAGCATAGTTGGGCCGATAGTAGGGGAGGAGAACATCATTCACTTGGAGGTTCCTTCAAATGGCGATGAGATGGTAGTCACAATAAAGCGAAGTGTGGAAGACAACATGACCAGAGACAGGGTTGTCCTTGCAGTTCTCTCGGGGGGAATGAGGCCCCTCGTTGTTGGGACTTTACTGGCACTCATGAGCCTAAAGAGCACGCGGGTCATCGTTGAGAGCGACTTCGAGAACCTCTCAGGCCACATCTCCCTTGAGCTTGGTTCGTTTCTGGCTCCCTACAGCAGGAGGTGGGCTATGATTTTGTGCGGTTTGATGAAGGGAAAGAGCGTTAGAGCAATAGCGGAGGAGCTTGGCGTCTCTCCAGCGACGATAAGCAACGAGTTGAAGAAGATGGCGGATTATTATTTAGTTAGGAGCGAACGTCCCGATGGTCGGGCCCCGAGGTATCAAATCACGCGGGCGGGTAAGACGTACATTAAGCTGATGGGGGTCAGTTGCAATGAGACTTGAACTCCTGCTCCACTTTAAGGTTTGTTGCAATGAGACCTAAGGAAAATTGAAAGGAAAGCGCAGGGAGCAAGATGTTTAGAATAAAGCACGACGGCAAAACCGGGATACAAACAGGTCCGCGCTTGGGAGTTCCACTTTAGAACGGGGGGCGATGAGGAGTTGCTCCGCGTTGCTTGGGACACTGGACTCGGAATGAGGAATGCTCACGGTTTTGGGATGATTGGGGTGGTCTGAATGAACCTCCCGGAAGAAATCAAATCCTTCAACGAGAGAATTAAGAACGCCATAAACGGCAACCACAGGCCCGAGAGAAGGATATGGGTAACCTCTCTAAGCTACTGCCTCAGGAAGACCGCCCTTGACATATACCTCAACGCGTACAGTCCCTCGCGTAGCTGGGAAGCCAGGATAGGCTCCGCCCTGCACGGCTGGCTGGCGGAGGTCGTTGGGAGCGCAGAGTTCGAGGTTCCGGTGGAGTATCCGATAAGAGACGGGTGGAAGCTCGTCGGAAAGGCCGATGCCGTTAAGGGCCCCTACGTTCTTGAGTTCAAGTTCAAGGGGTTTGAAGGCAACGGGGAAGGAATTCCGCGAAAAAATCACGACCTTGAGCACGCGGAGCCGTCGCGGGAGTGGGTCGAGCAGATTAACGCCTACATGGGGATGCTCGGAAAGGAGAAGGGATACATCTACATCTTCGACAGGAACGGGCTCGACTTCCGGGTGTTTCCTGTCGAGTTTGATGAGACCCTCTTCAGGAGGTTCCTGGGGAGGGCCAAAAGGGTTATTGAGGCCGTAGAGGAGCTGGAAAGCGGGAAGTTCCCACGCTGGATATCGACGGTTGGGCGGAAAGGCTGGGTATGCAACCGCTGTCCCTATAAGCCGATTTGCGCCGAGATTGACAGGGAGGAGCTAAAGGTCAAATGATGTTCTCCATCGGGTTCTTTTCCGTTCCAAGGACGTCGCGGAGGGGCTGTGAGCGAAGGCGGTAGATTACCACCGAATCTTCGCTTTCGTCTATTATCTCCTTCAGCCCTGCCTTGATGCGCTCGTACTCTGCCCCCGTGACTTCTCCCTCGAAGACGCTGTTCTGGACCCAGTGGAGGTGCTGGCGGAGGAACTTCTTGACGTGGTTGACGCGCTTCACGTTCACATCATAGACCACGATGATGTACATGGAACCACCGTAAGGGTTAGGAAGTCCTGAATTTAACCTTTTCTGGCCTATCACGCTAAAAGTGCCTCAATTTCCAAAAAGGGCTGTTTGAGAGGAGGAAAAGTAAAAATCTCTTCTCGAATGCGGCAGGAAATCAATTTTTGTTGTTTCAAAATTATTACTTATTGTTATATGCTCTCGCTTGAACTGTAACGAATTTTCTTTGGGAATTAAAACAGAGCTCGTCAATCCCCTGAATAACGCCATAGCCTGTGGAAAATGATGTTATTTTAGATTCAACCTCTTTAACCTTCGATTTTGGAGTTTAACGGCATCAAACGGATTTGCATTTCTCAAACCGTTTCACCGGTACTGTAGAGACAGCCTCTTAGCCTTCATTTTGGGAGATTTGAAGACATATAATAATCCCGATTGGAGGGGGTCTGTGCATTCTTTCTTGAGGGGTTTCCAGAAAAGCTTAAATATATAAGAACGTACAACTCCCTGTTGGGCGAACGGACAGAAAATCCGCCCTGTTGCAATAAGACTCTAGGAGAATTGAAAGTAACTGTTTTTGATAATGGATCAAGAAGTTGATAATTGTTGCAATAAGACTCTAGGAGAATTGAAAGTTATTATATAGAAGTTTCTCCAGTTGTTCTTTGATGAGTTGCAATAAGACTCTAGGAGAATTGAAAGCGCATTGCAGTACTTCAGACGCTTGTCTATGTGTGCCGTTGCAATAAGACTCTAGGAGAATTGAAAGAAAAGGAGAGCGTAGAGGCGCTTAACCTTTCCCTTCGTTGCAATAAGACTCTAGGAGAATTGAAAGATTTCAGAACTAAAAGTTTCTATAGAGCGTGTTGAAGTTGCAATAAGACTCTAGGAGAATTGAAAGCATTAGGTGCATAATTAGTCTCATCAAGGTGTGTGTTTTGTTGCAATAAGACTCTAGGAGAATTGAAAGCAGGCCACCACGAGCAGAACCTTTTCATTCTGCTCGCGTTGCAATAAGACTCTAGGAGAATTGAAAGCGGCAGATGTGGCAATGATGTTTAAGGCCCTCAGGAGGTTGCAATAAGACTCTAGGAGAATTGAAAGCTTGACTCATATAGACAGTGACATAAGGGCTAAGATGCCGTTGCAATAAGACTCTAGGAGAATTGAAAGTGAAATAATCCTGGCTGTTGGGTTCAGCATGATTATAAGGGTTGCAATAAGACTCTAGGAGAATTGAAAGCCTGAACAGTGGGGACGTGGCTCATGACCACGACTGCGTTGCAATAAGACTCTAGGAGAATTGAAAGGAGATCGCCACTTTCGTAGAGTAACCATAGCCCGAGCCGTTGCAATAAGACTCTAGGAGAATTGAAAGGCTCGAAGTCCGGGTCGAGTCGGAGTTCAACGGCCAGTTGCAATAAGACTCTAGGAGAATTGAAAGTACTTCATAGCCAGCGCGTCGAGGTCAGAAACAGGCGTTGCAATAAGACTCTAGGAGAATTGAAAGAGATTACCAAGGCCGACACAGACAACACCATCGCCTACAGTTGCAATAAGACTCTAGGAGAATTGAAAGTTCTCTTCTGGGCTGGCGACGTTATGTATCTCGGCGGGTTGCAATAAGACTCTAGGAGAATTGAAAGGACCAGACAGGGCACCGCTTACAGCCCCACAACCCCGGGTTGCAATAAGACTCTAGGAGAATTGAAAGGGAACTGCGTCGAGCGCTCTATCTGCGGAGCCAGGAAGTTGCAATAAGGCTCTAGGAGAATTGAAAGCGTTACGTAGTCAACGTATAGGTTGGCGTCCGGATATGTTGCAATAAGACTCTAGGAGAATTGAAAGCAAAAATAAATGTTACGTGTGAGGGGCAAGCGGGAAGTTGCAATAAGACTCTAGGAGAATTGAAAGCCTCGTCGTCGTCAATCAAGCCGTACTCGATCAGAACGTTGCAATAAGACTCTAGGAGAATTGAAAGGATTGAGGTTTTCCAGAACCTCGGCGAATTCACTCGGTGTTGCAATAAGACTTGAAGAGAATCAAAAGCTCCGTGCCCTTTGAGCTAAGTTCTAAAATCTGGGCAGAGAGAAAAGGGCAAAAGCCCTCAGAGAAGCATCCTCGCGTCGACGGCGACAGCGCCGTCTTCGTAGGCGAAGATCGGGTTGATGTCGAGCTCCTTAATCTCCGGAAGCTCGAGGGCGAGCTCGCCGACCTTGACTATGATGTCCGCTAAGGCGTCTATGTCTACCGGCTTCTCACCGCGGGCTCCTGCTAAAATCGGGTAGGCCTTGATCTCCTTGATCATGTCGAGGGCCTCGTCCTTGGTTATCGGGGCAACGCGGAAGCTGACGTCCTTGAGGATTTCAACGAAGATACCACCGAGACCGAACATGATGGCAGGGCCGAACTGCGGGTCGCGGATCATACCGACGATGACCTCCTTGCCGAGCGGGAGCATCTTGTAGATTATGACACCCCAGAGGTCGGCGTCCGGCTTGTAGTTCTTGGCGTTCTCCATGATGGTCCTGAAGGCCTGCCTGGCCTCCTCATCGTTCTTGATGTTGACCTTAACGCCGCCGGCGTCGCTCTTGTGGATGATCTGCGGAGAAACAATCTTCATAACGACCGGGTAGCCAATCTCCCTGGCGAACTGAACGGCCTCTTCCTCGTTTGTGGCGACCTTGAAGTCCGGAACCGGGACGCCGTAAAGCTTGAGTATCTCCTTCGCCTCAGGCTCGACGAGCGGCCTGTTCTCGGCCTTGGCCTTCTCGATTATTTCCCTAGCCTTAGCAATCCTGTCCATACCAATCACCTCATCAGCTTGACAGTGTTCAATCCGACCGGGCAGTTAAAAGGGTTTCCATTTGCAAAGTTTTGGTTCAAATCCAGTTGAAGCGGTAGGAAGTTATAAATAGACCAAATAACAATAACAAGTGGTGAGCAACATGAATAAAAAGTTCTTTCCATTGTTGGTCTCGTTTTTTGTAGTTCTTCTCGTCGCGGTGTCTTTCCAGACTGAGAAGGCCTCTACCAGTGATGTTACCATCGCCCTTTACAACTCCGCCAGCGTTGGCGTTGTTGAGGAGACCTTTGAGGTCGAGCTTGAGGAGGGCATCAATGAGGTGTCCCTTGAGGGGCTTTCGGGCTTTGACCTGGCGGAGGTCAGCGTCAGGCCGCTTGACGACGGCGTCTCCGTGCTGGGCATCTTTGGGAGAGATGAGAGCAGAACCGGGAGCGAAGTTGAGATAGGCCTTAAAGGTGGTAACGTGATAGCCGGAACGTACCTCGGAACCCGCGATGGCAAGATTGCCGTAGAGAGCGACGGCTACTACCTGATAAACCCAGAAGAGGTCGTGTATTTCAAGGTGAAAGACCTTGACGAGTCCAAACCCTACGTCTCGCTCAGGTCGGAGGAAGCGGGAAAGTTCAGGGTGAGCGTTACCTACCGGGTTCAGGGGATAAACTGGGAGAGCAGGTACAGGCTTTACCTGGGTGATGAGGCCGAACTGAGGGGTTACGTCGTCATCAAGAACCCTACAGATAAGGATTTTAGGGACGCGGAAGTCCTGCTTGTTGCGGGGGACGTGAGCTTCTACTCCCAGCCCCGGCCGAAGACGCTCTACGAACGGGTGGAAGAGGCTAGCGGAGTTGTCGTGAGCTCTCCGGAGCGGGCCGAGGCCTTTTACGTCTACCGTCTCGGAGTGGCCGACATAACCTCAGGGAGCACGATGGTCTACCCCTACGTTGAGCTGAACACCCCATTCACAAGGGAGTATCTCTACGAGAGCTGGCCATACAACGGTGAGAGGCCCGTCTACGAGTCCGTTTCATTCAAGACCGATATGGTTCTCCCCGCGGGAGTTGTTGAGATTTTCAAGGACACTGATGACGGGAGGCTCTTCATAGGCGAGTCGAGAATCGAGCACACGCCAAAGGGCGACACGGTTAGGATAGGCATAGGCAGGG
Source organism: Thermococcus marinus (assembly GCF_055389025.1). Classification (NCBI taxonomy): domain Archaea; kingdom Methanobacteriati; phylum Methanobacteriota; class Thermococci; order Thermococcales; family Thermococcaceae; genus Thermococcus; species Thermococcus marinus. The sequence continues at coordinate 1,074,805 of NZ_AP042417.1, forward strand.
ACTACGACGTCAAGGGCACCACAACGGTCCTCGAAAGGGACAGCGAAGGCAGGCACTACAAGATTAGGATAACCCTGCAGAACTTCGGCGACGAGGCAAAAACCGTGGTTGTAAGGCACTACAAGAGGGGAGAGGTGTCCCTCGCCAGCGTCCAGCCCACGGCGGAAACGGCGGACTACGTTGAGTTCCTCGTGACCGTGGGGCCCGGCGAAAAGAAGGAAATAACCTTCGAGTACGGGAGTTAGCTCTTCCGCAGGGTAACCTCGAAGCTCTTGTCTCCTTTTCTTACTTCTATGACAAGGCTCTTGTCGTAGTCTATGAACTTCGTGCTCACGAGGCTGTAACCCTCGTCCTTCAGGAAGTTCGCCATCTTAAGTCCGAGGTCGTCGAAGAGCTCCGCCGCCATTGTGGCCAGGCTCGGCTCCTTTATTCCAAGCTCGTCGTGATACCTCCGTGCCAGCTCAAAAACGTCCACCATAATGACCACCAACAATAGTATTCTCCGGCCTTAAAAACCCTTTCGCCGAAAGGCTTAAATCCACCGAGTCTAACCCACGTTAGTGGTAAAAATGGCAAGGGTTCTCTGGGTTCTCAAGGCGGGAGACAGGCTCTACTCCAAGGTTCTGGACGAGTACCCCTACTACGTCGAGCTGAACGTCTCAACGGGAGAACACATCTGCACCTGCCCTAGGGGAGGCGACTGCCCCCACGTTTCGGCAGTGAAAGAGGCTTACGAGAAGGGCATCTACTTCGACGCCGGGGGCTCGGAACCTCTGAACCCCGAGGCACTTGCGTGGTCGTACCTCTCGGAAGTCCCGAGGCTGGCGCTGGACGTTGCTGTGGCCGAGCTCTTCAACTCCCTCAAGAGGGACGAAAGCGGGAGCGAGAGTGCTATGCTCTTTCTCCGCGCCTTAAGGCTCGTCCGCGAAACGGGAGCGGAGGAATACCTCCACGTGCTCGGTGAGGCCCTCGACGAGCTGTCTGCTGTTTTTCATGACTACCCCCTTGTTGAAAAACTGCGCGAGGGGTACGAGCACACCCGAAGGGCCCTCGAAAAGGAACCCTTATAAGAGCTTAAATCCCGAAACACCAACTTAGAGGGTGGGAATAATGAAGGCCCTGTACAGGGAGATGTGCCCAAACTGCTCAGGTAGAATTTCTGACGAAAGGCTAGTAATGAAGAACCCGTGCGATGACTGTATCGATAACCCCGTCACCGCTGAAAGCTATTTCGAGCTCGTAAATGCCGTTAGAGAGGCCCTGAAGTCGAGAGGGAAGCTCAAGGCCTGGGAGGACATTTACTCCCTTGAAAAGGGCCTCCGGGAGATTGAAGAGTTCTTTGAGAAGGCCACGGGCTTCACATTCTGGAGCGCCCAGAGAACCTGGGTCAAGAGGCTACTCAAGGGCAGGAGCTTCTCCATCATAGCCCCAACGGGAATGGGCAAGAGCACCTTTGGGGCCTTCATGTCTGTCTACTACGCCGTGCAGGGCAAGAAGAGCTACATTGTCGTCCCCACGACGCCCCTCGTCGTTCAAACGGTCAAAAAAGTTCAGGCGATAATCGAGAGAACGGGACTGGACGTCAAGCTGGCCTACTACCACGGCAACCTCAAGAAGAAAGAGAAGGAAGAGATGCTCGCTAAAATCGAGTCTGGGGACTTTGACATCCTCATAACGAGCGCCCAGTGGCTTGCGAGGAACTTTGACGAGAAGCTGAGGGGCAAGCGCTTCGACTTCATATTCGTTGACGACGTCGATGCGTTCCTCAAGGCGAGCAAGAACATAGACCGCTCCCTCCTCCTGCTCGGCTTCACCGAGGGGATTATAGACAAGGCGTGGGAGATTATAAGGCTCAAGAAGCAGATGAGCAAGTACCTCAACGGCAACGCCGAGGATAGGGAAGAAAAGCTCAACGAGCTCAACGGAGACATAGGGAAGCTCCAGCGCGAGATTGAGGAGTTCAAGAGGAAGAACAAGGTCGGAGTAATGATTATCGCTTCCGCCACTGGGAGCGCGAGGGGCGACAGGATAAAGCTCTACCGCGAGCTCCTCGGCTTTGAAGTTGGCTCGGGAAGGAGCGCGCTGAGGAACGTCGTGGACAGCTACCTAAAGCCGACCAAAGACGTTAAGGAGCACGTGGGGGAGCTCCTCAGGAGACTTGGAAAGGGCGGTCTCGTCTTCGTCCCCATTGACCAGGGGCTGAGCTACGCGGAGGAGCTTGTCAACTATCTCAAGGAGAAGGGCTTCGCGGTAGAGCTCGCGAGCTCGAAGAACAAGAAGGCCGTTGAGAAGTTCGAGAACGGCGAAGCAGACTACCTCGTCGGCGTTGCGACCTACTACGGCTCAATCGTTAGGGGTCTTGACCTGCCGCACCTCATCCGCTACGCGGTCTTCACCGGCGTTCCGAAGTTCCGCTTCTCGATTGACCTTGAGAGGCCCACAATCTACCGCGCCCTCGGTCTGCTGAGCGAGATAATGGACTTCCTGGACGAGGAGGACAGAAAGCAGGCCGAGAAGCTTCACGCAAGACTTAGAAGGCTGATACGGAACATCCCCCAGTTCGAACTGATGAAGATAGAGGAGGCCCTGGCTGAAGGGCTCCCCCTCGAGAACGACTTCCACAAGACCGTCCTCAACGTTTTCAGGGAGCTGGTGGAGTTCCTGCGCAGGGTTTTGAAGAAGGAAGACGTTCTCCAGAGGCTCGCTGAAGACCCGTTCGTCAGCCTCGTGAAGGAAGAGGGCAAGTGGTTCATCGAAATTCCCGACGTCAGGACTTACATCCAGGCAACCGGAAGGACGAGCAGGCTGTTCGCGGGCGGAATCACCAAGGGTCTCAGCGTCCTCATAGTGGACAACGAGAAGGTCTTCAACGGTTTGGTCAGGCAGATGCGCTGGCGCTTCACGGAGTTCAAGATGGTGCCCTTCGAGGAGCTCGACCTTGAGGAACTCCTGAGGGAGATAGACGAGGACAGGGAGAAAGTCCGCCTCGTGATGGAGGGCAAGATAAGCTCGAAGGTCAAGGACCTCGTTAAATCAGCTCTTATGATCGTCGAGAGCCCCAACAAGGCCAGGACGATAGCCAACTTCTTCGGCAGGCCGAGCAAGAGGCGCATCGGTGATTTGGTCGCCTACGAGGTGAGCATAGGCAACAGACAGCTGACGATTCTCGCGAGCGGGGGACACATGTTCGACCTCGTCACCGATGAGGGCTACCACGGCGTCCTAATCGAGCGCAATGAAGATATGCTCAGGTTTATTCCCGTCTATGACACCATAAAGCGGTGCCGTGACTGTGGCTACCAGTTCGTTGACTGGGAGAAGAAAGGAGTTTGTCCGCGCTGTGGCTCAACGAACGTTCGCGACGCCCTTGAGAACGTCATCGCGATGCGCGAGATTGCTCAAGAGGTCGACGAGATACTCATCGCGACCGACCCTGATACTGAGGGTGAGAAGATAGCCTGGGACATAAGGAACATTCTGAGCCCCTACACGCCGAACATCAAGAGGACAGAATTCCACGAGGTCACGAGACCGGCCATACTGAAGGCCATTGAAGAGGCAAGGGACGTGAACGAGAACCGCGTCGGGGCCCAGATTGTTAGGCGCATAGAGGACAGGTGGATAGGCTTCGAGCTGAGCGGTGAGCTTCAGAGGGTCTTCGAGAACAGGAACCTCTCCGCCGGAAGGGTTCAGACCCCTGTTCTCGGCTGGATTATTGAAAGGTATAAGGAGTTCAGCGAAAGCGAGGTCTACTTCCTCGGCCTGACCCTTGAGAACGGCCTCCAGGTCACGGTTGAGCTCGGGAAGGGCGGTAAGGACGTCGAGCCACCCGAGTACGTAACCGTTGAGGAAGTCCAGCTTGAGGAGAGGGAGCTCAACCCCGCACCGCCCTACACGACTGACGCAATGCTCAAGGACGCCTCGACCTTTCTCAAGCTGTCCGCGCCGGAAACGATGCGCTTGGCGCAGGACCTCTTCGAGATGGGCCTAATCTCTTATCACCGCACTGACTCAACCCACGTGAGCAACGCGGGAATAGAAATCGCCAGGGAGTACATAACGAGCGAGCTCGGCGAGGAGTACTTCAAGCCGAGGCCCTGGGGTGAAGAGGGCACGCACGAGGCCATAAGGCCCACGAGGCCCATCGACACCGGCAGGTTGATGCAGCTCATCCGCGACGGCGTAATCCAGCTCCCGAGGAACCTTACGCGCAACCACTACAGGCTCTACGACATGATATTCAGGCGCTTCATGACGAGCCAGATGGTTCCAGCGAAGGTTCTCTACGAAAGGGCCGTTATAAACGCGGGTGTCGGGAAGGTTGAGCTCGAGGGCTACGTCGAAATCCTCAAGGACGGCTGGACAAGGCTTCGCTCACCGCCGATGAGGCAGCTGCCGAAGCTTGAGCAGGGAGCAAAACTCAAGGTCGTCGAGTCCAAGAAGTGGAAGGCCCCGAAGGTTTCACTCTACACGCAGGGCGACATAATAGCCCTGATGAAGGAGCGCGGTATTGGAAGGCCTTCAACGTACGCGAAAATCGTTGAGACTCTCATACGGCGTGGCTACGTTGTCGAGACGAGGGGCAGGAAGAAGCTCGTTCCGACTGAGAAGGGCATAAAGGTCTACCACTACCTCGTCAGCAAGTACCGCGACCTCGTCAGTGAGGAGCGCACGAGGGAGCTTGAAAAGCTCATGGACCAGATTGAAGAAGGAAAGGCTGACTACATTGAGGTGCTAAACGACCTCTATTCTGAACTGAGACGTTACGTGTATGGGGAAGGTTAAGGGCGTGTTTTCCTTTACTTTATGTGACACTTTTTTGGCAATTTTCACCCATTGATAACCAGATATTAGAACCTTAGTTTACGGTTGTTGTTTTATTTGGAGGTAAAACCAAAAACCTTAAAACCCTTCTTGGAGTAATCCCCTTGCGTGCCCATGCAAATTGAATTTTATCCATGTTAGTCACCTGTTGCAATCACGGGGTATTTACCCCGACCATTCCCAATGTGTGGAAAAAGTTTATAATGGGTTACGTCAGAAATAGTATGTAGAAAATTAGGTGGTGGTAAGGATGGTTAAGGACAGGATGGTGGAACTCCTCCAGGAGCACTTCGAGTTGAACCTCTACGAGGCAAGGGCGTACGTTGCCCTCGTTGGCTTCGGCGTTCTCACCCCTGCCGAGCTCGCCAGCGTCTCGGAGGTTCCCGCGCCGAGAACCTACGACGTCCTCAGAAGCCTTGAGAAGAAGGGCTTTGCCATTAGCCAGCCGGGCAAGGTCAACAAGTACAGGCCCGTTCACCCGGAGAACATCCTCGAGAAGTTCATCGAGGAGTGGCAGGAGCGCGTCAAGGAGGAGCTTGAGGCCAAGAAGAAGGCCAAAGAGGAGCTCCTTGAGCTCATGAGGCCTCTCATCGAGACCGAGATTCCGAAGTACGGCGTCGAGCGCGTCTGGGTTGTCAGGGGAATAAGGAACGCTACCCTCAAGACCAAGGAGATGTTTGAGGAAGTCAAGGAGCAGATACTCCTCGCCGACGATGGCTACATAGCAATCAACCTTGAGAGCGACCTTCTCAAGGCCATCGACAACGGTGCCAAGGCCAAGATAATCGTTACCGAGCCCGTCCTCAAGAGGCTTGAGGCCTCCTCGAAGATACTCGACTACGCCAAGAAGGGCAAGCTCGAGCTCAGGGTTCTCGACAAGTTCGAGCTTCCGATGCTCATCTGCGACGACGAGGTCTTCTTCGCCCTCGAGGACATGGCCGCTCGCTACTTCAACTACGAGACCCAGGTCTGGATCAAGGACTTCAGGATCAAGGCCCTCTTCGAGGCCAAGTTCAACGAGTACTGGGAAAATGCCAAGAAGGTCTGATTCCCCTTTCTCTTTTGCTTACCCCTTGTTGTCTATTGCTTCCGCAGTTTTACAGCTCCTCCTGTCGGTGCTGATGTTGTCCGCAGAATCAGAACCTCCTTATCCCTAGTTCCCAAAATCAAAGAGTTAAAAAACAGAAATCAAACGTACTTGAACTCCTCTTCGAGCTCGTCCCTCTCCTTCAGCTTCCAGTAGAGCTTGCCTTCCTTTTCAAAGGCCTCGACCTTTCCGTTCTCGGCGAAGCGGAGAAGGTAGCGCCTCACTTCCATCTGCTTGAGACCGGTTTCTTTGGCTATCTCCTCAACGGTTTTTGGGCCGCTCTCAAGTGCCTTGAGGACTCTCACGTTCTTCATTCTCCCCCCTCCAGAGACCTGTATCTTTCCAACAGGTCAATTATCAGCCCCATCACCCTTAAGTGTTTCTCAAGCTCGTCGAGGTCGTCGGGCATTGAGTTGGCAAGCTGTGTCAGCTTTTCCATCAGCCTCTCCTCAACTCCTTTCATCTCGCCCGCTATCTGCTTCCTCCTGTGCTCGCACACGGGGCAGAAGACCCTCCCGTCCTTCTCGAAGAGGGGGGAGCCACACTTGGGGCAGTGTTTGTCGAGCATCTTCGCCCCGGACAGCATGAGCGGCATGATTATCTTCCTTATCTCCTCGTCGCTGATCGTCGGCATCGAATCACCCCATCAGGAGCTGGAAGACCTCGAAAAACGCCTTCTTTCCGAGCCGGGAGCGCCTCAGCCTGTCCGAGACCTCTGCAATGTCGAATGCGACGATGTTGAAGTTCTCCTTTATCGCCTCGAGGATTTGAAGGAGCTCCTCAAGCGTCAGCTCGCCGTGCTGGAAGCGGGCTATCTTGTACTCTGGCCTTAAGACGTCCATGTCCACGGTAAGGTAAACGTCTTTGCCGAGGTACCTCTTCGCCTCACCCATTATCTCCTCAATTGAGTTGGTCTGAAAGTTCTTGTAGGCCCTCCACTTCCCCCTTACTTTCCTGCTCCTTAGCGTGGCCGGGAAGACCTTGACACGCCTCGTCCAGAGCTGGGTTCTCTCCGTAGTGGGAATCATGAGAACCGGTGCCATCACGGCGGCCCTCTCCACGAGCCTCTTTTCAAGGGCATAGGCGAGCCATGAGCCGTGGTCGAGGTAGTCGTGCATCAGGTCTGTGTGGGCATCGACGCTTATTAGCGCTGGCGGTCTGAGCTTCTCGACTATGCCGTAAGTGGCGAGGTGTTCACCTATGATGTATGCCCTATCTCTGGGTACTCTTTCGGGAAGGAGTTCGACCCTACTGGCTTCAACGATAATGTAGTCATCGATCAGCTTGTTCCGCTTCAAAAGCTGGAGCGCGTAGATTACACCGTCCCTGTTTGGCCTCTCACCGAAGGGAATGAACGTTACCATTCAGCCCACCAGATGGGGTTATGTGCTCCTTTTTTAAATCTTGGTGAAAACCTTTGGCACTTCCGTGTAAATTTTTAAAGCCAAACTTTAAAAAGTCGACCCGAAAGTATAAACCGAAAACTTTCCGGAGGTCTCGCCATGATACTCCAGGTTGCCCTTGACTTAACTGACATTGAGCAGGCCATTTCTATCGCGGAGAAGGCCGCCCGCGGGGGTGCTCACTGGCTTGAGGTTGGAACTCCTTTAATCAAGAAGGAGGGCATGCGCGCTGTTGAAATCCTCAAGAGGCGCTTCCCTGACAGGAAGATCGTCGCTGACCTCAAGACCATGGACACCGGTGCACTAGAAGTCGAGATGGCGGCCCGCCACGGGGCAGACGTCGTTTCTATCCTCGGTGTCGCAGACGACAAGACCATAAAGGACGCAGTTGAGGTCGCAAGGCGCTACGGAATCAGGGTGATGGTAGACCTCATCGGTGTCAAGGACAAGGTCAAGCGCGCCAAGGAACTCGAAAAGATGGGCGTGCACTACATCCTCGTCCACACGGGCATTGACGAGCAGGCCCAGGGCAAGAACCCCCTCGAAGACCTTGAAAAGGTAGTCAAGGCCGTCAACGTCCCGGTGGCCGTTGCCGGTGGACTGAACCTTGAGACCATTCCAAAGGTCATTGAGCTTGGTGCAACGATTATCATCGTAGGCGGTGCCATAACAAAGGCAAAGGATCCGGAGAAAGTGACGAGACAGATAATAGACCTCTTCTGGGGCGAGTACATGATGACGATAAGGAAGGCTATGAACGACATACTCGACCACATCCACAACGTCGCCGACAGCCTCAAGCTGGAGCAGGTCAGGGGCTTCGTCGATGCGATGATAGGCGCCAACAAGATATTCATCTACGGCGCCGGAAGGAGCGGCCTCGTCGGAAAGGCCTTCGCCATGAGGCTCATGCACCTCGACTTCAACGTCTACGTCGTCGGCGAGACCATAACGCCGGCCTTTGAACAGGGAGACCTCCTGATAGCAATAAGCGGTTCGGGCGAGACCCAGAGCATAGTCGAGGCCGCCAAGATAGCCAAAGACCAGGGCGGAAAGGTCGCCGCCATAACCTCCTACGCAAACTCGACGCTCGGAAAGCTCGCCGACGTCGTGGTCGAGATACCGGGAAGAACTAAGACGGACATCCCAACGGACTACATAGCGAGGCAGATGCTCACCAAGTACAAGTGGATAGCCCCGATGGGCACCCTCTTCGAGGACTCGACCATGATATTCCTCGATGGCATAATAGCGCTCCTCATGGCGACCTTCCAGAAGACCGAAAAGGATATGAAGAAGAAGCACGCGACCCTTGAGTGAGGGTTGCGATGCGCTCTTTCACCCATCTTTTTGTCGGGATTGGCAACGCAGGTGCTAGAATCGTAGACAGGATAAGCGCTGACGGCGTGGTTAGGGTAACAATCAATCCCGGCCACTACTTACTCCGCAGAGGACACTATGAGGAAAGGATAAGGGAGTTCTTCTCAAGGCTTCCGAAGGACACATTCCTGTGGCTTGTGTTCGAGGACAAGCCCGTGAACCTTGAGCTCGTGGACTTAATCCTCGAATACAGCCCCTCCGGTGCAATAAGGATAGCCTATACCCTCACTCCCCAGAGGGAGCTGATTCACGAAAAGCCCCCCTGGGCCGATAACTTTGAGACCGTCTTCTACGACTCCCTGTGGGACTTCCTGAAGGACGACATCCCCCTGGGAATAGCCTTTGAGAGGGCTTCAGTCTCGATAGCCGAGCTGTTCTCAAGGCTCTACTACTACCTGGAAAACCAGATGCTCGTGAACATAGACTACGCTGACTTCTTCAACATGGTGCGCGGGGGGAACGTGGGCATAATGCGCCTCCTGGACAGGGTGGACTTCAGCTGGCACTGGGGGATTTGGGAGCGCGGCCTCATAGGAATCCTCGTTGGCAACGACTTCCCTCTAAAGGACGCCCACGAGATACTTTCGCGCTTCCAGGAGCTGCTGGCCAAAAAGGATATAATCTGGGGCATTGTGACCGATGAGGACATCAGGGGCGTTGAAATACTCGCCCTGCTCGTGAAGGGGTGGGAGAATGAAGGCGGTGCTCTTTGACATCGACGGGACTCTGTTAACTGAGATGCCTCTAATCCAGCTCTTTCTCCCCTGGGTCTACGATGAGCTGTCAAAGAGGCTCGGCATCACGAAGGAAGAGGCGCGAAACAGGTTCCTGCATGAGATTATGGTTAGAAGGGACACCTACGACTGGCACGACTGGAACTTCTTCTTCAGGCTCTTTAACCTCGACCTCAACTACGAGGAACTCCTGAGGAAGTACCCCCACAAGCTCCACGTTTATCCCGACGTCATACCGACGCTGGAATGGCTGGAGGAGGAAGGCTATCTCCTCGGTGTCGTCACGAGCGGGCCCGAGTACCAGAGGCTTAAGCTCGACCTTACGGGGCTCAGCAAGTACTTCGAGGCAATAGTTACGAGGGAAGACGTGAAGGCGATAAAGCCGGAGCCAAAGATTTTTCTGTACGCCCTCAAGGAGCTCGGCGTTGAGCCTTCCGATGCGCTCTACGTCGGTGACTCCCTCACCCAGGACGTTTACGGGGCAAAGCACGTGGGAATGAAGGCCGTGTGGATTAACCGCGACGGTTTAGACGGCTACCATATGGCCGACTACGAGATTAGAACCCTCCACGAGCTCAGAAAAATACTGGGGTGATGAAAATGAAGGAGCTCTTTAGTGCGGAGGGAGTTTTTATCGAGTACTCCGAGAAGGAGGTAGAGATAAGGCCCGGCGACAAGCTTGTCCACAGGAGCGAAACGCCAACGGAGCTCTGGTGGAAGCTCAAGGAAGCAGTCAAGGGCAAGAAAGTTCGGGTGGTAGTCTACGAGGTGGAAGAATGATCGCCCACCTGATAAACACGGACGCGGGCAACAGGGGGAGTGGTAAGTTATACTTAGACTTTAGGCGGAAAAACTTTAATTTTTTACATAATTCTGCAAAGCTGTTTTTAGACAATTATGGAAAAGTGTTGGTAATCACTGGGTTTCCGATTCCCCCGGCAAACGTCCCCGAAACGGACGGCCCGCCCGGTGCTCTAGCAATATCCAGGGCGGTTACAGAGCTCGGAGGGAGCGCTGAAATCCTCACGCAAAAAGAAGTTGTCAGGGCAATGGCTCCCCTCGGGAGAACCTTTTCTCTGAGTTTCACCGAAAGGCCCGATGTGTCCAACTACGAGCTGGTGGTCTTCGTTGAGACTCCCGGAAGGGCCAGAGATGGGAACCACTATTCCATGTCCGGCCTGAAGATAGAGGGAGAGACCTTTGACTGGGTCGCCGAGAATGCTAAGGACTATGGAGTCCCCACGATTGGGATTGGCGACGGTGGCAACGAGATTGGAATGGGGAAGATTCTTGATCTTGTCGTCAGGCACATTCCGCACGGGGAGAAGATAGCCAGCACCGTTGAGACCGACGAGCTCGTTCTCTCCGCGGTCTCCAACTGGGGAGCCTACGGGCTCGTGGCCCAGGCCTCGGTTGAGTTTGGAAAAAACCTCCTTTCGGGCTGGGACGAGGCCCTTGTCGTTGGGCTTCTCGCAGAAAACGGCCTCATAGACGGTGTGAGCAAGAGGCGGGAAGCCAGCGTGGACGGCATTCCCGTTGATGTGCACGTTGCCCTGGTGGAGCTCCTGAAGAAAATCGTTGATAACCGGCTGGACTAACCTTTTAAACCTCTTCCTGTTTCTCCAAGCGGTGAGGTCATGAACCTTGAGGAGTTCATACCGGATCCTAAAACCCGGGCGCTCATAGAGAAGACGAGAGACTTTGCCATGCACTTCTTTGAGAGGGAAGGGACGCACGGCTTCAGCCACGTGGAGAGGGTCTTCAACCTCTGCCTGCACATAGGGAGGGAGGAGGGAGCTGACCTCGAAATTCTCGCTCTGGCCGCACTCCTCCACGACATAGCGAGGCCCCTTGAAGACGTGGGCAAAGTTGAGGATCACGCCGCAGAGGGGGCAAGGATTGCCAAACGCTTCCTGCTGGGCCTTGGCTACCCGCCTGAGAAGGCCGAGGCCGTTGCCCATGCAATAGAGGCGCACCGCTTCTCCCGCGGTCCGGAGCCCCAAACACTGGAGGCAAAAATCCTGAGCGACGCCGACAAGCTGGACGCTATAGGAGCCATAGGGGTTGCGCGCGTCTTCATGTACTCTGGCGAGCACGGCAGGGACATAGAGGCCTCGCTTAAGCACTTCGAGGAGAAGATTCTCAAGCTCAAGGACTTGATGTACACCGAGACCGCAAAGCGCATGGCGGAGGAGAGGCACCGCTTTACGGTCGAGTTCATCGAGAGGATACGCCGGGAAATCGAGGGGGAACTGTGAGTTCTTCCCTTTTCTGGCGCCCATAATAACCTTTTTAAAGGGCTTCCTGAATTAAGGGTTAGCCATCAAGGTCATTCTAAGGAGGTGAGAACGTGAAGGCGCCAATCTGTGAGGTTTGTCTCAAGACCGACGACATTCTGTGCCCCGCTGACGAGAAAAAGCTTCAGGACGGTGTGATCTCCGAGCTGGACGTCAAGGTTGCGCGTCTACTCTACAAGCTTCTCGGTGACGTTGATATCGAGTTCAAGAAGGCCGTCGAGGCGGGAGACCTCATTGTCATAGTTGTTGGTGAAGGTGACGTCCCGATTACCATCGGCAAGGGCGGAAAGAACATAAAGACCCTCATAAGGGAGCTCGGAAAGCGCGTCAGGGTTATAGAGGGCATGAAGGCCGAGACTGCTGACGAGCTCAAGAAGCTTGCATCTGACCTCCTCTACCCGGCGGGGGTCTTCGGCGTCAACGTCGTCTACAGGCCTGGGGGGGACACCTACTACAAGGTTCTCGTCTTCGGCAGGGACAGGAAGAAGCTCCCAGAGAAGCCGGAGATACTTGAGAGCGTCCTGAGCCAGATAGTCGGAAAGGACGTTAAGATTTCGTTCGTCTGACGTCTCTGGTTCTCTATTTCTACCTCCCGTGCGAATCGAATACCTTTAAAAGCCCACCACTACTCCTTCTGGGGATGCCCATGTACAGGACGCATTACTCAAGCGAGATAACTGAGGAGCTGAACGGCCAGCGTGTCAGGGTTGCCGGCTGGGTGTGGGAGGTCAAAGACCTCGGAGGAATAAAGTTTCTGTGGATTAGAGACAGAGAGGGGATAGTCCAGGTCACCGCCCCGAAGAAGAAGGTTGACCCCGAGCTGTTCAAGCTCATTCCGAAGCTCAACGCGGAGGACGTTGTGGCTGTTGAGGGAATAGTAAACTTCACCCCGAAGGCAAAACTCGGCTTCGAAATTCTTCCAGAGAAGCTTGAAATACTCAGCAGGGCAGAGAGCCCGCTCCCACTTGACCCGACCGGAAAGGTGAAGGCAGAGCTCGACACGCGCCTCGACAACCGCTTCATGGACGTTAGAAGGCCCGAGGTAATGGCCATATTCAAGATACGCTCAAGCGTCTTCAAGGCAATACGCGACTTCTTCCACGAGAACGGCTTCATAGAGATACACACCCCAAAGATCATCGCCACCGCGACCGAAGGCGGAACAGAGCTCTTCCCGATGAAGTACTTCGAGAAAGATGCATTCCTCGCCCAGAGCCCCCAGCTCTACAAGCAGATAATGATGGCGAGCGGCCTCGACAGGGTCTATGAGATTGCCCCGATATTCCGCGCCGAGGAGCACAACACGACCAGACACCTCAACGAGGCGTGGAGCGTTGATGCAGAGATGGCCTTCATCGAGAACGAGGAGGAAGTCATGGGGCTCCTTGAGAGGCTCGTCGCCTACGCAATAAACTACGTCCGCGAGCACAACGCAAAGGAGCTTGAGACCCTCAACTTCGAGCTGGAGGAGCCGAAGCTGCCGTTCCCGAGGCTCAGCTATGACAGGGCCCTTGAAATTCTCACCGACCTCGGAAAGGAAATCCCGTGGGGCGAGGACATAGACACCGAGGGTGAAAGGCTCCTTGGAAAGTACATGATGGAGAACGAAAACGCCCCGCTTTACTTCATATACAAGTATCCGAGCGAGGCGAAGCCCTTCTACATAATGAAATACGATGATAAGCCTGAAATCTGCAGGGCCTTCGACCTCGAGTACAGGGGCGTGGAGATAACCTCCGGCGGCCAGAGGGAGCACCGCTACGACGTCCTCGTTGAGCAGATAAAGGAGAAGGGCCTCAACCCGGAGAGCTTCGAGTTCTACCTCAAGGCCTTCCGCTACGGTATGCCGCCCCACGGAGGCTTTGGCCTTGGCGCAGAGAGGCTTATAAAGCAGATGCTCGACCTGCCGAACATCAGAGAGGTTATCTTGTTCCCGAGGGACAGGAAGAGGCTGATACCGTAAGGCCTTTATACCTTTTTCTCTTTGATACTAAAAGAGCAAGAAGGAGAAAACAACGGAGGCCGGAGGTATGGAAAAGCAGCTGGCTATAATGGTGGTATTTCTCTTTGTTGTTTCTTTAGTTCCAGCAGGGCATGTTCTTGGAGCGGACACTGGGAAGTACGCGGCGATATCTGGAATATCCCTGGGGCTCAAAGATAAAGTGACGCTTGGAAGTTTTTCAGTGGAGTTTTCTGATGTACTCCCCGACTGGAGTAGGGTTAGTCTCGAGGTTAATGGTCCTAGCGGCTCAAAAATTTTCGTGGGTAGCTCTGGAGATGAGTTCTACTATCCCTCAGAAAGCAACCCGTATTTAGTGGTCTCTCTGGTCTGGATTAAGAAAGATACTGGATCAGTGCTTGTTACTTTAAAGTCCCCACTCAAGAAACTGCTCTCAGACCAAGTGCTAAAAAAGGACGAATATGTGAAACTTCCCGATGACTTCCCCCAAGTCAAAATATATCTTTCGTCGTTCTCGAAAGATACAAAAAAAGCAACGTTCAAGATAGTCTATCCCTACGGAAGTACAGACTACGTAACCATATACGAGGGTAGCGGGAAGGGTTCCAACTATAGACTTCCTGGAGACTTTGTATACAGCAACTACATATATCTCAACGTGAGTAAAATCTCGGAAGATGGAGTGACATTTGATGTATACGTTCCTACAGTGGCCTCAGTGAATCTCAAGATTATAAGGTCCGGCCAGAATGAAGAGAGTGATGAAACTACTACCCAGAGCGAGGTTCTCCTCGTGTACAACGGCCTCATGTACGCCGGGGAGAGGCTACCTCTCAAGGTAGAGAACACCACTTATTACGTGAAGCTAATCTCGGTTGTCTCCACCAAAGCCAGCGTTGAAGTCTATAAAGGTTCAGCGAAAGTCGGTACGTACTTCGTCAATGTGGGAGAGGTTAAGCCGATACCGGACACCCCGCTGAAGGTCTCAATCCAGAAGACCGAGCCCCAGTACAGCCGCGCCACAATGCTCGTGTACGCGCCGGACGGCACGCAGGTTACCCCAATACTCCGTCCGGCGGACATAGTGGCAGAAATTGACGCAATGCCCAAGGAGATAATGCTGGGAGACAGCCTTGTTGTCGTCGTCTCCGTTGAGAACCAGGGTAAGGGAGACGCCTACGACGTTGCCGTAGCGGCGCCCGTGCCCGATAACTTCGAACTGGTGAGCCTGACCAAGTCGTGGACTTTCAAGACTTTCCCGGCTTTCACCAAGATGCCCGCCTTAATCTACGTCCTTAAGCCCACTAAGGTCGGTGAATTTGACATCGGAAAGGTGACGGTAACGTTCTACGACGACAAGAGCCTGGAAACCGGCCAGAAGAAGACTGTATACTCCAAGTCGCTCACCGGAATTAAAGTCTACAACATTCCCTCAATAAAGGTTGCGGCTCAGGCTTACAACGGCACCGTCTGGGGCGAGTATGTAACCGCCAAAGCCGGAGAAGCCGTTAGCGTCAAGTTCACCCTCCGCGCCTCCGAGGGCAACCCCGACTACGAGTTCGTCAGGAACGCTACCCTGATACTCGACATGCCCGATAGCATCAGCGGCGAAGCCGTGGTTCCGGTCGGGACAGTAAAGGCCGGCGAGACCAAGACCCTCCAGGTGAAACTCAACGTGCTTAAAGAGAGCCTGTCCAACGTAAGGGCAACCCTGGTGTACCTCGACCCGCTCGGAGGGAAGCACAGGATTGAGCTCGGCAACCTCGTCACTATAAACAGCATCCCGCCGAGGGTAATCACCAAGGAGGTTAAGGTGTGGCCGGCTCCGGAGGAGCTTCCGACTTACGTCAACAAGACCCTCTCTGAGCTGGACGACCCGACGCCGCTGGCAGAAGAGCTCGCCAACATCACCGCTGGCTACCTCCCGCCGGAGAGCAACCCCTGGAAGCCCCTTGCAATAGTGTTCCTCCTGGCGGCGGCGGTGCTCGGAGGAGTTGCCTACAAGTACTGGGACGAGGCGGAGAAGCTCAGGGAGAAGCTTGAAAAGAAGAAGCAGAGGCGCCCAGGAGGACTTCCGAAGAAGGACGAGGAGGAAGAAAAAGAGGAAGAGCAGCTTTAGTCAAGTTTTTAAATTCCTTCCCTCTCTTTTCTCCCATGAGCGCCTTTAAGTACAAGCAGGTTATAGTCTCCAGGAAGGACTTAAAGCTCAGCAAGGGCAAGTTCGCAGTCCAGGTCGCACACGGGGCAGTGACGGCGGCAATAAAAGCCCAGAAGGAGAAGCCGGAGTGGTTCAAGGCCTGGTTCCACGAGGGCCAGAAGAAGGTCGTTGTCAAGGCCGAGAACCTTGAGGAACTGTTCCAGCTCAAGGAGAAAGCCGAGAAGCTCGGACTGCCGACGGCCCTGATCCGGGACGCTGGACTGACTGAGATTCCTCCTGGAACTGTTACAGTCCTCGCCGTAGGGCCCGGGCCGGAGGAGCTCGTTGACAAGGTCACAGGGCACCTAAAGCTGGTGTGAAGCATGGACTACCGCGAGTTCTTTTCCCAGTTCCCCTACCTCAGCGAGAAGCCCGGGATAGGGGGCAGAATCAAGGTCTTTCCCGAGGACTTCGTTGTCATCGAGGAGCCCCTCCCACAAATCTTCGAGGGGAGAAAGCACGCAATCTTCCTCCTCAAGAAGCGCAACTGGGACACGATGGCGGCCGTCAAGGAGATAGCCAAGCGGGCGGGGATAAGACACAGAGATATAGGCTTCGCAGGGACTAAGGACAGGCACGCAGTCACCTACCAGTACATAAGCGTCCCCGCCGATGCGAAGGAGAAAGTCGAAGCAGTCCAGATCCGCGACATCGAGCTCAAGTTCGTCTCATACGGGCGCTTCATCAAACTCGGCCACCTGCTTGGCAACCGGTTTAGGATAATCGTCAGGGACGTTGGGGAAGATGCGTTTGAAAAGACAAAGGCTATTGTGAGGGAGCTCCGAGAGAAGGGTGGCTTCCCCAACTACTTCGGCTACCAGCGCTTTGGGGAGAGGCGCGTCGTGAACCACCTGATAGGGAAGCTCCTCCTCCAGGGGAAGTTCGATGAAGCCGCGAGGCTCTTTTTGGGCTACGCGGATGGGAGCATGGAGGGCGACGAGGCGCGCAGGGCCTTCTGGGAGACGGGCGACGTCGAAAGGGCCCTTGAGGAGTTCCCAGGTTTTCTCCGCTATGAGAGGACGCTTCTCTACACCTACAAGAAGACAGGGAGCTGGAAGAGGGCCTTCCTTTCCCTGCCCCTTCCAATAATGCGCATCTTCATTCACGCCTACCAGAGCTACCTCTTCAACCTCTACCTCTCGAGGAGGATTGAAGAGGGGCTCCCACTAAATGAACCCCTCGTCGGCGATATCGTCGTCCAGGTTAAGGGGGGCATCCCCTACCGCGACAGGACTTACCGCGTCACCGAGACGAACATCGAGTTTGTCCTTGAGAAGGTTGGGAAGGGCCAGGCTATGGTCTCGGGCCCGCTCTTCGGCTTCGCGATGAGGCAGGCAAAGGGGCTTCCTGGCCAACTTGAAAGTGGAATCCTCGAAGAGGAAGGCATAACACTTGAGACATTCAAGAAACTGCCAAAGCTGATGGCAGAGCCTGGCGGGAGGAGGGAGCTTTTGATTCGCCCGATTGGCATGACTTATGGCTACATTCCTGGAACAGGTATGTGCTTCCGCTTCTTCCTGCCGAAGGGTGTCTATGCCACTAGCGTGCTCAGGGAGATAATAAAGGACCATTAATGGGTAGAAAGCCTTATATTTGCACATTCTTTCTCATTTTTGGGATGAAAAATGGGCAGGATTAAGGCGATATCGCTTGATATAGATGGCACAATAACTTACAGGGACAGAACAATCAGCATTGATGCCCTGAAGGCGGTAAGGCTCGCCGAGAGGCTTGGCGTCCCTGTCATGCTCGTCACAGGGAACTCTGTTCCTTTTGCCGAAGCTGCTGCGGTCTTCATCGGCACGAGCGGGCCGGTCATCGCTGAGGACGGCGGGGCGCTCTCACTGAAGGGTGAGGGGACGATGAGGGAGCGCGTTTTTCTCACGGACATGGACGAGGAGTGGATACTCTGGAGCGAGCTGAAGAAACGCTACCCCGAGGCAAAGCTGAGCTACTCGATGATGGAGAGGAAAGCGGGCCTCGTCGTTCTCCGGACGGTTCCGATTGAGGCTGTGAGAGAAATCATCGAGGAGCTTGGGCTCAACCTCATCGCGGTTGATTCTGGCTTTGCAATCCACGTGAAAAAGCCCTGGATTAACAAGGGCACCGGCATAGAGAAGGCCTGCGAGTACCTCGGAATAAGCCCCAAGGAAGTCGCTCACGTCGGCGACGGCGAGAACGATTTGGACGCCTTCCGCGTCGTCGGCTACCGCGTTGCAGTTGCCCAAGCCCCGGAGAGCCTCAAGGAAAAAGCGGACTACGTGACCCAGAAGCCCTATGGTGACGGTGGGGCGGAGGCTATAACCCACATCCTGAAAAAGTTCGGCTATCTGGGGGGAGGGCGATGAGAATCCGCTGGGCGACCCTTGAGGACGTTCGCGGGATAGTTGAGGTTCACACTGCCGACGAGAAGTTCAGCGGCGGCATTTACGACCGCTATATCTGGGGCGGGCCGTGGACGGCAATCGAGACACTCGCAATTCACCTCAACAACTTCCTGCTCGACGACCAGCTCGTGGCCGTTGCGGAGCTTGACGGAAAACTCGTCGGCGAAGTCGAGGTTCTATTCTCGGAGGAGCCTATCGGGGGAAAAGTTAGAAGAATCGCCCACATTGACGTCATCGAAGTCCACCCTGATTACAGGGGCAGGGGAGTTGGAAGAGCGCTTATGGAGTTTGTCGAGGACGTGGCCAGGGAACAAGGGGCTGAGATGCTGACGACCCAGCCAGATGAAGATGCGAGGGGCTTCTACGAGAAGCTTGGCTTTGACCTTGAGCTCTTTAAGGGTAGGACGGTCTGGATTCCTGCGGGGGACAGGGTAGAGGATGCGAAGGTAAGACCTCTTGATTTCGGTTGGAATGAGGTTAAGGATCTCGAACTGGTCGCCGGCCGCTTCCAAAGCTCTTACAGCATGTACTTTTCGGCGTTTAAAGACAACATAGCTGGAATTCACTACACCGTTGAAAGCGGAAAAGTTGGCGACTCATTCTACGCCCTCAGGAACCTTCCGGGCAGAGACGGAGTCTCCCTTCTCCTCTGGGGAAGAGTTGGCGATTTAAAAGCTGTCCGCGGGAGGGCTAAAGCCCTGGGCTTTGAGAAAGTACTGACCGTGCTCGCGGAAGAGGTAGAAGTTCCAGGCACGAAAGAGGTTGGAAAAATAGAGATACTGGGGAAAAAGCTCACTTAAGGAACTCGAGGGCAAGGGCGACCTCCATCGCAGTCCCAAGGTAAAGGACATCCTCGTCGACGTCGAACTTTGGATGGTGGTGGGGGTAGATTATTCCCTTCTCCTCGTTCCTTATTCCCAGGGCCAGAAACGCGCCCGGAACCATCTGGAGGTAGAATGAGAAGTCCTCTGCTCCCATCGTGGGCGGAACCTCGCAGTATTTCAGGCCGTACTTCTCCGCGACCTTCCTCGCAAACCCTGCCATTTTGGAGTCGTTGATTGTTGGTGGCGTCAGCTCGTCAATCTTAAGTTCGTACTCAAGGTTGTGGGCGATTGCTGTGCCCTTTGCAATCTCGTCCATTCTCTTCTTTATCAGCTCGCCTATTTCCGGCTTGAAGAACCTGAAGGTGCCCTTGAACTCGGCCGTCTCCGGGATAACGTTAAAAGCCGTCCCCGCGTGGACTGACGTAACACTCACAACGCCTGTCTCGAGGGGGTTGATGTTTCTGCTGACTATTGTCTGGTATGCCAGAATTAGCTCGGCGAGCGCCGGCACTGGGTCTTTTGTCTCGTGCGGTGATGCCCCGTGGCCTCCTTTTCCGATGAGCTTCCCGCTAAATATACCGGCACCCGCCAGGAATGGCCCGTCTCTTATGCCGATCACACCGCTTGGGAGATTCATCCAGACGTGGAAGCCGAAGATTGCATCGACACCCTCCAAGGCTCCTCCTTCGATCATCTTCAGTGCCCCGTTGCCTCCTTCCTCTGCCGGCTGGAAGACGAGCCTCACCCTGCCGTTGAACTCATCAATGTGCTCGGGGATTATCTTGCCCGCGCCGAGGAGCATGGCAGTGTGGGCGTCGTGACCGCAGGCGTGCATCTTCCCGGGAACGCGGGACTTGTATGGGACGTCGTTTTCCTCTTGGATGGGGAGGGCATCCATGTCAGCCCTTAGGGCTATTGTCTTTTCTCCTTCTCCGATGTCGGCGATTATTCCAGTCCCGACGCGCTTTATCCTGTACCCCCATTCGCGGAGGTGTTCCTCAACAATCTTCGAAGTCCTCTCCTCTTTGTACTTAAGCTCGGGGTACATATGGAAGTCCCTTCTCCAGGAGATTATTTCTTTCTCGATTTTCTTTGCTTCCAGAACCGGGTCAAACCCCATGGGCGTCACCACATGATTGTATGCAGAGGAAGATATTAGCTTTTCGATGGGCGTCTAAAAGAGTGCACCAACCGTAAAATTTATAAACCCCTATCTAAAGGGAATATCGGCGTCACTCAGGTGGGCCGGTAGCTCAGCCTGGTATGAGCGCCGCCTTGGCAAGGCGGAGGCCCCGGGTTCAAATCCCGGCCGGTCCACCAACATTTGGGCTGGGCCCGTGGTCTAGACTGGTTATGACGCCACCCTGACAAGGTGGAGGTCCGGGGTTCGAATCCCCGCGGGCCCACCATTCAAACTTCGCCTGCGCGAAGTTTGACCAGGGTTCATAGCTCCTTCTGGAAAGCTAAATTTCGAGTGATTTTCTCATTGAATTGCTGTCTCAGGAAAGCGTCCAAAGGATGCCGAAGATACAGGTGGGAACTAAAGGTGAAGTGGGCGCGCATAATAGGAACCCCACAGAAAGCTTTAAATTCTCAGAGTGCACGCACCCGGTTCGGAGTTTAACTGGCGTATAAATCCCTTTGGTCAAGCTTTGCACAAGCAAAGCTTGTTATGCAAAGGTTTATAAAACGTCTCCGGAAACACTTTCCAGTCGTGAAAAGCCGTTGGTAATTAGGGGTGATGCTCATGGGAAGGACTACCAAGGTTGGTTCCGCTGGAAGGTTCGGTCCAAGGTACGGTCTCAAGATAAGGAGAAGGGTTGCGGCCGTTGAGGCCAGGATGAAGCAGAAGCACGTCTGCCCGGTCTGCGGAAGGAAGGCCGTCAGGAGGATTAGCACCGGTATCTGGCAGTGTCAGAAGTGCGGCGCAACCTTTGCCGGCGGTGCTTACCTCCCGACCACTCCGGCCGGAAAGGTCGTGAAGCGCGTCGTCGCTTCCAAGGCCTGATTTTTTATATCCTTTGAGGTGGTTCCTATGGTCGTTGCTGTTTACCGCTGTGCAAAGTGCGGTAAAGAGGTCGAGCTCGACCTCGCCACCACAAGAGAGGTTCGCTGCCCCTACTGCGGCAGCAAGATACTCTACAAGCCCCGCCCCAGGATTGCGAGAAGGGTTAAGGCCATCTGAGCCTTTTCTTTCGAAAGGCTTTTATCAACTAACTCCGAATGAGTGGTTGCCATGATGCTGATAACGACTTCCCACAGGCCGACAAGGAGAACGAGGAGCTTCGGTCACGACCTTGAGAGGGTGTTCCCCAACTCCCTCTACCTGACCAGAGGAAAGAAGACTATCCAGGACCTTCTCATGGAGGCCTACGACAGGGACTACGAGCGGCTTCTCATCATCAACGTCTGGAAGGGCAACCCGCTCAAGATGACCTTCATCAAGGTTGACCCAGATGATTGGGGCTACCTCGGCTACCTCTACCTCCACGGCATAAAACTCCAGCGCGAGATAGGCTTCAGGAACCTCAGGCCAATCCGAGAGGAGATGCCCTTTGTCGTCACTACTGCCAAGCGCGTCGGCATAGACCACACGGCCTTTGCCCAGGTCTTTGCGGAGCTGACAGGCGGAAAGTTCGTGCCGAGGGGCAACAAGAGCCTCCAGACGATAGCCGACAAGAACAACACCGACGTTATCGGAGTAATCGAGAACTACCCAAGGGGGATGGCTGCAAACTTCTACCGCTTCGACGTCACGAAGGAGAGGCCAGTCGGCCCGCTGATCCTCGTGAAAATCTGGATTATGGAAGACGGGCGGAGATGGGACTACAAGGAAGCCCTCTTAAAGAAACCGGCCAAGCAGCAAAAAGACGAGAAAGACGAGTGAGCGGGTTTTCTTCTAACACTCCTCATGTTGTGCCTGCAGTTTTCTGGCCCTTCACCGGTCTGAGAATCCTTTCAAAAGGCTTTTTAGGTTGAAGGCATAAATAAGCAATATGAGCCGCATCCACTTCTATCTTCGAAGCCGCCTTGAGGAAGTTCGAAAGAGGGTTCTCTATGAGAGCTACGAGGCAAAGAAGCTCCCCGCCTGGGAGAGGGTGGGCATCACCTGGCTGGCGCTCTTCGCCTTCTGGGTGGTTGTGAGCGGAAAGTTCTCGCCTCCCCATCTCGCTACTGGAGCGGTGGTTACTTTCATCGTGGCCCTCATTACGAGGGACTTCCTGACCGACGACATAAGGCAGACAGGCCATCTGCTGTCCAAGGCGCTTTACATATTCCTTTTCCTGATTCCCCAGTACCTCTTCATCATGGCGTTCCGCCTCCTCGAGAGCAACCTCCGCGTTGTGAGAAACGTCATCCTGATGGACATAAACCCTGGGATAGTGAAGGTAAAGACTGACCTCCACTCGAACACAGGGCTCACCGTCCTGGCGAACTCAATAACCCTCACCCCTGGGACGCTCACCCTCGACGTTGACAAGAAGCTCGGAGAAGCATATCTCTACGTGCACTGGATTAATGTTGAAACTCTTGACCAAGAGAAGATTGGAATGAAGATTAAGGGGGAGCTGGAGGAATGGCTGAAGAAAATCTTCTGGTGATTCTGCCCTATGCAATCGCCTTCCTGATATTCACGGCAACGCTGGTCAGCTATCGCGTCCTGTTCGGTCCAACCCTTGCAGACAGGGCTGTGGCGCTGAACACCGCCACGACGAAGGCCGCCGTCATAATAGCGATGCTCGCGCTCCTCTACGACGCCCCTTACCTCCTCGACATAAGCATCGTGCTCCTCATGGTCAACGCGGTGGGAGGCCTCATCATAGCCAAGTACATGGAGGTGAGGTCGTGATAGAAGCCCTCTTCCTCCTCTTTGGGCTCTTCATAATGTTCTTCGGGACGCTCGGCCTCCTCAGGTTTCCCGACGTCTACACGAGGCTCCACGCCACGGCCAAATGCGACACCGGGGGTGCGATAAGCATACTCACAGCGCTCGCCATGGCCTCAGATTTCCCCCTCGTCGTGAAGCTCAAGTTCTTTGTGATAGCCCTCACGATAGCGATGATAAACCCCATGGTCAGCCACGCGATAGCGAGGGCGGCCTACAAGAGCGGGATAAAACCCAAAGCGACGGTGGATATGTATGCCTGGGATAATCCATGAAGTGCTCCTCCTGGCGATAATACTCCTCGCCATTTCAGTGGTGGAAGCTGAGAGGCTCATCTCGGCCGTCCTCCGCTACGGCCTGCTCGGGTTAGTCTTCACGGTGGTGCTCATCCAGCTCAGGGCCCCCGATGTTGCGCTCTCGGCGGTCGTCGTCGGGGCGATAGTGACGGGCCTTTTCCTCTACACTATAAGGGAGGTGGGGGAGTGAAGCGCCTCTTTGCCCTGCTCCTCAGCGGGGGTCTCCTGGTCGAGCTCCTGAGCCTCGACTACACCAAGGCCGTGGGGAGCTACGCCTACTACGTGGCCCACTGGAAGGAAGTGGGGATTCCCAACCTGGTTACGGCAATCCTCGCCGACTGGAGGGCCTACGACAGCCTCGGCGAGGCGACGCTCCTCTTCGCGGCAGTGACCGGGTTCTACCTGCTCCTAGGGAGGCGGAAGATATGAAGATGAGCCTCGTGGTCAGAACCACTACAAAGCTCATCGCCCCGTTCCTCGTCACTTATGGGGCCTGCCTGACGATATACGGCTACGAGAGCCCTGGCGGCGGCTTTCAGGCGGGTGTCCTCTTCGCCGTCAGCGTCATACTTCTCATGACCGCCTATGGATACCGGAGAACGAAGAAGCACTTCCCGCTCAGAACTGTCCAGCTCGTGGAGTCCGCTTCCGCCCTCTGGTTGGTGGGGGTTGCCCTGGCAGGGCTGGCCTTTGGGGCGTTCTTCCTGAACTTCCTCCGCCCATATATCCCAGGGGGCACTGTAATGACGTTCAACATAGGCGTCGCCCTGAAGGTGAGCACGTCCTTTATCCTCGTGTTCTACGTCCTGTCGAGGTGGGTTGACCGTGATTAACGCCGAAACCGCTGGAATAATCGTGATGCTCATAGGCCTCTACGGGCTGATTTCAAAGGAAAAGCCTCTCAAGCAGGTGCTCTCAATCAACGTGCTCTCTATCGGGTTAGTGCTCTTCTTCGTCGGGGCCGGCTACGTCGAGGGTGGAGATTTCCCAATAATGCCCTCGGATCCCGTTGACCCCCTCCCGGCCACGCTGATGCTGACGACGCTCGTCGTCGACGTCGCAATAACCGCCTTAGCTCTGGCGATGATACTGCGCAACGGGGGTGAATGGGCTTGATAGTCCTCCTCGCCGCGTTACCCCTCTTCTTCGCGTTCCTCACGGCTCTCACTGTCCCGCTGAGGCTTGAAAAACTGGCGAAGTATCCATTTCTCGCAGGGACTGTAGCTCCATGGGCGGTTTTCCTCTTTGAGAGGGCAGGAAATGAAGTGGTCGGGGGCTGGCCCCGGATCGGGGGCATAGAGGTCTCGCTCAATCCCCACAACACCCCCATAGTCCTCGCCGAGCTCGTCCTTTTCACCGCGGTTGCCATTTACTCGTTGGACTATTTTAAGGAAGTGAAGGCCTTCGTCCTGCTCCTACTCCTCCACGCCGGCCTCCTCGGGGCCTTCATGAGCAGAGACCTCTTTAACTTCTACATCTTCATGGAAATCGCCTCTGTTTCCTCATTTGCCCTCGTCGGCTCGTCCGGCGAGAAGAAAGCAGTCAGGGCGGCTTACAAGTACCTGATGCTCTCCCTGCTTGCCTCCTACTTCTTTGTCTTCTCGATTGGGGTAATCTACCTCAAGACGGGCTATCTAAACCTTGAGCTCATCTCGGAGAGCGTGATGTCCTCGAAAGAGATAAACGTCGCCATCGCGATAGCCTTCGCCTCCCTCCTCCTGAAAGCGGGTATCTTTCCCCTCCACGTCTGGCTGCCGGACGCCCACTCCCTCGCGCCAACCCCTGTGAGTGCCCTCTTGAGCGGTGCCGTCGTCAAAGCGCCGGTCTACGGGATGATACTCATATTCTCGGCCCTTCCCGTCAGCGAGGGCCTTAGTGAAACGGCCATGGTTCTGGCAGTTGCCTCCGTATTTTTCGGCGTCGCCATGGCGCTCCTCCAGAAGGACGCTAAGAGGCTGCTCGCATACCACACGGTCTCCCAGATGGGTTACGTCCTCCTCGGGATAGCGAGCATGAACTTTGTGGGGGCGGCCTACTATGCCATGGCCCACTCCCTCTTTAAGGGCGGTCTCTTCCTGAGCGTCGGGAGCCTTGGAAAGAAGTCGAGGAAGCTGGGCGAATTTGGGTATAAAAACGCCCCTCTCATGGCGCTCTCCGTGCTGATGCTCAGCCTGGCAATAGGAGGGGTTTCGCCCTTCATAGGCTCATACGCCAAGGGGCTTATCTCCTCCGGCCTCGCAGGGGCATGGAAGTGGGCAGTCCTGGCCGGAAGCGTTGGGACTCTGGTCTCGTTTACGAAGCTCAACTACTACCTGGCGAAAGGGGAGGCCCCCGCCCTTCCGCTCTCGTGGAAGTTTGCCTCGTTTGCCCTGGCACTGGTCACTCTAGTTAGTGGCCTCGTCTTGGGTGTTGTTCCCAAGGTGAAGGACATCTATCCGCTCCCGGTGGCTCTTACAATCTTCCTGCTCCTCAAAGCGGCGGGCGTCTTTAACTTGGTGCTGGAAAAAGAGGACGTGAAGCCCAGCGAGGTCAACACAGGGGCAATGCTATTCGCGCTCTTTTTGCTCCTGCTACTCTATCTCGCGGAGCTTTAGCTCTTTGACTTCTTCAACCTTCATAAGCCCCTTTTCAAGCTCTTCGAGCGATATCCTGCTCCCGCTGACGTCAACTATGGTGACTATGGCGGAGAGCCCGAGCTCGACTAACTCTTCGCCCTCGCTGAATAGTATGTTTATCCCGTGTTTTCCCAAGAGCCCGCTGACCTTGGAGAGAACTCCTGGCCTGTCCTCAACTACGAGTTCAACCTCTACGAGCTTCTTCCCGGGGAGAGCAACGCGCTCAAGGTGGGCCTCCTTAAGGTCGGTGTCCACTTCTACGAGAAAATACGCCCCCTTAACGAGCCCGAGTTCATACGCAAGTTCAAGGGGAAGCTCCAGCTTTCCGTCTTCTTTAATTTTGATTAACTCGTAGTGTCTCATGTTATCCGGTTTTTTTCATTCCTAAAAAGCCTTTAGTTTATATGCTCCCAAAATATTTAAACTTGCTAGTGCCATAACACATGGGGGGAGCTTTCAGTGGCCTTCGACGTTATAGGTTACGTCTTCATCATAATCGCCGTTGCTAGA
Organism: Thermococcus marinus; assembly: GCF_055389025.1. Taxonomy (NCBI): domain Archaea; kingdom Methanobacteriati; phylum Methanobacteriota; class Thermococci; order Thermococcales; family Thermococcaceae; genus Thermococcus; species Thermococcus marinus. The sequence goes on from NZ_AP042417.1 coordinate 1,101,205, forward strand.
GTGTTAGCCGAGATTGCAGAGCGCTTGGGCTATCCTGGCTTTTTAGGTGAGATTTCCGCAGGTCTTCTTCTCGGTGTCGTTCTCCACGACCTCCCTAGGGAGGAACTCAGTCTCCTCGCTGAGCTTGGAGTGTTTTTTCTCATGATGTACGCGGGCCTTGAGCTCACTCCAGAGGAGGTTCGCCTTGGTGGCAGGAAGAGCTTCCCGATATACGTGGTTACTCTCGCGACGATGTTCTTCCTAACTCTTCCTTTCACAGATTACCAAATTAGAACAGACAACTTCATAGTGGCCGCAATCCTCGCGGTGGCTTCGGCACCAATAGTGCTCAGGCTCACGCGCTTCTTTGGGCAGGAGTTCCTCCACGTTGCACTTTCCTACGCCGTGATAAGTGAGGTCGGTGCCCTTGTTATTCTATACCTTCTCATAAACTTCGAGCTCCACCACCTGAGCTACCTTGAGATAGCCTTTGAGCTCGTGAAGGACGCCCTCTTCTTGGGTGCTGTTCTGGGAATAAACTACGTCCTCGGCATAAAGCACCGGGTTTGGATTATCACTCACCTTCGCAGGCTGAGGAGCGACGAGGCGGTCTTCGGCCTGGTGATGATACTCGCGACCTCCCTGGCCCTGATAAGCGAGGAGCTTGGCCTCCACTTCAGCATCGGGGCTTTTCTCGTCGGGCTGATGCTCCACAGCGACCTTATGGGGACGAGGCAGTTTGAGAGAGTACACACGATAATCTCCGGTGTTACCTACGGCATCTTCGCCCCGATATTCTTCGCATGGAGGGGCATAAACTTCGAGACTGAGTTCTCCCTTGAGGTGGTCTACTTCTTCGTCGTGATATACCTCGTGAGAATCCTCCTTACCACCGTGCTCGTCTGGGAGAAAGACTTAAAGGTCTCACTCACTAGAGCAGCGGGGATAGCGAGCTTTGGAGTGCTGGGCCTGCTCGTTGGTGAGGTCGGCTATTCCTACGGCGTCCTGAGCGAGCACATGTACGCACTGGCTTCCCTTGCAAGCATACTCGGTATATTCGTCTCTGCCAGTATCGGGCTCATAATAAGCAAAATCGGGGGTAGCGAAAGTGGATAATGTGGAAAAGCCTCCAGTTGAGGGCTACATCAGGATTGAGTTCCCGAGCGAGGAAGTTGCGAGGGTCGTCTATGAGAGCGTGAGGCTGGAGCATGAAACCGTGCCGTACCGGAGGAGCGAGATAGACTTCCGAAGGGAAGGAAAGGCAATCATCTTGGAGTTCAAGGCCACCGACAACTCAGCCCTCAGGGGGACGCTCAACTCATACCTCAGGTGGATTAAGGTCGCGATGGACTCTTTTGAGGTCTGATTCCGGTCTCTTCTCGCTGCCTGCCAGTTTTTAGATTTACATTTTTCTTTCTCAAGCCTCGCCCTTCAGAGCAGGGAGGAGGTCAGGTCTCTACAACCCGGCTTATTGGCTTCTCATGGCCAAAAACGACAGTAAAACTCAACTCTGAAAAAATTTATCCGTTCAAAAAAAAGGAATGTCACTTAATCGTGGCAGGTAGTAAAGCTTATAAGGGTGAGTAGTGTATAAGATATTGCCAACAGCTATATGGGAGTGAAACGTCATGAAGTTGAAGGCATTGCTTGCAGTCCTGTTGGGACTGCTTGTCTTTGGAGTGACTGGAGGGAGCGCGGGGGCGACAGTGTGGGGAGTTCCTGCGGGTTCAAGAACAGGGGCAACAGACGCAGGAATAGAACCCCATCTCACACTTGGCGCGACATACAACGGGGTAGGGGTGTCCTTCAGCGTTTCATGGAATGACCACCACGGTGCTGCATGGGGTGTCTGGCAGTGGGCCAACTACGACGACTCAATACACAAATACATAGGATTTTACTCCGATGGCACATACAGGGTAAAGAGCTACAGCACTCCTGGCGTTGGATATACAAAAATCACTTATAGCGTCCACTTAAAGGTCAATGAGCCCGTTGCCTACAAGGCCAGAAACGGGAGGGCTTATTATGTCAGGACGTCGTACCACGTGACGGTTTACAAAAAGACCGACAAGTGGTTCTGGGACCATCCGAAGGTCGAAAAAATCGTGGACAAGGATGACAAGGTTTCATGCTTCATTCCCAACGAGGAGTACATGGCCATGAGGATAAACGGCATGGTTATAAACAGCTGGCACCCGGCTTCGGGAGGGTGAGTCCTGATGTCGAGAACTGCGTTCGCTCTTGCAACCCTTTTATTCTTTACGTTCCTCTCACAGGCATATTCGGCCGGTGTTGAGGCCCCCCTGACGTGGCAGGGCAGCGTAATTGCGCTCGGCGGGAAACAGGACTCCTCCCACTATGAGTTCCGCATAACAAACATGAGCGTCGAGGAGAAGGGTGGCTATTACATAGTTCGTGAGACGGTCGTCTTCACCCGCTGCGAGCTGTACCGGAACGGGACTGTGGTGAGGGGCTGCCCGGTGGAGAGAAAGACCGTGAACTTCACGGTAAAGAAGGACACCAACACGTTCATGCTGTCGGGAAGGCCCGCTTTCTTCTTCCTGTACTGGCCAGAGTTTTCGGCAAACGGCACGTTTTACACGAGCGGCATCGAGCTCAGGGCCATCCCGGCGTTGCTGTACACGAAGAACTTCAGCAGGGAAAACTGCCTGGGGTGGGGCGTCTCCCTCCAGAGCAAACCGTTCCGGATTCTGAGGTGCAGGGGTTGGAGCTTCCCGGAGGACGACGAGCCGATGCGCTGCATAGAGGATAGGTACGAAAACTTCACAATCGACATGAGTTTCAAGGGGCCGTATCTGGTGGATGGGAGCCTTTATTTCCACGCGGACCCCTTCGGAGTAATCGAGGGCAGGGATGTCATAATGTTCATCAACATCGAGAAAACCCCCGAGGCGCTGGAGTTCATAAAAAACGTGAAATCAATAACGCCCCCCTCCTATCCGTCGTGGCCCGAATACATACCCTACGCCCTTGGGGCCGGAGTTGTGGGGATTGTGGTGGTGGCAATAAGAAGGAGGAGGTAGCCAGATGGGGCCCCTCAAAACGGTCGGGGAGGAGGTCAAATCGAACCTGCAGCTGTTGCTCACCCTAATCCTGTCGCCCCTCGCGGTCCAGTATCTGCTCTGGGAGTTCCTGCTCGAGGTGAGGGGTGTGGGCACCAGCGGGGAGGTGACGTCGGCACTGCGGGAGACCGCCTCCGGGTACCTCGCCAACGCCACATCCAACCCGGAATTCTTCACCGACGTCGTTTCCTCCCAGACATCCTCGCTCTTCACTGCAGTCTCAAAGATGCACATCATACTATTCCTCGTCGGCGGACTCATGGCAGCGTTCCTTGTGGCCGAGCCAATCTACCGCGGAACAATACTGAACGACATCGCCCTGATGGGGAAGAAAAAGGCGCTGGCCGGAAGGCTCCTGTTCATGGTTCTCTATGCGGTTTTTCTGGCGGCGTATACCGGTGTGGTGTTCTGGGGCATCTCAGACACGGCCGGAATCTCACCGGGGCAGAGGTTCTTCATTTCGCTTGCGGTGGCCGCTTTCCTCTCCGTAACGGCCGGTGCGTTCCTCGTGGTCTCTCTGTCCGCGGTATCAAAGGAACCGGTGTTACCCCTGGCAGTGCTTTTCGTTGCGGGCATCATGTCCACCACCAAGGTGCACCTCAACGACCTGCTGATGCCGTTCGTGAAGTTCACCTACTTCCTCTGGAAGCCGGACACCGCGGCGCTCACGGGGTATGTGTATGGTGGCATGGCGCTATACGCGGCGCTCGCCGTAGCCTCCGTGAAGCTCTTCGAGGGGGGTGATTTTTATTAACGTCAAATTCCTTCATATAATGCTGATAACAGTGCTGCTGTCGGGCGCGTTCTTTGCATATAGCCACCATCGCGTGGTGCATCCCGTTACGGTAGAGGTCAAATTGCAGCTCTTCATGCCCCCGGGAAAAGACTTGCCGGGTGACCTCAGCATAGTTCAGGTCGCGAGCAGAGAGCTCGTTCTTCCGGCGGCGGGAACGTACAGGGTTCTGACGTCCGGGAACTGCACCCTGTACATCCAGACCGGGGATGGCCTTCTGAAGAACCCCGGCTCGATTTCAGTGAAGAACCGGGGGATACGGTTGGTTATTTTGAACCAGACGAGCGACGTTGTTGTAAGGTTCGTTCCTCAGGGGAGGGTGAACTGGACAGTCCCGGCCATCGTACTGCTCATCGGGGGTGTTGCTGGGTATGCTTTTGGAGTGCTCAAATTTGAGTAAATCCTACGGGGACGTGAAGGCCCTGAAGGGCGTTACTTTCTCCCTGTCCAGAGGGCTTTCCCTTATTCTGGGGCCGAACGGAAGCGGAAAGACCACCCTGATTAAGATACTGGCCGGCATCATACGGCCGGACAGGGGGAGCATTAAACTCCTCGGCAGGGACTATCGCAGCGTGGACAGGGGGGAAATCGGCTTTGCCCTCGAACGCCCTGTGGCACCCCCGCGCGTGAGGGTTGAAAGCTACCTGCGGGCGGTGGCCGAGTACCGGGGTGAGGACAACGTCGATGAGCTCATTGAGACGTTTGGGTTGTGGGAGCACAGGAAAAAGAGGTTCAAAGAGCTGTCCCAGGGCTACAGGAGGAGGTTCCTTCTCGCCGCGGCCTTCGCGGGGAGGCCGAGGGCAGTGTTCCTCGACGAGCCCTTCAGCAACCTGGACGTGGTCTCAAAGGTGGAGCTGGGGAGGACGTTCCTGGAAATGAAGGGGAAAGTCAGCATAGTCATTGTCTCCCACATAATATCAGGCCTTCGCGGGCTGGATTCCTTTGTCCTGCTCCACAACGGCGAGGTCGTACTGAACAGGGTTGGACGCGATTTGGACACAATCGGGGGTTTCAGGGCAGTCTTCAAAGACGGCACTGTGGTGGAAAATGACGTTGACGGGATGACCGCCCTCATCAGGGATGGGAGGGAACTGCTCCGCATAGAGCCAATAACCCCCGAGGATATGATGTACGAGAGGCTGAAGGGCCCCGGGTCTGAGACATGGCGCGCCTGTCGGTCGCCCACGGCTTGATATGTGGCAAAAACGGCCGTGAGACCCTACTCTGAAAAAATTCTCTCTGAAAAAACAAAAGAGAGAACATTTAATCGTGGTTAATAGTAAAACTTATAAGGATGAGTAGTGTATAATGTATTGCAAAAGCTCAAGGGGCGGCCGTAATCCGGAAGAGGTGATTTATGATGAACCGAACCCTGACCTCTTTCCTCTTTGTTCTCCTCGTTTACCTTTCCATAATCGCCGCCATAAGGCTCCTTCCGCCCTCTGACGAAGGGCCCAGCACTGTCGAGGAGTTCCTTCAGGTCGGCATCATCATTGCGGTACCCGCCCTCGCGTCGTTCCTATTCCTTCGAAAAGTGAAGGTTGATCCAGGGGCTTTCTGGGTGGCCTCAACAATTACTGTAGTGCTCGCATCCATCGTTACCTACGCTATCCTCACAAGAAACTGCACTCCAACGACCTGTGATGACGGTGTGGTCTGGTTTTTCCTAACTGCCCTCGTTATCCTAGGCTTCCTGATCGGGGCTCTCCTGCACAAGCTAACCGAGAAGCTCGGTTCCAGAAGCTCCCCTCCTACTTAAGTTTGGGTTTTTGAGGGGTCGGTGTTATCCCTTACCTAAACTATTTAAAGCCCGCCCCTTATTCTAACCTGGCATCACGGTTACGGAGGTGTTGTCATGCAGAACATTCCGCCCCAGGTTCAGTCTATGCTTGCCCAACTTGAGAGCTACCAGCAACAGCTCCAGCTTCTCGTCCAGCAGAAGCAGAAGGTTCAGCTTGAGCTCAACGAGGCCAGGAAGGCCCTTGAGGAGATCGAGAAGCTCCCCGACGATGCCGTCATCTACAAGACCGTCGGGACGCTCATCGTCAAGACCGAGAAGGCCAAGGCCGTCGAGGAGCTCAAGGAGAAGGTCGAGACGCTCGAAGTCCGCCTCAATGCCCTTGAGAGGCAGGAGAAGAAGCTCAACGGGAAGCTGAAGGAGCTCACCGCGAAGATTCAGTCCTCACTCAAGCCGCCCGTCGCGGGCTGACTCTCCTTTTCTCCTTTGGTGGTGGCCATGGAGCAGAGGGGCGTTATACACATAGGTCTCCCTGAGCTCAGCGAGGAGGAAATAATAGCCATCGGCGAGCTCGCCCAGAACGTCATAATAAAGCACGTCTTCAGCGAGCTGAACAGGAGCGAAGTCAAGGACATAGAGGTCACGACGAGGATAAACAGAGACGACACGCTGAACCTTGAAATCGAGGTGTACCTTGAAGTCCCGGTCTTCGTCAAGGTGGACGTGGAGAGGCTGATTGAGGAGGCCCTTGAGAAGGCCTACGATGCAGTGGAGAAAAGGCTGAGGGAGATTGCGGGTAAGGGTTAAATTCAGTTTTGACAACATCTTCTCGGTGGGAGAATGAGGCACAGGGAAGTAGCCGAGGCCTTCGCAAGGGACGTCAGGAGGCTGCTGGGAGACAACGTCGTCGAAGTCATACTCTTCGGCTCCGTCGCAAGGGGAGAGGCCAGTGAGGAAAGCGACGTTGACATTCTCGTGATTGTTAAGAAAAACTCCTGGGAGAGCCAGAAGAAGCTTGCCGACCTTGTAGTTGATTACCTTCTCAAGTACGGCATCTACGTGTCCCCCAAAGTCCTGAGCGTCAAGGAGTTCGAGTTCATGAAGGGCATAAACTCGGCGTTTTACATCAACGTGAGCAGGGAGGGGGTTAGGGTTGGTCACTGAGGTCGAAATACTCCTTAATGATGCCCACGAATCTCTCGAAGCGGCCAGAGTTCTTCTTGAGAATGGATTTTACAGGGACGCGATTAGCAGGGCATACTATGCGATGTTCTATGCGGCAAGTGCCCTCCTGCGTGCTAAAGGAGTTGTTACAAAAAGCCATAGGGGAGTTATTGCAAAATTCGGGCTTGAATTTGTGAATACCGGTATCGTTGAGAAATACTACGCAAAGGCGCTTTCACTTGCCGAGACAAGCAGGGAGCGGGCTGACTACGATCCCACTTATCGCCCAAATGAAGAAGAGGCCGAGAGCATAGTAGAAGATGCAGAACGCTTTATTGAGAGGATTGAAAAGGCCTTGGAGGAACTGAAATGAAGGGAAAGATTAAGCTCAAGCGCTTCCTCCAGCGTTCGCTTGACAGGTCCTACCTGCTCCTGTGCCACCACAACGCAGACCCGGACTCACTGGGCTCTGCCATAGCCTTCGCCCGCTATTTAAAGTCCCTTGGCGTGGAGAAGGTTAGGATAGGCGTTGCCCAAAGTGTCTCCTCCTATGCGAAGAGACTTCTAACCCTCTCGCCCGTCCCCGTTGAGAGGGACCCAACCGTTGACGAAGATGTAATTGTGATTTTCGATACCTCTTCCCTTGAACAGCTCGAACCAATTGAGATTCCCAAAGGAAAGACCATCATACTGGTTGACCACCACGTCGAGAAGGAAAGGCCGATTAAGGCCGACATAGCTGTCGTTGACTCCTCCAGAACTTCGACTGCCGAAATCGTGTGGGAACTGTTCAAATACTTCGGATTTCTTGATGAGGAAAGCGCGAGAGCCCTCCTGGCCGGAATCGTCACCGACACGGCTAACTTCCGCTTTGCCAACACGAAGACCTTCAAAGCCGTGGGTGAGATTCTGGAGAGGTTTCCACTCCAGATGGGTGAAATCTTCAGCCTCGTTGCCCCGGTAGTTGATGAGAACACCGATAACGCTAAGAGGATGGCCGTCCTGAAGGCCTGCCAGAGGCTCGAAATCAGAAAGTTCAGGAAGTACATCATAGCGGTTTCGAAGGTCTCGGCCTACGAGTCCTACGCCTGCAAGGTCTTCCTCCAGCTCGGAGCAGACATCGCGATAGTCGGGAGCGAGAAGAAGGGCGTGAGAATTTCGGCGAGGGCCAAGGAGAGCCTCGTGAAGAAGGGTCTCCACCTCGGAAAAATCATGGAGAAGGTCGGGCCCGTCATTGAAGGCTCTGGTGGAGGACATGCGGGAGCCGCCGGGGCAAACGGAAAGGCCAACCTTGATAAGGCCATAAAACTAATCCTAAAGGAGATTGAGAACTTCCTCAGGGAGAACGGGTGATTGAGATGGCGAAGTGCCCGCTGTGCGGAAAGCCCCTCGACTGGGGCGAGCTCATTGAGCAGATGCTGAACATTGATAACGCCGAGGAGATAACCAGAGACCGCGAGAAGTTTATGGAGGCCATTGAGGGTTTTGCCTTTAAGTGCCCCCACTGCGGGGAGGAGTTCTATGGTAAGTACCTGCCGAGGGAAGAAGCAGAGAAGGTCTTTGAGCTCCTCAACGAGTTCAAGGGCTCGATAGACTGGGAGAACAGGAAAGTCCGCCTGAGGCTGAACAGCCTTCTGGCCCTGGACAAGATGCTTGAGAACTGGGATAAGAAAGTGAAACGAGAAGTGCCGTGAGGCGCTTAATTTTTCTTCTCGAAGCTCCTGAACGCCTTGCCATTTAGACATAAGCCAAGTTTGGCCACTGCCGATTACAAACCAAAAACTTAATGTGGGCTTGGCATTAAAGTTTTGTCCGGTGGGGTTATGAAAAAAGTAGCCGTTGTAACGCTTGTTGTGGTGGGGGCTCTGCTCATCATTGCTGTGAATGACTGGCGCGTGCCTTATATCATGAACCTTGCACTCATCAACGTTCAGGACTCGGGAGAAGCACACGTCTTTATTTCAGCCCTTTATCCGGAAGGGTTCAGACAGATAGCCGAATACGACGTCAAAAACAACCGCAGGATTGTTCTGGATCTGGGTGAGCTCAGGAAGGCCTGGATGGACGAGTACAAAAAGAACAAACGGCTGTCCCAGCCGCTGGTTCTCCTGACAATAGTCACAGAGGACGGAAAGGTCTCCGTTGAGGCCGTCGGATTTGACTGGGACGAACTGCCCCAGTCCAAAACGGTAACTCCAAAGTTCCGGCCGCTGAAAAACGCTTCAAATGCCTCCACCGGGAAAACAGACAGCACTCAATCCCAACGCCACCGCCGCACGCTTGTGGACTCCTACGAGTGGACGGCACCAGTGATAGTGGCCCAGGTGACTCCTGACAGTTCAACCTCCGGGTACATCTCATACACGTACTTCCCAGAACTTAAAGTCGGGTTCAGCGTCAACGCCTTTGTGGATTCAGAGTGGGTCAGGCTGGGTTCCTACAACATAATCCAGAAGGGGGAGGGCGGCAAGCACGCCGGCAGTTTTGGTACGGGTACCCCCTACTACATCTGGATGAACGTCACATACCGCTACGAAAAATGGCGGGTGTCCAGCGGGGGCCGGGTGTGGCACGAGGAGTATGTCTACATCAAGGACGCTTATCCCGATACCCTAAGGGGAGGAACGTCGAAACCGCCAGAGGCCCAGACTCCACCCATTGACAGGTGGGTAGATGAAGGGGTCTATGAGTCTACCAATGTCATTGGATACTACGCGTTCAATATATGGGGCATGGGCGCGGACAATATTGCCGTAGATGCTTTGAAGTTCATCGAAGCCCTTGAGGATACGGGGAAAATAAGCAGAGCCGCCGCCGAAAAAGCGAACATTATCGGCATCTTTATTGATGTTAGGTTCGAGTATGGCATGAAGGCCTTTGACTTTGACCTCGCTTTGTATTCAAACAGGCAGGAGACTCACCATGTCTGGATGGGGGAGAGCACCGACACAACGACCGCTCCTGTTTTGTGTTTCAGGGTTGAGTGAGGCCTCCCTTTAATTTCCCTGCTTAGACAGTGCTAACGCCGAGGTTGTCACCTTAGCGATAGCCTTTTTTACCCTGCCTTCCTATTCTCATCGACTGGTGGTTCTCGTGGAGGCCGTGGAGCGTCACCTCTCAAAGGGAGACTACAAGAACGCCCTGAAAAGTGCGCTGGCAATAGCGGACGAGATACGAAGGCTACTTGCTCTGAGCGAAGTCCTGACGGCCTTTCCACGGGACGAAGTCTTGAGCCACATGCTCGACACGCTTGAATCAGTGAAGGGCACGCCCGAGAAGGCCCTTGCGTACTCAATTCTCGGACGGGCCCTCTATACCCTCGACAGGGATCACGACGCGGAGGCCTACTTTGAAAACGCCGTGCAAATAGCCGGGACAATAGACTCTCCACGAGTGAGGGGGGAGGTTCTGGCCGGGATAGCGCGGAACCTCGTGCTCTCCGAGCGTTATAGGGACGGACTGGAGCTGTTTAAGGAAGCCGTAGACCTCCTTCAGACGTCGCGCGGGCTTTCCTCGGCGACAACGTCGTCGCTGATAAAGGTCGCCAGGCTGATAGAGAGGAGTGCCGATGAGACGCCAAATGAGACTGCCCTTGAGTTCTACGAGCTGGCCAGAAATGTCTATTCCTCGATATTCTTCAAGCTCCAGGCAAAGCACCTCGACGATAAAATCAACCTTATCCGGGACGTCCTTAAGAGGGGCAGGCCCGCCGTGGACGAGCTCCTTGAGAAAGGCCTGGTTGAGTCCGCGGTCTCCGTGATGCGATTCCTCCCCCTGAAGGACAGGGCCGTTGAAATGCTCCGTCTGAGCTACTGGCTCTTTCTCCACGAGAGGCCCCGCCTTGCCAGGCAGGTATTCAACGATGCCCTTGATTTAATCCTCGTTGGCAAGTTCCGGCCGAGGGACGAGGAGATTTTCTCAATTGCCAGAAAGATGCTTCGGATTGGCCGGCTTGAAGAACCTCTTATTCTGGCCGGAGTTATCATTGACACTGCCCTCTCCTCTGAGCTCCTTGGGGAGGTTGCCCTAGCGTACTCCAGGATAGACCCGGCCAGGGCGCGTTCAATCGCTGAGGGAATCCGGGACGAAAGCGTTAAGAGACGGGTTTTGAATGTCCTCGAAGGTGGTGAAGATGTGGGACACGAGCAAGGACTACCGCTTACTGGTGGCGGAGAAGGCGATAGAGCTCTTCCTGAAGACGATTGAGGGGGCGAAGTTTAAGGGTCACTGGGACAAGAAGAAAGCGATAAAGCTCGGCAAGGAGATGCTCCCCGAGATACAGGCGATGCGCTACAGCTACATAGAGCCGAACGAGCTAATCGAAACCCCCCAGATGAAGGCCCTGAAGGAGAAGGCCCTTGGAATTATCGAGGCCCTTGGAGGGGAGGACTGGCACCACAAGTTCATAAGCAACGCCTCAAAGGACGAGCGCGAGAAGGTTGAGGAGCAGGTTGCGAAGATTCGCTTCTTCCTCAACACTATACTCGGCCTCGACAAGCGCCTCGCCCTCGGCAAGATAAACGACCCTGTCATAGCCGTTGACATTAAGGTCGGCGAGGTTATGAGCGTCGCCAAGCACCCCAACGCCGACAGGCTTCTCGTCACCAACGTCAACATCGGCGACAGAGCTATTACCGTGGTTACCAACGACTTAACGGTTAAGGAAGGAAACCGCGTGGCGGTCGCGTTGCTCCCGCCGGCCAATTTCAGGGGAATAGTCAGCGAGGGCATGTTCCTTGGCGCTGGAGAGGGCGTTCTCAAAGATGTCAAGGGTGAAATTGGCGGCCTGCCCAAAGGCATTCCGCTGGAGGCCTTAAACGAGACGAGGAACCTCGTCGAGGCGTTTTTGAAGGGGTGAACTTTCTCTTTTTGTTCCGATGTATTCACTAGCTTACTCGATTACTCTTCTTTCTTTTGGCCTGTTCTCATTGTAAAATTCAACTCTGAATAAATTTATACTCGAAAAAAAAAGGAAGAAGTTTTACTTATAGTAAAAGAAAAAGCTTATATATGCTAACGTTCGTGAGTGTTATGAAAACTCTCAGAAGGTGAACCACTTGAGATGGAAACCTATGTTGGCAGTCCTCCTGGGTCTGCTGATGGTTGGAGTGACGGCAGAGACTGGAAGTGCAAGCACCATCCCCAGTCCAGCAGAGGATGATAACCCCCTGGGATATGTAAGGCTTGATCAAGGATTCAAACTCCTATTAGATGATGGGACAATGTTAAATCTAGCCCAAAAGCCTGCAAGCACTAATATCGTGAGGGGTAGCAGCTTTACAAAAATTGTCAAAAAATACCACTTAAGGAAACTATTTGTTTCGGAGATAACCTTTGTTGAAAGAAACAAACTAAAAACCATTCTCGTTATCAGTTCTAATGAGACTACGAATCTAACAATATTGTGGGATGTGCATTCTCCCGCTTTCAGAGATCTTAATGGTGTGAGCACTAAGGAAACTCGCCCCTATAGAACGGTCCCATCAGCAATCATAGGCCAATATGGTAATACTAAATTTGCTTTGCTGTATAGTGATGTTTATTCAAAATTTAAGTCCTCAACCATAACGGGGCATGGAATCTCTCTGACCTTTGGAACATTTAGTCTGGCTCAAAATGAAACACTGAATATAGGAGAGTTTGAAGTCTCTATTCAAAGAGTTCCTTCCACTAGTATGGTTCCCATGAGGAGAACCGAGTATTATTACCCATCGCCTGACACTTACCCGATAAAAAGGTATTTCGACATCTATGACCACGATGGCAATGTAATCGGGAGAACTGTTGTGACAATCTATGGAAGTAGGAAAAGAGGGAGCAACTATGCATATCTTGAAGATGGAGTTGAAGGAGTTACATCGGTTGGCTATGCAGTAGCACCAAAATACGGGAAGTTCCACTCACTATACACCAAATTCGAATTCTGTGGGGGTTATTTCGGTTCAGGATATCCAAATGTTCCAATAAAACTCAATTATGATGCTATCGGAGGGGATCGTACTAGTATACAATTTACTGAAGTGCACAAAACGCTCATTGACCTTGTTTCTAATTACATTGAAGGTGGGGGATTTGTAGGTATTTTGCTAAATGGTCTGTCTGCAGAAAGCAAGAACGACCGGGGTACAAACGTTTTGACTAAGTATTATAGAGGACCAATCTCCATATCATCGCGGGGAGTAATATTGTACTATCTAGGGGCGGATGAAATAGGTCAGTATTATACATACACAGTTCATTTGCCATATGAGCTAGACGAAGACATGGTAAAATTCTGCCTTACGGTAAAACCTGGGATTGCAGTACCTCACCCCTCATTTCCGACAGACAGACTTTATACAAGGGAATACTCAATACCAATATGGATCTCATTACAAAGGCCTTAATCTGGAGGTAATTGTATATGCAGTTGAGAGGCAGTACATTGAGTAACCTTAGAAGGTTCTTGACCTTCTATTTCATTTATGCCCTTCTTTTTAATTTAGTAGTCTCCCAATCGTCATTATTGACAGAACAAAACCATGAGCTTACTCACGGGAGGGAGATTAGTATAACTGGAATAACCTATAGCAGCGGTCTAACCTGCTGGAACTCGACCAAGGAAGCCACTAACTACCGCTATTTGATCTGTCGCTTCAGCGTATCCAGAAAAGTTCCCATAAGCAGGGGGCTTAAAGTTGATTTCTCAGCTGAGTCGCTGGACTTATTTGAACTTGAGCAGGTCAGAGAGGATGTAATAATCAAACTTCCCTTTGGGTTCAAAGGACGCAAAACACTAAAACTCAAGGTACAGCTCTATGACGTCTGGTGGATTGGGGTTATTGTGCCACATCATGTGGAAGTCGTTCTAACTTTTGAGTGTACGGATGAGGAGTGTCACTTGCGGAAAATTGAAAAAGGGGCGAGTTCACAGTCCCATTCTCTTCTTCACAACTTCCAAAGCCCTCTCAGCATCGCTCTTGAACTCCGGATACCCAAGCTCCTCCATAGTCTCTGGCAACGGAACGCCGAGCTCCTCGTGCCAGCCTCTGAGCCTGTAGAACTCCCTCCTCGCCTCAAGGAAGTCATTGTAGTCGATGAAGGCCGCGTTGCCCTTGGCCGGCCCGTCCGGCTCGGGTTCCCACCAGCGAGGCGGAATCGTATCGTCGAGTGGAGGCGTCACCCAGTCGAGGGTATCGTGTATCCTTGCTATGCTCTCGACGGCCCAGGCGACCTTCCTGAGCCCCTCAACCGTCCACTCCTCGCCGGTTGCCAGCGAGTAGAACCTTGCAAGGTCTTCCATCTTGTAGGGGACGAACTTGCAGACACCGAGCATGTCGGTGATGTAGCTCTCGTCCCTGCCCTCGATGAGTGACGGGACGAGCTCCTTGGCCGACCCCTGGTTCGGCAGCTGGTGAGGCCTCGGCCAGCCCCTCAGGTGGCTCGCTCCCACATCTGCTGTGGCGTAGCTGAGAGCGTAAGTCCTCCTTCCGCGCGGGTCCCAGGCGGGGCTCTCCATGCCCTTGACGTGAACCGCGAACTCACAGCCCCTGCCGAGCCTCTCACAGGCCCGCTTTACGCCGTCTGCTAAAATCGCCCCAATGCCCTTCCTCTCGGCCATCAGCCTGATGAGCCTCTCCTCGGCCTCCTCGTCGCCGAAGCCCTTTACCGGGAAGCCTATCTCCTCCTCGCTTATGAGACCCCTCTCGACCAGCTCGAAGAACCAGGCTATTGTGTTGCCCGTCGCTATGCTGTCGAGGCCGAGGTCGTTGACGAGCCAGTTGAAGTAGGCAACGGCAGGGAAGTTGAAGACGCCCGTTGCTGCTCCGAGCATCGCGATGCTCTCGTACTCGGGCTTGACGCGGATTTTCCTGCCCTTATACTCGACCTCTACGTAGCGGGCGCACTTAATCGGACAGCTCTTGCCGTGGACGAACCACTCGGGCTCTACCTCGTACTTCTTAATCTCATCACCCCCGAGTTTGCTGGCAAGCTCATCGGGGATGTAGGGCCTTGAGAAGTTGTAGGCCGGGCTCATGCCGAGCGAAGCCGAGCTCCTCAGCCCATCACTCGTGCCGTAGTTTCTTGTATGCTCGTACTTCGGGTCGGTCGCGAAGTGCTCGTAGAACTCCTGCCAGAGCCTCTGGAACTCCTCCGGGCTGGCAACCCCTGGTTTCTCCCCGGGCTCAACTACAATTGCTTTAACCTTCTTGCTTCCGAGGACGGCCCCAAGGCCACCCCTTCCGCTCGCACGCTCGGTGTCGTAAATCACGTTGGCAATCCTGCTGAGCCTCTCTCCAGCGGGACCGATTAAAGCCAAGCTCGCCTTCGGGTGTTCCTTCCAGAGTTCCTTGGCCACCTCATAGTTTCCTTTACCCCAGAGGTGCCCTGCGTCCCTAATCTCCACCTCACCATCATGAACGTAGAGGTAGACGGGCTCCTCGGCCTTACCCTCGATGATGAGCGCATCGAAGTGTCCCTTGAGCTTTGGACCGAAGGCGTCTCCACCGCTGGAGTCGCTGATTAATCTGGTTTCGGGGCTCTTGCTGACCGCTATGACCTTGCTCGAACCCGGAATTAACCCGGTCAAACCGCCAGTTGCAAATACGAACTTGTTGGCCGGGCTTAGCGGGTCAGTCCCAGGGGGAACCTCCCGATAAATCAGGTAGTATCCGAGTCCCTTTCCGCCGATGAACTTCCTTATCACCTCGTCGGGCAGTTCCTCGTAGGTGACCTTTCCCTCGGTCAGGTTCACGCGGGCTATTCTGTTATGGTATCCGTGCATGTTAATCCACCTCGAACCATTAAGAGCCTTGTATTAATGGAGTTTAACAGAAGTGCTTATATAAGTTGCGCAGATTTCGCAAGGTTTACAGCTAAGATACTTGAATCAGTTTTCTATTTTCAACATCCACTGTGAAAACCTTGACCCGGTCTCTATATTTTGTCGAAGTCCACTTTATAAACGCATGCACTTCGTTCTTGAAGAGCAGGTAGGAAGAGGGAGGCAGTACTATCCACAACTCGGATTTGGTTGCCAGCCTGCTCTCAACGTCCTTTCTTAGTTTCAGGAGGGGAAGGGCTTCTCCGTAGAAGGTCTCGATTTCAATTGCAATGTCTTGAGGTTTGTTTTGGTTTCGGATTTTGACGTACACGTCTATCCTTATATCTCCCTCGGGATACTCGGTTTCTATGTCGTCAGGACTAACGCCGTAATCCTCCACCAACCGTTCGAACACAAAGGCCTTCAGGGCGTAATGAGTCAGGCTTTCCCCCGGGTTGCCTTCGATGTACAGGGCCGATGGAATGGCCTTGCCCTTTATGCGGATTGTTCTCGTGTAGCTCTCCACGAACTCATGGTATTTGCTTTCAAGATATGGGGCGAGATAATCAAACTCGATGTTTGCAACCTTATGCTCCTCATGGAACCCCCAGAAATTGTGTATGAGCCTGCATAAACTTTTGGGGGAGTTTAACTTGATTCCTACCCACTCTTGAACTAGAGACACCCGAATGCTATTTGAGTTTGAAACGTGCGTCACTAACCCGAACACCTTCTCTTTCACCCAGCTGAGGAACTCCTTATCACCGTAAAACACCAAGAATCCAAAACTCTGGGAGAAAAGCTCCCTAACCTTTTCGGTCATTGCTTGTAGATGTTGTTTTCCCAGTTCTTCTTCCGGTTTCTTTCCTACTTCCCAATCAATGACAAAGATGGAGGTTCCTGCCCTGAGAGACTGCAACCTCTCCGGGTCTCCGGGCAACATAACGTGGTACGCAGTTGGCAACCCACCGACCCTTACACGATACAGCTCTCTGAGGAGGCGTTTCAGGAATTCTATGTATCCAAACTCCTTTTCTTTGGGCTTTTTAGCGAGGATTATAACGGGCCCCTCTGGGAGGAACGACACCCCTAAGCCAAAGGCCTTTGAAAACACGTCCTCGGCAGGGAGCTCTATCTCCGGAACTTTTCCCCCGGACTTGGTGGCGGTGAGCAACTCAACTTCTGTGGTTATTGAGTAACCAACGTTGCCGGACGATTTCAGGAAGACCGGCGTTATTACCGGAATGGAAAACGAACTCAGGTCTCTCCCCTGTGGGGTTCTAACATCTTCAGTGACGTTTAAGGTCACTGGGTTGGGCTCCTCAAAGTGGACCTCTGGAAGTTTTTTGGTGATTGCGTCAAGTAGATGCACGGAGTGAGGGGTGAAAACTTCCGTTCTAACGTCTATGGCTCCAACTTTCTCAGCTTTAAGAAACACCAGCTTCTCAATTGGCCTGATTTTGGTGAGGTCAAACGGCTCTGGGGGTGATACGGTCTCCGTGATTCGGATGGTAACGTCAGCAGGCTTCTGAAACACCGGTATGAGCAGGGGGACTTTAATGGTTCGCTTTTTGATGGGGGTAGTTTTGGTGCCCTCTTCCTTTGATACCATTGCACTTGGAGTGGCCTCAGTAACGATGATTTCTTCCTCAGTCCACCATTTTTTCTTTGTTTCGACTTTAACTTTAGTCTTCGTTAGCTCTCCCATCCCATAATCACCTGGCAGTTGATTTTATTGTCCTGTCCCTCCAGGACTGCAAACCCGCAGAACGCAAGAGGGGCTATGAATGCTATGAACTCGGTATAGTTTACTCCATTTTGCGGTCCGGATTCGAACTTTAATTTGCCCCCATTTATCGTGGCGTTTCTCTTATACACTCTGAACGGGTCAGGAACTCTGAGGGAGTTGAAGTCATCATTGTAGGAATAGCTGGAGGTTATTGCCCGGTACACATTCTTCAGTTCGTCCAAGGGTATCGTATCCTTCAGCCTTTCCGAGTACACCTTCAGATACTTCTCAAACTCGTCCTCGACTCCGAAGAAGTCTCCAAGCTCCCAAATCTGGAAGAGCCTGTAGCAGTCGAGGATTACCTTGTAAATTCTGTGCCCGACGGTGCCCGGTTTTAGCCCGACGACCGCCCGCCTTTTCCTCTCCCGTTCCAATGGCAGGTCGGGTAAAATAACGTCCTCCAAAACGATGCCGTATTGACGTAGGAGCTCCTGAACGTCTTCAGTGAACAATTTGGAATAACTCTTTTCCAGATAAAAGCGGGGTGTTGAGCAGATGGAGACTATAAAGCATGACATTGGGTTAAAGAGTGGCAGGAGCTCCTTTGCCGCCGAGAGGAGTTCGCCAACGACCTGCGGCCCGGTCATCGGGGACGACAATGAAATCTCACCCACCGTTGGTGGTTTCCTCCCAAGTTCATCAAAGATTTCCACGAGGTTCTCTCTCATCGAGCGAAGTAAATCCGTGAAATTCGTCCTAACAAGCTTTGGCTTGACCCCGGAGGACGCGCTCTCAAGGTCTATGCCCTCCTTGAGGTAGGAGACTATCCTCTCCATATCCTCTCGGGTTATCCCGAATCCGAGAATCTCGGAGTAGAACCTGGCGAGGCCGTTTTTCGCTATGCCATCTTCGTTCAGACCCCCAAACAGAACCTTTTCCCAGATTTTGTTTTCTTTGAGGAGAGCATCAACGGTTCTGTCGCCTGCTTCCTCAAGCAGCCAGTCCCTCAGCCTGAGAACCCCCTCGATTTTCACGTAAAGGTGGGAGAGCTGGGCTATGTACTCTTCCCACGCCTTTTCATCATGGTAGGGTATCCTCTCTTCAATCATCGTATCCCCTCCATGACAGTATCGTCCTAACCCTCTCTACGACTTCAGGCGGTACGTCCGAGATTATCCCCCTTATATTGACGGCGTTCTTCCAGATGTCGAGTGCGAAGGGAGGGACGATGTTTTTATCTGCAGATGCGATGAGACCAGCTTTGTATAGCTCTTCCCGTAGCCGCCATTTGTCTGTTTCTGGTATGTGTATTGTTCCCTGAGAAACGATATCACGTAGCGTATCAAGGACTCCCAAGTCAAATGAATAACCTTGGAATATTCTTGGGTATGCTGACAAAATAACGACAGTAAGTTTTGCGTCAGATGAAAGAACTCTGATATTCTCCATAATCTCCTTTTCAAAATATTCAACGACCTCTGGGGTATTCCCAAGGATGAACCCTGCCGCCTTTGAGAGTATCTTTGCTGGTTCAATGTAAACAGATTTATAACCAACTTCAAATTCAAGCGTGTCTCCTTGGTTTTCAACGTATTTCCGAATACCATCTCCAAGACTGTTAACTGTGCTGTTGTAAATCTGCCTTGCAGTTATCTTCTCATCTATTGAACTTGGATTCTTAATAATGGTGTCAAGGGCACTCCGAGCACTTGCTATGATGTCAGATTCGTGAGATTTCACAGTCTGCTTGGTGATTGCTATGAGGGTTTTGTATTCAAGTATCCTGATGTTCCCGACCCCACAGTATTCCCGACGGTGGCATTCAACCTCAAGTATTTTTGGATAACTGTACAACTCTGGATGTGCAATCAACCAAACCGCCAATAGCTCCCGGTACCTTTTCTGCTCAACGAATTCCTTTGTGAGGAACTCACGAAAGATGTTTTCCAGCTTTTTCTCCACGGCATCCTTAACTCTGTCCCTTATTATCTCCCTCACGTCGCTCATCTTCTCCAACCTCCGCCAGCGAGGTTAAGATGAGTTCCTCAACTTTATCCTCGCCAAGGACATCGCAGAGGAGCATGAGCTCCTGAATCAGCTCCTTCCGTTTTCTGACCTGCTCCTTGAACTCTCTCAGGGCCTCTTCGTTTATGGCGCCGAGGGCTACTTTTCCGTCTTCAACTCTCATGAGCCAGCTCTCGCCGACGAAGGGGCCGACTGAGGGGTCAATTTCGCTGACCATGTCCACTATGAACGTGGAAAGCAGGCCCCAGTTAAGTTCTACTCTCGGCGAGTAGCCAAGGAGTCTAAGGAGCAGAAGGCCGCCGGTTATAGAGCCCGAACCAATTATTGCGAACCCGGGAGTGTCGTGAACAGGCTCCGCGAGTCCCCTGCTGTCGAAGTGATATATCGAAGCCCTCCCATTCGGGTCTACACTTGACAGAATCATGTTGAAGCTCACGTCAATTCCCATCTCCCTAAGCTCTCTGAACCTCTTAATCAGGGCTTTTTCCACCTCACCGACAATCCACCGAAACTCCTCCTGAGTTGGCGTTGTGTTCTCGCCTTCAGTCTCTATGTATTTTTGGGTGACCGTATCAACAACGTGATACCCGTATTTGACAATCGCGGCGTCTCCGGAACCGCCGGCTATCGCCACGGGGATGCCATTGACGAATACCGGGTGAATCTTCTTGGCCTCGTACGTTACAGGGCCGTACGTGACTCTGGAGTCCGAGACCATCAAAACGGCATCGTGGTTTTTCTCCCTGTCCCAAATCCATTTCAGAGCCAAAACTAATGTCATCCAAAACACTAATATTAGGGAGAAGTGTTTCCCAATTTAAGGTTTACCCTTTGTGGACAGAACAAGCTAAAAATCTGTTCAAGAAAAAGTAAACATTATACCACGCATAACTTTGCCCTCTCCCTATCTTCCCTGCTCAGCCTCCACCCCATCGCTCCCGCGTTCTCCTCTATGTGCTCCTTTCTGCCGGCCTTGGAAATAGCGATAACGTTCTCCTCCCATATCAGGTAGTTGAGCGCGACCTGGGCCGATGTTTTTCCATATTTTCTTCCAATCTCGGCCAGGCAGGGGTTCCTCGCGAGCGAGCCCTTCTCCAGAGGGGTGTAGGCTATGAGGGCAATCTTCTCGCGCTTCATGTAGTCTAGCAGGCCGCTCGTCTCGGGCCAGCGGTCGCGGAGGGAGTACTTCACCTCGTTGGCGACTATCTCATACTTTCTCATCGCCTCCTGAGACCGTTTCAGAAGCTCCAAATCGAAGTTGCTGACGCCAATGTAGCGAATGAGTCCCTCATCAACCAGCTCCTCAAGGGCGTGGAGGGTCTCCTCTATTCTTTTCCACTCCGTCCCGGGCCAGTGGAGGAGGTGAAGATCAATGTAGGTGCCGAGCCTCTTAGCGCTCTCCCTTACCGCTCTCTTCGCCCTTTCGTAGCCGAAGTTTGTGGGCCAGACCTTGCTTATGATGAATAGCTCGTCCCTATCAAAACCCTCAATGGCCCTTCCGACGAGCTCCTCGGAATGACCAGCGCCGTAGAACTCGGCGGTGTCTATGAGGTTAATTCCCAGCTCAAGGCCGTAGCGGAGAACCTCGACGCTCTCCTCGTCCCTGGAGTAGTCGGGGCTCTCATAGCCACCTATTCCCCAGGTGCCGAGGCCTATCGCGGTTACCTTATCATCCCCAATACCTTTCAGGTCTCTAAAAGTGCTCACGCTATCACCTGATAGAATATGAGTGCTGGCTCTTTTAAAGTTTCAGTCTGAACGCTAAGATGGACAAAAATGAGAAAATCAGGCCCCAAACTTCTCGGAGCGGTTCATGAGGTCCATCATTATGGGCACTATGTCGTGACCCCTTATCCTACCGAGCCCGCCACGCATGCACTCGCGCTCGCCGAAGCTCTCGGTGTGGTCCGGCCTGACACCACCGCCGGCTATGAGGAGCGGAACCGGGTCTCCGCTGTGGTTCATGACCTCACACGGTGTGCTGTGGTCGCCCGTTATCGCTATGACCACGTCCTCTAGGTTGATATGCTCGATGAGGTAGCCTATCATTCTGTCGGCCTTTTCAATCATCTCCGCCTTGAGCTTCGGGTTGTTGTCGTGGCCGGCGGCGTCGGTCGGCTTGAAGTGGAGGAACACGAAGTCGTACTCCTTGAGCAGTTCAACGGTCTTCTTGGCCTTGGCCATCTCGTCGGTATTGTACTCGCCGGTTGCTCCCTCGGGGGTGTAGACGTCGAAGCCTATCGCCCTTGCGACGCCCTTGACGAGCGAGACCGCTATGACAGCTCCAGCCCTGACCTTCCACTGCTCGGTGAACTTCATCGGGATATCCGGGTAGGTTCCGGCTCCCCTTATCAGGAGGTAATTGGCTACTGGCTTGCCCTCCTTCCTGCGCTTCTCGTTGACTGGGTGCTTCTCAAGAACCTCGTGCGCCTGTCTGACGAACTCCTCGAGAATCTCGGCGACCTTCCTGCTCTCCTCGTCCTGGTAGTCAAAGCGATGGGGCGGCTTGCCGGCCTCGTGCGGGTCATTCTCGCCGACGCGGTAGCCCTTGGCCATGCCCTTGAGGACCAGAACGGCCCTGTGCCCGGTGGCTCCAACGAAGATGAAGTCGACGGGCAGTTTGACGTTCTTCTGTATCGCCTTTGCAAGCTCGTGGGCTTCCTCAGTGCTTATCCTTCCCGCCCTCCTATCAACGATTATCCCATTCTCGATGGTTGCGAAGTTCACACGGAAGGCCAGGTCGTCCTCGTCGAGGTCGAGGCCGACACCGAGGGCCTCAAGGAAGCCCCTTCCGCGGTAGACCTTGTAGGGGTCGTAGCCGAAGATGCTGAGGTGGGCGGTGTCGCTTCCGGCTGGCTGGCCCGGCTTTATGGGGTCCTGCTGGCCGAGGATTCCGAGTTTCGCAAGCCTGTCCATGTTCGGGGTATTGGCGTACTCCAGTGGGGTCTTTCCTCCAAACTCTTTAATCGGCCTGTCTCCGAGTCCGTCGAGGATTATGAGGAGTCCCTTCCTCTGCTTCATATCTATCACCAGGGGTGATTAGTCCGGTCGGTTAAAAAGCTTTGTTGGGCAACCTTTTAAAGGGCCCGGAGAAGGCAACAGGGGGGAGAAAGATGCTTGAGTTCGCAGTATGGACGCTCTCAATAATCATCGGAATAGCGATTCTCGTGCTTGCAGGGGACAAGCTGTCGGACAAGATAATCGAGGTCGCGAGGAAGGCCGGAATCTCGCCCCTCGTCATAAGCATCGTCCTCGTAAGCCTTTCAACGACCCTTCCCGAGATAACGACGAGCGCCCTCGCGAGCTACCAGGGCGTCAATGGAATAGCCCTCGGAAACGCTCTTGGCAGTATTTTCGCGAACATAGCCCTGATCCTCGGCTTGGCCTCGATGATTAAACCCCTGACTGCTGGTAAATCCGCGTATGAAAACTCTCTCGTTATGCTGGCCTCTCTGGTGCTCCTCATACTGCTCTCCCTCGACGGCAC
This sequence comes from Thermococcus marinus, assembly GCF_055389025.1. Classification (NCBI taxonomy): domain Archaea; kingdom Methanobacteriati; phylum Methanobacteriota; class Thermococci; order Thermococcales; family Thermococcaceae; genus Thermococcus; species Thermococcus marinus. The sequence continues at coordinate 1,124,009 of NZ_AP042417.1, forward strand.
CCTCAGCCGGCTCGACGGACTTCTGCTCCTCCTTGCCTACGCGGTCTACCTCCGCTGGCTTCTCAAGAAGCACGCGAGAAGCGAGGTCGATTGGGAGCCGAGCGGGAACGTTACGCCCCTCGACTACGTTCTCCTAATCGTCCTCGGCCTCTTCCTCGTCGGCGGTGCTGAGGCAGTCGTTTTCGGTGGCAAGAACATTGCCCAGGCCTTTGGAATCTCGGACTTCGTGATAGGGGCGACCATCGTCGCAATTGGAACGTCCCTCCCCGAGATGACCAACGCCCTCTACGGGGCGATAAGGGAGCGCGGGAGCATAAGCGTCGGCAACATAATCGGTGCCAACATAATGAACGCCCTCGTCGTTTTGGGGGTTGCGTCGGTCATAAGGCCCCTCCCAACTGGAGCATCGGTGCTGACAATCCTGCTGGTTCTCCTTGCAATGCTTCCGATGATAGTTTCGCTGAAGAGAACAAGCGGGATAGACAGGCGCGTCGGGGCTTACTTTCTGGCCCTCTACGCTCTCTACCTCGTGCTGATGTTCTCCGGCGTGGAACTGTAAGGTTTTTAAGCCCCCTTTCTCTCTTCTTCCGGTGGTGAGAAATGAAAGTCCTGTGGGCACCGTGGAGAATCGAGTACATACGCTCACCCAAGCACGACGGCTGTATCTTCTGCGACTTCCCGAAGGAGAACAGGGACAAAGAGAGACTAATCCTCTACCGAGGAAAGCACGCCTTCGTCATAATGAACAACTACCCCTACAACCCAGGCCACGTCATGGTTGCGCCTTACAGGCACGTCGCCAACTGGGAGGAGCTGACCGACGAGGAGTTGCTCGAGATAATGAAGATTACCCAGCTCATGATTAGGGCGATAAAGAAGGCCATGAACCCGGACGGCTTCAACCTCGGCGTGAACCTCGGCAGGGTAGCGGGGGCAGGAATAGACAGCCACGTTCACCTCCACATAGTCCCGCGCTGGAACGGCGACACGAACTTCATGCCGGTAATAGCGGACACCAAGGTTATCCCCGAATCGCTTGAGGAGGCCTACGACGAGCTCAAGAGGGCCATAGAGGAAGTCGAGAGGGAAAGTTGAGCTCCCATATTGGCTCTCCTTCTTCTGACAAGCTTTTTATAGTCCCTCGCCACTTCTTCTCCCGAAAACCCTCTGGTGGTGTCTGGGTTGGAGGGAAAAGCATTACCTCCAGGAAGCCCCGTAAAGAGGGGCGAGCGCTACAAGGTTCGGATTGAAACCCTTGGAAAAGATGGAGACGGCATCGCCAGGATTAAGGGCTTTGTGGTTTTTGTGCCAAACACCGAGGTTGGGGAAGAAGTCCAGATCGAGATAAAAAACGTGAAAGAGCGCTTTGCCTTTGGGGAGGTCGTCGGCTGACCTTCCTTATATCTTCCTTGCCCTGATTCTGAACTTCTTCTCAAGGGGCAGTCCTTCGAAGAGTTCACTGCCAAGCTCCACAACGGGTATATCAGCTTCGATTATGGACTCCTTCGTTCCCTGTTTAACCCTCAGCTTTCTAAGACTGCCGTCCTGAACTTCGGCCGAAAGGTAGGTTCCGTCTTCACCCTCGCCTTCAATGACGAAGTCCCTGCCGAGTTCCATTGCGATCCTTTTGACGATAGCTGGAGCCGTTTCGGGCGTCACGTGCTCTACTTCCCCTCTGCTTTCGCTGAGCCTCACCGTTGGACAGGCCATTGAGGAACAGAACTCCCTTATGGCCTCTGATATGCCCTCCACGAAGTTCTGGAGCGGTTTTCCCATTAGGGATTCACCAAAGCCTGCCCAGCTTGCGGTGACTTTCAGCTTCCGTCTGGCCATCTTGAATGTAATCGTCAGGATTCCCCGCTCCCCTCTGAACGTGTATATGGCCTCGTTCCGGCCCATGCCAACGTCGAGTTCAAACTCGTAGCCGAAGTTAAAGATAAACCTCGGGACTTTGAACCTGACCTTGCCGTCCTGAAAGCTCTCGAAGTACGGGAAGAAAGGCAACGTCTTCTGGGGTTCACTTAGCACCGCCTGGAGGGTTTCCCATCCGTAGGGCAACTCAACCTCATAGCTCTTCGCTCTCATGATATGCCCCCTAAGGGCGTTAAAAAAGCCTAAAAAAGAGTTTCTTGAACTTATGGTTTAGAACCCCCTAATCATCGTACCGGCCCCTCAGGTGCTTTTTTGGAAATATGGGGATGTAAACGGAAAGGGAGAAACAGAAAAGAGAGAATACAGCTCAGTCTTCCACGACGTATATCGGAACCTTACCGTGGGGAATGCCTGCCTTTCCTCCATACCATTCACTGAGGAAGTAGTGCGCAGCTATTAGGAGGGGCACTGCTATCACCAGCAGAATCCACCCGTTTGTTATGCCTACCGCGAACAGTATGAGCATTAAAGCGCCCACTGCGGCCGCTGTGACCGAGTAGGGAATCTGGGTGGCCACGTGGTCAATGTGGTCGCAGCCTGAGAACATGGAGCTCATGATTGTCGTGTCGCTTATCGGGGAGCAGTGGTCGCCGAAGACACCGCCGGCGAAGACAGACGCTATGCTAGCGTAGACCACCGGGCCGAAGCTTCCGCTCAGCTCGTAGGCCAGCGGGACTGCGATGGGCATCATTATGGCGAAGGTTCCCCACGATGTTCCTGTAGTGAACGATATAAACGCCGCCACGAGGAACACGACGAGCGGAACAAGCCCCGGTGAGAGGACGTTCGATGCGACGCTCACAACGTAGTCCGCAGTTCCAACGGCGTCGCAGGCCCTCTTAATGCTCCACGCGAGGATGAGAATCATCATTGCAAAGTGCATCTGCTTCATACCTGCAACTACGGTCTCCTCAACCTCCTTAAGGCTCATAACCTTCATACCGATGACGAGCGCCATTGCGACGACGACCATGCCGAATGAGCCCCAAACGAGCGCCCATGTCGAGTCGGCGTTGGAGAGGACGGCCTGGAAGCCTCCTTCCGCGTAGGTTGCGCTTCCACCGCCGGTGACCCACAGCCCGAGGAAGGTCAGCGCCACCAGCGTTATCACAGGGAGCGCGAATACCCAGACACTTTCCTTTCCTTCGATCGGCATTCCGACGTCGACTTCGGTCGTCATCATTGGCTGTGCGCCGTCGCGGAGAATCTTGCCCGTTGTCCTGGCGCGGTATTCAGCCTTGAGCATCGGGCCGTAGTGCCTGTGGGTAACGGCCACGAGGTAGACAAGGATAATCGCAAGTATTGGGTAAAACCTGTACGGCCAGCTTGCAAACCACGCCGAGTATGCGCTCACGTTGGCCCCGACTTCAGCTATTGCGTCTTTTAGAAGCCCAAGCTCGTACCCTATCCACGTCGAAACTACCGCCAGAACTGCCACCGGCGCGGCTGTGGAGTCGTCAGCATAAGCTAAAAACTCCCTGGAGACCCTCGCCCTGTCGGTTATGGGCCTCATGGTGTTTCCAACGATGATTGTGTTTGTGTAGTCGTCAAAGAAGATTAAGGTTCCAAAAATCGCCGCCATGAGAGAGGCCGCCCTGCTGGTTCTAATTTTCTTGGTGACTGCCTTTGCTATTGCGTTCATTCCGCCCGCTTTGTAAATCAGCGCGACACCTGCTCCAATAAGTGCATCGAAGAGGAGAATCCTCGTGTTCCAGAGGTCGGTGACTATCTGCCCATTCTCTTCCTTTGCAGACGCTATACTGAAAACAATCCACTCCAGCGTCTTTGTAGTTGCGCCTATCGGGTCTCCTCCCGCTACCAGCAGTCCGCCGACCCATACTCCAAAAAACAAAGCGAACAAGACCCTTTTTGTAAGTATTGCCATCCCGATGGCCACGAGGGGTGGCAAAAGAGACAAGATTCCATAGTCGGTCATATTGTTGCCCCCCTATTGCACTAAATGCAACATTCTTTCAATAATATTGCATTCATATCCTATAAAAGGCTTTCTTGACTTTTTTTGGTTAATTGTGGTCATGACAAGCCTTTATAGGTCGAGATAGATTATAAGAGACTATAATTTTAGCACTAATGCAGTTTTTTAGGGCTCATTCCACAAGTATTTTTCCCAATAGATTTGGGGATGTTCTAAAAAATATGAAATAATTGCTCATACTTTCATGACATTTTCCCATTTTTCCTTTGTCTTTTTTAAACAGCCAGGGGGCATCAGCTCCCGCTCCGGGCAGTAGCCGAGCTGTATGCACCTCGGCCCGAGCTTTGCCCACCTTATAATCGGTCTGAGTTCGTCGTTCTTTGCGATTTCTTCGAGCATCTTCCAGGCGACTTCCCTTATCTCCCATTGAGCTCTCTCGCAGAGCCTCAGGCCGAAGAAGTGCTTAAGCTCGCGCAGGTTCATGGTCACGACTATCTTCGTTCTGACTGCCTGCGGAAGAACGAAGCGCGCGTCCTCCTGGTGGACTCCGGCTTCGTAGCTCTCCTCGTAGAGCTCGATGGCTTCGCGCATAAGCTTCCTCCACTTTTCGTAGAGTTCAGGCTTTTCTTTAACGCTCTCTGGGATTACGAAGGTCTCCTCAACGTCATTTGGGTTCAATTTTATATAGCGCATTGATTGCTGGGTGTAGCTCGCTATCCTATGACGGACAAGCTGATGACTACACACACGAGAACAGCCCTCAATCGAGAACGTCAGAACCGCGTGTTCGAGTATTGACTCGTGGCCGTAGCCAAGAACCCTCGGCAGATGCATCTCGACGTCCTTCTCGGTCATTCGCTCGAAGGCCTCACTCTCCCACTTGTCCCAGTAGCTTATAAGGGCCGACCATGTGACGGTTTCAAGGGGCTTTTTCGTATAATTGACGAGCTTGACCTTGATTCCGCCCATATCCAGAATCACCGATGACCTGAAGAAGTCCGCTTTATTAGGTTTGCTGTGGGGAAAAAAGCTTAGTGGGGTTTCATTAATGTACTCTTTTGGAGGATAAAATATACGTTTGCAAAGGTGCCGACGAGATGGCTTCAAATAATTTCAGGAAAATCGAGAGTCTTCCGACGAAAGGGTTATTAAATTCAGGGGTCAGGTTTAAACGGTGATGCACATGGTGGTTAGCCTTGCCGGAAGAGACCTTCTCTGCCTCCAGGACTTCACGAGGGAGGAGATTGAGACTATTCTCAAGACGGCCGAGATGATGAAGATTTGGAACAAGATTGGAAAGCCGCACCGCGTTCTTGAGGGCAAGACCCTCGCCATGATATTCCAGAAGCCCTCCACGAGGACGAGGATTTCCTTCGAGGTGGGAATCTACCAGCTCGGTGGCTACGGCCTCTACCTCAACGCCAACGATTTACAGCTCAGGCGCGGCGAGACCATTGCCGACACCGCAAGGGTTCTCAGCAGGTATGTGGACGGAATAATGGCCCGCGTCTTCGACCACAAGGACGTTGAAGACCTCGCCAAGTACGCGAGCGTTCCTGTCATCAATGGCCTTTCGGACTTCTCCCACCCGTGCCAGGCTTTAGCTGACTACCAGACCATCCTCGAGAAGAAGGGCAGGATTCAGGGCCTCAAGGTCGTCTACGTCGGTGACGGAAACAACGTGGCTCATTCCCTCATGATAGCCGGAACCAAGCTGGGAGCGAACGTCGTCGTTGCAACTCCAGAGGGCTTCGAGCCTGACGAGAAGGTCATCAAGTGGGCCGAGCAGAACGCGGCCGAGAGCGGTGGCTCGTTCGAGCTCCTCCACGACCCGGTTCAGGCCGTCAAGGACGCGGACGTCATCTACACCGACGTCTGGGCGAGCATGGGGCAGGAGGCCGAGGCAGAGGAGAGGAGAAAGATATTCCAGCCCTTCCAGGTGAACAAAGAGCTCGTCAAGCACGCCAAGCCCGACTACATCTTCATGCACTGCCTCCCCGCCCACAGGGGTGAGGAAGTTACTGACGACGTCATAGACAGCCCGAACAGCGTCGTCTTCGACCAGGCCGAGAACAGGCTCCACGCCCAGAAGGCTGTGATGGCCCTTGTTATGGGAGGGATAAAGGTTTGAAGCTCTTCTTCTCTTTTTTGACTATCAATTGAAAGTTTTTCGCCCGCTGTGAAAGCGGTCTTTCATAAACCGTGCAATTTATGAAAGTGGTCTTTCACAAAAGGTGCAGTTTGTGAAAGTCTGGTTTCACAAACGAAGAACCTTTTAAACCTCTGCTCCAACCTTCCCCCATGCTCGAAAAGCTGTTCAGTCTCGGCTATTCCAAGGCCTTTGCGGAGCGCTATTACGAACTGTGGGGTGAGCGGGCACTGGCGATTGCTGAGGCTATGGAGAAACCCCTGCCGAGATGCTTCCGCGTGAACACGCTCAGGATAGAGGTTCCCAGGCTAACCAAGCTCCTCAACAAGAAAGGCTTCCAGTTTAAGAGGGTTCCCTGGGCGAGGGAAGGATTCTGCCTCACGCGCGAGCCGTTCTCGATTACATCAACGCCCGAGTATCTGAGCGGTCTCCTCTACATTCAAGAGGCCAGCTCGATGTATCCTCCCGTGGCGCTCGAACCGAAGCCCGGTGAAGTCATTGCGGACATGGCAGCGGCACCTGGGGGTAAAACTTCCTATCTCGCCCAGCTCATGGAGAACGAGGGAATAATCTACGCCTTTGATGTTGGAGAAGACAGACTGAAGGAGACCCGCCTGAACCTCTCGCGTCTTGGCGTCACCAACACCGTCCTCTTCCACAAGTCGTCGCTTCACATAGATGAGCTCGGCGTTGAGTTCGACAAAATCCTCCTCGACGCCCCGTGTACGGGCTCCGGCACAATCCACAAGAACCCGGAGAGAAAGGCGAACCGGACGATGGACGACATAAAGTTCTGCCAAGGCCTCCAGATGCAGCTCCTTGAAAAGGGCTTAAGTGCCCTCAAGAAGGGCGGAGTCCTCGTCTACTCGACCTGTTCCCTTGAGCCCGAGGAGAATGAGTTCGTAATCCAGTGGGTTCTGGACAACTTTGACGTTGAGCTCCTCCCACTCCGCTACGGCGAGCCCGCGCTGACGAGGCCATTTGGAATCGAGCTGAGCGAGGAGATAAAGAAGGCGAGGCGCTTTTATCCCGACAGGCACGGGACGAGCGGGTTCTTCGTGGCAAAGATTAAGAAACTTGAGTAGCTGTCTAATCCTTCGACTCTAAGGCAAGTTTTTCATCAAGCTCCCGTAACCTTTCAATGACGTCCTCGCTCAGGTTCTTCTCCAGCTCTTCCCTCGCGGCCTTGGCAAGCTCGAACTTTGAGTCGTACTTCCCGAGGGCCGTCCAGTGGATTTTCTTCCCCTCTACAAAGACGTCTATGTCGCAGAGGCGCTTGTAGCCGTGGTATTCGAGGCCTTTGAGCAGGAACTTGACCCGCTCCGGCTTCTCCCAGGTTAAGAGCTTAAGCTTGTAAACGGGGATGCGCATGAGGGGTCTCGGGTAGTCCCAGTCCCAGCCTTCCCCGACGATAAAGCCCAGGTCTAGGTCTTCAATCACCATCATGAGGCGCTCTACGTTCTCCTCGTAGCGTTTTGAGGTGTCGTAGATTTTAATCGTAATCTCTTTCCACTCCGGCATCAGTTTCAGCAGCAGGAGAGGTGCATCAAGGCTCAGCTCCCGATAGACTTCTAGGAAGTCCCTGCGGATGAGGACTGCGCCCTCAATGTCCTCCGGCCCTATTGGAGAGTTCAGCTTCTTCCTTGTCAGGCCTATTATGGTGTCTCCAGCTTCGCCCTCGTCGAAGGCCGTTCTTATATCCATTATCTCCCCGCCGTACTTTTCGGCGATGAGCCTCAGTCCTTCCTCAATCTTGTCCGGGACGCGCATCAGTATCAGTGTGCTCTCCACGTGGACTTTCTCAACGGGAAGTTTGCTGTTGATTATCCTGCTCAGGACAACGGGGGCGTGGTGTCTTACCAGAAATGCCTGTTTAGGGGGAATCGTTTCCTTTTTCCACTCCTCGGTCACAAAGACCACGGTTTCGAACTCGTTGCTTTTCCTTATTGCCTCATCAGTAGGGATTTCCTCAACGCCAAAAATATCCCTGAGAGCAGACCTTACGGCGTCCTCATGGGACGTCCTGAGGAAGATTATCGAGGGCCCAAACCTCAAAACGCGCATCACAGTCCCCTCCACATCTTGTATCCCCTATCAAAGTCCGTCCCGCTCGGATACTTCACACGGTACGTCTCTCCGCTCGGAAGAAGAATGAAGTTAACACCGAGAACCCCGTTCAGTCCCCTCTCTATCAGCTTGAAACTGTGGCCGTAGAGCTTGAAATCTGCCTCTAAGCCCACCACATCTTTCCATGTGTGGCCGAGGGCGAACCTTTTACCCTCTATCTCAACAACAGTTCCTGGCTCAACAACGGAATCCTCAAAGAACTCCCCAACTACCTCCGGGTCGTCCTCGTTGCCTGGGACTATGTACAGCACCGCCCCGGAGTTCTTGAGGACTCTCGCCAGCCTTCTCACGGCCCCCACGTAGAGCGGCTTCAGCTCGGGCCTGCGCTCCAGCTTTATATTGTCGGCAAGGTCGCCCGTGTGGATTATGTAGTCGGGCTCTGTCTTTTCAATCAGGCCGTTGAGGAAGCGGTAGACGCTTTCGGGGGTATCGCTTACGTGCATTATCTTGGTCTCCTCCGTGGAGGACAGTTTTTCCATGACCTTTTTCCGGAAGATTGGGAGTCTTATCGGCATTAAAAGGAAATGGGGAGAGGTCTTATATATACCTTCTCCAAAGTTGATATGGGTGTTACAATGAAGGTTCTCGTTCTCGGTGCCGGAAACGTCGGCAGGGCAATAGCCTGGGATTTGAAAGATGAGTTCGATGTCTACGTCGGAGACGTCAGCGACGAGGGGCTGAACGTCGTCTCAGAGTTTGCAACCCCCATGAAAGTTGATGCCTCCCGCTTTGATTCCCTCGTTGAGGTCATGAAAGGCTTTGAACTCGTTGTAGGGGCGCTCCCCGGCAGGTTTGGATACCAATCGGTGAAGGCCGCCATTAAGGCGGGCGTTGACATGGTTGATGTCTCGTTCATGCCAGAGAACCCGTTAGAGCTTCGCGACGAAGCTGAGAGAGCACAGGTGACAGTTGTATTTGATGCTGGCTTCGCTCCTGGGCTGAGCCACATCTTAATGGGACGCATCTGGAACGAGCTCGACGACATGAGAGAGGGATATATCTACGTTGGGGGCCTCCCAACGGAGCCAAAACCACCACTTTATTACAGAATTACATGGTCACCTAAAGACTTAATTGAAGAATACACCAGGCCAGCGAGGGTCATAAGAAGTGGGAAAGTCACGGCAGTGGACCCGCTCTCAGAAATTAAGACGGTGGAAATTGAGGGGTACACCTTCGAAGCCTTCCCCAGCGACGGCCTGAGGAGCCTGCTTGAGAGCGTGAGGGTGGAAAGGCTTGAGGAGTGGACGCTACGCTGGCCGGGACACCTTGAGAAGATGAAGGTTCTGAGGGAGCTTGGCTTTTTCAAGCCCGAGCACCTCGACAAGACCCTGGGAGTCATAACACCGCTCATGACCTACGAGAGCCCCGACTTCTCCATAATGCAGGTAATGGGGGCAGAGCCCGATAAAGCCATAAGCTACACCCTAATTGATGAGGAACGGGAGTTCACTTCAATGGCCCGCGTTACTAGCTACACTGCCTCCGCTGTTGCGAGGCTCGTCGCTGAGGGGAGTTGCATCTATGGAGTTATCCCACCAGAGATATTGGGAATGAGGATTGATACTTTCAAAAGAATCCTCGACGACCTTGAAGAGAGGGGAATAAAGCCGAGGAGGGAGGGGAATGCTCCACCTGGTAATAGCTGATTCCGAGCTTGAGCTGGTTCCACAGTCAATAGCTGACCACCCAGCAGTGGTGAACTACGCCAAGAGGAGGGGCAAGAAGCCGGAGGAAGTAGTACTCGATAGTAGCTACCACCACTCAGCTCTCAGGAAGCTCAAAGACGGCGACAGGCGGGGCAGACCGGACATAGTGCACATCTGCCTCCTCAACGCCCTTGAGAGCATAGCCAACAAGGAGGGGAAGCTCCGCGTTTATGTTCACACAAGGAACGACGAGGTTATTTACATAAAGCCGGAGACGAGGCTTCCGAGGAACTACAACCGCTTCCTTGGCCTCATGGAGAGTCTCTTCAAGAACAAGGTAGTCCCGCAGGACTTGGAACTCCTCCGCCTCGAAGAGAAGACCCTGAGCGAGCTGGTTGAAGAGATTGGGCCCGATGAAGTCTTTGTCATGCACGAGGACGGGGAGCTGATGAAACCCCGGGACTTCGGAAAGGTTCTGGCTGGGTTTGAAAATCCTCTAGTCATAGTCGGCGGCTTCCCCCACGGGGACTTCAGGAGCCAGGTTGAGGGGAAAAAAGTCAGCCTCTACCATGAGCCCCTGATGGCCTGGACTGTTGTGAACGAGTTAATCACCAACTTTGAGCATTGGGTTCTTTGAAGAGCGGCAAGGGACTACACAATGTTTTTATATTTTGAGGTTGTTCGCTCCGTGTATCACCACTGAATAATGCCACAATCAACAATAGGGAGGGTAAACCCATGCGGAAAATAAGCTTCCTTATGGCGTTTTTAATCGCGGGCTACATTCTGGGAATATGGAACTTCCTGGTTCTGCCAAAGTACTACATAAACTTCGGACTCAAGGGCTTCATTGTTTCGCTCGTTCCAACCCTGGTTGCGATGTTCCTGATATACAGCGAGGCTGAGAGCACCAAAAAGACCCGTTACCTCATATATGAGTTGTTCTTTAAGATATCCAGAACTCCTGCGCTGATATTCAGCCTTCTGATGTTCCTGCTGGTAATCCTCGGCGTCACCACTTACTATTCCTCCTATGGCCTGGCCCTCATTCTTGGAGTGGGGTCAAAATACATTCCCATTCTCGCAGCTGGAACTGTGGCACTCTCAATCCTGATGCTCCTGCTTGCAAAGGGAAGAACCCTTGAGTTCATCTCAATTTTCTCAATACTCTTTATCCTCTTCGCACTTGTTGCGGCACTCCTAATAAGAAACGGGGCGCTCGCCACGGTTGTCTCCCCGCAGGCGGTTCAGTACATGGAAAACGCTGTTTCCTCAATAACTTCATTCAACATGCCGCTAACGGCAAAGGGAGTAATCTACATGCTCGTTTCGGTGCTCATATCCTTTGGGCTTGGCACCGGGGTCTACTATGTTATAGGTAGCTTCGCTCCAGAGGAGCTTGACCTGAGAAAGGTTCTTGCGGGCGTCTTTGTTCTCCAGATAATCCTGAGCTTCGCCGCCGCTTTCACAGTGGCCTACTCCCTCGGTGCCGCCTACCAGGCGGTTGAAGAGGCCTTCCAGAACCCTGACATTTCGGCTGGAGAGTCCCTGGAGCTCTTCACGAGGTTCGACGACCTCAAGCAGTACACCACAAACAGCGATGCCAGTCCTGTGGACTCCATAGAGGTCTTTTACTCGATACCCACCGTTTTAAAGGGCAACCTATCCAACGATACGACGCTCATAACGCTGCTGATGCTGTCCCTATATCTCGCCGGCCTCACGAGCATAATTGTCCTGATTGAAATGGGTAGTCATATACTTTCCGAGGTCATGCAGCTCAGCAGAAACGGGAGCCTGGGCTTGGTAGGCTTCATCGGAATGATGCTGGCCGCGGCAATGGTTGTCGGCGATATCAGAACTATGTTCGTCGTCGTGCCCTTCTCAGTTGCTACCATTATGGCCGCGATAGAGAGCTATCCGCTCATACCCTCAGAACTGGCACCAAATAAAGGGGCGGTCTTGGCCATTGTTCTTGTACTGCTCCTTAGCGGGCTAGTAACCATTTACTACGCCCTCACGGCCTCTGCAGTGCAGGTCAAGATGGGTGCGGTGCTTGGCCTCGTTCTATTGGTGCCCCTCCTCATGAACAAGGTACTGTTGAAGAGCAGGCGCTGACTCCTCCCTGCCATGAAGGGTGAGGCTTTCAAAAGAAAAATGTAAAGTCTTTTTCGCCCTTTCAAAAATTTTTTAAACGGCTTTCCCAACACAACCCAGAACGCTTATAGGAGGTCTGAAAGATGGGAGACAAGACCAAGGTTCAGGTCAGCAAGCTCAAGCCCGGAAGGTACATAATTATCGACGACGAGCCCTGCAGGATTGTGAACATAACCGTTTCTTCCCCGGGAAAGCACGGTTCCGCCAAGGCAAGGATTGAGGCCGTTGGAATCTTCGACGGCAAGGTCAGGAGCATCGTCAAGCCGACCAGCGCCGAAGTTGACGTCCCGATTATCGACAAGCGCGTCGGCCAGGTCATCGCGATAACCCCAGACACCGTCCAGATTATGGACATGGAGACCTACGAGCTCTATGACGTCCCGATCGAGGGCGGCGTCGAGGAAGAAGTCAAGGACCAGCTCAAGGAAGGCATCACCGTCGAGTACTGGGAGACCCTCGGAAGGATCCAGATCAAGAAGGTTAGGGGCGAGTGAACGGGGGTTTTATTTTCGCCCAATTTTGGTTTTTTCATTAAACAAAACTCATATAAATGGGCTTTTCTTCTGTGGCCACTGGGGGTTGCAATGCCAGATTTCAAAAAGCTGATACTTAGAAAGTTCAACTACATCGCGGGCTCACGGTACGAGGAGATAATGAAGGCATACCGGGAGTTCCTTTTAACTGAAGAAGAAATGGAAATCCCCGTGATTTCGTCGGTTCTCTTGGTCGTTGACAGGTTCTCCGAAAAACCTCCCGATGAAATTTATGATGTTCTGACATCGTATCCAGGAGCCTTCATCAAGGTCACTTACCTGATAGACGGTCGGCTCTGCGCCCTTATCCGGGAAACGCTGGGAGAAGAGGCGGCAAAGAAATTCCGCATAAACGAGAAGAGCATGGGGGAGGAGTTCATTAGGGACATTTCAGGAAGATTGTCCCAGCTTGGGGTCAACTTCAGCTCGGAGATACTCTTTGAGGACAAGGCGTCCTTTGTGGAGGACGCCATTGAAAACTACGATTTGCTCGTGATTTCGAAGCATTTCGGTTCCGAGGGTCTCAAAACTTACAACATAACCCCCCTGGCCTTTAGGATAGTCCAGAGAATCGAAAAGCCGGTAATACTCTATTAGAGGTGGTACACATGAACACCCCAGAGATTATAGCGCTGTCGGTGTTCCTGGGCACCTATGCCTTCATAATAACCGAGAAAATCCACAGAACGGTTGCCGCAATGGCAGGTGCGTCGGTCGTTCTCTTAACGAACGTAGTCCCCTGGGAGAAGGTTCCAGAGTACCTCGACCTCGACACGATACTGCTCCTAGCCGGTATGATGGTGGTCGTCAACGTTGCGCGGGAAAGCGGACTTTTTGAATACATCGCCATAAAAACCGCCAAGTTCTCGAAGGGAAAGCCGATGCGCGTCCTCCTGCTCTTTTCGGTGGTCACAGCGGTCGTTAGTGCGTTCTTAGATAACGTTACAACCGTTTTGCTCCTCACACCCATGCTGATATACATAACGAGGAGAATGAACGTCAATCCAATTCCCTTCCTCCTGTCTGAGGTCTTTGCCTCCAACATAGGCGGTGCGGCAACCCTTATTGGAGACCCTCCCAACATAATGATAGGCTCGGCCGCAGACCTCAGCTTCAACGAGTTCATAGCAAACATGGCTCCTATTTCCCTCCTCGACCTCGCTGTCACCGTTGGGATAATCTACCTCGCGTACAGAGGAGCCATAAAGGTCAGTCCCGCAAAAGAGAAAGAGATACAGACACTTATAATGGGGCTGAAAGAAGAAGATGCAATCAAGGACATGAAGCTCTTCAAGAAGTCCCTGGCTGTTATAGGTCTTGTAATGCTCGGATTTTTCTTCCACGACAGGTTGGGGGTTGAGCCCGCGGTTATAGCCCTTACAGGGGCCTCGTTGCTCCTGCTGTGGAGCGGGGCATCGCCAGAACACGCGCTGGAAAAGGTTGAGTGGGCGACCCTCTTCTTCTTCGGGGGCCTGTTCATACTCGTCGGCGCCCTGGTGGAGACGGGAGCCATAGCCCAGGTTGCGGACTGGATGACGGGCCACATCAACTCCGAAAGCGAAGCCATATTCATGATATCCTGGTTCTCCGCCCTTGCGAGTGCCGTGGTTGACAACATACCCTTTACGGCCACGATGATTCCCCTGATAAAGGCCATGGGCTCGACGCTCAACACCTACCCGCTGTGGTGGGCCCTTTCCCTGGGGGCATGTCTCGGTGGAAACGGGACTGCAATAGGGGCGAGCGCCAACGTCGTCGTCATAGGAATTGCGCACAGGGAGGGGATTGAGATAACCTTTGGGGACTTCCTCAAGGTGGGAATGGTTGTTATGATTGCCACAGTTGCCCTTGGGAGTATAGTCCTGTGGTTGAGGTACGTGGTGCTGTGAGGTGGTACGTATGAAGATACTCGTCCTCGTTGACGGCTCGAAGTGGAGCCAGAAGGCGGCCCTGCACGCATTCGCAATAGCCCGGACAAAGAAGGCAAAGGTCGTCCTGTTCTCCGTCCTTGACAGGAGAGAAGTCCGTGCCATCGCCTTCCACACCAGCTTCAGGAGCGGAAACCTTGAGGAAATTCAGAACTTCGAAGAGACTCTCTGGAAGGAGAACAAGAAGGGCATAAAGGACGTTCTCACAACGCTCCTCGAACTCGGTCAGAGTGAGGGAATAAACTGCTCCTTCAAAATCGTAGAGGGGCCGGCAAAGGATAGAATCCTCGAAGAGGCGAATTCAGGCAACTACTCCCTCGTGGTCATGGGGGCCTACGGAAAGAGCGGAAAGACGAGGATAGGCTCCCTCCTTGAGGACGTCGTCGGCCACATCAAGCCACCGGTCATGATTGTGAGATAGCTTTAAAACCCCGCTTCCTCTCTCGGGCTGGGTGGTGGTATGGAGTTCCTGTATACGCATGAGACCTTGAAGCTTGAGTTCCCGCTCGTCAGGCCGGAGGAAGCGAAATACGTTATCCTGGGCGTCCCCTTTGATGGGACAACCAGCTACAAGCCGGGCACGAGGTTCGGACCGACCCTGATAAGGCAGGCCACCCTGAACCTTGAGAGCTACATCCTCGACTACGACATCGACATAGCGGAACTGCCCATAGCGGACATAGGGGATATAGCAATCGTCGCCGGCGACCCAAGGAAAACGGCCGACAGGGTTCGGGAGACGATTGAAGAGCTCAGGCGCGTTAACCCCGATGCGATACCGATACTCCTCGGCGGCGAGCACTCCCAGACACTTGGGGCCGTCGAGGCCCTCAAACCGGCGAGCTACGTGGTCTTCGACGCCCACCTCGACCTGAGGGACAGCTACGAGGACAACCCCTACAACCACGCCTGCGTCGCGAGGAGGATAGCGGAACTCGGAATCAGAGAGGCCCTGTTCGGGATAAGGAGCGGCACGAAGGAGGAAGTTGAGTTCGCGAAGGAAAACGGCATTTCCTGGGTTCACGCGAGGGACTACGACTTCGACTCCTTCATAGAGCTCGTGAAGCCTCTCCCCGAGCCCGTCTACCTGTCCATTGACATTGACGCCTTCGACCTGTCGCTGGTTCCCTCTACCGGGACGCCCGAAGCGGGGGGCCTGCGCTTCTGGGACGTCATCGAGGCTGTGGAGTGGCTCGTGGAGAACAAGAAGGTGGTGGGCGTTGACATAATGGAGGTCGGCGGGACGGAGCTGGGGAACGTAACCGCCCTCACTGCGGCAAAGCTGTTGTTCTACATAATCGGAGCCCTCGCCCGTTAATCTCTACATTTTGTTCCCCTTTTGTTCTCTCGTTATAAAACGGAGTCTGCTTTCTCCAACGATTGTTTAGGGGTCAAATTAGCTAACCTGATGCTCCAAAAGCTCTCTCGGTGCACATTTTCCCCCACAAAGCCTTAAATATCCCCTCCTAAAATTTTTAAGGGGGTGATGGGGAATGGAGCTTGAGAACGCGCTTGAAGTGTTCCACTCTATGAAGATTGAGTCAATCATGCCGAAGCCTGAGACGCTGCCCGTAGTTGAGAAGGACGCTGAAATCATAAACGTGCTGAAGCTTCTCAGGACAAGACACCACGTGTGGGTTGTGGAGAGCAGGGAAACCATGAAGCTTGTAGGTGTAATCAGGCTCCTCGACGTTATAGATGTCCTCCTCCCGCCGGACGCGTACAAGTTCAAGCTCGGCATGACGAGAGGGACGCTGAAATCGCTCCTTGGTGGTGCAACGAAGGCCGAGGACGTTGCGGAAAGAAACCCCCTCACCATCGAGTGCGATGCAACGGTTCTTGATGCGCTCATGAAGATGAAGAAATACCGCGTGCAGGTGCTTGCGGTCGTTGATGGGGACAGGCTCGTGGGCGAGGTCAGCCTGAGGATACTCATAGACGAGCTGTTGAGACTGCTGAAGGTGGGTGGTGTAACATGGAGACAGTGACGTGGCTGTTGTTTACCCTTGGAATCTCCCTGATACTAGCCAAGATTGGAGACAGCCTCATAGAGCGCTTTGAGCTTCCAGGAGTCCTTGGAGAGCTCATAATGGGAATACTCCTGGGCAACCTTGTCTACTTCGGGATTGTGGCGCCGCAGTACCTTCCAATAGTGAGCGGGGAGGGCTTTACAACGGACGCGACCCAGGTTTCTGAGTTCCTTGCCAAGCTGGGCATAATATTCCTCCTGTTTCTGGGCGCTTTGGACACCGACGTTGAACAGCTCAAGAAAACGGGACTGACGGCAACGGTCTCAACGCTTCTCGGCGTTTTTGTCCCCCTGATAATGGGCTGGTTCGTCCTGATGGAGATGGGCTACCCGAGCAAGGAGGCCTTTGCGGGGGGTGTTCTTCTCACCGCCACGAGCATAGGCCTAACCGTCAGGGTCATGATGGACCTCGGCGTCCTCAAGAGCGAGGTTGGGGTCGCCTCCCTGAGCGCGAGCGTTATGGACGACTTCCTCGGAATAGCTCTAATCATATTCGCCGTCGGCACCGGGAGTCTGATAGACCTGTCCATCAAGATAGTTCTGTTCTTCATAATAACCGGCGTTATATGGTGGTACCTCGTTGACCACTACGTCAGGTTCGCCGAGAGGCTCCACGTCGAAAAGGGAGTCCTTGGAATGGTCATCGGCATGATGTTCCTATTCGCTGCCCTCGCCGAAGGGTGGTTTGCCGCCGCGATTGAAGGTGCCTTTATGATGGGTCTCGTGCTCTCGAAGCTCCCAGAGGGCAGGCGTCTCATGGACGACCTCCGTGCAATCGGCTACGGCCTGCTGGTACCGTTCTTCTTCGTCCACACCGGGGCGATGCTGAACCTCACCGTCTTCGAGAACGCTGACGCGCTGGTTCTTGCGGCGGTTCTCACAACGGTTGCCGTCGTTGGAAAAGTCCTTGGAAGGGGATTCGGTGCTTGGATAACGGCGTGGGGCCGCGGAAGGGAGTTCCTGTTCACCAAGGAGAACCTCTGGATGTCCCTCCAGATGGGCATAGGCTCAATTCCGAGGACTGAAGTTGCCCTCGTCAACCTGATGGTCGCCATACACGGCGGAGCGATTCCTCCCGAAGACGCTCCCAAGTTCATCGCCGCGACGCTGATATTCATAACGGTATCAGTGCTCATAACCCCGCCGCTCCTCAAGTGGGCGTTCAAGCACGAGATAGAGAAGGCGAGGTCTTCGAAGGCCTCAAGAAAGGTCGAGCGCATAATGGAGACCAAAGAGAAGATAAAGGAGCTCAAGGGCTCCCAGTGAATGCCCGGCGACGCCTTCAGCCGAAAAACGCTCCCATCATGTCCATCTGCTCTTCGCTCATTGACTTTATTTTGAACTCGGGCATCTTGTCTTTCAGCTCCTCGTACTCTTCCCCTGTTATCTCCTTGGCTTCGCCGTTCTCTACGAGGTAGAATATCCCGTAGTCCGGGTCGCGGTAGGCGACGAGGAACTTCTCCACCTCGATGTCGTCGAAGTTAACGAAGATGACGTTTCCACCTGTGTACGGCCTCTTGCACTTGAACGGGAAGCTTGAGGAGTTCAGCATGGCATCGCCAAGGGCCTGGTTGGCCTTCTCACCGTTTATCTCGGTCCAGAACCTCCTCCCCTCAAAGTCGCCCTCAACGACGATGAGAAACCTCTGGCCGTCGAGTTCGACGAGGGGGGCACCTTTCTCCTGGAGTATCTTGAAGAGCTCGCCAATAGTCTCCGCGTTTTTCAGGGAAGCAACGAATCCTTCAACTTTCATAGTTTCCACCGGTGATGGTTTGGGCGGAGGGTATAAAAGCTTAAGCTTTTTATTACCCGGACAAACTCAGTGTGATGACCCCGAAAGACGTCCAGTACCTCAGGAAGTGGGGCATCGTAATTGCGTTTTCAATCCTGGCCGGCCTAGTTGGTGGTTTAGGCGCGATAGCCCTGAGAGTTCTCGTGAGCTCTATTCACAGCGTCTTTTTTGGGTGGTTTCTTCCGAGGGCCTCCTACGAAGCTGGAGGCCTCAACCTTGGGTATCTGCTTCTCCCGATGCTCGGTGCGTTCATTGTGGCCTTCTTTGTAATCCGGTGTCCCGAAATCAAGGGGAACGGTATTCCTGAGGTCATAGAGGCGGTCATATTTAAGGGAGGCAACATCCCCGGGAAGTTCGCAGTCATGAAAACAATGGCCACCGCCATAACCATTGGTTCCGGCGGGAGCGTTGGGCGCGAGGGACCGATAGGGTTCATAGGTGCAGCTTTAACCTCAATTCTCGCGCGCTGGTTCAAGATGTCAAAGGAAATGAAAAAGCTCCTCGTAACGTGCGGCCTCGCCGCGGGCATAGCCGGCACATTCAACACACCACTCGCGGGGGCAATGTTCGCCCTTGAGGTCGTCTACATGGGGGCGTTTTCGATAAACCTCGTGCCCATTTTCATCGCGGCCGTTACCGGAAACGCCGTCACGCTGGCAATCCTGAACAGGGCGGTTGAGATAGACATTCCTGAGAATATAGGGCACACTCTCCCAGAGCTCCCCCTTTTCTTCCTCCTCGGTCTGGGTCTTGGCCTCCTCGCGGCGTTCTACGCGCGGTTCCTCTACCGTGTGAGCGACGGGTTCTCGAAGGCAAAGGTGCCCGAAATCGTAAAACCTGTAGTAGGGGGCTTTGGTGTCGGCGTTCTGGGGATGCTGTTTCCGGAGTATGGTATATTCGGCGTTGGCTACGAGGGCATGAAGATGGCGTTCTATGACGAGCTGGCCCTGGGCATGCTGATAGCACTCGGCCTTGTCAAAATGCTGGCAACTGCACTAACAGTGGGTTCCGGCCAGAGCGGCGGCGTCTTTGCACCCAGCCTTTACATAGGCACTATGTTCGGGGCGGCCTTCGGGAAGGCCGTGAGGCTTGTTCTTCCAGGCATTGGGCCGGATCCCGCGGTCTATGCTCTCGCCGGAATGGCGGCCTTCTTCAGCGGCATGACTCAGGCCCCCATCTCTCAGATATTAATGGTAACCGAACTGACGAGGAGCTATGCAGTCCTGCCCGCGGTGATGACCTCGGCAACGATAGGGTTCCTCACGGCCAGGTTTTTCCTCAAAGGGGAGTCCATCTACACCCTCAAGCTCCTCAGGAAGGGCTACCGTGTAAGGACAGGAAAGCCCGTCGTGCTGGAGACAATCTCCGTTGGAGAGATAATGACCCGCGAACCAGTTTACGTCACCGAAGACAATACGCTCTTTGACGTGGAGCACCTCATAGGTGAGACCGGTCACGACTGCTTCCCGGTTGTTAATGAAAACATGGAGGTCGTGGGCATAATCGGCGTGAAGGACCTCCTGAAAAAGCCTTCGAGCGTTAAGAGGTTGCCCGTAAGGAGGTTCATCCGCAGGCCATACGCTGTGACGTGCCCCACAGAGACAGCCGAAGAGGCCTTTGAGAAGCTAATGGCCTATGACCAGAACCTGCTACCCGTCACGGAAAGCAAAGAGAGCAGGAAGCTCGTCGGCGTCGTGACCAAAAGGGACATATACCGCGCCTACTACCGCGGTCTGGAGGGAATGTACATAGACTGAGAGACCGAGGTGATAAAATGCAGGTCGATGCCGACCTTCACATACACTCGCGCTACTCAAAAGCTGTTTCAAAGTCCATGACGATACCGAATCTGGCTGAAAATGCACGCTTCAAGGGGCTCGGAATAGTTGGGACGGGCGACATACTCAACCCGAAGTGGGAAGAGGAGCTTTTGAAATATACCAAAAAAGTTGATGACGGGACTTACGAAAGAAGCGGCGTCCGCTTCATTCTCACCGCCGAAGTTGAAGACAGCAGGCGCGTCCACCACCTCTTAATCTTCCCGAGCGTTGATGCCGTCCGCGAGATGAGGGAGATACTGAGGAAGCATTCGTCTGACATCGAGACGGAAGGGAGGCCCCATCTGGGTCTATCTGCTGCCGAGATAGCAGAGATAGCCAACGACCTTGGTGTCCTTATTGGCCCCGCGCACGCTTTTACGCCGTGGACTTCCCTATACAAAGAGTACGACAGCCTGAAAGATGCCTACGACGGGGCGGAAATCCAGTTCCTTGAGCTCGGCCTTTCTGCCGACAGCGAGATGGCGGACAGGATAAAGGCCCACCATCGGCTCACATACCTCAGCAACAGCGACGCCCACTCCCCAATGCCCCACCGCCTCGGGAGGGAGTTCAACCGTTTTGAGGTCAAAGAGCCCACCTTTGAGGAAATCAGAAAGGCGATTCTAAAGCGGGGCGGAAGGAAAATAGTTCTCAACGCCGGCCTTGATCCCAGGCTCGGAAAATACCACCGGACGGCCTGCTCCCGCTGTTACACGCAGTACTCCCTCGGCGAGGCTAAAGCCTTCAAATGGAAGTGCCCCAGGTGCGGCGGCAGGATAAAGAAAGGCGTCCGCGACAGGATCCTTGAGCTGGCCGACACCGGGGAGAGGCCGAAGGACAGGCCGCCGTACCTGCACCTCGCCCCCCTCGCGGAGATAATCTCGATGGTAATTGACAAGGGAGTCGAGACAAAGGCCGTCAGGCTAATCTGGGAGCGGTTCCTGAGGGAGTTCGGGAGCGAGATTAAGGTTCTTGTGGACGTCCCGGTGCAGGAGCTGGCTAAAATTCATGAAGACGTTGCCAGGGCCATCTGGGCCCACCGCAACGGCAAGCTAATCGTAATCCCCGGCGGTGGCGGAAAGTACGGGGAGATAAGGCTTCCAGAGGAGATAAGAAGCGCGAGAATTGACGAGCTTGAGAGCGTTGAGGTGTCCCTGCCCCCGGAAGAAAAGCCAAAGCAGAGGAGCATAACGGAGTTCGTGAGGGGTGCCCGATGAGGCCCGAAACGTTTGAAGGTGGTGAGCTCAAATGAGGGAGTCCGAGATAATAGACCTCTTCCTCAGGCATCTCAAAAGACAGGGCGACCTGCCCCTCGGCGATGACGCCGGGGCGCTCAGGTTTGGGGATAAGTGGCTCGTCGCCACCAACGACATGCTGGTGAGGAAGACCGATGTCCCCGACGTAATGACGCCTGAGCAGGCCGGTTTTAAGGCGGTCACGATGAACGTCAGCGACGTGGCGGCAATGGGGGCAGAACCGGTGGGATTTCTCTTCTCTCTCGGTGTCCCCACAGGGCTGGACGCCGAGTACTTGGAGGGGATAGCGAGGGGCATAGGCGAGGCCCTCAACTTCTACGGCATTCCCGTCCTGAGCGCCGACACGAACGAGGCGGACGACCTGATAATTGACGGGATAGCCCTTGGAGTCACAGAGCGCCTTCTTACCCGCTCGGGGGCGAGGCCGGGTGACCTGGTGTGCGTCACCGGCGATTTGGGAAGGGCACTCGCGGGCCTTCTTGTGTGGAAGCACGACATTGAAGTTTCCGAAAAAACGAAGAAAGCCCTCTACGATAAGTTCCTGGAGCCGAGGGCGAGGGTGAGGGAGGGAGTTTCTCTCTCCAAAGTCGCCAGCTCCGCAATAGATATCAGCGACGGCCTTGCGAAGGAGCTCCACCTTATCGCGAAAATGAGCGGGGTGGGAATAGAAATCAGGCCAGAGAGCATTCCTATCCGTGATGAGGTCGCGGAAGTCGCTGAAATCCTCGGCTTGAGCCCCCTGGAAATCGCCCTCGCCAGTGGTGAGGAGTTCGAGCTCGTGTTCACGGTTTCGCCAGAACTTGTTGATGCCATGGATTTCAAGTTCTCTGTCATAGGGCAGGTCATGGAGGGTAACGGCGTTTATCTAGCTTCAGACGAGGAGAGAAGACCCCTTCCTCGGCTCGGCTGGGAGCACCTGGGTGACCAGAAGATTTATAACAGATAGCAGATAGCAGTTTCCGTATGCTGGGTAGTATTAAAATCGAATTGCTTGCAGGAATACAGCAGGTAAGATGCGCAAGCCTGCGCTACTTTATCCTAGCCGTTGCCACGTATTACCTAAGCGTCCTGCTGTTTGCCCTGCGCTGGAAATACGTCCTCCGGGGAACGGGGGTTGACCTCCCCATTAACGACCTTTTTAAGGCGAACCTGGCGGGCCTCTTCGTGAACAACATAACCCCAATGAGCCGCGGAGGGGGCGAGTTCCTCAGAATGCTCTGGATTTCCAGGCTCAGGGGAGTGCCTCTCGGCATCTCTGCAATCACGATAATATATGAGAGAATCCTGGAGTCAATACCCGTTATGGTCATGGTCGCTGTGGGCTTCCTGTACTTCGCGACGTCGGAGTCCCTCGTTCTGGTGCCCCTCCTGGCCGGACTGCTGATTATCTGGCTCAAATGGGAGCGGTTCATTGAGCTGACGCTGAGGCTCTTTCGCGTTAATCTTTCAGATGAAGAGAAGGCCAGGTTAATCTCCCTGCGGAGTTGTGGCACCGCCAACCTGGTTGGAATCACTGCCAGCTCCCTCGTCTGGGTTCTCGACGTTGCCCGGCTGAAGCTACTTACCCTGGCGGTGGGCCTTGAGGTTTCAATCCCGGTCCTTGTCTTTGTGTCCGTTGTCAACCTCGTTCTCGGAATAGCCGCGTTCACCCCAGGTGGCGTCGGAATAGTCGAGGGCGGTTTAGTGGGAACCCTCACCTACGTCGGACTTCCGCCTGCCCTGGCGGTTTCGGTTGTGGTACTCGAAAGGTTTATCTCTTATGTTCTGAGCAGTCTGTCCGGACTGGCAGTACTTTTAACGTCCGGGGGAAGGGAAGTATGGAGAGCCTTAAAATCACGTTAGTGAGCGACTGGTACTTTCCAAAGCTGGGCGGTGTTGCCGTCCACATGCACGACCTCGCGTTTCACCTGAGGGCTTTGGGACACGAAGTTGCTATAATCACGAACGACCGTGAGACGGGCAAAGAGGCGGAGCTGAAGGAAGCGGGCATAGATTTAATCAGGGTCCCCGGCCGTGTCCTGGGGGGCGTAGGAATAAACGTGGGTGCCTTTGCCCGGGGTGCCCGTGAGCTGATTCCATATATAAGGGAATACGACGTTGTCCACGGTCACCACGCTTTTACGCCCCTCTCACTCAAGGCAGTCTCGGCTGGGAGACAGATAGGGAAGGCGACTCTGATCACGACCCACAGCATCAACTACGAGAACTCAAAGGCAATACGGGCCGTTGCTAGGCTCACGTTTCCCTATTTCAAGTACCACCTTCACAACCCGCACAGGATAATAGCCGTCAGCAGGGCCGCGAAGGAGTTTATAAAGCGCTTCACCAGCGTTCCCGCTGAGGTCATCCCGAACGGCATAAACGTGGACTTCTTTGACGTGCCGCTCTCAAGGGAAGAGGCCAAGGAACGGCTGGGCCTCGGCGAGAACGTTGTCCTATACGTCGGCAGGATTGAGCCCCGAAAGGGAGTCGGCACGCTCATAAGCGCGATGAAACACGTTGACGGGACGCTGTTGATAGTTGGCAAGGGGAGCAGGCTTTCCTTCCTGAGGGAGAGGGCCAGGCTCCTCGGCGTCGCGGAGAAAGTCCGATTCCTCGGCACTGTGGAGTACTCAAAGCTCCCCCTCTTTTACCGCGCCAGCGACGTCTTTGTCCTTCCGAGCCTGAGCGAGGCCTTCGGTATAGTCCTGCTTGAGGCAATGGCCAGCGGGACGCCCGTTATCGGGACGACGGTTGGGGGAATCCCGGAGATAGTAGACGGCTGCGGCCTGCTCGTCCCGCCGGGGGACGCAAGGAAGCTGGCCGAGGCCGTAAACCTCGTCCTGAACAACCAGAACGTTGAGAAGCGCCTGGCCCGTCTCGGAAAGCGGAGAGCTGAGGCGGTCTACGACTGGAGGGTCGTCGTGAGGAAGATAACTGCCCTCTACTACCAAGTCCTTGATGAGGTGGCGGAGAATGGCTAAGGTGGTGATGCTCACCTTTGATGTTGAGGAGGACTGCCCGCCATTTGCAGAGACAAGGAGGGGCATGGAAGAGGGGCTGCCAAAGGTCATGGACGTCCTTGAGGAGTTCAAAATCAGGGGAACGTTCCTCTTCACTGGCAGGATTGCCGAGGAGTTCCCGGAGCTGGCGGAGCGCGCAGGGAAAAAACATGAGCTCGGCTGTCACGGCCTTGAGCACGAGCGCTTTGACAGGCTGTCCCACGAAGAGGCGAGGCGCAGGCTGGCCGAGGCAAGGGAGATACTCTCCCGCTTCGGCGACGTCACCTCTTTCCGCGCCCCAAACTTCCAGTTCCCTGATAAGTACTACAGGATTCTCGCCGACCTAGGCTTCAAGGTCGATTCCAGCAAGGCCAGGCACAAGGGCTGGCGTGGGGGCGTCGCTGAAATAGACGGCGTCCTTGAAGTCCCCGCGACCACGACATCTATCGTAACGAGGCTCCCATGGAGGCTCCAAGAAAGGTTCCACCGCGGTTTCGAAAGCCCCATCGTTTACATATTCCACCCATGGGAGTTTGTGAGAATGCCAAGACGCTTAAGGCCAGACTGCTGGTTTGGCACGGGCGAGGGGGCACTTGAGAAGTTGAGGGCTCTCATCGAGTTCCACCTCGAGGGCAGCGCGAGGTTCATGACACTCCGCGAGTTCTATGGGAAATACCAAAAGCTTAAACGGGGATAGCCGGACTTTCTTCTATGGTGGTGGCTATGAGGGAGGCCCTTTACTGGGAGCCCCTGGAAGGGGGCAAAGTCCGCTGTAAGCTCTGCCCGCTCAACTGCATTATCAGTGAGGGAAAGAGGGGCTCCTGCAGGGTGAGGAAGAACATAGGTGGAAGGCTCTACACGCTCAACTACGGGAAGGTCTCGGCCATAGGCGCTGACCCGGTCGAAAAGAAGCCCCTCTTCCACTTCTGGCCTGGCTCCTGCGCGCTCTCGATAAGCTCAGTTGGGTGCAACATGCACTGCAGGCACTGCCAGAACTGGGAGATAAGCCAGGCAGACGAGAGCTTTCCGTACCTGCACGACATGACGCCGGAAATGGTTGTGGCGATTGCCAAGCGCTACGGCTGTGAGAGCATAGCATACACCTACAATGAGCCAGTAATCTGGTACGAGTTCGTCCTCGACACCGCAAAGCTCGCCCGGAGAGAGGGCATCTACAACCTCCTCATAACGAACGGCTACATCAACGAGGAGCCCTTCAGGGAGCTCGCGCCATACATAGACGCAATGAACATAGACATCAAGGCCTTCAGCGACGAGTTCTACATGAAGATAGCACGCGTTCCGGGTGGTGAGCCTAGCAGGAGGACAGCGGTAATAGCCAAGAAGGACTTTGGAATCCACGTCGAGCTTACCTACCTAATAATTCCAACGCTCAACGACAGCGAAGAGGAAATCCGGGCCTTTGCAAGGTGGGTGGTGGAGGAGCTCGGAGACGACACGCCCGTCCACTTCTCGCGCTTCTTCCCGCACTACCAGCTCACGCACCTGCCGCCGACGTCTCTTGAGACAATTGAGATGGCCTACCGCGTGGCCAGAGAAGAGGGCCTGAAGTTCGTCTACATCGGCAACGTGCCCGGACACCCAGGAGAGAACACCTACTGCCCGAGGTGTGGAAAGCCTTTAATAGTACGGTATGGCTTTGAGATTACCGAGTACAAGGTCACCGACGATGGAAGGTGTAAGTACTGCGGTGAGAAGATACCGGTAGTTGGCACGTATACAAAAAAGGATTATCCTGGAATGTGGTGGTGAAAATGGAAACGATTGAGGCTATTTTTTACATTGAAGGTCTCTCCAACGACAGGAAAGCTTTAGAAAGCGCTATGGCCCAGACTGTGGAGAGGCTTAAGTCCGAAAAGGAGGCGAAGGTTAAGGATATTCGCGTGGAGGACATCCTCGAAGACCCCGAAAACGAGCTGATGCGGTACTCTGGTATGATAGAGGCAAGAATAGAGGCGCCTTTTGACGTTATGGCTGACCTAGCAATCAGATACGCCCCTGCGGCAATAGAGGTTCTCACGACGTCAAAAGTCGAGCTTGAGGCAGAGAAGCTCACCAAAATTCTTGGTGGGGTCTCGTACCTTATGAGCCAGCTGATTGACCGCTTTGGGGCCCTGGCTGCGTATCCCCAGCTCGACGAGCTTGAAGAGCCAAAGATTGGGTACTCCAGGGAGGAAATTGAGTCAATGATTCTGGAGGACAGAATGGTGCTCTACCGCTTTGTCGTTGAGACGTTCAGTAAGGACGAGGAGACCCTCAAGAGGGACTTCTCAAAGGCCCTCGCCTATGAAGGGTGCAGGATTAACAAGTTCATCTATAAGGAGCAAGGTACCAGCGAGAAGACCGGTCTGAAGTATTTCCTTGTCGCGACAGAGCTAATATCCGATGTTGAAACGCTTTTCCAGCTGACTGCCAAGTACTCTCCGGTAGCAATTGAAGTCGTGGAGCCCGAGATTGTTGACATAACGCCTGCGGAGATCCAGGGCGTTCTCTCAGACTTGGCGGGGTTTTCATACGAGCTTGTGTCGAGGCCACTCAAGGCAAAGGTACTCGAGAAAGAGAACACTTCATTCCGGCTGATGAGATAATATCGGCAAAAGGCGAATTTGTCATAGGCATTTAGTTAAGCTTTCTTTTAATCTTTACGGCAATCGGCGAGCTTCTTTTAAGCTGTGAAAGGGTCTGAAAGCGAAAAGTATATATACCCCTGGGGGCCAGAATGGTATGACAACACTTTAGAGGGGTTAATCCCCACAAGTTTAAGGAGGTGTTGTGGCATGAAGGTGAAGAAGATCGCGGCACTTGCAGTTGGTGCCGCAATGGTTGGTGCCACCGTTGGCTTCGCCAGCGCTCAGCCGACCGTCCCGGAGATCCCGAAGGATTTCTTCGTTAAGAACGGAGAGCCGAACGTTAAAATCGTGGTCGGTAGCCAGGGTGCTGCTCTCGACGTTGCCAGCGCCGCTGACATAGCCGTCGCTATTGGTAGCATGCTCTACACTCAGGAGGAAGTCCAGGCTAAGGGTACTAGCGTCATCCTCAAGAAGGACATTTCAGGCGAGTGGGACATCCCAGACCTTCCGGTCTTTGGCGGTTCAACCGAGGACCCCACTGCCTATGCGGTTTTCGAGGAGGACGAGTTCACCAACCCCGAGGACAATGAGGATGCTTGGGCCAAGTGGTACGTTAAGAAGGAGGGAAGCGTTAACCTCGTTCCCAAGAACATTACCCTGACCTACAACTCCCCCGAGGGAGATGAGACCTTCGAGGTTCCGCTTGACGGAACCGCTGTCGAGGGACCGGACGGAAGGACGTACAAGGTAGTTGCCTACCACGACCTTCTCGGTGACAACCCGACCGTCATCCTCGATGTTGACGGTGAAACCTACGCCCTTAAGAAGGGTGAGACCCAGATCCTTAGCGTCAAGCCCGAGTATGAGGGCGCAGTTGTCCCCAAGGGCAACATAACTCTTCCAATCTACGCTGGGGACGCAGAGTCCGGCGACATCGTTAACATGATCATAAAGACAAACCCGAACCTCCACTTCGAGCCCGTTGACGACGATGAGAGCCCACTTACCCTTGCGGAGGGAGCTGTCCTGGTGGCTGACCTGACTAGGACTGAGGAGACTGGGCACTACTTCACGTTCAACGCAACTTCCGTTGATCCGTACGCTGACCTCGCAAACATAACCATAACCTGGGACACTGTGACGGTCAATGAAGTATACATCAACGGTCAGGGCGCTACTTTGAGCGGGAACTCTGTAGACCTCGTTAACGTCACAATAGGAGATGTTGTTGAGTTCTACACCGACAAGGGAATCTTCGACTTCAAGATTGTGGATATGAACGTAACCGGTGGCATCGACTACGTCCGTCTCAACTTCGGTGCGGGAACGTATGATAACACTTACACCACCGACTCGTTCGAGCCGTCCAAGTACCTTGACCTCAAGGAGGGCGAAGCTCAGGAGTACGTCAACATAGAGACTGTGATACCCGGAAACGTTACTCTCACAGTCGAGGATGTCGACCTCACCGAGCAGAACATCAGGCTTGAGGTGCAGTCTAACTACTACATCGGAAGGAAGAGCCTCAACAACTGGGGAAGAGAGTTCGTCATGCTCGAGCTTGAGCAGCAGCGCCTTGTTATCCCGATAGGCCCCGAGTCCGGTGACACGGTCACCATGGACCTCTACGTTAACTACGTTGGATCCAAGCCGAACAGCATAACCGTGCGCCTCGGAGACCTGGACACCCTCGGAGAGGGCGACTCCTTCCAGGTCGGAGACTTCAATGTGACCGTGGAGAAGATTGACCTCGAGCACAATGAGGTTACCCTCCACATAACCAGCATCGAGGGTAGCGATATCAAAGTCGACAAGACCATCACGGTCGACCTCAACGACGAGACACTCGCTGACCTCGAGTTTACCATGGACTCAATAGAGATTTCCGTTGACCTCGTCACCGAGGGTCTGACCTTCAGCGATGTCACTTACACCACCGAGACCGTCTACGAGGACGGCATGACCGACTTCGTCTACAGCGAGTGGGCTGACGGCGAGTGGGACCTCGGCATCGAGCCGGGTATTGTCAGCGGCTTCGTTGAGTGGACCATACCGGGCGACGACACTTACGATGAAACTGCAACTGTCAAGATAGACAAGATTGCCCTCAAGGACCTCAAGAAGGCAGTTGAGGACAACGTTCCGCCCAAGGACGCCACGATCGTCATTCCTGCGGGAGCAATCCACGTTACCGTTGACCTCGGTTACGGCGTTGAGACTGTCGAGAAGTACTCCAACAACCTGTGCGCCATCGCGGGATGTGACCCAGACGTCAAGGAGACCGAGATCAACATGAACAGCGACGATAAGGTTCCGGGAGCCTACGCAGGCCACGAGCTGTACCTCCCGTACTTCAACAAGACCGTTAGCATACTCGACATCGGTGACGATTACTTCACCTACGGTACTGACTACGGCACCGGCTGGTACAAGGTCGGTGACGAGAAGACCTTCGACGAGTACACCATCAAGGTTCAGGACATAAACATATATGAGAACAAGGTGCTCCTCCTGGTCAGCAGGGCCGGTGAGACCCCGGACCTTGAGACCGTCAAGGTTGGTGAGACGCTCAAGTACTACGGCCTCTACGTCACTGTTGACGACGCCTTCATAGGCTCCACCGAGGACGTCATAGCCAAGCTCAGCGTTAAGGTCGAGAAGGGCAAGGTCGTCAGCGGTGATGATGACTACTCCCTCGTTCCAGGATACATCACTTACCTCCACATCGCGACCGATGACAAGGGCAGGGACTATCTAGACAGCATCGAGTTTGTCAACGCTAAGGAGATAAGCGGAGACACCGTCGATGTCTTCAACACCTACGAGATTGACTACGTCTACGATGAAGAGAGCGCCATCTGTGTTGACAACGGAGAGAAGGTTCCGAAGTACTTCGTCAACGCATACGTTGCCATCGACCCGTACCCGTACTACGTCACCAAGGAGCTCAGCGTTGGCGATAAGATAGAGGGCTGGATCGTTGATGCCATAAACGCCGAGAAGTACACCAAGGTCACCCTAGCCGATGTCGTTGAGCCGATCACCGTCCTCGACACCGAGCTCATGGAGGCCGGCCTTGACAGCGTCGACAGCAACCTCATCCTCGTCGGTGGTCCGGTCGTCAACGCCGTTACCGCCGCCCTCGCCGACAAGCTCGAGGTTCCGACCGACTACGACGGTTGGAAGGAGCAGTTCGGCACCGGCGCTGAGAGCGGTGTCATCAAGTACGTCGCCGAGTGCGAGACCATCAACGGCCACGGTGTCGTCCTCGTCGCCGGTACCGACAGGGAGGGCACCGCTGCCGCTGCAAAGGCCCTCATGGAGTACCTTGCGGGCCTTTGATCCTTTCTCTTCTCTTTTGATTTGATTTAGCGTGTTTTTATCGAGTTTCTGGGGGGTAATAGAATTGAATAAAAAGTTCATTGTTGCTTTAGTGCTAATGGCTATAATCCTTGCTCCCACCGCATATGTGTTCTATGGCTATTCAAAATACGAAGAACAGATAACACCAAAGCAAAATTCAGTGTCGTATCAATTTGTTGTCATAAAGCCCCCTAGTACAAACTACATAGTTATCTCAGCGGAAACATACCTTAACCTTACAAAAAACGGAAACCTGTCACTTCCCCTGAATTCCAAGGCATATGCAATAACAGTAATCCCAGGAATAACAGGCAACCTTGGGGTTGACATGAACCTTACATTCAGATCTAAATACGAACGGTTTACAATAGTGCTGGGGAGCCCTGACGTCAAGGTTTGCTCATCGAACCCAAAAATGTTCATCGGAAGTTGCTCAGACAGGACAGCGGCAGTTGTCGAGATAACCGCCATGATTTCCAACATATTCAAGGGTCATTACTATCAAGAGGCGCTAGCAAAGGGCATGGATACTCAAGAAGCACAAAATTACGCTCACGACCAAGTTACCAGGAGATACGGCACAAACTATCTATCGTTCTTTACTAAGTCACAGATTGGACTCGGCAACATAGGAAATAAACAGCACTTGGCGGTTATCCTGAGGGGTCCAGCAGAGGGAGCGGAAGAAAACCGGATAATAATACCTCGGCTAGGACTAGTAGTACTGGAAGGAAAAACAGATGATGCTCTAAGGGCAGAAGTTGCACTTATAGAACACATCATAGGATTCAAGTGGCCCACAGAGAACCAGACCTCTACTTCAGGGTGATCAAGTCCCACATGGCCTTTTTCTTTTCCTCTCCCATGACCTTGAAAAACTCTTCTTTGCTCGCAAATGGCCTTTTGGCCATTATCTTTACCGCCGTTTTCTTCCCAATTCCTGGAATGAGCTGGAGAACCCTCGGGCTCTCGCGGTTCACGTTTATTGGGACGGGAATCCCCGTTATGCTCCTGAAGCCGTGGTCGACTATGAGGACGTCGTAGAACCTGTTAAGGGGAATCTCCTTCGGGATTCCAACGATGAGGGGGTAACTCCCTATCTGCCTTCCGTAAGTCAGCCCGTTGTCAAATACCTCTGCCCTGACGTCTTTCAGGACTGTCCCAACTGGAACGACTCTCTTGAGCATGGGCAGGTCAATCTCGTGCCTTATCTTGTGGCGGTAGTGCTGGATTAGCCGCTTGTGCTTCTCCGTCTTTACCTTGTCTCTCATGTGCCACAGTGGCGTTCCCGGAAAGACGACGACCTGTCTGATGTTTATCCTCCTTACCATGAGACCATCGTCGAGGAGCCGCTTGAGGAACTGGAAGGTTATCTCATAGCTCTTCTTTGTCTCGCCCGGCAGGCCGAAAATTATGTTTATCCCCGGCAGGAGCCAGGGCATTCCGTTGTAGCCTCTCCTCGCACCGATCTCGTTGAGGATTTTGACGGCCTCATAGGTCTCCTCAGCGGTGGCGTTCAGGTTGTTGAGCTTCGCGACCTTCGGGTCGGCGCTCTCAAGACCGAAAGCAACAACGTTTCCTGGAGTCCCGTACTTTATGAGCGCCTTGGCAATCCTGATGCTCTCCTCTGGGTAGTTCGCTATCACCGCGGGGTTGGCGTTGTCCACGTGGAGGGTCTTAACATCGGGCGCAACGGAGCGGATTCCGGCAAAGAGCTTCTCTATTGCCTCTGGATTCGGGATTGGCACACGGCCGTTAGGCTTTGCCATGTATGAGAATATACAGCTCTGCCTCCCAACGCGGAAGTGCCTAACACCGAGGTCGTAGAGGGCCTTGACCTCGGCAACTACATCCTCCACCGGCCTGTCCTCGACGGTTCTGTAGCGCACCGGCTCGGTGCAGAAGGAGCAGCCCCCTATGCCCATGGCCTTTGGACAGCCCCTCTGGGTCTCGATTTCAACGATAACGAAGTCGGGGTAATCCGGAAACTGCCTTACAACTTCCGTACCAATAATTGCATAATCACGTAATTCTGCATAGTTTCTGAAGCGGAAGGGGTCGGGGTCCTTGGGATTGCTCAGGTAGTCAAAGAGGAAGGCCTCAAGGTCGCCGTAAACAACGTAATCAAAAACGCTCTCCGCGAGCTGGAGCTCCCTGCTCGTGATTTTAACGCCACCCATAGATGCGGAGCCCATGAAGGCCGGCCCGCCGAGGATTTTCGTGGCATTGACGTCCCTCAAGAAGCGGGCGACCTCTTCAACACTTCCCGGGACTGCGGAGAGGTATTTGCCGGGAGTGTGCAGTCCTCCGATGTAAACAACCAGGTCGGCCTTCGCCAGAATATCCCGAACTTTCGGAAAGTTGGGCGTCTTGTTTTTGGTCTCCACTCCCCTCTCACCAAGGAAAGTTGCCCTCAGGTCGTCTATCGTGAGGTAGAAGACCTGAGCGTCTTTCCTCGCCTTTTTTATCGCTCCGTATGCGTAGCGGGGATATATGCCCAGGTATGGTGGCACTCCAAGGCCCGCGGGTTCGTCTGTGTAGCCGTCTATGATGGCGACTATCATGGTTGGGAAGTCCGTTTTGGCTTTTAAAAACCAATCGCATGTCAAAAGGTATAAAATGCTGGAGACACTAAATTACCTGTGGTGGCCAGCAGTGGAGCGCTTTAAAACCGAGGAAGAAAAATCAGAGTTCAGGCGGATTCTTGAAGCAATATCGAAGCTCGGCATCAAGGAGCTTCTCGCATACTGGATGAATCAGGAGATGGAGGAAGCCGAGATGTACTACAAGCTCTCCGCAATGAGCAAAGACGTCAACTGGGACGAGCGGATTTCAAAGCTTTTCATGGAGATGTATAGGGAATCTATGGAACACGCTGAGACACTGTTGAAGCTGTATCGTGAAATATATCCTGATGAAGAAGTACCCAAAGTAGACCTTCCCTCCCTCGAAGTTGAGCTGTCAGAGGAGCAGTTAAAGGATTTGGTTTATCACGGAAAGCTCAGGGAAATCCTCAAACACCTGATGGACACGGAGAAGATTGCACGCGACGTTTATCTATATCTCGCGGAGCACACCTCTGATGAAAAAGCGAAAGAAACTTTCCTCTGGCTGGCGGACATTGAAAACGGACATTATGAAAAGCTGAAGAGGCTCTACGTGGAGCTCTTTGGTGAACCCCCTGAAGAGAACGGCAAAGGATAAAAGAAAAGCTTACATTTTTCTTTTGAAAGCCTTGCCGTTCACGGCAGGGAGAAGTCAGGTTCCGCAGGTTTTCACGGGAGTACACTGTTGGCCTTCAGATAGGCCTCTATCTCCTTAACTTCTTCGGGAGAGAGCTGGAAAACCCGTTTTTCGGCGTATGGAACTGATGAAATCACGTCCTTTATGTTTTTGAATTCTGTCTTCGTTAGCCCCAGCATGTGGTGGGACTTCTTCAGCGCCGCCACAACCGTGCTCCTCCGGTGCTGGAAGAGTGCCTTAACGAGGTCTTTATTCAGCTCTATGCGCTCGTCCCGCGGTTTTGGCTTGATTACGACGACAGCTGAATCAACCTTTGGCCTCGGCCAGAATGCACCTCTGCCTATTCTCTCGACGACCTCAACGTTTGCCTTCGCCTGAACCATCAGCGAGAGGCGGGAATAGTTTTTGTCCCCGGGTTCTGCCACCATTCTCTCCGCGAACTCGAGCTGGTAAATCAAAACCGCCCTCTCGAAGTCGTGCCTTAGGAGCTTGAATGTAACCGGAGAGGAAATCTGGTATGGGAGGTTGGAGACCATCTTGTCAAACGACGGCCACTCAACCCTCACGGCGTCCCCCTCGATGAGCTCAACGTTTGGCCACGCATATTCATTCCTGAGAATTTCAATTATCCTTCTGTCCTTCTCGATGGCGTAGACTTTTCCCGCCCTTTTGGCGAGCTCCTTCGTGAGAACGCCCAGTCCCGGCCCGATTTCAAGAACAGTATCCTTCTCGCTAAGCTCCGCTCTCTCAACGTTTCTCTCGATTATATCGGGCACGATTAGAAAGTTCTGACCGAGGTCGCGGTTTGGCCTGAGGTTGTATTTGTAAATAAGGGAGAAAAGTTCGTCCCTCATCCCATAAAAATCCTCCTGTGGCCGACGAAGAGCTTGTATCTGTCTTTATCCTGGAGCTCCTCAACGATTCTCTTGGCTATCATCTTGACCGGGTCTGGCAGCCCCTTGACGCGCTTCTTCAGGTCTTCGAAACTCTTAAACGGTTCTTTCTGCCTCTCCTCTATAATCTCCCACATGTGCTTCTTCCCGATGCCCGGCAGGAGCTCAAGGCTGTGGAGCCTGTTGGTTATCGGTGGGGCAACGTTGAAGAACTGGACGAAGCGCTCCTCGTTGTTCTTCACTATCTCCTCGACGACGTACGGAAGCTCGGCCTTCGCGGTGTCCGTAAGGTCGTTGTAGGCTATCTTCTTGTTGATGAGGAGGATTTTATCGCGGTGCCCCTTCCCTATGAAGACTCTCTCGTAGAGCATGAGGTCTTCCTTGGGCGTGACCTCAAGGAGGGTAAAGGCCTTCTCACCGATTACCTGGGCGACAGGCTTACCCGTCCGCCTGCCCGTTGTGAGATCAACGTAATAACCTTCCGGAAGGTAGTCCAGCACGTAAGCGTACTCCTCATATTCGAGGTTCCTCTTCTTTTTTTCAATACTTTCGCGGTAAGAATGCCTCCGGTACCTATCCATCATCTCTCCCCCAGAACTTATTTTGGCCTGAAGTTTTTATACTTTCCTCTACGTCAAAGAAAAAGGAGAAAATCAGTCAAGGGGCCGGTACTCGTCAACGAGCTTTATTATCTCCTCGGCCTCCTCGGGCGAGGGCATGTACTCCTCCTTCGCAAAGATAACCCTGATGTCGAGGTAGTCGTTGGGGAGGATGTCCACTATCTTGGCGGCGAGCCTCTCGTCGATCCAGTCGAAGAGCCCCATGAGCTTCTCCTTGAGCTCCTTCGCCTTCTCGGGACTGAGCTTGGCGAACTTCTCCGCGTGCTCAAGGCTAACCCTGGCCTCGTAAAACATGGGCTCTTCGGGGTTCTC
Organism: Thermococcus marinus; assembly: GCF_055389025.1. NCBI lineage: Archaea > Methanobacteriati > Methanobacteriota > Thermococci > Thermococcales > Thermococcaceae > Thermococcus > Thermococcus marinus. Next base: position 1,159,320 of record NZ_AP042417.1, read on the forward strand.
AGCCATGCCCTCCTCCTTTCTGCGCTCGAGGAGCTCCTTCGTCTCAGCTATGGTGAGGTAGTGCTCCTCGAGCTTTTTGCGGCCGATCATTCTTCATCCCTTCTGGGGCCTGAGGTGGACGGGGTGTATGAAGAACGTCTTAACCTTGCCGCCGTCCCTAATCTGGACGACGTAGGCATCGCCGCGCTTGCCGACGACGGTTCCGGTCCTTCCGTGGAACCTCGGGTCGGGCATGCCCTTGTGGTAGCTCGGCTCTATGACGATGTGAACCCTCTGCCCGACCTCAAACTCCTGGAGGAACCTAGTGAGCGGGGGAAGGCCCCTCTTTCTCGGCTTCTTGCTGAGCTTGCCCCTGGTCTTCCTCCTAAAGCTGTGCGCCTTCTGAACCATTTCCACCACCTCTCAACTTTTATGGGCCCGAACGGGCAAATCCAGGTTTACAGCACGGAATTTTTTCAAGGGGGAAACGCTTTTCGCTCCGTTTAGACTTAGGACTAACCCCCTGGGAATCACTAAAACCTACAAGGGCCCCTTTATAAATCTTTCACTCCAAAGTGCAAAAGCAAAAAGAAAAGCTACCTGCGTCTCAGCAACAGTACCGGGAGCGAGAGTATCAACAATATTCCGAGTCCGCAGATGCCTTCACTGGGTTTGTCTTCCAGGGCAATCACCGCAACTGGAGCTTCCTTGGTTTCCTCTACCTTAACTGGCGACTCTACGATTTTTATACTAATACTGGTGGAAACAACCTCTGGTCCGGGTACGAGTTCAAAGTCTGCGGGGGCAGCTTTGACCTTAACGTCTATCGGTCTGAGATTGGGCCCGATGGGCTCTGCGTCAAAATGCGATACTATTCCGAGGCCCTGGAATTTCAAGAATGTTCCTGAGGATATATCCTTTCTCCAGAGGGCTATAAAGTCATCATCTTCTGTGCTTATCCCTAAAGACTCTATTAGCCCGTCAAAGTCATCTTTAGAGGACACCATTGCAAATATCTCAACCACGTTCCCTTTTTTGTCGGTTTTAATCACGGCGTAAGTTGTATTGAACCCGCCATCACACTCCAGTTTAAAGGACTCCGTGATGGGGAGCTGAAAAATGATATGGCCTTCGGAGGCCGTTAGTATCGGGGCAGGCTCGGTTGAAAATGAGCTGGAGCTCACTGCCGTTGCGTTTTCGCCTGTTTCTGTGCAGATTCTCTCAGGAATTAGCGTGTAGCTCTTGGCCCATAGCGTTTTATTTCCGAGTATTGCCCCCATTACCGTTCCGTTCGAGGAGCCGCCCAGGAGATAAACCGTCTCCCCAAAAGACCGTGCCGACTTTATGAAAAACTTCCTGAGGGAACTTTTAATCTGCCAGTTTTCAAGCGGCTGGCCGTCCTTGTTGAGCCGTATATAATACCAATCCTCCATGGTGTGGACTATCAGGTAGTAGCCACTGCCGGTTTTTCCGACCGCCGTGCTGTAGAGCTCTCTCAGGTGGGACACCCTGTATTCCCGAGCCCAGAGAATTTCCCCGTCCGCATTCAGGGCCAGAACCAGTGGAACAGAGACCTGCCTTCCCTCGATGAAGCTGTCCACATGGGTGGCGATGAGTATTTCGTCTCTCTCAATTGCCACCGAGTCTATAAACGGGATCCAGCCCTGGCCTACATCGAGAAGGTAGTCTTTAGACCAGAGAACTTTTCCCTTTTTGTCCAGTTTAATCACCCATATGTCGGTGTGGTTTCCCCTGTTACTCTGGCCGACGAGGACTATTGAGCCGTTGGCGGCCGCCTTGAGTACTCTGGGAGATGGGTAAAGCGGGGCACCCTTTACGTTCTCCCCCCACTTGAGGGAGCCGTTTGGATAGAAACTGCCAATCCATGCCCCCGGAACCACAGGGGTTCCGTTAGCGGTCATGTTAAACGGGACGACCACTACGAAACCTCCATTCCCATCACTTCCAACCCCTGCTACCACCTCAGGGTAGGTTACCATTCCCTCTGGTGGAGTCACTATTACCGCCGAACCCGCCACAAGCCCAGCAAACAGCAATATCGCAAGCGTTGGGGGAAAAGCTCTCCTGAGCATCTAACCACCGATTCAACTTCGAAAGAGGAAATATAAATGGATTTCTAAAGAAAACCTGCTACTCATCAAGGATGTTAAGGACATCAAGCCTCTCGCACCACGCGTTCTTTCCGAGCAGGTCAGTTACCGAGGGCTTTGTGCGCCCTTTGTCGCCGGAGATTAGCTCCTTGATGTAGAGCCCGCCGTCGGTGACGAGGCGGAGCTCAAAGTGCTTCCCGTCAACCCACCTCGCCTCGGCCTCGTGAACCTTCCTCACCCGCACCCTGTCGGCCCTCGCCTTTCTAACGCGCCAGGGCGTCCTCTGGTGGATTTCAAGGCCGGTGAGCTTTTTCGCAACTTCCTCGGCTTCCTCGGGAGTGACCCCTTCCTCGACGAGGACGAGCGCGAGGTATTCTTTCCTGTGGTTCTTCGTGAGCACTTCCTCGGCTTCCTTTGCCGAAACGAAGCGCAGGTTGAGCACTTCTACCTTCCCGCTCGCGTTTATCTCTTCCGCTACATTCTCAAGGTTAACCTTTCTCCTCTTCGGGCTCTTAACTTCAACTATGAAGGGCCTCCCGTTGCCGAGCATCCTTACGTCAACGTCCTCCCTTCCGGCGCCCTTAAAGACGCACTTCCCCACAAAGGCCCTCGAAAACGCCCTGCAGATTATAGAAGCGACGCTATCCTCGAAGTCCGGCAGGGGCGTCTGTGGAATCCCGCGCACGAGCTTTCTGTAGCGACCGTAAACGTAGATGGGATTAATCTGGAGCTCAACATTACCTGAAAACGGTTCCACGATGAAGACGACGTCCGGTTCCTTGGAGGTTTCCTTCCCTGTGGCCCGGCCAAAGGCCTTTCCGAGCTCGCGGTTGAACTCCCTGTTTATCGGCTCGGCGGTGTCAATCCCGAACTCCCCCCAGATGGCTCTCTCTTTCTCTCTGATTTCCTCCGGGAAGCGGGAACCCACAAGAAACGTCTCGAACTCAATACCCTCGCTCGCCTTCTTCATAGTCTCCACGAGCTCGGGAATCCTGTCAAAGACGTTGTGGCAGAGCCCGCACTCATCTGGCTCCTTTATGGGTTCTAAACCCTCCGCAGAACGCTCCATGTTGAGTACAAACCTTACCGCTCTCCCGCGCTCCTCGTTGGTGCCCTTGCCGAGCTTGGCGAAGAGCCTGCCGAGGCAGTGGTCGCAGAGCCTGTATTTTTCAAGGACTTCGCCGGCCTTCTCGACTATCATTGTCTCACCCTAAAGCTTTTTATTTTCTCGCCCAACTTCCTCCGATGGCCACTCGGCGGGAACGGATAATAAGCCTTTTGGAGGAGAGGGACTATTCCGTAAGCGAGCTAGCGCAGGTTCTCGGCATCAGGGGAAAGGGGAGCAAGAGGCTAATCCTCGAGGACATCAGGGCCATTCAAAAAGTCCTTAAACGCGAGGGGAAGGTTCTCCTCATAAAGCCCGCTGAATGCAGGAAGTGTGGCTTCCGCTTTAAACCGGAAATCAACATCCCGTCCCGCTGTCCCCGCTGCAAGTCCGAGTGGATTGAGGAGCCGAGGTTTATGATAGCCGGGCGGTGAAGCAAAAGGCCTTATAAGCTCGGCCCTTATTCTCATCGGTTGAAGTGAACGAGGGGATGCGCATGAGAAAGGTTGAGGAATTTATGAAGAGACATAACCTTGAAGTGGGCGACCTAATCAGGGTCGTCAAGAGGGAGGGGGACGAGAGGATTACCTTCGAAGGCCTCGTGATGCCACCCTACGAGCTTTCTCCTGGGGAGACGCTGACGATAAAGCTCGACAACGGCTACAACGTCGGCGTTCTAATTGACGCCATTGAGAGCGTTGAAGTCATTGAAAAGGCCGTCGAGAAGCCGAAGATGGAGTTCAAGGAGGTTCTGCCGAGGAGGGAAGGGCTTCCGAGCGTCACGATTCTAGGAACTGGAGGGACGATAGCGAGCAGGGTTGACTACAAGACCGGTGCCGTCCACCCGGCTTTTACCGCCGAGGAGCTGGCGAAGGCCGTCCCTGAGATATTCGAGATGGCGAACATCACGCCCAAGCTCATTATGAACATACTCAGTGAGGACATGAAGCCGGCCTACTGGGTCAAAATCGCCGAGGAGGTTGCCAAGGCCCTCAACGGGGGTGAGGACGGCGTTGTCATAGCCCACGGAACCGACACTATGGGCTACACGGCCTCTGCCCTGAGCTTCATGCTGAGGAACCTCACGAAGCCCGTTGTCCTCGTCGGTGCCCAGAGGAGCTCCGACAGGCCGAGCAGCGACGCGGCCATGAACCTCACCTGCGCGGTCAAGATGGCGACGAGCGACATCGCCGAGGTCATGGTGGTGATGCACGGCGAGACGAGCGACACCTACTGTTTGGCCCACAGGGGCACAAAGGTCAGGAAGATGCACACCAGCAGGCGCGACGCCTTCAGGAGCATCAACGACGTCCCGATAGCGAAGGTGTGGCCGAAGGGCGAAATCGAGTTCCTCAGGAGCGACTACAGGAGGAGGGGCGAGGGAGAGGTTATAGCTGATACCAAGATGGAAGAGAAAGTCGCCCTCCTGAAGGTCTACCCGGGAATCAGCGGTGAGATACTCGACTTCCTTGTGGACAAAGGTTACAAGGGCGTTGTCATAGAGGGAACAGGCCTCGGCCACGTCCCGCAGGACTTCATCCCGCACGTTGAGAGGGCAGTTCAGGAAGGCGTTGCCGTCTGCGTCACGAGCCAGTGCCTCTACGGCAGGGTGAACCTCAACGTCTACTCGAACGGCAGGAAGCTCCTGAGGGTCGGGGCTATTCCATGTGAGGACATGCTCCCGGAGACGGCCTACGTCAAGCTCATGTGGGTTCTTGGCCACACCAACGACCTGAAGGAAGTGGAGAAGATGATGCTTACGAACTACGCCGGCGAGATTACGCCTTACACAAGGTACGACACGTTCCTGAGGTGATGAAGATGACCGAGAAGTTCGATTACAGGGAGCTCGGCCTTAAGGTCGGCCTTGAGATTCACAGACAGCTCGATACCAAAAAGCTGTTCTCTCCAGTTCCGAGCGAGCTTACCGAGGAGGTTGATTTCACCTTTGAAAGGCGCCTCAGGCCAACGATGAGCGAGCTCGGCGAGATAGACCCAGCCGCACTCGAGGAGTTCAAGAAGGGGAGGAAGTACATCTACGAGGGCAGCTACGAGCTGAGCGACCTCGTTTACATGGACGAGGAACCGCCGAGGGGGCCGGACAGGGAGGCTTTAGAGGTCACGCTCCAGATAGCCTATTTACTGAACGCCAAGCCCGTTGACGAGGTCCACTTCATGAGGAAGATAGTCATAGACGGCTCTAACGTCTCCGGTTTCCAGAGGACTGCTGTTATAGCGCTCGACGGGAGGGTTGACACGCCCTGGGGAAGCGTTGGAATCCCGACGATATGCCTTGAGGAAGACGCCTGCAGAATCGTCGAGAGGAAGGAGAAGGAGGTAATATACCGCCTCGACCGCCTCGGAATTCCACTGGTGGAAATAAGCACGACCCCCGACATACACCACCCTGAGCAGGCCAAGGTCGTCGCCAAGTACATTGGAGACGCGCTCAGGGCCACGAGGAAGGTCAAGCGCGGTCTCGGAACGATAAGGCAGGATTTGAACGTCTCGATTAAAGGTGGAGCGAGAGTTGAGATTAAGGGAGTGCAGGAGCTCGACATGATTCCGCTTATCATCGAGAGGGAAGTTGAGAGACAGCTCAACCTGCTCAAAATCCGCGACGAGCTCCGCGAGAGGGGCGTTAAGCCCGAAGACATTAAGGAGGAGTTCTACGACGTCACCGACGTCTTTGAGAACACTGAGTCCAAGATAATCGCGAGGACGATTAAGAAGGGCGGAAAGGTTCTCGCAGTGAAGCTGCCGAAGTTCCGCGGGCTCATAGGCAGGGAAATCCAGCCCGGCAGGAGGCTCGGCACCGAGATGGCAGACAGGGCGAAGAAGTACGTGAAGGGCATCTTCCACATTGATGAATTACCGAATTATGGAATTAGGGAAAAAGAGGTTAATGGAGTTATTGAAAAACTTGGCCTCGGCGAGCTTGACGCCTTTGTCCTCGTCGCGGCCGACGAGGAGACCGCAAAGAAGGCCCTCGCGGAAGTCGTTAAGCGCGCGAGGGAGGCCATTGAAGGCGTCCCCGAGGAGACGAGGAGGGCCCTGCCCGACGGCAACACCCAGTACATGCGCCCCCTGCCCGGCAAGGCTAGGATGTACCCGGAGACGGACATACCCTCGATATTCATCCCGCCCGAGGAGAAGGAGAGGATTAAGGCCAACCTCCCGGAGCTCCCGCAGGAGAGGGTCGAGCGCTACGTGAAGGAGTATAAGATTGACAAAAGCCTGGCAGAAACCCTTGTTAACGACGAGCGCGACGAACTCTTCGAGGAGCTCGTGGAGAAGGGTGTGAAGCCCTCGCTGGCCGCTTCAATCCTCGTTGTCGTCCTCAAGGGCCTCAAGAAGGAGGTTCCAATTGAAAACATCACCGACGACCACATCAGGGAGGCCTTCCAGCTCTACACCGAGGGCAAGATAGCCAAAGAGGCCTTCGAGGAGATATTCAAGGAGCTCGCACTCCACCCGGAGAAGAGCGCCGCCCAGGTGGCAGAGGAGAAGGGACTCACCCTGCTCAGCGAAGAGGAAGTTGAGCGCATCATAGACGAGGTCGTCCAGCAGAACATCGAGGTCATTAAAGCGAAGGGCATGGGCGCCATGGGCATGGTAATGGGTCGCGCCATGGCGAAGCTCCGCGGAAGGGCCGACGGAAAGCTCGTCAGCACCTTGGTGAGAAAGAAAATTCAGGAGCTCAGCGGAGGCTAACCTTTTAAGTCCCTTCTCTTACTTTCCATATATGGTCAAGGCAAAGTTCGTGGTTCACTACCATGAGGTTGATGACGAAGGCGAACCGAGAAAGGCCCTCAAAAACTACATTGCACTCTTCTCTCCCGATGTGGGTACTCTGGCAGACGCCGTTCTGCAGGCCTCGTATTTAAGCCCCAAGATAACCGTTGTGAGAACTCCAAGTGTAATCTATGTCGCTCCAGGTGAATACGAGATTGAGGGAAAGGCCTACGAATTCCTCGTCGGGAAAGAAGGCGGCCTTAGAAAGGTCGCTGAAGAAATCCTCGGCGTGAAGAGGCTCAAGCTCGACACCGTCGTTAACATCGTCCAGGCCGTTCTCTGGGGTCTGGTTCTCCTCCTTGGATACCTTGGCTACAGAAACGACGTCCTCAGAGAGGCCTCATCATATATGATAGTCCTTCTCGCCCTCTCCTGGGCGATTGAGAACTTTAGAAGGGGCTACAAAAAGCGGGAGCGGGTCAGAGCATCGGCTCCTCATCACGACTCAGAGTGAGGGAAACTGCTCATCATCCCCAATGTCCATTCAGCATGCTCTTTTAAAGTCTGTTCTGCCCAAAAGCAAAAATTCTTTAACGTATAAGGTTGCTCTATCCCTTATGAAGCTGATAAATGCGGTCTCGGTTCTTTATTATCAGCTGAGTGTCCCCCCAGAGCGGGTCAGGGAGGCCTTTCCATCTGCCATTGAGTTCAAGAACCCGACTGGGGAAAGCTTCTCAATAGTCGAGCCCCCAAAAGGGAATGCCGGGCTTCTCGTGATTGACCTTAAGGGGGAAAACCGCCACGTATTCGTCCTTCCCGTTGGAGAGGACCTGGTCTTAATCAATGACAGTCTTCCGAGGGTTTTTGTAGTGCCTCGTGGGGGCCTTGGCGATTTCTTCAGGGCACTTGCGGAGGACAACCCCGATGAAATCCTCGATAGGGGGCTGGGAAAGAAGGGCAAGAAGTGGCGCTTCCTCATAGACTTCATTGCAACGCTCGCAGTGGTCTCCATTGGGGAATACTTCAACCTCGAGCTGGGAGTCTGGGGCGCCGTGCTCCTCGGCGCAGTTTTTGGGGTCGTTGAGTATCTCCTTGGCCCTAAAAAGGGAAACTTTCGAACTCTGGCAACGGAGCTTAATGAAAAGACCGTCAAAAAGGTATACGAAGTCTCGGAAAAGAAGGGAAAAGTCGTGAGGGTGTCCCTTTAGCGCCCCAGCTCCTTGTGGGCCTTTGCCAGGTGCTTTGCAGCTATCGCCGCAAGGAGCGAGAGCTCGCCCGCTAGGACAGCACCTGCCACTATCTCCGCGAACTTCTTGGCGTTCGTTCCGGGCGGGTCTCCGCCGCCGGCGACGCCCATGATTGAGAGGGCCTCCCTCTGGGTCGGGACGCGGGTTCCACCGCCGACGGTTCCGATTTCAAGGCTTGGCATCGTTACGCTGATGTAGAGGTCTCCCTCAGGGGTGACCTCTGCCAGGGTTATGCCATGGGAGCCCTCTGTAATCTGGGCCTCGTCCTGTCCGGTGGCGAGGAAGATTGCACCGACGATGTTTCCGAAATGAGCGTTGAAGCCGTAGGAGCCGGCCTGTGCGGAGCCGACGAGGTTCTTGCGGTAGTTCACCTCGGCTATGAGCTCCGGCGTGGTCTTCAGCTTTTTCTCGACGATTTCGCGCGGGACTATCGCCTCCGCTATGACGGTCTTCCCGCGCCCGTTGATGAAGTTCATGGCGTTCGGCTTCTTGTCAACGCAGAGGTTGCCTGAGAGCGCTAAATAGCGAACGTCCGGGAACTCCTCCTCGATGACCTTCATTATCTCCTCGCTCGATATCGTGACCATGTTCATGCCCATTGCATCGCCGGTCTCGAACTCAAAGCGCAGATAGAGGTTGTTGCCGACGATGTAGGGCTTAACATCCCTCAGCTTCCCGTGTCTGGTGACCTTACTGACCGCCTTCTCCTGGAGGTAGTCGATGTTGGCCTTGACCCACTCGGCAACCTCCCTGGCGCGCCTTGCGTCCGGGCACTTGAGAAGTGGTGCACGAGTCATTTTATCATCAATGAGAGTCGTCTTAACTCCGCCGGCCTCCGTCAGGGCAGAACAGCCGCGGTTAACGCTTGCAACGAGCGCGCCTTCAGTGGTCGCGAGCGGTATGTAGAACTCGCCCTTGGCATATTCGCCGTTTATTTTAAGCGGCCCGGCGACGCCCATCGGTATCTGGACGACGCCTATCATGTTCTCGATGTTCCTGCCTATGAGCTGCTCCGGGTCTATGCTGTAGTGCCCGATGTGCTCGAGCTTGACGCCGAGCTTCTTCTCAAGGGCCTTCCGTCTGACTTCGGTCGCCCTTCTCTTGTCGGTGTACTTTTCGACCTGGTGGAGTTTTATCTCTCCCTTAACGACTTTCTCAACGAGCTCTTCAAACTCCATTTCAACACCCCCAGAATCAGCCGAATATCCACTCTTCAAGGACTTCCCCGATTTCTTTAAACGCGACGGCGGCGTCGCTGTTGGGACGGTATTTAACTATGGGGATTCCAACGTTGATGGACTCGGGGACGTTGTAGTCAAAGGGAACCCACCCGAGAACAGGGACATCGAGGTCGGTTTCAATCGCCTCGATTATCTTGTCCACAACGTCCGCGCTCTCGCGAACCTTGTTAAGGACAACACCTATGTTGAGGTTGTACTTCTCTCCAAGGGCCTTCAGCTTCTCTATTTCGTTTTTGACCATCGTCTCAAAGGAGTAAATCGGTGAACGCTCTATTTCGACGACTATAATCTGGTAGTTAGCGACCTGGAACGTTGGAAGCGTGTCAAAGGGAACACCAGTGGGGGAATCTACAAAAACGACGCCAAACTTGTACTTTACCCTCTCAAGGATATCAACCAGCTTCCTCGGCGATATCCCGAGGACGTCCTGGAGCTGGGTGCTCCCAGGCATTACGTAGACTCCGGTTTCATTGTGGCGGTATATGGCCCACTCGGGGTCTATATCGGGGTTCTTCAGAAGGGTGTGGACTGTGTACTTAACGGTATCAAGGGCAAAGTGAAAGCCGAGGTTCGGGAGATACAAATCTCCGTCAACGGCCAGAACTCGATACTCCTTCATGGCGAGGTACGAACTTAGGTTTGCCGTTGTGGTAGTTTTGCCGGCACCTCCACGCCCTGTTACGACGACTACCGCCATCACTCTCCCTCTAAGTTTCTCTTCTTGACGTTGAGGATATAAGGTTTTCCTCTGAATACCTGCCGGAGCTCTGATTTCTGGCCCTCGTGTACACAGTTCTGTCCACTCATGAGCCTCTTAGCTTCGATGAACACAAAAGGTTTATATCATTCCGCCCTTAGATTTCCGTTGTAAGGTTAAGGAGATGGTCGCCATGGCCGAAAAAATGCCCGCTATTATGAAGACTAAACCCGCTTACGGAGCTGAGCTCGTTGAAGTTGACGTCCCCAAGCCCGGGCCGGGCGAAGTCCTCATCAGGGTTCTCGCCACCAGCATCTGCGGTACGGACCTCCACATCTACGAGTGGAACGAGTGGGCGCAGAGCAGGATTAAGCCGCCCCAGATTATGGGCCACGAGGTGGCTGGAGAAGTCGTTGAAGTCGGCCCCGGTGTTGAAGACCTTCAGGAGGGCGACTACATAAGCGCGGAGACGCACATCGTCTGCGGAAAGTGCTATGCCTGCAAGCACAACCGCTACCACGTCTGCCAGAACACCAAGATTTTCGGCGTTGATATGGACGGTGTCTTCGCTACCTATGCCATAGTCCCCGCCCAGAACGCCTGGAAGAACCCCAAGGACATGAAGCCCGAGTATGCCGCCCTCCAGGAGCCGCTCGGCAACGCCGTTGATACCGTCCTGGCCGGCCCGATAGCTGGAAGGAGCACGCTCATAACCGGCGCCGGCCCGCTCGGACTGCTCGGCATAACCGTTGCCAAGGCCTCTGGAGCCTACCCGGTCATCGTGAGCGAGCCGAGCGACTTCCGGAGAAAGCTCGCCAAGAAGGTGGGTGCGGACTACGTCATCAACCCCTTCGAGGAAGACCCTGTTGAAGTCGTCATGAGCATAACAGACGGCGCAGGTGTAGAGGTCTTCCTTGAGTTTAGTGGTGCACCGAAAGCCCTTGAGCAGGGACTTAAGGCGACAACCCCCGGAGGAAGGGTCTCACTCCTCGGCCTCTTCCCGCGCGACGTCACGCTCGACTTCAACAACCTCATAATCTTCAAGGCCCTCGAAGTCCACGGTATCACCGGAAGGCACCTCTGGGAGACCTGGTACACGGTCTCAAGCCTCATCCAGAGCGGAAAGCTCAACCTCGACCCGATAATCACCCACAGGTACAAGGGCTTCGACAAGTACGAGGAAGCCTTCGAGCTCATGCGCGCCGGCAAGACCGGCAAGGTCGTCTTCTTCCCTAAGGAGTGATTTTTCTTCCCTTTTTCTCCCACCGCAATTCTTAAGTAAACCATCTCTCATTTCGAGCGGAGGTGTTGGAATGGAGCTGAGCTATCAGGAAAAGCTCACCCTCATCAAGCTCAACGAACTGAAAAAGGCTAAGTTCGAGGAGCTCGTCAAAGAAACTGGACTCGAACAGGTAGCGGTCATGAGGGCCGTTCTCGGCCTGCAGGCGAAAGGTCTGGCCAAACTCCACGAGAGGAGCGAGAGAGTCGTTAAGCTCACCGAGACTGGAAAGAGGTACGCCGAGGTAGGCCTTCCCGAGTGGAGGGCTCTAAAGGTTCTCCGCGAGAAGAAAAAGGTGACCCTCGACGATCTCAGAGAAGTCCTCAGCGACGACGAGCTGAAGCCCATAGTCGGCCTCCTCAGGAAGGAAGGCTGGGCAAGCGTTAGGAAAGAAGACGGAAAGCTCGTCCTCGAAATCACCGAGAAGGGGCTTAAAGCCGAAAATAGGCCCATTGACGAGGCCCTAAAGCTCCTCGTCGAGAGGGAGATTGTTCCTGTTAAGGAAATCGAGAAGCTCGTTCCCGTTAAGGAGCTCAAGAGGAGGAAAATCGGAGAGGAGGAAACCATAACCGAGAGAACCGTCGAGATTACCCCGGAGGGCGAGGAGTTAGCTCCAAAAGTGGAGCTGAAGCGGGAGGTTTCAGTTTTAACCCCCGAGCTCATAAAGTCGGGCAAATGGCGCGAGGTCGAGTTCAGGAAGTTCGACATAAAGGCCCCCGTCAGGAGAATCTATCCCGGCAAGAAGCAACCTTACAGGGCGTTCCTCGACAAGATAAGGAGAAGGCTTATCGAGATGGGCTTCATAGAGATGACCGTCGAGAGCCTCATCGAGACTCAGTTCTGGAACTTTGACGCGCTATTCCAGCCCCAGAACCACCCGGCGAGAGAGTGGACTGACACTTACCAGCTCAAGTACCCGAAGACCGGGTTCCTGCCGGAGAAGGAGCTTGTCGAGAGGGTTAAGGCCGCCCACGAGCACGGTCTGGCAGGCTCACGCGGTTGGGGCTACGTCTGGTCTCCAGAGAGGGCGATGCTCCTCATGCCGAGGGCACACGGCACTGCTCTAAGCGGTAGACAGCTCGCCAAAGGCGTTGAGATTCCCGGAAAATACTTCACAATCCAGCGCGTTTTCCGTCCGGACGTCCTCGACAGGACGCACCTCATCGAGTTCAACCAGATTGACGGCTTCGTCGTTGGGGAAGACCTCAACTTCAGGCACCTGCTCGGAATCCTCAAGCGCTTTGCAGTTGAGATTGCAGGAGCAAAGAAAGTCAAGTTCCTGCCCGACTACTATCCGTTCACCGAACCGAGCGTCCAGATGAGCGCCTACCACCCTGAACTCGGCTGGGTCGAGTTCGGCGGTGCCGGAATCTTCCGCGAGGAGATGACCAAGGCCCTTGGAATAGACGTCCCGGTCATCGCGTGGGGAATCGGAATCGACAGATTAGCTATGTTCAAGCTCGGGATAGACGACATACGCTACCTGTTCAGCTACGACCTCCGCTGGCTGAGGGAAGCGAAGCTGGTGTGGTGATGGGAGATGCCAAAGTTTGACGTGTCAAAGCGGGATTTGGAGAGGCTCGTTGGCAGAGAATTCACGGTCGAGGAATGGGAGGACCTCTTCCTCTACGCCAAATGCGAGCTGGACGACGTCTGGGAGGAGAACGGTCAAATCTACTTCAAGGCCGACTCAAAGGACACCAACAGGCCTGACCTCTGGAGCGCTGAAGGAATAGCGAGGCAGATTCGCTGGGCGCTTGGATTCCAGAGGGATCTGCCGAAATATGAGGTCGAGAAGAGCGACGTTACCGTTTACGTTGACGAAAAGCTGAAGGACATCAGGCCCTACGGTGTCTACGCCATAGTCGAGGGCCTCAGCCTTGACGAGGAGGCCCTCAGGCAGATGATTAACCTCCAGGAAAAGGTCGCCCTCACCTTCGGAAGGAGAAGGAGAGAAGTCGCAATAGGAATCTTTGACTTCGACAAGGTGAAGCCTCCTATATACTACAGAGCGGCGGAGAAGACCGAGAAGTTCGTCCCGCTGGGCTTCGAGGAGGAACTTACGCTGGAAGAAATCCTTGAGAAGCACGAGAAGGGCCGTGAGTACGGCCACCTGATAAAGGACAAGCCCTACTACCCACTTCTCGTTGATTCCGAAGGTAAAGTCCTCTCAATGCCCCCGATTATAAACTCCGAGATAACCGGAAGGGTAACGACCGAAACGAGGAACGTCTTCGTTGACGTTACGGGCTGGGATTTGAACAAGGTCATGCTTGCCCTTAACGTTGTCGTCACAGCTTTAGCGGAGCGCGGAGGAAGGATTAAGAGCGTCAAGGTGGTTTACCCGGACTTCGAGGTCGTGACCCCCGACCTCACCCCGAAGGAGTTTGAGGTCGAGCTGGACTACATAAGGAAGCTTGCGGGCCTCGACCTGAGCGACGAGGAAATCAAGGAGCTCCTTGTGAGGATGATGTACGATGTCACCCTGGAGGACGGCAAGGCGAAGCTCCTCTACCCGGCTTTCCGCGACGACATAATGCATGCGAGGGACGTTTTGGAGGACGTCCTCATTGCCTATGGCTACAACGAGATTGAGCCGGAGGAGCCGAAGCTCGCCGTCCAGGGCAGGGGGGACAAATTTATCGAGTTTGAGGACGCTGTGAGGGAGCTTATGGTCGGCTTCGGCCTGCAGGAGGTCATGACGTTCAACCTAACGAACAGGGAGGCCCAGTATGGAAAGATGAACCTCGAATACGGAAGGGACTACTTCAGCAACCCGCCGGCTGAGCTCGTCGAGATAGAGAACCCGATAAGCCCCAAGTGGTCTGCCCTTAGAAGCTGGCTCCTTCCAAGTCTGCTCGACTTCCTGAGCCAGAACACCCACGAGGAGTACCCGCAGAGGCTCTTTGAGGTAGGAAAAGCAACGCTCATCGACGAGAGCAGGGAGACCAAGACCGTCAGCGAGAGCAAACTAGCGGTCGTCCTGGCCCAGCCGAGGGCAACCTTCACCGACGCGAAGGAGATACTTGAGGGTGTGATGCGCCACCTCGGCTTCGAGTACGAGCTCGAAGAAGTTGAGCACCCAAGCTTCATATCGGGCAGGGCCGGAAGAATAATCGTGAACGGAGAGGCCATCGGTGTCATCGGGGAGATACACCCTGCGGTGCTAGAAAAGTGGGGAATTGAGATGCCCGTTGCGGGCTTTGAGCTGTTCCTCAGGCCACTCTACACGGAGCCCTACCTCTAACCCCCGCTTTTCTTCTCCTTTAGTTTCTCCAGCCCCACGCACATCAGCTCGTAGTTTGTGATGCTGAGCAGGACTTCAATGTCGAACACATCCTTCATGCTCTCACCCCAATTTCCCCTTCTCAACCCTGTTTATCAACGTTTTGGGAATTCTTTTGTATTTTATTCGAATCTATGATTTACAAACATCAAGAATCTTGGACAATGTTCAAGGAAGGCTTTTTATACTCCTGCTCAAAGCGCCAATCATGAAGCTCGCCCTCCGTGTGGCCTACGATGGGACGGCGTTCTACGGCTTTCAGAGACAGCCAGGGGTTAGAACCGTTGAGGGGGAGCTTATCCGGGTTCTGACGAAGCTTAAAATCATCGAGAGTCCTGAAAAAAACGACTTCAAAGGTGCCTCCCGGACCGACCGGGGGGTCTCAGCCTTCTTTAACGTCGTTTCCTTCCTCCCCGGTGAGAGAGCCGATTTAGCGAGGCCGGAAGTCCTAAACCACCACCTCAAAGACCTCTGGGTTCTCGGAGTCGCTGAGGTCCCCCTTGAGTTCCACCCGAGGTTCTGGGCCGGCTCAAAGACCTACCGCTACTACCTCATTGACGAGGGCTTTGACCTTGAAAAGGTTCTCGAGTGTGCCCGGCTTTTTGAGGGCGTCCATGACTTCTCGGCCTTTGCAAAGCTTGAGCCGGGGAGGGACCCCGTAAGGGAAATAAGGGAGGTAAGGGTAATCCCGATGAACGGCTACTACGTTGTGGAAATCACGGGCAAGAGCTTCCTCTGGGAGATGGTGCGGAGAATAGTCAACGCGCTCCGCTTCTGCGGGCTCGGTCTTCTTGAGAAAGGGGACATAGAAGCTATGCTCTCCGGCACTTACCGGAAAAAAGTTCCGCCGGCACCGCCTGAGAACCTCCTGCTCTGGCACATAGAGTACCCTGGAATCAAGTTTGAAACGGACAAAAAAGGCCTAGCCAAGGCAAAACGCGACCTCTTTGAGCGCTATTCAAGGGCCCTTGCGCGTGCGGCGCTTTTTGGAGACTGCCTCGTCGAGCTTTGATTCCCTGTCGTAGTACTTTCCGTAGTACTGCTTCAGCGCCTTCTGACGCTCTATGAAGTGCGTGTAAAGCAGCGGGTCGTCGTCGGCGACGTCAACGATAACGGCCCTCATGCCTTTCTTCGGCCTCAGCGCCCTCCCTATGGTCTGTATCGTCATGATATCGCTCTTTCCGCCGCCGGCCAGTATTATCGCCGAAATCTCAGGGATGTCAACTCCCTCCTTTAGGAGGGTCGAGATTAAAACCGGAATCTCGCCCTTCTTGTATGCCTCAAGGACCTCCCAGCGGTTCTGGCTCTGTGAGCTGAGAAACTCAGCCTTTACGCCCTCCTTTTCGAGCATCTCTTTCAGGATTTTGCCGTGTTCGATGCGCTTGACGTCTATGAGGACGCGGTGACCCTTTTTAACGAGCTCTTTGGCCTTCTCCGCTATGGCCCTGTTCCTCTCGTCGTTGTTCATCACAACGTCCTCATAGAGCTCTTTATAGCGCTCGCTAAATGACGGCATGCTTGACTCGTACGTTATGACCTCAAACCTGGGCTTCGCCAGAAAGCCCTCCCTGATTAAGTCCTCTGCCTTGACCTCGTAGATTATCGGGCCCACGACGGCCTCAATCTTTATCTCCTCACCCCTGACGCGCCTCCACGGCGTTGCTGAGAGCCCGAAGCGGTAGACCTGGGGGAGGCTTATTCCCAGCTGGTAGAACTTCTCTGCGGCGGAAGTGCGGTGGCACTCATCGAACATGACTATCGCGTAGTCGTTCTGGAGCTTGTCAGCGCCCCTTGAGAGAAGGGTCTGTATCATAGCGACAGTTACGTTCTCCTCGTTCCACTTGTTGTCGCCGACGATTCCGGCTTTAACGCCGAGGAGCTCCTCGACCTTCTCGGCCCACTGGTAGAGGAGCTCCTTCGTGTGCACCACTATGAGGGCGGAGAGGTCAAGCTCGTGGATAATCCTCAGCCCGACGACGGTTTTTCCGCTTCCGACGGGCAGGGCTAAGACACCCATCTTCTCCTTGAGCGCCTTTTTGACGGCCCTCTGCTGGTATCTTCTCAGAGAATAGTCCTCGTTCCATGTCGAGTTGAGCTTGGTCCCCCTAATTTGCCTCTCGTCTTTTACCCTAACCCGGTAGCCCTTGGAGTTGAGGAACTTCTTGACCCTTGGGAGCAGGCCCACTGGAAACGTCTTCTCGTAGGGGTCATAGAGGCTCTCAGGCTTCTCCCATTTGCCGTAGTCCTTCTTGTAGGTGAGCAGGTCGTATATCTTGAAGTAGACGCTTGGGTCTGCCTTCTCAATCTTGACCAGTGCGGAACCGTCTGGGATTCTGAGGACTACCATGGGCATATTCAATCAAAGCAAATCTGGAAAAAGGCTTTATAGCCCTTTTGGAAGAAAGGGTCAGGTGGTGTTATGCTGAGGGACATCCTTCAAAAGTTCGATGATTTGGTTGTCATAAAGGAGCCCGTGAGCAAGGAGCTTGAGATAACCCGCTACCTCCTCAAGTACAGGGACAGGCCCGTCCTGTTCGAGGACGTGGGTGGCTGGAAGGTGGCGGGCAACATATGGAGCACCCGCGAGAGGATAGCCTCTTTTCTGAACACGGAGAAAGAAAGGCTCGTGCACGTCCTTACTGAGGCCATAGAGAACCCCTCGCCCTACAGAACCGTCGAGGGCGCACCATTTCTGAAGAACTCCACGCGCGACTTCTCGCTGATAGAGCTTCCGATTCCAAAGTACTACCCGAAGGACGGCGGTCAGTACTTCACCTCTGCCATGGTGATAGCCAAAGACGAAAGCGGCTTCGTCAATGTGTCTTTCCACAGGATTATGGTGCGAGACGAGAAGACTGCCGCGATAAGGCTCGTCCCAAGGCACCTCTACGCCATGTGGAAGGACAGGGCCGAGCACGGGGAAGAGCTTGACGTCAGGATTGTGGTTGGAAACCCCGGCCACCTGCTCCTGGCTGGGGCAACCAGCGTGGCCTATGGCGTGAGTGAGCTTGAGATAGCCTCAAAGCTGAGTGAAATGGCCTTCGGAAAACCGCTTGAGGTCGTCGAAGTCGGCGGAATACCCGTCCCTGTCGAGAGCGAGTTCGTCTTCGAGGCAAGGATAACCCCGGAGCTTGTTGATGAGGGCCCGTTTGTTGACATAACCGGAACCTACGACTACGTGAGGAAGCAGCCGCTTGTCGTGTTTGAGCGCATGTATCATGTGGACGAGCCGATATTCCACGCCCTCCTGCCTGGAGGATATGAGCACTTCATGCTCATGGGCCTCCCCAAGGAGCCCCAGATTTACGCGAGCGTCAAGCGCGTGGTTCCCAAGGTTCACGGCGTAAGGCTGACTGAAGGCGGTGCAATGTGGCTCCACGCCGTTGTTAGCATAACCAAACAGCACGACGGCGACGGCAAGAACGCTATTCTTGCCGCCTTTGCGGGCCACCCGAGCCTGAAGCACGTGGTTGTCGTTGACGAGGATATTAACATCTACGACGACCGCGAGGTTGAGTGGGCGATAGCGACGCGCTTCCAGGCCGACAGAGACTTGGTCATAGTGCCTAACGCCCGCGGCAGCTCCCTCGACCCCTCCGCCGAAAAAAGCCTCACGACGAAGTGGGGCATTGACGCGACGAAGCCGCTGGAAAGAAAAGAGGAGTTTGAGAGGGCGAGGGTTTAGCCCTCCCCCTTTTACTCCACCAACTTCAGGAATATCTCTTCGAGGCTGGGTTCTTTGACCTGCATTGCGAGTATCTTGGCGCCCTGGGAAGCCACGTAATCGTGAAGCTCCTCGCGAATGTCCTCGGGCGAGACGACACGATACCTGTTCCCCCCAAGGGGAGTGACACTCCAAGGAGCAGAACTCCAGTCAACAGGCCTGTTAGTCTCGATTATGATGGTGTAACCGGCCTCCCTGAGGAACTCGCGCTTGATGTTCTCAATGCTGTCCTCCAGCACGAGCCTGCCCTTCACGATCACGCCAACCGTGTCGCAGACTTCTTCAACGTGCGCTAAAATATGGCTCGAGAAAAAGACTGTCTTCCCAGCCTTCCTTTGCTCCCTGATAATCTCCTTGAACTCCGCAATACCAGTCGGGTCGAGGCCCGTCATAGGCTCGTCCAGAATCAACAAGTCAGGCTCATTAATAAGCGCCTGGGCAAGCAAAAGCCTCTGCCGCATACCCTTAGAGAACTTACCGACTTTCTTGTTCCTGACGTCCCAGAGGTTAACCATTTTGAGAATCTCCTCGGCACGCTTCTCCCGCTCGGCTTTGGAAATTCCGAAGGCCTTGCCGATTATGTGGAGGGTTTGCATGGGGGTTAGGAACTCCCAGAGGGTGGCGTGCTCGGGCATATAGCCGATTCTGGCTTTTGCCTTAACGAGCTTACCCTCGTCGAACCTTCCGTTCTGGAAGACTTCCTCGCCGAGGAGTTCAATGCGTCCTTCTTGCGGGAAGACGAGGCCAAGGAGGCTCAGTATGGTTGTGCTCTTCCCGGCACCGTTGGGTCCAAGGAAACCGTAAACAACACCCCTCGGGACTCTCAATGTGAGCCCATCAAGGGCCCTGACGTCCTTGTAAACCTTAACCAGGTTTTCCACGGTAATCATTGCTATCACCTCAGATCCATCCTGAGGAAGCGCCAGGTCGCAACGCCGAGGTAGACAAGGGTCATAACTACCAGAAGGGCAACGTTCAGCGACCTCTTCTTAATTGCCTGGCCAACGCCGGCGTATTCGACTTTGTAGTCAGTGATGGTGTGAGTTTCCCCGTTTATTTCAATGGTCTCAGTTACCTCCATGGTAGTCGTTTACGGAGTCCGCGATGATGGAAAACTGAGCGCTGGGTGAGTAGAAGAGATATTTCGCATAGTAATCCGCCCTATAGTCCAAAGATTCTGTGATGCTCATATCTTCAGGAGCCCCTACTTCGTACGAAACTACAACCGGAAGAAGCAAGTGGAGCAGGAAGAACACACCAAGGGCGACTCCCAGTGACGCTCCCGACGAGCGGACGAATGTTGAAATGATGTATCCGATGGCAATGAATTCGAGCATCGTGAGAAGGAGGAGCAGGTTGAGCAGAAAGACGTCGGCGGTTATCTTCCCAACTGAAACCCCGGCCCACTGAAGGCCTGCGAGTGTAACCACGCTCGTGAGAACGACTGCAACGCCGAAGACTACGAGCTGTCCGAGGTACTTACCGAGGATATAGCTTAGCCTCGTCACGCTCTTGCTTAGGGCTATTCTGATGGTTCCATCTTCAATCTCCTTGTTTATCGCCCCCGCGCCGATGACCACCGCGAGGATCCCGAGAAAGAACAGTGCCATTCCGCTGGAGAAATTTATAACCTCTCCTATGGCTTCAAGATCATTTGTGATTCCTTCCCGTTTCAGTGCGTAAAAGACTGGGACGTAGAGGGTGATTATTATCGCCAGTACTGCCCAGAGCTTCTTCGTCCTAAGTCCCTTCATAAACTCGACTTCAGACCCCCAGAACATTTGAAACACCTCCTTCGTGTATCCTTGTGAAACTAACATAGAGAGTATAAAAAATTTGTTCTCCGGGTAAGAATGAAATTAGAGTCTCGTAAGTTCAAGAACCAGCTCCGCCCTGGAACAGTGCTTCCTCAGCCTTTCAAGAACCCTTTCTTTTCCCCCGAGGGCCGGCCACAGTATCGAGTCAATGTGGAGAGGAGAAATTCCAGTTTCCTTCGCTACCCTGCTCCAGAAGCTTACCGGTGGCTCGCTGGTAAAGCGCTTCGTGTAGGCGTTTATCCTTACGTCGTCCGGAATCTCGATGGCCATCGGATACGGAACGAACTCGCCAAAGACTATCCTCCCCGCGTAGCCGAACATCTTCACTGCGAAGACCATCGTTTTTGCGCTCTTCTTCGAGCCGAGCGTTTTAGCAAGCTTGTCGCGAAGGCGCTCCATTCCTTCGAAGTAGTACTCCCTCAAGTCTTCGAGAGAACGCTCCTCAAGGAACGGCTCAAGCCTCTGCAGTCGCTTGAGCTTCCCCGCAACGAGGCGCCTGTTAGTCTGGGAGTTGGGGAGGAAACGAGAATACGCTTCGGCAATGCCCCCCTCCGGCGGGTTTTTGGAGAAATACTTTGAGAACTCCCACCACCAGTCCTCGCCCTTTCCGCTGAGCTGGTAGCTGACGATGGAGTTTGCTATAACGAGCTTGACGAAGAGTTCGTCGTCCCCGAGGTTTTCCCGGAGGTTTTTGAGCGCGTCGAACTGCAAATCGACTTTCTCCTCTATCAACCTCGCGCAGTCGATGCCCAGCTCGTTCAGGATTTCGATGAGGCGCTGGACTTTCTCCCCATCTTCCCGGTATTTTATCCTCACGAAGCGGTCGAGCGTCACCCTGCCACGCTCCTTATCAACCTTTCCAAGAAGGCGTTTTCTGTGACGATTTCCGCCCCAATGTTCCTTGGGAGACCGAGCTCGACCTTGGCCCTTATCCCGTGCTCCCGTAGATAGTCACTCAGCTCCGCAGAGAGCCTCTGGAACTCCCCTTTCAGGATTAGCCCATAAACGGTCGGCCCCCAGCTGCTCTGGCCCGCGCCGTAGGTGTGCTCCCTGAGCCACTCAAGTATCAGTCTCACGTCTTCCCTGAACTCCCCGCCCTGGAACTCGGCGAAGTGCTTCCCGACGAGCGTCTGTACCGCGGAGAGGTGTCTGCCAAAGGTCTTTATGTTTCTCTCCTTCAGGGCGGGCAGGAGGCCTAGCAGAATGCGGTGGCTTATCTCCATCGCGGCTCTGACGTCCCCGAACTTCCCCCCCATTATGGGCTTCTCTTCCTCCTCGTCGAAGCCTGGCCTGGTCTCCGGAATAACGAGCAGGAAGGCCCATTCCTCCGGGAAGTCCCCCCTGAATATCAGCGGGGGAACTCCTTCCTCAACGCCCCCGTCGAGGACAAAACCGCCGTGGGCGAAGGCGTAGATTCCCGCCCCGCTGTTCTTGCCCCTCCCAAGGGCTTCGGCAAGCTTTTCGACGGGAGTATTCAGGCCGCTGAGCTTCGCTACCGCAGTCCCCACAGCGAGGCTGAGCTGGGTGGTGGAGCCCAAACCGACGTGCCTTGGAATCGCCTTCCTCACCTCAACCAGGTAGCCGGTGCCGGTTCCAAAGGCCGAGTTCATTCTGGCGAGGGTCTTCTTTATTGTCTCGACGTCTTCCCCCTCCGCCTTTATTTCCAGGCTCTCCGAGGGGAGGACTCTGACCTCGTACCCGCCTTCCAGAGCAACGCCAAGGCTCCCGAAGCGTCTTCCAAGCGAGCCCGTTGGGTCTATAAGGCCGAGGTGGAGCCTTTTTGGTGTCCGGATTATCATCTTCTCCCACCCAATAAAGTTTTTAACGATTACTCCCAGTGGTGATGGGTGATTATATGGCCAAGGAGGGGAACACGCTTGAACTCGTCCTCTACTTTGTGGCGGCGTTCCTGGGGGTAATCGGCCTCGTTACTATCCCCGCCCTTGTTGCGGAGCTCTACCTGCTCCACGCAATTTCGAAGCGGAACCTGGCCGTTACGGGGGAGGCCGTCCTTGCGACTTTTACCGCCTTAAACGGCGCCTTTGTTTTTGTCATCTACGCGATGGACGTCGACCCGTTTCTGCCAGTCGTCTTATCAACTCTAACGTTTTTAGTCTTGGCGGTGCTTATTGAAGGGGGTGTTTGCTGTGAAGTTTGCGGGAATTAGCCTTGACGAGCCGAGGGTAATGGGCGTGATAAACGTCTCGCCGGAGAGCTTCTACAAGGGGAGCGTGAAGAGTGACGAGCGGGCGTTAGCCGAGACCGCCGTTAAAATGGTCGAGGAAGGTGCGAGCTTCATAGACATCGGGGCAAAGTCAACGGCCCCTTACCTTGAGACCCAGATTCCGCTCGAAGAGGAAATCAAGAGGGCCGTCTGGGCGGTTAAAGTGGTTAAGGACAGCGTTGATGTCCCGGTCAGTATAGACACCACGAGTGCAAGGGTCGCCGAAGAAGCGCTGAAAGCAGGGGCGGACATAATAAACGACGTCACAGGCCTCAAGGGTGACCCCGAAATGGCGAAAGTGGCTTCTGAGTACAGTGCTCCCACCGTTTTGTGTGCTCACGGGACAGTGCGCGACTTCTCTGACCCCGTTGCAACGGTTGTTCACTTCCTTGAGGAGAGCCTCGCAATAGCAAGGGAGCACGGAGTTGAAGACGTGGCCGTTGATCCTGCCATAGGTTTCCTAAGGCCTAGGTACCCGCCTTGGTACGAATGGGACTCAAAGGTCATAGCGAACCTCAACCTCCTCAAGCTCCTTGGAAAACCGATTCTCGTTGGGGTCTCACGGAAGTCCTTCATAGGTGCCATAACGGGCAGGGAGAACCCCTCGGAGAGGCTTGCGGGCAGTCTCTCGGCAACCGCAGTGGCGGTCTTCAGGGGTGCAAACATCGTCAGAACGCACGACGTTAGGGAGACCCTTGACGCCGTTAAAATGGCAGGCTTCCTCAGGCGGTTTTCCATTTAGCGCCTTTTGCCCTCTTCCATTCCTCCAGAAGGGTTATCAGGAGCGAGATGGAAACCGGCCCTATAATGATTCCTACGAACCCAAAGGCTATGTAGCCGCCGAAAATTCCGACGAGGCTGACGAGAGCATTGACGCCCCACTTTTTCTTCTCCAGCTTTTTGGAGAGTGCTATATCCGGCAGGGGGGATATTAGGGCAAAGCCGAGGATACCCATTACAAGGGCCTTCCCATAGAGGCCCGACTTGAAGAGGTAGACGGCACTCGCCACCCAGACTGCCCATCCCCCCAGGACTGGTAGCAGCTCAAGGACGACGACCAGTATGCCGGCCGCTATTGAACCTCCAGCGTCAGATATTCCGAGGAGGTAAAATAGGACTGAGAGCACGACACCCTTGCCGACGCTCACGAGCAACCATCCGCGCAGGAGGTGGTGGAGCGTCCCTGCCGCACTGTTTATGAGCTTCATGGCGAGCTCTTCCCTGCTGGGCGGTAGGAGGGCATAGACCTCGTCCTTGATAGCTTTTGCGTTTATAAGGGCGCCGTAGAAGGCAAAAACCATGACGATGACCTGAAGGGCAAGCGTGGGCAGGGAATAGGTGTAGCCCAAGACATACTCGTTGAAGCGCTCCTCTATTGCATACGAAAGTCTGTGCAGGAGGTCGTATATCCCGCTGGGGAGGTTTAGGCCGAGAAGCCACCCGAAGAAAGTTTCAACGTAGTCTGCGAGGGAGTACTTTACGTCGTTTATCCAGAGGGCAAAGCCGAGTATGAAGAGGAAGGAAAAGATCGTTAAAAGCCCCGTAAGGAGGAACACAGACCAGCGGTTCCCGATTTTGAGGCTGAGCCTTTCGTGAACCGGATAGAGAATGTAAGCCAGGGTTGCGGCCACGATTAGGGGGGAAAGAACCGGACTAACCGTCTGCCAGGTAAGGTAAAGGATTACCAGTGAGACGGCTATCCATACCCCGGTTTCAATCTCCATCGAGCATCCCCAGATACTTTAGAACCAGCTCCCTGGCGCTCGGTTTGTTGAATATTACAAGGTAACCCCTCTCGTCAAGGAGGAAGTCCTTTCCGAGTGCGAGCAGGCCTTTCTTGAGCTTTACGATTTCCGCCTTATCCAGGTCTATCCGTTCCTTGATTTCCTCCGGCGCGTTGATGCCCTCAAGGGCCTTTTCGAGCCTGTTGAGGACGCTCCTGTTGGTGAACTTGACGGGGCTGAAGTTTGGCTCCTCTGCGACTATCTCACTGGGGTCGAGGTATATTCCCCAGAACTCCTTGGCGCACTCAAAGGGGTATACGTAGTCCGGCCCATAATCTGGGAGGTAGAGCTCCCTTATAATCGCGAGGAGAAGCCTCCTGGCGTCTTTTCCGTAGTACTCAACCCTGAGCTTAAGCTTCCCGTCCTCAAAGCCGTTTTCAAAGACCTCAAGCTTCTCCTCGCAGAGCACGGTCTCACCCCCTTAGATAGGGCCCGACGTAGTCCGGGTCGAGGTAGAGGGCCCTGCTCCCAACGACACCGAAGTCGCTGGGGGTCTCAAGGTTCTTGTATATCACTACCTCTGCGCCGGTAACGTTCATTAACTTTTCGAGGGCCTCGATGGCGGTGTCCATGCCGCCAACCTCGTCCACGAGCGCCCCGGTAACGTTCTGGGCGAACCACGTCCTTCCTGTGGCAAACTCCTCAACCTCGGACACGTTCATGTTCCTCCCCTCACTGACTGCCTGCAGGAACGCCTGAAAGTACGTGTTCACCATGTTGCCAATTATCTTCTTTTCATCCTCCGTGAGACCCCTCCACTCTGCTCCCATGTCCTTATGTGGCCCGGTCTTGAAGACTTCGACCTCCACGCCGTTCAGCTCGTAGTTTTTCTCGTAGTTGTAGTGGACGTAAAGGACTCCGATGCTCCCGACCTCCGCAAGGGGGCTGGCAATGATTTTATTGGCCCCAACGGCTATGTAGTAACCTCCAGAGGCCATAATACCCCCTGAGTATGCCACAACCGGTTTGACAAGGGCGAGCTTCTTGACTTCCGAGTAGATGTCTATAACCGGCCCAACTTCACCGCCGGGGCTCTCAACCCAGAGAAGGACTCCCCCGATTGACTCGTCGCCCGCGAGCTTCCTCAGCAGGGGTATAACCTCAAGTGCGGTATCGCTGGTTATTATTCCAAAAATCGGGACGACGGCTATTGTTTCTCCCCCCGTGCCGTTGATGAGCGAGCGGAGGTATGCAACTTCCTCCTTCAGCTGGGCTATCTGATAGTCCGAGGCTCCCTCGCACGTCACGTTAAGGGAAGTCTCCACCGTTATCGGGGCCGTAACGTTCCGGGAAACCTCTATCGGCGACGTTGCCTGGTAGAGCACTGCGATTGCCACTGCTGAGAGCACCAGAAGGAGCGTGAGAACTGCCGAGATGTACTTCCAGATGTTCTCCCTCATTCTCTCACCTTAGACCCATTTTCCCTGCAACTTTTAAACCTACCTCGCTAAGCTTTTATATCACACTGAGAAAATTCGGGGCAGGTGATTGCATGGAGATTGGGGTAACAATCTATCCCCATTTTGTCACAAAGGACAAGGGCCTCGCGTCAATCCTGGCCGACGTCAAGATTAAGGACTATGACTTCGTCTCGATTTTCCCGCACACGCTCGGGTTAATCAAGAACGGTGTCGTCGTGGAGAAGAGCCTCAGGAACATCGAGACGACCCTCAAGGGAGTCGGGATAAACTACATCGTCAGAATGCCGACCTCGGTCAATCTGCGCGACCACATATACTACACGAGGCACTTCAGGGTCGCCAAGGCAGTCGCGGACGTCGCGATAAAGCTCGGCGCAAAGGTCATCGTAATGCAGAGCGGAAGGACGGGAAGGCTCGACCTCGAAATCGAGGCCATCCAGCAGCTGGCCGACATGGTTGCGCCTTTCGACATAAAGATAGCCCTTGAGAACACCTTCAGCGTTAAGGACACCCTCTACGTCGTCGAGAACGTCAGGAGAGACAACGTCGGCTTCGCCCTTGATGTCGCACACGCGTTCCTCAGCGCCCAGGGCAACGAGGAGAAGCTCCTTGAGGACGTCAAGCTCGGCACCGACAAGACGGTCATTTTAATGATACATGACAACTTTGGAAAGCTCTTCCCGCAGGTGGAGCCAGAAGATGCTCTCGCCTACGGTGTCGGCGACCTGCACCTGCTCCCGGGAGAGGGGAGCATCCCGTTCGGAAAGATCCTCCGCCTGTTCGGGGACGTTCCCCTGCTCCTGAAGGTCAAAGACCCAGAAAAGTTCTCCAAGATACCGACCAAGCGGGGGCTAATAGAGCTTTTGACGAGCCTCTGATTTTCATTTTCATAAACCAGTAACCAGTTTTGTTTTCTCACCTCTTTAGGTATACTACTATGAGTGTCATTCAATGCTAAAATCAAAAAATTTTTAAATTTCACTCCTTGATAGTACAACGGTGAAATCTACATGAAGAAAATTGTTGGAATGGTATTAATAATACTTTTGTTGGGATCTATAGTAGCGACGACGGGAAGCATGGTTCAAGCTGCCGTAGCAGAAGCCCATGATGATGCCTATAAAAAGTTCTGGGAAATTCTGGACAGAGAGGCCGAGCTTGTGGTTGGAGTGGAGAATGGCAAGCTTAACCTTGCTCCAGAGCTGATAAAAACATCCCGTATGGGTGCAGAGAACGCCGCCAATATCTCGGCCCTGACTTGGCAGGCCTTGGAAGAGTTAAAGAACTCAGGAGTCAAGACATACTATACCGCGGAGGAGCTCCGCAAGATGGCCTACGACATCCGCAAGAACGGTCTTCCCAGGGAAACTGTAAAAGCTCTAAAGGCTCAAGGCTGGACAGACGACCAGATTCAAGCTCTGGAAAAATACATTGCCAAAAGCGCCGACAGTATCAAAGAGGACTTCGATATGAAGGCTTTTCTCAAAGATTTCTCAACAGCTTTCATTGAGGTAGCATTCAAGTACAACGAGTACGAAGTGTGGGCCTTGGAGAAGTGGAAGTGGGCTAAACCCGCGAAGGCTCCCACATCAGACCCAATTTTGAAGGCTATAAACCCTATGTTGGCCGATGCCTGGGTGCAATTTTACCGGGGATACTCCCAAGAGGACTATCTAATGATGGAGACCAACATTAGAGACCTTCGGGATACTACATACAGGTTGCTGACAGAGGGGAGGCTCTTTCTTATTGAAAGCAAAAAACAAATCATTTCTCATGCCACTTTCGTCAAGGACGGGGGCATAGTTTTTATGCTAACTCGATCCAAAATTGATAAAGAAAGTGGCAAGGAGATTATTATCCAAGAGAAATATTACTGGCCCAAAGCACTTGAGGCTTACCGACTTATGGGCGATATCTATGCCCTTGTAAAGGCCAGAAACCTCGGTAATCAGAACGCTAAGCTTGAGAGTATGCTCAACCAGAAAGTCGCCGGGCTAAAGAACGCGCTTGTAGTTTCAATGATTTCATATGACAAAAAAATTAGAGATCCAATAAGGCCTCCCAAACCCCCGAAGCCAATACCCATTGACCCCATAAAGCCTCCGGGTGGGCCTACTCCACCAATGGAGGTTTTAACTGGGAAATCTAGCACTTCAAATGTCGATGACTTGGGGAACATCGTCAACCCAGAGCTTCTGGATGATCCCGTGGCAAGAGAGGCCCTCGATGTTAACAGCAACGAGGGTGTCCTACATATAACGGACATAGATGTTGTCGTTGACTCAAACCAGCCTGGAAGAGTTGAATATCACATTACGGTTCGTATGAACGCAGAAAACAACGTGGTCAGCAACGTCAGGGTCAAGGTCAGGGATTATACGAGCGGTGACTCAGATTCGGGTTCCGTTTCCTTTATCGATGTTGGAGATACCCATACCTGGAGTAGCAAGAAGTTCGTGTACTCCCATTCTTCCAGCGGCACACTCACCATCATTGGGAAGGTGGAGATAACATACACGCCCTCCTGCGGGCCAGTTCCAAAATCCAAGGATCCGAGAGTGCTGTCCACGCCCTCAAGCTGTGGTGATAGAACCATCACACGGTCTTACTCCGCCACAATAAATCTGAAATCTCAGGTAGACTGGAGCAGGGTGAACGTCCGCCTAGAGGCGTTTCCCAAGAATGTTGAAGAGGGCGGAAGCGTTACCTACAGGCTTATCGTGGAGAACAACCAGGACGCAAGTATTAATGGGATTGAGTACTCCGTCACGATTCCAATCTCCCTGACCCGTACACAAAGGGGTTCCGGCACGGTTAGCCTGGGTCCATGGGAGAGCAAGACTATTTACACCAAAACAGTAGCGTACCCGGAGGCAAGTACTTACACAGCTACGGCTTCAATTTACTGGAACGGGCACTCCAAGAGCGAAAGCGAAAGCGTTACTGTGTTTTCACCGGGTTATGGGGGCTCAGGGGCATTGAGGATAACCAGCGTCAACATTATGCCTGAAAACCCAGCACCATGGGATACGGTGGTTTTTGACGTGGCAATTGAAAACCCTGTCTCCAGCTCAAAGACTGCAACGGTAAAGCTCTTCATTGACGGTGTCGAGAAATCAAGCAAGACAACTACATTTGGTGCTGGGAGTTCCGGGACAGTGTCTTTATCATGGACAGCCCAGGCTGGAGACCATTCGTGGAGGATTGAAGTCTGGAGAGACGGTAAGCTGGAGACATCGAGGAGTGATAGCTTGGAAGTCTCTTGGACTCCGACTTCGCTGTTTGAAGTTGAGTTAATTGCATATCCGACGGAGCTCGAGGGCGGTGGGACGGTGACGTTCATAGTTAAGGTCTGGAATCATGATTCCTCAGCGTTATCCTTGAGTGGGTTCGTGCAGGACGAGGATGGAACTATCGTTAAGTCCATCGATGGGTTTAAAGGCAGAGTTCCTGCAGGTGCTCAGAATTATACCTTAACTGCCTTCACCTTGGACGTTTACGGTGTTGGCATCCACACGTTCAAGCTATTCCTCGACAATTATGATGGTAAATCTAACGGAGCAGGAGAAGAACACTGGGACGAGGTGACGGTGGAAGTCAAGCCCACGGGCAATATTATTGCGAACATGGAGTGCAAGCCGACGGTAGTTGCCCTTGATGGTTCAATTACTTGTACTGTTCACCTTGAGTTGAAGAGTGCTGATACTGTTACGCTGAGTCTTCAAGAAGTTGAGTTTGGTGGTAAGAGAGTGTGGCCTAACGGTCCGAGTAGTGTCACGGTTAACAAGCAAACAGTAACTCTAACTCCAACAAACATGCAAGAAGACTTGACAATAACAATCACGATAAACGACGAGCTGGCAAACTACTACTTTGGAGAGAGACCTTGGGATTCGATTGACAGATGGGTTTTCAAGGAGAGCTTTAAGGACAGGTTTGCTGGGTATACCTATCTTGTTAAAGCTGAATTTGAGGAGGGAATAATCGTTAGTGACATATTTACAGTGGCTGAACAATCGACATTCGATGAAGCAGTAGAGGCCGGAAAGAATGCCAAGGCCATAGCTTCAGAAATAGCAAGGACATCTAAAGTTGCTAAAAAGGGTTTGATTGTAGTTGGCAATGCTCCAAAACTAATCTCCAGGGGATGGCTGGCAATAAATATTATTATCTTAGGCGCTGATATTCACGACTGGTTTTTTGGTCCAAGGCCAGACCCGGGTATGGATGGGAATAGCATTGTTGGGGGATAAAGCAATGGTAATGTGTAACCACATAAAGTCTATCAGAAACTTCCTTGTATTTCTGTCTGCGTTTTTTTCTTTTATTTCTATTTATAAGGGGTTTATAAACAACGATAAAACCTTAGCTGGTCTGGGATTGTTTGCTCTTTCATTTTGGGTATCTTGGTTTGATCCAATAACTAGAGATATCTCTGAAAAAACAGGGAATGTTTCAAACACCTTTGAAGAGGTTTTTGTTGATATCTCAACGACGGCTTTACTGGTTGTTGTTATTTTGTATACTTTCTTTTTCAGTTCTTCAGAAAAAGCATTCTTAGGTGGACTTGTTGTCCTTGTCTTTCTCATAACAACAATTGGCCGTTTTCATGATAAACTTGTTCAACAAGTGAGGAATGCGTCAAATGAGAAACGGCGTGCGTTGATTGTATTGCCTGCGCTGGTTGGAAGTGTGGCCTTTCTAATTTTCCAAAACTTTGGGGGAACGGCAGTATTGCTGGGATTCTTGGCTTCCACAGCATTGCTCTTGGAGTTTGAGTGTTCAGAACAAAAAGACGGGGGACTAGTTCGGTGACAGGGATGGTAACAATATTAAAGACTGCTTAACTTGAGAATTGAACAACAGATGTTGTTAAGGTGATAATATGGAAGTAAGTACCCGTGTTTCCCTTCCCCTTATTTTCCCTGCGCTTTTGGTTATCTCAACGTTTCAGATAATAACTGAGGTCTCTGGTAGCGAAGATGGAATAGCTGCTGGAGCGCTGTTTTCAGTGGTAATCCTGCCCTTCCTATTTGCTGGCTATTGCCTTGCAAGGGATGCAGAAGAAATTAAATTGGTGCGCAGTTTGTTGCCCGTTTTAGGGTTTTATCCATTTGTATACGCTGTCAAGAGCCCAATATCCTGGTTTTTGGCGGGTTTAATCATTTTGATTCCAGCACTCTCAGTGAGGTATTATCGGTCTAAGGATAACACAAACTCTATCGTTTTTGCTTTTTCACTGTTAACGTGTCTCGGCATATCAAATGAAAGTTTCATAGTAACAGGGCTAATACTCCTGTCTTTGGTATTCTATGCCTTCAGAGAAAAACTAGAACTTCAGTATATCGCTTCATATATAATATTATGGATGTTTGTAAATCGAGTCTACGGGGTAGACTATCTCGTGCTCGGCATGGGATTCCTCTTCGGGTTTGCTGTGTTTGTGATGATCCACCACATAACTAAATGGACTCCAGCACTGCCAAAGGAGAAAAACTAACGGAGTTAGGGGGAATTTAACAGTGACAATAGCTTTAAACGACGAGCTGGCAAACTACTACTTTGGAAAACCCGTTTACAGAACTTACATTGATAAGTTTGCTGGTCACTCATATTCAATTGAGGCAAAGTTTAGTGAACTGAATTATCCAGTTTCAGATGTGATAACGATAATTTACAAGGACACGAGAAGTGGGACAGAAAAGGCAATAGACTATGGTTCAACCGCAGGGGAAATAATATCCACAGCACAGCTTGTTGTTGAGGGTAGTAACCCTGTGGGCTGGGTTGCATTTGCATTAACAAGTCTTCCAAAGCTCGGAAAAGCCGCTTCAGAGATCCAATGGATATTTGAATGGAGTGTGAATGGATTCCCACAAGAATACGACAATAATGCTGTGGTGGGGGGATGAGAAATGGACATTTCTCTTGCTGTTTCTATCTTTTTGTGGGTCGTCATAGCGTCACTTGCTGTCATATCTTCACGGCGGGCTATAGCTTGTCTTGCGATTCTTATGGTGTCTGGATACATTGCTTTACGCTCGAACTCAGTAGGAGCACTTTGGCCACTTGTCGCTTCCTTGATGCTATGGCTTGGGACTGCTCTGATTAGTATCAGGAGATATATTATTGGAACAACTAGAAGGGATATTGAAAACAGTGGTGCTTTGGCTTCCATTCCATTTCTTGGTTTTTCAGCGACATTGCTCTTTAAACATCCAGGATATGGGGCTTTTGGTATTTTAATCTGGTTCTTCCTCTGGTATTACCTTAAGAATGCATGTAAGAGCTTAAGGGCACTATGTCTACTAATCCTTTATCTCCCAACCATCTTATTCGTAATACTCTACAGGACCCCAATTGTCGTAGTGTACGGAATAATTACATTATGGTTGCAGAACGAAATTAAAATCTTACAGAACGTAAGGAATAAAGAAGAGCTACGAGGAGAAAATATACTTTAAGCTCTTCCTCGACAACTCCGATGGTGAACCAAACGGGGCCGGAGAAGAACACTGGGACGAGGTGACGGTGGAGGTCAAGCCAATGAACGGAACAGAGATCAAACAAGTAGGGTTTGAGTGCGATGATTTGTATTTTGACTTTAGGGATAGGGCGTATAGGGCCACATTAGTCTGTAAGGTTTATTTATACAATCCCTTGGAGAGTGCTCTTGATGTGAAGGATGTTGCTGTACTTCATGGTTATTCACTTGGGGATTTAGAAGATGTGACTGGGGGTAGCTTAAGCACAGGAGAGTGGGCTATTAATCCGAGCGCTTTTTCTCTGAATCCGCAGGAGACAAAAACAGTCACATTTTCGCTTCCTCTTGAAATAGGGTCATGGGTTCCAATTAGTGTTTCTGATGCTACTGAAGTAGTTTCCAAGTATGGCGAGCATGTAACGATAAACTACCAGTATACTCTCGGCTACACCTACGATGGAAGCGAGTGGAAGCACTTTGAGGGAGAAGTTCAGGAGATAGTGCAAGTGAAAGTGGATACAAGCACTGTCGCTGCAGATTACCTGCTCAGCGGGGGGATGGCGATCATCGATCCAAATACCGCAATCAGTTTTTCAGTGGGTTCACTTAAAATATCTGGCCTTCGTTTGAACCTGAAACTTGGTTTTGATCCTTGGGCATTTATCTGGAACGGATTCTTAAAACCTTATATACTGGAGCGCACGTAAAGGGGTGACAGAGATGGCATGCAAGAGATTTGTTTATATATTCTCTCTCTCAGGGGTTCTCTTTTTTATTTTTGCAGGTATGCTCTTTTTCAATCTACAAGACATTGCTTTAACAGTCATTGGCGATTTGATTGGAATATTGCTTGTCTATCTGGTGTGGGTCACTCTGGATAAGATTGCAGATCGAGTCCACGGGGGCATTTATTGGAGACTTGGTCTCGATCTTGTGTACGACTTTTTAAAAGGAAATCGTGGAATGGTTAGGCAATTTGTCTCAATTTTTATGTTGGTCTCTATCCCTCTGTTTGGCCTAAACTCTCGATCCTCTAACGAGTTCTTTTGGAAGGTCATCGTTCCTGTGGACATAATCACAACTCTAGCGATAATGTACTCTTTAACTTGCAGAAAATCAAAAAGGTGAAAGGATATCTTCAACAATTATCAACTGACCTTGCACCTTTGGTGGCAGCCCCAGTATAGTCGGTGTATCTTTGGAGCCTGAGTATCCCCTGGAGGGTGATGGTGTGAGCTTTAGCGTTGAGATAGGCGGTACTTATTCGGACACTCGGGATGCTATTGTTAAGCTTTATGTTGATAGTGGGTTGGAGAATTCGAAGGAGGTTAGTGTTGACGCTTCTGATGCTTCGGTAATGAGGATGTCCTGCGTCCCGTTCATCGCTCCCGTGACCTACAATGCCCTGCTGGTTGCATTCTTTGCCGGTAGCGCGAGGTGGCAGTTCCTCCTTCTGGCCCTGGTTTTATTCCTTGTAGTGTTCAAGCTGAGCTGTCCCTGGAAGGTGGGTAAGAGTACCTCCAAAGGCATTGAATCCGGAGGGAATAGCAGATGAAAGGGATGGGCATAGTCGTTTACATTGTTTCTCTTTTTCTTTTGTACCCCTCCACAGATCTTAAGGTGGCACTAATCCTCGCCAGCGTGAGTCTTTCGGTGCTGTACGTGTGGACGCTCATACTCTGGATGGTGGCACACAGGAGCAGAAGATTCCCAGCTTTTATTAAAGCAATTCTCCCGGCTAACCTGGCCGTGATACTCACCAGCGCTTTTGTCATTGGATTAAAGGGGGCAGTACTCCTCTTTGTAATCCTGAGCGTTCTTTATGGCTTTGTGTTGCTGGTCAACTATGGTCTAAGGAGGGGGTCGGTTGTTCCCAATGCAAGTTCAAGGCTAAAATACTTTGGAATACTCCTCCTCGGGTTCTTCTGCATGAACCCACTTATTGAGGGAGTTTTAACTTCAAACTGGGTTGAGGTATTCGCGGTGGTGATGCTAGTGTTTGGCGGATACCTGATGTTTGAGGAGATTAAGAATGGAATATCATGAACGATTGCACCAAGAAGGGAATGGGGGGGTGAGGGAAATACACACATTCTATTTCATCTTTTTCATTCCTATCTTGGGGCTCGTGGCGTACCCCAATTGGAAGAGAGTTCTTCAGTTTTCCTTTGCTTTTTCAGTGCTCGCTTTAGAGGTGATAACACTCAGCAAGGCCTTTGAGATGCCTGTCTTGGGCCTGGGATTCGGAATGTTATCCTTTGGAATACCTTACTCACTGATCAAGACTCAAGAATGCGAAAGCGAGGGGTTCTCTGATGAACATGTCATTATGTCCATACTTTGGCTCGGTGCAGTGGGCTACACGGTGATACGGGGGAGTTCCCCCTCCTTTGTTCTCAAGGTAGCGACTATAATTCTGCTGGACTTGTTGGGGTTGCTGTCCCTGCACCACCCGCCTGGGAAAGTCTCCATAAGTCTGACGGTGATGGCGCTATGGGGCTTAGTAGGGGTTATTGGTGATTTCGCAACGACTATTTTTGGAGTTGTGGCGACCCTTTTATGTGTTGCACATGTCATTTACTGTGTACGGGACGAAAGCAGAAGGAAGGAAAGACACGTGAATACGTAGAAGGGCATTGCAAGAAGGGATTGGAGGGCGTTATTGATGCTCGATGAAAACTCTATAATTCTTTTCATTTTTGCATTTTCCGGTGTTTATGGGAGATTTATTTATGCGGGAAAAGCTACAAAGGGTTTTAAAGTATCGCTCACATTCTTTCTCTCCTTATACGTCGCAGGAAAAGTACTTTTAGAGTCTGATGAAAGCTTCTGGGGCCTGTTAACGCCAGTTTTAATATTCTACCTAACCAGTATTGGCTACTATTCCTACCTTGAACTTACAAGGTGCCTAGATTCATTCCTCGAAGGTCAGGAAAAGAAGTGGAGCCTATGGGGGTATTCTTGCTCTCGGGGGCCTTATTCTGCTGTTTGAGGTCGTCCCACTCGTGGCAGTATACTCCGCCACCCGAAGCGTCTTCCTGTCCGGGATTATTGGCCTTGGCTCTGGCCTGTTTATATTTACAATACCCAACGCCAATAGACTGGTATTCAGATTTGTATTCAATGTTTACGCAACATTTGTAGCTGTGGTTGCAATATTGCTTGCTTTGGAGGTATGAAAGTAGCTGGAAGGTGACGTGGATGCCAGTAGTTTGTACTTCCTGCCTTTTTCATGTTTTTTATCTCGGTAGTGAGCGCGTTTTATCTTGCAAAATATTTAATCCCACAGTTCTTAATTACTGCATATATCGTGGAGTTCATTACATTTCACCGGAAGAAAGTGTTGCTTCCAAAGGAGAAAGCCATGATAGGCATTGTAGTTAGCTTTCCGCTATATGTCCTTCCAGCATGAGCAATCAGTCACAATTGGGCAGTCTCAATTCTGCTTGGAGTACTGTGGAGTATATTAACTGGGTTGATAATTTTGATTGCAATGTCAAAACAGGGCGAAAACTAGCTCATGGGGTGATATAGAACAGAAGTCTGTGGACAGCAAGTACTTCTTCTTATGGATTTTCTATATACCCCTCATTTGGGCCTAAAAATTGGAGAAATGCTATAAGGAATTACCTTGCAGTCCCAGCCTCTCGCCAACTACTTTGAAGACCTCGGCAAGGGCCTTCCCTATCACTTCTTTCTTCCTTGTAAAATGGGTGACGTCCTCGCTCAGGTTCTCGCGAATGATTTTGACCGCTTCCTCAATCGTTATTGCACCTTCGAGCCAGGCGTAGGCGAATATTGCCTCCGCAACGTCCCCCCGCGCATGTTTGTCGCTGCGGGGTGGGGCCAGCTTTCTCAGTCCTGACATTTCGAGGGCAAGGGCGAGGGAAGCGTTTGGAACCCTTTCCCCGGTCGGCCTGCCGAGGTATTCGCTCAGGGCCAGGGAAAATACGAAGTTGAGGAGCGAGTCGCCGAACTTCGACAGCCCCTTGTCCGTAAAGTCCATTGAATAAGAAAATGTGGCCAAGGGCTTCACCCTTCGAGGGCCTTCTTCCATGCGTCGAGGACAGTCCTTGCGCGGTCGAATATCTTCTGCGCCGCCTCCTCAAGGACTTCCTCCGGCTTGACCTTGCCGTCGGTGACGACCCTGAAGCGGGGCTTTCTAGCCATAAGTATCGGGTGCTCGATGGTGTAGCCGGCGAACTTGACGTGCTCGTTCTCGTGGAGCACCTCGGTGAGCAGGTTGGCGAAGGTGTGGTCTTCTCCCTCAAGATAGAACTCAAGCGTGTTCTCTTCGCGCTTTATGACCTCAATCTTCATCGGCATCACCTTCTAAAGCTTTCAACAGCTCTTCCAGGGCCTGCTCCTTGTTCTTTATGAGTTCGTATTTAAACTTATCCTCCTTCCACTCGGCGAGGCCGAGCTCGACCAGCTTGTCCAGCACTTCCTCGGGTTCAAGGCCGAACGCGACGCTGACAGGGATTACTACCTCCCTAATCTGCCTC
Source organism: Thermococcus marinus (assembly GCF_055389025.1). NCBI lineage: Archaea > Methanobacteriati > Methanobacteriota > Thermococci > Thermococcales > Thermococcaceae > Thermococcus > Thermococcus marinus. Next base: position 1,195,962 of record NZ_AP042417.1, read on the forward strand.
GTGGTCTGGAGTGCGATTTCTGAAAGGACGTCTCCGAGCTTCCTCACGAGCTCGACTGCCTCCTCCCAGGGCATAGATGTAATTAGCTCGCCCTCCTTCAGCTCTGCCGTTTCACCGAGCAGTTCGAGGGTCTTCAGGATTACCGGAGTTGATACGCTCGTCCCAGCTTCGCGGAGGAGGTCGTCTACCATGTGGTGGTAGAACCCGCGTCTGTCGGGATAAAGCTTGGCCCTGACCCTATGGTGAATCTCGCGTATCTTCCTTATCGCTTCCCTGATTTCGTCCTTTGTGCCCTGGACGTTTATCTTAATGGAGTCAAGCCGGCCGTGGACGTAGATGAAGGCCGGCAGGCGGAGCCTCTGGAGCTCCTTCATGAACTCCTCCTTTTCGATATCGCTTTTGACGTGAATGGTTATTACCTTCTTGGCCCTCATAGCGACACCTTCATCTTTCTATAGTAAGGGGAGAGCTTCCTCGTCTCGACGTTTCCACAGCGCGGGCAGATGAGCTTGTCTCCGCGCCTTATCAATGGAGTCCTGCACTTGGAGCAGAGGGCGTAAACGACGCCGAGGTCCTTTCCGCGCGTGGTGAGCTGTATCGGGCTCTTCTCGTTGGCTATGACCTTTGCCCTCACGACGTCGCCAATCTTGAACTCCTTGGTTATGTCCTCGACGAAGCCATCTTTAACCTGCGAGATATGGATTCCGGCCAGTTTTGAAGTCGCTATCTCCCTGTCGTTTTCTCTGCCCTCTATCTGGAGGAGCTGGACGATTACTGCCTGTGGCTTGACCTCTATGACCCTCGCGAGGACTATGTCCCCGACCTGTGGAAGTGGTGGCGTGTCGGTTACTGGCTCGACGCTTATCTCCATTTTCTCCGGGTTAATCCTGACTCTGCCAGCCCTCGTGGCGTAGAGCTCGCCGTTCTCTTCTCTAACACCCTCGCCGGGCATGAACTCCTCTATGACACCGAGGTAATCTCCAGGAAGCACCAAGTCGCCGTTTTTGACCTTCCTATCCTCCATCCCCTCACCTCCGAAGATTTTCCTACGCCTTCTTTTTAAGCGTTCCCCAACGTTTATAGGCCGAAGGAAAAAGTTTTAGTAATTCGAAACGATGGAAGGGTGGTGGTAGGAATGAGAATGCTTCTGATACACGCCGACTACCTCGAGTACGAGGTCAGGGATAAGGCCCTGAAAAACCCCGAGCCGATAAGCGACGAGCAGAGGAAGGGCAGGCTTGACGAAGTTCTGGCGGTTTTCGTAAGCGTCGAGAAGGTTGACGAGACAAACCCCGAAGAGGTCGTCGAGAAGGCTATAGCCGAGATAGAGGACGTCGCGAAGCAGGTCAAGGCCGAGAGGATATTCGTTTACCCATTCGCCCACCTCAGCAGTGAACTGGCGAAACCTGACGTTGCCCTCGAAGTGCTCAAAAAGATAGAAGAGAAGCTCAAGGAGAAGGGCTACGAGGTCAAGCGCGCTCCCTTCGGCTACTACAAGGCCTTCAAGCTGAGCTGTAAGGGGCACCCGCTGGCCGAGCTCAGCAGGACGATAGTCCCGGAGGAAGGAGTCAGTAAGGAGGAGCGCAACATAGCCCTCGAGAAGGAGGAGAAAGAGTTAGTCAGCTACTGGTACATCCTCACCCCCGAGGGAGAGCTCATAGAGGTTGATAAGTTCGACTTCACCGGCCACGAGAACCTGAAAAAGTTCGTCAACTACGAGATAGCCAAGAACAGGATTGCCGACAGGGAACCGCCTCACGTCAGGCTCATGCTGGAGCACGAACTCGTTGACTACGAGCCGGGAAGCGACGGCGGAAACCTCAGGTATTATCCAAAGGGCAGGCTGATAAAGGGCCTCCTTGAGCAGTACGTCACCGAGAAGGTCGTCGAGTACGGAGCGATGGAAGTCGAGACCCCGATTATGTACGACTTCGAGCACCCGGCCCTTGAGAAGTACCTGAACAGGTTCCCCGCGAGGCAGTACATCGTCAAGAGCGGTGACAAGAAGTTCTTCCTGCGCTTCGCGGCATGCTTTGGACAGTTCCTCATAAAGAAGGACGCGATAATCAGCTACCGCAACCTCCCGCTCAGGATGTACGAGCTCACCCGCTACTCATTCAGGCGCGAGAAGAGCGGTGAGCTTTCAGGTTTGAGAAGGCTGAGGGCCTTCACGATGCCCGATATGCACACCGTCGCCAAGGACCTCAAGCAGGCGATGGACGAGTTCAAGAAGCAGTACAAGCTCAGCATGGAGGTTCTCAGGGGAGTCGGTCTCACTCCTGACGACTACGAGGTGGCGATAAGGTTCACCCGCGACTTCTGGGAGGAGAATAAGGACTTCATCGTCGAGCTGGCTAAGATAATCGGCAAGCCCGTCCTCATCGAGATGTGGGACCAGAGGTTCTTCTACTTCATACTCAAGTTCGAGTTCAACTTCGTTGACAACCTCGACAAGGCGGCCGCTCTAAGTACCGTCCAGATTGACGTCGAGAACGCCGAAAGGTTCGGTATAACCTACTACGACGAGGAGGGCAAGGAGCGCTACCCGCTCATACTCCACTGCTCGCCGAGCGGAGCAATCGAGCGCGTTATGTACGCAATCCTTGAGAAGCAGGCGAAACTGCAGGCCCAGGGCAAGAAGCCTATGTTCCCGCTCTGGCTCAGCCCGATACAGGTTAGAGTGATTCCGGTCAGCGAGGAGGTCATGGACTACGCGCTCTACGTGGCAGGCAAGCTCGAGGGCGCGAAAATAAGGGTGGACGTTGACGACACCAACGACAGGCTCAACAAGAAGATAAGGAAGGCCGAGAAGGAGTGGGTTCCCTACATCATCGTCGTCGGCAAGAACGAGAAGGAGCAGAACACAGTCACCGTCAGGAGGAGGAGCGACGGCAAGCAGGTCGAGATGCAGCTCGAAGACCTCATCAGGGAGATAAGGAGCCAGGTCGAGGGCTTCCCGTACAGGCCGAGGCCCCTGCCCCTGCTACTCAGCAGGAGGCCCAAGTTCAGGGGCTGAAAGCTTTTTCAGCATTATCTTTTCTCTTCCCCTGCTAACCTTAAGGGAGTAAACAACGGGTTCAAAGTCCGCGTAGGGGGCTTTTATGAAGTAAAGGAGTTCCTTAACGTGGTCTTCACGAATCCAGGACTTGGCGAGGAGGACGTAGTCGCTGACGTTGGATACCCACGCGACGAAACGTCTCGAAACAATGTCTGCATTGAGGGGCATGAGGAGTATCGACTCTGGAAAGTTAATGCTTTTGGTTGCTATCGTCTGGTTGAGCAGTTTCAGTGTCTGCTCCTCACCGAGCATGAGTGAGGCCCCATCGAGGGTGTAAATCATTCTCACGGCCTTTTCGGATTTAAGTTTGTCCCTGAGGGGCCCACAGTATATCCTGTCAATCTTGGGGTTTATGGTCTCGGCCTCAACCTTGTCGAGGTAGAAGACGTTTTCCATCTCCATCCTAAGAGGAGAGTACCGAGAGCCAAAGACGTCTATTATGGCCATCTTCGAGCTCTCAATGGCACTCCCGGCATCAAGCCCCACACTATTACACCTATGGAGCAAACTCCGAAGAGGGACACTATAATTTGATATTACCGTAAAGTAACCGCGCTCAATTGCTTTTCTTATGAACAGGAAGAGAATCTGCCAGGCGGATGAATAGGCGTCGTAGATAACGGTAACCGTGGAACCCTTCATCTCGGAAAGGGGAAAAACATCCAAGAGGGTCTTCATTCATTGCCCTCCCGCAGGTACTCCTGAAAGAACCTCTTTTATGAATTCCCTCGCCTCTTCGCTGAACTTGTCGAGCTCGACTTCTTTGCCGGACTTATCGTAGACCTTGCCGTCCCTGAAGTTTATCTCGAATATCTCGTAGCGCTCCTCGCTCTTCTCGTGGAGCTTTATTCCGTGGCCTTTGAGGTGGTTCTCAAGGTTCTCGATGTCCACGTACTTGCCGCACTTCTCGCACTTGTAGAACTGCCAGAGGATGTAGTCCTGGCCAGCTAGGACGTTGGCCTTTATGTGGTCTATCAGCATGCCGCCGAGGTACTCGTAGATGTCCTCCTGGACGAGCTTCCCGCCGTCTTCAACTACCTTAAAGCCGGCCCAGACTATGTGGTCGTTTATATCCGCGAGGGTGGCCTTGAGGTAGCGGTACGTGAGTATGAAAGTGCCGTTCCTTATGTAAAAGACTCCCTTGTCGGGAATTGCCACGATGTGGATTCCATCAACGTCCCTCCCGGCAAGAGACTCCGCCTCGCTCTTGTCCTTGGCCACGTCTATGAAGACCTTGACGTTGCTCTTCTTGTGGGTTCCAACTATAGTGCTCCCCTCGATTTCCCAGTGGTAGTCGTCGAGGTAGCGAACCTGTGCGTACACCTTCTTAACGCCGGGACTCAGCTCACTGTACATCCTCACCACCTGAGAAGGTTCTCTCAAACGTTAATAAGCTTTAGCGAAAAAGCTTAAAAACCACAAAGCTACCGGCCAAAGCGCCTCTGCCTCTTCTGGAACTCGCGGATTATTCTCAGGAAGTCTATCTTCCTGAACTCCGGGAAGTACACATCAACGAAGAAAAGCTCGCTGTAGGCTATCTGATAGAGCAGGAAGTTGCTTATCCTGACCTCGCCGCCGGTTCTTATCACGATGTCCGGATCGGGCATATTCGGGTAGTAGAGGTAGCGCTTTATCAGCTCCTCGTCTATGTCTTCCGGCCTCAGCTTTCCGGCGAGGGCATCATTCACTATCTCCTTGGCGGCATCGACTATCTCGCTCCTGCCCCCGTAGGCTAGCGCTATGTTGAGGGTGTAGTTTGAGTACTTCCTCGTCACGCGCTCGGCTTCCTCAGCGGCCTTCCTGACGTTTTCCGGCAGCATTTCCTTTCTCCCAAGGACGTTGACCCTTATGCCGTACCTGTGAACCCTTTCGTCCTTCACGAGCTCATTGAACTTCTCCTCGAAGAGGTTCATGAGGGCGTTTACTTCCTCGGGCGTCCTCTTGAAGTTCTCGGTTGAGAATGCATAGACCGTCAGCGTCCTTATTCCAAGCTCCCTGCACCATTCGAGGATTTCCTCAAGCTTCTTGGAGCCAAAGAAGTGGCCGTACCACGGGGGCTTCTCCAGCTTCCGCGCCCACCGTCTGTTTCCGTCCATGATTATTGCAACGTGCTTGGGTATGTTCCCCAATTTAACCCTCTCGAGCAGGTAGCGTTCGTAAAGGTCGTATGCGGGCTTGAATAAAATATGTGGGACGTGGGAAAGAACCCTGTAAATCATTTTCCTCACTCAAGCCTCTTTCTTGACTTGAGGTGCTTCTCGGCGAGCTCCACGTATATCTCGGCGTTCTTCTTCGTCCACTCGATTTCCTCCTCGCTGAGCTGCCTGACGACCTTGCCAGGGACACCAACGACGAGGCTGTAGTCCGGTATCTCCTTGCCGGGCGGAACGAGGGCACCGGCACCTATGATGACGTGCTTTCCAATCTTGGCCCCGTCGAGGATTATGGCACCCATGCCTATGATGGTGTAGTCCCCTATCTCGGCGCCGTGGACGACGGCGTTGTGGCCTATCGTGACGTACTTGCCGATTATCGTGGGCTGGTTGTGGGAGGTGTGTATGCTCACGTTGTCCTGGACGTTGGAGTAGGGGCCAACGTAAATCTGCTCGATGTCTCCCCTGAGAACGGCCGAAGGCCAGACGCTGGTCTTCTCCTCAAGGACGACATCGCCTATGACGGAGGCGCTCTCATCAACAAAAGCGGTCGGGTGAACCTTAGGCTTCTTCCCGTTGAACTCGTAAATCGCCATTTCCCATCACCGGGGAATAGTCCCGGGGAGAACTTATAAAGATAACCGGACAACTTAGCGGGGGAGAGAACTATGAGGTACAGGAGAGGTGCCAGTGCCGAGCGGGAGCTCATCCGCCTCCTTGAAAGGGCCGGCTTCGCTGTCCTCCGTTCGGCGGGCAGTCACAGGGTTGACCTGGTAGCGGGCAACGGGAAACGCTACCTGTGCATCGAGGTCAAGAGCACCCGCTCGGAGAGGGTTTACATACCCTCTGAAGATATAGAAAAGCTCGTTTCCTTCGCCGAACGCTTTGGGGGGAAACCCGTCCTGGCGGTCAAGTTCGTGAACGTTGGGTGGCACTTCTACTTCCCCCACGAGCTCAGAAAGAGCGGTAAGAACTACAGGGTGGACGCCGGCGACCCGTTCCACACCCTTGAAGAGCTCGTTGGGAGACAGAAAACCCTTGATGGGGTGATTGCCGATGAAGCTTAAATTGTTCGCATTACTTATGGTTCTGTTGCTTGTAACCCCCCTGCCCCTCGCTTTGTCGGAGGAGTCATCTCTGCTGAGCGTCGAAGTCCTCAACGACAACATCCCGACCCTCCCAGGGAGCACCGTGGTTGTCCCGTTCACCATCACTAACCTCGGGAACGAGACAATAAGCAACGTCACAGTCTACGTCACGGGCCCCGCCGAGGGCTTCCAGTACAGCGTCAAGGTGATAAGAACCCCGATAGAGCCCAGGGAGAGCGTGAACGACACGATAACTGTCAAGGTTTTGAATCCAGACGCGGGGCTTTACCTTCTGACTCTGGTCGCCAAGAGTGGAAGGGCCTACGCCACGTCGAAGTTCGTCGTGGACGTAAAAAGGATAATTGACTATTCCATTTCAATCAAAACAGCCCAGAAGTATATTTACGGCCGCAGAATAACTGCCCTCCTTGAGGTCACTTCCCGCTCGAACACTATACTCACTGGGAGAATAGGATACGCTGTTCTGAGGAGCGGTGTCCCCCTCTTAAATGAGAGCACCGTTACGTTTGTTAAGCCGGGTTCGAACTGGGTTAAGGAGCTCTCCTGGGAAAGCCTGCCCGTAGGCAACTACACGGTTCTCCTGTGGGCCAACTTCAGCGGGCTCTACAAGTCGGCCAGTGCCTCCTTCGAGGTCTATCAGAGAAACCTCTACTACGATGTCGGCTTCTGGAACGGGGCCATCCACATCAGGGTCTACAACGCCACGGGAGGTGTCCCGGACATCCCTGTTGAGATAAACGGGCTGAGGTTCACCACCGGACCCGACGGCACCTTAACTTACTCCGTCTCTTCGCCGGGGCGTTATACTGTCGTTTTGAACCTCGATGGAAAGATTGTCACGACTTTCGTGGATGTTAAGAAGCTCATAGTCACTCCCGAAGTCATTGACGGTGCCCTCGCCGTCAAGGTAGTGGACTCGACGGGTGTTCCGGTCTCGAACGTGACCCTGATGGCGTCGGGTCCGAGCGGCACGGACTACGCCGTGACCAACTCCTCTGGTGTTGGAGTGGTGAACCTGAGCAAGACCGGCTACGGGAGCATCGTGATAAAGGCCACGAGCGACCGCTATCTCCCGGGAGAGGCTGTGGTGACAGTCCAGAAGCCGCCTACCCCGACGACTTCAAACACCACCCCTGCGGAGACTTCCACCAGCACACCCCTCCAGTCGAATGCGACAGTTCCATCACCCTCGGAGGTCGAAGAGAAACCGGAAGGCTCAAACTACCGGGGGGTAATTCTGATTCTCGCGGGGGCTATCTTCGCGGCTACCTCCTACCTGGCGCTTGCAGTCCCCACAGTCCAGGAAGAGACGCTTGACCGCTACTACTTCGTCAAAGTCCGCGCCCCAAGACTTCACCCGCTGAAGAACTACCGCGTTGAAAGGCGAGTAAGCGCGGTCGAGGTGCGTGCGACCAGGGGGGAGGCAAAGCTTGAGGACGGAAAGCTCGTCTGGGAGCTCGACCTTGAGCCGGGGGAGGAAGCCTACCTGCAGGCAGTCCTCGGGTGACATTTTTCTTTTTTCAAGCCTCGCCCTTTAGGGCGGGGAGGAGGTCAGCGGTCGTGTACTACCTCTTTTATCGTTTTTCCCTTTTAATCCAGCAAAAGGCAAACCTTATTAAGCCAGCCGAACACATTTAGATGACTATCTAAAGGAGGCGAAAGCCATGGTGAACCTCGAACTGCTCAAGAAGGTTGTCGAGGCCCCGGGAGTTTCCGGCTATGAGTTCCTTGGAATAAGGGACGTCGTCATTGAGGAGCTGAAAGACCACGTGGACGAGATATACGTCGACAAGCTCGGAAACGTCATAGCCCACAAGAAGGGCAGCGGGCCGAGGATTATGATCGCGGCCCACATGGACAAGATAGGCGTCATGGTCAACCACATCGACAAGGAGGGCTACCTCCACGTCGTTCCGGTTGGAGGCGTTGACCCGAGGACTCTGGTCGCCCAGAGGATTCGCTTCTTCACCGAGAAGGGCGAGCACTACGGAGTCGTCGGCCACATACCGCCGCACCTCCAGAAGCCGGAGGACAGGAAAAAAGCAGCGGACTGGGACACAATAGTTGTTGACGTCGGTGCTGACAGTAGGGAGGAAGCCGAGGAGATGGGCTTCCGCGTTGGAACCGTCGGCGAGTTCGCCCCGGCCTTCATTCAGCTCAACGAGAACAGGATTGCCACGCCCTACCTCGACGATAGGGTCTGCCTCTACGCCATGATAGAGGCTGCCAAGGCCCTTGAGAACCACGAGGCCGACATATACTTCGTCGCGAGCGTTCAGGAGGAGGTCGGCCTCAGGGGTGCCCGCGTGGCGAGCTACGCCATCGACCCGGAGATAGGCATAGCCATGGACGTCACCTTCGCCAAGCAGGTCGGCGACAAGGGCAAGATCGTGCCCAAGCTCGGCGGCGGCCCGGTCATGGACGTCGGCCCGAACATCAACCCCAAGGTTCGCGCCTTCGCCGACGAGGTCGCGAAGAAGTACGAGGTACCGCTCCAGGTCGAGGCCAGCCCGAGGCCGACGGGAACCGACGCCAACATAATGCAGATCAACCGCGAGGGCGTTGCCACCGCCGTCCTCAGCATACCGATACGCTACATGCACAGCCAGGTCGAGACCGCTGACCTGAGGGACATCGACCTCACGATAAAGTTCGCCAAGCACTTCCTTGAGGAGCTCAGGCCGATGAACCTCACTCCGTGAGCGATCTCACTCCGTGAGGGGAAAGGTTTATTGGCTTTTCTTTCCTCCTATATTTGGTGACCCGATGATTGCGGTTGTTTCAATTGGGACTCTTAAGAGGTCGCTCATTGAGGGGGTTGTTGGGTTCCTCAACGACTACCACTCCCGCTTTGGGATTAGTGTTGAGTTTTCGGGGGAAATCCCAACTGAGCCATTCTCGGTAGCTTTCAACCCTTTAAGGGGCCAGTACCTTGGGAGGGTCTTCCTGCCGACGCTCTCCGCCCTGAAGGAGAGGCTTAACGCTACTGCCGTTCTGGGCATTACCGAGCTTGACCTCTACGAGGAGGGGCTGAACTTCATATTCGGCCTTGCAAACCCCTCCCTGAAGAGTGCAGTTGTTTCCGTTCACCGGCTGAGAAACGAGTTCTACGGCCTTGAGCCTGACGATGAACTGCTCATAGAGAGGGCAATCAAAGAGGCCATGCACGAGCTGGGGCACGTATTCGGGCTGAGACACTGTCCAAACCCGAGGTGCGTTATGCATTTCTCAAACTCACTCTATGACACGGACGTAAAAGGGCCCCTCTACTGCCCCGTCTGTGAAGAAAAGCTTGAAGCAAACCTGCGGAAACTGGGGGTGTTTCCATGATTGAAGTGGAAGTTAAGGGCTACGCGGACGACTCCATCTTTGAGAGGGTTCGTGAAGAGTTCGAGCTGATGAGGAAAGAGCACCACGAGGACACCTATTACCAGCACCCCTGCAGGGACTTCGCGGAGACCGACGAGGCCCTCCGGATAAGGATACGGCGCTTTGACGGCCATTTTGAGGCTTTTTTGACCTACAAAGGGCCGAAGCTGGACTCCACCTCCAAGACAAGGGAAGAGATAGAGGTTCCAATAAACGACCCCGACGAACACACCCGCATCCTTGAGGCCCTCGGCTTTAGAGAAGTCCTTACAGTCGAGAAAGTCCGTGAGAAGTACTACGTCGAGAAGGGCATAACGATAACGCTCGACGAGGTTGAGGGCCTCGGCAAGTTCATCGAGGCGGAGGCCGTTACGGAGGACAGGGATAAAGTCCCTGAGCTCGTTGAAAGATTGAAGAGGCTCCTTCTTGAGCTTGGAGTCACGCGCTTCGAGAGGCGCTCTTACCTCGAACTGCTGCTGGAGAAGGAGGGCTGAGATGGGGAAGCTAGACGAGCTGTTTGGAACCCTCCGGGGAAAGAGGCCGGAGACGGAAATACTCACTGAGATAGAGAACAGACTGCTGGTGGACGACGTTCCAGGGGCCATAGCCCTCATAGAGGGACTTGAGAAAGAGCAGAACATCGTCATAGCGGTTAGGATGACTCTCCGGAAAATTCTCAGGATGAAGGAGTCGGAGGGAGGGGAGGTTCGCTTGCTTCCCCTCCTCAAGATGTTAGTTCCCCATATTAATGGCATAAAAAACGAGCGCTACCGTGCGTTACTCCTTGGTGAGCTTGCGGTGGGGTTTTATACTCTCGGGGCCGAACTGGAGGGGGATTTTGCCCTCAAGACCGCGATAAACCTGGCCCTGGATCACCCGGACGTGCTGAGGGACGTAATAATGAACCTGATTAACTCTGGCCTGCTCCATAAGGCCGCCTACGCCATGAAGTTCGTTAAGGACAAAGAAAAGCTCGACGTTGTTCTTGTTCACCTCGCAGAGGTTCTATACGAAAGGGGCGAGGTAGAGAAGGCCCTCGCAGTGGTGGGCCACATAACGAGCAACTTCCACCGCGCCGTTGCGCTCTTTCATCTGGCCCAGTCTGAAATGGAGAGGGACAGGGGGAAGGCACTCCAGTTCGTTGAGTGGGCCATAAAGCTGGCGGAAAAGATAGAAGACCCTGAGGCAAGGTTTGAGCTCATGCTGAAGCTTTACGACCTGAAGCACGAGATACAGGGCGATTCCCTCAGCCTCTTCGAACTGTTGAAGAGGAAAACTCCCGAGGAGACAGGAGGGGCGGAAGACCAAGGGCCCTTGACAGGAGGAGGGAGTGAGGCACCTTGACGCCAATCTCGATTAGCTCTTCCACCTTCTCCGCGATTTCTCTTGGGGTTCCCTGAAGAATAACCTGGCCCCTGTCCAGAACCACCAGCCTGTCCGCCTTTCTGAACAGGAAGCGGGAGTCGTGCTCCACCATAATGACCGTTGTCCCGGCTTTGTGGAGGTCTTCTATGACCTTCAGGACTTCCTTTTTCCCCTCCGGGTCAAGCTGGGACGTCGGCTCATCGAGAACGAGATGGCTCGGCTTCATCGCTATTACCGACGCTATGGCCAGCCTCTGCTTCTCGCCGCCGCTGAGGTTCGGAGGGAACTCTTCTTCAAGGCCGCTGAGGCCGACGACTTTTAGGGCCCACTCCACCCTCCCCGCTATCTCCTCCCGCGACAGGCCGAGGTTTTCGAGCGCAAACGCGACCTCGTCTTCGACCGTCATGTTGAACAGCTGGCTTTCCGGGTTCTGGAGGACGAGGCCGACGATAGTTGAGAGCTTCGAGACCGGAGTCTCCGTCGTTTTGAAGGTCTCCCCGGTGCGGGGGTCTCTGACTATGACCTCCCCCGAGAACTGCCCCCGAATTGAGTTTGGAATTATCCCGTTCAGCGTCAGTGCGAGAGTTGACTTCCCGCTCCCGCTTGGCCCGAGGATTCCCATGAACTCCCCGTCTTTTATTGTAAGGCTCACACCCCTGAGGGCGGACCTCTCCGAGTGGACGTACTTGAAGGAAACATCCCGCACTTCAATCATTTTCTCTTCACCCTCGGGAGCAGGAAGACAACGCTGATTATGAAGACGAGGGTTGAGAATATCTCCAGCCTGCCAATCCACATGAGGAGTATGTACAACACCTTGAGGTCGGCGGGCATTGCTGGGGACGTTATCCCGATGCTAAGGCCCACGTTGCCCTGCGCTGAGGCTACCTCAAAGAGCGCGTCTGTAAGGCTAGCTTTGACGCGGAGCATTGTGTATACAGTACCGAAGAGCAGGAACGCAAGGTAAGTCATGGTAAAACTCATGACCTCCTGTATGTCCTCCTCGCTGAAGACGTAGTTGCCGACCTTTCTCTTAATGACTGCACCCCTCGGCAGGATTGCGCTCTCTATCGTCCACTTCAGGCTTTCGTACATCAGGGTGACGCGGATGAGCTTTATTCCGCCCGCCGTACTTCCAGCACCTCCACCGATTACCATCAGGATTGCAAGTATGAACTTCGCGACCTCGGGATAACTTGAGAGACTCGCTATCTGGAACCCCGTACAGCTTATGGCTGAAACCGCGTGGAACACTGCCTCCTGGATAACCTCTCCGAGGGCTTTCCCGATGGAAAAGAGGCTGTAACCTATTATCGTGACAGCGGGGATAAGAAAAACAAACATGTACCTAACCTGAATATCTTCAAAAAAGGGCTTGAGGGACTTGTTCTTGAAGAGTTTGTAATGAACCGTGAAGTTAACGGCGCCCATAATCATCAGGAAAATCGTGACGGCGTTGATTGCCGGGCTGTGGAAGAAGCCTATGCTCTCGTCGTGGGTGCTCATACCACCGGTTCCAAGACCGGTCATTGAGTGCGTGAGGGCGTCGAAAAGGTTCATGCCGTTGATGTAGTAGAGGTACGTGCCCACGAGCGTGAGGACGAGGTATATCTCGAAGATGACCTTTGAGGTATTGACGAGGTTCGGAAGGATTCTCTCGCTCCTGGCCTCGGCCCGGTAAAGCCTCGCCGCCGCGACACCGGGACGGATAAGGATGGTCAGGGCAACGAGCACGATTCCAACGCCACCGAGCCACTGCATCCACGCACGCCAGAACAGGAGAACCTTGGGGTAGCTCGACAGGTTGCTCATCATTGTGAGGCCCGTTCCAGTCCACGCGCTCATGCTCTCGAAATAGGAATCCACGAAGCTCATGTCCGCTATTCCCATGAACGGGACAACGCTCACAAGGGACGCAAACAGCCAGGTAAACGCGGCCGCGACCATGGCCTGCCTCAGGTTGACGTCCTCAACTTTATCCGAGTGTCTGCTCCACCAAGCGCCGAGGAGAATGCATGCCATTCCGGGAAGGGCAAAATACGGGACGTATTTAATTTGGTCTGGGTAAAACCACACGAGGAGCACGGGAACGAGGTAGGCAAGGCCAACTCCCTGCAGGATTGCCCCTATGAGGTTTCTAACAACGAATATATCATCTGACACGTTGATTCTCTTCCTGAATTCGAGCATCGCCTCACCGTCTCGCCTAAGGGTGGCGAAAATAAAAGGTTTTTCGTAAGGTTTAAGGGGAGCCTAACGCCACCTACCTCGGTGGTAGTAGTGGACGAAAGGGCAGCGCTGATTAAAGCCGGTGAGATAGCGAGAAAGGTCAAGGAGGAAGTCGCCGACCTCATAAAGCCAGGTGCAAAGCTCTACGACATAGCGGAGTTCGTTGAGAGGAGGATAGTGGAGCTCGGCGGAAAGCCCGCATTCCCCTGTAACCTCTCGCTCAACGAGATTGCGGCGCACTACACGCCGTACAAGGGCGACGATACTGCCCTCAAAGAGGGCGACTACCTCAAGGTTGACATCGGCGTCCACGTTGACGGCTACATAGCTGACACTGCCGTGACTTTCCGTGTCGGAATGGAAGAGGACGACCTCATGGAAGCGGCTAGGGAGGCCCTTGAGAACGCCATAGCGACGGTTAGGGCGGGCGTGATGGTAAGGGACGTCGCGAAGGCCATTGAAGACACTATAAGGGAGAGGGGGTTCAACTCCATAGTGAACCTGAGCGGGCACAAGGTCGAGCGCTACAAGCTCCACGCAGGGGTCAGCATTCCCAACGTCTACAGGCCTGCAGACACGTACGTCCTCCAGGAGGGCGACGTTTTCGCCATAGAGCCCTTTGCAACGACGGGCGCGGGCCAGGTCATAGAAGTCCCGCCGGCGCTGATTTTCATGTACCTCCGCGACAGGCCCGTCAGGATGCTCCAGGCGAGAAGGCTTCTCATGCACATCAAGCGCGAGTACAAGACACTTCCCTTTGCTTACCGCTGGCTCCAGGACTTCATGCCCGAGGGACAGCTGAAGCTGGCGCTGGCCCAGCTTGACAGGGCGGGGGCTATTTACAGCTACCCGATACTGAGGGAAGTCCGCGGCGGCCTCGTTGCCCAGTTCGAGCACACGGTCATAGTCGAGAAGGACGGCGCCTACGTGACGACCTGAAGACCCCTTGGGAGAAGTAGGCTGTTTTCTTTTCTGTTTCTTACGGTTTTCCCTGTTTCACAGAGGGTTACAGGTTTGCAACTTCTTAAGTAAGAATCTCTGAGGCAAACTACAGACGGCAGAAGTATAGAGTAGGGGAAGTGGAACCCCCCTCTCGGGCTCGGCAGTTGGTTGGCGCCGGGGCAGGGATTTGAACCCTGGTGGGCGGACGCCCACGGGATCTCGAGTCCCGCGCCTTCCCAGGCTAGGCTACCCCGGCGCGGTCTTTGGTTTGCTTCTCGGTTTTATAAATCTTTCCGCGAAAAATTTATTAACCCAAATTAATTAAAATGCCAACGGTTGCAAAGGTTTAAATCCTAGAAGAACCAAATATATAATTGCAGGAGGTGACAGCAATGGTCGGAATTCCGGTTCAGGAAGTAATGACGGACAGGTTCCAGAAGATCGACATCGACGCCCCGCTTTCTGAGGCAATAGGAATCTTCGAGAAGGAAGACCCCGACCTCATTCTGGTGTTTGATGGAAACCTGTACAAGGGTGTCCTCACCCAGGACCTAATCATTCGCTCCCACCTCAAGTGGGACCCGACGAAAGCTAAGGTTAGGGACGTTTACAAACCAGCTCCGGTTATAAAGCCTGATGAAGACCTCAGCAAGGCCGCCAAGCTCATGATTGAGGTTGACCTTCGCTCCCTCCCCGTTGGGGAGAGCAAAGCTGAAATCATCGGCGTTATAAACGATATAGCCGTCCTTGAAAGGGTCGCCGAGACCGAGTTCGGTAAGAAGCTTGTTGAGGAGTTCATGACTAAGGACGTCATAACCCTCAAGCCCGACGACACCGTCGCCAAGGCCCTTGCGACCATGCGCGACCACGCCATATCAAGGATTCCTGTGGTCAACGACGAGGGCAGGCTTGAGGGCCTCGTAACCCTGCACGACCTCATCATAAGGTTCATCAAGCCCCGCTTCAAGGCCCAGTACGGCGAGGTCGCGGGTGAGAAGATACCGCCCTTCAGCATGCCGCTCCGCGACGTCATGATCAGGGGCGTCATAACCATACTGCCGGACGCGAAGGTCAGGGAAGCAGTGGCAACGATGAAGGACAACGACATAGACGGTCTCGTGGTCGTCAACGAAGACAACAAGGTCGTTGGAGTCCTCACGGTGAAGGACCTGCTCCTGCCGATTTCAAAGATGACCGAGAAGGAGGCGAAGTTCTACCTCCAGCTCGGCGGTGACGCTTCGATACTCAGCGACTTCACGAGGGAGAGGATAATCAGCGACATAAAGCGCTTCGTCGAGGGCTATGAAGACCTCCTGGGCCAGGAGGGCATAATCTACCTCTACATCAGGCGCTTCCCCGAGAAGTTCAGGGGGGTCCACCTCTACCAGGCAAGGATGAGGGTCGTCACCGACAGGGGCGTCTTCGTGGCGACGGGAGAGACCTGGGGTGCTATCCAGGCAGTCCACGACGCCCTCAGGGCCATCGAGAGGCAGCTCCTCCAGAAGGCAGAGCTTGAAAAAGACCTCAGGTACGCCAAAAGGTTTATGGAGAAGCTGGGTCTCAGCTGAACTCTCTGAACTCCCTCTCGATTATTTTTCTCTGCTTTTCGTTCAGGGTCTCGGGGTTCAGGACGAGTACCATTGTACCACCTTCTGCCAGAACCCGGTCCTTTATGTTCAGCAGGAATTTAACCGCCTTCTCAAAACCGTTCTCAAGCATCAGGTACTCAAAGGCCTCGATGTACACTGTCTTATACCCCTGGGCCAGTGCCTGGGCAATAAGGTCCGTAAGGATGTCTATTTTTGTTGGAGCCATCGCATAAATCTGGGGTCTTTCCTCCAGCTTGCCTTCTTTTGCTCTGGTAATCCAGAAGACCAAGGCTTCTGGGTTGAGCGAGCTCTTGAGGGTTCTGAGGTCTTCCCTTGTTATGACGACGGTTCCGGGCCTCGACCACAGGTCTCCGAGGACTTTAAAGGCCTCCTCCCTGGACGAGAAAAAGAAAACCCCCTTCTCCGCGGGGGGCTCTCCGTCCATGCTGGGGGGAACAACCGAGTAGAACACGAACTTAACCGCTCCAACAGCCGCCATGAACCGGGATATTGCCCCAAGGAAAAACCCTATGGGGGCAAACCAATCTACGAACCTCGTGACGGGGTAGGTTATGTTGAGGGCGCCAAGCAAAATAAGGCCCCACGGGAACATTGCCTCAGGCGTTCCGCGAGAGATAACGTGTTTATCCAGAACCCAGCCGAGGTAGACAAGGGCGCCTCCAAGAACGAGAGATGGAAGTATTGACTCCTGAGTTGGGCTCTTGAAGACATCGGACGCGAGGAGGAATAGCCAGATGTACGAGGCAACGGCCAGAATGGAAATGTGAACTGTGTGCCTGAAATCCGTCTTTCCATACTTCAGGTGGAACGCCCCCCAAATCAGAAGAATCCCAAAGAAGAAGTTTGAAACTTTGGCGGCTATAACGTAGGCCTCTGGATTCACGTGAACTCCGAGGGGGTTTAGAACGTAATTCTCAACGTCAAGTGCGTTTATAAAGAACGCAGTGCTGATTAAAACCCACCCCTTGTCCCGGGTTTCGTAGGCCTTGTAGGCAACGGCGATGAAGAGGACCCACCTCGAAATAAAGTTGAGGTAGGGTATGAGGTTGCTTCCCGGAATGCTCATTTCTCCATCACCAACTTCTCCTGCCTCACTACCACGAGGCTGTTTGGCGGGACGTTGCGGTCAAGGATAACACCCGGCCCTATAAAAGAGTTGCTCCCAATCTTCCTGCCCGGATAGATGCTGACGTTGATACCAACCTTTACGTTGTGCCCGATTATCGCCCCGAGCTTGTGTCTGCCGCTGTCCTCGAGCTTGCCCTTAACCTCGACCTTCACATTGCCCCTGTCGTGCCTTAAATTAGCGGTTATCGTCCCTGCACCGAGGTTGGTGTTCTCACCTATTATCGAGTCGCCAACGTAGTTGAGGTGGGGAGCGTTGCTATTGTCCATTATGATGGAGTTCTTGACTTCAACCGCGTTGCCGATGTGGCAGTTGTCGCCAATGCTCGTGTAGGGCCTTATGAAGCAGTTCGGCCCTATCCTGGAGTTCCTGCCAATCTTCACCGGCCCGATTATATATGCCCCGCTCCTCACAACAGTCCCCTCACCGATTTCAACCGGCGGGACTATCGTTGCTCCTTCCTCGACGGTGCCCCTTATCTCGTGCCTGAGCTTGTTCTTCAGCAGGTACTCGTTCAGCTCCAGCAGGTTCCAGGGCCTCCCGATGTCGTTCCAGTAGCCGTCGTAGGGAACGGCTATGACTTTCAGCCCGGAGTCAATCATCAGGTTTATTGTGTCGGTTATCTCATACTCGCCCCTCTCACTTACTCCCGTCTTCTCAATGAACTTAAAGACACTCGAGCGGAAGGCGTAGATGCCGAGGTTGGCGTAGCCGGCCACTTTTCCAGGCTTCTCCGCTATCCGCATGACCTTCGGCCCTTCAACCTCCACCTTGCCGAAGTGGCTCAGGTCATCGAAGTGCTTGACGACCATCGCGGCGTCGGCCCTCTCCCTCCTGAACGCCGAGACGAGTTCCTTGACGGCCTCTTCCTCAAAGTAGATGTCACCGTTGGCCACTATGAACTCGTCCTCCACGCTCTCCCTCGCGCTCTCTATGGCCTTCGCCGTCCCTTCACCCGGCAGCTGCTCGACGTAGGTCACAGGCTTGCCCCTAAACTCGTCTCCAATGGTGCCGATAATCTTCTCCTTCTGGTATCTGACCACAATCACGAACTCATCAACGAACGGATATAGGTTTTCCATAACGTACTCGATTATCGGCCTGTTGGCGACCTTAAGGACGACCTTCGGCCTGTCGTCCGTTAGCGGGCGCAGTCTTTCACCCTTTCCAGCGGCGAGGATTACACCCTTCAAACTATCACCTCCAGAGCAAAGACGATTATAGGCACAATTCCGAAAGCAGTAAGGGCGAGTCTGGCCCTTTTCTCAGCTAGGGACTCAAGGAGATAAATAAGCACAAGGCTCACAAAGAATGCAGAGGCGAAGGCAGTGAAGGGAACCCACACGGGGCCCTCCGGCTCCCAGCTTCCGAACTGAAAGAGACGTAGGATAAAGTACGCCGGCGCCACCATAAAGCTCCACTGGAGGGCCTTTCTGGCGCTGTAGCCCGGCAGGAGGAGCGCGAGGGTTACAGCGCCGGTCCTCGTGAGAGGGCCTAAAACACCAACACCCTGGATGACTCCCGCAGAGAGGGAGTCAAGTATGCTCGGCTCTTCGGACAGCTTTCCGTCGAGTTCGCGGATCGGATTTCTCCGGGGTGTGGCCAGTGAAAGGAGGACTATGAGGGCACCAATAAGGGCGTTGACTGCCGAGGAGATTTTGGCTGAAAGGCCCCAGGAGAGCTTGGAGAGGGGGAGCCCGATAAGGGCCGTGAACAGAGCCGCGAAGAATATGTATTTAAGCTCTGCTTCATAGATTCCCTTCATAGCCTCGATGAGAAGTCTCGAAAACCTCTCCCTATAACGGAAGAAGACGGCGAAAGTTACGCCTAAATAGGCCGGGACAAGGAAAGATTGGTAGTTCCCAACGAGGACAGAAACAACCTCCCCCTCCGGGCTCAGGGGAAACCAGGACGCCAGCGCAACTGTTAGCCCGGAGAGGAGTGCTTCAACTAGTGTGTCCATAGTTATCACAGCATTTATTTGTTGCCCGAAAAAATAAACCTTTCGAGGTGGTCCAAATGAAGGTCACCATACTGTATGAAAACCACTCGGGCTTCAGAAAGGGCCTCTTGGGTGGGCACGGTTTTTCAGCACTTGTGGAAAGTAATGGCATAAAGGTGCTCGTCGATACTGGGACAGATGGAGGGGTTCTCCTCAACAATATGGAAGCCCTGGGAGTTGAACCCGACTCGATAGACTACCTCTTCATAACGCACGGCCACTACGACCACACCGGCGGTCTGAAGGCGCTCCTCGAAGCCCGCTCGAAACCGCTAAAGGTAATCGCCCACCCTGGAATCTTCCAGAGAAGAATCGCGCTGAAGCCCAAGAGGCGTGAAATAGGGATTCCCTTCACGAGAGAGGAGCTCGAGGGGCTGGGTGCCGAGTTTATCCTGGGGACGGATCCCTTTGAGTTCGCCAGAGGGTTCATGAGCTCCGGCGAGGTTGAGCGGGCCACATGGGACAGAGCTGTCGGATACCTCCCCGATGGGACGAAAGACCCCGTTAAAGACGACATTGCCCTGGTTGTAGACCTCGGCGATTCCGTTGCCGTGGTAACTGGCTGTGGGCATTCTGGCGTTATCAACATAGTAAGGCACGCCGAGAACGTTAGTGGAAAGCCGGTTAAGGTTCTGCTCGGGGGACTGCACCTCGCCGGTGCAAAGGAGGAGCTCCTTGAGGACGTGGCCAATAACATCAGCGCAAAGCTTTACGCCGGCCACTGCACGGGGCTTGAGAGCTTCGCCTACCTAAGGTGCAGGCTGGGAGAAAGAGTGGAGCCGCTGCACGTGGGGAAGGTGATAGAGCTTCAGGCTGTGTCTTTGTAGTTCGCTAAAAATGATAACTCACTCGGAATTCCTCAGCTTCAGTCATCGCCTGCTCATAGCCAGCTCGGATTAAATACCTTTTTAAATCCCATCTCCAACCTTTTCTCCGCGAGACGAAGGGAGGTGTGAGAATGAAGAACCCGTTTGAGAAGATGCCGACAGTCCTTACCGCTGATGAGCTCATCGATAAGGCCTTCAGAAGGGCCGAGAAGGCGGCCTCCGCCTACAACCCGCCGGGCGGGAAAGTGGCCAAGGCGAGGCAGAGGGAAGAGCTCCGTGTCAGAACGGTCTCCAACGTCGTCCGCGACAACCTGAGAAAGATACTCGACAGGACGCCAGGAGTTTCGACGCTTCCAAAGTTCTACCAGGAGCTCGTTGACACGCTCGTTGACAGAGACCAGTTCCACAAGTCCCTCGCGAGGGTCAACTGGGCTGTAAAGACCATCAGAAACCTTGAGCAGAGGCACGTCGAGAAGATACGCTTTGAGAGAGACCCCAAGGAGATAGCCAAGCTCAGGAGGGCCTTCTACGGCCGTGTTGCAGACATACTCCACGAGATTGACGACGACCTCCGCTACCTCAACCAGGCCAGAAACGTGCTGAAAGAACTCCCGGTGGTTGACCTGGAGCTCCCGACGGTGGTCATAGCGGGCCACCCCAACGTGGGCAAGAGCACCCTACTCAGGGCGCTGACCAATGCAAGGCCGGAGGTCGCGAGCTACCCCTTCACGACCAAGGGCATAAACGTCGGCCAGTTCGAGGAGCACTACCTCAAGTACCAGGTCATAGACACGCCGGGACTGCTTGACAGGCCACTCAGCGAGAGGAACGAGGTGGAGAAGCAGGCGATTTTAGCTCTGAAGCACCTTGGAGACGTCATCATCTACATCTTCGACCCAAGCGAGTACTGCGGCTTCCCAATTGAAGAGCAGATGCACCTCTTCGAGGAGATTTACAGCGAGTTCGGCGAGTTCCCGTTTATCGTGGCCATCAACAAAGTCGACATTGCAGAGGACGAGAAGGTCAGGACGGTTGAAGAGTTTGTTCGGGTAAAGGGGCTTGAGCCGGTTAAAATTTCGGCACTGACCGGGGAAGGCCTGGAAGAGCTCAAGAATAGGGTTATCGAAATCGTCGAGCCGAAAGCCAGGGAGCTCGCGAAAAAGATCATGGAGAAGGAGCTCTCAAAGTTCAGGGAGGGGCTCTAACTTTCTCCCTTCTTTCCGGCTCGGCACCGCAGTATGGGCAGAACTTAAGGTGGATGGGCTTTAGAGCACCACAGCTCTCGCACTTTTCTTTCAGCTCTGCACCGCAGTTGGGACAGTACAAGTAGTCGTCCTTTACGGGGAACCCGCAGTTGTAGCACCTGTCCTGGGCAATCCTCCTCTTGTAGACTCTTTCGGGCTTGAAGTACTCCTTTCTCAGGTAGTGGAGAGCCAGGAGTGTCGAGAACGCTCCGAAGAGACTAAGTCCGATAAGCTGAACCGTGCCCCATATCGCGGAGAGAAGAAGGTAGATGAGCAACAGCGACGAATACGCCACGAGAGAGGAGGTGTAGATGTTCTTGTATCTCCTGAGGAGCAGAAGCGACGCCATGAACAGTGGCACTGCAAACAAAAGCTTCAGCATGAGAACCTTGAGTTTGTATACCTCATAGGCCATTCCGTACTCCTCGTTTGCCTTCTCCCTGAGCTCCTGGATTTGTGAGCTGATTTCTTCAAGCTTCTCGTGGGTCTGCTCATAGGCGCTTTTTGCCCCGAGGTACTGACGGTAGGCCGTTTCATAGGCCCCCTTCGCTTTCAGGTACTCAGTCTTCAGCTCCTCGGTAACGTTGCCGCTCTCAAGTGCGACCCTGTACTCTTCCCTTTTGAAAAGGTAAATCCTCTCCGCCTCGGTCAAATTGCTTTTGGTCTCTTGATACGCCTCGAAGAGCTGTCTGTCAAGCTCTCTTAGGCGACTTTGATTTTCAAGGAGTGCATTCACACCGTATTTTTCCTGATAATGCTCATAGTTAGGCCGCTGGGGAATGTTCTCAAGCTCCCTCAGGAAGTTTATGCTCGCCAGAAGGAGAAACACAACAAACAGGCTCGCGAGAATTTTCTCGATGCGTGAATATTCCATCTGTCTACACCAAAACAAATAGGGCGCCAAAGTATAATAAGGCTTGCATAAAACTACGAAAAACTTCGGGAAAAGAAAGGAGTTCAGGCGTTCTCCTCCTTGAGGAGAACAGCGTTTACAACCCCGTCTTGGCCGGGCCTGCTGGTGACGACGGCCCTGCCGATTTCGGTCTCGATAATGGCACCCTTGGTGATTATGTTTCTCCTCGCGTACTGCCTGTTGGCCGGGTTCTCGACGACGTTGAGTATCTTGACCTTCTTGCCCTTTCCGCCGTCGAAGACGTTGGCGTAGAGGGCCTCGATGAGCCTGACCTTCCTGTTTCCGCCGTAGGTCCTGATTATCTTCCTCTTTTCCCTCTCCTCGGCGACTCTGGTGTTGGCGGGCTCCCTACCGAGCTCCCTCTTCCTCTTCTTCCTCGCGAGGACAATCCTTCCACCTGAGGGCTTTTTAAGTGACCTTCCCTGCCAGATAGCCATTTATCTCACCTCGATTAGCCTGATGAACCCATCGCCACTTTCGGGGGTTCGTTTATAAGCTTTTCTTAGGGACAACGCTTTTAAACGCTTCCGTCGTTACTAACTACGGTGGTGTTTATGGGAGCTCTTGATGCATTCTCCAAGGCCTTTTCACTCGTCGCCGAGAACAGGGGGGCGTACCTCCTCGTCCTCGTGGTGTTTCTGGCCCTCGCTATCCTCAATTCCGCTTTGTTCCCAGGGATTAGGGGAGGAGCCGTCCCGAGAGAGGAGATACTGCCGGACGTCGTTTTCGAAAAGCATGGAATGACTCACGAGTCCACAGATGAGCTGGTTCGCTACGTTGAGATTCGCCTTCTCTGGATACTCATTGTGGCCATTGTCCTCGCGTTTGTTGAGTACAGCATCGTCAGGACCTATTTCCTCTCGCTAGATGGTAAGGAGTACTCCATCTCTGAACTAATCGCAGAGGCCCTTCCCAAGATTCCTGTAATGATAATTGTAAACGTCCTTGCGTATCTAACCGGAATTTTGGTGGCATTGGTGCCGGCCCTTGTGATGATCGTGGGTGGACTAACACTGAATCCCTTCCTCGCGTTTTTCGGGCTTGTGCTGGTGCTCTTGGTGATTCCAATCCTTATAACGTACTACCCTCTTGTCGTGGCCACGTATGTGGACACAGGGAACCTCGGGGCGTTC
This sequence comes from Thermococcus marinus, assembly GCF_055389025.1. Lineage (NCBI taxonomy): Archaea > Methanobacteriati > Methanobacteriota > Thermococci > Thermococcales > Thermococcaceae > Thermococcus > Thermococcus marinus. Next base: position 1,219,042 of record NZ_AP042417.1, read on the forward strand.
ATCGAGGCCCTGGGCCTTGTCTTTAGGAGGCTCCCGAGCAGTCTGGGCTACGGGCTCCTGACAATCCTTCTTGCCTTTGGAGTCTCCATAGTCATGGCACCCCTTGTGCTCCCCTTCACGTTGAGCAGCGAGCCCAGTGTTCTCGTGATAAGTCTCTTGGAGGCACCGTTTGAGGCGTTTTTCGTGTGCTTCCTCCTGGCGGGAGGGGTTCTGCTCTACAGGGACTTCAGGGGAACTGAAGAAAAGAAAGAAGAGCCCGTTTACTGATACCTTTTCTTTTTGGCCGCCTCGACCAGCCCCCTGAATACCGGCGCGGGCCTCATGGGCCTTGACTTGAACTCGGGGTGAAACTGGGTCGCTACAAAGTAGCTGTGGTCGGGCAGTTCAAGTATCTCCATCCTCCTCTCATCGTCGCCAGCTATTCCGCTGAAGACGAGGCCGGCCTCTTCGAACTTTTCAACGTAGTCCGGGTTCACCTCCCAGCGGTGCCTGTGCCTCTCGTAGACTACCTCCCTGCCATAGAGCCTCTTTGCTAGGGTGTTCGGCTTTATGTGAACCGGATACGCACCAAGTCTCATAGTCCCGCCGAGCCTGTCCAAATCTCTCTGCTCCGGCATCAGGTCAACGACCGGGTAGGGTGTCTGCGGGTCTATCTCCGTTGAGTGGGCACCCTTGAGCCCGAGGACGTTCCTGGCGAACTCGACAACGGTGAGCTGGAAGCCGAAACATATTCCGAGGAACGGGATGTCGTTCTCCCTCGCGTAGCGTATCGCCATAATCTTGCCCTCGCTTCCGCGCGCTCCGAAGCCCCCTGGGACGATTATGCCATCAACGCCCTCGAGGAGCTTGACGCCTTCCCTCTCGACGTCCTCGGCCTCTATCCACCTTATCTTCACCTTGACGTCGTTTGCCACGCTTGAGTGCTTTAAAGCTTCCTTGATGCTGAGGTATGAGTCGGCGAGCTTGACGTACTTTCCAACGACCGCGATTTCAACTTCCCTGTCAAGATTCTTGTACTTCTCGACCATCTCACGCCACTTCTCAAGGTCGGGCTCTCTCTCGGGAAGTCCAAGCCTCTTCACGAGGTACCTCGCGAGCCCCTCCTTTTCGAGCATTAAAGGCACTTCGTAGGTGTCCTCGACGTCGTAGGCGCTGATCACGGCCTCTTCCGGGACGTTGGTGAAGAGGCTTATCTTTCTCCTCGCGCTCTCCTCAAGGGGCTCCTCTGAGCGGGCGACTATGGCATCTGGCTGGATTCCGAGCGAGCGGAGCTCCTTGACGCTGTGCTGGGTCGGCTTGGTCTTCTGCTCACCCACCACTTTGAGCTTGGGCACGTAGGTCACGTGCACGAAGGCGACGTTCTCCCTGCCTTCTTCAAGCTGCATCTGCCTTGCTGCCTCAAGGAACGGCATTCCCTCGATGTCTCCAACGGTTCCACCGATTTCGACAATAACGACGTCGTAGTCCCTCGCGATTCTCCTGATGCGCTCCTTTATTTCGTTGGTGATGTGCGGGATGACCTGAACGGTCGCTCCAAGGTATTCGCCCTTCCTCTCTTTCTCGATGACGGAGGAATAGACCTTTCCTGTGGTTATGTTGTGGTCAAAGCTCAAACTCGTGTCGAGGAAGCGCTCGTAGTTGCCGAGGTCGAGGTCAACCTCACCGCCGTCGTCGAGAACGAAAACCTCTCCGTGCTGGTAGGGGTTCATGGTTCCCGCGTCGTAGTTGAGGTAGGGGTCAATCTTGATGTTCGTAGTCCTGAAGCCCCTCGCCTTCATGAGCATGCCGAGAGAAGCGCTGGTAATCCCTTTCCCAAGACCGCTAACAACACCACCCGTAACAAAGATAAACTTCGTCATGGTAAAACCTCCAGAGGTTATGTGGGGCTTTGATGGAAAGATGTTTAAAAAATTAACTCAAAGCTCGACCTCGACGCCGTCGTCCTCATCTTCCTGGAGCTCCCTTATCTCATAGACCTTCAGGGGGACTTTCTTCAGTGCTTTTCCAACGACGGCCTTGGCTATCCTCTCCGCGTGCTCTATCGTCTGGGCGTTGTAGACCTTGAGGGTAAGGTACATGCCGACCAGGCCGACGTTTCCGATCACGAAGGCGCTCTCGAAGTGCGCCCCGCAGACAGGACACTGGGAGTAGCCGAGCTCAACGCGGACGAAGTCGAGCTTCTCCCTGTTGAGCGCCTTTGTCACCTTGCTCACCGCCACGTTTATCGCGTCCTCGCTCGTCTCAACGTCCCGCACAATTATCGGGGCCTCCAGAACAACTAGGTAGTCTCCCATCCCTCTCACCTCACCCGAAGGCGAAGAGCCTGTCGTCTTCACCCTTAAACACACCGAGCCTCACACCGGCGTCTATGAACCCGTGCGCGTAGTTCAGGGCCGCGAAGGCCGTGACGTAGTCGCCTTTCTCGTAGTAGTACTTGGCGTCCTCAAAATAGCTCCTTGCCATAGTCAGGAAGTCCTTGGCGACTGCGTAGAGAAGGCTCTTCTCGTGGACGGCGACCTCAAGCCGCCTGAGTGCTTCTTCGGTGATTCTAAAATATTTCTGGAGCTTCTCATCGGTTACCTCGCGCCCCACAACTCTCGCCTCGGTCGTGGTTTGAAAGCCCTCTTATAAACCTTTACCCCGGAACTCTTAGAGGGCACTTTGACTAAGGCTTGGGAATGTTTTTGCGGAGTCGCCCTGGTGAAAACTACAGAAATCCACAACAGAAGGGTGTAAAGTCAGGAAAACCTACCATTTAATTGTGACAAATAGTTATACACACTATTATAAATGGTGCGTTATATGAGATCATACCAAAAATTAATTGTGGCAAAAGTATTATATACATCTCCTGTATATTATAGTTGAAATCTACTTGGGGGTAATAGAATGTCCAAAAGAAAATTGCCCACAATCGTCGTTAGCCTGGTTTTGATTCTTATGATAGTTAGCATAAGCGGATGCACAAGCGACACATCTTCAACAGAGGAAGCAAAAACTACTACAGAGACAACTTCAACACAAAGTCCAACACCGGCCGGGATATCTAATCCAGCAAAAGTTAGAGAGCCAGTAAGCGTTAAAATACGGAGTTACGACGATACCAAAACCGTCGAGGTGACTGTAGTAGATTACATCAGAGGAGAAAAAGCTAATGCAATGATAAAAGATGCTAACATGTTTAACGATGACCCTAAGCCAGGGCATGAGTACCTCTTAGTGAAAGTTCGAGTAAAATACACCGAGGGCAGCGAAACGCTAAGTGTGAATCCATTGGATTTTAGGGTAGTAATTGACGGGGCAATGCATGACTATGAATGGGTAGTTCTACCCGAGGAAACTCCCAAGTTAGATTCAGTTGATCTGCTTCCAGGTGGTAAGGTAGAAGGATGGTTGGCTTTTATGGTTCCGGAGAACCAAAAAGTACTCATAGCGTACCAAGAGAACATGTTCGATGATCCCCTTGCGTACATTGAAATACCAGAACGTTGATTGTTTGTTAGACGTGGACGAATTTTGTTTTTTGTTATCTACTATTTTTCTAAAAAGGCCCGCGAAAAGACTGTGAAAATACTATCCGCATGATAGACGAAAGCTTGCTCCTGGCGTTGATGGATTTAACGCCATCTGACATTAACTCAGAATAGTCTTGGCAACCTCCAAAGCGAGTTTAACCTCAAACTTTCAAAATAGTTTCTAATCCCATTATTAGCGTCCAGCGGACGCCATTGGAGACTGAAACACTCATCAAAAATAAGCAAAAAGGTAAAGATTCACACCTAGCAATTTTGAAATAGTACCTACTATTTCCGCCAGCGCTTGCTTTGCAAGGGCTGTTATGAACCTTCACATTAATAGACCTATTGCATGTTAATTGAGACCGTTAAATCCTAGTCAAATCTACGTTACATACGAATTCAATCAAAATTAATTTGTAACCAAAAATAATATAACAAGTAGAATACAAAACAAATACGCCAATTGTTCCCATTGCCCATGAGGTGATAGCATGGGTAGGACTGGTGAAATGATATTAGGAATTTTAGGAGGAGTGTTTGGAATAGTTGCAGCGTTACTTGTGCTATTTATTGGGGGGATTGGAGAAGCATTGGAGGTTTCAGGCGCCGAGACAGTGACGGAACGTGGGCTGGGTGCGCTGTTTATGGGAGTTCTTGGTATAGTAGGGGGAGCAATAGTCGACAAAAACAATAAAGTGGCTGGGGCCCTAATGCTAATAAGTGCCGTAGTTGGGTTAATCTTGGTAAGCGGGTTTTGGGTCTTGTCATTTATCTTGTTACTTGTAGGTGGAATCTTAGCTTTGAAAAATACAAGCTAATTATGTTTTTCCGATTTTTAATTTTTAAATGGCAGAAGGTTCCAATGACAATTGAGGGCGCCAGGACTGACTCTCAAAGAAGTATTCTTGGAGAATTTTGGGTTTTTGGTGGGCCCGCGGGGATTCGAACCCCGGACCTCCACCTTGTAAGGGTGGCGTCATAACCATCTAGACCACGGGCCCGCCCAGAGTAAGGAAAAGGGGGGAGGTTATAAAATTTTCGAAACTACTTCTCAACGCCCCTCCTCACTTTCACCGCCAGCCCGCTCTCGAAGGCCTTCAGCTCCTCGCCGTTGAGGAGTGTCTGTCCAGTCGCGAGAAGCTCGTCCTTCTCGTTCACGACCAAAACCTCGTCGTAGGGCCTTATCGCCGGGTCTGCATCAAGGACGAACTTGGCAAAGACGTTCTTTCCGCGCCTCGCGAAGGGCTCTGCATCTTCGTTGACTACAACGCGCATCCTCGGGAACGGCAGGATTTCGTGGAGTCTCTTTGCACCCTCGATGCCAAGGGTCAGCAGGCCGTCCTCCGCTCTGAAGGTCGCGAGGTGTTTACCTTTGGCCTTTATCTGCCTCGGCATGCCCGTCTTTCTCGAAAGCTCAACGAAAGCGTCCTTGAAGGCCTCGCCGGCGCCTTCTCCGAACTGGTACTCCGCGACGGCCATCACGTATTTCCTCGCCTCTCTCTTCTCCGGCTTCTCTATCGTGAAGTCCTCCTCGCCCTCGCTCTGGGCGAAGGGGTAGCTGAGGCTCAGGTACTTCGGAACCTCACCGAATATCGGGTGCTTCACTTTCTCGGGGAACTTCTGGGCGACGCGCTCGGCCCTCTCCTTGGCGCGGTAAACGATGGGCCAGCGCGTGGCTTCCTCGCTCACCTTGAAAAATGCTGATGCCTTTGTGACCGGCTCGTTCTTCTCCAAGTAGTCCCGGTACTCCAGCAGTCTCTTGTAGGCCGCGTAGAGCTTCGGGTGACTCCTTGCCCTCTCGTCAACGAGGCGCCAGAGTTCACCTTCCTTTATCGCCTGCTTCACGCGGTTCAGCTCCTCGCGGATTACCCAGAGGTTGTGGAGGGCGAGAAGCCTCGTCCTCTCCTCCTTCGGCATCTCGCGGAGCTCCTGCGGGGTGTAGCGGGAGCAGACCGGACAGGAGCAGGGAAAGTACTCAAGCTCTTCGAGCCTCTTGGTGCCTTCAGGCGTTAGGTAGCGGTCGTCCTTGGCGTAGAGGGCGTAGCTGGCGGAGTCGAAGAGGTCTATTCCCATGGCCACGGCGAGGGCAAAAATCATCGGGTGTCCGGCGCCGAAGAGGTGGACGGGCCTGTCTGGCCTCAGGCCGAGTTTCGAGGCTATTACGACGTCCACGAGGTCTCTGTAGCGGTAGCTCTCCATGAGGGGGACAACCGCGCCGATTGGGTGGATTTCAAAGTTCATTTTGCTGAGCTCCCTCGCGGCGTATGTTCTCAGGTCTGGATACGTGGAGCCCTGCACGGCGGCGTTCATGGCAATGTTCTTGACTGCCTCCGCTTCCCTTGCCCTCTCCAGTGTTATTCTCAGGTCTTCCTCGGCCTTCTCCCTCGGCGCGTCCGGTGGGGTCGGTATGTCGAGGAACGTGCCGATGTCAACGCCGATTTTCTCCTGGAACTCGATTATCTCGCGGTTCGTGACCTCGACTTCTCCGTAGCGCATGAGCTGGAAGGAGCCGGAATCGACCTCTATGACGCCGTCGTAGTCGAGGAGCCTGTGAATTCCAAGCTCAAGGGCCTTTTCCCTCAGTTCAGGCGTCTTGTAGATGATGTAGGAGTTGGTTATTATCATTCTAAAGCCCATCTCCTTGAGCTCCTTCGGTGTCACGATGAGCTGTTTGGGGTTGATGACCGGCATTATCGCCGGAGTCTCTATCGTCTTTCCGTTAACGGTCAGCTTTCCTATCCTTCCGGCGGCGTCCCTCGCCTTTACCTCAAACCTGAACTCCATGTTCTCACCCCTTCGGAGTCCGAAACTTGCCCTTAAAAGCCTGCCGAGAAGAGTCTGACAAGGACAAACGCAAGGAGTCCAGAGAAGAAGGGGGCCCGAACCCAGCTCTTCACGATGTCCAGAAGGAGCTTTTTGTTTACATGCTCCCCCTTGTAGAGGCTCAGCCCGCTTATAGCCCCTACTATTGCCTGGCCTGAGCTGACGGGGAGCCCGAAGACGTTGGCAACGCTCACGGCTATCGAGGCCCCGAACTGGCTGGCAAAGGCAGAGGTTGGGCCGAGAGGTGCTATATCCTTTCCAACCGTCATCATAACCTCGTAGCTGAATGTGAGTGCCCCAAGTGCCGCAACGAGGGCAAGAACGGCGTTTGGGCCGGCAATCCCTCCGGCCTTCGCAAGGCCTGTGACATTGGAGACCTCATTCGCTCCTAGGTTGAAGGCCGAGAAAGCGGACGCCAGGAAGACCAGCCACTTCTGGGTAAGCTCGAGGCTTCTGAGGCACTTTATGCGCTTGAGCACAGGTTTGTAGAACTTGTATGTGGCTATGGCAAGGACTGAAGCAAACACAGGCGACACGAACCACGCTGAAACGATTTTCCCGACTGTCCACCAGTCAACAGAAAAACCGAGCGCGAGGGAAGAGCCAACGAGGGCGCCTATTATGGACTGGGTCGTTGATATCGGCTTCCCCCAGAGGCTTGCAAGTGTGACCGCCGAAGCGGAGCTGAATAAGACCAACGCTATTTCAGCGGGGGAGAGTCCCCTTGCGAGTGCTGTTATCGTTTCTGAGACGCCGAAGCCGCTTAACGTTGCCCCAAGGGTCGTGAAGACAGCTATTATGAGCACTGCCCTCCTAAACCCCACTATCCCGGAGCCGACTGCCGTTCCCACAGCCTTTGCACTGTCGTTTGCACCTATCGCCCATGCCATGAAGAACGCCGCCGCGATGACCCCAAGCATCTCCCCACCTCTCTATATTCTATATAGTCTATAGTGGGTGGTTTAAAAGGCTCTGCCCTTTAAAAGCATTTTGGTGCCTGAGCCAGGACGGGACAGAAAGAAGTCAAAAATTCTGGGAAACCGCTGTGCTACAGTTTTCCAGTGAGGAGCCTGATGTAACCGTACACGTGAAGCGAGAGGTAAAAGAGCGCCCAGAACCAGACCATCAGTGGGAAAATCAGGGCGTTCGAGAGCTTTCCGCCCTCGACAAACGTCGGTATTAGCATCGTGATTGTCTCAAAAACCCACCAAAGGCCAAAGAGGGCAAAGTTCGATGTCGCAAGAAGAAGGAGAGGCACGGTGATGTCTAGGACTGCTATAACGTCGCCGAGCAGGAGAAACCCCCAGTCCTTGGTGAATCCTCCTCCGAGGTTCTTCAGGTCTCCCAGGAACCAGCGCTTTCTCTGGCGCCAGAGAACGGCCAGGCTCTTCGGCATCTCCGTCCACACCCTCGCGCGGGGGGCGTAGACTACCCGCCCAAACCGCTTAACCGCCTTTGTGGTGGCGTAGTCCTCAACTATATCCTCGACGAAGCCGCCGATTCTCTCAAGGGCACCCCTGCGGAAGGCGGATATAGGGCCGGGGGCAAGGCTGAGGTCTTCCAGCTCTTTGGCCCTGCGGAACATGGCTATCCTCAGGTGCTCCGCGTCCTGGGCTTTTTCGAGGAAAGACGAGCCGAGAACCCTTACCTGTCCACCAACGCCGAGAACATCATCGGAGTATAGGCGCCTCACCAGTTCCTTTACTGCAGTCGGTTCGAGGTAGCTGTCGGCGTCGGTGGTCACCACAACCCCACCAGAGGCCTTCGAGAGGCCGAAGTTGAGGGCCTTCGCCTTCCCGCCGTGTTCTTTTCTGTAAACCCTCAGCCGGGGGTCTTTCACAGACGACGCGACTTCAAATGTGTCGTCACTGCTCCCGTCATCGACCACAATCACTTCAAAATCCGGGTAGTTCTGGCCGAGAGCAGACTCTATAGCTCGGAGGACTCTCCTTCCCTCGTTGTACGCGGGAATTATGATTGAGACCTTGGGTCTCCATTCCCTAACTCTGTAATTCCTGAACAGACCAATTATGTAATTAAGGAAGAAGTAGCCGTCCCAGATGAAAATGACTGCAAGCGCTGTGATAAACGGGATTGATGTGTTCATGGATTAAAAGGGCTTCTCAAGGGTTTTAATCTTTACTGCTTAGCGCGATGACGGGTTTTTTACTGAGCTTATACTTAACCACGTAGCGTCCGTGTTCAAAATCGTCCTCTTCTGCCTCCAGGACTTCAACGGGTTCAAGCCCAAGGCCGAAGCCCATGGCCTCCCACTTGATGTCATCGAAGTAGTCGTAGAGACCACAGGTTGCGCAGAACGAGCCTTCAAACTCTAGGATAACCTCATCACCTTCAAGCTTTAAAACCCTGGCCCGGGCCTCGCTCCCGTGGAGCCTGTTGAACTCCTCAAGCACCCTCTGGAGTTTCTCTTTCGCTTCCATTCTCCCACCGTTTTTAGTTCGTAAACCCCACTTAAAAAGTTTGCTTAACCAACCGAATGGTTTAAAAACCGGAAAGCATAACGGCCCCCGATGACGGAGCAGAGGATAAGGTGGGCAATAAGGGAGTACTCAGACGAGGAGATATTCTCAATCCTAAGCGAGCCGGTTAGGGAGTGGTTTAAGCGGAAGTTTGGGAGCTTCACGCCCCCACAGCGCTATGCCGTTATGGAGATTCACAAAGGCGAGAACGTTCTAATCTCTTCCCCAACAGGCTCTGGAAAGACTCTCTCGGCTTTTCTCTCCGCAATAAACGAGCTGATACTTCTCGGTAAGGAAGGCAAGCTTGAGGATAAAATCTACGTCCTGTACGTCTCCCCGTTGCGAGCGCTCAACAACGACATAAAGCGGAACCTCGAGGGCCCCTTGGCTGAAATCAAGGAGGTCGCAAAGGAGCTCGGCTACGATTTGCCTGAAATCCGCGTCGGCATAAGGACGAGCGACACGTCAAGCTACGAGAAGAGCAAGATGGTGAAGAAACCGCCCCACATTCTAATAACCACCCCCGAGAGCCTCGCCATCGCTCTGAACGCCCCCAAGTTCCGCGAGAGGCTGAAGACCGTCAAGTACCTCATAATCGACGAAGTCCACGCCCTTGCTGAAAACAAAAGAGGCTCGCACCTCGCGCTCAGCGTCGAGAGACTTCAAGAGATGGCCGAGAACAAGTTCGTGAGGATAGGTTTGAGCGCGACGATACACCCGCTCGAGGAGATAGCAAAGTTCGTCTTCGGCTTTGATGACGACGGGGAGCCGAGACCTGGCCTTATTGTTGACGTCAGCTTCGCCAAGCAGACGGAGATAAGGGTCGAGAGCGTCGTCGAGGACTTAATCTACACTCCAGCTGGAGCGCTGAGCGAGGCGCTCTATAGGAGACTGGCCGAGCTTATTCGAGAGCACAGGACGACGCTAATCTTCACCAACACGAGGAGCGGTGCCGAGAGGGTAGCATATAACCTGAAAAAGCGCTACCCCGAGTTTGAAGGCCTTATAGAGGCACACCACTCAAGCCTATCGCGTGAGGTTCGGTTGGACGTCGAGGAGAAGCTGAAGAGGGGCGAACTCCGTGCGGTAATCAGCTCGACCAGCCTCGAGCTCGGGATTGACATCGGAACGATTGACCTGGTGGTTCTAATCGGCTCGCCAAAGAGCGTGAACCGCGCCCTGCAGAGGATTGGAAGGGCCGGCCACAGGCTCCATGAGGTCAGCAAGGGGGTTATTCTGGCCCTCGACAGGGACGATTTGGTCGAGGTCACAGTTTTAGTGCACAACGCGAGGAACAGGAAGCTCGACAGAGTCAGGATTCCGAAGAACCCGCTCGACGTCCTCGTCCAGCACCTCCTCGGAATGGCCCTCAACAAAGTTTGGGAGGTCGGAGAGGCCTACCGCGTCGTCAGAAGAGCGTATCCATTCCACGACCTGCCGTTCGAGGACTTCATGAACGTCCTCCGCTATTTGGCGGGCGAATACGCTGGCCTTGAGGAAAGAAAGGTCTACGCCAAGATATGGCTTGAGGACGGGAAGTTTGGAAAACGCGGGAAGATGACGAGGGCAATCTACTACATGAACGTCGGCACAATTCCGGACGAAGCCAAAATCAGGGTCTACACCATGGACAAAAAGCTAATCGGGACAGTTGAGGAGGAGTTCGCCGAGCGGCTGATGCCCGGCGACATATTCGTTCTGGCGGGAAGAACCTACGAGTTCGTCAGGAGCAGGGGCAACAAGATATACGTCGTCCCGCGCGAGGGTGCTAAACCTACAATCCCCGCCTGGTTCTCGGAGATGCTCCCCCTCAGCTTCGATTTAGCGGTGGATATTCAGCGCTTTAGGAGGGAGGTTAAGGGCCTCCTGAAGAGGAAAGACGCCGTTAAAAGGCTCATGAAGAAGTATGGGATAGACGAAAGGGCGGCGCGGGCGATTGTAGCATATTTCCGCGAGCAGGGGAGGTATTCCACCATTCCTGACGACGAGACGGTTCTTGTTGAGTTCGTGCCTGGAGAAAAGAGGAACCGCTACTTCTTCCACACCCTCATAGGGAGGCGCGCGAACGACGCGCTCAGCAGGGCCTTCGCCTATCTCGTGAGCAAGAAAAAGAACTGCAACGTCGGGGTGGCGATAAACGACAACGGCTTCGCCCTCCTCCTTCCGCCAGAAGTTGAGCTGAGCGAGGAGGAAATGATGGAACTTTTCGAGGTTGATGACCTGAGGGAAACGTTAAAGCGGGCCCTCGACAACACGGAGCTTTTGAAGAGACGCTTCCGCCATGTCGCCAACCGCGGGTTGCTAATCCTGAGGCGCTACGTCGGGAGGAGCAAGAGACTCGGGAGACAGCAGGTCATGGCGGTTTCCCTCCTCAAGGTGCTCAAGGAAAACCACCCGGACTTTCCGCTCCTGAAGGAGGTCTACCGCGAGATTATGGAGGACAAGATGGACGTGGAAAGCGCGGAGCTGTTTCTGAGCTGGGTCAAGGAGGGGAAAATAAAAGTAGTCTTTGAGACCCACAGCGTCCCGAGCCCGTTCGCATTCAACCTTGAGGCGATAGGGTCAAGCGACGTCGTCCTGATGGAGGACAGGAGGGAGCTCATCAAGCAGCTCCACAGAAAAATAATTGGAATGATAGGAGAGACTTAGATAAGCTCCCTTTCAGTCCTTGTCAGCCTCTTTGCCCCGTTTTCCGTTATTACGATCGTGTCCTCTATCCTGACGCCGCCGAACTTGGGGAGGTAGATGCCCGGCTCGATCGTTACGACCATTCCCGGCTTGAGGACGGTCTCGTCGCTCTGGTTCACGCCGGGCCACTCGTGTATTTCAAGGCCGACGCCGTGTCCCGTCGAGTGGATGAAGTAGTCTCCGTAGCCGTACTCGGCTATTACGTCCCTCACGATGGTGTCGAGCTCCTTCGCGGTCATTCCGGGCCTCGCCATCTCAACGCCCTTCTTCTGGGCCTCAAGGACTGCTTGATAGATGTCCTTCTGCTTCTCGTTCGGGCTCCCGACCACGATGGTCCTCGTCGTGTCTGAGTTGTAGTGGTTGTAAAGGGCCCCCTCGTCTATGACGACGAGCTCTCCCCTCTCGATCCTCTTGTCGCTCGCGACTCCATGGGGCAGGGCGGAGCGCCACCCGCTGGCGATTATCGTGTCAAAGGCGGGCTTTTCGGCACCTTTCATCTTCATGGCGTACTCCATCTTTGCCGCTATCTCCCTCTCGCGCTTTCCCTCGCTGATTTCCTCTATCGCGACGAGCATAGCCTGGTCTGCTATCTCACAGGCCTTCTGGATAACCTCAAGCTCCTCCTTTGTCTTGACCATTCTGAGTTCCTTGATTACCTCGTCCACCATGAAGAACTCCTCGGCGCCGAGCTTCTCGCGGTAGTTCTGGACTGTTGAGTAAGCTGTTCTTCCCTCGATTCCAAGCCTCTTCAGGTTGAACGGCTTGAGCTTCTCAAAGAGCTCCCCTCCACGTTTGAATGCCTCAACCGGGACGCGTGAGGTCTCTCTGGCTTCCTCATACTCAAGCTGGGGAACGAGGAAGAGCGCTTCGTCAGGCGTCACGAGGAGGTAACCGCCGAGAACGGGAGCGGAGCCCGTGAAGTAGTAGAGGTTTGGCTTGTGGGTTATTATCACACCGTCAAGCTCCTTTTCGGATATGTATTCCCTGAGCTTTTCGATTCTCATGGTGACCACCGCTGGGAGTTGACCCAGGGAGATAAAACGGTTTCGGAAGGGATATAAACTCCGGGGCGGGATATGATAACAGGTGTCGAGCGTGACGGTATACCTCTTCGACTTCGATGGAACGCTCGTTGACAGCACGGGGGCTGTCGAGAAAGCGCTGAGGATAGCAATCGAGAAGACAATCCCCGCTGTAATCGAGAGCGACCTCTATGATGAGTACTACAAGGCCCTGTTTCTCTTCATAAAGGGCAAACTGACCTATGCCCATCTTGGAGTTATTCACGAGCTCGTAGCCCAGGGCACGATTCACGAGTACTACAAGCTCATGCCGCGCTACATCAAGGACTTCCCATTTGCCCGCGAGGTGGTCAGGGAGCTGAGGAAGCGGGGCAGGAAAGTGATAAGCTTTTCGGGAGAACACACCTATCCGGGAGGTAAGGTCATATTTATGAAAAAGACCAACTGGTATGAGGAGTTCGATGACGTGATAACGTTCAAGGGCACCAAGGACATGCTCAAGAAGTTCCAGACCCTGAGGGAGCTCTACCCAGATGAGCCATTCGTGTGGGTGGACGACAGCCCCGCGCGCTTCACGTACGTCCTGGACGAAAACACGCTCTTTGTGCAGAAGGCTTCCCCCTACAAGAGTGACGTCCCTCTCCTCTTTGAGAGGCTGAACTTCGTAAAGATAAACTCCATCAGGGAAGTCCTTGAGATAGATGACGAGCTGAGCGAGTTCCTGGGCAATAAAGCTTAAAAATCCTGGGCCTAACTAAGGCCGGGTGAGGGCGATGGCGAGGGTGAAAGCTGTCGTCCTCTCCTACGCGGGTTCTCATGAGCACCAGGACAACTACAGGATGATTCTCAAGCCCCTAGGGATTGACGACAGGGCCAGCGCGGCAAGGCTGATCGGCAGGAAGGTCGTCTGGAAGACCCCGACCGGCAGGAAGATGTTCGGAAAGATTATCAGGACTCACGGCGACAGGGGCGAGGTCAAGGCCTACTTCAAGCCGGGCCTTCCGGGCCAGGCCCTCGGCGACATCGTCGAGATTCTCTAAACCTTTAAAGCCTCCCACCCCTTTTCTTTACGGGTGAGAGAATGGAACTGGTTGAGGTCAGAGAGGGCTCTGCAAGGTTTCTCGTGCCAAAGGCTGAGAGGATTTACGACGCCCCCGTGTTTTACAACCCCGTGATGGCGCTCAACAGGGATATAAGCGTCCTAACCGCGCGTGTCCTGGATCCAAAGCGGGTTCTCGACGCCCTTTCGGCAACGGGGATAAGGGGAATCCGCTACGGTCTTGAAAGCCACGCTGAAGAAATCTGGCTCAACGACATAAGCGAGGAAGCCTACACCCTTATGAAAAAGAACGTCCTCCTGAACTTTGAGGGGGAGCTCTACGAGGAAGGCGACCGCTCGTACCTCTGGGGGGAGAAGCTGGTTGTTATCAACAAAGGCGACGCCAACAGGCTGATGGCGGAGAACTTCCGCTACTTTGACCTCCTTGACTTGGACCCCTTTGGCTCGCCCATGGAATTCCTGGACACCGCCCTCCGGAGCGTGAAGAGGAGGGGAGTTCTGGCAGTCACCGCCACCGACACCGGTGTCCTCTGTGGGGCCTACGCCAGGGCCTGCTTGAAGAACTACCTCGCCCGTCCGATAAGGGGTGAGCTCTGCCACGAGGCTGGATTGAGGATACTGATTGGAACGATAGTCAGGTACGCCGCCAAGTACGACCTTGGCGTGGAAGTCCTGCTCGCCTACTACCGCGACCACTACTTCAGGGCGTTTCTCAGGTTCAGGAGCGGGGCAAAGAAGGCCGAGAAGAGCCTTTTCCGGCTCGGCTACCTCTGGCAGGACGAAAGCGGGAAGTTCACCTATGAGGAGACTTTCCTCCCCGAGAAGCCCAAAGCTTTTGGCCCGATGTGGCTCGGCCCTCTGAAGGACGAAGAGTTCATGGAGGGGCTCACCAAGGAGCTCGAAGACTTCGCTCCCGCACACAAGAAGACCCGGCCGTTTGTTGAGCTCATGAGGGAGGAGCTTGACGTCCCGTTTCACTACGACACCCACGCCCTCGCGAGGAGGCACAACCTTCAGGTCGGAAAGCTCGCCGGCATCATCGAGGCCCTCCGCGAGAGGGGCTACCGCGCAACGAAGACGCACTTTTCGCCGACGGCCGTAAAGACCGATGCGTCCTTCGAGGAAGTGCTGGACGTCCTGAAGTCCCTTCAGTGAGGCTAAGCCTCTGCCTCGATACTTATTTTAACTTTTTTGTGAAATTTTAGTGGGTGAGAAGATGGACGAGATGCTGAAACTGGCTAGGGACTTCTATAAAGACGAGTACGCCGATTCGGTTCTCTACGCCCAGCTGGCGAAGGTTGAGAAAGACCAGCGGATAAAGGAGGAGTTCCTCAGGCTGTCCAGCATAGAATCGAAGCATGCCCGCTTCTGGCACGACTTCATAAAGCGCCACGGGGGAGAGGTTCCAAAGCCCTCCGTGAAGAGGTTCACGGTATTCGGCGTCAAACTCCTCAGGAAACTCCTCGGGCCGGGCTCCGTCGCGTCGCTCCTTGAGATGGGTGAAAACAGCGCCATACAGAAGTACTTCAAATACCTGACGGCGTACGCCAATAACCTCAGCGAAGAAGAGCTTGAGGAGCTGAGGGCAGTTATACTCGATGAGATTGAACACGAGAAGTTCTTCTACGAGAGCAAGAAGAGGTTCCATGCCGAGAACGTCAGGGACTTTGTCCTGGGGATGAACGACGGTCTTGTTGAAATCCTTGGTGCGGTTACCGGTCTCTCCGCCGTCTACCCCAACAGCCCCAAGCTGGTCGGTATAAGCGGCCTCATCGTTGGCGTTGCCGGGGCGCTCTCGATGGGAATAGGCGCGTTTATCTCGGTCCGCTCCCAGAGGCAGGTGAACGAGAGCATACGCGGGAGAATGGAGGTTCTCTTCAGAGTCTCCCCGGAGAAAATCGTGGAGGAGATTAAGGGAAGGCTGGTTGAAGGTGGTGTCCCGGAGGAGATAGCGGAGAAAACCGCCAGGGAGCTCGCCAGCAAGGGGGAAGCCGTGATGAAGCTCCTTGTACCTGAGAGTGAGGAGAACGAGCTCCGCTCCGCGCTCTACACCGGGCTGGCATATCTCCTTGGAGTCGCATTCCCAGTAACGCCGTATTTCCTCGCGTCCAGCTCGCTCGTGGCGCTCCCGTTCTCTATACTGCTGGCGGGCTCAGCGCTCGCGATAGTGGCGACACTTATTTCGCTCCTCTCGGGAATCTCCGTAAAAAAGAAGGTCGCAGAGATGGTGGTTACTGGCCTCGGCGCGGCGTTCCTGAGCTACCTCTTCGGCAGGCTCATGGAGGCCCTATTCCATGTCTCGGCGCTTTAAACGTAGAGCACCTCGACGCCGAGCCTCTCTGCTGTCTTTCCCTGTTTTTCGTCGCTCGTGGCCAGTGTCCCATATCTGAGGGCTTGGACTACGTAGAGGGCGTCGTAAATGGTGATTTTGTGGTTGACTGCTATCTCCCTGGCTTTCTCTAAATACTGCATTCCGCTCTCAAAAACGACGACGTTTGGGAGGGCGTCTATAACCTTCGACCTCTTTTTGAACTCCTCTTGGGATATCTCACCGTAAAGGACGTAATGCTTCCAGAGTGCGTTTGAAACCTCCGCCAGGGCGTAGTCAAGGGAGACAACGTCCCTCAAAAGCAAATCCTCCACTTGTTCCCACCCAGGTTCGAGGAGGACGTACTTTGCAAGGACGGAGGCGTCAATTACTATCACGGTCATCCCTCACGTATCTCTTTGCGGTTCCCTCTTTGGCGGGGGTTCCCCCAGCGAGCAGCTTGTGCATCATCTCGATGGTTCTCTTCTTTTCTTCCTGGCTTATCCTCGAAGCTATGAACTTCCTTATTTCTTCGCTCCAGTTGATATCATACTTTTTCATCTTGGCCTTTAGTTCATCGGGAATACGGACGCTTATCACAGCCATGCAACCACCATTTACATCATCGTATTACAGAGATATAAACATTACTGTCACACCTTCACGTACTTCCAGTACCCCTTCTTAAACGCCCACCAGAAGAGGGCCGCGGTGGTGAAGGTTTCGAGGCTCATTGCTATCCAGGCCGCTATAACGCCTAAGCCCTCAAAGGTGAAGCCCGGAAAGGCTATGCCGAGTACCTCGAACGGAGGTATGGTAAAGCCAAAGCCGAGGAGATAGGCGGGCACTATGCGGAAGAGGAGCTTGCTGACGGCGGTGATGTACATCGGCGTCTTGGTGTCTCCCGCCCCCCTAAGTGCACCGCCGAGGACGAAGACCCAGCCGAGGGGAATCTCGCTTATGCCGACGATTATGAGGTAGATGCTCGCCAGCCTCAGGACTTCACCGTAGTTCGGGTCGCTCGGGCTTATGAAGGGCATGACCAGGTAGCGCGGGAACGCTATCAGGACGAACGCCATGACCGCCATAAAGACACTGACCATCTTGAGGGCCTCGTAAACTGTTCTCTCAGCCTTCTCCGGGTCACCTTCTCCGAGGCTCTGGCCGACCAGAGCTGAAGCCGCTACGTTGAAGCCGAAGGCTGGCATATAAGCTATGCTTTCAACGCGGAGGCCGACCTGGTGTGCAGCGAGCGCAACAGTCCCAAAGCGGGTCACTATGCTCATGTAGAGGAAGTTGTAGAAGCTGAATATTCCGCGCTCGATCATGGCGGGGATTCCTATGCGCAGTATCCTCGCCACCATCTCCGGGTGGAAGCTCCAGCTCGGCTTGAACTTGAGGACGAGCTTCCCGCTCCAGAGGAGGTAAAGGCCGATGAGGAATGAGAGGGTTATTCCTATACCGGACGCCCAGGCCGCACCGACTGGGCCGAGTCTGGGGAAGCCGAACTTTCCGAACACCAGGAGGTAATCAAAAACCGCGTTTATCACGTTCATAAGGATGCCAAGCTTCATGGGTGTCTTCGTGTCCCCGGCGCCCCTCAGGGCCGAGAAGGCAGTAAAGCCCGCAAACCGGATTGGGTAGAAGGCGAACAGCACCTTGATGTACTGGTATCCGAGCTCAACAACGTCCTCGCTCGCGCCCATTATCCTCAGGATATCGTCGCCGAAGAACCAGCCAAAGAGCATGACCGGGACACCGAGGAGAACCGACAGGTAGAGGCTTTGCTCAAGGGTAAGGGTGGCGCTCTCATCGTCTTTCGCTCCAACGAACCTCGCCACAAGCGCGAGGGTTCCAGTTGCGACTGCTGTCATAATCGGCATCATGAACCAGCTCACCTGCCCGCCGAGGCCGACCGCGGCCAGGGCAAGCGCTCCGAGCTGGCCGACTATCATCATGTCCACTAGGTTGAGGAGTGTCTGGGATATGTTGCCCATTATCGCGGGCCATGCGAGCTTCCAGAGACGGCGCTGGTTCTCGTTGAGGTGCAACATTAAGACGTCCCTCTAAACGATAAAACAGACATACGAACTTAAAAGAATTGCGGTCTGCTAGGCTATCGGTTACAAGAGCTAGAAGAGGCGTAACATTAGGAAAAGAAAAAAGTTCAGAGAAGGTTCCTCTTCTTCTTCCACTTGTGGGACCAGCTGTACTTCCTCATGCGCCTGCTCCTGCCGAAGCCACAGGCGGCGCAGTAGCCCTTCTTAACGTTGAAGGCCCTCCTACCACAGCGCCTGCACCTGATGTGGGTAGGAGTCCTGTTGCGCTTGCCCTTCGGCGCAGTTCCGGCTCCCATGGTATCACCCCGCTAATCACTCTATCTCGACCGGGGAGATGGCAAGAACGTTGTCTCCCCTGATGACGATTTTACCGTACTTCTTAACCTCCTCGCCGTCCTGCATAAGGGAAGCGTCGGCGAGGACGACGTTCAGGTGGATGTCGTAACCGATAAGCTTACCCCTGAACTCGCCACCCCTCTTGAGGAGCACGAGGACGTCCTTGTCAAGGGACCTGTGGATAACATCGAGTGGTCTTTCCGCCATTTTCACGCACCTCCAAATAATCAAAGCTCATAGCCTAAACGACGGGAACGGTTTATAACTCTTTCCGTTTTCATGCTCCTTCAAATTTTCAACTCGTACCCCAAAATCTTTTTATGAAATTGCTCCGCTCAACTCTCAGGTGGTGAGTAATGGGAGAGAAGCCCGACAAATACGAGATACTCCAGGACTTGATGAGGAGAAGGGGCTTTGCGTGGGGTAGCTTTGAAATCTACGGCGGCTCACGCGGATTCTACGACTACGGCCCGCTCGGCGCGACGATAAAGAGGAAAATCGAGCGGAAGATACGTGAGGCCTTCCAGAGGGAGGGCTTCTTCGAGCTGGAGACACCTGACATAACGCCTGAGAAGGTCTTCATAGCGAGCGGACACGTTGAGAAGTTCGTCGACCCACTCGTCGAGTGTAAGAAGTGCGGCGCCAGATTCAGAGCCGACCACCTCGTCGAGGAAGCCCTTGGCATGGACGTTGAGGGCCTTTCGGCTGAGGAACTCACAAAAGTAATTCGCGAGCATGACATAAGGTGCCCCGAGTGCGGCGGCGAGCTGAGCGACGTCTGGTACTTCAACCTCATGTTCGAGACCAGAATTGGCCCCTACGGTGACCAGAAGGGCTACCTGAGGCCAGAAACTGCCCAGGGCATCTTCGTGAACTTCAAGAGGCTGAACGCCTTCGCGAGGAACAAGCTCCCCTTCGGCGTATTCCAGATTGGGAAAGCTTACAGGAACGAGATTTCGCCGAGGCAGGGCATGCTCCGCCTGAGGGAGTTCACCCAGGCAGAGGCCGAGATATTCTTCAACCCGAATGAAACTGAGCACCCGCACTTCGACGAGGTCAAGGACGAGGTTTTGAGGCTCTACCCGATAGAGCACCAGCTCAAGGGCCTTGGCGAGATTGAGCTCACCGCTGATGAGGCGGTAAAGAAGGGCTACATCATGAACACCTTCTTCGCCTACTACATGGTCATGGTCAAGCGCGTCCTCCTCGACATCGGCATCCCCGAGGACAAGATACGCTTCCGCCAGCAGTTGCCCGAGGAGCGCGCCCACTACTCCCGCGACACCTGGGACGCCGAAATCCACAGCGAGCGCTTCGGCTGGGTGGAGTGCGTTGGAATAGCCAACAGGGGAGACTACGACCTGAGCAGGCACATGCGCGAGAGCGGGGCAGATTTGACGGTGCTAATCCACTACGAGGAGCCGAAAATCGTGAAGAGACTCGAGGTTTCCCTCAACCTCAAGCGCGTTGGTCCAAAGCTGAGGAAAGACGCCAAGAGGATAAACGAGCTCATCAAAGGCTGGAACGAGGAGAAGAAGCGCGAGCTGGTCGAAATCCTTGAGAAAGAGGGCAAAATCACGATAGAGGGCTACGAGCTTGAGAAGGACGACTTCATAATCAGGGAAGTCGAGGAGAAGATTACCGGCGAGAAGATAGTCCCGCACGTCCTCGAGCCGAGTTTCGGCATAGACAGGCCCTTCTACCTGCTCCTTGAGAACAGCCTCGTCATCGAGGAGGACAGAACGTATCTCAAGCTCAAGAAGGACATGGCGCCGATTGAGGTTGCAGTGCTCCCGCTCGTCGCCAAGGAACCGCTGAAGAGCATTGCCTACGACGTCTTCAGGAAGCTCCAGAAAGCTGGCTTCATAGTCGTTTACGACGAGAAAGACACCATCGGAAAGCGCTACCTCCGCTACGACGAGATTGGAACGCCCTACTGCGTGACCATCGACAACCAGACGCCCGGGGACAACACGGTAACGATTCGCGACCGCGACACGAGGGAACAGACGCGCGTGAGCATCGAGGAGCTTCCGGAGAAGCTCAGGGAGCTGATTTTCGGGGAGTGAAGTGCTGTCCTCGCTTTTTCAACTACTCTTTTTGCTGGTGTTTCCCATGAAAATCCACCTCATCTACCGCCGTATCCCGAACAGGGTGCTGGAGCGGGAAGACGAGCTCATGGCCGACTTAGGCGACGTTGTAGTCGCGAAGTCCCGCTTCGAGGGTATGCTCGCGCCCCTGAGGGTGGAAGGCATCGAGGTCATCAGGAACGGCTACACCATGGTCTACTTCGCATTCATCGGGGAGAACTACGACGTTTTGAAGGTCTACGACGAGAGGGGCAACTTCAGGGGGCTTTACGTAGACGTTCTGGCATACACAAAGCGCGAGGGAAACACGATAGAGATGCTCGACCTTTTCCTCGACATTTTCATCTTTCCCGATGGAAGAGCTTTCCTCCTCGATGAGGACGAGCTTGAGATGGCCCTCAACTACGGGCTGATTGACAAAGAGACCTTCGACTTCGCCTACCAGGTCGCGAGGGATATAATGGAAAAGATTAAACGGAGAGAGTTTCCTCCCAGTGTCGTATGGAAATACGATTGGAGGGTCGAGGATGGGCGCTAAGTTCCTGAAAGACACCAAGGGCGGAGCACTCCTACTTATATACGTCCAGCCGAAGGCAAAGAAGAACGGAATTGAAGGCGTTGATGAGTGGCGCGGGAGGCTTAAGGTTAGAATCCAGGCCCCTCCCGTCGAGGGAAAGGCGAACAAAGAGGTAGTTAAGTTCTTCTCCAAGCTGCTGGGGGCCGACGTCGAGATAGTTGGGGGCGAGACTTCCAGGGAGAAAACCCTCCTGATCAGGGGCCTTTCGGCCGAAGAAGTTCGTAAAAAACTTGGACTTTAATGTTATCTTGTGTTCCCCGTTCTTTCATTGATGTCAGTGATGAACATCTTTTTCTGAGGCAACGTTTAAATTCATGAACGTTCCTTCACCCATCGGTGATCCGTATGAAGAGGCTCACACTGGCGGAGGCGAGTGCAATACTCATCGGGACTCAAATAGGGGCGGGGGTTCTGGGCCTTCCGTACGCGCTTAAGGACACCGGCTTTGGGGGTATTGCAATCATTGTCGCGGTTGGCGTCCTCACGCTCTTAACGGCCCTCTTTGTGCTCGAACTGGCCGTCCAGGGGGAGGGAACTCTAACCTCACTCGCGCGCGAGACGCTTGGGACGGCCGGCGGCTGGCTGATGCTCGCGAGCATATCCGTCCTCAGCTACGGCGCGCTGATAGCGTACATTGCTGGAAGCGGTGACATTCTGTCTTCCCTGCTTGGAATAGATAAGTCAGTCTCCGCACTGATTTTCTGGGCGATTATGAGTGGTATCGTGCTGATGGGCCTCAAGGCCTCAGGTGAGGCGGAGCTGATGCTCAACTTCCTGCTTCTTGGCGCGCTGACGGTTGCCGTGGCCCTGATGCTCCCAAGGGTTGATGTTGGCAACCCGACTTCCGTTAATACTTCCACCCTGGTCTCGGGAATAGGCGTTGCAATCTTTGCCTACGTCAGCCACATGGTCGTCCCCGAGATGTACAAGGGGCTTGGAAGCGCCGAGAAGACAAAGAAGGCCGTCCTCATAGGCTACCTCGTGCCGATGGCCTTCTACTCCCTGTTCATCTTCGCTTTCGTCGGCGCCCTGGGAGGTGATACCCCACAGCTAGCCACCGCGGCCCTTGAAGACTACTACGGCAACGTCGGGAAAATCCTCGGCCTCGTCCTTCCTCTCGCAGCAATAAGCACGAGCTACATCGGCATAGGCTTTGCCCAGATGGACAACCTCAGGGAGGCTTTCAGGCTTGACAAGAGGAGTGCATGGCTCTTGACCGTTGTTCCGCCACTGCTTGTGTACTTCGCCGGCCTGAAGAGTTTCGTCAGCGCCCTCTGGCTCGCGGGAACGTTCGGGGGCCTCCTCTACGCTGGAATCCTTCCGGTGGCGATGTACGTCAAGACGAGAAAAGTCTGCCCCCCGAAGTGCGTCGCTGTCCCTCATGAGGTTGCGTACTTTGCCGGAGTAGTCTTTTTCATGGTTTTCGTGTATTCAGTGGTCTCGCTGGTCTGAATTTGCTCTGTCTTCTTGTTTTTTCTAGTCTCTGACCCATATTAATACCTATTGCGAATACCTGAGACTAGGACTAAATGTGGAAAAATTACCGTGGGATTCCGGCCATGAAACGGCCGGACTAACCCTTCATAACCTTCCACACTAACAGGGGGAAGACGAGCGTCGCGTCGGCCCAGATTTCGACGTAGTCGGCCTTAGCCCGTATCTTGCCCCAGCTGACGCCCTCGCTCGGCGGCGCACCGCTCAGCGAGCCGTCCCACGGGACTGCAGTGGTGATGTAGATTGCGTAGTCGGTTCCTCCGCGGAACAGGTTGGCGTTGATTATTGCGTGCTTTGGCAGGGAGCCACCGAGGATTATTGAGGCGGTCTCCTTTGCGGTAACCGCTAAGTTGTTGAGCTTAACTATGTCGTTGGCAATGTCTATAATGAGTTCTCTATCCCCGCGCTCCTCCTTGAAGAAGTATAACATGTCGCCGATCGAGCCATCGGTTATGGCGGGGCAGAATATCGGGACGTTTCTCTTGTATGCCCAGTAGATGACGCTGCGCTCCTTTTCCTTCCCGAGCTTCTCGTCCATGTATCTGCCCATCTCGTAGATGAACTCGCTCGCCGTCAGGGGCTTTCCGCGCTCTTTCTCAACCTCAAGGATCCGCTCAAAGAACGGAATCATGTACTTCTCGAACTCGATGTAGCGGTCGTTTGGCACAAAGATGTTGCCTATCCTGTTGATGCCCTTCTCGCGCATAAGAGCGTCGTTCACGTGCCAGTCGCCGAGGATGAAGGACTTGAGGGCCTTTATGAAGTCCTCCTCGATTCCGCCTGCAGTCGTGACGATGACGTCAACCTTGCCCTCCTTTACCAGCCATGCGACCAGCTCGCGCAGGCCAGAGGAGATGATGTTGGAGGTGTAGCCGAGGAAGACTCTAACCTCGTCTCCCCTGGCGCGCTTCTCCTCAACCTTCCGCCAGATTTCTATCGCCCTTCCGAGGTGCGTCGCCTGGAAGCCTATGCGCTCGTAATAATCCAAAACCTCCTCGAGGCTTGAAACGTCGTCGAGCCACGGCCCCTCAACAGGTATTCCCTCGACCTCTTCGCTCTCCTTAAGCACTATATCCTTCGGCTCGGTCATGGTTGGCACTTCGAAGGTGGACGTATAAAGTTTTGGGAAAGCGTTTTATTCTTCAGCCCCAACTCCCCTACATGCAGGTGAAGATAGACCTGAACGGCCTCGGCGTCATCGTCACGGCATCATCCCGCGGCATAGGCTTCAACGTTGCAAAGGAGCTGTTGAAGAGGAACGCGAGGGTTGTTATAAGCTCCAGGAGTGAGGAGAACCTGAAGAAGGCCCAGGATGAGCTTTCAAGCTATGGTGAGGTTTATTCAGTTAGAACCAACCTTTTTGACCAGCGCGACCTTGAGAATCTCGTGAAGGAGAGCTGGGAGCTCCTTGGAGGGGTTGATGCCCTCGTCTGGAACGCGGGGAACGTCCGGTGCGAGCCCTGTTTTCTCCACGAGGCAAGCTACATAGACTGGATTGAGGCTTCAGCACTACACACCGTCGCGCCGGGTTATCTAACGACGCTCCTAGTTCAGACGTGGCTTGAGAAAAAGATGAAGGGCGTCCTCGTTTACCTCAACTCGGTCTCGATAAAGGAGCCGATGCCCCCGCTCGTTCTGGCCGATGTTACGAGGGCCGGTCTGGTTCAGCTGGCAAAGAGCGTTTCGAGAACCTACGGAAAGAGGGGGATACGGGCATACAGCGTTCTGCTCGGCAGCTTCGACACGCCCGGCGCGAGGGAGAACCTCAAGGCAGTTGCCGAGGCTAGGGGAGAACCCTTCGAGGAGACGTGGGAGCGAGAGGTGCTTGGCAGAACGCCCCTTCACAGAACCGGGAGGTGGAGCGAACTCGGCTCTCTGGTGGCTTTTCTCCTGAGCGAAGAGGCGGAGTACATGCTTGGCTCGACGGTGGTCATAGACGGCGCGATGACGAGGGGGATAGACATTTAAGCCTTTCCTCCCTTTTCACGCCCATGAAGGAGGACTACTTCACCGAAGAATTCATAGCCGGGATGAGGGGGAGGTATTTTAGACCCCGGAAATGGGACAGAATTAGGCCGTTCCGAAAGGCAGCGGTTCTGGCGATAGACCTTCAGAGGTACTTCCTCACGCCCGAGAGCAGGGCGTTCCTGCCTTCAGCTCCCCGCTTCGTTCCCAGACTCCTGGAGTTTTACGGCGAGGTTGAAAAGCTTGGCGTCCCGATAATATTCACCCGCCACTTCCACCAAAACGACATAATGATCCGATGGTGGGGTGGCGATATGCCAAAGGATGACCCGCTGAATGGGCTTCTCGGCGAGTTTCAGCCCTTCGCGGGAACGGTGGTCGAGAAGAGGACCTACAATGCCTTCTACGGAACCGAACTTGAAGGGGTTCTGAGAAAACTCCACGTGGAGACCGTAATCATCACCGGCGTCATGACGCACCTCTGCTGTGAGACGACGGCAAGGGAAGCCTTCGTGAGAGGCTTCAACGTGGTCTTCCCGGTCGATGGAACGCTGACCCAGAACAGGCACTTCCACGAGGCAACCCTTAGAAACCTCTCCCACGGCTTCGCGGTTACGCCGCTCCTCTCGGAGGTGTTGGAATGGCTCTCGTCGGAATAATCGGGGCTGGAATCGGGGGAATCGCGACTGCCGTCCAGCTGGCGCGCTACGGGATAGAGAGCGTGATTTTCGAGCGCGACCGTATAGGCGGACTCATAAGGAACGCCTACTCCGTCGAGAACACGATGTTCTTCCCCGACGGAATCAAGGGCGAGAGGGTCGTCGCAATCCTTGAGGAGTACGTGAGGAGGTATAACCTGAAAATCGTCTACGAGGAAGTCAGGGCCGTGAGAAAGATCGATGGACGGTTTGAAGTCGAAACCACGAGTGGAACTCACCACTTCAAGTATCTCGTGGTGGCAACGGGGACGAGGCCGAGGAAGCTCCCCTTCGACGGGATAATCTACCACGTCGCTGAAGTTCCGAGGGGGCACTACGGAAGAGTTCTCATCATCGGCGGCGACGTGGCCTTCGACTACGCCTTGACCATGGGCGAGATTAGCGATGAAGTGATAATCCTCATGAGGAGCGAGCCGAAGGCTCTGTCCTACCTCCAGGAACTTGTGAAGAGGCGTTCAAACATCAGGACGCTGATGGGACAGGTGTGGGAAATAAAGCCTATAAACGGAAGGAGAAAGATTTTAGCTAAAACCAGCGCTGGCGACTTTGAGGCTGACCTGGTGCTCGGTGCCATCGGCAGGGTGCCAAACATCGAACTGGTGGAGGGCATCGAGGACGATAACCTTTTCCTGGTCGGGGACGTTAAGAACGGAATCTACCGCCAGACGGCTTTGGCGATAGCTGATGGAATCAAAACGGCGATGACGATATGGAGGAGGGAGAGGTATGGAGATACTGAGTGAGGTTGGCGACCCGAACGTTGCCGTCGTTTACATTGGAAAGACCTCGAAGGGCAACATAGTGGAGTTCGTTGAATCAATCCCAACCTACAATCCGCAGGAAAAGTGGGTGCTCATCGTCTCATCGCTCAACGGCTGTCCGGTCGGCTGTAAGATGTGCGACGCCGGCTTCTTCTACAAGGGCAGGCTTACAGTTGATGAGCTGATGGAGCAGATAGAGTACCCGATAACCAGGCGCTGGAACGGGAAGCCGAAAACCAGGAAGTTCAAGGTGCAGTTCGCGAGAATGGGCGAGCCGAGCTTCAATATGGCCGTCATCGAGGCAATGCGGCTTTTGGGCGAGCGCTACGACAATTTACACCCGTCGCTCTCGACAATAGCCCCGATAGGAACCAATAAGTTCTTCGAGGCACTGCTGGAGCTGAAGAAGGAAATGTTCCCAACCAACTTCCAGCTCCAGTTCTCGATACACTCCACGAACCCGGAGCAGAGGGACGAGATAATCCCGGTCAGGAAGTGGGACTTCGAGAGAATAGCCGAGTACGGAAAGGCCTTCTACGACGAGGGCGGCAAGAAGATTACGCTCAACTTCGCCTTAGCGAGGGAGAACGAGGCCGATGCAGAGGTCATAGCCGAGTACTTCCCAAAGGAATATTTCCTCATCAAGATAACGCCGCTCAACCCGACGGTGAGCGTTCTTAAGAATAAGCTCACCAACGACGTGGACCTTGAGACCGGCCTTCCGATGAAGCACAGGAAGTTCGTGGATGACCTCAGAAGGCTCGGCTACGATGTCATTATATCTGTCGGCGACACGAGGGAGAACCTAATCGGCTCGAACTGCGGCCAGTATATTCTCAGGTTCCTGAAGGAGAGGCCGGAGCTTAGAGAAGCCTACACCTTCGCGAGAGGGTTTGAGTTTAAGGTGAGCTGAAGGCCTTTCTTCTCATTTCTTCAAAATTAGGAAAAAGAAAACTCACCATCCAGCCTCGTGAACCAGCTCGCCCTCAGCGAAGACGTGCGTCGGGTAGTTCTCCATGTGGAATGGATCGCCGTTCCAGACCACCAGCGATGCCCACTTGCCCTTCTCGATGCTTCCGAGCCTGTCGTCGACGCCGAGTATCTTCGCGTTGTTGTGGGTTATGACCTTTATCGCCTCTGCCTTGCTCATGCCGAGCCTTATGAAGTGCCTGAGCTGTAAATAGAGGTTCGCCTGGAGCGTAACGGGGTGGTCGCTCATGAGGCCGAAGAGGGGCCTGACCTCAAGCAGGTAGCGGGCGTTCTTCCAGTCCTCGTGCTTCAGCTCGACCTTGTAGGGGTGGCTGTCGAAGGGGCCGTAAACTACTGGAACGCCCTCGGCCTTAATCTTCTCGAAGGTTTCCCTGCTGTGGACGTCGCCGGCGTGCTCGATGGTTATCTTGAGCCCGAACTTCCGCTTTATCATTAGCAGAGCCGCGATGTCGTCTTCCTTGTGGACGTGGACGCGGAGCGGGAGCTCTCCCTTGAGAACCGGAATCAGGGCTTCAACGGTGGGCTCGACCTCCTCCGGCTCCTTCTTGCCTTTCTCTAGGAGAGCTATCGTCTTCTGCGTCTTAATCAGCCAGTTGAGGAGAATCCCTATCGCGCCCATCCTCGTGCTTGGCCTCGTTCCCTTCCACTCCTTCGTTGAGCGCGGGTTGTAGCCAAAGGCGGCCTTAACGCCCGCGTACTGGATGAAGGCGTCCTCTATGTCGCGTCCGTAGTTCTTGATGAAGACGGCCTTTCCACCGATGATGTTCCCGCTCCCCGGCAGGACGGAGGAGTAGAGCACTCCGAACTCGATGGAGTGCTTGAATGCCTTGTCGTCCATGTAGATGGAGTAGAGCGCATCGACGAGCGGCAGAACCGCGTCCATCTCCTCGTTGGCCTCGCCCTCCTGGTAGGGTTCCCCATACCTGTCCATTCCTATGTGGCTGTGGCCGTCTATGAAGGCGGGAGTAACAACACCTTCGGCTATTACCTCAGCTTCCTTCGGTTTCTCTTTGGTTACACCCACAATGTTTCTATCAAAAGCGACGTAGACGTCCTTCAGAACGTTCCCCAGACCGTCGTAGAGAAGATTGGCCTTGACGGCTTTCACGTTCATCACCGTTAAGAAATGTGCACTAACGTTTAAATGCCTGCCGATTAAAGAATTCTGCAATTATGCAATTCAACAATTATGTAATAATTGAAAAGCGGAGAATCGCTCAGTAGGGGAACTCGACCCCCATGTCCTTCGCGACCTTGCGGAGGTTCTCTATCCTCTGCTCGGTCGGCGGGTGTGTGGCAAAGAGCTGGGAAACCCCCTCGCCCTCGAAGTGGTTCACTATGAAGAGGTGCGCCAGTCCGGGGTTGCCGAGGGGCTTTTTCTTCTTGACCTCAGCTTCTTTTTGAAGCTTTTTAACCGCCTCATCAAGCTTGAGCAGTGCACTCGCGAGGGCCCAGGGTTTTCCGCTGAGTCTGGCGCCGCCTTCGTCGGCCGCGAACTCCCTCCGTCTGCTTATAGCCGAGCGGATTATTATGGCCGCTATAGGGGCTGTTATGGCGATGAGGATGGCGTAGATGAAGCGATCGAGGCTGAGGTCGCCGAAGATGGCCTTGAAGAAGGCCAGGTACTTGGTTACGTAGGCTATGTAAACCACCGCTCCGGTCAAAGCGCCGGCTATCGTGCCGACCAGTATGTCGTGGTTCCTTACGTGGGTCAGCTCGTGACCCCGGACACCCTCAAGCTCGTCCCTGTCCAGGAGTTCGAGAATGCCAGTCGTTACCGTTACTAGGGCGTGCTTGGTGTTTCTGCCCGTGGCGAAGGCGTTCGGTGTCGGGTCATCGATTATCGCTATCTTTGGCATCGGGAGGCCGGCCCTTTTGCTGAGCTTCTCGACTATCTCGTAAAGCTCCGGCGCCTCGTCCCTGCTCACTATCCTGGCCTTCATCATCTTGATTACGAGCTGGTCGCTGTACCAGAAGGAGAGGAAGCTCATTCCGACGGCGAACCAGAACATGTATGTCATCCACCTGGCGCCGCCGAGGAGGTAGCCCATGGCCATCAGAACTCCGGTCAGGAGTCCCATCATAAAGGGCAGTTCTCAGAAACAGCACCAACTTCACTTAAATTCACCTTCTGCTTTGTACTTCAGCGGGTCCCTTTAGAAACCTTTCGGTCGCTTCAAACGAACCATAAATTGAGGGAAAAAGAACCTCAGAAGTAAATTCCCATCTCCTCGGCTAGAGTTCAGTGGTAACTGCAACAACAGCGTGCTTCGCACTTTTTCCTTCGGCATCGAGAGATGGCTCTCTCTGTCTAGCTGCCTCTTGATTGGTTGTTTTCCTTTCATCAGCTTCTTTCTTCGTAGGGCCAATACGTATCACAATTCCTGATCTTTGTCTTCAATTATAACTTCAGCTGTCTGCTCTTACCCAATTGTCGTATCCCGAAGGATCCGGCAAAATTAAACTAATGGTTTTAAACTATAATTTTACGAAAATGTTAAATCCAACCAATTAGTAGTATTTTTTGCCGAGTATATGTGATGAGGCAAATGACTAAGGGGAATGTGCAATGGAGGTTCTCGAGTTGAAGGCTATTATTCCCCCGGTAACGCCGAGCTCGGGAGGTTCCGGCAACCACTGCTGCTGCAATGTTAGCACGACTTGATTGCAGCTTCTATTTGTTTTTAATTTTTACATGTACTGCAATGGGGGGATCTACATGAGGTTGGGGATCCACATTGTGTCATATCCGGTTGGTAACGATAAATACGTAGCGTTCGATCCATTAAGCAGAGCGATTATTATATTAAACAAAAATGAGAAAGAAATTCTCGAAAAATTTCAGAATAATGAGAAATGTCTGCTATCTGAATATGAGAAGCAGGTTATTAAAGACATAGAAGAAGTAGTACGTAAGAAGCGTGAGGAGACTACTACTAAGGCTCTATCATTTGAGTCACCGAATCCAGTTATGATGGTTCTAATGGTATCTCAAACCTGTAATCTAGCATGTAAGTATTGCTATGCCCACAGTGGCACCTACAACAATCCTGGTCTCATGAAGTTTGAAATTGGAAAAATGGCATTGGATGTTGCTGATGAATTAGGGATAACTAATATTCAGTTTTATGGGGGAGAACCTTTAATGAATTTCAGATTGATAGAAAAATTGATTGAATATGCAGATAATGCGGGATATACATTCAAATATGGGATAATTACCAATGGGACCTTAATAACCGAAGAAATCGCCGAGTTTTTTAAACAGCATGAGTTTGACGTTACTATAAGCATTGATGGGCCCAAGGAGATTAATGATATTAATCGTGTTTATCCTGATGATACTGGCACACATGATGATATAATTCGTGCTATTGATCTTTTAAATGAGAGGGAAGTTCCTCTAGCACTTGAAATTACTTATGCTAGGAATTATGTTAAAATACACTCAATATCAGAGATACTAGATTATCTTAGCAGATTCTCTAAGACTTTCATAGTAGGTTATGTATTCCCCACTATAGATGGAAAGAAACAAGAATATGAACCAACAGAGCAGGAAGTTGCAGATATGATGGTGGAGCTTGTAGACTATTTGTTTTCAAAGTGGGAACAGGGTATCCCTATAAAAGAAATGGGAACCTGCATGATTCTTCGGGAGCTTCTTAGTCCCACATATTACATAAAAAAATGCATATGTCCTGAGCTCCCCGCAAGACTTACTGTGTTTTATGATGGAAAAGTGTATCCCTGCCATCAAGTGTACTTAGACCACCGATTCTATTTGGGAGAGATTGTAGATAAAGATTTTTCCAAAATGCTGGAAGATAGATTTGAACGTGTGATAGGGAATTTCTCGATATCAAAACTATCTCTAAATCCTGGAGATAAGTGGATGGCTAGTGTTTGTAGTTTCTGTAAAGCTCATTTGGATGAAATTGGAGGCAAATACTATCTAAGATATGCCAAAGCCTATCAAAAATCACTGGACCGCATAATATATAATATCGCCACCCGAGATATGAATACAGTTATAAAAACGTTGGGTGGAATGATAATATGAATAACAATGTCCATAGGGTTCTCCAGATTGGGCTCGCACACAAGCGCTACACTGTTCTTCTGATAGTCCTCGGAGCGCTCTCGACCCTCCTCTCGGCGATGGTGCCCTTCTACCTAAGGGACCTGCTGGCAAACCTTGAAAATCTGAGCACGCGGGAGATTCTCAGCTACATCGGGATAATCGTCCTTCTCTACACGGCTTCGACAATCGTTTACCTCTACGGCGGTTTCGTGAGTAACTTCGCCGAGACCAAGGCCGCGGCGTGGCTCAAGAGGAAGCTCTTCATCTCGACGCTACTCTCCGAAAACCTCGACACTGGGGACGCTCTCTCGCGCATCCAGTCCGACACTGAAATAGTGGGCAGAATGGGCATGTCCCTGATTCCGGCAATAATCATTGAGGCCTTCTCGCTCCTCGTTTCGGTCATCGTTGTCTTCAGGCTGAACTTCTACCTAGGCGTCATAACTCTCCTCACCCTGCCGGTCTACGGCTTCTCGCTGAGGACCTTCGTGCACGGGCTCAAAACGGCCTCTGCCGAGGAGAGGAAGCGCTACGCAGAGACGGTGGAGTACTTCAAGGAGGGGCTCGACGGCAGGCTCGATGCAAAAACGCTGAACGCCTTCGATTACCTCGTGGACAGGGTCTCGAAGAAGCTCGACGAATGGGTCGAGGCATCGAAGAAGGTGGCCTTTTACAGTTCGGCCAACTACGGCCTTCAATCTTACCTCTCGACGATTCTCCCGCTTCTGGTCCTCCTCTCCGGAGTTGTTCTCGTCAAGAACGGCATGGCGACGCTCTCCTCCACCGTGGCCGTCTTCTCCTACCTCGGAAGGGTCTACTACCCGGTTGAGCGCTTCGCCTTCCTCTGGAGCAGCTACCACCGCGCCGTTCCAATCATTGAGAGGATATGGGACGTCATTGAAAGGGAAACACCGAAACTCGAAAAGCCCTCCTGCTCGCCGAAATCCTACGATATTGAGCTGAAAGACGTTTCCC
Source organism: Thermococcus marinus (assembly GCF_055389025.1). Classification (NCBI taxonomy): domain Archaea; kingdom Methanobacteriati; phylum Methanobacteriota; class Thermococci; order Thermococcales; family Thermococcaceae; genus Thermococcus; species Thermococcus marinus. Next base: position 1,250,992 of record NZ_AP042417.1, read on the forward strand.
TGTCCTATGAGGATTCAAAGGTCCTCGACGGAATAAGCGGGAGAATTCCGGAGGGCAGAAAGGTCGGCATCGTCGGGGCATCGGGCGTTGGGAAGACTACGCTCGCCCTGATTATGGCGGGAATCATCGAGCCAACCGAGGGGAGCGTAAGCGTCGGGGGCTGTCCTCCCTTAGCCCTTCTCGGTGATTCGCTCATCTACGTTCCTTCTCACCCCTACCTCTTCACGGGAACTCTGCGCGAGAACCTGACCCTCGGCAGGGAAATCCCGGACGAGAGGTTGAGGGAACTCCTGAGGGCCGTTGAACTTGAGGAGCTCGACCTCGACTACCGGATTGAAGAAGGGGGTAAGAACCTCTCGCTGGGGCAGAGGCAGAGGATTGGCCTCGCGAGGGCCCTCGCTCGAGACCCGAGGATTCTGATACTCGACGAGGCGACGTCGGGCATGGACTCCGAGAGGGAGGCGAGGATTTTAGAGCGGCTGATGGAGAGGGATATGACGTTAATCGTCATCTCCCACAGGCTCTCGACTGTCCGCGGAATGGAGGAGATATGGGTCCTCGATAACGGAGGAATCGTCTGCAGGGGAACTCACGGGGAGCTGTTCGAGGACTGCCCGCGCTACCGCGAGCTTTTCAGGGAGCAGGAGGAAGCAACAGGACTCCTATAAAATTTCAAGGATGAAGCTGTGGGCATTTGTTCATACCGCTTAAACATGCTTATGAAAAAATCAAACACCTTCAAATCCAAGACCAATGGGTTAAAGACCTCAAGAGATAGCTTTGGGGTCTTAAGGACCAAGTCAAAAGATTTGTGCAAAAAGAAGCTCAAAGTAGTCATTCTCGATAGCAAAACTAAGAAAATTCAGAAGACGGGCGCGTAGCCCATTTCCTCCGCTATCTTCCTGAGCCTCTCGATTCTCTTCTCGGTCGGCGGGTGCGTTGAGAACAGCTCTGCAATGCTCATGCCCCTGAATGGGTTCACGATGAACATGTGGGCCGTTGCAGGGTTTCCTTCCCTCATCGGCCTGTACCTGACGGCCTGCTCAATCTTCATGAGGGCCCTCGCGAGCGCCCAGGGCTTTCCGCTGATCTTTGCACCGCCTTCGTCGGCCAAGAACTCCCTGGAGCGGCTTATGGCCGCCTGAATGAGCATCGCCGCTATCGGGGCTAGAATGGCCACCAGTATTGCGGTGAGCACGTTGTTCGCGTCGTCCTCGTCCCTCCCAAAGCCGCCAAATATTGCTATCCACCTGGCCCAGTAGGCGAGCTGCATTATGGCTCCGGCCATCGCGGCCGCCACAGTCCCGATGAGTATGTCGCGGTTCTTTATGTGGGTCAGCTCGTGGCCGATAACGCCCTCAAGCTCGTCCCTGTCGAGGATTTTGAGCAGCCCCGTGGTCACGGCGACGACCGCGTGCTTCGGGTCCCTTCCCGTGGCGAACGCGTTAGGCGTCTCGGTCGGGATTATCGCCACCTTCGGCATCGGAAGGCCCGCCCTCTCAGCGAGGTTCCTGACTATCGCGTATAGCTCCGGGGCTTCCATTTCATCAACTATCCTCGCGTTGTACCAGCTGAGGACGATTTTATCGCTGTACCAGTAGGTTATGAAGTTGAACAGCATTGAAAAGAGAAACATCATGAAAGCCACATTTGGCCCGCCGAAGAGGTAGCCTATCCCCATGAGCAGTCCCGTGAGGATGGCCATCAGCAGGCCGGTTCGAAGCCACATCACGAGTCCCATTCTCTCACCCCCGAACTAAAATAACTATATGGTATTAAAAATTTTGGCTTCCAAGAACCGCAGGATGCACTGAAAAGGCACCTCTCAGGGGTTAGAAAGAGAATAAGAGGGGCATCACATGCCCATGTCCATGCCACCCATTCCACCCATACCGCCGGGCATTCCTCCGCCCTGGCCGCCCTCGGGCTTGCTGAGCTTGGCGGCTATGACGTCGTCGATCCTGAGGATCATGATTGCCGCCTCGCTGGCGCTCTTGATGGCCTGCTTCTTAACCCTCAACGGCTCGATGATGCCCTTTTCGAGCATGTCGGCGGGCTCGCCCGCAAAGACGTCGATACCAATGGCTTTGCCCCTGTTCTTGTGCTCGCTGATGACCTTGACGAGCATCTCGACGGTATCGAGACCGGCGTTCTCGGCGAGGGTCTTCGGGATTATCTTGAGGGCCTCGGCGAAGTTCTCGATGGCGAGGGCCTCCTTACCACCGACCTCCTTGGCGTACTCGTCAAGCCTGATGGCAAGTTCAATCTCAGGAGCACCGCCAGCCGGAAGGACGTAGCCGTCCTCCATGACGTCCTTGACGACCTTGATGGCGTCCTCAAGGGCGCGCTCAACCTCATCGATGACGTGCTCGGTGCCGCCGCGGATGAGTATGGTGACGGCCTTCGGGTTCTTGCAGCCCTCGACGAAAATCATGCTCTCGCCGGCGATCTTGCGCTCCTCAACGAGGTCGGCGTGGCCGAGATCCTCAGGGGTAAGGTCCTTAACGTTGGTGACGATCTTGGCGCCGGTGGCCTTGGCGAGCTTCTCCATGTCGCTCTTCTTGACGCGCCTGACGGCCATTATGCCGTACTTGGCCAGGTAGTGCTGGGCGAGGTCGTCAATACCCTTCTGGACGAAGACAACGTTCGCACCGGTGGCGGCGATTTTGTCCACCATCTCCTTGAGCATCTTCTCCTCCTGCTCAAGGAAGCTCATGAGCTGGTCGGGGCTGGTGATGTTTATCTTGGCATCGGTCTCGGTCTTCTTGACCTCAAGGGCCTCGTTTATGAGGGCGATCTTGGCGTTCTCAACCCTCTTCGGCATCCTGGGGTGGACGCGCTCCTTGTCGATGACGACGCCGCGAACGAGCTCGCTCTCCTCAACGCTCTCGCCGGCCTTCTTCTCAATCTTGATGTTGTCGATGTCCACGGTGAACTTTCCGTCCTTCTTCTCGGCGACCTGCCTGACGGCGTCAACGGCAAGCCTGGCGAAGAGCTCCTTGTGGCTCTCGGCGTTCTTGCCGGTGATTGAGGTCATGGCTATCTTCATGAGGGTCTCATCGTCGTCCGGAGTGACCTCTATGGCGATGTCCTGGAGTATCTCCTGGGCCTTCTCAGCTGCAAGGGCGTAACCCTTGATGATTATGCTCGGGTGAATGTTCTGGTCGAGGAGCTCCTCAGCCTTCCTGAGAAGCTCACCGGCGATGACGACGGCGGTGGTGGTTCCATCGCCGGCCTCCTTATCCTGAGTCTTGGCAACCTCAACCATCATCTTAGCGGCAGGGTGCTGGAGGTCTATCCTGTCCAGAATAGTGGCTCCATCGTTGGTGACAACGACGTCACCAAGGCTGTCAACGAGCATTTTATCCATTCCCTTCGGGCCGAGGGTGGTCCTAACAGTCTCGGCTATAATCCTTGCAGCCAGAATGTTAAGCCTCTGAGCGTCCCTACCGACATACCTCTGGGTTCCCTCAGGCAGAATAACAACCGGCTGTCCACTAAGCTGTGCCATTTGACATTCCTCCAAACGTTTTACCTTATTGCAGGGACGCTTCGTCAGTGCTCTATTTAAAGTTTTTGCTCAAATTGTTCAAATTTTCGCTTTTGCTTTAGTCGGTTGACAGAAAAAGCTGGAAAAAACTATAGAAAGGGCTAAAACGTTAAGCGAGAGCTGAGAGTGGTGGTAGAATGAAGCTCATAGCCCAGGGTGCCGAGGCAAAAATCTACGAGGGAACCTTTGAGGAGGTCTTCGGCGTCCCGCTCCTCGGCGAAAAGGTAATCGTGAAGCACAGGGTTCCGAAGCGCTACAGAATTCCTGAGATAGACATAAAGCTCAGAAAGGAGCGGACGGTCAGGGAGGCGAGAATCCTCCACCGTGCAAAGGAATTCGGCGTGAACTGCCCTTACATCTACGAGGTCAACCTGCGGGACATGATAATAGTCATGGAGTTCATTGAGGGGAAGAGGCTGAAGGAGCACCTCGAAGAAGTTTCAATGGACGAAAGGCTGGAGCTCTGCAGGGAAATCGGAAGGCAGGTTGCGAGGCTCCACAAAGCCGGCATCGTCCACGGCGATTTGACGACGAGCAACATGATTCTCCGCGAGGGGAAGGTTTACCTCATAGACTTTGGCCTAGCCGACTTTGACTCAACTCTGGAAGCGAGGGGCGTTGACCTCCACCTCCTCAAACGCGCCATGGAGAGCACGCACTACACGTGGTTCGAGGAGGGTTTCAGAGCCGTTCTTGAGGGGTACGGCGAGGTTCTCGGCGAGGAAGTGAGGAAGGAAATCGAGGAGAAGATAGAAGAGATAGAGAGCAGGGGGAGGTACCGGGAGCGGAGCTGGGTGAAATGATTCACCACCGGCTGTTCTACATATTTTAGATGCCCGGAACCCCAAGAATGCGCCTGAACAACAAAACGAGATGATGAATCTCAGAGAAAATGGGGGCTGAAATCAAAAGGTAGAGGATAGAAAATCAGACCTTGAACTTACTGACAGCTTCCACGAGCTTCTGCACAACCTTATCAAAGTCAGACATGGTTGCCCTTACCTCCTCCAGTGCGGAAGTCTGCTCCTCCGCCGCGGCGCTGACTTCCTCCGCAGCTGCAGTGGTCTCTTCCGCAGAGGCAGCGAGGTTCTCAAGGAAGCGCAGGCCCTCGTCTATCTTCTCGCCCTCCTCAAGCACCTTGTTCTTCAGCTCATTGGCCTTGACTTCCATCTCCTCCATGAGCTCCGCTATTTGGGTTAGATAGGAAACGCTCTCCTTGAGGACTTCGGTTGAAGTGGATACGGTCTCCACGCTTTTGCCCGTGACCTCAACGCTCTCCTGTATCCTCTCCATTATCTGGTTCACGATGTTGCGTATGTCGTCGGCGGCGTTCTTGCTTTCCTCCGCGAGGTTTCTAATCTCATCGGCAACAACTGCGAACCCCTTTCCAGCCTCGCCGGCACGGGCGGCTTCAATGGCCGCGTTGAGGGCGAGCAGGTTGGTCTGCTCTGCAATGCCCGTGATGACGTTGGTGATGTTCGCGATGTTCTTGCCCATCTCCGCGACGCCCTTGACGGTCTCCTCTATCATCAGCATCATGTTCCTTATCTCTTCAATCTGACCAACAGCCTCTTCTCCTTTCTGGCCGCCCTCCCTGGCAAGTCCGACAACCTCACTCATGGACTTCTCAAAGTCCTCCATTGTGGTTATGGTCTCCTTGCCAATCTCGTCTATGTAGCGCATTGTTTCCGTCATGCGGTTGATGTTCTCCTGCTCGCGCTGGGCCTCTATGCTGACCTGGTTGATGGCCTCTGCAACCTGGCTGATTGCATCGCTGATCTGCTCTATGTTCTCCTTGATAACTGCGCTCCTTTCTTGGACAGTGATTGCCGCGTCTTTGATCGCCACGACCATGTCGTTTAAGTTATTGCGCATCTTCTCTATCGCTTTTCTTATCTCCCCCAGGTGCCCGTTGAGCTTCGTGTCTTCGACCGAGAGGTCGCCCTCTGCAATTCTGTCAAGGATTTCAATGATTACTCTCATCTGCTCCTCTATTTCCCTGCGGTACTGGTCAACTTCCGGTGGGATTGTGGCCTTTTTTGCTATGTTCTTCGTCAGCATTATCCCGGCGCCGACTCCAAAAATGCCTCCGACCAGACCGGCAAGGGGGCCCGCCAGAAAAGCGGGCACGATAGTCAGGCCGAAGGCCAGAACTGGTGATGCTATGAGCGCGGCTTTCTCGTTCATGGCGGATTCCCTCCAAAGGAATAACGCGCAGGATATACTTAAAGTTTTCTAATTAAACAAAGTAAGAACATAACGCTCTACAAGTGTAGTAACTACCTACACAGAGACCTACACACCCCGTCCGAAGGAGACCAGAATCCGCTCATATATCTCCCTGTCCTTCCCCCTCGATGTCCTTGCAAGCCTCTCAACTATCAGCTCGGGAGTGCTCCTGCCGAGCTTTCCAAAGATGGGCTGCCTGTCAACGATCAGGTTGAGGTTCTCGTCGAGGCCCTTCGCCTCTATCCCGTCCACCCTCGCGAACGGGAGCTCCTTCTTTAGGTCTTCTCCAAGGTGGGAAACTATGACAACCAAGAAGCCCCTTTCCCTTGCCACCTTGAGGAGTTCACCGATTATCTTCACCGCCGCGCCGGGCTCGGTTATTGCTTCAAACTCGTCGATCAGGATTAGCTTCTTCCCCTTGCCCCTCAGCGCCCTCACAAACGACCTCAGCGCCGTTTCAAACGCCCCTGCGCCGTAAACGCTCTTCTTACGCCTGAAAAAGAACAGCTCGTCAAGGGGTTCAATCCAGGCTTTCTGGGCAGGAACCGGGAAGCCCATGTGGAACAGGATTTCTATCTGGGTTATCAGCTCAAGCAGGCTCGTCTTTCCACCGCTGTTTGCCCCGGTGAGGATTACTATGCCCTCGTCCCTAACCGCGTCTGCACCCGGAACGTTGAGCTCCTCGGGCTTCTTTCCCACCACATAGCTGACCGGCTGGGGGTTCTCGATGAACAAGTGCCTCCCCTGGAGGAACGCTATGCCCCCTTCCCAAACCCCCGGGAACGAAAAGCCCTCAGTGAACTCCCTAACGGCCAGAAGGAAATCGAGTTCATGAACCCTCTCAATCTCATCTCTGAGCTTTGGTATTAGGGGGCCGATTTTCTCAAGGGTCTCCCTAGCTGCCAGGTAGCGTTCGAGGGCAAGCTCCCTTTCAAGGAGCCTCCTCAGCCCCTCAATGCTTTCGGGCGCTACACGGACTGGGTAGAGCTCTTCCCTGGAAAATACCTCAACGGCTGTGCCCAGCATCTCGGAGAGCTCGTGTTCCGCCCTGTTTATCAGCTCAAGGATTTCTTCCTCAATTCCGCTGAAGTGCCGGAATATGGCGTCGTAGTTCCCCTCGCGGAGCTGGGTGAGGAAGTTTAAGAGCTCCTTGCCGCTCAGGGTCAGGCTGAAGTTCTCAAGCCTTTCCCCGATTTTCTCGTTGAGCTCGTGCTCCTTCTCGGCTATCAGCTCGTCAAGCGATTCGAGGACGCTCTCCCGCTCCATTACCTCGCCGAACTTTTCAAGCGCGTCCAGGATATCTGGAGCAACGCTTCTCTCCCCAGTCATCTCCCCGATTCTCGCCAGGGCTTCAAGCGTCCCCCTGTTCTTCCAGAGGGGCAGGAGGTAAAGCTCGGGTGCGATGTCCTGGGGCTTTAACTCCACGTCAACACCGTAACCAAGCGTGCTGAGGACTATCGGGTATTCCTGGGCTTCCGTAGGGTCCGTGGTCACGTGACAGAGGCCCAGGGACTCGGCCCTCTCGACCTCGGACTCGTCAATGAGAAGAACCCTATCGCTCAAGAACTCCTTCTGAAACCGGATTGGCCTTACCTTTGAGATGAGGCCCCTCATTTCCGGCCTGACTTTGGGCAGGTTTGTCCTCAAGTACTCCTGTCTCTCGCGTATCTCTCCCGGGTCGTTTGTGAGTGAGAACCTCTCAAGATGGGCCTCGCTACCCGGGAGACTCAGCCTCTTTTTAATCTCCGCAGTTATTGCCCTGTAAATGGCCTTGGCCTCTGGGTTCAGCTTCGGCTTCATCTTTCGAGGCTACACCCCGGAGTTTATAAGGTTGACCTGCACTGATTAATTTATAAGATGAAGCGCGATAGTGGGCAAGACGAGAGTTACTCAATTTCATGCGCTGCCGTAGAGAGCATCTGGAGTGATGAAAATGATTAACGTGGGAACCTGCGGATTCTGCGAGGCCCGCGCGAAGTACTTTATGAATTTCAATGCCGTTGAGGTTCAGCAGACGTTCTACAGGATACTGCAGGAGAAGACCCTCAAACGCTGGCGCAAGGAAGCTCCTGAGGACTTCACCTTTGCCATAAAGGCATTCCAGGGGGTAACCCACCCGCCCAACAGCCCGACATGGCGCAGAAGCAACGTAAGACCCGGCAAAAACGTCGGTCTCTTAAAACCGACCAGTGAAGTCCTCCACTTCTGGAGGATAACGCTGAAGGAAGCCGAGGCCCTCGGTGCGCGTTTTATCCTGATACAACTGCCCAAAAGCTTCAGGGAGAGCGAGGAGAGCTTTGATAACGCCGAGAAGTTCTTCAAGATGGTGGAGAGGAAAGACTTTGAGATTGCCGTCGAGCTTAGGGGCTGGAGCGAGAGAGGCATCAAGCGCTTCGTCAGGGAATTCAATGTTATAGACGTCACGGATCCGCTCGTGAGGGTTCCCCTCCACAACGGCGAGACCAGCTACTACCGCCTGCACGGGCGCTACGAGAACGGAAGGATAATCTACAGGCACTCCTACAGCGACGAGGAGTTGGAGAAAATCAGGGAGCGCGTCCTCGGCTGGAACCGCGGGGAGAGCTTTGTCTTCTTCAACAACTCGGACATGTGCAGGGACGCGAAGAGGTTCAAGGTGATGGTGAAGGAGTGAAGGGGGCGCCGCGGCCCCCTTAAAAAGTCAGGCACGGGTCCAGCTCATCACGCCTCAGCCGAGGGTGTCTTCATCATCCGTCCGGTTTTCAATCAAACCCTGGCTTCCTGGCGTTTACAACTTCTTTGTTCACGAGGGTTGGCGGAACCTCCCCGTTCTTGAATGCTATGAGGTTCCTCGCCACGAGCTCAGCCATTCCCTCCCTCGCCCCGTAAGTTGCACTCCCTATGTGGGGCGCGAGGACAACGTTTTTCAGGCTGAAGAGCTCCTCGTTGTAGTATGGCTCCTCCTCGTAGACGTCAAGTCCAGCCCCGGCTATCCAGCCCTCCTTCAGGGCCTTTATCAGCGCTTTCGTGTCCACCACCTTTCCACGCGCTATGTTCACGAGTATCGCCGTGTTCTTCATAAGCCTGAGCTCCCTCTCACCTATCATGTGGTAGGTCTCTTTTGTTAGTGGAACTGCCAGAACCACGAAGTCGCTCTCACCGAGGAGCTCGTCAAGGGGTTTGAACTCCGCGTTGAGTTCTTTCTCGGCCTCAGGCTTCCTCGTGCGCGAAGTGTAGAGAATTCTCATTCCAAAGCCCCTAGCGCGCCTCGCAACGGCCTGGCCAATCCTGCCAAAGCCCACGATACCTATCGTCTTCCCGTAGACGTCGTAGCCGAGGAACCAGCGCGGGTGCCAGGCTATTCCCCGTCTCTTCCACTCACCGGAGCGCGTGAAGCTCTCGGCCTCGATGAGGCGCCTCGCCGCTGCGAGCAGAAGAGTCCATGCGAAATCTGCTGTTGCATCTGTGAGGACGTCGGGGGTGTTGGTGACGTAGATTCCCCTCCTTGTCGCCTCCTCGACGTCTATGTTGTCGTAGCCCACTGCATAGTTAGCCACAATCCTGAGCCTCGGGGCGGCGTCAAAGACCTCAGCGTCAATCCGCTCGCTGAGCATGGTCACCAGCGCATCGACATCGCGAACCTTTTCAAGCAGAACCCCTCTGGGGATTTCCCTCTCCTCGGGCCAGACCTCGACCTCAAAGTGCTCCCTCAGCATCGCGATACCGTTCTCAGGAATGGCGCGCGTGATGAAAACCTTTGGCATTGGCATCACCGGATAAAGAAAAGAAAAGGGGTACTTTTAGCGTTTTCTCAGCTTATCAACGAGCCAGATGAGTATCGGCAGGACTATGAAGGCCATCATATCCCCGGTGTCTCCTGCAAATGCCAGTACGTCTGCGAAGTTCTTGACACCTGCGAAGTACACCAGAGCTGGTGGGATAACCGTTAAACCCCAGGCTATCGGCCTCTTGAGCCCCACGAACTCCTCGTTGTTGCTCTGCTGTGCCAGTGCTATTCCTATGTAGCTCGTGGTTATGGCCAGGAGGGGAATAAGGTTGCCGACGATTTTTCCAGTGCGCCCGTAGAGAAGCTCAAGGCCCTGAGTGGCTATCTGTGGAGTGTTTCTGCCGAAGGCGAGAAGGAAAGCCACCATGAATATCGCGTAGATAACAGTTGGAATGACGAAGGCCCAGACGAGAATCTTCTTGGTCTCTTCGTAGCTTCCGAGCCCCTTGTAAACGTCCGGAATGACGGTGTGGCAGCCGAGGGCGAAGATTGCAACACCCGTCATGCTGAGAATTCCGGAGAGGTCTGTGTAGAGGCCGTTGCTGAGCTTTGCATGGGGGACGAGCATTACCGTGACCGCTATGAAGAGCGCCAGCATGGCGTAGCTCATTGCCAGCTCGGTCTTTCCGCTCGCTTCAAGACCGCGGTAGACCACCAGCGAGGCGAGAACCCAGAAGATGAGCGCTCCTACCGTCTCGCTTACCCCAAAGAGGCCCGCGAAGACGCTCCCCATTCCGGCTATGTAGGCCAGGACTGCACCAAAGCTCATTATGGAGATGCTGAGATACATCAGCCAGCCGCCGGCCTTCCCAAGGACGCGCTGGGCCACCGTGCTCATCTGTGCCCCGCCCATTCCTGCCGAGAACTTAAGGACGATGAGACCCGTCCAGAGCATGAGGAACATCACACCAATGAGCACTGCCAGGGCGGGTATAAGGCCGACCTTGCTGGCGGCGTAGGGCAGACCGAGCACTCCAGCACCTATCTGTGTCCCCACGAGGATAGCCAGAGCCTCCCCCTTTGTTATGTGCTTCTTCTCGACCTGTATTATGTTCACCCTGAGTCCCCGGGTGGCCTTTCTCTTCCTTACGTTCTGGATTATCACGAGCTTCTTTCTTCTCTGGGCCGCTATGCGGGCCGAATAATAGCGGCCGTGAGAAGTGGTGACCTTTTTCCTATCAACTCCCTCAGAGACCGGCATCTCTCTCACCAGTTCAGTGGCAGGACAAACCCAATTTAAATCCTCGCTCGGAAGGTTGAAGGGAATTTCCAATATCCTTCGATGGCCTCCCAGGTAGGTAGAATTTTTAAGCTCCCGATCAAAGTATTACCATGCTGAGCCACGCCGCTAAAATTCTTGCCAGGTCTAAGTTTGCGATAGCGTTTACCGGTGCAGGAATAAGCGCTGAAAGCGGCATCCCCACGTTCCGGGGCTTCAACGGCCTGTGGAAGAGGTACCGGCCGGAGGAACTTGCCACCCCCGAGGCCTTCAGGAGAGACCCTCACCTCGTCTGGGAGTTCTACAGGTGGAGGATGCGCAAAATTCTCAGAGCAAAACCAAACCCCGCGCACTACGCCCTCGCAAGGCTTGAGGAAATCGGCGTTCTTAAGGCGGTGATAACCCAGAACGTTGATGACCTGCACAGGGAAGCCGGGACGAAGAACCTGATAGAGCTTCACGGGAACATCTTCAGGGTTCGCTGTACCTCCTGCGATTACAGGGAGAACCTGAAGGGGAGCGGCCGCGTCCATGAGTTCGTGGAGTCTAGAGAACTCCCGAGGTGTCCGCGTTGCGGTTCTCTGCTCAGGCCTGACGTTGTGTGGTTCGGTGAGCCTCTGCCGAAGGAAGCACTGGAGAAGGCGTTTAACCTCGCCGAGAGGGCGGACGCGGTCATAGTTGTCGGGACGAGCGGTGTGGTGTACCCCGCCGCCTACATCCCATACATCGTGAAGGAAAGGGGCGGCAGGGTCATAGAGGTCAACGTGGAGAGGAGTGGGGTAACGCCGGTGGCGGACGTCTTTCTGCGTGGAAAGGCTGGAGAGGTTCTCCCAAAACTTGTGAAGCTCGTGGAGGGGCTGATATGAAGGTACTCCTTGTCGGTTTCACGAGTGAGGAAGTTGAGAAAGTCAAAGAGCTCGGCTACCCGGTTCTTCCAGTTCCCGAGCACTTCAGGGGCCTCAAAGTTTCGGAAATACTTGAAAAGGACTTCGAAGAGGGGAAGCTGGACTGGGCAGGCGGAAAGTTCCTCATAATGCACGGACTCAGCAACGAGGACATCAAGAGGGTAATCCCCGCAGTTAGGGAGCTCGCGGAGGGCAGAGTAATATTTGCGACGACAACTGAAACGAACCTGGGGTGGACACTCGAAGAACTTCTCGCGGAGCTCAGACAGGAAGACGAATACTTCCGGGCCATGCGGGAAGTGAAGAGACAGATAAAGGAACGGAAGGGCCCGTTCCTCGACATCGGCAACGTTAAATAATGGTTTAGTGTAACCACCAGTGAGGGTGGGGTCATGATAAAGGCCGTCCTGTTCGACTTAGATGACACTCTCGTTGATACGACTAAACTTGCCGAGATGGCGCGGCGCAACGCGATAGAAAACATGATACGTCACGGTCTTCCCGTTGGCTTTGATACCGCTTACAACGAGCTCCTTGAGCTGATAAACGAATACGGGAGCAATTTCAACAGGCACTTTGACTACCTCCTGAGGAGGCTCGAACTGCCCCAGAACCCCAAATGGGTGGCCTCTGGAGTCATAGCCTACCACAACACGAAGTTTGCTTACCTGCGGAGCGTCAGGGGCGCGAGAAAAGTCCTCCTTGACCTGAAAAGGGAGGGGTACGTCCTTGCAGTGGTCACCGACGGCGACCCGATAAAGCAGTGGGAAAAGATACTCCGCCTTGAACTCGACGACTTCTTTGACGACGTCTTCATATCGGATTACCTTGGCGTCAGGAAACCGCATCCGAAAATTTTTAAGCGGGCGCTTAAGAAACTGGGCGTGAGACCAGAAGAGGCCGTGATGGTCGGGGACAGACTCTATTCGGACATTTATGGAGCTAAAAGGGTCGGAATGAAGACCATCTGGTTCCGTTATGGAAAATACCGCGATAAGGAGCTTGAATACCTCGATTACGCGGACTTCGCCGTTGATAGTCTAGAAGAAGTGCCGAAAATCGTGAGGGGACTTAACAATGAGGAGAAAGAGCGTTCGGATTCGGAAGTTCATGCTGATTGACAGCGCCTACAAGTCCAGAATCCTCAGGGGGGATAAAGTCACGACAATACGATATGGCCTCTACGAGGCGGAGCCGGGTAGCGAGGTCTACCTCGTGGTAACCCCTAGCGATACTGCGGTAGCAAAGGTACGGATAACCCGCGTCGAGAGAAAGAAAGTGAAGGAGCTCACCAACGAGGACGCAAAGCTCGACGGCTTTTCCGACGTTAAAGAGCTCCTCCGCGAGCTGAACAAGATTTACGGGGAGCTCTACGGGGACGACGAGGTGACGATCATAGGGTTTAAGGTCATCAAGCGCTTTGAGGACGGGATTCCACTCAAGTGGCTCAAGGGCCTCAACTACCGCGAGCCGGAGGAAATAGCGAGGCTTTACCTAGAAAACCAGGACAGGCTCAACTTCAACCGCGAGACCGACTTCATAATGCGCCGCATCTACAACGAGGGGCTCGGGAGAGCGGTCAGAACCTTCGGGCCCAAGAAAGTCCAGGGGGCGCTCCTCAAGGTCTACCACGGCCTCTACGGGGCGGGACTGATTTAGGGCAGGAAAAGCTTTTTTACGGCTTCTTCCTTCTTTAGACGCAATGAAAAAAAGCAAGTTTGACACCCGGTTTACAGCACTCACCGCGGGGGTTTTCTTTGTCCTGGCCCTCCAGACGACGGGGCTACTCCGTGGGATAAACGAACTTGTCAATTCACGGCTTCCCCTCCTCGATACCCCTTTGATGAACTTCCTCACGTGGCTTGGTGATGGCCTCTTTCTCGTCCTCTTCGTGATTTTTGCGGTTCTGCACGACTGGAAAAGAGAAAGACGGCTTTCTGACAGAACCCTGGCCTTTGTAGCGTCGGCAGTGGTTGGACTTGCGGTGGTCGGGGTGCTGAAGTTCGCCTTCGCCGAACCGAGGCCGAGGCCACTCCCCGGAGCGCACGCACTTAGCGCCGGGGCCTTTCCCTCGGGGCATACCTTCAGGGCTTCGATAATAGCGGGCTACGTGGCCGACCGCTGGAAAAGGTTTGCCCCATTTGCATGGGCCTACGCAGTAGGAATAGCCCTCACAAGGCTGTTTCTTCACTACCACTGGCTTGGCGACGTCTTTTTCAGCCTCATCTTCGCCCCCTGGCTCTACCGCCTGTTAATTCTGACAGAGGACATCTGGCTTCCTTTTGCGAGAAGAATACTCGAAAAGTTCAAGGTGGGGGTCGTTGAGGTATGAACGGCATCATCGAGGTCTTTCTGCTCTCGCTCGTCCCGACGTTCGAGGGGCGCTACGCCATAGTCTACGGCATCGGCGGGGGTTATCCCCTATGGGAGACGCTTTTGACGGCTGCCCTGGGTGTTTTGCTCCTCTCAATTGCCCTTCCAGCAGCCCTGCCGTACATAGACAGGATTATGCTGTGGCTGGAGAATACCCCCTTGAAGAAGCTCGCGCGCCTGTATCTCTACTACGTCGAGCGCGTGAGAAAGAAGGCCCGCCCCTACGTTGAGAAGTGGGGTTTCCTTGGACTGATAGTGTTTGTCGCGATACCCCTGCCAGGGACGGGAATATGGACGGGTAGCCTCGCGGCTTACCTCCTGGGAATCGGGAAGAAGCAGACGGTTCCCGCCCTGGTACTCGGAGGACTCCTCAGTATGGCGATAACGGTACTCCCCGCGCTGGGGCTGTTTGGATAAGGCAAAAAGGAAAGACTCAGGCGGGCTTCAACATACTAGCCTTCCTTGATGTCCACACCTTTTGGAGCTCAAATGTGCTTAGACCTCAAGCCCCCCAAGTTCCTTCTCAATGAGCCTCCACTGCTTCTCCAAGTACGTGGAGGGGTCTGTGGCCACTATTAAGGTGCCTCCCGCGTTGAGGACGTGGTCTTTCAGTGATAGCAGGAACTTGAAAGCGCGTTCAAAGCCGTTTTCCAGCGCGAGGTACTCAAAGCAGTCGAGCACGACGATTGAATGTCCCATTTCTAGGTGCCTTTTGACCAGATCCACGAGTATCCCCATATCGGTTGGGGGTATTATCGTCACGTTCTCAGAGGGAGCACTTGAAGAGACATTGGTGACCCAGAAGACTGGAAACGTCGGTGTTCCGCCCTTAGGTGGGCTCCTGGTAATGAGAACACCGTTCCCAGCGGACTCCATTTTCTGGAGTATTGCCTGCAGGTGCCTCGGGTTGTCCACGTAAAACGCTCCCTTGGGGATGTTTACCACCGTGGTTTTGGGGGGCGTGACCTGGAAAAGTGCGTATTTTGCCATGCCGATTAGCATCATCGTCCTGAACAGCGCCCCCGCTCCATAAAAATAAGAGGAAAGCGAAGTGTTTATCGTCACAGGGTACGTGAGGTTAATAACACCTAGAAGGAATGCGCCGAGGGGAAAGAGGACTGCAATGTTTTTGATTCCTATGCTTCTCTCAATCAGAACATAGCTAAGGGTCATGAGGGACAGCCCAACAAACGACACGGGAAACGCCATCAGAACTGAGGGGGACAGACTGTATATCGTCGTGATAAGGACGTAAGTGGAGCCTCCTGCGACAATTGCAGTGAGCAAGACTTGAGCACGCAGACTTTCAAGCCGTTCAAGAATGGCAAGAGAAGTGACCAGTAAAAGTACCCCCTGGATCACGGCCAGCAGGGCCATGAGGGGCATTAATGCAGTTACTTCAGGGTTTACCCCCAGCTCTTCCAGTATCGGTCCCTGGGCAAGTGCGGCCAAGACATCAATCCATAATGCTAGGCTCAAGAAGAGCATGAACTTCTCCTGCTTCCTGACCCACCTGTAGAGGGCAAACCCCCACGTAAAAAGCCTCATAATCACGTTTAGAATCTCCAGCACGCGCCTCACCCACTTAGTATTATTGCTTCGTGTGGGGGCTATTAACGTTTTGGTTTTTAGAGCTAGTTTAGAGGAAACTTTCGACAGAATTTTGAGAAGATTTTTAAAAAATTACATTTTTCTCTCGAAAGCCTCGCCGTTCACGGCTGGGATGCAGTAAACTACTCAACGCCTTTCAATCAGGAAGGCAACACTTTTTTAAAGCCTAAAAATCCTACCGTACTTTGAAATGAAGCGCTCAGTAACAATAAAACTCCAGCCCTCAAAAGAACAAGCGAAAATCCTCCACCAGTTAGCCGATGCAGGAGCCAAAGCCTGGAACCGAGTAAACTACTTGAGGCGACAACAATACTTCCAAGAGCAAATCGTGGACTTTAATTCAACAGAGAAAACCGTTTACGAGGAGTTTAAACGAGAAATCGGTTCTGCCACAGTCCAGCAAATAGCGAGGAAAAACGCCGAAGCTTGGCGGAGTTTCTTCTCCCTCCTCCGAAAAAAGCGGAATGGTGAACTACCAGACTGGCTTAAGCCAAAACCGCCAAACTACCTCAAAGAAGACGGGAAGAGAAAACCCTTAATCGTCCTGAGAAACGACCAGTACAAGATTGAAGGGAACAAACTAATCCTCAAGGGTCTTGGCAAGTTTAAACGCCTCGAAATCCAGTTTAAAGGCAGAATTCACTTTAAGGGCAAGCAGGGGCGATTAGAAATAACCTACGACCCAGTTAGGAGAAAATGGTATGCTCACGTGAGCTTTACAGTCGAGGAAAAACTTGAGGGCGGGGAATGGGCAAGCGTTCCAAGAACACCAAAGGGAAACCTCTCGGCGGGCATTGACCTGGGAGTGAACAATCTCATGGCCGTCTATGTCGAGAATGGAGAAAGCTTTCTGGTCAATGGAAGACCGCTTAAAAGCATTGACTTCTACTGGAGGAGAAAAATTGCTGACTACCAGTCAAAACTCAATAAATCGGGAGCCAAGACGAGTAGGAAACTCAGGAGAATGCACGAAAAGGCTAAGCTTCAGGCTAAACACTACATCAACACTGCCGTAAGAGGAACGGTTAGGAAGCTCTACGAGTTGGGAGTTAATAGAATCGTCGTTGGTTATCCAAAGGGCATAGCTCGGAATTCTGACAAGGGTAAAAGGCAGAACTTCCTCCGCTCTCACGTTTGGAGGTTTAATTACGTTATTAAACGCCTGATTGAAGTTGCGGAAGAGTATGGTATTCGTGTTGTGGTTGTTAATGAGGCTTTCACGTCTAAGGTTTGTCCCGTTTGCGGGAAGCCTCACGAGGGGGCTCGTTTTGTTCGTGGGTTATTTAAGTGTCCCGCAACGGGGCTTGTTTTTAATGCAGACTTAGTTGGAGCGTTTAACATTTTGAGGAAGGTTGTGAGGACCATAACCCCGAATCTGGGCAGGCTTTATGCTCAGAGGAGGGGTAACGGGGGGAAGGCCCTCCCCGAGGGGTTCGAAGAACCCTTTTCAAGGGTTGCCCTAATGAGAACCCCTCGAACCTCCCCATCACTGGCGAGGGGTTAAGCCAAACCCTCGCCCTTCACGGCGGGAAGGAGGTCAGCAAAGAACGGGGCGTCACTTCGTCGCCCTCGTTATCCCGACGTCCTCCACGAGGACGTAGGGCGTCGAGACCGGCGTGCTGACCTCCCACCAGTGGATGTGGTAGCTCTCCTTTCCGAGGGCCCTGATGCCCTCAAGGATTCTCTGCAGGTTGTCGCTGACGCGGACGTTCCTTATCGGCTTCAGCTCGCCGTTTTCAATGAGGAATATCCCGTCCCTCGGTATCGTCGAGAAGTCCCCTGCAACGTAGTTCTGGAAGCGCGTGTACCAGACGTTGGTGATGTAGATGCCCCTCTTGACCTCGCTGAAGAGCTCCTCCTTCGACCAGTCGCCCGGTTCGAGGACTATGTTCCAGGCGTGGGGCATTATCAAGCCCGCGTTTGCCGTGGTCTCTGTGCCGTACTTCCTGGCAAGGCTCGTGTTAAGGAGGAACGTCTTGAAGGTTCCGTTCTCGATTATCGTCGTTTCCCTTGTCGGGACGCCCTCGTCGTCGAACTTTCTCGTTCCGTAGCCGTTGGGCATGTTGCCGACGTCCTTTATCGTGACGAGCTCACTCGCGACCTTCTGGCCGAGCTTGTCCACGAGGAAGCTGAAACCGGCCTCTGCCGCGTAAGCCGAGGTCATGAAGCTCATGTAGCTGAGCAGGTTCGCAAACGCCAGCGGGTCGAAGATGACGTCGAAGCGTCCCTCCGGTCCCTGCTCCGGGTTCTGCGCCATTCTTGCTATCTCTCCTGCTTTTCTTCCAGCGGATTCTGGGTCGAACTTCTTGAGGACGCGGACCGAGTTCGTCCCGTGGCCGCTCTCAAGGTCTCCGATGAAGGCCCTAACGCTTATCTCTATCCCCGTCCCCTCGTCGAAGGCCTCAACGCCGTTGCTCGTGGTGAGGTAAAGCTTGTTGTGGTCGGTGTAGAGGACACCTGCAACTCTCTTGGCGCCCTCCTCGAGGGCGGCGTTGATGGCTCTCTCCACGTACTCGTTCGGCTCGTCGAGCTCAACTATGGCCTTGTCAAAGGTCTCTGGAATGTCCCTGTACTCAAACGGACCCTCGGCGATTCCATAGTAGTCCTCCTTCGGCGCCATGCCCTTCATGTTGCTCAAGAGTGTCTTTAGAGTCCTCTCGATGTTCTCCTCGCTCAGCTCGGTTATGGTCGTGCTCGCTACCCTCTTGTCCTTCTCGACGAAGAGCTCCACCTTCCTCTCGTGCCAGTTCTTGGCGACGGTTATCTCGTTGTTGGCGAAGCGAACCTGTCTCCTGTCCATCTCGTAGCCCAGAACTACGACGTCACCGAAGCCGAGCTCCTTGGCCTTCTTAAGGATGAACTCATTAACGTCGAACATCTTCACCACCTCACGGCCTCCTAAGCGGTATGTCCCTGAGCCTCGCGTGTGATCCACCCATCCACACCGGGACTCCCTGACTGGGCTCGCCCTTACCGCAGGTTCCAGGATAGAACTCGACGTCTTTACTGTGGAATTTATATTAACTGAAAGTTAATAACCTCTTGTCTTAAAAAAATTTATAAATTCATGGTTTTGTAATTGTACTTGAAAAACACTTGGAGGTGTGAATTGTGAAAATAGAAACACTTTACACCACAAAGGAGGAGATAACCAGCGGATGTCAGGTACCTCCAAATTTTTACGGATGTCCAAATTTGTGCATAACAATAAATGACGAGGAGTCTGAGTGAGATTTTAGATTAGAATTTTTTATTTTTTATATTTGATTTGAGGTAATATACAAGGTGATATACAATGAGATTAAATAAACTTGTACACTTTATTAAAAACGATGATGGATACATTGTCATAAATCCCCTTATCGGAGAGATCGATGTCATTGACTCTGAACTATACAATATGCTAATATCAGCAAATTTCAATTTGATTCCCCAAAAAATATTTGAGGTGTTAAAAGATAAATTAATTATAGTCCAAGATAATTACAATGAATTTTATGCTTATGAAAATCTTTTGAAAAAATTGAAATTTGATGTATCCTTTCAAACATTCACAATACTTGTCACTAGATCGTGTAACTTTGAATGTGTATATTGTTATGAACATACTAATCAAATTTTACTCCAAGAAAGACACATGAACAGGCGCATTGCAGATGAAGTCATTGAGTTTATCAATAGGATGTCATATAACTCAAAAAAGATAAAGGTGATATTCTATGGTGGCGAGCCACTCCTAAATATTAATGTACTCACATATCTTATGGACGAACTAGAAAGTCATCAGGGTCAAAAAATTACGTTTGAGCTGATAACTAATGGTTATCTTGTAAAGGATCTGTGGGAGAGGTATAAAAAATACTTCAAGAAATTTAAACAAATTCAAATAACGTTGGATGGTCCTCCAGAAATTCATAACAAGCTCCGCCCATTAAGAGGAGGGCTCCCTACATTTGAGACAATAATTACGGGAATCAAATTGCTGACAGATAATGGAGTTCATGTTGCTTTAAGATCTAACTTGTACCTAAAGTACATTAAGGAATATCCAAAACTGCTTGATGAGTTAGATAGATACGGGATAAACAAAAAGTATCTTCATATAGGAATAGGATTTGTTCACCCAGATGAAATTAAAAATTATCCTCTGATTTCAAAAAAATTTCTTAATTTATATTTGCAAATTAAGAGAAGAGGTTTTAGTATAACTCTCCCGTTCTATGTACAGAGAATACCCTGTGGAGCAATAACAAACAATTCATTTGTTATTGATTATAATGGAGATATTTATAAATGTTGGGCTTTAGTGGGATTAAAACAATTTAAAGTTGGGACTGTACAAAAGGGCATCTCAGAAAAAACCCACAGAAAGTTCCTTAGTCTTAATCCGCTTAATAATTCAAAATGCAGGGATTGTCCAATGTTAATGTTTTGTGGTGGTGGATGTATATACAATAACTACTTGCATTCTGGCAAATTGGATCTTGGTTTTTGTCCCTTTCAAAAATACAGTTTCAGGGAGTACCTACAACTATTCATTAAGGAGTTAGGAGACAAATATGCAAGTAAGAAACAAATTTAGCGAGTTAGGAGGCGAGACCATGAACTACGTTAATCGTTTCTACATTTCGAGTCTTCTTCATATAGTTTTCTATTCTGGTTTCTACTTAATCTATCTTCAGAGTCTTGGCCTTTCTAAAACCCAGATGGGATTTTTAATGAGTTTATCTCTAATTCTAGTTGCTTTACTTGAAGTCCCTACAGGAATCGTTGCTGACAAGATTTCAAAGAAGGTAAGTGTCTTACTTTCAAAGATCCTCACGATACCGAGCGTGCTTGCATTGTACCTTGCGCATTCCTTTCCAGGGGTTCTCCTTGCGACACTCTTCGGCGCGCTTTCAGTTGCTCTCATGACCGGGGCAGAAACTGGGTGGATTTACGAACTTCTCAGCAAGAGTGGTAGAGCCAAGGATTATCCAAAGGTTTATGGTAGGCTTAGATCTTTCGAGATGATAGGAGGTTTCGTTGGAACCATGATGGGCGGATTCCTCGCTGATTTTGTCGGCATGAGATTAACGATACTCTTAACTATACCCTTCGTCGTCGCATCCTTTCTTGTTCTCGCCACGATTCCTGGAGATGAAGCAAAGAGTGGGCTTTCTTATAGTCTCCACCTTCTTGAAAGCTTGAAATTCATAAAAAAATCTCCAGAAGTCATTTGGATCTTCCTATATGCTAACATCATTGGACTTCCAGTTACAGCCTTCACAGCTTTTATGCAACTCTACTTTTATAGGTTCCTGGCATCCCTTATAGCAGTTTCGGCAATCTCTGCATTCCATACGGTCATCAACAGCGTCTCATGGTACCTTGACGTTGGTAAGTACAGAGATGTTTTCTACCGTCATGCGGGAATAATACTACCCCTCCTTCTTCTCCTTGCAGGGCTTAATAAATGGCTCGGTTTTGTTACCCTAATCCTTGGCACTTTCACATTTGCCCAGGCCTTCAAGGAGTGGCAAGGGAAGTTCCAAGGTGCGATTCCTGACGAAAAGAGGGCAACATTAGGGTCTCTTTACTCACTCACTGCGGCGATAACCAATGGCATCCTAAACGCTCTCCTAGGATGGCTCTTTGACTGTATCGGTATAATGCACGGGCTTATTATTATAGCCTCATTCTTCCTTGGGATAGGCTTTTTATTCTCAATTATTAGTAGGAAGCACGGCTATTAAGGTCTTTTTGGCTTTATCCTTCGAAATGGGCTTTAACGCCCTCGTCATCGTAGAGGTAGAAGCCCCAGCTGTTCGGAATCGTCGGGTCGTCTATGACAGTGACTACCTCGCTCCCGATTCTCTCGCCGAGCATGTCGGGCTTGACAAAGCTCTCTCCCGCCTGGGCGGCTTCCCTACCAAAAATCCTGTCGGACTCGTAGGGGTGGCCGACGCTCTCGTGAACCGCTATGCCAGCGACTTCAGGGCTTATGACGAGGTCAACCCTCCCTTCCGGTGGCTTCTTGCCCTCGGTTATGAGCCTCTTCAGGGCTTTGACGTCCTTCACCGCCCAGTTCCAGGGCTCGTCCTTCTCGATTAGCTCGAAACCACCGGAAAAGGCCCTCTGGACGAAGGGCGCCTGCTCCATCTGACCGTTCTCGAAGACAACGAGGTTATAAGTTACCGAAACGCGCGGGATTTTGCTCTTTACGTAGGCCCCCTCGCTGTTTACGAAGACCTTCTTCCATAGCTGGTCGGAGTACATCAGGTAGCGCATGGGAACGTTCACGCCGGTGGCTTTAACCTCCTCCTCGATTTTCCGGAGGATTTCTAACTTCTCTTCCGGGGAAACGTCCCTGAAGTCCTTCTTCATCTTGACCTTGTAGGAAACGCGGTGGAAGTCCTCTTCTGAAAAGCGAATTGGCTCGTTTCTCACCTTGGAGGCCGCTCTGGCTAGCTTAACGGCCTTCTTGACGGCCTCAGCGACGCTCTCCTTCGTGAGGACGTTGGTGCTTGCGAAGCCCATGCCTCCCCCGACTAAAACCCTGATGCCAATCCCCCTGTCGGCGAGTATCTCAAGGCCTTCGGGATTGCCGTTCTTCATGGCCAGAGAAGTGCCGTTCTTCTCCTCAAAGCGAGCCTCGGCATAGCTTGCCCCCAGTTCGAGGGCTTTCTCAACGGCAAATTCCAGAAGTTCCATGCACACCACCTCGGATTAATGCATATAATAGTCCATAGAAGAGTATAAAAGTCTTTCCGTTTAGATGGATATCGAAAAGAAGAGAAGGCTTAAGTGTTCTTCTCATCATTAAATTCGGAAAGAGAGAAAATGTGTACGAATGAGAGATGCCCAAGCTAAAACTTCTCCTCGCACTCGCACGGCTTCTTCCCGCAGTAGGGACAGACGCCGGGGTACTTCTTCTTAGCCGCTTCCTCAATATCGATGTCAAGCAGGTTGGCCAAGCTGGCGAGCCACGCTAAAACGTCGGCGAACTCTTCCTCCATCGCCTCGCGGTCTCTCTTCCTTATCGCCTCGCTCAGTTCACCGACTTCCTCCACGAACCAGAGAAAGGTTCTCTCAACGCCCCTCTTTGAGTCCTTGTGGAAGTAGATTTCCTTAATCATCTCCTGGAATTCCCTGAGCTCCATGTTCACCACCAAAAAGAGTTCTGGCGGGCCCGGCGGGATTCGAACCCGCGACCTCCGGCTTAGAAGGCCGGCGCCCTATCCTGCTAGGCTACGGGCCCTCGCTCCTAAGGTTCCGGGGTGCTCTTATAAAAGTTGCGGTGGGGAGGAAAAAAGAGAAAGCTCAGCGCCTCCTCCTGAGGAGGAGCGGCACTATTGCGAGGCCGACTATGAAGGCCGGGCCGCAGATTCCGCTCTCCTCTCCAGCGGTTGAGGTAGCGGTTGGGGGCTTGCTGGGGGTCACATTGAGCTCCTTGGTGACAACGGCCTTGTTTCCGTAGAAGTCCTCGGCCACTATCTCGAGCCTGTACTTGCCGGACTCAAGCCCGGGCAGCTGGACGATGTAGAACGTGTCGCCAGGCTTTCCGCTGGACGGCTCGGCCGGGAACCTGTCAACCTTGCCGTACTTGACAGGGTTTCCGTCGGAGTCATAGATGACCGCGTAGAGGTCCCTTATTCCGAGGTTGTCCTGGGCTGTGAAGTAGACGACAAAGTTTGAGTTGGGCCTGGGGTGGCTGGGCTGGAGGTAGGCAATCTGGACGACCGGCTTCTCGGTGTCCTTACCCGTGTCAATAACGAGCTGGGACACTCCCTGCGGAATCGTCACGTTGAGGAGCATGTAGTACCGGCCCGCTATCTCCCTGGAGGTGATGACCTTGTATGTGATGTTGGTGGCGTCGGGGTCGACCTCGGCGTTGGTCGGAACCTGGACGGCTATTGGGCCGGTGACGCTGTGGTCAAGGTCGTTGAAGAACTTGAGCGCCGTTCCAAAGTCAGTCTCGTGCTTGAATATTATGAACCTCTGGGGAACTGGGACGCTCATGAAGTCGCTCTTGACCTTGTTGTCTTCGATGTCCACGGAGACGTAGGGCATCTCAACGTTGCCGTTCTCGTCCACGACGACGAGGTTGCTTCCGTACCAGGTCGGGCTGTACCTCGGGTTGGCCGGTGGGTTGGGCTCCTTATCGGGGGCTCCAGTCGAGGTAAGGGTCAGGAAGTAGTGCTTGTTTCCGTTCTTGTCGGTGTAGAGCCAGTACATGTCATGGTGGATGTGGCCGCTCAGGGTGAGAACCACGTTGTACTTGACAACGTCCTCAAGGAAGCGCTTGGAGATTTCCTCCTGACTGGCCCAAGATGCCCTGAGGAGGCCCTTAATCTCGTCCCAGTCGGCGTTTGGGTCGAGGTTCTCTATAACGCCTCCGAGGTAGTTCCAGCGGGGGTTGAAGAAGTACGGGTGGTGGTAGAGGATTATCGGGATGTAGTCCCTGTGCTCCTCAAGAACTTTCTCCATCCACTCAATCTGCTCCATTGTCGGGTAGCCCTGGTCGCCTCCCGTGTCCAGGCCTATTATGAGGAACTTGCCGATGGTCACGTAGAAGTACCTCGGGCCGATGACCTGGGTGTAGATGGTCGGCGGGTCGTCGTGGTTGCCCTTGATTCCCACGATTGGAAGTCCCGATGCGGAGGTAAGCCTGGTGATGTCATAGATTATGTTGTACGCGGTCGCGTCACCGCTCGTGTCGACCTCGTCACCGGTGTTGACGAGGATTGTAGCGTCGTTCATGGCCCAGTACTGGTAGGCGCTGTAGGTCGCAACGACGCTGTGGAGCGGAATCGGGTTCGAACACATCTCTTCGAGCTTGTAGATGCTACTCTGGAAGTAGTTTTCGCAAACGTACCCGACCTTGGCACCGGTTGTAATGTGGGTGTCGCTGACCCACGCGATCTTGAGGGTCTTGGGCCACTCCTTGAAGACCTTGAGGCCGTTTGGGAGAACGAGGGTTCCCTTGTCCGTCTTTATAAGGAGGAAGTAATCGTCGGGAGCAACGTCGTTGGGGACACCGACAACAACCGTGCTCATGTCATTGCCTGCTGGTGCCGTGGCACTGAGTATTGGAAGCTGGTAGGGGCCATGAAGAATTGAGACGGCCTCTATACCTTTCACATCGAGGTCATTGCCTTTCATGTATAGGGTGAAATTACCCCCGGGCACTGCAAACGCTGGAACGGCTGGAGCTGGTTGATAAAGGAACTCGCTATAGGTCGTAGAGTACTCCTCGGCAAGTGCTGGGACTCCCCCAAGCACAGAAACCGCAGTTGCAAAAGCCATCAGCAGGGCTAGTAATCTTTTAACCATGCTATCACCGTCAAAATGGGGGAGAAAACGCTTAAAACATTTCCCGTTCGGAATCTGTTCAAGAGGACTTCCATCACTTCCTGTTTTGAGCTTTTCCCGTCAAGAGCTCAACGATATATTGGGCTGTGGGGGAACTGCCACCAAGGTGGTTGTAAAGGGAGTGCATCTTAAGGATCTCTTCCCTCAGCGATTCCCCAGGTCTCACGCGGTAGCGGGTGAACAGGACGGCCATCTCAACGAGTATGCAGTCCGCCCTGCTGAAAGGCCTCAGGGGAAGTTTCCCTTCGATTTCTCCCTCGGGAATAAGCTCGCAGAGCAGGACTTCGGTCTCGCCGAGTTCATCTTTCCAGCGCTTGACCCTGCTCTCAACCCGGCCGTAGAGGCCGGGCAGGCCCTCAATCCAGCGGTAGCCGTTTTTCTCGACGAACTCAAGCGTTACGGGCAGATTTAGTGCAGTCCTGACGAGCAGTTCCGGGTCGTTGGTGGACTGGATTGAGGCTTTACCGGTCTCAAGAACTTCTCGGAAGCTCCTCCCCGGAAAGAGCTTGAACCTGAGCTTCTCACCTTCTCTAACAACCCCCACCGGGGTGACGTTCGACTTGGTAACAAGGATAACCTCGTAAACTTTCCCTTCATCAAAGTAGCTCAGCATACCTACCACCGGCCAGGTAAGGAAGAGAAAAGAGAGTTTAAAGGTTTAGAGGTTCTGCTTGGGCAGGACTATTATGTCGTCCCTGTCTATGTAGAACGTAACCGGCTGGGTGGGCCTGAGGTTGGCTATCTCCTTGTCGCTTATGGCCCTGGCTATGATTCTCGTCTCGCCGAAGAGGCCGACGACCTCGGTGAAGAAGCCGTAGTACTCAATGAGGTCTACGGTTCCCTCAAGCGAGACTGTGTTCTCGCCGGGCCTGAACTTTATGCGCTCCGGCCTTATGACGAGGACGACGTTGTCGCTCTTCTCGGTGTAGTGGAGGCCCTCAAGGCGGAAGCTCTCGAACTCAACCGTAACGCGGTCGCCGTCCCTCTCGACGACTTTGGCCGGAATAACGTTGGTCTTGCCCATGAAGCTGGCAACGAACTCGGTCTTCGGCCTCTCGTAGATGTCCCTCGGGGTTCCGACCTGCTCGACGGTTCCGACGTTCATGACGGCAATCCTGTCGCTTATTGCCATTGCCTCTTCCTGGTCGTGGGTAACGTAGATGACTGTTATTCCGAGCTCGCGCTGAATCCTTCTGATTTCCGAACGCATCTCAAGCCTGAGCTTTGCGTCGAGGTTGCTGAGCGGCTCGTCAAGGAGGAGAACCTTCGGCTCGACAACGAGAGCCCTCGCGATTGCGACACGCTGCTGCTGTCCGCCGGAAAGCTGGGTAGGATAGCGGTTCTCGAAGCCCTTGAGCTTGACGAGCTCAAGCGCCCACTCGACCCTCTTCTTGATTTCCTCTTTCGGAACCTTCCTTATCTTGAGGCCGTAGGCGACGTTGTCAAAGACCGTCATGTGGGGCCAGAGGGCGTAGTTCTGGAAGACGAGCACGGCACCGCGCTGGTAGGAGGGGAGGTAGGTGACCTCCTCGTCGCCGAAGTATATGTGCCCGCTGTCGGGGTAGTCGAGGCCAGCTATAATCCTCAGCGTTGTGGACTTTCCACACCCGCTCGGGCCGAGCAGGGTGAAGAGCTCCTTGTGCTTTATGTGAAGGCTTATCCCCTTTAACGCGGTCGTTCCATCGAAGGTCTTCACGATGTTCTCAAGCTTAACGTCAACCATCTCAATCACCACCTCAGGTAAGACCGATGAACGAGTACCTCTGCTTGGTTATGATGTTGGCTATAACTATGGCCGTTATCTGCACGAGCATGAGGAAGACACCGAGGGCCGCGGCGAGGTTGGCGCTTCCAACGGCACCTATAATGAGCTCCCTCATCTTAGCGGTTATCGGGTACCAGGTTGAGTTGATTGAACCAAGGGTGATGCCGACGCTGGTTTCGCTCATACAGTAGACGAAGCTCAGCATCGCCCCGCCGAGCAGGTTGAGGGAAATCAGGGGCAGGAGTATGCTCGTGAGGGCCTTCCACCTGCCTGCTCCAAGGTTCATCGCGGCCTCTTCAAGCGAGACGTGAACCTGCTGGAGGCCGGCGGAGATTGAGCGCGCCGCGAAGGGCAGACGCCTGATGGAGTACGCCAGTATCAGCGCCGCTCCCGGGAAGAAGTACAGCAGGTTCGTTGGGTCGAAGATGGTGCCCTTGAACGGCGGAACCGTCGAGAAGAAGAAGAAATAGCTCATTGCTATGACGATTCCGGGGACGGCTATAGGTATTGTGGCGAGGCTGTCGAGTATCGGGGCGAGCTTGGCCTTCTTGAACCTACTCGAGGCGTAGGAGGCCGTCAGGGACAGGAGGATGATAATGATTATTGCGACCGTTGAGTACATCACGCTGTTGATGATGACGCGCTCTATGTCCGGCTGGGTGATTATTGCCTTCATGTTCTCAAGGGTGAAGCCGCTCGGCCACGTGCCGTACCAGGTCTCTGAGAATGCAAGGAGGATGACGCCGATCTGCGGGAAGATGGTTATCAGCAGGAGCGGGACGGCGACGAAGGCTATTATGAGGGCCTGCCACCACTTGGGCTTGGCGACCCTCGGCTTCCACCTGCCGCCCTTGCTGAGCATCGCGTACTGCTTGAGGCCGACGTACCAGCGGACGGCGAGGAACATTACGACGGCTATAGTAAGCATTATCAGGGCCAGGGCGGCCATCTGCGGGTTGCCGACTGCAAAGCCGGAGACGAAGGAGCTGTAAATCTGGTAGGACATGAGCTTCTTGGCTATGGCGCTTCCCTGGAAGACGATTGGGGCCGCGAGGTCTTCAAGGCTGAAGATTCCGACAAGGATTGCACCCGCCATTATTCCAGGCATTGCGAGCGGAAGGGTTACCGTCCTGAAGAGGTGGAAGCCCCTGCTGCCGAGGTTCTCGGCCTGCTCTTCGAGGCTGGGGTCTATGTTGATGAAGCTCGCGTAGGCGTTGAGGTAGACTATCGGGTAGTAGGTTATGGTCTGGGCGATTATGACACCGACGAGACCGTCAATCCATATCGGCTTCGGGAAGAGGTGGAGGTGCTCGTGGAAAATCCAGTTGATGATTCCGTCTGGGAGGAACATCTTCTTGACAACGACGACGTTGACGAACGGGGTGACGAGGAGCGGGATGAAGAGGAGGACGCGCATTATGTTCTTGCCCGGAAAGTCATAGCGGGCCATTATGAACGCGAAGAACGTTCCGAGAAGCGTTGTCAGAATCATGACGCTTATTGAGACTATTATTGAGTTGAGGACAACGCCGAAGTCCCAACCGTAGAAGTGGTAAACTTCTCTGCCGCCGTACTCGATGGTCTTTACCAGGTATCCCCCGGGATGGGGGTTGAAGTAGTAGTTTGACTCGAAGATGCTCTTGAACCAGTAGAGGGAGAAGTGCTCGTTGTACTTGAAGGCAGTTCCGAGCATCACTAGAACCGGAATCACCAGAAAGCCCACCAGGTAGAGCAGCGGGAACAGGAATGACACTATGACAACTGGGTCCGGCAAAGGCGTTCCAAAAAACCTTTCACTCCACTTGCTGACCTTCATCAGTGTTACCTCCCTGTGGTTTTTGAGTGTCCACAATTATCTTAAGGTTTGGCCACTTGTTTTAAAAGTTTCTGAAAAGATTTTGAAAATCCTTGGAAAATCTGGGAAGTTTTTCTTGACATGGCTCTGTTAAATCCAAAAAAATAGAATATGAAATTGGAGTCAGCCGGTTACTTTCTTGAGCTCATCGAGAACCTTCTGGTACTTATCCTGGGCGGCGTTCCTCCACTCCTGCATGAGCTGGCTCTGGAAGCCCGCGTCGGTGGCAATCCTGTCGTTTATCTTGGCGGCGTACTCTTCAGTGAAGGTGACCATCTCGCCGGTATCCGGGTCCTTGAACTGAATTGGGGCGGTGAGCTCGTCCTTGAGCTTCTCGAACTGCTCCTCTGTTATCTTGCCGTCCTTGTAGGCCTTGACAAGTGCCATCCAGGCCTGGTGGAGCGGGCCGTTGACGTCAACGAGGGTGGCCTTGAAGTAGTACTGGAGGGAGTTAACGGTCTTGAGGGCCCTTGCATCGTCGAACGGGATTCCTTTGCTTGCAACGGAGATCTGATAGGCCTTGAGGAGGGCCGGGCGGGCCTCGGCGAAGGTCTTGCCCGCATATTCGCCGTTGAAGATAATCTTGGCCTCCTCCTCTGTGATGGTCTTGTTGAATATCTCGGCGTTAATCGGGAGCCTGTTTATGTCCTGGCTCATCCAGACAGCCTGTCCCTCGGTCAGAACCCAGTAAATGAAGGCCTGTGCCGCCTCAGGGTGCTGGGCGTTCTTGAGGAGGGCAATCGGGTCACCGTTGATAATACTTTCGCCTTCGGGGATGACGTACTCACAGTTCGGGTTCTGCCTCATGGCAGTGTAACCGTAGAAGTCGATGGTGTTTCCTGCGGCGATTTCACCGTTGATGACCGCATCTCTGACGGCGTCACTAGCCTCATAGACCTTGGAGTTCGCCGCGATGAGGGTCATAATCCTCCACCCTTCCTCCCAGCCGAAGGCCTGGAGGATAATCTGGTAAATCCTCGTGTTGGAGGTGCTCCTCGTCGGGTCTGCGATGCCGTACATCGGCGGGTCGCGGGCCCAGTCAGGGGAGGCTATGTCTTCCCACTTCTTGGGGAACGGGAGCCCCTGCTTTTCGAGAACTTCCTTGTTAACGGTGAAACCGAAGGACGAGAGCGCGGCGGCTATCCAGTAGACGTTACTCCCGTCTTTTCTAACCATCTGCATTCCTGCGAGCTCCTCCGGAATCTGCTTGCCGATGAGCCCGAGTATCTTCTCGTCGGTTATCGGTGCGAGGTAGTCCATCTTGTACAGGTCATCGAAAAGGGTCGGGCCTCCACCCCAGCCAACGTCGGCGCCCTTCTCTATGTAGCTCGGCCAGAGGGACTCCGGGACGCCTATGAACTTCAGGTCAACGATGTTGTACTGCTTGGCTATGTCGCTCTTGAGGAAGAGTTGCTTGACCTTGTACTGGATGGTCGCGTCGTGCCTCGTGACGATTACAAGGGTTACTCCACTGGTTCCGCTGCTTTCACTTCCACCGCTATTAATACAGCCGCTGGCCACAACGCTGAGGCCCAAAACGAGTATCAGGAAAATTCCAAGCGCGCGCCTCATGGCAATCCCCACCCCAATTCGATACCCATCTTAAAAAAGGTGCTGGTGAAGAAGACTAAAAGAATGGAAAATCACTTCCTCCTCCTGATGAGGAGCGGGACGACTGCAAGGCCGACGAAGAGCGCCGGACCGCAGATTCCACCGCTCTCCTCAGCAGTGGTCATCTCAACGCTCCACTCGAGGATGTTGGAGACGACGGCCGGGCCGTCGAGCTTGACGTCGTAGTACTGGCTGGCCCACATTGGCTCGTGACCTCCAACGGGGGTCTCACCGCTGACTATGATGACGTTGTTCTTGTCGTTGACCTTGACAATCTGGGCGGCAACGATCGGGAACTCTCCCTGCTCACCAGCCTGGTAAGCGTTTGCAGCCGGGTCGCTGTTCTCCTTGATTATTGCATTGGGGCTGGAGTGGACAAGGACGTAGGTCTTCTCAGGCTTGCTGTCGGGTGTGAGCTTGTGCCACTCACCGCTCCCGTCTTTGCCGTCAACCCAGGCAATAAGACCCGGGCCGTGTTCAAGAACCTTACCATCGTACTTGAAGTTCTTAACGAGGATGTCCCTCTTGGGGGTGTCCTTCCACGGGTCGGCGAGTGCGACGACACGGTACGGGGCCCCTGCGTTGCTGACCGGGTCTTCAACAGAGGCGAGCTCAAGGCGGAGGTTGGTAACGCCGAGCTGGTCAAGAAGGCTGTTGATGAACTGCTGGGTTCTGTCACCGTTCGGGTAGTCAGAATCGCCGGCGATCCAGAGAACCTTTCCACCCTCTTGGAGCCACTGCTTTATGGCCTCGATTTCCTCGGACGGGAGCGGGCTGGTCGGCTGGCCAAGGATGAGAATAGTAACGTCGTTATTCTTGAGCGCATCGTATGTGATTTTGTCACCAAGCCTCTTGATTCCAAGGTCGCTTTCATACTTGGGGTCACCGAAGTAGACGAACGTATAGTCCGTCAGAACCTTCAGCATTCCTTCAGTCAGTGTCTGGTTCTTGTACGTGACGTCTTCAAGACCGTTGGCGTTTTCGCCGTGGGCGAGGTCTATGGCTATGACAATCTTTCCGCTTTCGGCGGCGCTAACCGCTGGGCTGGCAACCACCCCAAAAACAGACAACAGAACAACGGCTACCAGGAACATTGCGGCCTTCTTCATGGTATCACCGTTTCATTTAGTCATAATAAAGTTATAAACCTTATCGCTCGAAAGTTTAACGGGCCAGAAAAACTTCCGCAAAGCCCTTAAAGTTTCCCACCCTTTCGGCCTTAGGTGGTGGAGATGGACATTGAGGAGAAGATCCAGCTCATAAAGCGCAAGCCCACGGAGGAGCTCCTGACGGAGGAGAACCTGAGGCACCTCTTCGAGGTTGGAATCCCAATGCAGCACTACATAGGATTCGAGATAAGCGGTTACATTCACCTCGGTACCGGTCTCATGGCCGGCGCAAAGATAGCAGACCTTCAGAAGGCTGGAATCAAGACGAGGATTTTCCTCGCCGACTGGCACAGCTGGATAAACGACAAGCTCGGCGGCGACCTTGAGACCATCCAGAAGGTCGCGCTCACCTACTTCAAGGAGGGCATGAAGCAGAGCATAAAGGTCATGGGCGGCGACCCGGACAAGGTCGAGTTCGTCCTCGCGAGTGAGATACTAGAGAAGGGCGACTACTGGCAGACGGTCATAGACATATCCAAGAACGTGACTTTAGCGAGGATGATGCGCTCCATAACGATAATGGGCCGCCAGATGGGAGAGGCCATAGACTTTGCCAAGCTCATATACCCGGCAATGCAGGTTGCGGACATATTCTACCAGGGCGTCACCATAGCCCACGCAGGAATGGACCAGAGGAAGGCCCACGTCATAGCGATTGAGGTGGCTCCAAAGCTTAGATACCACCCGCTTGAGTGGAAGGGCGAGAAGCTCAAGCCGGTCGCTCTGCACCACCACCTCCTGCTCGGCCTGCAGGAACCGCCCGTCTGGCCCATTGAAAGCGAGGAGCAGTTCAAAGAGCTCAAGACCCAGATGAAGATGAGCAAGAGCAAGCCCTACTCGGCCGTGTTCATCCATGACAGTCCTGAAGAGATTAAGCAGAAGCTCAGGAAGGCCTTCTGCCCCGCGAGGGAAGTTAAGTACAACCCCGTTCTCGACTGGGCTGAGTACATAATCTTCCGCGAGGAGCCGACCGAGTTCACAATCCACCGCCCGGCCAAGTTCGGAGGCGACGTCACCTACACGACCTTCGAGGAGCTCAAGAGGGACTTCGCAGAGGGCAAGCTCCACCCGCTCGACCTCAAGAACGCCGTCGCCGAATACCTCATCGAGCTCCTCAAGCCTGTCCGGGACTACTTTGAGAAGCACCCGGAGCCGCTGGAGCTCATGAGGGAGATAAAGATTACCCGGTGATTTCCCTTTTCCTTTGTCGGTGATAGAATGCCAGGGATTGATGAGAGGGACAGGGAGATTCTGAGAATCCTCCGCTCAAACGGCAGGATTACACTGACCGAGCTCGGAAAAAAGGTCAACCTCTCCCCCGCGAGCGTGAAGAGCAGGCTTGAGAAGCTCGAAAGGCTTGGGGCGGTTAAGGGCTACTCGGCGGTGATTGACCCGGCTTTCCTCGGGAATCCCGTTACGGCCCTAATCTTCATCAGGCTCAAGGACGTTGACCCCTACACGAGGAGCATGCTCCGCGAGCTTGCCTCGCTCGACAACGTCGAGTTCCTATACCTAAAAACCGGAGACCACAACGTACTGCTGAAGGGAGAATTCAGGGACATGGACGAGCTCAGAGAGTTCCTGAAAAGCTTAAAGAAGACCTTTGGAGTGAACGCGCTCTCAATCGAGGCGAACCTCGTCGTCGAGGAGCTCAAGAACTGCTGGCTCGCCGATACCCATTATGATAGCGACTGTGGAAGGGAGAAAGATTATGGCAAGCGTCAAAGAAGCTAAGGGACAGACTCAGTAAAACGGTGAAACATATGGGGACGTCATCTGGGAACTCATTGAAAAGGACAAAAAATGAAACCATTGTTAGAGCATACTCAATTCCAATACGAATTGACGAGGTTATTCTGGAGTTTATTGAAAAGTATCACGAAATAGCAAAGACAGCTCTTCAAGAAATCCTCAATACCAAAAAATTTACAAAAGTCGAAAGAAAACAACTTCGAGACACACTTTTAGAGAACTGGAATTATGCAGCCCATTACGTTGACTCCGCAATAAACCAAACGCTTGGGCTCGTAAAATCCTACAAGCGAAAACTCAAAAAGGGAAAGAAAGCTCGAGAACCAAAGCTGAAGAAGAAATTCGTTTACGTGAAATCAACACTCTTTGGGCTAAAAGGCTCTATGTTGAAGATAACAATAATTCCGAGAGAGTATTACCTTGAAATAAACCTTGCTAATTATCCATATATTCTGCTATTTTTGAAGGAGGTCTGGGGTGGGAAACTCAAACTCGGCGGATTATTCTTGTTCCCTAACAAACTCGTCCTAACCTTTGTGAAAACTGTAGAATACTTTGAGCCAAGAGACTGGATGAGCATTGATATAAACCTAACTAACGTTACAGTCCTCGCCGGTTTAACAGTCTACCGCTTCGACACTCGTGAGTTGTACCACGTTCACAGGGTTTACGAGTTAAAGAGGCGAAAGATTCAGAAGATTTCAGCGTGGAACAAAAGATTGAGTAAAAAACTGCTGGAAAAGTATTCAAAAAGAGAAAGAAACAGGACAAAGAATTTTCTACACAAGTTGGCGAATAAAATCGTTGAAATTGCAAGGGAAAGGCGGATGGGTATAACTTTGGAGGATTTGAATAGCATAAAGGAGAGGGTTTTGAACGGTTCAAAAAAGATGAATAGAAAGCTTTCCAAGTGGAATGCTCGTGAATTACAAAGGCTAATCGAGTACAAGGCGAAGTGGCTGGGTGTTCCTGTTGTTTACGTCAATCCAAGGAATTCTTCTCGTATTTGCCCCGTATGCGGGGGTCAGTTAATACCCCGAGAGGGGCGTTTAATGAAGTGCTCAAACTGTGGTTTGATTGAGGACAGGGATTTTGTCGCTGTGTTAAACCTTCGGATGTGGGGCTCAGGGGTTACCCCGAAAGGGTTGGAGGCTTCGAGGGCTTCAACGCCCGATGAAAGACCAATGAAGACCAATCCCTACGGGATTATGGCAGTAGAGAAACAGAGAATGGGAATGAAACTCCACAAAATCACACTAACGCCCCCGTAGGGGGAACCCCTCCCGACTCTGAGGTGTGATGAGTGGACGGCTGGCCGAGGCGGTGAAGATGCTCTTCGTTATCAGGCCCGGAAGGAAGAAGAACGAGCTTGAGGCCTTTTTCATCGAGAACGAGCCGGAAAAGCTGAGCGAGATGAAGAACCTGAAGGCTGACAGGATATTCCGCCTCATAATGCGGGAGGGAAGGCTCTTCAAGGTTCTGGAAGGAAGCCAGTACCGCAACCCGAAGGAGATTGAGAAGCTGTTGAGGCAGGCGAGAATCGTTCTCGTCAACGCGGACGAGTGGGAGGACTACTTTAAGAGAAGGCTCCAGAACAAAAGGGTGGAAAAGGCCGAGCTGTGCCGTCTCTGCCTCCTTGAGGGTAGGATAACAGTCCTAACGCCAGGCAACAGGATAAAGTACCGCAACGAGTACATCTGCGAGCGTTGTGCGGAGGACGAGCTGAAGAGGGAGCTTAGATTCAGGTTCAACAGCACAGCGATGTTCGAGCAGGCGAAGAAGCTCCTCGACAGGTTTAGGGACCTGGATAAGGTTCTCTACGCATTCGACCCGCGCTTTGACCCGACCAAACATCCAGAAGTCACCAAATGGGACGAGCTGAAGGCCAAGCACATCAAACTTGAAAAAATCCGCGTTGACGAGCTCCCTCTACCCGAGAAGTTCAAGGAGGTTCTGAAGGGGGAGGGCGTGAAGGAGCTCCTCCCGGTTCAAAGCCTCGCCGTTAAGAACGGCCTCCTTGAAGGGGAGAACTTACTCGTCGTTTCCGCAACGGCGAGCGGTAAAACGCTGATCGGCGAATTAGCTGGAGTTCCCAAGGCGATGGAGGGCAAAAAGCTCCTCTTTTTAGTCCCGCTCGTTGCTTTAGCAAACCAGAAGTACGAGGACTTCAAAAGGCGCTACTCCAAACTCGGCCTCCGCGTGGCGATAAGGGTAGGTATGAGCAGGATTAAGACTAAGGACGAGCTCGTTGTTGTTGACACCGGCATAGACGCGGACATCATAGTTGGAACCTACGAGGGAATAGACTACCTCCTGAGGGCCGGTCGGAAGATAGGCAACGTTGGAACCATCGTGATAGACGAGATACACACCCTCGACGACGAGGAGCGCGGGCCCCGCCTTGACGGCCTTATAGCGAGGCTGAGGAAGCTCTACCCGAAGGCTCAGTTCATAGGCCTGAGCGCGACCGTCGGGAACCCCGAGGAGCTCGCCAAAGAGCTCGGCCTCAAGCTGGTGCTCTACGACGAGAGGCCTGTTGATTTGGAAAGGCACATCATCATAGTGAGGAACGAGTCAGAGAAGTGGCGTCACATAGCAAACCTCTGCAGGGCGGAAGCGATGAGAAAGTCGAAGCAGGGCTATAGGGGCCAGACGATAGTCTTCACGTTCTCAAGAAAGCGGACGCACGAGCTTTCGGCTTATCTAACGAGCAAAGGCCTCCGCGCTAAGCCATACCACTCCGGGCTTCCATACAAGCAGAGAAAGCTCACCGAGATGGAGTTTCTGGCCCAGAGGCTCGACGTGGTGGTTACCACCGCCGCACTCGGAGCGGGCGTTGACTTCCCAGCGAGCCAGGTCATCTTTGAAAGCCTCGCCATGGGCAACAAATGGCTAACCGTCCGCGAGTTCCACCAGATGCTCGGAAGGGCAGGGAGACCCCTCTACCATGAGAAGGGCAGGGTCTACCTCCTCGTCGAGCCTGGGAGGAAGTACTCCGCCCAGATGGAAAGCTCTGAGGACGAGGTAGCATTCAAGCTCCTGACTGCACCGATAGAGCCCGTAACGGTTGAGTGGAGCGATGAGCTTGAGGAGGACAACGTCCTGGCCCACTCCTGCGTCTTCAAGGGGCTTGACGTCATTGAAGAAGTCCAGGCCAAATGCCTCGGCGCCAACCAGAGCGCCGAGAAAGTTCTTGAAAAGCTGGAGGGGTTTGACCTCGTGAGGCTCAAAAAGCCCATCGTTGAGGTCACTCCCTACGGAAGGGCCGTCAGCATGAGCTTTCTCCTGCCCAAGGAGGCGGAGTTCATAAGGAAGAACCTCCGCGAAAAGCCCGCCCGCTGGATTGCCCTAAAGCTCCACCCCTTCGAGAACCTCTACCTGAGCGGGACGCTCCAGAGGGAGCTTGAAGGGGCAGTAAGGGGAAGGCTGAGCGCCAACGTCTTCTCGCCGAGCTTTGCTTCCATCTTAGAAGAGCTCGACAGGGTTATCCCTGAGCTCAGCCCCAACGCTGCCGAGAGGCTGTTCACAATCTACCAGGAGTTTTTCATGTGTGGCGAAGAAGACTGCACCGAGTACGCGATGGAGCGCGTTGGGAACCTCATAATCGAGCTCCGCAGGAGCGGGAAGCACCCGACACAGATAGCGGAGCACTTCAGGAAGCTCTACGGACTGATAGTCTATCCTGGAGACGTCTTCACGTGGCTTGACGGCATCGTGCGGAAGCTTGAGGCGGTGGAGAGAATAGCAAGGGTCTTCAGGGTGAGGAGCGCTGAGGAGGAAGCCAAAGTTCTGAGGAAGGAGATAGAAGAGGGGAAGACGATAAGAGTGGAGAGCAGAGAGCGCAAAGATGGAGGAAACTACCTCAGATATTCAACTAAGGAACACAGAAGACCGGAAAACAGGCCCAGACAGCAGAGGAGAAGGAGATAAAAGAAACCTCAGCCCCCTATCTGCAGTATCATCTGCGCCGGGTCCCTTATTGCTGGGCCCAGCCCGAGGATGTAGATGGCCAGGTACCAGAAGTGCCTCTCTTCCTCGTCCGGGACGAGCTCCCGAAGGGCGTAGTAGACCGCTATGAGAATTAGGGTTATCCAGGGGTAGTAGATGTAGGCTCCGAACCACTGGACGAGGTGGTGCTCAATCCAGTGCACCTCGCGGTAGCCGTAGAAGTGAATGGCCACAACCGTCGAGGCAACATCGAAATAGTGGGCCAGAGCCGGATACAGGTAGAGCCTGTCAAAGGGCTTCCACTTGTAGAACGCCAGAACGACTGCAAACGAGACAACGGTGTGAACCATCGTCAGCACGTAGGGCTCCCAGCTCTTGGCGTGGGTGATGAGGAGGTAGTTTGCCCACACCGCCAGAACGGTTCCCCAGGCTATTGTTATTTTGGGATACGTCTTCAGCCTGGCATCCGCGACGAGGGAGGGAAGTATGAGGAAGAACGCCGTGAAGAATATGCCCGGCGTCAGTATGAGGGGGTGCTTCGGGAGAACTCCGCCGTCAACGAGCGCCCTAACGGTAGACCCGAAGACTACCATCGGAGTCACTGCCCAGAAGAGCCTCTCATCGACCTTGATTTTCAGCGGCTTGATTATGTAGCGGTAGGAATATATGACACCGAGACCGAAGAGCAGTGCGTAGACAAAGGTATTGACAGCGTTGTAACCGCTCCTCGTGAACATCGGCTCCCAGAAATACCTGTAAAAGAAGTCCCACAGTGCCTCTCCAATGCCCATTTTAACCACCGTGGTTCGTTTGAGTCCCCCCTTATAGGCCTTTTGGGACAACCTTGGTGTGGACTCCTCTCTGTTATCTTCGTGGGAGGGTTAGTCTAGCTCTCAGCGCAAAGCTCGTCGGGATAAAGGATACCTCCATAGTCGGCGCAATGGTGGCAATAGTCGGTGGAGGGATCCTCGGGGCGATAGTTGGGGGAACAGTGGCGCTGGTATTCTCAATAGTGGGTCCGATGGGAATAATGCTCGGCTGGCTCGCCTTTATGATCACATACATCTGGGTAATCAAAGTAGTGTTCCATACTGATTGGCTCAGGGCGTTCATGGCATGGCTGATAGCGATAGTCGTTGAGATGTTTATAGCGGGTCTGCTTGCCCTCGCGGGGGCTGTGACTAGGGAGGTTCTCCTCCCCTGATGGAAAAGGATAAATAGAACTTCCGCCAAGGATGAACGATGCCAGGCTTTTTCCAGCCAGTCGAAGAAATCAGCGGGATAAAACCCTTTGAGGGCTTCCCGGTCGAGTTCAGCCGGGGCTCTCTATCTGCCCTAGTCTCGACGGACGAGCTAGCCGGTTCTATCCTCGCCCACACCCTCCTCAGCGAGGCCCTCCGCAGCGGAAAAGCCTACCATGTCGGGCCTAAGAGGATCTTTTCGCCTTCCATACTCAGGACGTTTGGGGTTGAGCCTTCGAGCCTGCTCTCAGCAAACGTTTACAGCGCCGAAGACCTGGTGAAGGCCCTCGACTATGTCGAAGAAGGCTCCACCGTCCTCGTGTCCCAGTTTCCCACCCTTACGGGAGTATCCCAGGAGACCCTCCTTGAGCTGAGAAAGAGGGCCGACGAGGGCTCGCTCACCCTGGTTCTCCACCACGGGACGCTGAGCTTCAACGAGCTCGACCTGCCAGGGGAGTTCGCTAGGTTCTTCCTAGTCCCAGAGCTTTTCGATTCCCTCATCGTCCTCAGGACTAACTCCTACCGCGGCCACTACAAGCTAAACGTCACAGTTCTCAAAGCCCCCCCTGAACAGATAGCCAGCCTCGGCGACCACTCAATCCCAGTGGACTCAATAGTCAAGACGATCACCGGTAAATGACCACGTGCCCGATGCCGAGGACAAAGCGGAGGTAAACAAGCACCGCGAATGAAACCAGAACGGCTCCAAGTGCCACGTAGTCCCTTCCGGTCATCCCTATGTCCCGGTAGAATGTTCTCTTCCTGCTCGCCCCGAAGGCCCTGCTCTCAAGGGCTATGCTGAGCTCGTGGGCTGTCTTAAGGGCGGCAACAATGAGCGGTATCAGGATTGGGACGGTCTTTCTGGCCCTCTCCAGGAAGTTTCCTTTGTCGAGCTCAAGCCCCCTGCTTTTTTGGGCGTCCATTATCGTGCCCGCGATGATGTAGAGCGTCGGGATGTAGCGGAGAGCTATCGTGAGGGTCAGGCCGAGCTCGTAGGGAAGGCCCAGCTTAACGAAGCCGAGTATGAGCTCCCTCTGTTTTGTCGTCATGAGGAGCTGGAAGGTTATCAAGCCAAAGCCGAGCAGGCGGAGGGAAAACGAGAGGCCGAAAACAAGGCCCATAAGCCGGGGCCTGTAGATAATGGGCCAGGCTATGACCGTCAGCACGACTATGAACATAAGGGGCTTCAGGAGCCTGAGCTGTTCACCGATTCCAAGCTTTCCGAGGAGTTTTCCAGAGAGGAGGACGAGCAGAAAGAACGGTACAAGGACTTTCGGGTCGTTGAAGAACATCAGAGAGACTATCCCGGCCAGCATCCCGATTATCTTGACACGCGGGTCGAGCGAGTGGAGAACCGAGTCCCTCTCAACGTAGAACTGGTACATCACGGCCGGACCCTCCGCACGATTTCATCAACCGTCCTCACGAAGCCTACGTTGAGCCTCTCCGCGAGTAAAAGCACCTCCGGCTTTTCGAGGCCGTACTCCTCAAGGTTTAGGGCAAAGAAGTCCTCAACGGGGCCATCAAAGACCTTTCTGCCTCCCCGCAGGAGGACGACGCGGTCGGCAAGCTCAAGCACCAGATCCATATCGTGGGTTATGAGCAGAATCCCGTGGCCCCTCTCCCTCAGGGACTTTATGACCTCCACGACGCTCCGCTCGGCCTTCCAGTCGAGGCCAGTCGTTGGCTCGTCGAGCACGAGGTACTTGGGCCTCATGGCCAGGACGCAGGCTATTGCGAGCCTCTGCTTCTCGCCTCCGCTCAGGGAGTAGGGCGTCCTCTCCTCAAATCCCCCAAGGCCGACTGCCCCGAGGGCCCAGCGAACCCGCTCTTCGACTTCTGCCTCGCTGAGGCCCAGGTTTTTCGGGCCAAAGGCGACCTCCTTGAAGACGGTCTCCTCGAAGAACATGTGCTCGGGGTTCTGGAAGACGTAGCCGACCTTCCTGCTGAGTTCGGCAACGGTGTGCTCTCTCGTGTCCATCCCGTCCACGAGGACTCTGCCCCGCGTCGGCTTGAGGAGCCCGTTTAGGTGCTTAGCCAGCGTCGTTTTCCCGCTCCCGTTTGGGCCGACTAGGGCGAGGATTTCCTGGTCGAGGGTCAGGCTTACCCCCCTGAGAACCTCGCGCCCGCCGTAGGAAAAGTGAACGTCTTCGACCGTTATCATCAACCGGAATTTCCCGAGGTCTTTAAAAGTCTTCTCAGGCCCTCCTCGACGGCGGGGAGTGTTTTCCTCGCAACCTCAAGGAGCGAAACCTTGCCGAGGAGCATCTGAAGGGACACCGCGCCCTCCGGGACGGGGTTGTTCACGTTAATGCCAACCCCCACGACGGCGCGCTTTATTCTCTCCATCTCTCCAGATATCTCGACGAGAACTCCCCCAAGCTTTCTGTCCCCTACGTAAAGCGCGTTCTCCCTTGGCTCTGCCTCGACACGAGGTCGTGAAGGACTTCCACGATGCTAGAGAGTACGGAACTTAAGATTGAGTCCGTCTCGGATAGTGGGAGGTTCGGGGAAACGGCCACCGAGAAGTACAGGCCGCCGGGCGGGGAGAACCAGCGCCGACCGCCCCTCCCGCGTCCCGAGCGCTGCGTCCCCGCTATGACGAAGGTCCAGTCCTCAAGCTTCCACGCGACGTCCATTGTGGAAGCCGTCTCTGGAAGATAAACCGCCCTGACGTCCAGCTCCCAGGGGTATGGGACGTCCGGCCTCCCTTCAAGGAGGTAGCCCTTTCCTGTTGAGCGTATTGAATAGCCCAGCCTTCTCAGCTCCCTGACGTGCTTCCAGACCGCCACCCGCGAGATTCCAAACCTTTTTGCCAGCTCTTCTCCAGAGATTGGGAACGGCCCTTGGAGTATAGCCCTCTTTACAGGACTGTCGTGGAGCATTCTTCTCCTGGGCATGGAGTTTTGTTAACCTAAACCATTTAAAGATTAACTAAAGCGCCCTCTGGTGGTGGCATGAAGGCTAGGGAAGTGGCACTTGCGGGCCTGTTCGTGGCTTTAACGGCGGTAAGCGCCCAGGTTCAAATCCCCCTTGGGCCGGTTCCGTTCACGCTCCAGGTTCTGGTGGTTCTCCTTTCGGGCCTTATCCTGGGCCCCAAACTGGGCTTCGTGAGCCAGGCCCTCTACGTCCTGGCGGGCGCCATCGGGCTCCCCGTCTTCGCGGGTTTTACCGGCGGGTTCGTCCACCTCTACGGGCCGACTGGAGGCTACCTGCTCGCGTTCCCGGTGGCGGCCCTCGTGGCGGGCGTCTTCTCAAAGGGTTGGGAAAATCCGATTATGTGGGCCGCCGGCAGTCTGCTCGGGCTGGGGGTAATCTACCTCCTCGGCTGGCTGAGGCTCGGCCTCTACCTTGGGGGGGACTTCGGTAAGGCCTTTGCTGTCGGCGTGCTTCCCTTTGTGCCCGTGGACGTGGTAAAGGCTGTCCTGGCCGTCGGAATAGCAAGGGCCGTTAGAATGGCTCTCCCCTGGCTCTGAGCTCTTCAATTGTTTTTTCTGCAAAGGCAACGTCCATGGAGCTCCTGACGCGGAAGAAGCTCAGCGTGACCTTCGGGTTCTTCTTCGCGAGCTCCTCTATCGAGACAGGTTCGTAGTCAAGGAACTCGGCAATCCTTGAAAAGCTCTTGTAACCCTCCGTGAGGGCCGATTCTATCGCATCCCTCAGCGCGTCCGGCTCATAAACCGCGTGAAATACCTCGGCGCTTCCGTCGTTCCAGACGGGGATTAGCGCCTCAGGCTCGTTCTCGTAAAAGAGACCCACAAGGTAGTTCACGAGGAACGGCATTACCAGCGGCATGTTGCCCTCGACCAGGAAGAAGGGTTCGTCGGGGAGGGCTTTGAGGAGCGCCTCCATCTTGCCCCTTGCCGTTACTGGAATGGGCTTGGAAACGTGGAGAGAGTAAGTCTTCAGCTTGTCCTTTCTGACGATTGTGTTGACCTCGTGGATTCTTTTGGCGGTTAAGAGCCTCCTCTCCGTGAGCCTGACGATGGGTTCTCCGTTCATGGGCAGGGTGTAGTTTTCCCACCTCTTCTCCGGAAACGCAAGTATAACGCCGAGCATGTTCACCAGAACGACAACGGCGTTAAAAAAGCTTTTGGCAAATTTCAACACTTTTACAGTTTTTCCGAGAAAAATCTTAAAGTCCCAGCAGGGTTTTAATGTTAGGGGGACGAATCATGCTCGCGGAGGCACTCTTCGGGTTCCTCTTCACGGTCGCCTGGGCGCTATCCTACGCCCTCGTTATCAAGCAGAAAAGCACGGTAAAGGCTCTTCTCGGCGTTTTTCTGCTTTTCGGAGCGATGCTCGCCTTCAACTCCCTCCGGTTTAAAGGAAGCCTCCTTGGCTGGTTCATTGGTATAGTTTTGGGTTTCTTCGCCGGCCTGTGGCTCGTCCAGAAGTACGGCCCGGAAAAGCCCACAGAGGAGTCGGCGGTGGCGGTTCTCCTTTTCGGCCCCCTGATTATGGTCGGACTGCTCGTGGCTCTCCTGCTCCTCTGAGCGAAAGTTTTATATACTCTGGGTTACTAAAAAATCCCGGCAAGAACACGGAGGTGATGAGGAATGGCCGAGATGATAATACCCTACCCACAGCTCCAGAAGATTCTGGAGAGGACCTGCGAGCTCGCGGTCATCAAGCCGAGAGCGGAGGAGATGATGGAGATAGTCGAGAAGAAGCTCGCTGACCTCTTCGAGGTCGCCTACGAGAACGCCAAGGCCGAGCGCTCCAGCACGATAAAGATGCGCCACATACCGATTACCAAGGGCTTCAAGAACAGCCTGAACCTCTTTAGAGCGGTCATCGAGGACGAGAAGGTCGAGATTGAGCCCATCAGGAAGTACGTCCTCAAAAAGATACCGGGCGACATTCCGCTCGAGGAGGACGTCGTCAACGAGCTCCCGATTATCGCGGGAACCCTCTTCGTGCTCGTTGGAAGGGTCATCAAAGCCCTCCACCCCGAGATTAAGAACGTCTACCCCGAGCACATCGAGGAGGCCAAGAAGGTTCTGGATTATACGCTCTGAAGTTTCAGCCCCTGAACTCTTATTTTATCCACTCGAAGTGTTCCTCCCTCGTAACAAGCGTTAGCTCTCTGTTAACCGCGACCGCGGCAACTACCGCATCGACCGCCGGAGCGGGCGTTCCTCTTTTGACCATTACCTGCGATATCCTGACCGCGAGCGGGTAGTCTTCGAGGCTCGGCGTTATCACGGTCAGGCCAAGCTCAAGCGCCCTCAGGAACTCCACGATGTTGAGAACCGTTGTGTACTCTTCGAGCTTCCTGCGGGATTCTACGGCCTCAATCAGGACGGTGGTGTCGTAGAGAGTCTTTTTCATTCGGCATCCCTCGTTTTCTTGAGCGCCTTCTCATACTCCTCAACGGGCGTGCTCTCAAGCTCTTTCCTGAATTCCTCGCCGAGAAGCGAGAGTAACTCGTCTGAGCTGAGTTCCTCAGCCTCTATTTTGGCCAGATACTCCGCTATAGCCTTTCTCGCCACCTCGCTCCACTTTATCTCTGGGTGTTTCTTCATACGCCTGTAGAGGTCAGGCGGGACTGAGAGGGTTATGTTCGGCATGTCATCCCCACACAGGATTCCAATGACTTTCATTACTCCTTCCACTCAGCGATTAAGAGAACCAAAAAGCCCACTGCCAGCCAAGACGCCAAGGAGATGATTGCAATTTCAGTTACATTACCGCTCATGACGCTTGAAGCACTAACAGTTGGAATCAGGAGCAGGAGTTTTCTTAGCTGATATGGGACAATGTCTAGGGGGTAGTAAACGGGTGGAAAAACCGTTAAGAGAGTTGTCAGGATGGTGGAGATTCTCATGACAGTGAGAGGTTCCTTTATCTTGGTTCCAAGGTATGTCCCAAGTGAAATGCTCCAGAGCCAGAGGGCACTCAAAGCAAGGACTACCCCAAATAAACGCTGAAAACCACCGTTAATGATAAGGATAGTTGTTAAAACTGCAATATAAGGGAACGCAGGAAGACTTATACCAATTGAGATGCCCAGAGTTTTTTCGATTCCTCTTCCGGGGAGGGCCATAAAAATGTCGTAGAACTTTGAACGAACTTTCATACCTACGAGCTCTATCGAGAGGTCAGCTATACCCACACCAACGACAAAACTAACTACCGCACCAGATAAAGCAGAATCAAGGAACTTCCCACCGCTGATTACATAGACTATAAAAATAAATGATATTGGCTGTATTGCGAAGCTGAGCATCGAGGCTTTGCTCTTCATCAGTGCGTTGTAGTAGTACTCAACTATAGCCCAAATCATTCCAGCTCCCCCACCAGAAAGA
The DNA here is from genome assembly GCF_055389025.1 of Thermococcus marinus. Lineage (NCBI taxonomy): Archaea > Methanobacteriati > Methanobacteriota > Thermococci > Thermococcales > Thermococcaceae > Thermococcus > Thermococcus marinus. The sequence continues at coordinate 1,295,651 of NZ_AP042417.1, forward strand.
CGTCCTCAATTGTAAGCTCCTCTCTCCTGAATGGGATCCCAAGTTCTTCCAGGAGTGTTATTGCCTCCCTTTCCTCGGCCTTTGATCGAAAGTAAAGGATAGTGTTCCTACCAGCCTTTTTGGAAATAAATTCTCCACCAAAGTCCCCAAAGACGACCAGCTTTGAGACAAAATCTGATAGGTAGCGTTTTGCTATCTCCTCAGGCGGGCCAAAGGCGAGAACTTTATTCTTAAGGAGAAGTACTAAATCAGATACCGTTGATATCTCATTAAGGTAATGGCTTGTTAGGATTATCGTTGAATCCTCAGCTCTTTCCCTTAGCACTTCCCATAGCTTTAACCTACTCTCAACGTCAAGGCCAACAGTGGGTTCATCGAGGAAGTAAAGTTCTGCATTGGCTGATAAAACCATTGCAAGCAACGTTTTCCTAACCATTCCTCCAGAGAGCGTTGACATTATTCTATTATGATACTCGATTCCAAACTTCTCCATAGCACGATTTGCACGATTCTTGGCTTCATTCCTTGACAGACCACGCATTCTGAGATAATGATAAACATACTCAAAGGGTGTCAGCGTGTAGAAGTGGGCCCTCACCTCTTGGGGAAGAATTGCAATTTTCCTCTTTATCTTATTTCCACACCTTTTTACTTCCATACCAAAGAGCCTAACTGTCCCACTGTCATAACTCAGCAGACAACTCAAAATCCTGATAAGTGTTGTTTTTCCTGCTCCATTTGGTCCAATAACCCCTAAAATGACTCCATCAGGAATCGAGAAGGTTATTGCGTCAAGGGCTTTAATTGCTCCATAAGTCTTTGTAAGGTCTTTGACTTCGATAACGTTCATAGTTTTCTGCCCCCACTCAATGAGATGTACATCTCATTCAAGGGGGAGCCAGCTATGTCTCTAGTGCAATACTTATCTCTGGGAATAGCTTTGCAAAATGTGTTACAGTATCCTTTCTGATACAGAATGCAGTTGCGACATTTTGGATCAACCAAGTTATACTTATCTTGCTCTGGATTGTCTATTCCCACTCTAAAGTACTCTGCTAACGGTGAGGATAATATATCCCTTAAAGACTGTTGGAATATATTACCCAATTTGAATCTTTTTTCTCTGAGAAATACACAGGGATACACATCCCCATTGGTATGGATTTGAATTTGAAAGTTAACCGCACCACAACGGGCCGTTGGTTTGCTTAATGGAGGATTTAGGGGGGTTACTCCTGCTAAAGATTTTAATACTGTGACATTCTTTGCGAACTTGGAGCCGTTGAGTATCAATTTATATGCTTTTACTAGATCCTCCGGGGAAAGTCCCTCCCACTGGATAAACTTTCCTCTGCCTATTGGAATTAGTGCACCATAAACCCAATAATCAGCTCCAAGTGAATCTACTAATCTAATTATCTCGGGTATCTCATTTAAGTTTCGTTTACCAAGAGTTGTGCCAACAGCAACCATTGTTCTGTGCTTATCTTTGTCTTTTGTTAAATTCTTAATAGACCATATTACTTTTTCATATGTTCCAGGTCCTCGATAGAATTCATGAGTTTCTTTCCTTGCACCGTCTAAATCAATTTGAATTTCATCGACATAGTTTTTGACTATAGACAGCAATCTTTCATTCTTATAAAGAGGAGTCCCGTTAGTAGCCACAATGACGTAAAAACCTCTATTCTGAGCCTCTTTGAGTATTTTCTCAATTTCTGGATGAAGAAGGGGCTCACCTCCGGTAATCCAAAGGATTGGTATTTCCATGACTTCAAGCTCATCAAATACATGTTTAATTTGTTCTAGGTTCATATACATTTGAGAATGTGGGCCAGAATTTGCGTAACAATAATTACAGCTTAAGTTACAATGGGTTGTTATCTCCACAGCTGCAAGATGGGGGGCTGAGTATGAGTAGGGGTGCCCCAGAGGGTATGGGGATATGATTTTAGTATTGAACTCCAGAAGTTTATGCAGGCGTTCATGAAGAACAGATTCCGCTTCTTCTGAACTCATACCAAATGTGTTCTCCATAATGGCTACAAGTTGTTCATATGGAACATGTAATTTTACAAGAACATGTAATTTTACAAGCTCTAGTAGTGCTATAGTTCCCATGTCAGTATAGACCTCGAATCCTTTTGTATCCTTTTTGTTGTTGATTTTATGCAATATCAAGCCTCTACCATTTTCTTTTCTCCAGTAGAAGACCTTCGAATCAACAAGCTCCTGGAGTTTAAGGTACATTTCTTTAGTGTTCATCAATACACCCCCCATTGCACTGCAGACTTAAGTACAAACAAAGATAAAAACATCAAAACCCAAAAATTGCCCATGCTGAGGAATTACACTCCCTGCCCGCACAAAGGGGTGGAAGCTGTGACTGATAGAACTCCATACGACTCTCAGCAAGATCTCTAACTAACTTTACTATGTATTTTTCATTTTCTGTTGTAGGTCCACGATCCATGACGACCACCAATAGTTTTTTTTTTCAACAAGAATTTAAAAAGTTTGTGGTGCTTTCAGCCACCTCTCCATCCACCCTGCTATCAGCTCAAGCCTCTTAACCCTGTGCTTCGGCTTTCCGCTCCTGCTGAGGTCGTGGTTTTCACCCGGAAAGAGCGCCAGCTCAACGGTCTTGCCGAGGTATTTGAGTGCCGTGTAGAACTGAAGGGCCTCCGGAAGCCAGCAACGGTAGTCCTCCATCGAATGGATTATCAGGAGTGGCGTTTCAACGTTCGGCGCGTACTTAAGCGGGCTTTTCTTCCAGTAGCCCTCGGTGTTGCTCCACGGGTCGCCGCCTATCTGGTCGGGAGCGAAGTAGTAGCCTATGTCCGTCGTGCCAAAGAAGCTCACCCAGTTGGAGATTGAGCGCTGGGTAACGGCCGCCTTGAACCTGTTCGTGTGGCCGACTATCCAGTTGGTCATGAAGCCGCCGTAGGAACCGCCGGTGAGGCCGAGTCTCTCCCCGTCGATGAACTCGAAGCGCTTCAATGCTTCATCAACGACCTCCATGAGGTCCTGATAATCCCTCTCCCCATAGTGACCCCTTATATCGGCGAACTCCTCACCGTAGCCGTCGCTACCGCGCGGGTTGGAGAATATTACCACGAAGCCCTTGGCCGTCAAAACGTGAAACTCGTGCATGAAGGCGTAGCCGTAGGCCGTCTTCGGCCCGCCGTGGATTTCGAGAACCGCTGGATATTTCTTTCCAGGCTCGAAGTCAACGGGCTTCATAATCCAGGCGTCTATTTCAACGCCGTCGCTGGCCTCGACCTTGAAGTGCTCCGGCCTGGAGAGCCTGTAATCCTTAATCCAGCCGTTGAAGTCCGTGATTTTCTTCTCATTGCCGTCGCGGAGGACGTAAAGCTCCAGTGGAGTGACCGCGTCCTGGGCGGTGAAGGCTATGTAGTCACCGATTGCGAAACTCTCAACGCTTCTATCTCCTCCGATGACGCGCTCTATCTTCCCCTCAAGGTTTACCCTGAAGAGGTTCGCCCTTGGACCGTCGGTCGCGACGTAGTAGACCCAGCCGTCCCTGAAAACCAGCTCGGCCCTCTGACTTCCGCGGACGTCGCTGTTGAGGGAGTTGTAGGCTGAGCGGTCAAGCTTAGCTGTGAGCTTCCTCAGCTCGCCCGTCTCGGGGTTGTAGTGGTAGATGTGAGTGTTCGTAGGAATGCCCCTCTCCCTCGTGTTGGCCTTTAGAATGAAAGTCCCGTCGTCGAGCGGAATGAAGTCGCTCACGCTCCACTTTCCGGGAGTCAAACGCTTGGCCTTCCTGCCTTCAAGGACGTAGAGATCGCTCACCATCGGCTTCCGCTCGCGGTCTTCTTGAGCTATAAAGTAGAGCTTCCCGTCGTGGAAGCGGACCCCCGAGACGTCGAGGTTCTTAGGCGTTACACGCTTTTTCCTGCCGGTTTCAACGTCCACCAGATAGACGACGCTCCTCTTCCCGTAGACCCAGCCGACACCGTTGAACCAGAAGGGGAGCTCCTTGATGATGTGCACGTCGTCCTTGGGCTTCTTCTCGATGTCTATCGGCGTTACAACCACCACGCTCTTCCCGTCCTTGGTGAAGCGGATGTTCTTAATTCCGTACTTGAACTTCGCTAAGAGTCTCGCCTCACCGCCGTCGGTTGGAATAACGTAGAGCTCGGACTCTTTGCTCTCCTTATCGCGCTTGGAGGTGAAGGCTATCAGCTTCCCGTCCGGGGAGAAGCGCGGGTTTGAGTCCTTCTTTCCGGAGGTGAAGGGCTTAACTCTTCTGCCGTCGTAGAGGTAGAGCCTTGAGAAGTAATCGTCCTTCTCGACGCTTATCTCGGTAACCTGGAAGACGACCTTCCGCCTGAAGGCGTCGAGGTTGCCGACGAGCTTGAACTTTCCGAGGTCCTTCTCGGTCAGACCTTTCATAGAAACCACCGGGATAAGTGGGTGTTTTTCGTATAAAAGCTTAGCGTTTCGATGGATATCGAGACATCTCGAAAGCTCCGAAGGTTTTTAAATTCCCCTTCTCCCCTTTAGCGGGGGAGGAGAGATGACCGTCAAGGTCCGCTTTGACAAGGAAGTGAGAGAGTACGCGAAGGGTGAGAAGGTTAAGGACTCGGTTCTCAAGCTCACCGAAACCGCTCTGGCCCAGGCCCTTGAGAACTTCCACAGGAGAATGATTCTAATCGAGGGTGACACGCTTAAAAAGGCCGAGCTGGCCGGAATCCTTGCTGGAGCCTCGGCGAGGGCTCTGAGCGGGGTTCTCGACGAGCTTATCAAGAAGCGCCTCCGCGACGAGAGTGAAGACAGGATAGAGGTTCTCTACGCCACCGACGCCCTTGGCGAGGAGACATTCGGCAGGAAGCGCTACGAGGCCTTCAGAAAGCACTTCGACGTTCTGGCCGGCTCGAACGTCGAGGTAAAGGCCGTGACCTTCAAGCACACCCGTGACATCCTCGGAAGGACGTACGACCTGCTGATCCTCGACATGAGCTACGACTACTCGCCGAACGACCTCGGAAGGATCATCGAGACCGTGCGCGGTGGTGGGCTAATATTCATACTCGCCCACCCGTTTGAGAAGTGGAAGGACATGTGGACGGGCTTCCACAAGAGCCTCGTAACGCCACCTTACACCATAGACGACGTCAAGAAGCGCTTCAACAGGCGCCTTATCAGAAAGTTTACGGAGCATGACGGTATCTACATCATCACCGAGAACGGAAAGGCCAGGAAAAAGCCGAAGAGACACAAGAGCCAGGCCAAGATAAAGGGCCGAAAGGGCGTGCCGATTCCCGAGGAGACCCTCTTCCCGAGGGAGCTCTACGAGATGGCCTTAACCGAGGGCCAGGTTGAGGTCTTGAAGGCCTTCGAGGAGCTCGTTGATGGCGGAATGCTCGTTCTGACTGCAGACAGGGGAAGGGGCAAGAGCGTTTCCGTTGGAATAGGCGCAATAGGTCTGGCCTTGGCTCTAAAGAAGAGGACGAGAATCGTTGTTACAGCTCCAGAGCTTGAGAACGTCCAGGCTCTCTTCCGCTTCGCCAAGAGGGCCCTTGAAAAGCTTGGCTTTAAGCCCCACGTCGTTGAGGAGAGGGGCCTGATAAAGGAGCTCTACGCGAGGAAAATCGGCCTCCGCTATTACCCACCGGCCGAGGGCTACAGGAAGAGCGCCGACCTCTACATTCTCGACGAGGCCGCGGGAATTCACGTGCCCATACTCCACAAGTACCTCAACAAGGAGAGAGTCGTCTACTCCTCAACAATCCACGGCTACGAGGGAGCGGGAAGGGGCTTCTCGGTCAAGTTCCTCAAGAGGGCGAGAGAGAAGAGGAAGTTTAAGGAGCTCCACATGGATGAGCCAATCCGCTACGCTGAAAACGACCCGATTGAGCGGTGGCTCTTTGACGTCCTGCTCCTTGATGCTGAACCAGTGGAGCTCACAGAGGAGGACTTCGAGCTGATCAAGAAGAAGGAAGTCTGCCTTGAGGAGCCAGACCTCGACGACTGGTTCGAAAACGACAGGGAAGACCTCAGGCACTTCGTTGGGATCTACATCCTCGCCCACTACCGCAACAGGCCAAGCGACGTTGCCCTGCTGGCCGATGCGCCCCACCACGAGGCCCGCGTGCTCAGGCTGAAAAACGGCAAGATTGTTACGGCAGTCCAGATAGCCAAAGAGGGCGGAATTCCCAAGAACGTCATCGAGAAAATGGCCAAGGGCTACAAGCCGAGGGGCAACATAATCCCCGATATGATGGTCAAGCACCACTACCTGAAGGAGTTCGCCAAGCTGAAGGGCTACCGCATAGTCAGAATTGCGACGCACCCGGACGCGATGGACATGGGGCTCGGAAGCAAGGCCCTTGAGCTCCTTGAGAAGGAAGCGAGGGAGAAGGGCCTCGACTGGATAGGCTCCGGCTTCGGTGCGAGCGAAGAGCTCGTCCGCTTCTGGGTCAGGAACGGCTTTGCGGTGGTACACCTCAGCCCTGCCCGAAACCCGGTCAGCGGCGAGTACACTGCGATAGTCCTCAAGCCAATAAGCGAGAGAGCGAGGAAGCTCATCAAGAAGGCCAACGACGAGTTCAGGATAAGGTTCACGGAGTGGCTCGGGGACACCCACAGGGAGCTCGAGCCCGAGATAGCGCGCTGGCTCTTTGAGACACCTTTCGGCGAAGCCGTTGAATACCCTGTTCACCTCACGGACATCCAGAAGAAGAGGCTGGATGCGTTCACGGGCAAGGTTCTCACCTACGACACCGTGGTTGACGCAGTCAGGCCAATCGTCAAGCTCTACTTCCTCGACGGCTGGATGAAGCCCTACCTTGATGAGAGGCAGATACAGCTCCTTATCTACCGCGTCCTTCAAGCTCATAGCTGGGAGGAGACGGCGAAGCTCATAGACAGGACAGAGACCTTTACCATGATAGAGGTAAGGGACATCATAAGGGGCCTCTGGTACTACTACAAGAGGCTCCTTTGACAAATATTTTTATAGCATTATCTCGTAAAGGGTCCTTGATTTTAGCAGTTTCAATGGTGACACTTATGCCCGGGGGAAGCTGGGAAAGGATAATTTCGATGACAAAGGATGGAATCAGAAGCATAGGGATGATAAAGAAAAAGGTCAAGCGGGGGAAGAGGATAGCCCTCCTCATCGACGGCCCAAACATCCTTCGAAAGGAGTTCGGGATAAAGCTCGAAGACATCGTCGAGGCCCTCGAGAGGATAGGGGATATCCGTGTCGCTAAAGTCGTTCTCAACCAGTACGCTCCCCAGGGGCTCATCGAGGCCGTCTCGAATCAGGGCTTCGAGGCGATTGTTGTCTCGGGGGAAACAGGAGTCAAGCTCGCCGTTGAGGCCATGCGTGAGATTTACAACCCGAACATAGACGTCATAGCGCTCGCGACGCGAAACGCGGAGTTTCTACCGGTAATTCTGAAGGCCAAAGAAAAAGGAAAAGAAACAGCAGTCATCGGCGTTGAGCCGGGTTTCTCGGCCGCATTGAAGCACGCGGCGGACTACACCATTACCCTTGAGCCGAAGAAAGAGGGAGGGACAAAGAATGAAGGAAACGCTCATTAAGGTGCTCAGGCGCGAGAAGGAACAACCGGAGCAGGAAGTTGAGAAAGTTGAGATAAAAGGCAAGAGCATCGGGCTTATCGTCGACGGGCCCAACATTCTTCGAAAAGAGTTCGGGATAAAGCTCGAAGACATCGTCGAGGCGCTTGAGAGAATTGGTAAAATAAGGGTCGCGAAGGTCGTTCTCAACCAGTACGCTCCCCAGGGGCTCATCGAGGCCGTTGTCAACCAGGGGCTTGAGCCCGTGATAGTCGCGGGGGATACCGATGTTAGAATCGCTATCGAGGCCATGGAGCTGATTTACAACTCCGACGTCGATGTCATAGCCCTTGCCACGAGGGACGCAGACTTCCTCCCCATAATCCAGGAGGCCAAGAGGAAGGGGAAGGAAACGATAATCATAGGTGTTGAACCCGGCTTTTCTGTGGCCCTCCAGAACGCGGCGGACTACGTCATCAAGATGGTCGGCAGGGAAGAGCAGACCTGAGGGCCAAATTTAGGAAGCAAACTTTTTTTACCCTCCCAATTATCGAGTTATGGAGCAAAACAACTTGTTAATGGGGGTGGTCTGATGAAAAGGCTAGCGTCACTGCTGATTGTGGCAGTCTTTGCCCTCTCGCTCTTTGGGGCTGTGCCCGCTACGGCGAAGGAAACCCCAACGCTGACCGTCTACTCCTACGAGAGCATTGAGCCCTGGATGAAGGAAATCATACCCATCTTTGAGAACGAATACGGGGCCAAAGTGCGCCTCGTAACGTTCGGCGACGCCGGTGAGGTGCTCAGCAAGTTGATACTGGAGAAGGACAACCCCCAGGCGGACGTCGTCATCGGAATTGACAACAGCTACCTCCAGAAGGCCATTCAGGCGGAGGTTCTGATACCTTACAGGCCCGAGAACGCTGGCTACATCCCGGAGTGGATTATAGAGGACTTCGACCCGACGTTCCACCTCACTCCCTACGACTACGGTGCAATAGCCATCGTCTACAAGAAGGACGTCGTGAAGAACCCGCCGAAGACCTTTGAAGACCTTACGAAGCCCGAGTGGAAGGGCAAGCTCATTGTCGAGAACCCGCTCACGAGCTCAACGGGAATGGCGTTCTTCCTCTGGACTATCGGCGTTTACGGGGACATGTGGCCCTACTACTGGGAGAAGCTGAAGCAGAACGATGTAATAATCGTCAAGGGCTGGGGAGAAGGCTGGGAGATGTGGGACAAGAACCAGGCCCCGCTATTCGTCAGCTACGCCACAGACCCCGCTTACTCTGCCTGCAACTACAATGACACCAGCATAGGGGCCGTGTTCCTCAACAACACCGCCTACGTCCAGATTGAGGGTGCCGGAATCGTTAAGGGCACCAAGAACCTTGAACTCGCCAAGAAGTTCATAAACTTCCTGATAAGCAAGGAGGCCCAGGAGAAGCTCCCGCTCAACCAGTGGATGTACCCGGTGAACAAGGAAGTTGAGCTTCCGCCCTGCTTCAGCTATGCCCTCGACGTCAGCTCTGCCAAGGTTATCTCAATCACCTCGGAGGAGCTCGCCAAGAACACGGACAAGTGGCTCAGGGAGTGGAGGGCCCTCATGGTGGAGGGCAAGAAGCCGGAGGAAATCTCACCGACGCAGACCGCAACCGCATCAAACACGGGCGAGACTGAGAGCCAGGGCGGTGAGGGGTCTGGAATCTGCGGCCCGGGCGCTGTAATTGGCCTCGCGGTTCTCCCCCTCGCTCTGAGGGGGAGGCTCTGATTTTCTACCTTTTCTACCCCCTCCTGATGTGCCCAAAGTCTGTGATTTTCTAAAGAACCACAGCAACATTTATAAGAGCTTTAACTCTGCTATGGTCGAAAACTAACTGGGGTGAATGGTAATGGCTGCATTTGCGGGTGCCGCCTTGCTGATTTTGGGAGTATTTCTTTTGATAATGCTCCTGCTGAGCGTGAAGGTCATCAGGCCGTACCAGAAGGGCCTCGTCGAGAGGCTCGGAAAGTTCAACAGAATCCTTGAGCCGGGAATACACTTCATAATACCCTTTATGGAGCGTGTCAAGGTCGTGGACATGCGCGAGCACGTCGTCGATGTGCCGCCGCAGGAGGTCATCTGTAAGGACAACGTCGTCGTCACCGTTGACGCAGTCGTTTACTATCAGATTATTGACCCTGTAAAGGCCGTTTACAACGTCAGCAACTTCCTCATGGCAATCATCAAGCTCGCGCAGACCAACCTGCGTGCTATCATCGGTGAGATGGAGCTTGATGAGACCCTGAGCGGCAGGGACATAATCAACGCCAGGCTCAGGGAAGAGTTGGACAAGATAACCGACCGCTGGGGCGTCAAAATAACGCGCGTTGAGATACAGCGCATAGACCCACCGAAGGACATCCAGGAGGCCATGGCAAAGCAGATGACGGCAGAGCGTGAGAAGAGGGCGATGATACTCATCGCAGAGGGCAAGAAGGAGAGCGCAATCAAAGAGGCCGAGGGACAGAAGCAGGCGGCCATACTAAAGGCGGAGGGTGAGAAGCAGAGGCAGATACTCATTGCCGAAGGTCAGGCCGAGGCCATCAGGAAGGTTCTCGAAGCGCTCAAGATGGCGGACGAGAAGTACCTTACCCTGCAGTACATCGAGAAGATGCCCGAGCTCGCCAAGTACGGCAACCTCATAGTCCCCTACGACACCGAGGCACTGATAGGCCTGCTCAGGGTTCTCCAGAAAGTCAAGGACACACCGCTACCCAGGCCCCCTGAAAACGAGAAGAAGCCCGCTGAGGGGAGTGAGGATCAAGTCAATGAGCAACTCGAAAAACTTAAGGAGGCTATGGAGTAACGGCCAGCGGTGAGGGGCATGGACGTCTTCCCAATCTTTCTCTTAATTTTGGGACTTCTGGTAATAGTACTCGACATGATGGTGTCTGCTTTCATCACGCCTGTAGGAGTCGCCTTTGCAGTCCTCGGACTGCTCCTCGGCTTCGGCTGGAAATTCATAGAGAGCTTTGTTGTCTCGCTGGTGGCGGCGGTAGTTTCATACATTGCCATAGGGAGGTATATCAAAAAGGACGTCAAGGATATGGGGAAACAGAAGTACACCTTCGAGCTCAAAGGCAAGAGAGGGAAGGTCGTCGAGGTCGGGAAGGAGCACTACCTCGTAGAGCTTGAGGGCGACAAGTGGATAGCATTAAGTGAGAACGGAGAAAAGCTGAAAATAGGGGACACCGTCGAAGTGGTTGACGTCGACGGCGTTAAGCTCATTGTCAGAAAGGTCTGAGCCATTCCCAAAGCTCTTCAACTGTTTTTCCGAACTTTGTAAACGCGCCGTTTTTATAGACAACTTCTCCGTTCACGACGACGAGCTCAACGTCGCTTCCCCTGGCGGAATAGACGATGTCCGAGTACGGGTTTTCCCCGGGCAGGAACTGGGGCTTCCTTGAGTTCACCAGCACGAGGTCCGCCAGGTAACCGGGCTCTATGAGTCCTGCCTTCAATCCAAGGGCACGGGCGCCATTGACCGTCGCCATTCCGAAGACCTCTCTTGCGGGGACGGCGTGTGCCTTCCCCGATGTGACGTTGGCGGCTATTCCAGCCGTCCTCATCTCAATGAAGGGGTCAATAATGCCAGCAGGGTTGGGAGAGTCGTTGCCGAGGGCGACGTTCAGTCCGGTGTCCAGGAGTTTGCGCAGGTTCACCGTCCCGGCCTCAAGGCTGATGTTGCTCGTCGGGCAGTGGACAAGTGTTGAGCCCGCTTCGGCAAGCTTCTGAAACTCCGATGCTTCCAGATAGACTCCGTGCACCCCTAAGAGCCTCTCGTTCAGGAGTCCAGCCTTTTTGAGTAGGCCAACCGGCGAAAGGTCGTAGCGCTCTCTGACCTCCTTGACCTCCGCCCTGCTCTGGGCAAGGTGGGTGTGGACCCTCGCGCCAGTTTCGGCTGATAACTCCGCTATTTCTTCCATAAGCTCAAGGGAGACTGTGTTGGTCGCGTGGGGCGCGAGAGTTGGAGTCACGAGGTCGCTCTTACCCCACCACCTCCTGAAGAAGCGGCGTCCCTCCTCTGGGCTCGCCAGGGGGAAGTCAACCTCGTCCATTACAGTCTGTCCAATAAAGGCCCTCACGCCGAGTTTTTCGGCGACCTTTGCAATCTCGTCCGCGAAGAAGTAGTGGTCGTTTATTGTGGTCGAACCGTTCATCAGGGCCTCTCCGATTCCAAGCTCTGCCCACCTGCGGATTTCTTCTCTCGTCCATTCTCCCTCCATGGGCCAGATAATCCTTTCAAGCCACTCTTCCGTGGGCAGGTTTTCACCCAGCCCCCTGAACTTCGCCATCGCAACATGCGTGTGGGCGTTAACTATGCCCGGAATTACCATATAACCCGATCCGCCGTAGATTTCATCAACACCCCACTCTTTGAGTTCTTCAGCCGGGACAACGGCCCTGACAATATTGTCCTCAACGATGACGGCACCCTCCTTAACGGAGCGGTAATCAACGAGCCTTCCAACCAGCGCGAACATCTCTCCCACCGTCGGACATATGCCAGGTTGCAACTTAAACCTTTTGACGTTATGACATCAAAAAGCCCGAAGGATTTAAAACCCGAAGAGGAGACCCTCAACCATGCCCCAGCTCTTCAGGATTGAGTCGAGGCAGATAGTCCTGTCGCTCTGGCTGAATAGTCTCTTCTGATTGGGTTAGCGTTATAAACTCAACTGAAAAGCTTTTGGAGGTGGTAAAGGTGATTGATAAGGTTTACTGTGCCGATGTTAAGCCCGAACTGGAAGGACAAAGGGTTAAGCTCGCCGGATGGGTTTACAGGAAGAGGGAAGTCGGAAAGAAGGTGTTTATCGTCCTTAGGGACTCGAGCGGAATCGTCCAGGTGGTCTTCTCAAAAGACCTCGGCGAAGACACCTATAGAGAGGCCAAAAAGCTTGGAATCGAGTCGAGCGTCATCATAGAGGGAACCGTCAAGGCAGACCCGCGCGCGCCGACCGGGGCCGAGGTTCAGGCCGACAAGCTTGAAGTTATCCAGAACGTTGACTTCTTTCCGATAACCAAGGACGCGAGCCCTGAGTTCCTGCTCGACGTCAGGCACCTGCACCTCCGCTCGCCGAAGGTCGCGAGCATAATGAAGGTCAAGGGCACTCTTATGCAGGCCGCCCGCGAGTGGCTCATCCAGAACGGTTGGTACGAGGTCTTCCCGCCGATACTCGTAACCGGTGCCGTTGAGGGCGGCTCGACTCTCTTCAAGCTCAAGTACTTCGACCGCTACGCCTACCTGAGCCAGTCCGCACAGCTCTACCTTGAGGCGGCCATTTTTGGCCTCGAAAAGGTCTGGTCGCTTACGCCAAGCTTCAGGGCCGAGAAGAGCAGGACGAGGAGGCACCTCACAGAGTTCTGGCACCTGGAGCTTGAGGCCGCCTGGATGGACCTCTGGGACATCATGAAGGTCGAGGAGGAGCTCGTGAGCTACATGGTGCAGAGGACGCTTGAGCTCAGGAAGAGCGACATCGAGACCTTCAGGAAAGACCTGACGACCCTTAAGAACGCCGTCCCGCCGTTCCCGAGGATAAGCTACGACGAGGCGATTGACATACTCCAAAGCAAGGGCGTCCAGATAGAGTGGGGCGAGGACATGGGCGCTGACGAGGAGCGCGTCCTTACCGAGGAGTTCGAGGCTCCGTTCTTCGTCTATGGTTATCCAAAGCACATCAAGGCCTTCTATATGAAGGAAGACCCCGAGGACCCGAGAAAGGTGCTCGCCGCTGACATGCTCGCGCCAGAGGGGTACGGCGAGATAATCGGCGGCTCCCAGCGTGAGGACGACTACAACAAGCTCGTCCAGCGCATTCTGGAGGAGGGCATGAACCCCGAGGACTACCAGTGGTACCTCGACCTGAGGAAGTACGGAAGCGTCCCGCACAGTGGCTTCGGTCTCGGCCTTGAGCGTCTAGTGGCGTGGGTTCTCAAGCTCGACCACGTCCGCTGGGCAACACTCTTCCCGAGGACGCCGAGCAGGCTGTATCCGTAGCAACCTTTGCCTGCGCAAAGGTTGACCAAAGTCCGTAGCTCCTCACAACGGGCCTGTGTGAAGCTCGATTTTCTTTTAGTTTTCTTTGAGCCCCAAAAGGGGAATAACCTTAGACTCCAGCTACAGTGTCGGTTTGCTCTCCTCTTGACGCCCTTCGGGCGTCTATGCCAATGTTAAACCCACACAAGCAGGAGCGATCCAAAAGTTCTCACTTCACGGGACCGAGTCATCCAACGAGAAAATCACTTTGAGTTTTAGTTTTTCAGAAGGAGCTACAAACTTTGATGAAACTTTTGCTTGGCAACAAACTTTTGGGAAAAGTTTGATCAAAAAGGTTCCATCTCCCACCAACGGGTAGAAATCAGTCGTGCATTAAGGGATTTGCCGATTCTTGGGCGAGTTTACTCTCCAAGCAAGCACCTTCAGGTAGTTTCAAATTCGTTTTGGCGTCCAAAGGACGCCGGGGAAGTGAAACACTCACCAAGCAAGCTTTTGGGAAAAGCTTGACCAAAAGGGTCAAACCCTCACAAGGGGACAAAGATAAGTCGCATGCCTACTAAACAGTCCGTCAATGAGGGGTTTACATTTACACCCGCTTGAGGGAAGGTGTTTAGCTTGTAACGCGCCCAAAGGGCGCTAATGGAGGAAACACGCTCAAAGATGGCAACTTTGATAATAAACCCTCAAAATCAGCCCATCTCAAAAAGCATGTTCCCCTTGTGATGAAACTTTTCCCCAGAAAAGTTTCCCCGCCAGCGCTGAAACTTTGCCTTCGCAAAGTTTCATCAAAGTTTGTGATTCTTCTAACAGGGTGTTTTGAGAGTGTTTGCGCTTTTAACGGCTTTTTGGAATGCGAATTCCTAAATTTTGGAAGCTTTCTCACGCGGGTTTACTTTTCATCGCGCTCCGAAGGAGCGCCTCTTAGAGAAACCCCTCCTAAATAGCTCCTTTGAAGAGAATTCTTTGAGAGTACTGGCACTTGAGAGTGAAAACCTCTTAGGATTGCATTTTTGGAGAAGAATCACGAACCTTGGTCAAACTTCGCGTAGGCGAAGTTTGTAAGGGGGGCAGTTTGGGGCTGTCGCCCCCCTGGGGGTCCCGACGTCATCGCAACCCCCTACTCGTCGGGCGGAGGGAGTAGGGTAAAGGTCTTATAACCTTCACCCCAACCCAGGGCAGGTGCGAAACATGACTGGAACCGTGAGCAAGATAATCCACTTCAGAGACGAAGAGGAGTTTATAGAGGACATGGACTTTGCCCTTGAGAGGTTCTCATACCTGGCGAGCAGGTACGGCCACAACCCCGTTGAGGGAATAGTTCTCTGGGACAGCATAGCGGTTAGGGACGACGAGGGGGTAAAGCTCTTCCGCGTCGGCGAGTTCCCGTACTTCGAGGGGACGCTTAAGGTTGACCTCGAAACACTTCGCATCATGGAGCGCTACTTCGATGAGCTTGAGAGCAGGTGGGACGAGCTCACAGTGGAGGAGATAAACTACTTTGTGGAGATGCTCAACGAGGCTCTGGGCGAAGAGCGCGTCTACTACGACGCCTACTCCCTAGGCCTTGACAGGAACACTGCCTACATAATCCTCAACTTGGTCGCTCTCAACTACCTTGAGGGCATCCTCGATGGAAGGGAGAAGGAGCTGTTCGAGGAAGCGGTGGATGTTCTCCTCAAGTACATCTAGGCCACACGACTACCTAAGCGCATATTCACATAATTGTGCAATTACATAATTGTTTGTCCGCATAATGCTGTGAGGTGGTGGCGGTGCTGTTTAAGAAGAGAGGCGTTTTCACCGAGGAGGACGCGAGGAAGGTAATCGAGTTCGTGAGCCAGAGGGCCGACGAGCGGGAGATAATAGTCATGGCTGAGGCCGTAACCGACGAGGCAAAAAGGCGCCTCTGGGACTACGCAAGGGGCGTTCAGCTGATGGCTGACATGACCGGGGAGGACAGGAGCGTAAGGGTCGAAATCCTTGAGGGCTACGTGAGCGAGCACGTCAAGGGCGTTGACGTTGACGAGCTGTGAGGTGTTTGTATGAAGCTCATAATGGCAGAGGTCTTCAACAGCTGGCAGGGTGAGGGGGGCAGTGTCGAGGGCTCTGCATTCGGAAGGAGGCAGATATTTGTCCGTTTTGCAGGGTGCGACCTTCATTGCCAGTGGTGCGACTCAAGGGAGTACATAGATGCCTCCCGCGTTTCACGCTGGCGCTACGAGGTAGAACCGTTTACTGGAAAGTTCGAGTACAGACCAAACCCTGCGGAACTCGATGATGTCGTCAACGCGGTTCTCCGCCTCGACACTGGGGATATCCACTCGATAAGCTACACCGGCGGCGAGCCGACGCTCCAGGTAAAGCCCCTGCGGGCCCTTATGGAAAAGATGAAGGAGTTCGGCTTCGACAACTTCCTTGAGACCCACGGCGGGCTCCCGGAGCTCGTTAAGGAGGTCGCCCACCTCACTGACTATGCGAGCGTGGACATAAAGGACGAGACCGCCAAGGCAACTGAAGACTGGAAGTCGCTGGTGCTCCGTGAGGTGGAGAGCATAAGAATTCTGAAGGAGACCGGTGCAAAGACCTACGCCAAGCTCGTGGTGACAAAGGACACGAAGATTGAAAACGTCCGCTGGTATGCTGAACTTATGAAAGACCTTGCCCCGCTCGTAATCCAGCCAAGGGAGCCGATAGACATCACCCAGGCGAGGTTAATGGAGCTCTACCGTGAGGCGGCCAAGATAATGGGGAGAAAAAATGTCGGCCTGAGCTTCCAGGTGCACAAGTACCTCAACGTCCTGTGAGGTGAGCTCATGAAAAGGGCCCTCTTCCTCGTGGCCCTTTCAGCAGTCTTTGTGTTTGTCTCTCTTTACACTCAGGACTCCAACCCCATGGCTTCGCAGATAAGCGCTGTCCTGTCACTCCTGAGTCTTCTGACGGGCTCGGTTTATATCAACCGCTGGGAAAAAGCTGGTAAACTCGTTCCCTGGGCAGGTTCGGTTTTGTCCGTTCTTCTCTTCCTGAACTATGGAAATCCACTCTATTTACTCGCCGGCCTTTTACTTGGAATTGGCTTTCTCTGGAAGTCCGAGCTCTCGGTAGTACCCCTTGTGTTTGCTGGTCTTATCCTGGGCTGGCTCGCCTTCCAGGAGGAGGCATACCTTGTAAGAACCATAGGCTCGTTTATCCTCGCGGTGAGCATAATAATCGGCACTGCCTCACTGTACTTTGCCGTTAAGTTCAGGTGAGTTTTTAAGCAGAGGAGCCAACTACTACCGGCGATGATGACATTGGCCTTTGGGGTCATTGATGCCCGGGATCGACGGCCTGAGCCTCCGTCAACTTTTTAAACCTCCGTCATCTTTTAGTAACTCATGGAAAGATTAAAGGCAGGGGGTGAGAGGGTGCCAGCGGGGATAGAGGAAGTCGCAAAGGTCTCTTTTGACAGGGTTGGCATGCACTCCCACATAAAGGGCCTCGGCCTCGACGAGAACGGGAAGGCCAGGTTCATCGCCGACGGCATGGTCGGGCAGGTTAAAGCGAGGGAGGCCGCTGGAATAGCCGTTGAGCTCATCAAGCGCGGAAAGCTCGCAGGTAAGGGGATTCTGCTCGTCGGCCCGACCGGGAGCGGTAAGACGGCCATAGCAATGGGAATAGCCAGGGAGCTCGGTGAAGACGTCCCCTTCGTCCAGATAGCCGGGAGCGAGATTTATTCCGCCGAGGTCAACAAGACGGAGTTCCTGAAGCAGGCCATGAGGAGGGCGATAGGCGTCAGGATAAGCGAGGAGAGGAAGGTCTACGAGGGTGAGGTCGCCAAGATTGAAATCAAGCGCACGAGGCACCCCTTTAACCCCTACGTTGAGGTTCCCGAGAGTGTCATCATAACCCTCCGCACAAAGGACGACGAGAAGACTGTCAGGGCCGGCAGGGAGATAGCGTACCAGCTCATGGAGATGGGAGTTGAGGAGGGCGACGTCATACAGATTGACGCCGAGACGGGCAGGGTCTCAAAGATAGGAACCACGAAGGAGGAAGAGGGGCTGTTCTTCAAGCGCAAGGTGAACCTCCCAAACGGCCCGGTTCTCAAGATAAAGGAGTTCACTTACACAGTCACGCTCCACGACCTCGACGTGGCGAATGCAAGAGGAAACATCTTCGGCCTGCTGTTCAGCACCGGGGCGGAGATAAGCGACGACGTCAGGAGGCGCGTTGATGAGACCGTCAAGAGCTGGGTCGAGGAGGGAAGGGCCACCCTCGTCCCCGGAGTGCTCTTCATAGACGAAGTCCACATGCTAGACATCGAGGCCTTCTCGTTCTTAGCCAGGGCAATGGAAAGCGAGCTAGCGCCGATCCTTATCTTGGCCACCAACAGGGGAAGGACGAGGATAAGGGGCACCGACATAGAGGCTCCGCACGGCATACCGATTGACATGCTCGACAGGCTTCTCATAATCAACACCGAGCCCTACAGGAAGGAGGAAATCAGGGAGATAGTGAAGATAAGGGCCAAGGAGGAGAAGATTGATGTCAGCGAGGAGGCCATAGAGTACCTCGCCGAGCTTGGAGAGAAGACGAGCCTGCGCTACGCCGTCCAGCTCCTCGCACCTGCTAGCGTCCTGGCAAAGGGCGGAAGGGTTGAGAGGGAGCACGTCGAGAAGGCCAAGGAGTACTTCGCCGACCTCAAGAGGAGCATCGAGTTCGTTGAGAAGCTTGAGGGCATGCTTAGCTGATTTCTCTCCCTTTCTGGTTTTCCACAACACTTTTAGGCTTTTAGTTCTCTAACACTTTTGGTGGTGGAATATGCATAAAGCCAATATCCTCCTTCTCCTGCTGGTTCTTCTCGGGGCCATAGCCAGCGGGTGCATCTCTTCGGACTCAGCCAGTACCAATACCCAAGAACTTGATGGTGGTGCCACCACAACACTCGCAGTTAAAAGCGCCGATATAAACGGCACATTTTCGGGCTGGGTGACAGTGCCTGCATCGGTTTTTGAAGATGTCCTGGCGCTCTTCAGAGATATGAACGCCACTCTGTCCGCATTTACGGTTAAAGTGGTTGGAAGAGACCTCAACGCCAGCATAGTGGTCTCAGCGCTGAAGCTTGTCCCACCCTTCGTCCCTAAGGACTTCAACGTCACGGTCAACGGCAGGCCCATTATAGGCACAGTCTGCGTCCCATACGCAGAGAGAATTCCCATCTTAATCGAGGTGCCACAGGAGAACTTCAACACGACTTCTTATCTGAGCGTGAGGCCCCAGAAGGTGTTGAGTATTGAAGGTATGTGGGACACTGAGAGGCTCGATGAACTCAACGGCTCGACGATAATGAGGAACGGCGACATGGAGCTCAAGGTCATGGTCAGGGCGCCCGGCGACTACATCTTCACCGTCTTGTGCAACGGCACGGAGGTCTCTTCAGGCGGGCTGGAGGTGAGTGAATGAGGAAGCTGTTCTACGCCCTCCCATTTCTCGTCTTCGGGTTATGTGTCTTGATGATGGAGCCAACGATTTCCCGGCTAATCGTTGTCGGGCTGGCCTGGTTGACCTTTCTCATCGAGTACCGCTATGGAGGAGAAAGCAGAGAAGGGGAAGAGCTGGTCGCGCTCGGCGTCTCAACGGCGGTCGTCCTGATGCCCCTTCACAGGGCAGTCTCGTTAATACTGGCAGTCTCAATGTTTGTGCTCGAACTGGCGGCGCTGTTCATAAAATTCAAGCTGAAGGGCTAACCGCCCATTATCTCCATCAGCTTCCGGCACAGCTCAAGGTGGAATCTGAACTGCAGATAAAGATTGTCCTCTGCCGGGAACACCAGCTTGAGCTCGTCAATGTTCACCTTGCCCCCGAACTCGCCGAAGACGAGAACTCCGTTTACATCAATCACCCCGAAGACTGCAGCAAGGTTGAAGAGGAGCGTCCTGAGCTGGTATGCACTAACGACGTGCCTTCCAAGTTTTTCTCTGGGGTACTTAAAGAGGAAGTACTCCAGCCCTTCCATCTTGGCGACGTCGGTTATGGCGATGTCGGCGGTCAGGAAGACGAGCAGGGAAGGCGTCATGTTGTCGTACCTCTTGAGGGTCTTGACTATAATTTCGTCGTTGTTGTGGGCCGGCTCGTCCACGCTCTCGGCGATTATCACCCTCGGCTTCAGCCTCTCGAACTCCTTAAGGGCTATGTACGCCGCTTTCCTGCTCCTCTTGGTTCTCCTGTTGGTGAACTCCCTGAGAAGGTGGGCGTTTAGAACCCTTCTGGCAATCTCCCCCAGCTGTTTATGGCGGTACTTGTAGTTCATAGCGTCCTCGATCTCCTTCTTCACACCCTCTGCCACGACTATCTGGTACTTGTCAAGGGGCCTGTACGAGGAGATGAAGCGGTGGTAGAACAGGTTCGTATCGGGCGCAAAGGCAACTCCCCTTTTTAGCCTCTCGTAGAGCTCAAGCGTCTCCTCGAACTCGGCTATGTTCTCGTAGCGGAGGATTCCGGAGGAGATGAAGCACTCGTAGAAGTCGCCCCACGTCGGGAGCTCCGAGGCGAACCTCTTCGGGACGCGGGAGTTGATAGCCCGCTTATCGGCCAGAACTTCCACGATGTAGCCCCTTCTGGCCGGCCTTGCTTTGAGGAGCGGGAGCCCATAGAGCGGGTAGCCCACCTCAAGTTCTCCTCCCTCCGTGAGGAGGTTGATGAGAACCTGCAGTTCCGGCTTGGTTATGACCTCAGCGGGACTCATCGCCATCACCGAGGAAGTTCTTGAGGGGCTGCATGTGAACCGGAATCATCATATGGGGCCTGTCCGGGAAGTCCCTATCCAGGAGGGCCATATAGACTATGAACGAAACCGGGAACTCCCTCGCCTGCACTATCGCGGCTGCGACGAGCGCTTTTCTGCCGGAGGTGATGTCCAGCCCTATCGTGTATCCCCCGTCTCTAAGCTCCGAGAACAGCTCTCTGAACCGCCTGTCGGCCTCAAAAAAGCTGTCGTCGGGTATTACGACGGCCTCAATCCTGGGGGTGAGACCGTAGGCCTTGGAGATGGCCCTTAAAGCTTTCTCAACCTTCGGCAGGACGGCCCTGTATCGCTCTTCCGTGAAGATGTATATGCGCTCAATCTCTCCACTCACTCTCTTCTCCTTCAGGATTTTGTAGTAGGTGTTGACCGCCGCCCACGGCGAGCGGCCGAGCAGGGTCACGTAGGCAATCTTTACCATGGCACGTTCACCCATAGATAAGCGGTGATGCCGTAGAGCACCGCCAAGATGAATGGAACGGCCAAAACACGCCCCTTGACCAACTTGTGGGCAACCGCAAAGGGCACGAGGGCCAGTACCACGTACTCAATGCCATACGTCTCCCGAAGTCCAGCCCCGCTTAGGGCGAAGAGACAGAGGAGCGATGCAACGACTCCGGCCGGAACCATCAGGAGCGTGAGCACGAGCAGGTTTAACGCGGGGAAAGGCTTCTTCTCGGGGATTGCGACAATCCAGAAGAGAAAGCTCAGAAACAGGAAGTGAATAAACAGTCCCCGGAAAGTCACGTCCAGGTTTGGTTCTCCCCGTGCGGGAGCGTAGTAAAACCACGCGGCTCCAACGGCGTAGGCAACGGTCAGGGCGAGGGCAACCGCCAGATGGGACAGTGGAGAGGAGCGGGCGTTTTTCATTCCCTAACACCACTACTCTATTAGCACCATTCCGTACAAAACGCTTTCGGAGAAGTCTATCCTGACGAGGGAGCTTATCTCAACCCCAACCGCGTCAATGCTCGGCCTGACTTTCGTTGGGAGCCTGCAGGGCTCGCCCCGCTCGAAGGGGCAGTCGGGGCAGAGGTTGCAGTTGCCGGGGAAGAGGGCCATCGCGTAGAGCTTTCCCTCCCTGAAGAACTCGGCCTCTTTTTTGAGGAGGTAGAGGATAGCTTCCCGTTTTTCCTCTTCAAAGCGCTCCATGTCTATCTCGAACTTGATAAGCAGGGCCCTCTTGAAGTGGGACACCCATTCCCTGGCCTCTCTCCAGTCCGGAGCGTTGGGCGGACAGCTCGGCCTTTTGCCGTACATAGGACACGCCCGGCACTTCCAGACCGGCCTCGGTGAGACGACTATCTTCTCCGCCGGTATCTCCTTCTCCCAAACCACGCGCATGGTTGTTTGAACGCTCCGGGGTATTTAACCTTTAGCAAAAGCCTTTTACGGGGTTGAGCGCAATATTTAACTATGAGGGCCATAGTTCCTCTTCTAATAAGTGCCCTATTAATCGGTGCAGGCTGTATAGGCGGTGGGGGTGAGAAGATGACCGCGCCGAAGACCCTTGAGGTAGGCTCCGTCTTCCACGACGGGGACTACATTCCGGCCAAGTTCACCTGCGAGGGTGAAGACATAAACCCGCCGATATTCATCGGGCACATAAGTGAAGAAGCGAAGAGCCTCGTCATCATAATGGACGACCCTGATGCACCTTCAGGGACTTTCACCCACTGGATTGCCTGGAACATTCCGCCCGCGGGTGAAGTTCCTGAGGACGTTCCCAAGGTCGAAAAAGTTGAGGGCCCAATTCCGATGGTTCAGGGCAAAAATGACTTTGGAAGGATAGGCTACGGCGGGCCCTGTCCGCCGAGGGGACACGGGGTGCACCACTACTACTTCAAGGTCTACGCCCTCGACACAATGCTGAACCTTCCGCCGGGGGCAACAAGAAAAGAATTGGAGAAGGCCATGGAAGGCCACGTTATCCAGTGGGGAGAGCTCGTGGGCCTCTACGAGCGGAAGTGATTACCCTTTCTTTTCCGTCAGCTTCACGACGAGGTTTATTGCGCTCTGGAACGCTGACAGGAAGTTCAGGGTGAAGAATATCCAGTCTCCTATCAGGTAGGAGTATATCGTCAGCAGGGTCGCCGCTGTCACGTAAATCACTATGAAACCCATGTTCAGCGGGCACTTCCTCGTCCTTATCGTCTCCAGCGTCTGTGGAACCCACGAGCTCACGAGGAGCAGCATTCCGATCAGTCCTATTATTTCTCCCCCGTTCATGGTCTCACCTGGGGGTAACAGCGGGAGGCCGTTAAAAAAGGGTTTTGGAGGGATTTTTGTTAAAAAACCGTGGCAAAGCTTTTCTTTTTAACTCCTGCGAGCTAAAGTTCGCTCGCGAGCATTGAGGTTGCCCACGTCTTGACGTCTTCATCCATTATGTCCTCTATCAGCTCCATAGCCCTCTTTACGTCCCCCTTCCGGGCGAACCTGAGTGCGACCTCTGCCTGCACCTTTGAGCGGTTGGGGAGGTCGGTTATGTGCTCCGCTATGTACAGGGCGTCATCGAACTTCTCCATCTCCAGAAACTCAAACGCCAGCCCCATCAGGTTCTTCGTTGGATTCTTTGTCTCAAGGGCGGTCTCTATGGCCCTATCTAGGGCCTCCCTATAGTCCTCGCCCATCTTCGCCATCTCGATTACTATCTCATTGACAGCCTTAGAGCGGACGCTCCCGTCGGGTATTCCCTCGGCGAGCTCCATGGCATCGTCGAACTTCCCGGCCTTCACGAGCTTCATCACGGCGTCGTAAAGGGCCCGTGAGCGGTACCATGCCTGCATGAAAACCCCCATATCATTACGACCCCGAGGGATTTAAGGGTTCTGGTCGTGTGTTAAATTTATAACCCCTGACCCCGATAAAGGGCAGGTGGTCTGATGAAGAAAGTAGGAGTGCTTTTGCTGTTGTTATTTCTCATAGGCTTTTCCGCTGGATGCATAGGAAGTGATAATACGGATACGACCTCTTCAACGTCCACAGCCGCTCAACAGGACTACGTTGACGTCAACGGCACTAAGATATACCTCGATAAGGTTCACTTCTACATGTACGGTGCAAAGACCTGCCCCCACTGCCGGAACATGAAGGAGAAAATACCTGCGAAGTATGGAGAGGAGTCCTTCACATACTACGAGCTCGTCAATAACCAGACCAACATGGAGCTGTTCAACCAGCTGGCGCAGCTCACGGGCATAACCGGCGTCCCTGCGATAGCAATCGCCTACAACGGGACGCTCTACGCCGTCATTGAGGGAGAGTTCGACGTGGAAAAAGCGCCCGAAATCATTGCAACGGCCATGGAAAACAACGGGGTATTCCTTATCGTAGGCGAGACGTACCTCCTGCCCCGCGACGGTCCCAAGGCCAAACTCGTCATTGACGCCCTTTACACGCTGTTCGTTGAACACGAACCCGTTGACGTCCAGGAAATACTCGACCAGCTGAAGGCCAATTCAACCTCTGCCGGAAACTCAACGGGTTGACCTTTTGTTTTCAACTTTTTGTTTCGGAAAGCGTAAAAAGCCACCATGTGTACTCTTCTATCATGAGGAGTGAAATCAAGGCCCTCACCATAATCCTGCTGGCGTCATTCGGCTTAAGTGCCGTCGTTCTGTACCTCCTAGGCATTCCGGACTTTATCCCCAAGTTCTACGCCCTGGCCATGAGCGACTCGATAAACCCGTGCACCTTCGTGATTTACACGATGCTCCTCATCGCGATATCTGTTAGGGAAGTCTCACAGAGGAGGCTCTACGTAATCGGCTCCGCGTTTATACTAGCGGTCTACATCTCCTACTACCTCCTCGGCGTCGGCCTGCTCTTCCTCGGCCAGTACATTCCCCTCTGGGCGGCAGGTGTTTTTGCGATAGGCTTTGGGATATACACTATAGTCACGGGGATAATGGAGCGCTCCAGGATAGGGGACAAGGGGAGGATACGGAAAAAGATATTCAGCGCCGACGCGACCTTTGTCGGCTCCTTTGTCCTCGGTGTCGTTGTTTCCACGACACTTCTCCCCTGCTCGGCCGGCAGTTACCTCGTCTACGCGACGATAATAGCCCACAGCAGCAGGGCTCTCGCCTTCTTCCTCCTGGCGCTCTACAACATCATCTTCGTGCTCCCCCTCGTCGTAATCCTGCTCGCCATGGGGAGCGTGAGCGAGAGCAAGCGCTTCTCCCAGACAATGGTCAGGCACAGTGCGGAGCTCTCCGTTGTGGCAGGGCTTTTGCTGATAGGAATAGGCGTCTGGGTTCTTGTATGGGGCCCGTAACCAATAAACTTCTGAAAGTGGCTCTATTTTAACCAATTTTTTCCAGCGCTCGACCAGGTAAGCTTCTATGTCATAATGCGAACAAATAAACATAGCCTCCCAGGTGGGGGAAGAGCTTATGTCGGCTACCGAAACCCAAAGATACGACCCAACGTCATGGAGACCGTCACGCCTTGACCTGGCGATATCCGCCGTAGTTGCGGTGGCGTTCCCCTTCATCGCCGGCTGGCTGTACGGAAAGAAGGGCGCGCTAATACCGATTATTCTCTACTACAGCCTGGCATGGGGCCTCGCAAAGCTCCGCCGTGGAGTCGTCGGCTACCGCACCCCGATGCCGCCCCGCCCGCCGGTATGGTTCTACGTGAACGTGGGGGTAATCCTCATCGGCCTGGTCTTCGCGTACCTCGCCCCGGTCAAAGTGGACGATCCCTGGCTCCCAGGCGTGGTTCTTACCGCCCTCCTATGGGCACCGGCAAACGCGGCCAGCGAGCAGTTGCTCTGGCTTTACATATTTGACTCCTGGGACCTCTATCCCGGAAAGAAGAGCCTTCCCTACCGCGTGGCAGGCCTAGTCTTCTTCGCGGCATTCGTGGGGCTTATCCATACGATGTTCTGGACGAAGTTCCTGACGGTCGTGGAGCCTGGAACGGTATTCGGCGCGCTCTTCGTGCTGGCAACGACCATCTCCGGCTTCCTCCACATAGTCGTCTGGCGCCAGTCCGGCCAGATGGTCTTCACCTTCATACCGCACCTGCTCCTGAACCTCGGCCCACTGCTGTGGACGGGCTACAGTATCTTGCCGTACCTTTGGAAGTGAGGATTGGAGCGGTTTTCTGTTTTTTCTATTCAAAACCAAAACCTTTTAAGTTTCGAGTTCAAACTATATTCGGTGATATAAAATGCCATTTGTCGGATTTGCGAAGACGGACAAGGGTCCACTTCAGACTTACGAAATTATACTGGAAGAGCTCGCCAGAAGGGGCTTCAACGTGACGTTCTCCAAACACCACTGGGCCGGGGACATGCCCTTTGGCCTGATAATCGCGGAGACCGATAAAGGGCCCCTCGCAGTGAGGTGGGGCCTTGGCAAAAAGTTCGAGCTCAGGATTGAAGAAATTGATGAGGAAGCTTTCGAGGACTTCATTGAGGAGACGCTTGATTACATAGGGGGAGACTAAAAAGCGTGAGGGAAAAGAGAAATCACCCAAAGAGGTCAAGGCACACGTTGCATTCCGAGGGATTTATTTCAGGGTCAATTTTTGCATGGAATGAGCAGACATAGCCCTTTCCCAACATTTCTACTGAGATCTCCACGAGCCTCCTGTGTATCTCGTACTCCCCGGGCTTTTTCTCAATAATCTCTTCGGCAAACGAGCGGAGCTCAGCGTCAATGTCTGGAAACTGAGAGATGTCTATTAAAGCCCCCCTATCCATGTGGAGGTAGCGGGAAACGGCAGACTGGGTAATGTGGAGGAGCCTCGCTATCTCGGTCTGCTTCAAGCCTTTCTCGCGGAGGTGTTCTACAAGTCTCCGCCTGAGTGAGGGATAAACATAGCGTGAGGCAACTTCGAAAGCGCTGACCTTCATGGTGGTAACCATGACAGGCGGAATATTTAAGCTTTTTGGGATTTGTTATGACATAAGTCATAACCCTTCTTTAAGTTAAGAAACCGCAACGCTTTTATGAAGGTTTTTCCAATAAACAACCGCATATGACACCTGTCATGAATTGGGGGTGTGGGAAATGGCGATAAGAACCCCGGAGAGGTACGGAATGCTCTGCAACCAGTGCTCGATGAGCCTGGCGGGAGGATGCACGATAAGGGGAGTGTGCGGAAAGGACCCGGACCTCAACTCCCTTCAGGAGGCCCTCATCTACGGAATAAAGGGAACCGCAGCTTACTACTATCACGCCCTTGAGGTTGGCTACGACGACCCAAAATAGGGCACTTTCTGGCTGAAGCGCTTTACTCGACTCTGACCAACGTTAACTTTGACAAGAACCGCTTCCTCGAGCTCATACTCGAAAACGGAAGGGTTCACCTTGAGGCCATGGAGCTCCTCGATAAGGCCTACGTCGAGACCTTCGGCAGGCCAGAGCCGGTCGAAGTGCCCACCGGAACCGCCGAGGGTCACGGAATACTCGTCACCGGCCACAGCTACAAGGCCCTCTACGAGCTCCTCAGGCAGATCTAGGAGATGGGCCTTGAGGACGAGCTCAAGGTTTACACCCACTCGGAAACGTTTCCGGCTCACGCCTACCCGGAGCTGAGGAAGTTCAAGGCCCTCTACGGCAACTGGGGAGGTTCGTGGCTATACCAGAAGAAGGAGTTCGCCGAGTTCCCGGGCGTTATCCTCGGCACGAGCAACTGTGTCCAGCAGCCAACGAAGGCATATCGGGACAGGATTTTCACAACCGGAATAGCCGGCCTTGAAGGAGTCCCCCACATCGAGGACTACAACTTCGAGCCCCTCATAAAGCGCGCGCTCGAGACGCCGAAGATGGAAAAGAGGGACGACGGCTACATCGTCACCGGTTTCCACCACACCAACGTGCTCCCGCTCATGGATAAGCTCATCGAGCTGATAAACGAGGGCAAGATAAGGCACGTCTTCGTCATAGGTGGCTGTGACGTCCCCAACCCGAAGATGAGCTACTACGAGAAGCTTACCGCGATGGTGCCCAAGGATGCCATAATCCTCTCGGCCGCGTGCGGTAAGTTCCGCTACAACAGGCGCGACTACGGCGAAATCGAGGGAATACCGCGCTTCATGGACTTCGGCCAGTGCAACAACGTCTACTCGATAATCCAGATTGCAGGGGCGCTCGCTAAGGAGCTGGACGTCGGCCTCAACGAGCTCCCGGTCAGCATAGTCCTCAGCTGGATGGAGCAGAAGGCCATAGCGATACTCTACTCACTCCTCTACCTGGGCATTAAGGGCATCTACATCGGACCCAAGGCTCCTGAGTTCTTCACGCCGAACGTCTTCGAGACCCTCGGGAAGAAGTTTGACCTCAGGCTCACCGGTGACCCGGAGGCCGACCTCAGGGACATGCTGAGCAGGGGAATAAAGGTAGAAGAGGGTTCGCCCCTCGCTGAGGAGCTTGATTAACCAAGCTCTTCTTTCTCTAATTTAGCTGTTGGGGCTTGAATTTCCGGCGGTTTCCGGCCCATGGGAGTCCCTTGATTGCCCTGTTTTGGCGGTTGTAATTTCAAGCTTCTGCAAGACAGTAATCTTCTTTTGATTGCTTTTTCCTTGTTAAAACTTCTAATGGAAAATTTTTAAGGTATGGATTTGTTATCCATCTGAACAACATTGGAGGTGATCCGCTTGGGCTGGAAGAGGGTTCTTGCTTTGGCCCTCGTGTTGCTATTCCTTGGGATGACCGTCAGTGGAGCGAGCGCCGCGGCAAGCTTCGTTAACGCGACGGCGAACAACACAGTAGCGGTTCCATAGGAGTTCAGTCCTGAGAAGAAGCCAGGGGGTGAGGTTCAGCCCCAGGCTGTTCCGGGAATTGTCCTGGTAATAGGCGCAATCCTCGTGGACAATGCGTTAAGTCTTGCTATCGAACATTACGTCTCTCCTGAGGCAGCAATGGCGTATGATGCACTATCCACTATTCTTGCTCCAGATCCAACAGACATCGTTCGCGGTGGGAAATGGGGGATCAAGATACTCGCGAAGGACGGGGACGAAATATCCAGATTTTCAATGGGCATCGTAAAGGACTACCTAAAGGACTACCTGGGACGTAAAATAATGGTTAGGGAATTCACGAAAGTCAGCAGAGAAAACGCCAGGTGGGTCGTAAATGAACTGGGCAAGCAGTACCTCGAGGAGATAGGCGAGAAATACGTAAAAAGGCGTGGCATGGACTTTGATGAGGTTGTTGATAGCCTCAAAAGGATCAGGAAGTGGTTAACTAACAAGAATGCATTTAAGGAGGTTATTCGCCGAGACTGGGACGTTGAGAAGCTTGAAGAAGTACTTAACGATGCAAGCAGCGTTAAACACGGAGGGCGCGAGCTTATCAGCAAGATTAATCAGGAATTGGCGAGAGGCCAAATTAAGTCAGGTGCCCTTTATGAGGCAGAGGTCGTCAGCCACCTCAAGAGGAACGGGTGGACGATAAGGGAAGTCGAGAAGAGGGTGATAACATCAATTGATAAAAACACCGAGATTGACATAATTGCGGAGAAGGGGTCGGAGACCGTGCTGATAGAGTGCAAGAGAAACGCACATAAAATAAGCGAGGAACAGCTTGCAAAGTACGCTGAGTACGCCATCAATAGGGGAATCAGAAAGATTGAGGTGTACTATGCCGGAGGCATTGAGAACATAAGGGACTACTATTACTACACCCAGTACCTGCCAAAGGAAATAAAGTCCCGGTTTGGTGTGGACGTTGAAGTGCGTTACCTAGCCTCGGAATTCGACTGAACATGTTTCTTTATTTTCATTATGTAATGAATCATGGGGGGAGTGAAATGGGGACTACTTATTATACCGTTGCCGTGTTTGATAAATCCTGGAAGGAAGTGCTTGATAAGCTCTCGCGCGAGTTCAAGTACACTCGTGAACTCGCGTACCAGCGGGAAAGACGAGAAGAGCACCTGAAGTTCATCTTTGATATGAGGGGATTTAGGCTGGTTGCAGTGGGAGAACTGCACTACGAGCTGAAAACCACTGAGGGAGATTCCTTTGACTGGCTTGAGGTTGAAACGTACTCAAAGGAGAACATGACGCTCCTCCAGATTGGAGTCTCCACCGGCAGGTGGCTGTTCGTCCTGAGCCCCGAACTTATGAAGTTCCTCGGAAAGCTGATGAGGGTTGGGGCGGTCCTCATCTGTGGTTACACGGACGACCACGACCTCAGAGATGCAGGCTTTGAAGAAAACAACCAGTTTCTTTTCTACGAATGGTTAGTTGAGACTGTGAAAAGGAAAAAGCTTGAAATCGTTCCTTCGGACGTTACCATAGTGAAGAAAGAACTCTTAGACTTGGAGGACGGTCTCTACGAGCTGATTGAAAGACCTGGAAGGGAGGAGGAAGAGTATGTCCTAATCAAGAGATTGGATAGTTATAAAATACTTGTTTCAGTAAGAGAAAGCGATTTAACCGATGAAGAGAGCTACCGAGAGCTAATTGAAGACAAAGCATGGTTCGGCGGAGACATAACCACATTGATCTTCAAGCGTATTGGAAAGAAAATTAAAAACGAATTCTTAATCAAGAGGGCCGAGGAATACTTTAAAGCTCAAACGGGGGCTGAACTATATTGAGCGGGCAACGGCCTCGCCAAAGTCTAGTGGCTTTAAGAATTAACAAAAATAAATCCATCGTAGGTTGAGATTACTAAAAAACAAATAAACCTCAATGGAAATGTTTTGAACTGAACTATCTACCTTCTTCCAGCCCTTTCAGTTCTTCCATCATTTCCCTGAACTTCTCGTCGCTCATCCCAATGAGCTTCTTTGCCCCCCTCAGGGTTATCGTCCTCGCGAGGGTTTTCCTCATCACGGGGTTCTCAAGAGGCGAGAAACCGCACTTCACCAGTATTTTGAGGGATTCCGGATAGGCCTTTAGGAGCTTGCCCACGTTGGTTTCCTCCGTTATTTCGTCCAGCTTATCGTCGCACTCCTTGACTTCCATCGTAAGCTCCTTGGAGTTCTCGGTCTTGGTTATCCTGAGCACGAATGACCCGCCAACTTCTTTCAGTTCAACCCGATAACCGGCTTCCTCAAGCTTTCCCAGCATGTCAACGAAGGGCTTATCGCCTATGACCTCAAGCGTTTCCCCCACTTGGAGCTTTCCAAGGCTTTCTATTATCATAAGCGCCGGCTGGGGTGCCTTCAATCCACGAACGTCAAGCATCATTTTTCATCACCGCTCCCAATTATGACATGCGGCATATAAAGGTTATTGGGCAAATTTGCCCAGAAACGCTTAAAAGTACTCAATATGACACTAGTCATGAAGGTGGTAAAGATGACTGAGTTGTTGAACAATCGCGAATACAAGAAGGAGCAGCTGAAGAAGCTTCTCCTTAGAATTCACGAGGGCGAGGACGTGAATAAACTCAAGGACGAATTCCGCCAGGTTTTGAGCGGCATCTCACCCCTTGAGATTCCAATCATAGAGCAGGAGCTCGTGAAGGAAGGCGTTTCCGCCAAGGACATAGCGAAGATGTGCGACCTCCACGTTGAGCTGTTCAGGGAAGCGGTTGCCGGAACGGAGGAGCTTGAGGAGAAAGACCTGCCCGACGGACACCCGCTCAAGACGCTCTACCTCGAGAACAAGGAGATAATGAAGGACTCCGAGATGCTCAACCTCTACGCGAGGACTCTGGCAACCACCAGGGACGAGCGCATGAGGGAGGAAATCCTCGGTGTCCTGGAGGAGATAGTGGGCAACCTCAGGAAGGTCGGCTTCACCCACTACAACCGGGAGGAGATGCTCACCTTCCCCTACATCGAGCGGAGGGGTCTGACAGCAATAGCTACCGTCCTCTGGACGAAGCACGACGAAATCAGGTTTATGGTAAAGAGGCTTGCCGAGCTTTTGAGGAAGAGGAATGAGATGCCCTGGGAGGAGTTCGTTGAGCGCTTTAAGGAAAAGGCGGGCGAGGCTTCGTTCGCGCTGAGCGACATGGTCTTCAGGGAGAACAACATCTACTACCCCACATTAAAGGCCCTGCTGAGCGATGGGGAGTGGAAGGCAATAAGGATGCAGGAGGACGAGATTGGCTACTACAAGGTCAACCCTCCAGCCTGGGACCCCGGGGAGGACGTTAAACCGCTCCACCCCTGGGAGATCGACCCAGAGCTGAGTGTCGAGGAACTTTTGAACCTTCCAAAGGAAGTTCAGCAGGCATTGAGGGGCCAGCCGTTGGAGTTCGACAGGTCAGAACTCGAACGCGAGGGAGACATAGACCTTGGAACCGGCTATGTGAGCATTGAGGAACTAAAGGCGATATTCGAGGCCCTTCCGGTGGACGTGACCTTTATAGACAGGGACGACCGCGTTCGGTTCTTCTCCCCGGGCGAGAGAATATTCACAAGGACGCCGTCGATTCTCGGACGGCCGGTCCAGCTCTGCCACCCTCCGAAGAGCGTTCACATCGTTAACAAAATCCTGAGGGCCTTCAAGGAGGGCAGGAAGAAGGAGGCAGCCTTCTGGCTCCGGCTCGGGCCGAAGTACGTTTACATAAAATACGTGCCCCTCTTTGACGAGGAGGGCAACTATCTAGGAACCCTTGAAATGACTATGGACATCGCCCCCTACAAGGAGATAGACGGTGAGAAGAGGTTGCTCGACTGGAGGGATTGACACGTTTGTAGTTAATGGGGAAAGCTTGGAAAACATGGGCATCTGTCACGCCAGGTTCCTCGTGGTGAAGCTTGGGTGGGGGAAGGTGTTTTAACGTTAAATAGGGGAGAAGTTATGGGGGTATGTACATGAGAGGAAACCCTGAAATTTTCAAAAGGCGTGTGGAGCGCTTTCAGGAGCTCCTTAGGGAGAACGGCATAGACGGGGCAGTGATAAGGACGCTCTCAAGCTTCATTTACTTCACGGGGACGAAGTGGTTGAGGCCAAGCCTTCTCATCCCCGCGGAGGGAGAACCAATTGTTTATGTGGTCAAGGGCGAAGCAGAGCTTTTCAGGAAGAGAAGCTGGATAGAGAACGTCGTGGAGTTCCAGCGCGTTGAGGAGCTGATGGCCGGCATCGTGGGCTGGATACGCGGGAACGGTATGAAGAAGGTCGGCCTTGAGTTCGGAGTGGAGCGCGATGCTTACCTGATATTCTACAAAATCTTCCAGAGGCTCAATCCAACTGTGGAAATAGTGGACGTCCTTGACCTCACGATGGACCTCAGGATGATAAAAGAGGACTGGGAGCTGGACAACATAAGGAAGGCCGGGAAGATCGCGAAGAAAGGGATGAATGTCGCTGAAGAAGTCATAAAGCCCGGCAAGAGCGAGCTTGAGATAGCGGCTGAGGTCGTGAGGGAGCTCATGCTCAATGGGAGTGAAGACCCCAAGGTCTACGTTTCAACGACGCCCAGGGCACACGCCGAGCCTTTCCGCGACCTCAGGGTTCCGGAAAACGGCGTCGTTACCGTCGTCATTGGGGCCGACTGGAACAGCTATTACGCCAACATGGCGAGGACGTTCGTCGTTGGGGAGCCGGGCGAGAGAGTGAGAAAGGCTATCGAGGTCAAGGAAGAGGCCCGCAGGATTGCGCTTGAGGAGACAAGGGTTGGCGTTGCCCTAAACGCCGTCGAGAAGAAGCTCGCGAACTTCTTCAAGGAGAAGGGGTTTGGGGACACCTACCTGGCCGGCTACACTCACGGCGTTGGTCTCCTAATTGAGGAGCCTCCGATAACAACGATAGTCGTCCCTCAGAGGGCTGCAAGGATTCAGGAAAACATGGTACTGAGCATAATACACCCGCCCCTCATGATTCCGGAGGGCGCTATAAAGCACGAGGACACCTATATCGTCAAAAAGGATGGGCTTGAGAGGGTGACCTGAGGGGCATTCCCTGTTCATTTTTCTCCCGCAGGTTCCGGCACCGTACGCCGATGTGGCCCAAATTTTGCAAAGGCACACATTACCCCCCGCTTCTTTATAAACCCTGGTTTTTCTTTTTTGCCTGCCGAGTTTGATTAGGTTGGCCTAATTATCACTTATTTTAACTTCAAAGGTTACTTTTACAAATAGAAAGACTTTTAAGGTGCCCTAATTCATATTGCCACGTTGTTAGGAGAGCCTAACTACAATCGCCAGCCCTGTACAGGAGGTGGTTCGATGCGGCTGGACGAAGTTCCCGTCGGTTCGACCGTCAGGGTAAGGAAGCTCTGCGGGGGCCCGATACTGAAGTTCATGGAGATGGGGGTGCTCCCGGGAACTGAAGTGAGGGTTCTCAAGAAGGCGCCGCTCGGTGACCCGATAGAGGTGGAGCTCCGGGGCTACCGCCTGTCGCTCAGGAAGGAGGAAGCGGAGTGCCTGGAGGTGGTTCCCTGTGGTTCCCCTTAACTTTATCGAGCCGGGGAGGCGCGTCAGGCTCGTCAGGGTCTGGGGGAGGGGAATATCCGAAAGGCTCGCCGAGATGGGCCTCCACCCAGGAAGCGACCTCAGAGTGGTAAGAAACAGCTTCTCCGGCCCCCTCGTTGTCGAGGTCAAGGGCGTTCAGGTGGCGCTCGGCAGGGGCGTTTCCTCAAGAATCTACGTTGAGGTGATCGGGGAATGAAGGAAGTCACGATAGCGATAATAGGCAACCCCAACGTCGGAAAAACGACAGTCTTCAACGCTCTGACCGGGATGAGGCACAAGGTGGCCAACTGGCCCGGCGTCACGGTGGAGAAGAAGGAGGGCCGCTTCACCCACGGAGGGGTTGAGTTTCACATCGTTGACCTGCCCGGGGTCTACAGCCTCTCCGCCCGCTCCGTTGACGAAAGGATTGCGAGGAACTTCATACTCAAAGAGAGGCCTTCCCTGATAATCGACGTTGTGGACGCATCAAACCTCGAAAGAAACCTCTACCTCCTTCTTCAGATCCTTGAGATGGGTGTGCCCGTGGTCGTGGCACTCAACAAGATGGATTCCGCTGAGGAGAAGGGGCTGAAGATAGACCCCAAAAGGTTGGGGGAGAGGCTCAGCATTCCGGTTGTCCCGCTCGTGGCCACGAGGGGCGAAGGGATTGAGGAGCTGAAGGACGCGGTTTTGGAGTCATGCCGGGATGGTAAAAGGCCCGAACCGCCGGAATACCCCGGTTTCGATGGGCATGTGAGGCGCCTGTCGGAGCTCCTCAACGGAAAGGTGGAAAACCCCACTTTGATCGCGTTAAGGCTCCTTGAGGACGATGATGAAGTCAGGGAAATTGTGAAGGAAAGGGCGCCGGAGGCGCTCGATGAGTACAGGAAAATTCTGAGGGAAGAGGGTAAAACGGAGGAGGAGCTCCTGCTCGCGCTTGCGGACGCGCGCTACCGGCTCGCGGCGGAGATTGCAGGGTATGCCATCCTTGAGAGAATGGAGCGAATGACGGTCTCGGATATGCTCGATGAGGTATTCCTCCACAGGTGGCTCGGGATACCAGTCTTCGTCGCCCTTGTGTGGATGGCGTTCAAGTTCGCCTTCGACATAGCCGGGCCCTTTGTGGATGCTGTCGATGCGCTGTTCGCATGGCTCGGGGAGGTTGCCGGAGAGCACATAGGCAACGAAATGCTATCCTCGCTCGTGGCCGATGGAATAATAGCCGGCGTTGGGAGCGTCCTCGTTTTCGTCCCCCAGATAGCCTTCCTGTTCCTTGCCTTCGCGTGGCTTGAGGACTCCGGCTATATGGCGAGGGCCGCTTTTGTGATGGACAGGGTCATGAAGAAGTTCGGACTTCACGGCAAGTCCCTGATACCTCTGCTCCTCGGCTTCAGCTGCAACGTTCCGGCGATAATGGCCACGAGGACCATCGAGGACGAGAAGGACAGAATCCTCACCGTGCTCGTCAATCCGCTTATGTCCTGCTCCGCGAGACTTCCGGTCTACGCCCTCTTCGCAGGTGCATTCTTCGCGGGCAGGGAGGGCAGCGTTGTCACCGCGATGTACTTCCTCGAGATAGCCCTTGCGCTCGTGATGGCTTGGCTCTTCAGAAGGGTCATTTTCGGTGGCGAGTCCTCCTACTTCGTCATGGAACTCCCGCCCTACAACCGGCCCAACTGGGGCTTAATTCTCGGGGTGACATGGGAGAGAACAAAGAAGTTCCTCGCCAAGGCAGGCACGGTAATCTTCGGCACGGTCGTCCTGATATGGCTCCTGAGCGTTTTCGGGCCCGGCGGCTACATCGGGCCGGAGGCCTTTGAGAGCGGGGAGGCGCTCTCGAAGTCATGGGTGGCCTGGATTGGCCGCGCCCTTGAGCCGCTCTTCAGCCCCCTTGGATGGAACTGGAAGGCCGTGGTCGGCCTCGTCTTCGGACTCCTTGCCAAGGAGGTGGTCGTGGGAACCCTTGGCATCCTCCACGGGGTCGGCGAGGAGGGCCTCGGGGAGGTGCTTGCTGCGAGCGGTGACTTCACTCCCGTTTCGGCCTTCGCGTACATGGCCTTCGTTTTGATTTACGTGCCCTGCATAGCCACCATTGGAGCAATAAAGGGCGAGATAGGCGGCAAATGGGCGGCCTTTGCGGTGGCCTACGGGATAGTGCTGGCCTACGCAGTTGCCCTTCTTATAGTTGCAGGGGGTGCTCTGATATGAACACGAAGAACATCGGAATAACGTGTGCCGTACTTGGCACCACATTCCTGCTCGCGGGGGTTGCTGAGATGCTGGCCTTCGCCGGGGCTGTTACTTCAGAGGCCCCCACCCTCAGCGGGGACTTTTTCACCGGCTTTGTCCTGCTGACGATAGGGGCCGTCTTTCTGACCGGTGTCCCAAAGGCCCGGAAGGGGGAGAGCAGGAGCGTTGCCTACCTCTACTCCGGCCTGCTCCTCGGTCTCGGTCTCCTCGCGGTGGGTGCCTTTTACACCCTCGCCGATTTCGTCGGCACCGCCGTGGTTGAGGGCCAGCCATGGAGCCCCCGTGTGCCGCTCTACCTGCTGCTCGGCGTTGTTTCGGGCCTAATCTACATCCCCGTTAGAAAGGGGGTGAGGGAATGGACTGGATAAAGACCCACCACAGGGCCCTCTCCCCCCTGCGGCCCTTTTTCAGGGACGTGGACGTCTCGGTTCCCAGGCTCTACCGGAACAGGAAGGGGTTCCTCTACGTCCACGTCCCGTTCTGCACCGGCAACTGCACGTTCTGCATCCTCTACCGGGAGAGGCCAACGGTACCCTATGAGAGGTACGTGAACGCCCTCCTCAGGGAGCTCCGGAACTGTCACTCCTTCAAACCGGTGGTGGTGTACTTCGGTGGGGGCACACCGACCCTCCTTCCCGCGAAGGGGTTCGGGGAGATACTCGACGAAGTCACCTCCAGGACATCGCCGGGGGAAGTCACCGTGGAGAGCACAGTGTCCGAGTTTGACGAGGAGAAGGCCAGGGCCCTCTCGGAGCTTGGGGTGAACAGGATAAGCTTTGGCATCCAGACGTTTGAGGGGCGGAAAAGGGCACTCCTCGGCAGACGTTCCGGGGCGGAGGAGGCCTTTAAAAAGCTCAAACTCGCGATGGAGTACTTTGACGTTGTATCAGTAGACCTCCTCTACGACCTCCCCTTCGGAAATACCCTCTTAGAGGACGTTGAAACAGTCATAAAGCTCGATATCGACGGGCTCTCGATATACCCCCTTGAGCACACGCCACTGACGGCCAAATACCCCCACCCCTCCGTGGAGGAGAACCTGAGGGACTTTCTGTCCGCGGTAACGTTCCTGTACGAGCACGGCTACCGGCACCTCTCGATGAACCACTTCACGAACGGGAGGGACGGTTTCCTCTACTCTGTAACGTTCACGAGGCCTGAGGTGCCCCTCCTCGGTATCGGGCCCGGAGCGGGAGGTCACGTAATGGGGCACCGCATCTTTCATTCTCCGGGAGTGGGGAGGTACCTCTCGAATCCCTACTCGGTGAAGGCAGTTCTTTCCGGGGCTTTCGACTTTGAGCGGTTTGTATCGCGGCTTTTCGAGGGTAGGCTTACCTTTGACACCTTCAGGCTGGAGGACTTCCCCTCGCTGGCCATCGCGGAGGAAAGGGGATGGGTCGAGGTAAGGGGCAAAACAGCCCTTTTAACGCCCCTCGGCCTCTTCTGGGCGAACACCCTTGCCTACCTGATGTGCCTCGACTACGTCCGTACGAGGCTCGAAGCGGCGCTCGGAGAAGCTGAAGTCGGGGGTGAAGCGGCGTGAGGATTAGGGCACACCTCTCGGTCCTCCTAATCTCCCTCCTGATCGCGGGCTCCTTCGGGTGCATCGGGGGCGGCAACGGAGGAAAAAACGCGTCCCTGGTCGACATGGCAGGCAGGAACGTCAGCG
Source organism: Thermococcus marinus (assembly GCF_055389025.1). Lineage (NCBI taxonomy): Archaea > Methanobacteriati > Methanobacteriota > Thermococci > Thermococcales > Thermococcaceae > Thermococcus > Thermococcus marinus. The sequence continues at coordinate 1,333,251 of NZ_AP042417.1, forward strand.
TGGAGTTGCCCGTGAAACGTGCGGTAGTTCTGCCCTCGACGGCCCTTGAGATTGTCCACATACTCGGTGCCGATGAACAGGTTGCTGGCGTATCCAGTGCGGTCGATTCCAACGGGCTTATCCCCGAAGACCTGAAAAGACTGCCCCGCGTGGCCCGCCCTGTAGAGATAGACAACTGGGAAAAGGTCCTCGAACTGGGACCGGATGTAATAGTATCGGTCCGCATCGAAGGCGTTCACAGACCGGAGGAGCTGGAGAGAAAGGCTATGAACCACGGAATCCCCGTGGTTTTCCTGAGGGAGGGCTCCATTGACGACATCCCCGGGTCCGTTGAGCTCCTTGGAAAGCTGTTCGGAAGGGAAGAAAATGCGAGGGAGTTCACGGGCTACTTCCGGGAGCAGGTCGGGGCGGTTCAAAAGATAGCTGCCGGAATCAGAGAGAGGAGGAAGGTGCTCATCGTTCAGTCCATAATGGGCAAACTGTACATCGTGAACGGGAACGATATCCTTGCAGACGTTGTAAGGCTCGTTGGTGCCGATTACGCCGCCAGCATCAGCGTCGGTGGGAGGATGCCCGTTAGGGTATTGACGGATAGGGAAAGGCTGGTGAGCGAATACCGGGATGTGGACGTCCTCATCCTCGCCAGCAGCCCGATGACAAAGCCAGAAGAGGTGGAGAAACTCAGGGAGCGCATACTCAAGGACGAGGTGTGGAGGGGCATGAAGGCCGTCAAAAACGGCAGGGTCGTCTTCCTGAGGGGCGACCTCGGGAGGGGTTCCTACTTCCGCTGGGGCCCGAGGATGGCCGTGGGGATGTGGCAGCTGGGGAAGGCGGTCTATCCGGAGGAATACCCGGACTGGAAGGGAAAGGAAAGGGAGTTCCTCGAAAGGTTTTTCGGAGGTGGTTGAATGCAGAGCCTCACGAACATGAACCGGACTGGAGGCATTCCCCTCGCAGGGCTCCTGCTCGCCCTGCCAGCCATCTCGCTCCTCGCGGGGGCATTCGCGGGGACATACAAAACCAGCCCCTTCCACCTCGACCCCCTCGGCAGGGCCATAATCCTTAACGTCCGGCTTCCGAGAACCCTGATGGCAGTCTCGGCGGGAGTCGGCCTGAGCCTTGCGGGGATGACGTTCCAGGCGATATTCAAGAACCCGCTCGTTGAGGGCTCGCTCCTGGGCGTCAGCTCCGGTGCGGCCTTCGGTGCTGCCATTGGCTTCGCTTTCCTGCCACACATAGGGATAACCCCTCTTGCCCTCGCCTTTGGCCTCCTGGCCGTTTTCCTTGCCTATTCCCTCGCCAGGGCCTGTGGAAAAGCGTCGCCGGTCTCCCTGATACTCGGGGGAGTCATCGTCTCGTCCCTCTTTTCCGCGGCGCTGTCAGTACTCCTCGTCCTGCTCCCTGACGAAGGGCTCTCGGGCATAGTTGTGTGGATGATGGGGAGCTTCTCCGGGTCGGAGTGGTGGATGGTCGCCTACTCTTTGCCCGCGGTCGCAGCGGCCTCCCTGGTTCTGTACCTCCTGTCCTTCAGGCTCGACGTCATGAGCCTCGGTGAGGAGGCGGAGTTCCTCGGGGTCAACTCCAGAGGTGGAGGGCCATCTTCGTTTTCCTCGCCTCTGCTATGGTGGCCTGCGTGGTTGCTTTTGTAGGTATAATCTGCTGGGTCAGTCTGATAGTCCCCCACGTCGCGAGGATGCTCGTCGGGCCGGAGCACGGGAGGCTCGTCCCGGCAGTCGCTTCAATAGGTGTTACCACAACCGTGGCCGCGGACGTTTTTGTCAGGATTCTGCCCTTCGACCTCCCCGTCGGCGTTGTGATGACGCTGTTCGGGGTTCCGTTCTTCGCGTACCTGCTCAAGAAAACGGGCGGAGGGTGGAGTTAGGGAGGTGGTGCTGTGCTTTCCGTTGAGAACCTGAGCTTCACCTACGGCGGGTTCGGAGTAGAAGAGGTGACCATCTCCGTGGAGAAGGGTGAGGTGCTGGCGCTCATCGGGCCGAACGGTGCCGGTAAGAGCACCCTCCTGAAGCTGATGTTCGGAAAGCTGAGGCCCCTTAACGGGCGGGTAACTGTGGATGGAAAGGACGTCCACAGCCTTTCTCCGGAGGGGCGGGCGAGGCTCCTCGGTTATGTCCCCCAGAACCACGTGCCGGCGTTTCCTTTCAAAGCCATCGACTTCGTGCTCCTCGGGGCGGTGTCGGAGCTTGGTACCTTTGGCTCACCGGCCAGAAAACACCGGAGGCGTGCCATGGAGCTCCTGGGACTCTTTGGCCTATCCAAATTCAGCGACAGGCCCTACACCAGCCTGAGCGGGGGGCAAATCCAGATGCTCCTGATTGCCCGGGCACTAATGACCTCACCAAAGTTCCTGCTCCTCGACGAGCCTACCAGCCACCTGGACCTGAGGAACAGCGTGAGGGTTCTGAGCACCGTGAAGGCCCTCTCCAGGGAGGGCGTTGGTGCCGTAATAGTCATGCACGACCCAAACATGGCGGCGCTCTTCGCCGACAGGATTGCGGTGATGAAAAACGGCAGAATAGTCCACACGGGGGAGCCGGAGGAGGTGCTGAGGGAGGAGACCCTTGAGATGGTCTATGAGACCAGGTTCAGCGTCATCGACGCTGGCGTGAGGCTTGCCGTCCCGGTGCTGGAGGTGGTCTGATGATTGCTGAAGTCCTCGACCTCCTCAGGAAGGGGCTGAGCCCTGGAGAGGTGGCGGAGAGGCTGGGCGCCACAAGGGACGAGGTCGATGGGGCCATAGCGGTTCTCTCCTCCCTTGGCTACGTGGAAAAGTTTGAAAAAGCGCCCTGCCAGAGTTGCCCACTCAAAGGGCTCTGCAACCTAGAACACCCTCGCGTAGCCCCACTTCCGCACACTCGTGAGGATTGAGGTTTCGGTGCTCCTCAGCCTCTCTATTCTTCCAAGTTTTTCTATGAGGAAGTTCTCCAGCTCCTGGAGGTCCCTTACATTTTTCTTTCTTAAGTCTTGTCGTTCACGGCTGGGATGCAGTAAACTACTCAACGCCTTTCAATCAGGAAGGCAACACTTTTTTAAAGCCTAAAAATCCTACCATACTTTGAAATGAAGCGCTCAGTAACAATAAAACTCCACCCCTCAAAAGAACAAGCGAAAATCCTCCACCAGTTAGCCGATTCAGGAGCCAAAGCCTGGAACCGAGTAAACTACTTGAGGCGACAACAATACTTCAAAGACCAAATCGTGGACTTTAACAGAACCGAGAAAACCGTTTATGGGGAGTTTAAACGGGAAATCGGTTCAGCAACCGTCCAACAAATTTCTCGCAAAAACGCTGAAGAATGGGTTAAACTCCCAAGAACACCAAAGGGAAGCCTCTCGGCGGGCATTGACCTGGGAGTGAACAATCTCATGGCCGTTTACGTGGAGAATGGCGAGAGTTTCCTGGTCAATGGAAGACCGCTTAAAAGCATTGACTTCTACTGGAGGAGAAAAATTGCTGACTACCAGTCAAAACTTAACAAGTCAGGAGCTAAGACGAGTAGGAAACTCAGGAGAATGCACGAAAAGGCTAAGCTTCAGGCTAAACACTACATCAACACTGCCGTAAGAGGAACGGTTAGGAAGCTCTACGAGTTGGGAGTTAATAGAATCGTCGTTGGTTATCCTAAGAGCATAGCTCGGAATTCTGTAAGGGCAAGAAGCAAAACTTTATTCTCTCTCACGTCTGGCGATTTAATTATGTCATTAAACGTTTAACTGAGGTTGCGGAAGAGCATGGTATTGAGGTTTTGGTTGTTGATGAGGCTTTCACTTCTAAGGTTTGTCCCGTTTGCGGGAAGCCTCATGAGGGGACAAGGGTTGTTCGTGGTTTGTTTAAGTGTCCCGCGACGGGGCTTGTCTTTAACGCGGATTTGGTTGGAGCGTTTAACATTTTGAGGAAGGTTGTGAGGACCATAACCCCGAATCTGGGCAGGCTTTATGCTCAGAGGAGGGGTAACTGGCCGGAGACCCGGCCAGAGGGGTTCTCCGAACCCTCTTTTGGGGTTCGTTTTTGAGAACCCCTCAAACCTCCCTGCCGTTGGCAAGGGGTTAAGCCAAACCCTCGCCCTTCACGGCGGGAAGGAGGTCAGCTGCATGAGTATGTCGTGCGCCCCGGTGGCTATGCCAAGAACGTCCACTTCAGGGAGCTTGCTCAGTTCCTCGGCCGCCTTCTTCACCCTGCTCGGCCCAACATCGACGGCTATGAAGGGAACTATTGAGTAACCTGCCTTGAAGTACCGTAGAAATGGTTCAGGGTTAGTGATTAACATTTTTCTGTCTATTTCTCCCACTCCCGAAAACTTTTTAAACAAACTTTCACACAGCTGGAGCGGGCTTTAATGGAAACCTACGAGGCGATGAAAGAACCCGTCCTCAAGGTCGGAATTGAAGATAAAGTCGAACCTTCCAAGGCTTTGGTTTTTGGCCTTCAGCACGTTCTCGCGATGTTTGGAGCGACCGTCACCGTGCCCCTGGTCGTCGGTGGTGCAGTGAACCTCAGCGGCTCGGAGATTGCCATGATGATACAGGCAGTCCTTCTCGCGATGGGCATTGCCACACTGCTCCAGACGACGATAGGCTCCCGCTATCCAATAGTGCAGGGCTCAAGCTTTGCTTTCATTCCGGGGCTGATAGCAATCGGCTCGAGCCTTGGAATGGCCGCGGTTCAGGGGGCACTCATAGTCGGAGGGCTCATCGAGGCGGCGATAGGCTGGCTGGGGATTATCGGAAAGGTCAGAAAGCTCTTCACTCCGCTGGTCACTGGGGTCACAATAACCCTCATCGGGTTCAGCCTCGCAGACGTTGCCGTCAAGAACTTCTTCAACTTCTACGCAGACCCCGCCGGGGAGACGATTGTCCGGTCTACCTTGGTGGCGCTCATAACTTTCCTCACGACTGTCTTCGTTGCCCTGAAGGGCAGGGGAAGCCTGAAGGCAGTGCCCGTTGTCATTGGAGCAGTAGTCGGATACCTCGTGAGCGTTCCACTCGGCCTCGTGGACTTCGGGCTTGTTGAGAGCCTGCCGGCGGTGAGCGTTCCCAAACCGCTCCCGTGGGGCCAGCCGGTCTTTGACACAACGGCGATAGTCCTCCTCCTGTTCGCCTTCATGGTGAGCATAATCGAGAGCGTCGGGGACTACCACGCGATAGCGGCCGTGACCGGATCGGAGATAACCGAGGAGAGGATAGCGAGGGGCATCGGCAGTGAGGGCCTGGCCTGCTCGATAGCCGGCCTCCTTGGTGCATGCGGAACGACGAGCTACTCCGAGAACATAGGCGTCGTGGCACTCACCAAGGTGGGCAGCAGGCACGTCGTCCAGGTTGGGGCCGTTATCCTGATATTCCTTTCCCTCCTGCCAAAGTTCACGGGCATCTTGGCTTCGATGCCTGCACCTGTCCTCGGTGGCCTTACTCTGGCCCTGTACGGTATGATAAGCGTCACCGGTCTGAGGCTGATAAAGGAGAAGGTTGAGTTCAACGACAGGAACACGCTGATACTCGCCGCCGCCCTCATAGCGGGTCTCGGCGCACCCCAGCTCCCACCGGAGTTTTTGGAGCAATTCCCCAAGCTTGTGGCCAGCATCCTTGAGTCAGGAATGGCGGTTGGAGCGCTAACGGCGATAATTCTCGATAGACTCCTCTGATGTCTCTAATCTTTTCTTTTTGGAAAACGGTTGAAGAACACCCTTAGGTCCTCAGAAGACCATTGTGGGAAATGTAGAAAAGGAATAAAAGGTTCACACAGTCTTCTTTTCCTCGGGCTTGGCTTCCTTCTTCTCGGCCGGCTTGGGGGCCTCTTTCTTCTCTTGAGCTGTGGCGGGCTTTGTTGCGGGCTTCGCAGGTGGCTTGGGCGGCCTGATGCCGTAGCCGAGTATCTTAAACTCTATCTTGTCCCCGTCGCGGAGGTGGTAGACGTAGGTTCCGTCGGCCTTCTTCTCAATCTTGACGACCGGGAAGCGGTAGTCGCCGAACTTCTCGTTTATCTCCCTGACCTTGTCGGGGTGGATCGGCACCCAGTTGAAGAGCTCAAGGTCTTCCTCTGAGCCTCCCGCGGCAAGGTAGTAGTTCTCGCTGAAGCCAAGGGCCCCGGTCGGACAGACATCAACGCAGAACTGGCAGAAGGTACAGCGACCGTAGTCAACCTTCGGGTGGGGCCTCTTCTCCATCTTGCCGTCCACTTCGAGCCAGGTCATCTCTATGGCTCTGGCCGGGCATATCTGACCGCAGAAGTTACAGCCGACACACTTCTTCCAGTCGAGGGTGTGGAACCCCCTGTACTTTGGAGCGGGCTCTATCTTCTCGAAGGGTATCTTTATCGTGACCGGCTTCTTGAAGAGGTACTTGATGCCCAGCCATGGCTTGACGAATGACTTCTTGAGCTTGACCTTCTCCTCGCCGACGACCCTAACCTTTGGCTTCTCAACGTTCTCCATCTTCATCACCTGTCTATGTCCGGCGGGCAGTTGTCAAGGGTCTTCAGGATGACCGGAACGTCTGCAAGGCGGGCTCCCTTCAGGAGCTCTTCAAGAACCGTAACACCGTGGCTCTGGCTCGGCCCGCGGAAGTGAGCTCTGTAGGGCTTGTGGGTTCCGTCGCTGACGACGTATGCACCGAAGTCTCCCTTGGTGCTCTCGACGTGGGCGTAGGCGTCTCCGGCCGGCGGCTTGAACCTTGGCAGGGCCTTGAGCCTTGCGTCCTGCACCATGTAGGGCCCGCTCGGCGGCCCCATGTCAAGGAGTTGCTCTAGTATGTAGAGGTCCTGCTCCATCTCGTACCTCCTAACGAGGACTCTCGCCAGGCTGTCGCCCTCCTTCAGGACGGGCACCTCAAACTCAAGCTCCGGGTAGAGGTAATACGGGTCGTCCTTCCTGACGTCGTAGGGAACGCCAACGGCCCTGAGGTTCGGACCGGTGACGGCATGCTTGAGGGCGAACTTCTTGTCCATGACGCCTACTCCCTCAGTCCTCTCGAACATTATGTAGTTGTCGAAGAGTATCTCGTCGAAGTCCTTCATCTTGCCCTTGAGGTACTCGACGGTGTCGCGGAGCTGGCGGAGCCACTTGTCGCCCGGTATGTCTCTCCTGACTCCTCCGGGAACGGTGTAGATGTGGTAAACCCTTCCACCGGTGAGCTCCTCGAAGAGGCGCATGAACCTCTCACGGTAAGCTGCTGCCCACTGACCCGCGGTGTAGAGACCTATCTCGTTTCCAAAGCCCATAATCCAGAACATCCACGCGCTGAGCCTTGCCATTTCGAGGACTACAGTCCTTATCCACTGGGCCCTCTCCGGAACCTCCCAGCCGACTATCTCGTCAACGGCCATTGAGTACACGTTCTCCGGCACGTCGCTCTCCGGAACACAGATACGGAGGATGAGGGCTATGTTGCTGAAATAGGGCCTCTGCTCGGCCAGCTTCTCGAAACCGCGGTGGAGGAATCCGGGGTTAACGATTGCCTTTTCTATCCTGTTGCCGTCCATCTTGAGGATTATGCTGAAGTTCTCGGTAGCCATGTGCTGTGGACCAAAGAACAGCTCATAGGTGTCCTTGTCTATTGGGTGGAGGTACATGTCGTGGGCCTTTGCCTCGGTTTTAAGCTCCTTCGGGACTTCCAAATTCGCCATGATCATCACCTCATATTACGTAATTGGTTTTGCTCTCATCGTATCTATCGAAGTCCTCACCGTAGATGGTCTTGGCGTAGGCGAGTGTGTTGAAGTCCTTCCTGAGCGGGTGCTTCTCGTACTCCCTCGGCTCCAGGATGAATGGACCGAGCCTCGGGTTGCCCTCGAATATTATTCCAAAGAACTCATGGGCTTCTCTCTCGTATGTCTCCGCAACTGGCCAGATGTCCATGACCGTCGGTAGCTTTGCGTTCTCCCTCGGGATCCTTGTCTTCACAAAGGCATGGACGCTCTCACTGACGCTCCAGAGCTGGTAGACGAGCTCAAACTCACCCTCTTTAATCCAGTCAACGACGCTTATCTGCATGAGCATCTCAAACTTCTCGCTCGTGAGTTCGAGGAACTCCTTTATCCTGTCGGCGGGGACTTTGAACTCGACGCGCCTCGCTCTCCTCACGCTTCCCTCGGCGTAGGGGGCCTTTCTAAGTATCTCTGCCACAAGCTTTCCTTCCTTGGTCTCGGGGAGCTGTTGGGCCTCCACCTCGGGAACCTCCTGGACTTTTTCCTCGACCTTGGGCTTCTCGTTCATATCCATGCCAGCCACCTCCTGGCGTCCTTCTCACGCCAGCCTTCACCAAACAGCTCGTCCTGGTTCTTCTTGTACCACTCATAGTTCTCCTTATACCTCTTCCAGCCGTCCGCGGTTCCGTCCTCTATCTTCCTCATTATCTCCATGATTCCTTCCATGACTGCCTCAGCCCTTGGCATGCAACCGGCTATGGCCACGTCAACCGGGATATACTTGTCGAGCTGCTTGACAACGTTGTAGGAGTCCCAGTAAACTCCACCGTTAATGGGGCAGGAGCCGTGGGCAAGGACGTACTTGGGGTCCTGCATCATCTCGTAGGTTATGATTATCCTCTTGAGGGTCTTTGGCGTTACGTAGCCCGTAATAAGGAACAGGTCACCCATCCTAGGGGCCGGGTTGGGCATTATTCCGAAGCGCTCAAAGTCGTATCTGGCGGTGGCCAGGGGTGGCATCTCGATACCGCCGCACCCTGTACAGAAGGCTACTATCCAGAGGCTCTTCTTTCTGGCCCACCTGAACAGTGGCTCGAAGAGCTTGAACTCCCGGAGTTCGTAGTTTACGAAATCGTCATTTTTCATCTCACTCATCCACATCACCTCACATCGTCAGGAGCACGGCTATTATTCCCAGTATGGTCGGCCACTTCCAGAAGAACTTGGCCGCCTGGTCGATGGTAAAGCGCGGGTAGATACTGGCAACGAATATCGCTATGAAGAGCACCGCTATCTGCTTGACCAGCAGTTCGAGCAGGTTGCTGGCCCCCCCAAGGAAGAGCACCGCAAAGAACGCAGTCTCGGCGAAGAGCTGAACCGCGTGCTGGGTGAAGAGCAGTGCCGCGTGCTTACCCCCGTACTCGACCATCGGACCCATGGAGATTTCAGCCGGGGCCGAGACTATGTCGAAGGGCTCAAGGCCGAGCATTGCCTGGAAGACTATGTCGAAGACTATCATCGCAAGGAAGAGTGCTGGAACGAGGATGCTCCATCCCTGGGTCTGCTGGAGGGCCACTATCTCGCCCAGCTTGAAGGTGCCCCAGTGCTGGACGAGGGCTATCAGAGCCAGTCCGTAGGGGAGCTGCATGGCGACCATGGTGAGCAGACCACGTTGGACACCGAGGGCTGAGTAGGGGTTGCCCGAGCTCATGGCACCGAGCATTATGCCGAGCATGGGGATTTCCAAGAGGTATGCAACCACGATGAGGTCGGCGTTTGAGCTGAAGAGCTGGAAGTTGGCAATGGGTATAAAGAGGAGCGCGGCTATGCTGGCTCCAAGGGCGAATACCGGCCCAAAGTCGTAGATGAAGCCGTGGCTGACGCTCTCCTTCTTGCCGAGGAGCTTAAGCGTGTCTATTATGGGCTGGTAGATCGGCGGCCCAACACGGCGCTGAATCCTTGCCATTGCTTTTCTCTCTATACCCATGAATATGAATCCCATGAACGTTGCATAGATAATCATTCCAATGACTTCGAGTACCAGCTTCCAGTCAGTCATTCACAACACCCCCCACAGTGCAAGTATGAGCAGCACTATAGCCAGATACCATGAGTAGCTCTGTACGTTTCCGTTGTAGAACGCCTGCCTGAGGGAGTCCGCGAAGTCCTCCGCCATTCTGGCAACGCGTTCATAGAACCTGTCGAAGCTGTACCTGAGCCAGAACCCAAGGGCTTCCGCCAGCGGCCTGTAGAAGTTTCTCCTGATGCTCAGGTTGAACTCCTCGGTGACGGGGTTACCTGACTGGTAAGTGTTGGTAACCGGTATCCTCCGGGTTCTGGCACCGTAGATGTAGATGAGCCCGGCTATCGCGAGGCCGAGAACAAGCACTACCGTCACGAGCAGGGCATTGTAGGTTCCGGTCGGGGTAACTAGCTTGTAGTAGTCGCCGCCCACTACTTCGCCGCCGAGCATCTTGTTGAGGTAGTCGGTAACTATGCCGGGGGCAATTCCAAAGACGATGTTGGGTATCGCGAGTATCGCCATTCCTATGAGGAGCGGGAGCGGGGCCTCCTTGACGTCCTCAAGGTCGCTCGGCCTCTGGCCGAACCAGACTGCGTAGAGGAACCTCACCACGTATGCGAAGGCCAGAGCGCTTCCAAGGAATATCGCACCGGCGACGAGCGGCATGTGCGCCTGTATCGCCGCCTCGTAAATGAGCCACTTGCTCGCGAAGCCTGCCATCGGCGGGATTCCGGCAAGGCTGAGGACGGCTATGAGTCCCATCGCGAAGGTGAACGGCATCTTCTCGGCGAGGCCACCCATGTCCTTGAACTGGGTCTTGCCGGTCTGGAGTATTATCGCCGCCGTGACGAGCCAGAAGAGGCCCTTAAAGACCGCGTGGCTAAGCACGTGGAACAGGCCTCCCGCGAATCCGAGGGAAGTCCCGAGGCCAAACGCCAGCAGTATGTAGCCAACCTGGCCGACGGAGGAGTAGGCGAAGAGCTTCCTGATGTCCTCCTGAAGAACCGCGAGGAAGCTGGCTATAATGACGGTCAGCGCACCTATCCAGGCGATTATGTAAGCGAAGACCAGGTGGTCGTGGAAGGTTCCGAATGCGGCGTAGAGCTTGTAGCCCATGAGGACGTAGAGCAGGAGGAAACCATAGGCTCCAGCCTTGCTGAGGGCACCGCTGAAGAATGCTGTATAGCTCTGGTCGGTCTCGCTGTAAGCTCCCGGAGCCCAGACGTGGAGCGGGAAGGCACCCGCCTTAACGCCGAATGCGGTCAGGAAGAGCGCGAATATTATTGCAGTCTCCCTGGTCGTTATCGTGCCCATGGCCGCGTCCAGGTAGAGTGCCTGTCTGATTGATGCAAAGTCAAGGGCACCGGTCTTTGCGTAGAGCATTCCAATGGCTATGAGCATCGCGTAGGCGCCGATGACGCTCAGCACGAAGTACTTGAGGGACTCGTGCCTGTTTCTCTTAAGCACCATCATGAAGCTTGCGAAGGTCATGAGCTCCCAGAACAGGAAGAAGCCCACGAAGTCCTGGCTCAGGAAGACGCCGAGCACTCCGGTGAAGCTCATGAGGGCGAAGAGCCACTCATAGCTCTCCCTGGAGGTGACCGCCATTCCAAAGGCCATCGCGAGGCCGACGAGGGAAGCGACGGCCGCGAAGTACCAGCTCATCGAGTTGAGCTGGAACTGGAGGGTAAACCCGCTGATAGTGATTGAGTGGTTGATGGCCCCGTCAAGCACCTGGGAGTACAGCTTGGCCAGCATTGCCAGCGGGACGGCCGCACCGATTATCCCTATCGCTTCCCTAATTCCCCTTATGTCAAGCGCCCAAGCGATGACGCCTGCGACCAGAGGTGCAAAGAGGATTATAAGCAGCTCGTTAATCATGCTCCCACCCCCATCAGTGGAACGTTCTTAACGTACTGGGCCACGTTGAAGATGTCGCTTCCAGCCTTCTGGGCTATGCTCCAGGCGTAGTCCGGGTAAACTCCGATGACTATCACGAGGGCCACGAGGACGAGGAGTATAACGCTGACGGCAACTCCCTCGCCAATTCTTCCGCCCTCCCCGGCGAACCACATCGTGTGTATCAGCCTGAAGTAATAGACGGCCTCGACAACGCTTGCTATGAGCACGAGGGCGGCGGCCCATGTATAGCCTGCGCCGAGGGTGGCAAGGAGAATCCTGAGCTTGCTCCAGAAGACGTTGAAGAGCGGTATTCCGACGGCGGCCACAGCTCCAACGGTTATGGCGAACGCCGTCAGGGGCATTCTCTTTCCAAGGCCCTCAAAGTGCTCCAGTGATGTGCCGCCAAGGGTTACCGCGACGTGTCCTATGGCTAGGAACAGGAGGGCCTTGACGATGGCGTGGTTGACCATGTGGAAGACTCCGGCATCAACACCCGCCTGGGTTCCGAGGGCAAAGGCGAGGGCTATGAGTCCTATCTGGGCGATACTGGAGTAGGCTATCATTCTCTTGACGTTCCTCTGCCTGAGTGCCGCGAACTCGGCGACGAAGACGGTGAGGGTGGCCATTATTACGAGCATCTTGAGGACTGAACTCCAGCTCTCGGCGGCCTGCATGATGTAGAGCAGCCTGGCCATCGCGTAGAGGCCGGCCTTGACGACGAAGGCTGAGAACATGGCAGTTATCGGGTGCGGCGCGGCCTGGTAGGCGTCGGGTGCCCAGGCGTTGAGCGGGAACAGCTCCGCCTCGACGGCCAGGCCGAAGACTATAAGCGCCAGCCCGACCTGGGCAACCGTTGGGTCAATTGCACCCGCAAGCTGGGCCAGGTGGGCCATGTTGAGCGTTCCTGTGGCACCGTAGATGAGGGCAACGCCAATGAGGAAGAAGCTTGAGCCGATTCCTCCCAGGATGATGTACTTCATTGAGGCCTCCGCAGCTTCACCCGTCTTGTTGTAGGCTGTGAGGGCGTAGGCAGTTATAGAGGTTATCTCCATGAAGACGAAGAGGTTGAACAGGTCTCCCGTCGCTATCATACCGGTTGCTCCGAGCATCAGCAGGAGGAACAGCATGGCGTACTTGTCTATAGGTTCGACTTCAACGGCCCTGATGCTGAAGACCGCCATCATGAAGCTTACAGCGGCAACGATGAGCACGAAGAGCGCCGCGAAGTGGCCGATGTAGAGGTTGATTCCGACGGGCGGCTTCCAGCCGCCTGCCATGACTATTATCGGCTCTCCGGAAGTGTAAACCTGCTGGAAGACCCACGCCGCGATTCCGGTCTGGAGCGCGGTGATTGCTACGAGGTAGTACTTAACGGCCTTCTTTCCAAGCCCCTTTATCAAGGGCACGAAGAAGGCGCTTATGAGTGGTAACGCTATGAGGAGTGAAGCGTACTGCCCGTTCATCCTCTCAACCTCCTTATCTCCTCAACGTTGAGGGTTCCATACTTTTCGTGGAGTATTATGGCGACGCTAAGGGCCATAGCGGTCGTGGCAACGCCTATGACTATCGCAGTGAGAACGAGGGCCTGCGGGATCGGGTCAACGGCCTGGGCGGGCCCGATTCCCTCGCTGAGTATGGGTGCGCTCTTTCCGGCGACGTAGCCGACGCTGACCAGGAGAAGGTTAACGCCGGTCTCCATTATGCTGAGGCCGATGAGTATCTTAAGGAGGTTCTTCTTAACGAGAACCGCGTAGAGGCCTATCAGTATGAGGGTGATGGCACCGAAGTAGTAGACTGAAATCATTCGCTCACCTCCTCCTTGAGCATGTTGTCTATGATTCCGCTCAGCTCGGTGCCGACCTTGAGGCCGATGATGGTGTAGATTATCGGGATGAACCCGCCGCTGAGGAGCCTGCCGATGTTGTCAACGCCGAGTTTCCAGTCCTGCCATATCCAGTCGTAGAGGAAGTAGCCGCCGATGGCAAGGCCGATGAGGCCGACAAGGACGTAGGCCATTCCAACGATGCCCTCTGTCTTCTCGAAGGCCTTGTGCGGTATCTCGTAGGTGATGAAGGCCATGTAGAGCAGGAGGAACGCCGTTGCTATGGTGGCTCCGCCCGGGAATCCTCCACCAGGGGTGAGGTGTCCGTAGATGAAGATGTACACACCGAAGAGCATCACGAACGGCACGAGAAGCCTGGTTCCGGTGGTAAGGACTATCGAGCCCTCGGTCTTGGCGGTCCTCTCCCTCTTCTTCCTCCAGAGAAGGGCACCAACGCCGGTTGAGGCTATGAAGAGAACCGTGACCTCACCGAGGGTATCGAATCCACGGTAGTTAACGACTATTGCGGTGACGGCGTTGACCGCGCCGGTCTGTTCCTTAACGTGGTCGAGGTAGTACTGGCCGACGAGCATCTTGTCCTCGCCGAAGGGGACTCCTGCAAGGCCCTGGGCGAGCCAGTAACCGATTATGAGCAGGGAGATTATCGCGAGAGCGCGCTTGAGCATTTTCACCACCTCACCCACCAGCCAGGCTTCTCCTCTTCCTCGGTCTCAAAGCGCTGGGTTCTCTTGATTGCGAAGATGAATATCGCACCGCTGAGCGCCGCGCCTATCGCCGCCTCGGTCATTGCCACGTCCGGCGCCTGCAGCATGAAGAACAGTAACGACGCGAACAGGCTGACTGCAGCACTCCCAACCGCCGCTGCGAGCAGGTCGCGCCACTCGACGGCGAGTATTGCGGAGAGGATCATAAGGCCAACGATTATGTATTCAATGCAGGTTATGCAGTTCATTCTTCACCACCCTCCTCTGCGGGTGCCTCCTCGGCTACCTTCTCCTTGGCCTCCAGGTGCTCGCGGTACTTGTCAACGACGCTGCCCTCCCAGAGGGGGATTCCGCTCTTGTAAGCGGCCCTGATGAGGGCGTGGGCGCTTATCGGGTTGGTGAGCAGCAGAAAAGTTGCTATAGCTATGGTCTTGACGAGCCACGCGGCGCTTCCAAAATCGGTGCCGAGCGCCCAGATGCCGACGCCGACCATGACGCCGAGGCTTCCAAGGGTAGCGCTCTTGGTCGAGGTCTGCATCCTGTTGTAAACGTCTGGCATCCTAATGAGGCCAAGGGCCGAGAGGAAGTAGAAGAACGTTCCTATTAACACGAGAGCTTCTCCTATTGCTGCAAGGGCGTTCATAGGCCTCCCTCCATGTAGCGAGCGAAGGCTATGACCCCACCGAAGGCAAGCATAGCGTAGACCAGGGCCACGTCGAGGAATATCATCCTCTCGTAGTAGAGCGCGAAGAGCACCATGAGGCCCGCTGTAATGGTCGTCATGATGTCAACGGCAACGAGCCTGTCGACCGTCGTTGGTCCCCTGAAGACGCGGTACATGCTGAGAAGCGTTGCTATCGCTATCAGGGCGAGATAAACGTTTATCCCTATCATCCGAAGATCACCTTCAGGAATTTTTCAAAGGGCCTGGTTATGGCCTCTGAAGCCTTCTCAACGTGCTCGGAATCGTCCTTGGCACCGAGAACATCGTCCTGAACCCATATCCAGTGGATGAAGTAGTCCTCTTCGTCAACGTCGAGGGTTATCGTTCCAGGGGTGAGGGTTATCGAGTTCGCGAGCGCGAGTTTTCCTGTGTCGCTGGTGAGAACGGTCCTGCACTTCACGATTCCAGGCCTTATGGGCCTCGCCGGGTGAAGAACCCTGTAAGCGACGTCAAGGTTGGCCATTATCATGGCCCACAGGAAGTAGGGAATGTAGGCTATTGCGTAGGCAATTCTCTTGGGGTGAAGGTTTGCCAGTCCTGCCTTGGTGAATACATCGTGCGTCAGTGCCGCAACTATCAGAGATATAACCGCTCCAGCTACCAGTTCCTGGCTGTCGAGGCTTGCAGTAACGACAAGCCACAGAATAAACAGTACGATAAACGTGTACGCAAATTTGCTGGCTCGACTTGCTTCTTCCATACTCAACCCTCCGGAGGTTGATGGACTCATTTGAATTAACTATCAATGGTTACCAACCATAACTTATAAACCTTACTTATAAAGAAGGACAGTTTAGAACTTTTGGTTAAAATTAGGGCACCATATTTGTCCTTTAATGCCAAGAGGGGTTCTTTGGGCCCCACTGAATTATATGGGCCAATATATCAGTTTGCCAAGACCACACAGCGAGGTGAGAGTGCTCGACAAAGCGCATTGAAGATTTTTACACACATCGAGAATTTAGCCCCCAAGGCAACGAGAACTGCAGGTTTTAACCTCATCAAACCCTACAAGAGTATAAAATAAAACTGTGGGGCAGTCAGTAGATTGATATCCTCTTGACGCCCTCGAGCTTGGACAGCTCGTTGATGAGGTCTCCCGGAATCGGCTTCTCGGTGATTATCGTGAGTGTTGCCTCCGGGTAGAGCTCCGGATCTTCTGCAACGACCTGGACGATGTTTATTCCCTTGTCCGCTATCTTCTGGGCGACCCTTGCCAGTATGCCGACGGCCCTCGGCTCTGGCTCGATCTCGATGACGCCGTAGCCGACGTGCCTTCCGACGTACTTCATGTGGACGGTCGGCTCAAGGTTGGTGAAGATATCCCTGAGCTCCGGAACCTTAAGTATCATGGCGACTGTTTCTTTGACAACGCGTCTGTCAACGTCGAGGGCCTTTGCTATCTTGGTGTACGGCACTTCAATGTCTCCTGCTTTGATCTTCATGTCATCGGAGACCTTTAGGCCGTACTTAAGGAGAGTCTTGGCTATCTGCTTCCTCACAGGGTATTCGTCAAAGTAATGCTCAATCTTTCCCCACATATGCTACCCCCCAGTTAAGTTCACTAATAGACTATTTAATTCAACGATATTAAAATGTTTCCATGCCCGCATGATTGCGACAGTGCTTACCTTAAAAAATTTTTGGACGAGACGTGCCGTCAGAACGCCCCAGGCTGGAGGTTTTATCCATCGTCGGATTTTTAAGAGCGAGCCCAAACTCCCGAAACATGATTGAGGTTCGCCTTCCCCACGTCGTCTTCGAGGACACAGGTGATAGTATTAGGCTAATCTGGAGGGAGACCCTTTACGCTGACTTTCCAAAGAAGGAGCTGGAGAGGGTCATACGGAAGAAATACCGTGTCTCTCCCCAGATTACTGCCCGTGAAGGGGCGCTTCTCATTGACACTGACTACGAAAAGGTTGAGAACTTCATAGCGGTCTACATCCAGAACAACCTCGGTGGCCTGCTGAGAAACCGCTACACAAAGAGAAAGGTTCTCTACGTCCATGAGGGCCTCGACGTCCCGCTCCTCGGCTACAACGCCTTCGGCCTGATTGACAGGGGCACCAATCTAATTCAGGTTCGCGGTGTCAGCGGGTGCAATCTGAGCTGTATCTTCTGCTCCGTTGATGAGGGCCCCTACTCTAGGACGAGAAAGCTCGACTACGTGGTTGATATTGACTATCTCATGAAGTGGTTTGATGAAGTCGCCCGGATAAAGGGCAAGGGCCTCGAAGCCCACCTCGACGGCCAGGGTGAGCCGCTCATATATCCCTTCCGCGTTGAGCTCGTGCAGGCACTCAGGGAGCACCCTAACGTCTCGGTCATATCGATGCAGAGCAACGGGACGCTTCTCAACGACAAACTCGTCGAGGAGCTGGCGGAAGCTGGCCTCGACAGGGTTAACCTATCCATTCACTCCCTCGATTCAGAGAAAGCGAAGATGCTCATGGGCAGAAAGGATTACGACCTTGAGCACGTCCTCGATATGGCCGAGGCTCTAGTAAACGCCGGCATTGACGTCCTTATTGCACCGGTGATAATATTTGGCGTGAACGACGACGAGGCCGAGGCATTCATAGAGTTCGCGAGAAAAATCGGCGCAGGGAAGCGCTGGCCTGCTCTTGGTTTCCAGAACTACGTCCCATACAAGTTCGGGAGGAACCCGGTCATAGCGAAGCCCGTTCCGTTCAAGGAGTTCTACTCCTGGCTGAGAAAGCTTGAGGAGAAGACCGGCATGAAGCCCCTCGTCCTGAAGCCGAGCCACTTCGGAATGGAGAGGCGCGAGTTTATACCTCTATCCTTTAGGCCTGGAGAGGTAGTTAAGGCGGAAGTCGTCCTCCCTGGCAGGATTGAGGGGGAGATGCTCGCAAAGGCAAGGAACAGGCTCATCGAAGTCGTCGGCACCAATGCCCAAGTTGGGGACAAGATAAGGGTAAGAATCGTCAGGACGAGACACGGGATTTACATTGGAACTGAGGTCTGAAAAACTTTTTAAAGTAATTTTTTGAACCATTCTTGGATGGGGCTAGTGAAACGTATCTTTCTAGTGTTGGGCATCGTAGCGCTAATTGTCCTCTCTATTGTTGGAGTTGCCCTTGCCCGGGATTCATACGTGTTATCTGCCCTTTCAGGTGCATCTCAGAGTGGTGGAACACTAATAACATACAAAGACTACAACTGGACGTTCGCCCCAGAAAACCCTAACGTCGTTTACGTAGCCGTGTGGGCACCGGACCCGTACAGGGACTACATCGAAAAAGCCCTCGTGGAAGTAATTGGGAAGCACAGCCTCACGCCCGTAATTGTTGATGATGTCCAGAACTATGACTTAAAGGGGAGGTTCGTCCTCTTTTACGGGCCCGTTGTTGAGGAAAATGATGGGCTCATATACAATGAAATTTCGATATCTGGGATCCTCTACTATTCCTACGCGGGCGACGTTGAATCCGCGGTTGAGACGATAAACCGCGGGCTGGCGTTTTCAGAAGCTGAGATTGATAAATCCGCGGAAACGCTCCGCGAGGCATGCATAGAAAGACTCTTAGAACTCAGAATAGCAAACCAGACCTGTGACGTTGCCTACTGGTGGCATCTAAAAGGAAAGGTGGGGAAACTCGCAGAGGGCGACCCCTACGAGATGGTTGCCAGCGAGATAGCGTCCCAGCTTGACCAGTTTCTGAGGATTGATTCAGATGAACCTTGAGCTCCTGACTTTCAGCTCTCCCTTTTTGTAGAGCTCCAGCAGTATCTCGGCTATCCTCTCCCCTGCTTTTCCGTCGCCAAATGGGTTCGGCGCTTCGGCCATCTTTCTGTAGAACTCTCTGTCCTCCAAGAGCCTCTGGAGGTATCCCAGGGCGCGCTCCTTTTCGAGACCCACAAGGACGTTCCCGCCCGCCTCGACAGTCTCAGGTCTCTCCGTGTTGTAGCGGAGGGTCAGGCAGGGAACGCCGAGGATTATCGCCTCCTCCTGGATTCCGCCTGAGTCTGTCATTATCGCGAAGGCGTTCTTCTCCAGCTTGAGGAAGTCAAGGTAGCCAAGGGGTTTGGTTACCGTCAGGTTCTCTATCGAGCTTACCCTCTCCCAGAGGCCGAACTCCTCAAGCCTCTTCCTCGTCCGCGGGTGCATCGGGTAGACGGCCCTCATCTGGAGGGCCTCAAGCATCTCAACGAGCCTTGTCAGGTTCTCCCTGCTGTCGGTGTTCTCTGCCCTGTGGGCCGTTATGAGCACGTATCCCTTCGGCTCCAGTCCGAGCCTCTCAAGTATGCTGCTCTTCTTCTCGGCAACCTCAGCGTTCTGGAGAACGGCATCAACGATGGTGTTGCCGACCACGTAGACGTTCTCGGTTATACCCTCGCGCTCAAGGTTTTTCCTGGTCTCCTCTGTTGGAGGGAAGAGCACCTCGCTCGCGTGGTCGGCCAGAATCCTGTTTATCTCCTCCGGCATCGTCCTGTCAAAGCTCCTCAGGCCAGCTTCAACGTGGGCCACGGGGATTTTGAGCTTGACGCTGGCCAAGGCACCTGCCAGAACCGTATTGGTGTCACCCTGAACGAGCGTCACGTCGGGCTTTTCTTCCATCAGAACTCTCTCGATTTTTATCATCGCTTTCCCAGTCTGCTCGGCCTGAGTTCCGGAGCCGACTTCGAGGTGGTGGTCTATTGGTGGGAGCTCAAGCTCCTCGAGGAAGACCCTGCTCATCTCGTAGTCGTAGTGCTGTCCGGTGTGAATTAAAAGGGGCTCAACGCCCCTCTCAATGAACGCCCTAACAACCGGTGCGAGCTTTATTATCTCTGGCCGGGTTCCAAATACAAAGGCCGGCTTCAATACTCTCCCCTCCCAACGCCCTTGAAGAGGAAGCCCCTCGGCGGGTTCTCGACTACGTGCCTGCCGTCGATGAGAATCCTCGTCCTCATGAGCCTTCCAAGGTGCTCCCAGTCAATGTTTTTGAACTCTGAGTGATCTGTTGCTATAACGACGGCGTCGGCGTTTTCAACTGCTTCCTCAACGCTCCCGCTCGTTCCCGGAACGAAGGGGTCATACGTCCTGACCTCCTTTACGTCTTCCTCAATCTCCCCGACGAATGCCAGCGCCGGGGAATTCCTAGTGTCGTCGCTGTCTCCCTTGTAGGCCAGCCCCAAAACCGCTATGACGGCATCTTCCGGCGGGACGTTCAGCTCCTTAAGCGCCGAGAAGAGCAAATCCTTTGTGAAGAGGGGCATGGAGTCGTTTATCTCCCTCGCGAGCTTTATGAGCCCGAAGTCCTCTTTGGCTGGCCAGAGAAGCAGGTGGGGGTCCTTTGGAAGGCAGTGGCCCCCAACCCCTATTCCAGGGGTGTGGATTTTAACCCTCGGGTGGGTGTTGGCCAGCTCTATCGCCTCAAAGACGTTTATACCGTACTGGTGGGCGAGGAAGGCGAACTCGTTGGCAAGGGCGATGTTCACATCGCGGAAGGTATTTTCCATAAGCTTGACGACCTCGCTGACGGTTGAGCTCGTCTTGAACGTCTGCCCCTTGACAAAGGAGCGATATAGTCTCTCAGCCATTTCAGCGCTCTCAGGGGTTATACCTCCAAAAATGCGGGAGTTGTAAACGAGCTCCTTGAAAATCCTCCCCGGCATAACCCTCTCCGGGGCGTGGACCATGTAGAAGTCCTTCCCTGCCTTGAGTCCGGTGAGTTCCTCTATGAGCTCTGCCATTCTAACCGTCGTGAGCGGCGGGACCGTGCTCTCTATGACCACAAGGGAGCCGGGCTTCATGGCCTTCGCGACGATCCTAACGGCGCTCTCCAGGTAGCTCAGGTCGGGGGTCTTGTCCTCCTTCAGCGGGGTCTGGACGCAGATTATGTAGGCGTCCTTTCCCTTGATGTCATCGGGGTTGGTGGTGGCCCTGAGGTTGCCGCTTTCAACGGCCTTTTGGAGGAGTTCGTCTATCTCTGGCTCAACGATGTGGGCCTCGCCGGAGTTTATTTTCTTAACGACCTCTTCCCTTATTTCATAACCGGTGACTTTGAAGCCAGCGTTCGCGAACATTATCGCCGTTGGAAGGCCGATGTATCCAAGGCCTATTACCGCTATCTCATTCACTCCGTCCATCGCTTCCACCGAAGCGGGTTGAAACAGCCGAATAAAAGCCTTTTTGAGGTAACGATTTTGAAAGCTTTGAAACCGTTCTGACACGCACACCGGGAAATTTTTTCGTGTTCCCTCTCACTCCAATTCGAGCCGGGAGATATAACCTGTTGCAACCGGTGCCATTGAAGGAAAGCGTTAGAAAGCGTTTTTTGTTGATTGGACTCTTCTGGAGTGTCCTAAAAAACGCTTCCAAAACCGTTTTTCGGAAAGCCTTATATTGGACAGAACCGTCCATTTGTTGGTGGGTGGTAGAATGAAGGTATGGGTAGATATCACGAACGCGCCTCACGTTCACTTTTTCAAGGGCCTGATCAAGGAGCTTGAGAAAACCGGCCACGAGGTTTTAATCACAACGAGGGAATTTGACGGCCTCACCGGAATTCTCGACATGTTTGGCTTTGATTACTACGTTGTCGGAAAGCACGGCGGTTCTACCCTTGAAGGCAAGCTCCTCGCGAGCGCTGAACGAGTATACAAGCTCAGCCGGCTGATAATCGAGGAAAAACCTGACCTCGCCGTCTACAAACACTCAGTTGAGGCCCCCAGGGTGGCATTTGGCCTTGGAATTCCCAGCATAGGTTTCGTGGACAATGAAACCGCCATTGCCCAGAACAAGCTCATCCTGCCGTTTACCAGGCTCTTGCTCTTTCCGAAGGCTATAGACGCCTACGAGCTTCTCAAGTGCGGTGCCGACCCCAACGGCATGAAGCCAGTAAACGGCTTCTCAGAGCTGGCCCACCTCTACGGATTTAAGCCGGACAGGAGGGTATTCCACGAGCTCGGCCTCAAGAAGAACGGCTACATCGTGATGCGCACCGAGCCGGTTAAGGCCAACTACTTCAACGGGCCGGAGAGAAGCGTGCTCGAAGACGTCATTCCGTTCCTGCCCGATATGCCTATAGTCCTTTTCCCACGGACTGAGGAGCAGAGAAAACGCTTCGAGCACTTTGACAACGTGATAATGCCTGAAAAGCCCGTGGACAGCCTCAGCCTCCTCCACTATGCAAGACTCATGATAGGTGCAGGGGGAACAATGAACAGGGAGGCAATAGCGCTCGGGACACCTACAATCTCCACCTATCCGGGAAGGCTCCTGTCGGTGACCAGGTGGCTAATCGAGCTCGGCGTCAAGTTCCACTCCACCGACCCGCTCGAAGTCGCTGAGGTCGCCGAGCGCATGATAGAGGCCAACGGAAGCTACAGGAGCTACATACGGAACGTCGTCAGCGGACTTGAAAACCCGATGGAGGCGATATTGAGGGAAATAGAAACGTACGAGGAGAACGGAACCTTCGAGGTATCAGAGGCCGGCAACCTTGGGAGTTACGTACGCCTCGATGAAGGCCGCAATTAGGAGCATTCCAACGGCCACTGCATAGAGCTTCAGCGCCTTTTTTATCCCCTCTTTGAAGCCGCTTGCAGGTTTTTCAGCTTCACGGATGTTCCTGTACCAGACAATACCGGCGGTTCCCGCAAGGACGAATGCCGGGATTTCCACGACGCCGTGGGGGACTATGCCCAGGATAATCTGACTTAAGGGCGCCCCAATCTTCGCAAAGAACCCCACCACGATTCCAACGACGGCCCCATTGAACAGCATCATTAACCAGGGGCCAATTCCAAAGAACAGCCCGGAGGCAAGGACGAGCAGGGCGACGCCGGCGTTGTGGGTAAAAATTTTGACGAAGTTATCGAAGGGATTGGGCGAAAGTCCCCCGAGCTCTTCCGCTAGCTTAAGTACGTATTCTCCTGCCTTCTCCGGTTGAACGTAAGCATACGCTACACCAAGGACTATTCCCATCAGGAACGTCCCAAGGAGCATCGAGAACGTCTTCCGGAGTTCCACACACCTCACCCTTCGAGGGCCTTCTTGAGGGCAATCTTGAAGTCCTCAACGTTAACGTAGGGCATCTCAACGTCGAGCCTCATGGCGAAGAACTCATCAATCAGACTTTCAAGCTCCTCGATTTTATGCCCTTCGAGCTTCTTCTCGAGGTCGTGGACTGCCTCCTCAGGGTGCATGAAGAAGTCTCCCGTAATCTTAACGTGCTCGGCTATGCCGTCCTTCTCGTCGAACTCAATCCTTATGAGGCCCTTCTTGGCCTTGTGCTCACCGACGTGGTGCTTCATACCCATCCCCGTTGTAAGCTCGCGGGAGAACTTTTTAAAGGTTGGGTTAAAGTGGGAGCGGTGGTGAAGATGGTCTATAAGGAGATAGGGGAGAGGGCAAGGCTCGCACTCAGGAAGGCGCTCGATGAAATGCTCACCGAGGCTGGGAAGGAGTGGGACGGAGAGATAACCTTTGACGACACACCGAGCCTTGAGCTCGGTGATTTTGGAACTGCGGTAGCTTTCCAGCTCGCGAGGGTCTTCAGGAAGGCACCGAAGCTCATAGCCGAAGAGCTCGCTGAGCGGATTGAAAAGCCAGAAGGGATAACTGATGTTAAGGCCGTGAACGGCTACATAAACTTCTACGTGGACTACGCCTACTTCGGGAGGGCCCTTGTGAAGGAAATCCTTGAAAAAGGCGCCAGCTACGGTGAAAGCAACGTTGGTGAGGGTAAGAAGGTCATCGTCGAGCATACCTCCGTGAACCCAACGAAGCCCCTCCACATGGGGCACGCCAGGAACGCGGTTTTGGGCGACACGATGGCGAGGATTATGCGCAGGCTCGGCTACACCGTCGAGGTGCAGAACTACATAGACGACCTTGGAGTACAGTTCGCGCAGGTTCTCTGGGGCTACCTCAACATGAAAGAGGAGTTCGAGAGGATTGAGGCCGAGCTGAGGGAGAAAGGCCTGAAGGAGGACTTCATAGACCACGTAATGGGCCTGCTCTACGTCGAGGTTAACAAGCGCATCGAGGAAAACCCAGAGGTGGATAAAGAGGTTCGCGAGCTCATGAAGAAGCTCGAAGAGGGGGACAACGAGATAGCCGAGATTGGCAGGAAGCTGGCGGAGCGCGTTGTTAAAGCCCAGATGCTCACAACCTACCGCATGGGTATCGCCTACGACCTGCTCAGCTGGGAGAGCGACATAGTGAGGAGCGGAATCTTCGAGGAGGCCTACATGCTCATCGAGGCCAACGAGAACTTCTTCTGGGCCACAGAGGGCAAGTACAAAGGGGCCTTTGTAATGGATTTAAGGAAGCTCTTCCCTGACATGAAGAACCCGTTTTTGGTTCTCAAAAGGAGCGACGGAACGGCAACTTACACAGGCAAGGACATAGCGTATCACCTCTGGAAGTTTGGCAAGGTCAAGGCTGACATGCTCTACAAGGTCTGGGACAGGATTGAGAACCACGAGACCTGGACAACTGCCCCTGATGGCGAGGAGATGCCCGGCAGGTTCGGCAGAGGGGACATAGTGATAAACGTCATCGGAGCGGAGCAGAGGCACCCCCAGATGGCGATTAAATACGCCCTCCAGCTCCTCGGCTTTGAGGACTCAGCTGAGAACTTCCACCACCTGGCTTACGAGCACGTTGTGAGGCCTGAAGGCAAGTTCTCAGGCAGGAAGGGAACTTGGGTCGGTTTTACCGTTGACGAAGTTCTCAACGAGGCCGTCCAGAGGGCGAGGGAGCTGGTCGAGCAGAAGAACCCGAACCTGAGCGAGGAGGAGAAGGACGAGATAGCTGAAGCGGTCGGAGTTGGCGCGGTTCGCTTTAACCTCGTCAAGTACAGCCCAGACAAGGTCATAACCTTCCGCTGGGACGACGTCCTCAACTTCGAGGGCGAGAGCGCACCCTACATCCAGTACGCACACGCGCGCTGTGCATCAATCCTGAGGAAGGCAGGGGAGAGCGGCGTTGAGACTGACTGGAGGGCACTCCTTGAGAAGGCCGACTTCTCGAAGCTCACCCTCCGCGAAAAGGAGCTCATCAAGCTCCTTGCCAAGTTCCCTGAAGTGATAGAGAGCGCGGGCAGGGACATCAAGCCCCACCTGGTTCCTGCCTACCTCAATGAGCTGGCTTCGCTCTTCAACAAGTTCTACATGGACCATCCGGTGCTCAAGGCCGAGGACGGAATCAGGGAAGAGCGCCTGCTCCTCGTTTTAGCTGTGAAGCAGGTTCTCAGGAACGGGCTGGAGCTACTCGGAATAGAGGCGCCGGAGAAGATGTGATTAGCCCTTCAATATTTTTTCCACGAGGGGATCTATTATCCGGTACTCCCCGCTTTCTTTCCTCACCCAGCTCATCTTCTCAAGGTTCTTCAGGAGCGCGGACAGTCTCGCGTTCGTTATGGGCCCGCCTTTAGCCTCCACGTAGTCCTTGATGTTCTTCCACCGGTGGAGGCCGATTGCTATCGCCCTGAGGATTAGGGAATACCTTGGAGAGCGCTTTTCAAGCTCAAGAAGCTCTTCCCGTATCATCGCCCGGGCCCTCTCGACGGTTCTCTCCATAGCTCTCTCAAAGCTTC
Source organism: Thermococcus marinus (assembly GCF_055389025.1). NCBI lineage: Archaea > Methanobacteriati > Methanobacteriota > Thermococci > Thermococcales > Thermococcaceae > Thermococcus > Thermococcus marinus. Next base: position 1,358,657 of record NZ_AP042417.1, read on the forward strand.
CGCTCTTCCAGTAGTTGAAACCGAACTCCACAAGCCAGCCCGGAATGCCGTTGAGCCCATCGACAGCTCTCTTTATCTCCTCGTCCGGAACTTTCAAGCCTACCTCCTCAAACCCCACCCGCAGGAAAGCCTCCGAGAGCCCTCTCGGGAACGGCTTAACTTCAACTTCCTCGTAGACCCTGCCGAATAGTGGACTCGAGTAGTCGTCGATACCGATGAAATCATGGAGGAGGCCGACCTCTGAACCCGTGAACACGAAGCCGAGGTTCGGGAGAGAGTCATAGGCGTAGGCTATTCCAGCCAAAAGGTCTTTTCCACCCCTCGGCCCGTAGAAGCGGAGGTACTGGGCCTCGTCGAAAGCCAAGACGATCCTCCCAAACCTCTCCCCGAGGCCGTTCAGGAGTTCGAAGACGTCTATTATGGTCATCTCCTTTGGTGTGATTTTTACTCCCGCCAGATTAACGCTCTCCAGCTTTATTCCACTCAGAAAGCCGAACCTGCCCTTTCCAAGGAGTATCTTTCTAATCTCGTCCACCAGAACGGCGGGACTTATCGTGCCGCCCCCTGCTGCGTAAAGCCTCCTCGCATCGAGGTAAAGGCCAAGACCGTCAAATTCATTCAGGGTTACCCTCAGGAGGGAACTCTTCCCCACCCTCCGGATTCCGATGAGAACCGTTATCGGGTACTCTTCCATTCCTTTAAGCAGAGAGTTTAGCTCTTTCTCCCTGTCGAAAATCTCCTCCCTCCTGCTCTTCGGCCGTGGGTCAAACAGCATAGGTATCGCCCCCGATACTTAGTATCGGTACCGATACTTAAAGGTTTCCCAAGTCATTCGGAGTCTTAAAATACCTCCTTCTCCAAGAACTCTCGGTGGTTTTATGCGCGGTGTGATAGTTCTCCATTTCAGACGGGACGATGATTAGAAAACTGCTCGTTGAGGTGCTGGGCTGAGTTCTGAAGGAACTTATCAGGCCACTAAGCGAAAAATAGAAATAGTTCCGTGAGAACCACAGGGAGGTGAGATTATGGAGAGGGTTAGTGAGGCAACCGTAAGGCACGTTATGGAAGAGCTTGAGCGTCTAAAGGTAGAAGTTCAGCGTCTTGAAGCTCTGCTTGTTCCATTGGTCAAGAACGAGCTCTCGGCCGAGGAAGTTGAGGAGATAGAAAGAGAAGCCCGGGAGTTCCACGAGGAGGAATGGGTTAACGCAGATGACCTCGAAGATCTCTTGGAGGACGACTTATGACCTTTGAGGTCAAAATAAAGCGGGAAGTAGTTAAAGCTGTTAAATCTCTCCCAAAGGCCAATCTGAGGAAGTTCTTGGAGTTAAAAGAGGCCCTTAGATACGAAGCAGTTCCGAGGGACAGGTTTGATATTGTTAAGATAAAGGGTTCCGCTGATTTGGACATATATCGGGTTAGAATCGGAGATTACAGGGTGATTTATTCTGTTAACTGGTAAAAACGCTTGGTTCTGATACATCGTTTAAAGAAGAGAGAAGATGCGTACAAGTAGCTCACTGAATCTTGTACCTCAGGAACGCTCCAAGTCCACCAAAGGCCTTGTAGAACTGCTGGCCCTCCTCGGTGTCAAGGGAAATTATCTCGACCTCTGCACCGCTCTCCTCTGCCATCTTGATGAGCTCCTCCGCGACGTCCCACTTTTCGAAGGTTATGTTCTGGCTGCCGCACTTGGGGCAGTGGGTCAGCTTCTTCTTGTAGACTTGGAACTCCCCCTCGCTCATTGTCTTCTCTTCTTCCCAGCCGCAGTTGTTGCACTTAGCCTTGACCCTAACCTTGTTGTAGCCCTCGCTGATGAGGAGCGTGTCAACGGCTCCGAGCTCAAGGGCTTTCCTGACCTCCTTCTCACCGTAGGTTATCATTCCGGTGTCCTTGACGAGGTGCCTGAAGAAGTCCTGGATGAGCTTCCTCTCCTTGACTGCCTCGTGGTCCCTCAGTATGTCGCTGGCCTTCTCCACGAGCTCCCTGAGCCCGTACTCACCGTGGTAGCTGATGTCAACGACACCGATAACCTTCTTCCTGAGCTCGTGGTGGAGGTAGTCGCCCTCGACGAACTCCTCCTTGGTCGGTCCGGGGCCGCCGATGATGATTCCCCTCAGCTCACCCTTCTCAAGAAGCGGGAGGAAGACCTTGTTGGCGTGCTCGCCTATCCTCTTCATGAACTCGTGGGTCTCCTGCTCACGGATTCTCTCGTAACGCCTCGCCGACTGACCACCGGCGCGGGTCTTTCCGGGGACGTTTGAAGTAAGCTCCTCAACGACTTCTATCCTCTTGCCCCTCAGGAGGCCTATCGTGGCCTCGTTCTTCTCGACGGTGATGAGGCCGTAGGCGTCCTTAACGCGGAGCATCTCCTCAAGGGGCTCGGTAACAAAAGTCTGGTCACATCGATACAGCCTGACGTTGAGGGGCTCGGGCGGGACGATCGCCCAGAGCTTTATGTCGCTGACTCCCTCCTGCTCACTCACGTTTCCGACGAAAAGGGCGAGACCGTTCTCAGGGGTCTTTCGGTAGAGCTTGAGGTGCTGCATTGCCCTTTCGAGGGCACCGAGGACGTTCTTTCGGGTGGACTTGCTCTTGATGTTCTGGGCTGTTCCGTACTCCTCCCTAAGCTGCTGCATGACCTTGTTTATGTCGTAGCCTGCCGGGATGTAGAGGCTGACGAGCTCGGTTGCGCGGCCTCGATAGCCCTTCAGCTCCTCGACCTTTTTCTTGAGCTCATACATTTCCGCAGACTTGTGAGACATGAGCATCACCCCTACCTTCTCTCGCTGAAATAGGCAAGAAAAGGGCCTTTATAAAGGTTTGGAGTTAGAGGAGGGAGATGAGTATGAGGATAAACGCGCCGACCACTCCCCCAACGGCGAGTATGAGGAGTGTCAGCCAGTTTATGGGGACGTGGGTGACTCCCAGGAAGTTGAGGACACCCACTATTATGAGGCCGGTAATCGCGTTGACCGCGAGCCACTTAAGGACTGCTATTGTGAGTTTAAGCACTATCCACCCGACGATTGCGAGGAGAAAGAGAAAAATCACAAAGAGAATCAGATTGGGCATTAGCACCACCTCAGAGCTTTTCAAGGGTTTCCCTCGCTATCTGGCCGAGGGGTACCCACTTCTTGCCCTCAAAGGGGAGTATCACCTTGTCCTCAACGTCCACGAGCTCTTCGGCATAAGGTCTGGCCTCTTCAGCTTTGAGCTCGCCGAGCATTATCAGGGCGAAGGCCTTGGTGTTCTTGTCACCTTCTTTAAGCTCGTCTATAAGGTCATTGAGAATGGTGTTTTTCAGTGCACTCGCCTTGGTCGGGAACCTGAGGACGAGCTCACGGGAGAGAACCATCGCGTTCTCCTTAACGTAGGGGTTCCTGTTTTTGGTGAGCTCCACGGCTTTGGGGAGTATCTTCTCTATGTGCGGCCCCAGAACTTCCCCATTCTGCTGGGCGATCATTCCAAGGATTAGGAGAGCATCCCCCCGGATTCCGGGCATGTTGTCATCGAGGAGCTCAATGAGGCCTTCAAGTGCCTTTTTATCCTTGATTGCCAGCGCCACGGCCTCATCGAAGTGCTCTTCTTCAATGAGCTTTTTTATTTTGCCTTTTTTTGAGCCGAAGGAGAGGAACGCCATAGGAGTCACCTCTGAAGAACTCTTGAGTCATTTGTTATAGTTAAACTTTTTGTCTCAAATGCTCCAAACATTAGGAAGGACAGCCTCTAAAACGATGGCCGGGCATTAATCTTGCTCGTTAATAACTTTATCCATCTCATCGGAGATTTTAGCCTCAGTATCATTCTGGAATTTCCCCACCTTGCGGACGGTACCAGTGCGGGGATCAAAGAACGTGCGCAGGAACAAGAGTATCAAGACTAAGGCGATGGCCACCATAAAAACGTACTCTATTGAAGCCTGAGCACTCCTTTTCATTGCTGGCACCTGCAGGATGTTGAAAGTAAAAAAACAGAAAATAACATTATCACTCAACCATAGATAATCCGCCAGGATCATCAACCAGTGCCATTGCCAGTGCCATTACCAGAGGCACCACTCTGCTGGTTGTTCCCCATCATCTCGCCGAGGGTGTTGTTTATCTCGGTTTCAGCTTGGCTAGCAGTATCCTTGGCACTCTCGCCCTTGCCCTGGAGCTGCCTAACAACTATCAGGATTATAACCAGCGCCGCGGCGATCATAAACAGGTACTCAATTGCACCCTGGGCCTTCCTCTTCATGGCAAACCACCTCCAAAGGATTACTTCAACCATAAATTGCCCCAAAAAAGCTTATATATCTTTCTCCCCAATAATGGGGAGAACCATACCCAATATTGCACTATATCCAAGAGGTGCTCATTGATGTTACTAAGCTTCCACTGCGAATCTGCAAGCATTGAGGATTGCATCGAGGAAATCAACAAAAAATCAGAAAATGTTTTACGCGACGTGCCAGGTTTTGTAAATTCTGCAAAGATACAGCTGAGCTTTGGAGCCTTTATGAACCTCGGTGTTGTCCTAGCGATTGACCACTCTATCAACGCCTGCAAGGTCGTCCGTGCCGAGTTCTCCTCAGGAAAAAACAGGGAGGACGCCATTAACAAAACCCTTGAAAAGCTGAACTCCACCATGCCGGAGGGGGCCAAAATCGTTGATTTTGACGTGAAAACCTACACCACACCTGTTACCAGGAGAACCTATGCCGTTGGGGTCGTTGTCTACAACGTTTTTGAGGAGAAAAAACCCGTTGGCAAGTACACCCTTAAGGAAAGGAGAAAGCTGATAGCGATGGTTCTTGAGGCCTTTGACTACAACCCGAAGGTTCTCAACATCTCCGAGCTCGCGAGGGTCTTCGGGGTCTCCAGGGACAGCATATACTACGACATCGAGCAGATATTGAAAGAGGCAGGGAAATCTAAGTAGTCCATATTGGCACCGGTGTCGCCGTGAGCACGAATATAACCGCCACGAGCACCGCAAGGAGTATTCTTGTCCTTGATATTGGCGACACCTCGTCCAGTGCCCCGGGGTTCCCGGCAGAGCCTATGAACAGCACGAGGAGGCCCCAGATGAACCACCCGCTCCACAGGTAGCTCATTCCGATGAGAATGAACGCGGCCGCGTAAGTTACTATCCTGTGGGCCCTCTCGCTTATGAAGGCCCTTAAGATGTGGCCCCCGTCGAGCTGGGCAACCGGGATTAGGTTGAGGAACGTGACGAGCAGTCCAACCCAGCCTGCCATTGCAATTGGGTGGAGGAATATCACGTAGTCCTCAGGGATCCCGAGCACGGTCTTGGTCATAAGCTCAAACAGGAGGTTGGTCCCGAAGTAGACGCCTCCCTCCGTGGCAGGCACCATCTCCGGAGGCACGACCACTGAGAGCTTGAGGCCTATAGCCGTGACGGGGAGCGCGACCAGAAAGCCAGCTATCGGCCCGCTGGCCCCCAGGTCTATCGCCGCGTTCCTCGTGGGGAGGGGAGACTTGACCCTTATGACAGCACCCAGAGTCCCGATGAGGCTGAAGGGGAATGGTATGAAGTAGGGCATCGTCGCCCGGACGCCGTGGTACGCCGCGGCAATCTTGTGGCCGAGCTCGTGCGTCCCAAGGATTGCCATAACGCTGGCCGAGAACGAGAGCGCTATGAGGTATGGGTTCCTCATGCCGGGCAGGTTGTAGTAATCAAGGACTCCAATGTAGTTCAGGGCCAGGAGGTAGCCCGAGAAAAACGTCGTGACGAGCGTCGCAAGCAGAAAAACCCAGGGAAGCCAGCGGTTGTCGGGTTTAACCTCGCCGGCCGGGAAAACCAGGAGGAGAACCTTTCCGTGGCGCTTTTTAAGGGCGCACCAGTAGCCGAGCTTCTCCATCTCGCTCAAAACGACCTCAAAGTTGGATTCAAGGATTTCATCAACCTCAAAGACGAAGACCCTGCCGTCGAACCCCGCAAACCTGAGGTTATAGAACGTCCTGAGTTTGGACTCGACTTCAGGAGGCAGGTGCGGAACTTCCCTCTCAGGGGCCGGGCTGGGCTGTACCGGCTTGGACAACTGGCTAACTGCCTCTCCGGCCTTCTCTTCCACATAGCCCACGAGGATCATATCGCCCCCACAGCGGGGGCACGAGCCTTCGAGGAGGGGCTCCCTGGAGTCCCTCTCTTCGCGGTAGCCGCAGTTTAAGCACTCGTAGATTCCCCTCGGCATCGCTATCTCCTGGACTAAAATGGAAAGGGCAGTTAAAAAGTTACTCCTCGACCTCAACTTCCCCAGAATCCGCGTCCACCCTAACTTTCATCCCGCTCTTCAGCTTCGAGACGTCTATCCCCTGAACCATCGGGATGCCCGCTATTATTGCGCCGGTCGCGACTATTGTTTCCGCTTCCTCCACGATTATTGCCTTTGGAGCCTTTCCGCTCTTCTTGAGGGCGTAGATTACGTAGGAGCCAACGGTGGAACCCTTCCCGCGCGGAAACGCAAGGATTTTGCCCGCTACGCTCTGGCCCCTTATGTCGCTCTCGGCGTCTGTAACGATGCCGGTCTCGGGGTCAACCCCGCCGAGGAAGGAGAGCGGTTTCTGCGAGACTATCAGCTCGCCCTCGGCCTTTCCTCCAACCACTTTCTTCCCCTTCAGCTTCATGCTCCCACCTCACGGGGCCTCCTTTATGAGCCTCTCGGCGTCGTCGAGCCTCACGCTGAAGCCGAACGAGCGGAAGTAGAAGGCACTCTTCCCGCTGTTGGTCGCTATGCCCCTGTACCAGCCCTTAATCGGCGACACAACAAAGCATGAGTCCGCGACAATCCTGCCGTTGTAGCGCTCTATGACCTCAGTATAGCCGAGAGAATCCGCCAGGGCCTTTACGGTTCTGCTCGCGGTAATGAAGAGCGGAATCCTGAGGGGTTTTCCGCGCATTCTGAGGAGCTCGGCTATCTCCTTAATCTCCACCAGTGAGGCGTGAGGACAGCCGATTAGAATCATGTCTATTTCGCTCCAGTCGTCCGAGAAGCTCTCTCTGACGGCCATAAGGTCTTTCTCCTCCACGGTCAGGGTCTCAATCTTGTCATCAACCGCGTGCCTGTATTCCGGCGTCTCGCCCTCGACGTGGTACAGCGCTATCGAGCCGGTCGCGGCCATAGATGCCCCAAGCTCCTTGAGGTGGTCAACGCTCTCAGGCCTGAGCCCCGTTAGGTATGGGACGTCGTTCCCGAGGGCCTTCCCGAGGTGGTAGCCGAGGGCCGAGTAGTCAACGAAGCGTTTCACGTTCGCTTCCACTTTAACCGCTATCGTGGCTTTTCTGTTCTCGTCGAGATGGAGGCCGTACTCAGGGGTCTTCCCTACTATAGCTGCAGCCAAACTCGACGGCCCGCCCTCCCTGTTTGTCCTCGCCCCGATTATGGAGTTTGCAAAGCTCACCGCCGAGCTCTCGCTCCAGGCCAGGTGGTCGCCGAACTTCGGCAGGTTTGCGCCGTAGTAGGGCGTGCAAGTTGAGGTTACCTTTATCCCCATCGCTCGGTAGAGTTCGAGGACTTCCCTCTGCTTCTCCATGAACTCGTCATCGCCTATTCCAGCCGGGTTGAGGGTCGTGTAAACGCTTACCTTCGCACCTGCATCAGCGAAGTCCCTCAGAAACTCAATGCCGGCGTCGCCGATGTTCTTGTAGGAGACGCCCGCAATCTGGGCGCTCTTTATTGGTATCAGGCGCTCTGCACCGTAGATGTCCCCAAGGGCGACCAGGATTTCCATAGCCTTCTGGAGCGCGTACCCATACTCCCCTGCCAGAATGAGCTCCTCCTCCTTTGTCAGGTACATAGCACCACCTGAAATAACTGGGGACCTGAGGGTTATAAAGTGTTGTCTGTGTTGTTGGTGAGTTCTCACAGCAGACCGCGGGCAGTAGAATGCAGAGGTTAGCCGATGGCACTCTCCCAGTTCCATTCTGGTTATCCGCTACTTTTAAAACATGCGAAACTATCGTAGCGGACAACTTTCCCACCCTCATCTTCATCGTGGGGCTTTCGGGGCCCTGCGAGAAAGCCTTATAACCCACCGCTTCCGTGCTTTTCACAAGGAACAAGATGAGGCCCCGCGGCTCAGCAGGCGGGAGAGTGAGTCATGAGACGCTTTAAATGTATAATCCCGCGTGAATGGTTCCTCCTGGCGCTTATTGGACTTTACTTAGTCCTGACTGTATTCGACCCCGGCCTCCCACGCAGGACTCCACAGCTTATAGACTGGAAGAGCATCTCCGCGATAACGGGGCTTCTGACCTCCTTCCCAGCTAGGGCGAGGGTTCGGCTTAACTCCTCGCCATTGATGGGGAGGTTTGCGGGCTCATAATCTACTCCCGTTGCCGGTTTCGGTTCAGCCCGCGGGCCGGGTCTTCGGCCCGTTACCCCTACCGGCAAATCCGGATTGGGGTTATTGCTCAAAGGCCACCTTTCTTTCAATGTTTTTACGGCCACACCAGTCAGCGTGGAATGTGGACGCCTAACGGCGTCGCCTATCCAAACGGATAGGCACTAACGAAACCCCTTCGAGTAGGGTTTTTTCTCGGTGGCCTCTTCAAGGCCCTATTACGCTGGTAAGGTTTAAAAGGGTTTCGGGGATTTAGTGCTCGTTGGGCAGTTTACTGCATCCCCCCTAAAGAGCGAGGCTTTCGGAGAAAAATGTAATGCTCTTCATTCTTGTGATTTCGCTTTCCTCGACCGTTATCATGAACGATACCGCAGTGCTGATTTTTATTCCTCTCGTCGTTGCGACCTCAGAGCTCGCCAGTGTGGACACTGGAAGGGCCGTGGCGCTCTCCGCTATCGCCGCAAACGTGGGTTCCGCTCTGACTCCAATAGGCAACCCCAGAACATTATAATATGGCAGAACTACAGCCTCGGATTCGTGGAGTTCACCAGTTCGATGCTCCCCTTCGTTTCGCTCTGGCTCGCCGTCCTTTTTGCGTTCGCTCTGAGGATCAAAGACAGGGGGCTCTCGACTGAATGGGTTCCGTCAGTTACTCTCAAAAAGGCCCTCCTTGGCGTTTCCCTTGTCTCGCTGATAGCCGATGTGCTCCTGATTAGAACAGGGAGGCCAGCACTTGCGCTAATGTTCACGTCCCTTGCGTTTCTCCTAGTTGGCAGGGAAGTGCTCAGGAAGTTCGACTGGGCGCTTGTTCTGACCTTCGTCTTCATATTCGTTGATTTCAATGAGCTTGCATTTCTACTAAAGGACGCGGGCCTGCAGTTTCCCCGGGAGGGCTCTGAACTCTTCCTCGTTTCCGCCGTCCTCAGCCAGCTGTTCAGCAACGTCCCTGCAACGGTTCTCCTTCTGGCCGGCAAACCGGAGTGGCTTCCGCTCTCTCTGGGGGTCAACGTTGGAGGCAACGGCTTCGTCATAGGTTCCCTGGCAAACCTGATAGCACTCAGGATAGCAAGGGTTAGCGTAAAAGACTTCCACCGCATCTCCATCCCGTACTTCTCCGTGACCCTTTTGCTTTCAGGGGTTCTTCTAGCCCTTTTTTAATATCTCGAATCCTGCGAAGTTATGAACCGTAAACTTTATAAATCAGCTTTGGGGTAGTAAATAACGGGTCGAGCAGCGGGGTGGGGCAGCTAGGAGTGCCCGCCGGGCTCATAACCCGGAGGTCGGAGGTTCAAATCCTCCCCCCGCTACCAGATTTTCTTCAGCTGTGTGCTTAAGTGTTTGGGGTTTATTCTATAAGTGCCAACTCACGGTTTTGTGCTTTTTAGTAGGATCACGCAAAGTGGTCACTACAGCTCATCATGTGGTCTTCTCAGGAAAGAAGACAAGGCCTACTCTCCGATTCTTAAAGACCGACAGATGGTAATGTAAAAAGAGTGTAAAAAGGAAAACTCACTCAATCTTTGCCCCGCAGACCGGACAGAACTTCGCTCCTTCCGGAACTATGTGGCCGTTGGGGCAACGCTTGATTTCGTGTCCGCAGTACGGGCAGAAGCGCGCTCCCGGTGGAATGGGCTTGCCGCAGTAGGGGCAGATTTCCTGCTGCGCCGCCGGCTGGGCGGGAGCGGCTTGCGGGGGCTGCTGAGGAGCCGGAGGAGCGCCGGCGTAGGGCTGAGCCGGCTGGGCCGGTTGGGCAGGTTGCTGGAAGAGCTGGGGAACAAGAACCATACCTGTCCCCATTCCGGCACCAGGGCTCTTGCCGAGCTCGGCCGCGACTTGCTTTACAGTGTCCATTTGCATAACCGCTTGAGCGTTGCCAGTCTGCATGAGCCAGAAGAGCCTCTGGCGCCACTCGTCAGTGGTGTTTACCCCTTCAATCTTCACATCAACCAGTTCAAGTCCCAGCCTGCGGAAGTCCTCCATGAGCTTGACCTTGACCTGCGTGCTCACCATGTCAAGGTTCTGGAAGAGGTCAACTATCGAATAAGCCGAGAGATGCTTCATCATGCCCTCGTTGAAGTATGCCCTGATGAACTTGGTGACGTCTTGGGTGTCGTAGAGACTCTGGCCACCAACGACTTCGGTTATGAATAGCACCGGGTCAGCGACCTTGAACCAGTAGACACCGTAGTACTTGACTGGGGCAAGCTCCCTAGTCTGGGTCTCTCCTCCGTAGCGTCCCTGGAACTGCTTCATGCTGACGAAGATTACCGTTGCCTTGAAGGGGCTGTTTGAGCCACCAACGAGCTTGTAGAGAAGCGGTAAGTTCTGAGTGGTCAGCGTGTGCCTTCCGGGCCCGAGGACGTCGTAGATTTTACCGTCGCGCATGAAGACTGCCACTTCGTACTCATGGACTATCAGCTGGGCACCCCACTTTATGACCTCGTTGGGGTAGCGCCAGATTATCTCGTCTTCTCCTGGGTTGACCCACTCTATAACCTGAACCATTTCACTCACCCGCCGCGAAGCTCATCCTCCGGCTCAAAACTTCCTCAAAGTTCACGAGCTTGTCGTCAAGGTTCAAAAGGGCCATTCCCAGAGCTTGGGGATTGGCAGCCTGTGCGTTTATGTTCTTGGCTTCGTTTAGTATATCCTCCGCCATTTCAATCATCTTTGCGTCGTATTCGAGAAGCCGTTCGAGCTCTTTCTCCTTGAACTTGACCCTGTCGAAGTAGCCCCGATAGCCCGCCTCGGCATGTCGTATCCTGCTCTCAAGCATCATGAGCTTCTTTCTTAAGTTCTCAATCCCCATCAGTTGCTGGCAATTTACCATTGCACACCTCTGGAGTGCCCTTTCGAGTTCCCTCTTCGCCTGGGCCAAGGTGTCGGCGACCTTTCCCCTGACTAGCATATCGTCTTCTCTTATAAGCTCCCTCTTCTTGTAGCCGTGAAATCCGGGGATTATGAGCTCAAGCTTTTCAACTATGGAAGTTTCTTTCCCCATACGGTTCACCTCCATACTTCATGCCGGTTGGAAATAAACGTTACCTCTACCGGCCTTGATTACTTCGCTTATGGTTCTCTTCTTAACAGAACCTTTCGTAAAGATTCCAGCTCCGCCTGCAAACCCACCTGCCAGTCCTCCGACCAAACCCCAGAGGCTTCCTGTCAGCGCTGATGCAAGAAGACCAAGCACAAATCCGGTACCTATCACTCCGGCGCCAAGGAGCGTTGCTTTCTTTCGGGCATCGCTCATAAGGGGGTACTCCCCTCTAATGACCCTTCCATCAGTCCCGTCCACGAAGTTGACAAAGTTCTCGCCCCCGTACTCGTAGTGGATTTCCCAGAGGGGATAGTGCACCAATCCTTGGAACTTCACGGTTAGCTCCAGCTCACCGGCGTATGAGTTTTCTTCGCTGGCTTCCTTTTTCAAAGCGCTCTCAAGCCTTGAGCGTGCTATCGCTTCGGCTTTTTCCCTGTCCAGGTCGGGCTCGTAGTACTTTCCCTTCTTCACTATACTATCATCGAAGAAGCGCTTTCCCCTGATCGGGAACGGATACTCTGTTAAGAGAGCTACAAAGGGCGACCCCGCCGGAATGCCAAAGAACTCGACTTCCTCGACTGTCTCATTGCTCTTGCTCCTCCCGTGGAGGTAGAAGAAGTACACTGGAACCCAGTGGAGCTCCTTTTTCGTGACCTTCGCACCCACTATGTCAGCAGGGGCCCCGTACTGTCTCGAAAGGAACTTGAGGAGCCGCCCTGCCGGGTCTTCCCTCATGGGCGGGAAGAAGAAGTGGTCAACCCGACTCTCTTCACCGGTGTGAACGTGGAATGTGGTTCCGCAGTAGGGGCAGGTGGCAACGCTCACCGTGTCGGGAACCTTAAACTTTGCAGAGCATGTGGGACAAGTGACCTCCATGCTATCACCCCAGGACGCCTTTCCGCTCCCGTTCAATTCTCTGTCCTTCCAGCACCTTGCTACCCGCGAACCAACCCAGTGCCGAGCCGCCAGCTATGGCCAACACCGCGAAGACTGGGGAGCTTGAGAACAGCGCCGCCCCAAAGGATGCTATTGCAATCCCCACCCCTGCACCTGTAAGGTACTGGGCCTGCCTGAAGACGTTCATCGGCTCGGTCGCGGCGACCCTCTTCCCGTCCCAGCCCGCGAAGACCGTCTGGAATATCGAGTTCCCATAGCGGTAGTAGACCGTCCACATGGGCAAGAGAACCAGCCTGACGTTCTTCGGCTCATCGGCATGGATATTGAAGCGCTCTATCTTGTCAGACTTCGCTAGAAAGCGGTTTCTGATGACGTCTATTGCATCCTCACGCATTATCAGCTTTGCCTGCTGTTCGTCCATTTCCGTGTTCAGGATCTCAAGTTTTATGCGCTCCCATTCCCCCTCTTCGAGGTCCAGAAGCCTCCTGTCGTCGGGTCGCGTTTTGGAGTAGTGCATAATTAGGTCATCGACACCAAAGCTCTTTACCTGCCGTCTGGCCGATCCGAGAAGACGGAGGTTCTCGTCAACCCTCTCCGTATAGTGCCTTTCTACCGTTTGACAGTGTGTGTTTCCCTTTGAATCTGTGTGACACTCCTCCTCACGTTTCATGTACCTTACGGTTCCATAGACGTGCACCAAACCCGTCCAGTGGGGGGAATAGTGGCCCTCTATACCGACTATCTGGATTTCGTCCTTAATACTCTTGAGGTCGAAGTCATCATCAACTGCCCTCCAGAAGGCCCGTGCTATGGCGTTTTTATCGATGGATGGGACAATGTATATCTCCTCGGTCTTGATGTTGCCGCTGACGTGGTTTGGAAAGCCACAGTAGGGACAGACAGCTACAATGGTTTCGGGTGACACCTCAAGGGGTGCACCACACCTTTCGCACTTAAACGCAAGGGCCCCCATGTCAACCACTTCTTAGAGTGTAGTGTGTCTTAGTATTTAGGATTTGTGCAAATCGAGCAATGCCGAGATTAAAAGCGGGGAACATCATACAGATATCAATAGGATGATTAAGAGAAAAGGTAATATAGCACTAATACACTAAAAAGAAATTAACATAGGGGAATATACCCTGAGCTCAATCATATTGTTTAAACCACAAAGTTATGCTCCGGCCTCTTTTGCTATTTTGAGGCCGGTTACCCACTAAGGGGGCGTAGAAAATGGGGTTTATGGACTCCCTGAAGAGTGCCGCTTCCAGCTTTGTTAAATCCGTACGCCACAAGACCTTCAAGATACCGGCCGAGGAACTGGCCGAAAAGTGGGAGAAGCTCAGGCCTTACGGAGTTGAGATAGAGGCGGACACAAAATACGGAGGAAAGTACAGCACCTCAGCCTGGTTCACCATAGAGGACGTCACCGTCAAAGAGGTTGAGGTTGGGATCTTCCGGAAATCGCGGAAAAAGAAGATCATTGTAAAGTGCTACCGCGAAATAGAGCCCTACGATGAGTATGACGAGGAAGAAGAGGAGATAGACTGGTTCGATTTCTCAAGAGAGGAGGAAGAAACGATAGAAAGAAAAGAGGTGACGTTCTGGGAGGGGGACAAGGTCAAGATACGCATGACCGAGGCGGACTACGAGAAGATGCTGGCCGAAGTGGGGGAGATTCTAAAGTAAAAAGTTCAGGTCAGCAAGCAGGTTGGCCATCTTGGAGATAATGTGCTTTCTTTTCTTTCCACTCACCGTTGGGGGTGGGCAGATTGAGGAAAGCCCTAATAGCGTTGTTGATAGTAGGGGTGGTACTGGTAGCGGGTTGCATGGGCGGAACGAGCGAGAAGTCCACCGGGGGAGGGCAAACTGGAACTTCCCCGCAAACAACGGCCGGAGGAAATCAAGGTACATCGGGAGGAACTGGAGGAACATCAACAGAGGAGAAAATCAGCAACCTCGAAGAAATCGGCCAGAGAGGACACGTTGAGCTATTCAACGAGAACGGCCTCAAAGGAATAACGGTCCACGTTGACGGCTCTTCATGGGTGAGCAACGGCAACGCCTACAACACACTCTTTGACTACGCCCCGATGTTCTACTCGGGGGGAAACCTCTACATCTATCAGTACTCAGACGAGAGCTTTTCACAGGTGTACACGGACGGCACCTTAGAGGTCTATCCCTTCATCGTGCTCAAGATGCCAGTTAAAGGAGTGGAGTTCACCTTCGCCGGCCCGCAGGACTCGATACTAACCGTTGGGGCCGACGGAAAGCTCTACCTCATCGTGTACGACCTGGACGAGAGGAAAAGCTGGCCGAGCGAAGATGACAGGAAGGTCGTCTACTTCTACAAGACCAAACGGGTCGAGAGCTGGGATTTGAACGTTAAACACGTGGCGGCGGGTTCCGAAAAGGACGATGAGTACGTCTATTACGTCGCATGGAACGGCAACGAGGTTTACGTAATTGGCTGGGACTACGAGAATCTCCTCGACTTCACGAAGGGGGAAGGCCAGAAAGCCGAAGCCAAAAGGTTCTCATTTGACAACGTAAGGGACGTGCTGGTTGGAAAGCAGGGCATCTACGTCCTGAGTGGCGGAAAGCTCTACGTCATAAATACCGTTGATGGCCCGGAGGGGGTTAAGGTCTCAGCGGAAGTTGACGTCGGTGAAAACGCCCAGCTATCCCTTGATGAAGGAAGTGACTACGACCTTGTTTCGGTCTACGACGGGAAGACCCTCAAGCTGATGGTCTTCGAGGACGGAAAACTCGACGATGATTATCAGGCTGAGATTAAGCTCGAAGGGTACGAGAGCGTTTACGTCTACCTCCCGAGCAGTGGGGTTGAATTCGTGGCGCTGAAAGGAAACAGGGCTTACTTCTACACCTTCGACTTCACTTATCACGAAACGACCCTGGTCGGGTATCTCGACCTCCCAGTCAAGCCGGTGTGGGCCTCCGGCCACATTGACGGCTGGGACGTGGGGGTCATAGCCTTCTGGGGCGATGATGGGAAGTACTACAGGCTGTTCGAGGTTCTAAAGACCGAGCAAACGGGTGAATCTCAGAGTGGTGAATCCGAAGGCACGGCCGAAGAGTCAGGGGGCTCGGGAACTTCATCAGGAACCTCAGGAGAATCGGGAGGGAGTACTTCAACAGGAACTTCGGAAAGCGGGCAGGGAACAGAGGCTTCTTTTGAAGACCAGCTCAAAAACTTCCTTGAAAACGCCTACACGGTGGAAGGGCTCGTTTACGCCAAAGAGGGCTACAGCTACCGCGGGATAAAGATAACACCAAGGACAGGCAGGCTCTACTACTTCCCGTACGGCTATGAAAACACCTTATTCCTCCTTGACGGTGATAAGGTCATCCGGATAGTCCCCTGGGACCAGGACTTTTTCGACGGGAAAACGGATAACCCCAACATAGACCCGCACGATACCGGGAGTGTGAGGATAACCGTCCTCCCCACAAAGACTAAACTATACTACGCGATACCTAACGGAGACTACGCGGCTATGGTTGACGAGAACGGAAAGCTCCACGTACTGATGGGCCTTGAGTGGCACTCCGGTAATGATGTAGAATGGAACACCTTCAAGAGTGACGTCGTTTACGACTTTGACGCCTCTGGAGTGCTCGTCCAGTACTTCTGGTCGAACTACCTCTTCTATGCATGGAAGGACAACGAGCTCAGAATTTATGTCTATGATTCTGATACGGCCTACAAGATGTGGGATGAAGGGGCCAGCATAACGGTCGAGCCAAGGGTTTACAGCCTGCCAGACAGGATAAGGGAGGTCAACCCATACATAGCGGACGACTTCATTGTCGTTCTAACCGATGAGGGAACTTACCTCGTTCCGAATCCCGTTGGCCACTATGGGGAGGACACGAACATCTACAGAATAGACGACCGCGTGGATTTGATTGGTGCCTACCACTACTGGTACCTGAACGAACTGCTCGCATACTCAAACGGCAAGCTCTACGGCCTTGCGCCGGACTACTCGGACACCGAGAAAACGATGACCGTCGAGAAGGGATCCTACGTTTCCATATCAAACGTCGTCGGCCTCTACGGGGACTACGGTGGTGAAGAATTCATAGCACTGTCGCTCAGTGACGGAAAGCTCCCGGTTTACCAGCACACGTGGAACGACCAGAAGCGGGCCTACGAGTTCGCCCTCAGGAAGACGTTCTACCTCCCGGCACCGCTTGTGAAGTTCACCTTTGACTACAGGCCGGAATGGGACTGGATTAAGGTTCTTGGCCTGGGAGCTGATGGCTCCTTCTACAACTTCGAAATACAAGGAGGTGGTAGCTGATGGATGCCCAGTTAATAGTTCCCGTACAGGAAATAGCAAGGGGAAAGCCCAAGTTCGGAATATGGGCGGTAGTAGGGGACAAGGTCTACTACATCAGGATGAAGGAAGGGACGTGGGGCGACGCCCTCAAAAGGGGCCTGATGTACGGGGGAGCGTACATCTCAACCTACACCGCCGCCAAAGCTAGGGAGGAATACGAAGAGGCAGTCAGGAACTACCTGTCGTCCCTTGAGCTTCCCCCAAACTTCGTGGAGCACATAGACGACTACGCCAGGGAGAGCGCCAGAAGCTTTGTGGCAAGGGTTGAAGAGACCTCAGTAAAGCGAGGAAAGGGCCTTCTGGGCAACGAGGCCAACGGCCAGACTCCCGTCGAGCTTAAAGCCCCCAATGGCTCGATAAAGTTCTACGTCGCCACGGAAACGTTTGAGAAAATAAAGCCCACGCTCCAGGCAATACCTTTCAAGGAGTACAAGGAAGCGAGGCTCTGGGTCTTCTGAGATAGCTTTTTATCCCTTTCGATTTTTCTTTTAATGGTGGTTTCGATGGAGCGCGTCGTTGAGATTCTGAGAGAAATCCTTGAAATTCCTTCCCCGACCGGCTACACTAAGGAGGTTCTCGCACACATTGAGAAAACGCTCGACAAGGCAGGGATAAAGACCCGCTACACCAACAAGGGGGCCCTGCTCGCCTACAACCACCCAGAGCCGGAGCTCGTTATAGCGGGCCACGTTGACACCCTCGGCGCGATGGTCAGAGAAATCCTCCCCAACGGGCATCTAAGCTTCACCCGCATCGGTGGGCTTCTCCTACCGGCCTTTGAGGGCGAATACTGCACGATAATAACCCGCTCAGGGAAGCGCTACCGCGGAACGCTCCTCCTCAAGAACCCAAGTGTCCACGTGAACAAAGACGCGGGAAAGAAAGAAAGGACAGAGGAAAACATGTATATCCGCCTCGATGTCGAGGTCGAGAAGAAGGAGGACACCGAGAAGCTCGGCATAAGGCCGGGCGACTTCATAGCCTTCGACCCGAAGTTCGAGTACGTGAACGGCTTCGTCAAGGCCCACTTTTTAGACGACAAGGCGAGCGTGGCTGTGATGATTGACTTAATGCTCGATTTAGGTGCCGAGACCCTCGAAAAGCTCCCCGTGGCGTTCTTCTTCTCGCCCTATGAGGAAGTCGGTCACGGCGGCTCCGCGGGCTACCCGCCGACAACAAAAGAGCTCCTTGTCGTTGACATGGGCGTCGTCGGAGACGGCGTTGCCGGCAAGGAAACGGCCGTTTCAATAGCGGCCAAGGACTCAAGCGGGCCCTACGACTACGAGATGACGACCAAGCTCATAGAGCTTGCAGAGAAGAACAACATTCCCTACGTGGTTGACGTCTTCCCCTACTACGGCTCAGACGGTTCCGCGGCCTTAAGGGCCGGCTGGGACTTCCGCGTTGCCCTCATCGGGCCCGGCGTCCACGCGAGCCACGGGATGGAGAGGACTCACGTCAAGGGTCTGCTCGCTACGAAGGAGCTTATACGGGCGTATATCCAGGAGAAATGGGCCTGATAGCGCTATACGCCCCCCCGCTCTCTCACCTTTTTCCTCACGTTCGGGTCGCGGTCGGCGATTATTTTTAGGGCCTCCTCAAAGCTCATCCAGTCCGGGACTTCCTCGTTGAGGTAAATCCCCGTCCTTCCAATTGAATCTCTCCTCGTGAGAACATGGACGCGTTCGGTAACTATATCCACGCTCACGCTGAGGATTTTAGCGACCTCGCTCTCCCTCCCAACGACCTCGCGCTCGATGTGGCCCTTCTCGGTGGGAATTATCAGAATCAGCTTCTTGTTGACGCCTGGGACGCGCTCCTTAGTCTTGACACCCCATAAATCAATCGCCCCTCCCCAGCGGTAGAACTCAAGCTCCCTGTCGGTCGGCTCGATTAGGGGGAACGTTACCGTCGTCTCCTCGTCTATCTCAATTACTCCCTTTATCAGGTGCCAGGGGGTTGCCATGACTATCCTCCTTCTCCCCACGAGGCCCTCAAGGGCGAGCTCGATGAGGTAACTCGGAACCCGGATTGGAATGAAAATGTCAATGTCGCTGTCCCGCCTCACGTCCCCCCTCGCTACGCTGCCGTAGAGCAGGGGGTCGAACTGGCTCAGGCGCTCCATTATTTTCAGGGCCTTTTCTCTTTTCTCCCAGAGGTAGCGCCACCTCTTGGGGGTGTAGACAACTTCCCTCTCGTCCCACACACGGACTACTTTTTCCCGCGGCATCAACTAAACTTTATCCGAAACTTTTAAAGGCCTACCGATAGCGTTTTATACAGCCCGGTAAACTTCGAGGTGGTGAAAAAGATGCCGGTGTTAGGGTACAACATAACCAAGGTTGATGTTGAGAGGGATGCTCAGAACATTGCATCCGGACAGGTTGAGGTTAAACTCTCACCAAGGATCAAGGAGCTTCGCCTCGGCGAAGTGAGAACGCCCACTGGAAAAGTAACTGGAATCGAAGTCCTGTTTGCCTATGAGATTTCATACAACCCCCAGATAGCCCGGGCAGTTATTGAAGGCTCAATACTATACCTTCCTCCCCAGAAGGACAAGACTGATGAAATCCTGAACATATGGGAAGAAGAGAAGAAAGTGGACTCCCGTCTCTTTGTGGAAGTTATTAACTTCCTTTCAGTCCAGCTATTGCCCATGCTGACCGTCATCGCCAAGGAGATGCGCCTTCCGTACCACATCCCAGTTCCGAGGGCGGAACTCAGAACTCAGTGATTCCCTCTGCTTCCAGTATTTTTCTTCTTGCTTCTGTAAGCTCCTCTTTCTCAAGGAGTATTCCATCAACGATGTCAAATGCCTTGTGGAGGTTGTTCTTCTTCAGGTGGAACTCCACCAAGTCAACTTTTTCAAGAACTTCCTCCGAGCCCTTTTGAGAGGCGTAAACCTTGGCAACCGCCAGCCTGATGCGGGTTCTGTGTTTGAGCCCACCCTCGAGCTCAAGGGCATTCTTGTAGGCACCCATGGCTTCTTCAAGCTTTCCAACCCCAATTAACGCCTCTGCAGTTTCCATGAGCTTTTCAGACGCCATCTTGTCGTTTCCAGAGGCGCGGTGGGCGCTAATGACCTGGTTGAGCATTCTGACAGTGTTTATTCCTATCAGCTTTGCCCTCCCGCTGTTTCCGGCCAGAAGGTACGCATACTGGGCCTTGACGAGATAGCTCGTGGTTCCGTTGAGGTCTCCCTCAGAGTAGGCCAGCTTGCTCGCCCTCTCGTAGTTCCTCGCGGCGGTGTCCATCATCTCCTTGAAGTGGGCATCGTAGCCAAATATGACCCTCGTATAGCGCGCCAGCTCGTAGAAGGCATCTGCCGCCGCCCCAATGTCGCCCTCACCGAGCTTTGCCTCCGCTATCTGGCCGTAAAGGCTGATGAGCTTTTCAGCTATCTTCCTGGCCCCGTCTTCCAGACCCGCAAGCTTGTAGTACCTGAAGGCCGACTCATAGGCTCTGATTGCAAAGGTTACGTCTTCTGCACTCTCGTAGGACTCCCCGAGGTCTTCGTATATGCCGGCGAACTCGGAGGCATACTTGGTGAGTAGGCGGGTGTCGTTTAGCATTGCAAACACTTCAAGGACGCGGAAGCAGTACTCGTCGAGGACGTCTATGTCCACTTCAGGTTTTGAAATCTCCTCCTCAATGAGGTCTATGTAGAGGTAAGTGCTCTTGAGGAGTGAGGGCTTGGCCTTCTCGATTCCAACGCGCCTGGCAAGGAAGTAGCCGAGATAGCGGTACAGCCTCGCGGCGTTCTCCTTATCGTCTTTCTCTTCATACCCCTTGGCCGCCCTGAGGATTAGCTTGAGGCCCTCCTTCGTTTTTCCCTCATCTATATATTTGAACCCCAACTCCTCAAGCTCTTCAGGTGAAGAGTCAATACCCGGCGAAATCAATATCCTCACCCCAACCCAACTCACTCAGAGTGATTTAACCCAGGCAATATTTAAGGGTTGCCTAAGCCCGGACTATCCGGTAGCCCGCGGCTTTCCTGAGCCTGTTCATGACCGCAAGGCCGAGGCCCCTCTCCTCGACGCCCTCCGCGATTATGACGTCAACTCCGCGCCTGTCGAGCTCCCTGAGGGCCTTGAATAAGTTTTTGGCCACATCTTCAACCGTCCTTCCGAGGTGGTAGAACTCGTCGGCCTCGAACTCTTCTGTCGCCATAACCCCAACGCGGTAGCCCTTCGAGCGGTACTCTCTGACGAGCTCCCTGATTTTTTCTCTGACCATTTCCTTCGGCCCTTCAACAACTATGACCTGGGCGTTTGGAGAGTAGTGCTTGTACTTCATTCCGGGGGCCCTCGCGAGGTCAGCGTTCTTTCCCTTGACGGCGGGGTGAATCTCAACCGGTCCTATGACGGCCTCAATCTCTTCCAGGGGGAGACCTCCGGGCCTGAGGAGCGTTGGCCTCTCCGAGCTGAGGTCTATGACTGTTGATTCGACCCCAACCTTTGTCGGCCCTCCGTCTATTATTGCCTCAATCCTGCCGTAGAAGTCGTCAACAACGTGCTCCGCGAGGGTCGGGCTCGGCTTCCCGCTTATGTTGGCGGAAGGGGCCGCAACGGGAGTGCTCGCCCTTATCAGAGCGAGGGCTATTTCGTGGGCCGGCATCCTCACAGCGACGGTATCAAGACCACCGGTGGTTACGAGCGGGACTTCGTCCTTCTTCGGCAGGACGATGGTCAGGGGGCCTGGCCAGAACCTCTCGGCGAGAAGCTTTGCCTCCTTCGGGACCTCCCTCGCGAGCTTCTTCAGGTCGTTGAAATCAGCTATGTGGACGATGAGGGGGTTGTCAGCTGGCCTTCCCTTGGCCTCAAAAATCCTTTTCACGGCCTCTTCATTCAGCGCGTCTGCTCCCAGGCCGTAGACGGTCTCGGTCGGAAACGCGACGAGCTTTCCTTCGAGGATCAGCCTTGCAGCGACCTTAATCTTTCTCTCGTCAACTCCGTCTCGCATGTTTATCACAATCGTCATGCTCCCACCCAGCGAGATGCCGGAAAAAGTTGTTAAAAACCTATCCCGTGAGGGACTTGTAAAGGCTTTCAACTTCCCGGGCAACCCTTTTCCACGAGTAGAGCCCGGCGACGTGCCTTCCTATCCACCCAGCCTTCCGGTTTCTCTTGGGTTCGAGCATTTTCCTCACAGCATCAACGAGCTCATCAAAGCTCTCGAACGTCAGTCCGTTTTTACCATCCCTTATGAGCTCCGGAATTGCACTCACGCGCCTTCCGATGGCAGGAACTCCAAGGGAAGTTGCCTCCAGGATTACGAGGCCGAAGCCTTCTCTCTTCGAGGGGAGGACGAGCAGTCTGCTCTCGGACAGAATTCTGTTGATGTCCCTCCGATAGCCGAGGAAGCGGACGTTATGGGGTGCGTCCTTTTCGAGCCTAGCCCTTAGGGGGCCGTCCCCAGCCACGAGGAACTCTTCCCCCGGAAAGTGTCTCGCGAGCTCGATGAAGGTCTCCGGGGACTTGTACTCCCGCAGGGCGCCGATAAACGTGATGTAGCGCCTTTTTGCGGGGACTTCTTCCATTTTCTCGACGCCGTTTGGGATTACCCTGACCTCCCCCGCCCCCAGCCTCTCGGCGAGCTTCGCCAGGTAGTGGCTGACGGCCACAACCGCGTCCGCCTTTTCAAGGCTCTTTCTGACGTAGAGCCTCCCGAGCGCCAGCTTCGCGGTGTGTTCAAGGTCGCTCCCGTGGGTTGTTACAACGAACGGGATGTTCAGCCTCTCCCTGGCAAGGGCGCCGGCGAAGCTCGTTGTCCCGACGAAATGGGCGTGTATGATGTCGAAATTAAACTTCCGGTGGAGCCTGACAAGTTTCCTCGCCCCAAGAAAGGCGAAGCTCGTCCCTCGGAATCCATAAACCGGGGGCACTCTGACCTGGTGCACGAACTCCCTCTCAAAGTCCCTCGGCTTCACGGGGCCGTATGTCAGGACGTGGACTTCGTGTCCCCTCTCCCTAAGCTCCCTCACCAGGTTGTCGAGATGCCTCGCAACGCCCCCGCCGTGGGGCGGGTAGTGGCCGACCATTATAACGCGCATGTCCGGGAATTGGAAAGGAAGGTTAAAAAGCGTTTGGAAACGCCTCGCGGAACAGCTTCTCGGCAAACTCCCTCAGGGACAGCCCTCCCTCTTTTGCGAGTTTTTCGAGGAGCTTCTGGGCCCTGCTGCCGTACTGGGCCGCTTTTTTCTCCCTCTTCGCTACCCACTCCGGGATTCCGAGCTTCAGCGCGAGCTTTCTCAGGATAACTTTCCGCTCGTCCCCGGAGATTTTAAGCCCCATTGGAGTCCTGAGCGCGAGGGCAACCACGGGCAGAGCAAGGAACGGGAGCCTTCCCTCGACACCGTTTAGCATTGTTATCTTGTCGTCCCTCGCAAGGTTCCGCTCCGCCATGTTGAGGATGTCGTCCCACATGAGCTCAGGTCTGTCCAGGTACTTCGCGTAGCCGCCGAACAGCTCGTCCGCACCCTGTCCGCTCAGGAGAACCTTCGTCCCCTCCCTACCCGCGAGCTCGGTGGCGAAGTAGATGGGCAGTCCAATGGCCAGGTTCATCGGGTTCGGCTCTTCGATTGCGAAGATTACCCTTTTCACGGCTTCCCTGACGTCGTCGAGGGTAAAAATCCTCTCCCTCAGCTCCCAGCCAAAGTGGTCTGAGACCTTCCTCGCCCACTCAAGGTCGGGGCTGTCCTCAGTCCCGGCGGTGTAAAGTATGACGTCCGAGTGTCTCGAAGCTAAGTAAGCTACGAGGGTGCTGTCGAGACCACCGGAGAACAGAACGCCCGTCTTCTCGGCGCCCCTGAGCCTGACCGCGTGCTCAAGCACGTTTCCAAGGCCCTTAAGAAGGCTCCCCTCGGGGTGGTATCTTCCCCTGAGCTCTTCAAGGGAGAAGACCCTCGCCCGGCTGACCCCGTCGCCAAGAACAACGAGTTCGCCCGGCTCGACTGGAACTGCCTTTTCCCCGATTGCCCAGAGGACTTTCTTCTCGCTGGCAAAGAACCCGTTTGGCGAGAAGTAGAGCGGCCTTACCCCCATCGGGTCGCGGAAGAGGTAAATCCTCTCGCCGTCCGAGAAAGCGACGGCATAGTCTCCTTCAAGCCAGCGCATTGCGTTTCTGACTGCCTGGGGGACGCTCAGCCCCCCATCCCTCAGGAACTCGATGAGCCTGAGGATTACCTCGGTATCAACGTCGCTCTCAAATGAGACCCCCTTCCCCTCAAGGAACGCCCTAATCTGAGAGTGGTTGTAAATTT
Source organism: Thermococcus marinus (assembly GCF_055389025.1). Classification (NCBI taxonomy): domain Archaea; kingdom Methanobacteriati; phylum Methanobacteriota; class Thermococci; order Thermococcales; family Thermococcaceae; genus Thermococcus; species Thermococcus marinus. Next base: position 1,382,576 of record NZ_AP042417.1, read on the forward strand.
CGCCGTTGTGGACGAGGGCAAGTTCGTTTACAAAGGGCTGGGTGAACTCCTTGGAGCCGGTCATCGCCAGCCGGCACTGGAGGACGCCTATTCTCCCTCCAGGAATCCCACCTAGCCTTGAGAAGTCGTTAGACTTGAGAACCCCCTCGTCGGTCCAGACACCGAAGCTCTCAGGCCCGCGGTGTTTACCTGCCAGCGCCATCTTGATGAGCCTTCCCCTAATCTCCCCGATTCCTCCCGCAATAAGGCACATGCTCTCACCAAAACCTTTTCTCTGGCGAGGAAAAAAGCCTTAGCCCTTCCCACTTGAGAAAGTTTGCAGAAACCTGGCGGAACTTTGAATGATTGTTCACGTTAAATCTCCGCAGGTGCAGTAATGCTCATACGCTACTGTCTCAAGCTCATCGAAGCCCTCACGGGTCTTCGCCGAGAGATAGAGAACCCTCGTTGGCGGGGCCAGCTCCGGAAGAACCGAGCAAAGCTTGTAGGCGAGCAGGCCCTGGGTGGACGGCTCCAGCTTTAGCCTCGCGGTCAGGTACTCAATGTCGTCGAGGTACTTTCTCAGCTCGTCAACGTTGGCAGTGTCCACCTTGCTCAAAGCGGGGACGGTGGTTATACCGAGCCTGAGGTCAATCATGAGGCCGAAGAACCGCGCGGAGCAGAAGTCCGTCGGCTTCCTCAGTATCTCGGGCGAGAAGAGGTAGACGCCGAGGGCGTCGGGGAATGCCTCCATGAGTCTTACTCCGAACTCGTGGAAGAGGAAGGTCTCCATCTGGCCGGGCGTGTCTATCAGCACGTAGTCGTTCTTCCCGTCGAGCTCCCTTATTTTGTCCGCACAGTTGCTGACCTTTGGAATCAGCAGGTCGTAGCTCTTCACTATCGCCCCGTTCGGGCCGAGCCCCTCTTCCATCAGCTCCCAGGCGGTCACGTCCTCGCGGACATCAACGTCAGGAGCGTAAGGCAGCTTTTTGACGCCCGTGTCCAGATTGACGTAGGCCACGGAGTATCCGTTCTCCTCAAGGTACTTCCCGAACTCGGCCGTCAGCGTTGTCTTTCCGCTCCCCGCGGTGCCTATAAACGCCAGAATCATCCCATCACCCTCGCCTTGAAGCCGGCTATCCTCACGACGGTCTCAGCCAGTTCATAGAAGGCCTTTGCACCGTCCGAGTCAGGGGCGTATTCAACAACGGGGATACCTTCAAGGGTCGCTTCTCTAACTTTGGGGTCTTCCGGGACGACGACGAGGAGCGGGACCTCCATGACCTCCTCTGCAACGTCGGGGGGTATGTCGTTGTCGCTCCTGCCGTAGCGGTTAAGGACGAAGCCCAGAACTGCCAGGCCGGCCTTTTTAAGGACTATCCCCACCTTCATAGTGTCGGTGATGCACGAGATTTCCGGGTTCGTTACGAGGATTACTTCTTCTCCGCTCATCATCGCGTTCATCGCGTCCATCTGGAGGCCGGCGGGGCAGTCAATTATGATGAAGTCGAAGTAAGGTTTGAGGGGCTTTATCACGCCGGGCAACCCCCTAGGGTCTGCCCTCAGGACGTGCTCCCAGTCAACGGCACCGGGAACGAGGTGGACGTTCTCAAACCTCGTGGTGTATATCGCGTCCTTAATCTCGGCCGTGCCGGCCAGGACGTCGTGAATAGTCTTCTCAGCATCGTCTATCCCCATGACAAGGCTCAGGTTTGCCATAGTCAGGTCAGCGTCGATTGCCAGTACCTTGTAACCCATTTTACCCAATGCTATTGAGAGGTTCGCGGCGGTCGTCGTTTTGCCGGTTCCTCCCTTCCCGCTCGCGATGGAGATTAGCCGGCCCATTCTTTCACCCATTTGATGTTGGCCTAAACCTTTATGAACCTTTAGCCTCACCGAAAACCGGTGAGAGAGATGAGAGTGTTCGTTCCAGATACGAGCGTGATAGTTGATGGCAGGCTGACCCAGTTCCTCTCAACCCTTGACGAGAAGGTCAAGGTAGTGGTTCCCGAAGCGGTCGTGGCCGAGATTGAGCACCAGGCTAATGAAGGAAAGGCGATAGGCCACACCGGCCTTGAGGAGCTCAAGAAGCTCCGCGAGATGGCAGAGGGCGGCAAAATCCTGCTGGAGTTCTACGGCGAGAGGCCGGAGCTCTGGCAGATTAGGAGGGCTAAAGCCGGCGAGATAGACCACATGGTGCGCGAGACCGCCAGGGAGCTCAACGCGACCCTCATAACCGGCGACCAGGTTCAGCGCGACATCGCGATAGCCAAGGGCATAGACGTGATATACCTGACCGCCAAGCGCGGGGTGAAGCACCGCCTTGAGGACTTCTTTGACGAGACCACGATGAGCGTCCACCTCAAGGCCGGAGTTAAACCCCTCGCCAAGAAAGGAAAGCCCGGTGAGTGGAGGCTTGTCCCGATACGCGACGAACCGCTCACCGACGAGGAGCTGGAGGAGATAGCCGACGACATAGTGGAGAGGGCGAAGAGAGAACCCGACAGCTTCATAGAACTCGACGAACCAGGAGCTACCGTCGTTCAGCTCAGGAACTACCGTATCGTCATAGCCAAACCCCCCTTCGCGGACAGGATAGAGATAACCGCGGTGAGGCCGGTCAAGAAGCTCAGCATAGATGACTACGAGCTCAGCGAGAGGCTCCTTGAGAGGCTCAAGGACAAGGCGGAGGGGATACTCATCGCCGGAGCGCCTGGAGAGGGTAAGTGTTTGCCCCCTGAAACTCCAGTTCTGTTGGCAGATGGAACTTTTGTACCAATTTCAAGTCTTAAACCCGGAACGAGAGTCATAACGCTATCTCACAACAAGGTTGATGTTCAGGAAGTTGCCAAAGTCCACAAGAGGAAAGAAACAAGGTTAATCAAGCTGAAAACCTCTACCGGAAGGGAGATAACACTCAGTCCAAATCACCCAGTCTTAACGATAAAGAACGGCTTCGTCGTGTGGGAGGATGCAGGCAACCTTGAGGTGGGCTCTCCGATAGCTGTTCCAAGAAAAATCGCCGTGAAGTCTGACCTTCCAGAGAAGCTTTGGGTTGGCGAACTGGTTGGAGAGGGCTTCTTTGCGAGACTCAAGGACGGAAGCGCTGTCCCCATAGACAAGGCTATCCCAGAGGGGACCGTTGGAGTGTTTTACAGGGGAAGAAACCACAGGAGTTCTCGGGAGATACCCCCATTTATCAAGCTCAACGAGGAGTTCTTCGAGTTTCTCGGCATGATGTGGGCTGAGGGCTCTGGGAGTGTCTTTGAATTCAACAACTTCGATGAGGAACTTGTGGAGCACTTCAAGGGACTTGTGAAGTCCCTGTTTAACGTGAGCGAGGAGGAATTCTACTTTGTCTCACCCGGAAGATTGCGCGTTAGGAACTCGAAGACTATAGAAAAGCTCTTGAGGGCTCTTGGCTATCCCGAGAGAGAAAAGGCAAAAACAATAAAGGTTCCCAAACTTGTTCTCAGAGCGGACGAGAGGAGAATAGCTGCCTTCCTCAAGGGGGTTTTTGAGGGGGACGGCTACATCGGTAAGGAGCTTGAGATAGCCACCGCAAGTAGGGATTTTGCCCACGGGATTCATTATCTTCTCCTGCGCCTTGGAATTCCTTCGATAGTCTCCGAGAAGATGATTAATGGACGCACTTACTACAGGGTGCTCATTAAGAATTCAGAAGACATCAGGAAGTTTTACGAAATCGTTAGGCCCCGATTCAGGGTTAAGGGCTTTGAAAGGCATTTCTATATTAAGGCGAATCCCAACGCAGGCACGATTCCAGCGGGGGAAACCATAAAGACGCTTGGACTTCTTCTCAGGAGACCAGTTAAGAACCCGCTCAAGAATTCGTATTCCCCTGATAGGCTCAGAAGGATTTACCAGGAATACCTCCAGATTTACAGGGACTACGTTGGAGTTGAGAGAGACGCTAAGAGCCTCATAGATTATATGAACGAGCTGAACCGCTGGAGGGAAATCGTTGAGTTCATCAGTTCTCGCGTATCCAGAGAGTTCTACATACGGAATGGAATTGACCCGGAGGGGCCAAAGCTGTGGCTGGAGGGCAAAAGAACGCCAATGCCCTCAACGATAGCTAAGTTGGTAAGTGCGTTCCACAGAGAGACAGGCCTGCTCGAACGGGAGGCAAAAATGTGGGTATCACTTAGCGATAACGTCAGGGTATTGCTCGCTCGCATCTTTGACAGGATAGGGCGTTCGACGTACGGCGTAATGTCTCAGCCGATGCTGAGTCTGTTCCTTTCGGGAGCAGAGGTTAGAGTTACAACACTAAAGGAGCTCATCGAAAAGGCCGTGGAGGATTACTACACCAAGGCCGAGTTCATAGAGGAGTATCTCGCCCACCTGCGTCTCATGCTTGATGAGAACATATTCTGGGACAGGGTCAAGGAAATCGCGGTGGTTGAGGGCGAGTTCGAGGTATATGACATAACCGTTCCCAACCACAACTTCATTGCTGGCAATACTCCAGTGTTGGTTCACAACTCGACCTTCGCCCAGGCTTTGGCCGAGTGGTACGCGAGCATGGGCAAGATAGTGAAGACTATGGAGAAGCCGAGAGACCTGCAGGTCAGCGAGGAGATAACGCAGTACACGGCTTTAAGCGGCAAGATGGAGCTAACTGGTGACATACTGCTCCTCGTCAGGCCGGACTACACGATATTCGACGAGATGAGGAAGACCAGCGACTTCAAGATATACGCCGACCTCCGCCTGGCCGGAGTTGGAATGGTCGGTGTCGTCCACGCGACGAAGCCGATTGACGCCATACAGCGCTTCATCGGAAGGGTCGAGCTCGGAATGATACCCCAGATAGTAGATACAGTGCTCTTCATCAAGGCCGGAAGGGTTGCAAAGGTTCTGACCCTTGAGTACCTCGTCAAGGTTCCGAGCGGAATGAAGGAGGAGGATTTGGCGAGGCCAGTCATAGAGGTTCGCGACTTCGAGACCGGCGAGCTGGAGTACGAGATCTACACCTACGGTGAAGAGGTAAGCGTCGTCCCGGTCAAGAAGGAGGAGAAGGCTCCGGCATTGAGACTCGCCGAGAAGAGGCTCAAGCAGGAGATTAAGAAGTTCCTGCCCGACGTCTACACCGAGGTCGAGATAGTCAGCCCGCACAAGGCGGTAATCTACGCGGACGAGTTCGACATTCCGGCAATCATCGGCAAGAAGGGCAAGCGCATAACCGAGCTGGAAAAGAGGATAGGCATAAGCATAGACGTCAAGAGCTTCACCGAGAGGGAAGCCGAGAAGCCCAAGGAGAAGATACCCGTCGAGGTCGAGGAAAAGAAGAAAACGATAGTCCTGAGGGTCTCGCCGGACTACGCGAAGAAGCCCCTCAAGTTCTACGGCGGTGAGCAGTACGTCTTCACGGCAACGCCGAGCAAGAAGGGCCTCGTCAAGGTCAGCAAGAGCACGCCGATAGGGAAGGAGCTCAAGAGGCTCATCGATGCGGGCATACCGATATGGGCGAGCACCTGAGCTTTCCCTTTCTTATATCCACTTTCCCCAGCAAGAATCTGAGGGACTGGAATATAAAAGAGGACTGCCAGGCTCGGTTGCGAGAGTACTCATCACTGGTCAGCTAGCGAAATTGTCGTCATCGCCCCTCTCAGTTGGGCCCTTTCCTTTTAACGTTTGGGGGTGGTCTGATGCTGGTTCTTGCCTCTGCATCGCCGAGAAGGAGGGAGATACTGTCGCGTTTCATTACGGACTTCCACGTGGTTCCGAGCAACATCGAGGAAGAGTGCTCCAGCACGGTTCCGGAGGAGTGCGCCGTCGAGCTCGCCAGGAAGAAGGCGCGGGAGGTCTACTCGCGCGTCGGCGGCACGGTCATCGGTGCCGACACGGTCGTCAGCATTGACGGCCATATACTCGGCAAGCCGCGGGACGAGCAGGAAGCCTACGAGATGCTCAGACTTCTCAGCGGGAGGGTTCACTCCGTCACGACCGGCTACTGCATAGTCCGCGAGGGAGAGGAGATAACTGGCTCGGTCACGACCGAAGTCAAGTTCCGCGAGCTGGACGATGAGCTGATATGGGCCTACCTAAGAACCGGCGAGCCGATGGACAAGGCCGGGGCCTACGGGATTCAGGGAAAGGCCGGCCTCTTCGTCGAGTGGATTAGGGGCGACTACTACAACGTCGTAGGCTTCCCGATGGAGATAATATGGAAGCTCAGGGAGCTAGGTTTTGACGTTCTATCACGATGAGCTCCCTTTGATTTGAATTTTCTGCTTTATTGGACCATGTTTTATCCGTTTCGACGACATAAGGCTCCTGGAAATCGATTTTCGTGGGTCTAAGAACATCACAAATTGTCACAACTTAGCTTGGATTTTGTAACGAAAATTCTCTGGAATTCTGAACGGGGCTGTTCTGGTAGGGCTTTAGTCTAAAACCCTGCTTAAATTGAATCTTTTTGAGTTTCGAGCAACTAAACGGCTAAAATTTTGAATTGGGGTGTTATCTTTTCTCCGGAAATCACTGAGAGGTTTTCACCCATGTAGGAAAAGAAACGACAAGATGGCCCCAGCGGTGCACAGGGGAACTTCTCAAGGCCCGAATTCAGAGTGCCTCCCCTCTGCTTTTGCAGGGGTCTCCAGAAAAGCTTAAATATCTGAGTGTTTATAGGTCTCTGCTGGACGAATGGGCGGATTTTCCGCCCTGTTGCAATAAGACTCTAGGAGAATTGAAAGGAATAGACGTCTCCGAAAATGTTTCTTACCTTAACCATGTTGCAATAAGACTCTAGGAGAATTGAAAGTGTATGAGAAGCCCGAGTTTCTAAAGCCAGGGCACCACGTTGCAATAAGACTCTAGGAGAATTGAAAGAGAGATTTTGCGCTTTCGGAGCTTGAGCAGATTCCGGTTGCAATAAGACTCTAGGAGAATTGAAAGCCATTAGCGGATACCTGCGCTCTTTTTTCTTGAAGTGTTGCAATAAGACTCTAGGAGAATTGAAAGCAGAAGGAACGAGGCGGAGCTCATAATTGCCAGCGCGTTGCAATAAGACTCTAGGAGAATTGAAAGGGAATGTAAACTATGTAAACCGTGTTGATAGTGTTGAGTTGCAATAAGACTCTAGGAGAATTGAAAGTTTGTTGTTGGGCCGAACCCATGGACTGTTGTGGAGCGTTGCAATAAGACTCTAGGAGAATTGAAAGTGGAGCTTTGGCTCAGCATGCTGGCAACTTCAGCGCTCGTTGCAATAAGACTCTAGGAGAATTGAAAGAAGGGCCGTCCCCCGAAGGTCCCAGACGAAGTGATTCGTTGCAATAAGACTCTAGGAGAATTGAAAGTGCAACGCGGAAGGCAAGGAGGGCGCTCAAAGCCCTTGACGTGGTTGCAATAAGACTCTAGGAGAATTGAAAGCCTCGTCGAGGAACTCGGCATCGTCGAGACGGAAAAGTTGCAATAAGACTCTAGGAGAATTGAAAGTTGAGCGCTGGCTAAGGATAGAGAGCGAGGACGAGCGCGTTGCAATAAGACTCTAGGAGAATTGAAAGGCCATCTGGCCCTGGACAATTGTCGTCGCAATCTGGGTTGCAATAAGACTCTAGGAGAATTGAAAGAAGACCAGCTCTTCAGGAGCTGGATGCGGGGCATCTACCCTGTTGCAATAAGACTCTAGGAGAATTGAAAGGGAAGATGGCAGGGTAACAACCAGCGTTAAGCTCCCGGAGTTGCAATAAGACTCTAGGAGAATTGAAAGGTTCTACCTCGCTCGCAGGGCTATGGAAATTCTAATAGTTGCAATAAGACTCTAGGAGAATTGAAAGCGGCGCACTTGTTGATGCACGCCTCGTCGCCGTTGCAGGTTGCAATAAGACTCTAGGAGAATTGAAAGCAACACGCTCCGCAGGCCCGGCGCGGTGAACTGGGTTGCAATAAGACTCTAGGAGAATTGAAAGAGGACATCGAGGCGCTCATAGACGGCAAGAAGAAGTGGTTGCAATAAGACTCTAGGAGAATTGAAAGACATCGGCTCGGTTACCTACGACGACACGGCCCAAGCGTTGCAATAAGACTCTAGGAGAATTGAAAGTCCTTATTTTGTCTAACGTGTAATCAACAAAAAACATGTTGCAATAAGACTCTAGGAGAATTGAAAGCGACGTACGGCCCGGTCACCGTCTTGCCAGAGTGCGTTGCAATAAGACTCTAGGAGAATTGAAAGTCCTGTTCTTCGGGAGCGACACGGCGAGGGTTTTGTCGTCGTTGCAATAAGACTCTAGGAGAATTGAAAGACGTACTCAGACAGGTTTACGGTAGTAACTATAAAGGGTTGCAATAAGACTCTAGGAGAATTGAAAGTTATCTCGTCCTCGCTCAGGCCGGCCATCTGGCCCTGGTTGCAAGTTGCAATAAGACTCTAGGAGAATTGAAAGGAGGAAAACCCTTATCAGCAGGGGCGGCCTTTTCCCTCTGGTGGTCGGAATGAAAGCTAGGGTGGTAGAACGCTTCAAGTTTGAATCAGCGCACGCGGTTGTTATTAATGGAGAACCCGAAGAAATTCACGGGCACACATTCATACTTGAGGTCGCAGTCGAGGGCCCCATGAGGAACGGCTACGTCATTGACTTCCTCGAACTCAGGCGCATCGTGGGTGAAATAGTCGGTAAGCTTGACCACCGGAACCTGAACACCATCTTTGAAAACCCCACGACCGAGAACGTCGCCCTGTGGATAGCGGAGGAGGTTAAAAAGAGGCTCCCCCAAGGTGTCGAGCTCAGAAGGCTGGTTCTCTGGGAAGGGGACGAAAACGGGGTCGAGCTGGAGTTTTAAGGCTTCTCTGCCTTTACCTCCTTGACGCTCTCAACGAGCGCCACCCCATTGGTGCCCTTCTCAAACGAGATGCCGTCGGGCAGGGACAGCCTTACGGGGATTGCCCCCCTCTTCTCCTCGCTGGGGGTCCAGCTTATCAGGTCGCCTTCCTCCACGTCGAGCGCTTTTATCAGCCCCACCGGGCCCTCGATTATATACCTGGCAGGTGCCTTCGGTGCATATACGCGCCACTTCCTCGCCCTTCTGAAGTCCACCACCCGCTTCGTGGAGTCCAGCCAGACTACGTCTATGTCGCTCAGCATGAAGAACATGTGAATTGAGGCGTTAAGCCTGCTCTCGACCGGGAGCACAAAAACGAGGGCGTAGTTCACATTGCCCACAAGCATCAGCCCCCTAAACCGCTTGAGGAATGTGTCAGCAACTTCAACGTGCCCCTGCCAGACTCGTCCCTTCGTTTCGTTGATTATCATGTTTCTGTGTTCATAACTTGGCTTAATAAGCCTTGTTGGTAGAGTGCCGCAAACAAAAACGATGCCCGTCCTGCAGTCATGATGTCAAGAGAAATAGGACATGAGAGAAGATGAGAGAAAACAGCAGAAATTTCATAGGCTCAGCCCTTGAATTCCTCAGCGAGCTCGAACCCCCTGTGGAGGGCCCTAACGTTTATCTCCTCCGTGCCCTTCGGGACGGAGTCGCGGACGGCCTGTTCAATCGCTTCCCTGCTCACTATTCCCGTAATCCCGACGAGCAGTCCCAGGGCAAGGATGTTCATCGTCAAGCTGAGGCCGGTTGTCTCCTCCGCTATCTCCGTCAGGGGGAGGGCTATGACGTTAAGCTTTTTCTCGAAGTCAAGGTCTCTGTGGGGGACGAGGTCTTTCTCGATTATTACCGTCGCGCCCTCCTTTACTGTGCGGAGGTACTTGTTGTAGGCCTCCTGGGAGAAGAAGACCGCGTAGTCCGGCTGGAGCGTCTTGGGGTAGTCAATCGGCTCGTCGCTTATGACGACCTCCGCCTTGCTCGCGCCGCCCCTGGACTCAGGGCCGTAGCTCTGGGTCTGGACGGCGTAGAGGTTCTCGTAGACAGCGGCCGCCCTGCCGAGGATGACGCTCGCGAGTATGACACCCTGGCCGCCAAACCCGCTGAAGAGGACTTCCTTCCTCATTCTTCCCACCCCATCATCTTCTTGGCCCTCTTTATGTACTCTCTGTATTCCCTCACGAGACCGGGCCTGTCTCTGTCTGCGAACTCTCCGATGACTATCTTGCCCTCAAGTTCTTCTGGCTTCATCTTCTTGGCCTTCGCGAGCGGGACGGTTATCTTCTGGTACCAGCGGATGAGCTCCGGGGAAGTCTTCATTCTGTTCCTCCTTCCGAAGCTTATCGGGCACGGCGAGAGGAACTCCACAAGCGTGAAGCCTTCTTTGCTGAGGGCCTTCTTGATGCTGTTGATGCCCTGGAGGTAGTTGAAGACTGTCCACCTTGCAACGTAGTTAGCGCCGGCGGCAACGGCCAGGCCGGCTATGTCAAATGGGTTCTCAAACTGGCCGTATGGCGCTGTAGTTCCGCGCAGGCCCTTCAGGGCGGTGGGCGCGACCTGGCCACCGGTCATTCCGTAGGTGAAGTTGTTGATGAGAATAACCGTGACGTCGAGGTTCCTCCTTATGGCGTGGATGAAGTGGTTTCCACCGATAGCCGCGGCGTCGCCGTCGCCCATGAAGGCGATTATTTTGAGGTTGGGGTTGGCGAGCTTGATGCCTGTAGCAAAGGCCAAAGCCCTTCCATGGGTCGTGTGAAGGCCGTCGAAGTTCACGAAGCCGGGCACACGTGAGGAACAGCCTATTCCGCTCACCCATACAATCTCGTCCTGGTTGAGGCCGAGGTCGTCTATAGCCCTTAAAGTGAACTGGAGGACGCTGCCGATTCCACACCCGGGGCAGAATATTGTGGGGAGCATGTCCTTTCTGAGGTACTTGTCACGAATCTCGTAAGCGGACTTCATGTACATCATCCCACCACCCTTTCAACTATCTCCATCGGCGTGTGCACCTCACCGCCAATCTTGGCTATGAGCTCGACCTCGGCTTTGCCGTTTGCTCCCTCCTTGACGAGGTGGTAGAGCTGTCCGAGGTTCATCTCGGGCACGTATATCTTCCTGACGCGCTCCGCGAGCTCCTCGATATAGTCAAAGTCGAAGGGCCAGACGGTGTTGAGCTTGAGCAGACCCGCCTTAACGCCCCTCTCGCGGAGTATCTTAACGGCCCTTATGGCAGAGCGCGAGACGATTCCGGTGGATACGATTGCTACATCGGCGTCGTCGAGCATGAACTCCTCGTAGCTTATTATCTCGTCCTTGTGGTCGAGTATCTTCCTGAAAATCCTCGTTATGAGCTTCTCGTGGACTTCAGCATCAACGGTCTTCGGCCTCCCGCGCTCGTCGTGGGTGAGGCCTGTCACGTAGGTGCGGTAGCCCTTCCCGAATATCGGCATCGGCGGGACGCCGTCTCCGTGCGGGTCTCCAAAGGGGAGCTTGGCCTCTTCCTCGCTGGCGGGAAGCTTTCTCTCAACGAGCTCGATCTCCTCTGGGCTGGGAATGTAAACGCGCTCGCGCATATGTGCTATCTCCGCATCGGTGAGGAGAACCACCGGCGTCCTGTACTTCTCAGCGAAGTTGAAGGCCAGGATTGTGAAGTCGAACGCCTCCTGGACGGTCGAGGGGCTGAGGACGATGAGCATGTGGTCGCCGTGGGTGCCCCATATAGCCTGCATTATGTCGCCCTGCGCCGGAAGGGTCGGCTGGCCCGTTGAGGGGCCTCCGCGCTGGACGTCGACGACGACTATCGGCGTCTCGGTCATAACCGCGTAGCCGAGGTTCTCCTGCATAAGGCTGAACCCCGGACCGCTCGTCGCTGTCATCGCCTTCGCACCGGCCCAGGAAGCACCTATTATCGCCGCTATGCTCGCTATCTCGTCCTCCATCTGGATGCTTACGCCGTCAACAAGGGGCATGTAGAGGGCCATAGCCTCAAATATCTCGCTGGCAGGGGTTATTGGGTAGCCCGCGTAGAAGCGGCAGCCGGCAAGGATTGCGGCCCTTGCTATTGCCTCATCACCCTGAATGAAGTCTGACTTACCAACGGGAAACGGGTACCTCATGCTACCACCCCGCTCGGAATCCTGAGAACGAGCTCCCTGAAGTCGACTGACTTGGATGCGTCGAGTATTTCAATTTCCACGACTTCTCCTTTTTCGTTCAGGTGCGCAATGACACCTTCACCAAGGTCAACCGAATCCACGATTTCGTCATCTCTAAGGCGGATAATCAAGACGTCAGCATCTTGCGAGTACTCTATCTTCATAAACACCACCACCCATAAAGTAACGCTCTTTACACGGTCTATACACCGTTACGACCACGGGAACGCCATGCTCGTACTCATAGATAACCCGAATAATATGGTCGTTCTCTGCTTTATGCGCTATAAACCTGTCGTGATGTCCTGTTAGAACCTCTTCGGGATATAGTACTGCCTCAATAAGCTCCTCAAGGGAAAGTTTCCAGCGCCTTGCGCGGGAAAGTGCGTGATGTGTTATCAGGATTTTGCACTTTTTCTCGTCTGTCTGAATTACTATGATTCTGCCTTTAGGGTGGTCCCTATCCTCGACAACCTTCACTTCAGCCCCTCCTCATAGCCTGCCATGAAAGCCTTGATGTTCACATCCTCAGTCCCCTTCGGGACGCGCCTCCTAATCGCTTCCTCAACGCTCTCCTTCTTTACAACGCCCGTCTTCGCTACAAGGTAGCCGAGAGCGACCATGTTTACTGTCAGGGCGAGCCCAGTGGTCTCCTCGGCGATTCTGGTGAAGGGCGCGCCGACGTAGTCCCTATCGGGCCTGACCAAATCCGTCTCGATGATTAAAAGCCCGTCCTCCTTGAGTGAGTCCTTGACGGTGTCGTAGCCGAGCTGGTGGAGCGCAACGAGAACATCAGCCCTGGTGACCATGACGTCGTAAATCGGCTCCTTCGAGATTATGACGTCCGCAATCGAGTGGCCGCCCCTGCTCGCGGAGCTGTAGTCCTGCGTCTGGAGGACGTTCAGCCCCTCTATCGCGGCGGCCTCGCCGAGTATTACCCCCGCGAGCACAACGCCCTGACCGCCGATTCCGGCGAGCCTAATCTGCATCATTCACACCTCCTTAAGGCCGAACTGCTCCTGAACCTCGTCAATCAGCTTGTTGAGCTCCTCGGTGAACTCGGGCCTCTGCCTGTTGACGAACTCCCCGATGACGAACTTGCCCTCGAGCTCCTCCGGTGACATCTTCTTTGCCTTGCTTATCGGGACGCTGTTCTTCAGGAACCAGCGGAGCATCTCTGCTGGCTCTTTCATTTTGTTCCTCCTTCCGAACTGGACCGGACACTGCGAGACCACCTCGACGAGGGAGAAGCCCTTGACCTGGAGCGCCTTCTTTATGCTCTCGATGAGCTGATAGACGTGAGCGGTCGTCCATCTCGCCACGTAGCTCGCCCCGGCGGCGGCCACGGTCTCTGATACGTTCAGAGGGTGCTCTATGTTCCTGTAGGGGCTTGTGGTTGTCTTGGCGCCGAAGGGCGTCGTCGGAGCGACCTGTCCGCCTGTCATTCCGTAGATGAAGTTGTTGACGAGAATCACCGTTATGTCGATATTCCTCCTCGCGGCATGAATGAGGTGGTTTCCGCCTATGCTCGCCAAATCGCCGTCCCCGCTTATCACGACGACCTTCTTGTCAGGTAAACCGACCTTCACGCCGGTCGCGAAGGCCATCGCCCTTCCGTGCGTCGTGTGGAGGGTATCTGCCAAAAAGTAGGGTGAGGCTATCCATGCGGAACAGCCTATTCCGCTCACGACAACCAAATCCTTCGGGTCGAGCTTGAGCTGGTCAACGGCGTTTGCAAATGCGTTGAGGACGGTTCCACCGCCGCAGCCGGGACAGAGGGCAGTGGGAAGGGCCTCCTTGCGGAGGTACTTAACCATCGGGTAAGTGGAATAGATTTCTTTTGCCATCAGGCAACACCCCTTATTTCGCGCAGGATTTCCTCAACTGTGAGGGGCACTCCGCCGATTTTGTTCACGCCCTTGAGCAGAACGTCGTCGTTGACGAAACGCTGGACTTCGAGTATCATCTGGCCGAGGTTCATCTCCGGGACGAGTATGGCTCTAACGCGCTTTCCGAGCTCCCTCATTCTTTCTCCGGGGAACGGGTGAACCGTTTTCGGCACGAAGAGGCCGGCCTTTATGCCCTCTTCCCGTGCCTTGAGGACGGCTCCGAGGGCGGGCCTTGCCGTCACTCCCCAGCTGACGACCAGTATCTCTGCGTCGTCCGTGAAGTGCTCCTCGTACTTCTCGTAGACCTCGCGGTTCCCTTCTATCTTCTTGTGGATTCTTCTCACGAGCCTGTCGTGGACTTCCGGCGTGTAGACATCGCGAAGGCCGTTCTCTTTGTGGGTCGAACCGGTGACGTGGGTAAAGTAGCCGTGTCCGAAGAGGGGCATCGGTGGAACGCCGTCTCCGTGCGGGTCGCCGAAGGGGAGCTTAGCTTCTTCCTCGTTCTGGGGGAGCTTGCGGTAGGTTATCTCCACCTCATCAACGTCGGGAATCTTGATGAGCTCCCTCGTGTGGGCGAGAACACCATCGAAGAGAACCACCACGGGAGTCCTGAGCCTCTCGGCGATGTTAAAGGCCCTTATTGTCTCCCAGAAGGCGTCCTGCCCGCTGATAGGAGAAACCGCCACAATCGGGTGGTCGCCGTGAGTTCCCCACCTCGCCTGGAAGAAGTCGCCCTGCGCTCCCTTCGTGGCCTGGCCCGTTGAAGGCCCGCTCCTCTGCACATCAACGAGGACGAGCGGGGTCTCGGTCATCACAGCATAGCCAAGGTTCTCCTGCATGAGGCTGAAGCCCGGCCCCGCGGTTGCCGTCATGACCTTGAGGCCCGTCCAGGACGCCCCGACCATCGCGGCTATGCTCGCTATCTCGTCCTCCATCTGGAGGTAGTAGCCGCCGAGCTTCGGAAGTTCGCGCGCCATCGTCTCCGCTATCTCGCTCGATGGAGTTATTGGATAACCTGCGTAGAAGCGGCAGCCCGCAAAGAGCGCGCCGTATGCAACGGCCTCGTTGCCCTGCAGGAAGTAGTTGCCGGGCTTGTAGAGCTTTCGAATGAGCCTGAGCTGTTCAGGCTCGTCGCCGCGGATTATCATACTCACCACCTTACTGATATCGCGAAGTCCGGGCAGAGGAGCTCGCAGAGCTTGCACTTAACGCACTTTTCGGCATGAATCGGAACTGGGTAGTGGACGCCTTTTTCGCTCAGCTCCTTGCTCCACTCAAAGACCTTCCTGGGGCACATTTCGACACAAATTCCACAGCCCTTGCAGAGAAACGTATCAACGTCAATTTCAACGACACCTTCCGCCTTCCCGACGACGAGATAGCCGTTTTTTTCAATGACTGTGTTCGCATTTTCGGCCATGGGAATCACCTCTTAGCAGGGCCTTTTACGTTTGTCAACATTTAAAGCTTTCGCGGGGGGACATTGATGTTCAGAAGGAGTCCATTCGGGAACAGGGGGTATTCAGAACAAAAGTTTCAGGAGAAGAGGGCCTCCTCCCGAAGAATCACCACGTCAGCAGCTGCCAGTCGAGGAGGCCGTTCTCGACTATGTACTCCCACCGCTCCCTGCACTCCGGTTTCAGGTTCTCGATGTACTTCATGTCTTGGGTTGCCGAGAACTTCTTGATGGCCTTTCCAATGACCTTGTCGTAGTCGGTGAGACAGTTGTGGGGGCCGCGCTTTGAGCCCGCACCGACCGGGTCGCTCAGGATTCTCTTGTTCGGGAACTTCCTCTTCGCCCAGATGAGGACTTCAACGGCGCTCCAGAGCCAGGGAGGGCGGTACTCGTTCTTCTCCCAGAGCCTCTCGTAGAGCGTGCCCTTCTGGATGTCCGTTATGTTTATTGAGAAGGTGTCCGTGTAGGGCTCGGCCTTGATTATGCTTTCCTTGGCGTCCTCTATCCCGTCGCGCTCGGAGAGGAATATCGGCTTCAGGAGGAGGTACGTCTTAACCTTCGCATCGGCTTCGTGTACTATCTCCGCCGCCCTTACGAAGTCCGCGAAGGTGTTGCCCTTGTTTATCGAGACATCAGCTACATCGTCGTTAGCTGTTTCAAGTCCTATTGCAACTTCAAAGTGCTTGTCTGGGACGAGCTCGGCAAGCTCTTTAACAGCATCGTAGCGGACGAGCTCGCTCCTGCTCTCGATGACGATTTCCTCAACGTTGTCCATCTTAGCTAAGAGCTCGAAGATTTTCCTCCTCGTCTCAGGTTTGAGCTCTCCGTTGTCAAGGAACGAGCCCGAGGTGAACATTCTCACCGCGAAGGGTCCCTTCTTACCTTTGATTTTCTCCAGCGCTTCCCTCACGTAGTCCACTATCGCTTCCTGGCTCCACTTCACCTTCGGGGCGGCAGTGGGGTAAGCGCACATGTAGCAGGCCTTTCCAATCCTGAAGCGGTAGCACCCAATGGTGGGGAGTATTATGAAGAGTGCCGTTCCGGGCTTTCCGGCGACGTTGTCTTCGCTTGTCCAGTATGTCATGCTCTCACCAAGGGCACGTTGCAGGGTTCTCTTTTAAGGGTTTGCAGGCCCCGCCGTGAAGAGGGTACCAAAAAGAAAGGTCAGTAAAAGTCAGTATATATCGCGCTCGATAACGATGTAGGCCTTTTCGATTCTGGCGCCTCTGCCTAGCGCATTTATTCCCTCCTCAACCCGTTTTAGTGCCCCCTTGGCGGTTTCTTCGAGTTTACTGTCGCTCAAGCTCTTGGACGTCCTGTCCACGCCGACCACGACCCGATAGCCAGAGGGGGCCTTCACGACCTCCACCCAGTTCACTGAAATCCCGCGGACGGCCGAAAACTGGTTCAGAACCTCACGTTCAATCTTCCCGACGTCTGCCTCTCCGCTCTCATGGCCTCCGTCCCCCTTTGCCGCCTCCACGAACTCCTGTGAAATCCCAGCCTCCCTCAGGAGCTTCTCAACCTCCGCCTCAACCTTTGCCCTGTCAATCTTCAGGCCTGCCCCTTTCCCGGCGTGGAGGGACACCTCGATTATCCTTCCGCCCTTGAAGTCCACCGCCTTTCTCCTGAACTTCACGAGCGGGAGCCTGGGAACGACCCTGAAGTTCGCCTCCTTCACGTGGACGCGAGTCTTAAAGCCCACCGCCCTCTCGATGATGACACCCATTTCACGCGCAATGACATCCAGCGGGACGTCTTCAGTGGCATAACCCTCCGCAGAAACGCTGAGTGCCAGGATGTTGGTTCCGGTAACCCCCTGGAGCACCCTGCCGTCCGCCCTGATTGATGCCACCGCCACCCTGCCTCCACGGGAAAGCTTTTTAACAAAGTCAAGAACCGCGTTCTCGACCTTCAGCATAAGCTCCGGGGGCAGGTCAAGGCTCATGGAGAAATCCACAACCCTAGGGACAGCCTCAGAAGGGGTTCCGGCCGTTTGAGGGAGCTCAAGCTCCCCATGAATGAGATCGAGCAGCTCCCACTTGTCAATTCGGTAGAGGGTTACGTCCCTGAGCACCTCGGGAACCTCGACAGGAGAGTACACGGGCTCCCCGTTGGAAAGAGCAGCAATGGGTCTGCCGCCCGCTACTACTAGCATCAGACCGCCTTCTTTCCTTGCATACTCCAAAAGCTCTGATTTGTTCACCTCTGGGATTGATTTTAGGGCCCGCATATGTATCACCCCGAGTGTCTACTATATAATACCGGGTCTCATATTAAAACATTATCCTCCACATTTGGAGCAGAGACCAACTATGAGCAGGCATGCCAGCCCAAACGTTTTATATTGCCTGCCTTCACAATGCAGTTAATGGGCTATGTTTGGCATGAAGGAATGTAGAAAAACTATATGAGAACCCTGACAATAAACACTGACGCGGAGGGGTTCGTTTTGAGGATTCTCCTGACGAACGACGATGGAATCTACTCCAACGGACTGCGCGCCGCTGTGAAAGCCCTGAGTGAGCTCGGCGAAGTTTACGTCGTTGCCCCCCTCTTCCAGAGGAGCGCGAGCGGCAGGGCCATGACGCTCCACAGGCCGATAAGGGCCAAGCGCGTTGACGTTCCCGGCGCAAAGATAGCCTACGGAATAGATGGAACTCCTACTGACTGCGTGATTTTCGCCATAGCCCGCTTCGGGAGCTTTGGTTTAGCCGTGAGCGGGATTAACCTCGGCGAGAACCTGAGCACCGAGATAACAGTCTCAGGGACGGCCTCAGCGGCAATAGAGGCTTCTACCCACGGGATTCCGAGCATAGCGATTAGCCTTGAGGTGGAGTGGAAGAAGACCCTCGGCGAGGGTGAGGGGGTTGACTTCTCGGTCTCGACTCACTTCCTCAAGAGAATCGCGGGAGCCCTCTTGGAGAGAGGTCTTCCTGAGGGCGTTGACATGCTCAACGTCAACGTTCCGAGCGACGCGACGGAGGAAACGGAGATAGCAATCACCCGCTTAGCCCGGAAGCGCTACTCCCCAACGGTCGAGGAGAGGATTGACCCCAAGGGCAACCCCTACTACTGGATTGTCGGCAAACTTGTCCAAGACTTCGAGCCAGGGACAGATGCCTACGCCCTGAAGGTCGAGAGGAAGGTCAGCGTCACGCCGATAAACATAGATATGACGGCGAGGGTGGACTTTGAGGAACTGAAGAGGGTTCTGTGGGTGTAAAACTTATATTTACATATACGATGAGCAATTGAACTCATTAAATCTAATCTAAACAAGAGTAATGCTATGCTTATTAATTTATGTTCACACAAAGTTTATTAACGTCAATGGAGAATATATCCAACAGTGGTTTCACTTGAAGGAGTGGGTGAACTGAGGCTCTGGAACTCATCTCGTCAAAATAGTCCCCAAGAGGAGGTAAATCCCATGAAACTTCGCTCTCTCCTTTACCCCTTTCTTTTTCCGGCATGGGAGTTCCTGCTGATAGTTTTACTTCCCCCGGACTACTACGTTGGAGCTTCCTGCCTTCAGACTCATCCACATCCAATTTGTAGCTTTCACTTTAGGCCCTCACCAGCGTTTATTCTCCTCGTGATAGCGCCGTTTATAGTCTCAATCCTCCTCGGCCTGTGGAAGAAATGGGATGAACCCATAGCGTTTGGAATCCCTGCGCTTGCCGTTGTCTTAGTAACTCTCCTACTCCTGTATATCTTCGAAAAGTCTTGGATTCCCTTTACCGGAGCGGGAATCGCCTCGGTGGTTTTGTATGGTGGCCTCTACAGAAGAATAAACTGTTCCGCAAAAGGAAGAGAAAAATGGGTGTGGCTAACCGTGTCACTCATAATCTCGTTTATCCTCTGCATTATGGTTTGGAGTGGAATATCTGGTGCAGTATAAAATCACAAATCTCAACTCGGGAGGAGATGAGTCAGAGTAATGCCGATAAACATAGATATGACGGCGAAGGTGGACTTTGAGGAGCTTATAAGGGTCCTGTGGGTGTAAAACTTATATGTACAAGGAGAAAAGAATAGTCTCGTGGCCCCTCATGCACAGCTACGACGCACAGCCAACATGCACATGGGGTTTGTGCACATTGTTTTATGCACCGTATATACATGAGGATGATGTCATTGAAGAAGTTGATAACCACAGACCTGTACTACTCCAGTTAGACAATGGAGGCAGTGTAGTAGATAAACAAAAATCATACGACGACCATAGTGTTGTCATAGTTGGATACGTTGGAAACAGCCACACCATAGATTACGTAGTGATTCATGATGGATGGGACATGTACGAGCACTATTTGGCGTGGGGTAACTGGGGCTCAGATACATACTTAGTGAAAATTACTCCAAAACAGGGGTGAGCCCGATGAAGCTCCGCTCGCTCCTCTATCCTTTCCTCTTTCCCGCATGGGAGTTCCTGCTAATGATTCTGCTTCCCTCAGAATATTACGTTGGAGCTTCTTGCCTTCAGACGCACCCATACCCCATTTGTGACTTTCACTTTAGTCCATCGCTGGCTTTCGTTGTTCTCGTGATGGCACCGTTCATGGCCTCAATCCTCCTCGGCCTCTGGAAGAAATGGAGTGAGTTCATAGCGTTTGGAACATCTTCACTTGCCGTTGTCTTAGTAACTCTGCTCCTTCTTTATCTCTTAGAAAAGTCACCGGTACCCCCCATAGGGGCAGGAATCACCTCGGCGATACTATACATTGGCGTCAGCAGGGGGAAACTACCCCACAGAAGGCGGGGGAGAAATGGATATGGGCAACCATGTCACTTATAGCTTCAATTATCCTCTGTATCATGGTGTGGAACGGCATTTCCGTCAAAGTATAAGGTATGGGAGTGAGCTTATGGAACTAAAAAACCTCCTTCTCCACCTTTCTGTTATTGCTTTCTCAACGGCCTGGGAACTTATGCTTGCCTACAATAGTCGGTCCGTCGGTGGATATTATGTTGAAAAAAGCACAATTTTCTTTGAGAACTGGACGGCTGGGGCAGGAAGACCCTGCGTTTCCTGGAGCAAATACTCTCCATCATTGGAGTTCGTTCTCTTGGTCCTTCTTCCTGCACTCGTCCTGATTATTCTATACCTCTGGTCTAAGGAGCCCGCCCTAAAGAAATCGGCACTTTCAATAGGGTTGCCCGTTTTGTCGGTGATTGCAATCTATTTTAAAACTACGGGACCGGGTGTTTTAGTAGTCTTGATTGTTGTTTCGGCTGTGGTAGGGGGTGTATTGGGGAAAGACAAGTGGGAAAAAGTGCTGCTCAGCATTGCGGGCTTTCTGCCGGGCCTTATAGTAGGCATGATGATAGTGGCTGAACTCACAGCTGCATCGTGTTAACATGGGGTGGTAAACCATGAAGCTCCGTTCACTCCTTTATCCTTTCCTCCTTCCCTCCATTGAATTCGTGCTCGCTTTCGCCGTTCCGTGGGAAGACTACGTGAAGGCCGTCTGCTGGTCGAGGAACCCTCCAGCCTGCTCCTTTGAGTTTTCTCCATCACCGATCTTTTTCCTTGCCGTTGCGCTTCCGTTTCTCATTCCTACCGTTTACGCCCTCTGGAGGAAGCGGAGAGAAACAGCCCTGCTTTCGGGTTCCGCAGGGATTGTGGTGCTTGCGGGAACGGCGCTCCTGACCATTGACGAAGGAATCGCCCTGCTCACCGTTCTGCTCCTCGCACCCCTTCTCCAGTGGGCTGGAGAGAAGGTTTTGGAGATACAACCTGATAGAAACGATGAAACCATATGGGCCGTCGCAGCCGTTCTGAGCTTCCTCGCGGTCTGGATTGTGGTTCGTATGGGGCTCGCGGTCAGCGTGTAAGAAAAGGGAAAAGCTCACTCCTCCCCGAAAATCCTCTCCACGAACCACTTCTCGTCGAACGGCGTAAGGTCGTCGTAGCCCTGACCGACGCCCACGAAGAGTATAGGCGCGCCTATCGCGTGGCTTATGCTCAAGGCCGCTCCGCCCCTCGCGTCCGCGTCGAGCTTGGTGAGGATTACGCCGTCTATCCTAACGGCCTCGTTGAACTGCTTGGCCTGCTCTACAACGGCGTTTCCGCTCAGGCTGTCGCCGACGAAGATTACCAGGTCGGGCTTGGTGACTCTCACAATCTTCTTCATCTCGTCCATGAGGTTCCTGTTGAGCTCGTTCCTTCCCGCGGTGTCCACGAGAACGACATCAACCCCCCTCGCCTTCGCGTGCTGTATGGCGTCATAGGCAACTGCCGCCGGGTCCGCCCCGTAGTCGTGCTTGATGACCTTGACGCCGACGCGCTTGGCGTGCTCCTCTATCTGCTCTATCGCACCAGCCCTAAACGTATCGCTCGCCGCTATGACGACGCTCAGCCCGTTCTTCTTGAGCCAGTTGGCGAGTTTTGCAATGGTGGTCGTCTTCCCCGAGCCGTTGAAGCCGACGAAGACTATCACGAAGGGCTTCTCCTCCTTGGAGCGAATCATCTCAAGGAGGTCGAGCTTCTTTTCGGGCGTTAGGATTTCAAGAATGGCATCTCTTAGTGCCCCTTCAATGAGCTTGGCCTTGTTCGTTCCGATGCGAACTTTTTTGCCGACGAGCTTCTCTTTAATCTTCTCCCTGAGGGCTTCAACGGTCTCAAGGGCAACATCTGCCTCAAGGAGCTCAAGCTCCAGCTCGTCGAGTGCATCTTCGACGTCCTTCTCCTTTATCTCGACCTGGAGGAGCCTCTCCATCAGGCCGGGCTTTTTCTCGGCCTCGGCCCCTTTCTCCACCTTTTTCTCTTCCTCCTCGATTTTCTCCTCGACCTGCCGGGTGAACCTCTTGAGCTTCTCCCTCAGCTTTCCAAACATGCTCCCACCCGGAGAAAAGATTGAGGAAGCCTATAAAAAGCCCTCGGCGATAGCTGGTGTCATCACTCCTCAGACCCGAAGCCACTCGTCATCGGGCGCTGGTCTCTCTACCTCACAGTTTATAAGCCACGTGCCTCAGCGCCTCCTCACGTAGGTCTTGCCCCCCACTACCTTTCCGCCATCCAGGCGCATCACGTCAACCCTCTCGAAGCCAACAGTTTCCCTCTTGTACGCTATGAGGTAGTCTATGAAGTTCCTCAGCTTGTAGCGCGTTATCGAGTCCTTCACATACTTGCTTTCATACAGCAGGACAAGCTTATCCCTGTGCTCTTTCAGCCACTCGATTAACTTTTCCCGCTCTTCCTTCGGGCGTGAGAGGGGGTTGAGTATCAGGTACACGTCGAAGTCGTCACCCTCAAAAGGTGAACCAATGTAAACATCACCGTCCACCTTAAATGGGAGGTGTTCCGCAAGTATGCGCTTGCCCCTACTGCCCCATACATTCAAGTATATTTCCGCGAGTCTCTTCCCGTCTCCAGTTATTAAAACCGCTCCCGAATCCATTTCGGCTATTTTCTTCAACATCGTCATCACAAAAAACTTTTCCACGAAGGTTTAAAGTTTTTCCCAAATTTTCGGTTTTTTCCAGACCGCAAAGTATATATTTGCGTTACACTTTAGATATTTTCAGAACTCGTGAGGTGTTAGGCATGAGAAGATTGCTTGCTCTGTTCCTGATAGGCGTTATGGCCTTTAGCGTAGTGGCCAGCGGCTGCATCAGCGGTGGGGAGGAGAAGACCGGAATAAACATCCTCTACACCTACACTGGCTCTTTTGGTGACCCTGCTAAGGGCAAACAGGCCACCCAGGCCCAGCTCCAGCAGGGCGCATGGGTAGTCTACCAGGTCGCCGGTGGAACCGGTCTCGGTGTCTTTGAGGCCATAGGCGACTACCTGAAGGCCAACAACAAGAAGATGGGCCCGCCGTTTGCAATCGGTGTTGACTCCGCCCAGGACTGGATTAAGCCGGGAGCAATAATTGCGAGCATGATGAAGCGCGTTGACCTCGGTGTTTACAACGCCGTCAAGCAGGCGGAGGAGAACAAGTTCGTCGGCGGTGTCGTCGAGCTCGGCCTCAAGGAGGGCGGTGTCAAGCTCTCAGACATCGAGGACGTCAAGGCCATGTTCGATTCTCTTCCTGAGGATATCAAGCAGAAGAAGCTCAGCGAGCTCGGATTCAAGAGCGAGGACGGGCTCATCAAGTTCCTTGAGCAGACCAGGAAGCAGGTTCCAGACTGGATATGGGGGGCCGTTGACGAGCTCCAGAACCAGATAGTAAACGGCCAGATTGTCGTCCCGAAGGCCACCGCCAAGGACCAGATTGAGGCCCTAAGGAAAGCCGAGGACTGGAAGACCATGGAGGAATACGCCAAGAACTGGAGCGCCAACGAGCCCGCTCCGGAGACCCACTTTGATGAAAAGCTCAACCAGAGGCAGAACACCAAGAAGATAGCCGTCGTTTACGATGTTGGAGGCAGGGGCGACCTGAGCTTCAACGACATGGCCTACCTCGGTGCCAAGAGGGCGGCCGATGAGTTTGGCCTTGAGGTCACCGAGGTTCAGAGCAACAGCGAGAACGACTACCTCCCGAACCTCAGGAGCCTCGCCAAGAGCGGTGAGTACGACATCATCGTTGCCGTCGGCTACATGATGACCGAACCCGTCAAGCAGGTTGCCCAGGAGTACCCGAACCAGAGGTTCGTCATCATCGACGGTTTCGACCCAGAGATGCCCAAGAACGTCCAGATGGTGCTCTTCAAGGAGAACGAGGGCTCGGCCCTCGCCGGAGCCCTTGCGGCCCTCATAGCCCTCAACGACGGCAAGGATACCATCGGAATCGTCCTCGGTATGGAGATTCCGGTGCTCTACAAGTTCGAGGGTGGATACCGCTTCGGTGCCTACTGGGCCCTCGACTACTACCAGAACCACAAGCAGTGATTTCTTCCCTTTTTTGTTCTTCTTTCCCTGGGGGTGAAAAGCGATGGAAGAGCGGACTCCAGTGCTTGAGATGAGAGACATTGTTAAGGTTTATCCGGACGGTACAAAGGCCCTCAAGGGCGTCACCGTTAAGGTCTACGAGGGCGAAATCCTCGGCCTTCTCGGGGAGAACGGTGCCGGAAAGACGACTCTGATGAAGATACTCTTCGGAATGCTCAAGCCCACAAAGGGCAAAATCTTCCTCAGGGGGAAGGAAGTCCACTTCAAGAGCCCCGCAGATGCGATAGCCAACGGAATTGGAATGGTCCACCAGCACTTCACGCTCGTGGACGTCTTCAACGCCCTCGAAAACATAATCCTTGGCATGGAAGGACACGGCCTCCTGTCCAAGATTGACGTCGAGAACGCTAGGAAGAAGCTCCAGAAGCTCATGGACGAGCTCAACTTCCAGGTGCCCCTCGACGTCCCGGTTGAGAACCTGCCTGTCGGCGTCCAGCAGAGGATTGAAATCCTGAAGATGCTCTACCGCGACGTTGACATACTCATTCTCGACGAGCCCACGGCAGTCCTCACCCCGATAGAGGTGAAGGAGCTCTTCGCAGTCCTCAGAAAGCTCAAGGAGCAGGGGAAGACGATAATCTTCATCAGCCACAAGCTCAACGAGGTCATGGAGATTACCGACCGCGTTACCGTCATCAGGAGGGGTGAAGTAATCGGAACAGTTAATACCAGCGAAGCAACGCCAGAGCTCCTCGCTAAGATGATGGTCGGCAGGGACGTTGTGCTGAGGATTGAGAAGCCTCCAAAGGAGCCCGGTGATGTCATTCTCCGCGTTGAAGACCTGTGGGTCAAAGGCGACAGGGGGGAAGAGGCTGTTAGAGGCCTCACCTTCGAGGTGAGGGCAGGCGAGATATTCGGAATAGCCGGTGTCGAGGGCAACGGCCAGAGCGAGCTCATAGAAGCTATCTCCGGGCTTAGGAAAGTTGAGAAAGGTAAGATTTATCTCAACGGTGTGGACATCACCAGCAAAACGCCGAGGGAGCTCTACGACATGGGAATGGCCCACATCCCGGAGGACAGAATTCACATGGGTCTTATCATCGACATGAGCGTCACAGAAAACTCAATCCTCGGAATGCACTGGAGGAAGGAGTTCTCAAGGGGCTTCCTCCTCGACTGGAGTAAGGTTGAGGAGCATGCGAAGAGGCTCATAGAGGAGTTCGAAGTCAGCGCGCCCGGAACCAAGGCCCCTGTGAAGAGCCTGAGCGGTGGAAACCAGCAGAAGCTGATAGTTGCGAGAGAGGTCAGCAAGAAACCAAAGTTCATCATAGCGGCTCAGCCGACGCGCGGTGTTGATGTAGCATCGACGGAATACATCAGGAACTACCTCGTCAAGCTGAGGAACGAGGGTAAGGCCGTCCTTCTCGTCTCTGCAGACCTGGACGAGGTCTTACAGCTCAGCGACAGGATGGCGATAATGTACGAGGGCCAGTTCATGGGCATAGTTAAGCCGGAGGAGGTTACCGAGGAGCAGATAGGACTCATGATGGGAGGTGTTAAGGGTGAGCCTCAGGAGTGAGCTCAGGGGATACACCAAGCCCCTTGCCGAGAGCGTCCTGGCGATACTCATCGGCGCCTTTGTTGGCGCCCTCGTCCTCTGGTTCAGCGGCTACAGCCCGGGTTCCGCTTACTACTGGCTCATCAAGGGGTCTCTAGGGTCAGCTGACGGCATTGCCGAGGCCCTCAGCAAGGCCGCCCCGCTAATCCTGACCGCCATAACCTTTGCAATAGGTGCCAGAACTGGACTTTTCAACATCGGAGCCGAAGGGACGGTTTACTTCGGCGCCATAGCGGCGATAATCGTGACCCAGCACCTCCAGAACCCGATAGCCGGCCTCCTCGCTGGCCTTCTCGTAGGTGCCCTCTGGACCCTACCGGCGGCAGTCCTCAAGGTCTTCAGGGGAGTGCACGAGGTCATATCCACGATAATGTTCAACTGGATTGCCTTCTTCGTCGTCAGCTGGCTTGCGGTCAGCGTCTACTACAACCCGAAAGACCCCAACAGCACCCTGCCAGTTCCACCTTCGGCCAGGCTTCCGCTCCTCATGAAGGGAACGAGCCTTTCCTGGTCTTTCATAGTCGCAGTGCTCACGGCAGTGATAATCTTCATCGTGATGTGGCACACCAAGCTCGGTTACGAGCTCAGAACCAGCGGTCAGAACCCGAGGGCGGCAGAGTACGGCGGAATTAACCCAAGGCGCTCTGCAATATGGTCGTTCGTTATCGGCGGCATGAGCGCGGGACTCGCAGGGGCTGGACTCGTCATGGGAGTTCCCCCGAGCTACGCGATAACCCAGGGACTGGCCAACGTTTACGGCTACGGCTTCGATGGAATAGGCGTTGCCCTCGTCGGAAGGAACCACCCGCTCGGCATAATCTTCTCCGGAATCCTCTTCGGAGCGCTGAACGCAGGAGCTACAGCAATGCAGCAGCATGCCCACGTCCCGCTTGAGATGGTCAAGGTCATTGAGGGAATAATCATCATAGCGGTCGCCGTCCCCGGACTGCTCGACCTCGTTACCAAGGTGTTCAGGAGGGGTGAGGCATGAACGAGACAATGATAATCAGCCTGCTCCTCGGTTCGCTCGCCGCAATGGTTCCGATAGCCCTAACCAGCATAGGCGCCGTGATAAGCGAGAGGGCCGGTGTCGTTAACATCGGCTACGAGGGAATACTGATGTTCTCAGCGTTCTTCGGCGCGATGTTTGCAGAGCTTGCGGGAAACGGCTGGGTTGGACTCCTCGGCGGAGCCCTCGTCGGCATGCTCCTCGGAGCCCTACACGGAATACTGACGGTCTACCTGAAGGGAGACCACGTCATCCCAGGTATCGGCCTCAACCTCCTCGCCGCTGGAGCCGTGGCCTTTGGAATCTTCGCATACTGGGGAACCGCCGGTCAGCACCAGGTTCCGAGCAACGTCCAGATTGAGCCCCTCTGGATGGACGCCTTCGGAAACTCCCTCAGCCCGATGGTGCCCATAACGATAGTCATCGCCATAATAGCCTGGTGGGTGCTCTTCAAGACCCCATTCGGGCTGAGGATTAGGGCGGTCGGTGAGAACCCGGAGGCGGCAGATGCCCTCGGAATAAACGTCGAGCTCTATCGCTTCACGGCTGTTCTGATAGCGAGCGCCCTTGCAGGAATAGCTGGAGCCTACCTGAGTGTTGACTGGCTCGGCACGGTCACGAAGACGATATCCGCTGGAAGGGGTTTCATAGCCCTCGCCAACATGGTCTTCAGCGGCTGGAACCCGCTCGTGGCGCTCGGAGGAGCGTTCCTCTTCGGGTTCTTCGACAACCTCGCAATCTACATCCAGAACAACCCCTGGCTCGCGGGGACGATACCCTGGCAGTTCATAGCGACGCTACCCTACGTCGTGACCCTGGTAGTGGTCGCGGGAATAATAGGAAAGGCGAGGCCGCCGAAGGCCGACGGAAAGCCCTACAAGAGGGAGTGAGCTCCCTCTCCGTTTTTATCTTCTCTTCCATTGCCGACTGCAGAGAGAAATGAAACTGACGGGAAAAAGAGGAAGTCACTTCTTGAGTATGACCCCAAGAGCAACCCCAAGCACTATTCCAGAGACCAAGGAAAGCACCACATAGCGTCCCACGTCGTTTTCCTGAACATTCCCGGCTTCCTGGCGCTCACCGCCGAGGGCCTTAATCACGGCGGCGCTGTTCTCTATCAGAACTTCGGTGTAGGGCTTCTCACTCCAGAAGACACGTATTCCAGCCAGGGGCTTCCCGCTCTTCCTGGCCAGCTCGCTCGCCGCGTCCTTCATCTGCTCAGGGCTGTCTACTGCATAGATTACAAGGTCTGCCCCTCTGGCCGTTTCGACGAGTTCGTCAACGGCTATGGCCGGAACCTCTTCCTCAGGCTTTATCGAAGCGACCGCGGTAATTCCAAGCCACTCAATGGCGTACTGGTTCGAGGGGAGCTGGATTACGGCTGTCCTGTTCTCATCAACAAGCGCCTTGTAAGCTTCAACTATGGCCCTAACCCTGCCTTCAAAGTCCGAGTACAACTCCCTATAAAGTCCCGCGTTCACCGGGTCAGCCTTTTCGAGCGCCTTCTCCACGGCCGATGCTATGGCCAGGGCGTTGTAGGGATCGAGCCAGACCCCGTGAGGGTTGTCCTTGCCGTTGTACCAGTGTTCGGGCAGGTAGCGGAAACCTTCCTCCCTGTAATCATCAAAGAAAAGTGTCTCCCCGGTAATGGTGCCTTCCTCCTTGAGCTCTGATATTTTCTTTTCCATGGGCAGGTGCCCGCCGGTGGTCACTATGACGTCCGCACTCCTCAGGAGTTCAATCTGGTCCGCCGTCATCTGGTACTCATGGGGGTTTGCACCCGGCGGAATCAGGTACACGACTTCCACTGCGTCGCCGAAGGCGTCCTGGACTATTGAGGCAATAGGAGCTATGCTGGCGACCACTAGGGGCTTTTCCT
Source organism: Thermococcus marinus (assembly GCF_055389025.1). Classification (NCBI taxonomy): domain Archaea; kingdom Methanobacteriati; phylum Methanobacteriota; class Thermococci; order Thermococcales; family Thermococcaceae; genus Thermococcus; species Thermococcus marinus. Next base: position 1,411,247 of record NZ_AP042417.1, read on the forward strand.
CTGAAGCGCCGGTGAGCGGAATAAACGACGCGATTAGGAGCAGTGCTATGAGCAGAGTTCCCCTCTTCATTTTCGGTCACCCTAACTTAACTCAACGCACATCTTTTAAACGTTGTTCGGGGAATCTTGCAGATTACAGAAGTCTTATAAACCGCATCACTTCTGTACTATGGGGTGTCGTCATGAAAAAGTTGGGAGCTTTAATAATCGTGTTGCTGTTTCTGAGTAGTGCACTCCCGGCGGGTGCCTATGACCCCAGCCCCAGGGTTCTCGTGACAATAAGCCCCAACACGGAGCTGCTGAGTGTTGTCTACTACCTTGCCTTCGGAAGGGGCGACCCATTCGTCATAGACCGTGGAGGCTATCTCGACGAGGTGGACTCGTACTTCGCACCTTACAGGAACCACCGCGCGGTCAAGATGCTGAGGGAGCACCTCGACGGGGCGTCATCAATATCCGAAAAGGACATGCTGCTGTATTCCCTTGAGTACTACCTCCTCCTCTGTACAGAACCCCCGGAGCTCCAGCCCTGGGCCCCCATCGACGATCCATGGACTCTAGACTTTATCGGGGTCCTTAGGGACTTCGCGCGGGAGAGCAACTTTATGGCCTTCTACAGAGACCACCAGGACTACTACACGGAAGACCTTGAGATATACGAGAACGCCCTCTCACTCCTCCCGCCGGACGAGTTCATGGGGCGCTACATGGGCGTCTCCAACGTCAGCTTCGAGTTCTACCACCCGTTTCTTGTTGCAATCCACGGCCACAGCTTCAGCCCAGTCCGCGACGGCCTTCAGGTCTACGGCGCTGGCGGAATAATCCCCCTGGTGAGGCGCGACCCCCAGAGGACGCTTTGGAGCTACAAGACAGCGAGGGACACGATGTTTGGCCTTCCCCTCAACAGGGACTACATCAAGAGCAGGGAGCTCAACGAGCTCATATACCTCACATTCATCTACCATGAGCTCGGCCACGACCTCACAATTCCCGGTCTCAACGCCCACTATGACGACCTCACGTACAGCCTCAGGTACCTTGAGGACACGATAGAGGAAGACATGCCGTACCTTGCACGCTACGATATACACTTCTGGGGCCCAACCGGGATGATATATGAAGGCTTCGCCGACGGCTGGGCCGACTTTGCGCTTAAGGAAGTCACCCCCGCGTACGCAGAGCTGGAGATGTGGATGCAGAAGGCCTGGGGAGAGTTCTGGATAGAGGACACCCTCGAAATCTACGAAAAATACGCCGAGATAAGCACAAAAGAAGGAAAACCCCTGGACGACTACGTTGATGATATGATGGACGAACTGAAGGCCGCAGTACCGTCTCAAAATGCAGAGGAGCTCTACCAGAAGCGTGTCCCAGTGACCCCCTTGAAGGCATTCGACAAAGGAGCCGTTGCTGGAAGAGTCGTTGTGGTGTACGGCACCCAGAACCCCGACCCCAGCGGGACAGAGTACGACAAGAGGACAGCCAAGGCCATAGCCGAGAACCTCAGGGCCTTTTACTCCCAGTGGCCGCATTACGTTGATGTAGTAGTTAAAGCGGACGTTAACGTCACCGACGACGAGCTGAGGGAGAACATCGTCCTTGTTGGAGGCCCCGTGTCGAATATGCTGGTCGAGGAGCTTGACGATAAGTTCCCGCTCCACTTTGAGAGAGTCAACGGGACATGGGTTCTGGCACACGCCACAGACGTCACGAGCTTTGTCCTTCTCGACGATAAGAGCCCGCTTAGGGGACTCTACGGCGATTCAAGTGTTGTCGCTGGAAGTCTCGGGGACGTTGTTAATGCGAGCGTCGTGATGGCGGTTAGAAACCCCTACAACCCGGAGAACTACATCGTCTGGGTTGCCGGCGAGAACAGGGAGCTAACGGCGCTGTTCCAGAATCCGACCTACTACCTCAGCAGCTATGAAATATGGAGTAAAAATGGAATAGAGCTGGGCTTCTACGTTCAGCCGCTCGCCTCTTCCTGAGCGGGGTCTGCTTCTTCTCCATTTTCCTTTCCGTTCCCGTTGCTCTTGATGTGGGGCTTGCCGATGGCAATTGTGAAGCCCTTGAAGCTGTCGTCCTTCCTGTTGAACTCTATCGCCAGGGGGAGGCCGTTGTCCTCGTTGAAGACTATCCTGACAATCCTCGCCCGCGAGTGGTCGCTGAGATAGTCCTCCTTCAGGCTCTCGTAGTTTTCTATAACGCTGTCTATGCTCTCGCTGTGCATTTCGTAGATTTCACGGGCGTAGACGCTGTGGTTGCGTATCTCCTCGACTTTCTTTTCCCTGTCCATGGTAGCACCTCAGGCTTTGCGCCACTTCCCGTCACGGAACTTAAAAACTTTCCTCATCTCTGCCATCCTGAGGGCCTCTTCGAGCTTGCCCTTTGGGACTTCCATACCGTGAAGCTCCTTGAAGAGCCCAACAATCTCGTCGGTGCTCACAGCTTCTTTCTCCTCAAGAATGTTGCCCACGAGGTTAATCATGTCTTCGACGAAGTTCCACGGGAAGACTATCCAGGCCCAGTCGATTTCCTCGCCGTAGTAGTCCGGCTTGAAGCGGGAGCCCTTGATGGTAAGGAGCGTTGCGACCCTTACCTCTGCGGGCTTCTGGCCTTCGACGTAGTTCTTGGCCAGGGTCAGGCTCTCTCCGGTGTCGCTTATGTCGTCCACGATGAGAACCTTCTTGCCGCCCAGGTCGTAGTTGGTGCCGTACCTGAGCTTCGCCTTGCCGTCAGGTGTAGCTGTAACGCCCCAGTGCTCGACCTTCAGGCTGACGAGGTCTTTGACGCCGAGATAGTCGCAGTAGAGCCTCGCCGCAACCCAGCCGCCCCTTGCGAGTCCAACCACCACGTCTGGTCTCCAGCCTCCTTCCAGAATGTTCCAAGCTCCTTCCTTTGCCCATCTTTCTATGTCGTCCCAAGAAGCAAGCTTAGCAGGAAACTTCTTCATTGGATTTCCCTTAACGGAGCAAAAACAGCATGTTATTTAAGGTTTTTGGCCAAGAAGTTTGACAAGTTCGTGTCATATGAGTGGTGTTACGAATAGTTAAAAAAGTGGGAGGAATCAGAATAGCCACTGGTTCTCGATACACTCATCGCACGGCGGTTTCTCGCCGGCTATTGCCTTGAACTTCTTGTAGATACACTCTGGAAGGCCGAGTGGACAGCGGTCTGGGTACTGGCCGGGCCTGACCTTCGTCGGGTCGAGCTTTATCTTGATGTAGGCCTCGTACTCCTCGACCTTCTTCCAGGGCAGGACTTTGGCGCCGTAGATGACAAGCCCGTCGTAAATCTTGGCGTAGTCTCCGATAACGGCGTTCTCCTTTACGATGACGTCCCTGCCGACGACAACTCCCTCGCCGAGGATTGCGTCCTTGAGCTCGGCCCCTTCCTTGATTATGTCGTTTCCGATGAGGACGGAGCGCTTGATGTAGGCCTTGTCCTCTATCACGGTGTTTGGCCCGATGTATGAGTAGGCTTTTATCTTTACGCCATTCCCTATCTTGACGCCCTCGTCAATGTAGACCGGCCCCTGAATCTCAACGTCCTCAGGGACTTCTGCCGTCTCTGCTATGTAGAAGTAGCCGTTCTCCCTCGCCATCTCATCGAGTGCAATCTGGTGGGCGTAGAAGAAGTCCTCAGGAGTTCCGAGGTCGACCCAGTAGGTTCCCTTCGGCATCTTGTAGGCGTAGACCTGGCCGCGCTCGACGAACCTCGGAAGGATTTCGCGCTCGAAGTAGACCTCTTTGCCCCGGGGGATTTCCTCGAGCACCTTCTTGTTAACGACGTAGATTCCCGCATCGACGAGATTGCTCTTCGGCCTCTTGGGCTTCTCTTCAAAGTGGAGCACCTTTCCGCTCTCGTCCATCTCAAGGACTCCAAAGCGCTCCGGGTCGTAGACCTTGGTCGCTGCAACCGTTATAAGGCCCTCGTTCTCGCGGTGGGCCTTTATGAGCTCGCGGTAGTCGAAGTTGGTGAAGACGTCACCGTAAATCACAAGGAAGTCCTCGCTCACGTAGTCATCAACGTTCTTCAGCGCACCGCCCGTCTCAAGGGGCATCGGGTCGTTTACGAAGCGTATCTCCTTGGGATAATCTGGCATCTTTTCGTCTATGAACTCCCTTATCTCGCCCCTCATGTAGTGGACTGAGAGAATAATCTCGTCAATCTCCTCGACCTTCTCAAGGGCATCGAGGATGTACTGGAGGTTGGGCTTTCCGAGAACAGGAATCATCGGCTTCGGTCTCGTTGATGAGAGCGGCCTGAGCCTCGTTCCAAAACCGCCTGCAAGGATTACGGCTTTCATGGTATCACCATTTATGGCTACCACCTGCGGGCTTATATATTTTACGGCTGTAAAATATATCACCCCCAGGGAGATGTACAACAATAGTCAGAAACATGTCAAGATTTGACGTGGAAAACTCAAAATGCCTGCAACTCAAAGGCAGTACGCAATGTTGCCCGTTTTGGGGTGAACAGCCCCCAGATTTGTGATACAATCAAAAGCGGAAAATGTTTAAAAATGAAGCCAGGCCCCGCTCACTCCCCCTGCACCTTAAAGCTGGGCCTGAGCACCTTCACTCTCGGCACGAGGCACTTCCCATAGCAGATTTTCCTGAGCGGACAGGTTTCGCAGGACGGCCCCTGCTCAATCTCCTCGATGTATCCGAGACTTTTAAGGAGCTCAATGATTCCCTCGACTTCCTCGACCTTAGTTCCGAGCTCCTCGGCAATCTCCTGTGGAAACCGCTTGCCCTCGTTGATTAACCTCAGCACTTCTTCCATCTTGCCCATCTTCACAACCCCAGCACCGTTCCAACGTGCCAGATGATGACTCCAACGAGGGAGGCAACAGTTATCATGTAAACCGTGACTGCTAGTGCCCACTTCCAGTTGCTCTCTGCCCTTATGGCGCCTATCGTTGCTACACACGGGATGTAGAGCGTCGTGACAACAGCCAGGACAAAGCCCTGGAGGGAGCTCATCGCACCCATAATGGCTTCTCTGAGTGCTTCACCGCTCAGACCGCCGTAGAGTATGCTGTACGTTGATATAACGTTCTCCTTGGCGATTATTCCAAATATCAGGCTCACTCCAGCCTTCCAGTCAAGCCCCATGAGGTGAAGGTATGGCTCAACGAGGTGCCCGAGCCTCTCGGCGTAGCTCTTCCCGGTTCCAATGGGCACCGGATAGTTGCTGAGGTACCATATCACTATCGAACCCACGAGGATCACGGTTCCCGCTTTCTTGACGAACTCCTTGCTCCTCTCCCAGGAATGAAGGAGCAGGCTCTTCCAGCTGGGGAGAAGGAACTCCGGTAGTTCAATCACGAAGGGGCTCTCCTCACCTGGAACGAACCTGCTGACGAGCTTTGCAGAGAGCAGGGCCACGCCCAAACTTATCAGGTAGATTGCCAGCGCAACGAGCGCGTCCCCCCCAAAGAACGTCCCGACGAGGAAGCTGATGACGCTCAAGCGGGCGGAGCATGGGATAAACGGGTTCACGAACATCGCGACCAGCCTGTCCTTTTCCTCGTCGAGCGTCCTTGTGGCCATCACCGCCGGGACGTTGCAGCCGAGGCCGAGGATGAGCGGTATTATGGCCTTTCCGGGGAGGCCGAACTTCCTGAGTATTCCTTCCATGAGCACCGCTACCCTCGCCATGTAGCCGAGGTCTTCGAGGAACGAGAGGGCGAGGAAGAGAAGGAAGACCAGCGGGAAGAAGCTGAGCACCGAACCGACGCCGCCGATTATACCATCAACGAGCAACCCGCGGAGCGTCTCGTCAGCTATGTGCGGTGCCACCCATTCTCCCAGCCTGCCGAACGCGTCATCGAGAACCCCCTGGAGGGGGAACCCAAACGTAAAGACAAACTTGAAGACTAGGTAGAAGACGAATGCCATGGCTATGAAGCCGTAAACCGGGTGGACGAGAATCCTGTCGAGCTGGTCGGTGAGGGTCTCCTTTGCACTGCCGTAGCTCATGAACTCGTGGGTCAGGCCGTCGATGAACTCGTACTTCTGGCCGGCTATGATTAAGTCCATCGCGCGCCCGTAGCGCGCTTCGGCCTCGCCTATGTGGGTCATTATCTCCTTCAGCTTCTCTTCGCCTATGTGCCTCAAAACGAGCTTCATTATCTCATCGTCGCGCTGAAGGAGCTTTATCGCCAGCCAGCGGAGCGGGTAGCGCTCGGCCAGCTCGGTTCCCGCGAGGCACTTTGAGATGTGCTCTATCTCCCTCTCGACTTCGGGGTCGTAGCGTGGAAGCACGGGGCTGGTCTTTATCATGCCGTTGGCCATCTCCCATATCTTCTTCTTTAGCTCGTCCAGGCCAGCCCCTTCTTTGGCGTTGAGCGGGACGACGGGGACACCGAGTGCCTTTGACATCTTGAGTGGGTCTATCCTTATCCCCTTCTTCTCGGCGAGGTCCATCTTGTTGAGCGCGATGACCACGTTCTTCAGACCCATTTCAAAGATTTCCATAGTAAGGTAGAGGTTTCTAAGGACGGAAGTCGCGTCAACGACGTTCACAACGACGTCGGGGTTCCCGTTGAGGAGAAAGTCCCTCGCAACGAGCTCGTCGATGGAGTGGGCCGTGAGAGAGTAAGTTCCGGGCAAATCAACCACGAGGAAGCGCTCCCCCTTGTACTCGAAGACTCCCTCCTTCTTCTCCACCGTGACACCCGGCCAGTTGCCGACGTGCTGGCGCATTCCGGTCAGGTCGTTAAATATCGTGGTCTTCCCCACGTTCGGGTTCCCAGCCAGAGCGACGACCTTCATTGCCATGCTACCACCTCAGAGCTTTCTTACAAAAACCCTTGCAGCCATTCCTTTGCCCAGTGCAATCCTCGTTCCGCCGACTTCAACTATGAGGGGGCCTCTGGGGTAGTTCTCTAGAACCCTGACGACGGCCCCGGGGGCTAATCCCATTGCATATAGCCTGCTCCTGAAGTTCGGGCCGCCCCGCAGGTCGACCACAATTCCCCTCTCTCCGGGAAGCAGTGAGAGTAAAGGCACAACCATGTTCATCACCATTAGGTTATCCTAATTCTATCTGAACTCCTCCCTGCCCTTAATAAATCTTTGGTGAGCCTAACAAAACTAAGGGGTTCGAACTCGGGCTGTGTGAGGTTGGAAAAACGCCCTGTTTTCGGAACGCGGATTCGTCCCCACGACAGGCTAAGGCATTTATATAAGATAAGCGCAAAACCGCGGGGGTGATACCATGGAGGGCGAAGTCAGAAAGACATCGCTAGGAATTGACGAGAACCTTGAGGGACTGCTCGCGTACCTGCTCTGGTGGCTCACGGGAATAATACTGCTCCTGCTGGAAAAGGAGAGCTACTTTGTCCGATTCCACGCCATGCAGTCGACGGTGACATTCCTGTTTTTCACAGTGGCAATAAGAGTTTTTGAGGCTATACCCATCATTGGGGGTCTTATCGCCTACCTGCTGTCGCTCGTCGCCCTCATAGCATGGATTGTGGGCATGGTCAAGGCCTACCGGGGGGAGCTCTACAAGTTCCCAATCTTCGGGGACCTCGCCGAGCAGTGGGTTGATAAGGTCAACCTCTGATGCCCAAGTTTTTTAAGCTCCCTCTTTTACGTTTTTTTATGATTGAGAGGGCCGTCAGGGAAATCAGGGACTTCGCAGAGGAGACCGGGCTCACGGAAAAGAGAATCCTCGTCCTTTTCTCAGGGGGAAAGGACAGTTCTCTAGTCCTTTACTTGCTTAAACAGGCCGGTCTCGACGTTTCAGCTCTGACTTTCTTCCACCGCTGGAGCTGGAAGGAGACGCTCAACTGGGCGATGAAGTTCACGAAAGGCCTCGGAGTTGGGCATTACCTCGTTGACATCACGGACGGCCTTCTCCGCGAGGCAGTTGGGAGAAAGGGGCCGGTATGCATACACTGCAAGAAGGTGATGCTCTGGAACGCCAAGTGGTTCGCCCTCAACAACGGCTTTGAAGTCCTCGCCAAGGGCGACAACGCCAACGACAAAATCATAGGGGCATTACTCGACCAGTGCGATGGCGACATAAGGCTCTGCGGGATACCGAGGATAGGAGTGCCTTTCTTCAGGCCCCTCATAAAGTACACCGCCGAAGAGGTCGAGGCACTGGCGGAGGAAGCCGGCATAAGGCCGTACCGCATGTACGAGCACGCGAGGAGGAGGCAGTGGCGCGAGGGCTGTCCGCTCCAGTATATCGACAAAGAGGAGACCATAAGGCCGGAGCTCATGGATCTGGCATACCGGGTGAACTACGAGGTGAGCAAAATATCGAGGAGGCGGAGGGTTAGGGTCAGCGTCCGCGTCCCCAGCTTTGAGGTAATGGCCTGGAACCCAGATGAGGAGACCCTCCGTGGGATTGGTGAAGTTGTCAGGCGCTTTAAGGGTGGTTCCGATGCTTCCGCCCGGAAAGCTTAGGAACGACGTCCTGCGCGAGGTTATATTCCCGAACCTCGGTGTGGAGGACGCTAAGGTCATCTACGGGCCGAGGGCAGGTTTTGACTCCGCGGTCCTGGAATACGACGAAGAAAACTACCTCGTGGTGGCGACGGATCCCGTGATTGGCGTTCCCAAAGAAGCCTTCGGGTTCTTCGCATACCACTTTGTGGCCAGCGACGTTGCGGTTTTCGGTGCCGAACCAAGATGGCTTGTGCTGAACCTTCTATTTCCGGAGGGCACATCAGAGGAATACGTCAGGGAGGTAATGACCGACGTAAACGAGGAGTGCCTCAAGTACGGGGGGTCTGTTATAGGGGGGCACACTGGGGTTTACCCCTCCATCCCCGAACCAATGGGCACCTCAGCGGTTGCAGGAATAGTGCGGAAGGACAAGCTCAGGTTGCCGATAGCGAGACCGGGCGATAGAATAGTCGTGACGGCCAAGGTAGGCCTTGAGTTCGCGGTCTCTGCCGCATACTTCAGGGGGAGGGAACTCCTCGGCGTGCTGACCAAAAAGGAATTGATGAGACTAAAGCGCTCCTTTTACTTCGAGACCGTCGTTCCGGATGCCCTGATAGCGAGGCCCTTCGCCAGGGGAATGCACGATGCGACGGAAGGTGGTCTAACCGCTCTTCACGAGATAGCGGACAACTCAGGAGTCGGCTTCAGGGTCTACGCGGATAAGCTCCACCTCGACCCACTGGTCAAGAAAGTCCTTGACTTCTATGGGCTTGAGCCCTGGAGCGTCTCCTCGACGGGGACGCTGATAGCGATAGTGCCGCCTGAGAAAAGTGATGTTTTAATTACAGAATTGCTTAAAAATGGAATTCTGGCATTTGAGCTCGGCGGGTTCACTGAGGATAAAGAAAGGGTGCTCATAGAGAACGGCGACGAAAGGCCCTTCCCGGAGTTCAAGGGCGACCCCTACGTGGAGCTCTACGATAAGCAGGAGGACAAGCCAGGGAAATAATGGCAAAACAGGGGAGATGGCTCTCCTTCTTCCCCTTTAAACTCACTTCACCCTGAACCTCAGCAGAGCCGCGAGGCCGCCCAGAGCCTTCAGCTTCTCACCGCCCTCGTGCTCCGAGCTGACGATAACAACCTCGCCCCTTGCGTATCGCACTGCGTCCATGAGCTCCTCAATCTTCTCTCTGTGCTCGCTCTTCAACAGCTCGTCGAGGACGAGGAGCGTCTCAACTGCGCCGTAGTTCACAGCCTCTTCAACTTCCCTGGGGCCGTAGGCGGCTAATCCGTTGTTCTTGGCTATGTTCTCAAGAACATTCTCGACGAGCTGGACTTCCTTGGCGACGCGGTTCTCGTGGTATACCTTGTCCACTGTCCCGCGCTTGATGACCTCGTAGATGCCCGTCCTGCCGGTCACGCTCGTGTCCTCGATGACGACCTTCTTGGCCAGCTCCGGGTAGTTCTCGCGCAGGAACTTGTAGAAGTCCTCCTTGACGAAGCCGGGGCCGGCAACTATTGCCCTCTCAATTTTCTCCCTCTCCATGAGCTCCGTCACGGTCTTTGCTAAGTCGTGGAAGAACTTCTTCTCCTCACTCTCCCTGTCGGTGTTGTAGCGCTTCCCGCCGAGGTTCCTCCTTATGCTCGCGACCATCTCGACGCCGTACTCCCTCACCAGCGCTATGTCTGCCTCGCCGTCGTCAACGACGACTATCATCACTTTGGCCCGCTTTGAGGCCTCTATCGCCTCCCTGAGGCGCTCGATGTGGTGCTCCTTCCAGCGGGGCTTCTGGATTGTTACAACCGTTCCTTCCTCAATCGTTATCGTGTGGTACTTGCCAAGGGGCACGTCGTCCCTGCTCGCGTAAACTATCGGCCCTGTAACGCGAACCTGGTTCGCAAAGCGGTGGAAGTTTATCTTCTCGGCCCTAACGCCGAGGTAGACGGGTATTACCTCGACCTTCTCAGCGCGGAGCGAGTCAGCTCTCTGGGACTGCTTTCTCAGCGTCTTGGCGTAGACTACGTCGCCGGGGTCTATGACGTGGTAGAGGTGCCAGAGGTCGTCAAGGGTCTCTGCTTTAACCTTCACTATGCCCTCCTTGGGCTTCTCTTCGATTATCTGCACCCTCTCACCCCTAATGGACTTGGAAGGGAAGATTTAAAGGTTACCAGCCCTCCCCAAAGCGGACCCCCATTTCCTCCATAAGGGCCTTGGCCCTCTCTATCTCCTCCTCGCTCTCGCCAAAAATTATTATCCCGATGTACTTGCCGAAGCCTTTGGGCGAGGAATGAATTCTCACCTTGAAGCGCTTCAGCGTCTCGTTGAGTATCGGCGCGAGCTTGCTCTCGTCGGTTATCTCGGCCAAAAGCTTTCTCTGGACGAACTTCCTCTCACCGAGCCTCGGCAGGACTTCCCTTTCTAGCATTGCCCTCATTTCGCGGGGCATCCCCGGGAGGACGAATATCCTGACCCCTCCGTGCTCGATGTAAGCCCCAGGGGCGGCACCTTCGGTGTTTTCAAGGGGCACTGCACCCTCTGGGAGGTAGGCCATTTTCCTCCTCGCGTCGTTAAGTTCCGGGTCGTCAATCAGGCCTTTCTCGTAGAGCCCGCGGTAAAACGCTTTAATCCTCTCAAGGCACCCCTCGCAGAGAACGAGCTTCCTGTTGAGGGCTCCCGCTACGGCAAGCATCGTAACGTCGTCGTGGGTTGGCCCGAGACCGCCCGAAATCACCAGAACCTCCGGTTTCCTCGCAAGGACTTCCTGAACCGCGCTCTTTATCTCCTCGACGTCATCGCCAACTGTGGTCTTCCTCTTCACCCAGTATCCCTTCTCGGTGAGCTTCTGGGCGATGAAGGCGGAGTTACTGTCCACGGTGTTTCCGGTGAGGAGCTCGTCCCCTATGGTCAGTATCTCGGCGAACATTCCCACCACCGGACAAGTTTCGGCGCGGGCCCTTATAACCCCAGCGGAAGCCATTTGCACGGAGATCTGACCTCCTCCCCGTCCTTAAGGGCGAGGGTTCCAACGAGTTAACCCCTCGCCAGCGACGGGAAGGTTTACGGGCAATCATTCCCTACTCCCGTTGCCGGTTTCGGGTTCGCCCGAAGGCCGGGTCTCCGGCCAGTTACCCCCCACCGGCAAACCCGGATTGGGGTTATGGTTTAGAGGCCCCCTCAGAGTTTTTAACCGCTTGAAAGCGGTTTTGAAGGGACGCTTAACAGCGTCAACCCTCCAACACTGGAGGGTAACGTGAAATCCCTCACCCCATCGGGTTATTTTACGGTGGCCTCTTCGAGGCCCTATTACGTTGTTGAAGCTTAAAAGGGTTTCGACTGTTCAATGCCCGTTGGGTTGTTTACTGCATCCCCGCCCTAAAGGGCAAGCTTTCAAAAGAGTAAAAGTTCAACTTCTCCATAGATAGTTTTCACCACGAGTGAAAACAAGGCTTAAGTATTTTATGGCCATAAAACTTTCTGGTGGTGAGTATGGCTAAGGTGAAGGTTGGGATTAACGGTTACGGGACTATAGGTAAGAGAGTGGCCTACGCGGTCATGAAGCAGGACGACATGAAGCTCGTCGGCGTCACCAAGACGAAGCCGGACTTCGAGGCCTACCGCGCGAGGGAGCTCGGAATTCCCGTCTACGCGGCGAGCGAGGAGTTCCTGCCGAGGTTTGAAAATGTAGGCTTTGAAGTCGCCGGAACCCTGAACGACCTCCTCAACGAGGTTGACATCATCGTTGACGCCACGCCCGGAGGAATGGGCGAAAAGAACAAGCCCCTCTACGAGAAGGCTGGCGTCAAGGCCATCTTCCAGGGCGGCGAGAAGGCGAGCGTCGCCGAGGTCTCCTTCGTGGCCCAGGCGAACTACGAGAATGCCCTCGGCAAGGACTACGTTAGGGTTGTCTCGTGCAACACGACGGGCCTGACGAGGACACTCTCTGCCATTCAGGACTACATCGATTACGTTTACGCTGTGATGATTCGCCGCGCCGCCGACCCAAACGACTCGAAGCGCGGACCGGTCAACGCCATAACGCCGAGCGTCACTGTTCCGTCGCACCACGGGCCGGACGTCCAGACGGTAATCCCGATAAACATCGAGACGAGCGCCTTCGTCGTCCCAACAACTCTCATGCACGTCCACAGCATCATGGTCGAGCTGAAGAAGCCGGTTGAGGCAAAGGACGTCGTAGATATCTTCGAGAACACCACGCGCGTGCTCCTCTTCGAGAAGGAGAAGGGCTTTGAGAGCACCGCCCAGCTCATAGAGTTCGCCCGCAACCTCCACCGTGAGTGGAACAACCTCTATGAGATTGCAGTCTGGAAGGAGAGCATAAGCGTCCGCGGGAACAGGCTCTTCTACATCCAGGCCGTCCACCAGGAGAGCGACGTTGTGCCGGAGAACATAGACGCGATAAGGGCCATGTTCGAGCTCGCCAACAAGTGGGAGAGCATAAAGAAGACGAACAAAAGCTTGGGGATTTTGAAGTGACCCCAACGCTTTTATTCCCTTTTACAGACGTTTTTGCATGGACACCGAGGAGTATGTACTCGTCCTGGGCCTGCTCTTAATCGTCGCGTTCCTTCTCTACCCTAGCGAGGCAATCTCCGGAACTTTCTGCGAGGGGAGCTCCGGGGAGCTCGGGGGCTACAGTGTTGGCGTTCAGAACGGCTTTCTGAGGGTGTACCATAGGGGAGAAGAGGCCCTCGTCGCGAAGGGCGACCGCGTGCTCCTCAAGAGGGAAAACGTGGAGTACTCCTACTCCGAAAACTGCTATCGCCTTGTGGTTAAAGAAAAGCCCGAAGAGGCGCTCTACATCTTTGTCCTAGGCGTCGTCCTGATTGGGGTGGCTTTCTACTACATGCTCTTCCTCAAATACCGGTAACGACACAGCGGCGAACTATCAGTGTCACGTTGTGATAATCACGATTATCATAACGGCGATTATCATTTCAGAACTTCCAGCGCCTCCAAAATCCTCTCTTCCCCACCCGGCAGCACCAGCGGCCTCGACAGGTGCTTTCTTGCATCGGGCGGAACCTCGTAAATCTTCCTCTCCAGCTCGCGCGGGACTTCAACCGGAATGAGCTTCTTCGGCATCTTATAGCCACAGCGCTTGCACTTGAGGTAGTCGCCCTTGCTCTTCATCGTCCCTCCGCACTTCGGGCACTTCGGCTTCCGGTACTCGATTTGAGGGACGAGCTTCACAGGGTAGAACTTTTCGAGGTTGAGCGTCAGGATTCCCTCGTGCTCCTTAACTCCTCCGGCGGCTATGATTTCATCGCCCGGCAGGAGCTTTCTGACCCAATTTCTAAACTTCTTCGTCGGCTCAAAGGCCGCGACGCGTATCTTCCCGGTCTCGTCCTCAAGCTCGAAGAAGACGTGCCTCCCGCGCTCCCAGTACGGGCGGGCAACCCTTCCCCTCACGACGGCGCTGTCGTAGGTCTTTAACTCCCCGATTTTCTTGGGCGTCAGGTGGTCGTCGGTGTTCTGGTTCGTCTTGTAGAGCTGGTAGAAGGCGACGGGCTCTTCAAACTTAATCATCTCGAAGGTCTGGAGGACTTTTCCCCTGTCAATCCCTCTGATGCCAACGAGGACGGGGTCTTTGCCGTGGGGCGTTATCAAGACCGTCCTCTTGTAGGGGTCAACGTTGTCGTAGGTGAAGGGGTAGCTCCATTTGTCGGCGAGGAAAACGCTCTCCTCGTCAACCCGCCTCGGCGTCCCCCAGTTTTCACGCTCGCGGTAGGCCAAAAGCTCGTAGGTGAAGCGCTTAAGGGGGTAGCCGATTGCGCCGAGGGAGCCGATTATCCCGCGCCCGAGCTTGAACTTGAAGAACTCCGCTCCAACTGCTCTAGCGACCTTTTCGGCCTCTTCAATGGTCACGTGCTCTCTAAGGGCTTTAAGCGAGAACTCGCGGAGCTCTTCGGGAATTTCGCCCTCAAAAAAGACGACTCCGGGGTTCGTGTTCTCGTGGGTGAAGTCCGCGAGCTGATTCACGTAGAAGAGGACGGTGTTCTTAATATCTGGAATAACTTCTTCGTCGGCCTCGAAGGTCATCGCCACCGCTCCATTGCCCCTTGTCTTGTACGGGACGTTCGGGTTCAGCCTGATGAGCCTCGGCAGGTCTACGGGCTCCGCTATCCTGGAAAGCTCGCGGTAGAGGAGCGCGCCGAGGTAGGTGGTGCACATGCCGTTTGGTGAGTCGGTGTCGTCAATTCCGATGTGGAGGAGCATGTTTGAAGAAAAGGGAAGGGGGTTTAAAAATCAACCGCCGAAGAGCCAGAGCACCGCGTCTGGGAAGCGCCTCGACCAGTAGTACTCGCTGTGCGTTGCCCCATCGTCCTCGACGACGAGGAGGTTTTCGCCCTCCAAGTAGCCCCTTTCCTTCAGTACCTCCGCCATCTTCATGTTGGTCTCTATCATTTCACTGGGGTCGCTTCCCTCAATGGTTCCCCAGTCGATGTAAATCCTCCCCGGGCCCTTGGGGGCGTTCCTCACGAAGTCGTAGATTTCCGGGTTGAACCAGAAAGCCGAGCTCATGGCCCCGATGTAGCGGAAGGTCTCCGGATACTTGAAGCCGGCGTAGATAGATATGAGCCCTCCGAGCGAGGAGCCCATTATCCCGGTCTCGTTCGGTAGGGTTCTGTAGTGGGAGTCTATGTACGGTTTAAGGCTGTTCTTTAAATAGTGACATTCAAAAGGTTTAAATATTTTCGTTGCATATTCTTACTTAGGTGTCAGTAATGCCCAAGTTTTACAAACCTTCAGAGGTTGCGGAACTCCTCAATTACAATAAAGTCACCATAATCCGCTGGATTCATGCAGGAAAAATCAAGGCCATCAAAATAGGCCGAGACTACAGAATTCCAGAAGAAGAAGTCCAAAAACTACTCGGCAAAAAGAAGGAAACAACAAGAGCAGTCCTCTACGCCAGAGTTTCAGGAAGAGACCAGAAAGAAGACTTGGAAACCCAACTCAAAACCCTCGAACAATACGCAGTTAGCAAAGGCTACCAAATCGTGGATGAG
Source organism: Thermococcus marinus (assembly GCF_055389025.1). NCBI lineage: Archaea > Methanobacteriati > Methanobacteriota > Thermococci > Thermococcales > Thermococcaceae > Thermococcus > Thermococcus marinus. Next base: position 1,426,693 of record NZ_AP042417.1, read on the forward strand.
GTTAAGGAAATTGCCTCTGGATTGAAAGAGAACAGAAAGGGGCTCAAAAAACTAATCAACCTCGCCAAGAACGGCGAGTATGACATTCTCATCGTAACTTACCCCGATAGGCTCACCCGTTTTGGATTCAAATACTTGGAAGAACTCTTCACAGCCTACAACGTGAGGATTGAAACAGTCTTCAAGAAGGATAAAACACCAAAAGAAGAACTCGTAGAAGACTTGATTGCAATAATCACCAGTTTCGCAGGCAGACTCTACGGGCTGAGGAGTCACAAGAACAAGAAGTTCGTTCAAGGATTCAAAAAACTCCTCACGGAGGTCGAGAACGAGTGAAACTGACCAAAACAGTAGTCCTTGAGAGTCTCCCACTCACAAAAAAGAAGTTCAAGGCAATGAAAGAAGTGTATGATGAATACTTGGAAATTTTGGAGTTTCTGACAGATTATGCTGTTGAGAACAGGGTAAAGAGCCACCTGAAACTCCGCAAACTCTTTTACAAGAAACTCAAGGAAGAACACAACTTACCAACCCATTACTATTACACTGTCTGTCAGGATGCCACAACAAGGGCGAGGAGTTTTCTCGAACTGAAGAAAAAGGGCAGGGCCAGAACAGAGAAACCAGTAATTAGAAACGTTTCACTCTGGCTGGACGACGTTCTGTGGGATTACAAGAGATTCCCACAGTTCAACACGCTCAGAAACGGAAGGAAAATCCTCGTAATTGGATTAACTACAAAGAGAGGGAGAATTAAACTCCCCCTAAAACCTCACAAACTCTTCTTTAAATACCTTGATGATGGTTGGAAGGTAAAGGCTGGCGTGAAACTCCGTATTATCGAGAAAGAGCGGAAGGTTCTTGCGTATTTCGTCTTCGAAAAAGAGTTTGAGGAAAACAGATTGACTGGAAGTTTCCTTAGCGTGGATTACAACGCTGACAACGTTTCCTTTGGAACTGGAGAGTTCCTGATTCAGGTTCGGACTGAGTTGGGAAAGCTAACGAGGTTTTATTCCGACGTGCGGAAGAAGATTCAAGAGTCCCACTTGGTTGGCTGGAAGAGAAAACTTCCCTCGAAGAAGGGGAGGGAATTCCTCAGGAAGTTTGGACAGAGGAAGATGCACAAGAGAATTGATTTGCAGAGGAAGTTGGCGAAGAGGCTCGTTGAAGTTGCTAAAGAGTCGAATACTACTATTGTCCTTGAGGCTGTCCCCAAGAACTTTAATCAGAAGATTACAGAGAAGAGAAGGGAGAACGAGAAGAGGTTGAGGAATACTCTCCATAATATTGGTATGAACGGGTTCCAGCGGTTTGTTTTCGAGAAGGCAGTAGAGTTTGGTGTTCCCGTGGTTTTCGTCAATCCTTTTTATTCCTCTCAGGTTTGTCCTCGTTGCGGTGCGTTTAAGATTAAACCCAATGATGACGCTCTGCGTCAGAGGGTTTTCGAGTGTCCTGTTTGCGGGTTTTCTGCAGACAGGGATTTTGTTGCTGTCTTGAACTTGTTAGGGCTGTTTCCGTTCAGCCCGAAGGCCCGTGAACCGTTAAGGGAGGAGCCGGTGGTTCCGGTGAACTTAACGGTTGAGGCCAACCTCCTGCACCACAAGAACTCATTAGTAGTGATTAGTCAGTGTTTAAAACAAAAATAGGTGCAGGAGGAAACGGTTTCAACGATGAAGCGGACATAGGCGTCTCCTTCCCCGCCCCCTCCGTAGGCCTCGTTCCTCCACGGTGAATACTCGTCTGTCCTCTTCTCACCGCCGTTGTCTATGCCAACGACTATGATCGAGAAGTTTTTCTCCCTGAAGAGCCTCTCCAGGGTCTCGTCCACTTTCCATTCGCCGGCGAATGAGGTCGGCTGGTCAAATAGGTTCTGGCCATCGTGCATGTAGAGGACGGGGTATCTTTTGTTGCTCTTTTCGTAGTCCGGAGGCAGGTAGACCCATATCCTCCTCGTCCTGTTGAGCTGGGGCATGAACATCTTGAAAGTCGTCACGTTTCCGACTATCGTGTGCGTGCCGACTCCAACTTCCTCTACGTAATCGCGCCAGTGGTAGACGGTGAACTCGTACACCCCGCTCTCCTCCAGCACCAGCACTCTGTTTGAAATCTCCTCGCCGTTTCTGCCCTTCTCAACGGTCTCCCACGAGCCGCGGGTGAACTTGAACTCGATTTTAGTCCTCCTCTCGAACTCCAGCATTATCTCCCATTTACCGTCCTCGCGCTTCTTGAGCCTGTAGTTTTCATCGCCCGGATTCCAGCCGTTGAAGTCGCCCGCGATATAAACCGGGCCGTTTTCTGGCGTGTAGTCTGGAACCGAGACGATGAACGTGACCGTAACAACGCTGGAGACTTCCGTAGCGGTGGAAGTCGTCGCATTGGCCTCCTCAGGCACTTCGATGCTTGGGGTTTCAGTCGTTGATGAAACCGACCTTGTTGGCATCGATGCGCTCTGGGAAGAACTGACCGTCTCCCCGGTCTGGAGAGAGGTGCTCTCGTTGGATTGTTCCGTGGATGTCTGCGTGACTCCACTGTCGTTGAGACATCCCGTGGAGAGGACGAGTATTCCGGCCAGCAGGACGGCAAGGAGTCTGGTTGGAACTTCTTTTATCACTGGTTTCACCCTTATCATAGTGAGGGAGCCCCTTTATATCCTTGCCGAACTGTTGAGATTAAAAGAGGTAGTAGTCCTCGCCAGCATCAAAAGTCATCACAACGCTTCGTTGCCGTGTTTCATCGGGTGTTTGTGTGGGTTAAAGTGGACACCTGCTCGGGGGAATCGAGCATTCAGAGGGTTGAGATGCGCGGGGGGAGTTTTCTTTTTAACTCAAAAACTGGGGGTGTGTAGTTACTTTTTTCTTTCTCAAGTCTTGCCGTTCACGGCGGGGATGCAGTAAACCACCCAACCGGCCTTTAAACAGGAAGGCAAAACTATTTTAAAGCCTAAAATTTATACCATGCCTTGATATGAAGCGCTCAGTAACAGTAAAACTCCAGCCCTCTAAAGAACAAGCAAAAATCCTCCACCAGTTAGCCGATTCAGGAGCCAAAGCCTGGAACCGAGTAAACTACTTGAGGCGACAAGAATTCTTCCAACACAAAATCGTGGACTTCAACAGCACAGAAAAAAACCGTTTACGAAGAGTTTAAACGAGAAATCGGCTCCGCCACAGTCCAACAAATTTCTCGCAAAAACGCTGAAGCGTGGCGTTCGTTCTTCTCACTCCTGAGGAAGAAGAGGAATGGAGAACTCCCCAACTGGCTCAAACCAAAACCACCAAACTACTTGAAAGAAGAGGGAAGGAGAAAACCCTTAATCGTCCTGAGAAACGACCAATATAAGATTGAGGGCAATAAACTAATCTTAAAAGGCCTCGGCAAGTTTAAACGCCTCGAAGTCCAGTTCAAGGGTAGAGTTCACCTGAAGGGCAAGCAGGGGCGGTTAGAGATAACCTACGACCCCGTTAAGCGGAAATGGTATGCTCACGTTAGCCTTACTGTCGAGGAAAAACTTGAAAACACTGAATGGGTGAACGTTCCGAGAACGCCAAGAGGAAGCCTCTCGGCGGGAATTGACCTTGGAGTAAACAATCTAATGGCTGTTTATGTGGAAAACGGGGAAAGCTTCCTCGTGAATGGAAGGCCGCTGAAGCGCATTGCTTTTTACTGGAGGAGAAAAATTGCTGACTACCAGTCAAAACTCAACAAGAGCGGAGTTAAAACGAGTAGAAGGCTTAAAAGAATGCACGATAAAGCGAAACTTCAAGCCAAGCACTACATAAACACTACCGTAAGAGGAACTGTCAGGAAGCTTTATGAGCTTGGCGTTTCCAAGATTGTGGTGGGTTATCCTAAGGGCATAGCTCGGAACTCTGATAGGGGCAAAAGGCAGAATTTTCTCCTTTCTCACGTTTGGCGGTTCAATACGGTTATTAAGCGTCTTAGGGAAGTTGCTGAGGAGTATGGTATTGAGGTTTTGGTTGTTGATGAGGCTTTCACTTCTAAGGTTTGCCCCGTTTGCGGGAAGCCTCACGAGGGGGCGAGGTTTGTTAGGGGTTTGTTTGAGTGTCCCGCGACGGGGCTTGTCTTTAACGCGGATTTGGTTGGAGCGTTTAACATTTTGAGGAAGGTTGTGAGGACCATAACCCCGAATCTGGGCGGGCTTTATGCTCAGAGGGGGGTAACGGGGGGAAGACCCTCCCCGAGGGGTTCGAAGAACCCTTTTCAAGGGTTGCCCTAATGAGAACCCCTCGAACCTCCCCATCACTGGCGAGGGGTTAACTCGTTGGAACCCTCGCCTTAGCTGGGGAGAAGGTCAGGGAGATTGGAGAAAAAGCCTCCGATTTAGTCCTGAAGGACCAGAACGGTGAAGAGTTCAGACTGAGCGATTTCAGGGGAAAGAAAGTCCTGCTGTCCTTCCACCTGCTTGCCTGGACGAGCGTGTGCGAGAAGCTGATGAAAGCCCTCGAAGAGAACTGCGAGCGCTTTGAGGCCCTTGACGTCGTTCCCGTCGGCATAAGCGTCGACCCTGCGCCGAGCAAGAAAGCCTGGGCTGAGCACATTGGGCTCAAGAAGCTCAGGATTCTGAGCGACTTCTGGCCACGCGGAGAAGTTGCGAAGCTGTACGGCATCTTCTGCGAAAAGGAATGCTTTTCGGAGAGGGCAAACATCCTCGTAGACGAGGAAGGGAAGGTTGCCTTTTTCAAGGCATACCCGACAAGGGAGCTTCCAGACCTGGAAGAAATTTTCAAGCTCCTAAAGGCATGACCGCCGTTTTCCATTCTATTTATGTCAGAACCAGAGAGCCATGGCGTGTTCTCCGGCTCCCAGTTCTGTCCACAACTCTTGGTTTAGAAAACCTTATTTACGTCTTCGCACCAAATAGGTTCGGGGATAGAAATGCCCGCAGTTAGGGTTGAAAGACTTCTTGAGGAGCCAGAACTTTACATCATAAGGGTTGACGACGACCGTATTAAGTACTTTGAGGCCACTTGGGATATCCCAGAGGGCATAACCTACAACTCCTATCTGATGAAGCTGAAGGACGCGGTTGTTCTGTTCGATGTGACAAAGGCCGAGTACGCTGACCTCTTCCTCGAAAAGCTCAAAGAGCTCGTCAATCCCGAAGAGATAACCCACATAATAGTCCACCACACGGAACCTGACCACAGCGGTGCCCTCCCGAAGGTTCTTGATGCCAACGGGTACAGGGCACAGATAATAGGGACAGCCTTTGCTAGAAACCTCCTTGAGGGCTTCTACGGGAAGGAAGTCGTCGAGAACTTCAAGATCGTCAAGGACGGTGAGGAGCTCCAGATCGGCAGGAGAACCTTCCGCTTCATAACCGTCCCCTGGCTCCACTGGCCCGACACGATGATTACCTACGTGGTCGAGGATAAGCTGATCTTCTCCTGCGACGCCGGCGGTGGCTACGGAATCCCAGAAACTATTGATGACAGCGATGAAGAGGTAGTTCAGAAGTACCTTCCGCACGTGACCAAGTACATAGTCACCGTCATCGGCCATTACCACAAGTACATAGTCCAGAATATCAAAAAGCTGAGAAACCTAGGAATAATTGATAATGCCAAGATGATACTTCCCGGCCATGGGCTTATATGGAGAAAGAACCCGGCCAGGATATTCGAGTACTATGAGGCAGTCGGAGCCGGAAAGGTCAAGAAGGGCAAGGTTCTCGTCATCTACGACTCCATGTACGGCTTCGTCGAGAAGAGGATGGAAATCGTGATAGACGAGCTCAAGAAGCACGGCTACAACCCGGTGGTCTACAGGTTCACCGACAAGGAAGCGCCGGCCGTTAGCCACATACTCGGAGAAGTCCCGGACAGCGAGGCCCTGATAATCGGCGCTTCCACCTACGAGGCCGAGATACACCCGCGCATAAGGTATGCCCTCTACGAGATTGTGGACAAGGCCAACTACGAGAAACCAGTTCTTATCGTCGGCGCCTTCGGCTGGGGCGGCGTCGCCGGAAGGAAGATAGAGACCCTCATAACCCGCAGCAAGTTCGACCACGTTGACACCGTCGAAAGCAAAGGCGCTCCCGGGCCTGAGGACGAAGAGAAGCTCAGGGAGGCAGTTAGGAAGCTCGTGGCGTGGCTCTCCTGAACTTTTCTCTTTTAAGAAGTGCGGGGTGGTCATAGGAAGCGTGAGAATACTATCTTTAAGCTTTCAATTCTAGAAATCATTATATACTTTAATGCCTAGGTATTAATGCAACAACGTTTGTAGGTGCTAGATATGGTAATTGAAAAGAAAATGACCCGCAAGTTTCTGGAAGACGCTTTTGCCGGCGAAAGCATGGCGCATATGAAGTACCTGATTTTCGCAGAGCAGGCTGAGAAGGAGGGCTTCCCCAACATAGCCAAGCTCTTCAGGGCCATCGCTCACGCTGAATTTGTTCACGCCAAGAACCACTTCATAGCCCTCGGAAACCTCGGCAAGACCCCGGAGAACCTGCAGGTGGGTATAGAGGGGGAGACCTATGAAGTCGAGGAGATGTACCCAGTCTTCAAGAACGCCGCCGAGTTCCAGGGCGAGAAGGACGCTGTAAGGACGACCCACTACGCCTTGGAGGCGGAAAAGATACACGCCGAGCTCTACAAGAAGGCCAAGGAGCTCGCCGAGAGCGGAAAGGACATGGAGATAAAGAGGGTCTATATCTGTCCGGTCTGTGGATATACAGCCGTTGATGAGGCACCCGAGAAGTGCCCAGTATGCGGTGTCCCAAGAGATAAGTTCGTGGTCTTTGAGTAAACCTTTCGCTTTTCTACCTTTTAAGTTTGAACCACAAACCTTATAAGGTCGGACTGATAATATTAAGACGGTGAAAGAAATGGCGAAGTGGAAGTGCACAGTTTGTGGTTACATCTACGATGAGGACGAGGGCGACCCGGACAACGGGATAGAGCCCGGAACCAGGTTTGAAGACCTTCCCGAGGATTGGGTCTGCCCGCTCTGCGGTGCGCCCAAGGACCAGTTTGAAAAGATAGAGTGAGGTGGTTGAGATGCTTAGCGGAACGGTAAAGAGTGGAGACTGGAAGGGGGAGAAGCACGTCCCCGTTATAGAGTACAAGAAGGAAGGCGACCTCGTTAAGGTCGAAGTCAGCGTGGGCAAGGAGATACCGCACCCAAATACCCCAGAGCACCACATAGCGTGGATTGAGCTCTGGTTCCACCCCGAGGACGGCAACTTCCCGATTCTCGTCGGCAGGACCGAGTTTACAAACCACAGCGACCCGCTGACCGAGCCGAGGGCGGTCTTCTTCTTCAAGACCCAGAAGAAGGGCAAGCTCTACGCGCTCAGCTACTGCAACATCCACGGCCTCTGGGAGAACGAGGTCGCGCTCGAGTGAGCTTTTCGTTTCTGCCCCAACCCCCGTTATTTTTCTCCCGAGAGCTGGAACGTCATGTTTTTCCAGTCCTCGACCCATTCCTGAGCGTAGCCTTCTAGGGTGTGCACGTACTTGACGTTTCGTACGCATACCATAACCGTCACGTTTTCAGGGCTCTTGAAGAGCTCTATGTGGTACCTTATAACCTCGTCGCCGGAGAGGGCGAGGATGGACTGAAACGGGCCCCAGAATGTCATTGACTCGTACTTTTGCCCAACTTTAATGCCATCAACGTAAACCCCGGCCCCGCAGAAGTTCCCGGGAACCTTGATGAGAACGTCCACGACCGCAGGGGAACCAGATGTACTCCAGTAAACGGCAACACCATTTGAGCGCGCCGAGCCGTCGTAGTTCGGGAAGGGAACGTTGAAGAGAACCGGTGAGAGAATCAGGGAAGCTACGAGAACTGCGAGTGATTTCCTCGGTGGGAAGTTGAAGGCGACGTTCCTTTTTGCCGCCGCGGGGAGCTTCCAGTAGGAATACGCCTCGACGAGGCGGGCGATGTTCATCAAAACGACGCCAACCAGGACGGGAAAGAGGAGGGTGCCTATGAGGTATATGTTTCCGGCGAGGTTGAAGTTCAGCTCGCCGGTCGATTTTGCAAACAACCCCATCCTGAGCCTGTACAGGAGGGCGCTGGCAACAAAGGCAGGATACGCCGGCGCTAGTAAGTTAATGAGCTTGTAAATGTTCCACGAGGGTTTGAGTAGGACCCACTTCGGGCTCCAGCTGAGGAGGAAGATGGCAACTAGGAATAGAGCCGTCTCAAGCAGGAACAGCTTCAGGGGCCTCGAGTCAACGTCCACGCTCCAGAGGTAGAGACCAATCAGGTAAACCACGAGCCCGAGCCCAAAGGCTATAGGCGAGAAAAGGCCTAAGAGATTGGACAGCGTCATCAGCAGACTCCCGGCGAGCAGGTATTCCCTGCCACCAACCGGAGCAAACTTTCCTTTAACTGTCACTAATATCACCAATAAAACTTTGAGTTTTAACACTTAAAGCTTTTGGGCAAGGTTTATATCCCCTGCCTTCTAAGTTCTATGGTTGAGAACTATGGATTCGTATACCCTTGTAATGGCCGTTAATGGCTCTCTTGTGCTGGTGGGAATTTTTCTCACATGGCACTTAACGAGGCTTGTGGAACGATACAGACTCGGAAAGGAAAAACTATCCTGGTTAATCCTTTTAGGAGGTCTCATGACATCTCTGGGGTTCGTTGGAGGCCTCGCTGGTCTTGATTTAAGGATACTCGTTATCCTCGGTCCTGCGTTGATAGTCTATGCCCTCTCGATGAGTGGCCTCGTTGGAGCAAAGCTTGAAATGCTTTTCCAAACCGGTCTGGTTGTCCTCTCCGCTGGCATCAGCGACGATCCAAAAACATACATTGTTTTGATGTTCTCTGACATTTCTCTGCTTCTCTTGATGGACGCCGTGGCCTTTTATTCAAATTCGCCAATAAAAGCTGCCACAATGGCAAGGCTTTCTGCTTGGCTTCTTGTAGCTTTCACGACCGTAAACGCTCTCTATCCGCATTCCTTACCCGCGATTATGCTCTACACTGCCTCAGTGTTGCTGTGGATGGCCTCGTTGACTCTTTCATATCCAGCGGCAAGGGTTCTCAAATTTGCCCAGGAAGGCTTATAACTGGCCATTCAGACGTTAAAACGGTGAGAAAAATGAAAGTTTACAGCCCGGATAGGGAGTGGCCCGAGCACTACAAGGCCGTCATCGAGGAGCTGAGGAAGATAACCGACCCCGTTACCGGGGGAGACATCCTCGACTCCGGCGTTGTGGCGGGCCTTGAGGTTACCGAGGATACCCTAAAAATCTGGCTCCGCTTTGAGAGCCACGCGGAATACAACATCATCGGAGAGAGCCCCATCGCGTACTCCAAAATAATCGGGGACATAATGGAGCGCTTCGCCCTTGTGAAGTTCCAGAACGTCTACGTCTACGACCTCAAGAACAACCCGGTCGGAGTTTTTGAAAACAAGAAGGGCTACACTGCTGATGACATCAGCACTGAGAGGGTCTGAGCCTTGGGACTTCTCGAAATTTTTAAACCAGAAAAGAGGCCTACGGAGGGGCCCAAAAAGGGCCTTCCTCTTGAAGTCTTGAGGGTAGTAGAGGTTCTAAAAAGGGTTCAAGACCCTGAAACGGGGCTCAACATAGCTGATGAAGGGCTCCTCTACGGGCTAACCGTGAAGGAAAAGGAAGTCGAAGTGTTTCTTTTGATGGCCCGCTCAACCCCACACTGCCATTTCTGCCAGATGCTGGCCGTAAACGTCCAGAACAAAATACTGCGGGATATCGTGGATGTCCTGAAAGCGGAAGGGTTTAATAGAATAAGAGTCTACAATGAACTTGGACTGCTGCTTGCGGGGGGATGATTTATGGTTCCGCCCGAACTTGACGAGGGGCTTCCCCTCGAAAGGATAAAGGACTTCTCCCTTGATGAGCTTCTCGGAATGGCCATAAAGGCCGAGATTGGCTCAAGGGAGTTCTACGAAAGCCTCGCCCAGAGGGCTGATATAGAGGAGCTGAAGAGAAAGATAAGCTGGCTCGCAGGGGAAGAGAAGAAGCACGAGGAGCTCCTGAGGAAGATTTATGCCAAGATGTTCCCAGGTAAAGAGGTCGTTTTTCCGGAGGAGCACATCGGACCTGAGCTCAAGCCCGTTGCCCGCGAACTCCAGGGCGTTCAGGACATAATAGACCTAATCCGCTGGGCCATGAAGGCTGAGGAGATGGCGGCGAAGTTCTACGCCGAGCTTGAGAACATGGTCGAAGGCGAGGACAAGAAGAGGCTCATGCGCTACCTCAGCGACATGGAATGGGGCCACTACTACACGCTCAAGGCCGAGTACGAGCTCCTGCTCGACTGGGAGATGTACAGCCAGATGATGCACGTTGGGCCGTGAGTTACTTTCCCTTTTTGTCACTAAGAAACCGAGGACAGTAGAAAGGGCGGGAAAGAGAAAAGCTCAGAGTTCGACCTTTATGCCTGTCTCTTCCTCGACTTCTTCAAAGCCCTCTTTCATGTACTTCGCAAGCTCCTTGTCAACCTCAAAGAGAGCCGCGAGGAACTCCCCAAAGTGCTCCTTCTCCTCGTTGGCAACGTCGTAGAATACGTGCTTTATCCTCTCGTCCTCAATGTGCTCGGCAAGCTGTTCGTAGAAGTTTATGGCATCGAGCTCGGCCTCGATGGCCCAGCGCAGGGCCTGGGCGATTTCCCTCTTTGAGAGGGGTCTATCCTTCGGAATCTCAAACGGGTATTTCGCAAGCATGGTATCACCGGTGTACAGTACACTCCAGTGTTAATAACCTTTTAGGGGGTCGTTTTTGAGGAACTTCCCGTGCGTCAGTCCACCAAGTCCGGAACCACCACAGGGACGCCCTGAACTTCCGCAATGACGCCCCCGACCCCATAAACTTCCTCAAAAAGCCCCGGAGTGAGGACGTTTCTGCCGCCATCTTTTATTATCCTGCCGCCTTTCATAAATACAAACCTGTCCGCGAAGCGCAGCGCCAGGTTGACGTCGTGCATTATAATCACGGCCGTTTTGCCAGACTCAACGAACTCCCGCGCTATTTTCATCACTTCCACCTGGCTCCTCAGGTCGAGGTTGTTGGTAGGCTCGTCCATCAGGAGTATCTCAGGTTCCTGCGCGAGCGCCCTTGCTATGTTCACCTTCTGCAGTTCTCCCCCGCTGAGCCTGTTGATGGGTTTCAGGGCCAGGTGGTCGATTTTCAGCATTTTTAGAGTGGATTTAACGGCCTCAATGTCCTTTTTTGAAGGCTTCAAGCCCATGTGGGGCCTCCTGCCCAGCAGAACCGTGTCAAATACCCTCATGAAGCCGGGGACAATGGCCTGAGGCACGTAGCCGATGATTCTCGCGAGCTCCTCGCGAGAGTACTCGTTTATGGGCTTTTCAAAAACCTCCACTCCATTACACTTGAAAACTCCGGCGAGGCACTTCATGAGGGTGCTCTTCCCGGCACCGTTCGGCCCCAGTATCGCCACCAGCTCTCCCCTCTCCACCTCCAAGGAGACGTTGTGCAGTATCTGTGAGCCGTTATAGCCAAAATTCAGGTTTTTAACCTTCAGAACTTTCATCTGCCTCCCTCCATGCGCACCAGTAGGTAGATAAACATCGGAGCTCCTAGGAACGACGTTACAACGCCAACCGGCAGAACTATCGGCGAAAAGAGAAGCCTCGCAACTGTGTCCGCGGTAAGGAGCAGGAGGGCACCCATCAAGGCGGAGAGAGGTATCAGGAACCTGTAGTCTCCTCCAAAGATAAGCCTGACAGCGTGGGGCGCCACAAGTCCGACGAAGCCGATAACACCAACAAAGGAGACGCTTACGGCCGTCAAAAACGTCGCAAGAAACGTCGAAATTATTCTCGTCCTCTCAACTTCGACGCCGACGGATTTTGCGACCTCATCTCCGAGGGCCGAGGCGTTCAGATCCCACCTCTTCATGACAAAGTAAGCGAAGACCACCGCGAAGCTCGCCCCGAGTATGAGGTCTTCCCTCCAAGTCGCCCTTCCGAGGTCTCCGAAGCTCCAGTAGACCATCGCGGCGAGCTGGAGCTCGTCTGCAAAGTACTGCACGAGGGTTGTTAAGGCCGTGAAAAGCGAGCTCATCGCGATTCCGGAGAGGATTATTGCTTCAGGGCTCAGCCCCTTAAGCCTCGCCAGGAGCAGGATTGTGGTTGCAGCGCTCATTGCCCCGATGAACGCGAAGAGCACAACGGAATAGGGATTGTCCACGAATATTCTCCCCGAGCTCTCGGAATAGCCGGCCCCGAGCAGGATAGCAATGGAAGCCCCGAACATGGCCCCGTGGGAGACCCCCATAGTGAACGGGCTCGCGAGGGGGTTCCTAAGGAAGCCCTGCATAACGGCCCCAGAGATTGACAGCGAAGCGCCCACGAGGATTCCGGCAAGCACCCTTGGGAGGCGGATGTTCCAGATTACCATGTGGGTCCTGTAGTCGCCTCCCCAGATCAGTGCTCGGAAGACCTCCCCCATCGAAAGGGAATAACCCCCGTGGGAGATGGAGAACACGCTAACCAAAAATATGAGGGCTAAGAGGAAGATTCCCGCCCCAATCCTGGTTGCAACGTACCTTTCGTACTCCATACCACATCACGGCGAAGTCGGTAGTGAGTTTTCCGCTTCCTCTGTGGAGAGGTCTATCTTTTTAAACCCGCCGAACTGCCTGGCAAGTTCTTCATAAACGGGCCTGCCGACGAGGAACTCGTATATCTCGTTTGCCTTCTGAACAGGGTCAACGTCCTCAAAGCGCTCCGGGTAGAGAACCTTCCCGATGAAGTACGCGTCCGCCATTGCTGTGCCGATGTTCGTGGAGTAGTAGTTGTACGGCAGGACTCCGTAAACGTTGCCGTTTTTTACAGCCTTCAGGGACTCATAAAACTCTGGGTTCTTCTTGTAGTCATCGAGCACCAGCTTTAGTCCTCCCTCGTCAATGAAGATGTAATCCGGGTCCCACTCCAGGAGCTTCTCTTTGTCTATGAACTTGTGGCCCTCTCCAAGCTCGTCGGCGACGTTTTTCGCGCGGAGCACGACGAAGGGGGGATATTTGGCCTTCGTGCTCTCTATCCCATGGGCCCCTCTGTAGCCTATTCCACCAACGTAAACGCTCGGGCTCTCTGCATTTTCCGTCCTCCTGAGGAGGTCCTCCTGAACCGACTTTATGAAGTCAATGACCTCCCGCGCCCGGTCTTCCTTTTTCAAAATCTTCCCGGCCAGTCCAAGGGACTCGAAGAGCTTTTCGTCCTCGAAGCTCGTCAGCTCCCCGTAGCTGAGCACCACGACTGGAATTCCGGTTTTCTCCTGTATGTCCTGGGCGGTCTTGGCATCAACATAAGTCATGAAGATGACGTCTGGTTTGAGTTCTATCAAGGCCTCAAGATCGGGAAGCTTTCCCGGCCCGCCGGGGCCTATGCTCGGAAGCTCCTTGAGCTCAGGGTGGGCCATAATGTAGGGCCTGCCCCCAGGGTGTTGCTTTTCAAAGTCCTCGACACCCACTACCATGTCCGTCGCGTTGAGGTAGACCATAATCCTCAGGGCGCCGGGGCCAGCTGCTACCACCCTCTCAACGTTCTCTGGAACGGCCACTTCCCTGCCGGCGAGGTCTTTCACGACCATCGTAGCTTTCCCCGTGGTCTGACCCTGCAGACAGCCGGACACGAGGACAAGCAAGACCACGAGCGAGAGGACTTTCAAGAGAACCCTCTTCATTTTCTATTCACCTCCTCGAACCACCCAACTTTTGCGTTCTCCACGCAGTCTATGGCGGAAGAATACGGCTTGATATCAAGCACGAGAGTCCCATCCACGGCGTCGAGCCACTTCACAACAAGCTCCCTGCCCCTCCGTTCCAGGAGCTCCACAACGGCGAACCCTATCGGGTTCGGCCTGTGGGGGGAGCGGGTCGCAAAAACTCCGTGCTCCCTGCCGTCGTGCGGCGGAATGGCTGTTAAAACGTTCTTTCTGGCCCGGTCAAGCCAGTACAGGATTATCAGGTGCGTGCAGGTTTCTATGTCCTTCAAGCCCTCTTCGAACTCGGGAAAGACCTCCACCACAGACACTTCATCCGAGAGCCTTCCCTGTCTGGGACACTCAGATGGAGTCTTGTAGGGTGACCGTATCACCCCAATTGGCCTGAGGTTAAGCTCCATTGCCAGACCCTCCGACTTTAACGATTCCCCGTCCAATCACCGCGTGGTATGGGGGTCTACCTGCTCGCGAAACTCCCTCGCGTATTGGAGTATCTTCTCCACTTTACCCTCCTTGACCAGTCGGTTAAGGGTTAGCATTGTATTACCAATTCTAAATATGATAGCACGCTTTAAACGCTTTCCGAATATTAGTGTTATCAACCAAAGGTTAAAATGTTGGCTGATGGCACGAACTCTGGGATCGACAAAAACCGGAACGGCATTTATTTCTCCCGGCCCACGCCGGGAGACATTGCCCAGTATCAAATACAAAAATAGTTGATGGGGGATTCAATTAGTCCATCAGTCCACCTCAAGGCTGAAGTCCTGGTAGTCCATCCATATCCCCGTCTTCATCACCGAGTCGTACTAGGCCTTCTCTATCTTTGCTAGCTCCTCGAAGATTCCCCTAACGGACTCGTGCCCCGCTTCCTTCGCCGCTTTCTCACAGCTCCCAGGTGAGCTTCTCCCGCTCCATGCCTATTCTGACGGCATCAACCTCGCTGTCAAGTCTTCATCACCAAAGAGACACTGAATGCAGGAAAACTCCCCACCGTTAGGGTGGCCAAATCTAAAAATGAAAGTTTAAAACGCCCCACTTCCGACGCCGCATATCTTCGCGAACGGGCAGATGGAGCAGTCCTCGGTGTACGGCTTCAGCGGGGGTTCGCCCTTGACGGCCTTTGTTATCTCTCTGGCTTTCTCCATGTCATCGTCCTCGCCTTCAAGGACGAGCGTCACGCTGCCCTCCGCACCACCGGCACCGCCAGCGGCTATCGGTATCGCCTCGACACCCGCCAGTATCCTGTAAGCCTCGACTTCCGTCACGGGGTGGGCGTGCGGTATCGGCACAAGGGCCGCGTAGAGGCCGGTTCCCCAGTCGAATGAGTAAATTCCCGTGAGCTTGGCGCTCTCCTCAACAGGGGTCGGCACGAACTTCTCAAGGCTTATGGGCGTTATCGTAAAGACGCCCTTGGTTATCGTCCAGCCGAAAGTCCTGCCGATAGTCCCTCCGTCGGGGGCCGCGGCAAAGACCGCAACGTTCCAGTTGATGTCAATCGCGTTTGCGCCCTTGATGAAGACGTCCTCCCGTCCCATTTCCCTGAGCGCCTCGACGGGCTCGCCCTCGAAGGGCTTACCCTTGTGGAGGACGAGGTGCTTTGGCCACGTCTTCTTCGCGGTTACACAGGTTCTCCCCCTGCTTATAGTTCCGACCGTCCACTTCTCCTTCTCCAGTTTCTCCCCGAGTATCTCCTCAGCAATGTAGGCCGCTGTCGTGCCCGTTGCTATGTAAACGAAGCCGTGCTTGAGCGCGTGCTGGACTTCGGGCATCGCCACAACTGCTTTGGCAATCAGGCGCTTGCTCTCGGACGGTGTGAGAGTAACGAGGGCCCTCTTCATGTGGAATCACCGGTTAAAATTTTCATCTTATCACTATCTAAGCATACCGGAGCGCTGTTCTGGTCATAGAAAGTTATTAGAAAAGCCGAACTAGCGCCCGCGCCCGTAGGCAGGCAATTTGAAAAGTTATCCCGCCAGCAACTCCCATGCGGGAAGGGCAAACTCTTTTAACGGGGGGCCACAACCCAAAACCATGCTCTACGTGGAGATACTGGGAAACCTTCCAGAGATGGCAAGGGACGAAGCGAAGGCCATGCTTGAGCTGGCGGGGGGCGAGATAGTCGGGCAGGACTACCTCTTTCTAAAGGTTGAGGCCGGCGAAGATGCGTTCCCCTACCTCGACCGTCTCGGCCTCGCCCACGAGTACGGGGAGCTGATAGTCGAGGCCGAGTCCATTGAAGAGCTCCTCCAGAAGGCTGAAGAAGTGGATTGGCCGATTAAGGGGGCGTTTAAGGTCGATACCGAGACGATGGCCAACTGCAGGCACGACGTCCTTGACCTTCCCCGGAAGCTCGGCGCGATCATTCACTCGCAGGGCTTCAAAGTGAACCTCTCAAAGCCCGATACGCTTGTAAGGGTCTACTGCGGCGAGAGGGTCTACGCTGGAATAAGATACCGCTTCTTCGACCCCAAGGACTTTGAGCGGAGAAAGGCCCACAACAGGCCGTTCTTCAGGCCGATTTCGCTCCACCCGCGCGTTTCGAGGGCGCTGGTAAACCTCACTAAGGCAACACGGGAAATCCTCGACCCCATGATGGGCGCCGGCGGGATACTGATTGAAGCGGGCCTGCTGGGGCTCAAGGTCTACGGCGTGGACATAAAGCCCGAGATGGTGGAAGGGGCCGAGACGAACCTCAGGCACTACGGCGTGAAGGACTACGAGTTAAAGCTCGGCGACGCCACGAGGCTTGAGGAGCTGTTCCCAGGCAAGAAGTTCGAGGCAGTTGCCACTGACCCACCCTACGGAACCGCCGCGACGCTCGCGGGAAGGAAAAGGGACGAACTGTATGGGGAAGTGCTGAGCTGCATCTACAACGTCCTCGAAGACGGCGGCAGGCTGGCGATAGCCTTCCCGACGAGCTTCGACGGAAAGAGCGAGGCGGAGAAAGTCGGGTTCAGAATGCTGGGGCGCTACTACCAGCGCGTGCACAAGAGCCTTGAGAGGTACTTCTACGTGTTTGAAAAAGAATAAAGCTCAGTCCTCAAGCCAAATCTCCAGCCTCTGCTTTCCTTTCCCGAGGCTGGAGCGCTTGAGCTTCTTGAGGTGGCCGATTTCCTTTATGTCCCTCACGTGGGTGCCGCCGCAGGGGATTACCTCAAAGTCCCTTATCTGTGTGAGCCTTGTCTCGCCTTCCCACCATATCTTTACCTCTCCGCCTTCGTCCACGAGCCTGTTGAAGGTCTCAATAATCTCCTGCTTCCACTTGTTCACGTTCTCGGGATAAACGATATCCAGCCTGCCCTTCTCTGCGCTCATTCCGCTTCCGTAGGGCTCCCACTTCTCGGGCAGGACGACGTTGAGGACGTGCTCAAGGAGGTGCATCGCGGTGTGGATTCTCATGAGTTTGTACCTGTAGTCCCAGTCTATCTTGAGCTCGACCTCGTCCCCCGACCTGAACTTCTCGGGCTCGGCGACGACGTGCCAGACGTTTCCGGCCTCGTCCTTGTAGACGTCCAGAACCTCTACGCCGTTTATCGTCCCCCTGTCGTGGGGCTGTCCGCCGCCGGTCGGATAGAAGATTGTCTGGTCGAGGAGAAGGGCGTTGTCCCTGATTTCCAGGACTCTTGCCCTCGCTTCTTTGAGGTATGCGTCCTCGTAGTAGAGCTTGCGTGTCATTCAAATCACCATAGAATGGGGCACAGGGAAGTTTAAATGGGTATCGAAACCCCGCTCCCATGCCCTTCCACCGGGTTTATAAACCCCTCCACCTTTCCCGCCTCAGGTGAGAGAAAATGGGGAGGCCCGTCTTCCTGGGTAAGGCTTACATAAACTGGTGTGAGGAGTGCAACGTCCCGCTCATCGGCGATAGCTGTGCCGTTCATGGAAAGGAGAGAGTGTTCAGGCTGGACATCACGCCCCCAGGCGACCTCAGGTTCGCCTTTGAGAAGGACATCGAGTTCATACGCTCCGTCTTCAAGGAGCACTACGGCGTCGACATCGGTGAAGTCCTCGACGGAAAGGTTGTCCTGCTCAACAAGCTTCCCAGCGAGGACGACGCCTACGAAATCATAGTTGACGGCTACGTCTTCGGCTACGTCAAGTTCAACCCCATTGAGCTCCGCTGGCGGGCTGGCCTGAAGGTCGAAGGAGCGATAGCTCTCTGGAAGCGCTTCGGGAAGGAGATGAAGAAGTGGATAATCGTGGACAAAGGCGCCGTCGAGCCGATAAAGAAGGGCGCTAACTTGATGGCAGTCGGGGTCCTTGAGGCGGAGCCGAGCATAAGGGTGAACGACGAGGTAATCCTCGTTTCCGAGGACGGCGAGGTCTTTGCGACAGGGATAGCGAAGAAGGACTATGAGGCCCTGATGAGAGGCGAGCGCGGGACGGGTGTAAAACCGAAGAGGCAGAAAAAGGTCAACTACCGCGAGGGCAGGAAGGCCACGATGGAGGACGTGCTGAGGGCCAACAGCATAGCGCTTGAGGACAAGGTCGTTAAGAGCAGGGAGTTCATGAGACGGGTCGCGAACAGGTACTCGGAGCTTCCCGTTGCGGTCGCGTTCTCCGGCGGAAAGGACAGCTTGGCGGTTCTTGGCTTGGCTTTAGAGGAGTTTGGAGGGGACTTCACAGTCTTCTTCAACAATACGGGTATAGAGTTCCCGGAGACAGTTGAGTACGTGGAGAAGCTCAGGAAGGAACTTGAACCGAAAGGAATCCGATTCATAGTGGCCGACGCTGGAGACGCGTTCTGGAGGGCTCTCTACGTCTTCTCCCCGCCGGGCAGGGACTACCGCTGGTGCTGTAAGGTGACGAAGCTCGGCCCGATAACGCTCGCCATAAAGGAGAGCTATCCCAAAGGCGTCCTTATGTTCGTCGGCCAGAGGAAGTACGAAAGCATAAAGCGCTTCAAGCAGCCGCGCGTCTGGAGAAACGAGTGGGTGCCCAACGAGATCGGCGCGTCGCCGATATTCCACTGGCGCGCGGTAGAGGTCTGGCTCTACATCTTCAGCAGGAAGATCCCGTACAACCCGCTCTACGAGAGGGGCTTTGACAGGATAGGCTGCTTCCTCTGTCCGAGCGCGTCGCTGGCAGAGTTCGAGAGGCTCAAGCGCGAGAAGCCGGAGCTCTGGGAGAAATGGTTTAGGGCTTTGGAGCACTGGAGAAAGCGCTTTGGTTTCCCCGAGGAGTGGATTACCTACGGATTCTGGCGGTGGAAGAGGCTGAGTAAGGGTGAGAAGTCCATAGCCAGGAAGCTCGGCGTCGAGATTCCGGAGGAGCGCTCGTGGGAGCCGGTTAAGGTTAAAATTGAAGAGACCGAGGACGGCTACGAGCTGGAGTTCAACACCGTCCTCAACAAGAAGCGCCTGCTTGAAGTCGCCCCGATACTCGGCGAGGTGGGCGTTGAGGGGGACGTGATAAGGGCAGGCGAAGTCGAGTTCTTCACCGGAACGAGGAAAGCACAGGCACCGGACGAGAGAGAGGCCGTCAGCGCCTACCACCTCATCAAGAGGGCCTACGAGTGCGTCGGCTGCGGCGTCTGCGTTGGCAAATGCCCCGAAGAAGCGCTCAGCATAGACGAGAGGAGCAAGAAGATAGTCGTTGACTGGGACAGATGCGTCCACTGCAGGGAGTGCATGGAGGTCTGCCCGTTGCTGAAGATTAAGAACCCCGAGGAAGGGAGCCAGCTCTGAGGCTGGGAATTTGGTAAACTCTACTTTACAATTTTTGCATGATTTGGTAAAGTCAAGTTGACCAAAATCCTTAAATCTTGGAAAGTTGAGTTTCACACATGGCGGGTACGATGGAAGTCCTTGAGGAAGTCATAGCCGAGTTTCACGAATTCGGGGTTCCAGAGGCCAAGGAGAGGGAACTAACCCTCCCCCTTAACGTTGACGTTGCGGTTTCTGTTTACGGTCTCCGCAGGACGGGAAAGACCCATCTCCTCTATCTGGCAATGAGGAAACTAATTGAGAACGGCCTCCCAATCGAGCGGATTTTTTACGTAAACTTCGAAGACGAGAGGCTCGCTGGAATCTCCGCCAGAGACCTGTCCACGATAGTTCAGCTCTACTACAAGCACAACCCCGATGCTGATGTTATGTACCTCTTCCTCGACGAGGTTCAGGTCGTTGAGGGCTGGGAGATGTTCGTAAGGCGTCTGCTCGAAGGGAAGAGGGCGAGGGTGTTCATAACGGGCTCGTCTTCAAAACTGCTCTCTCGTGAAATAGCGACCTCGCTTCGGGGAAGAACCCTGGGCTTTCGGCTGTTTCCACTCTCGTTCCGTGAGTTTTTGATATTCAAAGAATTCGAGCTGAGAAAGCCCTTAACCGAAAGGAAACGTGGAATTCTCCTGCGCCTTCTTGAGGAATACGTTGAGTACGGCGGTTTCCCGGGAATCGTTGATTACTCGCCCCTGCTGAAGATTAGAACCCTCCAGGGGTATCTCAACCTGATAGTTTACAGGGACCTCGTTGAGCGCTATGGAGTGGAGAAGGTCTCGGCTTTGAAGGCCCTGATACGTGTTCTAGCCAGGAACTTCGCGAGAAAGGCCTCACTCAGAAAGCTCCACTCCCTCGTCTCTTCAACTGGCGTTAAGGTCAGCAGGCCGACGCTTGCGGAGTATCTAAGTTACCTTGAGGACGTCGGCTTCGTGCTCCCTGTCAAGAAATACCATCCAAGCGACGTTGAGTCGTTGAGAAGTCAACCGAAGCTCTACATAGCGGACGTTGGCCTTGCAACGGCCCTTGGAGTCGAAGACGCCGGTTACAGGATTGAGAACATCGTTGCCATCGAGCTCCTGAGGAGAAAGAGCTACTTCGAGCCGAGGCTTGAGGTTCATTATTGGGAAGATGAAAGAGGCGAGGTGGACTTCGTGGTTTCGCTTGGGGGGAAGGTCAGAGAGCTGATACGGGTAAGCTACGCCCTTGATGAACCACAAACTCGTGAAAGGGAGCTCAGGGCACTTTTCAGGGCATCGAAGGCCCTCAACTGTCAGAATCTGACTGTTGTAACGTGGGAAGAAGAAGGGGTTGAGGAAATCAACGGGAAGAAGGTTCGCTTTGTTCCCCTCTGGCGCTGGCTCCTTGGATAGCAATTTTACTGTTTAGTATTGTATATTTACAACAATGTTTAAAATTTACACATTAATATCTACAAAACGAAAGATTTAAATACTTAAATTGTAAAGTCTATTTGACCATCCTCTGGAGGGAGGTGAATGCGGAGTTATATAGTGTGGCTTGTTGCCATTTTAATCCTCGGGGCAACTATTCAGGAAGCAAGTGCTACTGCTGTTTACAAAGATCCGTCTGATGTTCAGAATTACAATGTGCTCGTGAATGGAAAGCCCGTCCCGGTGACGGTGAAGAATGGCATTGTCACGATTCCAGTTACCCCTGGGATGGACAGGAAGAGCGTTTTTATGGCAGTCAACCGGTACTTCACAGAACTTCATAGACGTGGTTCTACAGAGAATGCTGTCCCTAAATCTTATTCTTCTAAAAGCATCACTAAGTTCTACGGGCCGGACTTTGATTATAGGGAAAGAAAAGTATTCAGCGTTTCCGATAAAGGCGATGTATATATTTCTGCATATGCGTCTCTTAGCATTGAGAAGGATCAGTTCTCAGTAGTCAGCGTTGGTGGATTCTCTTCGGGTGCCTGCTGGATAGAGCCCTATGACTACTGGTGGTCCCAAAGTTATCCCGCAAAGACTATTTCACTCGGCGTTGAGCTAAAGTTCGTTGGCATAAGTGTTAGTGTCTCGGTCCCGTTGGGAGCAGGTTTTACCGGGAACTCTGATAGGGCAACGTATTCGGGGGTGCTTCACGATACCGATAATATAGGAAAGGACTTCTCAGGCATAGAGGCCGCTTCAACTTGGGGAATACTGAGGGTGGAGGATCATACCCTCAGCTCATTTTACTTTGGAGGAACAGTATCCTACGATCAAGGTGCCAACCTATACAAAGTTAGGGGGCAAGGAAATTGAAAAAAAGCCTTTCTCTTCTCTTAATTTTTATTCTCCTTGGAGGGTTATCCATTGGTATTTACCACTACAAAAAGCCAACCCAGAGAGCAAATCCGCTAGAAACTTATTCAAGATTACACTGCACCGGCAGGACTCTGAACCTATCAGTGTTTCTGGGAAATGAATGGATGAATTACACGGCTAAGCGGTTGAACCTATCCAAATGTCCCGACGGAGGATTCACTGAGATTGTTGACACAATTACTCCAGATGTACATTCAACCTATTACTTTGTGGCCGCACTTAGGACGATCAACGAAACACCTTCCAACAGGATTCAAACCATAGCTTGGCTTCATACTCAGGAAGATGGCATGTTCAGAAACTCATCAAAGGTGAGATACAGCTTCAAAAACGTATACCATGGGATTATGACTTTGGTGATGTTAAACTCGACTCCAAGAGACCCGGATAAAATCATCGATTTTGTTATGAATGTCACAAGGGAAAACGGTGCCTTTGTATACGATGGTCTCGATGTAACAGAACAGGCTATTGAGATACTCCACGTTCTCGGATACAACGTCAGCAATTTGAACGATACTGTAAGGTATGAGCTCGCAAAATTTAAGAATTTAACGCCACCCCGTGAGGGCGATAGGCTCGAAGCGTTAAAGTTTGTTTCAGAGTTTAATAGATATACAAGGGCAATGGATTTGCTCGGAGTCAACTATACAGCAACACGGGAGTATAAGGAGGACATTTCCTTCATAGAAAACATATCTAGGAACGTTAGCAGCATTCTGATGACTCACCCTCCACTCTTTCTGGTTACGGAGTTGGCACAGGCCTTGAGGAAGAACGGCTTTATGAAATCCAGTAGCTCAGAAGCGATTTATGTGTACGTTAAATCACACGAGCTTCCCAATGGTGGGTTCAATCTGTTTGGACAGGACTACGGTGAGTTCCAGGGCACATATTATGCTGTAGAGGCACTTGCACTGGCAGGGAAAAAGCCTGACAATAAAACAATAAGGTTTATTCACAGTTGGGAGAGCCCCTTGGGAGGATTTGCCTTTACCTTCCAGAAGTTTGGTGGCCCAATATTGACGCATATGGGTGTCTACGTTGCCAAGAAAATAGGAACAAGCATCAACAGAACTCAGATAAAGAACTACTTAGAAAAAGCCCTCCACGACAGGTGGCCATATTCCCAAGATGACCCAGAGCCACTGTATTCTATATACCTGACATATAAGGAACTTAACATGAGCATGAATCAAGATGACGAAGAATACCTGAAAAATGAGACTGTCCGGTTAATGGAATTGTATTCTCGCAGTCGAGTCAACTCGATCCTATCAGATACAGGCTGGATATCACTTATTAAGCTTGGAAACGCGCTTGGGGTAACCTTCAGTTCAAGGACTAAGGAGAATTTAATCAACGTTATACTCTCAAAGCGAAATCCTAATGGGACGTTTGGAGCATATACAAACAGCACCCCCCTGACTCTTTTCCAGACAGTGAATGCAGTTATACTGCTTCATGAACTTGGGTATGATTATAGAGACGACAAAACCATCCAGTACCTCAACAGCCTGATGCACGATGGGGGCTGGGGCGGGCCGGACATCTATAACACATACAGGGTTGTGCAAGCGCTGGCATATATGAACTGTTGTCCTGAAAAGGTTGATGATATCGTAACATTTGTTGGCTCTCTAAAATACAGATACGGGGGCTTCAGGTTTTATAGGGGTGACACCTCCCATGGGGGACTACAGGAGACATACTTTGCCCTTAGAATTTTAGAGTTGTTGGATGCAATATGATTTTTGGCACCACCTTTATAAACGCCTTCCCTTTTCCCCTTCTGGTGAGAGACATGGAGGAGTACTTCATCTGTCCCGAGTGCGGTAGCGATGACGTTGAGGTCATCAAGGAGCGCGGGAGAGAGCTTACCCTGCGCTGTAACGAGTGCGGTAACGTCTGGCACGTGACGCTCCCAAAGCTGGTCAAGGTTCCTCTCATCGTCAGCAAGCACGAGAGGAGCTTCAAGAGCGAGGCAGAGCTTCCAGAGGGCGAGGAAATTCGCGTAGGCGACATAGTTGAGACCGAAGACGACGAGGTCAGGATTACCGGGATTGAGCTCGAAGAGGGCAAGAGGGTGAACAGGGCCAAGGTCGGCGAGATTAAGACCCTCTGGGGCGAGAGCTTAACCTACCCGAAGGTCATAAAGGTGTCAATCTACATGCCCAAAGGCATCACCCAGTCCTTCCGCGTTAAGGTGCCCCGCGAAGAAGAGTTCGCTGTCGGCGAGGTCGTCGAGGTCGGCGGTTACACCTTCAGGATTGAGAAGATTAAGACCGAGAGGAAGATGCTCCACCACGGGAAGGCCCAGGCCGACAAGATAGTCGCCCTCATGGGACACCACATTCCGCGGGCGAGGGCCAGGAGGAGCCTTGAGATATACAGAGGTTATGATAAAGAGTCCCAGTGAAGGTCTGTTTGTGGCCCGTGATGAAAACCGGGGAGTCCTTCCCCCGTTCTTTCCCTGACCCTTTCTGGGATGATGAGCTTGGCCGCTACTGACAGTTTTTATCGCTTTCTGTTTGTTCTCAGATCATAATGCAACATTTTTAACACCGTTGCGACACTACACGCAAAGGTTATAAAAGCAATCACTGAAAGTGTCACAGGGGGTCGCGATGTTATCACTGGGACTGAGAGAGCTCGACGAGATGCTGGGCGGTGGGGTTGAAGAGGGGTCAAGTGTAGCGTTCATCGGTTCAATCGAGTATGACAATATCATCCTAATGCACCAGGCAGTCCTTGAGGCGCTCAAGGACGGCAAGAAAGTCTTGCTTGTCAACTTCAGACAGCCCCCACAGACGTTGCTAAGGGAGCTCAGAAATTACGGCATTGACTACGAGCCTTATCTTGATGGGCCCCTGACATTAATGGACGGGTACTCCAACCTCTACGGCACAGGGGGACAGGGCGGGAAAAACGTCATTCCAAACCCACTCGACCTTGGAATCACAACCGCAATCATAAAAGACATCCTCCAGAAGGAGAACTACGATATCCTTGCCATAGACGATGTTACTTCACAGTACACGCTCCAGTCGAACCCCAAGACGTACATAAAAGCCGTAGTGAGGCTTATTAACTCCGTAAAGTTCTTTGGCAAGGCGTCTTTCGTAGCGGTCAACACCGAAGTCTTCGAAAAACCCGACCTGGCCGCGGTGCTGATACCCTTTGACTATGTAATCGAGGTGGCCAGGGGAATAATCAAGGTCAAGCGCTCCTTCCAGCCCCTCCGCGTTGTCGAGCCCAAAGTCCCGTATATCAGGACTCAGAGGGGAATATGCTCGATGAAGGAGCACCACCAGAGCATTGAGGGGATAAAGGCCCAGCTCAAGGCAGGAAAGAACGGGACGCTCTGGCTGGGGAATGACCGCGTTCAGATAGTTGATGAAGAAACTGAAAGGAGCCTTATAGAGACCATTTACGGGTTCCTCGGGCCGGAGAAGGGTAAGGGACTGCTGTACAC
Organism: Thermococcus marinus; assembly: GCF_055389025.1. Classification (NCBI taxonomy): domain Archaea; kingdom Methanobacteriati; phylum Methanobacteriota; class Thermococci; order Thermococcales; family Thermococcaceae; genus Thermococcus; species Thermococcus marinus. Next base: position 1,451,939 of record NZ_AP042417.1, read on the forward strand.
CTGGGGCAAGAAGCAGTTTATAGGCTATGGCGAGTATGCGAGAAAGTATGAGGCAGATCTAAAGAAGTCGCTTGAGGACATCTTCAAGTTCACCCTCGCGAGCGGCGGGGGACGGCTTGAGCTGGTTGAGCTGTCGGACTCCGTGGTGGTAGTCCGGGGCACGAGCCTGTTTCCGGGAGGAGAAGGCTACCCCCACCCAATCCACGCCCACTACGCAGGTGCACTTGCCCAGTTCCTCACGGAGTTCACGGGTGAGCGCTGGGAAGGGGAGGAGACCAAGTGTGAGGCGATGGGTGCCAGGTACTGCGAGTTCGTGCTGAGGAAAGTCGGCTAGCGAAATCCTTTTAAATTCTCCCCCAAACTCCCCTCGCAAAACTGGATGAACGATGAAGTTTCGGAGGGATGAAAGATGGCGAAGCCGAGCTACGTGAAGTTTGAGGTTCCCCAGGAGCTTGCCGAGAAGGCCCTCCAGGCCGTTGAAGTTGCTCGCGACACCGGAAGGATAAGGAAGGGCACCAACGAGACCACCAAGGCCGTCGAGAGGGGTCAGGCCAAGCTCGTTATAATTGCCGAAGACGTTGACCCCGAGGAGATAGTTGCCCACCTTCCGCCGCTCTGTGAGGAGAAGGAGATTCCGTACATCTACGTTCCGAGCAAGAAGGAGCTCGGTGCCGCCGCTGGCATCGAGGTTCCGGCTGCTAGCGTTGCCATCATCGAGCCGGGCAAGGCCCGCGAGCTCGTTGAGGAGATCGCTACCAAGGTTAGGGAGCTCATGAAGTGAGCTCCTTTTCCTTCCTTATCACGAAAGGTTTAAGGTTCATTTCGCGAGTCTTTCAGAGGTGTGAGGTATGAGCGACGAAGGCTACCCCGCTGAGGTTATCGAGATTGTTGGAAGAACCGGTGTCACCGGTGGCGTTACCCAGGTCAAGGTCAGGGTCCTCGAGGGGCGCGACAAGGGGCGCGTCATCAGGAGGAACATCAAGGGCCCCGTCCGCGTCGGTGACATAGTCATCCTCAGGGAGACCGAGCGTGAGGCGAGAGAAATCAAGAGGAGGCGTTGAAAATGGCCCGCTGGAACGTCTGCTCCTACTGTGGAAAGGAGTTCGAGCCGGGAACGGGTAAGATGTTCGTCAGGAACGACGGCAGAGTCCTGTTCTTCTGCTCCAGCAAGTGCGAGAAGTACTACTTCATGGGCAGGAACCCGAGGAAGCTTAAGTGGACCAAGGCCTTCCAGGAGGCCCGCCTCCAGAGGGCCAAGAAGGCATGATTTCTTTCTTTTCCATTATGTTTCTAACTTCGGCGCTTCTTCCGTCTCATGCATTCTCCAAAAAACCTATTAACCACCAGTACAATAAGTTCTGGTGTTGCCCATGGCGGACAAGAAGATAGAGAGGACCCTCGTTATTCTGAAGCCGGACGCCGTTGTTAGGGGACTTGTGGGCGAAATCATAAGCCGTTTTGAGAAAAAGGGCCTCAAGATAGTCGGAATGAAGATGATATGGATTGACCGCGAGCTGGCGGAGAAGCACTACGAGGAGCACAGGGGAAAGCCCTTCTTTGAGCCCCTCGTAGACTACATCACCAAGGCCCCGAGCGTCGTCATGGTCGTCGAGGGGCGCTACGCTATAAGCGTCGTCAGGAAGATGGCCGGCGCCACCGACCCGAAGGACGCCGAGCCGGGAAGCATAAGGGGCGACTACGGCCTCGACGTTGGTGATGCCATCTACAACGTCATTCACGCCTCGGACAGCCCGGAGAGTGCCGAGAGGGAGATAAATCTCTACTTCAAGCCCGAAGAGCTCTTTGAGTACTGCAAGGCCGCCGACTGGTTCTACCACACGCACGCAAAAGGAAAGAAGGAGTACCTTGACAGCATGGACTGCCTTGAGCGTTAAACAGCTATGTCTAGTTTTCTCTTCCTTTTCCTGATAAACTCCCGGTATTCTTCTGCAAGTTCCGGGCACTGAGTGGGCCTTCTCCTCGTGGACAGCGCGGCGCCGATGAGCACGGACGCGTAAGCTACCGCCAGGCCAACGAAGATAGTAGCATCTCCCCGGGGAAGTAAGACGGTTAAGAGGGGTAGCAGGGAAACGAAGAATATTGCCACTCTCCTCAGCCTGGAAAGTTTTCCTGTATGCTTTAGACACTCCACGAGCTCCTTGGCCTTAGGGAACTCTTTGAGGACTTTCCCACCAACGAGGAGAGTGTCCCTAACCCTTGCGCTCATTAGACTGTCATCGTCCGTCAGACAGTCCCCCACCTCCGGCGGGCAGGGTCTCACGTCCAGCCCTCTGAGTGGATTCCTGCGAGACATTGCCACCATGAGGCCGATTAAGATGAGTCCCGCCACGATAAACCCTGGCCAGAACTGGCCCGCAAGGGCGATTCCAAAGGAAGTGTATGAAAGCGAAGTAACGCTTATTTGAATGAAATCGTCTATTCTCAGCCCTTTTCTCGTCCTGAGAGACACATAAGCCAGGGCTACGACTAACCCCAAGAAGACTTCAAGCCCCGCAAAGAACTCCGGTGAAGCTCCCCCTACAGAGACCGAAAGAGTCTGGCCGGCAAAATACCCGGACTCGTACAACGCAACGGCGTAGGTTATTACTGGAACTCCCACGAGGGCAACAAGCACTTCACTGGCCCTTCCAAGTACCCTTCCAAAGATGAAGGAAACGGGTATCCCCACGGCAACTCCCAGTAAAAGTCCCGCTATCATATGACCACCGTTGGAAGTTACTACTGGCCTTTTAATCCTTGCCCCGAACCCTTTAAAAGGCCAGCCATGAGTTATGCTCAGGTGATGAAGATGGCAAAGAAGATTAGACAGCCCATTATAGCGGTTCTCGGGCATGTTGACCATGGAAAGACGACGCTCCTTGACCGAATAAGGAAAACAAACGTTGCAGGCAAGGAAGCCGGCGGAATAACCCAGCACATCGGAGCGACGGAGGTTCCGATTGACGTCGTCAAACAGCTTGCCGGCCCTCTCATCAAGATATGGAAGGGGGAGATAAAGCTTCCAGGGCTTCTCTTCATTGACACCCCCGGCCACGAGGCCTTCACAAGCCTGCGCGCGAGGGGCGGAAGCCTGGCTGACCTCGCCGTTCTCATAGTAGACATAAACGAGGGCTTCCAGCCCCAGACGATAGAGAGCATCGAGATACTCAGGAGGTACAGGACGCCGTTCATAGTCGCCGCCAACAAGATAGACAGGATAAAGGGCTGGAAAGTTGCCGAGGACGAGCCCTTCCTTGTGAACATCAAGAAGCAGGACCAGAGAGCCCAGCAGGAGCTTGAGACCAAGCTCTGGGAGCTCATCGGCAAGTTCTACGAGCTCGGCTTCCAGGCGAACCGCTTCGACCGCGTTCAGGACTTTACCAGAGAGCTGGCGATAGTCCCGATTTCGGCCAAATACGGCATAGGCGTTCCGGAGCTTCTCGTTCTCATCGCTGGTCTCAGCCAGAAGTACCTTGAGCAGAAGCTCAAGATAGAGGTCGAGGGGCCGGCGCGCGGAACAATCCTTGAGGTTCGCGAGGAGCTGGGCCTCGGAACAACGATAGACGTCATCATCTACGACGGAACGCTGAGGAAGGACGACACCATCGTCGTCGGTGGAAAGGACAAAGCCATCGTCACCAAAATCCGCGCCCTCCTCAAGCCGAAGCCCCTCGACGAAATTCGCGACCCGCGCTTCCGCTTTGACCAGGTTGACGAGGTCACCGCCGCTGCAGGTGTGAAGATAGCCGCCCCTGGTCTTGAGGAGGCCCTGGCCGGTTCGCCGGTAATAGCCGCAAGGAGCGAGGAGGAAGTAGAGAGGGCCAAGCAGGAAATCCTGAACCAGATACAGAGCGTCGTCATAAGCACGGGTAAAATAGGTGTCATCGTCAAGGCAGACACCCTCGGAAGCCTTGAGGCCCTGAGCAAGGAGCTCCAGGAGAAGGGCATTCCGATAAGGAAGGCCGACGTTGGAAACATCAGCAAGACCGACGTCATGGAGGCTTTGAGCGTCCGTGAGGAAGAGCCGAAGTACGGCGTCGTCCTCGGCTTCAACGTCAAGGTGAACGAAGATGCCGAAGAGGTCGCCAAGGCCAAGGGGGTGCCGATTTTCGTCGGGAACATCATCTACAAGCTCATAGAGGACTACGAGGCCTGGGTCAAGGCGGAAGAGGAGAAGAAGAAGCGCGAGCTACTCAAGAACGTCACCTTCCCGGGAGTCATAAGGCTCTACCCAGATGAACGCTACGTCTTCAGGAGGAGCAAGCCGGCAATAGTAGGTGTCGAGGTGCTTGAGGGCAGGATAAGGCCGGGGGTAACCCTCATCAAGGAAACGGGCGAGAAAGTCGGCGTCATTAAGTCCATCAAGAACAAGAACGACTTCGTGCAGGAGGCCAAGAAGGGCGACGCCGTTGCGATAGCGATTGAAGGAGCTATCGTGGGCAGGCACATACACCCCGGCGAGACACTCTACGTTGACCTGAGCAAGAACGACGTCATCATACTCGCCAAGCAGCTCAAGAACGAGCTTGAGGAAACAGACATAAAGGCCCTCAAGATGACGGCAAAGGTGAAGGCTAAGGAAGACCCGTTCTGGAAGGCGGTCTGACTTAATTCCGTCACGTTTTTATACCTTTATTTCCTATTCTAAGTGGTGATTTTTGTGGAGCGGAAGCAACTGAGGTGCCCCCTCTGCGGTGGGACGGACTTTGACTTTGAGGAAGGAAAGCTCGACAGCAAGTGGGGCTTCACGGCCCACAAGGTGAAGATAGCCATCTGCAGGAACTGCGGGTACGTAATGATGTTCTACAAGGGCAGGACGATATGGGACTTCGACTGAAGAGCCCAAACAAATTCAAAGAGAAAACTCAGAGCGTCCCCTGGAGCCAGCCTGCGAGCATCATGCTCGTCCCTTTCTCAATTTCTCCCTTCAGGTTCTTCTTCAACACAAATGCCCTGACTTTTCCAAGGGGCTCGTTGCTGAGGAGAAGTACGTAGCCGTCCCCGCAGGGCGTCGAGACCTCCCGGAAATCAAGCACGTGGGCGGTCATCACGTAGTCGTCAATGAACGCGCCCTGAATGCTGATGCTCGCCGGGAGGAGTATCTCGGCCTCGTTGAGGTCAATGACGACATCTTCCCCCGTCGGGAGCTTTGCGGTCTCCCTTTTGAGCTCTTCGGCGGTTCCGGTGTAGGCCAGGAAGGCCAGCTTTACGTCGAGCTTTTCGGAGTTGACGTATGCCTCTTTTCTCTCGATGTAGTCTGCCGCGTAAAACGCAACCGCAGGGGAGTGCTCGTTCACCACTGCCCCAGAAACGTCGGCCTCAGGCCACTTCTTCCACTCCAGGACTTCTTCCACCTGGAACCTCACCCCGACCCCTTCAAGAACCGGAAAGGCCGTTACCGGCTCCATGTCGCGCTTTACCACCCGGATAACGAGTCCCTCCGCCAGGGGAACGTCCACTACCTCGTAGGAGAGAGCCTGCCCGCCGAACAGCTTTTTCTTCTCGAACTTAACGGCTCTCTGCGGGTACTTTCCGATGACCGCGTCGTTAATGAGCTCCAGGCCGCGCCTCTGGGACAGGCAGACTGTATCAAGGTGGCTCCCATGGTGAATTCCATTTATGAATTTTAATCTCTTATTCCTGCCCAGAACCATTGAGTCCCACCGCGGTTAGTATAAAAGGGGATTTAAAAACCTACCGCCTCCTCACGAGCTCGACCACAGCCTCAACGTGCGGTGTGTGCGGGAACATATCAACCAGAACTGCAACCCCTATCCTGTAAGCCCTCCCCAGGTAGTTCTCGTAGTCGAGTTTGAAGGCTTTAGGATTGCAGGAGACGTAAATGACCCTCTCAACCCTGCTCTTTACAAGCAACTCCGCCGCCTCCTTCAGACCCCTCCGCGGCGGGTCAACTATCACAGTGTCGTAGTCTCCGATTGGGGTTTCTTCGGCCCTCCCAACGTGGAATTTGGCGTTTACGCCGTTCAGCTCGGCGTTTCCCTTGGCCATCTCGACGGCAGAGGGGTTTATTTCGACTCCTTCAACATCAAAGCCCCTTCTGGCAAGCCAGACACCGAACGTTCCGACTCCCGAGTAGAGGTCGAGGACTCTCCCGCCCTCGGTAAAGCCTTCAACGGCCTTTAGGAGCAGTCCGAGGGCGTAGCTGTTCGTCTGGAAGAAGCTGTTAGGGTGGATTAAATACCTCACGTCGCCTATTTTCTCAGTTATAAGGGGCTTTCCCCCGACCAGTTCAGGCTCTCCGTGAGGGTTGTCTCTTTCATCGCTCTTAATGCTCCAGTATAGCGAATCGGCGAAAGAGAAGTAGTCCTTAAATGCCTCAGCGACTTCCTTAGAAGGCCTTGTATGGGCGATGAGGTTCACCATGACCTCTCCCGTGAACTTGCCCTCCCGTATCTGGAGGTAGTGGAAGTCACCGCTCCTCTTCCGCAGGTTCAAGGGCTTCAGTCCGGTCTCGGCCAGAAAATCCCGGAGCGAGCGGAGGTATTCGGGTGTCCTATTAGAGAAGACGGGGCACTCCCTAACACTGACCACGCCGAGGGGATTTCCGTATTCCTTGAGGCCTACTCCCGCCGTGGTCACGATGAAGTTGCTGACGTTCCTGAAGCCCCAGATTTTGGGCGAACCTTTGACCGGCGCGCTTATCCCCGTTATCCGCTCGAAGAGCTCCGCCTTAAGCCCCAGCTGTTCCTTGTATTTCATTCCCTGCCAGAGACAGCCGCCGCACCTCCCGAAGTGTGGGCACCTCGGGGCCTGCCTCAGGGACGAGGGCTCGATCAGCTTGAAGTCCCTCGCAATTAGCCGCCCAAAGCGCCTCCTCTTTGAGCTAACACTGACGAAATCGCCGGGGTAAGCGAAGGGGACGTGTATCTCCCTGCCCCCGCCGAGAAGGACTCCAAGGCCGTCGTCGCTGAGCGTCTCTATCCTGCCTGAAAGCATGGCCGGTGTTTACTGAGGGCTCTTAAGAACCCTTCGGTGCCTGATGGACAACTCTGAACGTGTGGACATATGTGGTAAGGTTTATATTCCCGTCGTTCAAAGCACAACCGAGGTGTCCACCATGAGCTACCGTGAATACCGCGACAAGGTTCTGAACTTTATTGAGGACCACGAGCACTGGAGGAAGCACACGATAAACCTGATAGCGAGCGAAAACGTGACTTCTCCGAGTGTCACCCGCGCCGTTGCGAGCGGCTTTATGCACAAGTACGCCGAGGGCTGGCCGAAGCAGCGCTACTACCAGGGCTGTAAGTACGTTGACGAGGTCGAGCTCATCGGTGTCGAGCTCTTCGTCAAGCTCTTCGGAAGCGACTTCGCCGACCTGAGGCCGATTTCCGGAACCAACGCCAACCAGGCGGTCTTCTTCGGCCTCACCCAGCCGGGTGACAAGGCGATAGTTCTCCACACCAGCCACGGCGGCCACATAAGCCACATGCCCTTCGGTGCCGCCGGAATGCGCGGCCTTGAGGTCCACACCTGGCCCTTCGACAACGAGGAGTTCAACATCGACGTTGACAAGGCCGAGAAGCTCATCCGCGAGATCGAGCCCAAGATAGTTGTCTTCGGCGGTTCGCTCTTCCCGTTCCCGCACCCGGTCAAGGAGCTCGCCCCGGTCGCCAAGGAGGTCGGCGCTTACGTCATGTACGACGGTGCCCACGTCCTCGGACTCATCGCCGGAAAGCAGTTCCAGGACCCGCTCCGCGAGGGCGCCGACATAATCACCGCCTCGACCCACAAGACCTTCCCCGGACCTCAGGGCGGTGTCATAATCTACAAGCGCTTCGGCGAGACCGAGGAGATAGCCAAGCTCCAGTGGGCCATCTTCCCCGGTGTGCTTAGCAACCACCACCTCCACCACATGGCCGGAAAGGTCATCACCGCGGCGGAGATGCTTGAGTACGGTGAGAAGTATGCGGCCCAGGTCGTCAAGAACGCCAAGGCCCTTGCCGAGGCCCTTGCCGAGGAGGGCTTCAAGGTCATCGGCGAGGACAAGGGCTACACCGAGAGCCACCAGGTCATAGTTGATGTCAGCGACCTTCACCCAGCTGCTGGAGGCTGGGCCGCACCGCTCCTCGAAGAGGCCGGCATAATCCTCAACAAGAACCTCCTGCCGTGGGACCCGCTTGAGAAGGTCAACGAGCCGAGCGGTCTCAGAATAGGCGTCCAGGAGATGACCCGCGTTGGAATGTTCGAGGACGACATGAAGGAGATTGCTCACTTCATCAAGCGCGTTCTCATCGACAAGGAGGACCCGGCCAAGGTCAGGCGCGACGTCTACGGCTTCCGCGCCGAGTTCCAGAAGGTCTACTACTCCTTCGACCACGGCCTCCCGCTCAGGGAGTGATTTCTTTTCTCCCTTTCACTGCAATCCCGTTTGAAGCGTTGGGAAAGGTTAAACGGATTTTTGCGCACTCTTATCTGGTGGTGTGGCGTGAGGAAGATTATTCCCGTTCTGCTGATAATCCTGCTGGTCCCCGCCGGGTATTACATCGCTTCATACTGGGGAGGCTCATCCAACGGCTCCTCCGACGGGGAGAACATCGCCCACGCTCCCACCGGAGGCTGCCCGATAATCGAGAACTCCACACTGGAGTGTCGGCCGATGAACGACTTCATGAAGCTCGACAAGACCGTCTACTCCCCCACAGATACGATGGTCATTACAATAACCAACAACGGAAACGCCAACTTCACGACGGGCTACGCCTTCAAGCTCTACCGGCTGGAGAACGAGACGTGGAAGGAGGTTCCCGTTAATCTGGCTTTCATTGAGGTCGCGGTCGTAATCGAGCCCGGGAGGAGCTGGGAACAGAAGGTGAACCTGACCCACCTCAACCTCGAGCCGGGGCATTACAAAATAGAGAAAATCCTAGTGGTTACCGACCCCGTGAACAAGATGAGCCTGGGGATTGAAGTGTGGGCTGAGTTCGAGGTGAGAGGGGAAGACAGATGAATCGGAAACTGATTTGTGTCATTGGCATCATTCTCATTATCTCGGCCGTTGTTTGTCTTGAAAGATCGGGGGAGAGCACTTCCCCAGAAAATACTGGAGTCTCTCAGACTTCCGCCCTCATGGTTCTCGATAGAGAAGTTTACCACGCCGGCGAGACCGCCACCCTCACGATAATCAACAATGGGAGCGAGACCCTTCTTGTCGGCGTGGCTTACAGGCTCTACCGGCTTGAGGGTGGGAAGTGGAGGGAAATCCCTCTGGGCCTCACATTCACAATGATCGGTTATATGATACCGCCCGGCGGCAACTGGAGCCAGAGGATACGGCTGGCCACCAAAGGAGAAAGCACCGTAGGGACTCTGGAACCCTTGCCTCCGGGGAAGTACCGTATAGAAAAAACCGTCCTCATCTACAGAGAGGGTTTCAGAACCGGGAACTATGAAATAACGCTCTCGGCCGAGTTTGAGGTAGTTGAATGATGTTGAAGGCCGAAACTGGGCTGATACTGCTCATTCCACAGAGACGCAAGCCCATAAAGAGAATCTGCGGCTTGCCCCCCGATTGCAGGAACCCGGTATGGAGTTTAAGATAACCGGCTGGGCTTGGCAAAACTTTTTATTCTCCTCCCACATACCGACCCCTCGGCTAAAGGGGGTGAGGCTCATGAAGTTCTGTCCGAAGTGCGGTAACATCATGCTTCCAGATAGAAAGAAGAAGGTCTGGGTCTGCCGTGTCTGTGGCTACGAGGAGCCTTTTGATGAGGCCAAGGACAGGGAGAGGACGAAGATTACACAGAAGGTTGAGCACAAGCCCGACGAGGACATAGTCGTCATCGAGCAGGACGTCAAGACCCTCCCGACCACTAAGATTACCTGTCCGAAGTGCGGCAACGACACCGCCTACTGGTGGGAGATGCAGACGAGGGCCGGAGATGAGCCGAGCACTATATTCTACAAGTGCACCAAGTGTGGGTACACATGGAGGGCCTACGAGTGAACGAGCTTGAGCACGAGACCCTCAGAAGGCTCGCAGAGAAGGCCCTGAAAGAGCTTGAGGAAGCCTACCGCAGGATTCCTGATACCGAGAATGGAAAAGCTTATTTATTCCGCGGGAAAGAAAGGGTTAGGCTCATGCTTAAAATACTGGAGGGATGAAGATGCCGTTCGAAGTGATTTTTGATGGTGCCAAGGAGTTTGCGGACCTTATCGCCACGGCGAGCAACCTGATAGACGAGGCGGCTTTTAAGTTCACCGAGGAAGGCATAAGCATGCGCGCGATGGACCCGAGCAGGGTCGTTCTCATTGACCTCAACCTCCCGGAGAGCATATTCTCCAAGTACGAGGTCGAGGAGCCCGAAACCGTTGGAATCAACATGGACCAGTTCAAGAAGATACTCAAGCGCGGAAAGGCCAAGGACACGCTCATCCTCAGGAAGGGCGACGAGAACTTCCTCGAAATAACCTTTGAGGGCACCGCGAAGAGAACCTTCCGCCTTCCGCTCATAGACGTCGAGGAGCTTGAGCTTGAGCTCCCGGAGCTCCCGTTCACAGCCAAGGTCGTCCTCCTCGGAGAAGTCCTCAAGGAGGCCGTTAAGGACGCCTCCCTCGTCAGCGACGCCATCAAGTTCATCGCGAGGGAGAACGAGTTCATAATGAAGGCGGAGGGCGAGACCAACGAGGTCGAGATTAAGCTCACCCTTGAGGACGAGGGCCTGCTCGACCTCGAAGTCGAGGAGGAGACCAAGAGCGCCTACGGAATCAGCTACCTCAGCGACATGATAAAGGGCATCGGAAAGGCCGATGAGGTTGTCCTCCGCTTCGGCAACGAGATGCCCCTCCAGATGGAGTACATGATTAGGGACGAAGGAAGGCTCGTCTTCCTCCTCGCACCGCGCGTCGAGGAGTGATTTTCCCCTTCTTTTTCTATGAGGTGGTCCCATGGACATCGTCAAGCTCAGGGAACTGCTGGAGGCAGAGCTTTCGAGCATCGAGCTCACGGAGCTGGACGACGACTTCTACAAGGAGTTTGACAGCCTGATTAAGGCCCTCAAGCTGAGCGCCGAGAGCTCCCGTGAGAGGGGCGAAAGCGTTGAGGAGAGGCTTTATCTCGCCCAGCTCAAGATAGCCGAGAGGCTCATGCGTGAGATAATCAAAATCAGGCTCCACAAGATAGTTGACCTCGCGGTTGAGGGAGTCCCCGGCGAGCTCACCAGTGAGGAGAAGAAAATTTTCGCGGTTCTTAGGGCGTTTATCGAGCGCGAGGAGCTACCTGAAGTCGGGGAAGAATTTGGTTCTGAGGAGTTTGAAGTCATCCAACAGGAGGAAGAGGAATACCCCCGGCGGGAAGCCCCAAGAGCCGCCTACATCATCACCACAGAGCTGCCAACGATTCTAGGGCCGGACCTGAGAGAATACGGGCCGTTTAAGGCGTGGGACATGGCGGTTCTGCCAGAGGAGATTGGGAAGGTTCTCGTTGAGAGAGAGGTCGCGTTTAAGGTAAAAATCTCACCGTGATAACCATGCCGTTCTCCGTCTGCATGCGCGACTGCTACGACACCTGCGCAATGGTAAGTGAACTTAGGGACGGAAGGCTCAAAGTAAGGGGCAATCCGGAACACCCGATAACGGCCGGTTTCCTCTGCCCAAAGGGTGCGCTTCTGCCAAAATGGTTCCACTCGGAGAGCAGGCTCAAAAAACCGCTCATTAGAACGGGCGAGAGGGGAAGTGGAGAATTCAGGGAGGCAAGCTGGGAAGAGGCAATTAACCTCGTCGCCAAGAAACTGAGGGAGACCATTGAGGAATACGGGAGTGAGAGCGTTCTGGTTTACCAGTACGCCGGTGATAGAGGAGTTGTGAACTACGCGTTTCCACTTAGGCTCTTCCACTACCTCAACACCGCTATGCTCGACTACGGCGTCTGCGACAGGGCTGGGCAGGAGGCGTTAAAGGACGTCTACGGCACAGCGGTTGGCCTCGATCCTGAGGAGCTGAAAAACCAAAAGCTGCTCGTTTACTGGGGCATAAACGCCTTCTGGACGAACCTCCACGGCTTCGCCCTCGCCAGAATGCACAACCTCGAAATCTGGACGGTTGACGTCGTGAGAACCGAAACGGCCAAGAGAAGCGACAGGTTCTTTCAGATTAGACCCGATACCGATGTCCTTTTAGCCCTCGGAGTTGCTAAAGTCATTATCGAAGAAGAGCTTTACGATAAAGATTTCGTCCGCGAGAACGTTTATGGTTTTGAAGAATTCAAGAATTATGTAAAAACATTATCGCTTCATTATGTGAGTAGCGAAACGGGCTTGAGCGTTGGGGAGATAGAGACCTTCGCCTGCGAATTTGCGGAAAAGAAGGGCGTAATCCACATCGGCTACGGCTTCCAGCGCTCCCTTGCAGGAGGTGAGGCTGTCAGGGCGATAGCAATCCTCCCCACTCTCGTCGGCCACAGCTTCGGCTTCATTTACGACATGAAAACGATAGACAAGAGCTACGCCGAAGGTGCATTCCTACGGACGAAGCCGGCCAGAAGAGTTCCCCAGGTAAAGCTCACCGAGTACATCGAGCGGGGCGAGATAAAGTTCCTTTACATCTACAACTCCAACCCGCTCGCGAGCCTTCCTAACCAGAACAGACTGAGGAGAGCTTTGAAAGAAAGCGACGTCTTCGTCGTTACGCACGACATCTTTCTGACTGACACTGCCCTCTACTCAGACGTCGTCCTTCCGGCGAACACCTTTTTCGAGCGCCTCGACATAGCGGAGGGCTACTACCACCGCTACGTGGCCCTAAATGAGCCGGTTGCAAGGCTTTACGGGAAGAGCAACAGCGAGGTCACGCGCCTTCTGGCAAAGGCACTCGGCATCGAAAACCCATACCTCTATGAGAGCGACGAGGAGGTAATCCGGAAGATTCTTGAACTCAATGGCCTGAGCTTTGAGGAGCTAAAGGCCAAAGGCTTCGTGAAAGTTCCCGAAAAGCCCAGGACGTGGGAGACGCCGAGTGGGAGGATTGAGTTCTTCTCGCGGAGGGCCGTTGAGAGGGGGCTGAGCCCGTTCCCGAAGTACAGGAAGTTCGGGGGCAAATACCCGCTCCGCCTGCTAACGCCAACCCACAGAATGACGATAACGAGCCAGTACCACAACACCCACGGCATGATTGACCCCAAGCTCTACATCAACCCGACCGACGCTAACGAGAGGGGAATCAAGGACGGCGAGGCCGTTGAGGTCTTCAACGAGTACGGCAGGGTAAGAACGAAGGCCAAGCTCAGTGAGGACGTCCCACGGGGAGTCGTCCTCCTGTACAAGGCCTTCTGGCCGTCCCTGCTCGGCTGGAACGCCAACGTCCTGACGACGGACGAGACCGTAGAAAAATACGGCAACGCCTCTGCTTATCACTCAACTTGGGTTGATGTGAGGAGAGTTTGAGGCAAAAATAGCCTTTTCTTTCAAGCTTTTTGACGATTCTTTTCTGGTTGATCCTTCATTCTGACAACAAACTGTGCAAACTTTTGCATGTCTGCCCAGTGACACCTTAAACTATCTTGAAATTCGACAAAGATAATAGCGCTGAGCGAACCGAAAGGCTTATATATTCGAACCATTCAAGTTTATAGTGAAGACGACACACAAAAAGAAGAGGTGATGGAAGATGGTCGTCATAGGAGAAAAGTTCCCAGAGGTTGAGGTCAAGACCACCCACGGAGTGATAAAGCTCCCGGACTACTTCGCCGAGCAGGGCAAGTGGTTCGTTCTCTTCAGCCACCCGGCAGACTTCACCCCGGTCTGTACGACCGAGTTCTACGCCATGCAGAAGCGCGCTGAGGAGTTCAGGAAGCTCGGCGTCGAGCCGATAGGGCTGAGCATTGACCAGGTCTTCAGCCACCTCAAGTGGATGGAGTGGATAAAGGAGAACCTCGGCGAGGAGATAACCTTCCCGGTCATAGCCGACGACCGCGGTGAGCTCGCCGAGAAGCTCGGCATGATCCCGAGCGGTTCAACCCAGACCGCGAGAGCCGTCTTCGTCGTTGACGACAAGGGCGTCATCCGCGCGATAGTCTACTACCCGGCCGAGGTCGGCAGGGACTGGGACGAGATACTCAGGCTCGTCAAGGCCCTCAAGGTCAGCGACGAGAAGGGAGTCGCCCTCCCGCACAAGTGGCCCAACAACGAGCTCATCGGCGACCGCGCCATAGTCCCGCCAGCCGGAACCGTCGAGCAGATCAAAGAGCGCGAGGAAGCCAAGGCCAAGGGCGAGATCGAGTGCTACGACTGGTGGTTCTGCCACAAGAAGCTCGACTGAGCTTCTTCCAGTTCTCTATTCTTCTCTAAACCTCTCAAAAATCAGCTCGTCCACGAAGCCGTAGCCTGGAACGTGGTGGTGCTTTTTCAGCCTGCCAACCAGCTTGAAGCCGTTCTTTTCGAGAACCTTTATTGATGCCGTGTTAGGCTCGTAGACCCTTGCGTAGACCTTTCTCAGGTTGAGCCACTGGAAAGCGTATTCAAGGGCGAGCTTCACGGCCTCACTCCCGTACCCGTGTCCCCAGTGCTCTTTCCCGATAAAGTAGCCAAGCTCCGCGTTGCCGTCGCGGTGGTCTATCCTGTGTAGGCCAATAAAACCAACGAGGGAAGAAGTTGAGTTCTCGACTATAGAGAAGACCTTATCGCGCTCTTTTGCTTTTCTTATCCTTTCATACCACTCCATCTCGTCCTCAAAGAAGAAGACTTCCTCCGGAGCAGTCAAAAAGAGCCTCACATTCCTGTCGTTGAACCAGAGCCATGCCTTTCTGATGTCCTCCCTAACCGGAACGGCGAGGGACACAAGCTTACCTTTGAGAACGACCGGCCTCATAGGGTGCACCTTAACTTTATTAAGCGGTTATGAATATTTAAATTCGATGGAGAGGGAAAAGCTGATTAAAACCGTCGAGGCAATACTCAGGAGTGCGGGCTACAAAACCGCCCGTCTTGAATTTAGGGGCTCATGCTTTGACCTGGTCGCAAGCCGGTTAGTGGTTCTTCTGTTCATCAAGGTAGTCTCAAATATAGATACCGTAACGGAGGAGCAGGTAGAGGACCTGAAAAGGCTCGCGAAGTTCTTCAACGCCTCCCCGCTCATAGTCGGCGTCCGCTCGAAGAACGCGGAGCTTGAAGAGGGTGTCGTCTACGAGCGCTTTGGGGTGTACGCCCTTAGGCCTGAGACCCTGTACGACGTTCTGGCCAACAACGAGCTTCCAGCAATCTTCGCCGAGCGCGGCGGGTTCTACGTTAGGGTGAACGGCGAGCTCCTCCGCGAGCTCAGAGAGAGGCACGGCTATTCCGTGAACGAACTGGCCCAGCTTTTGGGGGTTTCGAGGAAGACCGTCCTCAACTACGAGCGCGGGGAGCAGGCGGTGTCCCTTGAGGTGGCAATCCGGCTCGAAGAGCTCTTTGATGAGGCCCTAGCGGAGCCCATTGACGTCCTAAACACGCGCGTTGAGGCCAAGCTTGACGTTAAACCCGAGAGCCCGCTTGAAAAGGAAGTCTTTGAGAGGCTGAAGCGCCTGGGGTTTGGCCTCGTGAAGGTGAAGAAGGCCCCGTTCAACGCCGTGTCAAAGGGTGACGAGTTCAGAATCCTGACCGGTCTCGACGAGAGGAAGACCCGCTCAACCGTAAAGAGGGCGGAGATGGTGGCGGAGGTCGGGAGGATAATCAACTCCGATGGAGTCTTCATACTTGAGAAAACGAAGACCGAAGTCGTCAAGGAAGTCCCCCTGATTCCGAAAGAAAGCCTTGAAGAAGTGAGGGACGCTGACGAGCTCATCGAGATGATTGAAGAACTCAAAAAGGAGATAAAGGCGAAGCTATTCAGCTGAAGAGCACCTCTTTCCAGCCCTCGCGGAGCTTGTCAACGTACTTCTCCGGTGAGGCTATGAGGACGGCCCACCTGGGGGTCTGGCGCCTCTTGAGGGCGTTTGCTAGAGGAGTGACCTTCGACAGCGGCTGAACCTCACCGTTCTCGAGGAGCACCTTTATACCGGTCTCCTTAAGCCTCGGCTCGCTGACCATGAGGTCTGCTATGCTGAACTCGAGGATTACCTCACCCTCACTCGCGCCAACGGCCTCGGCCAGGGCCCTTTCGAGCTCCTGCCTCTTCTTGACGTTTCTGTAAGCAGAGAGGAGCTCCCGCTTCTCGTCCGGGCCGAGCTCCTCGGCGCTCGCGAGAACCGCGGCCTTGTAGAGCTTCCTGTAAAGGACGCGCCTCGTGAGCTCCGAGGAGAGGCCCTCAAGGTCCTCAAGCTCAACGAGGACGCGGCAGTCTGTCATCTTCCAGAAGTCCCACAGGTGGCCCTCCTCAAGGGCGAACTCCAAAGCCCTTGTGAGCATGCCCTCAGCAATCTTCACAGTATGGTGGAAGTAAACTCTGGAGTACATGAGCGAGCGAGCGACGAGCATTCCCTCAACAGCTTCGACGCCCTTCTCATCAACCACCAGCTCCCCGTTGTGGATTTCTAGGACTTTGAGGAGCCTTTCGAGGTCTATTATTCCATAGGCAACGCCGGTGTAGTAGGCGTCCCTGATGAGGTAGTCGAGCTGGTCAACGTCCACTCCCCCGTGGAGCATCTGGCCGAGGTAGGGCTTCTCCGCCTTTCCAAGTAGGAGGTCAGCAACTTCCCTAGGGTCTATTCCGTGCTTTTCCAGGATTTCAGGTATCCTGCCCCCGTCCTCGTCGCCGGTGATGTTTATCTTGCCCATGATGATGTCCTGGCCGAGGCGCATGTGGTCGTGCTCCTTGACGTAGTGGCGGTAGATTCCCTCGAAAGTGTGGCTCAATGGACCGTGGCCGATGTCGTGGAGCAGAGCCCCAACCTGGAGGAGAAGGCTCTCGTCCTCGCTCAGCCCGACCTCACTCGCGAGCCTCTTTGCCAGGTGCCATGTTCCAAGCGAGTGCTCGAAGCGGGAGTGGTTTGCGCCGGGGTAGACCAGATACGCCAGGCCGAGCTGTCTTATGTGCCTGAGCCTCTGGAACTCCGGCGTTTTGACGAGTTCGAGGATTGGGCCCGCAACTTTCATGCTCCCATGTACTCCGTCGTGGATAATCTTCGCGTCCTTCATTTTACCTCACCGGCTGAAAATTTGAGAGTGGCCTTAAATAACTTTTCGGCATTATGACAAAGGATAGGGTTATAAATGATATACCTCAACCAACAATGCCCCCGCGCGAGGACCCCGGGGAGAATGAACCGGGGGGCGATGCGGGGGCGACAGCCCGGCCTCAGCGAGGTCCCCGCGGGAGGGCCTTCCGCGTCCCGGAGCGCAATGACCGCGGGAAACCCAGGCCGGGCACACTTCTCGCCCGCCTGGGTTAACCCGCCCAAGCCCGCCGTCTGGCACCGATGAGGGCGGGCGTTACGGGCGGGCGACACACTACATCTCAATCCTAAGCTTCAATGCAACGTTCCGCCCGGTTACATTTTTCTGTATGTAACCCGGGGAATAGAAAGAGTTATTAGTTCTAACGTGTAGTTAATAATGCCATGACTGCGAGTGGTCTTATCGAGCCTCCCGAACGAGATGTTAAAGAAATTATTCCATGGCTTAAGGATAATCCAGTCCATGATGTATTAGAGCAAAGAAGGCGCGAGGCCATGGAAATCATCATAGATATTGCACAAAAAGAATTGAGCATCATTGGTGAACTTCCAGAGGACGTTAAGGAAATTATAAAAGTCCCAGAAGGTAAACTCCTGAGCGAGGACTTTTAGCGATTCTCAGTACAGGGTCACCCAGACCTCTTCCCCTTCGAGGTACCCCTCACTGTCCTCAGGGATTTCTATGTACCCGTTGCTCTCCACTAGTGAGCTTATTATCCCGCTGCCCTTCTTCTTGATGGGCCTCGCTTCCCCGTTCTCGTACCACACTTTCACAAACTCGTACCTTCCGAGCTGGCTTGAGACGCGCTCGGTTAGTCTCGCCCGAACCCTGACCTCGTAGTTTCTGGCCCCAACGAGCTTTGCCAGGGCGTGCTTGACGTAGAGGTGGAACTGTGTAAAGACCGCCACCGGATAGCCGCTCATTATGAAGACCCTCTCGCCGTAGCCTATAGGCCTTCCCGGCTTTATCGTCGTGCCGTGGAAGAGCACCTTGACGAAGCGGTGTGCGAAGTCCCTGTCGCCGAAGGCAGAACCGCCGGTAACGAGAACGAGATCGTTCTCGGCTTTCGCCTTTTCAATTGCTTCCCCTACCGCCTTTTCATCGTCGGGGATAACGCCGTAAAAGACCGGCTCGCCGAAGTACTGCCTAACCAGGCCGGTAAGCATAACCGAGTTGCTCTCAAGTATTTTGCCCCCCTTTAACGCCTCCTCGTCAAACTCCTCGATTAGCTCGTCGCCGGTGATGATTACCCCAACGCGGGGCTTCCTCTTGACTTTAATGGTCTTGAAGCCGAGGCTCTTGAGCAGGGCCAAGTCCTGGGGCCTCAAAACCTGGCCTTTCTTAAGAACGACTTCGCCCTTCTTCACATCCTCCCCAGCGAACGCGACGTTCTGTCCCGGGGCGACCGGCCTGAGAACCCTTATGATGTCTCCTTCGCGCTCTGCCATCTCCTGCATCAAAACTGCGTTCGCTCCCTCGGGCATCTTTGCCCCGGTCATCAGCTTCACTGCCGTGCCCGGCTCGACCTTTGCCCTGCTCTCCTCACCTGCGGTAATCTCGTCTATGACCTTCAGCCCAACGGGACTGTACTCCCTCGCCTGGAAAGTGTCCTCTGCGCGGAGGGCATAGCCGTCAACGGCGGAGCGGTCGAAGGGCGGGTTGTCTATGGGGGAAACCACGTCCTCGGCCAGAACCCGTCCGAGGGCCTCGCTCAGATGGAGCTCCTCGGTCTCTTTTATCTCGCTCAGGTCGTCTAAGAGGAGCTTCAGCGCCTTCCTGTAGGGCGTGAGAGTCTTGAACTCCCTCATCTCACTCCCTCCCGTGCTTGAGGACATGGCCCGCCTCTTTGAGGATTATCTTGATTCCGGTCTTTGCCGCCCCAGGACTGCCGGGCAGGCAGAAGACGGCCATGGCCCTGCCGGAGCTCCTGATTATTCCAGCAGTTGCCCTCGTCATAACTGCCGCTGTGCCTATCTCCTCGTAGCTGAGGAGCCTGAATATCTCGCCAAAGCCCGTCAGCTCCTTGTCGAAAAGCGGCCTGATGCTCTCTATCGTGACGTCCCTGCTCGCTATCCCGGTTCCTCCGGAGGTAACTACAACCTCGGCCCCCTTCTCAAAGGCCTCGACGACCGCCCCGATTATCGCCATCTTCTCGTCGGGGACAACTTTGTAAAGAACCCGCTCGTGCCTGGCCTTTTCAAGTTCTTCCAAAAGAAACTTTCCGCTTTCGTCTTCCTTCTCTCCCCTGCTCGCGGTGTCGCTGACAGTTATGACCGCGAACTTAAACTTCTTCGGGGCCTTTTTCTTGTGCTCCTCAGCTCCCATACTACCACCCGAGTAAGCTCGTTCCTTGAACTTAATAACCTTTCAGCAAACGGAAGCGTTTAACTGCGCAAGCGTTATATTCCCCTAGAGGAAGGTGAACGCATGGAGTTCGAGCACTTCATTCATCCCTTCGACGAGCCGATGATAGCTCTCAGCAACGCCCCTCACAGGGGAGGGCTTACTGAAGCGAACGGCTTCTTCTTCATGCAGGTTCCCAAGAATTACTCCGGCAACTACAGGGAGGACTGCCTCGCCTTCGAGCGCGAAAACGGGCTGAGCAACTTCGTCGGCTTCATGACAGCCGCCAGCGTGAGAAAAGTCCTCGCGACTGCAACAAGCGGGAGCGTCAGGGCCTACATCACCGCAGGGGTCACGAACCCCGCTATAGCCGGGGAAGAGCCGCCGTGGAGGCCTGGAACGATAAACATAGCCCTCATCATTAAAGAGGGCCTCACGGTCGGGGCGATGGCCAACGCGATAATGACGGCCACGGAGGCAAAAACCTACACCCTGATGAAGCTCGGCTACAACGCCACCGGGACGACAAGCGACGGCATCGGGGTTTTTGCGTTCGAGGGCGAGACCGAGTGGGCTGGAACCGCAACCGAGCTCGGAATAAACATTGGGAAGACCGTTAGGAAGGCCCTCGAGGAGAGCCTGAGAAAATGGAAGGGAACAAAAGAACGGAGGAGTCTCACCTCATTCCCATGAGCCTCCTGTAAAGCTCCTCCACCTTGGCACTCACTTCCTCCGGCGAAAAGCCTGCCTTAACCGCCAGCCAGGTCGCTCCGCCCGCCCCAACTCCCTCTTTAACGTAGCCCTTCTCATAGTCCCTCAGCCCTTTGAACTCGCTGTTTGAGAAGTCTAAGTCTGCAGCGTAGCTCATAATGCCGATTTCCTTGGCCGTCTCAATGAATGTGGCGCTTTTGTCATTGACCACCCATTTGGTAGTAGCCACCATGAACCTGCTCAAGTCCTCCCCAAGGGCCTTAAGGAGTGCTGAAACGGCCAGCATCTGGGTTCCGCCGGCCAGGACGACCTTCCTTCTGAACCCAAGGGCTATGCCGACCACCGTTGCCATCATGGGGTCGCCGAACTGGCGAAGGGCTTCGAGGGGGTTGTCTTTAAGCCCGCCGTGTTCGATTCCAGCGCGCTCAAATCCCTCCCGGATAACTTTTTCCTTCAGGCCGCGTGGGTTGTCGGGGGAAGCCGAGCTCGTCTTAGCGTTGTAGCCGAGCGCCCACAGGACTGCCTGGGCGGTCGTCGTTCCCCCCGGAGTCGATTCCCCTATCACAAGCTCCTTTATCGGCGTCTTGTTGAGCTCCTCGCCGAGCAGTTTGGCGCGCTTGATTATCTCTCCAAACTCTGGGAGCGCCGGTTCCCTCCTGAAGTCCCTTCCGACGGCGCCGCTGATGTGGACGTGCGGGATGAGGGGAGAAAGATAAGTCCCTCCCCTCACGATGAGAACCGGGAAGTCCGCGAGCTCCTTCGCGGCCTTCGTGATTATGGCGGGAGTCGGGTGCCCCTCTGGTGTCACGGGGACGGTGTCAATCGTTAAGGGCTTCTCATGGAAGAGGTATTCGGCATCGGCCACCGGCGTGAGCTTCGTCAGCTCTGGCGTGGCACCTGCAACGCTTATTCCTGGTACTGTGGATATCTCGGTGTTTCCCAGAACCACGAGCATCATAAATACCACCTCTGGGCAAATTATCCAATGGGTTTATATATCCTTCCAACTGGACAGATTATCCAGTAAGGGACAACTGAGGCACGCGGGTGCCTTTGGATGGGTCGCAAGGCTGAGATTGGCCCTTTTCGTTCGAGGGGTGAGGGACGTGACAAACGTCTATCATATCGTCCAGTTCCAAAGCGGGGACGCGTACGCGTTCTTCCACGGCTGTCACTGGAAGTGTTCTTACTGCGTGCGGACGCTTGGACTGTGGGACCTGGGTCTCCCCGAAGATGTAAGAAATGAGCTCGACAAACTGTGGCTTCAGGGCCGTGTTAAATTCCTGAGCATCGAGGAGGTCGTCGCGATTTTGAAGGAAAGCGGCGTTAGGCTGGCTTTTTTTGGAGGAGGGGAGCCCACGATTGACAGGGAGCTTAAGCCACTGATAAAGCGCCTGAAGGAAGAAGGCATTGACGTGTGGCTCATTACCAACGGCGAGCTTCTGGACGAGGAGCTCGTTGGCATGGTGCGGGGGATTACGTTCAGCATAAAGGCCCTTGACGATGGGCTTCACAGGAGAATAACCGGCCGCTCCAACCGCACCGTTCTCGAGAACTTTAAACGCTTCGTGGGGAGCGGGAAGGTAGTGGCCGAAACCGTCTACGTCAAAGGGCTCGTGGAGTGCGATGAGGTGCTGAGGATAGCGAGGTTTATAGCATCGCTGAACCCGGAGACCACATTTAGAATTGACCCCCTCGTCCAGAATCCCCCTTACGAGGAAGTTGACAGCTGCATAAAGGAGGTTATGAAAATTCTGCCCAGAACTTACAGAATTATGGCGACGAAGGGCGAGCCCCCCAATTTGCTATACCCCAGAATCGGGTGAGGAAAATGGGAAAGGCGATTATGGTTCAGGGAACATCTTCGGGAGCCGGAAAGTCCCTGCTGGCACTTGCGCTCTGCAGAATTCTCACGAACCTCGGCTATGATGTCGTCCCCTTCAAGAGCCAGAACATGAGCCTCAACTCGGCGCCGAGCGTAGAGGGTGGGGAAATAAGTCGGGCCCAGTATCTGCAGGCCCTGGCATGCCGCAAAAAGCCCTCCGTGAAGTTCAACCCGATTCTGCTCAAGCCTGAGGGGAACATGCGGAGCCAGGTCGTCTTCATGGGGAAGCCCATTGGGAGCGTTTCTGCGAGGGACTACATGCTGTCCAAGAAGGAGGAGCTGTTCAGAAAGGCCATGGCGGTGCTGGACGAGCTCAAGGAAAAGCACGACCTCGTGATAATTGAGGGGGCCGGGAGCCCCGTGGAAATCAACCTGAAGGACTACGACATTGCCAACATGCGCGTTGCCAGACACGCCAACGCCAGGGTTATCCTGGTCACCGACATAGACCGCGGGGGAAGCTTTGCCTCAATAGTCGGCACGATGGAGCTTCTAAGCGAGGAAGAGCGGGAGCTCGTGATGGGCTTCGTCTTCAACAAGTTCCGCGGGGACGCTTCACTGCTTGAGCCTGGCTTCCAGTACCTCGAAAGGCGATACGGAAAGCCGACGCTGGGAGTCATCCCCTACACCGAGCACCGCCTGCCAGAGGAGGACTCCCTGACAGAGTTCCCGAAGGTCAGGGGCGACCTCCACATTCAGATAATCAGGCTCCCACACATAAGCAACTTCACGGACTTTGAGCCACTTCACTGGGCGAACGGCGTTGACTACGTGACGAAGCCGGAGGAAATCAAAGGCGACGTTATTATAATCCCCGGGAGCAAGAACACTGTCGAAGACCTGCTGTGGCTGAGAGAGAACGGCTTTGAGGAGGCGATAATCGAGGCCCACCGCGAGGGCTCTTTCGTCGTTGGAATCTGCGGCGGCTTCCAGATGCTCGGGGAGAAAATCATTGACACCGTCGAATCGGGGCGCGGGGAAGTTAAGGGCATCGGCCTGTTGCCAGCCAAAACCGTCTTTGAGCGGAACAAGCGGACGAACCACCTCAACGCCGAGGTTCTATGGGAACCTGCTAGGGGAATGGCCGTCGAGGGCTACGAGATACGATTCGGCAGAAGCGTCTCCAGAAGGCCGTTCTCGGTGATAAATGCAATAAACGGCGCCAAAACCTTCGAGCCTGATGGAGCGATAGGCGAGAGGACCTTCGGAACCTACCTACACGGCATCTTCCACAACTTCGCTTTCACGGAGGCGTTTCTCAACTTCCTGAGGGGAGAAAGGGGACTCGAACCAATATCCATTGAGGGCTGGAGCATCGAGGAAGAGATAGAGAGGTTCGCAAGGGTCGTGGAAAAGAACCTCAATATTACAACGCTAATTAATTTTTTTTAATTTATCCAACTTAAACAGTAAATTTTATAAGTATTGTCAGATATTATAGAGTGGGTGATATGCCGTATGGATAAACTCGGATTGTGGTACGTAAGATGGGATAAAAGTTCGAACGCATATTATTCAAGACTAAAGACGCTGAACAAGTCTCCTGCGACAGTTGAAGACTTCAAAAGTCGTTTCGATATTGCAATTGTTACAACACTTGAAGGGTTTGATGCCAAATACACGCATAATGGATACGCCGATGGGAGAGACTTAGCGATTTTTGTGAAATCTGAACTTGGTACAAAGATTGAATATTATATTTCACTCCTATATTACCCATATGACCCTACCCATGAAGACAAGAATGGACGGGGAAATATTAACACAGGAGATTATTGGTTTGATTGGATTGATGGGGTACTCTCTGTGGATAGCAATAGTCTTATAGGATTCTACTGGGATTTAGAATATGCTTGGATGTTTAAAGACTATCAAAAAGGTAAAAAAGAATCAACTATAAAGCCAGAAGTGCTTTCAAAAATAGCAGCATATATACATGAGAAGGGACTTAAATTCATCTGGATTCCCTCTGCGCATACTTATGCCCTACAAAACACAGACATTCCATCCCCTACTGCTATGAGGTCCTTTGATTACATATTTGTGCAATCAAATTATTACATGAACTCTGCAGAAAGGTACCCTGTTACTTTCTCCCAGTTCTGTGACTGGTTATCAGCTCTTAAGCGTATAGGCTCAGGAAAAACCCACATTGTGTTAGAAGCAGATGAATGTGTGCTTGGGGGTCATGGAAACTGTAGATGCTGTGGCAATCAAAAATGCTGTCTAACTCTTGCAAGTGATTATTATTTTGTACAGCAGAAAGTATTAGGAAGGCTTGACAATCCGGTAGTATATTATTTTGGGGCAACGCTTGATGTTGTGGATAAGGTATTTGACTACTACCTTACGAGGATGGGAGTTGTATGAGAAGACCCTGCATGTTTCTATCTTTCTTTTTGATCTTCTTCATTCTTCAGTCTTCAACCTATGCAGACCCGACGATTACTGTGAGATTTTGTTCATCGGGATTTGAGATTGGAATTGCCCCCACCGACTGGGGGGTTATCTACGTCAGCACGGGACTTTATTCAGCCGAACCCATGAGTGCAGGGGAGTGCATCCCAGACTACGACCCGACGACCCAGTTAGACCACTTCTACATTGTTAACTCCTCCGGCACCTACCACATTGGCCAGTACCATGAGTATGGGTCCGGAAATAACACCCTGACGGAGAGGTTGGAGAGGGTCAAAAAGCACGTCTTTCCGGTTTTTGGGCGCGTGGAGGATGGAAATATTATCTTTCGTGTTGAGGGTGTAAACTACACCGTCCCCGTTGGAGAAGTACTGCCGTATCTGTGGAGCAAAGACATGGTGAATGCCCTGGTAGCGTTCCCGGAAGGAAACGGACTCGTCATTGTCCCGACAGGTATCATAGACATCGTTGAGGACAACTTCACGATTGCTAGAAAACGAGGAATGAAGGTCGGCACAACGCTGGTCGATTTCAACTTCACATACAGGATTTCCTACAGGTACCCACTGTACCTGAACGGAAGCATGAACGGCAGGTTTGTGTGGGGGAGCCTCAGGAAGGAAGAGGGTGTGGTAACGTGGGATGAACTCACAGGGATGTTCCAAAAACCTCTCTACATCTTTTACTTTAACGGAAGTTCAGTTAGACCCATGCCCATTATGCGGATTCAGGTTTCTCTGGGGCAGAAAAGCTTGGAAATATTCCCAAACTACAGCTTTGAAAACCTCGCTTCCCCTTACACCACGAACGAATCTGCAATCACCTCAACCACTACAAACGGTTCCATTGTTTCTCCTCCTTCTTCCACATCAAAACAGCAGTCATCCAGCTACACCACTCCCCTGGAGAGCTCTGGTTGTTCCAACCAGAAAAACAGCCCCAGTGGTTTCTTGTTACTCGTAGTGGTGGGAGTCGCCATCCTAACTCTTATTGCGTACGTAAGGGAATCTAAATGACTTAAACGTAGTCCTCCGGCCCCTCAAGCTCCTTCGGCGGGTGTCTCCTCGCCCACCAGAGCTTCAGGTGAAGGTAGATGTAGAACCCGATGAAGACCAGCAGGCCAACCGCGATTAAAACCACCGCGAGGAGCAGGAAGCCAGAGAGGAACAGCACGGCAAGTATCAGGAAGAGGACGAACGCCACCGTCCCTTTAATCTCGCTCTCCCTCACCTTCCCACCAACCTCGCTATCCTATTGGCAAGCCTTAACTCTTCCGGCGTGTTCACGTTGAGGGCCAGCAGGGGGTTGCTCAGCTCGAAAAAACTTTCTCCTCTCGTCCCGACGGCGTTCAGACCAACGATTGCATAGCCATTGTATGTTAAGGGCTTTAAGTCCCTCGGAACCAGCCACAGCGGGAGGACTCCCGTCAGGTTCGTCTCGCTGTCGAAGGCCTGTTTTACTGCCGCAATGTCGCCCGTCGTAACAAACGGCAGGTCGGAGGAAACGCTGACGAAGGGCCCGAACTCGCAGAGGAGCCATTTAATATCCTCAACGTAGCCCTTCCCGGGAGTATCAAAGAAGGGAACTCCCTCGCGGAGGCAGAGCTCCCTCGTCTTGGGGGTGTTCCGCGAGAGGGCCACCACAGTCTCGCCGGCTTTTTCGGCCTCGTAATAAACCCGCAGGAGCATCGGCACTCCTCCAACCCTCAGGATGGGCTTCTCCCGGCCCATTCTGCTCGACCTTCCGCCGGCCATTATGACTATCATGCTCTCAGCCCCCAAAGTAGCTCCAAACCATCGCCATCCCTAAGAGCACCCCCGCTCTCGTTATCTCCGCCACAGCACCGATGCAGTCCCCATTCAGGCCGCCGAACTCCTTAATGGAGAGGCGAACTACGTAAATCCCGGCCACGAGGCCGGCGAGTGAAGAGAGTGAGCGCAGGTCAAAATAAGCAAAGGGCAAAAGCAGCGCTAAGTAAAGGGCAGTTCCGAGGACAAGCTGTTTCTTATTAAGACCTTCCATAAAGTAGGCTCCAAGTCCCTGGCCGAGTGGCTTTTTCGTCGCCAGAGCAATGAGCATTGCGAACTTTGAGTTCAGCTCCGCCAAAAACAACGCATAGAACGGGAGAAGCGGTAGCGAATAGACCTGCAGGAAGAGAACCATAATGACGGCAAAAAGTCCCGCTATCCCGGTGTTGAGGTCTTTCATTGCCATTATCTTCCTCTCGCGGTCGCCCTTGACCATCACCCCATCGGCCCAGTCGGCTAAGCCGTCGAGGTGGAGCAGGCCTATCGTGAGGTAAAGGACCAAAACCGCCAGGACGTTCGCGAGGGGGAGGTTTAAGTAAAGAACTAGAGTCCCTAGGGCAGAAGTCAGGGGTGCGAGAAGGGGGAGCGCCCACAGCTCTTCTCTAATCTTCTCAAAGTCTCCCCTTACTGGAATCCGGGTGAAGAAGGGAAGCAGGTTCTTCATGGCTTTTCACCCGTCTCTTGAAAGAGCCTCGTCATGCAACCCGCTATGAAGCCGCCGATGGCGTCGTCGAGAAAGGGCGGGAGCTCGGCCAGGATTCCTGGCTTTTTCGTGTCGTAATAGAAGAAGTTGAAGAGCGCCATCTTCCCGCCGATGTACTCTGCGATGTCTATTCCAATAAGTTCATCGGCGACAAGGTTGACAGGGTCGCCCTCGACGCTGAAGTTCTCCTCAAGGAGCAGGGCCGAGAGGAGCAGAGCTTGAACGTTGATGTCCCCAAGATAGCGGAGCATCAACTCTCGCAGTTTCTCCCGGACTTCCTCTTCTCCGTCGCCGATGTAGAGTCCCAGCGCGGTGTCAAGCATCTTTTCAAGGGTTATACCTCTGGATTCGAGGCGAGAGAGAAGTTCTTCGGGGGTCACCGCGCTTCCTCCGTTCTATGCTTTGATATCTCTTTGAGGAACTTTCTCAGCTCTCTTAGGTAGGATTCTAAGTCCAATAACCTCTCTTTTTCAACATCAAAAGTGTAGAACCTGACGTCAAGTTCCCCGAACCGGTTCCCCTTCTTTATAAGCTTAATCAACGTCGAGAACTCGTTCATATGGAGGAAAGCTGTTATGGGCTCCACAACTATTCTGACTTTACTGTTAGGTGCGTACTTGTGGTATTTTTTCAGAGTTTTCCCACTTATCTTAGAGAATCCCTCGCCGAAGAGGGTCTCAAACTCGTAGTGTTCTCCCTCAGGAACAAATGTGACGTCAGGGACAATCTTTTTACTCTCGTCCTTTACTTTAATGGGAGTTTCAGTCCAAATGTATTCTCTCTCCACTTTATCCCATTCTATCTCGTTAAAGTCCTTTGAAATTTCCTCTTCCTCCTGAAGCTTCTTAATAAGGTAGTTAACTATGAAAACCTTACCAGCATAGTGCTCGGGACTTTCATTTTCGGTTCCTTTTTTATCTTCGGCCTCGTTAATAATACCAACGATGGAGTACTTCCCAACGAGTTTCTTAAGCTTCTTCTCGTATTCCTCTTTGGACATGTTAAATATGCTGTCCGTGAAAGTCATAATGTCGATGTCTGGAAGCTTAATTTTTATTCCATATCCATAAATTAAACTTGCAAGTTTGCGCTTTTCGTTGATAGAGAGCTTTGGTGAATGAACTTCAACAATTCTTAACTTGAAGTGTAAATCTCTCCAGTTGATGCCGCTTGGACTTGTAAGCATGCGCTTATATTTCTTGAACTTCTCCATATCCCTTGTGTAGAATATTACAATTCCTTTCCTTTTCGAGAAAATTGCCCATAGTCTATCAGCCAGCAACCGCTCGTTTATTTTGGCATCTTCTCCCCCATCCAAATCAATTAAAAATATTTTTCCTTCGTCGAGCCACCGTTCGATTTCCTGTTTGTTCCATTCCTCATCTAGGCTTAACTCTTTAACTTCTGGATAACCACCATGTTTTTCCCTGTATATCCTTAGCAAGAGCTCCGTAAACGTATCCTTATAACTATCATCCGGTAGCTCCTCGAACAATATCACGAGAGGCTCAAGGTCGCGGATTTTCCCAACCCCTGCACCAAACAGAACCTCAAGAGGATCCTTAAGTTCAGAAGAACCCTCTCCTGAACCAACCTCTGGGTTAGATGTAGCTTCAACCTCCACAGGCCTAACAGAAGAATCTTGCTTTATTCTCCTTGAAACTAATTCTCTCCGTTCTTGGGTGAGAATTCTGGCTGTTCTCGGTTCAGTTTTTGGAGTTATCTTAATCTCTGCGTCTATGGCCACATTGTCAGCCCCCCTCGTGGTATCCTCAAGTGAACGTAAGCGGAGATAGGGAACTATGGGCCCACGTGGCGCATGGAACTTTACCTCAGTAGTAACATTTACCACTTGGCCAATCTGCGGTGAGGATAAGGGATTGATATTAAGTAATGGCACCGAAATAGAAAAATCCACAACAGGTATTTCACTGTCCAACTCAACGCTCAGTATCTTAAACTTCGTGAGCGAGAGCCTTACCTGCGGTATAACTGAGGCATGCCTAAAGTCTGAAATTTCCGACTCTACTTTAACCTCAATGTTGAGATTGGGTCTCTCATCAAGCTCAAGTTTAGGTATGGAGAGTTGCCTCCTCATAACGTGGGGCTCGAAGTTGATTTCACTTGAAATTTTAGCCGAGGGCAATTCAATGGGAGGTACTAATATGGTCGTGTGAAGTGGAGTATAAACATTGGAATCAACTTTGATAACTGGAACCTCCTCACTTGGGGAATCAAGGGAAATAAATGGAACAAGGACAGGATTGTGTCTTTTCTCAAAAAGAGAATCATTTAGGACGGCTAAGGCCAAGGCATGGGGCTCTTTGAGCTCAACCTGTGGGAGGGGGGAGGAGTTTAATTCAATGTCCCACTTCACTTTGGGGGTAATGCTAACCCGATACATCAAAAACGAAAGCTCTGGTACTGAAACCATGCCTTCATCTATGCTCATATGGTGCTCCATTGTCGTTGGTTTGGAACCCTGTTGTCCTTTTTCATCGTGGTGTTTAAGTCGTCTTATGCGCTCTCGTCGCTCAAGGGAGGCAATACTTTTCGTCAGTACCCGCTCGTTAGACATGAGTATCCCCCATCACACTTCAACGGGTTTGTATACCAGAGTGTTAGGTTCTGACCCACGTTCGAGCTTTCCCAATCCCAGGAAAAGCCAGGGACCAATAGTGTTAAGGAACAGTGGCAAGGACATGGTTCTCTGGAACCCATATTTGTTCCCAACAGTCACAGAGAGGTCGTTGATAGTAATTGTGAGCTTATTGGTATTGAACTGATGGTACAATTTTGCTTCTACATCGGCTACCACTTTCTCCAAGGCATCCTTCGCAAGCTGGTAGTAAGTTAGCTTCAAGTCTTCCGGTTCCTGAATTGCATACTTAAGTATCCTCTTAATCCTGTGCTTTCTGTTTTCAGGAAAGTTGAATGTCTCCATGACGAGTTCATTAAGGGAGTAAATCTTATCTGCAAGACCACCTTTGGAGTGAGTCCAGATTGTGTATTTCCTCCTTAGTGATTCAATCTCAATGGAAGTCTCGAACATTGGCTCAAGCTTCAGAAACTCCCTTACTACCCCAAAGTTAGTCTCAAGCCTTGGATATGCGGTTAGCAGATACTTGTAGTGAATGTTCCTCGTGCTGATGATAAAGAACGTGTAGTAGTTGTGAGCTGCACTAAAGTTTGCGGATGCCAGATATAGTTCCCCGATAGCTTTTACAAACTCACGGGGGTTCCTAACGAGGTCATATGGAGAAAAACTCGTGGGTACCGTGATAAGAGCCTTTGAAAGGATATCTTTCGAAAGGTGGTTTGCTTTTTTGAGGAATTTCAGAAACTCAACTGAGTCCTCATCAATAAAGCGAACTTGACAAATTTGGAGTGCACCTTCATGTTCATTGGCTTTTAGCATATCTCTGAGCTTGTCAAATTCTGTAATCCCTGCTCCATATACCGACCACACAAGCCATGAAAGAGCATTTTCAGAGGGCCCCTTCTCTGTTACTCCCCCTATGAAAAACTTTCTGTATTCTTCAGGAACCTCAGAAAGCCTTTCTCCCTCCCATGTCTTAAGATGCTCCCTAAACTGTAGCAACGCTTCAGTAATGGTGTATATCCTGCCAATGTACTTCTCTATGTACTTCCTCCAAGCACTTACATCCCAATAGCGGAACTCAGGTACATTGTCATAGTAGCTCTCCATGTCTCTCACCATGGTGGGGTTCGTAAGTTAAGTTTTAAACATTTATTCTTGCTCAGAGATATTCTAAGATAATCACGAAGTTGGTCTTTGCGTAACATTCTCTTTGGAGCTCTCGCAACGTCCACGACAAGTCTTCGCTCCTAGGGCTCTTCTCATCTCCTCACTCCAACCCTCAGGGACGGTTATCCTGAGCAATATCTCGCCCATTCCATCACTCACCGTATTTTTTGCCCTGCCCATATTTACCTTTTCTCCTTTCTTAGCCCGAACCTGACCCAGTGATACCTCTCGCTCTCTTCTCTGGACAGGATTTCAATGTCAAAGCACCCCTTAAAGAGCGGAGACGCTAAAACGACTGTGTGGAACTCCGCGAACTCACCTACCGGGTCAACACCGGGATTCTTTTCGAGGAAAAGCTCTAGGTCGGCGACCGAGCGGAAGGTGTAGCCGAGCCACTCTTTACCGAGCTTTTCGCGGTTCACGGCTATTATCGCGTACTCAAAGCCAGCCCCCAGGATTTCCCCGGCCAGTCTCTTAGTATCCTTGCCCCATAAGGGCTCAAGGGCTTTAACCCCAGCTTCCATAGCAAGGCGCTCAACCCAGCGATAGTGATCCTCAAGGAGGACGTCCCCCGCGATGAGGTAGTCAACGTCGAGCGAGGAGATAAACTCGGCCAGCGCTCCGCTACCCCGCGCCATGTCAAACGTGAGGAGTTCCTTCCCCATGGCCCTCGCTAACGCCTCAAGGGCCGAGAAGTTCTCCCAGTGGGGGGAGGCTCCTATCGTCGTTTTAAGCGCAATTAAGTATGGGACATCTATTCCGCTTTTTTGGGCAAGGTGGAGCGCGTAGAGGCCATCTTTCCCGCCCGAAAAGAATGCTACGCCCTTCAAATCCTTCCCTCCAGCTTTAACTGCTCGTACTCCTCTCTAAGCTTTGCAACCGTCTCGGCATCAACGTAGGGTATCAACGCCCCGCAATCGAGGCAGAGCCAGCCCTTCCCGTAGACGGCACCCTTCAGCAGGCCCGTGGTCTTGCTCTTCCAGGGCGGAACCCAGAAGTAAGTGGAATACCCGTGGCTCTCAGTTTTGCTCGGCACCATCGTCCCTCCGCAGAACGGACACTTCCTTGTCTCAACCACCGGAACCACCAAACCTATAAACCCCCCGGACTTTTTATCCATTATGCCCAACTCGTGAAGGAAACACAATACCAAGAGTCACCATTAAACAAGGGAGGCCACAAAATGGAGCCAACTGCCATTTTCCTCCTTGCCCTGCTATGGGACTTTCTCCTCGGGGAGCCGCCGGCCAAACTCCACCCCGTAGTGTGGTTCGGGAGCATAGCGGGCTTTCTAGACAGGAGATGTAAGAGAAGAGGCCCAGTTCTCGATTTCCTCGCAGGAGCTTTTACAACCCTCATTGTGGTGGCCTTTGCCCTTGTGCTCTCAACAGTCCCATTTTACCTCCCGTTCCCTCTCAACTACGCCCTTGCGGTTTACCTCCTCAAAAGCTCCTTTGCGGTGAGGAGCCTGTACAAGCACGTTGCAAGAACAGTAACAGAGGACATTGAGGAAAAGCGGAAGGCCGTCTCGATGATAGTGAGCAGAGACACCAGCACCCTCGACGGGGCCCACCTGAACTCGGCCGCGATAGAGAGCCTTGCCGAGAACCTCAACGACTCCGTTGTTGCCCCGCTCTTTTACTTCCTCCTCTTTGGTCTTCCAGGGGCATTAGTTTACCGCGCTGTGAACACCCTCGATGCCATGCTCGGGTACAGGAACGAGCGCTACGAGTTCTTCGGCAAGTTCCCGGCGAGAGTTGACGACGTCCTCAACTTTATCCCTGCTAGGCTGACGGTTCTCCTCTACCTCCCGCTCGGCGGAAGGAAGGTATTCGGGCACTACCTCCTCGCGAGATTCAAACTCAACTCCGACAAGCCCATTTCAGCCATGAGTGCCGTCCTCGACGTGTGGCTTGAAAAGCCCGGCCTCTATCGGTTTCCTGGCAGGACGCCGAAGAACGAGGACATAAAGCGGGCGTTGAAGGTTTATCTGATCGTTGTTGGAGAATGGGTCGCGATCGTCCTGATACTTCTAATGCTGGAGGTGGTTCCATGCTTGAGCCCGTGAAGTTCTCGGCCTATCACGGCGGTGCGAGGGAGGAAGGACTGCTGGACTTTTCCGCGTCGCTGAACCCCTACCCCCCTGAGTGGCTCGACGAGATGTTCCGGAGGGCAAAGGAGGTAAGCACTCGCTACCCCTACTACGAGAGGCTTGAGGAGGGGCTGGTGGAGCTGGTGGGCGAACCATTGACGGTCACTGCGGGCATCACGGAGGCGCTCTACCTGCTTGGAATTCTTGCACTCCGGGGGAGGAATGTTGTAATCCCCCGCCACACCTACGGCGAGTACGAGCGCGCGGCGAGAATTTTTGGAGCGGAGGTCATCAAAGGCCCGAACGAGCCCGAAAAGCTGGCCGAGCTCGTTGAGAGAGATTCTGTGGTGTTCTTCTGCAACCCGAACAACCCGGACGGGAAGTTCTACCGCGTTAGGGAGCTCAGGCCGCTCCTCGATGCGGTGGAAGAGAAAGAGGCGCTCCTCGTCCTGGACGAGGCCTTCATAGACTTCGTGCAGAAACCGGAGAGCCCAGAAGGGGAAAACATCGTGAAGCTTCGAACCTTCACAAAGAGCTACGGCCTGCCGGGGATAAGGGTCGGCTACGTCACCGGCTTTGAGGAGGCCTTCAGGAGCGTGAGAATGCCCTGGGGCATAGGCTCGACGGGGGTTGCTTTCCTTGAGTTCCTTATCAAAGATGGCTTCGAGCACCTCAGGAAGACGATGCCCCTCATCTGGCGCGAGAAGGAGAGGATTGAGAAGGCTTTAGGCGTTAGGAGCGACGCGAACTTCTTTATCAAGCGTGTTGGCAACGCCGAGGAATTTGCAAAGGCGATGAAAAAACGGGGAATCCTGGTAAGGAGCTGTGAAAGCTTCGGCCTGCCGGAATACATTAGATTTTCAGTCAGGAGGCCAGAGGAGAACGGCATCTTAATTGAGGCCTTCAGGGAGCTTGGGGAAAGGTTTTAACCTGAACCACGTTTCAAGTTTTGGTGGTGCGATGCACGAGCTCTACACCGTTCTGGCTGAATACTACGATGCGATTTACAGAAGGAGGGTGGAGCGGGTTTCCAGGGAGATAGACTTCGTGGAGGAGCTCTTCCAGAAGGAGGCAGAGCGCGAGGTGAAGAAAGTCCTCGACCTCGCCTGCGGGACGGGAATCCCGACGCTTGAACTCGCGAGACGCGGATATCAGGTCATCGGCCTTGACCTCCACGAAGAGATGCTCGCGGTCGCGAGGAGAAAGGCCGGAGCGGCGGGGCTCAACATCGAGTTCATTCAAGGAAACGCTCTCGAAATCGGCTTTGAGGAGGAGTTTGACGCCGTGACGATGTTCTTCTCATCAATTATGTATTTCGATGATTCTACAATTCAGGAATTATTTAATTCTGTAAAGCGGGCCATAAGACCAGGCGGGGTCTTCATAGCAGACTTCCCGTGCTGGTTCTACGGCGGGAGCGACGGCCCGATAGTATGGGACGAACGGAAGGGCGACGAGCGGCTGGTGATTACCGACTGGCGCAAGGTTGAACCCGCATTCCAGAAGCTCCACTTCAAGAGGCTCGTGCAAATTTTAAAGCCTGACGGGAGCGTTAAGGCCTTCATGGTGGACGACGAGCTCAACATCTACACCCCGAGGGAGATGAGACTTCTGGCGGAAAAGCACTTCAGGAAGGTCAAAATCTACGGGGACGGGCACGAGCTGAAGCCCAACGACCGGCGTTATTGGTTGGTGACGGTGAAATGATGCAACTTTAAAAAGTAATCTCCTTTTGATTGCCTTCACCGTGTTAATATTTTCGATAGAAAACTTTTAAGATCTGGATTTATTATCTGCATGAACAACATTGGAGGTGAATCCATGGGTGGGAAGAAGTTTTTAGCCTTGGCTTTGGTGGTCCTCTTCCTTGGAATGACAATCAGCGGGGCAAGTGCCACTGCCACCTTTGTTAATTCAACCGCTAATAGCATGTGAAGCTTCCGTCAAAACCCCATCCAAAAAAGCCAGGAGACGAGATACGGCCTCAATTTGCGTGGATTCCAATAATAATAGCAGTGGGATATTTAATATATACTTTCACTGTCCATGATGACGTTGTAAAATGGTTAAAGGAACACTTCGGTGATAAAGTCGCAAAAACTTATGACCTAGCAGTGTTTGCGTTGGGATTCGTTATACCATCGGGTGAAATCAGATGGGAGGCAGAGATAGTAAAGGACGGGAGCAGACTCACAAAACTTATAATCAAAGCAAAGAATACTGCTGGGGAAGTACTAAAAACCGTATCTTTCTCCAAGGGAGCAATCGACAATCTAGCAAAGGCAGGGTTACTGCAGGAAACTGCAGAAAACAAGCAAATATGGATAAATCTCGTAAAGTATTCTGAAAAGTTCAGGCTATCCACTGACAAAACTGCCAGGATAATATCAAAAATTTCCGAGAAGGGAGTCAAAAAAGGATATATACGCGCAATGTTGCGGAGAGGTACAAATCCAAAGGCGCTCGAAAAGCTCGCAAATGAATATTTGCCATACTGGAGAGGTACTGTCTCAGGAGTCCATCAGATTGTGGACGTTTTTGAGGCCAAGGGTATAACAACTAAAGTCGGTGGACATAAAATCCAAAACTTTGCTGTACTCAAGCAGGGCAATTATAAGTTTGGGGGGATTCACATATTCCAGAAACATGCCACAGATTTTGATAAGGTGTTTTACACACAGACTGGAGATGACATTATAAACTTAATCCGCAAAACACTCGAGAACCCTGACGAAGTTAAATACCTCCCCAATGAAGTCCAAGTAACGAAGAAGTTTGGCCTGTACTTCGAGAACGGCAAGGCTTATGTCAGAGAAGTCGTAGTTTCTATTAACAAAATGGGAGTATAACAACGGCGTATCCTAAACTTGAGAAAATACGAGGGCCCACTCCACGTTCGTACAATCCTTATGGAATTAATGGAAAATGACAGTTCCCGGAGGGTTCGCACCATGTACGAAAACTTTATAGTGCCCAGCAGGCTTTTGCTCCTTTCTTTTACCTCATTTAGAGATTACAGTGGGACAATTCACTCAGGAGAAGCAGTGTTCCTTGTAGAACCGCTAGGCGTCAAAATAAGCATCTTCATCCCAGTTGGAGAGCACGCTGAAAAACTCTCAAAACTTGAAGGCCAGTACGTTGATATGGAAATCGACCCGCCCTACTTTGAAGCCTTCGGGCCAATGAACGCTGAAGAGCCATTTATCACTTTGGAACCGTCCGCTTCCGGGACTACGGCACTGCGCTACCGTTTGATAGGTCTTTTCAAAATCTTTGAGCCAGAGTGGGGCATCTTTGAGTGTGGAAACCTGAGGTTTCCAATCCAAGGGCGGTTGGAGACTCAAAACGGTAAGGCCCTCTTTGTGCGCGATGCCCTCAGGATAGACCTTTCGGATATAAAAGAATGGCCCAGGAAGCCAGAACCTGTGAAAAGTGCGTGGGTTGAGCTGAGGAAAGTTAGGTTTTATGGTTACGTGTTGGAGGACTTCAGGAGGGTTAAGATATGGAAATCATAACCAGCAGGCTTAAACTGATATCTCTGCATCCTTTTAAGGACTATACTGGAGTTGTTCACTCCGGCGATGCCCTTTTCCTCGTGGAGCCCGTGGGAAAGATCCTGGTGGCGTTCCTGCCCGATTCAGAGGACGTTTTAAGACTTGTTGGGCGGGAAAACTCGTACGTGGATGTAGTGATTGATTTGCAGTATTTTGAACTCGCAAGGCCTGCAAGAGAAAAGAAATTCTTGTTGGAGGAAGAACAACAAGAACGATACCGTATAATTGGACGCTTTAGAAAGGTTAAGGGAGACTGTGGTGTATTTGAGTGCGGGAACCTGAGGTTTGAGGAGTGTTTTAGCGAAGAGAGTGAATGGATTGAAATACTTGGGGCACGGTTCTATGCCTATCTACCTGAAAGCGATTGAGAAGTCCTTTCGCTCTTTGACCCCAAACTTTTTAAACCCCCGGTCCGTTTTTATACCTCGGTGGTGCATATCGTCCACCGTAACGCTGATTTCAACCTTTGAATCCCATGCGTTCCGCGCTTCTCGGTTAGCCTTTACTCCGGCACCACCGGCGTTGCTAAGATTTTTAAGCCGCCCTTCTGAGGGTATCACATCTTTAAAAAACCGAAAGGGTGATGCCCATGCTTCCTAAGAACTACGACCCAAACGAGATTGAGCCCAAGTGGCAGAAGTTCTGGCTGGACGAGAAAATCTACAAGTACGAGCTCGACGAAAAGAGGCCAAGCTACGCGATAGACACCCCGCCCCCGTTCACGAGCGGGACGCTTCACCTCGGCCACGTGCTCAGCCACACCTGGATCGACATCATAGCCCGCTACAAGAGGATGACCGGCTACAACGTGCTCTTCCCGCAGGGCTTCGACAACCACGGCCTCCCGACCGAGCTCAAGGTCGAGAAGGAGTTCGGAATAAGCAAGGACGAGCCCGAGAAGTTCCTCCAGAAGTGTGTCGAGTGGACCTGGCAGGCCATCGAGGCCATGCGCAACCAGTTCATAAGGATAGGCTACTCCGCCGACTGGGACCTTGAGTACCACACTATGGACGACTGGTACAAGGCCGCCGTCCAGAAGTCCCTCCTTGAGTTCTACAAGAAGGGCATGCTCTACCGCGACAAGCACCCGGTCTACTGGTGCCCGCGCTGTAGGACTAGCTTGGCCAAGGCAGAGGTCGGCTACGTCGAGGAGGAAGGCTTCCTCTACTACATCAAGCTCCCGCTTGCTGATGGTTCCGGCCACGTCCCGATAGCCACCACGAGGCCAGAGCTGATGCCCGCCTGTGTTGCCGTCTTCGTCCACCCGGAGGACGAGCGCTACAAGGACGTTGTGGGTAAGAAGGTTAAACTGCCAATATTCGAGAGGGAAGTACCGGTTATAGCCGACGAGGACGTTGACCCGAGCTTTGGAACCGGAGCGGTCTACAACTGTACCTACGGTGACGAGCAGGACGTCGTCTGGCAGAAGCGCTACAACCTCTCGGTCATCATAGCCATCAACGAGGACGGCACGATGAACGAGAACGCCGGGCCGTACGCTGGCCTCAAGACCGAGGAGGCGAGAAAGAAGATAGCCGAAGACCTCGAGAAGATGGGCCTCCTCTACAAGAAGGAGAAGATAAGGCACCGCGTCCTCAGACACACCGAGAGGAGCTCCTGTATGGCCCCCATCGAGCTGCTCCCCAAGACCCAGTGGTTCATCAAGGTGAGGGACTTCACCGACGAGATAGTGAAGGTCGCCGAGCAGATCAACTGGTACCCAGAGGACATGTTCTTAAGGCTTAAGGACTGGGCCGAGAGCATGGACTGGGACTGGGTCATAAGCAGGCAGCGCGTTTTCGGCACGCCGATTCCCTTCTGGGTCTGTAAGAACGGCCACGTGGTTCCGGCAAAGGAGGAAGACCTCCCCGTTGACCCGCGCTTCGACAAGCCGCCCGTCGAGAAGTGTCCGGTCTGCGGTGCCGAGCTTGAGCCGGTCACCGATGTCCTCGACTGCTGGGTCGACTCAAGCATAACCCCGCTGATAATCAGCAAGTGGCACGAGGCCATCAAGGGCAACGAAGAGGCCAAGCGCTGGTTCGAGCACAACTTCCCGACCGCTCTCAGGCCGCAGGGAACCGACATCATCAGGACGTGGGCGTTCTACACGATATTCAGGACTTACATACTCACCGGCGAGAAGCCCTGGCACGACGTCCTCATCAACGGAATGGTGGCTGGGCCCGATGGGAGAAAGATGAGCAAGAGCTACGGCAACGTCGTTGCCCCGGACGAGGTCATTCCGAAGTACGGCGCCGATGCCCTGAGGCTCTGGACTGCTTTAGCGCCGCCCGGAGAGGACCACCCGTTCAAGTGGGAAACTGTAGACTACAACTTCCGCTTCCTGCAGAAGGTCTGGAACATCTACCGCTTCGCCGAGAGACACTTAGAGGATTTCGACCCGGCCAAAGCGCCCGAGGAGCTCGAACCGCTCGACCGCTGGATTCTCTCAAGGCTCCACAGGCTCATCAAGTTCGCCACCGAGGAGATGGAGCGCTACCGCTTCAACCTGCTCACGCGCGAGCTGATGACCTTCGTATGGCACGAGGTCGCTGACGACTACCTTGAGATGATCAAGTACCGCCTCTACGGCGACGACGAGGAGAGCAAGCTGAAAGCCAAAGCGGCGCTCTACGAGCTGCTCTACAACATAATGCTCCTGCTCGCTCCATTCGTTCCGCACATCACCGAGGAGCTCTACCAGAACCTCTTCCGCGAGAGGATTGGTGCCAAAAGCGTCCACCTCCTCGACTGGCCGAAGTTCAGGGAGGATAGAATCGACGAAGAGGCCGAGAAGCTCGGCGAACTCGCGAGGGAGATAGTCGGTGCGATGAGGCGCTACAAGAACAGCCACGGCTTAGCTCTCAACGCCAAGCTCAAGCACGTGGCCATCTACGCCACCGAGGGCTACGACAGGCTCAAGGCCATCGAGAAGGACATCGCCGGAACAATGAACATCGAGAGGCTGGAGATAATCAGGGGCGAGCCTGCTCTGGAAGAGCGCATCACCGAGATAAAGCCCAACTTCAGAACGGTCGGGCCGAAATACGGCAAACTCGTTCCGAAGATTACCACCTACCTCAAGGAGAACGCAGAGGAAGTCGCCAGGGCCCTCAAGGAGACCGGAAAGGTCGAGTTCGAGGTCGATGGAGAGAGGGTCGAGCTCGGCAAAGAGGACATCGTGCTCAGGAAGGCCGTGTTCAGCGAGGGCGAAGAGGTAGAAACGGCGGTTGTCGAGGACGCGGTTATAGTGTTCTTCTGAACCTCTTTTCTATTGTTCCCCCATTTTATTTGGTGGTACCGTAAGTTACCTACGGGAGCATAAGTCGGGAATCAGCTTTTTAACACAGTTGCCACCACGGGATCCGCTATTTTGTATCTCTCGTGAAAAATTAGATGATTGACTCAGCAGTTGTAGCACAGCATCGCGGCCTTCTTGAGGAGGATTACCCTGTAGAGCTTGCCGTTGATTACCCTCGCGTTTGAAATCTTGTTGAGGTGGTGCATTCTCTTCCTTTCGAGGGCAACGAGGTCTAGCTCCCTAAGCACCTTCACGAAGTCCTCCCAGCGGATTTTGAGCCAGCTGGAGTAATATTCGAACAGCTCCTTCTCCACGACGCGGTAGGTCTTGCCGTCCACCTTGTACCTGACTGCCCTCTTTGGAAGCTCCTTCCTCAGGCGCCAGCGGGCGTGTAACGGTTCCTGGAGCTCGTAAACGGCCTCGTCCATTGACTTGCCCTCAACCATCATCTTGAGGATTATGCCGAGGATGCGGTTTATCCTGTCCGGGACGCCGATGACGTCCCCCCTGAGGACGATCTTCCTCCTCCTGACGCGGATTCCAGCGCTCTCAAGCTCCTCGCCTATCTTAGGCGTCAGCTTCTTGTCCCTGCCGGTGTCAACTATCCCGCCGATTACGAAGGCATTAACCTCAAAGTCCTTCTCGCTCAGAACCTCGTCCGCCCAGGGGTCGAGGAGGACAACTTCGTCAATCCCCTTCTCCTTCAGGAACTCGGCGGTTGGGCCTTCGTAGGTGGTAATTCTGTCAAGCGGGCCGTGGAACATTGACCTGAACTCCTCGCCGGCCCAGGTCACGGCCAGCTCTCCGCCGGTGAAATAGTCCCTCAGCAGGCCGTAGCTCTGGTTTATCTGGAGGCAGACCTTGCCCTTCTCCTTCCCGGTGTGCTTGTCCCAGAGCTGGAGGTCTATTATAAAGTAGGGCCACTCCGGGAGCCTGGAGCGGAGCTCCTCAGGGGTAAGAACCGGCTCGAACTTCTCCATCATGCACAGCGGGGCGTAGGCGTAGTATGAGCCCTCAACGCGTTTCCCGCTCAAGTCCCACGCGACCGCGGTCTTCTCGGGGACGCGAAAGATTGCGCCCTTGCCGTGGACTATCTCAACCGCTATATCCTGGAGCTTGTTTTTGGACTTTCGGAAGCGCTTCGAGAGCGTTCCGATGCTCTCTATACCCCTCTCCCTCAGTGCCTCCCTGAGAACGTCCGCGAGGGTCTTCATGGCCATCGCTTGAGGCTCGGGGGGAGGTTTAAAAAGGTTTGCCGAGACCTGACGAAAGATTTTTAAACGCTCGCCCTTCCCTAATATCGAGCCCCGGTGGTGTAGCCCGGTCAAACATGCGGGCCTTTCGAGCCCGCGCCCCGGGTTCAAATCCCGGCCGGGGCACCATAAGAAACCTTAGAGGAA
Source organism: Thermococcus marinus (assembly GCF_055389025.1). Classification (NCBI taxonomy): domain Archaea; kingdom Methanobacteriati; phylum Methanobacteriota; class Thermococci; order Thermococcales; family Thermococcaceae; genus Thermococcus; species Thermococcus marinus. The sequence goes on from NZ_AP042417.1 coordinate 1,493,028, forward strand.
AGCGTATGGCTTGGGGAGAATCCACAAAAGGTAATCCGTCCCCGTACTATATCTTTTCATTAATCACAGCTATTTTTGTAGGCATATCCTTATTGTTCCTCATAGACGCTATATTTGATTCCAGTATCCTTCTCATAAAGAATCCAGACTTCTTAGATGCAGCCGTTGCTATGGGTACCATTGGGATGGCATTTTTTGTGGGGATTCAATCTTACTTCATCCGCAAATCAACAGAACAACAAGAGATGGCTATTCGGTTTCCTCTTATGGTGGAACACACTCAGAAACTCCAAACAGAGGTCATTAATCCTTTAACATCAATATTTAAGCGGATTTTTGTTGACACAACTAAAAAACACGTCACATTGACCGTAGGCGTTGGAACGTCCTATGTGTTAAACGGCACAGAAAACTTAGAAGACTTGTGTAAGATTGCTGGCGTTGATATAAATACCCATCTGTTGGATGACTTGCTAGATAATCATGCTCCAGACCTAAAGCAGGCTTTCACGGAGTTCATGTCTGCAGTTTTCTCTTTAACCAATGGATATAGAGTAAATGAAAGTGCCAAAGTTGCAAAACAATTATTAGATGAAATAAGACTTATCCTATTGGATCTTAGCTCTTATGAGGTTTTTCTAGATGAGTGCTCATACGTTAGAGGAAGTACTAAAGAGAGACGAAAGCGAAAAAGGAATAGTTTTTAAGTTGTGTTCATCTGAACTGAACGATGCTCGCCGTCAGAGTCCCCAAGAGAGAGGCCGAAAAAGCGAGGAGGAAGCTCATCGAACTCGGCGTCCTGGCCAAGGGCTACGCCGTTAAGCGGGAGGGTGAGTTCATACTCTTCCCAGTCACAGGGCCAGCGGAGGGTTTTGAACTCGTAGAGGCCGATTTTGAGAGACTTGAGAAGAGGCCCCACAGCTACCGCGAGGTCGTTGACGTCCCCGAAGAAGTTAGACCGCTCCTTCCGAGTTCTTTCGATATAATCGGCGACATTGCCATAATCGAAATCCCCGAGGGGCTTGTGAAGTACGGAAGGGCCATTGGGGAGGCAATCCTCAAAGTCCACCGCCACATAAAGGCCGTCTTCGCAAAGGGGAGCAAGGTCTCCGGCGAATACCGCGTGAGGGAGCTGATCCACCTCGCGGGAGAAAAAAGGACTGAAACCCTCCACCGCGAGAACGGGATAAGACTGAAGCTCGACGTAGCGAAGGTCTACTTCTCCCCGAGGCTCGCCACCGAGAGGATGAGGATTTTCGAGAAGGCCCGGCCTGGAGAGGTAGTCTTCGACATGTTCGCCGGCGTCGGCCCGTACGCGGTGCTCTTAGCGAAGAAGGCAAAGCTCGTCTTTGCCTGCGACATCAACCCCTGGGCGATACGCTACCTTGAGGAGAACATCAGGCTGAACAAAGCCAGCAACGTCGTGCCAATCCTTGGGGACGTGAGAAAGGTCGCCGGAAAACTAGAAGCCGACCGCGTCATAATGAACCTCCCCAAGTTCGCCGACCGCTTCCTGAGGGAGGCCATGCTGAGTGTTAAGGACGGAGGAGTTGTCCACTACTACGGCTTCGGCCCGGAGGAAGACCTCTTTTCGGAGCACGAGGCGAAGATTAAAGCCGCTGCGAGGGAGCTTGGCTTTGAGGTCGAGTTCCTTGACCGGAGGAAAGTCCGCCCCTACGCCCCGAGGCAGTTCAACATCGCGATTGACTTCAGGGTCTTGAAGTCTCGAAGCGATGTTTTGTGCGGAGAACATGAGCTTAAAAGCGAGTGTTTTCTTGATAAAACACCCTAAAAGTTAGAAAAAGGAAAGACTGAGAGTTAAAGTCAAGTCAAAGTTACTTTCCAGCGATTTTCACGTTTTCGAACTTGATGAACGGCGTTATGATTGTGGTGCTGGAGGGCATTACAGTCTGCTCCTTCGTAACTTCACTGGCCTGCCCGAGGAGCTCGTAGACGTTTCCCGCTATGAGGAAGACGCTCGAGCCGACGACTTCCCCGTCCTCGATGAGGAATGCCGGGTTCGCCGTGACTGCGAAGTTTCCGTTGTCCGGGTTGCTTGAGTGCGCACCCTGCACACCGTCCACGAGGTAGCCGCGCTCGATTTCCGCTATGATGTCCTCCAGCGAGCGCTTTCCGTTCTCGATGACCATGCTGTGGAAGCCAATGCTGATTCCGCCGCTGTTCAGGTCGCGCTTGCCGTTTCCGGTGCTCTCCGTGCCGTAAACCTTTGCCCAGTAGTTGTCCCAGACGAAGCCCTTGAAGGTACCGTTCTCGACAAGGACGTTCTTCCTCGTCGGAACGCCCTCGCCGTCGGCTATGACCGGATTAAGCGAGAGCTCGTGGAACGGGTCGTCGTAGAGCGTTATTATCTCGCTCGCCACCTTCTCGCCGGCCTTTCCGGCGAGTGGAGTCGTCTCTTTGACTAAGCGCTCACCGCTGAAGGCCGGGAAGAGCGCGTAGCTGAAGAGGCCCGCTATCGCCCACGGGCCGAAGATTACCGGCACTTCCTCGTTCCTGCTCGGCTTAACGCTGTAGGCCCAGCCGACCTTCTGCACGGCCCTCTCCACGACGCCCTCCACGTCGAGGTCTAAGCTACGCTTCGCGTCGAAGTCGAAAATTCCAGGCGTCACAACGCCTTCCTTCCTGCCTACGAGCTCAACGAAGAAAAACGCCGCGCCTCCCTCCTGGAAGACGTCTATTCCGTGGGAGTTCACTATCTGTCTCTCCTCCCAGCTGACGCCGCCTTCCCCACCGGCGACGATGGCGTTCTTGTCCTTCTCGCGGGCGAGTTTTATAGCCCTGACGAGCATCTCGACGAGGGTGTCGGGAGAAGCCTCCTTCAGCTCGTAGTTGGGCTTGGGCTTTTCGCGGTACTTTCCGGGCTCCGGTAGGGAGACCCACTTCTCGTCCCTGCTGTTGAGCCTCGCCATCTTCGCGGCCTGCTCTATCGCTTCCTTAACGCGCTTCTCCTCGTCGCTGTCCACTATAGCTAAACCGAGGCGCTTGTCCTTTATACCGCGGATTATCGTTACGGCACCGCTCCTCGTCGAGGCCATCGAAATCTCGTTAAGCTCGACGCTCGCGCTGACCTCCCTCGAGCGGTAAACTGCAATCTCAACCTCATCGAAGAGCTTCTCAGCGTAGCGTATGAGGTTCTCCATCGTCACCACCTCAGCCAATCAGTATTCCTCCGTCAAACCTCATGTGCGGGCCGCCTGAGCTGACGAAGGCGGTCTGTCCCTTGCCACAGAAGCCGACCTCGAGGCCGAAGTCCTTGCCAACGGCGCTTATCTTCTTGAGGGCCTCTATGGCAACGCCGGTAATCGAGGTGTCCCTTATCGGCTCAGCTATCTCGCCGTTCCTGATGACGTAACCCTCCTGGATTCCGACCTGGAAGGCGCTGTTGAGCTGGGCCTGGCCACCGCGGAAGTCAACGACGTAGTAGCCGAACTTGATGTCCTCGATGAGCTCTTCGAAGGAGTGGTCGCCTGGCTCGAAGACCGTGTTGCGCATCCTGATTATCGGCGGGTAGCGGTAGCTTTCAGCTCTGGCATGGCCGTTCGGATCCATTCCCCACTTCGCCGCGTACTCGCGGTTGAGCATTATCTCCTTCAGGATTCCGTTCTCGATGATGTGGATGTCCTTAACCGGAACGCCCTCGTCGTCGTACTTGTCGTTTCCAAAGCCGCCCTTGACATAGCGCTCGCTCATCGTGACGTACTCCGGAGCTATCTGCTTGCCGATGAGGTCTTTGAAGGGCGAGTTTATGGTAAGGTCTGCCTCCGCGAGGTGGCCCAAGGCCTCGTGGGCGATGATTCCGACGACTATCGGGCCGGCAACGATGGGCCACTCACCGCGCTTCGGAGCCACTCCTTTCAGCTGGCTGTGCATCTTCCTGAGAAGCCTCTCCTTCACCTTCTCGTTCGGCTCTATCTCGGTCATCAGCTCCCAGCCGTAATCAACGGCTCCAATGCTGTCCCTCGCCATCGCGAGCTTCCCGTCGGCCTTTCCGGTTACGTATGCCCCCTGGTAGAGGTAGTTGTAGTCCCACTCTATCCTCGTGCCCTCATTTGTGAGGACGGCCTTTTTCCCGCTGCCGTCCTCGTAGCGAATCTGGACACTCTTTACAGCGTTATCCTCCCTGAGGAGCCTCTCAAGCTCCCTGAGGTGGGAAACTTTCTCCTCGATGTCCACTTCCCTTGGCTTGAGCTTCATCCTGCTCTTCACGAAGTCCTCGACCGGCTTTATCTCGGCCAGCTGGATTTTCTCCTTCTTCGTCTGTGCGGCCGCCTTAGCGAGCTTGTAGGCCTCTTCAATCTTTTTCTCGAGGTTCTCAAGCTCGCTTGTCGAGGCGAAGCCCCAGGCGCCGTCCGCTAAAACCCTTATGGCAACGCCCCTGTGGAGCTTCCCCGTGAAGCTCGTGAAGACGCCGTCCTTGAGGCCGAGCGTGGTCTTTCTCAAATCCTCGTAGCGTAGCTCGATGTACTCGGCCTTCAGGTTTTCCTCAGCCCACTTAAGGGCCCTTTCAAGTGCCTCCATGTCCACCACCGTTGACGTTTGTCCAATCCATTGTGGGATGGACAACTATAAAAGTCTTTTGAGCCTTTCGATGGGGGTCGAAAAGAATCCCAGTCTGGTTTTAAACCTCTGGTTGGAGTAACACTTATATATTTTGGCTATTATATCCGGTAATGAAAGAACGGTACATTGAGGGAAAAGCGGCGTTCGAGCTGGATGGAGACAGGAACTGGAGGCTTGGGTGAGCGGCATGAAAAAATACTCCGTGGTGATTTTCTTCTTTCTCATCCTCCTGGTCGCGATTTTTAGCGAGTCCACCCGGCGCGTATCCGCCGGGGTTTCTCGAAAATATCCCCAAGGAAGTAGGAAAGTTTCGTATGGCCAACACCACAATCTCCGACTTCAGCTATGAAAACGGGACGATAAGGTACAGGGGATACCTGAGAAAAGGTGAATGTACAGTTCTGTCCATAAGGGCAGTGTTCAGGGAAACGGGTCTCCCGCAGAGGATAGAGGTCAGCGGGCTGAGTGCTAACGAGCTCACACTACCCGATGCCGCTCTCGGGGGAGAGAACGGCAGTTATACCCTTAAAATCTCGGTTCCCTGGGATTACGGCAACTGGTCGCTGTCCGTGCTGGTCCCTAAGAGGCTCGGGAGAAACAAGACCTACCGGCTGGAGCTCGAAGGCTATATATCCTCGATGCTCGGCGGGCTCAAAAAGGGCATCCACCCCCTGAACGCCCTGAAGAGGCCGGACTCAAAAGGCCCCGAGCCGCCCGGTAGCTACTGTGCTGAGCTCTCCGCTCCCGGGGATTTGGTGTACACACAGCGCCCGCTCGACTTCTCAGGCCTCTACAGCGACGGGGCCTACTACGAGAAGGACTTCTCGGGGAACTCGTCGGGACAGCTGCGCCTGAACCTGACCGCAGGAGGCACCTGTGAGCCGGCCGTTTGGATAAAGTTCCACGGAAGGGTGCGGAACATGCTCACGGGGCCCCTCCTTTCAGAGGTGGCCCTGTCCGGGGCGAGTGGCCAGGGGGTGGTCTTCGACTCGGAGCTTGACGTGGTTGAGGATTTGGTCGTCGAACCGGATACGGGGTGATTGGGCCGCATAAAGAAAGGGGAGAAATCACCGGCGCCTTGAGAGGGCCGCCGGGAGAAGCGCGAGCAGGGCCATCAGGGCCGGTCCGCAGAGGCCCTTCTTTTCCACCTTCGCCTTGGCGTGGATTGGATGTTTGGAGGCCGTGTAGAGGTTCCAGTGCCACTCGGCCATGTTCCCCTCGACGCAGCAACAGCGAGGAACACCAGGCCCGGCACGAGAAGCGGGAGGTGTTTTCCCACCGGAACCACCTGAAAATATACGCAGGAGCACTTCAAAAAGTTACCGTCCCGTCATGTTTTTATTCTCCGCCCCCATCCAACAATCATGAAGGCCGAAATCAAGAACCTCATAGACAGGGGCACCTACAGGAAGCTTCCGCTCTTCGAGGGCGAACTGCCCGAGGGGAGCTACGCCCAGATAGTCGAGGTGAAGCCGGGGCAGACGGTTAAGAAGCACTATCATCTCCACCAGTACGAGCTGTTCTACATAATAAGCGGCGAGGCGAAGCTTGGTATCGGCGAGACCGAGTACCATGCAAAGCCCGGTGATATATTCCTCGTCAAGCCTAAGACTGTCCACTGGGTCGTCAACGAGCGCGACGAGCCCTTCAGGCTCTTCGTCGTGAAGCTGAACTACTATGGCGACGACTCCGTCTGGCTGGAGGAGTGAGGATGGCCGAGAAAATCATCGGCATCCTCGGCGGAATGGGCCCCCTCGCGACGGTCGAGCTCTTCAGGAGGATAGTCGAGAAGACGCCAGCAAAGAGGGACCAGGACCACCCGAGGATAATAATTTACAACAACCCCAAAATCCCGGATAGGACGGCGTTTATCCTTGGAAACGGCGAAGACCCGAGGCCCAAGCTGATAGAGGGCGCGAGGAAGCTTGAGAGCTGGGGGGCAGACTTCATCATAATGCCCTGCAACACGGCCCACTTCTTTGCAGAGACAATACAGAAGGCCATAAGCATACCCCTCGTCAACATGATAGAGGAGACCGCGAAGAAAATCGAGGAGATGGGGCTCAGGAAGGTTGGCCTCCTAGCAACTGACGGGACGGTAAAGGGCCTCATCTACCACCGTGCGCTCCTCAGCAGAGGAGTCCAGATAGCGGTGCCCAACAAAAATGACCAAAAACGCGTCATGGAGGCCATCTATGAGGGCGTTAAGGCAGGAAACCTTGAGCTGGGGAGGAAGCTCCTTTTGGAAGTCGCCAGAAAGCTTGAACGCAGGGTTGATGGAATCATAGCTGGCTGTACTGAGGTAAGCGTTGCGCTTAAGCCTGACGACCTGAGTGTTTCCCTAATAGACCCCCTCGACGTGATAGCCGAGAAGGCTGTCAGACTCGCACTCGGCCTTGAGGAGCTCTGAGCCTTTTTCTTCTCCCATAGGTTTCTGGCCGAAACCCCTTAAAACCCTCCTTCCAACTTGGCCCGGTGGGAGAAATGGAGATAGGTGTCGTCGGAAAGCCAAACGTTGGAAAGTCGACATTCTTTTCAGCGGCCACCCTCGTTGACGTTGATATAGCCAACTACCCGTTCACGACGATAGACGCGAACGTCGGTGTCACCTACGCAATAGCGGAGCACCCCTGCAAGGAGCTCGGCTGTCAGCCAAACCCCCAGAACTACGAGTACAGAGACGGAAAGGCCCTGATTCCAATAAAGATGATAGACGTTGCCGGTCTCGTCCCTGGAGCTCACGAGGGGCGTGGACTGGGCAACAAGTTCCTCGACGACCTGAGGATGGCTTCCGCTCTAATCCACGTCATCGACGCGACCGGCAAGACAGACGCCGAGGGTCAGCCGACAGACTACCATGACCCAGTTGAGGACATCGAGTTCCTTGAGAGGGAGATAGACTACTGGATTTACGGGATACTCAAGAAGGGCTGGGAGAAGTTCGCGAAGAGGATAAAGCTCCAGCACATGAAGCTTGAGCAAGCGATAGCAGACCACCTCTCGGGCATTGGGGTTACCGAAGAAGATGTCTGGGAAGCGGTTCACAAGGTTGGCCTCCCAAGCGACCCGACGAAGTGGAGCGATGAGGATTTACTCGCCTTCGTCCGCGAGCTCAGGAAGACCAACAAGCCGATTATCATAGCGGCCAACAAGGCCGACGCCGCAACCGACGAGGGGATAAAGAGGCTCGTTGAGGAGGGCAAGAAGAGGGGCTATATCGTCATTCCAACTAGCGCCGCCGCTGAGCTCACCCTTAGAAAGGCTGCCAAGGCGGGCTTTATTGACTACGTGCCGGGCTCAAGCGACTTCAAAATCCTCAAACCGATGAGTCCCAAGCAGGAGAAGGCCCTCATGCTCATAAAGGAGAAAGTGCTCGACCGCTTTGGCTCCACCGGAGTTCAGGAGGTCATCAACAGGGCGGTCTTTGAACTGCTCAACCTCATACCGGTCTACCCGGTTCAGGACGAGAACAAACTCACGGACCAGTTCGGCAACGTCCTGCCGCACGTCTACCTGCTCCCGAAGGGCTCGACTCCCAGAGACCTGGCCTACAAGGTCCACACCGACCTCGGAAAGACGTTCCTCTACGCGGTGAACGCCAGGACAAAGAGGCGCGTCGGAGAAGACTACGAGCTGGAGTTCAACGACATAATCAAAATCGTCGCCACAGCAAGGTGAAGTCTCTAAACCGTCTCTGTGCCTCCAATGCTCGGCTTCACTTTTTCCCGCTTTTGGCTTCCCTCAGGAGCTCCTGGTAAAGCCTCGGTTCGACGTCCTCCCCGCTCAGGCCGAGTTTCTTCGCGACTTCCCAGATTTTTCTCTTGGCGTCGTCAACGTCCTCAGAAATCACCTCTATGTCGAGGAAACCGCCGAGGCCCTCAACGTCGTTGAGCTCAAATGTGACTTCACCGAGCCTGTAGACGAGGCGCTTTTTCCTTACAACGATGTCCTCCTCGAAGCCGAGGCGCCTGAAAATCTCAACGGTTTTGTCAAAGTCCGAGACCCCCACCTCAATCTCGTCGAACTCCTCGTTTCTGCCGGGGTCTTTAATCTCCTTGTACGTTAGAAAGGCCTTTCCAAGGTTCCCAAGCTTCCTCACGCGGAGGAGTTTTGGGAGGGGCAGGGAGAAATAGATATCCTCCTGGAGCTCCTCTCGAACGAAGGCGGCACCAAGAGACTCAATTTTTTGCTTCGCGTCTTCAAAATCGACTCTGAATTTGACCTCAACTTCCATATCAGACCCTCACAAGGAACCCAATAACGTCGCCGCCATTGACGAGCTCCGTTAGGGGTATTACTTCCACGCGCTTCAGCGTTGGGAGCACCCTTATGGTCTCGTCAATGAACTTGTTGAGCTTCTCCTCGTTTTCCTCTCCCACGAGCGCAACGAGGCTGTCTTTAGTGCTCCTTGCAACGGCGAGGACGTTGGGCAGAATCGAGAGGGTCTTCATGATGTGGTTGATGTACTTCTCAAGGAAGTCCTCGATGATTGGAGTCTCCACCTGGATGTAGACCAGAGCAACCGCTTTGGGCCGGAGAGCCTCTCCAAGGACTATGGTGTACCTGTCGATTATGCCCCTCTCCTGGAGCTTCTTGATTCTAAAGTGAACAGTTGATTCTGGTCTGTTTAGCCGCTCCGCTATCTCTGAGATTGTCAGGCGAGCGTCTTCCTTTAGCAGTCTGAGTATGGCCCTGTCAAGGTCGTCTAGCTGCACCATGGGGAGTCCCCCAGCGCTTGTAAATTTCGTTTTGTATTCCCAGAACGTCTAAGATTTTGCCGATTATAAAGTTTATTATATCATCTACAGTTTTTGGTTTTGTATAAAATCCAGGCGACGCTGGCATTACAACAGCACCTGCACGGGTTGCCCGGAGCATATTTTCAATGTGTATCAGGTTCAAAGGAGTTTCCCGTATGAGGAGCACAAGCTTTCGTCTTTCTTTCAACGCAACGTCCGCCGTCCTCGTTATCAGGTTGTCAGCGTAACCGTTGGCTATCGCGGACAGGGTCTTCATGGAGCAGGGTGCGATGACCATGGCGTCGAAGGGATAAGAGCCCGAGGCAGTTGGGGCAAACAGGTCATCTTCATAGTAGTCGGGCTCGATTTCAACACCGAGCTCGTGCCTGGCAACTTTTATCCCGGTTTTAGTTGCAAGGAGAATAACATCATGGCCGAGCTCGCGGAGAACGCTGGCCAGTCTCACACCGTAAACGGCCCCGCTCGCACCGGTTATTGCAACAACTACCTTCATGAAACCACCGCTCCCACTTCCCCGCTAGCTTTTTATACTTTTTTGGGCCAAAAGGGCTGAAGGGTCATGAAGACGTATCAAGTCCTCATAGAGAGCGCCCTGAAGATAGCTGAGAAGCTCGGCGCCAAGGCACTCGTGATAATGAAGGAGATAGAAGAGGACAAAATACCTGAAACAGACCTGTCAATCATTATCGTCGGCTCCTCCTTCGACGTCGAGGACGAGAAAATCAAGAGGGTCTCCGTCCCCCAGAACCTCGACCTGAACAACGTGCTCAACCTGATTTCAGCGTTTCTCATAGAGCAGGACATCGTAAAAGAGGGGGACTCATTTGTCTACGTTACGGAGGACGCGATAGGCATCAAGACGGTCAAAAAGGGAATTCTGGCAATGAAGAGCTTTTTTGCCCAGAACCAGAACGTCCTGCAGAGAATGCTGGAGATTGCAATCGAACTCAGCATCGAGGGCAGGGAAGGGAACCCCGTGGGGACGATATTCGTCATCGGGGACACGAGGAGAGTCCTGAAGCACTCCCACCAGCTGATTCCAAACCCGTTCAAAGGGCATAAAATAAACGTCATGGACAGGGACAGCAAGGAGATAATAAAGGAGTTTGCCCAGCTCGACGGGGCCTTCATCATAAAAGAGGACGGGAGAATTGTTGCGGCCGGAAGGTATCTGGAAGTTGAGCCGAAGGTAATCGACCTCATGCTGCCCCCCGGCCTTGGGAGCAGACACATAGCGGCCGCGGGAATAACAAAGCTCACAAAGGCGATGGCGATAAGCCTCTCCGAAAGCGGGACGATAAGGATTTTCAAGAACGGGCTCATGCTGCTGGAGTACAACCCTAGGCTGAAATATTAAATGGAGAGCAGGGAAGGCTCAGACGTTGAAAATACGTATCGTGTTCGTTCCTACCGTTTTTCCTATGGGGGTTCCCTTGGTCAGCAGCACTGTGTCCCCTTCTTTTACGAGTCCAAGGCCCGTTATCACACGGATTATCTCCTCTTCACTAGTCTCTTCCACTTTGAACGGGTAGACTCCGTAGGAGAACATCAGCGTGTTGGCGACCCATTCGTTGGTCACAAAAGCCAGAATCCACTGCCTAGGTTTGAACCTCGCGATGAGCCTCGCCGTTTGTCCAGTCCTTGTCGGCGTCAGTATGTACTTGATGTCGAGGGAGTTGAGGGCCTCGATGATGCTCCTTGCTATCGCGTCCTTTATGGTGCCTTTGGCGGGCCCGCGTCCCTTCAGCTCGTTCATCTTCCACTCAACCGTCCTGCTGGCCCACATGCTGTCAAGGTAGGCCTCGGTTGTCCTGGCAATCTTTGCCATCATCTTCACGGCCTCAACCGGGTACTTTCCGACGGCAGTTTCCTCGGAGAGCATGACAGCGTCCGTTCCGTCGAGAATGGCGTTGGCCACGTCCGTAACCTCTGCCCTCGTCGGGAGCTTCTCATGGGTCATGCTTTCGAGCATCTGGGTGGCCGTGATGACCGGCTTGCCGGCGCAGTTGGCCCTCTTGACGAGCTTCTTCTGAAGTATTGGGAGCTTCTCAATCGGCATTTCCACGCCAAGGTCTCCCCTCGCAATCATGACACCATCGGCGGCGTTTAAAATCTCGTCAAAGTTCCTGACCGCATCTGGGCGCTCTATCTTGGCGACGAGGAAGAGGTTGCCGTTGTGGGAGTCAACGAAGCGTCTCACCTTAAGAACGTCGTAGGCCGAGCCGACGAAGCTTATTCCAACCGCGTCAATACCTGCTTCGAGGGAGAACTAAATGAACTCCAGGTCTTTCTTCGTCACGGCGTCTATTGCGAGCCTCGCCTTCGGAATGTTTATGCCCTTGTGGGAGAACAGCGTTCCCCCAACGAGGACCTTACATATCACGTCCTGATCCCTGACCTCCTCGACACGGAGCGCTATGAACCCGTCGCTGAGGTAGATGATATCTCCCTTCGAGACGAGCTTCGGGAAGTCTTTGAACTGCACCGGGATTACCGACTCGTTTCCGGTGACGTTCCTCGTCGTCAGCGTCACAGTCTGCCAGCGCCTGAGGTTTACCGAACCGCCCTCGATTTCCCCAACGCGAATCTTGACACCGGGAAGGTCGCCGAGTATCGCAATAGGCCTGTCAAGCTTCTCTGAAACCTTTCTGACGAGCTTTACCGCCTTCTCATGCTGTTTTAGGTCACCGTGGGCAAAGTTGAGCCTTGCGACGCTCATTCCTGCACGAACCATCGCGGACACTGTCTTCTCCTTGAGCGACGCGGGGCCGAGTGTCGCTATAATCTTTGTCTTCTGCCCTGGGAGCCTCATGCTACCACCTAAAAGAGACTACGTGCTTCTGCTAAAAAACGTTTCCGGGCGCGTCACTGCTTATTGTTTGGGGGCCTGAGAGGTCGCAGTGGCACGTGTTGTAGAGAACCTCAAAGCTTTCGAGGCTCAAAAGAAAAAGTCAAACTCTCCCTGAGCTTTTTCATGCACGAGCCGCAGAAGAACGCCGGCCGGGTGTCCCACAGGGCCATCGTGCCGGGGGAATTCATAACGCAGTAGCCGGAGCAGTGTTCAAGACCAAAGGCGTGGCCGACCTCGTGAAGGATACCCTTGAGCAGGCGCATCTTGAACGTTTCAAGCTCGCGGGAGAGGACGCGCCTCGCAAGGCGCTTGACGTCTTCATCAACGTGAGGGCTCTCAAGGGCACGCAGAGCCATCTTGAGGGCATCGGACTCGAAGGGCTTCATGGATAGCACCATTATCTTCCTGCCGAGTCTCTCGGTCTCGAACCCCAGAAAGCTTTCGTAGAAGTCCAGATACGGGTTTCGTGATGCGAGAGGGAAGCTTATCAGGCCGAGTATCTTGTTCATAACAAAGCCATTGTCCTTCTCCATCTCGACCTTGAGCCTGTAGTCGAGGAAGTCAATGAGAACTTCGAGGGGATAGAGCCTCACGGTCTCCTCTGGGGTCTTTACGCTGATAAGGTAGCCCGGCTCAAGAGTAAGGCTGTCGAGGTAGAGAAACCGTACTCCCAAGTCCCAGTCCCTGAGAAGTCTGTTGGCCTCGTCAACTACTTCGAACATAGCTTCCTTTAGGGTGTTTTCAAGGAAATTAGTGACGTATGTGAAGCCTATGAACTCCATGTTTTACCCTCTCTCAAGTGTAGTGAGTGCGGAATTTATAAGCGTTCTTTTAGGAGGGCAACCGAGAGGTTTTTAAATCCCTTCCCAAAATGGAGCCCTGGGCGATGGCGTCCGCCCGGGGCTTCGAGCCCGAACCGCCCGAAAGGGCTGATGACGCCTGTTCTCCGCTAAAAGCTTGGGAGGCGGTAGAATGGGCTCGAAGCTTCGCAGACTTGGACGTTACGTTAACGTCAATGCCGTCTTACGCTACGTTGAGGAGAGACGGCACGAGGACGGTGGGTACTGCTTCGTGAGCGTACTCAGTGACACCAACGTGAACGACACCTACTACGCGGTCAAAATCTACAAGCTCCTCGGTCTAGAGTTCCCCAAACCTGAGAAAACGATTGAGTTCCTGGCCAGCGCAATTCAGCCGCAGACGGCCGTGGTTGCGATAGCGATGGCCCTCGAAGGCCTCGCCCTGCTTGGGGCAAAGGACACAGCGAGGGAGAAGACTGAGATAGTCTTCACCAAGTACAATCCTTCAGAAGGCAAGTTCGCCGTTGGGCTGGGTGGAAGCGAGGAGTTCGGGACGGCAACGCCCCTCGAAGCCACCTACTGGGTCACTAAGGCTTTTGATGCAGTTGGCTTGAAGTTCAACCCAGATGAGAGAGATGCCATAAGGGAGTTCGTGATGAAGTTCCGCAACGGAAACGGCTACGGCGTCAAGCAACCAACGACGACGATGACATACCAGGCGCTCTTCACCCTCTATATCCTCGGCTACCGGCCGCCCAAGAGCCCACACTTCAGGAACTGCGAGCTCTGCGGTGACTGGGGCGGCTTCACCGAGGTGCCCTACAGCCTTCCCCCGTACCTTGAGCCAACCTTCTACGCTACAAGGGGACTGGAGCTTCAGGACGAAACGCCAACCTGCCCAAGAAGGCACGTCTGGTTCATACGCCAGCTTTGGAACTCCAACGGCGGCTTCAGGAGGAGCCTTGAGCTCGGAATATCCAACTTTCAGAACACCTACCGCGCATTGGCAGTGGTTGACTTCATGAGCAGGTTCGTGTGAGGAGAACTGCCCTACCCACTCAGGAGAAATAAGACCAAAGTAAAAACCCGCGATGAAACCCAAAAATTTAAATGTTCCATCTTCGCTGGAGATGAGAGTCTTCTCAAAAGAGCGAGATAAGCAAAAGGAGAGGTGAGACAATGAACCCGAAAATAGCGACCGCAGTAATGCTCGGCGGCGCTCTCGGTGCACTGGCGAGGTTCTACATCTCGGGGCTGCTCCCAGTGTATAAAGACTTCCCCGTGGGAACCCTGCTAGTGAATTCCATGGCCAGCCTCATACTAGGCTACCTCTACGGCCTGCTCTTCTGGGGAGTGGACGTCCCGGCTGACTGGAGGGCTTTCTTTGGGACTGGCTTCTGCGGTGCGCTGAGCACGTTTTCCACGTTCTCCTACGAGACATTCTCACTCCTCCGCGAGAGGGAGTACATCATAGCCGGCCTCAACGTCCTGGCAAACGTTTTTGTAACCATAAGCCTAGTATTTATAGGGTTTATCCTGGCCCGGAGGTGAGTCAATGGTCGAAGTTGAGCACTGGAACACGCTCCGCCTTCGCATCTACATAGGTGAGAACGACCGCTGGAACGGAAGGCCCCTCTACAAGGTGATAGTTGAGAAGCTCCGCGAGATGGGTATGGCGGGGGCCACCGTTTACAGGGGCATATACGGCTTCGGAAAGAAGAGCAGAGTTCATTCAAGCGACGTCATGAGGCTTTCAACTGACCTACCAATCGTCATTGAAGTAGTTGACAGGGGTTATAAGATAGAAAAGGCAATATGCGAAATCAAGCCGATGATTAAAGACGGAATGATAACGGTCGAGCCGACCATTGTTGTGTGGGTCGGAACACAGGAAGAAGTCAAAAAGTTTGAAGATGACGCCGTTCATGAAGAGTAAAGACATAACCTAAAGATTAATAAGACTGCTAGACTATTACATGACATACTAAATGACATACTAAATGTAAGCTGTACATGTGGGGGGTCAAATATGGTGTTACTGGAGTTCGAAGTACCCCTAAAAAGACTCAACGACGTCATGGACGTCATAGTTAGAGAGGACTCCAAGCTCCAGAGAGTTTACTACCGCGAGGACACGAACAGCGTTATTATACGGACGGTGGTCTCAAAGAGCGCCCTCCAGGTGTTCCTCCTCAAGCTCGCCGCAGTCGTTGATGTCCCCGTTGAGGTTACAATAGTCGATGAGAGGGAAGTCGGCAAGGCAATTCACGAGGCCTTCCTTGTCAGGGTGGATGTTGCAGAGAAGTCCTACCCCGTCGCCATACTGCTCCTGTACAACATCAGCAAGTTCTATCCGGACACCCTGATAGTGGGCACCTCCGCAGACGCTCCCCGCGAGCTTATAGACGCAGTCCTCAACCTGACGATTGGTAAAATCAACCTTCTCAAAGCAGAGAAGGTCAGGAGCTCAATAATCGAGGACGGGCTTTTCGTCCAGTTCAGAACCAGCGTGGCAAACGCCTCTACTAATGGTGTTGTCTTTGTGTGACACAGTCAGAAGTTTCTTAACTTCCCCTCCCAACCTTTTCTGGTGGTCGTGATGCTTCACCACGTCAAACTTATCCACGCAACGAAGAGCAGGAAGCTCGTCGGTAAGAAAATAGTCCTCGCTATTCCAGGAAGCATAGCGGCAGTGGAGTGCGTCAAGCTCGCTAGGGAGCTGATAAGGCACGGCGCCGAGGTTCACGCGGTCATGAGCGAGAACGCCCAGAAGATAATCCATCCCTACGCGATGGAGTTCGCTACGGGGAACCCGGTAGTGACGGAAATCACGGGCTTCATCGAGCACGTTGAACTGGCTGGAGAACACGAGAACAAGGCAGACCTGGTACTCGTCTGTCCAGCAACGGCCAACACGATAGGGAAGATTGCCAACGGCATAGATGACACGCCGGTTACGACCGTTGTAACGACGGCTTTCGCCCACACACCCATTATGATTGCCCCAGCAATGCACTCCACAATGTACCAGCACCCGATAGTCGTTGAGAACATTGAGAAGCTTAAGAAACTTGGTGTAGAGTTCATAGGGCCAAGATTTGAGGAGGGCAAGGCGAAGGTCGCTTCAATAGACGAGATAGTCTACCGCGTTATCCGGAAGCTCCACCCCAAGACCTTGGAGGGTAAGCGCGTCCTCGTGACTGCGGGTGCAACGAGGGAGTACATAGACCCGATCCGCTACATAACCAACTCGAGCAGCGGGAAGATGGGCGTTGCCATCGCCGAAGAGGCAGACTTCAGGGGGGCCGAGGTAACGCTCATCAAGACGAAGGGAAGCGTTCCCAGCTTCGTGGAGAACCAGATTGAGGTTGAGACCGTCGAGGAGATGCTCCATGCTATAGAGGACGAGTTGAAGAGCAAGAAGTACGACATCGTTGTCCTAGCCGCGGCGGTGAGCGACTTCCGTGTCAAGAACAAGGCGGACAAGAAAATCAAGAGCGGAAAAGAACTAACCCTTGAGCTCGAACCCACGCCGAAGATAATAGACCGCGTCAAGGAACTCCAGCCAGATGTCTTCCTCGTTGGGTTCAAGGCGGAGACGGGCCTCAGCGAGGACGAGCTCATAGGGGCCGCGAGGAAGCAGATGGAGAGGGCGGGAAGCGACCTGGTGGTGGCCAACACGCTAAAGGCCTTCGGAAGCGACGAGAACGAGGTCGTACTCGTGGGTAGGGACTTTACGAAGAAACTGCCCAAGATGAACAAGCGCGAGCTCGCCGAGAGGCTCTGGGAAGAAATCGAGAAGCTTCTTTAGCATTTCTGTTTTTGCAATCTCTCTTTGCTCAACGTTATTCCCAACCTTTTGTTTCAAACCAAAAGGTTCATAATTGCATTGCGTCTACTTTTCCCGGTGGTTCGCCATGAAAAAGATAGGCCTCATAGGTGGAACGACGCCGGAATCAACCTGTTACTACTACCGGAACTACATCAGGCTGAGCAGAGAAAAGTTCGGGCCGTTTACGTTTCCGGAGCTGATAATCTACTCGATAAACTTTGATGAGTTCAAAAACAACCCGCGTGGCTGGGAGGGGCGGAAAGAGATACTGATCAAGGCCGCGAAGGCCCTTGAGAAGGCTGGAGCTGAGATAATAGCCTTGACCGCTAACACCCCCCACATCGTCTTCCCGGAGGTTCAGAAAGCCGTCAATGTGCCAATGGTGAGCATAATCGACGCCCTCATAGAGGAGATGAAAAGGAGGGGCGTCAAGAAGGTTCTCCTCCTCGGGACGAAGACGACGATGACGGCGGACTTCTACAAGAACGCCCTCCGCGAGGCGGGCTTTGAGGTAATAACCCCCAACGAAGAAGAGATTGACGAAATAGACAGGATAATCTTCGAGGAGCTGGCCTTTGAGAACCTCAAGAGCAAATCATATCTAATCAATCTTGTTAAGAGGTACGCACAAGAAAAGGGCGTTGAGGGGGTCATCCTCGGCTGCACCGAGCTCCCGCTGGCCATAAAGCAGGGCGACGTGCCGGTCGAGGTCTTTGACACGGCTGAAATCCACATGAGGAAGCTCATCGAGCTCGCGGCCGAGTGATTTCATTCTTTTTCCACACTGCAAACCCTTCGACCACAAGGACGTCCAACCCGGCGTTTCTGAACGTCTTCAGCGCGTCCTCCGGCGAGCATACTATCGGCTCGCCGTGCATGTTGAAGCTCGTGTTCAGGATTGCTCCAAGGCCAGTCTTTCTCTCGAAGGCCTTGATGACTTCGTAGTAGCTTGGGTTTATCTCCTTCCTTACCGCCTGTGGCCTCGTCGTGCCGTCAACGTGCACAACCGCAGGAGCAAGCTCCCTGAAGACATCGCTGGCAGTGTAGCTCATCGTCATGAACTCGTTCGGCTTCCCCCCGAGGTCTTCGAGGTACTCCTCAGCCCTCTCCCAGAGCATTGACGGTGCAAAGGGCTGGAAGACGTCCCTCTTGAGCGCTAAATTGAGCCTCTCCTTGACGCCCTCGTCAGAGGGGTCTGCGAGGATTGAGCGGTTGCCTAAAGCCCTCGGCCCGAACTCCATCGCCTCCTGGAAGAAGCCTACGAGCTTCCCTTCGGCAAGGGCGTCAGCGACGAACTTCTCATCTACCTCCTCAAATTCAAGGCCTTCTTTTCTCAGGAAGTCCTCGACATAGGCCTCATCGTAGGAGGGACCTATATAGACGTGCTCAAGCTTGAATGGCTTCCATCCGCCGTCGAGCCTCTCAAGCTGGGCTTTCACAAATGCCGCCGCACCGAAGGCCAGCCCCCCGTCGTCCATAGCCGGAAAGACCCAGAGGTTGTCGTCCCCAACGATGTTCCTCAGTACGGCGTTGGCCTTGACGTTCTGGGCAACACCGCCGGCGTAGGTCAGGGGAAAACCTTTCGATTTGAGCTTCATGCCCAGCTCCTCGATGAGCTTCTCAAGGTGCGCCTGGGAGCTCGCGGCTATCTCGATGGCCTTCCTCTGGAGCTCGCCGTCAAGCTTTCCGCGCTTCATCTGGTTCGCAATCTCCTTTGCCTGGGAGAATGGATAGCCAAAGAAATCCGCCAGTTTTCTTGTCGCTTCAACGCCGATGACCTTCAGGTGGTTTTCAAAGCTCAGCCCGTTGAGCTCTATTATCGCGCTCAGGTCGTAGGTGGGTCTTCCATATGCCGCTAAGCTCATGACCTTGCCCTCGTGGCGCATCGGCCTGAAGCCCAAAAGCTCTGTCACAGAGGCGTAAAAGTCGCCGAGGGAGTCAATGTAGGTGCTCTGGGCTATCCGTATCATCTCCCCGTCCCTTGCAACGTAGATTGACGAACTCAGGCCGTCCCCTGCTGCGTCTATGCTCAGGGCCAGGGCCTCGCGCCAGCCGGAGGTATAGTAGGCGCCAGCGGAGTGGGCGAGGTGGTGCTCCACGAAAAGCACCTTCCTCTTGAATTCCGGCCCAAAGATCCCCTTCAGCCCCGCCTCAAGCTCCAGAAGCCGTGACTGCTTCCTGAAAATCCCCGCGACAGCTATCACATCAACGTCCTCGGGGCTGGCACCGGCCATGTTGAGAACCGCCTTGATGCTGAGCTCGGGGAAGCCCCTGTACTTCTTAACCCTGTTGAGGCGCTCCTCGTTGACCGCGAAAATCCTTTCGCCGTCTATCAGCACCGCTCCCGCGTCGTGGCCGTCGTGGACTCCGAGAATCATGAGGGTTCACCCGGTTTTAGTTGTTTCCCGGATTTTAAGGGGAAATTAGAAAGAAACCGGAGTAAAGGCTCAGTAAGTCCTGGCAAAGCGTGCTATGAACTTGGCCTCCCTGCCGCAGACTGGGCACTTCTTGCCCTCTGGAGCTTTGGCCTTCTCCTCGGGGTAAGGTGTTCCGAGCATCTTTGCGTCGAGCTCCTCTTCCATTTTAAGCCCGCACTCCTCGTCACCGCACCAGGGAATCTCGACTATACCCCGCCTGTCCTCGAAAACTGCCTTGGCTTCCTCAATCGTGTCAACGCGCTTGATGTGGCTCTCAAGGAACCCCTTGGCGCGGTTGTAAAGGTTCTCGTGAATCGCGTCGAGGGTCTTCTTCACCTCCTCGACTATAGCGTCGCGCTCGACGGGAATCTTTTCAAAGGTGTCACGCCTGGCAAGGACTGCCTTTCTGCCCTCGACGTCCCTCGGGCCGACCTCTATTCTCAGGGGAACGCCCTTCAGCTCCCAGTCGTAGTACTTCCTGCCCGGCCTTATGTCGCGCTCGTCAACGTGGACACGGAAGCCAGCCTTCCTCAGCTCCTCCGCTATCTCCCTCGCGTAGGCGAAGACGTCAACGCTCGCATCTTTCTTCGGAATGGGTACGATAACGACCTGAATCGGAGCTATCGTCGGCGGGAGAACCATTCCGCTGTCGTCGCCGTGAACCGCTATAACTGCCGCGAGAAGCCTTTCGCTCATTCCGAAGGTCGTCTGGTGCACAAATTCGTGGTCGCCCGTCTCGGTCTCGTACTGGATGTTGTAGGCTTTGGCGAAGTTCTGCTTGTAGTTGTGCATCGTGCCTATCTGAAGAGTCCTCCCGTCGGGCATCATTATTTCCGCTCCCAGTGAGTAGAAAGCTCCGGGGAACTTGTCCCAATCGGGCCTCTTTGAGATGATGTAGGGCAAAGCAAGGAACTTCGCGAGGCGGTCGAATATCTCGAGGTCCTCCTTTATCTGCCTCTCGGCGTCCTCGAAGTCAACGTGAGCTGTATGCGCCTCGAAGAACCTGCTGATTTCCCTAACGCGGATGAGGGGCCTCGTGTGCTTGGTCTCGTAGCGGTAGACGTTGACTATCTGGTAGACCTTGAAGGGCAAATCCGCGTGGGAGCGAATCCAGAGGGAGAACATCGAGTACATCGCGGTTTCGCTCGTCGGGCGGAGGATGAGCCTCACGTCGAGCGGGTCGAGGCCCGCATGAGTTACCCAGTAGACCTCGTCCTCAAAGCCCTTTATGTGTTCGGCCTCCTTCTGGAACTCGGTTTCAGGGATGAGCGCTGGAAACAGAACCTCCTCATGGCCGGTTCTGTTCATCTCGGCCCTTATGAAGGCCTCGATGTTGCGCATGATTTTCAGCCCGTACGGAAGCCAGACGTTCATTCCCTTGACGGGGTAGCGCTTGTCAATAATTCCGGCGGTCTCAAGGAGCTCGTTGTACCACTCGCTGAACTCGTTGCTCCACTTCTCACGCTTTACCTTCCCCATCTGCACCACCTAAAGGGAGAACTGGAAGGAGTTTTTAAGCTTTCTCAGGTGAGATTTGCCACTTCATCAGGAGAAACCTTATTAGGTTCGTTTCGATATGGGTCTTAAGGTGATAGCATGAGGCCGAAGGTGGCCGTTCTCTTTAAGATGAAGAGCAAACCCCTTGAGGAACTCAAGAAATGGGCGGACGTTGATGTGATTCTGTACCCAAGCGTTGAGGAGCTTAAAGAGGTCATCGGCAAATACGATGGGGTGATTATTTCCCCGACAAATCCCCTCCCGAAGGAAGTCCTTGAGAGGGCCGAGAGGCTCAAGGTCATAAGCTGTCATTCAGCAGGCTACGACCACGTTGATATTGAGACCGCAACCAAGAAAGGAATCTACGTTACCAAGGTCTCTGGAGTCCTCAGCGAGGCCGTTGCCGAGTTCGCCGTTGGCCTGACCATAGACCTCCTCAGAAAGATTCCCTACGCGGACAGGTTCCTAAGGGCAGGAAAGTGGGAGTCACACAACACCGTCTGGAGCGGTTTCAAGGGGATTGAGACGGTCTACGGCAAGAAAGTCGGAATCCTCGGAATGGGCGCGATAGGAAAGGCCATAGCGCGGAGAATGAAGGCTATGGGCACGGAGATACTCTACTGGTCGCGCTCGCGGAAGCCAGACATTGAGAATGAAGTGGGTGCGAAGTACCTCCCGCTCGACGAGGTTCTGAAGGAGAGCGACATCGTTATTTTAGCCCTCCCTGCGACCAAGGAGACGTACCACATCATCAACGAGGAGAGGCTGAAGCTCCTTGAGGGGAAGTACCTGGTGAACATCGGGCGCGGAACGCTGGTGGACGAGAAAGCCCTCACAAAGGCCATCGAGGAAAGAAAGCTGAAGGGCTACGCGACCGATGTCTTCGAAAACGAGCCTGTTCAGGAGCACGAGCTCTTCAAGTACGAGTGGGAGACTGTTTTAACCCCCCACTACGCGGGCCTCTCGAAGGAGGCGATGGAGGACATGGGCTTCCAGGCGGTTAGGAACCTGCTCGCCGTCCTCCGCGGCGAGGTTCCGGAGGCTCTGGTGAACCGCGAGGTTCTCAAAGTCCGCTCACCTAAGGAGGTAAAGATGCTCTGAGGTGGTGGAGATGGAATGGAAGGAAAAGCTTAAGGCCCTTCTCGAACCGTACGGCGAAATTACTGAAACCGAGAAGGGGTTAATCTTTGAGTTCGGCGACGACGAAGGGGACTTTTCGGACAGACTTGCCTTCATCATTGAGAAACCTGAGGAGTGGCCGCTGGTAGAAGTTGCTGTAAAGGCGATAGCGGATTTAACGGACCACGACGTCCCGGGCAGGAACCTCTTCGCCTTCGGATTTACCCCGGACTTCAAGGGAACCGTTCTTAGACTCGGTCTTTTTGACGGAAAGCCCGGGGCGGGCCCCGTGATTGGGGACGTCCCCGAGAAGGCTGTCAAAATAGCGGAGCGCAACGACATTGAATACCAGCGCGGAAGCGGTGACGGAATCGGCCTTCCGGGGAACTTCACCGAGAAAGACTTCGAGGCTTTGATAAAGCTCGTGGAGGCGATAGCCTTCGAGTGGTAACCTTGTAAATACCCGGAACCAATGCAGAAATGATAGGGAATGGAAACAGGGTTGCGAAAAAACAATATTAGATTATTAGATTAGTGTTTAAACTTTCCGCTAGCGCTTCGTGGGAAGCGAAGCTTCCCGACGTGTTGGGGCTTTGTCCCAACATGCGGAGCAAAGGGCTCTGAAGGTGATTCCATGCTGAAATATCTTGGCTACTTCGCGGTTGGAATCTTCATCGGCATCCTCGCGGCCATGTTTGGCCTCGGGGGTGGGTTCCTCGTAGTGCCAACGCTCAACCTGCTCGGCGTTGAGATACACCACGCAGTCGGAACGTCGAGCGCGGCGGTGGTCTTCACATCGCTCAGCTCTGCAGTAGCGTACGCAAGGCAGGGAAGGATACACTACAAGGCCGGTCTCCTGCTGGCCTCAACCGCAGTAGTCGGTGCCTACATCGGCGCGTGGATGACGGGTTTCATAAGCTCTTCCCAGCTGAAGGTCATCTTCGGTCTCGCGCTGGTCGTCGTTGCAATAAGGATATACCGCAAGAAGACCGCGGAGCCAACCGAGGTAAGGCTTGAGGACGTTGAGATTAACTACAAGCTGGTACCCGTCGGTGGTTTCTTCGCAGGGATAGCGAGCGGCCTCCTCGGCGTCGGGGGTGGAATAATCAACGTGCCCTTCCTGACATACCTCGGCCTGCCGATACACCACGCAGTTGCCACCTCAAGCTTCGCGATAGTCTTTACGGCAACGGCTGGAGCGCTCAAGCACTACATGATGGGCAACGTTGAAGTTCAGTGGCTCGTCCTCCTCGTGCCGGGTCTCATCGTCGGCGCCCAGCTCGGCGCGAGGATCGCGAAGAGAACGAAGGCCAGCGACCTCAAGAAGGCCTTTGCGGTCGTTATGGCCCTGCTCGCGCTGAGAATGGTCCTAAAGGGGCTCGGATTTGGGGTCCCGTGAAGCTTTTAAACGGCCCTTTCCACCCTTTTTTATGCTCCAGTACCTCCTCGACCTCATCATCGGCCTCGGCATCGGGTTCATAGCCGGCCTCCTCGGCGTCGGCGGAGGATTCCTGATAGTGCCGACTCTCGTCCTCTTAGGTGAGCCCATACACCTGGCCATAGGGACGAGCCTGGCCTGCATCGTCCTCAGCTCGCTTTCCGCTTCAATAACCCATATTAGAAGAGGCGCCGTCCTCTACCGCGTCGTCCTTCTCAAAGAAATCTTTTCGGTACCCTTTGCAGTTCTCGGCGCGTACTTGTCGTCACTAATTGCGGGGGAGAAGCTCAAGCTGATTTTTGCGCTTCTCCTGCTGTATTTGGCCTACAAAATGGCCAGAAGAGAGGGGGGCATTGAGGAGAACGGTGGCGAAATCCACAACTTCCGCGTTCCAATTGTTGGAATCCTCTCCGGCCTCGTGAGCGGACTTCTGGGGATAAGCGGGGGGGTTCTCAACGTTCCGCTCTTCCATACGTTCGTGGGCATGCCAATGAGATACGCCGTCGGGACATCGAGCTTTGCCCTGTTTTTCACCGCCCTGGCGGGGGCAATTGAGCACTACCAGCTCGGACAGGTGGACGTCCACACGGCGATTCTGCTCGCCCCGGGCCTCATAATCGGCGGGAGGCTCGGCGCTCTGACGGCCCACAGCGTCCACCCTGAGACCCTGCGGAGGGCCTTCGCAGGTGTTCTAATTCTGGTCGCTCTCAAGATGCTCCTGTGAAGGTTTATTAACCGCCGTGCAAAGTTTGGTCGGTGAAAGCGGTGAGGGAGCTAATTGAGAAAGTTCGTGAGAAGTTTGGTTTTGAAGTCAAGGACATGGCCGACGCCTGGAGGCTCGTTGAGTGGCTTGAGGAGAGGGGTTGGGTCGTCTACATCATAACTGCCAAAGGAAGAAAGCAGGTCGATGCGTGGCACCCAAACTATGGGACGCTTTTTGCCCAGTTCGGCGAGAGTCCGAACTTTGAAAGCATATTGGAGGGCATATTGACTGTATCTCTGCTTGCAAAGGAGCTTGAGGAAAAAGGAACGCTCTGAAACGTTCGTTCCACCGGAGTCCTCAAATATAACAACGCCCCAGTGTTCATCGGTGATGGCGATGGTGGGAACAAGGGGCCTGGCAATGGCCCTTGTGATACTGCTGGTTAGTAGCGCACTGCCCCTCAGCCTTGCGGAGGGCAGCGACGCGGGGGCAAACGGCACCGCTCCAGAGCCCTACGGAGACCTGGCCCTCGACAACAGCACCAGAGAGATGGTGATAGCGGGCCAGCTGACTGAGCAACTCCAGAAGCTCAGCAAGCTCGCGGAGAACAAGATAGAGCCCATAAAGGATAAACTTCCTGAGAACTCAACGATACTGACCCACTACAAGCTTGCAGAGGAGTATAAAGAGAGAGCAGTTAGTGAGTACGAGGCCGGCGACTGCTACAACTCCATCCGCGATAGCCTAACGGCCATGCACCACTACAAAGTTGCTCTTTCGGGCCTCAAGGAAGCAAAGGGCAGGGGTCAAGACGAGTGGGCGCACATAAGGCTGGAAATCGAGCGCATGGCGGAGTACTTCAGGTTCGTCGAGAAGACAATAAGGCTGGCGGAGAACCAGGGAATAGACGTGGGCAACCTCAAGGAGCTCTACAACGAGACTAGAGATGCGTACAAAGCAGTGCTGGACGACCTCAAGGCCAGGGACTACGAGAAGGCAAAAGAGGACTACGAAACCGCCCGGGAAAAGAAGGCCCTCCTCGATGGGGAGCTGAAGAAGGTCCGCGAGGAGCTCGCCTATGCAAACGCTGATAAAATCGTCAAGGACTTCCTGGCCAAGGGCGAGAAGGAAATTGAGATAGCCCAGAACGCCATCGAGAAGGGGATTGAGAACGGCTACAACGTGACAAGACTTCAGGAAAGCCTCAACGCGTTCTTGGACGTCTACAACGAAGCCAAAAGCTTGGCAGAGGAAGGCAAATGGGAAGAGGCCTTGAAGGCCATACAGGACAACAGGGAGACGATAGCCCAGTTCCACAGGGCCGTCGAGTTCGTTCTCAGGAAGGCCCGCGAGGGGGAGCTCGAAGAAAAGCTGAAGGACGTCCGTGCCTTCATCAGGGAAATGAGCGACAGGGTTCAGAAGGACTGGAAAGCGCTCCGCGAGCTTAAGGGCAGGGGCATAAACACCCAGAGGGCCGAGGCCCAGCTGAGGGCGGCCGTCCAGGAGCTCAGAACCGGCCTCCACCTCCTCAAGACGGAGAAACCGCTTGGGGCCAAGCCCCACTTTGCGAAGGC
Organism: Thermococcus marinus; assembly: GCF_055389025.1. Classification (NCBI taxonomy): domain Archaea; kingdom Methanobacteriati; phylum Methanobacteriota; class Thermococci; order Thermococcales; family Thermococcaceae; genus Thermococcus; species Thermococcus marinus. Next base: position 1,518,600 of record NZ_AP042417.1, read on the forward strand.
ATTGGACATGCTCCGCAGGGTCGAAGAGTTTATCTCCGCCCACTCCTGACCTTTCCTTTTTCGTTGGGAGGGATGGCCAAGATGAAATCCAGGGCCCTGCCCATCATAATGATCGCGTTGCTTCTCCTGCCCCAGGTTAGTGCCTATACCATCTCGTCGCTCGTTCTGGCCGTCTACCCCGACGGTTATGTTAAGACCGAATACGAAATACTGCCTGAGGATTACTCCTCCCAGATTGAGCTCCCCCTCATCGGTGGGCATTACGAGAACGTTATTGTTGAAGACGAGAACGGAAACCCCCTTGACTTCAGGCTCGAAAACGGAACTCTTTTCATCTATCCCGGGGACGCTGAGATCGTTACGGTGTCCTATTACACCCCCGACATCACCTCTAAGGAGGGGATAGTCTGGACGGTCAACGTTTCTTCCGGGGTTCCCTTTGAGGTCGTCCTCCCTGAAGGCACCGTTGTCGTCGATTTAAGCGATGTGCCCCTAGAGATAAACGGGACTTCAATAACAATGCCCCCCGGAAACCAGAGCATCTCCTACGTCCTTGGGGAGTCTCGTTCCTATGAAGGCACTACAGACGAAGACACCAGCGGTAGTGGCATTCCCGTTAAGGCCCTACTGGCAACCGTGGCCGTTTTGGCCGGTGGGGCAGTGGCAGGTTACTGGTTCAAAATCAGGGGAAGGAAAATAGACGTTGAAGCCCTCTTGGAGAGTGATGAGCTCAGAGACGAAGAGAAGCAGGCGATTAGATACCTCCTGGAGCACGGCGGGAGGGCCAGCCAGGCGGAGATAAGAGACGCCCTTGGGCTTCCGAAGACAACGGCCTGGAGAATGTTCAGGCGCCTTGAGGAGAAGGGGTTTATCAAAATCATCAGGGGCAGGAAGGAGAACTGGGTGGAGCTGAGGCGGTAGAGAAAACGTTATATCTTTTCTCCCCAACTTTATCCGTCTGAAATCAAGAGGAACTTGAGGAAACGTTTTAAGCCCTCCGTTCCACCGCTTCCCTAATTAGGTGCGGGGGCAACTTAACACGGTGATAACGGTGAGGAGAGCCCCACTCCTGCTTATCCTGGTGATGCTCATCTCCACCATTCCCCAGACCGGCGGGGTTAGTCCTGAGACCGTCTCGGCCTCAGAACGTGCAAACGGGCTTCTCATGGCCCTGGAGAGGCTGGCGAACTACACCCACCAGATTGGATGCATTTCCGACGAGGCTGATGCCCTGCTGGAAAGGGCAAAGGAGCTCTATTGGGCCGGTCAGTACAACGAGAGCATTAACGAGGCCCTCCAAGCAATGCGCCTCTACCGCTCTGCACTAAAGGCCTGTGGGGGGGAGAGAAGCGACTCAGAAAGCGGGGGGACCAACTGGGTATCGGTTGCCGAGAGCGAGGTTGAAGTTACTGCCAACGTCCTTGAGTACGCCAGAAAGCTCATCGAGTCCGGCGAGCTGAGTGGGGAAGACCTGAAAAATCTCGAAGCATGGTACAACCAGACCCTCTTCGCTTACAACGCCGTGAAAACGTCTCTTGAAAAGAACGACACCCAGGACATCGTTCACAAGATTGCCTTCCTCGTAACATCGAGGGAAAAGCTTGAGAAGGCGATAAACCTCGCGGTCAAAGGCGCTGTCGAGAGGAAGGCAAAGCTGCTGGGAGATGCCCAGCTCCGCAGAATTGATATGCTCATCGAGAGAGGCGCCAATACAACGGAGCTCCTCACCCTAAAAGTGGAGCTTGAAGAGGCCATCAAGAGCGGCGACACCGGGGAAATCCTGAGGATCCTCAAGGAAGTCCCGAGAATTATGAGGGAACTGAAGCAGAAAGGCGGGATTGGTGGAGCGGCCCGGCGCGGCCAGGGACAGTCACCTCAACCAGGAAACAGCGACAGAGGCCCCAACGGCGCCCCTCCACAGAACGTCTCCAATCAAACTCCAGGAAAGGGAAGAACGCGGGGGGAAGGTAGTTGAGAAAGCTCGCGGCAGCGGTGCTCCTGATGGTATTCCTGCCCCTTGTTGCTGGACAGGCCACCGTTGAGATAGTTTTGGTCGAGGTCTATGAGAGCGGTTACGTTAAGGTGACGCAGGTCGTCCTCCCCTCGGAGTATTCGGTGGCGGTTGAAGTCCCTGTTCTGGGTGGGAACATCACGGGGCTTTCCGTTCTGGACGAGAGTGGAGACCCCCTGCTCTTTGAGGTGAACGGGAGCTCTCTAACGGTCTACGCCCTCAACTCCACGACAAAGATTAGAATCACGTACTTCACGGCCTCTCTCACATCAAAGGAGGGGGAGCTCTGGAACCTGAGCTACAGCTTTCCCTATCCCGTAACGGTAAAGCTCCCCGCTGGGGCGGTCGTGGTCGACCTGAGCGACCTTCCCTTCACGATAACCGCAAACACCATAACTATGCCCCCCGGAAACCAGTACGTCTCCTACATTCTCCCTGCCCCCACGTCCACGCCGGAACCGACGCCGACCACGACAACCACGACATCGGACACGCAGTCCACCCCCACAAACACGACCTCCAGCTCGACCTCTTCAACTACCTCAACGCCCCAGCCGACCTCAACAACCCCTGAAAGCACGACGCCCGAAAGCCCCGACACGTCCTCAACGGCAGGTATAAAGAGCCTGCTCCCGCTGATTGGCCTCATTGCCATCGTTGGGGTCAGTGCACTCGCATACTGGAGCAAAAAGAAAACGGGCACCGGAGACCTGCCGGTCTCAAGGGACGAGTTCAGGGAGAAGCTTGAGTCGCTGGGACTCACTGAGGGGGAAATCAACGCGCTCCTCTACGTTTACGACCAGGGCGGGAGGGCCAAACAGGCGGACGTCAGAAAGGCCCTTGGGATTCCGAAGACCACGGCGTGGAGGATGTTCAAGCGCCTCGAAGAGAACGGCCTCGTCAAGGTCTACAAAAGGGGAAAGGAAAACTGGGTGGAGCTCAAGTTTTAAAGAATGGGTTTGTTTGGGCTTTGCTTTTCCACTATACCTCACTCTTTGCGGGCAAACCTCTTGAAATCTTCCAAGTCCCAGGTGAAGTGGCCTCTCTCCCTAAGGCGTTCTTTGTTCTCAACTCTCCGTGCCACTATCCCGTGGTTTGCCTCCCATCCCTTCAACCCCACAAGCTCGGCCTTTCTCTCCAAGTCCTTCAGAATTCCCATGGCTTCCCTCTCGCTCAGGTCTTTCCACTTGACCTCGACGAAGAGGGCTTTCCTACTCCGTTCGTCCAGTGCAACTAGGTCTACCTCTTCACCCTTCCGCCACCACCTGCTGATCTTGGCTAAGCGAAACGGCAGCTTGCCGGCTCTGTTAAGCCTGAGGATGAATTCCTTTGCAACGTCCTCAAAGACTCCTCCGAGGTAGTGGTTGTAATCCCTCAAGAAATCGTCCCAGAAGCTGAGGTCCTCAAGCTCTATCTCGTTCCTGTAACGCTCGACGAAGCGGAAGTAGAAAGCCAAGTAGTTGTCGTCAATCCTGTAAAGGGTGTTTTTAGTCTTCGGCTTCGCTGTTATCGGGATTTCCCGTTTAAGAAATCCGAGCCTCTCAAGAACCTCAACGTACTTAAAAAGGTTTGAACGCGGGATTCCTGTATAGGTGCTTATCTCGTTGAACCTCCTCTTCCCTTCAGCTACTGCCTTGAGGATGAGCCTGTAGACCCTCGGCTCCCTCAGCTCGCTTGAGAGAAGGAAGTCGCCCTCGGCATAGAGAAAGCCCCTCTTGTCAAAGGCCAGCCTCTTCACGTCCTCGAACCTCTCGAAAAGCTCAAGGTACGCCGGAATTCCGCCGGTTACCCCGTATATTTGAACCGCCTCTTCAACGTCAACCCCGAGGAGCTTCCATGAGTCAAAGAACCCGAGCGGGGAGAGCTTTATCTGCCCGTCCCTCCGGCCGTAGAGCGGGCTCTTCTGGCTCAGTACGTGCTCCTCCATCATGCCGACGGATGAGCCAACGAGTATCAGGTGGAGGTTTGATGTCCTGACTATCTCGTCCACTATGTACTGGAACTCGCTCAGAACCCTTTTGTCGGACTGGATGAGGTAGGGGAACTCGTCTATAACGACCACGACCTTTCCCTTCTCTGTCAGGTATCCGAAAACGTCCGAAAAGCTCGAAAACGACGTTTCGCTCAGAAAAGCTGAGGGAAATGCCTCAAGCACCGCCCTCGAAAACTCCCTCAGGTTGTCGGAGTAGGTGCTGTTCCGAGCAAGGTAATAAACGGAGGGCTTGTTCCGCATGAACTCCTTGATGAGCCTCGTCTTCCCTACCCTTCTCCTCCCGTAGACCGGGAGGAAGGAGTTCTCCTTCTCCCACAGCTCCTCGAGGAACTCAAGCTCCCGCTTTCTGTCCACGAAAGTTATTGCCATGGTATAATACTCTGCCTATAACTTTTTAAGAGTTTCGGAGCCTAAGCCCTGATGAACCTTTCAAGGAAATTTTCAGCCCTCTGAAGGTTACGGAAGAAAAGAAAAGGGTTTCGAAGGCCTCACCTTATCCTCGCGCCGAGCTTTATCTCCTTGTCCGGCATGAGCAGGGCGACGTTCTCGCCGTCGTCGGCGGCAAGGAGCATTCCCTGGCTCTCTACCCCCCTGAGCTTCTTGGGCTCGAGGTTCGCTATGATGACGACGTAGCGGTTGAGGAGTTCTTCCGGCTTGTAGTACTTCTTCAGACCGGCGACGAGCTGCCTGACCTCGTCTCCGAGGTCGACCTTGACCACGTAGAGCCTGTCGGCGTTCGGGTGGTCTTTGACCTCGATTATCTTTCCAACGCGGAGGTCGAGCTTCGCGAAGTCGTCAAAGCTAACGTACTCCATGCTTTCACCACCTTTTTCCTTCTTTACCTTCTCCTTCTTGGAGGCATTTCCGGCCTTCTCGGACTTGGCCCCGATTTCATCACCGTAGATGCTCTTAAGGATTGCCATGGCCTCTTCCCTGCGCTTTTCGCCAAACTTTTCGAGGGTCACCCTCACAACGTCGTCCTTCTTGTAGTATTTGTTAAGGAGCACCCTGGCACTCTCGGGGTTGCCCCTGGCTATGTAGTTGACGATGAAGTAGATTATGTCCTCGTCGGTGACCTTCCTGAACATCGGGGTGGCCTTCCTAACGCGGTGACCTGCCGGAAGCTCGGTGAACTCCCAGCGCTTCAGCTCCTCGAGGTTGAGCAGGTGCCATATCTTCTCGCTGGCGTCGGGCAGGAACGGCTCAAGGATGATTCCGAGGGCCTTGACGATCTGGAGCGAGACGTTCACGGTTGTTGCCGTCCTCTCGCGGTCGGTCTTGGCGGTCTTCCACGGCTTCTGGTAGTCGAAGTAGCGGTTGCCGAAGATTGCCAGCTCCATGACACGCCTGAGGGCGTCCTTGAAGCGGTACTGGCTTATGAGCTCGCCGACCTCCTCGAAGGCCCTCTCAATCTCTTCGAAGGCCTGTTTGTCGAGGTCGTTCAGCTCACCCCTCTCAGGCACGACTCCGTCGAAGTAGCGGTTCACGAACGTTAAAGCCCTGTGCACAAAGTTTCCGAGGTTGTTCACCAGCTCCTCGTTTATCTTGCTCTTGAAGTCGGCGAAGTTGAAGTCGCTGTCGCGAGTTTCAGGCATTATCGCGGTGAGGTAGTAGCGGAGGTAGTCTGCCGGGAACGCGTCAAGGAACTCGTGAACCCATATGGCCCAGTTCCTGCTCGTTGAGAACTTCTTGCCCTCAAGATTTAGGTACTCATTGGCCGGGATGTCGTAGGGCAGGTTCCACTCAGCCTCGACTTCCCCGTCCTTGTATTTGCCGTAGGCCATCAGGAAGGCCGGCCAGAATATCGCGTGGAAGGGTATGTTGTCCTTTCCGATGAAGTGTATGACCCTCGTCTCGCCGTCGATGTTGAGCCAGAACTTCTTCCACTCGTCCTCTCTTCCGGCGCGCTTGAGGGCCTCGATGGTTATGGAGATGTATCCTATTGGTGCTTCAAACCAGACGTAGAGCACCTTGCCCTTGACATCCTCGTCGTCGAGCGGAACCGGGATCCCCCAGTCGAGGTCGCGCGTGATGGCCCTCTCCTCGAGTCCCTCGTTAATCCAGCCGAGGACGGTGTTCTTGACGTTGGGCTTCCAGGGCCTGCTCTCAATCCACTTCTTGAGCCTCTCCTCGAAGTCCTGCATTTTGATGTAGTAGTGAGCCGAGTCCTTGAAGGTTATCGGGTTGCCACAGATGTTACAGCGCGGGTTGATGAGGATTTCCGGCGTTAAGGGCCTTCCGCAGACCTCACACTGGTCGCCGCGCTGGTTCTCGGCACCGCAGTAGGGGCAGGTTCCGATGACGTATCTATCTGGTAAAAACATCTTGTCGTGCTCGCAGTAGGCCTGCTTGGTGACCTTCTTGACGAGGTGGCCGTTTTCAAGCGCCTTGAGGAAGAACTCCTGGCTTATTCTATAGTGAACTGGCAGTTCAGTCCTTCCGAAGTAGTCAAAGCTTATCTTTGCCCGCTCAAAGGTTGTCTTTATGTGCTCGTGAAACTCGTCAACGATTTCCCTCGGGCTCCTGCCCTCCTTGAGCGCGCGGAAGGTTATCGGCGTCCCGTGCTCGTCGGTGCCGCAGATGAAAAGCACTTCCTCTCCCTTGAGCCTCAGGTACCTGACGAAGATGTCCGCCGGGAGGTACGCTCCGGCCAGGTGGCCCGCGTGAATCGGCCCGTTCGCGTAAGGGAGTGCAGAGGTTACCATGTACCTAACCATTTTAACCACCGATGGCCGTTGTTTCCTGCGCTTATAAGACCTGCGGGTTTTAAGCATTACGGTAGGTTATTAAGTTGAGGACAAAATATGCAAGGTTTGATATAAAATCAACCAGCACTCTTTCCAAGATATCACGATGAGAAAAGGCCGAGACTCGAAAGGCCCCTTCTGAATGGAAAATTCGGAGAGAAATGATGGAAGAGGCTGTTGGAAATCGAATTCAATGAATTTGAAAATGTGACATAATGTTCCAGATTCACCGATTAAATGTCACGAAATTTTTTCGGAAAGTGGAAACACCACTGGAGAAAACGACTTTCGGGAAGAACCCAATTGAAACTTGACCATTCCTTTAAACATGTGCAGAGAAGAGGCTAAGTAAGAATTAAAGGGCCCTTAGGTGTTTGGAAGTCGCGGGTAGTTTCTCCAACGGGCCCTCAAAACTGGTTATCACCAATCCAAGAGCTACCGTGAGGCCGAGCAGAGGTCGCGATGATGAGGGGGATTTCCAGAAAGGTTTAAATATTGGGACGTTCTTCTTTCTCCATTAGGCTAAAGGGCGAATTTCACGCTCTGTTGCAATAAGACTCGAAGAGAATTGAAAGTATCGGTGGAGAGGCAGGTATAATGAGGATACTATTCGTTGCAATAAGACTCGAAGAGAATTGAAAGGTGGGTCTTTGACATAAACACTCCAGACGCCGAGCAGTTGCAATAAGACTCGAAGAGAATTGAAAGTTTTATTTTCTTTTGCTTATTTGTGCTGGGTCGAAAGTTGCAATAAGACTCGAAGAGAATTGAAAGTACTATGATTCAGGGCTACTGTTTATCAACGGGGAGCTCGTTGCAATAAGACTCGAAGAGAATTGAAAGGAGTAAGGACGGCGGAGCCGTTGACGTTGTTTATTGCGTTGCAATAAGACTCGAAGAGAATTGAAAGAAGGCGCCGTTCACCGTTGAAGGTGCTAGCGGAACCAAGTTGCAATAAGACTCGAAGAGAATTGAAAGTCGAGGAGCTCAAGACGGTTGGCACGAAGTATGTCACCGGTTGCAATAAGACTCGAAGAGAATTGAAAGCTCGTTCTTAAAGCGGTAATTTCTGTGTGTGGAAACCGTTGCAATAAGACTCGAAGAGAATTGAAAGCAGCGCCAACAGGGCGCGCGAGTTCGCCGACGTCCTCAAGTTGCAATAAGACTCGAAGAGAATTGAAAGCTTGAGGGGTTAAAAGCCTTCGCCCAGCTCATAGGCTGTTGCAATAAGACTCGAAGAGAATTGAAAGGGGCAACCTCCTTTATCTTCTGGACGAGCTCCTCCGGGGTTGCAATAAGACTCGAAGAGAATTGAAAGTTGGTAACAAGGTTGTGAGGTACCCGATCAATGTTCAGGTTGCAATAAGACTCGAAGAGAATTGAAAGCAAGCTGGCTTAGCTTGTCCTGAACCTCTTTGAGGGTGTTGCAATAAGACTCGAAGAGAATTGAAAGGAAAATACCCCTTGAGGGGTCTAAAATCAAGTACCAAGTTGCAATAAGACTCGAAGAGAATTGAAAGCGGCAAGAGACTTGAGATAATGAGGAAGGACGCTCCCGTTGCAATAAGACTCGAAGAGAATTGAAAGGCGTAGAGCGACGTGGTGATGGCTCCACGGAGCCCGAGTTGCAATAAGACTCGAAGAGAATTGAAAGCGACGTGCTCCAGCGTGGCGTACCACTTGCCGAGTGGGTTGCAATAAGACTCGAAGAGAATTGAAAGTAGTTGAGGAGTTGTGCGAAGTGGTTAAGCACCCTGTCGTTGCAATAAGACTCGAAGAGAATTGAAAGACCTCGCCGGCGTTGAGCTCGCGAACGATGTTCCGCGCCTGTTGCAATAAGACTCGAAGAGAATTGAAAGATGAGAATTAGTGTAATGAACAGTATCACGGACAGGTTGCAATAAGACTCGAAGAGAATTGAAAGTCGAATTCAACCTGCACTTTTACTTCGTCGTCTCGCGTTGCAATAAGACTCGAAGAGAATTGAAAGTGACGTCGAAGTAGTCCCTGGCGGAGTACCGGCCTAGGTTGCAATAAGACTCGAAGAGAATTGAAAGACCTTGAACGGGACGGGCGTTATCTCGGTGCCACCGTGTTGCAATAAGACTCAAAGAGAATTGAAAGCAAAAACTATGGTGGGGCTCTAATCAATGGTGGCTGGCGGTTGCAATAAGACTCGAAGAGAATTGAAAGTGTATGAGAAGCCCGAGTTTCTGAAGCCTGGGCACCAGTTGCAATAAGACTCGAAGAGAATTGAAAGGCGCTCGTCCGGGTAGAACATTGCCGAGCAGGCGACGGTTGCAATAAGACTCGAAGAGAATTGAAAGTCGTCAGCGGGGAAGACCCGAAAAGGGCCTGATGAAGTTGCAATAAGACTCGAAGAGAATTGAAAGCTGGGAGTTTCTCGGGCGGTATGCTCATGTCCTTATCAGTTGCAATAAGACTCGAAGAGAATTGAAATAAGTTTGAATTCCCCGCTTGAGGTATCAAGTTAAACGCTACAATAAGACCAAAGATTTCTCAGAACAAAAATGGGACATTCAAGGAAAAAGAAACCTCAAACCTTAATCCTCTTCCAGACCGTTCCCTGCGGTGTGTCCTCCAGCTGGATTCCGAGCTTTCTTAGCTCCTCCCTGATTTTGTCGGCTAAATCGAACTTCCTCTCCTTCCTGAGCTGGGCGCGGACTTCAACGAGCAGGTTTATTAGTTCCTCCTCGTTTCCGGCCTTCTGCTCCTTAAAGTAGTCCTCGAACAGACCAAAGACCTCGCCGACGTCCTTGAAGAACTCCCAGGCCTTCCTAAGGATGCTCTCCTTGGGCCTCTCGACCTCGGTGAGGTAGCGATTTATTGCGTTGCTGACCTCGAAGACCGCCTTTAAAGCCTCGGCCGTGTTGAAGTCGTCGTCCATCGCCTCGTAGAACTTCCTCCTCGCGTCCCTTATGGCCTCGTAGGCCCTGAACTCGGGCTCGTCCCAGCGGAAGGAAATCTCCGCCTTGCTCATCGCCACGCGGATGTTTTCAAGCGTGTTGTAGAGCCTCTCAAGGTTGTTCTTGGCGTGCTCAATGCCCTCCTCGCTGTAGTCGAGGGGCGAGCGGTAGTGCCTCTGGAGGACGAAGAGCCTGATTACCTCCGGGTCGTAGCGCTTGAGGAGCTCCCTAACGGTCACGAAGTTGCCGAGGCTCTTGCTCATCTTCTCGCCGTTCACCATCAGGAAGCCGGTGTGCATCCAGTAGTGAACCCACTCGTGGCCGAAGCAGGCCTCGCTCTGGGCTATCTCGTTCTCGTGGTGTGGGAAGATGAGGTCGTTTCCTCCGCCGTGGATGTCGAAGCTCTCGCCGAGGTACTTACTGCTCATCGTGGAGCACTCTATGTGCCAGCCAGGCCTTCCCTCTCCCCAGGGGCTTTCCCACTTGGGCTCGCCCGGTTTGGCTTTTTTCCAGAGGGCGAAGTCCTCGGGGTTCTTCTTGCCCTCGCCTGGCTCGACGCGCGCGCCTTTAACGAGGTCCTCGAGCTTTATCTTGCTCAGCTTTCCGTAGTCCCTGAACTTCCTGACCTCGAAGTAAACGCCGTCGCTACCTTCGTAGGCGTAGCCCTTTTCCTGGAGCTTCTTCACGAAGTTAATGATGTCATCCATGTGCTCGGTGACGCGGGGATAAACGTCGGCCGGCTTGACCTTTAAAGCTTTCATGTCCTCGAGGAAAATCCTCAGGAATTTCTCTGCCAGTTCCTTTGGGTCTTCCCCTGTCTCGTTGGCGCGCTTGATGATTTTATCGTCTATGTCAGTGAAGTTCATGACCATGAGGACGGTGTAGCCCTTGTGCTCGAAGTAGCGCCTTACAACGTCAAAGGCTATGTAAGTCCTAGCGTGGCCGAGATGAGGGTAATCGTAAACAGTCGGACCGCAGACGTACATTCTAACCTCGCCTTCTCTCAAGGGCTTGAACTCCTCCTTCTGCCTCGTCAGGGTGTTGTATATCCTAATCGCCATTCCCACCACCAGGCCATGTTGGGGGCGCCTTTTTATTAGCTTATCGTTGCGGGAAAGCTTAAAAACCAACTCCACAACTCGGTTTAGAGCCCGAAAGAGGAGGGTAGAAAGATGGTCAAGGTTGAGAAGGGAGACGTCATAAAGCTCCGCTACACCGGGAAGATTAAGGAGACCGGCGAGATTTTTGACACAACCGAGGAGGAGGTCGCCAAGCAGGCTGGCATCTACAAGGAGAACGGCGTTTACGGCCCCGTCCCAATCGCGGTTGGAGCGGGTCACGTCATCAAGGGGCTCGACGAGGCCCTTGAGGGCCTTGAGGTCGGCAAGAAGTACGAGATAGAGGTTCCACCCGAGAAGGGCTTCGGAAAGCGCGACAGGAAGCTCATCAAGACCTTCACCCTTGGCCAGTTCAGGAGGCAGGGCATAATCCCGTTCCCAGGAATGCCGGTCGAGATTGAAACCGAGAGCGGAAGGAAGCTCAAGGGAAGGGTTCTCACCGTCAGCGGAGGCCGCGTTAGGGTTGACTTCAACCACCCCTACGCCGGCAAGCACCTCGTCTACGAGGTCGAGGTCGTTGAGAAGATTGAAGACCCGATAGAGAAGGTCAAGGCTATGATTGAGCTCCGCCTCCCGAGGGTTGATGCCAACAAGGTCATCATCGAGGTCGGCGAGAAGGACGTCGTCGTTGACTTCACCCCCGTCAAGGACGAGGTTGATAAGGGAACCATGGTCCTCGGCGAGATACTCCTTGAGAGCGACCTGAAGTTCCTCGGCTACGAGGAGATAACCTTCAAGCCAAGCGTCGAGGAGCTCCTCAAGCCACCGGAGGAAGCCGAGAAGGAAGAGGCCGCCGAAGAGGAGAAGGTTGAGACCAGCGCTGAGGAGACCGCCGAGCGCACAGAGGAGCAGAAGGAGGGGCCTGCAGAGGAGAAGACTGAGAAGACCGAGGAAACCGGGGAGCCCGAAGCAACAGAGGAGCAGGAAAAGACCGAAGAAGCAGAGGGGCAGGAGAAAGAGGCCGAGAAAAAGACCAAGAAGAAGACCACCAGAAGGAGCACGAAGGGCAGGAAGACCAGGAGGACTACCACCAGGAAGACCACCAGCAAGAAGAAAACCAAGGCCGCTGAGAAGGAGAGCTCTGAGTGAAGTTTTTAACTTCCTCCTTTTCTCTATTCATTAGGGGATACTCATGGACAGCCGCCTTGAAATTCTGCTTAAAGACTTGGAAAGTCGGTTCAGCAGGGAAGACGTACCCAAGATTAGGGATGCACTCCTCGCCCTGAGGCGCGTTATGGAGCTCCCGGTATCGTACCTGAACCCATCAAGCGGTTATCACCCTGTTGTCATCTTCAAGAAACGCTTTGGACGAATTCAGAAGGAAGTTCCAGTCTCTCTCCTCGACCTTAAGGTGCTCAACCGCTACAACATGCCCGGCTGGAGGAGGGAAGTAGAGTTCTGGCTCGACAACGACGTTGCCGTCAAGGACACAATTAGCGGTATTGAGACCCTCCTGATTGGGGACCCTAGGGGTCTGAACAGGCTTTCAGACGTAATAAGAAGGCTCGTCCAGTACATGAGAATACGGCCATCAAAGCTGGCTCTTTTTTACAACACGATTTACCTGGACTACGGGAACAACCGCTACATCCAGCTCCTCCTCAGGGGCAACGACCTCGAGGTCAGGCTCATAAGGATGAAGCTCAGCGAGGCCGCGAGCTACCTCGGCAAGGCCATCGAGTACATGGACTCGGCCTTCGGCAACAAGAACGTTGAGTTCTACAAACTCCTCTTCGCCTATGCCTCCGAAACGTACAGCTCATTCGACTGGTTCTTCCACCGCTACCTATACCCCAGGCTAAACCCGGAGCAGAGGGAATTCTTAGAGGAGATGCAGGACTACCGGAACTTCCTCAGACTGCTCTACGACTATATCAACAGGCTCAACAAGGACAGAATCGGTGAGGAGATCGGAATCCGCGTCATTAGAAGGGCGAACCCCAAGAGGCCCCTTGAAATAGGAATAGCCTTCACCAACCGCGGAATAGAGATTAGGCGCTATCCCACTACCGTCCAAATAAGCTTCATGGTGTGAGGGATGAGAAGGGCTTTGCTTCTCTATTCCATTCTCTTTCCCCTAAGCTTCGTCCCCCCGTTAATCCCCGCATCCTTCTGGGAACACGTTTTAATCGTCTTCACTGCTTACCTTCTCGTCCCGGCCGTCATCTCAACTGCGCTCGGGTTCAGGCCGGAGGAGCTTGGGCTGAAGCTTCCGAACCGGAATGGGCTCAAGCTCTTTGCACTCCTGTTTGTCCTCTCAGTCCCCCTGAGTATCTATGGGACAACCGTTCCTTCAATGAGAAGCTACTACCCCGTGTTCCCGTATTCAGGCGTAGTTGGCTTCGTTCTTGGCGAGCTGGGCATGGGCATAATAATGCTCGCCCACGAAGCGTTTTACAGGGGCTTTCTACTCTTTCCACTCGCAAGAAAGAACGTGTGGCTGGCGATATTTCTCCAGAACGTCCCCTACACAATAGTCCACATAGGAAAACCGGCGATAGAGGTGCCGTATGCTTTCATCGCGGGAATAATTTTCGCAAAAATGGACTTGGAAGGTGAGAGCTTCGTCCCGAGCTTCCTCCTTCACTGGCTCGGCTCGGCCCTCTTCGACGTCCTGTGTGTCGTCGTAACCCCTTAACAGCAGTGCACTCTAATGGGGAAGAAAGAATAAAACCATTCAACCGATGCCGGCCAGGCTACTCCGATTTCCTGCCTTTTCGGATTTTCCTTTGTCCTCGACCCTTGCCGTGCCGTAGCCGACAAACAGCACCCTGTCCGGGTCGAGGGCCTTCAGCACTTCTGGCCTGTGGGTGATTATCAGGGCAGTTATCCCCGCCTCGCGGATTATTTCGGCGACCTTCTTGGCGACGCGCATCGCCGTGAGCGTGTCAAGATGTGCCGCGAACTCGTCAATGAGGAGGAGGTTGGGCTTTTCCGCAAGGAGGGATGCTATCCTTGCCCTCTCCTTCTGGCCGGTGCTCAGCTCGCTGTACCTAGCACGGTAAAGGACTGCATCGCTCAGACCGGCCCTGTTGAGAACCTCCACCGCGGCGTTGAGGTCGCTTATCTTCCTGTAAACGTGCTCCAAGATGCTCTCCGTCCCGAAGGTCGGCTCGAACTCACCGGGAATCATGACCGAGACCTTGGCGTTGTCTGGAACCTCAATCTCACCCTCCGTCGGCCTGAAGCGCTCCTCCCACCAGCCGTTGGCCGCTCCAAGGATGAGCCTCAGCAGTGTCGTCTTTCCGGCCCCGCTCGCTCCAACAACGGCTATTAGCTCGCCCGGCTGGATTTCGAAGTTTAAATTCCTCAGAACGGGCCTCTGGATGACGCGGTGTCTGACGCCAAAGGCCTTGAGCAGTTCCTGAATCTCCTCGGGCAGGCCCTTGATGTCAAGCTCGCTCTCGAAGACCTTGCCCACGTTCCTGAAGACTATCGGCCCAGCTAAAGGCTCAACTTTCCCGTAGCTCGGCTTCCAGAGCTTACCCTCAGGAGGCGCGTAGGGGTCTTCGCGCAGGAAGCGCTCGATGTACTCCTTAGCTTCTTCCGTCAGCGGGTAGAAGAGAACTGGCCTTCCGCTCGCGGTCTCCCAGAGAAACTTGAAGCCGACCTTCTCGAAGAACGGATTGTAGCGGGCCATCTGGGCTATGGTCTCGACTATGTGCTTCTTTTTCCTCATCTCGGGAATCCTGCGCTCGGCTATCCACTCGAGGGCCGACTTGACGCTTAACTGTCCCAGCCCGTCGGAGCGGTAGTCGGGGTGAACCACAACCCTCGCAATCCTTGCTCCAGCGGTGTTTGTCTCTGCCAAAGCTTTCCACTTGGCCTGCTCCCAAAGGTAGGAACGGGCTATTCTCCTCTTCCCGTACTTCCTCTTCAGCTCATCATAGAGCTCCTTCATTATGCGCTCGGGCCAGAAGGCGGGGTGGAACCACTCCTCGGGAAAGACTTTCTCGCGGATGTTCTTCTCGATTTCGCCATTCGGCAAGCGGCGGTGCATGAGCGGTATCGGCGGGTCAACGCGGACGTAGCTGAGAATCCTTGGCTCGTATTCTTCCCTCTCGACGAGCTCGAAGATGAGGAAGCGCGACGCTGGAGTTGAGCCCTTTATCTCGAGTATGTGGCTTTCAGCACCGCAGATTGGGCATCTCTGCCTGGTGTTGGCCTCGAAGATGTGGCCGTTCTCACAGCGCCAAAGAGCGACTTTCTCCTTCTGGCTCGCGTAGTGGTACTGCTCCAGCTCGGCTATCGCCTCGAAGTCGGACTCGTATTTTGCCTCCCTCGCCCTGATTTTGTAGGTGTAGAGGAGCTCGCCCGTCAAAGGCGAGTAGCGCTTGGCCTCAACGGTTTTCTCAAAGAGGGGCCACACAGGAATCCTGTCGCCCTCGTAGAACTTCCACAGATTATAATCGTCGAAGTCGAGAACCTTAACGCCGTCCTTCCCATTCGGTTTGTTGAGGATTTCAATTTCCACCTCATCACCGTTCAGAAACCACTGGGCGACGTTGCCCGTCATGTAGAGGCGGTATTTCTCCCCCTCGGCTTCAACTTCGAGGATTCCGAACCAGCGGTGCTTGAAGCGCGGGATTTCGTTACCGACGACCCTTCCCCTTATGAGCATGGGACCACCGGGATAAATAGGAAAAAGGAGTTAAAACGTTAGCCCAAGAGCTTCCGCACCATCTCCACGACCTCCCGCGCGTCCTTGCCGAAGATTAGAACCATTGGCTCCTTGCCCCAGTCGCCGAGGTGGTAAACCATGTCGGGCCTTTTTCCTGCCCTCTTTACGGCCGTCTCGATGCCCCATTCCATAGTTCCCCTCTCTGCCCTCTTCACCTCCTCGGGCTCCTCCCTGCGGTCATAGAACGAAACGACGAGGCCGAGTTCCTTCGCCTTCTCTATCAGCTCCTCCGAGTAGCGGAGGTTCAGCACGGCCCTGACCTCGGGGTAGAACTCGCGCATCTTGAGGAGGGCTCTCCTGAGGTGGTCGCTGGCGTTGAGCTCAACGGGGCCGACGGGCTTTACGGTCTTCCCGTAGCGGACGATTCTGCCCTTAACGGCGAAGACCTCTCCAAGGGGAGTTGCTAAGGCGAAGTTCGTCCCGACTTCGGCGACGTGAGGATTGAGCCTCTCTCCAAAGACCACCAGCTTCTCAACAGCTTTTTCAAGCTCTTCCTTAGCCCTCCAGCGATAAGAGTTTCTCTCCAGCTCCCAGAGGGGGTTAACAGCCTTCGCCTCTGCATTGGAGAACCTTATTGCCCCTTCGACGAACCCCTTGGCCCTCTTAACGGCCTCCGGAAGCTCAAGCTCCCCTGCAAGGAACGTCGCTAAGGCAGATGAGAAAACACAGCCGGTTCCGTGGGTGAAGCCCTCGGCCTTTTCTCCCGGAAACTCGTAGAGCCTCCCTTTCCAGTAGAGGACGTCGGTAAAGTTTAGGTGTCCCCCCGTTACGACCGCGCCCTCGGCGCCAAGGTTTTCCACGAGAACCTTTGCGGCTTTTCCCATATCTTCAACCGAGCGGATTTCGATGCCGGTCAGCGCTTCGGCCTCGTGGACGTTTGGCGTGACTATCGAGCCCTCGACGAGTGTCCTGAGGGACTCAACGTCATCAATGAGCCTAGAGCCAGAGCTTGAGCTCAGCACCGGGTCGAAAACCCTGATAAAGCCCGAGGTCTCTTCCTTAACCACCTTTGCAATCTCCCCGCTCCCGAGCATTCCGATTTTGACGGCTTTGATTTCAAAGCTCGCCTTAACGGCCCTTATCTGCTCCTGCACTGCCTCTGAAGGGAGGGGGTAGTAGCCCCTCACCTCGGAGGGGTTCTGGTAGGTCACCGCTGTGAGAACCGGAAGCGGGTGCTCGCCCAGGGCTGAGACCGTCTCGATGTCGGCCTTTAAACCGGCCCCGCCACCCGTGTCGAGGCCCGCTACAATCAGGACGGCCATTCCATCACCTCAGCTTCTCAAGGATTTCGAGGGCCGCTTTTCTTCCGCTCAGGAACATCCCGCCGAATATTGGCCCCATTCTCGGGGCCCCAGCGAGAGCGTTCGCGGCCATGCCGGTGACGTAGAGACCCGGGAAGACCTCCCTCGTGTTCTTCACCGTCAGCTCCTCGCCCTTCTCGGCCCACATCGGGCCCTCGCCCGGAACCTGGAGGAGGCCGCGCTTCACGAGGTGCCCGCTTACCTGCGCCCCGTGGCCTGTCGAGTCAACTACAAACTTCGCCTCAACGGTGAGCGGGTCGACGTGCAGACCTGTCATCATCACCGGCGTCCAGTTGATCACTATTCCGGCGACGCGGTTCTCTTTAAGGACAAGGTCTTCAACCTCTACCATGTTGAAGAACTTAACCCCCGCCTTCACTGCCCTGCTCGCTATCGTCGTTGCCGTCTCGATTGCGTCAGCGACGTAGAGCCCGTTTTTAAAGGGCCTGTAATCTATCCCGAACTCGTCGAGGATTTCCTTCGCCTCTTCCTGGACGACGATTTTGTTGAAACCCATTGCACCGCCCCAGATTCCACCACCGATGGAGAGCTTCTTCTCGAAGATGGCAACCTTTGCGCCGTTCTTGGCCAGGTAGTAGCCGGCGACCATTCCAGAGGGACCGGCACCGACGATAGCGACGTCGAGGCTCAGCCTCTCAAGAAGCTCGTTCATGTAGGTCTCGATTATCGCCCTGCTTATCTCAATCTCCTTAAGCATCGCCACCACCCAAAACCTTTTAAGTTGCGTTCAAAACTTAGTTTTGGAATTTAAAAACTTTGTTATAAACAGGTTATCGGTGGTAAAAATGACCCAGCTGGAAGAAGCCAAGCGAGGGGTAATTACCGAGGAGATGAAATTTATCGCCGAAAGGGAGGGCATAAGCGCCGAAAAGCTCAGGCGGAGCGTGGCTAAGGGCCACACCGTAATCTTCCGCAACGTCAACCACGACTGGGTAAAGCCCGTGGCAGTTGGCAACGTCGTCCGCGTCAAGGTGAACGCGAACATCGGAACCTCCCGCGACATAGTTGATGTTGATGCGGAGATAGAAAAGGCTAAGGTCGCTGTCAAGTACGGCGCCGATACCATAATGGACCTCTCCACCGGCGGTGACCTAGACTCTATAAGGAAGGCCATAATGCACGCCGTTGATGTGCCCATCGGAACCGTTCCAATCTACCAGGCCGCCGAGGAGATGTTAGCCAAAGGGAAGGCCATCATCGAGATGACCGAGGACGACATGTGGAAGGCCGTCGAGAAGCACTTCAAGGACGGCGTTGACTACACCACGATTCACGTTGGAGTGACCAAGGAAGTCGTCGAGAAGATGAAGCGGACGAAGAGAGTCGTCGGCATGGTCTCGCGCGGTGGAACTTTTCTCGCGGCGTGGATTCTCCACTGGGACGAGGAGAACCCGTTTTACAAGGACTACGACTACCTGCTTGAGCTCGCGAAGGAGTACGATGTCGTTCTGAGCCTTGGTGATGGTTTAAGGCCCGGTGGACTTCCCGATGCCGGAGACGAGCTCCAGATCGCCGAGCTCTACACCCTCGGAAGGCTCGTGAGGCGCGCGAGAGAGGCCGGAGTCCAGACAATGGTCGAGGGGCCGGGCCACGTGCCCATTGACCAGATTCCCGCCCAGGTGAAACTCGCCAAGATTGCAACCGACAACGCGCCCTTCTACGTCCTCGGTCCGCTCGTCACGGACATCTTCCCCGGCTACGACCACATCACCGCGGCGATAGGCGGTGCTATAGCGGCCATGAACGGCGCAGACTTCCTGTGCTACGTCACTCCGGCGGAGCACCTCGGACTGCCGACGGTCGAGCACGTCCGCGAGGGTGTCATAGCGGCGAAGATAGCCGCCCACGCGGTCAATTTGACCCGCTTCGAGGCCGACTTCAAGAAGGACTACCTCATGAGCCTCGCGCGCGGAAGGCTCGACTGGGCGGGGCAGTTCGAGCTGAGCGCCGACAGGGACAGGTTCATCGAGATAAGGAAGGAGAGGCCCACAAAGACAGAGGCATGCTCGATGTGCGGTGATTTATGCGCGATAAAGCTCATCAACGACATGCTCAGGAAGGGGTGAGAGCTTGAGGCTCGTCTATTCAGGCAAGACGAAGGACGTCTACGAGGACGGTCCCTACCTCGTCTTCCACTTCAAGGATACCGTTCTCGGTAGGGAAGGCAGGGAAGACAGCGGGGGCAACGAGGTTATAGGAGAGAAGGAGGGAAAGGGAAGCCTCGTTTTAAAGCAGACAGAGTTCTTCTTCAGGCTCCTTGAGGAGAACGGTATAAAGACGCACTTCGTTGAGCGGATTGACGAGAGGCGGGCGCGCTTCCTGAGGGCGGAGAGAATCCCGCTTGAGGTCATCTACCGCGAGCTTGCCTACGGGAGCTTCCTGAGGCGATACAGAGGGTGGGCAGAGCCGTTTCAGAGGCTCGGGATAGTGGAGTTCACCCTCAAGGACGACTCGCTTGACGACCCCATAATTGTGGAGGAAGCCGTTAGGGCCCTTGGAATCGCGAGCAAAAACGAAGTAGATGAGATGAAAGAGACCACCAGGAAGGTCGCCGGGGTTTTAAGGGAATTCCTCTCATCGAAGGGGCTCCAGCTCGTGGACTTCAAGCTTGAGTTCGGAAGGCTCAACGGCGGTCTAATCATCATAGACGAGCTGAGCGGGGACACGATGCGCGTTGCGAAGGACGGGAGGATTTTAACGCAGGAAGAGCTGTCGGGGGTGATAAGGTGATACTTTCGACGATAGCGTCTCACTCCTCCCTCCAGATACTACTCGGAGCGAAAGAGGAAGGATTCAGGACTCGGCTCTATGTAAAGCCGGAGAGGAAGGCCTTCTACGCATCAACCGGTCTTGCAGATGAGCTTGTAACAACAAAGGACATGAGCGCAATCCTCAATGACGACGGAATAATAGTCCCCCACGGCTCCTTTGTGGCATACCTCGGTCTTGAGGCAATAGAGAATGCAGAAGCGAGGTTCTTCGGCAACAGGCGCTTCCTCAAGTGGGAGACGGCCTTTGAGCTCCAGGACAGAGCCCTCGACGAGGCCGGAATCCCAAGGGTGAGGGTCATCAAGCCCGAGGAAGTCGAACCAGAAGAGTTCTACTTCGTCAGGATAGAAGGGCCAAAGGGGGGAAGCGGGCACTTCATAGCGCGCGGGGAAGAGCTCGAGGAAAAGTTAGAGGGACTTAAGGAACCCCATAGAATCGAGGAGTTCATACCGGGGGTCTACCTGTACGTCCACTTCTTCTACTCGCCAATTCTTGAGCGCCTTGAACTGCTCGGGGTGGACGAGCGCGTGGTCATAGCGGACGGAAACGCCCGCTGGCCGGTTAAGCCCCTGCCGTACACGATAACCGGAAACGTCGGAGTCGCCCTCAGGGAGTCGCTCCTGCCGAGGCTCTACGACTACGGGCTGGCCTTCGTCGAGGCGATGAGAAAGCTCGAACCTCCGGGGATTATCGGGCCGTTCGCGCTCCACTTCGCCTACGACGGGGCCTTCAGGGCGATAGGCTTCGCATCGAGGATTGACGGCGGTTCCAACGCGCTCCACTGGTACGGAAGGCTCTACTGGAGAGAGCCTATGAGCATGGGCAGGAGGATAGCGCGCGAGATAAACCTCGCCCTCAAAGAGGAGAGGCTTGAGGAGGTGGTATCTTGACCTACACGGGCAGAACGCTTGGAATCGGTCTGATGAAGGGCAAGCCCTTCGCCTTCTACCTTCTCTGCTCCCGCTCTTTCCCAAGGAGGAGGGCAATCGTGAGGGAAAACGCCGTCTACATCGAGAACCTAACCCAGACGGACAACCCCTACGTGAGCTACCCGGTCGTCAGGCTCCTTGAAGACTACGCGGTCGTCACCAACGGACTCCAAACTGACTTCATCGCCCAGACCCTCGAGTGGGAGAGCCCTAAGAAGGCCCTAATCCACGTTTTAGACGCGCTCGACTACGAGAGGGACGACTACAACACCCCAAGGATAGCCGGGATAATAGGAAAAGACGGAAGGGGCTGGCTCGGCTTCGCTGGAAAGGACGAGTTTTGGGTAAGGGAGCTGGAGCTGAAAGAAGGCAAGGCCTTCGTCACGGCCACGTACAACCTCGGCTTCACAGAGATAGAGTTTCCGCAGTTCAACACTGCCCAGGAACTGGCTGAGAAGACCATGGAGCTCCCGTTTGAGAACAAGGTGCTCGCTATCGGAATTCTACGCGGGAAAAACTGGGAGCTCGGCTGGAAAAGAGCTTCAGAATAGCTTTAAAAGCTTTTATTCTCCCCTTTTAACTTCTTTGGTAGTCAAAAGGGAAAGGAGCTCAGCGTGGCATTTCCTTTATGTGAATCCCCATCTGCGGGAACGGTATCTCAATTCCCTCCCTCATATAAGCCTCGTAGATGGCCTTTGTGAGGTCGCCCTTAACGGTTCCGTAGTCCTCGATCTTGGCCCATGCCCTGAGCTGCAGGTTTATCGCGGAGTCCCCAAGTCCAGTTATGACGACGGCCGGCTCGGGATCCTTCAGCACCTTTGGGTGGCTCTTCATGATGTCCATCGCAACCTTTATCGCCTTATCGAGGTCTGTGCCGTAGGCGACGCCGACGTCAATGCTGACCCTGCGCGTCGGCATCTTAGTGTAGTTAGTTATCACGCTTCCCCAGACGAGCTTGTTCGGTATTGTTATGAGGACGTTGTCAGGTGTCAGGAGCTCCGTGCTCATAACTCCAACAGCTTCGACCTTTCCCG
This sequence comes from Thermococcus marinus, assembly GCF_055389025.1. Classification (NCBI taxonomy): domain Archaea; kingdom Methanobacteriati; phylum Methanobacteriota; class Thermococci; order Thermococcales; family Thermococcaceae; genus Thermococcus; species Thermococcus marinus. The sequence continues at coordinate 1,540,131 of NZ_AP042417.1, forward strand.
TCTGGCCGGCGACGGTCACAAAGTCTCCCTTGTCAAAGGGCCTCAAGGCGGCGAGCCACACTCCTGCCGCGAGGTTTGTGAGGGTGTCCTGCATTCCAAAGCCGAGTATCAGGCCTATCACAGCCGAGAGGCCGAGGACGACCGAGCCAACGCCGATTCCCAGCGCGCTGACCGCGAGAAGGATCACCGCGACGTACAGGAGCGCGCTCAGAAACCTGCCAAGGAACTCAACGACAAGTCCGGGAAGCTTGGTCTTCTTCAATCCCCTCTTGAAGGTACCGACGAGTATCTTTGTTACCACCCACCCTATCACAAGAATCGCTACCGCAGTAGCTATCTGGAGGGGGTCACCCCCACGTAGGGTAGAGGTTTATCAAAAGCCACCATGGTATCGCCTCACAGTATATTAGGAGCGTTCCATTTAACACTTTTCCAGAGGATCCTCAAAGGGTAGAAAAACAAGGTAGTCTTGTCAAGTGAAGTAATGAGAAATTCAATCAACGCTCTAGCTTTTTCATCAGGTTTGCCATCTCTAAAGCGGCCATAGCGTACTCGAAGCCCTTGTTGCTCTTCACTCCGGCCCTGTTGAAGCCCTGCAGTTCGTCCTCGACGGTTATGATACCAAAGATGACCGGAACGCCGGTATCGAGGGAGACCTTAGCAACGCCTTTGGCGACTTCGTTAGCAACCAGGTCGAAGTGCTTGGTTTCTCCTCTTACGACCGCCCCCAGAGCTAAAATCGCGTCGTACCTGCCGCTTTCGGCCATCTTCTTTGCCACCAGTGGAATCTCAAAGGAGCCAGGGACCTTGACAACCTCAACTTCCTCGACCCCATGCCTCTCGAAGCAGTCGAGCGCACCCTTAAGCAGTTCCTCAGTGAGGAGGTCGTTGAAGCGGGCAACTACCACGCCCATTTTGAGGCCGGTTCCAATAAAGCCACCTTCAATCGTTCTTACCTCCATAGGCACACCTCCTAAACACTAAACTTCAAACGGGAGCTTGTGACCGAGCTTCTCGGCCTTAACCTTCAGGTACGGTCTGTTGTGCTCGGTTACCTCTGGTGGAGCAGGGACTATCTCGACAACCTCTATTCCAAACTCCTCCAGGGCTTTTACCTTTGCAGGGTTGTTGGTTATGAGCCTTATCCTCGAAACTCCAAGGGCGCGGAGCATCTGGAAGGCCGCTTCATAGGTTCTTTCATCAGCCTTGTACCCAAGCGCCTCGTTAGCCTCAACGGTATCGAGCCCCTTGTCCTGAAGTTCGTAGGCCTTGATCTTCTCCTTCAGACCTATTCCCCTGCCCTCCTGGTCCATGTAGAGCAGTATCCCGCCTTCCCGGGCTATCATTCTAAGTGAATTTGCCAATTGACTTCCGCAGTCGCACTTGAGCGAAGTAAGCGTGTCCCCGGTCAGGCACTTCGAGTGCACCCTGACGAGCGGAACGTCGCCGTACGGCTCCTTTACTATCGCCACGTGCTCCTTGAAGTCCAGCTCATTATCGAAGGCAATTATCCTGAACTCGCCGTATTTTGTTGGGAGCCTCGCGTTCGCGTAGATCCTCATCAGCTGCTTCCTCCTCACGAACTCCTTCCAGACGTCGTCCGTCGTGATAACGGGTAGGCCGTGCTTCTCAGCAAAAGCCAGCGCGTACTCGCGGTTGTGGGAGTCGCCCTTTTCGTCGAGGAGCTCGACGATCAGGGCGTAGCGCTTGAAGCCGAGGAACTCCATGAGTTCGAGCGAGCTCTCGGTGTGGCCGCGGCGCCTGTTGAGTCCAATTCCGCCGAGAAGGTGCAGGTGTCCCGGATAGCGGAAGTGCTCAACACTCAACCCTTCGGCGAGCTTTTTAGCGGTTAAAGCTCTCTCCTCAGCAGTTATGCCCGTAAAGGTTTCCCTGTAGTCAACTGGAACGAGAAAGTTCGTCTCGCCCTCCTTGCTCGGCAGGCGGAAGAAGCCCTTCTTTAGGGCCTCCTCCATGTCCATCGTGAGGCACAGCAGGCCCTTGGCCGAGAGCATGAAGTTCACTACCTCGGCTGAGGCTATCTCGGCTGGATAAATCAAATCGGCCTCGAACTCCCTTCTGTCGTCGATGAGAACCACAGGCTTTCCATCGAGAACGGCCTTTCTAAGTTCTCCCAGGTTCATAGGCATCAGGTTCTATAAGAGGAACATTATTTTTAAAAATTTGTTCCAAAAATGGAAAAATCACCCGGGCTGGACGACGAGGTCCAGGACGAGGAAGCCCTCAAAGTCTGGCATTAGCGGACCATCGCCATCGTCGTTGTGGACCGAGATGTTTCCGAAAACGCCGAAGAGGGACCTAACGTGTTTTCCCTCCCAGACGTCCTCTGCAGCAACGCCCCGGGAGAACATGTTCAGCCTCCCTGTAAAGGCCACCCACACAGCAGGTTTGCAGCCCGTGGAGTTGAAGCTTACAGAAATCACCCTCCCCCCTTTGCCAGAGTAGTCAAAGCCGTAGTAGCTGCCGTCGCTGTAGAGGCATGAATTTCCGAGGAGCCTGGTGGAGTAGACGTCGCTCCCGTTCGCCCTGAGCTCGGCACAGTAGTCCTCCGGGGGCTGGGGCTCCTCGGGAACGTCCATCTGGGCGAGCTCTTCCATAGTGGTTACCCTCTTCCCCACGAGCGAGATGAGATTCTCGCGATATTCCGTGCACCTGCGCAAGAACTCCTCGCTCCTCCCGAGCCTCTTGGGAACCATGATGGATGCGTTCCAGGCATTAAAACCGTCGGGGACGGTCAGTGTGAGGAGCCATTCTTCCCCTCCCGAGAGTGACGCCGAGGGAAGCTCCAGGACCTTTCCGTTCCTCAGATAGACCTTTTTCGGCATTTCTTTGAAGGCTCCCTTGAATGAGAGGACGGTGCACTGGCCTGCCTTCAGCTTGGCCGAGTAAGTGAACCTCCCGGCGGAGTGGCGGACCCTTCCGAGGGCGGGTTTGAGGAACTCCACCTTTCCAAGATGGAGGCCGAGGTCGCGGCTCACATTGAGAACCCGCTCCCTTATGCCTTCCCACCTGAGTCCCAGGTAGTCCGCGTTGGGGTAGAGGATGTAGAAGGCAACCTTTGAGTCAATCCACTCCGGAACTTCGGCACTGAAGGTAACCTCTTGATCCCTGAGCGAGCAGGCGAGCACTTCAACCGAGTAACCGGTGTTATCGAGCCTCTCCGCCGAGAAGACGAGAAGGTCGCCGTTGGCCGTTGCGGAAATAGCCTCATCCGGTCTTTCCGGCTTTTTGCCGTTGGTATCAGAAAAGGCCACTGCACCTGCTACGATAAGAAGTAAGAGCAAAAAAATAAGGGTTGGTCTCCCTTTCTTTGCCATACTCACAACCTCCAGTCTTCGTACACTACTACCATCAATAATAGACAAACTCTTAATATTTAAACTTTCTGTTAAGAAATTTTGTTAAACTCCTCTGGGACATATAATCCATTGCGGTCCCTTTTACCTCCACATTAGGGCTCTCCTAACGTACCTCGCTAAAACGTCAATCTCGTAGTTCACCCTGTCCCCGGGCCTCAGGTGGCCAAGGTTCGTCATCTCGAGCGTGTAGGGGATTACCTGAACCCAGAAGCGGTTCGCCTCGACCCTCGCGACGGTTAGAGAAACGCCGTTAAGCGCTATCGAGCCCTTCTCAGCTATTCCCCACCTCTCACGGGGCATCTCAAATGCCATCCAGGTCGTGTTCCCGCTCCTCCGCGCGGTGATAAAGCGAACCGTCCCGTCCACGTGGCCCGTAACTATGTGGCCGTCAAGTCTATCGCCGAGCTTCAGGGCCCTCTCGAGGTTCACCAGCTTTGCCTCCCTCAGGTTAGTCCTCTTCAGGGTCTCCTCGCCCACATCGAAGACGGCCGTTTTTCCGTCGAACTCGACAACGGTCAGACAGGCCCCGTTCACCGCGACACTGTCTCCTGGCTTTACCTCGAACGGGAGCTCTACGTAAAGCTTTCCCGCCGAGTAGCGGGCTTTGCCTGTTCCCTCAACGATTCCGCTGAACATCTCCACCACCGGGGTAGGCCGTTACGAGGAAGCTCTCCCCAAGCCTCTCTATTGACTCAATTCTCACCACCGGAGCCTCGCTGGCCTTTTGGACTTTTAGACACTCAAAGGGCTTTATTCCGTTCCCGAAGAGCTTGGGCCCGTAAAAGAGGTAGAACTTGTCCGCAAAGGGCAGGAACCCGCAGGCTATCCTCCCACCCTCAATCAGGACACTGTCAATGCTGAGTTCACCAAGTTTCCTCAGGATTTCTCCCGGCTCGGTTATCGGATATGCCTCGGCGATACCCTCGAAGAGCTCCGGCCTCTCCGTGAAGAAGATTACCCGGCCATCTTCAAAGAGCCTGAACTTCTTGCCCTCCCTGATGGCATTGGCAACCCTGCCGGAGCGGTCGAGGATTACCTTCACCTTCTCAGGGCAGTTCTTCAGCCTGCAGTTGAGCCTCGGGTTGTCCGCCAGAACCGTCCCCGCGCCGACCATTATAGCCATGTGCCCCCTCCTGAGCTCCTGAACTCTCTGTCTCGCTTTCTCACCCGTTATCCACTGCGAGGAGCTGGTCTCCGTCGCGATGAAGCCGTCGAGGGTCATGGCGAGCTTGATCGAAACAAAGGGCATCTTGCTCGTCACGTACTTGATGAAAATCTCGTTGAGCCTTCTGGCTTCCTCTTCGAGCAGGCCGACCTCAACCTCTATTCCAGCTTTCCACATCTTTTCGATTCCCTTTCCAGCTACGAGCGGGTTCGGGTCAACCATCGCAACGACGACGCGCTTGAACCCTTCCTTGATTATCCTGTCCGCGCAGGGGGGCTGTTTGCCCCAGTGCGAGCAGGGCTCAAGGGTGACGTACATAGTAGCTCCCCTGACGTCGTACCCCTTTCTCTTGGCGTCCTCTATGGCGTTGACCTCCGCGTGCTTCTCGCCGAAGCGCCGGTGCCAGCCGACGCCGATTATCTTCCCGTCCTTAACGATGACCGCGCCGACCATGGGGTTCGGGTTTACCCAGCCCTCACCGCGCTTCGCCAGGTCAAGCGCCAGCCGCATGAACTTTTCATCTTCACTGTTCATGACTGGACATTCGTTCCAAAATTTTTAAAATTTTGTTCTACAGTTAGAACAAACCCTTTTTACCTTCTGCTTCAACGTTTAGATGGTGGTTTTCATGGAAGACCCGTACATATGGATGGAGAACCTGAACGATGAGCGAGTTCTAAAGCTTGTCGAAGAGGAGAACAGGCGCTTTAGGGAGTTCGTTGGGGAGCTAAGCGAAGAGCTGTTCCCGGAGGTCTGGGAGTACTACTCGATGCCAACGCTCCACTCCGTGAGGCTCACTGAGAAGGGCGTAATCGCGATGTACAAAGAGAAAGATAGACAGGTCATCAGGTGGCTCGGCGGAGACGTTATCGTAGACTCGAAGGCCCTCGAAAAGGAGCTCAACGACGAGGTTCTCCTCCAGGGGTTCACGGCGGACAAGAGAGGAAAGCTCCTCGCCTACAGCTTCTCGATAGGTGGGGCAGACGAGGGCATAACCCGGATCATAGATCTCGAAACCGGCGAAATCCTTGAGGAGTTCAGGCCTTCGGTGTGGAACATCACATTCCTCGAAGATGGCTATTACTTCTCCCGCTTCTACAGGCACGGCGAAACGCCCGACGGCGTCAAAGCTCCAGCTGTGAGGCTCTTCTGGAAAGACAGGGACGGAGAGAAGGTGGTCTTCGGCGAGGGCCTCGGTTCCGGCTACTTCCTCGGGCTTGGAAAGAGCACCGATGGAAAGTGGGCAATCCTCACCGTTACCTTCGGCTGGAACAGCGCGGAAATTTACGCCGGCCCGATAGACGAGCCTGAGAAGTGGGAAAAGGTTTACTCTGCAGACGTCCCGGTTGAGCCCATCGATGTCATTGACGGCACACTCTACCTCCTCACGAGAGAGGGAAGGGGGCTCGGAAAGCTCATCGCAGTGAAAGACGGAAAAGTCGAGGAGATAATCCCGGAGGGCGACTTCCCTCTTGAGTGGGCCGGAATCGTGAACGGAAAAATCCTCGCCGGCAGGCTCGTCCACGCGAGCCACCGCCTTGAGGTCTACTCCCTTGACGGGGAGAAGCTGGACGAAGTGAGGTTTGACCTTCCGGGCAGCGTCTACCCGCTCGACGCCGACGGGAAGAAGGCCCTCCTAAGGTACGAGAGCTTCACCGTTCCCTACAGGCTCTACGAGTTCGAGGGTGAGCTCAAGCTCGTGGAGGGACAGGAGGTTGAGGGGAACTTTAAGGTCGAGGAGGACTTCGCGGTCTCCAAGGACGGCACGAGGGTGCACTACTTCCTCGTGAAGGGCGAGAGGGACGAGAAAAGGGCCTGGGTCTTCGGCTACGGCGGCTTCAACATCTCCCTGACTCCAAGGTTCTTCCCGCAGGCGATTCCATTCATAAAGCGCGGCGGAACCTTCGCCATGGCAAACCTGCGCGGCGGCTCGGAGTATGGTGAGGAGTGGCACCGCGCCGGAATGCGCGAGAACAAGCAGAACGTCTTCGACGACTTCATAGCCGTTCTCGGCAAGCTCAAGGCCGAAGGGTATAAGGTGGCGGCATGGGGCAGGAGCAACGGCGGGCTTCTGGTCTCAGCCACGCTCACCCAGCGGCCGGACGTCATGGACGCGGCACTGATAGGCTACCCTGTCATAGACATGATGCGCTTCCACAAGCTCTACATAGGCAGCGTCTGGATTCCAGAGTACGGAAACCCCGACGACCCGAAGGACAGGGAGTTCCTTCTGAAGTACAGCCCCTACCACAACGTTGACCCCAGGAAGAAGTATCCTCCGACGCTCATTTACACCGGCCTCCACGACGACCGCGTTCACCCGGCACACGCTCTCAAGTTCTTCATGAAGCTGAGGGAGATAGGTGCGCCCGTCTACCTCCGCGTCGAGACCAAGAGTGGGCACATGGGCGCATCGCCGGAGACGAGGGCGAGGGAACTTACAGACTTGCTCGCATTCGTGCTTAAGACCCTCTCTTGATTCCTTCTAGGCTTTTAATGTTACTTTTTCATAACTTTTGGACGTTTTTTTAAAGTGTCTGATACCCGCAATTAAGAGATAAGCTTATAATTGTGAACGCCGCTAAATTATATGGCTGAGTGACTATGGCTGCGGGAAGAATTTCAACAGGCGTTCCTGGACTTGACATCATGCTCAATGGGGGATTAATCCCAGGTAGGGTGTACCTGGTTAAGGGATCACCTGGAAGTGGAAAAACGACTCTGGCAATGCACTTTGCCATGGCAGGGGTTGCAAACGGCGAGAACGTGATGTTCATAACCCTTGAGGAGCCTGCTGAGAATATAAGAGAGGACTTCGGAAAGATGGGCTTTGATGTGTATCACGAGAACTTCATGCTCATAGACGCGACGCCCACGACCGAGCACTACGTCCTGGTTGAAGACTTCTCTGAATCCTTCGCCAAAAACCTCAACAAGCTCACCGAATCCATAAAGGAGCAGTTCCGAACCCGATATTACTCGCGGGTTGTTGTAGACCCAATAACAATGCTGAAGCTTGCCTCAAAGGAAGAGCTTGAGTACCGCAAGGCGTTTCTCGGCTTTGTCAAGACCATGATGCGCCTCAGGACAACGGTTATCATAACCTCAGAGCTTGAACGGACGGACATAGAGGAGTACCTCGTGAGCGGCATCATCGAGATGAAGCTCTTTGAGCACAACGGGGAGCTCAAGAGGGCAATTAAAATCACCAAACTCCGTGGAAGCGGCTTTGATAACGTCATAAGGCCATACGATATAACAGAGAGAGGCATGGTAGTTCACCCCGACAAAACGGCACCATGAGGGTCTAACATGCTTCCCCCAGAAGTCCGGGAGGTTCTTGAAGAACTCCGTGCCGAGAGGATACGCGGCGCGAGCTGGATGGCCAGGCGGGGGGCTGAGGCGTTTAGAATTCTCGCAGAACTCCTTGAGGGGGAGGAGCTGAAGAAGGCGCTGGCAGAGCTCAGGAGGGAACTCCCGCAGGTAAATCCCACAATGGCATCGCTCTACAACCTCTCGCGCTTCATTCCCGTGACGGGTGACCCCCTCCTTGTAAAGTCCAGGGTAGACGAGTTCCTTAGACTGGTTGACGAGGCAAAAAATGCAATCGGGAACATAGGGAGCGAGCTAATAGACGATGGAGACACTGTTATAACTCACTCGTTCTCTTCAGCAGTCTTTGAAGTCATCAGAACGGCAAAGGCCCGGGGAAAGACCTTCAGGGTAATCCTCACTGAGAGCGCCCCTGATTATGAGGGGATAGCCTTGGCAAACGCCCTGGAGAAGGAGGGAATCCCTTTTGAAGTCATAACCGACGCTCAGCTCGGGCTTTTCGCTGAGAGGGCCACCCTTGCCCTCGTCGGCGCGGACAACGTGACGCGCGACGGCGCTGTGATAAACAAGGCGGGTACGTACCTTTTAGCACTTGCCTGCCACGAGAAGGGCGTCCCCTTCTACGTCGCTGCAGAGAGCTTCAAGCTCCACCCGGAACTAAACAGCAAAGACGTGGAAATCCTTGAGAGGCCCTACGCGAGGCAGGGGCACAGGGTCAGGAACTTTCTCTTCGACGTTACTCCCTGGAAGTACGTGAGGGGCATAATAACGGAGCTTGGAATCCTGGTGCCTCCAAGAGACATCTAAAGCCCACAGAAAATGAATAGAAAACAGAAAGGAAAAGTGAAGGCTCACTCCTGGTGGGCCAGCCAGAGCAGGGCTCCCTTGATGAAGGGCCAGTTGCTCTTGATGTACTTCTGGCGGTAATCGTCACTGAGGGCCTTGCTTGAACCGTAGGCGATTATTCTGCCCTTTCCAGCCTCCACAGCGGCCGCTAGTATCGGGTTTGTGCCCTTGGCCATGACAACGTTTCCATCGGCATCAACGGAGTAGCTGGTATCGTAGCCCTTGATGAGCCAGACCGCGGCGCCACTTATCGTGAGAGTCTGGCCGTTGTAGTAGATTGTCCAGTCATCGGGCACGAACTTCATGGCCGGGTGAGCCTTGTTGTATATTCCAACGAACGGATAGTACGGCTTGCCGCTGTTCTTCTCGTCGTCCATGAGCTCGTCGGCGTTGAACCTGATGCCGTAATCACCAACGATAGAGTTGAAGTTATCGACGTTGCTGTACTTGAACCACTCTCCAGCGATAAACAGACCGCCACCGTTCTCCACGTACTGCTTGATGGCCGCAACTTCCTGGGGGGTGTAGTCCTCGCTCGGATCGAGTATTATGACGACCGTGTACTTGCTCAGCAAGTCGTAGGTGATGGGGGATTTCCTGTTAATTGTAACGGACCAACCAAGTTCCTCTTGTATTCTGCTAACTAGGGACGTGACGCCATTAGTGTTCACGTAGTACTGCCCGTGAGAGGCATCTATAAGAACTGAAATTTCGCTCGGTGGCTTTGGAACGACTATTGGGACTTGCCCTCCGGATTTCTTTGCCTCTTCTAGTGTCTCCATAAGCACTGGGTTCCAAAGCTCCAGCTTTTCTACGAGTTCGTTGTACAGATTGAATGCCTGTTTTGCATGAATAAATATTGGATATACTCTGATTTTGTACTTGGAGAAGTTATAGATGTCCTCTGGGATGCTATTGAGGTTTTCCTTATACTGCGCCATCATCTCAGTTATTTCCTCCACTGGAACGTTATCAAGAATGGCGTTGTACTTTTCGAGTTCTGCCGTGAAGTTTGTAAAGTTCGCATAAAGCTCTTCGAGGTAGGGCGTGTTCCTGTGGAGGTACATGGAATAGTACAGTGAAACCCCGTACAACGTCGAGATTGAGGCGGGAATCTCTATGATTTCCTTACTTTCCAGGGTCACAATGACTTGTATGGGATCCTTCTTAAGGACTACTACCAAGTGATCATTTGTGACATAATAGTAGCCAACTTCGTCGTCGATAGCATTTTCGTGAAGTACCATGTTTTCTCCATCTTTGACTACGCCAACGCCTACTACTTCATCCCCCTGAAGTGGAATCACTAAGACAGCAGAGCCGTCCTTTGCCATAGCCAGGTCGACGGTTACCTTGGTCGTGGTTGTTTTGAGGACTTGTTTTCCGTCCATACGGCGAGTTGATTCTCCCACGAGTTCCGATGAATAGTCCATCAGAGTGGCTTTCCAGTAGGCCAATAGTGATGGTTCCTTGGTATTGAAACCTGCAACGTTAACAAAGATGTTCGCACTAGACGTCGAGAAAGTGTAGGACTCCCCATTCAGTTCCACACTGATGACTCCGTTTTCAGAGGAAACGTTGGCCTCTCCAATGACCGCAACGGTAACGTTCTCGAAGTTCTTGATTTCCATTGGAATTGAGTATGTAACGTCGAGGTACGGCCTGTTCTCTGGGTTCTCTTTAGATGCTATCCAGGCAATGTTATCCTGGTCCTCTTTGACTATTCTAAGGGCGACGCTGACCGTTCCGTTTTCTGGCATTTCCGTTAAATAGTCGGTGACATCCCAGCAGTACCATTCACCGCCCTTCTCCATAACTGCCACATCGATTAAATCCCCGAGCTTGGGCGGCTCACTGGGCTTTTGTTTCTCACTCCATGAACTGTTCACAGCGTACGCTCCCACTTCCATTGGAGATTTGACGTAAAACGCATAGACACAGAGCTTTGCGGACGTGATATTGGCAATGTCAGGTATAGAGCTCAAGTTGAATTTTAGGTATACTCTCTCCCTTGCATAAGTCGAACTGTTACCAATTGCAAGCTCATAGCGAGTTCCCTTGTAGAGATAATAGTCCCTCCAGCTGAAGTCAACGCCATTGTAGTAATAACTGTACGCATCTTCCACGGGTTCAATAGTGCTCTCTCCACTCGGAGAAATTCCGTACTGGGCGTAAACCTGCTGATCAAATTCCTCAACAACAACGCCACCGTACTTTAGGCTTACGTTTATCGTGTAGTTACCGTAGCGGGGTGCTTTCCACGGGATACTGAGGCTAAGCTCTTTACCACTCTCCAGGACGATGCTGTCGTTTGAATATAGTAGGTCACCGTTGACGAGAACTGTGAAGTTCACAGTCTTTGCAGTGGAATAGTCGTTGAACAGTGTGAAGTTGAACTCCACCGGCTCGTCTACGAGAACGACCCTTGGAATTTCATAGGACTTGATACCGACCCCGTAAGAGACCTCGACATTTAGTAGCTTGACGTCAAAGACATTACCGCCGCGATCCATTAAGGTGGCGTTTACGATATAAGTTCCGGATTCAGCGGGTGTCCACTCCACAGGTATATATCTGATTTCGTTTCTGGCAAGGGTCAATTCGCCCACATAAATCTCAGCGCCATTCACTGCAACCTTAAGAGTTACGTCGGTGGGAACTTCGTAGTTGTTCCTGACGGTTATATTGATAAGCCCTTCTCCCACATAGTGGCGTGGCACTTCAATGTTCATTATTTCTGGTACTTTCATAGAAATATCGCTAGCCCAGCGGGGGTTAATTCTGTACTGGTCGTGGGAGTACTTCACAACGCCAACAATGTACTTGTAACTCTGACCAACGGAGGGGAGAGGAACATCACTATAGAAGTCGTTGTCAACATAAGCAACACCTGAACCATCGTCAACGGCCCAGTAATGGTACTCCCAGTTAACATCTTTTACAGTAGCGTTTTCGACCCTAACAAGCACGCCCTCCCATTTTTCTTGGGAAACACTGCCGGTCGGAAGAAGAACCGGTTCGGGAACTTGTTTGCCTTTGTCAATTACTTCTACTACAACACCCTCGGTATATGAGATAGAACTAATCTCAGTTAAACCGTAATACTCCTTCACACGACCAGTTACTCTGACGTAGTCTCCAACCTCAACATTCGGGGAGCTACCCAGGTACACAAAGATACCACTCCACGGCCCAGTTCCGTTCTGAATCACGAACTCTTTTGATCCAACGGCAGTGACTACACCCTCGGTCTGCACGATAATACCTGAATACACAGAGGCATCTCCGTCCGTTGTGTCGCTCTGAATTTCCTGGACTGAAACTTTTGCACCTGCCTCAACCTGAACCGTCTTAGAGGATAACAGCGCACCGTTCTCGTCTTTTAGCGTAACAGCAATTTCATGGGCACCCAGCTCCTCTGGAGTCCACGGTATGCTTAGGGTCTTTTTCTCGCCAGCTTTTATGGAGAAGGACGTGTCCCCATAAATGACACTGTCGTCCACGGACACAGTCAGGGTGAAGCCAGAATAGTCAGTTGTGTCGGAGTTGTTCACTGTTACCAAAATCTCTGTCTCTTCTCCCTTCCAGACGAGCTGTGGAACCTCAATGCCGGAGATTTGAACGTTTTTGGGGAGGGTGTAGACAATTTTAAGATACGGGTGATGATCGGGATACTTCGTGTCATCTTTGGACGTGTAACCTATGCTTTCTGGGATACTACCCTCCGCGTCAGAGATGAGTACAAAGCTGACAATCTTGTCACCATTGAACTCCTGCGTGACAAAGTCCGTTACGTCCCAGACAGACCAGTGATTTCCAGCAGTGTCAATGAGGTCTTTGTCGAGAAGCGCACCCTCCTGGGGCTTGGTGTTCCATGTGATAGAGCCCTCAGTCCACGAGTCATCGCTGACAGCGTAGACGCTTATGTTCACAGGGGTTGAGCTGGCACCTTTGTACGTGTAAGCATGGAGAGTCGCACTGACAATGACAGCGTTTTCTGGCAGGTTTGAAAGGTCAAACTTGAGATAGGCTCTTTCCTTGGCACCATTATAGGTCCCAACGTAGAGGCTGTAGTACGAGCCATAGTTGCTGTCAGGATATTTTTGATATACATACGCGTCGTCCGTGGGCTCTATTTGAATTGTCGTCGTTGCCGCTGAAACTCCCTGGAAAGCGGTGCTCGGCACCAAACTGAGCATCAGCAGGGCGACTAACAGTAATCCACATCGTCTCATTGTGACCACCCTACAAAGAACGGCGCCTATGTATAAATAAGTTTTTCCACTATGCATAATCAAGCTGAAGTATATTCCCCAGTTTTTGATTGTCTGATTTTTCACAAAGGCTAAAAAGAGAGATTATGGAAACAACAAGCGTGGGGGTGTTGGTATGCCAATAACAACGAAGACAGGTGATAAAGGTTTAACAGGTCTCTTCACAGGCGACCGCGTGGCGAAGTATTCACCAGTAATGGAAGCCAACGGCACCATAGACGAGCTCGACAGCTTTCTGGGGGAGGCTAAGCACTACGTCCCGGAAGAGATGACGGAAATCCTTGAGAAAATCCAGGTTCAGCTCTACGACCTGATGGCCGAGCTTGCGAGCAGGGGGAAGTACGCCAAGGTCGGAGACGAGGAAGTCCGCTGGCTTGAAGAGCTAATCCACAGGTATGAGGAGGAAGTCCAGCTCCGCGCCTTCGTCCTGCCCGGCTCAACGATAGCGAGTGCGAAGCTCGACGTCTGCAGAGCTATAACAAGGAGAGCCGAGAGGAGAGTGGCTAAACTCGTCCTCGACTACGGTTTCGGCCAGAACGCCCTAATATACCTCAACAGGCTCAGCGACCTGCTCTTCATAATGGCGAGGGCGATAGAGAAGAAGGAAGGAAAGCTGAAGGAGGTCAAGTGAGCGTCTCCTTTCCTTCTTTCAGTCTTTCTTTAGCCCGAACGTCCATCAGCAGAATTTCGCGGTATCTCAGCCAGTAATAGAGGGCGACGGCCCCCATTCCAATCCAGAGGCCGAGGGTAACGAGCCACGCGGGGTAAACGTTCAGGAGCGGGCCGACGAGGACGAGGCCGAGGGGCGTCGCTATGTTCGTCAGTATTCCCAAGGCCGAGAAGACCCTGCCGCGAACCTCGCTCGGAACGGCCCGCTGGATTTTGGAGTCAATTGGAATGCTTATGAAAGCCTCGCTTACTCCCCAAACTACAGAGGTGGCCGTAAGTACAATGAAAGCTCCCTCCCGTTCAAGCTTTGAAAGAGGGGATATCAACCATATGAACAGAACCATCACGAGGCCGTTGAGGAGCATCGCCTCGAACAGGAACTTTCCTGCCCCCTTCCCGAACTTCACCGCTATGAGAATGTTCCCAATCAGTGCCCCGCCCATGAAGAAGCTCTCCATGAGGCCGAACTGGAAGCTCGTGAACTTGAGGACTTCCCTCATTGCGTATGGGAGCAGAACCGCTCCAAAGGGGGCCCCAAAGATGCCCATGAATATCGCGAAGGTCATCAGCGTCCTCAGGTAATGGTGCCCGAAGATGAAACGGACGCCTTCCTTTATGTCGCTGAAGACCTGACCGATTCCCTCAATTGGCTTTGCCTTCCACTCGTAGCGGATTAGCATCTCAAAGAGGCCTGAACCGAAGAAGCTGACCGCGTTTATCAGGATTGCAAGCTTTATCCCGCCGATTCCGTAGATTAAACCGCCGAGGGCCGGTCCAACGAGGCGGGCCAGTATCGTGAAAGAAGACACCGTTGAGTTTGCCTTCTCAAGCTCGTCGGGCTCCACCAAGTCGGGAAACATCGCCCCGGTTCCGGCAGAGAAGAACGAACCCAAGACCGCCATAACCACCTGAACTGCCAAAAGCTGGTAGATGCCGAGGAAGTTGAAGGCTATGACACCGAAGAGGAGAATCCCCCGGATTAGGTCAAATCCAACCATGAGCCACTTTCTATTATACCTGTCGCCGACGACACCTGCGAAGGGCATGACTATGAGGGAGGGAATTATCTCGGCGAGGATAAAGAGCGTCATCATCGAACCGCTGTGGGTCTTGTCGAGGACATAGAGCGGTAGGGCAACGTCCTGCACCGCCCAGCCGAGCTGGGAAACGAACCTTCCAACGGCAAAGAGCCAGAAGTTCCTGTTGAGGCTCACGGCACCACCTCCTCTGTCCCCATTTTTGCATAATTGTTGAATTAAGTGATTAGGAATTAAAGAATCAAATCAGCTCGACCCTCACGTCGCCGTTCACAGTGCTGGCCCGGACCTCGAACTCACCCGTCCCTATAACGGGGTCGTCCGGGTCTATGCCGACCAGTTTGACGTCTCCATTGACCCTTTTGCTGACTATCCTGGCATCGCAGAACTCGGTCAGGCGAAGCACGATGTCACCGTTGACGCAGCTTACCTCAACGTCCCCCTCGAGCTCCTCGATGGTAAGTTCGATTTCACCGTTCACGGTGGAGGCCTTCAGGGGGCCAGCAACCGTTAGGTGAGCCCTTATCTCGCCGTTCACCGTGCTGAGCTTTTCGGCCTCGCAGTCCTTCAGGCCTATCTCGCCGTTAACCGTCGTGACTTCCTCAAAGCGCACGCCCCTGGCCTTAAGCTCGCCGTTCACGTTCTTCGCGCTCACCGGGACGCTCCGCGGAACCTTCACCTCTATCTCAGCCCAACCGTTCTCCCTGAGCAGGTCCAGGAACTTTTTCTTCGGCTCCTCCCTGATGACGAGCCTGCTTCCCTTCTGCTCGACTTCAACGTTTACCTCGCCGTGGACGGTGTAATCCACCTCGACGTAGTCATTTTCCCAGCCTTCAATCTCGATCCGGCCGTTGGTGGCCTTTATGTCGACTTCCTGGACGTTTTCAAATATCATATCAAACCCTCCAGCGGATGAAATTCAAAATCGAAAAGGGGCCTCTCGTGCCCCGTCTTCTTTTCGCAACACTCCTCCCGTCCATCGGCGATTGTGATGGTATCGGGAGCCTTTGAAATTGCCGCGGTCTCCATCCCACTCACCCCAGGTATGATGTCAGCTCGTCGAGGAGCTCCTTCACGCGCCTGTTGAGCAGGGTCCTGTCTATGCCGAGGCCCTCTATCAGCCCGGCGCTCTGCTCCTCCACTATCTCCTTCGCCTTCCTGACCACCAGCCTATAGGCGTCGCCGTTCTCTATGGTGTACGCTTTGCCCCCCGTCCTTATGCGCACCGTGCCGTCTCTGGCGGAGATTACGACGTCCTCGATGCGTATCTTGGCCCTTCCCCTGCCGACGCTGACCGAGACGTCGCCCGAGCGCAGGGAAACGGTTTCGCCCAAGCTGAGGCTCTCGTTTCCGCTCCGGTAGATCACCCTCTCACCGTCGACCTCGATGGAGTACTCGTCGGTCTGAACCTTCAGCCTCTCGCCTACCTTGGTGAGCTGGAAGCCGTTGCGGAGCTCCCTGATGGTCAGCATATCCTTGAACCCCCCAACGATTCCGTCATGGATGTGTATCGGGCCTATCCTGACCCTCTCCCCGTGCGGTGTATCTACGACCTCAATGAAAGGCAGCTTCACGTACTCGAAGTCCTCGCCCTCGTAGACCTTGATTATGCCCAAATCCACTACGCTCTCGCCCTTCGTCTTTCTGTAGAGCCTGTCCGGGTTAATCAAGCGATTTGCAGTTTCAACGAAGCCCTCGTCAGCATTTGTTTTCTTCCCAACCTTCAGCTCTCCCCACACCGCGACTGGACTTGAGAGGGCTTTCCTTATCTTTCCGAGCGGAGTCTCCACCTCAACTTCAACGCTTCCATCTATCACCCAGCCAACCCGCTTCCCGCCGAACTTTACGGGGTACGCTCTTCCCTCTCCCCTTAGCCCCACGTCGCCGAAGTCGGCCCCATTGAACTCGTAGGCCTTCTTCTCGACCTTCCACTGAAAGTGCCTTTCTTCGCCCTTGCCGATGAGCAGTCCCGCTATGGCGAGGACAACGGAGTATGCGAAGGCCCTTCCAGCTAGGTCGTGGAGGTCTTCGGGCATGCCGAGCCAGCCGCCGAAGTACAGGAACAGGGCAGTCCAAAACGCACCCTTTGCCAGTGCGAAGATTATTCCGGTCAGCGTTACGCCGAACCACTTCCCCACGCTCAGCAGTTCAAAGGCAAAGATTAGAGCTATTATCGCGTAGACAATGTAGTGGTTGTACTCTTCAAGGCCGAGGTGGCCTTTAAAGAGCCAGACGATCAGGAGCACTGCGGTGAGCTTTTTGAGGTACTCAGCTATCTTAAACCTCGGGCTTTCGTAGCCCGTAATGCTGTAGTTCCAAACACTCATTCTTCCACCTCCTCAAGGGCGGTAATTATCTCCAGCAGGCGCAAAAACAAACGGCCGTTGGGCGAGATTTCATACCTCTCGCCTTTCCTGATCATCCCCGTTTTCAGGAGGAGCTTCAGGTGGTGCGAAACGGTCGGGCTCTCCACGCCCAGCGCTTCCTTTATCTCTTTGAAGCTCATCGGCCCCTCGGAGAGCATCTTGAGCACCCTAATCCTGTCGGGGTTGGCGAGGGCCTTGAGGGTTTTCGCAGCTCTCTCCTCGTCTATCTCGGGCAGGCTTCCGCCTTCGAGCTTTCTCCTGAGCCGGGCCTTTATCGAGAGCATGACCTCATCAACGGGGTCAATGTTTTCCTCCAGCACCTCCAGCCTCTTCTTCAGCTCTTCGAGCTGAACCTTCAGGTCGTTCTCCATGGTACCACCAGGTACAGATTTTTGTAGTACAATTTTCTGTACTTAACTAGTGCGCCAAGTATATAAAAGTTTATCGGTGTGAGAAGGGTCAAAGATGAAGAGCCATAATCAATAGTTAACAAGAGCCAAATACGAAACAGCAGGACAAAAGAAGAATGACAACAAGACTCACTCAAGCCGAGATTCTATAGTCTTAATCTCCTCATCAAGCAGGTTCTTGATGTGCTTGAGGAGCTCAAGGTACTCCCTCAGCGTTTCCTTGTCAATCTTCCGCGCCCGGCCAGTCTCTTCAATCTTCTTCTTAAGCCTCTCGTGGTAGCTTATTGCAGTGTAGAAGGTCCGGAGAGCCAGGTCGTTTGACGTCCTCAGGTACTCCCAGCCCTTGTCGGTCAGCCGGTACTTAACGCGCCTTACCTTTCCGCGGTACTCCTCATGGGGCTCCAGAAGGCCTTCTTCGACCATCTTGTTGAGTATTGTGTACAGGTTGCTGTGGCTCGGCTTCCAGAGACCGATTGCAAGCTTTTCAAGCTCTTTTAGGATTTCATAGCCGTGGGTTTCCCCTTTGAGGCCGACGATGACCAGTATGATGTTCTTCAGGGGAACCGTAAAGAGCCCCTTGATTATCTTCCGCTCCATGTCTTCTCCCATTGCGACCACCGTAATTGAAGGTTAAACCACAATCCTTATAAGCAATTCTCTCAACGACATGTCGAAATTTGACATGTTTGAATTTATCATGTTGATAAACGACAATGGTGATGGACATGGCGTGGAACGAATGGATAGTAAAGCACGCAAAGGCCATCGTGGCCCTCTGGGTCATCGTCGTCATGCTCTCAATGCCCCTTGCGGCAAAGCTGAGCGACCTCACGAACTACAGCACGGACCAGTTCCTGCCCAAGGACGTGGAGTCAGTTAAGGTGCAGGAGACCCTAACGAAGGAGTTCCCGGAGTTCGCGACCAGCAACAACCAGACGTACATGATAGTCAGCGGGGTGGACGTGAACGACCCGGCAACGAGGGACGCCTACGAGCGCTTCAAGGCCGAGGCAGCGCCCTACGGCTCGAACTTTACCTCTTACTACGACGCCGTTGATATGCTCCAAAACGAGTCCTACGAGATGGCGTTAAACCTCACAAAGACCACCG
The DNA here is from genome assembly GCF_055389025.1 of Thermococcus marinus. Taxonomy (NCBI): domain Archaea; kingdom Methanobacteriati; phylum Methanobacteriota; class Thermococci; order Thermococcales; family Thermococcaceae; genus Thermococcus; species Thermococcus marinus. The sequence continues at coordinate 1,558,718 of NZ_AP042417.1, forward strand.
CAAACCTCACGGGGATCTTCTATACATCAGCCATCAATGCCAGCGACACCTATGGGGCGCTCCTTTCACAGATCCAGAACCTCAGCGACCAGGTAAAGGAGCTCAACGAAACCCTTCCCCAGCTCGCCGGTGCTTACCTCGCGCTCGATGCCAACCTGAGCGTTCTCTACAACCAGAGCCTAGCCTTAAGGGAAGCGCTCAACCAGACGGACTTGGCCTATGTTCAATTACACCAGAACCTAACCACCGCAAGCGAACAGCTGAAAACGCTGAACTCAACGATAGCGGGCCTCAACTTCGGCCTCTACAACCTGAGCGACGGCTACGCGAGGACTTACCTCGGCGTTCTCGGAACCTACGGAGCGCTCGTTAAGGCAGGGGCTTACCAGAGCGGGCTCAGCGAAATGACGGCCAAGGCAATAGCAACCCGGCTCGGAGTCCCCGTCGAGTTTGTCTACGCGGTCTACAACGCTACTTACAAAGTCTATTCGGCCTACGGGCCATCGGCAGTAACCGATGCGCTCCTTGTCAACGTCACGAGGGGTATAGTCCTAAACCAGATAGACGACCCGATGCAGAGGAGCCTAGCGGAGGCCTACTCTGCCGCCTTCTACGGCGGTGTTGTGGCGTTCGACGGGCAGGCTGGTAGCAACTACGCGCTCATACAGCTCGGCGAGAACGCGGTTGAGCCCGTCGAGGAGATAGCGGGCAACGCACTCTCCAACCTCCCGCTCCTCATCGAAAAGGCAGGCGGAAGCTACACCGTTCCGGGCTTCGGCAGTGTTCCCGCCAAGACCCTCTCGTACATCGTAAACGTCTCGATAGGCCTCGGAAGGAACCCAAGTGCTCCCGCCGTTGAGAACGCCACAATCGAGGTCGCGAAGGCACTCATGGCAGGTAGTCCTCTCCTCCAGATGCCCAATGCCGACGAGGTACTGAGAACGCTCCTCGTCTACGGCCCGACCAGGGAGCTCGAAATTAACCTCCTCACCGGGGCGCTGGTCGAGAAGCTCCCAGCCGAGCAGAAGTCCCTGGCCAAGCCGATAGCGAAGACCGTCGTTGCCTTCGACGCCAAAGCAACAGGCGTTCTGGCGAAGAACCCCGAGACCTTGAAGAAGGCAACCGTTTCACTGCTCGCCGAGCTCGTGAAGGAGAAAGGCGTTGAGCTTCCGGAGAGCGTCATAGGTGAGGTCTATGACTCAAATGGAAACATCAGACCGATAGTGAGGGAACTGCTCGTCCAGAACACGGCGGAGAGGCTCGGGGACGAGAAGGTCGCGGAGACGATAGTGAACGTCGTCGTCAAGAACCCGGAGGAGCTCGCCAAGGGAATTGGCGTGAAGGAGGCCGTTAAGAAGATTATCACGAACCTTGCAGGGGACGCACCGATAGACCTTGGAAAGGTTGTTGACGAGGTTTACGCAGGAAAGGACCCCTATACGATAGCGTATGAACTCTTCGAGGAAGGTGTGAACAAGGAGCTCGCCAACGTAAACGCCCCAGAAGACGTTAAAGAGACGCTGAAGGAGATTATGCTCACTGTTGCCGAAAAATACCCGATGGGCGAGGCTGAAATCGAGGCCCTCGTTAAGGAGAAGACCGCGAAGCTCGTTGAGAAGTTCATCGGGGACATAAACCTTGGAGTTGAGCTCCACATCAACACTTCCCAGCTCGTCGAGATAGCCTTCAGGTTCAGGGACGACCCGAGCGTGATAACCAGAGAAGACGTTAGGCCGATAGAGGAGGAGATTTACCCGTCAATCTACGGCCTCGCCAAGGACTACATGGGAATGCTCAAGAGCCCCGACAACAGGACGATGCTGGTTCTCTTCGTTCCAAAGGGCCTGGAGGGCGTAAGCGACCTGGAAAAGCAGAGTAAAGCCCAGTATGAGAGCTCGCTGAAGGCAAAGGAAGTGGCCCTGAAGGAGTTCGAGAAGGTCTCACAGAAGGTAGAGGTGTACGTAACCGGAACGCCCGTTCAAACCTACGAGGCAATCAAGTACGGCAAGGAGGACAACGACAAGACCACGAAGTTCAGCGTGGTCGGTGCTCTAATCGTGCTGTTCATCCTCATGGGCGCGGCTCTGCTTGCAACGCTCCTGCCATTCACAGGAGTCGCGACTGCGACCCTCACAGCACTTGGAATCCTCTACCTGCTCGCTAAGGGAGACTACCTCGACGTCGGGAGCTGGGCCCAGATGCTGACCGTCACGACGGCACTTGGTCTCGGTATAGACTACTCGACCTACTACCTCCACCGCTTCAAGGAGTACCTCGCTGAAGGCTACGACCACAACAGGGCGGCGAGCGAGGCCCTTAAGAGGGCCAAAGACGCCGTTCTGGCCAGCGCATCAACCGACGTTGTGGCCTTCGCGAGCTTCGTCCTCGCCTGGGAGTTCCCGATATTCAAGACCATCGGCATGATAGCGCCCTTAGCCGTTATAGTCGTCCTCCTGGCCAGCTTAACCTTCATTCCGGCGATAACCGTCCTCATAGGCGACAAGCCGATATTCTGGTGGCCGAGGCACATAAAGCACCACATCGAGAGGGTGGACCTCCACGAGAGGAGCAGAATCGCGGAGTGGGCCGTCAAGCACGCCAAGGTGGTTGTGCTCATAGCGCTCCTCATAGCCGTTCCGGCGGCGTACAACTTCGTGAACTTCAACGGAACCCATGATATAAAGCTCTTCATCCCCAAGGACAGCGAGACCTACAACTTCCTCAAGCTCAGCGAGAGCACGGTCGGTGCAGGAGTTACCTCCCCGACCTACATCCTAATCGACCTCGGGCACCCTGTGAGCGACAGCGACCTCAAGACCATCAGCGAACTCGCGGAGAGGGTTTCGAAGGTTCCGGGCGTTAAGTACGTCTACACCCTTACCCAGCCCTACGGAAAGCCCGTGAACGCGAGTGTGGACGAGCTGAAGACCATTGGGGGCAACCGCTACCTGTCCGAGGACAGTACCAAAGTGCTTATCCAGGTCACCGGAGAGTACGGGGCCACCGACGACCGCTCCAAGGACATGGTGAGGACGATAAGGGAGGTAGTGAAGGACGAGGAGGAGTCGGGAGCGATAAAGTCGGGAATGGTCGGCGGAAGCACCGCACTGGCGCTCGACCTCAGCGACCTCATCAACGACGTCTTCTGGCACAGACTCTTCCCGGTGGCGCTCGTGCTCATGTTCCTCTCCCTCATACCGACGCTCAAGGGACTGCCTGCCGTAATAACCACTATAGGTACCATAGGCACCGGCGTGCTCCTCAGCATAACCGTCTCCAGCTGGCTCTTTGAGCAGGTCTTTGGCCAGCAGGTCATGTGGTTCCTGCCGATGCTCGTCTTCATAGTGCTCCTGGGAGTCGGCATTGACTACAACAGCTTCTACCTCGTCAAGGCCAGGGACGAGTTCGAGCGCAGGAGCGCGAAGGATGCACTGGTGGTCGCCGCGGGAACGATGGACACACTGGTCGTCGGGCTTGCAGCGGTGCTCGCCGCCACATACGGTTCACTGATGACGGGTGCAACGTGGGGAATAAGGGAGATAGGCTTTGCACTGGCAGTCGGAGTGCTTCTCACCGCTACGGCGGCGGTCTATCTGATAGGTCCGGCCACGATGGCCCTCTTCGGCGAGAAGGCCTGGTGGCCACTGCACAAGGGCGGAAAGAAGGACGAGAGGAAGTGAAGCCCCAACCCCCTTCTTTTTTCTTTCCATTCGGCAGACTTTTAAACGCTAAGCCGGAGCTTTCACCATGAACATCGCCGAGATGCTCGCCCTCATAGCGGTCGGCTACGTCCTCAAGCTAATCCTCAAAGACGAGAGGCCCTTCAATTACCTCAGAATCATCGTGAACGATGTCCTTCTGGCCCTCTTCATCTTCGGAAACGTTGCGAGTAAGGATTTGAACTATCTGCTGGGCATCAAAACAGTCTTTCTCTACGTTTTTATTATCGTGGGACTAAGTCTCTCGACCTCCTACCTTTACGGGCGCTTTAAGCTCAAAAACAACCCCTGGGCCGGCGCGCTGATGGTTCTCTCGGTCTACCCCAACACGGCAGCGCTTGGCTTTCCCATAGCGAGCCTCTTCCTCGACGACATAACGCCCGCGATACTCTACTCCACGACCAACTCAATGATAGTCATCCCAATCGTCACCTTCATAGCGGCCCACTACTCCAGCGGGGGCGCGAGCGTTAAGGAAAGCTTCATCAAGGCCCTTAAGTTCCCGCCGACGGTGGCGAACCTCTTCGCCCTTGCACTCGTCATAGGCGGCGTTCATCTTCCTGCCCAAATCCTTGAGCCGGTAAAAACCGTCGGCTGGCTCAGCATTCCATTGCTCGTCATCTACTTCGGCTCGCGGATAACGCTGAGGAGTTTCGACTGGCGCAAGCTCGCTGAAGTTGGGGCCTTCAGGATAGCGATTCCATTCACCTTTGTTTTCCTCACCCTCCGGTGGGAAAGGCCGGAGGTCTTTTACTCGGTTCTCGTCGAGGCGAGCATGCCTCCAGCAATAGCGGCCAACGCAATCCTGGCTCAGTACAGGCTCAAGGCAGAAGAAGCCATAAGCGTAACCTTCGTCCTCACACTCTTCGTCATCGGACTGTTTTTGGCGTTGAAGTTGGTACTATAGCACGCCGCTTCTCCCTTATTCTCTTCAAGGCTACGGGTTATGCCAGCCTGGGCAAACCTTTTTAAATACCTCCTCAATTCCCAACGCGAAGGGGCGGCTGGCGGGAGCTGGCCGTCACCGGGAGGTGGTTGTATGGCAAGGATACACGCGAGAAAGAGGGGTAAGTCTGGTTCAAAGAGGCCTCCAAGGACCGCTCCGCCGACCTGGGTGGAGTACACCGCTGAAGAGGTCGAGGCGCTCGTTGTTAAGCTCAGGAAGGAGGGCTACAGCACCGCGATGATAGGAACCATCCTCCGTGACCAGTACGGCATACCCAGCGTCAAGCTCGTCACCGGCAAGAAGATAACCAAGATTCTTGAGGAGAACGGCCTTGCCCCGGAGATTCCGGAAGACCTCATGTTCCTCATCAGGCGCGCCGTGAACCTCAGGAAGCACCTCGAGCAGCACCCCAAGGACAAGCACTCAAGGAGGGGCCTCCAGCTCATTGAGAGCAAGATTAGGCGCCTTGTCAAGTACTACAGGAGAACCGGAAAGCTTCCGGCCAAGTGGCGCTACGACCCAGAGCAGGCGAAGCTCCTTGTTCGCTGACCCTCTCCTTCTTCTTCCTTGGTGATGCCCCGTGGACAGGGAAGCCTTTCTGGAGAGGGTTCGCGAGGGAGCCGAGCTTATCAAGATGCACATCGAGTTAGGGCACACTATAAGGCTCATCTCCCACCGCGACGCCGACGGAATAACTGCTGGCGCTGTTCTTGCCAAGGCAATAGCCAGAGAGGGCGGGAGCTTTCAGCTCAGCATCGTCAAGCAGGTCAGCGAAGAGCTCATAGAAGAGCTCGCACGTGAGAAGAGGGAAATCTACGTCTTCAGCGACCTCGGAAGCGGTTCAATCGAGCTGATTCAGAAAAAGCTCGACTTTGCGACCGTCGTTGTGGCCGACCACCACCCACCGGAGGGCGACTTTTCGAGCGAGTCCAAGGTCCTCATAAACCCGGTTCCCTTCGGGGCAAACAGCGTCCGCGACTTGAGCGGTTCGGGCGTCGCCTACTTCGTTGCCAGGGAGATGAACGATAAGAACAGGGACCTGGCTTACATAGCCACTGTCGGTGCGGTTGGAGACATGCAGGAGATAGACGGCACCTTCCACGGCCTCAACCTTGAAATCCTTGAGGACGGCAAGAAGCTCGGAATCCTTGAGGTCAGGAAGGAGTTAAGGCTCTTCGGCAGGGAGAGCAGGCCCCTCTACCAGATGCTGGCCTACGCGACCAATCCAGAGATACCCGAGATAACCGGCGATGAGCGAAAGGCAATAGAGTGGCTCCGCGCGAGGGGCTTCGACCCGGAACTCCACTACTGGCAGCTCCGCGAGGAGGAGAAGAGGAAGCTCCACGAGGCCTTGCTCGTCCACATGATAAAGCACTCCGCACCGAAAGAAGCCATAGACAGGCTCATAGGGGACGTTGTCGTGAGCCCGCTGTATCCCGAGGGCGACGTCAGGCACGAGGCCAGGGAGTTCGCAACGCTCCTCAACGCGACGGGAAGGTTGAACGCGGGAACTCTCGGCGTGGCGATATGCCTCGGCGATGAGGATGCATACAAGAAGGCCAGAAAGATGCTCGAAGACTACAAGAAGGAGCAGATAGAGGCTAGGAAGTTCCTTATCCAGAACTGGAGCATGGTTGATGAAGGAGAGCATGCCTACGTCTTCTACGCTGGCAGGAACATCCGCGACACGCTCGTGGGGATAGTTGCCAACATGGCCATCAACGCGGGCCTGGCCAACCCAGAGAAGCCCGTCGTCGTGATAGCGGACAGCGAGGAGGACGAGAACCTCGTTAAGGCCTCCGCCAGAACGACCGAGAAGGCCCTGGAAAAGGGCTACCACCTCGGAGAGGCGCTGAAAGAGGTCGCTGAGAAGCTCGGAGGAGAGGGCGGCGGCCACGCGATAGCGGCCGGAATACGCTTCCCCAAGGGCAAGATAGACGAGTTCATTAAACTCTTCAACGAAGTACTCGGAAAGCAGGTGAAGGGCAATGAAGATTAAGGCGGACGTTGAGATACGGTGGCACTACGGCGACGAGCTCAAGGCTAGAGCGATAGCCGGCGCTATAGAGGTTGACAACGATGCAATGCCCGAGGAGCTAAAGAAAAGTTTAAATGTGCGAACCCGATGGGTTGATGGGGACGTTATAACAAAGGTTAAATACTCGGGTGAGATTGAGACACTCATCAAAGCACTCGATGATTTGGTGTTTTCGGTCAAAGTCGCCGAGGAAATGACCGAAAAGGTATGAACTGGAGGTGTTAAGATGGCAAAGGGTAACCCAAGGCGTAAGGCAGCCGCTGCCAAGGATAAGTGGAAGATGAAAGAGTGGTTCGTGGTTTACGCTCCGGAGTTCTTCGGAAGCAAGGAGATAGGCCTCACCCCCGCTGACGACCCCGAGAAGGTCATCGGTAGGGTCGTCGAGACCACCCTCAGGGACATTACCGGTGACTTCACCAAGAGCCATGTCAAGCTCTACTTCCAGGTCTACGACGTCAAGGGCCAGAACGCCTACACCAAGTTCAAGGGCCACACCCTCGCCAGGAGCTACATAAGGAGCCTCGTCAGGAGAAGGACCACCCGCGTTGACGGAATCTTCAACATCACCACCAAGGACGGCTACAAGCTCCGTGTCATGGGCATGGTCATCGCCTACAGGAGGATTCAGACCAGCCAGGAGAGGGCCATAAGGAAGATCATGCAGGACATCATCTACAAGAAGGCTGAGGAGCTCAACTTCGCCGACTTTGTCCTCCAGTCCGTCAACGGCCAGATCGCCCAAGAGATTGCCAAGGAGGCCAAGAAGATATACCCGATCAAGCGCGCTGAGGTCAGGAAGATAAAGGTTCTCGCCGAGCCGGGGGCCTGACGGCCCTCTGAAAAATCTCTTTTGACCCCTCTGTGCTTTTCTATTCAACTCAACGACCAACTTTTTAAGAGTCCATCCAACTTCAATGGGGTGAGAACATGAAGTTCCTTGTAAAGACCCAGCGAGACATGGAAGCCGTTGCCGGCAACTACATTACGGAAGCGGTTCCCGACGCGGAAGTCTGGATTGCGCCGATGGGCTACACCGGGCTCGTTCTCGTGGAGGCAGACGAGAATGCCTATGAGAAGCTCCTTGAGATACCCGAGGTGGAGCGCGTTATCCCGGTTCTCGTCGAGACCGAGGCCGACCTTGAGAAGATAGCGGAGAGCGCCGAGAAGATTGCCCACCTCATCGGGGAGAACGAGACCTACGCCGTCAAAACGAAGAGGCGCGGAAAGCACGACTTTTCGAGCATAGACGTGAACAGGGTTCTTGGGGCGAGGATAAAGGAACTGAGCGGGGCAGACGTCAACCTGAGCTGGCCCGATAAGGTCGTCCAGGTTGAGATAATCGGCGATAGGGCATACATCTCGGTTCTTCCGGGGGAGGAGTACAGGAAGTACACTCCCAACAAGATCGACGCAAGGAAGCTCTTCAGAAAACTCACGGTCGTCCAGATGCCCTACTGGGGAGACTACAAGGCCTGCAGGAAGTTCGGCGAAAAGATAGGCAGGGCGGCACAGGCGTTTGAAGTCAAGGAGCTTATAATAGCCCCCAAGGAGAAGATGGACGCCTTTGAGCTGATGGAGTTCCTCAAGGGAGTCAAAATCGGACAGGAAAGCCGCTACAAGATACAGCGCGAGGCCTATCCCTGGAAGGTCGAGAAGGTTCCGGTCTCAGTGTGGGACCTCTACCAGGTTGTCAGGGACAAGAGGCGCAACAAGAGGCTTCTCATAATAACCGACCCGAAGGGCCCGACGCTGGCGGAGGTCAAGGAGGAACTCGCGAGGGACATGCACCACGCGAGGGAAGTGGTGGTCTTCATAGGCTCCCGTGAGGGAATCCCGCGCGGCGTCTTCCGCTTTGCCGACTACGTCGTGGACCTGGCCCCGTACATGACCTTTGCCACCGAGCATGGAATCCCTGCAACGCTGGTCTCCCTCTGGGAAGTTTACGAGGAGTTTTTGAGGGAGAACGGGAAAGAGGAGAAAGAAGGGGAATGACTTCATTTCCTTTTTTCGGCGTCAGCCCCTAAGGTCGTCCTCACCGCTCAGGAATCCGCCGTAGTCATCATCCGCCCCTCGGCTTTAAGAGAAGAGGTTTCTTAAACTTCACTGAAGGAGGAGATAGAACAGACCAGCCCCTGCAAGGCCACCGAGCAGGCTCGCGAGGAAGTTCGTCGAGTTGTTGTCGGTAACGCCCCAGTTCTCAAGGGTCGCCCCGATAAGGCTGTCAAGGTTTACGCCGATAAACCCACCGGTTACAACTGCAAGGAGCATCTGGCCCTTGTATTCCGTCAGGGGAAGCGCGAAGAGTGCTATAACCAGAGAGCCGATAAGAGCAAACAGCTCACCGGCAAGCGAGACTCCCCCATTCACACCTGGCTTTACAGGACGGAGGTTGGTTATCAGCCTGGGCCTCTTCCCGAAGACTTTGCCGAGCTCGCTCGCAAGGGTGTCCCCGTTAACGGTAGCTATCGCCGAGAACGTGCCCGCCCAGAAGGTGTCCATCATGGTGAGCTTTTCAATCACGAGGAAGAGAACCACCGCGAGGCCGTTGCCCAGGACGTTGCCCCAGCTCCTCACTCCGCCATTGGACTGGGCAACTCCCCGCCTTTTCTTCTCCTCGTAGCGGTACTTGGTGGCAAGAACACCGAGGACAACGAACGTCAGAAGCGCGAGGAACGGATAAACTCCACCGAGCTCAAGGACTGCTAAGCCAAGAAGTGCCGCTGAGACTGTGCCCCTCCAGTCAAGGGCTTTCGTTTTATACGCACCAACGCCAAGCACTGCAACGATTGCAACGTCTGTGACAATCCTTCCGAGCATCCTCTGACACCTGAGGGAAGTTATAAGTTGAGTTTATTACGTTTTTCCCTGGACGAAATAGGGAAGAAAAATCAGAGGGTCTCGAACTTCACCGTCTCGGTGATGAATGTTATGTCAAGGCTCTCTATCCCGGGTATCTTCTTGGTAACCTCAGAAATTATCCTCTCAAGCTCCTTCATGTCCTTGGGGCCAATTACGTGGAGAACCAAGTTGTGGGAGCCGATTGCGCGCTGGATTACCTTGACGTTCTCGTCGTTCTTGAGGACGTTTATGACCTCCCCAATGTCAACATCGGGCTTGATGGTGACTCCTAAGACGACATGGATATAGCCCATGGCATCATAATCGGGTATGATGGTATATTTGAGTATGACCCCACTCTGCTCAAGCCTGTTCATTCTCCTCGAAATCCTCTGCCTCGTTGTACCGAGGAGTTCGGCAAGCTCCTTGTAGGTAAGGCGAGCATTCTTGGCGAGCAGCTTAAGGATCCTCAGGTCGATGGCAGTTATTTTATCCCTCATTTTTGCCCACCTCCTTTCTGGTTAGTTGGAAAAAACGACCAGTGCATATAAAAATATTTCGTCTCACTCCGATTCTCCTACCACAAGGTTACTCCCCACCCCCTAATTAGGGGAGACTAAAGAAAAGACATAAAACAAAGTGTCGTGTGGAAATATCATTACCCCAACAATAATTACCCGGTTTTCAAACTTTTTGGTTTGAGTCTCTTAGCCGGTACTTGTCCACGCTCCTCTTCAGGGCGTCTTGGACGTCTATGCCGTAGTAGTTTGCTATGCAGACGAGGGCAAAGAGGACATCCCCCAGTTCCTCGAGGAGTTTGTCTTTATCGGCGTGCCCCTTGATGCCCTCGTATGCCAGCATCGCGTCCGCCAGCTCGCCCAGTTCTTCGGTCACTGCGGCAAACATCTCAAAGGGCTTCCAGTAGCCCCCAAGCTCCTGGATTAGCTCATCAACGAGTTTCTGCAGTTCATTCACCGAGGAGCTCCCCCTTGACCATCTGGAAGTACCTCTCAATCGCATCTTTCTTCGCCCTGTAGAAGTGCATTCTTCCCTCTTTTCTGTTCTCGACCAGTCCCAGGGACTTAAGAGTCCTTAGGTGGTGGCTTATGAGGGTCTGGTCTTCTCCAAGGGCCTGCGATATGAGGCAGACGCAAAGCCACTGGTCGCGGAGGAGTTTCAGAATTGCAAACCTGAGCGGGTTGGATATCGCCTTGAGGAACCGTATGCTATCCTGGTCCACAGTGGGGTCTACCTCCACGTCGAGCTCGGGAATTCCACACCTGTCCACGCACTTCAGAACGGTCTTCTTCTGCTTCTCATCGAGCTTTTCCAAGAGCTCCACTACTTTCATGCGTACCACCTAGAACTAAAGTATCACCCTGGATTAATAAAAGTTTTCATATGAAATTAATCGACAATCTGCATTGGGATTTCACTGCCGTCGCTGGAATACGCCCTTACGGTGTCCTCCGTGAACGGCCACGCTATTATGATATGAACTCCCCCAAACTTCGAGAAAAACTCGAGGTCACCTGCGGAAGGCCAGGGATTGGGACTTGGGTGGGAGTGGACTGTCCCCTTTATCGTCTCGTCGTAGGGGAGCATCCAGGTGTCAAAGAATACGCTCCTCCGCCCCGCATATTGGTTTGGAGCTATCAGCACCTCCTCAAAGATGCCATCCTTTTCCCGGAGAAAGCCCGCAAACTCGTTGGGGTAAGCGCTCCTCGCGAGCTGCAAGAGGTACTCGAAGAGCTCCCGTCTAATCCGTACCTTCATACTTTCACCTCAAAGAAAAAGAGTTAGAGAACAGCTATGCACTCAATCTCAATCCTAACGCTCTTTGGTAGGTTCGAAACTTCAACGACGGCTCTGGCGGGCTTGGACTCTGAGAAGAACTTCTTGTAGACCTCGTTGAACTTGGGGTAGTCGCTGATGTCTCGGAGGAAGGCCGTAACCTTGACAACGTTCTCGGCGCTCCCTCCAGCAGCCCCAACCACTGCCAGTATGTTCCGTATTGCCCTCTCGGCCTGCTCCTCTATCGTGCCCCCGACGACCTCACCGGTCGAGGGATCAACTGGTATCTGACCCGATACGAACAGCAGTTTTCCGCCCTCAACGAGCACAGCCTGACTGTAGGGCCCTATCGGCTTGGGGGCCTTTTCCGTGTAGACGGCTTTCTTTTCCATATTCATTACCCCCATCAGCGAAGCGAAGATTCCTCATCGTTTCCTCAGGTGTCCTCGGCCTCATCATCCTTTCTTTTCGAGGTACTTTTCAAGGGACTTGGCTGGGACATCGAGGGCAAGGCCGACCTTTTCAAGGGCCGCCCTGAGGGCGTAAACCCTCGCGTGCTCCTCGAAGGGCTCGTCCACATAAAGAGAAGGCTCAAAGGCCTCGTAAACCTCAATGACCTTGGGGATGTCGGACTTTTTGACCTTTTTGAAGGCCGAGAATTCGCTCTCAATACCCTCCAGGTCAATGTCCGCGTAAACGGGGAGCTTGAGGACGGTGGTCTCGTTTATGCTCGCCAGGAGCCTCGCAACGTCCAGCATGAGGGTTTTGTCGTCTATTATGAGCCTCTTAACAACTATCCAGCGCCCGTGCTTGGCGGTAAAGTTCACGTGGTCGTCTTCGAACGGGAACTCAACGTCAGCTCCCTCAAGGGCCCCTTCTGGATAATCAACACTCGTGAGGGGCCTCAGCGTTTCTCTGACGAGATAGGCCCTTGCAACCTCAACGAGAAGCTTCTTGAGCTTCTTGTCCGTCTCGTTCACAAGGCTACCGAGCTTTCTGGCCGTCCCCGGAGACTTGAGCGCCACAACGGTCTCGGAGAGTGCGTCTTTTCTCAGCTCTTCCGCGAGCTGCTTCACGCCATTGACATCTATGGCATCGCCGAGGTAGTCACCAATCCTCGCGTTGACCGTGTTAGATACCCCCGCCAGGAAGTGGGCTATCTTCTCGTTTTCCATGTCGGTCAGCTTCTTCGCGACGCTCCAGTCCTTGTGTTTAGCGGTGAACAAGATGTGCTCTTCGACCTTCATACTCTCACCTGACCAGAGTTCTTGGTATTGCTTTTAGCTTTTTCCACAGCAATCGAAAAAGGTTATAAATCACTTTCCTGATTGGCCTTTAGAGATGAGAGAGGGAAAGGAGATGAGCGAGGAGGAGATGGTTAAGGAAAAACCACTCCCAGGCGAGTACGGGGAGAGACTCGACTTAGGTATTGACTTTGAGACGACAGCGGAAATCAAAGTCCCTGAAAAGCTCATAGACCAGGTCATCGGTCAGGACCACGCGGTAGAGGTCATAAAAACCGCCGCGACCCAGAAGAGGCACGTCCTCCTAATCGGTGAGCCGGGCACGGGTAAGTCCATGCTCGGCCAGGCGATGGCAGAGCTCCTCCCCACGGAGAACCTTGAGGACGTACTGGTCTTTCCGAACCCCGAAGACGAGAACATGCCCAAGATTAAGACGGTGCCCGCCTGCCAGGGAAGGAGAATAGTCGAGAAGTACCGCGAGAAGGCAAAGAACCAGGAGAACATAAAGTCGTACATCCTGCTCTTCGTCATGCTCACCGTGATGTTCGCCATATTCATGGACTTCAGCGCGACTACGCTCCTCATGGGCATCTTCGTTGTGATACTCACCATGATGGCGCTCTCCAACATGCGCTTCAGGAACAGTGTCCTAGTCCCCAAGCTCCTCGTTGACAACTGCGGAAGGACCAAGGCTCCGTTCATTGACGCGACCGGCGCACACGCGGGAGCGCTCCTCGGCGACGTCAGGCACGACCCGTTCCAGAGCGGTGGCCTCGGAACCCCCGCCCACGAGCGTGTTGAGCCCGGAATGATACACCGCGCCCACAAGGGCGTCCTGTTCATAGACGAGATAGCGACCCTCAGCCTCAAGATGCAGCAGAGCCTCCTCACAGCGATGCAGGAAAAGAAGTTCCCGATTACCGGCCAGAGCGAACTCTCAAGCGGTGCTATGGTGAGAACGGAGCCAGTTCCATGCGACTTTATTCTTGTGGCCGCAGGAAACCTCGACACGATAGACAAGATGCACCCCGCGCTCCGTTCGAGAATCAGGGGATACGGTTACGAGGTCTACATGCGCACCACGATGCCGGACACCATTGAGAACAGGCGCAAGCTCGTCCAGTTCGTCGCCCAGGAGGTCAAGCGCGACGGCAAGATTCCGCACTTCACGAGGGACGCGGTTGAGGAAATCGTCCGTGAGGCCCAGAAGAGGGCCGGCAGAAAGGGACACCTCACCCTCCGCCTCCGCGACCTCGGCGGTATCGTAAGGGCCGCCGGCGACATCGCGATCAAGAAGGGCAAGAGCATCGTTGAGAGGGAAGACGTGCTTGAGGCCATGAAAATGGCAAAGCCCCTAGAAAAACAGCTCGCGGACTGGTACATAGAGAACAAGAAAGAATATCAGGTCATAAAGACGGAGGGCGGCGAGATAGGCAGGGTCAACGGCCTGGCCGTCATAGGCGAGCAAAGCGGTATAGTCCTCCCGATTGAGGCCGTTGTGGCCCCCGCGGCGAGCAAGGAGGAGGGCAAGATAATCGTCACAGGAAAGCTCGGTGAGATAGCAAAGGAGGCCGTGCAGAACGTCTCGGCAATCATCAAGCGCTACAAGGGAGAAGACATCAGCAGGTACGACATCCACGTCCAGTTCCTCCAGACCTACGAGGGCGTCGAGGGCGACTCCGCCAGCATAAGCGTTGCAACGGCCGTAATCTCCGCCCTTGAGAACATTCCGATAAGGCAGGACGTTGCAATGACCGGCTCTCTGAGTGTTCGCGGTGAAGTCCTGCCGATAGGTGGCGCAACGCCGAAGATTGAAGCGGCCATCGAGGCAGGCATAAAGAAGGTCATAATCCCGAAGGCCAACGAGAAGGACGTCTTCCTCAGCCCGGACAAGGCGGAGAAGATAGAGATTTACCCTGTCGAAAGGATTGACGAGGTGCTCGAAATAGCCCTCGAAGACTCACCGGCCAAAGACGAACTCCTCAGGAAAATCCGCGAGGCCCTTCCAATCGGAAACTAAACCAGTTTCTTTTTATCTCCCTTCTCTGCCATTGTTTCAAAGTTCACATCTGTGTCCAGTAATGCTTAAAAAACGTCCCACTTACGTTACCCATGGAGGTGAGCTAATGCTCAAAGTTGAGAACCTTCACGTGAACGTCGAAAACAAAGAGATTCTCAAGGGCGTTGACCTGGAGGTTAACCCCGGTGAATTCCACGTTGTTATGGGCCCAAACGGCTCAGGAAAGTCAACACTCGCGCTCACAATAGCCGGCCACCCGAAGTACGAGGTCAAGGACGGAAGGATTCTCTTCGACGGTGAGGAAGTAACCGACCTCAGCCCCGACGAGAGGGTTAAGAGGGGTATAATGCTCGCCTTCCAGCACCCTCCGGAGGTCGAGGGCGTTAAGATAATCGAGTTCCTCCAGCAGGTTCTCGTCGAGCTCAAGGGGCTTGACCCGGTTGAGGCCTACGACCTGATAGTAGAGAAGGCCAGGGAGTTCTGGTTTAAGGAAGAAGACCTGCACCGCTACGTCAACGTCGGCTTCTCCGGCGGTGAGAGGAAGAGGCTTGAGCTCCTGCAGGCGGTTCTCATCGAGCCGAAGCTTCTCATACTCGACGAGCCGGACAGCGGTGTTGATGTTGACTCGCTGAGCGTCATCAGCAGGAAAATCGAAGAGCTCCACAAGAAGGGAACGGCGATACTTTTGATAACTCACTACGGCAGGATCCTCCAGCACATAGACAGGGAGAGCATCACCGTCCACGTGATGAAGGACGGCAGGATTGTGAGAACCGGCGGAGGAGAGCTCGTGGACAGGATAGACAGAGAGGGCTTCGCCGGAATATTCGAGGAGGTGGGAGCATGACTGAAACGATAACCATTAGCGACGCCAAGGCGATAATCGAGAACCAGATTGAGGAGCTGGCAAAGAGGAACAGGGAACCTGAATGGATGACGAGGATAAGGTACAAGGCGCTCGAAGCCTTTGAGAAGGCCCCGCTAAACGACCCGGTCATAAGCGAGGAGGAGCTCCTCCAGTTCATAGCGAAGCCCGAGGTGGAAGGCATCCCTGAGAACATTGAAAGCCTCGACGACCTCCCGCCGGAAATGAAGGCCCTCCTCGACAGGCTCGGCATTTCAGAGGTCGAGCAGAAGTACATAGCAGGATTGGCAGTTCAGACCGACACGGGTGTCATCTACAACCAGTTCCTCCAGGAGTGGGCAAAGAAGGGGCTAATCGTCCTCCCGACGGAAGAGGCCGTCAGAAAGTACCCAGATATTGTCAAGGAGCACTTCCTCAAGCTCTTCAGCGTTGATGAGAGCAAGCTGACGGCCTACCACACTGCGGTCTGGAACGGTGGAATCTTCCTGTACGTCAAAGAGGGACTCAAGGTTCCGTTCCCGCTCCACCTGTTCTTCCTGATACAGGAGAGTGCATTGGCTCAGGCACCTCACATAATCATAATCGCCGAGCCCAACACCGAGTTCCACCTCATAGAGGGCTGTACGGCTCCAATACTCGTCAAGCACTCCCTACACCTCGACATGACCGAGGCATACCTCCACGAGGGGGCTAAAGCCCAGCTGACAGTTCTGCAGAATTGGCCTGAGTACGTCCACACGAGGCCGATGACCAGGGCGAAGATTGGGAAGGGGGCGCGCTTCATCAACACGACCGTCGGCCTCGGAACGGGCAAGAGCAATGTCGCGAATCCGAAGTACTGGGTCGAGGAGAACGGCTACGTAGAGCTGAACGGCATTCTGCTCGGCCAGAAGGACTGGTTCATTGACCTCGGAGGAGAGATGTACCTCCGTGGCAAAGGGGCGGCGGGAATAAACGCCAGTAAGTCCGTCATAATGGACGAGAGCACCGTTATAACGCGCGGAGTGATAAGGGCTGAAGCGCCGAAGACCAGGGGCCACATAAGCTGTGACGCGCTCCTCATGAGCGACAAGGCCACCATGGAGACATATCCTGGTCTCGTCAGTAGGGTTGATGATGCGGAGCTGAGCCACG
Organism: Thermococcus marinus; assembly: GCF_055389025.1. Lineage (NCBI taxonomy): Archaea > Methanobacteriati > Methanobacteriota > Thermococci > Thermococcales > Thermococcaceae > Thermococcus > Thermococcus marinus. The sequence continues at coordinate 1,575,316 of NZ_AP042417.1, forward strand.
AGGCTGCTATCGGCAAGATACGCGAGGAGGAGCTCTTCTACCTGATGTCTAGGGGCCTGGACGAGGAGAAGGCGACCCAGCTCATAGTCAAGGGCTTCCTCGAACCGATGCTCAAGGACATACCGATGGAGTTCCTGGTCGAGATTAGGAAGATTATCGAGCTCGCCGTGAGCGGGGGCATGTGAACTCGCCAGGTATCTTTGTCTTTTTCTTCCCTCTAGAGCTTGGCAGTTTTAGATTCTCGCGAATAAAAAGAATGCATTGCCCATATTGCCTGCAAGCCTGTTATCAGACGTAATGCATCAGCACATACACCACAAATCCAAGGGCTATGAGACCAAGAATCGCCACAATAACTGTTTCAAGTGTTGAATACTGCTTCACTTCCCTGCTTTCGCGGATATACCGCTCGTTTTTCTCACTGGCCAGCATCTCAGACCGCTTAACAGTTATCTGGTCGGGAATCGGCCCGCGCACAGTACCACCCAGCTCTTATCTACGCATTGGGAGTATTTAATGCTTCCTCAGGAAGGGTATATCGTAACATCACGGGTATCAATAAAGCTCCTCGACAAGCCTTATTACTTCCGGCAGGGCCCTCTCAACTTCCTCGCTGAGCTCCATTCCGAGGTCTATTTCTTTGGCGACGACGCCGATGAAGTGTATCTCCGCATTTGCAAGCTTTTCGTCGAGCTTCATGAGGAGTTTGAGCCCGTCTATCGCACCCATGAAGTGGGCACTCCTTATCTCCGCCTTCAGCTTCTCGAAGACCTCTTCGCCGGCAAGGTGTAGGACGCTCCCCGGCTCAAGCTCGTCGCTCAGAATAGCGTCTATGATTATCAGCCTATCCTCCCCGCTGTAGTGGTTTGAGAGCCTGAAGATGTCAGTCCCGACCTCAAGGACGTTGTAACCTTTCTCGGCCAGAATTCTGCCGGCCTTCAGCCCGATTCCATCGTCCTTCATCAGCTCGTTGCCGAGTGCAAGGATTAGGGTGCTCATTTTGCCTCCCTCACAAGGTTGTCCCGGGGGTTTATGAGCCTTATCGAAACCCTTATATACTTTTCGCAGTAGTCATGACCATCTCAAAGTTTAAAAGGGGGATGTTCCAATGACGTGGAAGATTGCGCCGTTGCTTCTGGTGCTCGTCGTTTTCTCGGCAGGTTGTCTAGTCCAGACGGGAGGCGAGACAACGTCCCCTGGCTTTGTCCTCAACGTGATTTACGTCCCCTTCAAAGTACCCCTCAATGTGACTGTTATTGAGATTAACGTGAGTACTAACTTTGTCGGCTACAAGAGTCTTGTCATAAACGATGTATATCCTGCCATACTAGTAAAAGCGGGTTCGGATGTGAGCAACGTTTCGGCCTTTAGGCTCTCAAAGGACGTTTATCTTGTCGTTCCCGCCCTCGACGAAGACTCCTCAGAGAAGTTCTACTCCCTAACGGTATGGCTTAAAAACGGCTCCGTTGCGATAGCGAACATAAAGTTCTCTGGAACTCCAACAAGGGTTATTGACATGGTCGTCAACTACGATGTCGAGAAGAATGGGACACACTACGTCGTCAGGCCCATCGGATGGTCCCTGAAAAGGATAACTCTCTGGAATGAGACCTTCAACGTAACTGTTGAACTGCCGGAGCCAATTCAAGTCGCCAACGCTCCATCTGTTAAATTCAAGAACGACACCTACGTCCTGCCCGAGGTCTGCAAAACAACGAGCGGTGGAGTTACAGTAATCTACAGATACTCAATCGGCGAAATTCACGTCGTCGGGCCGATGGGAGATGCTTTCGTCGGAAAGGTGTACTTCCCCTGCGAGGAGATAGCTGGAAAGTGATTCAGGAAATCAGCTCCACCCTTTCCTTCTTTGCGGGTTCAAAGAAGTCCTCATCGAGCGTAGCCAAGGCAAAGCCGTGCTCGATGCAGGTTGCGAGAATCAGTGCATCGTTGGGGAGCATGGCGTACTTCTCGATGAGCTCCATTGCCTTAAAGACCGTTCTTTGTGTGGACTCAATGAACCCAAAGCCTCTCAGAGCTTTAAAAACAACCTGAATCTCAGGTGGCAGTTTATCCTTCTTTCCTTTGAGGGTCCTGGGTGCGAGGTTTGAGAAATAGCCGAGGAGCAGATACGTAACCTCACTGAACACTGTTTCGGTGATGTAAAGGGCTACGTCTTCGTTCTCAAAGGACTCAAAGAGTTTAACCGCCCGTTCGCTACCTTTGAAGTACTCCACGATGAGGAGCTGTCAATCAGCAATTCCCTCATAGAATTCCCTCTTGAGTTCCTTCCAGGATTTATCGGTCTTCATGATGCCCTTAAGCTTCTTCATGTTTTCGAAGAGCTCGTCCTTGTGAGAGAGATACCATGCCATAGCCTCAACGTCCTTCCTGAAGGTCTCAGCGTACTTCTTGGGCACTTTCACGTGTATGACAAGGTCAACGATTTCTTCGGCCATAGTGCTCCCCAGTATTTTTCTGTCACCAGGCCCTTAAAAAAGTTGAGAAATCAGAGCCTCGCCACGTGCACTGAACAGGAGATGCACGGGTCGTAGGCCCTTACAACCATCTCCGCGAGGTACTTGAGCCTCTCCGGGTCGTCGTTGTAGTGCTTCTCCGCCATCATTCTCACGTGCTGCTCCATCATGGCGAGGTTGAAGGCGGTCGGGGTTATGATGTCCGCGTAGGCTACCTTTCCGTCCTTGACTTCGAGCGCGTAAACGAGGATTCCGCGCGGTGCCTCGGTGGTCGAGACGCCGAAGCCGTCCTTTATCTCAACTTCGTCCCTCGGCCTTATCGGCCACTTCGCCAGGGCCTCGTCTATGAGGTCAATCGCCCTCTCCGTGAAGTAGACGAGCTCAAGGGCCTGGGCGAGGTTGTTGGCGAAGGGGTTGGTCGGCCTGAGCAGGTCCTTGTGGGCCTCGTAGAGTTCCTTTGCCATTCCGTAGAGCTTGTCTGAGTGGTTGACGACGCGAGAGATTGCCCCCACCATGAAGGGCTTCCCGTGGTAGTGGGAGTGCTTGGCGAAGCTGTGCTCGACTACGAACTCCTTTATGTGCTCCCTGTATGCCTCGCTCGGGAACTCGTTTCCGTCGCTGGCGCTTATGTAGTCGCCGTAGATTCCATAGGGCCCTCTCGGCTTCACGGCGAGGTGCGTTATCGGCCCCTCGACGTCCCCATACTGCTCCAGCTCTGAGAACAGCTCGAAGGTGTACTCCGCCTTGGGGAGCGCTTCCTGTAGGCGCTTCTTCATGAGCTCAAGGGTGGCCTTGCCCGGCAGCTTCCCGAAGCCTCCCAGAACAACGTTCTCCTGGTGTATTGCCCTCGCTCCGAGTTCGTCCATCATCCAGCTCCCGAGGTTCTTGAGGTCGAGGGCTATGCCTATCTCCTTCTTGTATTCCTCAACCATGTGGAGTGGCCCAGAGTAGCCGAGGTAATCCGGTAAGACGAGGAGGTACAGGTGGAGCACGTGGCTCTCTATCATGTCGCCGATGTAGAGAACCTCCCTGAGCGCCCGGATTTCCTCACGCGGGGTGAAGCCAATCGCCTTCTCAGCGGCTTCAACCGCGGTGAGCTTGTGGGCGGCCGAACAGAAGGAGCATATCCTCGGGTAAACTGCCAAGGCTTCTTCGAGCTTCTTGCCCAGGGTTATGGCCTCGAAGAACCTCGGGCCCTCTATGATGTTGAGCCGAACCTCCTTAACCCCGTCGTCGCTGACGAGTATTTCGACACCGCCCTTGCCCTCAACGCGCGCTATGTGGTCAACGGTTATGGGGAGGTAGACGTTGTTCATTCTTTCACCTCCCTGAATATTTTCTCAACCATCTCCTCGAGCTTCGGGTTGTGGGCGTTGAAAATCTTCATGCGCTGGAGTATCTCCTCTTTAGTGAGTCCCTTCTCCTTGAACGTCCTGGCGAGTGAGTCGAACCACGCCACATCGTAGCCTATCGCTCCCCTGCAGCCAATGCACGCCACTCCGAAGCCCGGACAGCGGGCGTCACAGCCGGCTCTCGTTATGGGGCCAAGGCACGGCTCGCCTTTCTCTATTAGTATGCACGGGTGCCCATTCAGCCTGCACTCAACGCAGACGGGGTAGTCTATGTCCTCAGGCCAGGAGCCTACGAGGAACGTGCCCAGAGCGTAGAGGAAGTCCTTTTTCTCCGGCGGGCAACCGTAGATGCGGTAGTCCACCTTGATGTAGTCCTCAACTGGCTTGGCGGGCTTGGGCCTGAACTTGACCGTTGCGTTTCCGTAAACCGCCTTCCAGAGCTCTTCGACTGGCTTGTCCTTCTCCCAGCTCTGCACACCGCCGTGAACTGCGCAGGAACCAACGGCAACCACTATCTTAGCGTTCTCGCGTATCTTCCTAACGAGCCTGACCTCTTCCTCCGTGGACACGCTCCCCTCAATGAACGCTATGTCCACAGGTTTTTCCTCGTAGGAGTCCCTCTCCAGCATGTACCAGCACACTATCTCGGCGTTGGGGATAAGCTGGACTATCTCGTCCATCATGGCAAACTGGAGCTGACAGCCGTAGCAGGAGGTGAGGGCGTAGAACCCAATGCGAAGTTTTCCTTTCATTCCCACCACCTCAGTCAAGCATTCCCGGTGTTGATACTATGTCGAAGTACGTGAAGACTGGGCCGTCTTTACAGACGTACTTCCAGGAGGTGCTCGTTCCCACGTTGCAGTGGCCGCACTTCCCGATTCCGCACTTCATCATTCTCTCCAGCGTGACGTAGATGTTCTCGGGCTTGTAACCGTGCTCGATGAGGGACTCGAAAACGTCCTTGTACATTCTCGGCGGGCCGCAGATTGCCACGGCCGTGTTTTTGGGGTCTGTGTTCGCCTCGCCGATGAACTTCTGCGGCCTTCCCTTCGGGCCCGGCCAGTCGGGGTCTCTGGTGACGCTCTGGATTATCTTGACGTTCTCGGCCTCTGCGATGTCCTTCATTGCCTCAAGCTCCTTGTAGAAGAGCAAATCTTTCCCATAGCGGGCGGTGTTGATGAAGGTTATGTTGCCGTACTTCCAGCGGTTGTCCATTGCGTAGAGGAAGACGCTTCTCAGGGGTGCGGTTCCAAGACCTGCCGCTATTAGGAGCAGGTCCATTCCCTCCCACTGGTCAACGGGAAAGCCGTTCCCGTAGGGGCCCCGCACGAGGACGGTGTCACCAGGCTTAAGTTTGTGGACGACTGTGGTCACCCTTCCAGCTTTTCGTATGCAGAGCTCAAAGAAACCCTGCCTCATGGGGGAGGAACACACGCTGATAGGCACTTCACCCACGCCGGGTATTGTGAGCTGGACGAACTGGCCCGGCCTGAACGTCCAGTTCTCGGCTATGGTCGGGTCTTCAAACCTGAACAGAAACAGCTTTTCCAGCTCGGTCAGCTGGTACACCCTGAGAACCCTGACCTTTCCCAGGGCGTAGGGGTTCTCCTCCGCAAAGGTGTTGCCCGGAGAAATGAACCTCGGAATGGTCATAGTTCATCACCCCTAACGGAAGGTGTGTACGCAAACCCTTTCTTCGGAATCTCTTCGGAGACTCTTGGCGGGCACGTTGCCTCTTCAAGGCCCAGAATTACCCGGAGGTTCCGCACAAAGTTTATCCCGGCGGGACAGAAGTAGGAGCACCTGCCGCAGCCAACACAGTAGCTGAGACCGAGCTGTTCAATGTATGCGTTTTTGCACATATACCTGTTCATGAACCTGGACTTCTTTGTCGGCCTGAAGTTGTGTCCGCCCGCCACCATTCCATGCCTGACCAGCTGGCAGGAGTCCCACCTCCTCACCCTTACCCCGGTGTTCCCATCTATGTTTGGGACGTCCTGGACGTCAAAGCACCTGCACGTCGGGCAGGTCGTGTTGCAGTTACCGCAGGCGAGACAGATGTCGGACTGCTCGTCCCACATCGGGTGCTCTGTCTCGAGCTCAAGCAGGTACCTCAGGTCAGCCCAGTCCTCGTGGTACCTGAACATCTGGTGCCTCTTGTTTTCGAATTCCCTAAAGCTGCACACGTCCTGGGGCGTTACTTCCTCAAACAGCTCAAGGTTCTTGTCAACTATCCTGTGGCCGGTGGGAGTCCCAACGCGGACGAGCCAGCCGTCGGGAAGCTCGTGCAGGAAGAGGTCGAAGCCATCATCTGCAAAGTCGGTCTCCCTCAAATTGCAGAAGCAGTACTCGTCCGGCACACAGCTGATGCCTACGATGATTCCCTTCTCACGCCGAACCTTGTAGTATTTGTCCGGGAGCTCGTCAAGGTAAATTGTGTCGAGTATCTTAAGGCCGAATATGTCGCAGGCATGGACGCCGAAGACCACGAAGGGTTCAACGTTCTCAATTGTCTCGCGGTACTCAGCCTCTGAAATGTTGAACTCGAAGAGCTTCTCCCTCGGCAGGAAGAAGAACTTCTTCGGGGGCATTATGGTTCTGTTGTAGTTGAACTCGACTTTCCTGACGTCATCCACTTCCCTGAAGTCGTAGAACTTCTCCGATACCTTAACGGGGGCATATAGCTTGCCCCATTCTTTCAACCGCTCCAAGAACTCGTAGGTGTTCTCCTTCGGCAGCTTAACATACCTCAACTCCACCACCCCTTTTTGTCAAAAAATGTCTGTACGTCACTGATTTGATATATGCTCTAAGCCTCAATTATAGTCATTCAATTCTGTAAAAAAGCATTTCTGAACCCTTAGTTTCAAAACCAAAGGTTGAGAAAACCTTTAGTTGTTCAATCAAGGTTTAAAAAATCCTTAAAAGTTTCTCACTGGACTGACAATTGAACACTTATGGTCACATGAACATAATTGTACACATGCTGGAGGGAAAAGTATGCAGCTCATCACCTGCCCTTATTGTGGAACCGGGTGCAGGGCGTATGTTAAGAAAGAACTATCCCGCCCGTTCATGATAGAGTATGTCACCGATATAAACGTCCCCAATGACCGCGGAAAGCTCTGTCCGAAAGGGAACGCCATGTTTGAACACCTGCTCAGCAAAGAGAGACTGAAAGTCCCGCTGAAAGCCGTTGAAGAAGGAAAATTCGTAAAGATAAGCTGGAAGGAGGCAATAAATGAAATCGCATCTTTTATCCGGGACTACATAAAGGACGACCCTAACAAGCTCATGTTCATTGCGGGGGGAAAGGTCAGCAACGAGTCTGCGTACCTCTTTCAGAAACTCGCGAGGAGCATCGGGACAAACAACGTTGACAACACCAGCCACCTCTGCCACGGTGTATCCGTGAAGGCCATACTGGACGCAAGCTTCGAAAGGAACTGGGCGACGTACGATGATGTTGAGAAAAGCAATGTGATAATCGTATGGGGAACCAACCTGGCTGAGACCGCCCCGCTTATTTTCCGCAGGGTTCTAAAGGCCAAGAACAGGGGGGCCAAGGTCATAGTCATAGACCCTAGGAAGACCAAGACCACAAAGTTTGCCAGCACTCACGTCCGCCCGTTTCCGGGCACGGACATTGCGCTGATAAACGCACTCACAAACCTCCTGATAAAAATGAGAAACGCGAGGAGCGCCCACTTTACTGCCTCCGACCTCAAAATAATCGGCAAGTACACTCCGGAGCACGCCGAAAAAATAACCGGGGTGCCTGCGAGGGACATCGAGAAGATAGCCAGAGACATCTCCCTTGGGGGAGAGGGTGTCATCCTGTGGGGCTCAGGCATCGCACTCCACTCCAACGGCTACGACGTTATCAGGAGCATTATAACACTCGCCTCAATGGTTGACTTCAAAGTCCTGCCGATTGCTGGACAGAACAACTCCCAGGGAGTCATGGATATGGGCGTGGTGCCCGACTTACTGCCCGGGTACAGGAGGTACGACGAGGTAGACTTCTTCAGGGAGGCCTGGAAGAACGAGGGACTCCCGGCCGAAGCAGGGCTCGACATTCCGAAATCAATCAAAGAGGCGCAAAAGTGCAACATTTCAGCGTTTTACATTATGGGAGCAAACATCGCGGTGAGCTTTCCGGAGGCCGAAAAGGCCCTAAAACGCGCAGAGTTCGTTGTTGCCCAGGACATATTCCCGACGCAGACAACGGAACTTGCCGATATCGTTCTCCCCGCGGCCGCGTTCCTTGAGAGCGACGGTTCTACAACGAACGCCGAGAGGAGAATCCAGTGGAGCTCCAGGGTGAAGTGGCCCCCGAAGGACGCCAAGCCAGACTGGGCCATTTTAAGGGAGCTGGGAAATGCGCTTGAACTTGAGGGGTTTGACTTCTACTTCGCCGAGGAGATTCTCCGCGAGATAAGCACCCTCGTTCCCCAGTATGCAAACGCCGGCCCGCGCACCCTGATAAGAAGGCCAGAGGGAGTTATATGGAGCACGGAACCACGCTCCGGGCCCGTCAAGGCATACACTTCCGAGAGAATGCCCACCCTTGAGCCCCCGGTCATGATCACCGTCAGGTACGTGGGCCAGTTCCAGACTGGAACTATGACCAAGAGAAGCCCCTCACTGCACGTCAGGTGGCAAGACCTGCCCGTCCTGGTAAGCGAGGAAGACGCCCGGAAGTGGGGGGTAAAGGACGGCGACAGGATAAAACTCGTCTCTGAGAACGGGGAGTACATTGGAACCGTGAAGGTGTCCGGGACAGTCATTCCCGGCACGATTAAGGCCCCCTGGCACGAGGGCGCCAACCGCATAATGAGCCTGAAGATTGATGAGGAAACCGGTCTACCCCAGATGAAAGCATGTTCATGCAAACTTGAGAGGGTGGAGTGATATGGGGAAGAGGGTCTTTATCGACTTTAGGAACTGCATAGGGTGCAGGGCCTGTGAGATTGCCTGCGCCAGGGAGCACCACGGGAAGGCCAACATCACGCTCATCGAGACGTCGGAACTGCTCATGATGTCCTTTAACTGCAGGCACTGTGAAAACGCCCCCTGTATGCTGGTCTGTCCCGCCAGGGCGCTCTACAGGGACGAAGACGGGGCCGTACGCGTTAAGGCCCAGGACTGCATAGGCTGTATGTTCTGCTCCGTTGCGTGCCCATTCGGCACGCCTGAGTTCGTCCCCGAGCTGAAGATTATGGCCAAGTGCGACCTCTGCAGTCACCGCAGGGAGGAGGGCAAGCTTCCGGCGTGTGTCACGACCTGCCCGACGGACGCGCTGATTTTCGCCAGCGAGGAGGAGATACTCCAGATAAAGGTCAAACAGAACCTTGCCAAGGTTGAGGAGCTCGCCAAGAAGGTTGAAAAGATAATGGGGGGAACCGTATGATATTCGAGCTCATAGCGCTTTCAATAATCCTCGCGTATGTCGGTGCCGTCTGCTTCGCCCTCGATGACAGAAAGGCAGACGCCGTAATGCTCCCCCTCCTCTGGGCCTCGACGATACTTCAGGTTGCCGCCGGCGTCCTGTTTTACTCGTCCCCCTCAACGATTCATGTTAAACTGCTGGCCTCAGAGCGCTTCGGTGAGGTATACGGCTTCATAATTGACCCGACGAGCGTGTTCACGGCCCTGGTGGTTTCATCTGCGGGTGCAATATTCCTGACCTACGCGGTCAGGTATATGGACGATAGAAACATCGGGCACCCCCACAGGGGCCAGAAGGGAAGGTTCTACGGGTGGATGATGATATTCCTCGGCTCAACGCTCACGTTCATATACTCATCAACGATACTGCAGATGCTGATATTCTTCGAGCTGATGAGCCTGGCGTGCTGGGGTGTCGTGGGCTTCTATGGAAGCAGAAAATCTGAGAGGTCCGCCCTCAAGGCCCTCCTGATACCGAACTTCGGTGCAGTGGTCGGCTTCTACACCGCTGTGGCCTTCGGGTTCAAGTACGGCGACCTCAGCCTGAAGTTCCTCGGCAGCCTCCCCGGGAACGAGAAACTGATTCTGTTCGTCTGCCTCATGATTGCGGCCTTTACAAAGAGCGCCCAGTTCCCGTTCTACTCGTGGATTCCTGACGCTATGGTGGCCCCAACTCCTGCGAGTGCCTTCCTTCACGGAGCGGCGATGGTCGAGATGGGTGTCTACCTTCTGGTAAGGGTCGTCCAGTTCATGAATCCGCCCAGAGAGACGTTCTATCCGATGGCGGCAATCCTGTCCCTGACGCTGGTGATAGCAATCCTCGCGTATCCCAAGCAGACCGACGCCAAGAGGCTGCTCGCCTACTCAACGATAGCCGAGTGTGCCATAATGTATACAGGAGTTGCGGCCGCAGTCCTCGGTCACCCCGTCGGGATTAAAATCGCGCTGTTCCAGCTCATGAACCACGCCTACCTCAAGGGCCTCGCGTTCCTCACCGCAGGAGCCTTCACATACTACTACGGCACCCTGGACATGACGAAGATAAGGGGCCTCAAGGAGACCCCGATACTTGCATACGGCTGGGCCATAGGGCTCCTCGGGCTCGCGGGACTGCCGCCGTTCGGCATTTTCTTCAGCAAGCTCTACCTCTTCCTCAACGCCGGCCCCCTGTACAGCTCCCCGCTCGGGGCACTGCTGCTGGCCCTGATCCTTGTGGACTCCGTCGTACTGCTGGCGGTCGGGCTGAAGAGCATCAACATGATGGTGTTCAGCGATGGAGAAGGAAAGAAAGTTGACGGCATCGTAAAGGGCGCACTGGCCGGGCTGATACTCCTCTCCCTGGTCTCGGCGTACATCGGGTACTTCGCCCTGGGGGTGATGTGAATGCTGTTCGCGGTCCTCTTCACCATTGCAATCATAATAGGACTCGTCAGGCGAGAACAGGTAAAGGTCGTTGGGTTACTGTCCGCTCTGGCCTCATTGGCCCTGATAGTCGAGGCGTTCAACGGCATCAGTGCTACTTACTCCATTTTCGGGCTTGAGTTCACCTTCATAACCGACACCCTGTCGAGGTTCTTCTGCATACTCGTGGGAATCTCGGGTTTCGCGGTTTCACTATACACCGCTGAGTACATGGAGCCGAGGCACCTGAACCTCGCCGCGTACCCTGCTTTCATACTCTCAATGGCGCTCATAGTGCTCAGCAGGGACTTCCTCGGGTTCATAATATTCTGGGAGCTCATGACAATAGCCTCCTACGTGCTGATAGTCACGTACTACGACAACCCAGAGACCAAGAGGGCGAGCCTCATCTACCTCGTTGCAATGCACGCCTTCAACACGGCACCGCTCCTCCTCGCGATAGGTGCCATCTACAGCAATTTCGGAACCCTCAGCTTCTCTGCCCTGCAGGGGGCCTACGTGCCGACCTGGGTACTCTGGGCGTTCCTGATTGGCTTCATGTCAAAGGCGGGCATATTCCCCATACACTTCTGGCTCCCGGAGGCACACCCCGTCGCTCCAAGCAACGTGTCCGCGCTCCTGAGCGGTACGATGCTGAAGATGGCCATCTACGGTATGATAAGGGTCGTCGAGCTGTTCCCGGGAAGCGAGGCAATCGCCAGGACGATGGTCGTGCTTGCAGTCCTCACAATAGCGGTTGGGGCGATAATGGCCCTTGTCCAGAAGGACATAAAGAGGCTCATGGCATATTCGAGTGTGGACAACATGGGCTACCTGTTCCTGGCGCTCGGGGCCTACATAATGCTGGACGGAACCCTCAAGAAAATCGCTTTCCTTGCCCTACTGCTCCACGCCTTCAACCACCTCGTCTTTAAGAACCTGCTCTTCATGCTTTCGGGCAACGTGCTCCACGCAACGGGCAGGAAAGACCTTGAGCTGAGGGGTCTCGGAAAGAAAATGCCCTTCACCGCGGCGATGATGGTCGTGGGAATCCTCTCTGTGTCCGCGGTTCCGCCGTTAAACGGCTTCATAAGCAAGTGGCTGATATACCAGGCGACGTTCCTCTCAAAGGACCCCCTGCTGGTCGGGGGAGGAGTGGTAAGCCTGTTCGCGAGCGCATTAACTCTGGCCGCCTACATCAAGATATACCGCATCTTCAGGGGAGAGCCCAACGTTGAGGCCCACGAAGCGGCCCCGCTCATGCTCGCGGGAGAGGCCCTCCTTGCAGTCCTGTGTGTGGCCGCTGGAATATTCCCCGGCGTGATAGCGGGACTGGCAGATGTTGACGTCGGAAACCCGTGGCTGATTTCGCTCGGCGGGGCAACTTTCAACGCACTGCTCTTTACAGGGGTGCTGTTCTCAATCATAGTCGCGGTGGCAATAGCCCTGCCCACAAAGAAGAACCTGGACGCCCCCTGGACCACGGGCGAGCCCGCTGAGAAGTTCGAGCAGAAGCCCGAGCACATGTTCACCCCGGTCTCAAGGTGGGGTGAGAAGCTCAGCATCATCGGCGGGAAGATTGAGGATAAGCTCTCGGCCTTCGAGAGGTGGTACTCCTCCAGGGACATGGGCTACCTCGATGAGATGGTGTTCATGCCTGTAATCCGGCTGATGGCAGGGACTTCCTACGTGATGAGGGAGCTGTCCAAGAACCTGAACGCTCTGCTCGCGGTGACGTTTCTGGCGCTGTTCACCATAATCCTGACTATGGCCGTACTGGTGGGGGTGATCTGATATGGAGCTCATCGGGGCAATCATTGCTCCATTTTTACCACCATTGCTAGATGGCGTCGCGAGGAAAGTGAAGGCGATGATACAGAACAGGGTAGGGCCCTCAATCCTCCAGACGTGGTACGACATAATCACGCTCCTCTCCATGGAATCAATACTCCCAACGTCATCGCTCGCTTTCAGGATGGCCCCCTACGTCGCGCTCGCGAGTGCCCTCTGCATGGCCCTCATGCTGCCCTACGGGTCAGGCGCGATAATAAACTTCGGGGGAGACCTGATAGCATTCATATACGTCTTCACACTGTTTTCCGCGGCCCTGGTGTTTGGAGCCCTGAGCGTAGACAACTCGTACTCCCACGCTGGTGCCAACAGAGAGCTAACGCTCTCGCTGATCTTCAAGCCGCTCTTCGCGGTTACGATAGGCATATTCGCCCTCAAGACAGGCTCGCTGAGCATAACCAAGATCGCCCGCTCAATCTCCCCGAGCCCCTCAATCATCGGAGCCTACCTGCTGCTCCTCTACGTCACCTACGTGGAGTCCGGGTTCATACCCTACGACATCGCCGAGGCGGAGACGGAAATCCTGGAAGGTCCCCTCACAGAGTACAGCGGAAGGCTTCTCGGTCTGTTCAAGTGGGCACTCCAGATAAAGAGGTTCGCAATGATATGGCTGTTCGCGTCCTTCGTGGCCCTCCCTGTGGCTGAAGGCGTCGTCGCATTCGCCCTCCAGCTGCTGGTGTTCCTGCTCACATACCTCTTGATGGTGACCTACGAGTCCCTGAACGCCCGCCACAGGCTCGACCAGGCAACGAAGCAGGGGGTCAAGGCCATCGTTATCGGTGTGATAATCATGATAATCGCATGGCTGGGATGGTGAGACTATGATAAGGGAGTTTGAAGAAAAATTTGGCTCGACGCTTGGGAAAAAGGTCATCGCAAAGAACAAAGTGCTTTACACGCTGATGGTAAGGAGAGAGGACTTTCCCAACATAATCAACTACATTCTCAGCAGACCGAACACAAGGCTCTTCACAATGGTAGGAATGGACGAGAGGAACACCGAAGAGGCATTCAGCGTGACCTACTGGTTCCTTGACTGGAAGGACAACGAAGTCGTCGGGATAAGGCTCTACGTCCCTGAAGACGAACCCACCTTTCCCAGCGTCGGCGCTTTCCACAAGGGGGCAATATGGTTCGAGAGGGAAGTCCAGGACCTACTGGGCCTGAAAGCGGAGGGACTTCCGGACCCGAGAAGGCTTGTACTCCCCGACGACTGGCCAGAGGGAGTTTACCCGCTGAGGGAGGACTTCCAGTACTACCACTCCCCAGCCGGAACGAGGAGCTACCCCTACAAGGAGCCGCCCGAAGACTCTACGGTGCACCCGATGGGGCCATACCACGTCGCGCTGGACGAGCCGGCGCACTTCAGGCTCTTCGTCAAGGGTGAGGAAATCGTTGACGTGGACTACCGCGGCTTCTACTCCCACAGGGGCATAGAAAAGCTCGCAAGGGGAAGGCTGAACTACAACCAGATAATATTCATCGCGGAGAGGATATGCGGCATATGCGGATTCTCCCACTCCGTAGCGTACGCCCAGGCCGTCGAGGAGGCGGCTGGAATTGAAGTGCCGGACAGGGCGAGATACATCAGGACGATACTCCTTGAGATTGAGAGACTGCACTCCCACCTCCTCTGGCTGGGCGTCGCGGCCCACCTGACCGGCTTTGACACGGCCTTTATGCGCTCGTGGGAGATTAGGGAGCAGGTCATGGAGCTCGCCGAGAGGCTCACTGGCAACAGGAAAACGTACGGCCTTGTTCTCGTTGGCGGAGTCAGGAGAGACCTCCTGGACTACAGAAAGTCCCTGGTTCTTGAGACTCTCAAGAACCTGAGGAGAGAGTTCGACGAGCTCGTTGACATGCTCGTATCAACGAAGAGCTTCGTAAAGAGGTGCGAGGGCGTCGGTGTGCTCCCGAAGGAGAAAGCTATGGAGTGGGACACCGCCGGCCCCCTGGCGAGGGCTTCTGGAATTGACTACGACACAAGAAAGAGCCTCCCCTACGCGGCATACGATGAGCTGAGCTTTGACGTCCCCGTCTACAAGGAGGGAGACGTCCTGGCAAGGGCCCTCGTGAGGATTGACGAAGTGAGGGAGAGCATCTCCCTGCTGGAGCAGGCGGTTGACGCTATTCCCGGCGGCCCCGTGATAGCGGAGTTCAACGAAGTCCCAAGCTGGAGGGAGGGTATATCGGCCGTTGAAGCCCCGAGGGGCGAGAACACCCACTACGTGATGACAGGGGAGGTGAACAGAATCTACAGGTGGCGGGTGAAGGCGCCGACGTACAACAACCTCCAGGCAGTTCCGGACATGCTGAGGGGCTACACAATAGCCGATGCTCCGCTGATAGTGGCCTCGATAGACCCCTGCTACTCGTGTACCGAGAGGGTTCAGGTCGTTGACGTGGAGTCAGGAAAGGCGAAGGTAATCTCACTGGGCGGAGGGATAGGGGCATGCCCGTGACAAAGTACTATCCCTTCGAGCCGGAGCAGGCGCCACCAGAGTACAGGGGAATCCCGGTGATAGACCCGCGCCTGTGCGTTGGATGTGCCGCATGTGTGAACGCCTGTCCACCTGACGCGCTGGTCAAGATAGACGACTACGAGAAGGGGACGAGAAGGATAGTCCTCGACATCGGCAGGTGCATAAGGTGCGCGAGGTGCGAGGAGGTCTGTCCGACCGGAGCGATAAGGCTAACGCAGGAGTTCGAAGCGGCGAGCGACGACAGAAGCTCTCACGTGGAGGTAGTGGAGCTGAGGCTCGCAAGGTGCAGGGGCTGTGGAAAGTACACTGACTACACCGAGAGACAGCTCCAGAAAGTCCTCTCAATGATACCTCCCGGCATCGTTGAGTTCGACAGGGTGAGAGAGAAGCTCCCGCTCTGCAGGAAATGTAAGAGGCTCCTGACGGTTGTTAACGCCACAAAGTTCGAGGAGGAGATGAGAGAATGAAGCTCAGGTCCGTTTGGGTCTTTCACCTCAACACCGGGGCGTGCAACGGCTGTGACATAGAGATACTCGACGTCCTCACCCCCTACTACGACGTTGAAAGGCTGGGTGTCAAGCTCGTCTCAACTCCCAGGCACGCTCACGCCTTACTGGTCACCGGGCCCCTAACGAGGCAGTCCTACTACGCCGCCAAAAGGGCCTACGAGGCAATGCCCCCGAAGCCGAGGATAGTCATCGCCATAGGCACCTGCGCCTGCAGTGGCGGAATCTTCTACAACAGCTACGCCGTGAGGCGGGAGTCAGAAAGGCTCGGACTGGAGTACCCGAGGGCCGGAGGAACCTCTGAGTTCCTGCCGGTGGACGTGTATATTCCGGGGTGCCCGCCAAGGCCGGAGGAGATACTCTACGGGCTCGCGCTCCTGCTCGGGATTGCCGAGAAGAAGCTGTCCCCTCGCCACTACAGGGACGAAGAGTTCGTCCTCCCGCGCACCCAGTTCAAGGCATGGGTTGAGGTAATCCTCAAGGCGAGAATCAGGAAGGAGCTCGGCTACTTCGACGGCTACAGGCTCCTTGAGAGGTTTATGAAGCTCGTGGACGTTGCAGAGACGCCGGAAGCCCTCAAGAAGCTTGTCGAAGAAGAGAAACTCAAAGAAAAGGACAGCCGGCTCAGGTATGGACTGAATAAGCTCTATGAGCACTACTTAGAGGTGGTGAGGACGTATGAAGACATACTTGGTCAGAAAAGGAGAGTACTTGGAGTTCAAAAATGACGTCGCACGGGTGCTCGATCACTTCGAGTCCAACTTTTCAACCGAGGAAATCGTCGGAGAAGTCAGCGAGAGGAGTGCGGAGCTGGTCGAGAAGGGTGTGACGGATATAGACGCCTACCCGGAGGAGGATAGGGAGACGATAGCCAGACTGCTCCCCGAGATAGAGAAGGGCCTCATAGCCGTGAGGAGGGTCTTTAGATGATTGAGACGGCAATTTACGTGCTGTTTGCGGTTTACGGGCTCTCAGGCCTGCTCTACTTCATCAGGCTACTCAGGGGGCCAACCGTGGTGGACTCAATCCTCGCCGCGGACTGTGTGTCCCTCGATGTCGCGCTGATAGCGCTGCTCCTGTCAATCTACTATAGGAACTCGTTCCTGGCAGTCGGGGCGCTGTTCCTGGTGCTCTGGGCGTTTATCCTGGACGTGTTCGCGGCCAAATACCTCACGAGAGGGGAGGTGGGAACTTGATACTCACGGTCATCGGGCTTATACTCCTCGCCATAGGCGCAGTCTGCGACCTCCTCGGTGCGATAGGAATGCACCGGTTTAACACGTTCTACCTCAGACTGCACGCCGCGACCGTCGGCACCGTTGGAGGAAAGTTCTACCCGCTCCTCGGAGTGGCGTTTATAGCGGCAGAGCAGGGCCTGTGGCCAGTGGTCGGAATCTCGGTACTTGCGGCGCTCCTCGTCCTGGTCACGACCCCAGTGGGAAGCCACGCACTCGCCTACGCCGCGAGCAAAGCCAGGATAGTGGAGATGGAGCTTGACGAGTTCAGGGGGGAGGAAGATGTTTGAGCTGGCGGCGGTTTTCCTCCTGTGCGCAGTGGCCCTCAGCTACCTCATAGTCACCGAGACAGACCTGCTGAAGGCAGTCGCATATTCTGGCGTCTTCGGGGGACTCATACTGCTGACGCTGTACGTTCTGATGGCCCCCGACGTAATCCTCGCGTACGTTGCAATATCCGTGGGACTCTCCACCGGCCTTATGGTGTTCGTGGTAAGCAAAACGACGAGACACGAGGTGGTCTGAAGTGAGGAAGGTCATCACGCTCTCCATCATCATGCTGGCGGTCATAGCGGGGGCGTACTACCTCTCCCCACACCTGCCCCCCAAGACGGAGCTGAACGCGCTTGGCGAGTTCTACATTAGAAACAGCTACTTCGGGGAGCACTCCGCCGGTTCGCCGGAAGTCGTGACTGCAATCCTCTGGGACTACAGGGGTCTTGATACGTACTTTGAGACCGCCGTCCTGTTCATGGCAATAATCGGCGCGGTCTCAATCTTCAGGAACATGCCCAGCGTGAGCTTCCACCCGCGCGGCTTCACCGACATCACCAGAACCGGAGTGAAGATAGTCGGACTCATTACCTTCGTAGCGGCCGCCACGACCGCGTTCCACGGCCACATAACGCCCGGAGGTGGCTTCCAGGGCGGTTCAATGCTCGCCGTGGTGCCCCTGCTGGTAATAGTTGCGTTCTCCAAGAAGGCCCTTGAGAAGGCTGGGCTCACCAAGGAGAGGGCCCTCGTCATTAGGACGATAGGCCTCCTCACAATAGCCATCGTCGCGTTCTACCCCCTCCTCGCGGGAGGCTACTTCATGCAGAACCTGCCGGTGTACCCGAAGGAGCTCCACGGAATGCTCGTCAGCGGAAGCCTGTCCCTCTTCAACATGGCGGAGTTCCTTGCGGTTGGAGCAGGGTTCACGATAATATTCCTGCTCCTTTCAAACCCTGAGGGGGGGAGCGAAGCATGACGTTTGCCCTCGCGCTGATAGTGAGCAGCATAGCCGCGATCATCGTAATTTCACTCTACGGCGTAGCCGTGAGGCCAAACCTCGTGAAGAAGATAATCTGCCTCAGCATATTCTCCGACATCATCAACGTGGCCGTCATACTGCTCGGCTACCGCGCCGTCGAGAGGCCCCTCCCTCCGGTGCTCACAGACTACTCGCAGAAGGGCGTTGAGGAGCTCGTTAGGGGGGCCGTTGACCCGCTTCCGCAGGCCCTCACCATCACCGCGATAGTCATTGGCCTGGCAATAACCGTGCTCATGGCCTACGGTGCTATCCATATCCAGAGGAAGTACGGCACCGTGGACGTTAGAAAGCTCGCGAGGTGGGAGGAATGAGGTTCCTGCCGGTGACCCTGCTCGCGTTCATACTGTACATCATAATAACCGGCTCGGCCACTCCGTACGACATCGCAACGGGGGCAGTAACAGCGGTCATTGCGGGCCTGCTCTTCGGCAGGTATCTGGTGAAGAACCCCAAGAAGGCCCTCAACCCTGCAAGATGGGTTGCCATGGTGGCCTACTTCATCAAGTACATCACGGTAATCGAGCTCAAGGCCCACCTGGACGTCATAAAGCGCATAATCTCCGGCGAGACGAACCCGGGCATCATTAAGGTCCCCATCACCGTGAAGGACGAGTACGCCCGGTTCCTGGTCGCGAACTCGATAACGAACACCCCGGGCACCGTAACGGTGTACATGGACGAGGAATACGCCTACGTCAACTGGATAGACGTGAAGACGAGAGACCCTGACGAGGCCAGGAAGGAGATCCTTGAGGAGTTCGAAAAACACGCGAAGAGGATTTTTGAGGGGTGATACAGATGAACGCACTGATACTCCCCACGATTCCAATGGCGTTTGCGTTCGCGCTCCCCGTCTTATCCCAGATACTTAAGGGCAACAGGAAGTTCGTCAACGCCTACGCCATGGTAGTCACGGGCCTGACGTTCGTGCTGAGCCTTGACGTCTTCAGGGCGGCGTACTCCTCAGAAAAGCCGCTGATTTACACCTTCGGCGGGTGGAAGGCCCCGATAGGCATAATATACGAGGTGGACAGGTTCGGGGCACTGCTCGCTCTCACGACGTCGTTCCTCATGTTCATAATAACGTTCTACTCGGTCAGGTACCTTGAGCGCGAGACCGGCGTCGAGTGGTACTACACACTCTACCTCGGGCTTGAGGCCGGACTCCTGGGGATATTCCTCACCGGAGACGCGTTCAACCTCTTCGTAATGCTCGAGGTCACCGCAGCCGCCGCCTACGGGCTTGTGATGTTCTACACTGAGGAAGGCTATCCAGCCTACTCCGGTGTCAGGTACGCCATCATAAGCTCCATTGGAACGACCTTCTACTTCCTGGCGCTCGGCGTGCTCTACTACGGCTTCGGCACTGTGAACTTCGCAGACCTCGCGGCGAAAGCGAGGGGCTACCCGTTCCCGGTGTCAGAAGCTTCCGGCAACCTCCTGATGGCCTTCGCCCTCGCGATGGCGCTCATAACGTGGGCGTTCACCATAAAGTCTGCAATCATGCCAAACCACTTCTGGCTTCCGGGGGCACACTCCTCAGCACCGTCCCCGATATCGGCAGTCCTGAGTGGCCTTGTGGTCAACGCGGGCATCTACGGTCTGGCAAGGTTCATCTGGCTGTTCACAGGGGTTCCAGAGTTTGAAAACGCTGTGAGGGCAGTCTCAACGGTGCTGATAGGGCTTGGTGCAATATCGGCACTGCTGGCATCTCTGGCAATGACCGCACACGACGACGTCAAGAGGATTGTCGCCTACTCAACGATCCTCCACATGGGATACCTCGCAATGGCGGTAGGTCTGCGGACTGAACTCGGAACCAAGGCAATGGTCTTCCACATGCTCAACCACTCACTGGGTAAGGCGCTCCTCTTCCTTGCGGTCGGTGTCTTTATCCACGAGGCCGGAAGCAGAAAACTCCAGGACCTCGCTGGACTCGGCAAGAAGATGCCCCTCACAACGGTAAGCCTCGCCATAGCGACGATATCCCTCGTCGGCCTTCCGCCGACCAACGTGTTCTTCAGCAAGCTCGTGCTCTACTACGCCTACCTGGAGAAGAGCGTGGCCCTTGTAGTCGTCCTCGTGCTCTCAAGCGTCTTTGCACTGGTAAGCTACATGAAGATGCTCTACTGGCTCTGGATTAAGAAGGCCGAGAACAGCACCGATGCGAAAGAGCCCAAGAGCATGGTTGCGGTGCTGCTGTTGCTGGCCGTGCTGTGCCTTGCGATTGGAATCCTCTCGCCACTGATACTCGAAGACGTGATTGACCCCACCGCAGTGCAGGCCCTCGACGTCGAGGGATACATACAGGCGGCCATAAACGTCCTTGGAGGGAAGTGAAATGCCCCTTGAACTCCTGAAAAGGCACTACTGCGACAACCTGCTTGCAGTTGCGCAGGTGAGGGACACCCTGCTGGTAATACTAAGGGAGGGGGACAAGGTCGAACTGCTGGCCGATGCGGCTGAAAACGTCTTCGAACCCCTCGCCGAGAAGGGCTACGACGTAATGCTGTGGCTCTCGGACTCAATTGACACGCTCCACCCCGAAGTGTTCGGTGGTATGGACGACTTTCGTATTTTGTACGACCCAGAGGACTTCCTCTCACGCCATCTTCCGAAGTTGTTGGAGATGAAAGGAGCCCTTCCAACCGTCAAAAACCTTGACAAGATGCTGGTTAAGGAGGTGGTAAGATGAACGGAATGCGGTTTGCATTCCTGTGTAGAGAAAAGCCCAGCCCCACCGGGAAGAAGGTCGCCATCATAGGTGCGGGGCCTGCTGGCCTCAGCGCCGCGGGCTATCTCGTCTGCCACGGCCACGATGTCCACGTTTACGACAAGCTCCCAGAGCCTGGAGGACTGATGCTCTTCGGAATCCCCGAGTTCAGAATCCCCATCTACCGCGTCAGAGAGGGATACAAGGAGCTCGAAAACGTCTTTGAAGTCAAGTTTTACCCGAACACCAAAGTAAGCTTTGGGGACGAGGAAGAAGAGGGAGACGACTTCGTCAAGAACGTCGTGGACTTCAACGAGCTCGTCCAGAACTACGACGCCGTCCTAATCGCCACGGGGACGTGGAAGTCCTTTATCCCGGACATAGAAGGCGTCGAGCTTGAGGGCGTCTACCCGGCGCTGGGCTACCTGTTCAGGATAAAGAGCGCCAAACTCGGCCACCTGGACTGGAGCGAGGTCGTTCCCATCGAAGGAAAGAGGGTTATGGTGATTGGAGCCGGCCACACTGCAGTTGATGCCGCAATGGAGAGCCTGCTCCTCGGCGCTGAAAAGGTCTACATGAGTTACAGGAGGACAATAAGGGAGGCCCCTGCCGGAGCATACGAGATTAACCTCCTCCAGAAGAGGGGCGTCAAGTGGCTTGAGCTGACAGTCCCTGTCCGCATAATCGGTGAGAACGGCAAGGTGGAGGCCATTGAGCTCCAGAAGTGCAAACTGAGCGAACCCGACGAGACCGGCAGGAGGAGACCAATACCCATTGAGGGTTCGAACTTCCAGATAGACGTTGACTACGTAATCTTCGCCGTGGGCCAGAGGCCGACCCCACCCAAGGGGGCTGAAATTGCCGTTGACAAGAAGGGCAGGATAATAGTGGACTCAAGGCACATGACGAGCATAGAGGGAGTTTTTGCCGCCGGCGACGTTGCCACCGGCCCCTCGAAGGTTGGAAGGGCCGTTTTGGACGGCCTTTTGGCGGCCGAAAGCATGCACCACTGGCTTATGGAGGTGAGAAAATGAGGAGGATACTCCACGTTGACTACAGCCTCTGTATAGGGTGTGAGACCTGCCAGGGGGTCTGTGAGTTCCTCCACCACGGAAAGCCAAACATAAGGATATACTACACAATGAGCGGTCTCCCAATCCCGATAAACTGCCGCCACTGTGAAAAGGCCCCGTGTATGGAGATATGCCCCGTCGGCGCCATTTCAAGGGACCACGACGGCGCTGTTATCGTGGACCCCCAGAGGTGCATTGGGTGTTTCATGTGCCTTGCAGTGTGCCCGTTTGGCGTCCCGAGCTTCAACGTGGAAGTGAGGGCAATCACAAAGTGCGACATGTGTGCAGACAGGCGCGAGCTTGGAATGGAGCCGGCGTGCAAGGAGATGTGCCCAGCTGAGGCAATATTCTTCGGAAAGCCGGAGGAAGTAGAGGACAGGGTCAGGAGGAGGACCGCGGAGAAGATAGCGAGGGAGAGGATTTCGTCGGAGTCCTTCGAGAGCTTTGGTCAGATGCTTTGACCTTCTTTTTTTCAGTTTCTGTTTATAAGTTCGCCGTATGCCGGCGGGAAAACCGCTCGGTGTTCTGACGGACGCCCGGCTCCCTGCTTCCCCCTTGGCGTCTTGTCCAGCCCAAAGTAGATGAACAGGCTATCATGAAGAGGGTAGCTCCACTGAAAAGGCACAGCGCCGATTATCCTTAGTGTATAAACAACCGCCAGAACGAGCACAGCTGGCAGCAGAACCCTGTAGAGTGTCTTCCATTCCATACGACCAAGGATAAAAAGAACGTCCAGAAAGTTTTTATTAGGCGAACCAAACTCCAATGGGGTGTAAGATGAAAAGACTGCTAATGCTCATGCTCCTAATTCTTGCAATCCCAGTGAGTGCCTCACCCGTCAAGCTCTGGAGTTATTCCGACACCTGCGCAGTGTTCTCGCTCTCGATGAACTCTAACGGCTCCATCGGTCTGGCGTTTGGTTACTACGCTGAGCTTTTGGGCCCCGATGGAAAACTCCTCTGGAAGGGCCCTACGAGGGGAATAGCCTATTCCTCTGCCCTTTCTGAGAACAATATCCTCCTGATAGGAACGGAAGGCAGATGGATTCAGGCCTTTGAAAATGGCAAAATAATATGGGAAAAAGAGCTCAATAACGCCGTTGTTAGCGTCTCAATAAGTCCCAACGGAGATTTTGCCGTCGCCGGCGACGCATCGGGCTGGGTCTACTTCTTTAAAGATGGAAACCTTGTGTGGGAGAAAAAGATCAGCGACTATGTCTGGGCCGTTGTGTTCCAGGACGGAAAAGTCTTTGTTGGTTCAAACAATGGCCTTTCAGTCTTCTCAACAGAAGGGGAGCTAATCTGGGACACCAATCCCGGGCCCGTGAGAAAGACTTCGATAGCCGACGATGTGGTGGTAGCCCTCGTTGTCCCCAGATCCGAGTCTTGGAGCGAGCTGGTTGCCTTTGATCTAAACGGGAAAATCCTCTGGCGGTACAGATTTCCTGGATACGCAAGGGCCGTCGACACTGATGGGGAAAACATCGCAGTCGCCGGAAACTTTGGGAACGTCACCCTCTTCAGTATTGATGGAAAACTCCTCTACTCGAAACCACTGATCGGCTACGCCTACGATGTCGCAACGATGAAAAAATATACAGTGGTGGGCTATGGAAAGACGGTGGAGCTAATAGCCCCCAACGGAACCGTCGTCTGGTTCGAGCGCTTCAACGGAACGGTTTATCACGTCGCGTTCTCTCCAAAGGGTTACTTTCTCACGGAACACGGCTCCCATGACGTCCAGAACTGTTACGGCACCATCGACGCATGGGCCCTCACCGGAACCCCCACAGTTACGGCGCAAGAATCTAATAGAAAGACCGGCGTTAACCCGTGCATCACAGGGGGTCTTATCGCCCTCGTAGTCCTTATGGGGGTACTGTTATGGCGGAAGCGGTCGTAGCGAAGAACCTCGTCAAGCGCTACGGCGACTTCGAGGCCGTGAAGGGGATAAGCTTTACGGTCAAAAAAGGGGAAGCCTTTGCCCTCCTCGGCCCGAACGGGGCTGGGAAGACAACCACGGTAAAGATGCTGACGACACTGACTTCAATTACCTCCGGCGAGGCATACGTGAACGGCTTCGATGTCAAAAGGGAGAAGCTCGCGGTGAGGCGCTCGATAGGTCTTGTCCCCGACGTCTCCAACCTCTACGACGAGCTGACGGTCCGAGAGAACCTGCTCTTCATGGCCAAGCTCTACGATGCCCCACCAAGCAGAGTGGACGAGCTGATAAAGGAGTTCGAGCTCCCAGCCGACAGGAAGTTCGGCAGGCTGAGCACGGGCTTCAAGCGAAGGGCCACGATCGCAGCTGCCCTCGTCCACGAGCCGGAGGTGCTGTTCCTCGACGAGCCCACCAACGGGCTCGATGTCCACTCCGCCAAGGCCGTCAGAGCCCTGATACGCTACCTCAATAAGAAGGGCATGACAGTTTTCATAACAACCCACAACATGGTTGAAGCCGAGACAATACCCCAGAGAATAGCGATAATGAGGGACGGCCGGATAGTTGCCGAGGGAAAGAGGAACGAACTGGCGAAGCTGGTTGGGAAGAAAAAGATTGTTAAACTCTCGGTTGAGCCCCTGACGTCGTCCCTTTTGAGGGCCCTTGAGCGTTACAACCCCTCCTTTGAAGAGGAGGGACTCGTTTTTGAGGTAGATGATGTTGATGCCTTCCTCGATGAGTTATACTCTCTCAAAACTGAGCTCGGTTTCAGAATTGAGGGGCTGTGCACCGAGATTCCCGGCATTGAAGAGGTCTTCGTCGAGCTGACAAAGGGCTGTTCCTGCGGGGGGTGCCCACTTTGAAGGTTCTGGCGATAGCCGAGAAGGAGCTCAAAGAATACGTCCTTAAGCCGGGTTCAATAAGCTGGGGAGTGATATTTCCGCTCGTATTTACCCTCGCCTTCGCGGTGCGCTTTGGGGACGTTGACCACCTGGCACCGGGTCTGCTCACGATTTCGGTTCTCTTCGGGACGACATCTTTCGTGTCCTCCTCCGTAGTCTTCGAGAGACGGCTTAGGACGTTTGAAAGGCTCCTCGTCGCGCCCGTTAGCTACCTGGAGATTACCCTTGCCAAAGTTTTGGTTGCATCGGCCTTTGGAATCTTTGTGGGCCTCGTCAGCCTTACCTTTCTCCACTTTTTCATGGTCTATCCAATCTGGAACATTCCGCTGTTAGTGTTGTTTCTGACAATTTCAGCGGTTGTATTCTCTGCCTTTGGCCTCTACGTCTCCCTCGTGCCCGAGAACCCGATAAACGCAATGACGTGGCTCAACCTCATAAGACTGCCGATGATGTTCACGAGCGGGGCGATAGTGTCCCTCCTGCTCTTCCCGAGGTGGTTCATTGCGGTCGGCCTGCTCACGCCGATGACCTACGCGGTTGAAGGTGTCCGCTTCGCGATGCTCCACTACTACGACGTCGTCAATCCAGTGTACTCTTTCCTCGTCCTGCTCCTGCTGGCCATGGTCTTCATTTACCTGTCAACCTCCAGGCTCGAAGGCCTTTATTGAGACGAAGGACGAAGAACAGGATTACCATGAAGACCGTTATGTACTCGCTCCAGACAAAGGGAACTATTCCAGCAACTCCGAGCGTGAAGATTATAGCGAGCACAATAACAACCACAAGCATAATCCTGTAGAGCGTCTTCCGTTCCATGCAACCACCGGAAAAGAAAAAGGAGAAGGGCTTAAAAATCAGCCGGTTGAGTTTGCAGTCTCACCGACAGGGCAGGTGAGCGGTTCTGGTTGGTAGTCAAAGAGCTCCGGGTGGAGGAGCTCCGCCGTCTCCCTAATCGCCAGCACAATCCGCGGGCTGGGCCTCTGGAAGACGTTGGGGTTGCTCACGGTGTAGACCTTTCCTTCGGTGGCGGCTTTAATCGTCGAGAGCGGCTCCGAGCAGAACACACTCGGGTCAACGTAGGCCGAGGCAATGATGACGACGTCTGGATTCCTTGCAACGATTTCTTCAGCGCTGACGGCCTTCCAGCCATCAACGTCTCCGAAGGCGTTCTTACCGCCGGCAATCCTGATTATGCCCTCGGCGAAGGTGTTCTTCCCTCCTACCCAGTAGCCGTTGTAGGTGCTGACGAGGTACATAACGCTCGGCCGGCTAGCGTTGGCGACAAGGCCTTCAATGTAGCTTATCTGGGCCTTCATCTCTGCTATTACAAGGGAAGCCTGCTTCTCCCTGTTGAGAACCTTTCCGAGAAGTTCAACCTGCTGATAAATGCCTTCAATGCTCTCCGGATTGACGATTACAACCGGCGCAATCTTCTCAAGGTTTTCAAGGAAGCCCTGCTTGTAAAAGACCGCGTTGTCCGCTATAATCAGGTCGGGGTTGAGCTTTGCAATCTCCTCGAGGTTGGCATAGGCGCCGTAGCCTCCCACCCTTGTTATGTTTTTGACGGCCGGGGGCCAGTCCGCGTAATCGGTAACGCCGACGAGCTTGTCACCCGCCCCGATGTAGAATATCGTCTCGGTGATGCTGGGTGCAAGAGAGACGACCCTCACAGGCTCCTCCCGGATTGTGACGCTCCGGTTGGCCATGTCGGTGATGGTAAGCGGGTAGCTGGTCTCAAATGCGTCCGGGTGCAGGATTCTTGCCATCGTCTCGATTCCGCGGATAAGTCTCGGGCTGGGGTGAATAAGGTCGTTCTCGTTGTCTATCATATAAACGCGCCCATTTTTGACTGCGGTTGTGCCGGCGAAGAGCTTGTAAGCGTCTTCCACCGTCATGCCGCAGTGGGGCGTCAGGACTATGACCTCGGGGTCCCTCGCTATTACCTCCTCAAGGCTTACCTGCGGCCAGTTTGAGGCGTCGTTGAAAATGTTCACTCCTCCAGCGATGCTGATTACGTCGCTTATGAATGTGTTGCCGCCGGCAGTCGTCAGCGGGTCGTTCCAGACAACGTAGAAGGTTTTGACCTTTGGCTTGTCTTCCATAAGCTCCCTCATTGCGCTGATTTTGGCGTTGAACTCTTCAACAACTTCTCCGGCCTTATTCTTTTTGTTGAAGACCTCCCCGAGAAGCTCTATCGCGCGGGGTATTTCATTGAGACTCTTGGGGGCGACGACTACAACGGGGGCAATCTTCTCAAGGTTCTCAAGGAAGCCCTCCTTGTACAACACGGCGTTGTCAGCTATGATTAAGTCTGGCCCTAAGCTTGCTATCGTCTCAAGATTTGCATAGGCGCCGTAGCCCCCAACGGACGTTATGTTCACGGCTTCTGGCGGCCAGTCCTCGTAACCGGTAATACCCACAACCCTATCGAGCAGGCCGAGGTAGTAGAGGTCTTCGGTTAAGCTTGGGGCCAGTGAAATTACGCGCTTTGGCTCCGCCTTGATTGTGACCGTCCTGTTCGCGAAGTCTTTAATCGTTATCGGGTAGTAGCCCTTCTCGGTCTGGGGCGTGCTTGATGTCGTCGGTGATGTCGAGGTTTGGGGATTCGTCGTTGGGGTGGCGGGTGTGGTTGTAGATATTGCCGAGGGAGACGATGTGGAGCTCGTGCTCTCATTTGAGGCGATACAGCCCGTTGCTACAACGGCTCCCAGCAGGAGCAGGACGACAATGAGTGCACTCCTTTTCATTGCCATCACCTGGACGTTTTGTCCGGATTAAATGTCCAAGGGTGTTGAGAGGGAAGGGTTTTTAAAGTTGTGGTCGGGGAGAAAAGTCAGGTTTTGCCGACCCTGAAGAGGTCAACCCGCGTTATGATCCCCACTATCTTGCCCTCCCTGTTCTGGACGAGAACCGCTGGATGGTCCTCGAGGAGGTACTTAACGACTTCCAAGTCCTCGTCCTCGTTGACTATCGGGAAGGGCTCCTCCATCACTTCCATGACCTTATGGTCGTAGATGTCCTCGTATTCAAGGCTCTGCCTCACGAGGGTTCGCTCGGTCACCGAACCGACGACCTTGTTCCCAGAGACGACGGGAATCTGGGAGATGTTGTGCTCGTTCATCAGCTTGATAACGCGCTCCACCTTCTCGTAGGGTTTGACTGAAATAACGGGCGATGACATGACGTCTTTTGCTTTGGGCTGGGCCTTCTTACACTCGAGGAGGGCCTGGAGAATTCGATTCAGCGTTGACAGACGGGGGTCTACCTTACCCGCCTCAAGCTTCGCGATGTAGGCCTGCGTTACGCCGGCTTTTTTCGCAAGTTCTTCCTGCGTTATGCCGAGCTCCTTTCGAATTCGCTTGATTTCCCTGGGGTCAATCGGCCGGGGAATGACTACCATAAATAACCACCAGTTATTGAAGCAACGAGGGGGTTATAAGCCTTCCTCAGAAGGGCGTCGAATTGTGGGCCGGGCACAGAGGCCCGCGCTCATTCGCTCACGCGGGTGGATGCTCCCGGCCCTGTGGGCTCGGCGTGAGCACGCTCCGTTCATCGAACCCGAGTACCTCACGGAGGCGGGAAAACCGAGCCCGTGCGAGGAGACTTATTGTCCCCTCGCTGTCGGCAGTAGTAGATAGAAAAAGGGGCTTAAAAGCTTTAGCCGATGGGATATCAGGACAACTCCAAGAACGGCCAGGACCAGCCCCTCGAATATCTTCGCGTTCGGCTTTTCCCCAAGGAGCACCACCGCGAGAAGTGACGCTATTACCGGATTTATCGCAGAGACCGGCGCCGCTATTGGGGAGCCAACGAGGGTTACCGAATACACGAAGAGGTACTGCCCCAGCACCAGCCCGAGAACGGCCGCACCCACGAGGACTGCGACCTCTCTCCTGCTTACTCCTCTCACTTCCCTTCCGTACTTCGGCAGGAACGCCGAAATCCCAATGGAGGCAAAGACTATCCTGACTCCAGCCAGCTGGATGGTGGGGATACTGCTGGAGAGGTGCTCCA
The DNA here is from genome assembly GCF_055389025.1 of Thermococcus marinus. Classification (NCBI taxonomy): domain Archaea; kingdom Methanobacteriati; phylum Methanobacteriota; class Thermococci; order Thermococcales; family Thermococcaceae; genus Thermococcus; species Thermococcus marinus. The sequence continues at coordinate 1,604,024 of NZ_AP042417.1, forward strand.
TTATTGTTATGGCGATGCTCCATGATATCGGGGCCAGAAAAGCAAAGACAAAACCGAGCCGGTCTGTATGCTCCTCTTCTTCGGCCCTCTTCACCACTATTATGGCCAGGACAACGAGAACGGCACCGATAATTACGTGGGGCTCGACCTTCTTACCCAGAAAGAGTATAGCCCATAAGATTGTCCAGAGCGGGTATGTTGAAGTTATCGGGACAGTTCTAGAAACTCCCATTCTCTTGAGGGCGCCGAAGTAAAAGTAGTCCCCTATGACGAATCCGAACTGGGCGGAGATGAACGCGAGGGCAAGCAGTTTAACGGGCAGCCTGAAAACACCCAGATTTCCAGATTAAAGCAAAGATTGTCAGGAAAATGGTCGAGGCAACGTACAGCCTCAATATGTTGGCGCCTACAGGTGAGAGCTTTTTCAAGCCCGTCCTCACCAGTATCGTCGCTGAGGCCCACGAAAAGGCCGACAGCAGTGCCGCGAAGATCCCAAGGACTAGCTCCTGCATGCTCCCTGCTCGGGAGGCAACCCTTAAAAAATTAATGCTTTAGCGTTTAGATGAATATATGAAAAAGGCCTTAATAGCCCCTACCGAACCCTCTGCGATGATGACCTCGGCAGAGCTGACGCCAGGATGATGAGGATCTTGAGTGCTGAAAATATAAGCGGAGAAAAGGACTCAGCGGAGGATTACGTTTACGCTCCTTGGTTTTATTGCAACGCTGTACTCGCTTGACACCTCGCGGATTATTCTGTTTATGACGTCCACAACGTCTTTCTTTATTTTCTCGTCCGAGACTCCAGAGTAGGCACCAAAGAGCCCACCAACGTTCTCTTTAACAAAGGAAGCCTCAACGTCTATGTAAACTGTCGTACCATGTACTTCGTGGTTAATCTTAAGCCACTTGAAGATGACCCTCGGCATCAGCTTGAGCTCGGCGCGTATCCTGTTCTTTAGCGTTTCAATGGCCGGCTCCACCCTGCTCTTCAGCAGTGTTTCCTCTGCCTCCTTCTTCTTCTGTTCGGTAAGCGGGGCGAGCTCATCTATACCGGCCTCCTTAAGGAGCTTCTCAACCTCCTTCTCAAGGAGCGCCTTTTTGGCCAGGACTTCTGCGGCCTTTCCTGATGCAACCGGTTTCTTCGCAGGAGCGTGCCCCAGGGAAGGCTTCTCCACGAGCTCCACTTCAACACTGTGGACTGTGATGTAGCGGCCTATTGAACGCGAGAGCTCTTTAACATGCCTGGTAAGGACGGTCCTAATGGTCTTCTCTGTGGTTGCCCTGTCAAACGGGCTCTCAACGACAATGGAAAGGTTTACCTCGAACTCTCTCCACCCCTTAACGTCAAAGTACGCGCTGTCCACTTTAATCCCAGCCGTCTCGAGTTCCTGTACCACAGTTCTTGCAAAATTGCTGAAGTACGGCCAGACGTCTTTGAGGACGGAAAGCTTAACCCTTCCGTCCTTTGTTACTGCCCCTGTCTTTTTCTCATCTTTTAAGGTTATTTCCTGTGGCCTCGCTTCCTCACCGTTGAGGACAACGCTTATGTCTCTGAGTATGGGCTTGTGCTCCGCTTCCCTTAGGATCACGGGCGCGTGCTTGCTGACTATGTGGAGGATTCTCCTTTCGGCCACCTCGAGGTTCCGCCTATCCCCTGTCCCAGCGCTTCCGTAAACGTGGACATTGAGGTAAACGACGCCCTCTCCAACGTTGGCGTCGAACTCGATCTTGTCTATGGAAACTCCTTTCATCTTGCGGACTTCTCGAACTATGTGCTCGGCGTATTTTTTGAATGCCTCCTCCGGGAGCTTGCCACCGGTGAAGCTGACGACTATCTCCGGTTTTCCTCCCGACTTCTGAGCAGGCTTGGGGACAGCCTTTTCTCCTGGCTTTTTCTCGGCCACGGGTTTCTGCTCTGGGACCGGCTCGGGCTTAGGTGCAGGCTCTTTTGCTTCCGGTACCTCCTTAGACCTAACCTGTACCGCCGAACCTGAGAACAGCTCATCAAGGGGAATCTTAGGAGTCTCTGAATAAACGTCGAGGTTTTCGGCTATTGAAAGCTTCATTTCAATCTCGTCGAGTGAATAAGCATCAACTACCATGGGCTTGCCAAGAAGGGCCTTAAAGAGGTTTAATGCGTCTTCTCCAACGAGTGTCTGCTTATTATCAACGACGAGACATTCAGCCGCCAGCACCTTTGAGCTGTCCAGGAGTATTGTTATGTAGTACTTGCCGCGCTGATCCTTGGCGAATACTTTGAGAAAGGCTCCCTTCCCTTCACTGAGGGCTTTTTTGGCCAGCTCAGTGAGGTCTTTTTTTGATGTCACCACCACGTTCTCAACTAATGGGGTCTTGTCAGGTAACTGCATCCCCACCACCATTAGCTATATATACTCCCCATTCCGAATCCACATAAAGAACTTAGGGCGATGTCACGGTTTAGTATACCAGAGCCCCTATTTAAACATTGTTGTGCAGGACACGGGTGATGCTTATGAGAGTCCTTATCCTGGGTGGTGGGGCCCTTGGACGCTCAATAGCCGAAGCCCTCAAGGGAGAGTTCGATGTGGTTATCGTGGAGAAGGATGAAATCCGCGCCAGAACCCTTGAGGAGAGCGGTTTTCACGTTGTCCAGGGAGATTTCTCTTACACGGCCACGCTCCTAAAGGCCGGAATCGAGAAGTCCGAACTTGTTGTGATAACCACTATGAACGTGGATACAATAAAAAAGACCATATACGTGATCAGAACAAACAACAAGGACGTCCCAATCATGACAGTACTCCCGGACGATATCGGGCTGGACGAGCTCACCGAGAGCATAAAAGAGAGCTTCGAGGCCGATGTTAAGGTTGACTACGCCATATCCCCAAGAACTGCACTCAAGAACGCGCTCATTGATATGGTAAAGCAGATAGGAGAGAAGAAGAACGTAAACCTTCTCGTGAAAAAGCTCCTCGAGCTGAAAAATGAGGGTGACTCCCTCCTCATCGCCATGCACGACAACCCAGACCCGGACTCACTCGCGAGCGCCGCCGCGCTGAGCGTCATAGCCCAGACGCTCGGATTCAAGACGAAAATCGTCCACGGGGGCGAAATAACCCACCACGAAAACAGGGCCTTCATCAACCTCCTTGGCATTGACGTAACGCGCATCTCAAGGGGCTCTTACGAGATAAGGCGCTACCCGTTCATAGCGCTCGTTGACTGCCAGCCGAACGGGAACATCACAATCCTTGAGAGCTTGGACTACGAGCGGATTAAAATCATCATAGACCACCACCAGATACTCCAGCATCTCCCTGACATTATTCCAGAGGACGCGTTCCTAGACATAAGGCCCGAGGTCAACTCGGCTTCCTCAATCCTCGTCGAGTATCTTAGAGGACTTAACATACCCATCTCGCCGTCCCTCGCAACGGCACTCTTCTACGGCATCTACGTGGACACGAAGAGGTTCTCAAAGCTGAGCCCGGTCGACCTCAAGGCGATTGAGTTCCTGGCGGGAAAGGTTGACTACGAGCTCCTCGACAAGATTGAGCACCCAGATATAAGCACAGAAACCGCGGAAATCCTCGCGAGGGCAATAATGCACAGGAAAATCTACAAGAACGTCATAATAAGCAACGTGGGCTTCATCACGAACCGCGACGCCCTGGCAGAAGCCGCGGACTTTCTCCTCCGCCTCGAAGGCATAACGACCGTCCTCGTCTTCGGCATAGTGGACGACAAGATTGAAATCTCAGCGAGGACAAGAGACGTCAGGGTCAACATTGGTGCCGTCCTAAAAGAGGCCTTTGGCGAGCTCGGAAGCGGAGGGGGGCACGCGAGAGCAGGCGGCGCCAGGATACACCTCGGAATCTTCAAGCTCGCCAAGGACAAGAACTCCCTGCTCAGGCTCGTGGAAGAAGCGGTAACTGAGAGATTCCTAGAAGCATTAAAGGTGAAAGAAAGTTAATCCTCCTTAGCCCTAACGAGGATTATGTCCCCGATGGCCGTGACGCGGTCGTAGGGGATACCAACTTTTTCACCCGGAAGGACGAGCGCCATAACCTGCCCCCTACCCCTGTCGAGGTCTATCAGCACTTCATCAACGTAGCCAACGTAGTTGCCCTTCGTATTGTAAATCTGTTTTCCGTAAAGCTTCGAGAGCCTCCTCACCATTTCAATCACCGCCTTAGGTTATTGATGAGCATATTTAAGCGTTGCTTTCACGGGCGCTTACTCCACGACTTCAATCCTGACCCTGTCGCCATCTTTGAGTCCGAGCTTTTCTCTCAGGTTCACCGGCGCTATTATCTCCGCAATCTTCGGAGGGTGCACCGTTCTTGAGGGCACGACGATTGCACCCTCGACGCCGTCAATCCTGACCCTGTATGCCTTGACATCACCAAAAGTCCTGCCTTCCCTGGTAAAACCGGGGATTATGACGGGCCTCACGTTGCAGAGGGCATCAAAGACCGTCTTTGGGAAGAGGACGCGGACGTTCAGCGTTCCGGGATACGGCTCAAAGCCGAGGTATTCTCGAATCATGGGGGAGTACTGTTTGACGTAATAAGCCCCCTCACCAAGCCCGGAGACCACCTCACCGACAATCACACCGGTTGATAGTGCCTCCGAAATCTCGTCGCAGAGCGCCTGGAGGAAGTTCGCACCCTCCGGTGTCACCCCTACGAGGGTTCTCTTCCCCTCAACGCTCTTCTCGATTAGGTCTTCCTCCTCCATCTCATTTAGGAGCCTCAGAACCGTCTGTGGGGAGACACCAAGCTCTTCGGCGAGCTCCCTCACGGTGACCCGGACTTTCTTCCCTACAGCACCCTTTCTCGCCAGGGAAACAAGGAGTCTTACTTTCTTCATGTTCTCACCTTTGAGAGCTTGTCAGCGAGCTTAAGAGGTTTCGGATAGCTTCCGCCAAGTGCTCCAACCACCCCGGCGGCCGACTTCAAATCAACCAGATGCCCGACGCTTACATAAGCTTTTCCTACCTTTTTGTAGAGGCCCTCCGGCACGCCGCGCAGCGGCCTCTTCGCGACGCCGATGACGGGCTTTTTGAGCACCAGTCCTATGTGAGAGGCCAGCCCGTAGCCCCTTGGGTGGGCCCTACCGTGCCCTTCAACAAGGAGAACGTCAAAGTCCGCGTTTTTGGCAACAAGCAGAACCGGCCTCGTCTCCCTGAGAAAGAAATAGGTCGGGATATAGGGGAAGGTTGCCCTGGCTTTGGTCGTTCTCGCTTCCAGGACTTCGCAGTCCGGAAACGTACAGACAACCAGGGCAGAGACGGCCGTGTTTTCTCTGTACGAGACGTCAACAGCGCCGACGGTCTCAATGGAATCTACGTCAAGCGGTCTCTCGACTACCCTTTTTGAGAACTCCCTCTGGAGCTGGGCTATCTTTTTGAGTTTTTCGGTAATTATGTAATCCTTTAATTCAGTCATTCTTTAGGGCCTTCTCAAGCTTTTCCTCGAGGCTCTTGTTGAGCTTGGCCCTCGTTAGGTCTTCGAGGGTTCTCTCGAGAACGTAGCGCGCCTGGTCCTGCTTTTGCCTCACGTTGACAAGCCCCTTCGGATACTCAAGGGTTATGAGCGCGTTGTAAACTCTCTCCATCTCGCTGTAAACCTTCTCGGCAGTCGCGATGTCTCCTTCAAGCAGCCTGTGGAGGAAATACCTCCTCAGCTCCCCCACGAAATCGCCAACCCCAAGGGCGTAGTCGGCCTCTGGAACTCCAAGCTCAGAGGGCTCAGGATACGGCCTGCCTGTAACGTAGCTCATGAGGAGTGAGGCCTCCACGAACTCCTGATGGGCCGTCTGGACGTAGCCAGCGTAGTACAGGTCAGGGTGGTTGGCCAGCATTTCTCTGACCTTTAGTACTCTCTCCCTGGCCTCCTTCCACCTCTGCTCGGCGAGTCTGAGGTCGCCCCTGTGGAGGGCCTTGACCGTGTCGCCGCTGAGCCTTACTATCTCTCTGGTAACCTTAAGGGCCTCTTCCCTAAGCGAGTCCTTTTCGTCGAGGGTCTTTCTTATGGAATCTATAATCGCCTCGATGTCCCCGCTCACGGTATCACCCGGCGGTGTTAGAAAAGGGAGCTTAAAAATGTGGGCTTGGCTATCCCCCACCTTCATTGAAGGCTGAAGCCACTCTCAGGCGGTCCGGAGGCCAAGCCCTGTCCGCCCGGCATCGTCCACGGGACATCATCGGAGGCAGAGCCCACTCCGTCCGGCGGGCCAACCGGGCGGGACCGTCGTAGAAAATTTTTCGTGCAGAATTTTAAGGGTTTCGAAATTAATAACTCCCAGGAATGTTGGTCTTACAGGTTCATGCCGAAAATTATATAAAGACTTCATCGAAGCGGGCCTTGCTAAATAAAAAAGGTGGTGACGCTCATGGCTGAGAAGGTTAGGAACATCGTCGTTGAGGAGCTCGTTAGAACCCCGGTCGAGATGCAGCAGGTCGAGCTCGTTGAAAGGAAGGGAATCGGCCACCCCGACAGCATAGCCGATGGTATAGCCGAGGCCGTCAGCAGGGCCCTCAGCAGGGAGTACATCAAGAGATACGGTATAATCCTCCACCACAACACCGACCAGGTCGAGGTCGTTGGCGGTAGGGCCTATCCACAGTTCGGCGGTGGTGAAGTCATCAAGCCGATTTACATCCTCCTCTCTGGAAGGGCCGTTGAGATGGTTGACAGGGAGCTCTTCCCGGTTCACGAGATAGCGATAAAGGCCGCCAAGGACTACCTCAAGAAGGCCGTCAGGCACCTCGACATCGAGAACCACGTCATCATTGACTCCCGCATAGGGCAGGGAAGTGTTGACCTCGTTGGAGTCTTCAACAAGGCCAAGGAGAACCCGATTCCGCTCGCCAACGACACCTCCTTCGGTGTCGGCTACGCCCCGCTCAGCGAGACGGAGAGGATAGTCCTCGAGACCGAGAAGGCCCTCAACAGCGACGACTTCAAGAAGGAGTGGCCGGCAGTCGGTGAGGACATCAAGGTCATGGGCCTCAGGAAGGGCGACGAGATTGACCTCACCATAGCTGCAGCCATAGTTGACAGCGAGGTCGCCAACCCGGACGAGTACATGGCCGTCAAGGAGGCCATCTACCAGAAGGCCAAGGAGATAGTCGAGGCCCACACCGAGAGGAAGGTCAACATCTACGTCAACACCGCCGACGACCCGAAGAACGGCATCTACTACATCACCGTCACCGGAACGAGCGCCGAAGCCGGTGACGACGGTAGCGTTGGCAGGGGCAACCGCGTCAACGGCCTCATCACCCCGAACAGGCACATGAGCATGGAGGCCGCCGCTGGAAAGAACCCGGTCAGCCACGTTGGAAAGATTTACAACCTCCTCTCGATGCTCATAGCCAACGACATCGCCGAGCAGGTCGAGGGCGTCGAGGAGGTCTACGTCAGGATTCTGAGCCAGATAGGAAAGCCCATTGACGAGCCCCTCGTAGCGAGCGTCCAGATAATCCCGAAGAAGGGCTACTCAATTGATGTCCTCCAGAAGCCGGCCTACGAGATCGCCGACGCCTGGCTCGCCAACATAACCAAGATACAGAAGATGATTCTCGAAGACAAGCTCAACGTCTTCTGAATTCCCTCTATCTTTTCCACTGTTCTGAAATCCAAAAGTTTAGAAGTCAGTAGGAGTAACTGCTCTGCTTGAGGGCCCTCAGGAGCCTGGCTTCCTCCGCCATTATGGCCAGCTTCTCCCTCCTAACCTTGGAGAGTTTGGAGGAAACGTTCTTCTTCTGCCTGGCAAGCCTAACAAGCTTGGCCTCCTCAAGGACGAGGAGCTCCTTCCTCCTCTTAACGACCTCAAGCCTCCTCTGGAGGATTGACTTAACCCTCTCCATGGTATCACCTGCTATATTGGAGGTCGTTAAATCTTATAAGGCTTTCGGTGAATGTTAAAGCTAATCTCGACAATTGACTAAATAAAAACTTAAGCACCCCCTATTTTTTCTCTTTACGGAGGTGAGGGAGAATGAAGCTCGTGGCCCTGACGGACATCCACGGCAACAGGGGGATGGCGAAGAGGCTCGCAGAGCACCTGAAGAAGGAGAAGCCAGACGCCCTTATTATTGCAGGAGACGTAACGAACTTCTCCGGGGCAGAAGTCGCTAGGAAAGTCCTTGAACCCCTCCTTGAGACCTGCGTCCCAATCCTGGCCGTCCATGGCAACTGCGACGGCAGGGACATGCCAGAGCTCCTTGAGGAGCTTGGAATCGGCATCCACAACAAACGGCGGGAGCTCAACGGCATTGGATTCGTTGGAATCGGGGGCTCGAACATCACACCCTTCAACACAGTCTGGGAGCTGACCGAGGACGAAATCCGCGAAATCCTTGAGAGAAATTACCGCCCCGGCGACGCTATAGTCTCCCATGCCCCGCCGAAGGACACAAAGGCAGACCGCGTCCATTCAGGGCTCCACGTTGGAAGTTCAGCGCTGAGGAAGTTCATCGAGGACAACCAGCCCCCGCTCGTCATTACAGGCCACATACACGAGGCGAGGAGCGTTGACCATGTTGGGGAAACGGTAATCGTGAACCCAGGCCCACTCTTCAGGGGGTACTACGCGGTCATAGACTTTGCCGAGAAAAGAAAAAAGGTAGAGGACGTCAAGCTAAAGGAGCTCTAAACAAGTTCTTTTTCCCTCAAAACCTTCTCCATCCTGTCCATAGCTTCCTCAAGCTTCTCGTAGGCGGTCGCATAGCTTATCCTTATGTATCCCTCGCCAGCCTTTCCGAAGGCCGAGCCTGGAACGACCGCGACCTTGGCTTCTTTCAACATGAGCTCGCTGAACTCCTTGTCGGTTAAGCCGGTGTCCCTAATCCTCGGGAATATGTAGAACGCTCCCTTGGGCTTGACCGTCGGAAGGCCCATCTCGTTGAGGCGCTTCCAGACGAGGTTCCTTCTCCTGTCGTACTCCTGTCTCATCTCTTCGACTGCTTTCCAGCTCCTCTCGTCCTCGAGGGCCTTCGCGGCCGCGTACTGGGCAAAGGTAACCGGACAGGTGGCGTTGTACATCTGGAAGCGGGTCATCTTCTCGATTATCCATGCGGGGGCCGCGACGAAGCCGAGGCGCCAGCCGGTCATGGCGAAGGTCTTGGAGAAGCCGTTTATCGTTATCGTCCGCTCGAACATGCCGTCGAGGGAAGCGATGCTGTGGTTCTTGACCCCGTCGTAAACGAAGTGCTCGTAAACTTCATCGCTGAAGACGATGAGGTCGTGCTCGACCGCGAAGTCTGCAATCTCCTCAAGGTCCTTCTTAGTCAGAACCGCGCCGGTCGGGTTGTTCGGGGAGTTTATGATGAGCGCCCTGGTTTTGTCGCTCACGTGCTTTTCGAGGTCGTCAACGGAAAGGCGGAACTCGTTCTCCTCGTAGGTCGGAACCTCAACCGGTCTTCCTCCGGCGAGAATGACGGCCGGGGCATAGCTGACGAACATCGGACTCGGGATGAGGACTTCTTCCCCATCCTTGAGAAACGTTGCAAGGCCCATAATAAAAGCCTGGTTCGCCCCGACGAGCACCATTATTTCGCTCTTCGGGTCGGCCTCGATGCCGTTCTGCTTCTTGAGCTTTCTCGCTATCGCCTCGCGGAGCATCGGCAAACCCGCGTTCGGGCCGTAGTGCGTCATGCCCTTATCAAGGGCCTCCTTAGCGTATTCCTTTATATGCTCCGGCGTGTCGAAGTCAGGTTCACCGATTCCAAGTGATATGAGACCCTCAACGCCCTGGGCAAGGTCGAAGAGCTTTCTAATCTCAGAGGGGTTAACCATCTCAAGCCTGTCGCTCAGCGCCATGATAATCACCGTTCTCCCTTCTCGGCGATGTTTATAACCTTACCTCGACAAAAAGATAGACAGCAGAGCACTTAAACGGACCTCAAGGCATAATTCTGGCGGAAAACTTATTTCTCCAGACCACATGAAAAGGCACCGGGTAGAAGTTCGGGAGAATAAACTTTCGGATTTTTGATGGATACGTTGGTAAACTTTTGAATCCCCGCAATTTTCTCCTACATATTTCCACAAATATGTTTTGTTTTTCAACGGAAAGCCTTTTTATGGGACGGTTCGACTTTCATCTGAATACTTGTGGAGGGTCTCAAAATGGGAGTTGAAAAGGTTCCAAAATACGACATCCCGACCATCAAGGTCGACTACGTTTTTATTGACCTCGACAAGATGAAGCCGCACGAGCAGCTTGTCCAGAAGGAGCTCGAGGCCTTTATTGAGAGCGTCACGGGAAGTGGTCTCTTCTGGAAGCCCATGCTCCTCGCAAAGATTCCGGGGACGGACGAGTACCTCATCGTTGACGGCCACCACCGCTGGGCCGGTCTTCAGAAGCTCGGCGCGAAAAGGGCCCCGTCCGTTATCCTCGACTACTTCAGCGCCGATGTTAAGGTCTACACCTGGTACCCGGCCTTCAAGGGCGACCTCAACGAAGTCCTTGAGAGGCTCAAAGCCGAGGGGCTTGAGGTTATAGAGGACCCCGAGGCCGAGGAGAAGGCCGAGAGGGGCGAGATAGCCTTCGCCATCGTCGGTGAGAAGGTCTTTGCTATTCCTGGCGGTCTTGAGGAGCAGAAGAAGGTCAGCAAGGTTCTCGACGAGATGAGCGTCGAGGGCAGGATCGAGCTCATCTACTACGGCCTCAAGGAGGACGCCAGAGAGGACATGGGCAAGGGCGAAATAGACTACGTGTTCATCAGGAAGGCTCCGAGCAAGGAGGAGGTCATGGAGCTCGTCAAGCGCGGCGAGGTCTACTCCCCGAAGACCACCAGGCACGTCCTCCCGTTCAACCCGGACAAGATTGACGTCAAGCTTGAAGAGCTCTTCTGAAGGTTTTTAACTTCCCTTTCTCACTTCCTATGCCGATGAGGAATCAACCCACTGAAAGATGATGACGCATGGGCTTATCTGAGGTGCGTCCGGGGGAGTAATGATGTTGCGGGCACTGATATTTGACGTTGATGAGACCCTCGTCTACTATGAGGGCTACGACCACCGCGAATGGTACGAGAACTGGGTCATGCCCGCCCTCAGGAAGCATGGCATCGAGCTTGACTACGAGACCTACAAAAAGACAGTAACGGGTAATCTCCCGAGGAGCTATATCGAGCGCTTTGGAATAGACCACGTTGAGTTCTGGCAGATTGTTGATAGTGTAAACCTTGAGTACCGCAAGAAGATGGCAGAGCTCGGGCGGATAAGGCCCTTTCCCGATGTTGGTGCCCTAAAAGAACTGAAAGAGATGGGGCTTAAGCTGGCCGCGGTCAGCAACGCCTCCCAGGAGTGCACCGAGTTCGTTTTGGATCTCTTTGGCCTGAGGAAGTACTTTGACGTCGTCTACGGCAAGGATTACTCAAACCTCGACGGCGTCAAGCCCGACCCCTACCTCGTCAAGAAGGCCCTCAAAGCGTTGGGTGTAGCCCCTCAAGAGGCCCTGATGGTCGGGGACAGCCACCACGACGTCCTCGCCGGAAAGCGCGCCGGCATGAAGGTGGTTAATGTCACGCGCTTCGGAAAAGTTGAGGGCGCAGACTACTACGTGAAAGACCTGTGGGAGCTCGTGGAGCTCGTGAAAAAGATGATGGGGGGTCAATCCCCATAGAATTCTTTTTCAAAGACGTCGATTCCGACTTTAAGGTTTCCAAGCCAGTTGAGGAAGTTCTCAACGTGATCGTCCCTGAATATCGCCCCGTGCGGTGGCGCTATTATTTTGGGGTTCAGCTTTCTAACAAAGCGCACCCACACCCTCAAGGCCTTCGTTGAGCTCACGTAGCGCCTGTGGAAACAGTCTGCTCCAGCAGGAGGTCGTATCCCCACTATATTCCCGTCCCGCCGCCAAGGTCTTGAGCCAGCAACAAAACAGTTAAAATCATAAGCAGAGAAAACAGCAGGCCCGATGACGAAGGATTAACCGGCTGACACGTGATGACATCGGCCTTGACCGAGGGCTTACCTACATAACCACTTACAAAAAAGAGATATAAACACATGGGCCCTCTTATATGCGGGAGAGTGAAAGCATGCTGGAATTGTTTGCTCCCCTGCTCTCAGGGGCAATTACGGGCAAGCGCAAGCCCGCACATCACTTTAGGATAGTCCACTCGCTCAACGAAGTCCGTGAAGAAAGGGCGGTTGTAATTGGCAGGGTGGGAACAAAGGTTCCACCGGAATGGGAGCTCGTGACTGTGGGTGCCGCCGGCGGCTTTTTTGGCCCTAGAGAGCTTCACAGAGTTCTTGACGGTATCGTATCAAGCCTCAGTAAAGACCCGGACAGGGCAATCGTCATAGCCTGCCCCGAGTACCTTGCCCTCCACAACGGCTTCAACGCCCTTTTTAAGTTCCTCAACGACGTCCGGGATTACGCAATCCTCCACGGAGGCAGAGTTTACCTGATAACCGACGAATCCTCGTGGGATCCCAGAGAGTTTGCGCTTCTAAAGAGGCTTGAAGGCTAAAACCGCACCTGGTTGCGCTTTGCGGCCCCAAAATGGGGTTGAAAGCAAAAAGTAGAAAAGCTCACTCCCCGCAGCACTTCTCCTTCATGTGGTCGGGCAGAATCTCCTTGAAGCCCGTGTACTTCCAGAGCGCCTTCGGGAGCTTTACGACGCCTTCCTCGGTCTGGTGGTTCTCAAGGATTGCAACGATGGCCCTCGAAGTGGCTATCGCCGTCGAGTTGAGCGTGTGGACGAACTTCGGCTTCTCGTGGGTCTTGTCGCGGAAGCGAATGTTCAGCCTCCTCGCCTGCCAGTCGGTACAGTTGCTCGCGCTGACAACCTCCCTGAACTTGCCCTGCCCTGCCATCCAGGCCTCGATGTCGTACTTCTTGGCGGCGACGTAGCCGAGGTCGCCGGTGCAGATGTTGACGACCCTGTAAGGTATCTCAAGCTCCTGGAATATCTCCTCAGCGTTCGCTATGAGCCTCTCGTGCCACTCCCAGCTCTCCTCTGGCCTTGAATAAACAAACTGCTCGACCTTGTGGAACTGGTGGACGCGGAAGATTCCCTTCGTGTCCTTTCCCGCGGTTCCGGCCTCCTTTCTGAAGCAGGGGCTAACGCCGACGTAGAGGAGCGGTAGGTCTTTGCCGTCGAGGATTTCGTTGGCGTGCATTCCAGCGAGCGGGTGCTCTGCCGTCGGAATGAGGTATAAATCTTCGCCCTCAACCTTGTAGATGACGTCCTCGAAGTCCTCAAAGGTCGTCGCGCCTTCCTCGACGAAGCGCCTGACCATGTAGGGTGGTATGACGGGGGCGAAGCCCTTCTCTATGAGCTTGTCGAGGGCGAAGCGTATGAGGGCCAGATCGAGTATGACAAGCTCGTTGAGGAGGTAGTAGAAGCGCGCACCGCTCACCTTCGCGGCCCGCTCAAGGTCAGCCCCTCTCAAAAGCTCAAGCATGTCAACGTGGAGCCTCGGCCTCCAGCTCAACACCTCGTAGTCCATCTTCCCGAGGCTCTGCTCCTTAAAGCTTTCGAGGAAGCCCTCCCAGACCTTAGCCTTGCCCCAGAACCTTATCGGGACGTTGTCCTCGTCGCTCTCCCCGACCGGGACGCTCTCGTGGGTAATGTTGGGGAGGCGCCAGAGGTAGTAGTCGATTTTCTTCTTAAGCTCCTCGACTTCCTTCTCAAGCTCCTCAATCTGCCTCACTATCTCGTTGCTCTTCGCGAGAAGGTCGTCTACCGGTTCGCCGGCCTTCTTGCACTTGCCTATCTGGACTGCCAGCTGGTTGCGCTCCTTTCTGAGCTGGTTGATTTTCTTCAGGTTTTCGCGCCACTTGGCATCGAGCTCAAGGATTTCGTCAATCCATTTGACCTTCTCGGTTTCGCCCCTCTTGATGAGGTCCTTCTTAACGACCTCCGGCTTTTCGCGGATGAGCTTTATGTCGAGCATAGCCAACACCTAACCAGAGAACGAACGGCGTTTAAAAAAGGTTTCCTAAGCTACACAACTACCTACACAAAAGCGCTATAAGAATGAGTGAGAAACTCCTTAGAGGGCCGGCGCAATGAAGATGGCTTACTCATCACTTTTCCAGAGGTACGAGCGCCTCTATGAAAAGGCCATTGAAGAGGGTAACCCTGAAAAGGCACGTTTTTTTGCCCTCCAGTGCGCCGGCCTCCTGAGGAAGCTCGCTTCCGAGGAGTTACAGTTCTCGCACTACTACCTCAAGCTGGCCGAGGAGTGGGAAAGAAAAGCTGAGAACGTTGATACGGAGATTAAAAAGCGCTCCAACGGAATTGAAAGGCTTATAACGACATCAAACGTAACGTGGGAGGACGTTGGAGGGTTAGAAGAGGCAAAAAAGCTCCTCGCTCAAGCCGTTGGGATAGCAATGGCGAAGGTTCCGGGAAAGTTCAAGCCCTGGAAGGGGGTTCTCCTCTTCGGCCCTCCGGGGACGGGAAAAACGCTACTGGCGAAGGCCCTGGCCGGGAGCATGAAGGCCACGTTCATAGGAGTTAAGGTGAGCGACGTCCTCAGCAAGTACTTTGGAGAGTCCAGCAAGATAGCCTCGTCTATCTACTCCCTCGCGAGGCAGAAAGCCCCAAGCGTCGTTTTCATAGACGAGTTCGACGCCCTTGGTATGAGGCGCTCCGCAATGGAAGACGCAGGGAGAAGGCTTCTGGGAACTATTCTCGCGGAGATAGACGGGTTCCATGACTCGGACAGGGTAATCACCCTCGCATCGACCAACGCCCCCTGGGACCTGGACGAGGCCATGCTCTCCCGCTTTCCGCTGAGGATTTACGTCCCCCTCCCCGACGAGAAGGGGGCAAAGGAGATATTCGCAATACATCTAAGGGGGTTTCCCCTGCGGGTCACGCTGGAGTCGCTGGCCAGGATAGCCGTTAGGAAGCTCTACTCGGGTAGAGAAATAGCCAACGCCTGCACTTTTGCGGTCCTCCACATGCTGGAGGAGATGAACCCCGAGCTGAGCGACCCTCTAAAGGTGGGCTCGATAGCAGGAAAAGAGCTCACAGTAAGGCCTCTCGAAGCGGAAGACTTCCGCTATGCATTCAGAAGGGTGAAGAGCCCCATAAAGAAGGAGCTTCTGAGAAAATACGAGAAATGGGCAAAGGAGTACGGTGTTTAGCCAAAGAATGTGACCTCAACCTCTTCTCCGGCTCCCAATATCTCCACGTTCTCCGGGACTTCAATGAAGCCGTCTGCATCAACGAAGCTAGTGACTGCACCACTCCCCTTGAGTATTGGAATGGCTTTATCGCCCTCTATCCTGACCGGGAGAAACTGGCGCCTCCCCTTGACCGAGAAGACCTTGTGGGCGAGCCTCTTCCTGACCTTTCTGACTTCGCTTTCCCTTCCGATGAGCTTCCTGAGGAGCGGTGCGACGAGGAGGGTGAAGTTCGTGAGACAGCTCGTTGGGTAACCCGGGAGTCCAAACACCGGCTTTCCGTCTATGAGGCCGATTATCGTCGGCTTGCCCGGCTGAATCGCTATGCCGTGTATTTTCACCTCGCCGAGCTCCCCTATTATCGAACTGGTGAGGTCCCTTATCCCTCCGCTCGCGCCGCCGCTCAGAATCACGATGTCACAGCACTCCACTCCCTTCTCTATGAGCGCCTTCAGACTCTCCCGGTCGTCCCTGGCTATGCCCAGGAAGACGGCCTCACCACCGAGCTCCCTCACGGCATCGGTGATTGCCCGCCCGTTAATATCGTAAATCTTGCCGGGCCTGAGATCCTCTCCAGGGAGAATCAGCTCGTTGCCCGTACTTATCACGGCGACCTTTGGCTTCCTGAAGACAGGGACTTCGGTCAACCCGACGGCCGATAGGAGCGCGGTCTCCTTGAAGCCGAGCCTCGTCCCTCTCCTGAGCAGGGGCTGGCCCTTCTGTATGTCCGCACCGGCCTTCATAACTCCAAGACCGGGGTAGGCGGGCTTGTAGATGACCACCTCGTCCCCTTCCCTGTCCACGTCCTCGAACTGTATGACTGCATCTGCACCCTTCGGCAGGGGGGCCCCTGTGGAGATGTAAACGCTCTCCCCCGGCTTCAGTTCCAACTGAGGGACGTCTCCGGCGTTGATTTCACCGACGACCTTCAGCCTCACCGGCTCGCTCTCGCTCGCCATAAAGGTGTCCTCTGCCCTCACCGCGTAGCCGTCAACGGTTGCCCTGTCAAAGGGCGGGACGTCTATGGGCGACGTTATGTCCTCCGCCAGAACCCTGCCGAGGGCCCCGCCGAGGGGGACTCTCTCAACTTTTGGCTCCAAGGGGAATGAGTCTATGACCTCAAGGGCCTTTTCGAGGGGAACGACCTTCAGGAACGCCATCGTATCACCGGAAGAAAAGAAAAGTGCTGAAGTATAAATGAGTTGCGTAAACGGGGGCGTTTACTTTTTTCTTTTGAAAGCCCCGCCCCTTTAGGGCGGGGAGGAGGTCAGCACTCGTCCTCCTCTTCCCAGTCTTCTTCCCACTCCTCTTCCCAGTCCTCGTCCTCCCACTCTTCGAGCTCAAACTCCTCGTCGAGGAGCTCCTCTTCGACTTCAACCTTTTTCTTCTTGGGCGGCTCCATGTCCTCCTCACCCTGGCTTCGTTTTGACCTACTGAACTTTAGCCCACAGGGCTTAAAAAGGTTTAAACGCCCCGAGCTCGATTTCGAAAAAGGTTTATATCAGCCGTGAGAAGTGAGTACCATGAGAGTCGCGATTGTCACGGGCGACGCGAGAGTGTATTACACGGCCACAAAAGTCCTGAAGGAGTATGGAATCCCCTTCCTGAGCCTGAGGGTAGGTGAGAGGATTCCCTACGACGTTGAGGTAGTCCTCACGGGCGAGAAGGATAAGGTGGACTTTCCGGTCAAGGTCATCGTCCGAGATGAGAACTTTATAGACGAACTTCTCGCGAGACTGGAAGGGAGGGAGAGGTTTAAGAACGTCTTCATCGCAATAGACCCCGGAGAGAGACCCGGCTTAAGCGTCGTTGCAGACGGGAGGGTCATAGAAGTCCACCGCCTCGGAAGCCCGCGAGATGTTGAAATCGTTGTTGACCTGCTCGAAAAGTACCCCGGTGCGAGGATAAAGATAGGCCACGGCGCGAAGAGGCACAGGACAATGACCCTCAAGGCCCTCGGCAGAGCCCTCGGCTACGATTACCCCATAATCGTCGTGAACGAGTTCAGGACGACCCCCAAAGTCGGGGGAATAGAAAGCTCCTCTGTCGTGGACATCGTAGCCTCAATCAACATCGGCCTGAGGGAGGGGCGTGAGACAACGATAGGGGAACTCCTTGAGGTCAAAGAGCCGACCAAAAAGGAGATAGAGCACATAAAGAGGAGGAGCCGGGAGCTGAGCGGCAACATAACAATTCCCTCAAGCCTCGCGAGGGAGGTTGCCCTCGGGAATCTAACCCTTGAGGAGGCGATTGAACTTCACAGGAGGCGTTCAAGATGATATTCGGAAAGGAAGAGAGGGTTGATGAGATCAAGCTTAGGGTCGCGGAGGCCCTCAAGAGGGACGTCGGCAGGGGCATAGTCCGCTTTGACAGGAAGTACCAGAAACAGCTCGGAGTGGAGCCGGGCGACATCGTTGAGCTGATCGGAGAGAGGAACACCGCCGCCATAGTGGCCAACGCCCACCCTGACGACCGCGGACTGGACATCATCAGGATGGACGGCTACATCAGGAGGAACGCGGGGGTCAGCATAGGCGACTACGTGACCGTCAGGAGGGCGGAGGTCAAGGAGGCAAAGAAAGTAGTCCTTGCTCCAGCCCAGAAGGGCGTCTTCATTCAGATTCCAGGCGACCTTGTGAAGCAGAACCTGCTCGGCAGGCCCGTAGTTAAGGGAGACCTCGTAGTCGCCAGCAACAGGAGCGAGACCTACTACGGCGGCTCTCCGTTTGACGACCTTCTGAGGGGTCTCTTCGAGGCGATGCCCATCGGCTTCGGCGAGCTCAAGTTCGTCGTCGTGAACACGGTTCCCAAGGGAATCGTCCAGATAACCTACAACACAGAGGTCGAGGTGCTCCCGCAGGCGGTCGAAGTCCGCGAGGAGAGCATCCCCGAGGTGACCTACGAGGACATTGGCGGTCTTGACGAGGCCATCCAGAAGATACGCGAGATGGTTGAGCTCCCGCTCAAGCACCCAGAGCTCTTCGAGCGCCTGGGCATTGAACCGCCGAAGGGAGTGCTCCTCTACGGTCCGCCCGGAACCGGTAAGACTCTCTTAGCGAAGGCCGTCGCTAACGAGGCCAACGCCCACTTCATAGCCATCAACGGCCCCGAGATAATGAGCAAGTTCTACGGCGAGAGTGAAGAGAGGCTCAGAGAGATTTTCAAGGAGGCCGAGGAAAACGCCCCGAGCATCATCTTCATTGATGAGATTGACGCCATAGCGCCGAAGAGAGAAGAGGTCGTCGGCGAGGTCGAGAAGAGGGTTGTTTCACAGCTCCTCACGCTCATGGACGGCCTCAAGAGCAGGGGCAAAATCATAGTCATAGCCGCAACGAACAGGCCTGACGCCATTGACCCTGCCCTCAGGAGGCCCGGAAGGTTTGACAGGGAGATCGAAGTCGGCGTTCCCGACAAGCAGGGTAGAAAGGAGATACTCCAGATACACACCAGAGGAATGCCGCTCGAGCCGGACTACGACAAGGCAACCGTCCTGAAGGTTCTGAAGGAGATGAAGTCCAGGAAGTCCTTTAACGAGGAAAGGCTAGAGGCCCTGATTCAGAAGGTTGAGGGGGCCAAAGACGAGGCAGAAATCAAGGAAATCCTCAAGAGCGAAGGCGAGATATACGCGGAGGTCAGAAACAGGCTCATAGACAAGATGCTTGAGGAGATTGCCGAGAAGACGCACGGCTTCGTCGGTGCTGACTTAGCCGCCCTCGCGAGAGAGGCCGCTATGGTCGTCCTGAGGAGGCTCATCAATGAAGGCAAGATAAACCCCGAGCAGGATAAGATACCGCCCGAAGTCCTCCAGGAGCTCCGTGTCAGGAAGGAAGACTTTTATGAGGCCCTCAAGATGGTCGAGCCGAGCGCTCTCAGGGAGGTTCTCATAGAGGTTCCGAACGTCCGCTGGGACGACATAGGTGGATTAGAAGACGTTAAACAGGAGCTCCGCGAGGCAGTGGAATGGCCCCTCAAGTACCCGAAGGCGTTCGAGAGGCTCGGCATAACGCCCCCGAGGGGAATACTCCTCTACGGTCCGCCTGGAACCGGTAAGACCCTCCTTGCAAAGGCCGTTGCCAACGAGAGCGAGGCCAACTTCATCGGCATCCGCGGGCCGGAAGTGCTGAGCAAGTGGGTCGGTGAGAGCGAGAAGAGGATTAGGGAGATATTCAGGAAGGCTCGCCAGGCCGCTCCGACGGTCATATTCATCGACGAGATTGACGCCATAGCCCCGGCGAGGGGTGCCGAGGGGGACAGAGTAACCGACAGGCTCATCAACCAGCTCCTCACCGAGATGGACGGCATAGAGAGGAACAGCGGTGTCGTTGTCATAGCCGCCACCAACAGGCCGGACATCCTCGACCCAGCTCTGCTGAGGCCTGGAAGGTTCGACAGGCTCGTGCTCGTGCCAGCGCCCGACGAGAAGACCAGGCTTGAGATACTCAAGGTGCACACGAGACGCGTCCCGCTCGCGGAAGACGTCAGCCTCGCGGAGCTGGCAAAGAAGACCAAAGGCTACTCGGGAGCTGACCTCGAAGCCCTCGTCAGAGAAGCCGCGCTCATCACTATGCGCAGGGTCATGCGCGAACTGCCCACGGAGCTCGTTGAGAGCGAGAGCGAGGAGTTCCTTGAGAGGCTCAAGGTATCAAAGAGGGACTTCGAGGAGGCCCTGAAGAAAATCAAGCCCAGCATAACGCCGTACATGATCGAGTACTACAAGAACTTCGAGGAGGGCAGAAAGAGGAGACATGAAAAGGAGCGCGGTGGCGTGGACTACTACACGTTCTGACCGCTTTGACGCCTTTACAATTTTCTTTAAATCTCTTTTCTAGGAATTACGTTTCCCTCTGCTCCCTGTACCACTCGACCGTCTTCTTGAGACCCTCTTCGAGTGAAAACTCCGGCTCAAAGCCCAGCTTCTTTATCTCAGTTATGTCCGCCTGGCTGTGCCTTATGTCTCCAGGCCTCGGCTTGTCGAAGACTATCGAGCTCGTTGTTCCGGTTATTTCAATGATTTTCATTGCGAGCTCAAGAATGGTTGTCTGCCTTCCGGTCGCGACGTTGAAGACCCGCCCGTTGGCTTTCCTGCTCTCGGCGACGAGGAGGTTCGCCCTGACGACGTCCTTCACGTAGATGAAATCGCGCGTCTGCTTGCCGTCGCCGTAAATAACAAGCGGTTCTCCAGCTAAGGCCCTGTTGATGAATATGCTTATCACGCCTGCGTACTGGTTGGCGCTCTGTCTCGGGCCGAAGACGTTAAAGTAGCGCAGGGAAACGACTGGCAGGCCGTAGAGCTCGTGGTAGACGCGGAGGTACTCTTCAGCGGTTGCCTTCGTGACTCCGTAAGGGGATAGGGGCTTTGGCCGTTCAGTTTCCTTCAGCGGAAGGTTGGGGTTGTCGCCGTAGACCGCGGCGGAAGACGCGAAAATTAGCTTTCCATTGCCTTCAAGGAGAGCCCTGATGATGTTTAGTGTCCCGAGGACGTTTACCTCCTCCGTAAAAACGGGGTCGCGTATGCTCTCGACGACGCTTACCTGCGCCGCCTCGTGGAAAACGTAGTCAGCGTGGCTTATCAGCTCGGCTATCGCGTCATAATCTCTTATGTCCGCCTTGACGAGCTTTGCCCCCGGAGGGACGTTCTCCTCCTTTCCCGTGTACAGGTTGTCAATGACGATGACGTCGTTGTCCTTGACAAGCTCCCAGGCTATGTGCGAGCCAATGAAGCCCGCTCCCCCGGTGACAACGATTAACTTGTTCCTCATGCTCAACCCCTGGGATGTAGGGGAGAGACCTTAAGTTTCTTTCTCTCGTTAAATCATCCTGAGCTTCACGGCCTTCATAATGTCCTCCTTTGAGGGTGGGTTTCCAGAGACGTTCGAGTAGATGCTCACAAGGTCGTTTATAATCATGGAGAGTTTTTCAATGATGTCCTTGCTCTTGTTCCAAGGGGTGGCATAGCGGAACTCTATGATGTCGGCTAGGTCGTCAATGGTGAACTCGTAGATGACTCTCTCACTGGGACACTCAACAAGCAACAGCTTCCCGTCCTTAAGGACTGCCCTAAAGCCGGTCTTCTGGCTCTCCACCATATGGCATCACGTTACTTACTTGGTCATCGAAGTACTTTAAGGTTGTGCTCCCGGACTATGAAAATTTTGGGTGCATCGTGTTTGGATTAACAAATTTTTGTCCATTCCGAAACCATTATAAGTCACTTATTGACTTAAACCTGGGTAAGGAGCCATGCCGAGCTACATAGTCGTTGGCGGTCAGTGGGGAGACGAGGGCAAGGGGTCAATAATAGCGTACCTTGCCCTGAAGGATAAGCCTGAAGTAATAGCGCGCGGTGGAGTGGGAACGAACGCTGGTCACAGCGTCTTTATCAACGGCAGGAAGTACGCCGTCAGACAGCTCCCGACGGGCTTCATGCAGACCAAGGCCAGGCTTCTCGTCGGAGCGGGAGTTCTCGTTGACCCGGAGGTCTTTTTCCACGAGCTTGAGCACCTGAAGGACTTCAACGTTGCAGAGAGGGTCGGGATTGACTACCGCTGCGCTATAATTGAGGAGAAGCACAAACAGCTAGACCGCTCCAACAGCCACCTGCACGAAAAGATAGGGACAACTGGAAGCGGCTGCGGGCCCGCTAATGCAGACAGGGTCATGAGGAAGGCCAAGCTCGCGAGGGACATCAAGGAGCTTGAGCCCTATCTGACGGACGTCGCCCAGGAGGTAAACGACGCCCTCGACGAAGGGAAGCTCGTCCTCGTTGAGGGGACCCAGGGCTTTGGACTGAGCCTCTACTACGGGACTTACCCGTACGTGACCTCAAAGGACACAACAGCTTCTGCCATTGCGAGCGACGTTGGAATAGGGCCTACGAGGGTTGACGACGTCATAGTCGTCTTCAAGAGCTTCCCGACGCGCGTCGGAGAGGGGCCGTTCCCGACCGAGATGAGTCAGAAAGAGGCTGAGAAAATGGGTCTCGTTGAGTACGGCACAGTTACAGGCAGGAGGAGAAGGGTCGGCTGGTTCGACTTCGAGTTCGCGCGCTATTCGGCGAGGATAAACGGCGCGACGATGCTAGCCGTGACGATGCTCGACAAATACGACAAAGAGGCCTTCGGTGTCACCGACTACGACAAACTGCCGAAGAGGGCCAAGGAGTTCATAGAGGAGATAGAAGAAAGGGTCGGCGTCCCGGTCGGGCTGATAAAGACCGGGCCCGAGCTGGAGCACATCATTGACAGGCGGGACGTCATTTGACGGCGTACTTGCTCTCGACCTGAGCCAGCCTGAACTTGGACGAGATGCCGCTTCCCCTGACGAGGTCGTGGTCCACCAGCTCCCCTGTGAGGGTGTTGTACTTTCCGAAGTATATCCCCTTTTTTCCAACACCTTTTACCCCTGCATAGCCCTCCTCGATGTTGTGGACTATCCATTCAACCTCTATGGTGTCCCCGTACTTTTCCCTCACGAACTGGGTGAACGCTTTGGTGATGGCGCTCTCAATGTACTGGTGCTCAAATTCGAGAATTTCACCCGTTGTCCTGTGGACTTTGAGCCTTCCGAAGGCCTTTGAGCCCGTAAACTCGACTTCCCAGTGGTCAGAAAGTCTGAGGCACTCAATGGAGGGGTTCGGCTCGACCTCCAGGATTTTTGCGAGCACGATTTCCTCGACGCGCTTCTTCTTGAGGAACCTGTCTGTCTCTCTAACCTCGCCCGAGAGGGATACGAAGACCTTAACGATGTCCCGCTCACCCTCCAGGGTTATTATAAACCCGTTTTCAGATTCTTCGGTGAATATCGCCCTGTAGTCCCCATACTTCCTGACCGCAAGCTCGGCGGCCAGATTAGCTCCAACCTCCAGCGAGGACTCAAGGACTTTTCCGGTCTCGCCGTCGTACTCAAGGCGGGCCCTGATGCCGCTCCCCTCGAACTCAGCTCTGACAAGGGCGTGGCCGGCAACCTTGCACGACTTCAGCTCAATGTCCCTGACGACCTCAAGGGCCCAGCCCGCGATGCTCTTCAGGACTTCCTTCGGGGAGCCGAGGTCGCGGGTGCTGATAATTTCCCCCGTCCGCTGGTCAAGGTGGACTGCAAGAACCTTCCCACCGCTCAAAATGTCAACAACGACCGCACCGGAGTGCCTCTCAACTCCTATTACCTGACCGTCGCCGTACCTGGACAGGACTGCGTTCAGTATGGCATCCTCGGTCAGAGCCGACTGGAACCTCCTAACGTCCCCGCTGTAGGAATTGACCTCGATTTCAAAGAGGTATCTGCTCGTTCTGCCCCTTATCAGGCTGAAGCGCCTTTTGGTGACGATTTCAACGGTTACCGGCTCTTCGCCAAGTTCTGCCCTCACATGGTTCTTTGCCAGTTCAACGAGCTCCTCCCCGCTTAGGGGCTCGGCTTTGGCGCTCACGCGGCCTATGGCAAAATCGAAGAGAACTTCCACGGGCTTTGAACCTGCTGAGAACGTCACCTGGGCTTTTTTGGGCACGTATGCTTTTCTTGGGCTGGTGGCCCGCAGGTCAAGCCACCCACGCCTCGCGGCCTCCTCAACCACGGGTTTTACGGGGTCAACGTCGTTCTCCACTTCTATTTCAGTTGCCAGAACCGTCGCAACGTCCTCCAGGAGGGCCTTCATTGCCTTGCCCTTCAGCTCTCCTTCAACGTTTAGAACGAGGTTCTCACCATCGTAGAAAGCCTTACCACTGCCGTTTTCTCGCACCCAGGGAACGACGTAGACGGGTTTAAGCGTCAGCGTTAGGCCCTCAAGTTTGAGAGCCTCGGGCCGGATACCAAACCGGTAGGAGACTACCTTCTTTGCCTCCTCGATGAGCTTCTGTGGCGATACCGATTCAAGGAGCGGCCCATCAAGAACGAACTCTTTCAGCTCCTCCGGCTTCTCGCCCTCTGGAAGGAGCTTCTCAAGAAGCGTCTTTGGAGGTGCTATGGAGTAGCGGTTAAAGGTCTCGGAGAGCCACTCGGGGCCAAAAACGGCAATCCCTTCAAGCTCGTAGTCAAGGTCATCTAGTGCTATGAGAACTGCCCTGCCGTACTTCGACAGCACGCTTTCAAGCCAGTCCTTTTTGGGTTTTCCCCTTAAAAGGGCAACCGCAAGGGTCTCTCGCCCGTAGAACGGGTCGTTGCGCTCCCCTATCACCACGGCGAGCCTGGCCTTCCCCCTCTTTTTATACTCCCTCCCTGTCTCCGAGAAACCTGCCCTCCCAATGAGCTCGGCAAGTCCCTCCACAACGAGGTCCTCGGGGGCCAGAAGTACCATAGACGGTTCCCACGCCATAGTAAATCCCCATATAATTAAACGGGGTAAAAGGATAAATATTTTTTGGGTTTCTCGGCGTTTACAATTAATCACAATCGACCCACTAGCTCCGGGAGGCCCCCTCAACCAGCCACTGGATTATCGTCCTGTGGAACTCGTCAGCCCACTCTGGGTCTTCGAATATCTCGTGGTAGGCCCCCTCAAACTCTTTAAGCGTCTTATCCTCTATTTTGAGCTCTTCAAAGAGTTTTCTTGCCCCCTCCGGGGGCGTTATGACGTCGCCAGTGCCAACGAGGAGCAGGACAGGGGCTTTTATTCTATCTGCTTCCATGTGTGCCAGCTCCATGTTCACGAAGATGCTCCTTCCGAGCTTGGCCGAAATCCTGTCGTGGACAAGGGGGTCTTCAATGTAACGTTTAACCGCCTCGGGATTCCTGGAAAGCAGGTTTGGATTAATGCCGTTGGAGAGCACTATTCCTGGGGCTATTTTTCCAAGGAACTTTGCGAGGGCCACCATGAAGCCAGACGTTTCCGGGCTCTTGGCGAGGGCGGGCGAGGAGGCCACGAGGCCGCGTATCTTGTCGGGCCTCGTCTCGGCGTAGCGTATTACGGTTAGGCCGCCGAGGCTGTGCCCGAAGAGGAAGGGCTTCTCGCCTATTTCTGCAATTATAGAATCAATTATCTCCATGGCCTCTTCAACGCTCGTATGTCCCCTCTTGCCGGGGCTCTTTCCGTGGCCGGGCCAGTCAAAGGCATAGACAGCGAAGCCGGCATCGTTGAGCTCTTTAATCAGCCTTCCATACCTCCCGCTGTGCTCTCCGAGGCCGTGGACAAGAACCACCCAGCCCCGCTCGGGGGTTCCGAACTTGGCTTTATATATTTCAGCCATAGTCATCGCCAGTCGGGAAATTTAGAAAAGGAAGATTTAAGGTTTTCAGTGCGAACCCCGAAGTGCGGATTAATATGAAAATCGGTTCTCCTTTATCCTCTCGTTGGCAAAGCGGACGATTTTCTGGACGTCCTCACCAATTGTGTCCGGCTCTGGCTTCATCAGGACGTAGAATACGTTGGTCTTCGGCGTGAGCGAAACGTGCTTGACGTTGTGGGGGTTGGAGAGGCTTTCAACGAGCTCCTTAAGGTTTTCGATGTCCCGCTTTTTCTCGTATAAGGCCTCGTATTGTTTCCCGGCAATCTCAATCGTCTCCTTCTGGAGGAAGTCTTCGTTCTCGATGTCCGGCTTCAGCCTGTAGTAGCCCTTCTGGATGAGGTGCGCCTCGCGCTTTATCTGGGCAAAGGGCCTGACCACAATGTAGAGCTTGTCGTGTCTGCTGGTTAGCAGGGAAATCGGGAAGTAAAGGATGCTGTGCCTCGGCAAGAGTGTTAAAGTATACTCGAACTTCCTGGTGTTGTTGCGGTTGACTTTGTATTCAGCGCGGAAGCCGATGTATCCGCCGAGCCACGTATAGTCCTCGCTCTCGGGCTTTACGACCTCCTTTATCGCCCTTATGTAGTGCTCCATCAAAAGCAGGTTGAGCTTCCTTCCGCGGTAGTACTGGATAACTGAGATTCCAGCTAAGACAAATATTGCCGCAAACAGCGCCTGGTTGTCCATCTTAATCCTCCTCCAGCGGGTAATACCTTTCAAGGGTTCTTGAATCCAGTATCTCAAGACGGGCGATATCATCGAGGATAGCAACGATGTCCTTAACGATTCTCCGCTTCACAGGCCAGCTGAGGGCGTTCTGGAACGGGTGTCGTAGCCCCTCTGAAAGGCGCAGGTAAATCCTTACACCGTCCTCGTCAGCAATGACTTTCTCAACAAGTCCAAGGCTTACTATGTCCATCTCCGTTATCGGTTCTTTAACCTGTCTAAGCCTCTGGTATACCTCCTTCTCAACGTCCAACTATTATTCCCCCAAGCTCCTTAAGCCTCTCGACCCCTCTTGGTTCCTCCGGAAAGACGGGTATCTTCACAATCTCCAGCCCTTTGAACCGCCTCTCAACTTCCATGAGCACCTTCCGCTGGGCCTCAAGCCTTGCTTTCAATTCAGGAACATCATTCCTCAGTTCGAGGACTTTGTTCATAACTATCATGTTGAAGGGAATCTTGAACTTCCTAAGGCTTTCGTATGCCCTCTCGGTCTCATAGAGAGGTAGCATCTCCGGGTTCATCACCGCCACGACGCTCGTTTTCTCTGGGTCTGTGAGCACGCTCTCGACGAATGCAACTTCCTCTCTGTAGGTCTTTAGCTCCTTCATAACCGCGTCCTCTTCTTCCCTTGTCGGGAGCTTGAACTTCTTGCCCTCCACAACAAACTCCTGCTCGCCGTGGATGTTGGCTATCGCAGCGCGCTTGTCAAGAATGGCTCTCCTTATTTCAATGAGCTTGTCCGTCCAGATGAGGGAGATTTTGGGGAGGGCGAGGACACGGAGTGTCAGGCCCGTGGGTGGGGTATCAAAGACTATGACGTCCCACTCGTCGCCCCTGGTCAGGATTTCCCTTATCGCTTCGAGAGTGGCGTACTCCTCTATTCCGGGCGAGAAGCTCAGCACCTCAAAGTATTTCTCTAGGTTTATGACAGTGAGGTAGCGGTAGGTGTGCTTCATGCTCTCCTCAAGGTGCTTTAGATAGGCCTTTATCAGTTTCTCCATGTCGAGCTCTGCCGCGTAGAGGTTTTCGGTTATCTTCTTCGGTTTATCAGAGAGCTTCTCCATCAGTACGTCCCCAAGGTTGTGCGCCGGGTCAAGAGATACTATCAGCGTTTTGTATCCCCCCTCAGCGAGGGCGATTGCCGCCGCCGCTGAGCTGGTTGTCTTGCCGACTCCACCTTTTCCTATGAAAAAGACGACGCGGTAGCCTTTTTTGGGGACGAAGAACTCCCTCATGTGCTCACCTCACGTTATTTCAAACATGCCGGCCAGTTCGCCGAGGATGTCGTCCATATCAACGACCCTGCGCTGCATAACGTAAAGCTCACGCGTCATATGGGGAAGGAGCCGTATCACAAGGGTAGTGGGTGGGCTGGGGATTCCCACGAACTCGCCCATAAGGATGAGCGCGAAGACGTTCTCAAGCTCTCTCAGCTCGAACTCAAGATATTCGGTTGAGCTGTGTTTAAACGCGCCGAAAAACCCCCTTAAAAAAGCTTTGAGGTTTTCTACCGGGCTTTTTTCTCTATCCTTCATTCTCACCACCTAATGAAAATGGGAGAAATAAAGAAGGAATCAGGCCGCAGCTGCAGCATACTCTTCCTCTGGCTTCTTCCAGGCGAGGTAGAAGTCCCACGCCAGCAGGAAGTTCAGGATCAGGCCGACGAGGAGCGAGCCCTTCACTGCTATGAGGGTGCTTCCGCTGAGCGGCACGGTGACTATGTACCATACAAGAGCCGCGGTCACTGTTATCCAAAGGAACAGCGCGGGTATTAGTACGGCCCAGCTCCACTTTCCGGCCTTCTGAACTTTGGCGGCCCAGAGTGCGGCGGTCATCATTGCTATGCTCGCAAGGAGCTGGTTCATTCCTGCGAACGCTGGCCAGATGACCTTGTAACCGGCACCCCATGCAAGGTAAGTTCCGAGAACGGCTATGATTATTGACGCCACCCACTTGTTGGTTATGGTCTTCCATATGCCCTGGCTGGTGTCTGCAACCATTCCAAAGAGCTCCTGCCAGGCGAACCTTCCAAGCCTGGTGGCGGTGTCAAGCGAGGTCAGTGTGAAGGCCGAGACCCACAGTGTAGCGAAGGTCTTTCCGAAGGTCTCGCTGACGCCGTAGAACTCGCTGACACCCTTAGCGTAGCCTCCGATGAAGGTTCCGAGACCGCCCTTGTTGATGTACTCTGTTGCCCACTGTCCGGGGTCAAGACCGGTGAGCTGGACACCGTAGACGGCTATGGCGGTTATGACTATTGTTGAAAGGAAGCCCTCTGTGAACATGCCGCCGTATCCTACGAGTAGACCGTGTATCTCCTTGTCAAGCTGCTTTGAAGACGTTCCTGAACCCACAAGGGAGTGGAAACCGCTGAGGGCACCACACGCTATTATCAGCGGCACAGTCGGCCAGAACGGCGATGGAACTGCTTCTGTGCCCTTGACCACATAGGCGCTCCAGGAAGTGAACGCTGGGGCAGTGAAGTCCTTGGCGAGAAGCACGAAGGCGATTCCTCCAAAGATGAGCCCGAACCAGAGTATGTACGCGTTGAGGTAGTCCCTTGGCTGGAGGAGCACCCAGACTGGCAAGGAAGCTGCTACAATGATGTACACGAGCAGGATTATGTTCCAGTAGTGGTATGCAGTTTTGTAGGGGGCAGTATCCACCGTGGTCTGGCCCTCCACGAAGACCAACGGGTGGTTGAGGCCAATCCAGACCGCTAGGGCGAGGAGGAATATGCCTATTATTGTTCCCAGCTTGAAGTCAATCTTGACCTTGTAGAGCAGCCAGCCGAGGAGCACTGCAACCACTAAGAACAGGAGCGTCGCGGTGGCGGCTTCTGGGGTCGTAGTGAGAAGCTTCGCCGTCACCGCAACGAACGCCGCAACGACGAGCAACAGAGTGAACCAGATGTAGACCTCAAAGGCGATTCCAGTTCTCCTGCTCATAAGCTTTCCTGCAATCCACTGGACTGACTTACCATCGTAGCGGACAGATGACATCAATGCCAGGTAGTCGTGAACCGCACCGATGAAGACGTTTCCGAACCAGACCCAGATGAGTCCCGGAAGCCATCCCCATGCCATTGCCACCGCTGGACCAACTATAGGCCCAGCACCGGCTATCGAAGCGAAGTGGTGTCCGTACAGAACAAGTGGGTGTGCTGGGACGTAGTCAACGCCATCGTAGAGCCTGTGTGCGGGGGTCGGCCTGTTAGGGTCGGCTTTAACAACTTTGTTCTGGAGGGCCTTACCGTAGGTAAAGTACATGGCCAGATATATGGCCGCAGCCAGTAGGATTATAACAGCGGAGTTCATTTCTGCGCCTCCATCAAAGTTTTGCACTATGATGTACAAATTATGTACTTAAATGCCTTTCGGCAAAAACCTGAGAATACTTCGGCTTTTCACTAAAAAACAGAGGAAAAAGAGATTTTAGATAAATAAAAAGTTAACACGGTTCTTCGTCAGCCCAGTTCTATCAGTGGGTCGCCGGTGTTTACGGCGTCGCCTTCTTTTACGTAGATTTTCTTTACGACGCCGTCTTTTGGTGCTGGGATTTCGTTCTCCATTTTCATGGCTTCGAGCACGAGGAGTCCCTGACCGGTCTTGACTTCCTGCCCCTCACTCACGAGTATCCTAACAACCTTGCCAGGCATCGGGGCCGTAACAGTATTCGGCGAAGCCTGCGCAGGGGCCGGCGAAGGGGCGCTTGGAACTGGTGTTGGGGCAGGCGCTGGAGCAGGCGCAGGAACAGGAGCCGGAGCACTTGGAGCGGACGGAACTGGAGCAGTAGCCCCAGCGCCCGCTATCTGGGGCAGATACCTGAGGGCGCTGAGGTCAACCCCCTCGACCCCAACCTCGAACTCCACGCCGTCAACGTACACCCTGAACTTCTGCGCGGTCTTCGGGATTTCAGGTTTTCTGATTCCCTCGGCCCTTACCCTGAAGAACTCAAGGGCAACCTGCGGGAAGAGGCAGTAGGTGAGAACGTCCTCCTCCTTCTGGAGGTAGCCGAGCTCCTCAAGCTCCTTCCTGCACTTCTCCAGCTGGGGTTCGAGCAGCTCTCCAGGCCTTACCGTTATCGGCTCCTCGTCACCGAGGACGAGCTTCTTGAGCTCCGGGTTTATCTCCGCCGGCGGCCTGCCGTAGAAGCCCTTGATGTAGTTCTTGACCTCGTTGGTTATCCTCTCGTACCTCCCGAAGAGGACGTTGAGGACGGCCTGCGTCCCTACTATCTGGCTCGTAGGCGTCACCAGAGGGGGCCAGCCGAGGTCTTCTCTGACGCGCGGAATTTCGTTCAGCACTTCATCGAGCTTGTCGAGAGCGTTCATCTCCTTGAGCTGGGCTATGAGGTTGGAGTACATCCCGCCGGGAACCTGGTACTTCAGGACGTAGGGGTTGACCATGAGTGCCTCCTTGTGGAGCAGACCCCAGTACTTCTCCTCAAGCAGTTTCTTCAGGTAGCGGGAGACCTCGTGGATTAGCTCCCTGTCGAGGTGGCTCCCGACGGCCTTCGGAAGGGCGTGCCATATCGTCTGTATTCCCGGCTGGGCCGTTCCAAAGGCGAGGGGGCTTATTGCTGTATCTATGTAGTCTGCACCAGCCTCAACGGCCTTGAGATAGGTTGCCACAGCCATTCCCGTGGTTGAGTGGGTGTGAACGTTCACGGGCACTCCGTATGTTTCTTTTATCTCCCTGACCAGCTCGTAGGCCTTTTTAGGCGTCAGCAGGCCGGCCATGTCCTTGATGGTTATGACGTCAACGTCGAGCTGGAGGAGCTCTTCGACCTTCTTCATATAGTACTCCAGTGTAAAGATTTTGCCGGTGGTGTAAGCTATAACTCCCTGCACCTCTGCGCCGACGTCCTTGGCCTTCCTTATCGCCACCTCCATGTTCCTGACGTCGTTGAGCGCATCGAAGATGCGGAAGATGTCAATTCCGTTCTTGTGCGCCAGCTCGACGAACTTCTCGACGACATCGTCAGGATAATGGCGGTAGCCGACGACGTTCTGCCCCCTGAGGAGCATCTGGAGCTTGGTCTTCCTTATATGCTCTCTGAGGAGTCTGAGCCTCTCCCAGGGGTCTTCTTTCAGATAGCGGATGCAGACATCGAAAGTTGCCCCTCCCCAGACCTCCATCGAGTAAAATCCTATCTTATCCATCTTCTCGGCTATGGGAAGCATGTCCTCCGTCCTGAGGCGCGTCGCTATGAGGGACTGGTGGGCATCCCTAAACGTGGTGTCTATTATCTCCACCATTGCCATCACCCGCATTTCTGCCAGTCACTCCGTATATGCCACCTAACCAGAGAACCACTTTAAAAATGTTCCGACATGGGGTGAGACATGTTACGGCAAGTGTCGAAAGAAGGGAAGTAGTAAAAACGGACAAAACGGGCTCAGATGAGCCCCTCGGCCTTGGCGGCCTCCTCCGGGTCCTCGTTGCGGTGGACAACCCTGATAAGGGCCTTAATGAACGGCTCGGGGTTCTCACGCTGGAAGATGTTCCTCCCAACGACTGCCCCGGCACCACCGGCCTCTATGACCTCCCAGACGAGCTTGAGGAAGTCAACGGGGTTGTCGGTCTTAGCACCGCCGCTGAGCAGGACTGGGACTCCTGCGGCGGCATCGACCACCTTAGCAAAGGTCTCCCTTGAGCCCGTCCAGTAGGTCTTTATCATGTCGGCGCCGCTCTCGGCCGCGGCCCTCGCCCCATACATGACGACGCGGTAGTCCTCCTTTTTACCATAGCGCTCGTTGATGTACGGCCCGCGCGGGTAGGCGAACTGAACGACCGGGAAGCCGAGGTCGTGGGCGTAGCTCGCTATCTCGGCGAACTGGCGCATCATAACGTCCTCAGCCGGGCTGCCCCAGTAGACGGTTGCAGCTATTGCATCGGCGCCGAGCTTCACTGCATCTTCAACGAAGCCCAGCTGGCTCTGGAGGAGCTGGTCTCCCTTCGGGCGGAGGTTGGTCTTGCTGGTAAGCTTTACCATGAGGCCGACGTTGGGCTTTACTTCGTCACCGGCTATCCTAGCGAGGCCCGGGAGCATCATAACGCCGTCGATTCCGGCCCTAACGACCTTCCTTATGATGACCTTCGGGTTAACATGCTCCCAGTGCTCCTCGAAGTCGGTAGGCCCGTGCTCGAAGCCGTGGTCCATCGCGAATATGAGGGCCCTTCCGTCCCTCCTGAAGAAGCGCCTCATCCTCCTCTTTATGCCCACGTTCTGGTACGCATCCATACTAATCACCGGGAGTGATATATCTTTTGAGAATTTAAGGTTTTCCTTGACGGAAAGGTGTTTAAGCCCGAGGTCGAGCTGTGAACGGTGGTGAGATGGAGAAAATGAGGCGGATTATCGGGGTCAAGGTTATCCAGCTCGACGAGGTAGGTTCAACAAACGAATACGCCAAGACTATTGCCCATGAGGTTCCAGAGGGAACTGTGGTCATTGCCAAGCGGCAGACTGCCGGAAGGGGCAGGAAGGGGCGTTCGTGGGCTTCTCCCGAGGGAGGCATCTGGATGAGCGTGATTTTAAAGCCCCCGCGGGTTGACCCGAGGCTGGCCTTCGTCGGGGCGCTGGCGGTGGTGGACACGCTCGCGGACTTCGGGATTTCTGCGGGAATAAAGTGGCCCAACGACGTGTGGGTCGGCGGAAGGAAGGTATCCGGCATACTGGCAGAGGGAAAAGCTGGAGAATACAGCATACTGGGGATAGGCCTCAACGTGAACAACCCCATTCCGGAGGAGCTGAAGGACAATGCAACTTCGATGATGGAGCTCATAGGCTCGAAGCTTCCCCTTGAAAAAGTCCTGAAGAGGCTTCTCCTGCACCTGGACGGCTGGTACCGGGTCTTCCTTGAGAGGCCCGACCTGCTGATGGCAAAAGTCCGCGAGAGGACGTTCATACTGGGGAAGCCCGTTACAGTGATAGAAGGGGAGGAAAGAATCTCAGGTATAGCACTGGACGTGCTGGACGACGGCTCGTTGCTTATGGACATTGGTGGGCAGTTAAGGAGAATCACGTATGGAGATGTCTCGTTAAGGCTTTTCTAAGTTTTTGTCATTTTGTCAAGCTTCTTGGGATAAGATTAATATGCCACCCATCGAGTAAATAATCTTGCTGGCAATTAGTCAGCTAAATGGGGGTGAGACAGTGGGGAAGGGACTGCTGAAAAGGTATTTAGAGTATCCAATACTGTGGAAAATACTCTATGGTTTGATTTTGGGTGCCGTCTTTGGACTTATAGCGGGGCACTACGGCTATGCAGAGGCAGTGAAGACGTATATAAAGCCCTTCGGTGACCTCTTTGTGCGCCTGTTGAAGATGCTTGTCATGCCGATTATCCTGGCATCTCTTGTCGTCGGTGCGGCCAGCATAAGCCCCGCCCGTCTCGGCCGCGTTGGCCTCAAGATAGTCGTCTATTATCTTGTCACCTCTGCGATGGCGGTTTTCTTTGGTCTCATCGTTGGCAGAATCTTCAACGTCGGCGCGAACATTGACCTCGGCTCAGGCACCGGCAAGGCAATTGAGGCCCAGCCGCCTTCCCTGGTGGACACGCTCCTCAATATAGTGCCGACAAACCCCTTCGCGTCGCTGACCAACGGGGCAGTGCTCCAGGTGATATTCTTCGCCATAGTCCTTGGAATAGCGATAACCTACCTCATGAACAGGGAGGAGGAGCGCGTTAAGAGGTCAGCGGAGACCCTCCTGAGAGCCTTTGACGGTCTGGCCGAGGCAATGTACCTCATAGTTGGTGGTGTCATGCAGTACGCCCCGATAGGTGTCTTTGCCCTCATAGCCTACGTTATGGCCTCTCAGGGAGTCAAAGTCGTTGGCCCGCTCGTCAAGGTCGTCGCGGCAGTTTACCTTGGCTTAATCCTTCAGATAGGCATAACCTACTTTATCCTGCTCAAGGTCTTTGGAATTGACCCGGTCAGGTTCCTTAGGAAAGCCAAAGACGCCATGCTGACTGCCTTCGTCACGAGGAGCTCAAGCGGCACACTTCCAGTCACGATGCGCGTGGCAGATGAAGAGATGGGCATTGACAAAGGTATCTATTCCTTCACCCTTCCGCTCGGCGCGACGATAAACATGGACGGAACGGCGCTCTACCAGGGTGTAACAGTGCTCTTCGTCGCCAATGCCATCGGCCAGCCCCTCACACTTAGCCAGCAACTGATAGTCGTCCTTACTGCAGTCCTCGCTTCGATTGGGACCGCCGGCGTCCCGGGAGCTGGAGCGATAATGCTTGCGATGGTTCTCCAGAGCGTCGGCCTCGACCTCAGCGCGGGCAGTCCAGTGGCCCTTGCATACGCCATGATACTCGGAATTGACGCCCTCCTTGACATGGGCAGGACGATGGTCAACGTCACCGGAGACCTGGCCGGGACGACGATCGTGGCTAAGACCGAGGGAGAGCTCGACGAGAGCAAGTGGCGTGACTGACCGCTTTCTTTTCTCCGCTTTTCTTGGGCAAACTTAATATACCCTCTCCCGTTTCTATGAGGCAGGACAGCTGGAGGTAAAGATACATGAGGAAGTTTGGATTTTTGGTTGTTGCTATTCTCCTCGCTGGAATTGTTGCCGGAGGAGTTTCGGCGTCCAGCGAATACAAAGAGGTGCAGGAAAATGAGTACTGGGTCTCTTGGGACGGAAGCGCCAACGTGTCGCTGAAGACCACATTGTACGGCCCCGAAGAAGCACTGAACGGAACTAAGGAGAGCATACTTGAGGTGGGAGTTGAAAACGCGACGAGAATGTTCCTCTCCCAGAAACAGCAGGCCCTTTCACGGCTTGGGCTTACCCTTGAAAACGCTACAGTGGAAATTTCGGGACACGATACAACCGGCCCCATCACGGTCGCGATAAGCGGCGTAATCCCCGGCCTCGCGCGCTACTACTCCTACGACGACGCCTGGGAGGTTTCTCTGGACGTTCTCCGCGTGCTTGACCTTTCACAGTTTGACCCGACTACAATCAACGGCTCAATGCACCTTGAAAACTACTTTACAGTCCACCTTCCAGAAGGGGCCGAGGTCAAAAACGTCACCAAGGGCTTCAAGGTTGAGTCCGGCGGAAGCTACATACAGCTTGATGTTGAGGTAGATGGGACTACAATCACCGCGCACTCGGTCATATATTTCAAAGACGGTGTTACAACGGACGACCTGACCGTGCTGTACTCAAAGCTCGGCCCGGTTACCATTAAATACGGTGGAAAGGCGGGAGTTGAGGAATACTCCACCTGGGTGATGCGGATATACAACAACATAACCGTTGATGAGGACAGAACGATTCTCGAAAGCGTTGAAGAGTACGTCGAGCCCGAATCATACGTTAACTACCTTAAAGCCCAGTTTGCGTATCTCGGACTCCAGCAGGCGGAGCAGAGTCTCTACCAGAGCTACGCTCGGACGTTCCAGAGCAGGGGCGTAAACGTCCTGTCTGGCAACGTCTCGATACAGAACGTCGAGTCCACCGGTCCCCTCGTCGTGAGATACCGCTGGAACCTTCAGGGGTTCGTCAGCAAGGTCAATGACACATACATCTATGAGTACGACCCGAGGCTCGAATTCGGGAACATAAGCTTCTCTCACAGGCTCAACGCGGCCCTTAACGAGACCAAAGTCACAAGGATTAAGCTCCCTGAGGGCTACGAGTTCACAAAGCTCCCAGGCAACATAGAGGCCAAGACGGACGCAGGAAGCGTTGTAATGAAGGTCACCAAGCTCAGCGAGAACGAAGTCCTGATAGAGAGCAATGTATACCTCCGCTACGGCGTTCCGGCAGATGACTACCGGGCCCTCATGGCGCAGGTTCCCGAAAAAGTCGAGTTTGGCTATGTCGTCAAGGCTGAAGAGGCCAGCGGTGTCTGCGGGCCCGCCTTCGTGGTGGGCCTTGCAGTGCTCCCGCTTCTCCTGAGGCGGAGGCGCTGACCCTCTTTTCTTTCCCCTTACGAACCTCACGAAAAAGCTTAAAAACGGATTCTCAAAGCATCAACAGGCATTGCGAGGGGAGGTGTGACCATGTCAAGGAACAAGCCACTCGCCAAGAAGCTCAGGCTTGCAAAGGCTAACAAGCAGAACAGGCGCGTTCCTGTTTGGGTTATCGTCAAGACGAACAGGAAGGTTCTCACTCACCCGAAGAGGAGGCACTGGAGGAGAACCAAGCTCAAGGAGTGAGGTGGTCTAAATGATCAAGCCCGGTGAGGAAGTCGTGTTCGTAGTCCCGATCAAGAAGATAAAGAAGCGCGTTCCGCGCTGGAAGAGGGCCCCGAGGGCCGCCAGGTTCGTCCGCGAGTGGATAGCCAGGCACGCCAAGGCCGACGAGGTAGTCATCGGCACCGACGTCAACGAGAAGCTCTGGGAGCGTGGAATAGAAAAGCCACCCAGCAAGCTCCGCGTCAAGGTCGTCGTCGAAGAGGAAGAAGGCAAGAGGATTGCCAAGGTCTCCCTCGCCTGATTTTAACCACTTTTTAGAGGTGACGAGATGCACATCGAGAGGCTCGATTTTGAGAACTCCCCGTATCTTGGTGTTTACGGCTTCGCTACCGACAGGGTAGCCGTCATCAGGGAGGGCCTTGGCGAGAAGAAGCTTGAAGTCCTCAGAGAGGTTTTGAAGGTTCCGCTCATCGAGACGAGCATAATGAAGTCCCGCATAGTCGGTGTGTTTGTTGCAGGGAACTCAAACGCTCTCATAGTCCCGTGGTACATCTGGGACGCCGAGCTCGACTTCATGAACGCCCAGCTCAGAGAATACGGGATTGACATGGAGGTCGTCCCCTTCCAGAGCAGGCTTACCGCCCTTGGGAACCTGATCCTGGCAAACGACAGGGGCGCCCTCGTCAGCAAGGAGTTCACGAGGGAAGAAGCCAAGAAAATCGAGGACATACTCGGCGTTCCAGTCGAGAGGGGAGTTATAGCCGACTACATATCCGTTGGAAGCGTCGGCGTTGTCACGAACAAAGGTGGTCTCGTGCATCCCGAGGCGACCGACGAGGAGCTTGAGTGGCTGAGCGACCTCTTCAAGGTTGACGTCTACGTCGGAACCGCCAACATGGGCGTCCCCTTCGTCGGCTCGTGTATGATAGCCAACTCGCACGGCGTCGTCGTCGGACACCTCACGACCGGTCCTGAGATTGTGAAGATTGAGGAGGCGCTCGGCTTCCTCGGATAAAGCTTAAAAGTTCACCTTCAAAGGCCCGCTGAAGGAGGGATGAAAATGGAGGTCAAGGTCTACCGCGTTAAGGGAGTCTTTGAGAGGGGTAAGCTCAAACAGCCGTTCACCAAGGAGTACCGCGCTCTCAAGCCCGAGCACGTCGAAGAGCTCGTTTACTCCGACATAGGCAGCAAGCACCGCGTCCCGAGGAGCAAGATATGGATTGAGAGCATCGAGGAGATAAAGCCCGAAGAGGCCGAAGACCCTGTCGTCAGAAGGCTCAGCCTTGAGCTCTGATTTCTCTTTTCCATCCCAAAACCCTTGACTGGTAGTGTCTCTTTGGGAATATCTCCAGCGGGTCAATCCCCTTCTCGCGGAGCAGGTGCCTCAGTTCCACCTCGTAGTCCGCTTTTTGCAGCTCCTCGCTCTCTCGGATATCCACAACGAAAAGCCTTTCGGTAAGCTCGCGTATCGTCTTGTAACCAAGGCCGAGCAGAGGCCTGATGTAAGCTACATTGAACCTGTCCTCCAGCGAGCGGGCCTTCGGGAGGTCGAGGAGCGGAACCCTGTCGTCCCTCCGCGTCCCGTCGCTCACTCTCTCCACTTCCGGGAGGGAAGCTAGGGCTTCGAGGGCCCTCTCGTGGATGAACTGTATCGCGTTGTTGGGGTGGCCGTCGTTTACCGCCATCTCGGCAGCTTTCTCAAGGACTTCTAACGGGAGACTGAGAACCCTGTGCCTAAAACCGAGCCTCTCGGCGGTCTCCTGCGCGTACTTCCAGTTGTCGAGCAGGCCAAAGGTAACGGTCACCAGCTCGACTTCGTAGCCCATCTGGCTTAGTATCCAAGCGGCCAGGCTGGAGTCCTTTCCTCCTGAGTACAGGTGGTGCACCCTCATAGCCATCACCAGCTTTCGTCAGTTAAGCTCTTTATCCTGCTGG
Source organism: Thermococcus marinus (assembly GCF_055389025.1). NCBI lineage: Archaea > Methanobacteriati > Methanobacteriota > Thermococci > Thermococcales > Thermococcaceae > Thermococcus > Thermococcus marinus. Next base: position 1,642,212 of record NZ_AP042417.1, read on the forward strand.
GGAAATATCTTTAAAAGGCCAACCTTTTTAAGGCCCTTTCGGGCGAGATGTTAAGAGAGGTGAGAGAGATGGAGAAACGCTTACCCGGCAAGGTGAGAAGGGCTCTGCGTGCGAGATACTACGATATCGAGCCGCGAGCGTGGATTGGGAAGAAGGGCCTGGCTGAGAGTGTAATCGAGGAAATAAACACCCAGCTTGAGAAGGACGGCGTGCTGAAGGTTGAGATAAGGAAGGGCGCGCTCATCTCGACTGGACTGGACAGGAAAACCCTAGCAGAGAAAGTCGCGGAGCTGACGGACAGCGAGCTGATAGACGTCAGGGGCAAAAGGTTTATATTGTTCAAACCGAGGGAAGGCTGGGAAAGGTATTTAAGGCGCCTTGAAAGAAAGGCGTCGGCTGAGAGGCGGGAGGAACCCGCCCGTAAAGTCAGGCTCGACATCGCTAACTTCAGGAAGAAGTTTAGAAAGGGGAGGGATTGAAAAATGGCGACTGTCTATGACGTTCCCGGTGACCTGCTCGTTGAGAGGGTCGCTCAGGCGCTGAAGGAGATAGAGGAGATAAAGCCCCCGGAGTGGGCCCCGTTCGTCAAGACCGGCAGGCACAAGGAGAGGCTCCCGGAGCAGGACGACTGGTGGTACTACAGGGTTGCCAGCATACTCAGGAAGGTCTACATTGACGGGCCCGTCGGAATTGAGAGGCTCAGGACCTGGTACGGCGGCAGAAAGAACCGCGGCCACGCCCCGGAGCACTTCTACAAGGCCGGCGGAAGCATCATAAGGAAGGCCCTCCAGCAGCTTGAGGCGGCTGGCTTCGTCCAGAAGGTTCCGGGCGAGGGGAGGGTCATAACCCCCAAGGGCCAGAGCTTCCTCGACAAGATCGCCACCGAGCTCAAGAAGGAGCTCGAGGAGCAGATTCCGGAGCTCAAGAAGTACTGAGCTCCGTCCCTTTTCTCACACCCTACCCAATACATTTTTAACTTCGACTTCTGAGCCTCAACCGGAGGTGAGAGAATGGCGGAGGACATAGAAGAGATTAGGAAGCGTAAGCTCATGGAGCTCCAGAAGAAGTACCTTGAACAGCAGAAGGCCCAGGAGGAAGCCCTCCAGAGGGAAATGGAGCTTGAGGCCCAGCTCGATGCAATAATGAGGAAAGTCTTGACCCCCGAGGCGAGGGAAAGGCTCGGGCGCGTCAAGCTCGTCAGGCCCGAACTCGCGAGGCAGGTGGAGCTCGTACTTGCCCAGCTCTATCAGGCAGGCCAGATAACGGAGCCCCTTGATGACGCCAAACTTAAGAAAATCCTTGCCCAGATTGACGCGAGGACGAGAAGGGACTTCAGGATTAAGTGGTAGCGGACGGTGCATCAATGGATGCGCGGGAGATAGTGAAGATACTGGACGAAAAGGGGGAGGTCAGTCTCGACACCTGGAAGGTTGTGTCCGTCCGCGTGAACGAGGACGGAACGGCGGACGTCCTGTACAAAAACCGCCACGTGGGTAGCGAGGAGAACCCGGTCTTCCTGTGGATATACGCCAACATAGTGGAAGATGATTGGGACGTCAGGGTTTTGGAGAGGATAACATTCCAAAAAGAAGACCTGCTCTGGCTGCTGAAGTTCATCTTCCCGAAAGTTAAGGTTTATAAGGGGCTTGGCAAATAGCCGGCCGGCCGGGGGTGTTTAAGTGAGCGGGAAAAGAGTCTGTCCCGTCTGTGGTTCTACCGAGTTCATTTATGACCCCAGCAGGGGTGAAATAGTCTGTAAGGTTTGCGGTTACGTCATCGAAGAGAACGTGGTAGATGAGGGGCCCGAGTGGAGGGCCTTTGACCCAAGCCAGAGAGAGAAGAGGGCGCGTGTTGGAGCTCCCGAAAGCATACTCCTCCACGACAAGGGTCTCTCCACCGACATAGGTGTGGACCGCTCCCTCACCGGGTTGATGAGGGAGAAGATGTACCGCCTCAGGAAGTGGCAGAGCCGCCTGAGGGTCAGTGACGCCGCCGAGCGTAACCTCGCGTTTGCACTGAGCGAGCTTGACAGGATAGCGAGCCAGCTCAAGCTTCCAAGGCACGTTGAGGAGGAGGCCGCGAGGCTCTACAGGGAAGCCGTCAGAAAGGGCCTGATTAGAGGCCGTTCCATTGAGGCAGTCATAGCGGCCTGTGTGTACGCCGCGTGCAGGCTGTTGAAAGTTCCGAGAACCCTCGACGAAATAGCCGACATCTCCCGCGTCGACAAAAAGGAAATCGGAAGGAGCTTCCGCTTCATAGCAAGGCACCTCAACCTCACTCCAAAGAAGCTCTTCGTCAAGCCCACCGACTACGTGAACAAGTTCGCCGACGAGCTCGGTCTGAGCGAGAAGGTAAGGAGGAGGGCCATCCAGATACTCGAAGAGGCCTACGAAAGGGGTCTCACGAGCGGAAAGAGCCCAGCCGGTCTCGTCGCCGCGGCGCTCTACATCGCAGGGCTCCTCGAAGGGGAGAAAAGGACACAGAGGGAAGTCGCAGAGGTCGCGCGCGTCACCGAGGTCACCGTCAGGAACCGCTATAAAGAGCTCGTTGACAAGCTGAACCTCAAGATACCGCTTTAGCGGAACCAGCTCTCAAGCGTCCTCTGTTTTCCTGCTTTTACTGCCTTCTTCAGCCTCTCAAGGCCGTTTTTAACGCGCTCCTCGCTGAAGTCATGCTCGTCGCAGAGGAACTTCAGGATTCCCTCCTCGTCCGGCTCGCGCCACTTAAGTTCGTAATCATCAGTAACAGGCGGGTCAAGGAAGAACTCCTTTATCGCATACAGATCAACGTCGCTCTCCTTCTGGTACTTCTTGAGCGGGTCTTTTGAGCGTTTCACTATCGTTAAGGCTTTCTTTGGCCCGATACCCTTGATTCCGCCGGGGTTGTAGTCCGTGCCGACGAGGATTGCCAGCTCAATGAGCTTTCCCCTGTCAATTCCAAGCTCCTTGAGTACCTCTTCAAGAACCACGAGCTCTGGCTTCACTTCAACGTAGACGTTCTTTCCGGGAAGCTTCCTCCTTCCCGTTATCGTGAGGTTCCTCACGAGCCTTGGCGCCCCGAAGAGGAGCGAGTCGTAGTCCTGGCTCGCGGAGGCGTATACCTTGCCCTCCTGTGCCATGTAAGCGGCCTGGGCCTCACCCTCGCTTGGGGCCTGGACGACGGGTATTCCCATAAGCTGGAGGAGCTTTTTGGCGTCTTCGATCAGGGTCTCGTTCAGTTTCGTCGCCCTCATCGCGTACTTCTTGGCCTCCTCTATGTCGCCCCTCTCAAGGGCCTCGTGCCACTTTTCCTCGGCCTCTTCTCTAGCCTCGCGCCTCCTCTCAAGCTCTTTTTTCTTAAATGCGGGGGGCTCACCGTCAAAGACGTAGGCTGGCTTTATTCCTGCCTCCATCAGATTGATCGTCCGATAAAAGAACCCGCTGAGGTGAGAGGTAATCCTCCCCTTTGAGTCCATGAGCGGTGTTCCGTCGCGCTGTCTTATTGTTGAGAGGAACTGGTACATTGCGTTGAACGCGTCTATAGCAACTTTCTTCCCATAGAGGTTTTCGAGCTCAATCTCCTTCCTGGGAATCAGCTCGCCGATTTGGACTCCCATTGTGATTCACCCAAGAAAAGTGGGAAAGGAAGTATTTAGGGTTTGCCTCGGCCTACCGGGTTGCTCATCACGCATCAGAGAGGGGAAGGCTCCTCATCGGCGGTAGAGACCCTTCTCGATGAGGAACTCCTCGTGCTTCGTCCTCCTCTGCCTCTCCTGCACGTAGATCCAGCCCATAACAAATATCAGCGCCGCAATACCGAAGAGCGTCTGCCAGCCGAGCTTGTTGTAGTCGAGGGTGATTATAATCTTCCTCACCATTGCCAGGACACCGAGCTCGACGACGTTCCGCATGCTGACGTGGTGTTCAGTGACGTACATGGTGAGCAGTTCAAATATTTCAAGGAAGATTATGATAAGGACTATCTGGTGAAGAACTTCCTCGACGTCAAAGGCGTGCATGCTTTCTGTAATAAGGTTGGCCATGAGATAAACCACGTAGCCCATAGTTACCGTCGCCAAGCCTATCACAACTATGTCAAAAAGCACGCTGAGCCACTTGAGCAGGAGGCTCTCGATGACGCCGGGGTCACGGTGCCTCTTGACCATAGTCATACCCCAAGAGGAGTCACTTAAATCGCTAAAAACTTTTCGACAATCCTAAGGGTTCTTTGAAAGCCTAAGAAATCTTCACCGAGAATTTTGAAACATCGGTTGGGAACTTTCGGTCTTTAAACGTCCGTCGAGCCCAACATCGGCAAAAAGAGAAGAGAAAGGTTTTAACTGGCTTTTATGTCTTTTCTTTTGAAAACTTCGCCCACTGGAAAGGTGTCCACTCAGAACTAAGTGAGTAGTTAGGACTCCCGTGGCGATTCCCCTGTGATAACCCCAATCCGGCTTTGCCGGTAGGGGTAACGGGCCCAAGACCGGGCCTTCGGGCGAACCCGAAACCGGTGACGGGAGTAGGGAATGATTGCCCGTAAACCGAACCGCCCACGGGCGGGGAGGAGGTCAGAGACGTAAAAGCGTGAATGTCATCAGAGGTGATAAAGATGGCAGACCCGAAGATTGAAGCACTTTTCAGGCCCAAGAGCGTCGCCGTTATCGGCGCTTCCGGAAAGCCCGGCAAGATAGGATACGCTATTATGAAGAACCTCGTGGAGTACGGCTACGAGGGCAAGATTTACGCCGTCAACGTCAAGGGCGGCGAGATTGAGATAAGCGGAAGAAATTTCCCCGTCTACAAGAGCATTCTTGACGTTCCCGACGAGGTTGACATGGCAGTTATCGTTGTCCCGGCCAAGTTCGTCCCGCAGGTCGTCGAGGAGTGCGGGAAGAAGGGCGTTAAGGTTCTCCCGATCATCAGCTCCGGCTTTGGTGAGCTCGGCGAGGAGGGCAAGAAGATCGAGCAGCAGCTCGTTGAGACCGCCCACAAGTACGGCATGAGGATTCTCGGCCCGAACATCTTCGGTGTCGTCTACACCCCGGAGAAGCTCAACGCCACCTTCGGCCCGACCGACGTCATGCCCGGCCCGCTCGCCCTCATCAGCCAGAGCGGAGCCCTTGGAATTGCCCTCATGGGCTGGACCATCCTAGAGAAGGTCGGTCTTTCAGCGGTCGTCAGCGTTGGAAACAAGAGCGACATAGACGACGCCGACCTCCTCGAGTTCTTCAAGGAGGACGAGAACACCAAGGCCATCCTCATCTACATGGAGGGTGTCAAGGACGGAAGAAAGTTCATGGAGACCGCCAGGGAGGTCAGCAAGGTCAAGCCAATAGTCGTCATCAAGGCCGGAAGGAGCGAGCGCGGTGCTAAAGCCGCCGCTTCCCACACCGGTTCCCTCGCCGGAAGCGACAAGGTCTACGATGCCGCCTTCAAGCAGGCCGGCATAATAAGGGCCTACACCATCGGTGAGGCCTTCGACTACGCGAGAACCCTCAGCAACCTACCTGAGCCCGAGGGAGAGAACGTCGTCATCATCACCAACGGCGGTGGAATTGGTGTTATGGCCACCGACGCGGCCGAGGAAGAGGGACTCCACCTCTACGACAACCTCGAAGAGCTCAAGATATTCGCCAACCACATGCCACCCTTCGGAAGCTACAAGAACCCGGTTGACCTCACCGGCATGGCCGGCGCCGAGGGCTATGAGGGTGCCATCAGGGACGCCCTTGCCCACCCGGAGATGCACAGCATAGCCGTCCTCTACTGCCAGACCGCGGTTCTTGACCCGCGTGACCTTGCCGACATAGTCATCCGCGAGTACAACGCCAGCGGAAGGAAGAAGCCGCTCGTCGTTGCCATCGTTGGTGGAATCGAGGCCAAGGAAGCCATCGACAGGCTCAACGAGGAAGGAATCCCGGCCTACCCGGAGCCGGAGAGGGCTATAAAGGCTCTCGCCGCCCTCTACCGCTGGAGCAGGTGGAAGGCCAAGCAGAAGTGAATTTCGCTTCTTTCCCAAAATCTTTTTATACCTCCGTAGCGTAATTCAAAGAGGGTTGTAATGAAGCGCTGGCTGAAACTTTTTGGAATCGTTCTTTTCACAATAGGTTTCGTCCTTGCCGCGACTTACGACCGGCCGAACTGCTCTGGAATTGCCTGTCCTTTCACGTTTCCCGCCCTTGAGCTGAAGGCGAACTCAGGGGATGTTTTCGTGTGGCCTCCAGATGCCACACCTCCAAACGTCACCTACAATGCCAGCGGGGGCTATTTCGTCTTTCTGAGCGATTACTTCGTCCCCCTGCAGGAGTTCTACCTGAAAGTTTCCGGCAGGGCCGGGTTCAACGTCAGCGGGAAGCTCACGATTTTTCCGAGGAGGGAGTTCAGAGAGATTGAGGCGACCTACATTAACGGCACCCTCCAAGTGGGGGACGCCCTCTACAGGAGGAACATCCGGGGAATACTCGTAGAGAACGGGACGAGGATAAGGGAAATGGCCGTTTACGACGACCCTGCAGCCTACAAGGAGTTCAAATACTGCACTGAACACTACGAAGAGATTGTAAAGGCCTGCCGGGCCAGCGGTTCCCCAGAGTACCAGCTTCCCCTTGGGCTTGGCCTGATGCTCGCGGGCATCGCCCTCTTTGCCTACGGGATGAAGTTTTAAGTCCCTTCTCCCATTTTCCTTCGGTGGTGGCATTGATCGTAGCGCTCATCTCCGACATTCACTCTAACCTTGAGGCGCTTGGAGCTGTCTGGGATGAGATAAAGCACGCTGATGCCGTTCTCTGTATGGGCGACCTCGTGGGCTACGGCGCTTCTCCGAATGAAGTCGTGGAATTCGTGAGGAAGCAGATGAAAAAGCGGACTTTTCTCTGCGTCCGCGGAAACCACGACAACGCGATAGCCTTCGGTGCTGAGTGGGGCTTCAACCCCTACGCGAGGCAGGCCGTTCGCTGGCACCAGAGGGTCATGACCGTAGAAAACCTTGAGTTCCTAAGGCAACTTCCTGTGAGGCAGCTCTTCACAGACGACACCGGACGGAGCTACCTGCTCATTCACGGCTCCCCAAGGGCTCCTCTGGAGGAATACCTCTTCCCGTGGCTCCCTGATGAGGAGTTCAAGGCCGTTCTGAGCTACGTCCGCCAGGACGACCTTCTGGTCGGCCACACCCACGTGCCAATGCTGAAGGTCGTCGAAGGAAGAAGGATAATAAACCCAGGCTCGGTCGGCCAGCCGAGGGACGGGGACTGGAGGGCGAGCTATGCCATAATAGATACGGAAAGAGAGCCGCCCGGCAACGTTGAATTTCACAGGGTTGAATATGACGTGGAAGAAGCGGCCAGAAAGATAATAGACGCGGGACTGCCGAGGTTTCTGGCGGATAGGCTATATGAAGGCCTTTAGTCTTTCTTCTTCAGGCCGCCGCTAAGGACGCTCCTTGCCCTTGACTGGGCGGGCTTCGGGAGGCGCTTGAGCTTGGAGCGGGCGGCGAGCTTGCTGGCGTCAATTATTATGACCTCTCCAATGCTCTTCACGGCACTGACGGGAATCAGGAGAAGTCCCTCGTGGTCGGTCACGAACTCGCTAGTGTCAAGGTCTTCGTCCGGCTCGGCAACGATAACAAGGATTTCTCCGGTCTCCTCATCGAAGCTGAAGTCGTAGACCCAGCCGAGCCTTATTCCAGTGTCAGTTATAAGCTCAACATCCCTAAGCTTGGATGCCATTATCTTGACCATCTTCGCCACCTCTGGGGTTAATCGTGTAGGCATTTGGGACCAACGTATAAAACCTTTTCCAAAGGAATCTATAAAAAGAGGGAGTCAAACCTTCGTGCCCTGCTTGGCCTGGAGCTCCTGGGCCTTCCTCGCGAGTTCTCCGAGCTGTGCCTCAATTTTCTTCAGGGCATCCTGAGTCCTTGCTATTGCCTCTTCGTACTCCTTGATGCGCTCGTCCAGGTACTCGATGGCGCTGTCGAGGTTCTTCTCGACAGCGTAGCCCGCCCCAACGCTGACGATTGCGTTTTCCTTGTCTGTTATTTTGCCCCTTAGGAACGAACCTGCGCCAATTGGAACGAGAATCTCAGCTTCTCCCTCAGTCTTTTTAAGCCCTTCAAGGGTCTCCCTGACGGCCTTGAACTCGTTCATTCCCAGGGTAAGGAGCTCAAGGTTCTGGGCAAGGAGCTGTGCCTGTGCCTGCAGGAGCTGATACTCATAAGCAAGCTTTTCCATCTCCTTCTCGACCATCGCTATCACCGGAGAAACTATGGAAATGAGCTTTTAAGGTTTGGGCTAAAAAGGAGGAAGAATCAGCGGAGAATCTCCTCGGCAATTCTCTGGGCAATCTCCTTGAGTGCCTTACTCGCCGGGCTGTCGGGGAAGGCCTCCACCACGGGCCTGAGCATTGACATGCTCTTTGGAATCGCCCTGTCGTAGGGTATCTCTCCCAGTATTGGAATCCCCTCGCTTTCGGCCCACTCCCTGAGCGCGGTAAAGCCTGGGTTCAGGTCGGATTTGTTGATAATGAGGTAAGCCGGCTGTCTGAAGTGCTGGACGACCTTGTAGGCGCGCTGGACGTCGCTGAGGGAAGCGGGTGTCGGCTCGGCAATCAGTATCGTCAGGTCGGCCCCACCTATGCTCGCTATTACCTGACAGCCGATTCCAGCCGCTGAATCAACAATCATGTGCTCAAGGCCAAGCTCGTCCATCAGCTTCTTCGCCCACTCCTTCTCTTCGGTTACGAGCTTCCCGCTCTCCGGTCTGCCGACGTCGAGCTGGGCCGAAATAATCGGAAAGCCGTACTTCGTGGTTCCCTTCCTGATGACTCCCGAACGGGCCTCCTCCAGGGTTATGGTTCCTGGGACGGGACAGACAAGGCCGCAGACGTTGCAACCCTCGCAGGTGAGCTCGTTGACGACGTAGTTGCCGTCCTCGTCGATGTAAATGCACTCATAGGGACAGCGCTCGTAGCAGATGCCGCAGCGGACGCAGCTCTCCGGGTTTATCCTCGCAATCTTCGCACCTATGTGCTCGCGCTCTTCCTCCCACTCCTCAACACCAAGGAGGAGACCGAGGTTCGGTGCCTCTGCATCGGCATCAACAGCTATGAGCTTATACCTGTCCTTCAGGAAGTAGAGGAGCGAGGCAGTAATCGTGCTCTTTCCAACGCCACCCTTACCGCTCGCAATCGCAACCTGCATCACTCACCACCCCCGAGGAAGTCGGCAACCTTCTCAGCCAGCTCGCGGAAGATTTTCGACTCCGGGACGTCTTCCAGCACCACTGGCCTTCCAGAGACGTAGCTTTTCACTATGTTCTCGCTGTACGGGATTTCGGCAACTATCTCTGCGCCGTACTTCTCGGCCCTCTCTCTGACTTTCTCGACGTCTCCGAGGTCTGCCCTGTTGACAACGACCCACGTCTTGAGGTTCATCAGTCTTCCGAGCTGGAGGATAAGCTCAGTGTCGTGAATTCCAAGCGGGGTCGGCTCGGTAACAGCGATAAGGAGTTTTGAGCCTTCTATTGCCTTTGAGACCGTATTACCGGTTCCGGCAGCTGTATCAACCATCAAGAGGTCGTAGTCCAGGTTCCTCGCGCGCCTCTTGGCCTCGACAACGAGGGGCATCGAGCGCTCCTCACCCTCCCTGAGCTTTCCGGTGACGAGGGTGAAACCGTAGGGCGTCTCGGTTACGTAGGTGTGGCCGACAACACGGAAGGCCTCCTGAATGGCCCCTGGAACGGGACAGACTATCTCACAGGCCCTGCAACCAGAGCAGAGGTTGGGCATTAGGAACGGTGTCCCGTCCCTCAGCGTGACTATCGCGTGCTCCTCGCAGACCTCGGCGCACTTCCTGCACTTGGTGCACTTGGAGTAGTCAAACTTTGGCATGAACTGGTTGACTGGTTCCTCGCTGGCCAGCTCAACACCCAAAAGCAGGTGGTCGTTTGGTGCTTCCACGTCCAGATCAGCTAAAACCAGCTTGAAGCGCCTCGCAAGCTCGACCGCGAGGTTAATTGCGACCGTTGACTTTCCAGTTCCTCCTTTCCCACCGCTCACGGCTATCTGCAAGCTCTCACCTCCGAGAATTAGGCTAACCTAAAAGCTTTTAAGCTTTGTGCATACGCTCACAACGGTGATGCTCATGAGGTGCCTTAAGGTCGCGTTCGGAATGGAAGACGATGAGAGGCTGATAGACGCGCACTACGGTGATTCAGAGTTCTTCGCAATCTACGAAGTCTGCGAGGACGGGAGTGTAAAGCTCCTCGAAAAGAGACCTAACAAAGCCAAGGACTTTGAGGAGCACGACGAAGGTCATGGTGACCCTAGGAAGTTCAAGGCCGTTGTGAGCCAGCTCCTCGACGTTGATGTTTTGGCGGCATTCAGAATGGGGCCGAACTTCCTGCGCATAAGGGACAAGACCAACAAGGTGGCCTTCTTCACGAGGACGAGGGACTTAAAGCTCGCCCTCCAGAGGGTCATTGAAAACTTCGACGACCTGTGGGAGCAGGTGCAGGCTAAGAAGGCCGAGAAGCCGCCGATAGAGGAGTGAGTTATGAGGTTCCTTGGGATAGTGCCCAAGGTCTTCCTTTTCGCCTTTCCTTATGCCCTCCTCGCGTTCTACCTGAACTCACTCTATGGTGTTTGGAATCCAAGGTTGCATTTTTCTTTTGCAAGCCTCGCCCTTTAGGGCTGGGATGCAATAAACGACCCAACGAGCAATCAAACAAGAAAGCAAAAAGTATTTAAGCCATAATGCATACCATACATTAAGGGGTTCACAATGAAGCCAGAAATACCAATACTTTCAAGAACGAGACACGCAAAACACTACTTAGCCTATCACTTTGTATGGATTCCAAAATACAGGAGAGACATTCTCGTCGGAAAAGTTGCCGAGAGGCTCAAACAAATGCTCAAGGAGTATGCCGAGGAAATTAATTGTGAGGTTATCGCCATCGAAGTAATGCCCGACCACGTGCACGTTTTTCTCAGGGCAAAGCCAAACCTTTCACCAGCCAAAATAATTAACCACTTAAAAGGTAAAACCGCCAGAAAACTCCTCCAAGAATTCCCCGAATTGAGGGCAAAAACGACCAACGGTCGCTTATGGTCACGCTCCTACTTTGTAGCCTCCGTTGGTTATGTAACCAACGAGATTGTTAAGCACTATGTTGAAACCCAATGGGAGCGTGAGTTAAAACGAAAAGGACAGTAACGTTAAAACTCCACCCCTCAAAAGAACAAGCGAAAATCCTCCATCAGTTAGCCGATACTGGAGCAAAAGTCTGGAACAGAGTAAACTACTTGAGGCGACAACAATACTTCAAAGACCAAATCGTGGACTTTAACAGAACCGAGAAAACCGTTTATGGGGAGTTTAAACGGGAAATCGGTTCAGCAACCGTCCAGCAAATAGCGAGGAAAAACGCCGAAGCTTGGCGGAGTTTCTTCTCCCTCCTCCGAAAAAAGCGGAATGGTGAACTTCCCTCTTGGCTTAAGCCCAAACCACCAAACTATCTCAAAGAAGGCTGGCAGAGAAAACCCTTAATCGTCCTGAGAAACGACCAGTACAAGATTGAAGGGAACAAACTAATCCTCAAGGGTCTTGGCAAGTTTAAACGCCTCGAAGTCCAGTTTAAGGGAAGAATTCACCTGAAGGGCAAGCAGGGGCGGTTAGAAATCACTTACGACCCCGTTAGGAGAAAATGGTATGCTCACGTGAGCTTTACAGTCGAGGAAAAACTCGAAGACGAAAAATGGGTAAGAGTTCCAAGAACTCCAAAGGGAAGCCTCTCGGCGGGCATAGACTTGGGAGTGAACAATCTCATGGCCGTCTATGTCGAGAATGGAGAAAGCTTTCTGGTCAATGGAAGACCGCCTAAAAGCATTGACTTCTACTGGAGGAAGAAGATTGCTGACTACCAGTCAAAACTCAATAAATCGGGAGCCAAGACGAGTAGAAAACTCAGGAGAATGCACGAAAAGGCTAAGCTTCAGGCTAAACACTACATCAACACTGCCGTAAGAGGAACGGTTAGGAAGCTCTACGAGTTGGGAGTTAATAGAATCGTCGTTGGTTATCCAAAGGGCATAGCTCGGAATTCTGACAAGGGTAAAAGGCAGAACTTCCTCCGCTCTCACGTTTGGAGGTTTAATTACGTTATTAAACGCCTGATTGAAGTTGCGGAAGAGTATGGTATTCGTGTTGTGGTTGTTAATGAGGCTTTCACGTCTAAGGTTTGTCCCGTTTGCGGGAAGCCTCACGAGGGGGCTCGTTTTGTTCGTGGGTTATTTAAGTGTCCCGCAACGGGGCTTGTTTTTAATGCAGACTTAGTTGGAGCGTTTAACATTTTGAGGAAGGTTGTGAGGACCATAACCCCGAATCTGGGCAGGCTTTATGCTCAGAGGAGGGGTAACGGGGGGAAGGCCCTCCCCGAGGGGTTCGAAGAACCCTTTTCAAGGGTTGCCCTAATGAGAACCCCTCGAACCTCCCCATCACTGGCGAGGGGTTAAGCCAAACCCTCGCCCTTCACGGCGGGAAGGAGGTCAGTGGATTGCCGTAATGAAATTTATAGGTGAGGAAGAGAAAGCCCTTGAGGAGATGTTCGGCGATGAGTGGGGAGAATACGCAAAAAGGACGCCCAGGTTCCTACCGGGGCTTTGAACTCCTGCCCGTTCATCTCTACGTTCTGACCCACCTGAAGAAAGCCGGGGTGGACTACGCCAAGATGATGGCTAAGATGGGCGGTTTGCCCCTTGAGCTTATAGAAGACGCTATAAACGACCTTCTTGAGCTCAGACTGATTGAGCGCGATTCGGGGAGCGCGATAAAGAGGAGCAGGGCGCGCTTCAAAAAGGCCTTCGAGGTCCACAAGCACCACACCTACTACCGCCTCTCCCGCGAAGGTGAGCTCTTCGTCCGTTCGATTGATGAGAGGTGGCTTAAGCGATATTTCGACGGCCTCTTCCCAAACGGGTGGAAGGCCATCCAAGCGCTCGCCGAAAGCAAAGACCTAAACGAAGCGGGTAGAAGGGTGAGTATTGACGGTGAGACCCTCGAAGGGCTGAAGATCCTCCGCTTCGTAACTGAGAAAGGGAGAAAAACGGAGTTCTTCAGGCGATTGTGGGAGTTTCTTCGTGGTTAGAGTTTGATGATGCTCTCCGCCTTCAATTCCACGAATCTCTCAGGATATTTTCCCGAATGTAGGCATTTGTCCCATTGTCTGAGCAGGGAGAGGAGCTATGAATTCAGATATATGGGCAACCTATTAAGAGGTTCCTCTTATTTCTCCACAACAAAGCATCACTAGAAGGGTTTTAAACTTCTCCTGTCGAACACACACCGGGGAAGGAAAGTGATGGAAGTAACGTACCGCATTATCGGGGTCATCCACAGCCCCTTCAAGGAGCCAAAGGGCGTTCCAATACAGCCCTCTGCCGCCAGAGGAGTTAGAGGAACCGTGGAGCTCTTCCCGGAGTACTCGCCGGGATTGAAGGACATCGAAGGGTTCTCGCACATCATACTGATATACCACCTCCACCTCGCGAAGCCCGGAAAGCTCCTCGTCAGGCCGTACATGGACGATGAGGAGCATGGAGTCTTCGCCACCCGCGCACCGAGCAGGCCAAACCCAATAGGCCTCTCGATAGTGAGGCTCATCAGTGTTGAGGGAAACGTGCTCCACATCGAGGACGTTGACATCGTTGACGGGACGCCTCTGCTCGACATAAAGCCATACGTGCCGGAGTTTGACATCAGAACCGTCGAGAGAACGGGCTGGCTGGAGAGAAACGTTCACAAGCTCTCGGAGACCAGAGACGACGGCAGGTTCGTAAAGGAAGAGGGATAAAGGAGTTTCACTGAATTGCCAACAACACAAATCATGGCACCTCAACCACGTACTTCCTGTTCCCCCTCTCGAAGCCCCTGAATGAGCCGAGCTTCAGGCCGAGCAGGGCCTTTTGAAAGTTGACCACCTTCATGGCCGCGAGATGAGTAACGCGCGTGCCCTTGAGGAACTCTGGCAGAAGCTGTCCGGTCGGCCCGGTCAGGACGAAGAGCTTCGCCCTCTTTGCCCTGTCAATGAGCATATCAATAGTTCCGTTGACAAGGCAGGTTGCACTCGCTATGACCGCGTCCATCTCCGGGAGCAGGTAGTACTCAAGGGCGTCGCTGTAAGTATCTTTATCCCAGAGCTTAGGATTCCGCTCGAAGACGTATAACTCATAGCCCCTCTCGCGCAGGGCCTTGGCCAGCGGGGGCATGTTGCCGACCAGTGCGACATTTCCGGCATCTTCCGGGAGGATCTCAAGCACATCGACCCACTCCGCGCCGCTGAGGTCTATGTGGTACTGCGAGACCGCGTTTATTGCCGCAAGGCCCAACGTGCGCTCGATGACGTTGAGGCTGTCGGCTTTTTTGATGAAGGCCTCAAGCGAGGGCTCACTTATTGAGTTCGTGTAGCGCTGAACCTCTTCTGGCAGGGTCATTGCCACGCCGAGTGCCTTTCCCTTCTCGCCTTCAACAAGAACCCACGTGTAAGGGAGGGCAAAGCCGAAGTCAACCAGCTCAAGCCCATCAGTAAGTTCCAAGGCTTTTTTCTTTATTTTCCCAAGTAGCATTCAATCACCCCCCAACTCTAATCTCCACGAGGCCATCTATCCCGAGTTCAGGGATTTCAAAAGCTGTGCCGTTGAAACGGAGCGTAAAACTTCCAGAGAGGAGCTTATCCAGCGAATACTCGGCTGTCTCGTTCTCAAAGACAAGGTAGGCCTTCTTAGCCTCAGGCCAGGGATTCGCAAGCCTTATGGCCCACGAGAGCGGAACGCTTGAGATGTTCCCGTTGGCAACTGCCTCCGGCGAGTGATAGAGCCCAAGGGTTCTGCCCGTGAGCCAGAGCTCGTTCTCAACGTCGCCGTAGATGTGGAGTGAGGCGCCCTTCACAAACTCAAGCACAGTTACGTTCGGAAGCCAGTGACATTTGCACCCATAGTTCAGAGGCATGACGAGCCGCGGCGAACCGTTGAAGGGCTCCCCATCGCGGTAGAGGGCGAGTACGGCGCTCGCGTTGCCGGGTATACTGACTATTTCCCCATCCCTGTTGATGACGTTCACAACTCTTCCGGAGCCGAGCTCACCGAGGGGAACACCTTTCCAGCCCACGGAGCGCCCGAGGGCGAAGTCCGGTATCTTGAGTTCCTTCATGGGCATCTTCTCCAGATTAGCAACCGTGTAGGCCCTGACGCCATCACCGATTACGTAGATGGTCTGCACTCCCGCATTCTCCGCACCGTGCTGGAAAGAGAGGCAGGCGCAGGCGATGACCGCGAGGAGCAGGGGAACAAACCGTCTCATAACCGTGCCTCCGACCGGTCCTTAATAACACTTCTCGTTAATAATTCCGTTTTCCGCAAAACGCTCCTATTTACCTTGGGAAAGACTACAATCCTGTCCCCAACTCCGCCAACTGCAACAGGGAGCCCATACAGTTCTGAGAGGTTTTCGGATGTCATCACAATCTTGGGGTCACCTGAGGCCATTAGAGAACCGTCCTTCAGGAGAAAGACCACGTCGCAGAATGCAAAGGCTTGATTCGGGTCGTGGAGGGAAATCAGAACGAGCTTCTTCCTTCCAAGCTCCCTTATGGCCGAGAGAACAAGGTACTGGTTCCTGAAGTCCAGGAAGGAAGTCGGCTCGTCGAAGAGGAACAGCCTTCCATCCTGGGCAATTGACCTGGCTATCATCGCGAGCCTCTTCTGGCCGCCGCTTAGCTCGATGAAGGGTCTCTCGGCGAGATTCTCAATTCCGAGGGCCTTCAGTGCCTCAAGCGCCTTCTTCTCGTCCTCCGTTGTTGGACCGGTCACAGGGCTCACGTAGGGGTTTCTGCCCATCAGAACGACCTCAAAGACGGTATAGGGGAAGTTCACGGAGAACTCCTGGGGCGAGTATGAGACCAGTCTCGCGCGCTCCCGCTCGGGCAGCTCAAGCAGGTCAGTATCGTCGAGTATCACCCTCCCCCGTGGCCGCAGGATTCCGGCGATGCACTTCATCAGCGTGCTCTTTCCGGCACCGTTCGGCCCAAGAAGGCAACCCACCCCAGATTTGAGCTCAAGGGAAACCCCCTTCAAGACGTCCTTTCCACCATAGGAGACGCTCAGTCCCTCAACCCTTAACATGCCACCGCCTCCTCGCGAGTATGAGCACGAGCACCGGCGCGCCGATGAGCGACGTCACAACACCTAGAGGAAGCTCAAAGGTCGCAACACTCCTCGCAATGTCGTCGCAGAGGAGAAGAAGTGATGCCCCCACGAGGGCCGATGTGGGAACGAGAACCCTGTTATCATGCCCAACAAGGAGCCTCGCTATGTGGGGGCTCACCAGCCCGACCCAGCCTATCATTCCCGCCATGGCCGTTGAAGCCGAGATTCCGAGGGCTGAGAGCGCTATAAAAAGGGCCCGGTAAAACCGGACGTTTAAGCCCAGGGACTTTGCCTCCTCCTCGCTCAGGCTCATAACGTTGAGAGGCCAGCGGAGGAGCAGTACGCCGGTTATGCTGACGACAATCGGGGCGAGCATCAACTTTATGCTCTCCCAGCGGAGGCCGGCAAAGCTCCCGAGGAGCCAGAAGACTATCGTCGGGAGCTTATCATACGGGTCCGCCAGGTACTTAGCGAAGCCGACGAGGGCGGAGAAGAAGGCGGAAACGGCTATCCCGGCGAGGATTAGGCTCAAAAGGCCATCTCCTATGAACCTCGACAGCTTCCACACGATGACGACGGCGATTAGGCCAAAGACAAACGCGGAGAGCTGGATTGCGTAGGGGCTTTGGGCCAGGAGTATCGCGATGACTGCCCCAAAAGCGGAACCGCTTGTGACCCCCAAGAGGTTCGGGCCCGCGAGGGGATTTCGGAAGACGTTCTGAAACGTCAATCCGGCGAGGGAGAGGCAGGCGCCGACGAGGGCCGAGGCCAGAATCCTTGGCAGGCGGATCTCAAGCAGTATCGTCCTATCAAGCGGGCTCAGGGTAAACGGCGAGAAGTATAACCTGCCGACGAAAGGTGAAACAAGGAAAACCAAAAGGAAAAGCCAAACCGCTTTTTTCACGGCATATCACCTACTATATTTACATCGCTAGGATTTATCCCGTACCATCTTTCATAGAACTCGTCAGCCTTTGCCTTGACGTCGAGGTCGCTGAAAAGCTCCGGGTGGAGAACCTTGGCGAGCCAGTAGAGGCCCAGAACCCATTTGGGGGCGGGGTAATCCCAGCTCTCGCCGTCGTTGGGCATGGCATAGACTTTGCCTTCTTTCACTGCCTTTATCTGGCTCCAGGCGGGGTCGCTCAGGAGTTCCCTCTTGATTTCTGGGGCCGGCTTCTTGGGGGAGTAGCTCACGACTATTATAACGTCCGGGTTCCACTTCGCGACCTGCTCAACGTTGATGGTGTTCCATCCTCCCGGCAGGTCTTTTGAGACGCTGTCCCCACCGGCCATCTCTATCATTCTGTTCTGGAAGTACTCCTTTCCGGGCGCTTTGAAAGCCTTGTCCTTCATGCTATATTGAATTAGGAGAACCCTTGGCCTCCCGCTTGCCTTTGAGGTTCTGTTGGTTACAAAGGCAACGGCCTCCCTGTAGTAGGAGACGGCTTCCTTGGCTTTTTCCTCCTTTCCGAGAACATCTCCTACGATTTCGAGGCTCTTAAGGTATGAGTCCATAGTCTCAAGGTTGAGTGCTATTACCGGAATGCCGAGCCCTTCAAGGGCCTTGTTTATATTCTCGTCGCCCCAGTATGCGGTCAGAACGACGTCCGGGTTGAGCCCCTTTACAGTCTCGATATTGGCGCTCTTTGGACTGCCAACGAATACCATCCTGCTCTTGACGTCCGGGTCTATCAGGGCTATAAACTGGTCGTTTATCGCCAGAGGGGTGCTCCCAACGATTTTCTTCCCGTCCTCGACGCCCAGGAAGTAGACCATCTGGGTGGCCAGACCGTAGAGCGAGACCATCCTGTTCACAGGTTGCTTGACCTTAACCGTTCGGTTCCGGAAGTCCTTGACGATGACGTAGCCTGCGTCCCCTTCCGTTTCCCCGGAGGAAGACTTCCTAACGACGTCAATCTCAACGACGGCCTTGACCCAGCGGTTTCCAGGGGTGATGAGCGTCTCGTTACCGACCAGAGCCAGCTTGAGTGTGTAAGTTTTCCCGTCCAGCGCGAACTCTATCGGTGTTCCATTAAACTCATAGGCCAGGATTGGGACCATGGAGCCGTTGGTCGGATTTCCCGCTTCATCATAAAGCGGTACGCCCTTACCCAGAAGGAAATCGTAGTCAACCGTCAGGGTATAACCGTCAGCCGCCTTTATGATGTAGTTATGGCCCTCTGAGAGCCAGCCGAACTTTTTGAGAAGGTCAACGAGAGCTACTCCTTTGTAGACACCGACGTTCTTTATTGAGCCCTTCTTCGTTCTCAGCCCACCCCTTCCGGCAACCTGTGGGAACTCCCTGAGGTTCTCGAACGTCAACGACTTTTTGGTTCCATCGGGACCAACGAGGGTCAAAACTACCTCCTTTGAGGAGGCTGAGAGCGATACGGAAGCCGTGGTATAGGAAGTATTCGAAGTTTTAGATGTTGAAGTCTCCGAGCTTATACACCCTCCCGAGAGTACACTCAATATTAGAACCGAGATTATGAACAGGGAAGCAACTTTCCTCATCTGAATCCCTCCGACGAGTCCACATACGCGGAATATTTAACATTTTAGGCAAACAAAAGAGTTTACGTTAAATGGTGTTATTTACTAAAGAGACCTCAATGTCCACGCCAAAGCACAAAAAAGATGGTGCGGGGGATTCTTACCTGCCTAATCTAAAGTTTAATCAGATGAATACTCCTTCACGGCCTTTATCACCACAAAGCTCCCCTCACCGTAGCCCGGCTTGACGGGCTCAACTTCTTTAATTTCGTCGAGCCTGTGGAAGAGAGTCTGGACTATCTCGAATTTCCTGAAGCCGACCTTCTTGAGCAGTTCCAGAAGTTCCTCCGTGGAGAAGAACCTCGCCTCGCGGTAGAAAACGCTTTTCTCTTTGTTTCGCTCGTATTCCTGCCCTATCGGACTGTTCCTGTCAACAAAGCCTATTATGAGCGCTCCACCAGGTTTCAGAACGCGGTAGGCCTCGCGTAAAGCCTTTTCAGGGTCGTCAACGAAGCATATTGTAGTAACCATTAGGAGGTAGTCGAGGCTTTCATCGGAGAAAGGAAGGCTTTCGGCAACCCCCTCGATGACTTCTATGCCCCTCCTTCTGGCTATCTCCGCCATGGCCTTCGAAGGCTCGACGCCGAGCTTTATCCCGAGCGGTTCCGCGAAGCGGCCGGTTCCAACGCCAATCTCCGCCCCATTTCCTTCTTTCGGCAGAAGCTTCCTAACAGCCTCAAGCTCGGAGAGGTAAGCGTATCCGTGCCTCTCAAACCAGGCCTCATACCTCTCCGTGAACTTCTCAAAGGGTTCCGTTTTTGGCATCCCGTACACCCCCCGACATATGGGAGAATGGGCTCAAAAACCTTATACGCTTTTAGGCCAACCTAATCCCGGTGATGGTATGATAGCATTCGGCCCAGTTCCCTCAAGGAGGCTTGGGAAGAGCCTTGGAGTAAACAACATTCCCGATAAGGTCTGCACCTATGCCTGCGTTTACTGCCAGATAGGGAGAACTTTGAGGATGGAAATCGAGAGGAGGGCCTTCTACGACCCGAAGCTGATATTCAGGGAAGTCTCCGAGAAAGTCAACGAAGCCCTGGAACGGGGGGAGAAAATCGATTACATAACCTTCGTCCCCGACGGGGAGCCAACGCTCGATGCCAACCTTGGAAGGGAGATAGACCTTCTCAGAAGGCTCGGGATAAAACTCGCCACCCTCACAAACGCTTCCTTAATCTGGCGTGAGGACGTGAGGGAAGACCTCCTAAAGCTGGACTTTGTCTCGCTGAAGGTGGACGCCGTCAGCGAGGCCCCCTGGAGAAAAATTGACAGGCCCCACAAGAGCCTAAGCCTGGAGAGAATCCTTGAGGGGATGCTTGAGTTCAGGGAGGAGTTCAAAGGAAAGCTCGTGACTGAAACCATGTTAATAGACAACGTGGACTACGGAGATGAGTTCGAGCGGATAGCAGAATTTTTAAAGGAGCTAAAGCCGGACACGGCCTACATAGCCGTTCCCACAAGACCCCCGGCCGAGCCATGGGTGAGACCCGCGAGAGAGGAAGTCATTAACAGGGCATTTCAGGCCTTCAGCAAAGCTCTCGGCGAAGACCGCGTGGAGTACCTCATAGGCTACGAGGGAAATGCGTTCACATTCACCGGAAACGTGGAGGAGGATTTACTCAGCATCACCGCCGTCCATCCCATGAGGGAAGACGCCGTGAGAGAGTTCCTGCGGAAGGCGAACGCCGACTGGAGCATCATCGAAAAGCTGATTCGGGAAAACAAGCTCATAGAGCTGGAATATGAAGGGAAGAAGTTTTACATGAGGCGGTTGAAGAGCAGAGAAACACGGTGAGACATCGGCCTCCAAATGTTAGGGCAACCGAAAACTTTAAATGCTGTGCATATGCACAAAATAATAGAGAAGAAGTGAGGTGGTGGATATGAGGATCGCGATACCAACCAACGGTGGAGGGAGGAACGACACAGTTGCTCCTGTCTTTGCCCGCGCTACGGCGTTCTACATAGCGGACGTTGACGAGAACGGAAACATCATCAGTGAAAAGGTCATCCAGAATGGTGCCGCCATGGCCGGCGGAGGGGCCGGTCCAATGGCCGTCCAGACCCTCATCAACGAGGGCGTCGAGGCGATAATCGCACCGCAGGTCGGCCCGAACGCCCTCGGCGCAATCCAGGCGGCCGGAATAAAGCTCTACCAGGTCGCCCCGGGAACCCCGGTAGAGGAGGCCATAAAGGCAGTGGTCAGCGGAAGCGCCGGCCAGTTCACGGCTCCAGCGGCACCTGTCCCGGCAACACCGACGGCACCGGCCCCCGCCTACGGGCCATACCCAGCAACACCCGCGTACCCAGCTTACCCAGCCTACGGCTTCGGCCCCGGTTGGGGTAGAGGCTGGGGCCGCGGCTGGGGAAGAGGCCGCGGATGGGGCCGTGGATGGGGCAGAGGTGGCAGAGGCTGGGGTGCAAGGCTCGGTTACTGCCCCTGGACAGGCCAGCCCAGCAGAAGGGCTCTCCGCTGGCTCTACGGCTGGTGGTGAAGCCTTTTCTTTTTCTCTTATGAGCGCAAGCTTTGAGACCGCACGGAGGAAAGGAAAATGCCAAGAGGTATGGGAAGAGGAATGGGAAGGGGCTACGGCAGGGGGAGATACGGATTCTACCCATTCAGCCCCTTTGGCAGTGCTTACGGTATAATTGACCTGTTACTCCTGCTTGGAATCCTGTACTTCCTGTTCAAGCTCTTCCTCGTGGCGCTTCCATACGCCCTGGGGCTGGCAATACTCCTGCTCCTCAGGTCTTTCCTGGGGCGCCGCTTCTGGGGATGGGGACGGCTGTTTTGAGCTTATGCAAACTTTTTTAAGTTCGGTTTTCCTAATTCATCTGGAGGTGACGTGAATGAGGATTATAGTCTCAACTGTAACCGGAGGACTCGACGACAGGGTGAACCCGGCGTTTGGTAGAACGCCCACTTTTACCATAGTTGACGTCGAGAACAGCGAGATAGTAAACGTTCAGGTCGTCCAGAACCCTGGCTACAGCCAGCCGAGGGGAGCTGGAGTCACAGCGGCCCAGTTCGTCATAGATCAAGGAGCCGATGCCGTAATAGCCGGCCAGTTCGGGCCGAACTCCTACGGCGTCCTCCAGGCGGCAGGGGTAAGGATGTACTCCGCCCCACCAACCATGACCGTTAGGGAAGCCGTTGAGGCCCTCCTCCGCGGTGAGCTCCAGCCCGGAATCCAGGGAGGAGCGGGAATGGGCCCCGGTGGCGGCATGGGAATGGGACGCGGTATGGGCAGGGGTATGGGAAGAGGCGGAGGAATGGGAAGAGGTCGCGGTATGGGTCGCGGAATGGGCGGCGGATACGGCAGGGGTTCCTGGTGAACCTCCCTTTTATTCTTCACCTGTTGAAACCCGCTGACCTCTTCCTGCTCTGAAGATCGCTTAATCTTTTTACCAATACACCAACAATACTGTGATTCCTGTTGATTGCGGAAGACTAAACTCGGCATTCTGAGAAATCCTTTTCAATTCCTCAACATTATTTTTGACGGTGGTAACTATGAGAAGGGGCCAAATTCTTGCCGGGGTTCTCGCCCCAATAGTCGCCCTTACCGGAATCGGGGTCGCCATTCTCATCCACCGCTCGTGGTGGAGGCTCACAGGGAACGCCATAAGTGACCTAGGAAAAGTCGGTCTGCACCACAACTGGGTTCTCAACGTTTCGCTCGTTGTCTCCGCGGCCCTGGCAATCTACTATGCGACGGGCCTCTTAAAAGAAGCCACAAGCACAGTGCAAAAAGCCGGAATCGGGATTTTCATTCTCGGTCTAGTGTTTCTGTCACTGATAGGCATATTCCCTGAGGGGACAAGCCCCCACTACTACGTCAGCTGGGGCTTCTTCATCTTTGCGAGCCTCGGTTTCCTGGTGGCAGGTATTGGGCTCGGCCTCGCGGAGGAGAAGGATCTCGGACTCTTCAGTGTGGTTCTGTTTGCAGTGGGCTGGGCCCTCGCACTCTGGGCAAAGAACCGCTATCCAGGTGTCGCGCCCGCAGAGTTCATCGGGGCGTTTGGAGTGATAATCTGGCACTATGTTGTGATGTGGAAAAAGTTCAGAGGGGCTCCTCGTCCCAGAGGCTGAGGTTGTTCCCCCTCTCTTTTCTTACAAGCGGTTCACCCAGAAGTTCCCGGATATAGAGCTCGGCCACGAAGACTTCTCCCTTTATCAGATGCCCTCCAAAAACGTCTCCGCTGGCATTGCCAAGTGTGACGTGAAGGTGTGCAAAGGGCTTCTCGTCCTTTACGCTGATGTTGCCGAGGAGCGTGAGCAGCTCGAATGTCCCAGCGAGCTCAATCTTCTTGTAGTTCCGGGTTTCCTCCGAGTAGTAGCCAACAACAGGGTTTCTGAGCGAGCCAATCCGCTGACCATCGCGGTCGTTATACCGTTCTTTTCGGCGAACCCCTTCACAAAACCGAGCAGGTCTTCTCCCTCAGGAACCCTAAGAAGGAAGACCCTTCCAGGTTTGAACTCCATAATTCCCACCTCAAAGCTAATAAAACCGCCATGATTTAACGCTTTGGGTGGTCAGATGAGAATCAAAGAAGCAATAATGGCGATTTTACCCGAACTGGAAGAGCTTGAAGAGGTGGACTTCCGCCAGTATGCTCCTCCATACCCGAATCTTCTCAAAGCCTTCCTTGAGAGTGGAGAGAAAGGCCTTCCAGCGTTTCAGCGGCTAGCAGAGGAAACGGTTGGTAAAGAAGCCGTTGGACATGTGCTCCTCTCGCTCCTCCAGTACCTCCTCATACGCTACCGCCGCTTTGGTGAGTATGCCGTCGTAAAGCCGACCGTAAAGGTCTTCCTGACGCTCAAGGGCTGGCTCACCGAGAATGGTCTAACGGAAGACTGGCACAGAATCCTTGGCTCATTTGTCGGCTACCTCGTGACTATGTTGCCCATTATAGTAGAGCACGAGGACAAGGAAACAGCCCTCTCCTATACGAAGCTTGTAGAAAGCCTCGTTGAGGAAGCCTCTGAAAAGTTCAACAATGAATACTACGACGAGCTACTCACTCGGGTTCGGGAGTTCAGAAAGAAGATAGAAGAAGACTAACGCTCAAGAACCACCTGGGCATAGCTCCTTGGGTCTTCCCACACTTTGACGAGGATTTTTTTCACGTTGTCCCCTGCCTTTTCTGCTATCCTTTCAGCAAACCACTCGGCTATGTACTCAGCCGTGACGTTGGGCTTGTTTAGGACTACAACTTCCTCCCCAGGGAGCTCAAGCCGTTTGCCGTTCTTTTCGACGACCACTCTTCCCCCTCTTTTCTCTACAACCCAGTCCTCGCTTACGAGAATCCTGTGGTCAAGGAGTTTTATGAGCTTGCTGAGGTGGTTGAAGTCGAATATCATACCGTTCTCGTTGATGTCGCCCCATATCTCCACGTCAACGTTGTAGGTGTGGCCATGTATGCGGAGGCACTTGCTGTCGTAGGGAAGGGCGAGGAAGTGCGAACTGTCGAAGTCCTTGTGCCAGCCTATCTTTCTCTCCACGACCCTGAACATGCTTTCACCGACCTGAAAGTTCTCCGTTAAGGTTATAACTCTAACTGGACAAACCCGTTGAAGGTGCTAGAAATGCCAAGAGGAGGGCCAGGATGGGGACGAGGACGGGGCAGAAGGCGGAAGATGAGAATGATAGGCTTCATTCCGCAGGTTAGGCACTTCTATCCGGCCCTACCCCCTGTAGGACAACCAAAACCGCCGATTTTCATGACCTACGAGGAGTTTGAGGCTCTTAGGCTGGTTGATTATGAGGGACTCACTCAGGAGGAAGCGGGAAAGAGGATGGGAGTCTCAAGGGGAACCGTGTGGAGGGCATTGAGCTCGGCCAGAAAAAAGGTCGCCCAGATGCTCGTGGAGGGCAGGGAATTGATAATCCTGCCCCAAGGAAACGAGGCCCTAAAGGGCATCGACGAAGAAGGCCTGTAAGGCCAGCATTCGTAAAAACATCTTTTCTAATCGAGTTATTGGCCAGTAGGAGGTATTTAACGGTTTTCTTAGTTTTAGGCACACCTAATTTTGTGCAAGATTTATCTCTCAATTTTTTCGGAGATATTTTACTAGAAAAAGTATTGAGAACCAAAAAGAACAAAAAAGTTTTTATAAGAACTTGTTGAAGTTGTTACATAACTAATATGTAATTATAGTTTTTAAAATACAATTATTGAAAATTAATCAAAAAACAATTAACAATAGTTAAAACTCCAAAAAATATACCATTGAAACACATAATAACACATAAACTTACAATAAAAAACACCAACTTTTCTGGAGAGTATGCATTTCTGATCGATGCTACATTGCGAAGTAACAGATTCACATTTCGGTGGATCAGAGTCAAAAAGTAGCAATGAGCACAGTGTTGGGACCCGGACTGTTGAGGTTGCCCCTGTTTAGATTGAATTATATCCGCGCAACCTGTTGAAAAGCTTCAGTATGAGCATATGGCACTACCCACAAGGCCTCTGAACCATAAGAAAGCACAGGAGTATGAGTAGAGTCAGTGAGATATCGTTTTGATGCTCCAAGAAGTCTAGTTACAATACTCATTACGAGACTAACAGCAGGGTACTGTCGACTGGTCACAGAACAAGAACTGGGAATTAAACAACAAGACCCCAAAGTGGATTCCAAACTAAGGGGTTGTCCAACGACTTCCTGCGGGTGTAAGCTAAAAGATGAGCAGTCACATTAAAACCAGGTCTCCACAACGGAGTTAACTTTTGCCTAGCTTTCACATATACTGAAGCGATTGTAATGCACAGGTCTGTGCCCAAATTTTAGATATAATGTACCTTATATCTAAAAACAGCGGACAAAGATAAGCATTATCTTGGAAGAAGATGGATTCACAGGTGCCGCCCATTGAGGACAAACATTTAAGAAAACTCCATAATCCAGTGATGAGATAAGTACACCCCATAAAGTATAACACAGAAGGCGCCCAGATACCTACGACTATTACAACTATTTCTGATGTCAATATCAAAGGTTGCAGAGGTAGGGATAATATGATAGATGACCCTGCGGCTCGATAGGCTTCTTCAAGTTGGCCAGTTTTTACTCGTGAAGTCCCGCTTCTTTACTCCAGAATCTAGTTACAATTAAAAGTAGTAGGTTGGGAAGGATTGTATCAATTAGGTCTCAAAACCAAGGCCATCTCGCAGGGAGTCAAACTCCGCGTGACCCAAGGCACTATGTGGTTGCAAAAATTACTTCTTACAATGGTTTAAAATCCAAAATTTCTACTATACTTAAACATAATATTACAACTATCAATAAATGTGTTAATTTATAAAGCTATACAAAATTCATTTTAACAACTACTCAAAATCATACTATTAAAGAAAATTCTTATTTTCCAAAAATTAATCTTATTAGTGTAAATAAAAGCTATACAAGCTAAACGTAAAAATTTGCCCAAAAATCCGAGAGATAACTTCGACAAAAACTACCAAGAAGAGAAGTATAAAGAGAAGAAAACAGCGAACCGGGACTTCACTGGCCTTCTTTCTCAATTTTGCTCCTTACCGAGGCTATTACGTTGTCAACTATCTGGGGGGCAACGCCAATGTAGTTCTCAGGCCTTAGAGAAGCTAAGTCCTCATCACTAAGGTACTTCATGATTTCCTCACTCTCCTTCACGACATCGAGAAAGTCCCTTCCCTCTTTGAACGCCCTCATCGCAAGTTGCCTAACGAGCTCGTGCGCCTCCTGCCTGCCCATTCCCTTCTCGGTAAGTTTCAGCATTAGGGGCTCCGCCATTATGAGGTTCTTGGTCAGGTATAGGTTGCGCTTGATGTTCTCTGGGAAGAACTCCAACCCCTTAAGGACGCTGATTGTGACGCGGAGCATCTCATCGAGAAGGACAAACGTCTCCGGCAGAATAACGCGCTCGACGGAGGAGTTCGTGAGGTCTCTTTCGTGCCACAGGGGGTTGTTCAGCAGGGCAGGGATGACATTCGAATAGATGACCCTTGCCAGCCCGCAGACCTTCTCAGTCCTTATAGGGTTCCGCTTGTGGGGCATCGTTGATGAGCCCACCTGCCTCTTGCCGAAGGGCTCGCTTACCTCAAGGATTTCCGTTCTCTGGAGGTTCCTTATCTCAAGGCCAATCTTGTCAAGGGTCGAGGCAACCAATGCCAGAAACATCATGAGCTCCGCGTAGAGGTCCCTCGGGACGAGCTGGTTGGTTATCAGCGCGGGCTTGAGGCCGAGGTCTTCCATGACGAGCCTTTCAATCTCGAGGGCCTTCTCCCCGAAGGACGCAGCAGTTCCCACTGCACCGCGCATCTTGCCCACGAGGACGCGCTCCTTAATCTCAGCAAGTCGGTCAAGGTGCCTCTGAACCTCGTCGAGCCAGATGGCGAACTTCATGCCGTAGGTTGTCGGAACCGCGTGCTGTCCGTGGGTTCTTCCTATGCAGACGGTGTACTTGTGCTCCTCGGCGAGCTTCATTAAAATGTCGCGGAGCTCTTTGAGATAGCGCTCTATCAGCTCAAGGCTCTCCTTTATGAGGAGTGCGTTCGCGGTGTCGATTATGTCGTTGGAGGTCGCGCCGAGGTGAACGTACTTCCCGTGCTCGCCACAGACCTCGCTTAGGGCCTTAACGACGGCCATTATATCGTGGTGTATCTCGGCCTCTATCTCCTTGACGCGCTCCGGCTTCACCCACTCCGTGCTGGCCCTCTCGGAAATCACGCGGGCGCTCTCTTCAGGGATGTTGCCGAGCTTCGCATGCGCCCTCGCCAGGGCGGCTTCGACATCGAGAAGCTTCTGGAGCTTGTTCTTCTCGTCCCAGATGCTTCTCATTTCCTTACTTCCGTAGCGATAGTCAATGGGGTGAACCGCCATTGTATCACCACACAGGTGTAAGTATTTGAGTTTAAAAAGGGTTTGATTTAACATTCTTGTGCCAAGAATGAAATGGAAAGCATAACGCTCACTTTACCAGCTTTCGAATCAGCTCCTCAGTTAGGTTTTTTCCGCATGCGTATCCCAGTTTTCTTTTTCTTGAGTAGCTTATCAAGATGCCCTTTCCGTGGTAGAATACGATGTCATCGTCCCAAGCGTTTCTTTTTAACTCTTTAATTGCTTTTTCATTGAGTTCGCCTCTAAAGACTATGCAGATCCCGTCTTTACACTCCAAGGCTTCTGTTTTTTCTGGCCAAAGGAGGTTAAGCCTCAAGGCGTAGTTTAGAACTTCCTCCTGAAGCTCTACACTTGGGAGAACCCCCTTGGAGCGGTTGTGCTGTAGGATCATCATAAGCCCCCTTGTTAACGCCCACAGCGGCGGATCGTTGTGCTCGTAATCCGCACCGAGGTTAATGTACGGGTTCGCATAGAGGAATTCGGGAATCCTGCGCTTCCACATCATGAACTCGGCAATTCTCGTCAGTCTAATTATTCTGTTAGAGATAACCCTGTAATCCTCGGGCCATTTTATGTCGTTGCCCCACTTGAGGTTCACGCGTTTGAGCTTTCCAAGCCATACATCCTCGCTGAGCCTCGTCTTGAACAGGTCGTTCTCTTTCGCAAATTCGTGTGCCTTTAGAAAAATCTCGTAAGCTTCCTTTACGAGCTTAAACTTTCGCATGGCGAAGTTGTAAACTACCCCCTCGCTCAGGTTCCAGATTACCTCTTGAAGGGAGCCTATTAAATCTTCAGCCTCTCCCCTCTCGATTTTTTCCCATTCTTCCTTTGCCCTCTCGTGGAACTTTTTGCCTTTCTCCCCGAATTCCTTCAGCGTTTTCTGATACTCCTCCCAGTAATCGGTCTCTTTAGGTTTGGGAAGCTTGTTCAAGGCCTCCATGAGTTCTTCCGGAACATCATAACCCTGAGATTCAAGATACTTCTTGAGAGTGAGGAGAACTTGGCGAAAAATACCTTGTGTAGCTCTCGGAATAACCAAACTGCACAGTAAAGAAATCTCATCCTTTTGGATTGCTTTGGAGTGGAGTTTGCACAGAAGGCTCGCGATTCTAAAGTTGGTTTGAATAGCTGGATCATTCTCTAAAATACGATTTAAGTCAATGTTCACCTTTTTTGAGTACTCCATTACTTCCTTGAGATACGAGCATGCTTCAGTGAGGATCGAATCTCTGTTGTGAGTTCCCAACAGTATAATAGCAGGCCCAAGTTCTTTTCTAAGAGTTATCTCATCATTTCCAAAAAACCCGATAACCCCCCATGAAAACCCAGAGAGTATCTGCGGTAGTCGCTCTTTTAGTTGTTTTGCACTTTCTTCCTGGGAGAGTGGTTTTCCACTTATTACACTCCTCCCATTCTTTATGCCATCCCACATATTTTTAGCCAAGACGTAGTTCCCTGCGATAGAGAGGATATTCATTATCTACACCTCCTTGGAAACTACCCGTAGATAAATGCCACGTAAAGATTTGAGCCTTTCATTCTGTAAACGGAGACTATGCCCGGCTGGCCTTCCAGATTGCGGTTGTATCCATCCCGAATTAATGTGGTGACCCTGAAGACGGTGGTTCCTTTTGCTTCCCATTTGGTTAATGGAATGTTGGGAATCTCGACATAGGGAAAATCTGGACCTTTTTCATTAGGCTTTTCTGGAGTAGTAATATTTGTAGCTCCATAGACCTTACTCATTGCGAGATATGCTACGGCTTCTCCTGTTGCGCCGATGATGAACCTTATTCCCTTTAAAGCCGCTAATTCCCAGTTGCCTTCCTTCAAATTTTTCACGGTTGCATTGAGGGCAAGCCTACCGGAAGGCACAATGAGAATTGCGCCAGTTAGCTCCCCGACAGTGACCTTAAAGTCCTTTTTATGAACGAAGTCTTTCACGTAAATTCTTTTCGGAAGACCACCGTGAAACTCTCTTTCATATATGTGAATCGTTTTTTCATCCTTCTTCCTCTCCTCAATGTAATTGTAGAAGTACTGGTAAGCACTGTCGAGCTTTTCACGAACTTCATCGCTGATTTCGTCACCGTATACTGCATACGCGACGGTAATTGCAGCTGCTATTATCGCCATTGCAAGCAACGCATAAGGGCCGCTGAGGATAAAAGGACCTATGGAGAAAACCTCGAGAACACTGGAAAGGAGCGTCCAACACTGAGGGGTTCCTTTAGAGAACTTACAGTGAATTCCTTTGTCATTTCGCTTTGTGGGGAATTCCCGGAGGAGACTTCGGAAACATTCACAACAACACCGTTCAAAAAGTCCTCTCTGCTGACGTGGCTTTCAATGAAGGCTTTAACCTCTTCAGGAGTTTTCAGTAGGGAGTTCTCGGCTATGGTTACCCTTGTTGGAACTCCGTAAATTTCGATTTCATATGTTTTAACCCCAGCGTTTGTCCCTTGCGTTGCTTCCCCCAAGGCAAGTGCTGGATTTACTATCAATCCAAATATTAAAACCGATATTAACAGTCCAATGATTCTTTTCAAGTAAATCACCGAATCGGCATGATATCATAGCTTTACAAGTTTTACCACTTAATCTACTTAACAAAGCTAAATAGACGTGGTTTTAATCGGCATCATTCCACTAAACCCCACTCAAAAATGCAGAAAGCTCCATGTTTCAGAGCTACATAAACCGAAAAGTATTTAACCCTATGCCCGCGATAGGCTGATGACAAAACTTCCGGAGGTGCCAGAAATGGCTGAGGAGCACGTCGTCTACATCGGAAAGAAGCCGGTTATGAACTACGTCCTCGCCGTGATAACCCAGTTCAACGAGGGCGCTAAGGAGGTCAGCATCAAGGCTCGCGGTAGGGCCATCAGCAGGGCCGTTGACGTCGCCGAGATCGTCAGGAACAGGTTCCTCCCAGAGGTCAGGGTCAAGGAGATCAAGATCGGCACCGAGGAGCTCCCGACTGCCGACGGCAGGACCGCCAACACCTCGACCATCGAGATCATTCTCGAGAAGCCGTGAATTTGACTCCTTTCCTTTTCCTTCGGGTTTCTTCTAGGGAAGTAAAGCTTAATAGCACCGTCTCGTACCCCTTCTGGTGGACCCGTTGGAGTACGAGACCATAGACGTTACCGATGAGCGGGTTCGAGAACTCGCGCAGGTTCTCGCCAATGAAAGAGCGATGGCCATTCTGAGGCTTCTCCGCGAGCGCGAGCTCTCGATGAGCGAGATTGCGAAGGAGCTCAACATGCCAATATCCACAGTTTCATATCATCTTGATAAGCTACTCCGCGTGGGGCTGGTTGAGGTCTCCGGTAAGAAGTACGGGAAAAGACTGCAGGAGGTAAAGCTCTACAGGGCTTCAAGCAGGCCGATTCTTCTGCTACCCAGGCCCGCGGGAGAGAGGCTCTCAACTCTGGACAGGCTGAAGGTGATAACCCTCTCAGTAGCGACGGGGCTTTCGGTCATCGTTTACTGGCTCTCGGAAAGATATCTTGGGTCCCAGAGGGGTTTTTCAGCGCAATCGGAGCCCATAAAAATACTCTCTTCAGAAACCACTAGACAGACAGCGTCGTCAGGCTATCTCCCTGTTCTCCTGGCTGTGATAGTCTTTGCAATCGTCGTGTCCGCGGGGTGGCTCCTTAGGAAACGTTTTTAAGAAACTCAAATCAACCCCCAACCAAGAGGTGAGTGCCAATGATGACCGTAGGGCAGGTTGTCAAGAGAAAAGCAGTGATTGTAAAACCCGACGACACCATCGAGAGGGTCGCCAGAATACTCTCAAGGCACAAGGTTGGAAGCGCAGTCGTCGTTGAAAACGACGAGATAGTCGGTGTCATCACTGACCGCGACATCCTTGACAAGGTCGTTGCCAGAGGGCGGGATCCCAAGACCGTCAAGGTCCGAGAGGTCATGACAAAGAATCCGATAACCATCGAAGACGACTACGACATAAGCGACGCAATCGACAAGATGATGGAGAAGGGCATCAGGAGGCTCCTCGTCACCAGGCTCGGGAAGCCCCTCGGTTTTGTAACTGCCGCAGACCTGCTCGCCGCCCTCAACAGCATGAACAACGAGGAGGAGCAGGAAGCCGTCGAGGAGACTGATGTCTACGGCATCTGTGAGATCTGCGGTCAGTACGGCCCCCTCTACAAGGTTTACATCGAAGGCCAGGAAAAGTGGGTCTGTGAGGCCTGCAAGGACGAGCTCAACCTTTAACCCCTCAGCCCCCTCATTATCTCGTCCAGGATTATTCCGAACTCTCTATTTCTATTCTCCACGCTAAGGACGTGGAACTTTCCGAGCGGCCTGAACCTGTCCGCCATTCTCCTGTGCACTGTGGCGAGGAGATGTCTGTCCGACTTCAGGGCCTCGCCCACCGCCCGGAGGAACTCATCGCTCTTGTACTCCATGGGCCCGATTTCATCTATGACAATGAGGTCTGCCTCAACGAGGGCGCGCCTTATAGCAGAAACACCTACCCTCTCAAGCTCGTCAACATGGACGACGTACTTTCCGAAGGGAACACCCGGAAGGTGAGAAGTCCCGCGGAGGCTCGCGAGGGTGCCTTCTTCTCCAGTGTCGAGGGCGAGGATTTTAAAGCCCACACGCCTTCCGCCTCTCCTCACCTCTTTCGTCATCATGCCTCCAACGATGTAGCCCCATCTCTCGACTTCCCTTGCCACCCTCTCCACGAGGGTCGTCTTCCCGACTCCAGCCGGGCCCGTTACAAAAACCCTGACCATTTTCCATCACCGAAGGAGCTTTAAGTTCCTCCCTTAAACCCTTTGGGGTGATCGCCGTGGAGATAAGGTACAGACCGGAGGAACTCACGAAGCTCCCGAGGAGCGTGACTTACGAGACTGGAAAGGTCATCATGATCGACCAGACCCTACTCCCGAGGGAATTCAGGACGATTGAGCTGAGAACTGTTGAGGAGGTAGCCGAAGCGATAGTCACGATGAAGGTTCGCGGTGCGCCGGCGATTGGGGCTTCAGCCGCTTTCGGGCTGGCCCTCTATGCGGACACGACGAAGGCCAAGACCAAGGACGAGTTCATGGACGGCTTTTACAGGGCATACGAGACCCTGAAGAACACGAGGCCAACCGCTGTGAACCTCTTCTGGGCCCTCAACAGGATTAAGAAGCTCGTCGAGGAGAACCTTGAGAGCCCGCTCGACGAGATAAAGCGCATGATTGTGGCCGAGGCCCAGAAGATAGCGGACGAGGACGTTGAGGCGAACCTTAGGATGGGCCACTACGGTGCCGAGGCTCTGCCGGAAGGGAACGTCCTAACCCACTGCAACGCCGGAAGCCTGGCTACAGTCCAGCTCGGAACCGTTGGGGCTGTTCTCAGGGTGATGCACCGCGATGGGACACTCAAGCTCCTCTGGGTGGACGAGACGAGGCCCGTCCTTCAGGGGGCCAGGCTTAGCGCGTGGGAGTACCACTACGATGGAATCCCGCTCAAGCTGATAACCGACAACATGGCCGGCTTCGTGATGCAGCAGGGGAGGGTTGACGCGATAATAGTTGGCGCCGACAGGATAGTGGCCAACGGCGACTTCGCCAACAAGATAGGCACCTACACCCTCGCCGTCCTCGCGAAGGAGCACGGGGTACCGTTCTTCACCGTTGCCCCGCTCTCGACGATTGACATGAGCCTGAAGAGCGGGAAGGAGATACCGATTGAGGAAAGAAAGCCGGAGGAAGTTCTCACCTGCGGCGGCTGTAAGATAGCACCGGACGTGGACGTTTACAACCCGGCCTTCGACGTGACGCCGCACAAGTACCTGACCGGCATAATAACGGACAGGGGCATCGTCTACCCGCCCTTTGAGAGGAACCTGAAGAGGCTGTTCAAAGAGTTAGAATGACTGATGGGCGCCCCTATCAATTGGTTTTCGTTTCTCTTTTCCCAGAAGCTTCTTAATCTTGTCTAAAACGGATTTCCTGTCCTCAACGGCTTCTTCCACGATGACTGCATCTATCTCCCCGAGCCTCTCTTCTATGGCAGGCAGAAGGAGGCCGAGGAGTTCAAGGGGCTCCAGACAGGGACAGTCGATAGAGTAGTCGATTGGCTCTCCGTCTGGAAACTCCACCCTGAGCGATATTCCCTCTTCACCCTTCCGGGCTTCAAAACGGGCCGTCCCTTCCTTCCCCACCACTTTTCCCCTGACGAGCATCGGAGATAGTAAAGAAGGGCAGCTTAAAGGCCTTTTTTGAACGGGAGGTTGAAAACGAGAAGTTAACATCATCGAGACCGTTAAAAGTCAATGTACCCAATTTTTATCGGTGAGTACAATGTTCTGGCTCAAGACGAGAATCATCGAGGGCAGGGGCTCCCTTGAGAAGCTCAAAAAGGAAGCTGAGGGGCACGAGAGGGTTCTCGTTCTGTCGAGCAACTCGATGAAGAGGCATGGTTTTCTCAGCGAGGCCGAGGACTACGTGACGGAAGCCGGTGCGGAGGTCTTCTCGATAACCGGCCTTCCGGCGGAGCCGAGCGTGGAAACAATAGAGGAGTTCCTGCCGAAGGTGAGGGAGTTCGAACCTGACCTTCTCGTTGCCCTCGGTGGAGGAAGCGTAATAGATGCGACCAAGGCTCTGAAGGTCTTCTACGACGCCCCCGAGCTGGAATTCGAGGAGATAGCCTTCATTGACCGCTTCTCAAAGCCAAAGCCTGTTCCAAAGCTGAAGACGAGACTCATAGCGATACCCTCAACGAGCGGGGCTGGAAGCGAGGTCTCCGCTGCCAGCGTTCTGAAGAAGGGCGATGTCAAGTATAACATAGTCACACCAGAGATAGCGCCCGACGTGGCGATCCTCGACCCCCGCCTGCCGATGACGATGCCGAGGGAAGTCGCCAGAAACTCCGGTCTAGACGTCATTGTCCACGGGATAGAGGCATACACCACCAAGGTGGCAAACGACTTCAGCGACGCAATGGCGATTAGGGCGATAAAGACAGTTTACAAGTGGCTTCCGCTCTCGGTCAAGGGCGACGAAGAGGCCCGCGAGAAAGTCCACTACGCGGCGACTATGGCCGGCATCGCCTTCCTGAACGCGCGCCTCGGACTCTGCCACGCGATGAGCCACAAGGCCGCTTGGCTCGGTCCGCACGGCCTGCTCAACGCAATATTCCTGCCCTACGTGATGGAATTCAACGCCAAGAGGAGCGACTACGCAAGGAGGCGCTACGCGGAGATAGCGAGGGAGCTCGGCTTCCAGACTGCAAAAGACCTCATCGAGGTCGTTAAGGAGCTCAACGAGATGCTCGGAGTGCCCACACTGGGCGAGCTCGTTGATGAAGAAACTTTTATGGCGAGGCTCGACGAGATGGCGGAGAAGGCCTACCGCGACGGGCTTACAGCCTTCAACCCCGTCGAGCCGAAGCCAGAGGAGATAAAGGAGCTGTATCTGAGGGCATTTTACAAGGAGTAAAACACGAATTTTTTAAAATCTTTTGCATCTCTGTATTTTTCCTCGGGAGGCGCTAGGTGCTCCAATCAAAACGTTAGTTCCAACTTGTGCGTACTTGAACTCCGAATGTATTTTATATGCATCTTTTTCAGTAAGAGGAGTACCACTTCCAACTGTTCCTTTGTATATCACATAACCTTTCAATGAAGTCCCGTCATTAAAATAAAATTTGGCATATGGAGAGTCCCTCATTCGAAAAATATTAGATAATACAAAATAAGGTGGTGTGATATCTGTTTCTCCTTTTTTCGTTCCAGCATACCGAGGACATACAACCACATTAATTTGAGGATCCACCAGACCCTTTGTAACTAATTGGGCCACAGGAATGTATCTGATTGTGAACATTGGAGAGCCATCAGTCCGACCTTTGGGATAAAGTTCCAGCTCAAGGGCACTTCCAAAAAACTTATCTGGGATCCTACTAACTTTCCCCTCCCACAGTTGATATTTAACAAGCTCCTCTGAGCTGTTTCCATAATCATCTTCAAGGTATTCTGTTGAATACGAGAGATGACCAACACGTGGTTGATTACCGAATACATAAATATGCTCTATATCCCAACCTTTAGCCATACTTGCCACTTCTGTATTTTGCATCTCCAATAAAAATGTGAATGTCTGTTTTCTTCTTTGCAACAAAGAGAAAATCGGGTCGATGTCGATCCTTAGAAAACGGTTGAATTACAATCTTTGAGAAATCCCCTGACAAAACTTTATCTGCCGCTTCTCGTTCCCACCACCACGCTTTATGGAATTCACTTAGCCACTTCAAGCGTTTATCGTAAAACCACTTTGTTATTGAGTTTTCGTAGAGGAAAATAGACCCCTCCACATTAATGATATACAAGTTCTCAGTAGAAAGACCGGCATTCTCGAACAGTTTTGGAAAAGTAGTTCTAGTATACATACTTACCAAGTGAAGATTCTTCTTGTTTAAGAAGTTGTAAACCATACCCTCAATATATCTTTCAAAAACAATCCCTGCAATATTATGGCGGGAGCTCATAACAACACCAGCAGTATCTGGATAGTATTTAATAGGAAATGCATAAGACATACTAGGTACCACCAAGTAACATAGAGGTGTTAAAACTTATAAAAATTCTCATCAACCAAAAAGGGGAAAATATGAAAAGATTCTTTAGGCGACATTTATTTCTGTTTCCCCTTCATTTTCGACCTCATGTATCCTTCCGCCCTTCATGACTTCTCTCGTTGCAAGGACAAGGAGCGCCAGGAACAGGTAAACCGCTGCCGCCCCGCCGAAGAGCACCGAGTAGGCCTCCTCCGTTGGGATTTTAATCTGCACGAACTCCGGAGCCCCCGGCGGGTGGAAGAGGACGTAGTAGGTGCTCATTATTGTTCCCGCTATTGCCGGCCCCCAGGTCGAACCGAAGTTCCTGAAGAGGCTGTTTGCACCTGTTGCGACGCCCATGATCCTCGGCGGGACGCTGAAGACTAAGATGTTTATCAGCGAGATGTTCATGAGGGTTATCCCCGCTCCGACTACTGCAATCATAGCGACGTACTGCCACAGTGAGAGGCCGGTAGCGTATTTTGACATGAACGCAAGGCCAGCGCTGGCCACCAGAGCGCCCGTGAGGGCTATTGGCTTTGCGCCGACCTTTGGCATCAGTTTTCCGGCGAGCGGGGCCAGTATAAGCATCACGAGGGCCTGAGGGGTCATGAGGAGGCCGCTCTGGAGTATCGTCTTGCCGAAGCCGTAGGGTTCCGGCATCTGGAAGATGTAGGTGTTCGCCTGGCTCATCATGGAGATACCGAAGGCCGCGAACATTATTCCAACGTTCACTATGGCAGGGTTGCGCGAGGTTATGATGTCGAGGGGAAGGAGCGGGTTCTCCACCCTCTTCTCCCAGATACCGAGGAGTATGAAGCCAACTATCGAGACCGCGAAGAGGAGGAGCGTTTGAGTCGCCGTCCAGCCGACGTTCGGGGCCCGGGTTACACCGACCAGCATCGGCACGACGGCCCAGACGAGGAGCAGAGCGCCCTGCCAGTCGAGCTTTCCGGGGTTGATGTAGCGGCTCTCGCGGAGAACCTTCCAGGCGAGGATGAACATTAGGACTGCGAACGGGGCCGCCGTGTGGTATGTCCACCTCCAGCCCCAGTTCTCGGTGACCCAGGCGCCGAGGGGCAGGGCTATGACCATACCGACTCCAAACATGGCACTTATCATTCCCTGAACCTGAGGCACCATGCTCGGCGGGAACTCCTCACGGACGAGGGCGAAGGCGAGCGGGAATATGGCCATTCCAAAGCCCTGGATTGCCCTCGTGACGAGGAGCGCCTCAAAGCTTGGCGCAAAGCCGTTCAGGATGACGCCGAGTGTGTAGAAGCCCAGTGCAACGAGGAACATCTTCTTCTTGCCGTACATGTCGCCGAGCTTTCCAAAGAGGGCCACGCTGACCGTTCCAACGAGCAGGTAGATGGTCAGAACCCAGCTGACGTCGTTGGGGTTTATCGCGAACTCCTTCTGTATTGTGGGCAAAGCGGGCGTCAGCATCGCCTCTGTGTACATGACGAGGAGTGGAAGGATGACGACTACCAGCATCGCCTTCTTCGCGTAGCTGAGGTCGTAGGTTTCACCGTTTTTCATCGCGTCCATGGTTCTTCACCGACATGTCGGACGATATGTTGTTTTATAAAGGTAACGGTTCATCGAGCGCTAACTTTTTAGGCGTCATCCACATTCAGGTGTGGGGGTTACAATGTTGCTGGATAAAATGACACCAGAGTTCACGGCAGAGATTGTCGAAAAGGCTCTTATCGAAAAGGGTCAGAGGTTACCCCATCACAGTCTTCACCGCTGGTGGTCGAGGCGCTTTGCCATTCTCTACAGGGCGATACTGGCCTCATACCTAACAGACTCAAAAGAGCTTGTTCGTGAAAGTCTTGATAACCCAAAGGCCATTGAAATCCTTGCTAGAGGAAAAGTCTTCTATGAGCCGTTCATGGGTGGGGGAACTGGTATAATTGAAGCGGCCATAATGGGCTATCATTCCATAGGGATAGACATCAATCCAGTTGCGGTTAGAATAGCCAAATCAACATCGAATCTGCTTAAAGGCAAAGTAGATGCCAAGGAAATTGAGTCAAAAGGAAAAACTATTCTCAGAAAAACCGAAGAAAAGCTAATTGAAACTGGCTGGTCATGGAATGTGAAAGGAAAGATTGTCTCCTATATCTTTATAACTAAGGGAAAGATTCCGTCGTGGATCGACAAGTACAGCAGAAACGGAAAGCCCATTAGGATTTTAAGATGCCCCTACTGTGGCACTATTTTTGAATCTCCTAGGAGCTCTGAAAAGGAAACGTGCCCACACTGTGGAAGATCCTTTGAGGTAACTCACAAACCGAAGTTTCGCTTGGGCGAAGGATATCCTACCCAGGACGGTTACACTATATGGGCCGCTGAGGTTCGCGAGAGAGATGGGAAAAAATGGAGAAAAAGGGTCCTCGACGCCAGGGAAATCCTAAATTGGCTTCGGGAAAGTCACTTTAAAGCTATGGGAAAAGCGAACAAAGCCCGCAAAATCCTCGATCCAATTCCGCTAGAGGACCTGATGGAAGGGAGAAGGCTAAAGCGTGAGGGCATTAAGCGCTTCTCACAGCTCTTTACCACGAGACAGCTCGCAACTTTCGTTGCCTTTGCCGAGGCCTGCAAGGAACTAGGATTGGATGAAGAGCTCATTGAAATCTTCTCTGTGTTCCTCAGTGAGAGCGCGAAATCGTCAAGCCTTGTCGCTAAGTGGCATTCTCCAATCGGAGAGCCTGTACCGGCGGTTGCCATGAAAACCTACTGGGTTCCTGAGTACACAGTCGAGACTAATCCCCTAGCGAGGGTTCCTGAAAAACTGGCTCCACTCGCTAGAAACGCCTTGGCGTCCTCGATAAGGAGGGCGGTTCGCATAGCCAGTAGCGAGCTTAGGATTAGCAGAGACGTCGCTGTAGAGGCGAAGATAGGCGATGCCAGAACGTTTGTGCCAGACAGGCCCATTGATATAGCGATAGTGGACCCGCCATACATGGACACCGTTAGGAGCTATGCCTCGCTCTCGATAGTTCACTATGGTGCAATGCGCGTGTTCGATGAAATCGTCGGAATATCAAACGATGTAATCCTGGATAATGTGGAAAGGAACGAGATACCCCGCGATAGGACAGGCTTTGGAGAAGCCATGAAGCTTGTATTCTCCAACATTGAGAGGGTTTTAACCCCCAGTGGAAGAGTCGTGCTGTTCTATAACAGAAAATCCGTGATTGACTGGGAGAATATACTTCAGGCTTCCGTTGAGAGCGGACTACATCCGAGCGTTTCCTACTGGGTAATTGGAGAGCCCCCCGGAAGGCTTGCTAGGTCCAGGTTGAGGGGTGTCTTTGTAGTCATACTCACAAGAGAAAAACCTACGAAAAGCAGAATAGTGTTTACCAAACCCTTACAAAGGGCTTCTAATGCTATATTTTTGGATAAGAAAGTTGAAAAGTCAGCCATGAAGGCACTCTCAAATGCAATACGCAGGATTTATAATGATGAGGTGGAGGTAGTGGTTCTCTAAATCATAATTCCTAATCCAATTTTAAGTAGGTTCTTTATTAATAAATCCGCGTCTTTCGAGACCTTCGAAAGGGATACCGGATGAGGAATCTCAAAGAGCGGGTCCCGTGGGTGCCTAAGAATCTCATCCAGAGACTCCTCAAAGGGGTTAATTCCCAATGCCAGGGCTTTCAGAAGAAAATGACCCTCGTAACTTCCCAGCAGAGAGTTGGATTTTTCTACCCATTTTCTGTAGAGCTTAAAGAACATGTCCCCTGTCCACTCCTCCCTGAAGTTCATTTTCGTGTGAAGCACAGTCAGGGCCTTGTTGAAATCCTCGGCCCATAGCCTAAAGTCTCCTTCTCCCACGATTCTACGTTTTCCGCAGTCTCCAGTGCTCCCAAAGTTTAGGAGGTAGTATATCTCTGAACTGAATGGAAGGCGCCCAAAAACGAGGAAGTAGCCCGGTGAAGATCTGCCTCCATAGATACTACTCACATATCCGATAGAGTTGCCCCGGAAGGGAAACACAGCAAGCCCAAGGTAGTAGTCAAGAAGTGCCTCCCCAGGTTCAATCCCCACGTTTATCCCGTCCACGTCGGGAACGAACGTCCTAAAGGGTCCCGCAAAGCGGACGCGCCTTCCGTCCGTCACGAAGGTGTAGGCCCTAGCACGCCTGACATGAAATGTCTCGGGGAAGTAGGGCACCCACTCCGAAGGGGATTTCTCAACTTCCAGAACCATAACTGCTGAGAAGGGAGAAACCACCAATGGCTGATTATCTCTATCAAGAATCGTGAAGATAGAAAGGGGACTGGGAATTATGTTGTTGTAATACCTTTTAGATTTGTCGTGGGGAATACCAAGGGGCTTGGCCCTTAGAACGGCAAAGTACCAAAGAAGTTGGATTAGTTCGAGAGGGATTTTGGAGTCATTAAGAAATTCGTGAACGTTCCCCCAGGTTACAAAACTTCCAGGAAAGTCAGTCCCATAAGATTTGCCCTTTCTTTTGAGAGTTTCTATATGAACGGCACTACTGGACAAATCTATGTCCGCTGTTGTTCGAATGCCCCTAATTATAGGGGTCCCCAACATAACAACGGGATACATTGAATATGACACAAAGAACTCCCTAATTATGTCAGAGCGTAGATCTACAAACCGTTTGTGATATGGGACATAGAGGTCGTAAAGAAAGGGAACGGCCAGGGCGTTGCCCAACCTCTCAAGTTCCGCATCTATTTTGGCAACCTCAGCGAAGAACTCCATTACCAACACCGTCCGAGCTTTATGACGAAACTGTTATAGTTCTCGGACTCAAGGTTCATGTTTGCGGTGGGTTTTATGAGTAGCCACCCGTCGAGACAGTACCACTTGTCGTGCTCGTTCCTGATCTCCATGACTTCAATCCCTGCCTTTCTGAGTTTCTCTCCGTATTCCCGAACGAACTCTGGCCTCGTTGAAAGTTTCACGTGAATTCCCTTCTCGGCTAGCTCAATGAGGGTTTCAATTCCTTCATCATCTAGGTAAGGAGACATTGCTTCCACACTCTCTCTCGCAATGCCGAGGAGCTTTTTAAGGTAGCTCCCCCCAGGTCCGCGAAGGGGATACTCCCCGAGGAGAACCCCAATGGTGAACTCCATAAGCTTTCTCGAAACCGTGTAGGTCTGGCCGAGTCCCTCGGTGCAGCCTCTATCCACTACAACACAGGTTGTACAGCCGTCAATGCAGTAGTTGGGAACTGCCGTGAGGAGAATATCATCGAAGTAGCGGTGGGCCTTCTTGGTGTCTACACCAAGCTCCTTTTCAGCTATCAACTTTTCAAGGTTTGTCTCCCCGGCTGAAGAGAGGAGAAGATGAGTTGATAGGCTATGGACATCGAGTACTAGACCGTTTTCGATGAACTCATTGTAGAGATTTATTATAGCATCTCTAAGGTCTTTAAGATCGTCCTCTCTGGAAACCGATGAGACAACGGACTTGACCCTGTCAGCGTACTGAACCGTATCCTCCTCGTGCTCCCGAAGGAACTCCAGCTCCTTTCTAAAGAATTTCTCGATGAAGTTTTTATAACAGTTTCTGTCTCCGTACCCGTTAGCCTTACACCACTCGTTGAGGGCGCCGATGATGTCTATGGCTCCAATAGGGCTGTTCTCGGCCACGAGAACCAACCCTTCCCTCTCATCGTAGAGGTAAACCAGATTGCTTGTTTCAATCTGGAGCTCCACGGAAACGTAGGAAAGAAACGCGTGGGCTAGGGAGTGGAGTACCGTCTTGGTGGCCCACTCGAGGAACTTCCTGAAATATCTCTTATTGTATGGCATGCTCTTGACGAGGAGGTTCTCCCTCATCCGGAGATATTCCTTGAGTAGACTGCTGCTCCTCTTCCTCAGGAGGTCGTAGGTCCTGAAGCCTTTCTCGGCCTTATCGTAAATGAAGAACTTGGTCAGTAGAACATCACCGAGCTTGACCTCAGGACCGCCTTTCCAAAGCTCATACGTGAGGACCTTGGCAAGCTCAGGAGAACGGAGGGCCCTCTCATCGAGGGCCGTTCTAACGACCAGCTCAAGGAACTCGGGGGCAATTTTGAAGCCTATGACGTTGGTCTTAGGAAGCGACCTTCTGAAGGGAACTTTAAACTTGAACACGACCGGGAGGCCAGATTCGGGCATCGAAAGGTGGGCGGAGGGATACTCCTCCTCAATCCGGACGTTCCTCATGACTATCGGAGACAATAGACCATTGGTGTTTTCAACACCGCTGTAACTCCTCTCAACGTCAAGGAAGACCTTTGGAAAGATGCGTCTCGTCCACTTCCACTTTCTGCCCCCACATTCGTTACCATACTTGCACCATTTACGGAAGGGACACTTCACGTCAAGGGGATCGGTTGAGAGGCCATATCCAGAAGTGCAGTACCACGTGTAGGTGAGGTCTGTGGGCTCGTAGACCTTACCCCTGTGACCTTTTTTCCTAAGCTCGTCAACGTAGATGTCCCTGATACTCTGTTTATTCAGTTTCTTCTCAAGCACTTCCTTAATGAACTCGGAGCCGTACTTTATGTAAACTCTCTCCCGTTTTTTCGGATTGATTGAGACCGCCAGGATTATGTAGCCATCTTTGGCTTCTAAAACACTCACGGGTTTAATCTTAAAGACATGCTCGGGATAGATTGCCCCCATCGTCTCGTGGGTGTCACTAATGGTGGCATCGTGGACAGGGTTTCTTGGATCAAAACCCAAGTCCTTTATTGATTGGGGATGAACGTACATATAGCCCTTGTGATTGTAGTAGTCAGTGTTCTTGATTTTGACGAACCAGACATGGGAACCACTGATGCCATCTCTGTCCTCTAGGGATATCGGCTCGAAGGGGGGATAGCGATAGAAGAGGGTCTGAAGAGGAAGACTTTGCTCATAATAACTCGTCTCTGAATTCTTGGAGGGAAGCTTAATATTAACCTCCCGGTCAACGGGATCGGCCGTGACCGACTTCAAACCAGTCAGAGCGCTCAGGACCTCACCAACATACACCCCGGATTCAGATAGTTCAAGAAGGAGTCTGAGTATGAAGACCGTCCTATCGTCTATGTTTTCAAAGAGATTGGTGGGGTTTGAGACATTATCAAGCACTTGAGCTATGGCGTTGAGTTCATTCGCACGCTCAGTGAGGGTGTCCTCAATGAAATCACGCAACCTACTTGCGTCTCCAAGAAACTTTTTACGATTCTCTTTCTGGGACCTAAGAAGGGACCCCCTCTCGCCCGTCTTGCGAAGTTTGCGTCTTATGCTATCTAAATCATCCTCAACTTCAAGAAGAGTCCTACGAACTTCCCGCAGAACCTTGTAGTGACAATCAACGCATTCCATATCAATTTCATTGCCAGAGTAGCACTTCTCAGAGCCATTCTGACACCTATTAAGTGCTTCAAGAGCTTCTTGCAGTTTAATGATGAGCTCCTCAAGGACCTCTCTAGCCTCCGGACTCTCGATCTCCTGCTCAAAGTTCTTAACGTCCTCCATGAGGTCCTCAATCGCACGCCTCGCCTTTATGACTGCAAAGGGGACCTCGTCCCTAACGCGGGCACTTTCTATTATTTCTTCTACCTCGTCGAGGTCACGGGAGAGTAAATCAACAACGGAACGAATGAGGTCCAGGTAATTGTACTCACCGGTCATAACCCACCCTCCACCTTATCTAGAACCTTCTTGAGGAACTCCACCATCCTGTCCTTACCTTTGAGCGCCTCATCTGAGGCATACGTTGGTTCTCCGGCGAGGGCAAGATTAACAACTGCCTCAGTGAGAAGGTTCCTCACCTTGACCTGCGGAT
Organism: Thermococcus marinus; assembly: GCF_055389025.1. NCBI lineage: Archaea > Methanobacteriati > Methanobacteriota > Thermococci > Thermococcales > Thermococcaceae > Thermococcus > Thermococcus marinus. Next base: position 1,686,219 of record NZ_AP042417.1, read on the forward strand.
TCTCGGTCGAGACTATGAGCTGTCCTTCGTCCTGTCTCTGCATCGGGTGAAGCTTATCCCAGATGTTTGGATCATAGAGAAGGAACGCCTCAGTGGGCACCTTCTTAGTGAGGATTATGCCCAAGACGGTCCTCATGGACTCCATTGAACGACCGCCCCTTCCAATCCTCTGTCTTAGAGATATTGGGTTCTCAAAGCCAACGTTGAGAATAAAAGAAACCCCATCGTAGTCAACTCCAAGCTCAAGGGACGAGGTCGTCAGAACGGTCGCGAGGTTTGATTTTGGCTCTTTCAGATCCTTTATGATCGCCTCACGCTCCCCCTTAGGAAGCTCGCTATACATCATCGCCACTTTATCAAGGAGTTCCTTGAGGTAAGGACTCTCATTAGTAAAAACGGAGTCAAGGTACCCCCATAGACTTGGAGGAACATAATGGGTATACGAGAATGGGTCGGTGGAAGGCCGTCTATCTCCAAACAGGTAAAGGTGGTCCTTCGGCTCACCGAGGGAGATGTTGTTGTCAAAACCTCTTTTAACCCTGCGTATCTCCTTGATATTCTGTATGAATATTAGAGACTTCGGCCAGTAGTTCTTTCCACCATTGGAGTAGCAGTAGTGGAGGAATGACATGTAGACGGCCCAAAGCTGGGCGTAGGTACTCCACGATACTGTGGGGAGGATGTCATATATTCCCATGAGGACTAGGCGTTTGCCCTTGAACTTAACTCCATAGTCCCCTTCAAGGACCTTGACGTGCTCCCTGAAATCCACGTGGACAACATTGCTCCGACCGGAAAGCCTTTCTGCGAAATCCTTTGGATTGGGAACGGTTGCAGAGGAAAGAACAATGTCCAGAGGCATCTTGCTAACCTTTGCCATCAGCTCGATGTTACCTGCAACGAGGGCCCCTCCAAGGCCTGTGTACTCGTGCGCTTCGTCGAAAACAACCAGGGAGACTTTTTCAAAGTACCTGGCTCCGATGTCTTTTTTTGTGTTATCCAAGAGGCGCGTTTCAAGGGCCCACGTGTTTGTGACGAGAACCGTTGGTGGATTATCGCCCATGTCCCTCCGAAGTGGAACTATGAAGTCGTAAACAACACCATTTTTGGAAACCACGGCTTTTCCATCTCTTATCTCGTAAACGAACTTATTCTTGTCCTTTCCAAGTATGCCCCTGAACGAGTTGGACTCCCTGAGGAACTCTTTAAGTTTACCCAAATCGCGGGGTGTTTCTCCATCTCTGATTCCAAAGGTTATCCTCCGCTCTATGCCGTGCCTCCTAAGAATGTCATTCAATAGCTTTAACATCTCGATAATCCTGCCTGCCTGGTCAACGGAGAGGGCTTTTCGCGGATAAACAAGAACCACGCGCTCCTCAGTACCGTCCATCACAGCTTTGATAAGCTTGGCTATCATGTAGAGGGTAAAGATTTCAGTCTTTCCGGAACCTGTGGGAGCGGTGATTATGAAGGTCTTACCAACAGGGGGATAGCCTTCCCTGAGGAGTCTAGAAAGGGCGAGGGCCTGAAACGCATCGAGACCGCCGTCGCCGAAATGTCTTCTGAGAAACTCCTTGTATATCTCAGCGTATTTCGTCCCATTTTCTCCGAAAAAGCCGACGATGCTCTTCACGAGGACATTTTCAACCTTCTTAAAGCCTTCATCCCTGTAGTGCCTGCCCGGGGAAATCCTGCGGTCCTCATTAGACGGTATGGGAATCTCGTAGAGCGCCAACCTGGGGCTGACCACATAGGGAGGCGAGTTGGGGGAAGTTCTGAGAAACGCACTCCTGATGGCAACGTCCATATGTAGGGAACGGTAGCCGTTTCCGACTTTCACTATGAACCCTCTTTTGACAAGCCCGTTAAAGCATTCATCGGGCCTGTCGGTGTATCTTGAGAAGAGCTGGACTATTCGATCTCTGGAGAAACTCTTAGTCTCAATGCCAAGCTTCAGAGTCCCCGCTTTGTACTCACTGCTCTTTACTTCCGTACTGTTAACATAAACATTAAACTCGGATTTTAAAAGAGCATGGTAACACTTAACATAAATAGCTTCCATGCAATCACCTAGCGTATAAACGCTATTGGGATTTAAAAAGATTCCCCCAACTATTGATCAAAAACACAACAAAGTTTTATAGACTCAACCCGAATGCCAACCATGCACACCCTCCTCAAGAAGGTCATCAAAGAGCGCTTTGGAAGGCTCAACAGGCTCCAGCAAGACGCTTTTAGAGAGGTTAGCTCCGGAAAGAGCGTTTTGATTATCGCCCCAACTGGTTCTGGAAAGACAGAAGCGGCAGTCCTGCCGGTTTTCAACGAGATACTCGAGGAGGGGCTCAAACCTATCTCGGCGCTCTACATAGCTCCCCTCAAGGCCCTCAACAGGGATCTGCTTGAGAGGCTCGAATGGTGGGGAAAGAAGCTAGGGATAACGGTCGAGGTCAGACACGGTGACACTTCGGCTTACAGGAAGGCAAAGCAGACGAAGAACCCCCCGCAGATGCTCATCATAACCCCCGAAACTCTCGCGGTGATTCTGACGGTTAAGTCTCTTAGAAAGCACCTAGAGAACGTGAAGTTCGTGATTGTTGATGAAATCGCTGAACTCGTGGACAACAAGCGCGGGGCGCAGCTCCTCCTAAACCTTGAGCGCCTGGCCGAGATAGCCGACTTCAGAAGGATAGGTATGACTGCAACGGTGGGCAACGAGGACGAGGTGAGAGAGTGGCTGAAGGCGGACGTCATAGTCAGGCCGAGCTGGAAGAAGAGCTACCGCTTCCACGTGCTATATCCAAAGCCTACTGAAAAGGCCATGGAGCTGGCCGAGAAACTGAGCCTCTCGCCAGAGATAGCGGCGAGGCTTAGACTTTTGTGGGAGATAGTCGAGGAGCACGGAAAGGCCCTCATATTCACCAACACGCGCCAGTTCGCGGAGATTTTAGCACACCGCCTCAAGGCCTGGGGAAAGCCTGTTGAGGTTCACCACGGCTCGCTTTCGAGGGAGGCGCGCGTTAAGGCGGAGAGGGCGCTGAAGGAGGGTAAAATCAGGGCGCTGATATGCACCTCTTCAATGGAGCTGGGAATAGACATCGGCGACGTGGACGTCGTAATCCAGTACATGAGCCCGAGGCAGGTCAACAGGCTCGTCCAGCGCGTCGGGAGGGCGAAGCACAGGATTGGCGAGGTCAGCGAGGGCTACATCATAACCTCCAACGTCGAGGACTACCTTCAGAGCCTTGTCATAGCTAAGCACGCCCTCGAAGGCCGCTTTGAGGCGGTCGAGCCGATGGGAGGGCTGGACGTTCTGGCCCACTTTGTTGTCGGCCTGCTCATAGAGTACAAAAAGCTTCCACGCGAGAGGCCCTATGAGATAGCAAGGAGGGCGTACGTTTACAGGGACTTGAGCTGGAGCGACTACCTCGACGTTCTCCGCGTTTTGGAGGACGCTCACTTGGTCGGCTACGACGAGGAGAGCGGCCTGCTCTACCTGAGGCGCGGGGCATTCCAGTACTACTACGAAAACCTCTCGACGATTCCCGATGAGGTCTCATGGAGGGTCTTTGACGCGAAGAGCGGGCACATCATAGGCAGACTGGACGAGAGCTTTGTGATGGATCTGGAGGAGGGTATGGAGTTCGTAATGAACGGGCGGAGCTGGATTGTGCTCAAGATAGACGATGAGGCGAGGCTTCTGAAGGTGCGCGAGAGCAGGAGCCTTGAGAGCGCGATACCGAGCTGGGAGGGTGAGATGATTCCCGTCCCGTTCAGAGTTGCCCTTGACGTCGGCAGACTGAAGAGGGAGCTTGCCTTCGACTTTGAGAAAGCGAAGGATCTCCTGAAAGGGGTCGAGTTCAAAGAGGAGGAACTTAGAAGGGCCTTCGAAGAAATCAAGGACGAACCCTTCTCCACCGACCGCGATATAGTCGTCGAGAGCACGCCGAAGGCTACGATAATCCACGCTGACTTCGGGAACAGGGCGAACGAGGCCCTTGGCCAGCTGGTTCACTCCCTCCTAATCATGAGGTATGGGAGAGTCTTCTCAGTCCGCTCCCAGGCCCACGCGATAGTCTTCAAGACACCGTTCCAGCTAAACCCTGAGGAGGTGAAGGGCTACCTCTACCAGGAGCCAGAGAGTCTGGAGTTCATAGTTTCCCGCGCCATAAGAGACTCCCACGCCTACCGCTGGAGGATGATGAACGTAGCAAAGCGCTTCGGCGCGCTGAGACGGGACGCGAAAATAAGGAGGATTGAAAGGCTCTTCGAGGGCACGGTGATTGAGAAAGAAACACTCAACGAGCTCTACCACGATAAGGTCAACGTGAGGAAGGGTGAGCTCCTGCTTGAAATGCTTAAGCGGGGCACCCTTAGGGTGAAGACCGAGCTGAGGGGAGAGCCATCAACGCTGGCTAAGCTTAACATGAGCGTCGGAGGGGAGTTCCTGCTCTCCGGCGTCCTTGAGAGGGACGAGATACTTGAGCTGTTTAAGAAGAGGCTCCTCGACCACGAGGTCGTTTTAGTCTGCACCAACTGCGGCTGGAACTCGAAGACGAAGGTCTCACGCCTGGAGGAGAGAATTAAGTACTGGGAGTGCCCGCGCTGCGGTTCGAGAATGCTGGCTGTTGCCCACCCGATCGACGCGGAGGAGTTTCTCCCGGTTCTGGAGAAAGTTCGCCATGGAAAACCGTTAGATAAGAAAGAGGAGAGGGTTTACAGGAAGCTCCTGAAGGCGGCAGATCTTATAGACTCATACGGCTTCGACGCCGTCCTCGCCCTGGCGAGCTATGGGACTGGCCCAGACACTGCGGCAAGGATTCTGGGACAGTATAAGGGTGATGCCCTCATCGTAGCCCTGATGGAGCGCGAGAGGCAGTTCATACGGACGAGGCGGTTCTGGGTGGACAGGAAGGAGGAGAAAGAAAAGGAAGACAAGTCTACCCACTGACCTCCTCCCCGCCTTAGCTGAGGGTTCCAACGGATTACCCCCCGCCAACGACGGGGAGGTTTGAGGGTTCATTACCTACTCGTGTTGCCACTTTCGGTTCAGCCCGCGGGCCGGGTCTCCGGCCCAGCGGTTCGGGGTTATCGCTCAAAGGTCACCCTCCAGAGTTTTCAACCGCTCGAAGGCGGTTCTTGAAAAGGACGCTTAACAGCGCCAACCCTCCAACGCTGGAAGGTAACGTGAAACCCCTTTGAGAGAGGTTGTTTTACAGTGGCCTCTTCGAGGCCCTTATTAAACGGGAAATTATTTACTGGTTTCGGTCTAAAAGAGCCAAACCCTCAATTACTGCATCCCCGCCCTAAAGGGCGAGGCTTTCAAAAGAAAAATGTAACTAGCGGGCCCAGACTAAAAGCGAAAAGGAAAGGCTCACGCCCCTTTTCCATAAATCTCGTTGAGGGCCTTCAGGAACTCGCTGGCAGTTACTACATCCCTCACGTCAATGCGCTCGAACTTTGTGTGCGAGATGTCGAGGTTGCCGGGGCCGAACACTATCGTCCTCGTCCCGTTGTACATGAAGTTTATAGCGTCTGTCCAGCTCCTCATTCCGCCGAACTCGTCAAGGCCCGTCCTTTCCATGGCCTGTTTGGCCATCTGGACGATTTCCTCATCGGGTTCAAGGCGGTAGCCGTCCCATATCTCGGTGTACTCGTAGCTCTTGGTGTACTCGTCGAGTATTGGGTCCATTATATCGAGGACGTCCTCGACCTCCTGCTCAGGCAGAAGCCTCGCCTCAAGTCTCCCCCTGCAGAGGGCGGGGATTAGGTAGACGGGGTTCTCACAGACGAGCTCCTGAATTCCTATGTGCGGGTCAAAGAACTCTCCCTTGGCCTTGAAAGGTTCGAGGTTCTTTAGCTTTTCAAGCATCTTGTAGGTCTCTTCAATCGCGTTAACTCCGCTCTCCGGACAGGCACCGTGGGCCTCCTTACCGTCCACCTCAAAGTATGCCTCGATGTTGCCGGCGTGGGCTATGTGCACTTCCAGGTCGGTCGGCTCAAGGACAACCGCCATCTTGGGCTTGTAGCGCTCCATGAAGAGGGCGCTTCCCCTGCCACCCTGCTCCTCGTCGCTGACGAAAACGATGCCGACGTTGAGGTCTTTGCCCTCCTTGCGGAGGTTCTCAAGCATGAGGAGTATCGCGGCGGCACCGCCCTTTATGTCGCTCGCACCGGTTCCGTAGACGATGTTGCCCCTAACGAAGGGCTCGGCCCTGACGGGTATCGTGTCCACGTGCACCTCGTAGAAGAGCTCGGCATTGGGGTTCACGACGAGGTCTATTATCTCGCCGTCGCTCTCTATCGTGACGTCGTAGTCGAGCCTGTGCAGGAACTCCATGATGTGGAGCATTATCCTGTCTTCCTTTCCTGAGGGGGAGGGTATCTTCAAAAGCTGAAGGAGTATCTCCTTCGCTCTCTCGGTCTTCATTTGGGTCACCTAATAGGCTTTTAGGGGGAGGAGTTTATAAACCCACCCGAGTAATACGGCCGGGCGATGAAGAGATTCATCCCTCCTGACGGGGACTCGCTCCCCCCGAGATGAAGACGCGGTCCCCCCTCGAGCCCTTTTGGAGGTGAGAGCTTGGAGAACCTTGAAGTGGTATACCCCGACCTGTTCCCGGTTGAGATTCCGCCGAACACGGTGATGCTGAGGGGCCTTGACTGGGACTCCAACGTCTACCTCTTCCGCTCCGGGAAGGAAGCCCTTGTCGTTGATACCGGCACGGGGGACAACGTTGAGCGCTACTTCTCCCTCTGGCTCAGCGAGGGCTACCTGAACGGCCTCAAAAAGGTCATAATCTTCAACACCCACGAGCACTTCGACCATATTGGCGGAAACCTCAAGATGAAAGAGCTTTTTGAGAAGATGGGTGTTGAGGTTGTTTTCGCCGCCCACCAAAAGACGGCGGAGGTCATTGAGCGCTCCGAGAGCTCGATAATCCTCGACTACGCCTACGGAAAAAGGTTCCCGGGGCATGGGGTTGACCTCAAACTCCAGGACGGCGACTACCTGAGGATTGGTAAGCGAAAACTGCTCCTCCTTCACACGCCGGGCCACACAGCGGGAAGCTCCTGCCTCTACCTTGAAGGAGAGCCGAGCCTTGCATTCACAGGGGACACACTCTTCAAGGGAACAGTCGGGAGGACTGACTTACCCAGCGGAGACCACAGGGCGCTTAGGGGGAGCATCGAAAGGCTGGCGGAGCTTGGGGTTGACTTCGGCCTGCCTGGGCACGGGTGGGTAATAAAGGACTGGCGCGGGAACATCGAGGCCGTGAGGAGGTTCCTATGAGGAAGGGTTCCCTGAAGGAGGTGCTGGCGAAGATTAAGCACGACCCCAGGGAGAACGAGGGGGACTACTACATCGTAATCGAGCACAGGGGGGCATATGGAAACGAGAAAAAGATTCCCGTTGAGCTGATTAAGCTGGGGCACGGCTACTTCTTCATCGGCGAGACGCAGATTCCGTACCACAGGATAATCCGCGTTGTCAGAAAAGATGGAAAGGTAGTTTGGGAAAAGCGCTCAAGAGATTAGCTCAAGCTCCGATGTGATAATCGCCCACTCCTTCTTCTCAAAGGCTTCTGGAATGGCCGTCACTACAAGGTAGCCGTTGTTGAGGGTCGCGAGGTCCTTGACGTATAGCACGAAGTCAAGCGCTTCTTTGAAGCCGAGCTGGCTCGCTAAATAGCCTAGGTTCTGGATAAACACGACTCCCTGCTCTCCCTTTGAGGAGCACTTCTTGAAAAACTTGGAAACCTCTCTCTTCATGTCGAAGATGAGTTCGGGTGGAATACCATCTTCGACGTCAGTCTTTGTTACCCACAGCACTTTTCCAGGACTTTGGACGAACTCGGCGAATTTACGCGGGTTTTCTCGGACAAAGGCAAGGAGAACCCTCGGTCCATCAAGGAAGTCGAGGAGGAAGTACTTCACCTTCTCGTCGTCTGTGAGTAGGTATGCTCCCGAAGTAAGGTCTCGAGGAGACAAATGTCTGCGTTCGAAGGCCTCGATGAGGTCGTAAACGCGCTTGATTTCCTCGTAGTGGAGTTGCTCTATGGCCGCCAGGTCGAGGGCAAGTCTCCGCACTTCTTCGTCCTGTGCAACACTCGCCAGAAGCTCATAGGTATGCTTGGCAAAGAGTTCACTCTCCATACAGTAGCTCAGGGCCGAGAGGTAATCTCTGGCGCTCTCGAACTTCGGATAGAAAGGGTAGACCTCAACGGGAGGGGCATCAACTTTTACCGGCTCCTCTCCGGGGAAGAGCCTGTTAAAGAGCCTGCGGAGCAGCTGCTCGTGCCCCTTGCTCTCTTCGCTCATCTTCTTGAAGAGGGCCTTAACGCTCCTGCGCTCGGCCCGCTTGGCGAGTTCAGCATAATATTCGGCCTCTTCCTCCTCGTTAAAGATGGCATAGCTTAACAGCTCCTTTGCCGATAGGTTCTTCAGGCGGTTTACAATTTCCTTCATGAGCTCACTCGGGTCTTTTTCCATACAGCAATCCCCAGATTAACTGCACCTATCAAGGGAAAAACTTTTCTGCCCCATCTTAAACGACCGACCATGATAGACGCACACGCCCATTTCGAGTTCTACAAAAAGGACGCACCAAGGGTAATAGAGGAGTGCAGGAAGCAGCTCAGGGCGGTAGTGGACTCAATAACCGAGTACCGCAAGGCCCACGTCTGGAAGAGCTGGGAGCTGCTCAGGCCATACTTAGGGTTCGTCGTTCCGACGCTCGGCTACCACCCCAACGAGGCGCGCAGGGGAAACTGGGAGAAGGTGAAAAAAGTCGAGGACTTCATCCGCGAGCACTCGGGAGAGATAGTGGCAATAGGAGAGATAGGCCTCGACTACCACTACGCCGAGAACGAGGCTCAGAGGGAAAACCAGAGGGCCATATTCAGGCACTTCCTTGAGCTTGCCGTTGAACTCGACCTACCAGTTGTGATACACGCGAGGGAGGCCGAAAAAGAGGCCTACGAGCTCGTTCAGAAAGCCGGGGTCAGGGCTTACTTCCACTCCTACGCTGGGAGCGTTGAACTGGCGAAGGAGATAGTCGAGAACGGCCACGTGATAGGGATAAACACGGGGATAGTCTTCATCCCCGAAGTTAAGGCGGTCGCCGAGGCTATCGATGTTGATGCTCTCCTCGTCGAGACCGACAGCCCGTACATGAGCCCCTTCAAGGGGCAGAGAAATACCCCGTGCAACGTCAAAGTCGCCGTTGAGTGGATAGCAAGGCTCCAGGGGCTGGACTTTGAGGAAGTGGAAAGGGAAACAGAGAAAAACGCAATTGAGTTCTTCAATCTGGGGGTGAGGATATGAAAGTGGAAGAAGTTGCGAAAGTGAAGGAGCTCCTCGAAGAGCTCGAAGAGAAAGCCCTGATTGCAAGGGTTGACTCCTTCATGGCGCTGAACGAGGGGCTTGAGACGAAGAAGGGCGAGGACTACATAAGGCTCTCCGTCCTGAGTTTTCTGGAAGGGCTCCTGATGACTCTGAAGATGAAGTATCCTGAGAAAGGAGAGGTTGCGGACTTATATGAGGAAATCAAAGCCAAGAGGGCCGAGCTGGACGAGCTCTTCAGGAAACCAAAGATGCAGAACCTTCAGGGGCCAATGTAAAACTCGGGAAAAAGCTCACCCTCCTGGACGTAGCTCCTCCCCAGATTTAGTGCAGTTTTTGCCCTCTCAAGCTCCCTCCCCAGATAGAAGGCGTGCCTCGGGCTTATCTCGAAGCGCTCAAGGATTGTGTCTATTATCGCGTTCGGCTCCTCGCCGACCACTGTGAGGACGGTCTCGGTTCCGCGGTGAGCGTTTATCCAGATTCTCCCGCCCTCGACCCATATCCTGAAGTAGATTGGTTCGAGCTCGACTGGTCTCTCTCTGGCTTCAACGACCTCTTCGGCAGGCTCAAACCGCCACTCGCTCGCCCTCTTCTCCTTCAGTATGAGCAGGTCGAAGCCGAGGTCTTTCGGTAGGTCAAAGAGGTTCATGTCAATAGCCCTTCTCAGTTCTCTAACCGAGCCTCTCGCTTTGGCGCTGACCTCCGTCGTGAGGAGGAGGTTTATTGAGAGCTCCTTCGCGATTCCAGCCAAGAGGGCGTTTATCCCGACACTGTCAGCGTCGTACAGCTCGACCACGTTGCCGACGCCTGCCAAGAGGACATCGTCCGGGTTTCTCTCCCGGTAGAGCTGGAAGGCAGTGACCGAGCGCGCCAGGTGCGGGACGTGCTCAAGGATTAGGTCGGGGATTACAATCCGGTAGCCCAAATCGAGGGCCATCTCCTTGAGCCTTTCAAGGAACTCGGCCCTCTCCCAGGGCTTAGCTGGGAAAAAGCCCTCTCTCTGGTTGGTGGGAATGAGGACGACGGGCTTTTCCGTCACGAGCTCCTCAAGGTTGCCCTCATCAACGCTCAGAAACAGGTCGGCGCAGTCAAGGGCCCTCTTAATTTCTTTCGTGTTGAGGGAGTCAAAGCTCACCGGCACGTCGAAGCCGTTGTCCTTGAGCCTCTCGCGGATTTCAGGGATTGAGTCAACGAAATCGAGGTTGGCCTCGCTGGCCACCATCCCAATGTCAATTATGTCCGCCCCCTCTCGCAGGTAGTATAGGGCCTTCTCGACGGTCTTTTCGACGCCGAGCTTTGGCGCGTCAACGACTTCTCCCAGAATCCTTGCCGGGAAGTCCTTTCCAGCAGGAAGGTTCCCGATGAGAACGTTCCCCGGCTTTTTGAGGGCCTTCTCAATGTACCGTTTGTTCCTGGTCTTGTTTCTGATGTCCTCAACTTTCTTGAGGGCGTCAAAGGAGAAGAGCTCGTCCGCAGGCTTTTCCCTGCTCAGTTTGAAGCCCTCTTTTAGGGCTTTGAGCGTCTGGGGAATGTCTATGGCGTTCTTCGGCCCCTTGAACGTTGGAACTCCTATTTCGTCCTCGATGGGCTGAGCGGAGCCCCTGACGAGGCCGGGAATAAGAATCAGGTCGTAGTCCTCGCTTTTCACGCCAGCTCTCTTCAGGTAGCGGACTATTAGTTCGGGGGTAAGGAATGCCGCCACACTGACCGGCGTGACAAAGACGTCGCAGCCCTTTCCGTACTCCCTCACGAGGGGTTCGGCGAGTTTGCCGGTAACGAGGAGGATTCTCATGGTAATCCCTTCGGGCAGGGGTTTAAAAGCCCTCGGCCGGTAGGTGGCTCGTCACCGCTCAGTCGGGAGTAGCTCGTCATCGGGCTGGCCTCACAGGTAGGGGGCAAAGAGCAGGTCTTCAAGCTTTCCACCGGCCCTTCTAAATGTGCTCACGCTCCAGCCGACGTTCCCTACCTTTTCGGGTCTGTGGGCATCGCTGGCAAAGGTCAGCTTGACGCCCCTCTTTATGCACTCCCTCACGAAATCCACATCCGGGACGCGGTAGCGCGAGCTTATCTCAAAGGCCTTTCCCTTCTCCGCTGCCAGCTCTATGAGCTCCAAAAGCTCGTCCCACGACGGATAGCCGATGTACGGGAAGCTCGCTCCAAAGTGGCCGATGACGTCAACGTCCTCGTCGAGGAGCGCAGTCTTGACGAGCTCGACGTACTGGTCGGGCCTGTCCACCCACTCATGGACGCTCGCTATCACGAAGTCCAGCTTCCCCGCGGCCCATGCAGGCACGTCCACACCGTTGGGCGTTATGTTGGCCTCAATTCCAGCCAGAACCGTTATTTCACTGTCTTCGGCCCAGCGCCTTATTTCACTCAGATAGGCGTTGAAGCTGCCCCCCAGGACGTAGTGGCTGTGGTCAGTTATCGCAACGAGTGAGAGGCCCTTCCTTTCGGCCTCGGCTATGTTCTCGAAGACCTCCCCAAGCCCGTCCGAGTGGAGCGTGTGGGTGTGCGAGTCGTGAATCATGTTTTAACCTCCCCCGGAGCTTTAAAAAAGGTTGTGGACAAAAAATCCAACGTAAAGACAAACCTTGAGTTTTGACAACCTTTAAATACGACAAGGGGAAACCCTATCCGGTGGTGTCAATGGTCGAGCGCTCAAAAGTTCGCGTCGTCATAGCGAAGCCCGGTCTCGATGGCCACGACAGGGGTGCAAAGGTCGTCGCAAGGGCCCTTAAGGAAGCCGGGTATGAGGTCATTTACACGGGAATAAGGCAGACCCCGGAGCAGATAGTTGAGACGGTTGTCCAGGAAGACGCCGCGGTTCTCGGCATAAGCATCCTCTCAGGTGCGCACATGGTGCTGATACCGAAGATAATCAGGCTCCTTGAGGAGAGGGGGATAAAACCAAACGAGGACATCGTGATTTTCGCAGGGGGCATAATCCCGCCCGACGACGCCGAGGAGCTCAAGAAGATGGGCGTCGCCGAGGTCTTCGGCCCGGGGACCTCGCTCAAGACCATCATCGAGTTCGTGGATAGGGCCGTTGAGAACCTCAAGCGCTTCAGGGCTTAACTTTATATCCCCTTTGGATAATTTCTCCAGGGATGCAAAATGGAGAGTCTCAACTCCCTCGTCCAGTCCGCGCTCTCAGGCGACAAGAAAGCCATAGCAAGGCTCATAACCATCGTGGAAAACGATGAGGAGAAAGCGCGGGAAGTCGTCAAAAAAATTTACCCCCTCACCGGAAAGGCGTACGTCGTGGGCATAACCGGGCCACCGGGTTCAGGAAAATCAACGCTCCTCGATAAGCTCATCAAGCTTGCGAGGGACGAAGGGCACAGGGTTGGCGTAATAGCCATTGACCCGACGTCCCCCTTTACAGGCGGGGCTCTTCTCGGCGACAGATTGAGAATGCAGAGGCACTCGACCGACCCTGACGTTTTCATCAGGAGCATGGCAACGCGCGGTTCCCTAGGTGGTCTGGCGAAGGCCACGAACGACGCAGTGAAGGTTCTTGACGCGGCCGGCTACGACTTGATATTCGTTGAAACCGTCGGAGTCGGTCAGATTGAGGTTGACATCGTTAAGACCGCCGACACCGTCGTTCTCGTAACCGTCCCAGGCCTCGGCGACGAGGTTCAGGCCATTAAGGCCGGCCTCATGGAGGTGGCAGACATATTCGCCATCAACAAGGCCGACAGGGAAGGCGTTGAGATGGTCTACCTGGAGCTCAAGATGGCCATTGAGTTCGAGAGGGAGAAGTGGAAGGGGCTTGGCTGGGAACCCCCGATAGTCGAGACAACAGCTTTTACCCTCAAGGGCGTCAGGCCCCTCTGGGAGGCGATAAAGAGGCACAGGAAGCACATGGAGGAGAGCGGAAGGCTGAGGGAGAGGAGGGCCTTCCGCGCGAGGGAGGAAGTGAAGACCATCATCGCCTCCACCATAGCGGGCAAGGTCGAGGAGAAGCTTGAGAGGGGAGAAGCGAGGGAGCTTATCGAGGAGGTAGTTGAGAGGAAGCTCGACCCGTATTCCGCGTCTCAAATCGTGATGGAGAAGCTTAAGGAGGAACTATGGGGGTGATTCCATGTTCAGGAAGATAGACCACGTTGGTATAGCCGTCAAGAACCTCGACGAGGCCATAAAGGTCTGGGAGGGGCTTGGCCTCAAGGTCGAGGAGATCGAGGAAGTGCCCGACCAGAAGGTTAGAACTGCCATAATCCACATCGGCGAGAGCAGGATTGAGCTCCTTGAGCCGACCGCCGAGGACTCGCCGATAGCGAAGTTCATAGCCAAGCGCGGTGAGGGGATACACCACATAGCCCTCGGCGTTACTAACATTGAAGAGCACCTCAAGGAGCTCAAGGATAAGGGCTACCGCCTCATAGACGAGGAGCCGAGGATTGGTGCCGGTGGGGCAAAGATAGCCTTCGTCCACCCCAAGTCGGTAACCGGCGTCCTTCTCGAACTCTGTGAGAGGAATGAATGAGTCCCACAGGGGACAAAACTCCTTTTTTCTTTTGTATTTAGTACAAACCTACCATAATGATACCAGTAACATTTATAAGGCGAACATAATAAGTGCCAACGTAATCACCCCAATGTTCCGATGAGTTTTGTTGTACGGCAGGAAGTGATGTCTTATGCTCATGAGAGGCAGAACTCAGAGTAAAATTCCAAGAGTCCTCAACTACACTCATCTGCCCAGACTTATTAGCCTCACCCCTGATAGAAAAATCCTCATAACAAGAAAAATTCCAGGTGAGTTCTCTAACTCCAATGTTGTCCATATCTGGGTCACAAAGCTGAGGCACCCCCAGGCAGTCGAACCTACAAACCTCCACATCATTGAACAGAGGGTGTGGGACCTTCTTTCCACTGGGGGCGCCAAAAGTGTAATCCTCGACGCCTTTGAATACCTTCTTCTCGAAAACGGGCTTGAAAAGACCCTGCGGTTCGTTGGAAAACTCAGAGACATTGCCCTTCTCTCGAATGCGGACTTCTACGTGACGGTTGGAGATGGCGTTGATGAAAGGGTTCTCGCCATGCTGAAGAGAATCGTTGAGTGAGGTTTATATATCACCGTTTCCCCTTCTCCACTTAGGTGTGAGCTATGCCTTACATTGAGAAAATAGAAATGAAGGGTTTCAAATCTTATGGTAACAAAAAGGTCGTTGTTCCACTCGCAAAGGGTTTTACTGCAATAGTGGGGGCCAACGGTTCTGGAAAGAGCAACATCGGTGACGCCGTTCTCTTCGTTCTCGGTGGGCTTTCAGCGAAGGCAATGCGCGCCAGCAGGATAAGCGACCTAATCTTTGCGGGCTCAAAGGGGGAACCGCCGGCCAAATACGCCGAAGTTGCCATGTACTTCAACAACGAGGACAGGGGCTTTCCGATTGACGAGGACGAGGTCGTCATCAAGAGGCGCGTTTACAAGGACGGAAGGAGCACGTACTGGCTCAACGGGAAGAGGGCAACGAGGAGCGAGATAATAGACCTCCTCAGCTCCGCGATGATTTCGCCCGAGGGCTACAACATCGTCCTCCAGGGTGACATCACAAAGTTCATCAAGATGTCTCCCACTGAGAGAAGGCTCATCATAGACGACATTTCCGGAATCGCGGAATACGATTCCAAGAAGGAGAGGGCATTAAAGGAGCTCAAGCAGGCAGAGGAGAACCTCGCGCGCGTTGACCTGCTCATAAGGGAGGTTAAAGCCCAGCTCGACAAGCTGGAAAAGGAGAGGAACGATGCCCTCCGCTACCTCGACCTTAAGGAGCGCGTTGAGAGGGCCAAAGTCACGCTCGTCCTCGGGGAGATAAAGAGGCTTGAAAAGATAATTGAGGACGAAAGCGCCAGGGACAAGGAGATAGAGGCGGAAGTTGAGGCCCTAAACGCCAAGCTCAAGGAGGTAGCAAAGGAGATAGTTGCCAAGGAAAAGGAGCTCGCGGAGGTCGAGAGGGAGCTCGAAGAGAAGAGCGAGGACGGGATACTTGAGGTAACGAGGCGGATAAGCGAGGTTCAGTCAAAGATTGAGATGGCCAAAAGGAACATCGAGAACGCGAGGAGGGAAATCGAGGAAAGCCAGAGGCGCCTCACCAAGGCCAAGGGCGAGGTAAAAAGAATCGGAGAAGAGATAGAGAAGAGCAGGAACGCCATAAAGCGCTGGTCGAAGAGGCAGGAGAAGCTCCTGGCAGAGGTAAAGACGCTTGAAGCGAGCAGGAACGAGCTCGTGATAAAGCTCGGCGAGATCGACAGGCGCTATTCTATCGCGAGGGAAGAGTTTGACAGGGTCGTTGAGGAGCTCGAAGACGCCAAGAAGGGCCTCTACCAGAAGGAGAGCGAGATTGGAAAGTTCACGGAGGAAATCGAGAGAGCAAAAGCAAGGATTACCCAGGCCAACCTGAAGAGGAACGCCCTCCGCGAGAGGATTGAGGAGACCAAGAGGGCCCTTGAGGAAAAGCGCTCCGAGCTGTCCGATGTCGAGGGGAAGCTCTCAAAGGCCGAGGCAAGGCTGAGAAAGCTTGAGAAGGAGCTGGAAGAGAAGACGGCAAAGCTCAGGAAGCTCGAGCCTGAGCTTGCCACGGCCAGGGAAGAGCTCATAAAGGCCGAGGCCCAGAGGGAGGCCCGCGGCAACCGTGCCGTCGAGTTCCTCAAAAACAGCAACATCCCAGGCCTATATGGGACTCTGGGCGAGCTGATAACCGTTGGGGATGGGAAGTACGCTCTAGCGGTAGAGGTTGCGCTCGGCGGAAACTACGATAACGTTGTTGTTGAGGACGATAAGGTCGCGGAGAAGGCCATCAAGCTGCTCAAGGAGAAGAAGCTCGGAAGACTGACCTTCCTCCCACTCAACAAGATAAAGCCCCGCTCGATGAGGGAAAAGCCTTCCCTCGGAATCCCTGCCATAGACGTTGTGAGCTACGACCCGCGCTTCAAGAACGCCGTAGCATATGCCCTCGGCGACACCCTTATCGTGGAGGACATGGACGAGGCCAGGAGCGTCGGCATCGGCAGGGTCAGAATGGTAACGCTCGGAGGAGAGCTCCTCGAAAGGAGCGGTGCAATAACAGGAGGACACTACAGGCCGAGGGGCAGGCTCGGAATCAACGTGGACGAGATTAAAGCAAAGGTCGAAAGGCTTGAGCGCGAGAGAGAGACCGTTGAGGCCGAGGTCAACTCGCTGAAGGCCGAGAGGAGGGGGCTTGAGAACACCATCTTTGAGCTCCGCATGAGGAAGAGCGAGCTGTCCAAGGACCTGCAGGTTCTCCAGCGCGACCTTGAGAGGCTCCTCGCGGAGGACAGAGCCCTTAAAGAGGAAATCGAGGAGAGCGAGAAGCTCATAGAGACCCTCACTGCGAAAATCGAAGGGGCAAAGGGCGAGATGGCAAAGCTCCGCGGAAGGATTGAGAGGCTCGAAAAGAAGAGGGAGAAGCTCAGGAAGGCCCTCGACAACCCCGAGGCACGGGAGCTGAACGCAAAGATAAGGGAAGTCGAAGGGGAAATCTCCAAGCTCAAAGAGGAGCTCAGCAGGGTGGAGAGCAAGCTTGAGGGCCTTGAGAGCAGGATAAACGAGGAGCTGCTCCCGAGAAAGGCCGACCTTGAAGAGGAAATCGAGGGACTGGTCAATAAGATAAGCGCCCTGCAGGCCAACATAAGGGAGAACGAGGGGGCGATAAAGAAGTTCGAAGCCGAGCTCGAGGAGCTGAAGAAGGCCGAGGAGAACGTGAAGGACGAGCTCAAGGAGCTCCGCGAGAGGCGCGAGAGGCTGAGGAAGGAGATCGCCGAGCTGAGAAAGGAAAAGGACGAGCTGAGCGCGAGGCTCCAAGAGCTCAGGATAGAGGCCAACACCCTGAGGATAAAACTCGCCCAGGCGGAGACAACGTTGAAGGAAAAGAAGGCCGAGCTCAAGCACTTCGACGCGAAGCTGATTAAGTCAATAAAGGAAATCCCGCTGGAGCTTGAGGCGCTGAGGGAAGAGATTGAGCGCATGGAGGAGGAGATACGCGCCCTTGAGCCCGTCAACATGAAGGCCATCGAGGACTTCGAGGTCGTTGAGAGAAGATACCTTGAGCTCAAGAGCAAGCGCGAGCAGGTTCTGGCCGAGAAGGAGAGCATAGAAGAGTTCATAGAGGAGATAGAGGGGCAGAAGAAGCAGGTGTTCCTCCAGACGCTCGAGGCCATAGCCAAGAACTTCTCGGAGCTCTTCGCCAAGCTCTCACCGGGAGGAGAGGCCAGGCTGATCCTTGAGAACCCGGACGACCCGTTCGCGGGCGGTCTTGAGATTGAGGCGAAACCAGCTGGCAAGGACGTCAAGAGGATTGAAGCGATGAGCGGCGGTGAGAAGGCGATAATAGCGCTGGCCTTCGTCTTTGCCATACAGCGCTACAAGCCCGCACCGTTCTACCTACTCGACGAGATAGATGCGCACCTCGATGATGCAAACGTCAAGCGCGTCGCTGACCTTATCAAGGAGGCCTCGCAGGAGAGCCAGTTCGTCGTCATCACCCACCGCGACGTCATGATGGCCAACGCAGACAGGATTATCGGCGTGACGATGAGGAACGGCGTCTCAAAGGTCGTCTCCCTCAGCCTTGAGAAGGCGAGGAAAATCCTTGAGGAGATAAGGAGGAAGAGCGACGAGGAGCACAGAGAAATGTTTGGGCGCGTGGAGGGCTGAGGATGGAGTCAAAGCGGGAAGAGGAGATAACCCCAATTGACATACTGCTCCAGCTCGTCCAGATGGGGCGCGTTGACCCTTGGAACATAGACATCGTTGATTTGACCGAAAAGTATATTCAGAGGCTCAGGGAGATGAAGGAGCTCGACCTCCGCGTTTCGGCGAGGGCAATCCTTGCGGCCTCAATCCTGGTGAGAATGAAGAGCGAGGCACTGCTCCAAGAGGAAGAGGAGGGCGAGGAAGAGGACTCCGAGGAGGAGAGAATCCGCGTTGAGGTGGAGCCGTTAGCACCGCCCCTCAGAAGGGTTGAGCGCTACTACACCTTCGACGACCTCATCGAGGCCCTGATGGACGCCCTTGAAGAGGCCGAGCGGAGGAAGCCCAGGAAGAAGAAACGCGAGGAGATTGAGGAGGAAGTCTTCGTCGTCGAGGACTTCCGCGTTGACATCGAGAAGCACGTCAACAGGCTCTATGAAATCGTGAAGAAGATATACGCAGAGACCAGGAAGCCAATAAGGTTCTGGGATTTAGTGTTCGACAACACGCCTAAGGTCATAGCGAGGACTTTTCTCTACCTCCTTTTCCTTGCCAACATGGGGAAGGTAGATCTGGTTCAGGAGGAGCCCTTCGGGGAAATCCTGGTCGTGCCCGTGGGGGAGGAGCCAAACTAACTTTCAACCTTTTCTCTCTCAGACCTTTTAGCGGGCCTGAAAGTTATTGCGAGGAGGGGCTCCTCGCTCCCGATGTAAAGGCTCCTCTTCTCTCGGTTTATGTAGAAGCAGTACTCGCCGTCTGGAATCTCAGATAGGAACTTCGCGGGGGCTGTCTCTTTCGCAAGCCGTCCCTCTGGGAAAACGCACCTGTACGTTCCCTTAAGGTTTTCGACACGCTTCTTTATTTCGTCCAGCGGAAGCCTTTCACAGTCGAGCCTCGCGCAGACTAGGCTCTTCCTTCCGTCGGTGAATATTACAACACGCTCGTTTACATCAATCCTCCGCGAGCGATCGAGGAACTCCCAGAGCGCAGAATAAAGGCGCTCAAGCCTCCGCCTCTTGGTGAGCCTCTTTATGAGCCTGCTCTCCGCGTGTCTTGTCAGGAGCATTGTGGCACCTCCGGCAGGCATCTGAAAAAGCCTTTGGTGTAGCAACATATGCACCTACATATGCAGGTTCGAACCATTGAAAAAAGTATTTAAACCTCCGAACCGAGCACTCGGTGATGAGGAGCAGAAATTACGTCCTGGCCTTTGTAGTCCTCGCACTGGTTGATGCCCTCACAACGTGGTTCGGGGTCAGGGCGGGCTTCCAGGAGGCAAACCCCCTGGTTGCGGAAAGGCTGTCAAGCCCGCTCGCGTTCTTCGGGAGCTACGCGCTCTTCACGGCACTTGGGGTGGGCGTTGTAGAGGTCTCCATCAGGCTTGAAAAACTGAACCCAGTGTTTAAACTAATCGCGCTCGGCATGGTTGTCTTGAAAGGGATTCCTGCAGTCAACAACCTCCTCCTGCTCACCGGCCTCGGCCCCTCAGGCATTGTTGCAACGACGCCGAAGTTCCTCCTGACTCTAGCGCTCTCAGGGTGGCCGTAAGGCAACCGCCCCCAGAAAAAGGAAAGCTTTTATTCCCTCCCCCTAAGACCCATATATGCCGTATCTCCGCAGGGATTTAATCGAGCCACGCGTTTATCAGGAAGTCATCTACGCCCGCTGTAAAGAAAGGAACTGCCTCGTTGTCCTCCCGACAGGGTTAGGAAAGACCCTAATCGCGATGCTCATAGCGGACTACCGGCTCTCAAAGTACGGGGGAAAAGTCCTCTTCTTAGCTCCGACCAAACCGCTGGCGATGCAGCACGCTGAGAGCTTTAGAAGGCTCTTCAACCTGCCGCCAGAGAAAATCAACGTCCTCACCGGTGAGCTCTCCCCTAAGAAGCGCGCCGAGCTGTGGAAAAAGAGCATGGTAATCACGGCGACACCCCAGACGGTTGAGAACGACATCTTGACTGGCAGGATTTCCATTGAGGACGTGGTTCTGCTCGTCGTTGACGAGGCCCACAGGGCGGTGGGGAACTACGCCTACGTCTTCATAGCCAAGGAGTACCTCAAGACGGCAAAGCATCCACTCGTCCTCGGTCTGACTGCATCACCCGGAAGCGACGAGGAGAAAATCCGAGAGATAGTGGAAAACCTTGGCGTGGAGCACATCGAGGTCAGGACTGAGAGCTCCCCGGACGTAAAGCCCTACGTCCAGAAGATATCCTTTGAGTGGGTGAAGGTAGAACTGCCGAAAATATACAAGGAAGTCCGAAAAATCCTGCGCGAGATGCTCAAAGACTCCCTAAAGCCCCTCGCCGATGCGGGCATCGTTAGCTCGGCCTCCTCGGACATCTCAAAGCGGGAAGTCCTGATGGCGGGCTCAAAGATAAACCAGGCGATGGCCAAGGGGGACTACTCAATCGGCTACCTCAAGAAGCACCAGGCCAAGGCCATGAAGCTCCACCACGCCATAGAGCTCCTCGAAACGCAGGGCCTAACGGCGCTTAGGAACTACCTCAAGAAGCTCCGGGGAGACCGCTCGAAGTCCGGTAAGGAGCTCATGGAAGACCCGCGCATGAGGAAGGTGATTTACCTCCTCGTCCAGGCAAAGGAGCTCGGCCTCGACCACCCGAAGATGGAGAAGCTCAAGGAGCTCGTAAGGAAACAGCTTGAGAAAAAGCCCAACTCAAAGATTATCGTTTTCACAAACTACCGCGACACCGGAAAGAAGATAGTCGAAGAACTTAGGGCCCTTGGGATCTCCGCGGAGAGGTTCATAGGGCAGGCGAGCAGGGGAGAAGACAGGGGAATGAGCCAGAGGGAGCAGAAGGAGATACTTGAGGGGTTCTCGCGCGGCGAGTTCAACGTTTTAGTTGCCACGAGCGTCGGGGAAGAGGGTCTGGACGTGCCTGAGGTTGACCTCGTCGTCTTTTATGAACCTGTGCCTTCCGCCATAAGGAGCATACAGAGGAGAGGCAGGACTGGCAGGCACAGGCCGGGTAAAGTCGTAATCCTGATGGCAAAGGGCACGAGGGACGAGGCATACTACTGGAGCTCCCGGCGGAAGGAAAGGGGCATGTTCGACGCTATAAAGCGCATAGCCGGGGAACTCGAAAAGGCCCACAAGAGTGATGATAAAATAAGGGAGACTGCCGGGGAGAGTGCTGAGATGCCCTCAAAAGGGAAGATAACCCCTCTTGATGCGTTCCTGAAGGTTGGCAAGGCGAAGAAAGATGAACACGAAACGGGGCCAGAAGAGACCACCAAAAAGACCTATGAGCAGACCTCTGCCGAAGATAAGAAAACCGAGAAGAAACCGGAAGAAAGGCCTGAAATCCCGGTTAAACCCATCTTCGTCAGGAAGCCGAAGGGCATAGTGGTCTACGTTGACAGCCGCGAGATGAGGAGCGGCGTCCCCAAGATTCTAAAGGAGCTTGGAGCCGAGATTGAGGTCAGGACTTTAGATGTCGCCGATTATGTGGTGAGCGAGGACGTTGGGATAGAGAGGAAGAGCGCCAACGACTTCATCCAGTCAATCATAGACGGCAGGCTCTTTGAACAGGTAGAGAGGCTCAAGAGGGCATACGAGAAGCCCGTAATAATCATCGAGGGCGAGCTCTACGGAATAAGGAACGTACACCCCAACGCCATTCGCGGTGCAATTGCCTCCGTGACCATCGATTGGGGCGTCCCGATACTCTTCTCTTCAGGGAAAGAGGAGACGGCCCAGTTCATCTACCTCCTGGCAAAGCGCGAGCAGGAGGAGAGGAAGAAGGAAGTCAAGCTGAGGAGCGAGAAGAAGGCCCTAACCCTGGCCGAGAGGCAGCGCCTCATAGTCGAGGGCCTGCCGAACGTTTCCGCGACCCTTGCCAGGCGCCTCTTGAAGCACTTCGGCAACGTTGAGCGCGTTTTCACAGCGACCGAGGAGGAGCTGAAAGAAGTCGAGGGGATAGGAGAGAAGAAGGCGAGGGAGATACGGAAGGTCATAACAGCCCCCTACGTTGAGGACGAGGACGAATAGAGGCTCAGAGAAATCCTCGCCCCCTTCATTTAGAGACCACTTAATTTTTCAAAACTAAGGCCTATTTCAGCACTCAGAAGAGACCCCACGAGAGCCCTTGAAAGCGCAAACATTCTCAAAACAGTACTTCAGAAAAGAATCACAAACCTTGATCAAACTTCGCGGAAGCTTTTGGAAAAAGCTTCACCAAAAGCTCGTAGCTCTTCCCATAAGGCCGTAATGCGGGATTTTTTACCTTCTTTTCGAGGCTCTTGTTTCCAAAGAGAACACGTTTACACCGGCTTTGTTAGGGGGTTTACTTTTCCCTTTGACGCCCTCCGGGCGTCTATTCTAGCATTAAAAACCACATAAGCAAGAGGAAGCCAAAAGGTTCTCACCTTCCAAAACAGTCTATTCAAAGAGAAAATCACTTTGAGTCCGGGTTTCAGAAGGAGCTACAAACCTTGATCAAACTTCGCACAGGCGAAGTTTGAATGGTGCGGGGGCGGGGATTTGAACCCCGGAACCCCTACGGGACGGGACCCTCAATCCCGCGCCTTTGACCAGGCTCGGCAACCCCCGCGTTGCCAGATATAGGGGCGTACAAGGCTTTATAAATTTTACGGTTCCTATGAGGGCAACATACTGAACTCCCTCAGGAGAAGGTTCAGCTGTTTATCGGTGAGGGTCTTAGGCTCAACCACAACAATTATCCCAGCGTTTTTCAAACTCACATAATCCTTGAGGCTCGTGAGGAATTTCATCACGGAGTCAAAACCATTGTTTAGAATCAGGTACTCCAGACCGTCGAGGATTACAAAGGTGTTCTCGTCCACACTTGAGACCAGCTTGTGGGTAAGGAGGGGAAGGTCAGTGGGCCTCACAGCGTTTTTGGAGGGAACGTTGCTGATCCAGATATAAGGAACTCCAAGCGCCGCGTATGGTTTTGGGTACCTGGTGACGGCAAGAATCTGCCTGCCCCCAAGAAGGGAAAGAAGCTTTGAAGGGGACGTCACGTAGGTAACGTAAGCCCCAGGCACTATAGAGGAATGCCCGTTCATAATCATTTTGGGCTTCACTGCTCTAATCTGTCTGCGTACTTGAAATGAAGCAACCATTATCGTGGCCATGCCAATGGCTACCAAGACGTCATCAAAGATTTTGGTAAACTCCGTGGAGTAGACATCATTAAGAACGTTCTCAAGGTAGCCAGCCCAGAAAATTAGCGCCCCCAGAGAAGCTCGTCTGAACGTCTTTTTATCCACATAAGCCAAGATGGTGTCCTTTAGCGAGTATATGACTAAGAAAGCAACAGTTAAAGTGACAAATGCAACCATCTCCGCCGTGAGTTTTATAGCATGATACCCATTCATAAGGGCTCCCGACTAATTATTATGTATAACTACCTACATAACTTTTGCGGGCAGTCAACCGAAAAGTTTATAAACCCACCTCACCTCTATGGTTTCGGGTCGTGGGCCGGTAGCTTAGCCTGGTTAGAGCGGCGGACTCTTAATCCGCAGGTCGGGGGTTCGAATCCCCCCCGGCCCGCCAAAACGCGTTTCTCCTCGGCGCGTTCTGAGAGGGAGCGCGTTTGAGATTTCAACATTAAGGAGACTTGAAAAATGAGTTTTAAGGAGCTTGGCCTATCGAAGGCATCCATTGAGGCCGTTGAGAGGAAGGGTTTCTCGGAACCCACAGACGTTCAGAGGGAGGTTATACCGCTCATCCTCGAAGGAAAAAGCGATGTTATTGGTCAATCAAAGACAGGGAGCGGGAAGACCGCTGCCTTTGGCCTGCCGATTCTCGACATGGTTGACGCGAGTGAGAAGGAAGTCCAGGCGCTTATCCTGACGCCGACCAGGGAGCTGGCGATACAGGTGAGTGAGGAGCTCCGCTCGCTACGCGGAAAGCGGAAGATAGACATCTACGCCATCTACGGAGGTCAGCCTATAGGGCCCCAGATAAGGGCGCTGGAAAGTGCCCAGATAGTTGTTGGGACGCCCGGCAGGGTGCTCGACCACATAAGGCGCGGAACCCTCAGGCTCGACTCACTCCGCTTCTTCGTCCTCGACGAGGCCGACAGAATGCTGGACATGGGTTTCCAGGAGGACATAGAGGCAATTTTCAGGGCAACACCGAGGGAAAAGCGCGTGATGATGTTCTCGGCGACGATGCCGATGGACGTGCTCCTTCTGGCAAAGAAGTACATGAAGAACCCTGAGGTCGTCATCGTGAGCAGGGACGAGCTTGTCCCTGGCGAGGTCGAGCAGGAGTTCGTAGAGACCGTCCCAGCAAGGCGCTATGGGATACTCAAGAAAATCCTGAGTGGGGAATTCTATGGCATAATCTTCTGCCAGACGAAGGCCGAAACACGGGAGCTGGCGGAGAGGCTCAGGAGGGACGGCTTCAGGGCCGAGGCCCTAAACGGGGACATGAGCCAGCCATCAAGGGAGAGAACCTTTGGGCGCTTCAAGCGGAGGAAGACCGAGATACTGGTCGCGACGGACGTTGCCGCGAGGGGCCTTGACGTCCCGGAGATAAGTCATGTTGTCAACTACTCCATCCCAATGAACGCCGAACAGTACATCCACAGGATTGGCAGGACAGGCAGAATGGGCAAGAAGGGCAAGGCTATAACGTTCATAGCCCCCGGCGAGCTCAGGAGGCTTAAGTACCTGGCGAAGCAGGCGGGCGTTGACGTCAGAAAGTCCGAGCTGAGTGAGGAACTCCCGAGGGAATACCGCGAGATGCTCAGGCGGGACAACCTTGAGAACGAGTACAGGCACAGGTGGGGCAGGCAGGCTCCAAGACAGAGAAGAAGGCGCTTCTGAGCGCCTTTGCTATAACTCTACTCACCTACATTTATGTCCTCTATGTATTCTACCTAACAGCACCATGTTGCTCCAAGATTGTTAATGTTGTTCTCAACTTATCCTGTCAATAGCCACGATTTATACCACAAACGACAGGACAAGTTAATCTGCACAGAAACTTTGAACAGAAACTTTGAGAGAAGTACGATAGAAGGAGTTTGGCGCCGGGGCAGGGATTTGAACCCTGGCGGGCAAACGCCCACGGACTCTCCAGGCCCGCGCCTTCCCAGGCTAGGCTACCCCGGCGCATAAAGGAGAGGAATCAGGAGATCAGCTCAATCTCGATGGTGACGTCCTCGGGGACACGAATACGCATGATCTGGCGCATGGCCCTTTCGTCGGCCTCGATGTCAACAAGCCTCTTGTGAACGCGGAGCTCGAACCTGTCAAAGGTAGCAGTTCCTTCTCCATCGGGGCTCTTCCTGGTGGTGATCCTTATCCTCTTGGTCGGGAGCGGTATCGGGCCGCTCATCCTGACGCCGGTCCTCTCGGCAATCTGCCTGATCTGGTCGGTGACCTCGTTGAGGGCCTTGATGTTAGTACTCGCAAGCTTAATTCTTGCCTTCTGCATTCCCGTCCCTCCTAACGTTTAAAGTGGTAAAGGAAAGGTTAGAGAAGGCCTTCACTCGGCCTTCTGGATGGAGATGACCATACCGGCAGCGACGGTCTGGCCCATGTCACGGATAGCGAATCTACCGAGCTGCGGGATCTCCTTGACCGGCTCGATGACCATGGCCTTGGTCGGCCTGAGGAGGACGATAGCGGAGTCACCGGTCTTGATGAACTGCGGGTTCTCCTCGACGATGTTGCCGGTCCTCGGGTCGAGCTTGGCGAGGAGCTGCTCGAACCTGACAGCGACCTGAGTGGTGTGGGCGTGGAGGACCGGGGTATATCCGACGGTGATAGCTGTTGGGTGGTTGAGGACGATAATCTGGGCCTTGAAGGTGTCCTTCGGCCTGACGACGGTCGGCGGGTTGTTGGTGTGTCCAGCAACGTCACCGCGCTTTATGTCGTTCTTACCAACGCCACGGACGTTGAATCCGATGTTGTCACCTGGGTAGGCTTCCTGGAGCGGCTCGTGGTGCATCTCGATGCTCTTGACCTCACCCTGGATCGGCTTGTGGAAGATGGTGCTGGCCGGCTCGAAGATGACGACATCACCGACCTTGAGGACACCGGTCTCAACACGGCCGACCGGGACGGTACCAACACCCTTAATGGAGTAGACGTCCTGGATCGGAATGCGGAGCGGCTTGTCGGTCGGCTTCGGCGGCTCCGGTATCTGGTCAAGGGCCTCGATGAGGGTCGGGCCGTTGTACCAGGGCATCTTGTCGCTCTTCTTGACGACGTTGTCGCCCTCCCAGGCGCTGATCGGGATGATCGGGAAGTCCTTGTAACCGAGCATCATGAGGAGCTTCTTGACCTGCTCAGCGACCTGCTTGAACTTCTTCTCGTCGTAGTTGACCATGTCCATCTTGTTGATGGCGACTATGATGTGGTTGATACCGAGGGTCCTGGCAAGGAAGGCGTGCTCCTTGGTCTGCGGCATGACACCGTCGGTGGCGGCGACGACGAGAACAGCGGCGTCGGCCTGGCTGGCACCGGTGATCATGTTCTTAACGAAGTCCCTGTGACCAGGAGCGTCGATGATGGTGATGTACCTGTGCGGGGTCTCGAACTTGGTGTGGGCGACGTCAATGGTGATACCCCTCTCGCGCTCCTCCTTGAGCCTGTCCATGACCCAAGCGAACTTGAAGGACTTACCCTTCTCACCCATCTCCTCGAACTTCTTGATGATGTTCTCCGGTATGTTGGCGGTGTCAAAGAGCAGCCTTCCGATGGTGGTGCTCTTTCCGTGGTCGACGTGTCCTATAAAGACTATATTAACGTGCGGCTTCTCCTTAGCCATTTTCAAACACCTCCAGATTTTGGTCTAGTCTCGTTGACTAGGATGGCTTTTTAAATCTTTCGAACCTCGGCCCCCTCGGGCGGGAAACCCGCCGTTTATCGGGGGGGCCTCATGAGTTCTGTGCTTAACTTACGAAGCGGGTTTAAAAACTTAACTAATGAAGTTTCAGACTGGAATTCATTTTTTGGGCGCATCAGAAACTATCCAAGTGCGCGACAACCGCTAGGGGAGCTCTATAAATTGGTAGAGGGAAACACAACTTTCGGTTCGCTATTTTTTGGCAAGGTTAAGTATCACTTCTATGGAGTCTCCTTCCTGCACAGTCTTGAGCCAGAATATATTAAACCTGCCTAGATCGTTTTTAATTCCCGCAGAACTTGTGAGGCTCTTATAGAAGTATTTCACGAATTCGTAGTAAAATGCCGCCGGATGATAGTAGTTTGCAAAATGTGGAAACTCCATCCTCCAGGTTATGCCATCAGAATATCCCCGGGGCAGGTAAGCCCTTGTATTCAAGGATTTAATATTTTTATCCAGAACCAAATTTGGGTGGTTTTCCAAGAACGCTCTCCGTAAATCCTCGGAGATTCTTGCAAGATCCGTAGAACCAAAATCGTAGTCTTTGGATTTAAAGTCTTCAGCCGTCAGGAGCCCAATTTTTGTGACCCGGACATTTTCACCTTCTCTCCGTATCTCGTATATGGTAGCATTCGAAATTAACCGTGTCTCTCCAAGTATCTCTTTCCGGTATGTTGACCAATAGTCATAATATGTCCCCAGGTCCATCGCAGGAGGGTGCTGATCTAAGAGGAAATACTCGTCGTTGATTTTTACTGCCGCTGTCGCGTGTCCAATACCCGAGTTTTCAAAATCAATCTCGAATACATAAACAGGAGAATATCCCATCTCTAGTAGAATCGCGGTGGTCAGAATGGCGTAATCAGTACAAACGCCCGCGCCCCTAGGAACCGTCTCATAAGGAGTCTGGATCTCCACTCCAGGCTCGGCGGTAACTTTTGTGATTTTTCCATTTGACCTCCAGATGACGGGGGAAGGCAAAAGTGCTTTAGAGTGATTATACTCAATGTTACTATCAAGCCACTCCAGAACGTTCCAAGCACTCTCCTGAAGGGTTTTTCCTCTTAATTGGTTTGCAAGGTGGGATACCTTTGAAAGTTCTTCTTCAGTTAAAGCACATTTAAGAGCGTCCTGAAGGATATACCTCCAATAACCGTTAACCGTTTGAGCAGTCACTAAGTGCAACAGCACCAGTAGGCCTTTCTGTTGTTTCTGAAGATGTCTGGATATCGGGATAACCCGAGAAATATGTGTATGTGCTAGTTTCGGACGAATTTTCAGATTCCCCAGAGAACACAGGCTTAATATTATCAAAAGCGCCCTGTGAGTATAAATACCCCATTAGAATCAGTAGCAGGATTGCTATTCCCACTGCCATGTGCCTCCTAGTGGAGCTTCTTTTATGATGGCCAGAGCTGAAGTGTGTGCTTGAGGATGTGTAGGGAAGTGAGGTCACTTGCCTTTTTCCGCGATGTGGGGAAGTGGGCCGTGATTTGGACCTTCGTGAAATGCCTGTCTCACCCGCTTTCTCTTTCAGATAAAGATCTCTTTCTCGAATTCTCGCCGCCTTTGTTTTGATTTCTTCAGCCTTCTGGAAAACGTAGCCACCTAAGCCAAGATACTCTCCCATTGATTCAGCAAGTTCCCAGAGTCCCTTCAATGCCTCTTTCTTAGTGGGATTATCCAAGAGCTTTGCCTCAGCTACAACCAGAATTTCGAAAAACTCATCCAAGATTTCCCTACCATTCGAAGGAAAGTCCCGCCTGTAGTTGTACCACAGGTTGTCCCTCCACTCCTCGAGTCTGCTTGCAATTCTGTCAGAACCGAATGATCACTCCATCTGAGACTAGTGTACCCATCCCGCCCGTGAACCACATGCTGAGAAGAGCGCAGTGAAACGATGATCCAGTTCAGATCTGGATTAACAATGCGGGTAATGAAATAATGCAAATCATTCTTTTCAGAATGCATGTTCCAACCTCCCAGGAATTATGGTGACTTTTTCTATTGCTGGACATAAATATGTTTCGTCTGGACACAGATTTCAATGGGTTTTGTTTCCCGAAACGAGAAATGGGTTGGGACCACCCGGTAAAAGAACAGTCCATAGATACCCGCAGGGGCCAGAACAAGATGGAGAGAATAGAAAGTTCAGAGGGCGGAGAGCCCTCACTGCTGCGGGCAGACGTCCTTCTCGGTCGGCGGGTTCGGGTCGAGGCCCTTCCTCTGCCTAATCTGCCTGATAATCTGCTGGGCAAGCTCGTTCGGGACGCGCTTGAAGCCCGCGTGCTCGGTGGTCCAGAGGGCCTTTCCGCTGGTGGCGCCACGGATGGCTCCAGCGAATCCGAACATCTCTGCAACTGGAGCCTCTCCAATGATGATCATGACCTCGCCTTCCTGCCTCATGTCGATGAGCTGACCGCGCCTCTGGTTGAGCTCCCTGCTGACGGCACCCATGTACTCGTAGGGTATGTTGATGATGACCTTCTGGTAGGGCTCGTAGAGGACCGGATTGGCCTTCATCATGGCACAGTGGATTGCCGTCCTGATGGCCGGGTAGATCTGGGCAGGACCGCGGTGGACGTTGTCCTCGTGGATCTTGGCGTCGTGGAGCCTGACGATGACCTTCATGACCGGCTCCTTGGCGAGCGGTCCCTCGTCCATCGCCATGTGGAATCCGTCGACGAGCAGATCCATGACCTCGTTGAGGTACTGGATACCCTTGGTGTTGTCGAAGAACATGTTGCCGTTGTAGACGTCGACGATGCCCTTGGCCATCTCGTAGTCCATGCCGAGCTCGGCGAGCTTCTTGGCGACCGCCTTCGGGTCCTTGGGCCTGCCCTCTGGGATGATGCCCTCCTTAATGGCCTCGTAAATCTCGTCGGGCATCGGCTCGACGGTGATGTAGAACCTGTTGTGCTTGTTGGGTGACTTGCCCTCAACGATCGGGCTCTTCTTGGTCACGCTCTCACGGTAGACAACGATCGGCGGGCTGACGTCAACGTCGAGCTTCCACTCGGTCTTGAGGCGGTAGAGCTTGACCTCGAGGTGGAGCTCACCCATACCGCTGAGGAGGTGCTGACCGGTCTCCTCGTCGATCTTGACGTGGAGGGTCGGGTCCTCCTTGGCGAGCTGTCTAAGGGCCTCGATGAGCTTCGGAAGGTCCTTAACGTTCTTGGCCTCGATAGCGACGGTAACGACGGGCTCGCTGGCGTAGTGGAGGGCCTCAAACGGCTCGATCTGCTCAACGGAAACGGTCTCACCGGCCATAGCGTCCCTCAGACCGGTGACGGCGACGATGTTACCGGCCGGGACGGCCTCCATGTTGATCCTCTCGGGACCCATGTAGATACCGACCTGCTGGATCCTGGCCTTCCTCTTGCTGTTGATGAGGTAAACCTCCTGGCCTGTCTTGACGGTACCGCTCCAGACACGGCCGGTGGCGACCTCACCGGCGTGCTTGTCGAGGATTATCTTGGTGACGACCATGACCATCTTGCCCTTCGGGTCGCACTTGAGCATGGCCTGGCCGACGTCGCTGTTTATGTCGCCCTGCCAGAGGTGCGGAATCCTGTACTTCTGGGCCTCAAGCGGGTTCGGGAGGTGCCTGACGACCATATCGAGGACGACGACGTGGAGCGGGGCCTTCTGCCTGAGGGTCTTGAGGTCACCGGCGTTGGTGAGCTCGACGATGTCCTTGAAGGTAACTCCGGTCTTCTTCATGTACGGGACGCTGAGGGCCCAGTTGTAGTAGGCTGAACCGAAGGCGACGCTACCATCTTCCACCTTGACGAGCCACTCGTTCTTGAACTCCTCGGGGGCGTAGCGCTTGATGAGCCTGTTGACGTCGGTGATTATCTTGGCGAAGCGGTTGAGGATGTCGTTCGGGCCGAGCTTGAGTTCCTTGATGAGCCTGTCAACCTTGTTGATGAAGAGAACCGGCTTGACGTACTCTCTGAGGGCCTGCCTGAGAACGGTCTCGGTCTGGGGCATGACACCCTCGACGGCGTCAACAACGATAATCGCACCGTCTATGGCACGCATGGCCCTGGTAACGTCACCACCGAAGTCAACGTGACCCGGGGTGTCGATGAGGTTGATGAGGTAGTCCTGGCCCTCGTAGTTGTGGACCATCGAAACGTTGGCCGCGTTGATGGTGATTCCCCTCGCCTGCTCCTGCTCGTCGAAGTCAAGGACGAGCTGCTTTCCGGCAAGCTCCTCGCTGATCATTCCCGCTCCGGCGAGCAGGTTGTCGCTCAGAGTGGTCTTACCGTGGTCAATGTGAGCGGCAATACCCATATTCCTAATCCTCTCGGGCTGGGTCATGAGCTCCTTAATCTTCGCAATCATCTCTTCCCTTCTTCCCATAACGCACCACCTTTGGATGAGCTTGTCGGCTTAACTTAAAAGGCTCGGTTATAAAGCTTTTCCTGATGGGAAAATGGAACGGGACGGGGAATTCAAAACTACTTAAGCCTTTTGGAGACGAAGGTTCTGACCTCTTCAACTTTATCTTCCCTCGCGTAGATTCCCCAGCGCCAGTTGCTCTCTTTTGCCTCTACGAGTGCTCTCACGACTGGCGAGACCTCACTGAGCCGCTTAATTTCCCCGTTGAACTCCACGAAGGCGTTCCTCTCCTCGAACCTCGGCTTCTCAGGGTAGTCGAGCAACGCGAGGTGACCGAACTCGCTTTCCAGCTCCCTTCTTAGCTCCTTGATTGTCTCCTCATCGAGCTTCTTCCCGCTCCAAACGACACGCTTGTAAAGCCGCCTGTTCTCGATTGCACTGATGAGCTCTCTGACCTCTTTTTTCTCGCTGGCCCTCAGCCTCGCGACGAGGTCAACCTCGTCCATCTCACGTATCTCCTCGAAGCTTATCCCCTCCAGCTCAACAGCCTTGCAGAGCATTGAACTCGCTATCCTGACCGTGTGGTGCTGGTAAACCGTTGGATACATCATGCTCCTCGATATTAGGAGGTTCTGGCCAGCCATTATCCCCTTCTCGCCGAGGATTAGCCTCTCGCCGTCCCAGCGGAGGTTTCGTATAAGGCGCTCAAGGTCAACGAGTCCGTAGGCGACCCCGGTGTAGTAGGCATCGCGCACGAGGTAGTCCATTCTATCGGCGTCTATGTCACCGCTCACGAGCGGGTGCTTGAGAAGGCCGAGGAACTCCTTGAGCGAGAAGCGCTCCATCAGAACGTCGCCGATTTCCCCGTGCTTTATCAGCCATCTCGTGTTGTCCTCGTGCCTTGGAAAGAGGCATTCAAGGGTGTGGCTGAACGGGTAGTGTCCGAGGTCATGGAACAGGGCCGCGTAAACCGCCCCCGCATTAATCTCGGGATTCCGCTCCCTTATAAGCCTCGCTATGTGGA
Source organism: Thermococcus marinus (assembly GCF_055389025.1). Lineage (NCBI taxonomy): Archaea > Methanobacteriati > Methanobacteriota > Thermococci > Thermococcales > Thermococcaceae > Thermococcus > Thermococcus marinus. The sequence continues at coordinate 1,718,505 of NZ_AP042417.1, forward strand.
AGGTCCCGAGGGAGTGCTCGAAGCGCGTGTGTCTGGCCGAAGGGTAAACGAGGAAAGCTAAGCCGAGCTGGGTAATCCTCCTGAGCCTCTGGAACTCCGGCGTGTCAACCAGCTTTACCGCGAAGTCGTCGAGCTCTATTCCGCCGTGTATCGGGTCGTGGACGAGCTTCATGTTAACCGCCATGAGGGAGTAAGAAAAAAGTTAATAAACCTAACCGCCCAAAACTCAACCGTTGGCAGGGTGCGGACCCTCCTGCCCGGAAGGTGAGGGAGCCTCTGTGCTCCCTCCCCTCTTCCTTCTGATGTGTGGCTTGAACAGCCTCTCAACCTCTTCTTGAACCTCCTCAGCCTTTCCGCTCAGAACAAGCTTTCCGTTGCCTATCACGACGACCCAGTCAACGATGGGCATCAGAGGCTCCCAGATATGGCTTATGATTACGAAGTTGGTTTTCCCCCTCATATCCTCGATGATTTCAATGACTTTCTCCATGCTGTCAAAGTCTATATTGGCGAGAGGCTCGTCCAAGAATATCAGCTCCGGCTTTCCTATGAAGGCCTGAGCGAGGCTCAGTCTCTTCAGCATTCCCGAGGAGTAACCGCTTATGCGCTTATCAATGAAGGTCTTCACCTCAAAGAGCTCCGCCACGCGCTCAATTTCGTCCTCTCCAAATCCCCTACTCCCCGCAAAGAGGTTCAACCATTCCCGCCCCGTTACGAACTGGGGGAAGGCCGGTGGGTCGTAGGCTACGCCGAAGCGGGTTTTAACCCTCCAGTTGTTCCAGGGACTTTCTCCAAACACCTTAATCTCTCCAGATGTCGGCCTGTAAACTCCAGTGGCGAGCTTAAGAAAGGTGCTCTTTCCACCGCCGTTGGGGCCGAGTATCAGCGTTACTCCCTCCGGAATGCTAACCGTAACCCCGTCAAGTGCGTGAATGCTCCCGAAGTATTTCTTCAAATCCCTCGCCTCGATAATCATTTCCTCCACCTCCAAATGACCAGGGCTAGGAGCAGTGCAAAAACGGTCCCTAGGCCGTAGATTGCGTTCTGAACGTCCTTCGTCGGGTAGTTCTTGATGAAGCGGAAGGCGCAGGTCAACTTCCCGGTTCCGTTGTTGAGGACAAGGTAGTCCCCCTCACGTGGTAGGACGAACTGATAAGTTAGATGCCCATAGATGTTCTCCCTGCTCACGAGCTTGCCCGTTATGATGTCGTACACCTCCACGACCCCGTTGCCGTTGCAGGATGCTTCCACGAGGGAGCTCGTTGGGGTGTACATGGTAACCATCATCATGTCCGTCACGTTTCCCTGCCTCTCTATTGGCTGAAGGAAGACTGGGCCAACGGAGCCGACTTTGTTCTCGTATGAGTGGTAAATCCCAATGGAGCCGATTGTGAGTATAAGCAGGCCAAGGAGCAACACTGTGAGGAAGCGCCTCATACTACATCCCTCCTCCTAATTAGAACCAGCGCGGCCCCGAGGAGAAGTAGCGGAACTGCGATTCCCCAGCCAAGGTATTGGGCCGTGAGGGGAGTGAAGTCCGTGCTTCCGCATCTGTGAAGGGCGTACGTAAAGAGTGCCGGGGGAATGCTCTCAAGTCCCAGGATTTTTGGTGCGTAGACTATGGTGAAGCCCACCATAAAGGCCAGGAAGGCGTTTGGAGATGCTAGGGAAACGAGTGTTGCGACGGCGACGAGGTATAATATTAGGAAGAGCACAATAATGAGAGCATCACTCATGAATCCCGAGGTTACCTCCGGCAGGTAGCCGGCTATGCTGGTGTAGCTCGTTAACGTGACGTATGCAAAGGGGAGAAGAATCATGAGGACGCTGTAGACGAGTATTGAGAGCAACTTGACTCCAAAGATTTCGGTGTTGGAGTACGGAAGCGAGTAAATAGAACGCGCAACCCCACTGTCCCGGTCGTAGCGGAAAGACAAAGCGCCAAGGAGTAGGGTAAGGAATCCCATTAGAGTCCAGACGTCGCTCAGGTAAAGCATTCCATGTATCTCCCCTGCGACGCCATGTGCCAGGGAGGGCCCAAAAAGCTTTATTTCGGTGCCTGAGGCAAAGCCTGGTATGTAGTTCACGTCCATGATTGACTTTTTCATCGACATCCCCACGAGAACTAATCCAAACAGAAAGAGAACGTTCTTTATAACGTCGTTGAACTCCCATTTCAAGAGCGTTTTAAGCCTGCCCATTCGTTCACCTCCCTTTTGTAACTAACATCGAGGGAATGACTTCCTCATTTTATCTTCCCCCAACCTCTTACTGCCACGATAGAGCCGAGGAGAACCAGTGACACCCAGAAAGTGTACCTTAATGGTGTTTGGACCCTCGAAAAGGGAATCTTTTGAACTTTCTGGAACTCAGCGTTGGTATTGTAGAGCGGTAGCAAACCGGCCCATGAAAGGTCCTTCTCCACCATCTGGTCGTAGGCCACACGTTCGTCCATGAAAGATGCAAAGGGAATTCCTATGGCGGCAAGGTCAGGGGATATCAGTATTGAGATAGTAGTGAGAGATAACACCACCCCCGTGGTGGGATCATAGCACAAGTCCCCCGGGGTCTGGGTGGTGAACTCCACAAGACCCTCCATGACAAGTGGTGATCCCAGGAGAGACAGCATGGCAGTGGGCGGCCCAAATTCCCCATAGTATGTTTTCTTGGGTTTATCCCTCACGGACACCTTCTCGACTTTCATCGTCCAGTTCAGGGTGGGAAAAACCACGAAGGTCTCGTTCTCCTGCGGGACCAAACCTGGGTCGGTATCAATCCAGAGGAAAGTATGACCGTAGCGGGTTCCGTTCAGGCTGAAAACGGTACCATCGCTCTCCCGTATTCTGTAAACACCCTCAATCCCGAGGGACCGGAGGTACACCTTGTATTCACGGGTACCGAAATTGCCCGGGGTTGGTATAGTTTCAACTTTTATGACCTCGTTTTGTTCCCAAATCGGGCTTAGGTTCTCCCCAGCTGGGACGGTGACTTTAACCGTTACGTTGCTCATGTCAATACGGACGCCGACTGTTAGATAACCGTCAGTCTCCTCCAGAATAGTGAACTTGAGGTAAGTGTCGTTGTACGCGTAGATTTTGTAGGAAGCGTTGTGGGAAAGGTAAACAAGAAACGCAGTCCTTTGCTCGGTTGAGTACCCCTGGGAGAGCTGATACTGGATATATGGGTCGTACCTCATGGCCGCGTACTCAACGTAGACTCCGGGCTTGGCCCAGTACGGGGTGGCCACCGCCAGCTGGGTGGGGAGAGCGAGGAGGAACATCAGGACCGCCAGGCCGGGCTTGAAAGCCCCTGCCCGGTGCATTCCATTGGAAACTACCCGCCTCCACCCTCTCCCCGAAGGTTCGGCGGTTGGCATTGAATCACCTCTTGAGCCTGACAACCAGAACGACGGTGAAGGTGGCCAGAACCGCGTAGAAGATTACCCTACCGTAACCGTCCCTGTCCTGGCCGACGGTGAGGGGGCTTTGCTCTCCCTCGTCTTCCTGGGTCTGGGGGGCGGGTGTGAAGCGATACAAGGTCGGGCCAAGCGTCTGCAGTCCCTCGCTCCCCGCCCTCTGGTCCATGAGGCTCATCGTTACTATCCCCATCGCCCTGAGGTCCGCTATTCCCGCTAGGCCGAACCAGCTCAGAAGTACAAAGTCGGAGCCATCGTAGAGGTAGACGTTCATTCCCTCTGCGGAGACACTACCGAGGTTAATGTTAATTTTGTTCGTGTAGATCTTTACCAGCGGAGGCCCGAAGGTGCCGCTGTACGTTTTGAATGACTGATTGACATTTTCCAGCCGCTGGACTTTGAGCACGGTGCCGTCGGCGTCAAACAGGACCGTTCCGTTTTCTGGAGGTTCAGTAGGGTCAATCCACAGGAAAGTCCTCCCGTAAACTTTTCCACCGGCTACAACCTGGTCCCCTTGCTTGAGAATTCTATAAATCCCGGTTATCTTTAGTGTTTCGAGCCTGTAAAGGCACGTCCCCAGCCTGCAAGTGTGGTTTATAACCTCCTCGGCGCTCCAGAACCTGGGAGAGCTTGCGTCGGTTATTATTGTGACGTTGGATAGCACTAGTTCTGCCCTCACCCTAAAAGACTCTGCCGAATCTTCGATTATCTCGAACCTCAAGTATGATGTGTTGTACGCCTTTATTGTATACTCAGAACCGTTTCGAAGGTAATACATGCTCACGGTTGTCACGGTCTCTGGAGGGACTCCCCTCTGCAACAGTCCACTGACGTACGTGTTGTCTCTGTGGGCAACGTACTCAACGACCGCACCTTTTCCAGCCCAGTATGGAGCGGACAATGCCAAGTTAGATCCGAGAAGTATCACAACCAAATAAATGCCGGCGTAAAGCTTTTTAAACGTCATTTTACCACCCCAAAAATAGTAAAGTCATATATATGGCCAAGTTGCGCTGGCAGATACCACATCCGGCTGAGAGCGTCCGGGAATCATGACATAAACGCTCACTTCAACGCCGTTGGGGAGGTTGTTCTTGAACACGTAGTATGGATAGCTGTAGGGGGCCTTTAACCTCCCCCAACCTGTTCTGTAGGTTATGTCATAGTTCGTATAGGGATGCTGAGCATCGTACCTGACTCCAATCTCAGCATAGGCCTCTGCATACTGGTCCTGGTTGTAGTCCCTAACGACTGTGGTCTGCCATATCGTCGCTGCCGCGAACCCTGCCGCCACTACCAGCAGGCCGAACAACACGGCAACCAGCTTCTTCATGGTGCCGACCCTCCTGCCCGGGTACTATCTTGCCCCCGGGCAGTGTTAACTATCGTCCAACAATATTTAAGTTTTACTTCGAAGTTGAGGTGCAGATTTCAAAAAATCGACCATGATGAACATAGAAGAGACATAGTGCAAATAAGGGAGCGAATTACTTCAAGTTAATAACCGAGTTATACTATGATTGGCGAAATTGTTTAACAAAATGTTTTATCATTTTGAAAGAAGCTCGGCTCCCGAAAAATGGGAAACCGATATTGAATTTCGAACCTTCAGCTCCACGTCTTCCCCTATAGGTTATCCCCGTAAACGTTCTCCCTCTTGCCGACTTTTAGGATTTTGACAACTCTATCTTCCTTCAGGTACTCGAAGATTACTCGATACTGTCCAACGCGCAGGCGGTAAACGTTCTCATGTCCCTTGAGCTTTTGGACGTCTAGGTGGGCCAGAGGGAAGAAAGACAGCTTGGATATCCTGTCCTTTATCAACTCCTTCTCGTGTTGTGGGATACCCTGGAGTTCTTTCAGGGCTTTCTTGCTTATCAGAACCCTGTTCTCAAAGCTCATCTTTCACCACGTCCCATTCGAGGAACTCGTCATTTCTGCGCTCCTCGATGGCTTCTCTCTCCCACTTTTCCGGTTCAGACTCCTCAATGAGCTGAAGGTTAACATCCACGAGCTCCTTCAGAAACCGTTCTATCTCCTCTATCCGGTGGATAATCTCGCTGAGAGTGGCCTCCATTCTCTCACCTCGGGTATTGTTAGGGATTCAAATAATTAAAATTTTCGAACCTTCAGCTCCACGTCTCCGCTATGACGTCGTGCTTGTGAATGCTCTCGTTGCTGATGACCCTCACGTGTATCCTCCCGTTGAAGCGCTCCTTCGCCTTGGCGAATATCTCCCTCGCAACGTCCTCGACGAACTTCGGGTTTCTGTACATGCCCTGGACGACGGCGTTCTCGTCCACGGTCTTGAGGAGCGTGTAGGTCGGGTGGCTGAAGGAGCTCTCCACGACGTCTATCATCTCTTCAAGCTCTATCTCCTCATCATAGCCGGCCCTCACTTCAAGCTCGCCGACGGCGCGCTGTATGTGCGTCTTCCCGTTGTTGTTGGCCATCGCGTGGGGGCAGACGGTGTTTCCGATGACCTTGACCCTGAGGACTTTTTCAAACGAGCCGTCCTCGTTCTTGATAACGCCTACCTCGACGTCGTAGGGCTCGTATGTGGTCTTCTTGCTCGCCGGCGTCTCCCTGGGGATTATGAGGTGGGTCTTAATCCACACCTCCGCGCGCCTGTGCGGGTGCTTCCCCTCAAGGCGCTCTATAACGGCCCTGCCGAGCTCCTCAAGCGAGCTGTGGGCCTCCATTACTTCTTCCTCGACTGCCTCGCTCATGGCTTCTGTTATGCTCTCAACGAGCCTGCTCATGTGGATGCCCTTCTTCTCGGCGGGAAGGTCTATGGTTACTTCAAACACCGGGATGAACGTGTAAACCTTCCCCTTCCAGTTTATCTTGGCGACTGTCCTGAGGTTTGTAATGCCAACGCGCCTGAGCGGCTCTCTAATCTGGGGAACCTCTTCCTGGGTCTCAACCAGCATGTCTCTCACCCAGCGGAGGGTTGGTCGTCCCCTTTTTAAAGGTCACCGCAAAAGTTCAGCAGGAAATCTTTAAGCCCCTCCCTGATTTCGTCGCTAACAGCTACTGCCCCGTGTTCTATCCTCACGTCTTTTCCAACCCTTGAAAGCTCGTACCCAAGTACTGCAAGCTTTGTGCCGTCAAAAAAGCGCAGAACGTCCCTCTCGCCCGCTTCAAAGAGGTCAGGAATCCAGTGGTTGTACCTGCCCTCCAGGCGTGGGTATATCAGGATAACGCCACCACCCACCAGCTTGGCGTACGCATAAGCTTGATACAGCTCGGAGCTCTTTCTAACGAGCTTCCTAACGCTCCTGCCCTGGTTGTGGAGGTATACGCTGAGGCTGCGGTACTTGGACTCAACTATAAACCTCCCCTTCTTGCACTTCACGACCACGTCGGGCAGGGGGTTGCCCATCATGAACATCGCCCTTCTCTTCTCCTCGTACTCGCGGGCGTTTTTTATCAGGTGGGGCAGGCTCTCCTGGGCCCTGACCTCTGCCTCTCCCCCCAGAACCGCCCTTATCGTGTGGTAAACAAGCCCCTCAAAGAGCCTGTCCATGCTCACGAATATCCCGGGCAGAACGCGGTTGCGGGTGCCTATGCCTACAAAACCTGAAATTATCGCCTCCGCGAGGTTAAAGACGTTCCTGAACCTCTCGCTCAGGTGGTTAAACGCCACCCTGGAGCTGTCCCCATATCTCAGCGGGCCGACTTCCACGAAAGCCCCCATCAGCATCCCGCCTAACTTCCGGGTTGACTTCCACTTGGAGGTGGTCACAACAATCTCAAGCGCCCTCTTAAGGACTCTGTTGAGGGGGTTGTCCTCCATCATCACCGAATACCTGACCGGGACTTCCAGCTTCCAGGGCGGCTTCCTCGCCATCCTGTTCATCAAGAGCCTTCCCCTGAGCACCCCAGAGTTCTCCTCGACCTCCCCGTACTCTATGTAAGGCCCCTCGCTCAGGGCCTTCGCCAGGAGGAGGACGTACATGCTCTTGAAGAGCTCGTCTATGTCCCCCGTCCTGCTGTACTCTTCGGAAAGGGCCCTCAGCTCCCCAGCCCCCACCCTCATTCCTCTGACTAGGTTGAGGAGCTGGAGGAAGAACTGGACGGAGCGCCTGTCGTCGGGGTCTGTCCTGAAAGGCTTCGGGAGAACCTGAAACGTTATCTTCTTCCCGTTGGTCACGTAGTACGCGAACCCAACACTCCCGTGGGCCCTCAGGTAGTGCTCCCTGTCCCTGGGAGAGTATTCGAGGCTGAACACCGTGTGCTCGCCGCCGTGAACCGAGTTGATGACCTCAACGAAGTGGGAGAGCTCCGGGTACGAGAGATTCACCCCCATGCCCCGGAGCCGGCTCATTGGGATTTTTCCAAACTCGTAGAACCTCACGACGACGTCCTGGGTCATTTCTCGTTCACCATTCTGCGGAGGGTTTCAAGGAACTCCTCGTCGCTCATCTCTATTATCCTGCCCTTCTCATCTATGAAGCTGAACCCCGGAAGGGCCCTGCGGAGTGCCTCCCAGTTGCCGTAGAAGTACTCCTGCAGGAGGGGGAGTATCTTGTAGTAGAAGACCCTCTTCAGCGCGCTGACCTTGTCCTCCGACCTGACGACCTCCATGAAGTAGCCGTGGCCGATGGTGTAGTCCTTGCCGCGCTCCTCTTCAATCGTCTCGTTGATCTTAGAAAGAAGGTGCTGGAGGTTCACTCCCCCGACTTCCACGTGGCCGAGCTCTTCGGGTCTCGGAAGGAACTCAACGAAGGCAAACCTCCTCCTCAGGGCCATGTCGAGGAATGCTATGCTCCTGTCGGTCGAGTTCATCGTGCCGATGATGTAGAGGTTTGGCGGCAGGGAGAATGGCTCTCCCGAATACGGAAGCGTCACGATGGTCTCCATTTCCTCTCCAAGGCGTTTATCGTGGTCGAGGAGGGTTATAACGTCCCCAAGAATCCTGCTTATGTTTCCCCTGTTTATCTCATCGATGACGAGGTAGTATTTGCCCTTCGGGTGGAACTCAAGCTTTTCGCCGTTTTTCTTCCGCTCAAGGAAGTCCACAACAACCTTTTTCATCTCCTCGTAGTCAGCGCCCCGCGAACCGGTTATGCCGTGGTATATCGCCTCGACGGCCATTCTCTTGAGGATTCCGTCCTCGACACGGTACACCAGCCGCCCGTCCTGCTCCGCGGGCCTGAATCCCTCCACGAAGTCCTCGTAGCTGTATGACTGGTGGAAGGTCACCACCTCTAACCGGGTGGCCTTTTTTGCGAGTTGTATAGCCCTCTGTGTCTTTCCGGTTCCAGGGGGGCCGTAGAATATAACGCTCCTGAACGCCTCTATGATTCCTGGAATCGGGTCTTCATCAACTTCTCCTTCTCCGGTCGGGGACTTGTCCGTCTTGAGGGTGTAAAGGTACGGGTTGTCCTTGAGGAGGTAGTAGTAAAACCCGCCGCTCGGGCTCGTCTTCCCGGAAGTCCTGCCTATGTACAGCGTCTGCCCGTCCCGGGAGATGCCAGAAAACTTCGGGTCGAGGAATTCGGGATTATAGCGCCCGAAGATAGTTCTGTCTTCCAGGTCATCGAGGGATATTGACTTTTTCTCCTCCAGCTTTTCATAGGAGACTGTGCCGCCGTAGAGGTACCCTCTGAACTGGCCGATGACCACAAAGAGGCCCCTCTCGGTAAAGCGGGCGAAAACGAGCTCCCCTGGAAGGGGGAGGACGGTTGTCCTTTTGTCCATTATGTATATCTCCGTCCCCATCTTGGTGCCGAGAAGGGCAATGGGCCTTCCGTCCCTGACCCACACGTCACCGATTGCCCCCTTTACAGCGGGAGGGGCGGTGTAGGTCGCCACTATCTCCATCCCATCCCAAAACTCAAGGGCCGAGTAGTATGGATAAACTGGGAACGGGACTTTTCCAATCCTGAGGACGGACTTTTTCCCGTTTGGCTCCCTGAACGTATGCAGGATGTAAGCTTCCTCCTCAGTGTCGTACACCCCATGAAAAAACGCGTATCCCCCTGGCAGTTTTGGAATGAAAAGAACCTCCGTTTCCGCAGGGGCCGTGAAGTTTATGCTCATGTCCCCGAAGACAACGACCCTGTCGTTTGGCGTCAGGAGGATATAGATTGGCGGCTTTGAGAAGGCCACCCTGAGCGCGTTTTCTTTTGGGGGCTCCTCAAGGGGGTATAAAGCAACTTCCCCACCGCCGCACTTCGAAAAAACTCCGATGTAGTTCTTTCCAGGGAAAATTATGACGTCCGACTGGCAGGGAATCGGCACCCCCCCCTCCCAGCCTTTTACAGGGTCTCCGGACGTGTAGAACGCGTGCAGAAACCTCGAATCGTAGTCGTCCCTGACGAGAACGGCCAGGTACTTTCCATCGTCGGAGAGCTTCATCTCCTCAATAGAAAACCCTACCCTCTCTTCCTCATACTCTTCGGACAAATAGCTGTTTATCCTCTCCACTGCCGACTTAACGGGTTCAAAACGGCCCATAAACCCCCACCTCAATCGGAAAATTGAGAGTATTCAACTTAAATAGTTTATCTCTTAACCTGTTTACTTGCCATGTAGTAAACCGTTCGGAGGGGTATCCCAAGGCGTTCGCTGATTTCCCGCATCGGGACGCCTTTCTTGGCCAGCTCGCGGACGAGCTTCACCGTTTTTTCGTCGTACTTCCGCGGCCTCCCGCGCGGCCTCTTCTCCGGGACGAGCTCAATCCCGAGCTGGCCGAGGGCGTAGATGACCCTCTTCGAGACCTTCGGGTAAAGGCTCGGAGGACAGCTTATCCGCTTCACGTTGGGGGCGTTCTCAAGTATCTTAACAACCACCTCCTTGGTGGGCCTCAGGCTGACGTAGACCTCGGTAACGTCCTCGCCCAGCGAGGACAGCTTCCACAGGAGCTCATCGTAGGTCCTCGCGCTGACCCTTACCTTCATCTACTCACCCCTGCAGGAGGTCGAGGAACTTCTTTGCCTTGTCGGTCTTCGGCATGAACTTCTCGAACTTCTTGAGCTCATTCTCGCTGAACAGGACTTTGTGGAGGCCCGAGATTACGAACTTCTTTATGGCCTCCTTGAGTTCGGCCTCGTCGATTCCAAGGAGCTCAGCCACTTTACCCTCATCGTAGTGGCTCATGCCGTAGAGCAGAACCCCACCGAGGAGATAGTTGGGAATCATCGTGATGTCCTTTCTCTTGCCGATGAGCTGTTCCTCCATTTCGCACTTCCTTATGACGTAAAGGCTTCCCTGGCCAGTCTTGAAGCCTTCTTCGCCCCTGAAGGGCAGGTCGAGGATTGAGTAATGGCAGTCAACGGAGACCTTTATTCCGGGGAATATGCCAAGCGTCTCCCTCTCGGTGGGGGAGGTTAGGAAGTAATAGCGGAATATGTCAAGGCCGAGCTTCTCGGCACCCCCCTCGGGGTCGAGGGACGCGTAGGCGAGGGCGAGGTTGTCAACCGTGTAGTGGTTGTTTATTAAAACACCCTTCGTTTTCACGAAGGTGAGCACGCGCCAGCGGAACCTTCTTCCAAAGCGCTTCCTGAGCTCCATTTCTATGTCTGCATCGGCCGGAAGGTCGAGACGGGCCTTCTTCAGCCTGTTGTTCTCGAAGTACTCAACCTCAATCCTCATGCCCCTTGTTCTGACGGTTCCCTTTTCCCGGAGCTTGCCCTTGATGAACTTGAAGGCCTCTCTTACCTCAAGGCTTTCCCTCGATAGCAACCTGAGGACGTCGCCGGAGTAAGCTAGATGGGGCAAGATTTCGAGCCTTCCGAGCTTTACGGGCTTTTCAACGGCCTTGATTTTCTCAATGTTCTCCTTCGTTATGGCATCTATCGGAATCTCCTTTCTGCCGAGCTTGAAGGTGTAGTTGGCCGAGAGCAGGGCCAGGGCCATCTTGTGGGCGGTTATTGCCGAGCGAAGTCTCTCAAGGGCCAGGGTTCTGTTGTGCTTCTTCCTGTAAATCCACTGGAGGTGCGGGTCCTTGCTCTTTTTGTCCATAAAGCGGGCGGAGGGTGCAGTCTCACCCACACGCCTCTCAAGCTCGTCCTGGAGGTCGTTTAAAAGTGAAATATTCCGAAGGAGGGTATGGGCTAACCTAACCGGGTCGAAGTCCTCGAAGAGCTCGCCCAAGTCTATCCCTATGTCGTCGAGTATCTTGTTGACCTGGGCGACGAGCTCTTCAGTCGTCGTCATGGCAACAAATCACCGCTGTTTATCTTTTCTGGCAGGTACTCCTTGGCGACGAACTCAAGGGACTTGTTTGCCAAAGCCTGCTGTTCAATCCTGACGCCCCATTTGAGCGCTAACTTGAGCTGTCTCTGCCACTCCTTGTTCTGGAACCAGGGGTACTCCATCTCCTCCAAAATGCGCTTGTAGTCGCCCGTCGGGCCACCTTTCTTGTTGGGCGGGATTCCCTTGAGCTTCTCGGTGACGTTCTCAAGGCCATAGCGTTTTATGTCGTCCATCGTCATGCCCACGAACCTCGCCTCGGGCGTTGCCAGCTTGTCGCTGAGGTAAGCGAGGTTGATGGAGCCCTGCTTTATTGTGGAGTAGATGTACCAACCGTAGGGGTCGCCATCGGTGAAGACGATGATTGGCAGGCCTTCCTCGTAGTGGAGCCTGTGGATTAAACGCCTGACGCCGCGCGAGGCCTGTCCCTGGGTGGCTATGATTAGGGCATTCTCCTTCTTCGGGAACTTTTCCTCGATGAGACGGTCGGCCATAGCGGCGGTCTCGACAACGAGGGCGTAGTCAACGTTTATCTCTGGGAACTGAATGTGCTCCACTGTTCCGGGAACGGCCCAGCCACCGCTTCCCAGTTTACTTGCGTTGAACTCATCCTCACCGTCGCGTATGACTATGTCGCCGTAGATGTAGCCGCGCCTGTCAGCGGTTATGTGCATCTCCTCCCTCAAAACGCCGAGCATTCTCTCCAAATCCTCGATAATCGGGTCGCTCTCGCGCTGGTCCTCGAAGGTGTTCTCCCTCGTTCCGGGAATCGTGTGCTTGTTGGCGTAGTAGGCTTCACGAAGGCTCGCGTGCTTGCCCTCACTCACGAGCCTTTTCACGTAGGCCATTATGAGTAAGGTCTGCATGAACTTTCTGGCATGAGCAACGTTGAGGAAGTAACGCCTTGAGAGCTTGTCGCCCATCTTGATTAGCCTGCTCTTCTCGTCGAAGTAAACGTTGTTGAGTCCGCGCATCGGGATGTCGAAGTAGGGGTTCTTACCCGACTTGATGGCCTCAAGGACGCTCCTTCCGTACTCTTCGAGCTTGCTGAGCACCTTTTTCGGGTCGTAGGAGAACTTCTCCTTGGGCCTCTCGCGCTTTATTGCTTTAGGCATTCTCGCTCACCTCCACTGCCTCCTTCGAGGCGAAGTGACTCTCAATGAAGTTGAGGAAGTACTCCCTAATCTTCTCCTCGGGCTCGCCCGTCAGAACGCTCAGAGCCCTCGCTATCTCAGGAACGTACTTCTCGAAGGTCTTCTTCCTCTTGACCTGGTAGAGGCGCCTGTGCTTTCCACTGAGGTAGGTCTGCAGTCTTCTCGCCGCGTCCATTATGGCCAGGCGAATCTCGTTGTAAATCTCATCGACGCTCGCTATGCTCTGCTTTCCGGTTCCGGTGTAGGGAACGTGGACTGAAACCACGTTAATCATGAGCACGAGGGGCGTTCTGTCGAGGTCGTCAACTTTATACCTCTTCCAGTCTATAGAGCGCGCCGCCTGGGTGGTCACGCACGAGCCCGCGTCAAACAACAGTGGGACGCGGTTCGCGTAGCGGAGGAGCTCAAAACCGCTCGGTATCTCACCGCCGTAGGCAAGGCCGACTTCAACCTGGAAGGGGATTCCACCTGAGTACACCTTGGGGGGTCTCGTTACGGCCGTCACGAATTCAGGCTTGAGGATTCCATTCAAACCCTTCTCAATGTTCTCCTCGCCTATGGGCCTGAGGCCGTGCGTCGGCGGAGCGAGGAACTTCATGTACTTGAAGGCCTCGACTATCTCCTCGGCCTCATGCCAGGTGAGCTTCTCGGGCGGTTTCTCCATCATCTTCGCGACCTGCTTGACGACCTTGGTGTAGCCCCTGAAGGAGCGGAGAACGGCTTTGACTTCACCCTTCATGAGCCTCTCGTAGAGCTGTTCCTGGACCTTCTTGTCCTCGACGGTTTTGATGAGCCTCAGTGCCGCTATGTACTCGACGAGCTCGTCAACCTTCTTGTCGCTTATCCTTGAGAATTCCCCGATGAGGAAGCGCCTCACACTCTGCCTTTTAGTCTTCTTGGCCATTCTGTAGACGTCGTCCGTCAGGACACCCTTCGGGTGGGGCTTCATCTCCACAGGTGGCTCGGGAACCTCTTCACTCGAGCGCGGGAAGACTATCAGCCTTCCGTCGGGCTCGATGAGCTCTATGTGGGCGTGGGGGTTCGCTATGGCGGTGAGCTTGAGGTACCAGTAGACGCCCTGCTTTGAGCGCATGTACTTGACGTTCTTTACCTCGAGCTCTATCCTCGTCCCGTGCCAGCCGTCTGGATTCGGGTGCCTCTCCTTCTTGACGATTTTACCCTCGTTCTTGTCAACGTCTATCTTCACCCAGGCCTCGATAATCTCGTCGCCCGTTGAAGTAATCACGCGGGTCGCCTTTCCGCTCGTTATCTGGGCGAACATGACAGCGCCGCTTATACCGATACCCTGCTGGCCGCGGCTCTGTATGTTTCTGTGCGCTTTGGTTCCAGCCAGCATCTTTCCGAAGACGTGGGTTATGTATTTCTCGGGTATTCCAGGACCGTTGTCCTCAACGACGACCTTGTAGTGCTCCCTTCCGAGCTCCTCAATCTCAACCCTTATGTAGGGCGGAATTCCAGCCTCTTCACAGGCGTCGAGCGAGTTCGTGACCGCCTCGTGGACGAGCGTTGTGAGCGAGCGGACTTTTCCAGTGTAGCCAAGCATTGCCGCGTTTCGCCTGAAGAACTCGCTGACGCTCTGGATTTTGAACTCCTTAAAGAGCTGACTCGCCTCGGCCATCGTCATTCCTCCTCCCAATCCTCAGACTCGGGCCCGCCCTCAAGGGCCTCGTAGTAGGCGGAGCTTTCGAGCTCCAAATCCTTCTTGCGCCTTTCGAGGTAGCGGTAAACGACACCGTGGGGCGAGCCCCTTGCGAGCTTCTCTACAGCCGTTCTGGCCACCTCGACCTGAATTGGGTTGCCGATAATCGCGACGGTCTTTCCGTAAACACTCACATCGGCGCCACTCATCTCCTCAATAATCTCCCTCGTCCTTCCCTTCCGCCCGATGATTCTACCCCTTACCCTGGGCAGGGCGTTCTTCTCGTTTCCGACGACGATATCCGTGAGGTTTACAACCTCGAGGATTTCACCCTCGTTGAAGAGCCTGAAGGCCCTCTCGGGGGAGAAACCTCTGCCTATGGCCAAAACCACGTCCCTCGCCTTCCAGACGGCAAGGGGGTCTTTGGTCTTCTTGGTGGACGTGATGAATACCTCTCCGGTCTCGCTATCAACCTCTATCTTCGTTCCGGTTCTCCTCTCTATCTCCCTCTTCGTCTTACCCTTCTTACCTATGAGGACGGCAATCCTCTCCTTAGGAATCCTAACAAACTCTTCCTGCTCACCCTCTGCCATGTAATCAATCTCGCCAAATTCAGGTTCTTTAATGGGTTCCCCATCCTTATCAACGCGCTCATACTTTTTCAGCAACTTCTCAAACTCGTCCATGCTCTCACCCCTCAAGGAGCTCGCGGAGCTTTACCTCGTAGTCCTCAACATCAACGCCCTTTCTCGCGAAATAGCCCGTGATGTTCCTCAAATCGCGCTTTAAAAGCTCGACGCTCATCCTGTTTCTCCTTACAGTGGCCTGCGACCAGTCTATCACGACTGGTCTGTC
Source organism: Thermococcus marinus (assembly GCF_055389025.1). Lineage (NCBI taxonomy): Archaea > Methanobacteriati > Methanobacteriota > Thermococci > Thermococcales > Thermococcaceae > Thermococcus > Thermococcus marinus. The sequence goes on from NZ_AP042417.1 coordinate 1,733,791, forward strand.
CCAGAGAAGGACATTGTACTCGCTTAAATCGCCGTGAACCATATCGCCGCGCTTCCAGAGCCTCTCAATGACGCCGATTAAATAGCTGTAGAGCTCCTCGAAGTCGCTCTTTTCAAGGCCCTTCTCAACGTCCTTCAGGCGGGGGGCCGGGGCGTCATCTCCAACGAACTCCATTACGAGGACGTTGTTGCGGAAGATTATTGGCTCGGGAACGCGGACTGCGTACTTTATCGCCCTCTGGAGGTTCTTAAACTCCCTCCTCGTCCAGACGAAGACGAGCTTCCGCATATCCTTCGGCAGGTAGCCGATGCGCGGGTCAGCGGCCAGGTACTCCCAGATGCGCCTGAACTCTGTGGTATACGTCCTGTAAATCTTGACGGCTATCCTGTTGCCTTCCGCATCGACGCCAGCGAAGACGTTGGCCTCTTTGCCGGTACTTATGACGCCGTAGAGCTCCTCTATCTTGCCACGCCTGTGGAGGTATGCTAAAGTCTCCTTGGTAGTCCTGTCGAAGACTTCGTTGGCTATCTTGTAGAGCTCGCTGTCCTTCTCTCGCCTGTCCCTGAGGCCGAGTATCTCCTCGACTTCCCTCTCAAGGAACTCCTCGCGCATTTCCCATCACTTTGAAATCAGAACAACAGCTCCCCACCGGTGAGGAAGTCCTGGCTTATCTTGCCCTTCCTGAGGAGCCAGTCCACCTGAGTCCTTGTGTAGCGGTAGACGATGTCGCCGCGCTCGTCGGTCTGCACCGGCCAGGGCTGGACTATAACGACATCTCCGACGCGCATCCACATCCTCCTCTTGAGCTTGCCCGGAATCCTGCATCTCCTTATCTTTCCGTCCTCGCAGCGGACGTCCATCCATCCAGCGCCAAGGGCCTGCTCTATGACACCAAACAGCTGTCCCTTGCTCCTGTCTGGGAGAGGAACACGAATAACTTCCTCACCCTCAACCTGCCTGTCCTTCTTTTTGTACGCCATGATCATCACCCCCAACCGCTTTGCCTGAGCCCTTATAAGCTTACCCCTGCAAAAATTCTCCAGGTGGCCTTTGGCCCCAAACTTTTAAAATTTTTGCAACGAGATTACCCAGACCTGTCCACCACAGGAACATTAAAGTTTAAAAACGAACTGAAATTAGTGGTGGGTGGGTAGAGAGATGAAAGCCGTGGAAGCCCAGAACCTCACGATATTCTATGAGGGAAGTCCCGCGTTGAAAGACGTTACGTTCAGCCTAGATGAGGGTAAAACCCTTCTCCTCCTCGGGCCAAACGGGGCAGGAAAGACGACCCTCCTCAAGACGATAGCGTGCTTTCACAGGGAATACGAGGGCAAACTCCTGGTCTTCGGGAAACCCCCGTGCGACGCGAGGCACCTCATCGGCTACGTCCCCCAGAGCAGTTCCCTGAACGAGAGAGTGCCCCTTACGGCACTTGAAGTGGTCGCTATGGGCGGGCTTTACAGGAGGGGCTTCGTCCACTTCAAGATTCCTGCGGAAATAATTCAGAAGGCAGAAGAAGTCCTGGTCTTCGTTGGTCTCGACCACGTTAAGGATAGACTTTTCAGGGAGCTCTCCGGCGGGCAGAAGCAGAGGGTTCTCCTTGCGAGGGCCCTTATGAGCGACCCTAAACTGCTCCTCCTCGACGAACCGCTGTCTGCCCTTGACCCGAGTGCAAGGGCCGAGGTCACCAACGTGCTCAGCAAGATAAAGTCCGAGAAGAACGTCACGATGATAATAACCACCCACGACATAAACCCTCTCCTTGAGATAGGTGACCTCGTAATGCTGATTAACAGGCGCCTCATCGCCTTCGGCAGTCCAGAGGAAGTCCTCAACGACGGCGTCATTAAGTCCGTCTACGGCCCGCTGGCGAAAGTGATACCGGTAAACGGAAAGCTCTACTGCATAACCGGCGACTTCCACATCCACATGGGGAGAAGGGGGGATAGGCAGTGATCCCGGAGTTTATAATCAGGGCCCTCCTGGCGAGCATAATGGTCAGCGTCCTGCTGGGCCTCCTGAGCCCGCTGATAAACGCCAAGGGGCTGGCCTTCCTCACCCACGCCCTCTTCCACGCGCTCCTCCTTGGTGCAGTCCTTGGAATGATCCTCGCGCTCATCTTCAACAGCTACGCCCTCGTTACCCTCGTTGCGCTCGCCGTAACGACCGCGATTGTCCTCACAATAGCCCAGCTCGAAAAGCTCGGCTTTACACCGGACTCTGCCGTCGGAATAGTGGCGAGCTTCGTCGCCGGACTTACCGTTCTCGGCTTTGGAATCCTCTACAAGGTCATGGCGAGCAGGCCATATTTCCCGCTGAGCGAGAACATAGTCTCGTACCTCACCGGAGACATTTTCCTGATAACGCTCCAGGACTTGACCGTGCTGGTTCTCGGGGGCGCGCTGATTTTCTTCGTCCTTCTCGTCCTCTACCGCGATTTCCTCTACCTCAGCTTTGACCCCGAGGGAATGGAAAGCCACGGTGGGAACGTGAGGGCGTACCTGATGATTCTCTACGTCATTGTGGGGGCGATGGGAGCCCTGATAGTCCAAACCGTCGGCCTGATAACCCTCCAGGTCATCGCCGTCCTGCCCGGCGCGATAGCACTGATGGTAAGCTCCGACCTCAGAAAGGTTCTCGCCGTAAGTCTTCTGCTTACCCTGGCGGTTCAGCTCTCGTCAGTAGTCTTGGCATACTTCACCGCAATCCCGCCGAGCGGCATAGCGACGATAATCCTCGGCGCAATCTACGGGGCAATCCTATTCAGGAGGTGAGCCAGTGGGGAGAAAGATAGCGGGCATAGACGAGGCCGGCAGGGGACCAGTGATAGGCCCCATGGTCATAACGGCCGTAGTCATTGACGAGGAGAAGGCTGAAGAGCTGGAAAAGCTCGGCGTCAAGGACTCCAAAAAGCTGACCCCCAAGAGGCGCGAGAAGCTCTTTAACGAAATACTCGGCATGGCCGACGACCACGTTATCCTAGTGCTCTCGCCCGAGGAGATAAGCTCCCGCGAGGGGACCCTCAACGAGTTCGAGGTCGAGAACTTTGCGAGGGCGCTGAACTCCCTCAAGGTCAGGCCCGATGTCGTCTACGCGGACGCGGCTGACGTTGATGAGGAGCGCTTTGGGAATGAGCTGGAGGCGAGGCTGAACTTTGGGGCTGAGATTGTGGCAAAACACCGCGCCGACGCCCTGTTCCCGGTCGTCTCAGCGGCTTCAATCGTGGCGAAGGTTACCAGGGACAGGGAAATCGAGAGGCTGAAAGAGGAGTACGGCGAGATAGGGAGCGGCTATCCGAGCGACCCCCGGACGAGGGCTTTCCTTGAAGGCTACTACCGCGAGCACGGAGAGTTTCCCCCGATTGTGAGAAGGGGCTGGAAGACCCTGAAGAAGATTGAGGAAAAGCTGAAGGCAGAGATGGAAGCCAAAAAGTCAAAGAGGGGCCAGCTCAGTCTTGAGGACTTTCTGAGGGGTTAGCTTTTCTCCGTACAGCCTTTTCAAGAGCCCACTCTTTTAGCCCCCTCATCTTCTCCCAGTAGAAAGTGAGGGAGCTTTTGAAGGCTTCCCGCCTGAGGAGCTCGTTTAAGGCTACACCCATGACCACTGACGCGGGCGGAACGAGAACCGTCGCGTAGAAGCTGAACTGAGTCTTGCCCCCTAAGACATACTGAAGGGCAAAAAACCCTATTGTGCTCCAGAATACCATGAAGGGCGCGAGGATTCCCGGCTTCCTCTTGTAAAGCCAGGGCACTGCGAGGATGAGGACTACCATGCTGATGAGCAGGACTGGGTTCGTCTCCGCGAAGACGTTTGGGTCGAAGTGGAACGGGAAGGGGCGGTAGTTGATAAACCACTCCCAAAACGGTGAGGTGTGCGGGTTCGAGCCCTTATAGCTGAGGTGCCACTGGAAGCTCCCCAGGAACTCCCTCACCCACGGGACGAAGCCTATCGCCATTATTATCGGGAGCTCGGGCAGGAGGAACGCTATTCCCGGCACTATGACAACGGTCGAAAAGAACCGGACGAAAGAGTTCTCCTCTTTGAGGGCCTTGATGAGAAGAACAGGCCAGCCAAAGGCACCACTCAGCTTTGTTGCCCCCGCAAGACCCAGCGCCACAGAGGAGCCGAGGTTGCTTCCGTACGCGAGGGCGAAAACGAATAGCGCGACGAAGAAAGCGACGTGGATGTCGAGCATGGCAGTTACAGCGGTTGCCTGGAGAGTCGGGTCGGCAGCGACGAAGACAAGCGCTATGAGCGAAGCGAGGTAGCTTTTGCTTATCCTGTATGCGGCGAGAACTACGAGGAGCTCTATGAGGGCGAACTCGATTATGCCCGGAAGGCGCCAGCTGATTGGCCTGTCCCCGAGGAGAACCATGCCCAGCATTATGATGTCCTTTCCTAGGAAGGGGTGCTCCGTGTTGAGGTAGTTCTGGATGTCCTCCTTGTCGGGATACCTGAATCCGGGGACGACGTAATAGCTCCCCCCGGTAACCGTCCGGAGAGCCTTTCAAGGAAGTCCTCGTATTTGTCCGCAGGAATCTCGTAGTAGACCCCGGGGAAGTTGTGGTACTGAAGCCTGAACTTAACACCGCTGAAAGTGGCCACTGCATCGGCCGTGCTGAGGTACTTTATTTTAGAGCTTTCGTTTGCAAATATCACGTTCACCCCGTAGGTGCCGTTGTGCTCGTAGGCCACCTGAACCCCAAGGCGGTGGAGGACGTTCCTGCTCGCGGGCACGTACCAGACCTCGTCGCCGATGTAGTCGTTTAGGCTCTCCTGAGAAGCGAAGTGATAAGTGAACCAGACTGTTCCGGCCATGGTGAGGACGACGATTAGAGCAAAGACGGCCCTCTTCCAGTCCATTATTAACACCGTCCAAACTAAGCGGGCAACGTTTTTAAGCGTCTCCCCCTTAAGCGAAAACATGCTCGAGGGAATCACTGAAGAGAAAGTCAGGGAGGCAGTGGAGCTCATAAAACGGGGCTTCGACGAGAAAAAACTTAGAGCGAGGCTCGGTAAGGACTGGGAACTCATAGCGGAGATAGCGAGGGCCAGGATTAGGGCCAGGGACAAGTTCTCGCGCGACGACCTGTGGATGGACCTCGAAGGCCTCCGCTATGCCACCCACGAAATAGTTGCCAAATACCGCGCCGAGCGCCTGAAAGAGTTCGGCGTCAAAAGCCTCGCAGACGTCTCCTGTGGAGTCGGAATCCAGCTGATTTTCTACGCGATGAAAGTCGAGAATGCCTACGGAATAGATGTAGACCCGCTCAAGATAGAGTTCGCCAAAAGGAACGCCGAGCGCTACGGTGTCGAAAACATCGAGTTCATCAACGCCGACTCGCTCGCGCCCGAGACCGTTGAGAGAGTGGGCGCCGAGGTAATCTTCTCGGACCCGGCTAGACCCCCAGAGATGCCAGAGAGGAGGCTCGAAGACCTGCTCCCGAGCCCGCTTGAGATATACCAGGCCTACAGCCCGAAGACCGACTCGTTCATCTTCGACTTACCCCCACAGATGAGGCGCGAGAGGGTTCCCTGGAAGGGCGAGTTTGAGTACATTGACCTTTACGGCCACCTCAACAGGCTGACGTTCTACACCGAACCGCTGGCAAGGGCGGGGAGGAGTGCGGTAATCCTGCCCGCAGGCGTCAGGCTTGAAAGCGACCCCGACCTTGAGAACATCGTCGAATGGACAACTGAGCCCGGACAGTACCTCTACGAAATCCCGCAGGCTGTGGACTACGCCGACCTGCTGAACGAGCTTCTCCACAAGCTCGGCGAGAACGCCAAGATGCTCCTCAGGGAGAAGAGGCGCGTTTTAGCCACCGGTGATGAGCCAATCAAGAGCCCCTACCTCAAGAGGACGTACGCAGTTGTCACAGTCCTGCCCTTCCACCCGGTTAGGATTAACGACCTCTTGAGGAGGGAGGGCTTTGGAAGGGCGACGCTCAAGATAAGCGTCCCGAACGAGGAGTACTGGAGGATCAGGAAGAGAATAGAGGCAAACCTGAAGGGCGAAAGAAGGGCATTCGTCTTCAAGGTGGGCGACAAAGCAATTATAGCGGAGGCGCTATAGCTCCTCTATCTTCGCGTTCCTAATCTTCTTGGAGCCGATTCTAAGCTGCTTGAAATAATTGACGTGCTCTTCAGGGAGAAACGCTTCAAGACTCGTTGATTTCAGGCGTTTTTTCTTTGTCTTAGGTTTTTCCTCCCGCTTCGTCTTCGGCTCCACGTTCCCCAGAAACTCGTCGAGCTTCCTGTTCATCAGCCCACCCATCAAAGGTTGAGGCCCTTGTATAAAGGCTTTTCCCCGCCCGCTTCAGGAAAACTTTTAACGTTCGGAGGATTATCGTGGGAGAGAGTAAGAGGTGAGTGTCATGTGCGGAATCATCGGCTACATCGGCGACAGGAAGGCCTGTGAAGTAATCGTCAGGGGCCTGAAAAGGCTCGAATACCGCGGTTACGATTCCGTCGGCGTTGTAACCGAAGAGGACGGAAAGCTGTATATCAAAAAAGGTGCCGGAAAGATTGATGAAGTCGTTGAGAGGCTCAACCTGCTCGACATGCCCGGAAAGCGCGGCCTCGGACACACCCGCTGGGCCACCCACGGCGTCCCGAACGATATTAACGCTCATCCCCAGAAGGACTGCACCGGGAAGATAGCCCTCGTCCACAACGGTATAATTGAGAACTTTGCGGAGCTAAAGAAGGAGCTGCTTGAAAAGGGCCACGCCTTTGAGAGCGACACGGACACCGAGGTCATAGCCCACCTGATAGAGGAGGAGCTTAAATCGAGCGGGAGCTTTGAGGAAGCCCTTAGGAAGGCCCTTCTCAGGCTCAAAGGCTCATTTGCCCTCGGCGTAATCTACACCGAGGAGCCGGATAGGATTTACTTCGTCAGAAACGAGAGCCCCCTCGTTCTCGGAATCGGGGAGGGCGAGAACTTCGGGGCGAGCGACGTCCCGGCTTTCCTTGAGTACACCAACAGGGTCGTTTTCCTCGATGACATGGAATATGCCATCGTTACGAAGGACTCCTGGGTGGTTAAGAAGCTTGAGACAGGCGAAGAGGTGGAGAAGGAAGTCCAGACCGTAGAGTGGACGCTTGAGATGGCGGAGAAGGGCGGCTTCCCGCACTTTATGCTCAAAGAGATATTCGAACAGCCGAGGGTTCTGAGGGACGCAATCCACGGGAACGCCGAGATAATCCGGGACGTGGCTAGGGAAATAGCGAACTACGACAAAATATTCATCGTCGCCATGGGGACTTCATACCATGCGGGCCTCGTCGGAAAGTACCTCCTCCAGAGGCTTGCCAAGAAAGTCCCGTTCGTCGAGGACGCCAGTGAGTTCCGCTACGAGTTCGAAGACCTCGTTGATGAGGACTCCCTCGTCATAGCGATAACCCAGAGCGGTGAAACTGCCGACACGCTCGCGGCGATGAAGCTCGCGAAGAAGAAGGGGGCCAAGGTCTTAGCCATCGTCAACGTAGTCGGGAGCATGGCGACTAGAATAGCCGATTTAACGCTCTACACCCACGCGGGGCCCGAAATCGGTGTGGCGGCGACCAAGACCTACACGACCCAGCTCGCGGTTCTGACGATGCTCGCCATCGAGCTGGCGAGGGTTCTCGGAACCGCCGACGAGGAGTACTTGAAGGGGCTCGAAGAGTCCCTAAGGGAGGTTCCAGACCTCGTTGAGGGCAGCATCTTAAACCTCAGCGAACCGCTCAGGGAGCTTGCAGAGAGCCTTAAGGACAGAGAGGACTTCTTCTACATAGGCAGGGGCATAGGCCTTCCGACGGCGTTAGAAGGTGCCCTGAAGCTCAAGGAGATAAGCTACATCCACGCGGAAGGGCTGAGCGCAGGGGAGCTCAAGCACGGGCCTTTAGCCTTGATTGAGGACGGCGTCCCGGTCGTAGCGATAGCACCGAACGGGAAGACCTTCGACAAGATGGTGAGCAACATCGAGGAGGCGAAGGCTAGGGGGGCCTACGTAATATCCATCGGCTCCTCTGAAAAGCTGCGTGAGGTATCGGACACGTTCATCAGGATGCCCGATGTTGACGAGGTTTTAAGTCCAATCCCCTACGTCGTCCCGCTCCAGCTCCTCGCGTACCACCTTGCCGTGCTGAGGGGCAACGACCCCGACAAGCCGAGGAACCTTGCGAAGTCCGTTACAGTTGAATGAGGTGATTGGAATGGTGAAGACTGAGGCTAAAAAGAGGCAGGAGAATGGAAGGGGGAACAGCTCTTCCCTCTCAGCGTACTACCAGAAGTTCAAGGCCTATGGACTCCCCCTGATAGCCCTCCTGCTCGCGTATCTGGGCTTTAAACTGAGGAACGTGACGTCCAACTACAAGACCTTCCTCGACCCCGACACTTTTTTCCACTATGAGATGTACAAGATAGCCATCAATGAGTGGATTCCCAAGTATTTCGCATATGCCAATCCGCCCACAGGAATTAAGGCCAGCGGCTACCTCGGCCTCTATACCGTACAGGCGTTCTTTTACAAAGTCGTCTCGGCGTTCGGATACGACCAGCTCGGGGCCTTCAAGCTCTGGCCGCCCTTCGTCGGTGCGATGACAGTCATAGCTGTCTACCTCCTCGGGAGGAAGCTCCACTCCAACTGGGCCGGCGTATGGGCAGCCGCCTTCATGATGTTCTCCTACGCCAGCTTCAGCAAGACCTACTCCGGCAACAACCGTGGAGAAGGGCCGTTCATGATGTTCTTCCTATACGCGGTGCTATTCCTTATGATATACCTCGACGAGAAGGAGTGGAACTGGAAGAAGGTGCTCTCAGGAGTGCTCTTCCTCGCGACCAGCGTCCTCTACATGGCAGTCTGGACCGGAAGCCAGTTCGGTGTCGGAATACTCCTGCTCTTCGCGGGCCTTACTGTGGTCGTCTTCTTCACGTTCGGCATGATTCCACAGCTGAAGAAATTCACCCAGGACTTCTTCCCGCTCTACGGACTTTCGCTTGTTCTCGGTATATGGCTCTCCGGCATCGGGTTTATCGGGATTAAGAGCTTCCTTATCTTCGCCTTCGAGAGCCTTATGGCGCTAAGTGCGCTCGTTGCAGTGATGCTCTACGGTGAGAGGCTTGGCCTCAACTACTCCGACAAAAAGCACCGCTTTGGGACGGTAGTGGCCATAGCGGTTCTCGGCTTCCTGGCGTTCTACGCGTACTTTGGCAGGGAGCTCTTCAACTTCCTCGGCGGCGCCACCCAGTCAAACCCGCTCTACCAGACCGTTGCCGAGCTCGCAAGGACTGATTGGGGGACAATAATCAGCTATTATAGCATTGGAATTCAAAAGGGAATTGTAGTAGGTGCTATAGCACTTTTTGGTTTGGTAATTTTATTAATACAGCTCATAGAACAATTAAAAGAAAACAACTCCCCCGTGACACAAGGAATATCAGCAGGGATAACACTTGGAGTCATATTAACTTACGTGTATTATTTCAAGGAGTACCCAAACGTAAAGCCTCAAGACGGGCTGTTATTCTTGATTTCAGTAAGTGGATTTGGCATTGTACTATTGAGACTTACAATACAACTAGCTAAGGGTAAACCAACAGAGAAAGAAATTTTCCTCGTCAGCTACTACGCCGGCTCTATATACCTGCTCTTCATGGCGGTCAGGTTCGTGTTCCAGGCCTCTGGAGCCATACTCCTCCTGGCTGGCGTCCCGGTTGGAGAGGCCTTCCTGTTCGTCGAGAACATGAAGGAGAGCCTCGGCACCAAGGCCCTCTACGCGGCGCTCCTCATCCTCCTATTCCTGCCTGTTCCGGTTATAGGTGCCCAGCACATGAATGATATAGCCAAAAGCTACGCAAGGAGCCAGGGCTCCGTTCCGGCTGACTGGGTGAACACGCTCAGCTGGCTCAGGGAGAACAGCCACCCGCTCGACAGCGCAACCAGCTGGTGGGACTACGGGTACTGGATTGAATCCAGCCTGCTCAGCCACAGGCGCTCCGCCACCGACGGCGGCCACGCATACGACAGGCGCTACATTGTTGCGGACTTCTTCTCGCACTACGGAAACGAGAGCGAGCAGGACTTTGAGGCGTGGGGCCTCAACTACATGATAACCTGGCAGCAGGACATAGGAAAGTTCAACGCCATAAGCTACCTCGGCGGCGCCATCAACCACTACGAGCAGACGCACATTCCGATGTTCCAGGCCATATCAACACAGCAGATTCAGTACGCCAACGAAAGCGGCAGGCTTGCCGTTTACATAGCATCAGGAAACAGCGCGTACCAGCCGCTGGCGACCATTGACCTCACCACGGGGCAGGTAATAGGCGGCAGGGGGGACATACCTTACGTCCTCTACATCTTCGGCAACTACGGACTGCTGGCGTACCAGAAGATAGCCTTCAGCAACTTCGTTCAGCTGGCTTTCCACGTTCCGTACTCCCCGGACCCCTGGGAGTCCCAGAAGCTGTTCGCCAACTTCAAGCCGGTGTATAGCAACGGCGGCGTTTCGACCTACGAGTTCAGGCCGTTCGCAGTTTACAGGATAGACAGGTACGAGAACGACACCTGGAAGACCGTTTACACCACCCTCGGCGGCGGAAAGCTCCAGCCAGGGGAGCAGAAGCTGAGGCTCTGGATTTCGGCCTTCGGAAGGGACATAAAGGACGCAAAGCTCGTCTTTGAGGCATACAACGGAACCGAGCTCATAAAGAGAGAGGTTCTCGCAGAGGGCCTCAGCATGGACTACCTGAACGAGACCCCCGTTGAGGTGACCCTCACGATACCCAACGCCACCGGCTACCGCCTCGTCCTCATCCAGGAGGGCCCAGTTGGAGTGCTCAACGGGGCACCGAAGGTCAACGGGAAGGTAGCCAACCCGAGCTACATACTCGGCGAGGGCCAGAGCGGCCAGCTTGAGCTCAAGGCCGCGTTCAGAAAGGACTACGACAGCGTGAAGCTTACCCTCAGGGCGAGCATAGTCTACTACGTTGCCCCCAACGGCAAGGACATAGAGAAGGACGACTTCTACCTCGAGCCCCACCAGGACATCATAACCTACGTTCCGGTCAAGGAGCTGAGTGTCAAGGAGGGCAACAACACGATAGTCGCTCAGGCCAGCATGCCCGAAAACGTCTTCGGCAAGTACATCCAGGAGCTCCACAAGAAGTACGGCAAAGACAAGGTCATCATCGTCGGAAAGAGGATAGAGCCGATTTTCATCACACAGAAGGAGTATGTAATTTGGGAGGGTTAATCCCTCACTATTTTCATATCCTCCAGCCTTTTTAGCCCTTCTTTTTCCGCTGTTTTGACGATGCCTGGAACGAACTCCGAGCGTGGTTTGAGGATAATCGCCTCAACCCGGTCGAAGCCGAGCTTCTTCAGGGCAAAGGCCCTGTGGTGGCCGTCTATGATGTAATACCTCCCACCGTGCGGTATCACGATTATCGGGGCGTCATACCCGTGCTTTATCTCCTGGAGAACCAAGAGGAGCTTTCCCTCGCTGAGCTCCACCTGGGTGGGGACGAGATTCTCAAGGGAGACAAAGGCCCGCTCAAGGTCAAACCCAATGCCGTAGATTGCTTCGTATTCCCTCCTTATCCGTTCGGCACGTTTGAATGCCCCTTCCCGTGTGATGAGGCTTATCTCGCTCACCCTTTCACACCCCTAACGGCGATAAACGCGGCTATGTTTTTGCATCTTTTGTAGCACTTCCTGTCAGCCTTCTCCGCAAGGCCGATAAACGGCCAGAACGAGGGGAAGAGTATTACACCAGCGCTCTCCACCTCTTCGAAGCCCGCGTTCTTCAGGAGAGCTTCCAGCTCGTTTGGGGTGTAAAAGCGCGCATAGCGGCAGGCAGTCCCGATAAAGACGGCTTCCACCCAGGGAAAGAGATAGAGCCCCACGACGGCCATTGACCACACCCCAATGGGAAGAGCGGACGTGAAACACCTTTGCGACGGCATGTGGGAGAATTAAACAGAAACCCTTAAAGCAATTACCACGTAATTACCCAACGATGATGAAAAGTGCTGGAAGTTGAACCCCAGGAATACTACCCACTCATACACAAGCTCTTTGTATCGGAGATTGTTGAGGCAGTTGATACTTTAGGCGCAAGTGTTAGGAGGATTAGAGCTAAGGTCAGGGAAGGAAAAAGAGTTCTCTTCCTAACCTTTGATGTCGATGTTGTCAGGTACAGCCTCAGCAGCGTGGTTGACACTGAGACTATTGTCCAGGGAATACTTGAGAAACGTATCCAAGAGGCCAATTCATCGTTTGGAAAGCTCTATGGGTTCAGGTTTGTTCTTGAATCTGTAACGATAACCGAAGACGTGCCAAGAAGAGAGAAACGAGAAGATGCCCGGCTAGTAGTGAGCGGGCCCCAGGAGATGGAAGACGCCCTGCGGCGCCTCGGCAGGGGGCTTATGATAACCCTGAAGGAATGGAACGTGCCCCTGACGTCAATCACTGTGACGACTGATGACCTAATTTCCCCGGAGACCGTCTCCATAGTCCTCAAACTTGCGGAGCAGATAGAAAAAGCTGAGAAGGACAGCCTCAAAAGCTCCGTCGAGACCAAGGCCAGGAGCTACGCAAAGGCACTGCTCCCAGAGAGGCTCAATATACAGGTCAAGGTTCTTGACCCAAGCGACAAGAACATTGCCCAGGTTATGAAACGTGCAAAGAGCATAGAGAAGGAGATAGAGGAGCTTACTAAGAACGAAGACCTGAAGAAGCTCATGGAGGCCTTAGGTAAGTCTCTCTAGCCCTTATGTAGTCCAGCAGCGGCTGAATCCTCTTCCAAACTTCCTCGACGCCCCCGTCACCATCAACCCTGACGTAAATCCCCTTGTTTCTGTAGAACTTTATTATCGGCTCCATGTTTTTTGTGTAAATCCGGTACCTCTTCTCAACGACTTCGCGCCTGTCGTCCCGCCTCTGAATCAGCTCCGAGCCGCAGACGTCACAGACCCCAGGCTTCTTGGGTGGGTTGTATTTGACGTGGTAAACTGCGCCACAGTTCGGACAGATTCTCCTTCCGCTTATCCTCTCGACGCTGGTTTCAAGGTCTATGAAAATCTCAAGGGCCAGGTCAAGCCTTATCCCGTGGTCGTATAGGTAGCTCTCAAGGGCCAAGACCTGCTCCGGAGTCCTTGGATAGCCGTCGAGGATGAAGTTCTCCCTCTGACGCCTCAGCCGGGAGATTATAAGGGTGTTGATGATCGTGTCTGGAATGAGCTCACCCCGGCTCAGGTAAGCCTCCATTTCCTTCCCAATCGGAGTTCCCCGCTCTATCTCCTTTCTAATAAGGTCGCCAGAGGATATGTAGGTCAGGCCGTAGCGCTCCACTATCCTGCGGGAGTGCGTGCTCTTTCCGCTTCCGGGAGGGCCGAAAATCAGAATGTTCACCGCGCACCACCATTAAACATTTATGCACACGAGTTGAATAAACTTTTGGTGATGGCCGTGAAGCTGAGCACCGGTTACGTCCGGGCAAGCGGGTACGCGCACAAGGTAAGGCGCGTTCTATTCGCCCTGGCTAGGAAGAAAGTCGAGCCAAAGGAGATTATCCGCGCCTCGGCCGAGCTCAACCAGAGGATTTTCGAGGAGTTTCAGAGGCTCAACGTCTCGAAGGAGGACGTTGTGAGGATTACCGTCGATTTCCGAATCAAGGACGGCTCCATCGTCTGGGACTATGACTCTCTCAGGATTGAGGTCTACAGGAAGGGTGAAGAAGAGAGGCTCGCGAAGGCGATGGAGGAAGTGGAGGAGCGCGAGAGGGAACTGGAGGAGAAGATCAAGGCCATCGAAGAGGTTGCCCTCAACCTCAAGAAGCTCACGGACGAGCTAATCGAGAGGATTGAGGAGCTGAAGCAGGAGCACACTTCCCTGAAGCTCAGGGCGGAGGAGTGAGCGAGTCAAGGAAGATGTTGACGTAGGCGACGACGTGCGAGGCGAGATAGCTCTTTTTCCCGACGCTCACCTTTTCCGCTATTCCCGCTAAGAATGTCTCGTCCTCCCGGCTCAGTCCCTCGTGGTCGCCGAGGACGAAGGCGACGTTGCTCCCGAAGGAGGCCTTCTCTATCGGCTTTCCCTCCTCGTGGAGGTAGTAGAGCCTTGAGTTCTTGAGCGTCAGCCTGATGACGTCTTCAAAAGTCCTGTTGCTCACGTAGAGGCCAGGGTAAACCTCAACCTCCTTCCCAGGCTCTTTCAGTCCCTCACCGGCCTTGAGGGCCTTCATTATGAGCTTCGCCGTGCTCCTCTCGTCCGGGTTGAGGCGAACTTTAAGCTGGGGCCCCTCGAAGCGCATGGCCTTCGGTGGGTTCGGCGGGCCGTAGAGGAGGAGCCAGACGCGGACATTTTTCCGGAGGCCGTGGGAGAGCAAAAAGGCCGAGTTGAGAAACCTGCAGAGGACGTCTATCCTTCCGCTCGTGCCAGGTAAATCGCTCAGCTTGAAGTCGGGGCTCGTCTTGGCTCGGTTGGCCTTGATTATGAAGGTTCTCAACTCACCGCCTCCCGTGCCTCTCGTACCAGCCCCACTCCTTCTTCGGCCCGAAGGCCCTCACGCCCTTCTTGGTGAGCGTTATCCTGAGCTCTCTCGCTATTTCGGGTGTTATCTCTCCCCTGCTCTCCATCCAGTTGATTATCTCTAGAGCCTCTTCGTCGGTCTCGCACCGCCTGAGGAAGTCTATCACCGTAGGCTCATAGCCCGAGAAGTCCATTGGCTCGGCGAGCTCCTCTCCCTCTTCCTCGTCGGTCCTGAACGCGTCTATCGGGATTCCCCCCTCTTCAAGCTCCCTTGCAAGGGCCGGGAACTTCTTCTCAAACTCCTCCCTGTCGTACTCCTGCCAGGCGAAATCATCAACGGCCCTTCTCTTTTCCTTTCTCTCCTTCTCTTTAACCATACCCCGCACCTAACCCCAGGTCGGACCGTGGGTTTATAAACTCTCAGTGGGAGGGGCGGATATGAAGGGTTCCTACTTCCTCATAATCAGGCTCGATAGGGAGAAGGTGATACGGACAAAGGGAAGAGCCTTCGAGCTCAGGCCCGGTTACTACGTTTACGTTGGTTCGGCCATGAACTCCCTCGAAAAGCGCGTCGCGAGGCATTTCCGGAAGGAGAAAAAGCTTCACTGGCACATAGACTACCTCCTAAAGGAGGCGGGGCTTCTGAGGGCGTACCTGATTCCCAGCGAGGTCAAGCTTGAGGAGAAGCTCTCGCTGGAAGTTTCCCGCTTCGGCGAGCCCGTTCCAGGCTTTGGGGCCGGGGACGTTAAGGTTGGCACGAACCTCTACCGCTTTGATGACGAGCCGGACGGGACTCTAGAGGGAATCCTTAAGGAAATGGGCCTGGACTGGAAAACCGTTAAAAGCGATGAAGAAATAACGGAAATACGGTGGTAGTATGGGAACTGTCATCGAGGCCGTCTACGACGGCAAGACGTTCAGACCCCTAAAGAAGGTTAACCTCCCCAAGGGGGCAAAAGTTAGGGTCATCGTGGGCGAGACGATATGGGACCTGCTTGAAGAGATTGAGGGAATCCCCGTCGAGGCAAACGTCGAGGAAGTGCTTGATGATGTCAGGGGGAGGAAAAGGGTTCGTTATTGACACCAACGTCATAGTGGGGGCCTTCTTTTATGGAAAGGACTATCCCCAAGTTAAAAGCAGAGAAGCCCTTCTCAAGAAATGCAGACTAGTGCTCGGCCTGTTAAAGGAAAAAAACGTTGCAGTCCCCAGAGTAGCCGTCGTTGAAGTTATAAGTGTTGTGAAAAGGATAACAGGAGACATAACCCTGGCTGTTAGGCTTGGAAACGCCGTTGAAACGTCGTTTGAAGTGGTCTCAGAGGATAAAATCTATGAAACTGCCAAGGAAACAGCCTCCATCGTCGCACCTTCTGGATTCGATACATATTTTCTGGCCCTTGCCCTTGCGAGAGGCTACCGCCTGATAACCCGCGACAAAGCACTCTGCACACATTCAAAGAATTTGGGTGTCCCCTGCCTCTTAATTGAAGAATCAACTGACGACGACACGATTAAAGAATTTTTGGAGGGATAAAGATGCTCGAAATAGGTAAGGTTGAGCGCTACATTCACGAGAAGCTGAAAAATGAGAAGCTCCACTTCGTCCTCCTCGACCCCGACGACGTCCCGCCGGGGACAGCCGGTAAAATAGCCGAGATGAGCGAAGAAATTGGCGTTGATGCAATAATGGTCGGCGGCTCGACTGGGGCAGAAGGTGAAGTGCTCGACGGAGTTGTTAAAGCAATAAAGGAGTCCTCAGGCCTGCCGGTTATCCTCTTCCCAGGCTCGCACGGCGGGATAAGCAAGTACGCGGACGCGATATTCTTCATGAGCCTCCTCAACTCAAGAAACCCATTCTTCATAACTGGCTCTCAGGCATTGGGGGCCTTTACGGTCAAGCGCTACGGCATAGAGCCTATTCCGATGGCGTACCTCATCATCGAGCCCGGAGAGACCGTCGGCTGGGTCGGCGATGCGAAGCCGATACCGAGGCACAAGCCGAAGATCGCCGCCGCGTACGCCTTAGCCGGCCAGTACCTTGGCATGCGCCTCGTTTACCTTGAAGCGGGTAGTGGGGCACCGCAGCCCGTTCCGCCCGAGATGATTGCCCTCGTTAAGCGCGTTATAGACGTCCCACTCATCGTTGGCGGTGGAATAAGGACGAAGGAGCAGGCAAGGCAGGCCGTCGAGGCCGGAGCGGACATCATCGTCACCGGAACAGCAATAGAGAAAGCCGGTTCAATTGAGAAAGCGAAGGAGAAGCTGGAGGAGCTGAACTCAGGGGTTAAGGGATAATCGTTTTCTTCCACTTTCATCTCACAGGACACAATAAGAAAAGCCGACTTACTTCCATAAAGGACGAGGCTTGAAAAGAGAAACGTCAGGCCTCGGAGAGCACCTTGAAGGATATCTTTCCTTCTTTTACAAGCTTCTTAAGCTCCTGAGCGAGGTCTATGCCCCCCACAAGCTCCATCTTGATCTCGGACATACCCCTCGCGTCGGGCGGGTGGAAGTGTATGTCCCTAATCCTGCCCGACACCTTGGATAGAAGACGGCCTAAAATGTTCCCCCTTTCACGGTAGGGGATTTTGAGGTCCACTTCAAGGATTTGCATATTCATCACCGTTTTATTATTAGAAAAAAGTCCTATAAAACCTTTTTCATGAGCGAGAATTATCGTTCTTCGCCAAAAATATTCCCGACAGTTATCGAAAACGGCAAGCCTTCGGTAAAGTTTTTATCATAACGTTTCCATTATTCTCTGGTGGTACCTATGAGAGCGTTTATCTCCCTCGACCTTGAGGGGCTCCCACACGTCGTCAGCAGGGAGCACCTCTTCGTGAAGGGCGCCCTCTATGCGGAGGCCAGGAAGATAGCGACGGAAGTTGTGATGGCCGTCGCGAGCACACTCCACGACGAGCTTGGTGTTGATGAGATCGTCGTAGCAGACAGCCACGGGCCGATGGTGAACATCATCGTGGAGGAAATGCCCGGATACGTCCGGCTGGTAAGGGGCTTCCCGAGGCCCCTAAGCATGGTCGCCGGAGGAAAGGGCGCGGACTTCGCGATGTTCCTCGGGTACCACACCAAAGCCGGAACCGCAGGCGCGACCTTCGACCACACCTACAGCGGGGCCACCGTTGACAGGCTTGAGGTGAACGGGGTCGAGGTCAGCGAGACAATCCTCAACGCATACCTGCTCGGAGAGTGGGGCGTCCCCGTTGCCATGGTCGCCGGGGACAAAGCGTTGATAGAGACCGACGTTAAGAACCACCTCCCGTGGGCCGTTGGCGTCCCGATAAAGGAGAGCTTCGGCAGGTATTCGGCAGTGAGCCCTGGAATGGAGGGAATAAAGAAGCTTCTCCGCGAGGGAACCATTGAGGCATTCAGGCGCCTCGAGCGCGGAGAGGTTAAGCCGCTGAAGACCAAAACGCCGGTCGAGGTCAAGCTCCGCTTCCTCAACAGCGCCCACGCGGAAGTCGCCGGGCTGTTGCCCTTCGTCGAGAGGCTCGACGGAAAGACCGTCCGCTTTGAAGCAAAGAGCGTCGAAGAGGCCTACAAGACCTTTGAGGTCCTCGTGTTCGCGGCCGCGGGCGTCACCTCGATAGTGAACCGCTAACGATTTAAGCCCGCCCTCGAAATTAAGAGTGCCCCCGGGAAACCGCGGGGGATGAGCGCCTCGGCGAGCCGTGATTCCCCTTCGCTCCCCGGGGGCACATCCTTCACCCTCTTCTGGAGAGCGCGATGTCATACTTCAGACAGCCGGCCCAAATTAGACCTCCGCTGACAGAGCTTAATCCCAATGTATGTGAAAGTTCATTCAAGTTAACAAATGGGCTTAACTATCCTTATCTCGTCAACTATATCCTTTTTCGAAGACCTTATATCCTCCGAGCCGAAAATTCTTCGAGGTGATATTGATGGAAGCCAAGGGTGGCTATTGGGGAAAGATTCTGAGGGTCAACCTGACGACAGGAGAGATTAAGGTCGAGCCTCTCCCGGAGGAGTTCCCGAGGAAGTACCTCGGCGGCGTTGGATTTGGAACGAGACTTCTCTACGACGAGGTTCCCGCAAAGGTAGACCCCCTCGGACCTGAGAACAAGATGATTATAACCCCTGGTCTCTTCGTTGCCACGGGAATCGGAACCGGCTCAAAGACAGCGTTCAACTTCAAGAGCCCGCTCACCGGCGGTTACGGCAGAGCGATGGCAGGAGCGAAGATGGGTGAGGAGCTTAAGAAGGCCGGCTACGACGTCCTCATTATCGAGGGCAAGAGCGAGGAGCCCGTTCTTCTCGTGATTGAAGACGATGACGTTAAGCTCGTCCCGGCCAAGGAGTACTGGGGCCTCACCACCGGCGAGGCAAGGAAGAAGGCTAAGGAGGAGTATCCGGGCTTCGCCACCGCTTTCATTGGCCCCGCTGGAGAGAACCTCAGCCTCATCTCAATCATAGACACCGACGAGAGGCAGGCCGCTCGCGGTGGCCCTGGTGCAGTTCTCGGAAGCAAGAAGCTCAAGGGAATCCTCGTCAAGGGAACCAAGAAGGTACCGATTGCCGAGCCTGAGAAGCTCCGCGAGCTCATCAAGAAGTGGGCGCTCGTCTTCAAGGACCACCCCGCGACCAAGGCGGACATGGAGTACGGAAGCGGTGAGTTCCTCGACTGGATGAACAGGGAGAGGGGAACCTTCCCGACCAGGAACTGGCAGATGGGCTTCTTCAAGAAGGCCTACGAGAAGGCCAAGGAGGAGGGCAGGGAGCACATAGGCCTTGACCCGTACTTCTGGGCACCGAAGTACCGCGCCGGCAGGAGGCCGTGCCCGCTCTGTAACAAGCCGTGCAGCCAGTACGTCAAAGTCGAGAGCGAGAAGTGGGGCACCTTCATGGTGGACGGCCCCGAGTACGAGACCCTCTACTCCTTCGGCGGAGTCCTTGAGCTCGACGACTTCGAGACCGTCGCGTATCTCAACTACCTCGCCGACCAGCTTGGTCTCGATTCGATTTCAGCCGGCGTCACAATCGCATGGGCCATGGAGGCCTACGAGAGGGGCATTCTCACCAAGGAGGAAGCGGACGGCCTCGAGCTGACCTTTGGAAACGGCGAGGCCGCTGTGGAGGCCCTCAGGAAGATGGCCTACCGCGAGGGCAACCTCGGAAAGCTCTTGGCAGATGGTGTCAAGAGGGCAAGTGAGCGCCTAGGCAGGGGAAGCGAGAAGTTCGCCGTGCACGTCAAGGGTATGGAGCCTCCAGCGTATGACGTCAGGGGAATCAAGGGAATGGCGCTCGCCTTCGCGGTCAGCGTCCGCGGTGCCGACCACCTCACGAGCGGTGCCTACGGAACCGAGCTCGTTGGCAAGTGGTGGAAGTTCGAGGGCGTTGACAGGACCAAGGGCGAGAACAAGGGATTCGAGATTGCCTTCCACGAGAACCTCATGGCAATCTACGATGCAACGGGAACGTGCAAGTTCTCAAGGCACATGTACTTCCTTGAGGGCTTCCCCGAGCTCGTCGAGGCTGTCACAGGCATGAACATCGGCGAGGCCGAGCTGATGGTCATCGGCGAGAGGATAATGAACATCGCTCGCGCCTTCAACGTCCGCGAGGGCTTCACCAGGAAGGACGACACGCTCCCGTACAGGATTATGTGGGAGCCGATTCCTGAGGGCCCGAGCAAGGGCCTCCACGTCCCGCCATGGGAGCTCGACAGGATGCTTGACGAGTACTACCAGGCTCGCGGATGGAGCAGGGACGGAATCCCGACCAAGGCCAAGCTCATGGCCCTCGACCTGCCGGACATCGCGGACGACATTGGAGCGGGAATCTGAAGGTTTTTATCCCCTCCCCTCTTATTCTCCCAGGTGAAGGAAATGGACGAGAAGCTCAAGGCCTGCAAGAACTGTCGCTGGTTCGGGCCGATTGACTCCTACTTCCTGACCTACGGAATGTGCAGGAAGCACATGAAGACCGTCCACATGAACTTCGTCTGCGACGACTGGGAGCCGTTATGGGGGACGCAGGAAGAACAGGGAGGAAAAGAGTAGTATAACCGTGGTTATACTAATGGGAATTATTCACCGCTTAAACACCCTAACGTCAACGACCACGTGCCAGACGCCGGGGGCGTAGCGCTTGATAATCAGCTCGTTAAGCTTCTCGGCCTCGTAGCCATATTCTCTCGCTATCCTCCTGAAGGTCGCAAAGGGCTCATCGGGCATCAACCTCTCGGGAACGGTGTTGTGGTAATGGATAATCGCCTCGTCCTTCGCTATGCTTAAGGCCTTCGGTATGAACTCAGCAGTCCTGACGACGTAGCCCATCAAAACCCTGTCGGCTATGTTTTCAGCGGGAAAGTTGCGGTTGTCGATGTTGTAGGGCGTCATCAGGTCCTGGACGTTGTTCAGCCAGATGCTTTCCACCAAAAAGCGGAATGTGTAGGGGTCCTTTTCAATCGCTATGACCCTCGCCCCCTTGTGGACGGCCATAGGGAGGCTTAGATGGCCTATTCCCGCGAACATGTCAACGACCAGCTCGCCCGGTCTTGCCACCTCCGCCATTCTGACGCGCTCCTTGACGTTGGCCGGTGAGAACATGACCTTCGCCACGTCAAGCTTGTATTTGACGCCGTTCTCAACGTGAACGGTAACGGTGTCCCCGCCGTAGAGAACCTCGTAGTCCGGCTTCCTGGTTTCGCCGTGTATGTGGCCCTTCCTGAGGACGGTTTTAACGCCTAAAACTTCCGCGTAAACCTCGGCTATCCTGTGTTTGTAGGGCTCAAGCTCCGGCCGGAGGGGCAGAATCAGGACGTCGCCAATCTGGACCCAGTGCTTGGGGAGCAAATTAACCAGCCCGGCCGGAAGCTCCTTCGAGAGTATCTCCCGTATGCGGGGCTTTATGACCTGGGTTCTCCTTGCGCGCATATTTCTCCCTTCGTCAAAAAGCGATAAGAAAGCTTTAAAAACTTAAAGGACGGATTTAAAATGAGAACCATCGGAGGTCGATGATGGATATGGAGGACGAGCCCCCGAGTAGTGGGCTGTTTTCAAGGCTCTTTAAGAGGGAAGAGGCACTTCTTGAGCAGAGGCTGAGCGAAGAGGCGTACGAGGAATACCGCAGGCTTCTCATGCGGGCCAGGCCCGATGTAAAGGGCTCAAAGCTGGTGCTCAACCTCGCCGACGGGGTCGTTGAGCTGGACCGGGGGGTATTGAGGGTCAGGGCAAAGAACAAGAAGTCCGCCGAGAAGATTTTGAGGAACCTCCACCACTACGAGCAACCCCCGAGCATCTGGCCGGCATACGGGCTTAGCTATTCTATTAAAAGGAAGAGACGTATGGTTCTTTGAGCCAGCGGAAGCTTTAAATTCTTCCCTTCTACCTTCCTTCGCGGATGACGACCCTTGCCCAGTCTGAACTGTGATGACGTCGGTATTAGCTGACGCAAGGGCGGCGAGGTTCGCGGGCCGATGACCCGCCCGCTGGAGGGAAGAGACGTGGAGAACAACGGAAGTGCTGAAAACGACGGGCTGATAGAGTTCTACGCGAGCGAAGCCCTGACCTGTCCGAGGAGGATATACTTCCGGCTGAAGGGCTACCCCCAGAGATGGCCCGAGAACGTGAGGGTTAGGCTCAATCAGGGGGTTAAAACCCACGAAATTCTCGGGCAGATTCTGAGCAGACGCTTTGGCTTCGAACTTGAGAGGCATCTCGTCCTCCGCTCAAGGAAGCTCGGCTTTGAGATTCACGGCAGGATTGACGCCTTCAGGGAGTTCCCCATCGAGATTAAGGGCAAGACCAGCCTCCCGAAGGTGCCCTACGACTACCACCTGGCCCAGCTCAACGTCTACCTCCGCTGGGCCGAGGCCGAATACGGATACCTATACTATATTAAGCTCCACGAAGAGCCCACGAAAATAATCGGCAAGCTCGACATGTCGAACTTTCCGGTCATCAAGGGGCCGAACTTTAAGGCGTTTGAAATCCCCTACGACGGCAAGCTCTTCAAGGAAACGCTCAGGCACTTCTACTCGGTGAAGAAGGCCTACGAAAAGGGGAAACCCCCAGAAGGCTGGAGAAGCTACGCCTGTCGCTTTTGCCCCTACCGCTACCTGTGCTATCCTGGAGAAGAGTGAATTTTGTGTGGTAATCACAAATTTCTGGCCAATCTTTGAGGTTGGTGACCGCAAAGCTACACCCCCATCACAACCCACCTGAGCCCGTTATCAACCACCGCCTCAATGAGCCTGCGGTTGTAGAGTTCAGCTATAAGGGCCCGAAGGAGCACGAGGTTCAGGGCGAGCTTTTGAGGCAAGGATGAACGGAATCTCCGGGTTCCTTCAATGCTATGATATCAGAAACCAAGAACCAATCAATAAAAGGCTTTGGAAGGAAAGGAAGAGAGGCATCAGACGTGCCTGGCGTAGAGGGTCTTCCTGCCCTCGGCCTTGGCCCTCTTGACGGCCTTCTCGACGAGAACCTTGAGCTCCTCCTCAAGGGCGTCGTAGAACTCCGGGCTGACCCTCATCTCGGGATCGAGGTTCTTAACGAGCTCCTTAACCTTGGACTTAACAAGCATCTCAGCCATTTTACACACCTCCTTCTACGGCCCGTAAGGCCACCCTTAGTTCACCGTCCCCCTTTATAACTTTTCTCCTCCGAGCGCGCCCGGAAGAACGGAAAAGGTTAAATCAACCACACGTAACCGGATATGGGGTAGAGAAAATGAGGAGGCTCGCTCTAATCGATGGAGAGCACTATCCTCCCGTAACGCGCTGGGCACTGGAGAGACTTGGAAATGTGTGCTGTGCCGTGTTTCTCGGCGGTAGCGAGAAGATAGGCTCGCCCGAAAGGCTTGAAGAAGAGCTCGGGGTTAGGATTTACTTTGGGGGCGATCCCCTGAGAGCCATTGAGCTGGCCCTCTCCGAGAACGATATCGATGAGGTAGTCGACCTGAGCGACGAGCCGGTTGTGGACTACGAAATGAGGTTTAGGATAGCCTCGATATGCCTGCGCAGGGGAGTTGCATACAGGGGCGCGGACTTCGCGTTCACTCCCGGGGAGCTTATACGGCCAAAGAAGCCAACCATAAGCATTCTCGGCCTTGGAAAACGCGTTGGAAAGACCGCAGTGGGCGGCTTCGTTGCGAGGGTCTTGAAGGAGAAATACCGGCCCGTGGTTGTTACGATGGGCAGAGGGGGCCCGGAAGAGCCCGAGCTCATAGACGGCGAGAGGGAAGAGCTGACCCCCGAGAACCTCCTAAAACTCGCGGAGATGGGCAAGCACGCCGCTTCGGACCACTACGAGGACGCCCTCGTCGCGGGGGTAACGACCGTCGGGTGCCGTCGCTGTGGAGGGGGAATGGCGGGATTCCCGTTCTTCCACATAGTCCACGAGGGGATAAAGCTCGCCGAGGAGCTTCCCCACGACATCATCGTCGCGGAGGGCAGTGGCGCCACGATTCCTCCCGTGAGGGCAGACGGGTACATCACAGTCCTCAGCACCCTCCAGCCGAGGGAGACGGTAGAGGGCTTCTTCGGGCCCTTCCGGATTGGGCTGGCGGACATCGCCGTAATCACGATGGCGGACGTTGAGCCGAAAAAGGCCAAGGAGTTCGCTGACTTCATAGAAAAAGTCAATCCCACGGCTGACGTCCATCTGGTCCGGTTTGTGCCGAAGCCCCTCGGAGACGTCTCAGAAAAGAGGGTCGCGCTCTTCATGACGTCAGAGAAAGCCGCTGGCGAGGCAGTTGGGGACATCGAGGGCATGGGTGCAGAGGTCGTCTTTACAAGCGGAAACCTCTCAAGGAGGCCCGCCCTCAGGAAAGACCTTGAAAGGCTCGAAGGGGAAGGAAGCGTTGATGCAGTCCTCGTTGAACTAAAGGCAGCGGCGGTTGACGTCGTAACGAAGTGGGCCCTTGGACAGGACATTGAGGTAATCTACCTCGCCAACGAGCCCGAGAACGTGGACGGCAAGAACCTGCGTGAAGCCGTCCTGGAGCTTGCCAGGAGGGTGACGGGAAGATGATGGTCGTCATAGACCCAGAAAAGAAAATCCAGCTGCCGTTTTCGAGGGGAATCCTCACTCGCTCTATAACCCTGGCGGGCGTTGACGTCGGAACAGCCTACGTCATAGCACACGAAGTCCAGATGGAGCTTATCAGGAGGAGAAAGCGTTTTGTGAGCACGGAAGAGATAAGGGAGCTCACTTACAAGAAGCTCCTTGAGCACGGCCTTAAGAAGGAAGCCGAGCGCTACCTTTTCTGGCGCGAGTTCAAGCGCAAAAAGATTCCGCTCGTTGTCCTCCTTGGGGGCGTTACCGGCGTTGGAAAGTCAACCATAGCCACGGAGCTGGCGTTCAGGCTGTCGATAAGGACCATAATCGGGACTGACACAGTAAGGGAAGTCATGAGGAAGATAATCGCGAAGGAGCTGTTGCCCGACCTCCACGCCTCCTCCTTCATGGCGTGGCGCACGCTGAAGGGCTCAGGCGGTATAATCGAGGGTTTTGAAAACCAAGTGAGACACGTCTCGGTGGGAGTTAAGGCCGTTCTTGACAGGGCTCAGCGCGAGGGCATGAACGCCATAATCGAGGGAATCCACCTAGTGCCTGGGTTTATAGAGCCCGGAGAGAACACCTTCATGTACGTCCTGGCCGTGAGCGACAGGAAAGTCCTTGAAAGCCACTTCTACGAGCGCTCCCGCTACAGCAAGCGGCCGGCGGAGTACTACATTAAACACCTAGATGAGATACTGTTGCTCCAGGACTACATAGTGGAGAAAGCTAGAGAGCACGGGGTGAAGGTCATAGAGAACGTTGAGCTCGAAAAGACGGTTGATGAGATAATGGAAGACCTCATGAACCGCCTGCGCGAGGCCCTTTGAGCTTCCACACTCCAAGGAGCCTCCTGCTTCCCCAGGTCGCCTGGACTTCGAAGGCTATCACCATGCAGGGGTAGATGTCTATTACGTTGAAGCTGTTTCCGAAGGGGTTCCTGTGGAGCTCCCAGCTGACGGAACCCGCGTTTATGATTATCGTCCTTTCAACGCGAACCGCGAAGGCGTTGCCCCCGTGCCCTGTGAGGACAAGCTCCACGCCCTTCTCCGTCAGGAGCTTCAGCACGTCGCCGGCGTCCTCAAGAAAGCCGCGCTCCCTGCTCTTCGGAATCGGGACGACGTTGTGGTGCATGAAGACGACCTTGAAGTTCTCCGCGTTCTCAATTTCTTTTTCAAGTTTCTTCTGACCGAACCTGCCGACCACGCCTATCTCCGTCTCGTACTGGGGTGTTGATACTGGAATGAACGTAAACTCCCCAATGGAGACCGTTTCTGGCTCTCCAAAGTACTCGGGAAAGAGTTCATAGCCAAGATACGTCATGTCGCTGTGGCCTGGCACAATTAGTTTGGGTGCCTCAATCTTCTCCCAGAACTCGACAGCCTTCTGGAAGTTCCGCTCGATGCCCATGTCAACGAGGTCGCCGTTGTGGATAACAAGATCCGGCTTCAGATTGTCGTTTATCAGGTTCACGACGTTCTCGAGGACTTTTCTCCTGAAATAGACCCTGTCCGAGACCTTGGTCTCGCTGAGCTGGACTATCCTGAAGAGCCTCTTCCCCCTCGGAACGAAGAGCTTTGGTCTTACTGGCTTGTGTTCCGCTCTAACTTCCTCACCCGTCAGGCGCCTTATCGTGACTTCGGCCTTCCCATCGTCGTGGATTGTAACTATGTTGTAGCTGTTGACGTCTCCCCGCCTCGTCTTTCTGCAGGACGCACACCCCGCGTTCACCACGACGAGGTCTTCGACCCGGTAGACGTTGGGGACGTGTTTGTGGCCGCAGAGGTAGAGAGTCACGTCGTGCCTGAGGAGCAGGTCAAGGACGTCTCCAGCGTTGTAGAGGACGTTCCTCTCTCGCCCCGTGTTCGGGAGCGGGACGAGGTGGTGATGAGCGGCAACTATCTTTATTCTCCTGTCGGAGTACTCCTCTAGCTTTTTCTTCAGCCAGCGGAACTTGTGCTTTCCAATTCTGCCGTCGCTAAGGTCGGGTATCGTCGAGTCGACCCATATAAGAACCCCGTCCTTGAACTCGTAGACACCGTTAAGGGGCCCTATGAACTTCTCGAAAAGGTCGTAGCCCACGTTCCTGACGTCGTGGTTTCCGGGGACGACAACAAGAGGTTTTCGAATCTTTTTGAGCTCATACTCGGCCCTCTCGTACTCCTCGCGGAGCCCATTGTTGGTGACGTCTCCAGTGTGGACGACGAAGTCGAAGTTCAGTCGGTTCACTTCGTTGGATATGAGGTCGTAGGCGTAGCCTTTGTAGGCGCTCTCACCGGTTATGTGGGTGTCGCTTATGTGGGCTATCCGAATCATAGGCATCACTCCGCCGCTATGGCAGTTTCGAGCTTCCGCCTGCTCGCGGTCAGAAGGTCGCTGAGGCTGAATATTCCCACAATCTTCCCGTTCTCGCTTATGAGAATGTGCTTTATCCGCTTCTTGGCCATTGTGTCAAGGACTTCCCTGAGAGGAGCGTTTGCGTCGGCGGTGATCAGCTTCTTGGTCATTATCTCCCTGACTGGTGTCGTGTTGGGCTTTCCGGGAATGACCACGCGCCGTATTATGTCGGTCTTCGTGAAGAAGCCCACGACTTCGCCGTTCTCCACTACGACGAGAGAGCCGATGTCGAACTCCATCATGACCTCACAGGCCCTCTTCACGGGGTCGTCCGGTGAAACTCCAATTAGCTTTCTCGTCATGTACACTCTAATCGGGGCGTTCTCGTCCATGGGATCACCTCAGGGAAAAGCGTTCGATTTTACCCGGTGTTATCAGGTATGCGGTTCCGTTCTGAACTCCTTTCCAGCCCGCATCGTGGTAGAGCTCCAGCGTTGAGCTGGCCACTGCAAAAACACCATCCCCCTCAAGCTCAATGAGCCTCGCGTAGTCTCTGTGTGCCTCGTTCTCCCGGTATTTCTCCACCATGTATGCCGTCAAGAAGGCCCTCCAGCTCCCGTCTGGAAGCAGGAACAGTGTGGCAGTGTTGAAGGTGCTCTTTGCCAGCGATGCCCCAATCGAGTAGTGCCTTAACAGTTCGTCCTTTTCCAGTCTCTGGAGGGCCCGGCAGAGGTACACGGAAAATGCGTAGCTGTCCGAAACTTCCCTCAGGTCGTTTTCGTCGAAGCCAGCCAGCTCTATGACCTTATCCTTGTGCAGGTCGCCGTTGTGTAGGAACCAGAAGGAAAAGCCGCGTCTCGTCGAGAACGCAAAAGGCTGGACGTTAAAGAGGCCGAGCGAGCCCTGAGTAGATGCCCTGGCGTGGGCTAGGAGGACTACTTCCTTGGCCCCTGAAAGGAGCTTGGTGAGTCTCAGAAACCCCTCCTCATCTTCAAAAATCGGGGCTGACGAGCGGTAGTGGTGCACGGCCCCGCCCACAAGGAGGACGTAGCCCCACCCGTCGCGGTGCTGCTTCCTCCCGCTCCGCTTCATGCGGTACGGGTCGTTCTCGGCGGAACTTCTGAGCGCCTCGGCGAGAGGCCAGAGTGATTTTCCCCTGCCCGTTGCAAAGAGTATCCTGCACACGGCCTTCACCCTGAATTTTTATATCACTCAACCCCAAAAGCTTTTAGGTCGGGCCCGCTAACCCCAGAACAGGTGAAGAGATGGAGCGTGCAGTCCTCAACGTCATGTCGCGGATTGGTATGCACCGGACACTCTACGAGAAGAACGAGGAGGCCGTGAAGCAACACCTCATCGGCGAGATAATGAGCGCTCTGGGCTGGGACTGGAACAACCCGGAGGAAGTTAGACCCGAGGAGAGGACGGAGGACGGAAGGGCGGACTACGCGCTCCTGATTAACGGTGAGATTGTCGCGTTCCTTGAGGCAAAGAACCTGTCCGTGAACGTCATAAAGAGGGACGAGCCCCTGCGACAGCTCGCCCGCTACTGCTTCAGCAGGGGAGTCAGGTACGGCATCCTCACGAACGGCGCAAAGTGGGTGGTCGTCAAGGCCTTCGCCGAGGGCACTTCGCTCAGGGACAGGATCCTCTTCACGGTGGATTTGGAGGAGGAACCCCTTGAGAGGGCTATCATAAAGCTCTCTCTCCTGTCCAAGGAGAATATAAGGAAGCTGGAGCGCCTTGCGACGCTCTTGACGGCCTTTGAGATGACGTACAAAAGCCTGCTAAACGAGGGCTTTGAAGAAGAAGCCCTTCTGAACTACCTCCGGACAAGGGGTCAGCCTTCTGTAGTGCCCGCTGCCAAGCTTTCGGGCGTTGAAGTGCCGAAGGCCGTTTACGTCTACGAAGACGGCTGGAAGCCCCTCCCCCTCGGGGACAGAAGCCTGAAGGGGGCGCTCCTGGCGGTGCTCGACTATCTTGAGGGGAGGTCAAGCGGAGAAAAGCGGGAAGAGGTTAGAAAAGCCAAGAAACTGCTCTCCAAGATGGAGCTTCCGCCAGAAAAGGTCGTCATTCTCCTCAGGGAGATAGAAAAGGACGAAGGACTGAGGATAGGGGTGGAGGTTTAGACGACCTTCCACAGCTCATCGCTCTCGGGCCTCCACGCGGGCCTTTCTTCACCGTCTTCCACTAGAACCCGTTTGTCCTCCGCCAAAAACTCCCCTATGATGCTCGCGGTTATTCCTCTGGCCATCAGCTCCTCGACGACCTTCTTCGCAAGGTCCCTCGGAACGGCGGCCAGGAGAACGCCCGAGCTTATCAGCCCAAGCGGGTTTAGGTGAAGGTAGTTACAGAGAACCTTGGTCTCCTCGCGGATTGGAATCCTCTCCGCGTAGACCCTGAACCCCAGGCCGGAGGCGTCGGCCATCTCGTGGAGCCCGTTCAGTACTCCGCCCTCGGTGGGGTCGTGCATCGCGTTTGCGAACTTCCTGAGAACCCTCGCCTCCGGGAGGACGCTCAGGTACTCGATAAGGGACGATGCCCGCTCAAGGAACTCCTCTCCGAGTATTGGGGCGAGTCTCTCCCTCAGCTCTTCCGCAATTATTGAGGTCCCCTCAACGCCGGCCCACTTTGTCATCACTATCGCGTCTCCCGGCTTCGCACCGTTGGGGCTTACGAGCCTCTCCGCCTCACCGAGCATCGTCCCAACGACTATTGGCCTGTCGAGACCCGGAGTAATCTCCGTATGGCCGCCAACAACCGCAACGCCAAGCCTTTCAGCCTCATTCGAGATTTCTTCGATTATCTCATCCAGAAGCCCCTCGTCGGCGTTCTCCGGCAGGAGTATCGTCGTAAGGAACCATCTTGGCTCTGCACCCATAACGGCGACGTCATTGGCGTTAACGTGGACTGCGTAGAAGCCAATCCTCTTTGTAGCACCCGTTATCGGGTCGCTTGAGGCAACGAGAGTCCCGTCTACCCTCATCGCCGCGCCGTCTATTCCGGTGCCGGGCCCTACAATAACGCCCTTCCCCTTTGAGGGGAGCCTTGAGAGGACGAGCTTTTCAAGGAGTTCTGGCGGGAGTTTTCCGGGCTTCATACAACCACCAAAGGGAGTTGGAGGAGGAAAAGAAAAGCCTTTAGGTGTAGTAGTACTCGCCCCTCTCCTTCTGCTCCCTGTCCTTGACGGAGCCTTCCTTGTTGGCCCTCGGCCTTCCCGTCTCTGGGTCGCGCCTGAAGGTTACCCCGACCGATGCCAGGAAGCGGTTCATACCCTCACGCATGCCCATCGGCCTGCTCGCCTTACCGAACTTGCCGGGCTCGCCCTCGAATACAATCAGCCTGTCGCTCAGGTAATCAACCATCATAACGTCGTGCTCGACTATAAGCGCGGTCTTCTCGTTCTTGGCCATCAGCGAGCGGATTGCCTTCGAGACGGCCAGCCTCTGCTCGACGTCGAGATGCGCTGAGGGCTCGTCGAGGAGGTACAGGTCGGCATCGCGGAGCAGGCAGGCCACTATGGCAACGCGCTGGAGCTCACCACCTGAGAGGTCGTTGACGTTCTTGTCGTAGAGCTCCGGAATCCCGAGCGGGTTCAGGAGCTCGCTCTTGTAGAAACTGCTCATGAGCTTGCCCGCGTCAATCTTGCTGAGGAGCTCGTAAACGGTTCCATCGTAGTCGGTCTTTATGTACTGGGGTTTATAGCTCACCGTCAGGGACCAGTCTATCTCGCCTTCAGTGGGCTTCTCGACTCCCGCTAACATCTTCACAAAGGTAGTCTTACCGATTCCGTTCGGGCCGACGATTCCGACGACCTCACCGACGTAGAGCTCTCCGCCCTCTGCCTCAAGCCTGAAAGAGCCGTAGTCCTTAACGAGACTCGGATACTCGACGAGGATATCTCCCTCCTGGCTCTTGCGCTCGCTCTTCTTGCTGAAGTTTATCTCGTAGGGCCTGAACCTGACGTTCTCGTCCCTCAAATAGCCCCTGAGGAACTCGTTTATGCCGTTTCTTGTTGATTTGGGCTGGGAGAATATACCGTAGGCGCCTGGCTTACCGTAGACGACGTGAATAATGTCGCTCATGTAGTCGAGGATAGCAAGGTCGTGCTCAACGGTTAAGACGTTCTTGCCCGACTCGGCGAGCTTCCTTATGATTTTCGCAATCCTGAGCCTCTGCCTTATGTCGAGGTAGCTCGACGGCTCATCGAAGAAGTAGAACTCCACGTTCCTGAGGAGGGCCGCGGCTATGGCCACGCGCTGGAGCTCACCACCTGAGAGGTGCCCTATATCCCTGTCGAGTATGTTCTCAAGCTCAAGCTCTCTCACAACTTCTTCAAACTTCCCGCTCTCGTCCGCCCTCTTGAGGAGGTCCCGAACTTTGCCCTTCACGGCCTTGGGGATTAAGTCAACGTACTGGGGCTTGACGACGGGGCGGATTTCCCTGTTCTTCAGCCTCTCGAAGTAGTTCTGGAGCTCGTTTCCGCGGAAGGCCTTGATGACGTTGTCCCAGCTGTCGTTGTCGCCGCAGAGGTTCGGCAGGAGCTGGCCGGAGAGTATCTTAACGGCCGTGGTCTTACCGGTTCCGTTCGGACCGAGGATACCGACGACCATGCCCTCCTTGACGACGGGGAGGCGGTAGAGGACGAAGCCGTTTATTCCGTAGCGGTGGACGCAACCTTCCTCAAGCTCCTCCGGGAGGTTCACGATGGTTATCGCGTTGAAGGGGCACTTATGGACACAGATTCCACAGCCGGTACAGCTAGCTTCCTGTATGACCGGCCGGTAGTTCTCCTCGTCTATGATTATCGCCTCGCCGCCCATTCGGTTGACGGGACAGACGCGCTCGCAGAGGAAGTGACCGCACTTGTCCGGGTTGCACTTGTCGTAGTCGATGACCGCTATCCTCATCTCTCACCACCGGGCTAAGCTGAGGGCGAGGATTTTAAAGGGTTGCGGGAAAGGGGAAGTGACCACAAGCGGGGGTGTTCGTTTGGCGGGCTGGCTGAGAACCATCAAAAAGTCTTTCTGGCTCGTGTTCACCCTCCTTCCGCCGGTGGTCATGCTCTTGAGGAATGAAATCGGAATCTTGAGGTCTTTGGAAAGTACGGCCGAGTACCTGTCGTTCCTCGCGGCATCGGCGATTTCATTGCTGGTGTTCTCCGTCGGGGCGGCATGGAAGGAAGGTAAAAATCCCAAGAGCACGGTAGGAGGGTTTTTGAGGACCTATGTTCTCAACCTCGTCAAGGGAGAGGTGTACACACTTCCCAGCGTGGCCTTTTTTGTCCTCATGACCGCCGTCCTGGCGGCGTGGCTTCCCGACAGCTTTGAGAACGGGAACTTTGTCCTGGCCACGGGGGCAATCTTTTACCTGGCCGCACTGGTGTTTGGTCTTTACTGGGTACACGAAAGGCCCAGAGAAAGCAGGGAGCTGGTGCCGACCAGGTATCTGGCCACTGCCCTGAGCAGGCTCTCAAGCTGGAGCGCAAAGGAGCTCTGGAGAAAGGACTGCGAGAGCATAATCGAAAACGACGGGAGCATGAACATTCTACCTCTCGCGGTGGCAATAGCGTTTCACATCGAGAAGCTGGAGAGGGTTTATATATTCAGCTCAAGGCAGAACGAGGAGAAACCAATCAAAACAATAATCAGGAACGGGAAGCCGACGGTAAACGAGGAGGAGAAAACTTTCCTCGAAAATCCGCCGGAGGAGCTGAGAGCTTTCCTTAAGGACCTCAATCCATTCCAGAGGAAGATGGCCGTGTTCTTCGCCAAGCTCTCGCGGTGCCTTTCAGAACGGGGGTATTCTGTGAAGTTCAGAATACACTGGAGACGCGAGAAGGACAAATTCTCGGGACAAACTACTGTGGTCGGTAACGGAAAGAGAACCATTGACGTCGTTTTCGTGCCGAACGTTCCATACGAAAACATAAAGGAGGCCAGGGAGATAATATCGAACACGATGAGAAACATTCGGGGTGATGAGTGGCCGCTCGTAACGTACGACCTCACCATGGGAACCGCCACGATGAGCGTTGCCCTCGCCCTTGAGGCCGTTAAGGAGAAGGCCCAGGCGGAGTACCTGAGGCAGGACGAGACGAACAATGGACGTAAGAACACCCTGACCAGGGTTGACGTGGACCCGCTCTCTCTTCTGGACATAGACGAGGTCATAAGGAGGAGAATGGAGATGAGATGAACCCCTCCTTTTTTCTTTCAGCGGAAACCCGTACCGCAAGAAATGGGCCGCTCTTTTCCGGCCCGAAAAACGTAAGTCCCATCTTCCATGTTCAGCGTGAAAAACTGACGCTGACTGCCAGAGACGGGTACAAAAACCGGAAATCAACACCCGCAACGGAGTGAACATGCGAACACCGCTGAAATGGACGGTGGTTTTTCTTTCCAGAGGGAAATTTCAGGAGAAATCCAAATATCGTAAGCCCGTCTCCCGTTGCGCTGGTGAGGATTGTTGCGCCAAGCAGGAGCGCGCTCATGAACTTCCCGCAGGGGGTTACGTCCACGACGACCTCGTGCCCCTCGGCCTTGAAGGAGCCGACCCTATCCCCGAACTCGACCGGGTTATCACTATCGGACTTCATTCCCTCCCCGCGTGGACTTTTTATGCTTGTTCCGTAAGCCTTGGAAAGCTTTCTAATTAGCTTTTTAACGGTTCGAGCTGTTCCCCAACGTCGTCGTTCCAGAGGAACTGACCTCTTCCCCGCCCTAAAGGGCGAGGCTCTCAACAATAAAGGGTAGTCGCTGGGGATTCATTGACACCGATAAAGTTTCCAAACAACAATGTTCTGCGTAAACCATATCCCCGGAAGCTCTCCGGGGCAAAAGGGAATATGTAGCGGTTCCTTATAAACTTTGCTCTCATCTGAAGGCTTTTCGTCCCTCTGCCCTTTTAGCTCGCCAAAACGCATCGAAAGAATCTCCCGGGGAGTTTAACCCGAGGAGAGCCTTTCTTCCGCGGAAATTCTCCTTCGATGGTTTCAAACCCCGCAACGGAGGCCGCTTTGAGGTTTTAATACTTCCAAACATCAAGCGCTTTACCACCAATTAAAGTCCAGATGGTCGTGGCTTTAAACGGCTAAAGACGGCTCGAATTGGTGGACTCATAATCGGGATTCTGTGAGAGTCCTCAAAATGCCTTTAGGGACAACCACAGGGCCTCAAAATTCAAAAACCTTGGAACGTTCTTTTTCAACCGGATACGGTTCTTTTAGGGATTTTTGGACGGTTCAAAGGGTTAAAATGCCCCCGTTTTCAGGAGCAAATTTTTCAGACTTCCAGACATTGAGCGCCTTACTTCCACAAAAAGTTTGCCGTTGGGGCCCCCGGTTTTTGCAGATAAACGCAAAAAGGGGAGAATGAGACTGGGGAATCATTCAAAGCGCCCGTATCCCAGGGAGGTCTTGGCACCAACGCCGTGGTGCCTTAGGGCCAGCCTCAGGAGGTTCCAGGCTATTTCCTTCATCTCCCCCGCGACGGCGAAGTGGAATGGCGTTTCTGCCCTCACCGTCAGGAAAATCACGGGGACTGGACTGTGCCAGTCACCCGGGGCCCTGTCCCCCTGGTAGTAGGGACCGTAGTGGGGGTTCATTATGTCCCAGTCGAAGATGGGCCAGTCGCCGTTCCCCTCAGGCGGCTCCGGAAAAGCGTCGAGGAATATTGCACCTCCCCTCTCTTTAATCGTTCCGAAGAGCTCGATGAGCTTTTCTGCTACCTCCCTTGGGTTACCATCCGTTCCGAAAACATCGAGGAACTCTTCAAGCTCCCTTGATGGGGCCACCTCCAGCGTCTCGGGAAACTTTTTGAAGTTTCCCTCCGCGAGGAGCCTCTGAACCTGACCCGCTCGCCGGTAGAAGTCTCCATCGAATCCCTCAGTACCCTCAAGCATTTCTGCCATCATCTCCACCGCCCACGTCCTCGTTACGCCCTTCAGCGCCGAGCCCGGGATGTACGGAACCCCGTAGTTCCTGAGCAGTCTTATGCTAGTCTCGTAAACGCTCTCGTCACCGAGGCCAACGACAAGCCTTGACTTTAATGTGAACCTACCGGTCTTTGCTCCGACGCTCGTCAATAATTCCTGATAACGGGTGAAGTACCCCCGGTAAAGTCTCACTGCCGTTGACGGCACCCGGATTTCCCCGAGGAGCATCTTGAGTACGTTCCCGCTCACCTTTAACCTACCCGGGTTGCAGGTCCCCACGTCCCCCTTCTCGCTCGAAAAGGGCGCGAACTTGTCGAGGAGTAGCGAGATGTTCTGTACTTTCTCAAAGTTCACAGGCTCCGCTGTTGGATTGGAGACCCCCAGGGCGTCCTGTGTGTCCCTTGGAACGTAGTAACACGCTCTTCTCGTGTTTTTCTTCCACCCTTTGGGTCCCCTGCTTTCCCTTCTCCCTCCGAAGTTGCGCCCTCCACCGCGGCGGTCCTTTCTCATACTCAATCACCGCTCGTCTCGTCTTCCTTTAGCATCGCGTCGGCGAAGCGCCTGAGCCAGTTTAGGAGGGCTATCGTCTCCTCCGTCAGGAGGATTGCCTCAAGGGCGTTTTTCTCGGCGTAGGTTTTCAGCGGGTCGTTTCCATCGGTCAAACCCATCTCGCTGAGCCACTCGGCTATGTGCTTGTAGAGGTAGGAGTAGGCCAGCCTGTCGGCTGAGAATTCTCCACTGGCCTCCATCTTTTTCTTAATCTCGTCGGGCAACCTCGTAAACGGCACGCGCCCGTTCGCGGGTTCCTCCTCGCCCGGCCCGGTTATCTCGGCCTCTGCCTTTATCTTGGACTGGTAAAAAGCGAGCGCCTGCCCCAGGCCGTTGGTGAGGATTAAGACCGGCGCGCTCTTGACGTAGGAGCGGTATTTACTCCCAACCTCGGGGCCTTTCTCATTACCTTTACTGTCTTTTATTGAGAGCGTTGCGACCTCAAGGACCCTCTCGTAGGCGAACCTCGCGCGCCTCTGCTCCATCGTCACGACGTCCATGCCCTCACCTCCTGACGACTACCCTGACGAAGCCCTTCCCAACGGTCTCGTCGCCACCGATTTGGAGGTACTTCACCGAAGTCAGGAAGTTTCCAAGCTTGTCCTTTACCTCACTGGCCGTCCTCAGGCCCCCGACCCCGGTAACCCTCGGGTTTCCAGCGGCTATCACCGCGTAGAGGAGAGTGTCTCTGGGAAGGAACTCCTCATACCAGAGGCCACCCCGGCGAACGGTTCCCGTGGACTGGTCTATCGCAACCCTCGCCACAATCTCGGTGGCGAGCTTCACAAATGCCGTGAAAACGTCGTCGTGAACGATGACGAGGCGCTCCTCAAGGTTGATGTCCTCCGGGAGGAGCCTTTTGAGCTCAGTTGCGATGGCGCCGATGCTCTCTTTTTCTCGCGCCTCCAGCACGACCTCCTCAAGGACGACCTTGCCGTTCAGGTTGATGGCCGAGTTTCCTGAAACTATGGCCTCGTTCCTCCTGGGCTTTAGCTCTGAAACGTCAAAGCCCACCTTTTCACCCGCCAGCTCCATGTCCTCCTTGAAGCGCTTGAGCACGAGCGGGCTCGTGACGTAGGCGAAGACGCCCTTCGCGCTCCTCACCGGGAAGAGGAGAACCTTGGCGTCGCCAACGGCTATCGCTCCCGCGTGCTCGTGGGCCTTCTCCCCAGGCTCGGGGCCGAAGATTGCCTTGATTACTTCCTCCAGTTCGCCGGTCTCTTTGAAGGCGCTCCTCAATACTCCCTTCAGGCTCTGGCCCCATATCACGGGAAAGCCCGTGTGGCGCTCCCTCTGAATCGGCAGGTCTATGACGCTGACCTCCGCTCCACTCCCGGCGTGGACGGGGGTAACGGCGTATATCCCGAGAACCAACCTTTCTGAATACATCAGCAAACCACCCCCTGGTTTCTATACGTGAGGGCATCAACGCAGAGTTGAGACGCGAGTCCCTTATCCCTGTACGAGAACACGAAAACCTTCTCGGCCCTTCCACCCTTAACCCTGATGGTATCCTCAAGCTTTACGGAGACGGTGTTAAACTCGAAACCGGAGTGAGCTATGAAGTTGCGAACCTTGATGTTTCTGTTTACTGAGTTTCCACCAGAAGTGAAGTTCTGATTTCTCACCCTGTAAAGCTCGCCGAGTACGATTCCTTTCTTCCCCACCAGACTCTTTGGAATCCTTCCCCTCTTCTTGCCCAGCTCAGCTATTGCCCATCCCTGAAGGTTTTTCAGCTCGCACAGCTGGTCTTCCACGACAATCCCTATCCTCGGCATCTTCGCGAATAACTTCGAACTTATGTCAAACAGCTCGTCAAGGGTGACCTCTTTCTTTGGATACCCATTGAAAACCGTCCCAAAGACCCTCAGCATGTAGTAGAGCTTCACAGCCGTTCTGAAGTCCCTGCTTAGGGCTTTTCTGCGGAAGATGTGGGCCTTTCTTTCTCCTGCAGGGTCGGGCTTTATGCACACCTCGATGGCGTCAAGGAAGTCCTGATATCCTTTTTCCACGTACGCCCCAACGTCCTTCGTGGAGGGGTAGAACGTCGCAAAGGCCAGGGGGAAGCCGTTAGTCACGGAGCTTATGAAGGCGCTCCACTCCGGCCTATCTGAGACGGTCGAGTACAGCGGTCTGGGCCTCAGCTCCAGTGCCTCCACGAGCTTCATGTTGAGGACGGAGAGCTCTTTAATCTTCTCCTTCCACTCCCGTTGACCCTGGGGGAACGGCTCCGAGTTCACCACGTACAGCCTCGCGGTGTAGAGGTACGCCAGTACGCCTAGCAGGGCCTTGAGTGCCCTGTATGTCAGCACGGGCATGAAGTTTACGCCGTGGGTGAGGTCAAGGATTACCTCTGTGTCCCCTACGGGAAGCCTTTCGGCGAGAACCTTCAGGACGACGGAATAAAAGTCCAGGACGTCCCCCTCAACGCTGACGTTGTCGAACTCCCCGACACCGGGCAGGACCACTACCTCCACGTCATCGAGCAGGGCGCGGTCTTCTTCATCGAGGTGGGGCTTTATCCTGTTCTCTATGAACCACTTAACCCGCTCCTGAACGTCCTCAACGGCCCCTTCGTAGGAGCCAACCTCCTTGGGCTTCACGTCGTTTCTCAGGGTGAGGTTGGTGAGGGTGTCGAGGACGAGCACGATGGCCCTATGGGGTCGCAGGGCCTTCATCAGGACGGGCAAAGTGCTGACGTTCTTCAGCTCGACGCTCCGGCAGTCCTTAATCCCGAGTGATTCGCAGTCAAGCCTATACCATATGGGTTCCCACTGGAAGGGGTTCCCCCATGTGGCGATTAAGACCCTCTTCATCCCAGCACCCCCGTGAAGGCCAAGCCGTAACCGGCCCATGTCATCTCCCCAACGGACATCTTCCCGGGGAGTGAGAGGCTCTCCTTGACCCTGAACCAGAACACAGTTCCAGCGGGAAGGGCGTATTTCAGGGGCTTGGGCTTCCTCTCGACCATGTCCCAGCCCGTAACCTTGAGCCTCCTGCCAGTGAAGAGCTTGAGGAACTCCACGTTTCCGAGCTTTTTAATAAGGGTCGTCTTGATGTCCTCGAACTTCCCAACGACCGGCGTCGCGAGGTAAACCCTGACGGTTCCGCCGGCTGGGACTTCAAGCGCTTCTGGGATGGGGAGCTCACCATCTTTGAACTCAAAGCGGGCGAAGCGAGATTCACCGCCAAGCTTTAGGACGCCCTCCCCCCCAAGAACCGCTTTCAGCTTCTCCTCATCGGACTCGGATAAGTACACAGCTATGCGAACCCTCTTGTCAGATTTTTCATCGAGCCTTAGGAACTCAGTCCTGTAGAACATTCCCACAACTGTTGTTTTAAGCCCGTTGAGTGCTATACCAACGCGCTCTTCCTTCAGGTAGGGTCTGAGGAGGTCAAGGTCCTCCAGCGCGGGCTCTCCCCTTAGGTAGCCCATGAGGAATTCCTTCCCGACGAAGCCTTCAAGCGGGGAGAAGCGGAGGGTTCTCTTCCCCTGGACAGAGGCGTGAACTGCGGGTTCCTCTTTTTTAAGGGGCCAGTAAGGCTTGAGCTCACCTATGCCGAGTTCGGTCTCAACGATGTCCATAGGCATTTTGAAGAGGGGGGAGGAGCCATCGTGGAAGAAAACTCCCTCTATCGAGAAGCCTGGCCTCCACTCACCGTTGGAGGGCTTTTTCTTGACTCCATTCCCGACCTCCAGGTTGAGAAGGTCGTATGCTCTCCTCGCGAAGAGGGCACCCATAATCGCCCCGGCCAGGGTGTGGGGGAGCGGCTCAACGCTCCTCCCGACGTGGGCCTGACCGGCCGTGAAGTCCCTGCTCTCCCTGAAAAAAAGGACGTCGTGCGGGCGGATTTCAATCATGCCCCCACCCCCGCTTCGAGGAGTATCTTGAGGAGCGTCGCAGCGCCGTGAACCTGTTTTTTGAAGACAACCCCTGCCAGTTCACTACTGAGACGTTTTGAGAGCTCATCAAACCACGCCTCCCCATGGGGCTCTTCCCCATCAATCAGTTCCTCTGCAAGGGCCTTAATATCCTCCCACCTGAACCTCCCGGGTTTCTCCGGGTCGCTGACGATTACCTCCTTTATCTCCTCATTGAACTCTTCCAGCCGGGACTCGTCGGGGCCGTTTTCCATCCCCCTCAGGTCTTCCTTCGTTAGGAAGGCCCTCACGTTCCTAACCAACCACAGGAAGTTTGCGAGGGCCTCAATGAGCCCCTCCCTCTCTTTCTTCTTGTCGTAGTTGGAGTGCCGGAGGAACTCGTACTTCAGAAGGTTCAGCACGGCCCGGGGTTCGTTGGGCCACGTGACGGTGTCGAGCTCGTAAATCAGCTTCCTGCTGATTTTTTCCCTCTTAAACTCGCGGAGGAGTGAGGAGTAATACCCTCCTTTGAAGAGCTCCCAGTTAACGGCCACGCGGTAAAAGGCGCCACTGTGCTTCCTGTAACCAATGGCAAGGCCGTTCCTCCCGCTCTCCTTTGCAAGGTGCTCTAAGCCGTTAACGCCGGGAACGGCAGTGTATAAAGGCTCTTTGTAGTAGGTTATAAGAATTCCTCCACTCATACTCCTCGTCTCGCCCTGTAACGGTTCGTAACCGACCCAATCCTCGGTAAACTCGCCCTGAACCTCATAAGCCAGCCCAAAGGCCTCGTCCGTCGAGCTAAGCGCCAGGACATCGTCTCCACCGGCGTAGAGGAGCTCGGCATCGTGGGTTTCCGAGACGGCGGAGACATGCTTGACGGCAAACTCGCTCAGAGAGCGCGTTATGGTCGTATGGATAACGGGAGTTGCCGGCCTGTTCGCCCCAATCGTTGACTCCCGGGCAAAATACTCCCCAACGTCCTTCACGGCCTTCGAACCGCTCAGAACCTTGCCCATGTTGTCACCATCCATCTTGAGGATTGCGTAGTACTTGGGCGGTTCGCCGATGAAGGTGACGAGTTCCTTCAGGGCCCGGGCGATTGCCGAGACGTCTATATCTTTGAGTTTGTCCACGTTAACGCCGTAAACCTTCGCGAGGGCTTCCTTGTCCGTCAGGCTTTCGACGTAGAAGACCTCAGCGTTGGGAGCCAGCCTCTCGAAAAGTAGCCTCAATGCCTCGGAGAGCTCCCGCAGTTTGTCCGTGAACTCCTTCGCCTTGTCCCCGGTGAACGTTGGCTTTCGGAACTCGTCGCGCCACTCGGGGAAGACATCGAGGGCCAGGTACAGAAAGACATCGTACCACGTAACGGGCTTTTCATTGGCCTTGAGTTCCCCGTTCTCGAAGCGTTTCAGTGCCTCGGCGGTGGGTCTCCTCAGCGCCACCTCACTCACCGAGCGGAAGCGCTTGAGCTCTTTCTTCTTGCCTTCGGCCATCGCTTTTATCTCACTCGCGTCCTTCCCCACCATTGGGTAGTTCTTAACCCAGAGAACGTAGAACCTCGGGTAGAAGCGCTTCGTCAGGCAGAGGGGACATAGGCGCTCCTTCTCCTTAATGTCGTAGATTTTCCTCGCCCACAGCCTTTCCCTGAGGTCGTTCCATTTCTCCGTTACATGCTTGTATTTTACATATTCAACCCTGCCATCTTTTTCATATTTATCATTACCCCCAATCGCGAGGTTCTCGCCGCAGAGAGTGCAGCGGAAGCCGCCAGGCTGTTCGGACCTGTCGTGTCTGACCGATGAGAAGTCGGTATACTGGTCGAGGAGGGTGAAGAGTTCTGGGTAGTGGTGAACCTCGCTCTCGAAGTTGTCTGGGAGCGTCTCCAGATAGGCCTTTAGGGACTCCTCGATGATGCCGTCCAGCTTCGTCAGCGGAACGGTTTCGACCGTTATCGAGAAATACTTCCTCACCGTCAGGTCGTATACGTCCTTCTTTTCGAAGAACTCGCCCATCCCGTAGAATTCCCAGGCCGCGCGGAAGAGCTTCTCAAGGAAACCCCTGATGGAGTCTTCTATCTTCTCCCCAAGGGATTCGACGTCCTCATCGGCCGGAACGATGGCTAAAACTTTGTTGGGCATGTTGGCAATCTGGAGCTCTCTTTCGTCGAGTTCTTTGCCGAGCTCGTGCTCGAAGAAGGGCTGGTTGCGCAGGTGGGGTATGACGAGCGCGTGCGGTCCGAAGGAGCGCCACAGCTCCGAGATGGCCAGATACGTGAGGAGGCTGAGGATATGACTCCCGGCCCACAGGTCCCTCTCGGTTCTGGCGTTGGCTATGAACCCCTGAACCGGCGAGAGCTTGAAGCGGAGAAGCCTGGCGTTCCCGTCCCTGAGCCGGGCGTAGACGTCGAGCCTGCTCAACCAGTCGTGGTCCGGAACGTAAGGGTCGGCCGGGAAGTGAACCAGTTCCCCTGCGATATCCCTGGCGTTTTCAAACCCCTCTCCTTCAAGGGCTTTTTGGTATTCCTCCTCCAGTTTCTCCGGCAGGTCGTTCCAGAGCCTTGCGAACTTCTCCATGGAATCGGCGCTTTCTATTTTCCTTGCGATGCTCTCTTCAGCTTTTCTCAGGGTTTCAATGAAATGCCTCCTTTCCTCCTCGGAGGCATTGAACCAGAAATTACTGAGTTTTTCGAGGGGCTTTTCAACGGCGCTTATCGGGTGCTTGAGGACGAACTTTTCAAGCCCCGGCCTCTCCGTTACGGGGTAGCTTGACAGATGCCTCCACTTTTCAGGGAGCTCGTACTCCCCGAGCAGGGACGCGAGAATCCTTGACGGAGCCACTTCAAGGAGGGCCTGAGCGTAGGAGTTCCATAGAATCATCAGAGCTCCACCTCCCGACCTGGGAATTCGTTAAAGAAGCGCTCAACGTCGCGGTAACCAGGCTGAGGAATTCCTCTGGCCCGTATATCCCTTTTGATTCTGACCTTCAGATTCTCTCCCTCTGGTAGGAACCTGTACTTCAAGTAGACAACCATCGGGCGGTGCTTTCCGTCAGAACCTCTCACGACCTTGAACCTGATGGGGGACGCTCTCCTTTCGTGAACCTCCCCTTCTATCATAAGCCCCTTCACGCCCAGGGAAAAGAAATTGTACTGGTGGGGGAGGCCAAAGGCCGAGTAAGGGAGTTCGACATCTGAACTGCCCCGGTAAGCCCTTTTAACGTCGTCATACTGCTCGGTGACCCAATAGGAGATTAATTTGCCTTTTACAAACCTCTCATGCTTCGGCCCACTGTGTCGGAACTTGTGGAACTTCCTGTCTATGTCTGAGAGGACGCTAAACCTACCGTAAGGGGTAGTGTATAACATCGAGCCGAGTTTCACCCTAAAGAACTTCGGGTGGAGTGCCGGGAACTCTGGAAGCTCAACGTTAGGTGTTCTGTTAAGGCCATATCCGAGGTAACCACCAATGACATCAAGGGCAGACTTGTAAACGTTCTGGAGGTACGATGAAGTTACGTACTCTCCGAGGAGCTGGATGCTCCCCATTCCACGGGTCGTTCTGGCCCCCAGACCGCCGAAGGCAAAGGCAACCTCCGAAACTTCCCTCGCTATTTCAAGGTATCTACGTTCGTGGGAGAGAAGTTCAACTTTGGCTGTTCCGACGAGCCCTTTCCCAGAGAGGCCGAAGCTTAAATACCTTGCTCCAAGTTCCCTAACGTCAACCTTCTTCTCCTCCCTGAAGGAGACCCTGACCAAAACCTTGGACTTTCTACCGGTGCTCCCGAAGAGTTCAGATTCCCTGTCTTTTATCATGGAGATAGCTTCGTTCTCATCAACGTTGCCCAAGAGAACAGCGTGTGCGAGGGCCCTGAACCACCATCTCAGGACACCCTTGACGCTTGCGGAGCGGAATTCGGCTTTTCCTTGGTCGGCACCCCTCATGAAGAGGGGGGTAACGGTCTCCAGCTCAAACACGGCCTC
Source organism: Thermococcus marinus (assembly GCF_055389025.1). Taxonomy (NCBI): domain Archaea; kingdom Methanobacteriati; phylum Methanobacteriota; class Thermococci; order Thermococcales; family Thermococcaceae; genus Thermococcus; species Thermococcus marinus. The sequence goes on from NZ_AP042417.1 coordinate 1,777,013, forward strand.
GTACATCTCAACACCTCACAGGACGTTTTCAAACCTGTCGGGAGGAGCACCGATATGGAAGCTGTGTACGACCTTATCACTGGGCAGTGAGTAAAAGACGACCGAGTCCTCGGACTCGTCTATTATTGAATCCAACCTCCTCAGAAGCTCCCCAAGCTCCTCGTCGGCCAGGTAACCCTCGAAGACGCTCCTCTGGCGCCACTGAAGATAACGCCTAAGGAGCCTGTGCACCTTGACGACCCTTTTTTCGTTCACGTCGTAAACAAGGATATAATACCTCATTTCCACCACGGCCTGAAGGCCCGGTATTTCGACCTCCCAAGGAGGTGCCTCTTAAGACGCCTCGCCTCGTAGTCCATCATAAAACGGTAGCTCATGCTCCTCTTCCAGGAGCTTCCGCTTTCCCTCCCTCGACAGGTACACGGCTTTCCCCTTTTTCGTGAAGTCGGACTTCTTCATCTTCTTTTCAGTGACCAGGGCCTTGACAGTCGTGAAGACGTAGAGGGGCTTGAAAACGTCAGCAAGGTCAAGTGGGAGGGAGTGCCTCCTTTCGCTGACCGAGTGGAGGTAGCCTATGGAAGGGTCCAGGCCGGCCTTTACGGCCGATGAGAAGGCCAGGCCATAGACGACCGCGTTGGCGTAGCTTATCATCGCGTTTACCTCGTCCTCCGGAGGTCTTCTAGTCCGCTTGAAGTCCTCGACGCCAATCGCCTCCCCGAAGTAGCGGTAGAAGTGCGTCCACAGCTCGGCCTCCCTGCCCATAAGTTCCTCAACGCTCCCCCCTGAAACCTCGACGGAGTTGAGCTTAACGGGGTTAACGCCCCACCTTGAGAGGACGAATGCCATCGTGTTCTGCATGCCCTTTACGATTTCCTCCGCTATGTAGAGCCTCTTCTCACCGTCGAGGTAGTGCTCAGCCTGGGCGAGGTGGAGCTTTCCCCTCGGCGAGGCGTCGTTTACGAATGACCCCTTGTAGTCGCTCTTTGTGGTGTAGAAGTGAACAGGAACCCCGGCCTCGCTCAGGATGTCAATGGCACCGCTCGTGAGGGAGACCCTTGCGAGGCAGTGTATCTCGTTGATCTGCCCCAGCGGAAGAACCCTCTTTACTAGTTCACCGGAGAAGACAAGGGCGTTGTTTTCTCTTCTTAGTTCACCATGCTGGGTTATAAAGAGCGGGTACTTCATGTGCCGAAGCACCAGAACCATTTTGGTCAGTTTGAATATATAAACTTTTCCACGTTTGGAGGCTGTACAGTTTACCCACTATTGGGAACTTGGCTGGACAACAATGCTCCGGGCAAACTTGACATTTGGTCTGACTGCAAACCCCGGTTTCCAAACAACAATGTTCTGTGTAAACCATACCTTCAATTGCCCTATTTGTCCAGAATAAATACGTAAGGACTCCTTAAAAACTTTGCTCTCACGAGAGGGCTTTTCGGTTCTCCACCTTTGTTTTAGTTTGCTGTCCACGTTCAAGACTGCTTTCCATGAAAAACAGGTGTTAAGCACTTTTGCGGGTTATAACAGTACCACGCTGTCCCCCAATCGGGTCTTGAAGGTTTCTTACAGGTTTTAACATCATCTTAGGTTGGGCGCTTTACCACGATTCAAAGTCTGGAAGTAAAAGGCCTTTTGGGGCAAAACAACGCTTTGCTGTGGATATCCCTAATCGGGATCTCCTAAAACTCGTCCAAAACTCCTGAAGAGCCACGAAAATCTTTAAAAATCTGAAAACCTACAAAACACGTTTATTCGCAAATTGCGGGCTTTCAATGGAGTAAAATCCAAATTTTGCCCATCAGACATCTTTTTGAATTCCAACAAATTTTTTAAACTGCTCGACGTTGAGCGCTTTACTTTCAGTAAAAGTCAAGCCAGTAAAGACTCTAACGGTTTAAATTGGCGTAATGAGAGCGTATCCCCAATCGGGATCGCCTTAGATTTCTTTTCTCTCATCATCGTAATCCACAGCCAAAAGGCTTATTAATTTGACTTCACTCCACTATGTGTATGCGGCTCATGCTGACCTTCCGTCCGACGGGGGACGCTCCGAGGGATTCCGTGACGAAGCACACCGTCCAGGGCCTCATATACTCCCACCTCTGGGGCACCGAGTACTGGAAGAGGCACGATGAAGCGCGGTTCAAGTTCTTCACGTTCTCGGACATCTTCCCGCCGGGCGACTTCAGGGCGGGTGAGGAAAAGTCGGTTCTCATCAGCTCCCCGGACGGGAACTTCATCGAAGTCCTCCACGATAGGCTCAGCGGGAAGGAAAGCCTCTACCTCGGCGGGCTCAAGGTCGAGCTTGTGAGAATAAAAAAGTTCTCCCTCAGGCCCAGGGGAAACTTCGTAACGGGTTCTCCCGTCGTCGTCCGCTCGATGAACCCCGATGTCAGGGGCTTCTTCACGTTCTACCACGAGAAGAGCCTCGACTACTTCATATCCCGCATCACGGAGAACGCCCTCAAGAAATACCGCGTCTTTACCGGCGAGGAGTTCGAGCTGGACGGGCCTATCTTCGACAGAATGGTTCCAAGGGTTCGAAAGAACGGGAGGGTGGACGTTTACACCCGTGTTAGGATGCACGGCGCGAGCTTTCTAATCCCCGGAAGCGCGTGGAGACTGCTCCAGAAGAGGATTACTCCAGACAACCGCGACTTCTACGCGTTCTTAATGGACGCCGGCCTTGGCGAGCTCAACTCCCTCGGCTTCGGCTTCTTAACCCCCTAAAGGAGGTGCCGAAATGGTCTCAAAAAGGCTCAAGAACGCAGTAGGGTTCGTGCTCCTTGGCACGGCGAGCCTGACCTTTCTCGAGTGGGCGGACCAGTTTAACGACTTCACATTTGCACTCGCGATAGCTTACGTCCTTCTCGCCTTTGCATGGATGGACTTCGCAAAGCTCGTCATCTACGTTTTCCTCGCCTTCGGCGCTATAGCGGGCTTTTTCCTAGGCAACCTAAAAGCCCTCTTTTACGCCACCCCCGTCGGACTCGCGTACCTCCTCTTTGGGGTTCTCATGGACTCCAACCGCGAGAAGCTCGCCACGGCCGTCTTCGTCCTCTCAATACCCCTCCTCATAATCAACTCCAAGTTCTTCCCGCAGGCCAGCATCGTTTCCTGGGGGTTGATAGGTCTCATGGCAGGTGTAATAGAGAATGCGGTCATCGAGGAGATGGCCGAGGGGGACGTCTTCATAATCTCGCTCTACTTCATGGCACTTGGCCCCTTCGCCTTCATCCCGCTGGCGTTCCAGTTCATAACGGGCCTGAGCTTCTATGAGAGGGACAGGGGCTACCCCGTTGGGCCCGCGATGTTCATCATCGCCGTCCCGGTTTTCATGCTCATATACCATCTCCTTTCGAACAACGCCCTCCCCGAGTGGCTCTTCTATGGCTACTACCACGGGGTCACCAACGAGAGGCTGGCAATCCTAGGCGCTCTGGGCGGGACTTTTGGGATCCCATACCTCATGGCGGATTACAGCAAGCACTCCTCTCCCAGCGGAGAGCCCGATGATTTCAAGATAACCCTTGCCGGCGGAACGATGGGAGCGGTTGCGGGTTTAATAGCCGGGCTTCTGGCACTCGTAGCCGTCGCGGCTATCGGGGTGTACCTCGATGACATGGGCTACCACAACATCTCAACCATCGTTGTCCTTTTGGCGCTGGTTGCCGCGTTCTTTGCAGGGATGGCAGCGTTCGCGTTCACATCTCAGCTCCACTACGAGGGCAAGAGCTCGGTGGACTGGCACCTCTGGTTCTGGGGAATCTCAATAGTCGCAATAGTACTCTCACTCTACCTGCTCCCCAAGGCATGGAAGGCTTTCCCCGAGGCCCACCATCTGGCCCTTTTCACCGGCTTGCTCGCCCTTGTTATGTTCTATCTCTCCATAGAGAAGGCGGGCGGGCCTTACTCCCTCGTGGACAGGCTCTGGCAGGCAACTTTGTATTCCTCTGCCTTCTTGGCTGGAGTGTGGGCGGGCCTTGGGGCGATATGGATACTCCACTAGCAATAAATAACGCTCCCCTTGGTTTTGTTTTCAACTTTTAAGACTCTAAACGTGTTAATCCCGTCATTCAGGCCCGAAAAATTTATAAACTCCAGACCCTTCTGTTCCAAATTGGATTGCTTCACTCTTCTGCGCGGTGGTTGTGGTGTATGCAGTGGATTTTGATTACTACGTCCTTGAGTTAGAAGGCGTGGACGGGCCCATCAGGATTGAAGTCGAGTTCGGCCCCAGAAGCTTCGAGTTCGTCATCGCCGAAGGCTACGACCGCTACCACTACAAACCCATCGACCTGACCCCCGAGAACGTCTTCCTCTTCACCTACCTCCTCTCCAAGTACATCGAGCGGGCCCTCAGCGAGGAAGAGATAAGGGCCCTGCTCCGGTAATCTTTCTTTTTTGCCCATTTGGGGCGCGCATAGGAGGTGATGTTGTGAAGGCCTGCAAGCGTTATGAAGTCCGGTTGAGGAGCACTTACGAGACGATTTCCGGGAGCATCGCGAGGACGACGGTTGAACAGACCCTCACGCTTCTCGAAGACCACGCCCGCTTCAACGGGCCGCTTGATGTGCTCCTTCCCTACACTGAAAAGAACGGGCGAGAGCTCCTTGAGTTCATCAAAGTTCTCGTTGAGAAGGCGAAGCTCTACGCGGAGGCCGAGCGCCTTCGCTAACCTTTCATTTTTTGCTCCGTGAGTTTGCATTGGGTTCACTACAGGGCCAACATTTGCCAGCATCCTTATCCAAACGCTTTTTAGTCCCTTCCTCCAAGCCACCAACATGTCCCTCTTCGAGACGCTGAAGCCATTGAAGTCAGAGATAGCGAGAGTCCACGTTTTCCCGCCGAGCGATGGTGAGTTCGGCGAGTTCCACTTCAAAAACCCCGAAGTAAACGCCCTCCTTAAAGAGCTCGGCTTCTCCCTCTACCGCCACCAGGCTGAGGCCCTTGAGAAACTCTACTCTGGCAAAAACATCGTTGTAACCACCCCAACCGCGAGCGGAAAGAGCGAGATATTCCGGCTGGCGATGTTCGACTCCTACCTCTCCGACCCCCGCGCGACTTACCTGCTAATCTATCCCACCCGCGCGCTCATCAACAACCAGTTTGAGAAGTTCTCGCTCCAGAACCTCACCTTCTACCGTCTCACGGGAAAGCACGTGAGCGCGAGAATCCTAACGGGGGATGTCTCTTGGCGCGAGAGGCGTGAGATGCTCCGCGAGAGGCCGAACGTGATATTCACGACCCCGGACATGCTCCACTACAACATCCTGAGGAAGTGGAGGGACTACGAGTGGCTCCTGCGGAACCTCCGCTACCTCGTCGTTGATGAGCTCCACGTTTACCGCGGCGTCTTCGGGAGCAACGCGGCGTGGCTCTTCAGGCGGCTGGGTTTCAGGCTTAAGCGCCTCGGAGTTAAGCCGCAGATTATAGCCCTTTCCGCGACGCTGAGGAACCCAGAGGAGTTCGCTGAAAAGCTCTTCAGGAGGAAGTTCGAGGCGGTAAGAGAGGCCACCAACCCCTTCCCGAGGAGGTACCTCGTCCTCTTCGAGCCGAAGAACCTGGACGAGAGACAGCTCCTCAGGGCGCTGATTGAGAGGCTGGCCGATAGTGGCATAAAGACCCTTGTCTTCTTCGACAGCAGGAAAGGAACCGAAAAGCTTCTCCGCTTCCTCCTCAGCTCGCCGGTCTTCCCTAAGACGAGCACCTACAAAGGGACGCTCCCCAAGAACGTCCGCTGGGAAATAGAGCGGGACTTCAAGGAGGGCAAGCTCCTCGTCCTCCTCACGACCAACGCCCTCGAGCTCGGCATAGACATCGGCGACCTCGACGCCGTTGTGAACTACGGCATCCCGCCTGACGGGCTGTTCTCCCTCATCCAGCGCTTCGGCAGGGCAGGGAGGAAGGCGGACAGGGAGGCCCTCAACGCCATAGTCCTCAGAAAAAACGGCCTCGACTACTACTACCGCGAGCACTTCGCCGAGCTCGTGGAGAGGCTTGAGAAGGGGGTAATCGAGTACATGCCCGTCAACGTGGAGAACGAGCGCATAGCAGAGAAGCACCTCCACTACCTCCTAACCGAGCTTGGGATACTTGATTGGGACGAGCTCGATGGGTTCGAGAGAAAAATCGCCGAAAAGCTCGTTATCGAGAGAAAAGCCGACCTGAAGAAAAACCCGCTCACGGGAAGGCTTGAGCTCCGCGTGAAGAAGCCGGCTTTCAGCTACTCCTCCCTGAGGACAGCGAGCGACGAGACGTTCTTCCTCGTCAGGGACGAGCCCTGGATAAGGAGCAAGCTGATGGAGAAGTCCTCGCTGGGCGAGCTTCTCAACTTCATCAACTGGCTCAAACTCAAGGGCTACATCATCGAGGAGGTTGACGCCGACGAGTACCACCGCTCGCTCCTCCCGGGAATGGCCTACTTCTCCCGCGGGGAGCTGTACATGGCCAGAGATAGGCTCACCATCGGGAAGCTCCACTTCGTCTTCGCGAGGCAACTCAACCGCTTCTGGGACGTTGAGACCTTCGTGGCCAAGAGGGAGGAGGTCGAGATACTCGAAACCGTCGCGAGCAAGGAGCACGCTGGCGTTGAGATCGGCCTCGGCCGCCTAAGGGTCCGGCACATCTACACGGGGTTCGCCGTTAAGGGCAACGATGTGGGCAACTACGTTGCCGAGCTCATGAAACTCAAGGAAGCAGGAATTCTGAAGGGCGAAATCTACTCCCCCGTCAGCGGTGAGAGAGTCGAGGCCGATGAGGACTTTTCAATCTTAAACTGGGAGAAGTTCGCGAAGGTCGAGTTTGAAAAACCCCACGTCAGGGAGTTCGAGACTGAGGGGATTTGGCTCGTCTTCCCGGACTGGATACGGGATGTCACGAGCGAGGAGTTCAGGGAGTTCTTTGCCGTGGCCACTGAAAAGGGCTTTGAGGACGTTGCGTTCACCATCTACAGCAACCTCGACAGGAGGAAGCTCTTCCCACTTTACCTCGGCGCCACGAGCCACGTCATAAGGAAGAGCATCGGCGACGCCCTCCAAAGGCTCGGAATAAGCGATGAGGAGCTGGCCTTCGCGATAAAGAAGATGGTGGACAGCAAGGACGGGATAGGCCCGGCACTCCACGCGATAGAGCACAACCTCATAAAGATAGCCCCCATCTTCACTTACATCGACAGCAGGGAGCTGGGCGGCTACAGCTACGCGAGCTTCCCCGGCTCACCCCACGCCGGAAAACCCCTCGTGTTCATCTACGACGGCAACGAGGGGGGAGCGGGCCTCGCACCGATACTCTACGAGAACATCGAGAAGCTTATGGAGAAGAGCCTTGAGCACCTCCGCTCCTGCCCCTGCAGGGACGGCTGTCCGGTGTGCACGCTCTCTCCAAAGTGCGGCACCTTCAACGAGTTCCTGGACAAGTGGGCCGCGATAAAGGTTTGGGAGAGGGTTTTGGGAAGCAAAGAGGAGGGCATCACTGGAGATTGAAGCTCCTCATCGTCTCCCTGAGGAGCGGGTCTTCAACCCAGTACCTTTTTCCGAGGAACGGACGAACCCGGCCTTTTCCAGGGTTTCAAGGTATTTGTAGACGTGCTGTACCCTTTTGGGAGCGAGGCCAAGGGGCTTGAGTCTCCGATAGACCTCTGCCCCCCTGAGGGCGCTTGGGTAGGCCTCCGCCAGCACTCTAAGAATCCTAATGTAAACCCCGCTGCTGTAAACATTATAGAAAGGCCTCCACGTCCCTGCGCCATTCTTCAAGGGCGTATCTCCGGCTCTCTTCGAGTGCCAGCAGAAGCGCTTCTTCCGGGCTTTTTCCGTCCCGAACAAGGTTGACGACGGTAAGGCCGTAGTGAGAAATAAACCCGGGAACGCCCCCCAGCTCCTCAACGGCCCTTGAGAGCTCAAGTTCGTTTGTGATGCTTATGCCGTAACTCCTGAACCCTTCTTTGAGGTAGCCCCTTCCTCTTCTGTAGTCCACCTTGGGAGCGTGAAGACCTCCGCCGAGCGCATGAAGTTGGGTTTTTCGGCGCCGGGGTTCAGGTACTCGACCAGCATGCCCGGCATCGAGCCCGTGAAAACGAGGGAGATGTTTGGATAGCTGTCCGTTATCTCCTGCAAAAGCCCCCTGAAGTCGAGGTTCTTAAGCCTCGCAAGAACCTGAGCTAATTTATACCCCGTGTAAAGTACATACCGTGTAAATCTATAATGTTGTCCCGCACTGACAATTAAGTTTTTAACCCTGCTTAAGAACCGAGGATGGATATTTTATCCTCTCCTCGCATTGAGAATGCCTCCATATCTATGCCCTTAACGGTGATAGAAATGAACGTTGAGGAGCTTATAGCAATGGGAGAGCTTGAAGCGGCCAGAGAAGTCCTACGCAACATTGATAGAAGGAAGCTCAACAATGGAGAGCTGTCCGATTACACTCGCAACGTCATAAACCTTGGTCTCGCCTTTAGGGAGAACGGTAAGCTTGACGATGGTGTGAATACAATTGTAGCACTCCTTGATGACCTCGAAAGTATCTCCTGGGGTCTCTGGAGGCTTTTCTATGAGTATTTGGAGGAGTGTACACCAGAACGCGCCCGCGAGGTTTGGGAGAGAGTTTATCTTATCCCCGGACCAAGGGAGAAAGCTGAAATCCTGCAAAAGGTGGGATGGTGCTTAGACGATCCCAATGAAAAAAGGAAGGTGCTGGTAGAAGCATTCACGTGGGCCCTTCACGTTAAGGGGCGCTCATGGAGGACATACACGCTTTCGAAAGTTCTGGGTAGGGTGCATGACGTCAACGACTACGATCTAATGCTGGAGCTCTGCCGCAGGATAAAAAGGCAGGAAAGAAGGCTTGTGTTCGAGGACTTTCTCTTCGAGGGGGAGAGTGCGGAGACCTGCGAGGAGTTCGTTGAAGTCCTAAAACGAAGATCTGGGAGTGCTGATGCACTTGAATTGCTCATAGGGGCGTATCTTGAACATGAGGAAGAGTTCCTGCGATCTAGAGGGTTCAATCCAAAACTCTACAAGCTGGTGCCGAGGAAAACCTCCGGTGGAGTCACCTTTCACGCCGTCCTTAGACCCCTTTACCCGTTGGTGATCCTGCACTGGAAGCTCCGCGAACTCCTAAAAATAATGAGGGACTAAAGGCTCCCCTCAAACGAGCTCATAAAGAGCCTCCTCAGCCTTGCTCTCCCCCGTGTCTTTTCTGTCAGGAGCTCCATCAGCCCATCGGCCTCGCCCTTCCTAGTCTCTACGGTGAACGCCACCAGCGCTCCATAGTCCTCACCAACGACCCGTCCCCCGTAGTTCTCGATTGTCTCCTTGACTGTGTGGAAGAGGTTGTAGGGGAAGGTGACCTCGAAGCGCTCCGTCTCGTAAACCTCAACTACCCCCGCGTTCTCGATTGCAAGGCTTGCCGCGTCACTGTAAGCCTTGACGAGCCCACCGTAGCCGAGCTTTATGCCCCCAAAATAGCGCGTAACGACAACGACGACGTTGCTCAGCCCCTTGTTCTGTATAACCTTGAGTACTGGTTTTCCCGCCGAGCCCTTGGGCTCGCCGTCGTCATCGTAGCGGACGGCAAAGTTCTTCCCGTCGTTGATGAGGTAAGCGGAGACGTTGTGCGTCGCGTCGCTGTGGTGGGCCTTGATTCTCTCGATGAAGGCCTTAGCCTCTTCCTCAGTGTTTGCGGGGGAAGCGTAGCCTATGAACACGGACTTTTTAATGACCAGCTCGGCAGTCCCGATGCCCTTCAGCGTCCTGTAGCCCATACATCACTCCCTCAGGGTCGCTATCAGCTTTCTCTCGTCGAGGAGCATCTCTATCGCGTCCCTCACGTCGGTAACGACCACGTCGCTCGCGAGGAGGGCATCAACTGCCGCACCTTCCTTTCCAATCACGCAGAACCCTAACTCAGCTCTTTCGAGCATCGCAACGTCGTTGTTCCCGTTGCCTATGGCCACATAGGGGGCGTAGCCTTCGGCTATCTCGGCCTTTTCTGCCCCAGTTGAGACCCGTTCGATCCTAACGGGGAGCCCTTTAAACTCCTCCTCCAGCGTCCCAAAGGTGTCGGCACTAAGAATGACGACCGTGCAGCGGTCAGCAAGCTTCACGAGGAGCTTCTTAACGTCCTCCGGAACTCTCCCCTCAACCCCAAGTGTCCCGTTGAGGTCGAAGAGAACCGCGCCGAACTTAAGTTTTCCGTAGCCAGGTATTTCCACAACTACCACCCGTTTGGGGTTGAGTGTAAAGTTTTTAAAGGATTGGATTCTACACTGAGGCGATACACAACCAGCGAGTTAAAAGCATGACTTTGGGGGATAAGAAATGGAACCACTCGTCTCAAGACTTCGGGACAGAGAAGTCATCGTGAGGCTCAACGCATTCCTCCTCAGCTACCTTGGATGGATGGCGTTCAGCCTTCTGTACATCTACATGGGCAGGAAAAGCGTTGACATTACCCAGGAGTTCTTAAAGCTCCCTCTCACATCGAAGCCCTTTGTCCTCGCGCTTCTGGAGTACACCCGCTCCATCGTTCCCCTTTATCTGATTCTCAAATGGGTCTACTACTTCGGGTTCGCGGGGTCAATAGCGTTCATGGTGTTCTACGTCCTGATATACCTGCGCGACCTGGAGGCTGCAGACAAGCTCCTTGCGAGGTACCTGCTGGCCTACGCTGGGGCCGGAATTGTCTATCTAATCTTCCACATCTACGCACCCCACTACGTTTACCAGATTCAGGGATATCCGGTAAAGGACACCCTCCTGACCAGGCAGGAGTTCGTACTGCCCTCCCTCCACAACACCTTCGCGGCGATACACATCCTCACAGTCTGGAAGTACCGGAAGCGCCTGGGGGGCAAGGCGGTGATAGTGATAAACACCCTGATACCGTTCTCGACGGTCTTCCTAGCCCACCACTGGGTCTACGACGTCCTCACAGGCTTCCTCCTAGCGGGGTTGGTCTCCAGGATAACCGACGACACGAGGCTCAGGATTCCCGAGAGGATACACCGCCTCGAGACGAAATCCCTCAGGGCAATCACGATGCTGAACTTCACCCTCGCCGCGCTGGTGCTCATTGTGGCCCTGTACCCCCAGAAGTGGCTCATGGTGGTCAGGAGTCTCCTCGGCCAGCCCTGAGAAAAGCTTATAAATAACGGGCCTGTTCCTTACAACGGTGCCGGGGTAGCCTAGCTCGGCAGGGCGGGGGACTCGTAATCCCCAGGTCCCGGGTTCAAATCCCGGTCCCGGCTCCACAACTCATATTCCTGCAGGTTTCTCAAGACTGACTTGGCAGAAAAGTGAACCGTCACGGGATTCTCTGTGCTCTTAACTCTGCCACATCTCTACGTGCGCTCAAGCAGATAGAAAGTAAAAGGGCAATGGGGCCTCAGAACTTGAAATACACCCTGAGGAAACGAAAAACGTCCCTCGGCCCAAACCGCCCCTCCCGTGAGGGATCGTATATCATGCTCACCGAAACCTCTTTTATCCTCGCGCCCATCTTAGCGGCCTTCAGGAGCATCTCCGTCTCAACCTCATACCTGTCACTCTCTATCTCCGGGAGGAACTCCCGCCTGTAGGCCCTGAACCCGCTCTGGGTGTCGTAGACGTACTGCCTAAGCTTGAACCTTATGAGCCTCGTCGTTATTATGTTGCTGAGCCTCCTATGGAAAGGCCTCTTGCCGGCCTCCCCGACCCTTCTGGCACCGATTACCAGGTCGGCCTCGCCGGATATTATTGGCTCAACGAGCTTGATTATCTCCTCAGGCTTGTGCTGGCCGTCTGCGTCTATAAAGACAACGACGTCCCCGCTGGAGTGTCGGATTCCTTCACGCATTGCACCGCCCTTGCCGCAGTTCTTTCCAAGACGAACTGCCTTTATCCGGGCGTCTTTCCCGGAAAACCCCTCCGCAACTTCATGAGTCCCGTCGCTTGAGCCATCGTCGACCACCACTACCTCGTCCACGAAGTCGGGAATCCTCTCCAGCACTTTGGGGAGCCTCTCCGCTTCATTGTAGGCCGGGATTATGACGCTGATCCTCTTTCCGCCGAGCATTCACTCACCATCTCCAAGCCTTTCGAGGGCCTTCTGAGCCTTCCTCCTGAAGTCTTCCTTGTCCTGATACTCCCAGTAGTGCTCGGAACTTGGAAATTCTCCAGTCTTGACCTCGCGGTTGTACTGGCCGAGGGCGTCGAGGATTATCTTGCCCAGCTCGGCGTAGCGCTTGGCAAAGGGAGGCGAGCTTTCGTAAATTCCAAGGAGGTCGTGCCAGACCAGAACCTGGCCATCAACGTACGGGCCCGCCCCGATTCCTATCGTCGGTATCGAGACTTCCTCAGTTACGAGCTTTGCGACATCGGCTAGGACGAACTCCAGAACGACCGCGAAGGCTCCGGCCCTCTCCAATGCTTTAGCGTCGCGCAGGATTTCCTCGATTTCCTCCTCGGTCTCGCCCGTGATTCTGTAGCCACCGAGCCTTAGATAGCGCTGGGGGGTTAGTCCAGTGTGCCCCATAACAGGAATTCCCATCCTAACGAGCTTCCTGACGAGCTTCTCGTGGTCTGCTCCACCCTCAATCTTCACCGCGTCCGCTCCTGCTTGAATTAACCTAACGGCGTTCTTAACGCCCTCCTCGACGCTCACCTCGTAGCTCGAAAACGGCATATCCGCTAAAACGAGCGCCCGCCTGACGGCCCTTGCAACGGCCCTCGTGTGGAAGACCATCTGCTCCATCGTCACGTTGAGCGTATTGTTATCGCCGTAAACGACCATTCCGAGGGAATCGCCGACGAAAACGATGTCAATTCCCGCTTTATCTGCCAGGAGCGCTGAAGGGTAATCGTAGGCCGTCACCATCGTGATTTTCTCCTTCCCCTTCATCTCGCGGATTCTCTTCGGCGTTATCTCCCTCATATTCTTCCACCTGTGGAGGGGTTAGCTGGCGGTCTAATTAACGGTTTCGATAGGATTATATACCGACGTAGGTAATTACCTACAGGTGGTGACATGGGGAAAGTCAAAACGAGCGTTTACGTCGACGAGGAGCTGTGGAAGGAATTTAAAGAGCTGGCCCTTCGTGAGGGAAGCGAGGTCAGCAGACTGCTGGAGGAGGCGCTGATGAACTACCTCATAAACGAGGTCTTGAAGGACGTTGATGACTCAGAAGTTCCCCTGTGGTTCGAGCCACTCGACGTTGGTGGCGAGAGCAGTCAAAAGCTCCTGAGGGAGATGAGGGATGACCGCGAGAAGCGTTTACTTGGACAGTAGTGCAATCTTGAAGAGGTATCTGAACGAAAACGGGAGTGACGTTGTGAAGAAAGCCTTCAGGGACGCCTACAGGGGCGAGGTTAAGCTGGCCTTCAGCTTCTGGAACATAGGCGAGGTAATCGGGATATTCGACAAAAAGCTGAGGAGAGGCCAGCTCACAGAGGAGGAGTTCAACTTCCTGAAGAGGGGCTTCCTTGCGGAGGTAAAGAGGTTCACGAGGCTGGGTGTCCTTGAGGTCGTTCCCGTCCATTCCCTGCTCCTCGCCGATGCGTGGGAGCTGATTGAGAGGTATCACATTTATCAGGCTGACGCCTTGCAAATAGTTTCGGCGAAGCATGTAAAGGCCGATGCCTTTTACACTGCAGATAAGAGGCTTCACGAGGTGGCCCTTAAAGAGGGCCTGAACTCAATTCTCTTGGGGGTGAGAGAATGAGAAAGTGGGAGCACTACGAGCATACCGCTGACATAGGCGTTCGCGGTTACGGCTCAACGCTTGAGGAGGCCTTTGAGGCAGTCGCGTTGGGACTCTTTGACGTGATGGTGGACGTGAGGAAGGTCGAGCCGAGGGAATGTCGCGAGGTTGAGGTGGAGGAAGAGGACTTAGAGGCTCTCCTGTACAGCTTCCTTGAAGAGCTCCTCGTGCTCCACGACATGGAGGGGCTGGTCTTCGGCGACGTTAGAGTCAGGATAGAGAAGACAGAGAACGGCTACCGCCTCAAAGCGAAGGCCTGTGGCGAGGTTCTCGACTACGAGAAGCACGAGCCGAAGGAGGAAGTCAAGGCAATAACCTACCACGACATGAAGATTGAGAAACTGCCGGACGGGCGCTGGATGGCGCAGTTCGTTCCCGACCTGTGAGGTGATTGGATGAGCGCGAGGGACGTTATTAGGGAAACCAATCCTGCATTTTACGAGCGCTACTCAAAGCTCGACGATTCGGATGAGTTCTGGGAGTTCATGGTTAAGCCCCTCAGGCAGAGCATCAGGGTGAACACCCTCAAGGCCCCGCTGGAGGTGGTAGTTGAGAGACTCAGGGAGGAGTTCGAGCTCGAACCGATTCCCTGGGTTCGCGAGGGGTTCTTCATCAACGTTGACAACCTCGCAAAGGTCCCGGAGCACGGCCTCGGCTTAATCTTCGGGCAGGAGGCAAGCTCGATGATTCCGCCGGTGGTTCTCGAGCCGAGGCCGGGAGAGCTCGTCCTCGACATGGCCGCCGCGCCGGGCTCGAAGACAGGACAAATAGCCCAGTACATGGAGAACGATGGGTGCATAATAGCAAACGACCCCAACAGGGACAGGGCCAACGTCCTGATAGCGAACCTCAACAGAATGGGGGTTCTGATAGCGAGGGTAACGACGCGGGACGGGACTAAATTCGCGCGCTTCGAGAACACCTTCGACAGGGTTCTATTGGATGCACCGTGCTCCTCAGTCGGAATGATACGAAAGAGCTGGCGCTTCCTGAGGGAGTGGCGTGAGAAGGCCGTCGTCAAGTACATGAACATTCAGAAGAGGCTCATCTTGGCCGGTTACAAAGCGCTCAAGCCGGGGGGAGTTATGGTTTACTCAACCTGTACCATAGACCCGCTTGAGAACGAGGAGGTCGTTGACTACCTCCTGAGGAAGACCGATGCGAGGCTGGAGAGGATAGAACTGCCCGTGAAGACGAGCGAGCCCGTCCTTGAGTGGGAGGGGAAGACCTACTCTGACGAGCTGAAAAAGGCTCTGCGCATACACCCGAACGACAACGACACCGAGGCCTTCTTCATAGCGAAGATAGTCAAGCCGGGTGATGAAAATGAGTGATGAGAAGGGAAATCCCAGAAACGAGATTGGCAAGACCAGCGATGCCGAGCTCGTCAAGAGGCTCCTCATGGAGAACTACGGCTATGCGCCAGACTTAATCTACGAAATCAGGGGCAACCACCGGAAGGTCTACGCCTACAAGCACTGTGAACTCAAGATAAGCGACACCGGCAGGAGGGGAGTCTACTTTGGCAGGATAGAGAGCGACGGAATAAGGCTGACGATTGAAGGTGCCTTCCTCGTTGGACCAAAGGCAACGAAGAACGTCGTCGAGCTGGACGATGAGAAAGCAAAGCGCTACCTGGCCGGGGAGAGCGTGGAAGTTGACGTGCCAGACGGCTGGGTGCTCCTCAAATGGCGCTCCTACTACCTCGGGTCGGCCAAGGCCAAGAACGGGAGGTTGCTCAACTACGTCCCGAAGGAGAGGAGGTTAAGGATTGAGTAACATTTCCGTTCCTCGAAAGCTTAAAATAATTTTAGGCCCACCTAAGGAGGGGGTGAGAGGATGGTTCCGCTGAAGAGGATTGACAAAATCCGCTGGGAGATTCCCAAGTTCGACAGGAGAATGCGCGTTCCGGGCAGGGTTTACGCTGACGACCAGCTCATCGAGAAGATGCGTCAGGACAGGACTCTGGAGCAGGCCGCCAACGTCGCCATGCTCCCGGGCATCTACAAGTACTCAATTGTCATGCCTGATGGACACCAGGGCTACGGCTTCCCAATCGGTGGTGTAGCGGCTTTTGACATCAAAGAAGGCGTCATAAGCCCCGGAGGGGTCGGATACGACATTAACTGCCTTGCTCCGGGCTCAAAGGTCCTTACGGAGCACGGATACTGGGTTAAGGTTGAGGAAATGCCCGAAAAGTTCAAGCTCCAGGGGCTGAGGGTCTACGACGTTGATGAGGGACACAACGATTTCTCAGAGGTCGCCTTCGTTGCCGAGAGGGACGTTGAAGAGAACGAGCTCGCGGTGAGAATCGTCACCGAGTCGGGGAAGATCATCGAGGGCAGCGAGGACCACCCGGTTCTAACCCCTCAGGGCTACGTTTACCTCGGCAACGTCAGGGAGGGCGACGAAGTTCTCGTTTACCCGTTCGAAGGTGTTGAGTTCGAGGAGAGAAGAGGTGTTCTCCTGAGCGAGGAGGATTTTGAGGGCGAGGGCGGGCAAATAGTGAAGTTCCTGCGCGAGAAAAATCTACTACCGCTCCGCTGGGACGACCCGAGGATAGGAACCCTCGCGAGAATCCTCGGCTTCGCCTTCGGCGACGGCCACCTTGGCGAGATGGACGGTAGGCTCTACCTGAGCTTCTACGGGAAGGAGGAGACGCTGAAGGAGCTCAAGAAAGACCTTGAGAGGCTCGGCATCAGCGCGAACCTCTACGTGCGCGAGAGGGACTACCACATCGAAACGGTGAGCGGCGAGTACGAGGGCAGGAGCGTCTCGGCGGAGCTGAGGGTCACCTCAAGGAGCTTTGCCCTGCTCATGGAGAAGCTCGGAATGCCGAGAGGCAGGAAGGCAGAAACTGCGTACAGCGTTCCAGAGTGGATTAAGAGCGCGCCCCTCTGGGTGAAGAGGAACTTCCTGGCGGGACTCTTCGCGGCCGACGGAAGCATCGTCGAGTTCAAGGGCAACACTCCACTGCCGATAAACCTCACGCAGTCCAAGGTTGAGGAACTTGAAGAAAACCTCAGGGAGTTCATGGACGAGATAGCGGGGCTTCTGGCAGAGTTCGGTATCAAAACGACAGTTTACAGGGTCAAGTCGAAGAAGGGCATAACGTACAGGCTGGCCCTCGTTGGCGAGGAGAGCATCAGAAACTTCCTTGGAAGGATAAACTACGAGTACGACCTTGAGAAGAAGGCCAAAGGCTTAATCGCCTACGCCTACCTGAGGTTCAAGGAAAGCGTTAGGGCCGAGAGGAAGAAAGCGGCTGAAATCGCAAGAAGGGTTTACGCCGAGACCGGAAGCGTAGCAAAGGCCCACGAGGCCGTCAAGGACGTCGTCAACAAGCGCTTTGTCGAGAGGGCAATATACGAGGGTGAGAAAGAACCGCGTGTTCCCAAGGACTTCCCGACCTTTGAGGAGTTCGCGCGCGAGAGGGGTTACGAGGGCGGCTTCGTCGCAGAGAAGGTCGTTAAAGTCGAGAGAATCAGGCCAAGTTATGAAAAGTTCTACGACATCGGCGTCTATCACAGGGCACACAACTTCATAGCCAACGGCGTCGTCGTCCACAACTGCGGCGTCAGACTGATTAGAACGAATTTAACGGAAAAAGAAGTCAGACCACGCATCAAGGAGCTCGTTGACACGCTCTTCAAAAACGTGCCTTCTGGACTGGGAAGCAAGGGAAGAGTAAGGCTCCACTGGACCCAGCTCGACGACGTGTTAGCAGACGGCGCCAAGTGGGCCGTTGACAACGGCTACGGCTGGAAGGAGGACCTTGAGCACCTTGAGGAAGGCGGGAGAATGGAGGGCGCCGACCCAAACGCGGTCAGCCAGAAGGCGAAGCAGAGGGGTGCCCCGCAGCTCGGCTCCCTCGGTTCAGGGAATCACTTCCTTGAGGTTCAGGTCGTTGATAAGGTCTTTGACGAGGAGATAGCCAAGGCCTACGGCCTCTTCGAGGGGCAGGTCGTCGTGATGGTCCACACAGGTTCGCGCGGTCTCGGCCACCAGGTGGCGAGCGACTACCTCAGGATAATGGAGAAGGCCAACAGGAAGTACGGAATCCCCTGGCCCGACCGCGAGCTGGTGAGCGTTCCCTTCCAGAGCGAGGAGGGTCAGAGGTACTTCAGCGCGATGAAGGCGGCCGCAAACTTCGCCTGGGCCAACAGGCAGATGATAACCCACTGGGTCAGGGAGTCCTTTGAAGAGGTCTTCAAGAGGAAGGCCGAAGACATGGAGATGCACATAGTTTACGACGTCGCCCACAACATAGCCAAGGTCGAGGAGCACGAGGTTGATGGGAAGAAGGTCAAGGTGGTCGTCCACAGGAAGGGAGCGACGAGGGCGTTCCCAGCAGGCCATCCGGACGTGCCGAGGGCCTACCGCGACGTCGGCCAGCCAGTCCTTATTCCGGGCTCGATGGGAACGGCGAGCTACGTCTTAGCTGGAGCCGAGGGCTCGATGAGAGAGACCTTCGGAAGCTCCTGTCACGGTGCCGGAAGGCTGCTCAGCAGGAAGGCCGCAACGAGGCAGTACCGCGGTGACAGGCTCAGAAACGAGCTCCTCCAGAGGGGAATCTACGTGAGAGCCGCTTCTCTCAGGGTCGTGGCCGAAGAAGCTCCCGGAGCCTACAAGAGCGTCGATAACGTCGTCAACGTCGTCCACCAGGCTGGCATAGCAAAGCTCGTCGCGAGGATGCGCCCGATGGGCGTCGCGAAGGGCTGATTTCTCTTTTATCTTAAATCGCTCGTCAGGAACCGGGCGTATGCGAAGGCGAAGGGCAAGAGCAAGAACACCAGAAGCATTGAGACGTTGTTGAGCACCAGCCCCAGTGATTCTCCCAGGGGTACGTAGCAGTTGGTTATTCTGTCTCCCGCAAAAACCGCAGTAACCAGGGCGGCGTAGTGATGAGCCGGGTTAATGAAGTGCAGTCTCTGCTCCCAAAGCCTTAGGTTTTCCCTCCAGATTTCAAAGGCCGGGGTCCCATAAGGGGGCATTTCTCCGGCGAGATGGTGGGATATTAAAGAAACTACAATGCCGTATACCATCGTAAGGAAAATCGCAAGGCCTATCGACACCAGCATGGACGTTTCAGGCTTTTTGAGGAGGGTTGAAAAAAGAAGTGAAACACTCAAAAACACCAGGGAGTAAACGACGGTTAAAAGAAACGCTATTAGGCCCCTCAAAAGCGAGTCCCCGTCAATCGGCGTTCCGTTGATAAGAAGAAAAGCAATCGTAAATGCATAGCCAGTGAAAATCGTGATTACCAAAACGAACGCATTGCCAAGGAACTTACCGACTAAAACCTCATCCCTGTAAACCGGATGGCTGAGAAGAGTCTTTATTGTCCCGCTTTCAATCTCCCTGTTTATGCAGTCCGCCCCTAGGGAAGCCCCGAGAATGGCTCCTATCACAGTGAAAAACGTGAAGTTTGTGATGAGCATTACCGACAGGGGTGTGGCAAGGATTTCCCCATTCACTCCAAAGGGGCCCATTGGAACCCTTTCGACGGAGGGAGATGTCAGCTCGGCCAAGTTATCTCTTAAAGAGTAAGAGAGCAGAATAAGGAAGAGGGCGTAGATGGCGATGAGCACTGCGAACCTCTTGCTCTTTATCGAGACGTAGAGCTCTTTCATCGCAACGTTTAACGCTTTCATCTCCTGCCCACCCTCCTTATCATCCACGCCACCACCACAAACGTTATCACAAGCAGGAATACTCCGATGTAGGCGGAGCTCGAGCTCTGGGTCACCCTGACCGTAATCTGGGTGCTCGCTTG
Organism: Thermococcus marinus; assembly: GCF_055389025.1. Lineage (NCBI taxonomy): Archaea > Methanobacteriati > Methanobacteriota > Thermococci > Thermococcales > Thermococcaceae > Thermococcus > Thermococcus marinus. The sequence continues at coordinate 1,796,530 of NZ_AP042417.1, forward strand.
GGCCTGATCTCCTTTGCCAGTGATCGTTATCTGATATGTTCCGGCCGGAGTGGTTTTGGGAACCTTTATGGTTATTGTCACGCGTTCCTTTGCTTCCACCCCTTTTATAGTCATGCCACCCTTTTCGAAGTAATAGCGGGATCCAAGCTCCGGAACAACCTGGGGGACAACTTTAACGTCCCAGCCCTGAGGGGCACTCACTTTAAACTTTATGTTCGTTATCGGGGCGGTTCCAGTGTTTTCGAGGGAAACGTATGCAACACCCTCTTTTCCGGCTTTAATCCCAACGATGGGTGTTTCGGGATACATCTCGAACCTGTATTCCCCGATGAGCTTCACTGCAAGGCTTAAGTTCTTCTGCAGTCCGGAAGAGCTTCTGACGACGATCGTTAGGTTGTATTCACCCGGCTGGGCGTTGAAGGGAGGGATTATTCTTAAGGTGACTTCCTTTGATTCGCCCGAGTTGATTTTTAAACTCCTAACTGGACTTTCGGCGTAGTAGAATTCTACCGACCATCCCTCTGGAACTCCCAGAAGGGAAAGCGAGTAGGTATCCTCAGCTTTTCCAACGTTTCTTATGCCCAGCTTGTAAGCCCCTATCGATCCCGTCGTGACGGCAACTGTGTCACCGCTCCCCTCGAGCTCAAAATAGTATGGAAGCTTCGTCATAGTTATCTCCAATGCCTTTTCTTCTCCATCTTCAAGTGTGACCTCTTTCTCAGCTTTTTCATAGCCCTCTTTCTCAACGATCACCTTATAAACACCGGGCTTAAGCTCCGCCGTGGCCCTTCCATAGCCGTCCGTGAAAACAGTTTTGTTCCCAACGTAAATTTTTGCCTTCTGCAAAAAGTTGCCCTCCTCATCTTTAACCGTTATGTGCAGTTTTGCGGGTTCTCCCCTGTGCGTTTTATAGACGAAAACGCTTACGCTCTTTTCTACCCCGTTTACAGAGAATATTATTGAATGCTCGCCGAGCCCGGCATCCCTCGGAACTTCAACAAAAAGGATGACGTTCTCCTCCCCTTCTAGGAGAAACGACCTGACCCTCTGATTTTTCATGATGAAGTATGCGCTCCAATTGGCAGGCTTTTCTTTTATTGCCAGCTCCACAGCGCCTTCTCCCCTGAGGGTTATCGGGAAAGTAACGTTTTGACCGGCTTCGCACTCTATGCTAAGCACTGGAATGGCCACGTCAACGCTACCCTTTTTGACCACATCGAGAGTTATCTCCTCAACTTCTTCCCCGACTGCAAAGCGAACAATCTTTGTTCCGCTCGCATCTTCCGGGACCTTTATAAGGAGGTTCAAAATAGCAGAGGCTCCCGGTTTTAGGAATATCTCGCTAACCTCATATCCCCCCTTTTCATCGAGCAATTTAACCTCCCATTCAAGGGGCTTTGATACTACCCCTACCTGCAGGGTTAAATCCTCGTTGCCGTTGTTCCTGACTTCAATGGGGATTTGAACTTGACTCCCTGCCACAACCTTTAACCCTGTGAACGGGTAGTATATTTCGTAATCCTTTTTCTCCTCTTTCTTCACTTCAACTTTGGCATAATAGACCTTCAAAATTCCGTCGGCGTATTCTAGGGCAAGTTTGTGGTATATTTTGGTAGAGCTTGCCTTTACCTCTACCTCTCTTCCATCCACCTTCAGTAACAATTTTTCGCTACTTGACTTGACTATCGTTATGGAGTGCTCACCAACTTCAAAAGAGAAGCCTTCCTCCGGTCTGAGTTCTTTGACCAGAGATGGTCTATACTGAAGGGAAACGAAGACCTCTTTGCTCTCCGCGTCATAGCCTCCGAGAATTATTCTAATGTTGCCGACCTCTGTGAGATTCCACTGTCCAATGATTTTCATAATCTCATCGCCTTCGTAGACTATAGCATAGGGCTTCATCTCGTTCTTTTCAAGGGTTGCCTTTATCCGGTAATCCCCCACGACCAAGGTCTCCCCAATCTTCACCTTCCCCTCAAACACGGTTATCCACGGCTGAGCGTTTGTGAAAGGAAGGAGGGAGAGCACAAGCAGAAAAATTATGACAAAAGCCTTCTTTTTCATTTCATTCACCTCTCCTGTAAACGGTTTTCAGGAAAACATCCTCTAAGCTCGGTTCCTCGACTTCAAGGCTCACAATTGTAACTCCTTTCTTTGCAAGAAGCTCCGAAAGCTGCTCCCTTATGTCTCCTTTTGCAAATATTATTGCCTTGTTTTCACTCACCCTTTCTATCCTTATGATTTCGGGCAGTTCAATCCGCGGGAGCTTTTGCTTCGTCTCAACCTTTATCTCATATCCTTCAAGCTCCATGAACTGCCTCTTTATCTCTTCCAACGGTCCCACTGCCCTGAGCTTTCCGTTCACGAGGATCCCGACCTTGTCGCTCAGCTCTTCAACCTCACTTAAGATGTGGGACGAGAAAAAGACTGTTTTGCCCTTTTTGCGCTCCTCCCTGACGATGTTCTTTACAAGGTAAGCCCCCTCTGGGTCAAGCCCGCTGGTCGGCTCATCAAGAATCAAAACGTCTGGATCGTTTATCAGCGCCTGAGCCAGAAGAAGACGCTGCTTCATTCCCTTTGAGAAAGTCTTGACTTTCCTGTAGCGGACGTCCCAGAGGCCGACCATCTTCAGGAGCTCCTCTATTCTCCTTTCCTTTTCTGGCTTGGAGAAATTATAAAAGTTGGCGAAGAACTCCAGATTTCTCCAGGCAGTCAACTCCTCATAGGCGGTGGCGTTTTCCGGGAGATAGCCTATTTTCTCCTTTACCTTGATCGGCTCCCTGAAGACGTCGTTTCCCAGAATCCTGATGCTCCCGCTGTCCGGAATTATCAGGCCTATCATGCTCAGGATCGTGGTAGTCTTCCCGGCACCGTTTGGCCCCAAAAATCCGAATGTAATGCCTTTTTCAACCTTTAGTGTTAGGTCGTCAACAGCCTTAAAATTTCCATAGGACTTGGTTAGGTTTTCAATCTCTATGGCGTACATGCAATCACCTCAGGTCGGCTTTCATAAACTTGACGTAGGCTATCGCAAAGGGCAATAAGAGCATGACGAGCAGTGCGGTGATGTTCTTCCATATCAGCCCAAGGCTCTCCATCATTGGTCTATCCTCCACTACGCTCTGCTCGTAAGCTAAGGCAGAGACTATTTCGCTTATCTGAGGCTTTCCCCCAAAGAGTATTCTGATTATCTCCTGATAATGGTAGTTTGGAGATATATAAAGGATTCTCTCCGCCGTCGTTGTCAGCTTGGTCAGCCATTCCTGATAAGCAGGATCTTTAAGGAACATCTCTTGAAGCTGCTCTTCAGTTAGGTTCGTGGCGTTCTCCGGAATGTTGGGAACTGGTGGCAAGCCAGCTACCGCGAAAGCCACTACCCCGGCTATTATCGATAGCAAAAAGCCAAAGAAGACAAACAGGAAGACCGAGGTTATCAGGGCGTTCTTGGGCCTCTTGATGAGCGTTGAAACTAACAGGCCTAGGCTCAGGAAGACCAAGCCGTAGAGCATGCTGAAGGGAAAAGTAACCAAAAACTTCATCACGTCGTCCCCGGTTATTGGAACCCCTAGGACTAGGGCAAAGGCAACCGTTGAAATGTAAAACAACACCAGGGCCAGGCCAAGGGTTAAAAGGCCACCCAAGAGCTTGCCGGCGATTATTTCGTCCCTGTATACTGGCTTTGAAGCTACTAACTTCAACGTTCCCTTTTCAATTTCCTCGTTTATTGCGGTCGCCCCAAGGAGGATTCCCAGCAGGGCTATTGAGTAGTTGAAAGCATTGGAAAAGCTCGAGAGGAAAAGCATCTGGAAGGACGTTTTATACAAGCTTGCGCTTATGCCAAGTCTTTTTGAATTATAGATCATTCCCAAGGAGATTACTGCAAAGAGAACTATTATTATTTGGAATTTTTTCGTTCTTATGCCGACCTCAAAATCCTTTACGGCAATGTTGACGACCTTCATACTCATCACCGGTTCTTGGATAGCGATTAATTTGTTTAAAACAATTGCCATCCATTTTAAAACAATTGCCATCCATGCGTTGTTGCTTGTTCAATAAAGCTATAAGAAAAAAAAACATAATGACGAAAATTGCAAAGAAAACCTTAAGTAGTATTAATGACATTCATGTAATGAAAACCCGGAGGTGTTCCCAATGTGGAGGAAGGCTTTGGTTATAGGGTTGGTGTTAATGGCCATAGGGATGGTGGTAGGAGGAGCAACAGAAAACAGAGCTGATGAGACTGTCAGCATGACTTCCGGCATGGGGGTGCTCTGTGAAGAAGGAAGGTATGATTTAATTCATGGAGCTTATCTGTGGTATAAGACCAGAGATTGGAGGCAAGCTTTTTATGGAGCTGTAACGGGAGGGATAACATTAAAGGTCTCTAAAGAGGCTGGAAAGACTTTAGCCAGATATGCCACGAAAAGAATCATAAGGAGAGTTGCCATTCGAACGGCCGCAAAGTTCGCTGCAAGGTTAATCCCAGGTATCGGTGTAGGTCTCGCCATGTAACAGGTGATCGCAATGAAAATCAAGGAAGATCTGCAAGATTTCCTATCGGTCATTGTAATGCCTTTGATAATAATGAGCCTTTTGACAGCCATGACCATAACTTACACCCAAATAATTCCAGTCAGATCAGTGACCGATTTTCTTGAGGCAACTTTTGTATCAAGCTTGATATACGGAGTACTGCTCTATGCATACATAGTGATAACCGAAGCCAAGCAAGAAATTAAAAATATTGAAAAACACTTTGAAAAAATCGAAAAGAATTCAGATTGTGTTAAAATATAGCTATATGGGGACAAAAACCATGAAACACAATTTAATTCTTTTTTCATTTTCTCTATTCTTCATCGGATCTATTCTTGGAGTTTCTTTATCATCTCACTACAACATCTCAGAAGATACAAATCCCAAATCAATTTTAGAGTTTTCAGAACAAGAATTCAATATGAACCATATTACATTTACCTATATCTTCATTAACAATCTCAAGGTCGTCTTGTTGCTTTCTTTCGGTGGTGCTCTGACTTTTGGTGGATTAACTTTTTTAAATTTAATCCTAAATGGAATTAATATAGGAACACTATTTTACGATTTTCTAATCATGGAAGACATTAAGGCATTCTTCCTCTTACTCCTCCCCCACGGCATCTTTGAAATCCCTGCTATCATCATTGCAGGAGCGGCAGGTTTTAAAATCCCGTATGAGCTGTTAAGATTTGCTTTGGGCAAGAAAGAAGATATTATTAGCGAGGAAGACGCTAAAGAGTTCTTCAAGCTCGTGGCTATTTCGATAGTCTTAATATTCATTGCCGCCCTAATTGAGAGCACGGTAACGGCAAAGATAGCGGAAAGGATTTAAGGATTAAAACAGAGATGGGAAATGGTGAAGGCCATGGAAGTTACCGAAGCAGTTTATGAGAAAGGCGTGCTGAGGCCTTTAAAGCCACTGAAACTCGAAGAAGGAGAGAAGGTCATCGTCAAGATAGAGAGAAAAGGGTTGTTAGGGATAGTAAAAAAATATCAAAATGTATTCAAATTTAGCGAGGAAGACATCGAGAAATTTTTGGAGGAGAGAAGGTGATTGTGATAGACACCTCGGTCTGGCTGGATTTGTTTTTAGAAAATCAGCATAGAAGGAGCTTAGCTGAGAACCTGATCAGACTTGTTGAAGAAAAAGAGCTTCAGATTTATGAGCCAGAGGTCTTTAAGGTAGAGCTGGCGGGTGTTTTGGCGAGGAAATTTAAAAAGGAAGACGTCCTAAACTTTATTGAGGAACTCCTATCAAAGATAAGACTAGTTGAAAATCCGAATGAAGTAGCGTTTTCAGTGTCCCTTCAAACAGGATGCAGGGCTATTGATGCATACTTCATTGCAACGGCAAAAATAACGGGTTCACTTTTAGTTTCAAATGACAAAATGATGATTAAAAATGCCAAAAAATTTGGAATTGATGCCCACTATCTTTTAGAGCAATATAATGACATTTTCAAACGTTTGTAGCGTCCTGCAATTAGGAACCTAAAGGTTCCCAAATGTGGAGGAAGGCCTTGGCGTTGGGTTTGGTGTTGATGGCGATTGCTACAGCCCCTTGGGAAGCAGCAGTTGATGCTGCAGTAGGAGGTCCAGCGGGAATAGCATTTTTTGCAGCATCAACAATAGCTGGATGGTTATGACAGGGACAATTTTTTAATTTTCTTTTCTTAAGGATAGTCGGGTGGGAGGTAACATAAATGAGGAAACCATGAGGAAAGAGCTTGCGAAGGCTCTAGGATGGCTCGGGCTCGGAATGCTCTCAATAATTTGCTCATCAGCCTGTATGTGGTTTTCGGTTACAACTTTCTCGAGAGAGCACCTTAAAAACGTCTTAATAGTACTGACCTCCCTCTCAGTGAGCAGTGCAATAATCCTGGAGAAGAAGGAGCGCCCAATTAAGGACGGGCGTATAAACGTGAAGTTCATAGCCCTTGACACGATAGCGTACCTTCTCCCACTGCCTGCATTGTATTATGCCTTTGACGACCTGAACTCGGCCCCCACGGCGGCACTCCCCGGGCTCACTGGCCTTAGCATCATGTGGCAGTAAAATTAAAAACATCAATAATAACAAGGAAAGTGTATGAGAGTGCCAGTAAAATAGTATCTCATTTCGTATCCATCGGCAGTGGTTGCAGGGGGGCTTGCAGCCTTCATAGCTTACAAAATCCTCAGCATTATACTACCCAAAGCAGCGAGTAGCGCAATTGCGGTGGGAATTGGAATAGGAGTAGGATTCGCAACTTCCCGCATGATATTGGATATGTTGAGAAAGAGAGCACGGCAACGCTTATAGGGGGGAGGGAAATGCTGGATGAGTACGTGCTACTATCCCTTTTCTGTGGGATTATAATCCTGCTGTCAATCCAGCAGAGAAGAAGAATAAAGAAATACCACGAATACATGAGAATTATACCGGCAGGCTTTGGAAGGGAAGAAGGAAACGAGAAAAAGCAAATGCAGAAGAATATTCGCACTGGTGGTTTATTTAACTTAGAATTAGTGATGTCTATGAATCTGAGGATTTATCTCTAATTATGGACAGAAACCCCTAGGTGGTTGGAGATGAGCGCGAACAACGGGAAGATTAGTGAGGAGAAGAAAGCGGTCTTGGTGCTTTACACGATTTGCATAATTATGGCGATAGTGATTTTTCTGTACCTAACAAGAATCAAAGGCTACACCCCAGAGGATTAGCTGAGAGTGACTCTAATGACTCTCTTGCCAGTTTTGGCAGTCTACTTTATCGGTGCAATAATCATATGGAAACGTTACGGGGGTGATTAACATGCAATCAAAAACCGTTGCTTCTATAGCAGTTGTCCTTGGAGGAGTCCTCTGGTTGACTGCGGGGATACTACTCCTAAAAGACTCCGAGAGGGACGTGATTCCCTTGGTAATGAGCGGGCTTGCACTTGTTATGGCAGGGGTGTTGCTCGCCATCAAATTGGCTCCCGAGGAATAACGCGGCGGTTGCCGATACACTTTTTATTCCCTCAAGAGAATGGGACATGGTGATACCATGGAGCTGACCCACGTTGATGAGAGGGGCGTCAAGATGGTTGAGGTCGGCCACAAGGACGTTGTTTTTCGAAAGGCCGTTGCCAGGGGCAGGATTAAACTCAAACCGGAGACGATAGAGCTCATCAAGGCGGGAAAGACCAAGAAGGGCAACGTCATAGCGACGGCCCAGATTGCCGGGATTTTAGCGGTTAAGAAGACGCCCGAGTTAATTCCCCTCTGCCACCCGATACCTCTGACCGGCGTTGACATAACCTTCGAGTTCGGAGAAGATTACATCGAGGCCACCTGCGAGGTTCGCGCCTATTACAAGACCGGCGTCGAGATGGAGGCCTTAACCGGCGTGACCGTCGCGTTACTCACGATATGGGACATGGTGAAAGCCGTTGAGAAGGACGAGAACGGCCAGTATCCTGTGACAAGAATCGAGGGAATACACGTTGTGGAGAAGGTTAAACAGAAATGACCAGCAAGGGTTATAAATGACACCTGCAGAGTTGACCCGGTGAGGAAAATGTACGAGGTCAAAAAGAGCAAGTCAGGCTACGTCTTCGACCTTCCGAGGGAGAGGATAGCCTTCATGTTCCTGAAGGACGGAACCTACATGATGTTTCACGACGAGGAGTTCCTCTGCTACTCAATGAAGCCCGTCGAGATTTCGAGGGAGGAGCTCGAACGCTTCGAAGAAACCGAGGAAATGCCCGAACTGATAAGGCGCGTAAAGGCCCATGATTTTCCGAACGAGTGCGTGGTAAAGAGACTGCCACCAATAGACGAGGATTTGAAGCCCTTCAACCCGAACAGGAAGTGCGTCGTAATCTTCACAGGCTTCCAGGACACGGTTATAGACTACGTTGAGAGGGACGGGGTAACTTACGCGGTCGCGAGACTCGTGGACGAGCCGGAAAAGGTCTGCAGGTTCGTCGGAAAGGGCAACTACAAGATTGCCGCGGTCAGGCTGAAGAGGAACGGGCCATGCATGAGCAGGGAGGAGTTCAAAAAAGAACTTGAAAAACTGAAAGAATGAAAGGCTCAGATGTTTCCGATTCGCTGGAGGACCATTCCCTCTATTCTTATCGGCTCAGTTCTCCTGGCTAGAACTATCGCCTGGTCGAGCCTCGCCTCGTGCTCGGCGTGGATGGTGAAGAGCGGGTCGCCTTCCTTGACTTTCTCACCGACCTTGACGTAGAGCTCCAGGCCGGCACCCTTGTCCTCCGGCGCTCCCGCGGCCCTGGCTATGGCAGTTATCGCCCTGTTGTCTATCGCGGTGACGTAGCCGCTCGTTGGGGCGGTGAAGGTGTAGGTCTTGTCTCCAATCGGAATCTCCTCGGGCTTGATGTTGGGGTCTCCGCCCTGCTCCGCTATAATCTCCTTCATCTTCTCCCAGGCCTTTCCGCTCTCAAGGATTTCCCTGGCCATCTTCTTGCCCATTCCGGCGGGGGCAACACCGCCCATCTCAAGCAGTATTCCTGCCAGCCCGGTCGCCTTCTCGATGAGGCTTCCCGGCCCCTTGCCGGTCATGAGGGCTGAGAGCGCCTCCCTCGCCTCGAGGGCCGGACCGACGGTGTGTCCAATCGGCTGGCCACCGTAGGTTATCGCGACCTCGACGTACTGGCCGAGCCTCTTGCCGAGCTCTATGAAGTCCCTCGCGAGGGCCCTCGCCTGCTCGACGGTCTCGACCTTGACGCCCTTTCCGGTTGGAATGTCAATGAGAACGTACTGGCTTCCCATGGCGTACTTCTTGGACATTATACTCGCGAGCATGAGCCCGGTTGGGTCAATGCTGAGCGCGCGCTCGGCCTTAATTGTGATGTCGTCGGCGGGAGCGAGGTTTAAAGCCCCTCCCCAGACGAGGCACGCGCCGACCTTCTCTACTATCCTCTTGATTTCGTCGAGCGAGAAGCTGACGTTGGCAAACACCTCGACGACATCGGCCGTTCCAGCGGCGCTGGTTATTGCCCTCGAGCTGGTCTTCGGGATCGTCAGGCCAGCGGCGGCCACGATCGGAACCACGAGGATGTTGGTCTTGTTGCCGGGAACACCGCCGATACTGTGGACGTCCATTATGGGCTTCCTGTCTATGTCGAGCATGTCTCCAGTCTCGGCCATCGCTATCGTAAGCGCGGCTATCTCGTCCATGTCAAGGCCGTTTATTTCGAGCGATGTGACGAAGGAGCTTATCTCGATGTCCCTGAGCTTCCTGTCAACGATGTCCCTGACTATGGCCTCAATCTCGACCTTCCTGAGCTTCTCGCCGCGCATCTTCTTCTTTATGTAGCGGACGCTCTCAGGGGTTCCAGCCGGAATGACCCCCACAGTCTCGCCCTCTGAAAAGCTGTGAAGCTCAAGGACGTCCCTGCTCACGCCGACTTCTCCACGCTCCACGAGGTTGCTGATGACAACGCTCCCGTAGACGGTCTTCTTACCGGCCTCCAGCTTCACGAGGTCGTCAGGGTGGAGCTTGGCCTCCTTTGCGTCCTCTTCGTTTATGAGAACCGAGTACCTACCGCTGTAGAAATCAAGGATTCTAACCTTCGCCCTCATTTTCTCACCTCCAGCAAATCTGTTTTGGTTGAATTAATATTCTTTGTCAAAGTTTATTTAAATGTTTTCGAGAAAAGCACGCCAAAAGAGGGGGGCAAAAATAAAGACAATAGGCAAGGACTTGTAGACTGAGCTCACCTTAAAGAACGAGTTTGGAGAAGGAAAAATCAGTCCGAGAGGCTCTCCCCGTACTGAATCCTTGATTGGACAAAAGTCTCAAGATCTCCTGTTCTCAGGAGAAACCTGACGACGTCGTTGCTCACTTCCCTGACGGCGGGGGGCAGAACTGCTGAACCATGGAGATAGTACCTGACGACTTCTTCGAGGGGGGCGGTGTAAAGCTTTCCGTCAAAGACCAAGACCTCGCTCCCGGCTATCTCTACGAGTTTGTCTTTATATCCCAACTTGGCTCTCATTGCCCCCCACCCCCAGAATAGAAAGTACAATAGAGGTTTTAAAATTTAACGGCCCCAAAAAGTTTAATAACAGATAGATAGAATAAAGTCAGAGGCTCCTAACTTCCTCGTCTATGGACTCCTCAAGAGTCCTCTCCCAGTCGTCAATGTCAAACTGCTCGAGCTCGCCCTCAAGCTCTTCCTTGAGGTTCATGACACGCCTCTTGAGGGCGGTCTTGGTCTCTTCGTCATAGACAACGTAGTACGGGTTGTTCCTCGCTGAAATGTAGAGGATCGCCAGCACTACGACCAGTATCAACAGGATTACAACCAGTCCGTACAGGAAGACTGCTGCCATCACTTCTTCCCCCCGAAGATGGCCTTGAAGACCCTCTTGATGGGGCTCTCCGGCTCAGGTGGCTGCCACCTGATTCCCGCAAGCTTTGCGGCGAGCTGTTTGATTGCTATGGCCGCGGGGCTGGTCGGGTTCTTGATGACGAGCGGGACACCGTAGGCACTGGCTCTCTTAACCTCCGGGTCTTCTGGAATCATCGCCAGAACGGGGACTTCGAGTATAGCCTCGATTTCCTCCTTGCTGAGCTCGGTCTTCTCGTTGGTAACCCTGTTGAGGACAACACCGAGCGGGAGCGTTCCGAGCTTCTCTGCTATGAGCTTGGTCTTGAGGGAGTCGGTTATGGCCGAGATTTCCGGGTTGGTGACGATGATGAGCTCCCTACCGATAAGGAGGGCGGTAACAGATGTCATCTCAAGTCCAGCCGGGGCGTCTATAAGCACGAAGTCCGCCATCTGGGCGATTTCCCTCATGAGCTCCCTGAGCCTCTCGGGCTTTGCCTTCTTGACTTTCTCAAGGCTGAGGCCACCTGGGATAACCTTGACTCCCGCAGGACCCTCGTATATTGCATCTTTGAGGTCTGCTTCCTTCGCGAGAACGTCATGGAGCGTAATCGGTATGTCCTCCATTCCAAGGACGAGGCTGAGGTTGGCCATTGTCAGATCCGCATCAAGGAGAATCACTTCCTTGCCAAACTGGGCCAATGCAACACCTAAGTTTGCCACTGTTGTGGTTTTACCAGTTCCACCCTTTCCGGATGCAAAAACTATCGAACGCCCTTCCAAACCCAACACCTCCGGTAAAATCATGAGTGCTATCCCTAATTTGAGACCTACTGCTCACTGCGAGTGTAAGTTTGTGAAGAAATGCTTTTAGCTTTTGCGGTGAAAATAAAAAGAGGTAATCGCCAGATGTGTTCACTCGGAGCTCTCTTCCGTTTTTTCCTTCTCCTTTGCCGCGTACACCCTTGCCGCCTCGCCAGCGGCCTGGAACAGCTTCAGCATCTCCATCGGGAGCGGAAGGACTATCACGTTGCTCTTGTCGTTAGCAACGTCGCTTATGGTCTGAAGCGTCCTGAGCTGAAGGGCCATCGGGTGCTCGCTTATTATCTGCGCCGCTTCACGGAGCTTCTCAGCCGCCTGTCTTTCGGCCTCGGCGAGGAGAATCCTTGCCCTCCTCTCACGCTCGGCCTCGGCCTGCCTGGCCATCGCCTTCTGCATTCCGCTCGGGAGCTCAACGTCCTTTATCTCCACCGTGGTTACCTTGATGCCCCACGGGTCTGTTGCCTCGTCTATAATCTTCTGAAGCTGAATGTTGAGCTTCTCCCTCTCGCTAAGCAGCTCGTCAAGGTGAGCCTGACCGATGACGCTCCTGAGCGTCGTCTGGGCTATCTGGCTGGTCGCCATTATGTAGTTGGCAACCTGCGTTACCGCCTTAACCGGGTCGACCACGCGGAAGTAAACGACGGCGTTGACCCTGACGGGGACGTTGTCCTTGGTTATGGTCTCCTGGACGGGGACGTCGAGAACCCTCGTACGGAGGTCAACGATGACCGCCTTTTCGAAAATCGGTATGATGAAGAACAGTCCCGGACCCCTGGCACCGACGACCCTACCAAGGCGGAAGATAACCGCCCTCTCGTACTCCTTCACAATCTTTATGGCGCTGGCCAGTATAATCAAAACAAAAAGCAAAATTAGTCCCAACACCATCGTTCCTATGGCCATCAACTACCACCTCCAGCCTTTTCAACGATAAGAGTAAGCCCTTTGACGTCAACTACCTTCACCTTTTCACCTACCTTAACGGTCGAACCGTCCTTCGAGACGGCCTTCCAGAGCTCACCCCTGACTTTGATGAGGCCCTCAGGGCTAAGGTCCTCAACCACTGTCCCAATCTCCCCTATTAGCTCTTCTCTGCCAGTCTCAGGTTTCCTGCGGTGGGCCCTGACGACAGCCGCCATTCCGAAGAGGAAGAACAGCGCGAGCAGGACTCCCATGACTATTATAGCAATCCTAAGCGTTTCAAAGGTTGATGACTCCACGAGATAAACACCCCCACTACCACCTTTGCCAAAGAGTATTAGGCCCCCCAGAACGAAACTGACGAGTCCTGCAAGGGTGAAGAGTCCGAACGTTGGCGTTAGCGCTTCCGCTATGAAGAAGACCATGCCAAGGATTACCAGCACGAGCCCAGCCTCGTTGTAGCCGAAGTAGCCCATGCCGATAACGCCGAGGACGAGCAGGATTGCACCGAGGGTCTCGGGAACGTGCCAGCCGGGCGTCAGAAAGCCAAAGACGAGGCCGAGCATTCCGACCGTGAAAAGGAGGTACGAAACAGCAGGGTTCGCGAGAAACGTGACTATACGGTAGCTGAGCGAGGGGCTGAGCTCCCTGACCTCAACGTCGGTGAAGTTGAGGGTTACGTACCCCTTCCCGGCGACGGGAATCTTCGTCCTCATGCCGTTGGCCTTTCTGAGGAGGTCCGGGACGTCATTCGCTATAACCTCGATTACGTTGGCTTTCAGGGCCTCCTCCGGGGTCAGGCTTAAGTCCTCCGTAACGAACTTCTCGGCGGCGGTGACGTTTCTGCCGCTCCCCTCTGCGAGGGAGCGCAGGTAGGCGGCGTAGAAGTTCCTGATTTTCTCAGGGGCACGCGCTATCGTCCCGTTGGGGGCGTAGCCAAGTATTGGCTCACAGGCACCTATGCTCGTCCCGGGGGCCATTGCTATCAGGTGGGAGCCCATCGCTATGTACGTGCCGGCCGAAGCCGCTATAGCACCCCTCGGATAAACGTATATAATCACTGGCACCGTAGAATCCTGAATCATGGAAACGATGCGCATCATGGCGTCCCCCTGGCCTCCGGGGGTGTTGAGCTCTATAATCAGCGCCTCTGCGTTGTTTTCCTCGGCGGTCTTTATGTAGCTCGCGAACTGGTCTGCGGTGTACTGGGTGATAGTGCCCTCGATGGTTCCAACGTAAACAACATTTCCTCCCGCCGAAACGCCGGGAATGAACAGCATTAAAACGAACAGCATCACAAGCACAGCGCGCTTCATAGCCCTCATCATAAGAAATACCACTTAAACGTTTAAAACTTTTGTCTGCATAGAAAAGTTAAGAAATCCATTTATATGTTCGGCCCCAACTGGTAGCATGCTCGCCGAAATGTACAGGCGCTACCGCGTGGCGAAAGGGGAAGAGAAGAAAAAGCTCGCCCACGAGCTTATAATGGAGCTTGCGAGACACTCAAGCCAGGAGCCGTTCTGGGACGAAGTGAAAAAGCTCGGTCTGACTCCCGACAAAGTCAAGGAAGTAATGTTATCCCTTGAGGAGAGGGGCGAGATCGAAATAAAGCGTTCCTCTGACGGGAGGAGGCTCTGGGTTCTGACCCTAAGGGATATAAAGCGCAACCCCGTAAAGCTCGACCGATGGTTAGCGTTGAAAAAACGGCAAGAGAAATGATACGGAACGGCACGTGGGCTTTCAGGGACGGGACGTTTTACCAGGCGATAAGGCTCAGCGACGGGAAGACCGGAATTGTTGTCTATGACGGGGAGTTCAACTTCCCCGAGGAGTGGGGACGAAGCGAGCGGAAAGAAGCCAGGGAAAAGATAGCCTTTATCCTGGGTCTTGATACAGACCTTGACTCCTTCTACGCCGAGATTAGCGACTCACCCTTCGCTTTCCTCATAGACGAGTTCTACGGCCTCGTTGCCCCCGCCGCACCTGACCCCTATCAGGCACTGGTCGAGACTGTGGCCCAGCAACAGGTGAACTTTGACTTCGCACAAAAGACGATAGAAAACCTCGTCAGACTGGCTGGAGAGAAAATCGGTGACCTCCACGTCTTCCCGACCGCCAAGCGGATTTTTAACCTCGGCGGAGAGAAGCTCAGGGAGGCGAGGCTCGGCTACAGGGCTGACTACATAGAGTCCCTCACCCAGCTCTACCTCAAAGGCCAGCTGAACCTCGAACTTCGGGACTGGGAAGTCGATGATGCCATTAAATACCTCACGAAGTTCAGGGGGATAGGGAAGTGGACGGCGGAGCTCTTCCTCGCCTATGGCCTCAGGAAGAACGTCTACCCAGCGGGAGACCTCGGCCTTAGGAGGGGCATAGCGAAGATTTTCGGGAAACGGGTTAAGGAAGTCCGCGAGAGGGACGTGAGGGAAACGCTTGAGCCCTACGGGAAGTGGAAGGGCCTCTTGGCGTTCTACGTCACCTGCTACGACCGGAAGACGGAGATGGAGAGGAAGGTTAAACGGAGATGGAGAGGAAGGTTAAAATAAGAAACCGACGGAGAGACTAAAGGTGGTAGTATGCTCGTGGACATGAAGACCCTCTCCTTCCTGATGGACATGAGAACACGGAAGAGGGCCAAAAAAGGCGCCGCAGAGAGAATGCTCGGCATATTGGAGGGGAAACTTCCCAAGGGAATGAGCAGTGTAGAGTTAATCAGGAAGATGAGGGAGGATGAGTATGATTAGGGCATATCTGGACACAAACGTCCTCCTGAACGTCTGGTTCAAGGAGGAAGACCCAAAAACGGGGGCCAAACTATGGAAAGCCCCACTTCAGATTTTGAAAGCTATTGAAGCGGAAAAAATCGATGGGGTCATCTCGATCTTCACCCTCATGGAGAGCGCCCACGTCTTTAAAAGGAGTGGATTAGACCCAGAACGAGTCAAGGAGATTGAAGACGTTGGGATTGAAGTTTATATTCCTAACGAGCTCGTACTGATTGATGCGTTTTCTTTCCAATTGAAGCTGGGCACCGACCCCTATGATTTGGTAGCACTAGCATCTGCAATAGCATCAAGGTGCGACGTGCTTGTGACAAGAGATGAAAGCTTCAAAAAGAAGGCACAGAAGCAGATAACGACTCTAACACCCGAAGAGTTCCTTAAATGGCTTTCAAAGCGTGGTGACAATGAAGATTGAACTCACCCTCCCCCGCGAAAAGTTCAAATCCTTAAAAGGCCGTGATATCAACGCCCTCCTCCGCGAGAACCTACCGAAGGTTGAAGAAACCCTCAAGGCCGAGCGCGAGGAGTTCCTCCGGGAGAAAATTTCAAAGCTCGAAGAGAAGCTCCGCGAGATGGAAGGTGAGATTGAGGAGCTCAGGGAGTTCTACGAGAAAGCGCTGAGGGACAAGGAACTCATGATGGCGGAGAGGGACAGGTTAAGGAAGGAGAACGAGGAGCTCAGGAAGAGAGTTGAAGAGAAAAAGAAAGAGCTTGAGAAAGTTCACAGATCGTGAACGGTTCGTTCATGGAGCGTGAACGGAATGAAGATCGTCATCAACCCCGAAAAGGGTCTTGGAAAAATCGAGGTCGAGATAAGCGCGGAGATATGGAGCGAGATAGTGCGCCTTAGCGAGAGGTACGGTGTTCCTCCTGAGAGAGTCATTACCCTCGCCCTCACCGGGGAGTTCAAGGAGCCAAAGGGAGATCTCGAAAAGCTTGAGGGAAAGGCCAAAGAACTCGAAGGGAAAGTCTGGGAGCTTGAAAAAGAGTATGCCCCGCTCCGCTTTAAGGCGTACGGGGTGAGCGAGGACAACAAGCTTCTAGCGATTGAGTTATCAGGTCTAATGGCCGAGAACAACGGGCTCAGGCGCTTCCTGAGACAGCCTCTTAACAGAAACTCCGAACTGAGAAAGCTTATATCCTACTACCTTCAAGGTTGAACCGCGGATGATGACAGCGAATTGCACCGAGCTTTTGTGATGACGAGGACTGGCCCTGACGCCGTCCCGGGCCGGCCGTGAGGAATCCAAGACGGGATGAGCGAAGGCGATGATATACCCTATGAGCGCCGAGCCGGTCCGGGGCGTTATAACGCCCCGACTTTTTCCAGAAGGCGCGGTATCTCAGCCGGTTCAAGGGCACTCTCGACCATATATCCCTTCTCCACGAGGATTCTCGAAACAAGTTCTCCCCTCGTGAAGCCGTCGAGTGTTCTGTCCCCATAGAACATCAACTCGGGGAGGAGAACAACTCCCAGATCCACCTCTGGAAGCCTCTCAACGGTTCTCAGCACATCTCTACCCGTGAGCAGTCCAGCAGTACCTATGTTCCCGCCGAAGAACTCGTTCTTGACCGCCACAACGGGGATTCTCGGGAAGACTCTCCTGAGCTCCGGATAGGCCAGCTCGCCGGTCAGTATGTACGTGGGTATCTCAGGCTCAATCTCAAAGGGCTTAATATCAAGTCGGAACTCGTCGAGGAGGGCCTTGAAGATTGGGGGAATGACGACCTTTATTCCAACCTCTTTTCCCACGTCAAGGGCAGTTTCCTTGACGAAGATAAGTTCTTCCTTCGTCAGAGGCCTGACGTTCGTGTTGTACCTTGTCACGCCGACAGGGAAAAGTCTCACTTCGGCAACGCCCACCGAGGCCAGGTCTTCTATTATCTCGCCGACGTCGTCCACGTTGTAGCCCGGCGTCAGGATTATGTCCGCAATAATCCTGAACGTCTCGGCAGCCAGCGGGAGGAGGTCTATCAACCTGCCCGCGAGCGGGCTCCTCATGAGAGCGATTCTCTTCTCCTTCTTCGTTGTGTGGAGAGAAATCTGCATCTCATCGAGGCCGGCTTCGTGGAGACTCTCGATTCTCTTCTCGTCCAGCCCGACGTTTCCAGCGGTGTCAGTGACCCTAATCCACAGCTCTGGGTAGTGTTCGCTAACGTAGGCAATCCTCTTCTCCAGCTCGGGGTCGTTCAGCGTGTCGTGGAAGGAAACCTTGTAAATCATCTCCGGAGGGTTCTGTCTGAGGTAACAGAACAGGCAGTTGCTCCCGCACGGCCCGGCCTTGCTGGACGGAGGAATTACCACCAAGTCTTCCCTCTCATCGACACCGTCCAGCTCGTACTTCGTAATTTTCCTGAGCCTGAAGTCCTCGGTGAACTCGTACATGCCCGAAACTACGGCCAGGCTTTTAAAAGCTTGAGGTAAATGGAGGATGGTGGTGACATGATAATAGCAATAACCGGGACACCGGGAGTTGGAAAAACGACGGTTTCAAAGCTTTTAGCGGAAAGGCTCGGCTACGAGTACGTCAACCTGAGGGACTACGCGCTTGAGAATGACATAGGTGAAATGAAGGGCGACGAGCTTGAGGTCGAGGTGGACGAGCTGGCCTACAACTTCGAGCGGGACTTCAAGGGAAAGGACGTCGTCGTTGACGGGCATCTGAGCCATTTCCTGCCAGCGGACATCGTGATAGTCCTGAGGGCCCACCCCAGGCTGGTTGGCGAGAGGCTGACTGAGAGGGGCTATTCAAAGGAAAAAATCGGAGAGAACGTCGAGGCCGAGCTCGTTGACGTGATCCTGGTCGAAGCGCTCGAAGAGAACGAGAACGTCATAGAGGTAGACACGACTGGAAAGACGCCCGAAGAAGCCGTGGATGAGATTCTGGAGCTGATTGAGAAGGGGGTCAAGAAGCGCGTCGGCCTTGTTGACTGGAGCGAGGTTTATGATGAGGTAATCCCTTACCTCCGCCTCTGACGCCTCTTTCTTTTCGGCAGCAGTCTCACAGGACTCCCGCAGTCGGGACACATTCCCTCAGGAGGCATCTCGGAGAACTTCTTCCCACAGCCGATGCAGACGTAGTTCCAGCGGATTACGCGCTTTATCCCGCGCTTGAGCGTTCTGAACTCTATTCCCAGAGTCTTCGCTATGTTCTGGAGGTTGTAGTCGTCTGTGAAGAGCGTCCCCTTGAGCTCATAGGCGAGGGCGAGGACTTCTATATCCGCCTCGCTGAGCTCTCCCAGCTCCCCGGTTTTCCGGGCGGCCTCCTTAACGGCTTCAACGCTCTCCAGGGAGGGGACGAGGACTTTTACCTTTCCAGCGCTTATCAGTCCCTCTAGGAAGAGCCGAGATTCCGGGTCTTTGACTTCCTCAACGACCTTTGGTGTTGTAACCCCTTCAACATCAAACCCCTGGATGAAGACCGCAGCATCAATGACATGAGCCTTCATGGCATTAACTCGGAGAAACCCTTTTTTAGATTTCCGTCGAAATGAGGGCGGTGGTAGGGATGAAGGTTGACCTAAACTCTGACCTCGGCGAGAGCTTTGGAAGGTATAAACTCGGCCTCGATGAGGAGGTCATGAACTACATCACGAGCGCCAACGTCGCGACCGGCTGGCATGCCGGAGACCCGCTCGTGATGAGGAAGACCGTGAGGCTCGCGAAGGGAAAGGGCGTTTCTGTGGGTGCCCACCCAGGCTATCCAGACCTTCTCGGCTTCGGCAGGAGGTACATGAAGCTCACACCGGAGGAGGCGAGGAACTACATCCTCTACCAGATTGGAGCCCTCTACGCCTTCACGAGGGCGGAGGGGCTTGAGCTCCAGCACGTTAAGCCACACGGAGCACTTTACAATGCTCTTGTCAAGGAAGAGGAACTCGCGAGGGCAGTTATAGAGGGAATTGCTGACTTCGACAGGAACCTGATATTCGTGACTCTCTCCGGCTCAAGGCCGGCGGAGATAGCGGAAGAGATGGGCGTCAAAGTCGCCCACGAGGTCTTTGCGGACAGGGCCTACAACCCGGACGGAACCCTCGTCCCGCGCTCGAGGCCCGGAGCTGTAATCCATGATAAGGACGAGATAGCGGAGCGCGTTGTCTCAATGGTCAAGGACGGCGGTGTCAAGGCGATAAACGGCGAGTGGGTCGAGCTCAAAGCGGACACAATCTGTGTCCACGGCGACAACCCGAAGGCTGTGGAGATAGCGAGGCACATCAGGGAAATCCTTGAGAGGGAGGGCGTTAAGATAGTGCCGATGGGGGAGCTCATAAAATGAGGGCCTTTCGAAAGTCATGGGGCAACGAAAATCAGGAGGCGTTTATTAAAGACCTTGAGCTGGCGTTCGGGATATTTGAGGAGAAAATTGACCTTAAGAAGCTTCGAAAGGAGTGGGATCGCAAGCGGGAGACAATGAAC
This sequence comes from Thermococcus marinus, assembly GCF_055389025.1. Classification (NCBI taxonomy): domain Archaea; kingdom Methanobacteriati; phylum Methanobacteriota; class Thermococci; order Thermococcales; family Thermococcaceae; genus Thermococcus; species Thermococcus marinus. The sequence continues at coordinate 1,816,338 of NZ_AP042417.1, forward strand.
TTTAAACCCCTCGGCGACTCGGCTTTGCTCATATCCTTTGGCGAGGTCATAGACGAGGAAGTGAACGACCGCGTCCACGCACTCACGAAGGCCATAGCAGGGGCCGGCTTCGAGTGGCTCGTCGAGGTTGTTCCAGCCTATTCTTCCCTCGCGGTAATCTATAATCCCAAGCTCATTGACTTTGAGGGAGTCAAGCGCGCGGTAGAAGGGCTTGATGTCCAAGCAGAGAAGGTCGGGGGGAGACTCATAGAAATCCCGGTTCTCTACGGGGGCGAATACGGCCCCGACCTGGAGTTCGTGGCCCAGTACAACGGCCTGACTCCTGAAGAGGTCATTGAAATCCACTCAAAACCCATCTACCGCGTCTATTTCCTCGGATTCCTGCCAGGCTTTGCCTACCTGGGAGGAATGGACGAGAGGGTAGCGACGCCCCGCCTTGAGAAGCCCCGCCTGAAGGTTCCGGCCGGCTCTGTAGGGATAGCAGGGAAGCAGACCGGCATCTATCCCCTAGAAAGCCCTGGAGGGTGGAGGATTATAGGTAGGACTCCCCTAAGGCTCTTCAACCCCCCAAGAGAGCCACCAACACTGCTCAGACCGGGAGACAGGGTAAAGTTCGTGCCGATTGATAAGGAAGAGTTCGACGAGCTCTACAGGGCCGAATGGGGGAATGAAAATGATTGAGCTCATCAGCGTCCCTTCACTCCTCACCATCCAGGACTCCGGCAGGAAGGGCTATAGAAAGCTCGGAGTTCCCACTTCTGGTTACATGGACGACTACTCGGCCAGAATAGCCAACTACCTCGTCGGCAATTCTGGAGACGCTCCCCTCCTGGAGTTCCTCCTGATGGGGCCGACAATCAGGTTCAACGCCTCAGCAGTCTTTGCCATTGCGGGGGATGTGGAGGTCAGGCTAAACGGCGTTCCAGTTGAACCCTGGACAAGCCACTGGGCGAAGAGGGGGGATATACTCGAAGTCGGGGCGCTGAGGAGCGGGCTCTACGGCTACATCGCCTTCGCCGGAGGAATAAAGTGCAAGCCCCTCCTCGGGAGCTGCTCAACGTATGCCAAGGCGGGCCTTGGAAGGCCACTAAAAGCTGGCGATGTCCTGAACCTCGGCTACGCGATACTGACGGGCAGAGAAGGGAAGCGCCTTCCAGAAGAGCTGAGGCCGGACTATTCCGCCCAGGAGATAACGGTGGGCGTCATCCTTGGCCCAGACCTGGAGCACTTCACGGAGGAGGGCGTGAGCACTTTCCTGAGCGAGGCCTACACTGTGACGCCTGAATCGGACAGGATGGGCTACCGCCTCGATGGGAAGACAATAGAGCACTCCGAGAAGGGTGCGGGAATCGTTACGAGTCCGCTCGTCCCCTGCTCCGTTCAAGTTCCCCCCAACGGAAAGCCAATCGTGATGATGCGCGACGCCCAGACCACCGGCGGCTACTCCAAAATCGGGGTCGTGATAAGCGCACACCGCCACAGACTTGCCCAGCTCAGGCCCGGTTTCAGGGTGCGCTTCAGGGAAGTCAGCGTCGAAGAAGCCAGGAAAGAACTGCTGAGGAAAGAGAAAACGCTCGAGGCGATAAGGCTCCTCCTTGAGGGAAAAATGAGGGCGTACCGGATGAAAATCGGAGAAGAGGAAGAAATAGTCTTCGTCGGTTAGTCCTTCTTTCTCATTACCTTTGCGACCTTGTACGTCTTTCCGTCGCACTCGACTTCTCCGGTTATCTCAATTATCTTCACCTGGTCGCCCTCGAAGAGTCCCTCTGGCCTGAAGAGCTCCTTCTTTTCCGGGTCACTGCACTCCTCGAACTTCAGCTGGACTATCGAGCCGACTATCGCCAACCTTGGCTCTATCGCCACCTCGACGCTCGGCTCGACGACCTCAACGACGCGAACCTTGCCCTCGTGTAGTGGACAAGAGTGCGACGGCATGCTCCTCACGCGCAGAATCTTGTACCTCCTGCCAGGTTCGAGGTTTCCAACGCACACCCCTGCCAGCTTGCAGGTTTTGCACGGCTCGGCAGGTCCATAGAATATGAACTCAACACCCGGTTTCGCAAGCTTTTCACCGACTAACGTGATTATGGCCATCTCAAACACCTCCTGAAGTTATGAGGAATGATAGTCAGATAACCCCCGTGATTTTAGCGGCTTTCTCGGCCGCCTCGCGGGTAAGGCCGTCCTTCCCAAGGATTGTGTAGCGCTCGGGCCTTATCGTGTGGGCAATCGTGAGGGCCTCGATAACAATCTCTGGGTCAATCCCAAGCTCATATGCAGTAGTTGGGGCGCCAACCCTCTTTAAGGTTTCCCTAACGCGCTCCCACTTCATGCCGTGGAGGTATGCCATTATGATGGTACCCAGTCCGGTCTGCTCGCCGTGTAGGGCTGGTTTGTCGAGGAGCATGTCGAGCGCGTGGCTGAAGAGGTGTTCCGCACCGCTCGCGGGCCGTGAAGAGCCGGCAATGCTCATCGCAACGCCCGTCGAGATTAGGGCCTTTATGACCTTCCTCACGCTCTCCTCGTTGCCGAGTCTGATTATGTCGGCATTTTTCATAACCATCTTGGCGCTCATGAGGCTCAGCGAGGCCGCGTACTCGCTGTAGTATTCCCCTTTTATCCTGTGGGCCAGCTGCCAGTCCCTAACGGCAGTCAGGTTGCTTATTGTGTCCCCAACTCCAGCCGCGAGGTAGCGGTAGGGTGCCGTTTTTATGACCTTGACATCTGCTATGACGGCTATTGGGGGCACCGCCTTAACCGAAGTTTTCGTGCCCAAGTCCCTTATTGAAGCGTTTGCGCTCGCTATGCCGTCGTGAGACGCCGTTGTGGGAAAGCTTATGAAAGGAATTCCCGTTTTAAAAGAAGCGAGCTTGGCGACGTCTATTATGCTCCCGCCCCCAACAGCGATGACCCAGTCAATACTCTCGTCCCTTATCACGCCGATAGTCTTCTCGACTTCCTCCATCGTCGCGCCCTTTTTAACAGTGAGCGAAACAACTTCATACTCCGATTTAAGGTTGTTCTCAACGTCTTTGCCAGCTATCTCCTTTGTTTTAGGCCCGTACAGGATTAGAGCCCTCTCCCCAAGGCCGAGCCGTCTCGCAACGTTTACGACCTCGCCCTTTAGGTTCTCGCCGAGCAGAACCTCGCGGGGAAGCTGCATTAGGTGCAATCCTTTCATTCTCCCACCCCTAACCTCTCGGAAGGAAAAGCTTTAAGGCTATCGGAAGGACCGTCTATGGCGACCTTAAAAAGTCCGGAGACTTCCTGGGTTCTTTGGAGAGCCAGCATGGCTTAACTCAAGGGGTTCAATTTTGGTCTTTTAAATAGGGAAATATTTAAATAATATTTCCTCTCATAAAAGACTATGATTGACAAAGATTTAACCCTCCAGTACCTGGCGGACTTCCAAGAGAAGAAGCTCCCAGAAACCGTTGAGCGTGAATTGAGAGTTCCCCTAAAGAGCGAGCAAATCATAACCCTAATCGGGCCGCGGCGGAGCGGGAAGACCTTCTACTTCTACCAGCTCATTAAAGAACTTCCGCGCGAGGACGTTCTCTACATAGACTTCGAGCATCCCATCTTTGAGGGATTCGAGCCAAAGGACATCATGGACGTTCTTAAACTCCATCGTGAGGCCTTTGGCGAGCCGGTTTACATCTTTCTCGACGAAGTTCAAGCTGTCAAGGACTGGGAACGAATGGTCAGGTATCTCCACGACGAGGGGTATTCAGTTTTCGTAACCGGCTCCTCCTCAAAGCTCCTCTCTATGGAGATAGCCTCAAGGCTGAGGGGAAGAACGCTGACCTACACTATGCTCCCCTTCTCGTTTCGGGAATTCCTGAGGGCGAGGGGATACCACATGAGACGACCTCTGAGCTCAAAGCGGGAGGCCGAGCTTAAGGCCCTCCTCAGGGAGTACCTCGAGTGGGGAGGCTTTCCAAGGGTCGTTCTTGAGGATAACGAGACGATTAGGGAGAAGCTCCTCGAAGAGTACCTTGACATGGTTCTCTACAAGGACGTCGTGGAGCGCTACGGCGTTAGAAACCTCCACGTGATGAAGCTCCTCCTCCGCTCGCTGATGCGCTCCTTCGCCAAGGAGTTCAGCGTTCATGCCTTCTACAACGCCCTCAAGTCCCAGGGAATAAAGGTCAGCAAGGGAGTTCTCTACGAGTACCTCAGTTACCTTGAGGATTCCATGAGCGTCTTTTTGGTGAAGAAGTTCAGCTACTCCCTAAAAACCTCGGAGCTTTCAATTCCAAAGGTTTACCCGGTTGATGCCGGCTTTTCACGGCTCTTCTCGTTCACACCGGACACTGGCAGGCTCATGGAACTCGCGGTGTTCCTCGAACTGAAGAGACGGGAAGCGGAGGTTTACCACTACAAGAACCACAGGGAGGTTGACTTCGTGATAACTAAGAGAGGCCAGCCCGTCGAGCTGATTCAAGTCACATACGCGCTGGACTCTGGAGACGTAAGGTCGAGGGAAGTCGAGGCCCTGAAGTCTGCCGGCAGAAAACTGGGCGTGAAGAACCTGACTGTGATAACGTGGGACTACAGAGACGAGAAAGATGGAATCCGCTTCGTTCCGCTCTGGGGCTTCCTCACGGAAAAGCTTTAAGGCTATCGGAAGTACCGTCTTTGGTGGTCGAATGGGCCTTGAAGAGTTTTTTCAGCGCTATTTCATTGACCCAATAAAGTACAATCAGGGCTACAACGCCGTGAACACGCTCGTCTATTCCATAATCCTCGGCATCGCCGTCCTGCTCCTCCACAAGATGCTCAAGAGAATGGGTATAAAAGTTGACGAGCGCTTCTTCGTCGCCCTCATGCCCTACATAATCCTTGGCCCGCTGATGAGGAGCATAACGGACATAGGCCTGCTCCCGAGGACGTACCTAACAGTCAGCCCCGGTGGTTATTTCGTCATAGCGGGCTTTGCCATAGCGTCCCTCCTGACTGTCTGGAGGCACCTCGGGCCCGATGAGAAGCTCTACCCAATCTACCGCGACTTCGGGTGGGTGCTCGTCGCGGGACTGCTCTTCATAATGGTAATCAACTGGAACAGGGTCTCGGTTAGGTGGGAATACTTCAAGTACTTCCTCCCAGCCCCCCTCGTCTCCGAGGCCGTTATATGGGCCCTTTCAAAGAAGTTTGAGCTAGTTAGGAAAAACAGGACTCTCTTCTACACCCACTTCTACGACGCAACAACCACGTTTGTTGGAATCCAGTTCTTCGGGTTCTGGGAACAGCACGTCCTCGCGAGGACCTTGATGAACCTGCTTGGAACGCCCGCCGTTATGTACCTGGAGAAGCTCGCCGTAATAACCATCGTCGTTTACGTCCTCGATAAATTTATGACTGACGAAGACCCCGAGCTTATTAACTTCGTCAAGCTGACAGTCTTCATTCTCGGGTTCGGGCCCGGGACGAGGAACGTGCTCATAACTCTCCTGGGGTGATACGTATGGAGTTTGCCTGGAACGAAATCGCATTTACTATGGCAAAGGACTTGGAGAAGACAATAATGCCGCTGTTCGGCACGAAAAAAGCGGGTGAAAACGTAGGAACCAACGTGAGCGGTGACGTGACCAAGTACATAGACAGGGTTGCGGAAGACATCATCATAAGGCACCTCAAGCCCCTCAGCGTTAACATAGTGAGCGAAGAAGTCGGCGAGATTGACAACGGGAGCGACTACACAGTGGTAGTTGACCCCCTGGACGGCTCCTACAACTTCTCAGTCGGCATTCCGATATTCGCGTTCAGCTTTGCGGTCTTCAAGGAAAAGGAGCCCGTCTATGGGGCGATCTACGAGTTCTTCCCAAAAGCATTCTACGAAGCGATTCCAAGAAAGGGGGCGTACCTTAACGGAAGACCAATCCACGTCAGCGACCCCCAACCAGGAAAGGAAGCGATAAGCTTCTACACGCGCGGTAGGGCCCTTGGGCTGGTAAATAAGGTCAAGAGAGTCCGAGTCCTGGGAGCAATAGCGGTGGAGATGGCCTACACGGCCAAAGGCTCTCTCGACGGCGTCTTTGACATCAGAAACTACGTGAGGCCGACGGACATAGCCGCCGGAGTAATGCTCGTGAGGGAAGCTGGGGGCATCGTGACGGACGAAGGTGGCAAGCCCCTTGAGCTTGAGCTGAGCGCAGAGGTGAACACGAACGTTATAGCCGCCGCAAACGAGAGAATACTCAGAATAATCCTGGAGGCGCTGGAGAATGAGCCTTGAGCACTACCTCCACCGCTACGGGCGGGCGACATTTACCCTCTTCCTGATAAACGTCGCGGTCTATGCAGTGGAGGCAGTTATGAGTAAAAATCCTTTCTGGATTAGTGGGGACGTCCTGGCTACACTAGGTCAGTGGAACTACGCCATTCTTCACCTCGGGGCATGGTGGCAGCCGTTCACGGCGATGTTCGTCCACGTCAACATAATCCACATCCTCTTCAACGCCTATTTCCTACTCTCACTGGGCAGCCAGCTCGAAAGACTCATTGGACCCAAGCGGGTCGTGATCGTTTACATTGTCTCGGGCCTGACTGGAAACCTGCTAACACTGTTCCTCACGCCACCCAACCTCGTCAGCGCAGGTGCCAGCGGGGCGCTGTTCGGTATCGCGGGGACGCTGATAGCAATAACCGGCGTCATTGGCGGGAACATGCAACTGGCCCTCTTGAACGCCTTCGTGCTCTTCCTCGTCAACAGCATCCTGCCAAGGGTCAACGCCATAGCCCACTTCGGCGGCATGGTAGTGGGCATCCTGATGGGCTACTACTACGGAAAGGCCATAAAGAGAAGGCTCACCTGGGCCTACACGTACGACTACTATTAGGCAACCACCAGCGAAAGATTTAAAAACGCCCACCGAAAGGTATAGGTCGAGCGCTCGGGTCGTGCCGGGGTAGCTTAGCCTGGTCAGAGCGCTCGGCTCATAGGGCCGCTCCCCTTCGGGGGAGCCTGAGAAACCGAGAGGTCCGGGGTTCAAAGCCCCGCCCCGGCACCATAAGAAACTTTTCTGGCGAAAAGTTTCATCAAAACCCGTAGCTCCTTCAAAAGGAATCACAAACTTTGATGAAACTTTGCCGGGCAAAGTTTCAGCGCTGGCGGAAGATTAAGTGCCTTTTGAATTGCTAAATTTTAGAATTTTAGAGTGAGTTTCTATTGGATTTGCTCTTTTGCAAGTATTTCACTATGAGAAGGCGCCCGGAGGGCGCCAGAGTAAGTTTGAAAGTGCTTGAAAGTGGATTTTTGAGGTTAAACTCACTTGAGAACTGCCAAACCAATTAGTGCACGACTGACTTTTACCCGTTGATACGAAAGGGAATTCTTTAGATCAAACAGATTAAACTTTTCTCAAAAGTTTGTTGCCAAGCAAAGGTTTCATCAAAGTTGACAGCTCATTCTTGAAAGTTCAATTTGAGCAAGTTTCCCGTTTGGATAAAAAAGCCTTCCCGAGCACACCCAGATATCGAAACCAGCCAAAACACCCCGCAACCGGAAAGTTTTTCTGGAAAAACGCCAAAATCGGCTTGATGAAGATAGTAAAAGTTCCCTCCAAGGACAGGGTTGGGATCATAAACGTCGGCGCACCACCGGAGGTCGAGCTCGACATCGACGTCAAGCCCCGGAAGGGAGAACTCGTCGTCTGGATAACGAACCCAAACACCTTCAAGGTCGAGACGGACAACGAGATTGAGCTCTACGAGTACGTCGGTTTCTGGCAGAGGCTTGACCCAGGGATAGTGTTTCTAAACCGCAAAATCGTCCTAATCCCCGGTGAAACGATAGAGCAAAAGTTACCGGTGGAGCTCACGCCAGGGAGATACAAGGTCGTCAAGGTGGCCTACGTGAACGGGGCCAAGGTTAGAGTTGAAAAGGAGTTCACAGTCCGCTGAGCCAGAAGCGTTTCAAGTAAAGCCTCATCCTCGCCAGGTCAACGGGCCTCATGGTTTCCACCATCCAGTCCGGAAAGTCCTTCCTGACGTTCCTCCAGAGAACGCGGTAGTCGAGGATTATTATCGAGCCCTTCTCCTCCGCCGAGCGGTGAACCCTTCCTGCCGCCTGAACCAGTTTCCTGTGAGCGGGGAGGTAGTAGCCGTAGTAACGGCCCTTCCCAGGAAACTTCCACTCGAAGTACCTTATCTGGGCCTGAACGCGCGGAGTTGGCCTCGCGTATGGAATCCCGACCAGGATGACCCCGTTCATCTCGTCGCCAGAGTAATCCTGTCCCTCACTGTTCCTCCCACCCATGACACCGAGCAGAACCGCCCCGTTGCCCTTTGCGTGGGCCTTAAAGCTCGCCACCATCGCGTCGTTCTCGGCCGAGCTTACTCCCTGCCTCTCGATGAAGACGGCCTTTCCGGTTCCCTCAAGTCTAACCTCAAGGTTGGCCGAGAGAAGGCCCTGGAGAACCTCATACGAGGCCGTAAACACGCCGACGTTCTTGGGGATTAGCTTGACCGCCTCAACTATGTAGTCCACCATCTTCCTGTAGACCTGGAGCGAGCGCTCCTCACCGCGCGTCGAGACGTCTTTGGCGACCAGAACCTGCGCGTTTTCACGCTTCACCATCCTCGGAAACTTCTTCAGCCTGGCATTCTCGATGCCCATGACGTCCCTGAAGGCCTCGAGGGGCGTAAGGGTTCCGGAAATGAAGAAGGCGCTGTGGACGTCACGCAGGAAGGTTAGAGCTTTCGACGGGTCAAGGGCAACTAGCTCAAGGCTCAAACCCTTCTCCCTGCTGAGCAGGAAGAGGTAGTCGTCCCTGCCGATGAGCGAGAACCATAGGAGCAGAAACTCGCCGACGCGGCCGATGTAGCTCCTCGGCGGCTTGCCCTTCTCGATTCGGTCTTCCCTAATTGCCTCGCCGATTGAGACCATCTCGTTCAGCGTTTTGACGAGCCAGCGCTCGCTTATCCCGAGTGTTCTCATCAGGTGAACGAAGACCAGCTCTGGCTGAATCGGCGTTTCCTGGATTTCCCGGTCGGCGAGCTTCTCACGGAAGAGCAACTCAAGGCCCCTGCCGAGTATGCTCAGGAAGTTGGCTATCTCGTTCTCCCTGTACTCGTCGGCCTCCTTGATGGCCCTGTTGAGGGTGTGTATGCTCAGCCTGTCGCTCAAAGCCGAGATGGCCTGGTCCGGCAAATTGTGAGCCTCGTCGAAGACGATTATCAGGTCTGAGTAATCCACGCCGAGCGAGCTTATCAGACTCTCCCTTATGCTGGGGCTTATCGCGTAGAGGTAGCTGGCAACGATGACGTCCGCCTTCTCGGCTATTTTTTTCGTGAGGTCGTAGGGGCAGAGCTCGAGCGTCTCCGCGTAGCTCAGGATTTCAGAGGGGTGAGACGGACTCTCGAGGAAGAAGTTGATAAGCTCGTTGAACTCGGCCTTTTTCTTCTTCTCGTTCTCGTAGAAGGGGCACTTTCCAAGCTTCTTCAGGTTCTTGCAGACGACCATGGCGGTGTAGGCGTCGCTCGTGAACTGGGTGAGGTAGTTGTGGAGGCACAGCTCCTTCCTGCTCCTGAGCTCAACCCCGGAAACCCTTGCCTTCCTGTTTATCGCCTTGAGTTCCTCTATAACGCGGTCCATCTGCCTGTGCGTTCGGGCCAAGTAGAGAACCTTGAGGCCGAGCTCTTTGGCTATTGGAAGAACTCCCGCCAGAACGCTCACTGTCTTACCGAAGCCGGTAGGTGCCTCGATTATGGCGTTCTCTCCCCTCTCGGCAGTTTCGCGCACGAGCTCGATGAACTCAGCCTGATTGGGCCTGAGGGTGTCGTAGGGAAAGTACTGGAGGTCTGGCTGCATGGGAAGAGTTTTTAACGGGCCACTTTTAACCTTTCCCGTGGTGGAGATGGAGGAGCGAGAGAAGAAGCTGGTCGAATACGGCATCGAAGCCCTGATTGTAGCGTGGCTTGGCTACCTGTTCCTCTACCAGAACTACCTGCTCCACAAGTGGCACAGGGGGCTCCCACTGCCAGAGAAGTGGCCCTTTGCCCTGGGGGGAATCGCAATGGGGCTGGCTTTTCTGCTCTACGAGATGTGGAAGCTTGAGAAGAAGTCACCGACGGAGAACACTGAGGAAGTACTCTCCCCCGAGCTCGAGGCCTGAGAAGTCCTCCTCACCGACGTCAAGCAGGGGCTTATTAACCTCGACTATCGCGCTTCCACCCGAGCTCTCGTGCTCGAGGTTTTTAACCACGTCGTTCTCGACGGTTATCCTGAACTCCTCGCCCTCTCCACGTCCCGCGAGGGAAAAACTCCCGTTTCCAAGGCTGAAGCGGAGGTATCTGAGGAGGTGGGGGAGATCCTCAGAGGCCAAGTCCCGCACGTAGAACTCCCCCTTCCCCGTTGGAAGGATTTTTCCAACGATTCTCCGGTAGCTCTCAGAGAAGCGGCAGATGGACAGCCCAAACCCCTTTGCAAGCTCCTCAAGCTTCCGGCCGAGAAAGCGCTCGACGAGGTCGGCAGAGGCCCTTGACACAAGCCTGCCCTCCCCAGCAGAGATCGAGAGGATGAGGAGTCCCTTCGTGCCCTTCATTATGTAGGTGGCAGTCGAATCGGCGAAGGCAATGTTCATCTTTCCCCGGAACTCAAAGCTGAACAGCCGTTTTCTCAGGTGTATCCTGACATCGAAGGGTTCTTCCCCCGAAATCTCCGCCTCGAATGGCAGTGACAAGAAGAGCTCCCCCGGTCGTGATACAACCCACTTCACGGCTTCCCAGTCCGCTGAGAAGGGCATCTCTGCCACTCTTGATTCCATCGCTGGACACCTTTGGGCGTCCGCTACCTGTAGAATATCCAAAATCCATTTTTAAAGTTGGCGGAAGAAAAGAGGTGAAAATCAGAGCTTGAGCTCCGGAATCTCTTCAAGAACCTTGACGGTCAGCTTGACCGCGGCATCGACGTCGCGCTCGTCAACGACCTCCGTGTTGGAGTGAATGTAGCGCGCCGGGATGCTTATTCCTCCGCTTGGGACGCCGGCCTTGTTGAGGTGTATGGCTCCTGCGTCCGTTCCTCCACCGGTAAGGATGTCCCACTGGTACGGAATCTCGTGCTTCTTGGCAAGCTCCTCCATCCACCTAACTATGGTCGGGTGGCAGATGACGGAGCGGTCCATTATCTTAATCGCGACGCCCTTTCCGAGCTGGGTTATCTGCTTGTGCTCCGGCGTTCCCGGAACGTCGGCGGCGATGGTAACGTCGAGGGCGAAGCCATAGTCGGGGTCAATGCCGAACGCTGAAACCTTTGCACCGCGGAGGCCGACCTCCTCCTGAACGGTCGCGACGAAGTAGACATCTGCGTCAGTCTCGGCCAACTGTCTCGCGGCCTCGACGAGGATGTAAACCGCTATCCTGTCGTCGTGGGCTATGCTGACGAGCCTGTGCTTTCCGAGCCTCTCAAGCCTTCCGTCCCAGGTGATGACGGTGCCTATCTTTACGCCCATCTCCTCGGCCTCTTCCTTGCTCTCGGCGCCTATGTCTATGAATACCTGCTCCCAGGTTGGAGCCTTGCTCCTCTCCTCTGGCTTCTGGATGTGTGGCGGGACGCTTCCACCGACACCGTAGATGAACTCGTTCGGGCCGACCCAGACCTTGAAGCGCTGGGCGATGAGCGTCCTCGGGTCAACACCTCCAACGGGCGCAACGCGGAGGAAGCCGTTCTTCTCGATGTGGGTCACCATGAGGCCAATCTGGTCCATGTGCCCCGCGAGCATGACCTTCGGGCCCTTACCCTTCTTGTGTGCTATAACGTTGCCGAGCTTGTCAACCTTAATCTCGTCGACGTAGGGCTTGAAAGCCTCGATTACAACGTCCCTGACGCCGAGGAACTCGTAGCCGGAAACACCAGGGGCCTCAACAATCTTCTTGAGCAGTTCAAAGTCCACCATCACAACCACCTCTTTCGTTAAGATTTTCATCTAAATGCTCATGGCTGGAATATTTAAGGTTTTAGGTCTCCTCCCAAAGGTTTTTAGCCTTCAGGGGACCGTTCCCATTATGGAGCTGCTTAAGCTTAACGTAGTCCCCTGCAGGTTCATAGAGAGGCTCAACCGCTTCGTGGCGCTGGTGGAAGTGGGCGGTGATGTTAGAAAGGCGCTAGTTACCAACACGGGACGGCTGGAGGAATTTATGATTCCTGGAAGGAAGGCCTTCTGCACGCCTAAGGACGGTGGGAAGACTGATTTCGTTCTTGTAGCCTTTGAAGACCTCAACGGAAAGGGAGCAATAATAGACACCCGAACCCAGGCAAGGGCGTTTGAGAGGGCCGTTGAGCTGAACCTTGTACCTTGGCTGAGAGACTGCAGGATAAAGAGGAAGGAAGTCCGCGTTGGGAACTCACGCCTCGACTACCTCCTTGAGTGCCCGAGCGGTGAAATCTACGCAGAGATGAAGAGCGCCGTCCTGCGCGGTGGGGATAAGGGCGAATACGCAATGTATCCAGACTGCCCGAGCGTCAGGGGACAGAGGCACATAAGGGAGCTCATCGAACTGGCCCGCTCCGGAAAGAGGGCAATGATATTCTTCATCGGCGCTATGCCGGGCGTTGAGAAGTTCAGCCCCTACGAGAAGGGAGACCCGGAGATAGCGCGCCTCCTGGCTGAAGCCAGAAAAACAGGTGTTGAAGTGCACGCGCTGAGCATCTCACTCCTGCCGGACGGCAGGGTGATTCTTGAGAGGCCGAGCCTTGAGGTCGAGCTTAGAGAGGATTTTTAAAGGCCTTGCCGTATTTCCAGAGGGGTAACGACCCCATGAGGTGATGGGAATGGCCATAGTTGACGTTAGGATTCTTGTGGAAGGAGCGAGCGACGTTGAAGTTGTAAGCAAAGCCCTCCAAGGTTTGGCCTTGGGAAGCGAGTACAACATAACGATTTCCGCGATAATTCCGACAACCAACGTGGAGATAGCCAAGAGCGCCGCGGCCGGTGCAGACCTACTCATTATAGCTACAGACGCCGACCGCGTTGGAAGGGAGCTGGCAGAGAGGCTCTTCAACGAGCTCGGCGAAATGGTCGGGCACATCGAGAGGATGAAGCTTCCTCTCGGCCACGACCTGGAGCACGTTGATGTCGAGCTCGTCAGGAAGGAGCTCAAGAACACCCTCGTCAGGGCAGGACTGAAGAGCCTGCAGGTTCTCCCTGAGTACATGGAGCTCAGAAAACAGCTCCTTGACGTGAAGGGGAAGTACGACCAGCTTGCGAACGAGTATGAGAGCCTTTACAAGGAGCACGAAGAGCTCAGGAAGAAGTACGAGGAGCTCCACTCCGAATACACCAGGATTAGGAACGAGAACGAGGGACTGAAGGAGCTCCTCGGCAAGAAGAGCAAGCCCGTCAAGATCGAGGACGCCTGGACCAACCTGTTCCCGGCTGAGCCCGTCCCGGACGAGAGGGTTCTCGCAATAGCGGTTGAAAAGCTCGGCCTTGCCGGAAAAGTGGTCGTCGGCCAGGGATACGTCTTCGCAGAGGAGCAGGAGCTCGTGGAGGAGCTCATGAAGACCGTTTACCTAAGCCTCGCCATAAAAGAGGACATAGAGTCAAAGGCCGAAAAACCCACCAATACTGGAGAGCAGAAAAAAGAAGGTGAAAAACCCGAATCTGGGGAAGACTTTGAAATCATAGACGCCGGATTAAAGCCAGACGAACTGCTCTAAGGGCTGAGCGATGAGCACCGAAGTCCTTGAAGAGTTCGAGACATACCTCGACCTGGAGGGCAAGAGCCCTAACACGATTAGAATGTACTCCTACTACGTCAGGCGATACCTGGAGTGGGGTGGAGCCATCAACGCGCGCTCCGCCCTCCGCTTCTTGGCAAGGCTGAGGCGCGAGGGCTACTCAAACAGGAGCCTGAACCTCGTCGTCCAGGCTTTGAGGGCCTACTTCCGCTTTGAGGGATACGACGATGAAGCCGAAAAGCTCAAGCCCCCAAAAGTGCCGAGGAGCCTGCCGAAGGCCCTAACCCGCGAGGAAGTCAAGCGACTGCTCTCCGTTATCCCGCCGACCCGGAAGAGGGACAGGCTCATCGTTCTCCTCCTCTACGGCGCGGGCCTCCGAGTCAGCGAGCTCTGCAACCTGAAGAAAGGAGATATAGACCTCGACAGGGGCATCATCGTCGTCCGCGGTGGAAAGGGAGCAAAGGACAGAGTCGTGCCCATTCCCGAGTTTCTGGCTAAGGAAATCCGCTCGTACCTCGAAACGCGCTCCGATTCGAGCGAGTACCTCCTCGTCGAGGAGCGGAGAAAGAACAAAGACCGGCTCTCACCAAAGACCGTCTGGTACCTACTGAGGAAATATGGGGAAAAAGCCGGGGTGGAGGTCACACCGCATAAGCTACGTCACAGCTTCGCAACGCACATGCTCGAGCGCGGGGTGGACATAAGGGCAATTCAGGAGCTGCTGGGACACTCAAACCTCTCAACGACGCAGATTTACACAAAAGTTACAGTCGAACACCTCAAGAAGGCGCAGGAGAAGGCAAGGCTCATGGAAGGGCTGGTGGAGTGAGTCCCAGCAGGAACTTCCAGAGGGGAACAACGTTTATCCTAAGGTTATCCCTTTCAATGGTTTCTTCTTCATCGAGAGTCACCACTGTGAGGTTCTTACAGCCGAGGTTCCTGCCTGCCTCGGTAAGGGCGGATAGCTCTCTTTCTTCGGCATCACTGAGGCTTAGGGTTACCTGAATAAGCTCCACGACTTTCCCTGATTCTGACACAACGAAATCAACTTCTTTTTCACCGGAGCCACCGTAGTAGCAGATGTTGAGGAGCGGGTTCTGGTAGTGCTTTCTTCTAAGAAGTTCAAGAAAGACGGCATTTTCCATATCTCGCGCAGGGTCTTTTCTTGAAAAGAGGGCAAAGCCGGTGTCAATAAGGTATACCTTTTTGGGGGCCCTGATAGATTCCTTTTCGGAACGGGCAAACTTCGGAAGGAAGAAGACAAAGAAAGAGTCTTCAAGTGCCCTGAGGTATTCAAGGGCGGTTGTTTTAGATGTCCCGAACTCCGACTGGAGGAAGCGGTGGATTGAGCTGTAGGAAGTGTATTTCGCGTAGTTCGATAGCAGAAGCTTAACAAGGGCCTCAATTAGGGCCACGTTCCGTATTCCGTGCCGCTCTACAACATCCTTTGTTATCATCACAGAGAAGTACTCTTCAAGGATTCTGACCTTATCGTCGAGCAAAACTACCTCAGGAAAGGCGCCGTACCGCAGATACTCCCCCAAGAGCTCCTTTATCCTGTGAACCTTTCTGCCATAGACGTCGTGCCGTTTAAGCTCAACTCCATTAAACTGGAGGAACTCCCGGAACGAGAGCGGAAGGAGAGTGTAGGAAATTCCACGCCCCCTTAGCTGGGTGGCAACCTCCCTTGAGAGGAGCTTGGAAGAAGAGCCGGTAACGGCAACCATGAATCCCTCATCAAGGAGATACCGCACGCCTATCTCCCAGTCAGGGACGTTCTGAATTTCGTCGAGAAGGAAGAAGACTTCTTTTCCAACGTTCTCTGGATAGAGGTCAAAGTAAGCATCTACAACTTTCGGAAAGTCCCTACCGGTTATCCCGAACAGAAGGGGATTCTCGAAGTTTAGGTACACATAGCGTTCCCGCTCTTCGCCGACCAGCGAATAGAGGAGATAAGTTTTCCCCGAGCGTCTAGGGCCGATTATTACAGTAGCTTTCCAAGGGTTCAAGGAAACCTCCAGCTCCCGCTTCAAAACTTCCGGCAGGTCTCTTTCATGAAAGAGGCGGATATAGCGTTTAACGTCATCAGACCGCATGGTACACTATACCGTACCAATCTTTAAAAATGTTTGGTACACTATACCGTACCAATTGGCAGGTCAAAATAAAAAAGATTCGAGTGTTCAAAGCGCCCCCTTCCTCCTGAGAAGGGCAAGGTAGCTCGTGAACGCTCCCGTTGAGATGGTATCTCCCAGCCCCACGGTCGAGACCGGGTTGCTGACGAGCCTCGTGGGGATTATCACGACCTTGTACTCCCTTGTCCTCAGGCGCCTCTTGGCCTCCTCAAAGCGGAGCTTGACGTACTCGCCGCGCTCGTTGTAGGGGACGCTCAGGCCGACCTTGAAGTCCTCCGGCGAGCGAATGTCTCCGAGAGATGCCCTCGCAGCGGCCAGGGTTGTTCCGAGCTCAAGGCTCTGCCTCAGCTCCTCCTCGCTCAGCGGGTTGTCCGCGTGGGTGATGTACATGAGGTAGTAAATCGTGTGGATTTGAAGCACTTCAAGGTTCATCTCGTCTATGAGGATTTTTCCACCCATGACGGTGTCCTCGATGCGGTTGTAGGTGAATATCCTCTCGGCGAGCTTGGAGTAGCCGAGGGCGTTAAGGACGTAGGCTATCTCGGACTCGTCCATGCCGACGCTGTCCACGAGCGGGAAGAGGTTGTAGATGACCTTCTTTCTGAGCTCGCGGTTCTGTATTGAAGCGAACTCAAGGTGCACCTTGACGTCCTTCTCACGCTTGAGGAGCATTATGTCCTTCTTGGCCTCGCGGAAGTAGTAGTTCGCGTCCTTTCCGTCGGAATAGCGGGGCCTTATGCCCTGGTAGCCGGAGAGGATTGCACCGTCAACCCCCAGGCCAATCTCAGGCAAAAACGGCTTGAGCTCTGGCTCGGTGTAAATCCTTATGCTCTCGAAGCGGGCCGATACGATGAAACGGCCCGAGTAAGGGACGGTAATCGTCTCGTTGCCCAGTTTAAAGGTCGTCCCGGCGCGGAACTCGAAGATGCGGTTCACCTTAATCGGGTCGTTCTCGCGGTAGGCCTCGCGGGGGTGCTTCAGAACGAGCTTCCCGTCCTCGACGACGGGGTAGAACAGATTAGGCTTGTTCACAAACATCTCGGCCTGCTTCTTAGCTAGGTGGGGAGTGTAAACGATTACCTTCCTGAAGTCGAGGTTGGCAAGGAGGTTGGCTATTATTCCCGCCTGGCCGCCCATCCTCTCCACATCGTACTTGAAGTGGGAGTCGAACCAGGCCTGGAGCTCTTCGTTCACAAGCGGGACGGCCATCGGCTTGCCGGTCTTGAGGGCGTGAACGAGCCTCGCGACGAAGTCCAGCGGCTCGTTTATCTCCCTCGGGTACTCTTCCATTCTCCTCTTGACTGCATCAGCCCCGAACTCGTCAATGAGCCTCTGGACTATCTCGCCGTTGAGATAGACTATCGCGTCAACGTTCGTGTTGTAAGCTGTGAAGATTGACAGCTCCCTTGCCTCGTCGAGAAGCCCTATCATAATGTATCACCCTCCGTGAGTACAAAGGTCAAAATCTTAAAAGGGTTTCGTCCCGGAGCAAAAACAAAGAGCAGGGAAAAACGAGTCAGTACTCTGTGAAGAGTCTCCCAAGGCCAGGAATGCGCTCCATAACGTCCATTTCCCGGAGGGCAAGCCACAGAGAAGCCTGGTTGCTCGTGACAACGGGGACACCGAGGTCGTTTTCGAGGGCCTCGATGATTTCAAAAGTCCTCCAGTTGGTGCAGCTGATGAAAATCGCCTCCGCTTCGTCCATGAAGCTCGCCTTGGCGAGGCGGTAGGCGGAATATGGCTCAAGTTTGCCTATGTCCTGGTTGTCCTCAATGCCGAGGCCCCTGATGTCGAGAACCGTGAAGTCGTTGGCCTCGAGGAACTCCTTCTCCCTCACGTTAATCTCGTCGGTGTAGGGGGTTATGACTATTATCTCCCTTGCATCGAGCATCTTGAGGGCCTCTATCACGGCGGTGCTGGTGCTTATTACCGGGACGTTCACTTCCTCCTCTATCTCCATCTCAAGCTTTTTCTCGTAGTCCTTTCCGCCGATCAGCGAGCCGCTCGTGCACCCGTAGAGAATCAGCTCGACACCGGCATCGCGGAGGAGCTTGGCCCCCTCAACGGCCAGTGTGTTCATCTTTACGAGCTCCTCTTCCGTGACGTTCTTCAGCGGAATCCTCGTTGTGTGGAGCGAAACGCCCTCGGGCAGGTAATCGTGAAGCTCCATCTCCATCGTCGTGTTTGAGGAGGGAACTATAAGGCCGAGCCTTCCTCTCCATCCGTACATGGTTTCACCCTTAGAGGTTTCTCGGAGGGTTCTATTAAACCTTTGGTTTGGGAAAGGATTAACAAATAACCCATGTGAAGAGATTAAGGGGTGAAAACATGGAGCTTGATGATGCCATCATGAAGAGGAGTTCCGTACGCTACTTTTTGGAGAAGCCCGTACCGGAGGAAGACATTAAAAAGCTCATCGAGGCCGCTATAAGGGCCCCGACCGCGAGCGGGCTTGAGAACTGGAAGTTCGTGGTCTTCGTGAGCGAAGACGCGAGGGAAAAGATATACGACCTGATAGGAGAGGGCATGGTTCAGTACTACCGCGCCGTGAACCTTCCGGAAGACAAGATAGAGAAGCTCAAGAAGCGCATCTACGAGATGGGTATGTACAAGGCACCGGTTTACATAGCCGTTTTCATTGACAAACGCATCCGCTTCCTCAAGGGGGCGGAGTACGACGAGCCTGAGTTCATCTGGAGCGTCGAGAGCGCCGCGATTGCCATTCAGAACCTCATGCTCAAGGCAGTTGAGCTCGGCCTTGGGACGGTCTACATAGGCGTCACGAACCTCAGGGGCATAGAGGAGAAGGTGCGTGAGCTTGCGGGCCTCGACAAGAACCACTACCTCGTTGGGGTCATTCCGGTGGGCTACCCCAGGGACGAGCCCAGGCCATCGAAAAGGAAGAAGGGCGTCGAGGACGTCACCAAGTTTATTTAATCCAAATTCAGTTATCCATCTAAACTTTTTTATTCCCTTTGTCTGAACCAGGGACGATAGGTATGATAGAGTTTGTAATCCTGCTCGGTCTCATCGGCGGCTGGCTCGTGATGACGTCAACGCTGTTCCTCATGCTGGCCTTCGGGAAAATGTGGGGCCTGTTAGGGGTTATCTTCCTCGTGGGGTTCATCGTGATTAACCAGCGCTGGAAGGTCAGGTACATGAGGACCATCATGGACGCGACCCCGAGGGCCAAAGAGCTGGCGAGGCACATCTTTGAAATGAACGAGTTAATCCTGCTGTCGTCCTACATAATGTCCCTCATCCTCTACACGGTCATCCAGAAGTACATTGAGATTGTTGTTAAGTTCCCAGCGGTGGGGTGATTGAATGAACGTTGTCATCGTAAGATACGGCGAGATAGGAACTAAGTCCAGGCAGACGAGGAGATGGTTTGAGAACATCCTCATGAACAACATCCGCGAGGCCCTCGTTAGCGAGGGAATTGAGTTCAAGAAGGTCGAGGCAAAGCACGGCAGAGTCCTCGTAAGGACGAACAGGGCCAAGGAGGCCGTTGAAGTCCTCACGCGCGTCTTTGGAATAGTCTCGCTCTCACCGGCGATGGAAGTTGATGCCGACCTCGAAAAAATCAACAAGACTGCCCTCAAGCTCTTCAGGAGAAAAAAGAGGGAACTCGGCCTTGAAAAGCCGAAGTTCCGCGTCACCGCGAGGAGAATCACCAAGGAGTTCCCCCTGAAGAGTCCGGAGCTCCAGGCGAAGGTCGGGGAGTACATCCTTGAGAACGAGGAGAGCGAAGTTCACCTGCAGGACTACGACATCGAGGTCGGCGTCGAGCTGATGGAAGGGAAAGCCTACATTTTCGTTGACAAAATCCGCGCCTGGGGAGGGCTCCCCATTGGCACTCAGGGCAAAGTTGTTGCGCTCCTCAGTGGGGGCATAGACTCACCCGTGGCCGCTTTCCTAATGATGAAGCGCGGTGTGGAGGTAGTTCCCGTCCACATCTACATGGGCGAGAAGACCCTTGAAAAGGTGCGCAAAATCTGGAACCAGCTGAAGAAGTACCACTACGGCGGGAAGGCCGAGCTGATAGTCGTCAAGCCGAAGGAGAGGGAGAAAATCCTTGAAAAGCTCCGCGAGATGAAGAAGGAGAAATACACCTGCGTATTCTGCAAGTTCATGATGGTAAAGCACGCCGACAAGTTAGCTAAAGAGTTCGGGGCGAAGGGCATCGTCATGGGCGACTCCCTCGGCCAGGTAGCTTCACAGACCCTTGAAAACATGTACATCGTCAGCCAGGCGAGCGACCTGCCGATTTACAGACCGCTCATAGGCCTCGACAAGGAGGAAATAGTGGGCATAGCCAAGAGGATAGGCACCTTCGAGCTCTCCACCCTCCCAGAGGACGAGATTCCATTCATCCCGAAGCACCCTGTGATAAGGGGCTCATGGGAGGAGTTCAAGAAGCTCTACAGGGCAGTCTTTGGAGAAGAGCCGAAGAAGAGGGAGTGCTGAGGTGGTGGCATGGAATTCGGGCGCCTTGGGGCCTACGTCGCCCTTTCCCTACCAGTTATTTTCATAATAGGCCTGAGCATAGTCGTCCACGCCAACCCATGGTTTTCCTTCACAGACAACGCCCTGAGCGACATGGGTTCGCTCCACAACCCCAACCGCTGGCTCTTCAACGGTTTCTTGATGGTTTTCGCGGCAATTGTAATGATTCCTTCTGTAGTCGCAGTCAAGAACGGGCTTTCCTATCTCATGCCCCTCGCAACGGTCTTCCTCTTCCTCGTTGGAGTGTTTCCGGAGGAGCTCCCCTATCACAGCCCTTCAGCAATTCTGTTTTACGTCCTCGCTTTAGCCGATATAGCGCTCGTCGGAATAAAGCTCGCCAGAAGAGGAGTTTCCGCCGGCTACATCTGGAGCGCCTTGGCAGTCGTGACATTTGTCCTGATGGTCTACCTCGTTAAAGCCAAGGTGTTTAAAGGGATCGCGATTCCGGAGCTCATCGGTGCGGCAACGATACTGGCGTGGTTCGTCTACATCGGCCTGCTCCAGCTCAGGGCTGTTCCATAGATAACAACAAGCGGGACATTTGCTGGCTTTTGTTTTCCGTAATTTTTATTATAGCCTTGTGGGGTAGTTTTCAGTGATGTGGTAGTCTCCGGTATGTGGGAGTTTTGTAAGCCCGAATGGAGACTGCTGAAACTCCCGAAGATGTGGGGAGTCCCCGTTCCCCCCGAAAGTCCCACAATGAAGATGGGAGTGGGGAAGGTTATCCGCTACGATGGTCTCGCATGTCCAAAAGTAGCGGGTAACCAGAACGGTTTCAAACTCTAAGTTGAGGAAAGCTTCATATACGGCCCTTTCCTTCTTCCAACCATGAAAGCCGTTGCACTGCTCAGCTCAGGCATAGACTCACCGGTCGCGATTTATTTGATGCTCACGAAGGGCGTTGAAGTGACCCCCGTGCACTTCAGGCAGAGCGACAAAAAGGAGTCCAAAGTCCGGGAGCTCTACGAAGTCCTTAACAAGTACGGAAAGCTGAACGAGCCTGTAATCGTTGATGCCTATGAGGAGCAGGCCCCAGTCTTCTCGAAACTGGCGGAGATAGGAAAAGGGAAGTGGACGTGCCTCTTCTGCAAGTGGACGATGATAAGGAAGGCCTGCAGGATAGGACACGAAATCGGGGCGAGGGCATTAATCACGGGCGACAGCCTCGGCCAGGTTGCAAGCCAGACCCTCGACAACCTTCTCGTGATAAGCACCGCCAGCGATTTACCGATTCTGCGGCCGCTGATAGGCCTCGACAAGGAAGAGATAGTGAGAATAGCGAAGGAGATAGGAACTTTCGAGATAAGCATCGAGCCTGAGGAGCCGTGCCCCTTCGTGCCGAAGTACCCGATAGTCAGAGGCTCCCTCGGCGAGTTCGAGAAGATAAAGGAAGCGCTGATTAGGGAAGGCGTTCTTTGATTACCCAATTTTGTTCCCAACTGTACGCTCTAGGAAAGTTTTTAAGGCCTTCTCCGGATTCCTTTCCGGTGACGGCAATGAACGTGTTTAAGGGCACTCTCGAACTGTTCGAGAAGTACAAGCCGACCCCCCTGGTCAGGCTCTCGGCCGAGCGGGGGGATGTCTTTTGCCAAGTTAGAGTTCTTTAACCCGTTCAGCAGGAGCATAAAGGACAGAACCGTTTTTAACATGCTTACAAAGGCCAGGGAGCGCGGGGAGGTCAACGGCACCGCCCTTTTTGAGGCGACCTCCGGCAACGTCGGAATCGCCATGGCGGCCCTGAGCAACGTTTTTGGCGTCAGGTTCAGAGCATACCTGCCGAAGCCGACTCCCAAGGCCACGCAGGTTCTCTTAAAGGTTCTCGGTGCAGAGGTCGTCAGGACGGACTTCGAGACGATAGACCAGACCATGGTGCGCTTTGTGCAGGAGGAGGCCAGAAAAGCCGGTGCGGTGAACCTCAACCAGTACGAAAACGACGATAACTTTGAGGCGCACTACCGCTCCACGGCCAGAGAAATCGAGGAACAGCTGAGGAGCATAGGCAAGAAGCCGGACGTGCTGATAGCGGGCATAGGGACTTCGGGCCACATAGCGGGCATAGCGAGCTACCTGAAGGAGCGCTACGACACGGAGGTCATCGGCGTTGTCCCAGCGAAGGGAGAGAAGATACCGGGAATCAAGAGGCTGGAAACGAAGCCCAAGTGGTACTTCCAGACAGAGATAGACCGCGTGGTGGAAATAACGAGGAACGAGGCCATAGAGGGGGCAATCCGCGTCGCCAGAAGGGACGGCCTTCTCATAGGCCTCAGCTCGGGGGCAGTGTTCAGGGCGTACGAGAAGCTCGCGGAAGAGCTCGGCGAGAAGACCTACGTCCTCATATTCCCAGACGATGGGTTTAAATACGTCGAGGCCTTTGAGGGCTACCTGGGGATAACATGAAGAGACTTGCCCTCGCCACTCTCCTTCTTTCGGTCAACGGAATAATGCTCCTGTACTACGCCTACGCCCTGAGCTCGCCCGTTTACCTGACATTCGCCCTCCTGAGCCTTCTGCTCGCCTACGGCGTTGGGCTCGAGAACAGAACCGCGATAAAGGTCGCCCTCATCTACGCCGCGGCGGAGTTCTTCTTTGCATTGCTGTTCCTGATGGCAGGCAACGTATTCTCTGCCGTCGATGCCGCAGTGAGCTTCTTCATACTGCACGACATCATGGGGTACATCAAGGAAGTTGCGGGCGAAGAAGAGACCGAAGACGTTGATTAAACGCCTTGCAATGCCCCGGAGCACAACCTTAAACCACACCAACAAACCGACGTTTTGAATTTTCGAGCCTTTGCAGGTGTCGAGAAGGCATCAGAAAATTCCTCCTTTCAATAGGGACATGTTTATAAGGGTAAATTGTCCAATAGATAACAAACAGCGGTAGCCAGGAGGACGAAGAATGAAGAAGTCTCTCCTAGTTCTTCCAGTTCTGGCCGTCATTCTGGTTGGCATCGCGGTTATCGGGTTTTCGGAGAATGGCACTCTCAAAGAAGCCCAAAAAATAGATGACAGCGTTTCTCTCAACGTGCGCTTTGCAGTGTGGACTGGGAAAGAAATTATCGTTGGGGCAGTTCTTTTCGTGGAGGAAGAAGATGCCCATGAGTTCCGGATTTACAGAATCTCAGGGGATAAGAAAGAGGTCGCTTTGAGAATCCCAATCGGGGATAGGCCAATTCCCGGCGATACTGCCGTTTGGACTGGAAAGGAAATCCTGATTTTCGGAGGGACTGAAAATGAAGGAACCGCGTATCAAACGCCCGATGTGTATTCATACAGTCCGGACACGAATCAGCTCAGGCTTTTGAACGCTTCAATACCTTACCCAAATTCTGGCAAAGCGGCCCTGTGGGACGGGAGATATGGTTATCTCTTCATACAACCTGACAGGTCGGAGGAAAAGTTCGTTTACAGGTTTGAGCCGGAAACGGGGAGGTTTGAAAAGTTAAACGTCACGTATCCGGAGGGATTCGGCAACCCCGGGACATGTCTCTACTCGGCGGTGTGGTATAAGGGCCTCGGCTATCTGGTCTTCAGGGATAAAATTGCAGTGTTTGACCCCAGTTCACTCTCGTTCAGGTGGTCCAACGCAACTTTGCCCACGGAGTACTACGCCCGCAGTGCCGTGGCCACGGAGGAGGGCATTTTCATATTCGGCGGCTTCCTCACGTGGGACGACTTCAGCAGGGAAATTTTCAAATTCGTTCCAGAGAAGGGTTTAGTGGAGAAAATGAAGAGTGAGCTCCCATTCGGCGTTGCTCAGGCCCCGGCCGTTTGGAACGGAAGGTGGGTGTACATAATAGGGGGCTACAGTAACGGCAGAGATGTTAATGCCATAATCCCGTACGATTATAGGGCGGACAGGGTTGGAGGGTAGCTTTATCGGGCCCAACGGCTAGTGGAGACAAAGAATTGGTCACAAAAGGTCATTGCCACAAGAGCACTAAAATTGCAGAAAACAGTGAAAAACAAAAGGCGCCGATTAGCAGTCAGTTCCGAGGAACTGCTTCAGTTTTCCTTCTTCGGCTCCTTGAGGATTATCCTGGCGTCGACGACAACGGCGCCCTTGCCCTTCTCGTAGACGAAGACCGGGTTGAGGTCCATCTCCTTGATGTAGTCCCTGAGGTCGTCAACAAGCTCGCTGACCTTGAGGAGCATGCTGACTATTGCGTCTATGTCCGCTGGTTCTTCACCGCGGGCGCCGGCCAGAATCGGGTAGCCCTTTATCTCCCGAACCATCTTCCTGGCGTCGCGCTCGGTTATCGGGATTATGCGGAAGGTGACGTCCTTGAGGACTTCGACGAAGATTCCTCCGAGACCGAACATTATAGCGTGGCCGAACTGCGGGTCTTCGGTAACACCGATGATAATCTCCCTGCCTGGCTTCAGCATCGGGGCAACGAGAACACCGAGGATTTCCGCGTCCGGGCGGTACCTGCGCGCGTTCTCGTGTATCTCCTCCCACTTCTGCTTGAGCTCCTCCGGGCTCTTTATGTTGAGAAGAACAACCCTGGCGTCGCTCTTGTGGAGAATCTGGGGCGACATCAGCTTCAGGGCAACGGGGTAGCCGATTTCCTCAGCATACTTGAGTGCCTCGTCAAGGGTCCTGGCGAGCTTTTCCTCCGGGACGGGGAGGCCGTAGGCTTTAAGAACCTGCTTTGCCTCGTACTCAACCATAGCCGTCCTGCCCTGGGACAGGACGGACTCGATAACTTTAAGGGCTTCCTCCTTCATGGTACCACCACCCGAAAAATTAAGGGGGTCACGCCCCCTTTCTCAGATATTCAGCGTACTTAACAAGGCCTGCCATGGCCCTGACTCCCCTCTCAGGGGTCGGATAAACGGGAACGCCCCTCTCTTCGAGCATTCTGGCGTAGCGCTCGGTCTTCTCACCGCCCATTGCAACGGCAACAATAGGCTTGTCGCTCTTCTTCTGGTACTCTGCAAGGATTTCGATTATCTTCTCCTCCTCAAGGAGCGGAACCTGGAAGAGGACTATGACGACTATCGCGTCGACGTTCGGGTCGTTCACGAAGCCCTCAATGGCTATCCTGTACCTCTCGGCGTCGGTGTCGCCTACGACGTCGGTCGGGTTTCCTGCCACGGCGTGCGGCGGGAAGTTCTCCTTCAGGTACCTGAGGGTCTCCTCGCTGAGGTCGGCCATCTTGAGGCCGAACCTTGCGACGGCATCACTAGCCATAACTCCAGCACCACCGCCGTCGGTGATTATTCCTATTCTGTCGCCCTTCGGGAGCTTGTCCTTGAGGGCGGCGAAGGCCTTGGCGAGGTCGAACATGTGCTCGAAGTCCTCGGCACGTATGATTCCGGTCTGCTTGAAGACGGCGTCGTAGATTGTATCGGCACCGGCAAGAGAACCGGTGTGAGAGGATGCCGCCTTTGCTCCGTACTCGCTCCTTCCGCTCTTGAGGGCTATGACCGGCTTGACCTTGGTTATCTTCTTCGCGGCCTCCATGAACTTCCTTCCGTCCTTCACACCCTCAATGTAGAAGGTGACGACGTTTATGCCCTCATCGTGGATGAAGTACTCCATAAGGTCTGCATCGTCAACGTCGAGCTTGTTGCCGTAGCTGACCATCTTTCCTATTCCTATGCCAGCGCCGGCCGCCCAGTCGAGCATCGCAGCGGCAAAGGCACCGCTCTGGCTGACGAACGCTATGGGCCCGCTCTTCGGCCTGTCCATTTTCTCCTCTGGCAGGAAGACCGTGTCAACACCGGTGTCGGGGACGTAAACACCGACACAGTTCGGGCCGATGACCCTTATTCCGTTCTCCCTGGCTATCTCAAGGATTTCGCGCTCCATCTTCTTGCCTTCCTCACCGAGCTCACCAAAACCGCCCGTAATGATGATAACCGCCTTGATGCCCTTCTTCGCTATCTGCCTCATCGTGTCCGGCACGAAGGGGGCTGGGATAGATATGACCGCCAGCTCGGTGTCGTCCGGGAGCTCCTCGACGCTGTGATAGACCTTGTAGCCGTCAATCTCGTCGAGCTTGGGGTTCACCGGGTAGATATTGCCCTTGAAAATCCCGCGCTCCTTGTTCGTTTTGAAGTTCTCAAAAATGACGTTGCCGACCTTTCCCTTCTTGTTCGTTGCACCGATGATAGCAACAGCCTTCGGGTCGAAAAACGGCCTGAGTTCTTCAACTATTTTTTCCACCATCGCTGTCCCTCCAGAAATCTTAATTTCAGTTAAAGTTTCCCTGAGATGTATAAAAGGGTTGCGTTTTGTAAAAACGAGCTTTAATGGACTTCAAAGTTCACCAATGTCCCTGAGAAAGGCCAGACTAGCGCGCGCATCGTCAAGGCTCGATACCTCAAGGGCCATCGTAACGTCCCCGATACGGGAAAGAACTTCCCGCCAGGGAACCGTGCCGGCACCCAGAGGGAGGTGTTCGTCCCTCCCGCCGTTGTTGTCGTGCAGGTGGGCGTGGACTATCCTTTTGCCCAGCAACTCAAAGAACCGCTCAAACGGGAAGCCGACCGTGTTGAGGTGGCCGACATCGAGGGTAACTCCCAGCCGGGTTCCTTCGAGCAACTCGCTCAGCCTCTCCGGTGTCTGGGCGTCAAGGATTGGAAACCTTGGCATGTTCTCGACGCCTACCTTAATTCCAAACTCCTCAGAACAGCGCTCCAGTTCCCGTAGAGAGGCCTTGTGAACCCGGTTGTAGTCGTCGTGGAATCTCCTGCTCGCGGGGGAGCAGTGGCCGGGGTGAACGGTTACAACGAGGGCATTCAAGTGAGATGCAACCTCCAGAGCCTCCCTCAGGACTTCAAGGGAAGCCCCCCTGATTCTCTCGTTTAGAGAGCCGATGTTCACGTCGCTGAAGGGAGCGTGGATTGTGACTTCGAGCTTAAAACTCGCCAGAACATCAGCGTAGGGTTTCCAGTTTTCCCTCGTCAGGAAGTTCGGCCACTCGCTCACGAGCTCCACGAAGTCAAAGCCGAGGCTTTCAACTTTCCCAAGCCACCTTTCGAAGTCCCCAGGCGTTCTCCCATTGTAAGATGTCATGGAAAGCCCTATCATGCTCCCACCATCAGCTTGGCCATTAATACGACGTAGAGGGTTCCAAATATGTCGCTGTTGTTCGAGATGAGAGGAATCGCCACGCTGTCGGGGTCAATGTTATGGCGGAACAGCAGGTAGGAGAGGGAGTACGAGTAGAGCATTATGAAGAGCGCCATGAACGGGTAAGTGAGGGCTATTACCCACACGGAGCCGGGAACCCCCATACCTGTTGTCAGGCTCACAAGCGCGATGCCCAGTAAGAGCTTCACGGCACCGACAACGGGGGTCGTGGTGAAGAGGGCCAGGATATCGGTGAACGCCTTGGGGCAGATAAAGCCCTCAATCTCACCGAGGTGGAGCTTCGTTGAGGTTTTTGCCGCCACTATTGAACCGTAGTTTCCGAACGAGCTTAAGATAGCGGGGTAGATGAAGCCCAGTATGACCGAGGCCTGGATTATCCCGCTGAACCTGGCGAGGAGCGAGCCGGATACCGTTGAGAGGAGCGCTAAAGCAGTCACCGTTACGAACACCTGTTTGAGCTCGGCGAGCTCTTTGAGCCGCACCCTGCTGAGGGCAGTCACGAACAGGAAGAGCGCAATCGTGGCGTAGTTGAAGGCCCTGAACCCCTCGGGCGAGCGCTCGATGAGGAGGATGAAGAGAACCAGCGACGGAACTGTGAGGAAGTCCCCCATCGAGGCCACGAGCGGGGCCGCAACGCTGTCCGGGTCGATGCCCCTGCGGAAGGAGAGGATTGTAACCGCGGAAGTGAAGTACCCGAGGATAAACGAGACGAGTATCGTGGAGGTTATCACGATTAACAGGACTTCGAAGGCGTTCTTCTTGATGCCGGTCAGCACACCGACCGCCCAGAGCAGAAAGACAGGGATTAGGGAGAGGAGCATCCTTAGGACTATCTCCTTGAGGACTTTCCTGTCCCTGACCGACGGGCTGAGCTCACCGAGGTAGAGCATCGTGGAGAAGCGGGACGCCATTGACCCGAAAACGTTCCCGCGGAGCCCCATTATGCCCGGCAGAACCACAAGGAGACCGGGGAGCTGGGTTCTTATCGACTCAAAGTACTTACCCAGAAAAGTGCCCCCGAAAAGCCCAAACACCTCAGAGGTTAGCAGAGACGGTAGCGTAACCCGATAGGCTTCTCTGACTTTCTTTCCCAGCTCTCTTCCGACTTCCCTGCCGATCACTGGTATCACTCTCCATCATTTCACCCCCCAAGGCGTTGGCGTCTTTGGTATTAAACCTTTTTCTTTTGCGAAAACTAAATAAGAGTTTTCCCCCTTCCCCCTTCGGTGAGAGAGGAGTGGAAGAATGGGACGAGATAGACGTTCCGAATAACGTTAAGGACATCTTCATAGAGATGAAAAACACCGCGGAGCTCATGGTTGACCTCGCGTATTCCTCCCTCCTGTTCCAGGAAAAGGAGATAGCTGAGGAGGTCCTTGAGCTTGAGGAATACCTCGACCTGCTCAACTACCACCTGATGGTCAAGGCAGTCCTCGCGGCAAGAAGTCCAAAAGAGGCCGAGCAGATAACGGCTATTCTGCAGATGGGGAGGGCAATAGACGAGATATCCAACGCCGCGGCAGACCTCGCCAAGATGGTTCTTGAGGAGAAGCTCCACCCAGTGGTAAGGGACGTCATCCTTGAGAGCGAGGAGACAATAGGCAAGGTTGAAGTGTCCCCTGACTCAATCCTCGTCGGCAAGACCCTCGAAGAGCTCGACCTGGCCACGAACACCGGCGTCTGGGTGTCGGCCATAAGGAGGGGCAAGCGCTGGATATTCGACCCTGACGAGGACACCAAAATCATGCCCGGAGACATAATCATCGGCAGGGGCACGAGGACGGCCCTCGACTACCTGAAGGAGATAGCGCGTGGAATCCTCAAGGTGATGCGGAATGAGTGAGCTCGACGAAATCAGGAACTGCCTGATCGAGATGAAGGACGTATCGGCGCTCATGGTAGACCTCGCGTTTTCATCGGTTCTCTACAACAGCGAGGACATAGCGGAGGAGGTATACCTCCTTGAAGAGAAGATGGACGATTTGACCCTTAAGGTCAAGAAGCTCGCCCTCCGCGCGGCGAAGACCGAGGAGGACCCCGAGAGTCTTCTCAGCATAATAGACCTGGCCGACATCAACGAGCGCATCAGCGATGCGGCCTACGCCATAGCAGACATAATCCTCCGCGATATCGAACCCCACCCGATAATCCAGAAGATTATGGAGGACACCGAGGAAGAACTCGGCAGGGTAACCGTCCGGCCGGGCTCAGTCCTCATCGGAAAGAGCCTCAAGCAGCTCAAGCTCCCGAGCAAGATAGGGACGCGCATCCTTGCCATAAAGCGCGGGAGCAGGTACATCTACAACCCGGGCAAGGACGACGTCATAGAGGAGGGCGACGTGCTCATAGCGGTAAGTCCCGACCTTGACAAGCTCAGGAAGCTCGCCGGGGAAGAAGTTGAGGAAGAGGAGAACTGACTCCTGCCGCTCGAAAACTTTTTATCCTTTTGAATGTTCTTAGTTTGATGCCAACTCGGAGAGATAAAGCATTCCTGTACGGGATACTAATCGCGGTGCTTCTTGCCTATTCGGCATCTTGGCTCCATGAGAGGACTGTCTCCTTCCCGGGACAGACAAATGAAAGCACGTTAGGCCCCTGGACTTTCGATGTCAACGCAAGCGACCTCTCCTGCATTATGGGACACTGGAAGCTCCTCGGCGTCTACTCTTTCAAAAACCAGAGCGACGTTTTCATAAGGATGTCCTACTCCCCGGAGGGCATGAGAAACGTTGGGTGCAACTATTTCATGATAACAGGCCGCTTTCGTCTGTACCTTCGACCGGTTAACGATTCGGTCGCAATAAGGGAAGTCCTCTTCGTGGTGGAGAACCTGAGTGAGGTTTCCGTTGACCCGATATTTCCCAACCAGGAAGGAGTCATGTACTTCAAAACTCCGGACGGCAATTTTGAGGTCACTGAAGCTCGCGTGCCGGGCCTCGAAGTATGGCAGGCAATCCGGGCCAAGGCCCTGAGACCAGCGTGGGGAGAGCCCCTCGAGCTAACGCCCATTATCCCACTCGACATCGATAGGAAAAATGACGGAGCCACTATCGAGGCAAAGGTGAGGTTTAGAATAGAAGTTGAGTACCTCGTGAGGACTGACCCCTTCAGGTCGAAGAAAAGAAAGCTCAGAATAGAGATACCTGCCGTTTACCGCCTGTATGGGTTTGAGGACTGCCCCTACGAGTGCGAGCCCTAAGCCTTCCCCTTTATATCCTCATCTGTCACCAGCCCCTTCGCATAGGGGCAGAGCTCCCCCAGCGGGCACTCGTTACATTTAGGTCTTATAGGTTTGCATATTGTTCTTCCGTGGTCGACCATCGCGTGGTTAACGTAAATCCACCTGTCCTTCGGAATCAGCTCCATCAGGTACTCCTCGACTTTCTCCGGGGGAACCCTCGGCGGAGCGAGGCCGAGGCGCTTGCTTATCCTGTTCACGTGAGTATCTACTGGAATAGCCTGCCTGCCGAAACCGTAAGCCAAGACAATGTTGGCACACTTCCTCCCGATGCCGGGGAGCTTCATCAGCTCGTTTACCTCGTCCGGAACCTTTCCGCCATACTTCTCAAGGATTATCCGGGAGGCCTTGACAATCCACTCGCCCTTCGTCTTCCAGAGGCCGACGCCGTTCTCCCGGAGGAATGCCTGCATCTCTTCAACCGGCGTGCTGGCTATCGTCTCGATGCCCCTGTACTTCTCAAAGAGCTTTTCCCAGACCTTGTATGTCACCTCGTCGCGCATCCTCTGGGATATTATGCAGTGGATCAGCGTCCTGTAGGGGTCACCTATGAGGAGCTTTTCCCTCGGGTGGGTCTTCATGAGGATTTCAACTATTTTCTCTGCCCTCTTCCTCTTTTCCTCCAAGCTCTCCTTGAAAGTGAAGCCCTCAAGGCTTAACGAGCCTGAGCTTGTTTTTGTCATGGACTATCACCACTGCCCCTTTGGAAGCCCTAACTTCGTTAAGCTCCTCGAACTCATCGCTATAAACCTTTTGCCCGTCGTGGTTCAGAATCAGAACCTTGTTGTTGAGCACGACGACGAACCCCTTCTCGAAGGGGAGTACTTCTTTCACCGGCTCATCAAACTCAAAATCGAGAACCTCAATCTCACCGTGAGAGAACTCTACTCTCGTTTCCTTCCCAACTTCCAGCGGTGACGGCTCGGCCAGAACGACCTTGAAGCGTAGCGGTTTTCCAAGTATCTCAATACCTATTTCCTCGCCCGTGCGGACTTCCTTTCCCATGAGCTTGTTTTTTATGACCTCGCTGAAGTCAGGAGGAAGCTCGGCCTCGAAGAGGGGCTTTAGAACCACCCTCATCTTACCACCCAGTTCCCTTTCTCGGGCAGAGTAATTAAGCCTTCCCACCGCAACCCTTTTAAGCTGATATATCGCTCGATATATTGGTGGTGAATTTGGAGAGGCCGAAGTATAAGGGACACCTCAAACTCCTCGTCCTCAAGATACTGTCGGAGAAGCCGATGCACGGCTACGGCATAATGGCCGAGCTGGAGCGCTCTTACGGCATACCCCACCCCAGCCCCGGAACGATTTACCCGATACTCTCATCTCTAAAGCGCAGTGGTTTGATAGAGACCGTCGGCGAAGGAAAGAGGGACAAACGCCTTTACCGGGCGACGGAGAGGGGCAAACAGTACCTTGAAGAACACGCGGAGGAGCTGGAAGAGGTACTCCGCATGGCGGCCCTCTTCAGGGAGTTCGCGAGGCTCGGTGGAAAGGAGCTCGCGGCACTTCTTAAGGAGGTCTTCCTCTCGCTTGACAGGCTGAGCGACGAGCAGAAAACCGCACTTGCAAGGGAGTTCTCCGAGTTCACGAAGAGGGTCAGGCTGATTCTCCTCGGCGAAATACCCAGAGGGGATGGAAATGAGTGAGGCAATCCTCGTTGAGAACCTCGTGAAGAGGTATGGGGACTTTGAGGCAGTCAAGGGAGTATCATTCAAGGTGAAGCGGGGCGAGATATTCGCCTTCCTCGGGCCGAACGGAGCCGGAAAGACCACCACGGTTCACATGCTCACCACTCTGCTGAGGCCGACCTCAGGCAGGGCGGTAGTTGCGGGCCACGACATCGTCGAGGAGCCGGTGGAAGTGAGGAAGCGGATAGGCATCGTGTTTCAGGACCCGAGCCTCGACAGGGAGCTGACCGCCTACGAGAACATGCTCATCCACGGGAGGATATACGGGCTGAAGGGGAGCGAGCTGAAAGAGAAGATAGAGCACCTCCTCAAGTTCGTTGAGTTATGGGAGTTCAAAGATAAGCCCGTCAAAACGTTCTCGGGCGGTATGCAGAGGAGGCTTGAGATAGCGCGCTCCCTCCTCCACGAGCCGGAGGTTCTTTTCCTCGACGAGCCGACGATAGGCCTCGACCCGCAGACGAGGGCCCACATCTGGGACTACATAAAGGCGATGAAGGAGGAGCACAACATGACCATCTTCCTCACGACGCACTACATGGACGAGGCGGAACAGCTGGCCGACAGAATAGCGATAATAGACCACGGGAAGATAATCGCTGAGGGTACCGCGGAGGAGCTGAAGAAGCTCGTGGGCAACGATGTGATTTACCTCAAGCTCGAAGCGCCCAAGGAGCTGAGGTGCATCAAGGCCGAGTTCATAAGGGGGTGCAGGGTTCTCGCGGACGGTCGAGTGGCTCTCGAAGTCGAGAACGCCGCGGAGGCCCTCCCAAGGCTCTTCGAGCTGGTCGCTGAGAAGGGCATCAAAATCCTTGAAGTGACATACCACAGGCCGACGCTCAATGACGTCTTCCTCCACCTGACGGGGAGAGAGATAAGGGACGAGGGCGCTGAGAACCCGATGGCTGCCTTCGTGAGAATGAGGATGAGGAGGTGACGGCATGGAGGCGCTTACCACTATGGCATACAGGCAGCTGAAGAGGTTCGCGAGGGCGAAGTCGAGGGTCGCGGGCATGATAATCAACCCTCTCCTCTGGCTCGTCTTCTTCGGAATGGGCTGGAGCAAGGTCTTCGACAACCCCATGGCGAGGACGGTCTTCGGGGGCGTTGACTACCTCACGTTCCTGGCCCCGGGTATCTTCGCTATGACCGTCTTCAACCAGAGCTTCGTTGCGGGAGTAAGCGTCATCTGGGACAAGCAGTTCGGCTTCCTCAAGGAGGTTCTTGTAGCACCGGCGTCGAGGAAGGAGACCATCTTGGGGCGCATAATCGGGGACTCACTCGTCACGCTCACGCAGGGCGCCATAATCCTCGCGCTAACCTTCCTCCTCGCGGAGAACTTAAAACCCAGCGGCTTCATTCCCGCCCTCGGAGTTGGCTTCCTTTTAGCTATGGCATTCTCCGGCTTCGGCGTCAGCCTCGCCCTGAGGATGGAGAGCATGGAGGGCTTCCAGATGATAATGATGGTTCTAATGCTCCCGCTGACCTTCCTGAGCGGCGCAATCTATCCAATAGAGACAATGCCGGGGTGGATGAAGGCGCTCGCCTACGTGAACCCGCTCACATACGCGGTGGACGGGGCGAGGCACTTCCTCGTGGGGGCGAGCGTGGCAAGGTTCTCGCTCGGCATTGATATCGGCGTGCTTGCCGTTTTGGCTGCCATACTCGTCGGGCTGGCGATGGTCGAGTTCGAGAGGGCCACGATTGGATAAAGGACAGAGAAGCGAAAAAATCAGAAAATCCCGCGAGAAAGGCATCATGGAGCTTTCTCTTCTTTTACTCTATCTTTGAAGGTCTCATAGCTTATTCTGAACGCCTCAAGAACAGGGAGCTTCTCGCCCGCGAAGAAGCTCAGCATCGCACCGCCGCCGGTGGATACGTGGCTTATGCCCGTTATACCGTAGCGGTAGATGCTCGCTATCGAGTGGCCCCCTCCCACGACGCTGAAGGCCGGGCTCTCACCTATCGCCCTGAAAACGCCGACAGTTCCTACGGCAAACTCTTCGCGCTCGAAGACGCCCATCGGCCCGTTGGCGACTATAATTTTCGCCCCCAGAAGGATTTCACGGTACTTCTCCACCGTCCTGGAGCCGATGTCGAGAATTGGGTAGCGGTCAAAGAGCCACTTCTCATCGCTGAGGAGGTCAACCTCCACCCTCTTCCCGTCCCGGTCAACGGCAAAGTCCACAGGGGTTCTCACGTAGGGGTAGAACTCGTCGAGAATTTTTTCGGCCCAGTCCACGAGGTCAAGCAGACCCTTTCGCTCCATGAACTCGATGTTAGCATCGCCGAGGTTGAAGCCCTTGGCGAGCGTGAAGACCTGGCCCACGAGGCCGCCAGTGAGAATGAGGTCGGTCTTCCCCTTCTTCAAGACGTTCTCGGCGACCCTCAGCGAGTCGTCAACTTTTGAACCACCAAGGACGTAGACCCTCGGCCTCTCGTCGCTCTCGTAGGCACTGCTCAGGGCCGTGACCTCGTTCTCCATCAAATAGCCCATCACCATCGGCTTCAGTCTCGCGAACCCCACGAGCGAGGGCTGGCTCCTGTGGGCGGCGGCGAAGGCGTCGTTGACAACGTAATCGATTACCGGGGCGAGCTTCCTCACGAAAAACGTTTTCTCGCACTCTTCAAGCGGCTTGTAGAAGACTTCCTCGGCTGAGAAGCGGAGGTTTTCGAGCATAAGGACTTCGCCCGGTTCCAGGGACTTTATTCTGTCCCTCGCAAGCTTCCCAAAGATGTCCTCGACGTATTCAACCTCCTGGCCGAGGAGCTCACCGAGAATCTGAGCGTGCTGCTCGGTGGTTATGTAGTCGCCCTTGTAGGGCCTGCTCTGGTGGGTGCCGACGACCACCTTTGCCCCGTCCTCGACGAGGTGCCTAACCGTCGGCAGAACTGCCCTGAAGCGCGCGTCGCTCGTAATCCGCCCGTCCTCCACCGGGGAGTTCAGGTCAGCCCTCAGAAACACGGTTTTTCCGTGAAAGTTGAAATCGGTGAGCCTGAACATTCCATCACCGGGAAAGTGTTAAATATGGCCATTAATAAAGCTTATTTGGACACTCTCAGTGAATAATCGGGCTCAAGTAAGTTCTTAAGGGGAAGTGAAAACATTCCCTCGGAAGGTGGACGGCATGAAGTGGACACCTGAGCTTGCGAGAAAGCTCCCCCGCGAGACGCTCATCGATTACATCATAGAGGCCCTTGGGAGGATGGGGTTTAAGAACTACGAGCGCGTCAGCGACCAAAACCGGTGGGGAATAGATATCGTTGCAATAAGGGACGACCCGATAGCGGGGATGGAAAAGCTCGTTATAAAAATCCACACTAACTCGCTCGCCTCGTCCAAGGACATAAGCGTCTTTGGCGACCTTCTTGACAAGTACAAGGCTGACAGGGGAATTTTAATCGCCCCGATAGGCTTTACAAAGGACGCAAGAACCACGGTGGCAAGGGAGTACCGCGGAAGGATAGTGATGTGGGACGCCGAGAAGCTTGCCCAGACGTTCCTGAACTACGGCATTGAGGCCCCTGAGATAGAGGAGAAGACAGATGAGGAAAAGGAAGAAAAAAGCCCCCTCAACGAGTTCGAGCTTGATGCACCACTGCTCCACGACTTCTCGCCGGAAGAGGTAATGAGGTTAATCTCCAAGAAGGCCAGCGGCCGGTACCCGATAAAACCCGACGAGATGAAGATAAAGTCCATGAAAGTTTCCCTCACGGGTGCATACATCCTCTCCTGGAGCGTTGAGGAAAAGAACGAACGCGACAGGGCTGTGGTGTTCTCGAAGGAGGAAATCGTTCCAAAGGCGTCATCCAGCGAGCTCTCCACCCAGGTCAAGAAGGCCCTCCTCAACGACAGCGCCGTGATAAAGGCCACCGAGCGGGAAATCATCAACAAGATAAGCCCCAGCGAGGCGGTTGTGATACTCAAAGAGAGGCTCGCAAGAGAGCTCGGCGTCCCCGAGGGCCAGGTCAGGATACAGGACAGAAAAAAGGTGTATATCCCAGAGACAGCCGAAGTCGAGCTCCAGGTCGGGAAAAACGAGGGCAAAGCGAGAGTAAACCCGATAACCGGCGACGTCGAGTTCGAGATTGAGCCCCTGCCCGAGGAGTTCTTCAGGGAAAAGGTGCAGGAAATCGTGAAAAAGCGCATTGGAGAAGAGCCAGAGACAATTGAGTTCTCGGAGAAGGACGGGAAGGTAAAGATAACCGGGAAAACGAAGCGGTTCACGTTCACGTTCAAGTTCAACGCATACACCGGAAAAATCCTGCTCGCGGAGACAACTATGACAGATGAGGCCCTAAAGGAGCTCCTCCAGGGGACTTACCCCGATGGCGAAGTCCTCAGCCTTGAAAAGGGCAAGAAGGTCGCGGTCGCCGACGTCAGGCTGGAGGACGGGGTAGCGGTCGTCGAGGTAAACCTCGAAAACGGCGAGCTCAAGGAGGTCAGGAGGCTCCCATCGCCCGAAGAAGCCCTCGAGAACGCGAAGAGGGTCATAGAGGAGAACTTCCCGCTGAAAGGCCTGAAGGTGACGGAAAGCAGGGTCATAGAGCACAAGTTCCTGGAGCTTGACCTTGAGGGAGAAGGCGGAAAGGCGGTAGTGAAGATTGACGGTGCGACGAGGGACGTCCTGGACTACGCGGTCGAGATAACGCCCGAAAAGGCCGTGGAGCTTGTAAAAGAGAAGTACCCGGACTTCAACGTCAGGGACGTGAAGGAGAACGAGGCCTCATACAACATCACCGCGGAGAACGACAGGCATGCCGTGAAAATCAAGGTCACCAAGGACGGCAAGATGATTGAGGAAACAGAGAGGGTTCTGCGCGAGGACGTAGCGCGCGAGATTGCCGTGAAAAGGATAAAAGAGATAGACGAGACCGCCGAGCTCAGGTCGCTGAAGCTTGAAGATGACTGGGTTGCGGAGTTCCAGGGAGGGACTAAAGTCGGGAAGCTCGTGCTCGACAGGGTAACTGGAGAGGTCAAGGAGGAGGACGTCCTCTTCACGGAGGTTGCGCTTGAGAACAGCTTCCACGAGCACATAAGGAAGGTCTACGGCGAAACGGAGCTAAGAACCGAGAAGCTTACCCACTACAAAGACCAGAACTACATCCACATAAAGGTGGCAGGAAGGGATTACTTCTACTACGCCAGGATTGACACGAGAACCGGAAAAATAATAAGCCAGGACAGGGCCCCGATGAGGGGCCTGACGGCGAAGCTCAAACAGCTCCAGCTGGAGAGCAAGTACAAGTGACTACGCCATGAGCATGTTCTCTATCATTTTTATTGCTTCCACTATCTTTCTCTCGGGCTTGTCCTCGTTGCGCGGTATCTCGAGGTTTATGACGAGCCTCTCTTCCTTGCCGTCGTCGAAGTCGTAGATTTCAAGCTCCTCCACCTCAACGTCCTCGAAGATGCTCTCAAGCTCCGGGCTGAGGACTTTGCCCTCGTTGCCGTAGACCTCGACGCGGACGACGTCGTCAGTAGTCGATGCGACAACCACAATCTCGTAGGGGCCGACCTTCTTGACGAACCTGAGGGCGCTACCGTAGCCCTCGACGCTCTCCTTGAACCCTAGCTGGAGCATCGTAGAGCGTATCGCCTCGGTCTTGCTCCTTATCCTGTTGAGTATCCTCTCGCGGAGCTTGTAGCTCTCCTCAAGGGCCTTCTTTATGCCTTCACCGGCCTCCTCAACCGGCCCCTCCCATATGGCGATAATCTTTATACCAGATGAAGTCGGCTTGAGCTCAATCTTGAGGGAATCAACGTCAAAGTCTCTCAGGTCATCAATCTTAAGCTCGCCAAGGGTGAGTATATCGAACTCAATTCTCACGACGTTTCCGAACGCCTTGCCTTTGAACTTCACCCCCATCACCAAGGGACGCTCAAAGCAACGGTTTAAAAACCCTTCCATTCAGGTCGGACGAGCACAGTCCTACCCGAAGGTTTTTCGAAAGATGTTGATGAAGCATGAGTATTAAAAAGTCGAATTCCAACAGATTCTTTCCAAAAATAAAGAGGTCGAGACGGACATCAGAAGACAAGCGGAGACAATACAATGTCCCAGTCCCAGGCTCTTCCCGGGTAATCTGCCCTGCGCCTCCTGCCACTCAAGTTGTCCACAAAAAAAATTAAGATAGGCAAACCGCACCACTCACCCCAGCCTCTTTTCAAGGAAGACGGCCAGGACGAGGAGAAGTCCGAGCCCCAGAACGGCCAGGTAGGGCCAGCGCGTCGTGACTTCAGAGGCGCTTACGCCAACTCCACCGACCTCGAACGACAGGTCAGCGCGCCCCTCGCCCCTGACGACTACCGCCACGAAGTCCTCGTCGCTCCTGACGGCCATCGTCCCTGAGACGTTGTCGCCTTTCACAGTAAAGACCGCCTTCCCGGTTCCGAGGGGGTCGAAGTCCTCCCTCTCGCTGTTGAGCGTGAAGTGGTAGGCTTTTAGCTCCAGGTTTTTGCCGCTGGATTTTATAGTCAGTTTCTTTCCGCGGAGGGGGGTGGCGTTGATTATTACCACCTCAAGCCCCTCACCGAAGGGTTTCCTCTCCAGCTCAAGCGTGACGTTCTCCGGCTTCTCCATGTAGCGCGCAACGAGCAGGACCGAGTCAAAGAAGCCCTTTCCTTCAACCATGAGCATGAACTCGCTCTCGTTGAAGATAACGAAGTCGGGCCTCCCCTCTGGAGATGAAGAAGTGTGGAGTATATCACCGTAGGGGCTGAGGACGTGGAGCTTCAAGTCCTCCCCCTGGCGGACGTAGCGCCCGTAGAGAAAGGCTATCTTTTCCCCGGTGACGTTTTCGAAGATGTAAGGGGGCGTCACGTCGCGCCAGACCACGTGGTAGGGGAGTCCTAAGTAGTGAACCTCAGACGTGAAGTTGCTCTTGGCGAGCCAGTTGTCCCCGTAAACCGGGAGCCTCCCCGCCCCGCTGACCTCCAGCGTGAGTGAATAGCCCTCGCCGTTTACCGTGGCGTTGAACTTCAGCGGGGCCTCCACGCGGAAGCCCGAGGGGAAGCTCGGCAGCGAGACGACGAGGGTCAGCTGGACGCTCCCTTCAACGTTGAGGGTCCTGACCTCGTTCTGGCCGTAATAGAAGGCGTACCTAACCGAATCCGGCAGTCCGGCAACACCGAGCTCTACCCTTCCTTTTCCCGTGACCACAAGGCTGTAGGTGGCCGACCCGCCGAGGTGCGTTCTCGCGTAGTCGTTGACGAACCGCACGTCCAGGCCCTTCTCGAGCATGAGGGGCACGCTGGTCGTGAAATCGGCCGAGGAGATAACGATGGTGGCGTAATCTACATCTTCGGTCAGGTTGAAAGCCACCTCCTTCTCCTCGCCCTCGCGGAGGCTGATGTCGAGGTAGAGAGGCGAGCCGACGACGACCGAATTGCTCATGACGCTGACCTTTCCGTGGAAGTAGCCGCCGTCGTTCTTGAGCCTTATTTTCAGCGTCTCCCCGTCGAGTGAGTACGAGACGAGCGAGATATCGGGGGGCTGGAAGTAAAAGCTCTCCTGGGCAACGGCACCGTAATCAACGGCAACCGCGCCCTGGAGGGGGTTTCTATCAAAGGTTACCTCCTTTTGCTCGCCTCTTTCGAGGTGAACTTCCTTCTTCTCCAGGGTGAGCCCTCCTGCCGTGAGCATGACGGTCGCGTTAACCGCATCTCCACGGTTGAGGAGCGTGACGTGCAGTTCCTCATCGCGCTCTATGGAGGTTATCTCCACCTGCTTTTCCATCTCCTCAAGCACAACATTTCTGCTAAGATTCCCAAGATACCCAAAGGACAGCACGAGGAGGCCAGAGGGAGGTGTTTTGACCTTAAATGTAACCTCGTCCCCCCACTCAAGGCTCACAGGGAGCTCCTTCACGAGGAGGCCGTTTGAATACACCCTCAGCGTGTCGTTTATGCCGTAGTAGCCGTCCCACCTCAGGCTGAGCCTTGTGTAAGTGTCGAAGGATTCAACCACCTTAACGGAGAAGTCCTTTTTCTTGACTATCTCCAGCTTCGAGTAGTTTCCACTAAGGTGCAGGACGAGCTTCCCGGTAGCCGGATCGAAGCGTCCGACGGTGTAATTGACCCCATCGAAAAAGAGGCTCTCTCCAAAGCCGAGCACGCTCGAGTTGAACCCGTCGGGACTCTCAACGCGCAGGTATATCCCGTCTCCAGAGGCGGACGGGTCAAAGGTAACCACGCTGTTATCAACGAGCAGAACCTCGTCGATGCCAAGCTCGACTGGATAAGCGAGAACGTTTCCAGCGAAGATGAGAAGGATTAGAGGTATCAGGACTTTTCTCATCGCCATCACCTCAGTCAGGGTACTCCTTGCGGTAGATGCCCAGCAGTGTGAAGAGCAGGGCCGCGATAATGCTCCCGATGAAGAACAGCACCGTCATTCCGGGTTCGCCCTTGTAGGTGTCGAGGCCGGCGTGGAGCGTGAAGTGGCTCTTGAGGAGCACCCCCACCTGGTAGTTGAGCGTGAAACGCTCCGGGTTGTCGAAGAAGGGCAGCTGGGGCAGTATGAACTGCGCAACGAATACAAGGGCAAAGGCCGAGAGGGAAGCGTAGAGTGGACGCGAGACGACCACGGACAGGAGCACCGCCAGCGCACCCAGCGTCCCGAGGAGCAGGAGTGTGACGCCGAGGGCGTAGAGCACCTCATCGAAGGTCGCCGTGAACCCCTCAAGGCCCGCCTTGTAGAGCAGAACCCCGTATATCTGGAGGACAAGGTACGGGACTCCAAAGAGGACCGCTATGCCGGTCATCCCGGCCAAAAACTTGCCGAAGACTATCTCGCTCTTCCGTATGGGCTTCGTCAGGAGAAGCCTGATGGTACCCTTCTCTATCTCGCTCGCGAGGAGGTCGCTCATGAGGATTATGGCCACGAGCTGGCCGATAACGCCGAGCCAGAAGTTCACCATGAACTCGGAGGTGACTATCTGGAAGGAGCGCTCAAGGGCCTTTGCTCCATACTCCGTTATCTCCTCGTGGGTGAAGAAGTAGACCACCACGGGCAGGAGCATGGCAGCGAGCATGACCCTGAACCGCCTCGCCCTGAGTATCCTCGAGACCTCGCTTGAGTAGAGGACGCCTATCACCCTTCCACCTCCAGGCTGAACTTCTCCATGAGGATTCTTTCGAGGGGGCTCGTGTGGGGCTTGAAGAGTTTGAGCCTTATCCCGTTCGAGCTGAGGTACTTCGGGAACGCCAGGAAGAACTCGTCGAGGAACTTCGGCTCCACGACGACTCTGATGACGTTGTCCTCCTCCCACGCCTCCCGGATGTAGGGCTTCTCGCGCAGAAACTCCATCGCCCTGTCGTTATCGGAGGTCACCACATCGTACTCGTTTTCCTCTATCTGCGTCAGGTCGCTTATCTTCCCCTGGGCTATCATCCGGCCCTGGTTGATTATCCCCACGTAGTTGCACATCTTCTCTATCTCGCTGACTATGTGAGAGCTCACGAAAATCGTCTTGCCCTTCTTGGAGAGCTCAACAACCCTGCCGATGAACTCTATCCTGCCGAGGGGGTCGAGGTTTGCGGTCGGCTCGTCCAGGATTAAAAGCTCTGGGTCGGGCATGAGCGCCATTGCGAACATGACCCTCTGCTTCTGCCCGCTCGAAAGCTCCTTCATCTTGTTGAGCGCTATCCTCCCCACACCGACGTACGCCATCAGTTCCTTCGCCCTCTCCCTGGCTTCTTCTTTCTTCATTCCGGAGAGGCGCCCCATGTAGGTCAGGAACTCGAAGATTGTCATGTTCTCGTAAGCGATGGGCTTCTCGGGCATGTAGCCGACCCTCTTCATTATCTCCACTCTTTCCCTCGGCATGTTCATCCCGAAAATCTCAATCTCGCCGTAGGTGGGCCTCAGCGCCCCCGTGAGCATTTTGATAGTAGTCGTTTTGCCCGCTCCGTTCGGCCCGAGGAAGCCGTAAACAACACCCTCCGGAACCCTTAAATCGAGGTTGTACACCACGTTGCGCTTTCCGAAAAACTTTGTTAACTTTTCAGTCCTGATGAGCTCCATAAGGGGACACCCTAATGACGTTTTGTCCGTTAATACCATAATCTCAACGATTTAAAAGCATTCCCATGGAGTTATAAGCCACCAGAGGAGAATCAAAAAGAGAGAAGGCATCAGAAGACGAGCGGAGCGCGGTACTCACCCCAGACCTCTCTGAGGACGTCGGTGACCTCACCGAGCGTTGCGAGGTGCCTGTGCGCCTCGATGATGTAGGGCATGAGGTTCTCGTCCTCGTTCTCGGCCGCGTTCCTGAGCTTGTCAAGGGTCTCCTCGACCTTCTTGTTGTCCCTCTCCGAGCGGAGCTTCTTGAGCCTCTCAATCTGCTTCTCCCTGATGCTCGGGTCGACCTTGAGGATTTCGACCTCGATGGGCTCGTCGGTCTGGAACTTGTTGACGCCGACGATTATCCTCTTTCCTTCCTCGATCTCCTTCTGGTATTTGTAGGCACTCTCGGCAATCTCCTTCTGGATGTAACCGCGCTCGATGGCGCGCATCATGCCGCCCATCTTCTGAATTTTCTCGATGTACTTCAAAGCTTCTTCGTAGATGTGGTCGGTGAGCCACTCGATGTAGTAGGCTCCGCCGAGCGGGTCAACGGTGTCAGCGACACCGCTCTCGTAGGCGATAATCTGCTGTGTCCTGAGGGCTATCCTGACGCTCTTCTCGGTCGGAAGGCTCAGCGCTTCGTCGTAGGAGTTTGTGTGGAGGCTCTGCGTTCCACCGAGGACGGCCGCGAGCGCCTGAATGGCGACGCGGATTATGTTGTTCTCGGGCTGTTGTGCCGTGAGGGTTGAACCAGCTGTTTGAGTGTGGAAGCGGAGCATCATGGAGCGCGGGTTCTTGGCGTTGAACCACTCCTTCATTATGTAGGCCCAGAGCCTTCTCGCGGCCCTGAACTTGGCTATCTCCTCAAGGAAGTTGTTGTGGGCGTTGAAGAAGAAGCTCAGCCTCGGAGCGAACTTGTCAACGTCCATGCCCCTCTCTATGACTGCCTTGACGTACTCTATACCGTCGGCAAGGGTGAAAGCGACTTCCTGGACGGCGTTGGCACCGGCCTCACGGATGTGGTAGCCGCTTATGCTTATCGGGTTCCACTTGGGAACGTTCTCGGCACAGTACATGATGATGTCAGTGGTGAGCCTCATGCTCGGCTGCGGCGGGAAGATGTAGGTTCCCCTCGCTATGTACTCCTTGAGGATATCGTTCTGAACCGTACCGCGGAGCTTCTCCTGGGGGACTCCCTGCTCCTCGGCAACGAGTATGTACATAGCCAGGAGGTTGGCCGCAGTCGAGTTGATGGTCATGCTCGTTGAGACCCTGTCGAGCGGGATTCCGTCGAAGAGAATCCTCATATCCCAGAGGGAGTCGATTGCCACACCGACCTTTCCGACCTCGCCCTCGGCCATCGGGTGGTTGGAGTCGTAACCGAGCTGGGTCGGAAGGTCGAAGGCAACGCTTAAACCAGTCTGGCCCTGCTCAAGGAGGTACTTGTAGCGCTTGTTGCTCTCCTCCGCTGTTGCATAACCGGCGTACTGCCTCATGGTCCAGAAGCGGCCGCGGTACATGGTCGCGTAAACGCCACGGGTGAACGGGTACTCTCCGGGGAAGCCGAGCTTCTCAAGGTAGTCCCAGTCCTCGCCAAGGTCTGCGGGGGTGTAAAGGCGCTTGATTTCAAAACCGTCGTCCGTCATGAACTTTTCCTTTCTCTCGGGGGCCTTCTGGAGGAACTTCGTGACTGTAGTTTCTTCCCAGCGCTTTTCCTCCTCGCGAATCTTGGAGAGCTTCTCCTTATCGAAGGTCATACCAACCACCGCTTAGGGTTGGGCGGTGGAACTATAAAAACCTTTTACATAGCGAAAGGTCGCCTTTGTCATTGGATAAAAAGTCCAGTTTGAGCGGTTCGAAAACCTGACAGAACTTCGAGTAGAGAAGGGCATTGTTTTGAACATTGTTCCAAATTAGAGCAAAAATCCTAATAAATCAGGAAGTCCTAAATAAGAAACCGAAAACTTTGCGGAGGTGGTGGCGTGCAGACCGTGACAAGGAGGGCCAGCTCCAAATGGGTAACCGGGCTGAGGCCCAGGCTGGAGGAAGCCTTTTCGCGCGGGGCCTTCGAGGGAACCCTTATCGGAAAGGCCGAGCTCAAGGGACTTGATATGCTGGAGGTCGTTGAGATAAAGCTCGTCCCAGGAAAGCCCGAGGGGCCGTCCTTCGAGGTCTCGGGTAGAATCGTGACGTTCAAGTTTCCCGTGGAGAAAGGGGAGAGCCTTGACGACGTCTACTACCCCCTGATGGGCATGCTCAACAGGGTCTAAAGCTTTAAGCCCCACCCCCAAGTTTTTGTGATGCTCGTCAAAGGTATCGGCCTCGACAGCTCGGCAAGGCTTACCTTCCAGAGCCACGCCCACAGCGACCACTTCGTTAGCGGGGAGCTCATCTTCGCGACCAGGGCGACCAAGTTCCTCAGCCACCTCAGGAAGGGCGGGTTCTACCGCGAGGTCAGGTTCGGGAAGACCTTCTACATTGGCGACTTCAAGGCCAAGCTCTACCCAGCAGGCCACATGCTCGGTTCGGCCGGAATAAAGCTCTGGCTCGAAAACGGCACACTCTTC
Organism: Thermococcus marinus; assembly: GCF_055389025.1. Classification (NCBI taxonomy): domain Archaea; kingdom Methanobacteriati; phylum Methanobacteriota; class Thermococci; order Thermococcales; family Thermococcaceae; genus Thermococcus; species Thermococcus marinus. The sequence goes on from NZ_AP042417.1 coordinate 1,861,333, forward strand.
TACACCGGGGACACCAAGTGGTTCAAGCTTAGAACCGCCGAGAAGAGCCGTTTTCCTAGGGCGGACTTCCTGATAATCGAGGCAACCTTTGGAGTTCCACACTTTACGTTCCCCACGCCGAGGGAAACGGAGAAAAAACTGATAGCCTTCGTAGAGGAAGCGCTCGACAGGGGGAAGAGGCCCGTCCTCTACGTCAACCAGATGGGGAAAGCCCAGGAGGTCATGAAGATACTCGACGTCCACGGGATAACGGTTAAGCCCTCGCGGGAGATGCTCAAGGTCGCCAGGGTGTACTCAAAGTTCGGCGTCAGGTTCCGCAACGTGGAGAGGGACGGAGAGGTCGTCCTGCGCCCCTACCGCTCGCCCAGGGTTGAAAACTCTCTATCCCCCTGGGAACTGACCGTTTCGGGCTTTGGGAGGCTGAGGCTCAGCAACCACGCCGACTTCTGGGAGCTGATCAGGATAGTGGAGAAGGTAAGACCCGAGAGGGTGTTCACCGTTTACGGCTTCGCAAGGGAGTTTGCGGGTATTTTGAGGGGACTTGGCTACGATTCTGAACCCGTGACCCCCGATGCACAGATGGATATTTAGTAACATATGGGGACTAAAATCGAAAAGTTTATAAAGGATTCCTTTTTAGTAACTACTAGTAACCAAAAACAAAGACCATTGGGGGTGGTGCCGATGGTCTGGAGGAGGGACCGCTACTGGGACCCCTTCGACATAATGAGGGAAATACAGGAGGAGATTGACGCCATATTCCGCGACTTCATGCGCGGTCCAAGGCTCTGGAGCTACCGCGAGCCCGGGGAGAGCGTCAGCATCAGCGAGACCTGGCGCGAGCCCTTCGTGGACATCTTCGACCGCGGTGACAGGTTCATCATCACCGTCGAGCTCCCCGGAGTCAGGAAGGAGGACATCAAGCTCCGCGTTACAGAGGACACCGTTTACATCGAGGCCCAGATAAGGCGCGAGAAGGAGCTCGAAAAGGAGGGCGCAGTGAGGATCGAGCGCTACTACAGCGGCTACAGGAGGGTCATCAGGCTTCCTGAGGAGGTCGTTCCCGAGAAGGCAAAGGCAAGGTACAACAACGGCGTCCTCGAAATCGAGCTCCCCAAGAAGGCCCCGAAGAAGGCCGAGGGAGAGGGCTTCGAGGTCAAGATTGAGTGAGAGGGAAGACAAGGGGGACACCCCCTTATCTTCCTCTACCATCAAACCCCCGTAGTGGGGCTTCGCCCCACACCCCGCTTTAACTTTAACACCGGAGGGGGCTCCGCCCCCTACAACCCCCGATAAATGACTCGGCAATTCCCGATAAAATAAAACTCTAACAATCATCGCTCACAAAACGGAGGTGGTGTATATGAGCGAGAGGAAGGAAATCAAGCTTAAGGTCGCGTCCGCTTATCAGAGGGACGTTGGAAGGGGAATTGTGAGAATTGATAGGAAGGCAATGCGCGAGCTCGGCGTCCAGTCAGGAGACATAGTCGAGATTATCGGAACCAAGAACACCGCCGCCGTCGTCTGGCCCGCCTACCCTGAGGACGAGGGACTCGGAATCATCAGAATGGACGGAACCATCAGGAAGAACGCCGGCGTCGGGCTTGGTGACGAGGTCACTGTGAGGAGGGCCGAGGTCAAGGAGGCAAGGAAGGTCATAGTAGCCCCGACCGAACCAATCCGTTTTGGCCGCGACTTCGTCGAGTGGCTCCACAGCAGGCTCGTCGGCAGGCCGGTAGTCAGGGGAGACTACATCAAGGTCGGCATCCTCGGTCAGGAGCTCACCTTCGTGGTCACCGCCACGACGCCGGCTGGAATCGTCCAGATAACCGAGTTCACTGACTTCCAGATCAGCGAGAAACCCGTTAAGGAGGTCACCAAGACCGCTGCCCTTGGCGTCACCTACGAGGACATCGGTGGCCTAAAGGACGTCATCCAGAAGGTCAGGGAGATGATTGAGCTCCCGCTCAAGCACCCGGAGATATTCGAGAAGCTCGGCATCGAGCCGCCCAAGGGAGTGCTCCTCTACGGTCCGCCCGGAACCGGTAAGACTCTCTTAGCGAAGGCCGTCGCTAACGAGGCCAACGCCCACTTCATAGCCATCAACGGCCCCGAGATAATGAGCAAGTACTACGGTGAGAGCGAGGAGAGACTTAGAGAGGTCTTCAAGGAGGCCGAAGAGAACGCGCCGGCGATAATCTTCATCGATGAGATTGACAGCATTGCCCCGAAGAGGGAAGAGACCCACGGTGAGGTCGAGAAGAGGGTTGTTTCACAGCTCCTCACGCTCATGGACGGCCTCAAGAGCAGGGGCAAGGTCATCGTCATCGGTGCCACCAACAGGCCTGACGCCATAGACCCTGCCCTCAGGAGGCCAGGAAGGTTTGACAGGGAGATTGAAGTCGGCGTTCCCGACAAGCAGGGTAGAAAGGAGATACTCCAGATACACACCAGAGGAATGCCAATTGAGCCCGACTTCAGGAAGGACAAGGTAATTGAGATACTGGAGAAGCTCCGCGGTGACGAGCGCTTCAGGAGCGTTATAGAGGGAGCCATCGAGAAGGTAGAGAAGGCGAAGGACGAGGAGGAGATAAAGAGGGCCCTCAGGGAGTTCGACGAGAGGCTCTACGACGAGGTCAAGGCGAGGCTCATCGATGCCCTGCTGGAGGAGCTGGCCGAGGTCACCCACGGCTTCGTCGGTGCTGACCTCGCCGCCCTTGCGAGAGAGGCCGCTATGGCGGCGCTCAGGAGGCTCATCAAGGAGGGCAAGATTGACTTCGAGGCCGAGCACATACCGAGGGAGGTCCTTGAAGAGCTGAAAGTGACGAGGAGGGACTTCTACGAGGCGCTCAAGATGGTCGAGCCGTCGGCACTCAGGGAGGTCCTCCTCGAGGTTCCGAACGTCCGCTGGGACGACATAGGTGGATTAGAAGACGTCAAGCAGGAGCTCAGAGAAGCCGTCGAGTGGCCACTCAAGTACCCGGAGGCCTTTATGGGACTCGGCATAACCCCACCAAAGGGAATCCTGCTCTACGGCCCGCCCGGAACTGGTAAAACGCTCCTCGCGAAGGCGGTGGCGAACGAGAGCGAGGCCAACTTCATAGCCATCAAGGGTCCAGAGGTGCTCAGCAAGTGGGTCGGTGAGAGCGAGAAGAACATCAGGGAGATATTCAGGAAGGCCAGGCAGGCGGCTCCGACGGTGATATTCATCGACGAGATTGACGCCATCGCACCGCGCAGGGGCACCGACGTGAACCGCGTCACCGACAGGCTCATCAACCAGTTACTCACCGAAATGGACGGAATCCAGGAGAACAGCGGCGTGGTCGTCATAGCCGCAACAAACAGGCCGGACATCATCGACCCGGCCCTGCTCAGGCCAGGAAGGTTCGACAGGCTCATACTCGTGCCGGCACCCGACGAGAAGGCCAGGCTGGAGATATTCAAGGTGCACACCAGGAAGGTTCCGCTGGCTGAGGATGTCAACCTCGAGGAGCTCGCCAAGAGAACCGAGGGCTACACCGGTGCCGACATCGAGGCGGTGGTCAGAGAGGCCGCGATGCTCGCCATGAGGAGGGCGCTCCAGGAGGGCATCATCAGTCCTGGAATGAAGGCCGACGAAATCAGGAGGAAGGTCAAGGTCACCATGAAGGACTTCGAGGAGGCCCTCAAGAAGATCGGGCCGTCGGTGAGCAAGGAGACGATGGAGTACTACAGGAAGATACAGGAGCAGTTCAAACAGGCCAGAGGGTGAAGGCAGAGCCTGGGGGCGCTTGTCCCTTTGAAATTTCTCTTTTTCTCGGAGGTGACGGAGATGATTTATGGAGTGCTTCTGAGCATACCTGAAAAGTTCGTGGCGAAGTACGAGGACGAGGTCAGAAAGGCGATAGGCTACGGCATAGCGAGGGGAGACATAATAAGATTCACCGAGGCCAGATACAAAGGGGACGTAGCCTTCGTAATGCTCGCCCGCTCAAACAGGGCCGCTGAGAGGGTCGCAAGTGAGCTGAAGGAACTGCCGATACACGTCAAAGTCATAGAAATTGAGGGAGAGGGCTGAGCCAGTTGCTCAGGCTACCCACTCAAGCTCATAGCCCCTTGCCCTGAGCTTTGTCATTTCTTCCTGCGCTATTCTTTCCGCCTTCTTGATGTCGTTTGTGACGACTATTTTTTCCTTCGGAAGGGTGTTGTTCATGTAGTAGACAATCCTCACGAGCATGGGCCATCACCCCGTATATCACCAGTGGTGAAAAGACAGCCGTGAGGGCTTTAAAAACATTATTGGACAGAATAGTACACCAAAGCACAGAAAATTGTGGGCAGAATAGCGTATTATAGCCCACTACTGGACACGAGAACAGACGTGTGCCCACATGGGGGCGATGAAGAATGAGAAAGGGAGTCACTCAAGCTTCTCAAGCTCGTAGACCATGGCGTCCTTCCGCCTGAGCTCCTGCACGGCTATCAGCCTTGCCTCATCAGCTGTTTCGGCCTCAAACACGATTGTCTTTCCGCTCTCCTCTCCACCGTGGAGGGTGAGGGCCCACTTCATACCATCACCGCGGTGTTTGACATATTGCCAAACTTTATAAATTTTGTTGGGTCAGATTTGTCACATGAGGCTCATCATAAGGTGTGGAATTATCAAAATGCTCATTGAGAACGCACGGCGTTCTGACGTTGAAGTGTGCGGGTTTCTCTTAGGTAGAAGGGAAGGCGATACCTTTAGGGTTCTGGAAGTAAGGACGGTAAAGAACAGGCTCAACTCTCCGGAAGCCTTTGAGATGGAGCCTGAGGAAATGGTGAAGGTTCTCGACGAGGCCGAGAGGAGGGATCTTGATGTCGTCGGGATTTTTCACTCGCACCCCCACTATCCCCCCGTGCCCAGCGAGAGGGACGTGGAGGGGATGAAGAACTGGCGGGTCCCCTGGCTCATCATCACGCCGGAAGGGGAAGCTGGGGCATGGGTTCTAAGAGAAGGAGAGGTGGAGGAGGTCAAAATCGTAGATGAAGCTAATGACGCCAGAGAGGGTATAAAGGCACTCGCCAAGACAGTCCGAAGGGGAACCTTCGGCGAGGGAGGAACGAACGAGGAATTCAGAAAACTAAGACTTGAGGCACTCACACAGAGGGACTCGATTAATCTCCCCTAATAACTATCTCTATCCTCCTGCCCTCGCGGTAGCCCTTCATCGCCGAGAGCATACCCTTTATCGTCTTCTCTACCAGCTCCTGCACCCAGTCCTTCATCGGGAGGACCTGGCCGTCTATCTTGACGGTGACCTTTGGCTTCGAACTCAGGACGACGCAGTCGTTGGGGGTCTTTTCACCCTTGACGATAAGTCTGGCCATCTCGGCGCAGTTGAAGCCGCAGAGGCCGCAGTCTATGTTGGGGAGCATGAAGGCCCTTTTCTCGACGAGGTCTGCGAGCCTCTCTGGCTCCTTCGTCGCATCAATAACCGGGAGGCCATCAACTTCCTCCACGCCGGTTGAAGCTATAACCCCGCTCACCGCTATGGCGAGGCCGTCGTTGAGCTCCCTAACATCGGCTTCGCTCCTCGCACAAATTACCTTGGGGACGTGCCGGGCTGACTTAAAGCCCTCCAGCAGGAGGAAATCCGCCGATACCATTGAGAAGAGCGCGTTTATGTCCTTGGCCTTGAAGAGCACCGCGTCGGTGTCGTGCGCCCTGACTACGACCTCATCGGCGACCTTTGAGAACCTCCAGGTGTCACTCCCTTCCCTGTCAAAGTCCGCGTGCATGCTCTTGGCTATCGCAACGCGGTAGCCACGCTCTTTGAGAACCCTCGCAACCGCTTCAACCGTCGTCGTCTTCCCGCTCTTCTTGAAGCCAACGAAGGCAACGGCCTTCATTTTCTCACCTCACAGCAGGGTTATCCAGTTGAGGTCGTCTATCTTGACTATCAGCTCTTTGGCCCTGTTGCCCGCGTAGTCAGTAACTTCCCTGAGAAGGATTACCTCCTCGTCGAAGTCCTCAAGGACTCCCGAAAAGCTGGTCTCACTTCCAATGCCCACCGCAACCATCTTGCCCTTCCAGCGCTCAAGCGTCTTGTCAAGGAGGTACTGTTTCTCGCTCATACTCATCCCCCGCCGTTGCTATACCCCAAGTTTTTAATACTTTCTCGGCCACATCTGTGTGAGCACCAACGAACAAAAACGTGCAGAAAAGTTTATTAACTATTAACCTTGCCCCCCAGTATCACTATAAGTGATATCCATCTGGACACACCACCACCCGCCTCTCTTTTCCTTTTCTCCACAAAGCCTATAAGCGCCAACCGTTTTCCCCCTCAGGTGGTAGCATGAGGCTCGTCACGAAAAACGAAGCCGTCAAGCGTGCGCTCATTGAGGAGCTCAGAAAAGAGGGAGTCCGCTTCGAAGTCCGCTCCAGGGAGGGCTACGAGGCCTTTGTGGGGTACACCATCGAGGGGACGCTGAAGGAGATTGAAGAGAAGATTGAAAGCCTTGAGGGTGCGGACGTAGAGGCCATCAAGGAAGGCTTCCTCTCATTCAGGGAGAGCCTCAACCACGTCCTTGAGCACCTGAAGGCGGGGGAAAAGGCGGACGAACTGCTCAAGGAGGGCCTTTGGGCGGCTGAGCTTCTCGACCAGCTCTACCGCAACGGGGCGATAGAGTACGATGGTACCAATGTCAAGCTCAAAGAGGGGACCAACATAGAGGAGCTCCGCTTCGAGTTCAAGTTCCCGTTCAACCTCGTCCACGACCCGGGAAAGGTCGAGGAGAAGGCCAAGCAGTTTGCCTTTGTGGATCTCGTCACGGAGCACGAGTTCGAAATCCTTGAGCTGAACATAGCAAAGGTCAACGCCCTCGGAAAGATTGCCAGCAAGTACTTCCCCGAGGACTACCTGCTGAAGGTCTACTTTGCCCTCGTCGGCAGGGCAATAGTGGCAGAGGAAATCCTGAAGGCGCTCGGTGACAGGAAAGTCCCGGAGGAAGAGCTCATAAAAGGCTTCCTCAGGGCCGCACCCATAGTCGTGCCAACCCCGAAGGGAACTCTCGTGATAAACTACTCGCGCAGTTCGTTTGAGGAGACGCTCAAGCTCCTCAAGAGGCTCGGCTACGTGGAGATAAAGGGAGGAAAGGTCAGAAAGCTCAAGGACTTGGCCTGACTCACCCTTTCTCCCTTTTGGGGGTCAGGTACTCAACCCTCGCCCTCCCGTTTTTCTCCAGCCATTCAAGGAGCTCCCTTGCAAACTCGAACTTCTTCCGCTTGGTCTCCCACACGGGCGAGTGCTCCCTCAGCGATGGCTTGCTCCACCTGCCAACAATTTCGCCAAAGTCGAACCCCACCAGAACTATCTCCCTCGCCCCCAGCTCCTCGGCCAGAAAAGCGGCCCTATCTCCATCAGTAAAGCCGCCGAAGTTATAAACGATGTCCAGGGGCTCCGTCTGGGTCGTCCCCAGGACTCGAGAGAAAAACGGCACGTAGGCGGTCAGCTTGTCAATGTTGTCCCCGTGGGCGTGGACTACCAGAAAAGCGCCCCGGTCATTAGCAATCTTTATGTCCGGAACCCGGCCGTCGAGGTCCGTCACTATTATGTCCGGCACGAGCCCGGTTTCGAGGAGGGCCGAGGTCGCCCCGTCGGCCGCTATAAGCGTCCCGTCAGAAAAATCGAACTCTTTCAAAGCCCGCTCAAGGCTCGGCCCGGCGCCGAATACATACGCCTTTTTTTCGACAACCGAGGCCAGCTCGTCTTTTAAGATGTACTCATCTCCCTCAAGAAGGAGAGCCCTCAGCACCCGCGCGGCCTCGCGGTCTTTCTCGATGGAGTAGCCCATCTCCCTGGCGATGCGGAGGTAGAAAGGCTCCCAGTCTTTCCACTTCATCGGCTCACCAACAGGGGTTGGAGCGGAGGTTTTTAAACTCTCCTCAGCCTTTCGTCGATTTTCAGCATCTCCCTCCACTGTCTCCCGGGCCAGTAAACCTGGCCGCAGTCCTCGCAGACGTAGAACTCGTCGTAGCTCTCGTAAACCTTCTGGGGAACTCTGTTCTTAACTTCTTCCTTCGGAACGGGCCGTATAGGCCCGTTGCACTTTGGACAGCGGGCGTTCGGTGGAAAAAGCTCCTGGAACTCAACGCCGAAGCGCTTGAGCTCTCTCACCTGCCCCTCAAGGGAGTTCGAGCCCAGCAGGATTACATTGAGGCCGAACTTTCTCGCCCTCTCGGCGAGTCCGGAATCGCGGGTGAGGATTACCCTGCCTTCTCGCCTGGCAATTTCGATTATCTCGTCGTCGTCCTCAACGCCGTAGAGCGTGTCGTAGCCGTAGAGCCTGAGCCACCTCGCGAGCCGGCCGAGCATCATGTCGGCGATGAACTTCATGTTCCGAAGTTGGAGACAACCCTTATAAGGGGACTATTTCACAGCCATAAAATAGGTGGTGGGCTTGATAGTCTACTTCATAGGCACAGGGGGAAGCGAGGGAATCCCGGCGCACCTCTGCACCTGCCAGACCTGCAACGAGGCGAGGAAGTTTGGCTTCGCCCGAAGGCTGCCTTCAACGGTGGCCGTAATCACGGAGAACAAGAAAGCCGTCCTCTTCGACGTCGGGACGGACATAAGGGATGCTCTCCAAGTCCCGCTTGAAGCGATTTTCCTGACCCACTGGCACCACGACCACATCTACGGCCTCTACAAGCTCCGCTGGATGGCGCTGGAAACACCGCTCTACGCGCCGGAGGGCCAAGCTGACGCGCTGATTCTAAACGAGCCCAAGAACCTCCGCCCGAAGACAATAAAGCCGGGCGACACCGTTGAAATAGACACCCTTAAAATCACGGCGCTCCACCTGAACCACCAAGTCGAGACCCTAGGCTACCTCATCGAGGAGGACGGAAAGAGTGCCGCCCTGCTCTACGACACCAAGGGCCTCCCTGAAGAGACGTGGAAGCTCCTTGAGGAAAAGGCACCCTTAAGGCTGGCGATAGTCGACGCGACTTATCCCCCGGGCGTTAACGACCCCTATCATAACAACGTGGACGAGGCCGCGGAAATTGGCCTCAAGCTCGCCGAGAGGACAGTTCTCAGCCACATCTCCCACAAAAACCTGCCCTTCCTCCAGCTGACCGAGTACGTGAGGAATAAGTGGAAAAACAAAGTACTAGTGGCCTACGACGGCATGGTGTTCTACGTTTAGCCATCCCCCGAAAATCCGAGAAAGGCTATCGCTGTCATGGAAGTTGTCCCGATAAGGTCTCCGGCGGGAATTATCCTTTCCTCATTGACCTCGTAGCCCGTCACAGTCCCGCCGTCCTTAGACTGGAGCGCGTCATCTTTCCCACCATCTTTCTCCACAGGGTAGAAGGTCGTAGTTCCCGACAACGTGGGCGCGGAAGGTTTTCCTGACGAGGGAAACCAACTCATCATCATGGACGGGCTCAAGCTCCCTCAGCGGAAGTAAAGAGGCCCCTGTTAAATCGAGTGCGAGCTCCATCCCCTCACCAAAGGCGTCGCAGACCTCTTCTGGGTCGCGGAAGTCCACGGCTCCGGCAACCCATGCGGCGGTGTAGCCGTTGAACGGCTCCACGAGGATGTAACCGTAGCGCTCCTTCTCCGGGAGGAATAGCCTGTAGAGGCCGTAGCCGATGTCCAGAAGGCCCTCTTTTGCCAGCGTGAGGGAGGAAGGAACAACGGGCAGGCTCCTGAGGGCAGTCCACTCTGCGAGCCGGGCAACGAAGAGTTCCATATTGTCGAGCCCGAGTGCCTCTCGGAGGTCCGTCCAGTCGTTCAGGCCGGCAATCAGGAGGACGTCCCATTTGAAAAACTGCCTCAGGAATGCAATCACCTCGTGGCTGTAGGCGTCCCACCACCAGCTCCTCGGGTTTGGGTGAAGCTCAAGGACCGAAAGCCAGCCGACCCGATAAATCGAGAAGTCCATGTCTCCTATTTCCTTTCCTTCAACCGTTTTGATTCGATGGTTTGGGAAGAGCACCCCGGAGTAGACCCTCACCGGCTCCGGTACTCGTATCCTGTACCTGTACCACTCCCGGACGAGCCACTGCCTTATCTTCTCCTCAAACTCCCAGTCAACGGGTTTAAAGGTTACCCTGCCGAGCTTATTGAGGATATTGACAACTTCGTCCAGCATCTTGTCAAAGAAGAAATAAACGTAGTGGTCAACGCCCATATTCTCCCACCTGTGCCTGGAAGAACTCTTCGGCCCTTTTGAGTAGGGGTTCGTTCTCGACCTTCCGGCCGATGGGTTTGAAGACGAGACTGGTGATTTTTGAGCTGAACCAGTCCCCATACTCGAGCACTTCCCTGTAAAGGTCATCGTCCAATAACCCCTCCCCAACTGTGAGGAGCACTTTGTATCCCTCCACGCCCAGGTCCCTGACAAAAACGTACAAGCCGGGCTCGCCGACCAGCTCGTAGAGACCATCCTCCAGCCCAAGAATGTCTTCCCTGATAACGGTTAAGTCCGAGGGGAGGACTTCGAGCCTTTTCCTCCTCACTATCTCAGCCAACCGCTCGTACAGGAGGAACTGGTTGTAGTCACCGAACACGTCCCTAAGCTTTTCATGCCCGTAGACGTAACCGCAAATGAGAACTGCCCCTGTCCTCGCCAGTTTCTTGAGGAACTTCATCAGTTCGGAACTCTGGACAAAATCAAACCCACTCGTCCACACCTCAATCTGGATGAGTGTTATGCTTCCCCTCGAGTACATTTCAACGCTGGCCAGGGCTATTAACCTTCCTCCCCACTCCCGCGTGGTCTTCATTCCATAATCAATGTCCCCAACTTCCACCAGCCGGAATCCCCTCGTATCATAAAACTTGAACCACTCCTTATTCCCCTCATCGCCCTCGTACCGCTTCTCGTCAGTGTACTCGAACTCCTCCTTAAGCCTCTTCAACACTTCCTCCCATGGTTTATCGAACACCGCAACGATGCTCTTACAATCCCCCACACGACCACCCCCTGCGGTTCAAAAAATATGGGGAAAGGTTTAATTAAACTCCGAAGTCAGCTGAACCAGCTCAACGTCCACTCCAAACTTGGACTTCGCATTTCGTATAGCTTCCATGACCCTGTAGTGCTGTCCCGGACTGAAGACATCCTCTGAGTAGTACATGTAAATTTTCCTGACACCCTTACTCTTAGCATACTCCGCCTGTGTCAATATCTGCTTGGGCTTTATATCACCAAAGCTCCTCTTGCACTCGATATAAACCGTCCTCCCGTTCTTTTCGGCGATTATGTCAATCTCTGTGAGCTGTTGCCCATTGGGTTTGTAAACGTTCTTCTCGACTTCCCTTATCGTCCACCCACTCCTCTTGAGATGACTGACCACCTCAGCCTCATAGAGGGGACCTAAATCTACCAGTTCCAGCTTGAACTCACCGTCTTGAAAACCTTTCCGAATGCCTTTTTTGACATTTGTGAAGAGTCTGTCTCCACCTGGAACACCCTTTATGTCACTGATGACCCTTTCGAGCTTCTTAACGTCCCAGCCTTTTTGAATTATAATCTCTCTGCAATATTACACTTCTAATGCCGAGACTCTCAAGCCCCTGCATTGCTCCTACCACGTTGTCGAAGTCTTCTCCCTTCTTCAATCCCCCACTCTTGACCACGTATTTTTCGACTATCTTTGAGATGTACTCCTTCCCGAGCTTGTTCGCCACCCATTCAGCCGCCTCTTTAGAGGCGTACGTGATTTCCTTGACAACTTTGTTGTCCTTGAACAGACCGATTAGCACTTTATTGCGGCTGATCACTTTAATTCCGAGTTCTGCTCCCTTGATTCCAAGTTTCTCTGCAATCTTCTCGGGGTCGATGAACATCGTGACTGCATCGTAGACTGCCGCAACTTTTGGCGAAACATAGTGCTCAAGGAACCAGTGAGCGGCCTGGTCGAGTATTATAATGCCAATTGGAATCCACGCAAATTGCGGTTTGATGTTGTTTCCCTGCTTTCTCTCTACGCTGAAATTCTGCGGAACCTTTACTGTATCGTTTACCGTGCTGTTGTTCACAAGGTTCGCAGTCGCACTCGCACCGCTGACGGTCAGGCCGAGGATTAACAGGCCGAATAGTAAGGCCGCTAAAGGCCTCCACCTCAAGCTAACACCTCCTAAGTGTTGTCACCATAAGATACATGAAGAACCTTAAAAGTTTTTCTATTGTAAATAGTAAATTGTACACTCTACAAAAAAACATTACAACCCTGCAAACACGTTTGTCCGCGGCGTTAGAGGGGCCAAAACCCCTAAAACCTCCCCCGCCTATTTAAACCGGTGGTCTCATGCGCGTCCTTGAGCTCGCAAAGCGGAGGAAGACCGTGCGGAAGTTCCTTCCTGATAAACCTCCAAAGGATGAGATAATGAAGGCGCTCAAAGCGGCAAAGGAAGCGCCGAGCGGCATGAACGCCCAGCCCTGGAAGTTCGTAATCATCGACGACGACTGGCTGAAGGGGAAGATACGGGAGCTCTGCGAGAGCGAAGAGGAGAAGTTCTACTCAAGGACGAAGGGCGACCTGATGGCGTGGCTGAACGCCAAGGGCTTTAAGCCCGAGAAGCCCTTCCTCAGCGAGGCCCCGTATCTGATACTCGTCTTCGGACACACAAAGGCCCCGTACTGGCTCCAATCAACCTGGATAGCGGTCGGCTACCTGCTTCTTGCACTCGAAGAGCTCGGCCTCGGAACGGTAACCTACACCCCACCCAACCCCAAACCGGTTGAGGAGTTGCTGAACGTGCCGAAAGAGTACAAGCTCCAGACGATACTGCCGGTTGGCTATCCCGCAGACCCGAAGCCGAAGTACGAGAGGAGAAGGCTCGAAGAGGTGGTGAGCTTCAACGGCTTTTAGCCCCTCTTGGACAATATTTTAGACTTCTTGGTCGCGGCATCAACGGCCTTCTCACGGCCGTCCTTATCTTGCCTTCTTCGAGCTCGAATATTCCGTCTATCGTCGTCCCTCCGGGCGTTATGACCCACTCCCTCACCTCAGCGGGGTGTTTCTTTGCCTCCATAAGGAGCTTCGCTGTGCCGATAAGGGTCTGCAGGGAAGCCCTCTTCGCCAGATCCCTCGGAAGGCCAACCCTGAGGCCACCGTAAACCATGGCCTCGAGAAAGACCGTGACGTAGGCTGGTCCTGAGCCGCTGAGTCCGGTTATCGCGTCCATGTGCTCTTCATCAACCCTGACGCAGTCGCCGAAGGCAGAGAGGAGGCTTTCAACGGTCTGCAGGTCGTCACCTTCTACATCGGTGGAGTACGCGGTAAACGACTCCTTGACGAGCACCGCTATGCTGGGCATTGCCCTGACGATTTTGGCGTTGGGTGCGAGCCGTTTCAGGTATTTGAGGCCAATGCCTGCCACCACAGATATTATGAGCTTGTCTGCGAGCTTTTCCGATATTTCCTCCAAAACCATCGTTGTCCTGCTCGGCTTGACTGCCAGGAAAACAACGTCCGCCCACTCCACGGCGAAGACGTTGTCTGAGGTCACCTTAACGCCGTATTCTTCAAGCCATCCAATTTTCTCAACGTGCCTCCGCGTTGCAACTACCTCGTGGCCCGCCTCGGCCAGCACCTTTGCTATGGCGCTCCCGATTGTTCGCACCTATAACCGCTATCCTCATTGCACCACCGGTGTCGATTTAATCCCCATCAGATAATGTTTTTGAACATCTCTTTGTCATACTGACAAGAAACCTGGGATCCAAGGATGCTTTTTGGATGAACTGGCAATTTCATGGACTTCTAAGGGCGGAGTGGACAGGTAAGCCTGTCGAAGAGTTTAAATAAGTTTCCTAACTCCTCAGTTTCGGTGATCGGTGATGTCTCGCCAATTTGTGAAGTCGTCAAACCAGGTGATGTCCCGCCAATGGGTGATGTCCCGCCAATATTGGTGAGCCCTGGCGGGGACGAAGTGATAAAGAAGCTGATTCTAAGGGCTTTGAACGAGAACCAGCGGCTGATACTGAGGAGCATCAACGGCAGGCACCGCTCCCTAAACTCCCTTCTGGAAGAGATTAGCAGGCGTGAGAAGAGGCCAATATCGACGCTGAAACTCAACGCAAGAATACTCAAGGAGCTGGGGCTGATTGACTACGGCACCAAGGACAACCCAAGGCCCGTCCGGCTGACGGAACACGGCCTTCTCGTTCTCAGCATCCTGGAGGTGGATGGCGATGAGTGAAGCCCTTCGTCCGCAGGTCAAACTGAGGGCAATGCTCTCTCCTGTGTCCAACTTCCATCTCGAATCTTCAGAGACGTGCCTGAACATACTCGCGGCAGTACTCAGGAGGAAAGAAGACGACGACGTAGTGATACTGAGCAAGGGGCACTCCGCTCCAGCGTTCTACGTGATGCTCCACGAGATGGGCCTTCTAAGCGACGAAGAGCTCTACAGCTTCGCCGACATCGACGGCCTGCCGAGCCACGTCCTGCGCGGACTGCCGTTCATAGAGGTCTCCAGCGGTTCCCTCGGTCAGGGGCTTTCGGTGGCCAACGGGATAGCCCTTGCAAAGCGCATGGACGGCGAGGAGGGCAGGATATACGTGATACTCGGTGACGGGGAGCTCGACGAGGGTCAGGTCTGGGAGGCCGCGATGACCGCCGCACACCACGGGCTGGACAGAGTCATAGCAATCGTTGACAGGAACTACTTCCAGCTCACCGGAAAGACGGAGGAGATTCTCAACAAGGAACCCCTGGCTGAGAAGTGGCGGGCCTTCGGATGGGAGGTCATCGAGGTGCCCAACAGGGAGGAGGCGATAGGGGAGGCACTGGAGCGCGCGGAGGGCATAGAGGGCAGGCCCAAGGTCATAATAGCGAGGTGGGGGGAGTGATAGAGAGCTTCAGGGAGGCCTTTGGACGGGCTCTGGTAGAGCTCGGCAGAGAGCATGAAAACCTTGTCGTGGTTGACGCCGATGTCAAGAACTCCACAAAGACGGTGTACTTTGAGAGGGCCTTTCCAGAGCGGTTCATTCAGGTCGGGATAAGCGAGCAGGACATGGTCTCAACGGCTGCAGGCCTGGCGATAGCCGGAAAGGTTCCGGTTGTTTCGGCGTTTGCAGTGTTCCTGATGAGGGCCTGGGAGCAGATAAGGAACACCGTGGCGAGGGACAACCTCAACGTCAAGCTCATACCAACGCACTCGGGCTTTTCCGACCACATGGACGGCTCTTCACACCAGTGCCTTGAGGACGTGGCCCTGATGCGCACCCTGCCCAACATGACGGTGGTGGTGCCGGCCGACGCTCCCTCAGTTCCTGTACTCCTTAGGGAAGTGATAGCGCACGAGGGGCCGGTGTACATGCGCCTTGGCAGGGACCACGCGCCGAGGGTCTACGAAAACCCGGGACTTAAGCTCGGTGAGGCAAGCGTTCTGAGGAGGGGCAGCGACGTCCTGATAGTCGCCAACGGCGTGATGGTTTCAGTGGCCCTCGAGGTGGCGGAGCGGCTGGAAAAGAGGAGCGTCGAGGCTGGAGTTGTAGATATGCACACGGTGAAGCCCCTCGATGAAGGAACTCTTCTGAGGCTGGCGAAGAAGGTCAACACCGTCATCACGATGGAGGAGCATAGCATCTACGGCGGCCTTGGAGGGGCCGTTGCAGAGGCCCTATCAGAGAAGCTCCCTCGCAGGGTGGTGAGGATAGGGACTGTCGACTTCGGGAGGTCGAGCAGGGACTACTTCTCCCTGTTGAGGCGCTACGGCCTGACTGCGGATTCCGTACTGGAAAGGATTGTGGAGGTGGTCTGAGTGAAATACAGCAGGGAGTACAGGCCAAAGACCGTAGTTAAGGTTGGGAACGTCAAAATAGGTGACGGGTTCACGATAATGGCCGGTCCCTGTGCCATCGAGAGCGAAGAGATGATAATGAAGGTAGCCGAGTTTCTGGCTGAAATGGGTGTAAAGGTGCTCAGGGGAGGCGCCTTCAAGCCCAGGACGAGCCCCTATTCCTTCCAGGGCCACGGTGAGAAAGCCCTCCTCTGGATGAGAAAGGCAGCCGACGAGTACGGCCTGGTGACGGTGACAGAAGTAATGGACACCAGGCACGTCCCACTTGTTGCAAAGTACTCCGACATCGTTCAGATTGGGGCAAGGAACGCCCAGAACTTTGAACTGCTCAAGGAGGTCGGGAGGCTTGACAACCCTGTCCTCCTCAAGAGGGGCATGGGCAACACCGTGCAGGAGCTCCTATATTCCGCGGAGTACATTATGAGCGAGGGCAACGAGAACGTAATTCTCTGCGAGCGTGGAATAAGGACGTTCGAGCCCTCAACGCGCTTCACACTTGACATCTCAGCGGTGCCCGTTGCCAAGGAGCTTTCCCACCTTCCCATAGTCGTTGACCCGTCCCACCCGGCCGGAAAGAGGAGCCTTGTCATTCCACTGGCCAAGGCAGCCTACGCGGTCGGGGCCGACGGCATCATGGTGGAGGTTCACCCCGAGCCTGAAAAAGCGGTGTCGGACGCGGCGCAGCAGCTCACATTCAGGGACTTCGAGAAACTGCTTGATGAGCTTGAGAGACTCGGATGGAAGAACACTCAGGGGGAAGAGGACACGGGGAGAGGACAAGGGAGTATGGAAACGGGGAAATTGCAGGAGGTTGACTGGGCAACGGAGGTTCTCCTCGTCGAGCTGGGTGGTGTTGGATGGACAACATAAGGTTTGGGGCCCTCTCGGACATTTTTTCCCTCGTTTCAAACCTTTCTCCCCACATGACGGTTGTCCTGACCAATACGACGGTTGGGAGCCTGTGGCTTGAAAAGCTCGGGGAGCTGGGAGCTGAGAGCATAGTTATCCCGGACGGGGAGGAATACAAGAACATCGAGACTGTGAAAGAAATCTGGAGAAGACTGCAGGAGCTCGGCTTTACTAGGAAGTCCCTCCTCATAGGGTTAGGTGGTGGGGTCATCACGGACATAGCCGGCTTCGTGGCCTCCACGTACATGAGGGGCACCATGCTCGGTCTCGTCCCGACGACGCTTTTAGCGCAGGTGGATGCCGCGATAGGGGGAAAGACCGGGGTCAACTTCAACGGCAAGAACATGGTGGGGACGTTTTACCTTCCAGACTTCGTGCTGGTGGCCCACGAGACGCTCTCCACTCTGCCCAGGGAGGAGCTCCTCAACGGGATGGGGGAGGTCGTCAAGTATGGAATCCTCAGCAGGGACGTATATTCCCTCCTCAAAGACCTCCGCTCGGTGGAAGAGTTAGATGCTGCCCTCGTGAAGGCCTGTGTCAGCGTGAAAATGAGGGTTGTCTCAGAAGATTTCAGGGAAAGCGGTGCGAGGCGCGTCCTCAACCTCGGCCACACCACCGCCCACGCCATCGAAAAGCTCTCTGACTACAGGATAAGGCACGGCCAGGCCGTTTCGATAGGCCTGAGGGTGGCCGCCAAGGTGGGGGAGGAGCTCTACGGTTTCGACTCAGGGAAGGTGGAGGAGCTTCTTGAGCGGTTCGGGCTCCCGACCAGGCTGCCCTTTGAGCCGGACGATGTCTTGAGGGAGATGAGGCTCGACAAAAAAGCGTGGTACGGAAGGCTGACCTTTGTGGTACCGGTTGAAATTGGCGATGTGGTGGTTGAGGAAGTTGATGAAAGCCTCGTGAGAAGGGCCCTGGAGGCGGTGAGATGATAGCGGGAGTGGTTTTGGCCGGAAACGCGCGAGAAGCGGCTGAAAAGATTAGGCGGTGCAGGGCAGACCTCTACGAGGTCAGACTGGACTACTTTGACTCCTTTGACCTATCGCCGCTGGGGCCCTTCGCGGATAGGCTAATCCTGACCGTCAGGCGGGCTGAAGAGGGCGGCCACAGGCGGATTCCAGAGGAGGAGAGGCTTGAGCTTTACAGGAAGGCAACGGCCCTGGGGCCAAGGTACATTGACGTCGAGGCGCAGTCGGAGATATCTGATGAAGTCATGAGGGAGGGCAGGAGGAAGGGCGTCGGCGTTGTGCTGTCGTACCACAACTTCGAAAAAACACCCTCCATCGGTGAGCTCCTCGAAG
The DNA here is from genome assembly GCF_055389025.1 of Thermococcus marinus. Classification (NCBI taxonomy): domain Archaea; kingdom Methanobacteriati; phylum Methanobacteriota; class Thermococci; order Thermococcales; family Thermococcaceae; genus Thermococcus; species Thermococcus marinus. The sequence goes on from NZ_AP042417.1 coordinate 1,879,334, forward strand.
TCCTGGAGGATATGAGGGCAAGGGGTCCCGATGTGATAAAAATCGTCCCGACGGCCAGATCTTACAGGGACAACCTGAGGGTTCTGAGGCTATACGAGGAGGCGGAGAAAGTCATAGCCTTCTGTATGGGGCCGTTGGGGAGGATATCCCGGCTCTTCAGCGCGCTCCTTGCCCCGTTTACCTACGCCGCCATAGATGGTGAGGCGGCCCCGGGCCAGATGAGTGTGGAGGAACTCAAAAAACTCCTGGTGTTGCTGGATGGACGCTGAAACGATGCTCTACGGCGTGATAGGGTTCCCCGCCAGGCACTCCCTGAGTCCCGCGATGCACAACGCCGCATTCAGGGAGGCGGGAATAAACGCGGTCTACCTGGCCTTTGAAGTCCCCCCTGAGCGGCTGGAAATGGCCATAGATGGCGTGAGGGGGCTGGGTATTGGGGGCCTGAACGTCACCATGCCCCACAAGGAGGCTGTGATTAACCACCTCGATGGGCTGTCGGAGGAGGCCGAGGAGATAGGGAGCGTTAACACGGTCGTAAACGACGGTGAGCTGGTTGGCTACAACACCGACGGCTTGGGCGCGAGGAGGGCCCTTGAAACCGTGACCGGCCTCAGGGGAAGGAACGTCCTCGTAATCGGGGCAGGCGGCGCGGGAAGGGCCATAGTTTATGAGCTCTCAAAGACGTCGAACGTCGTCGTCCTCAACAGAACCCCTGAGAGGGCGAAGGCCCTGGAGAGGTTCGGCGCCGTGGGGGAGGCTCTAACTGAGGAGAACCTCAGGCGCTACACTTCATGGGCCGACATAATCATAAACGCCACCCCTGTTGGCATGAACTCCAGCGAGACTCCGGTTCCCCCGGATTTACTCCGGGAGGGGTTGGTTGTCATGGATATCGTCTACAAACCTCTGAGAACCAGGCTGCTCAGAGAGGCTGAGGGGAGGGGGTGCACAACGGTCGACGGGCTCTGGATGCTCGTTTACCAGGGCGTGGAGAGCTTTCGTCTCTGGACCGGAAAATCCGTGGATCCAGAACTGATGAGGGGGGCTGCCCTTGAGGGGCTACGGGAGAGCGGGTAGCGCTGTGACCGTGATAAACGCCTTTGCCACGGGGAGGGGAGCGGCCCTCGGAATAGACCTGTGGACAGAGGCGAGGGTAAAGCTCAGAGGGGAGGGGATATCCGGGAGCATAACCGTGAGGGGAAGGGACTACAGGGACTTCAGGCTCGTTAATGCCGTGGTCGAAGTCGTGAGGCGCTCCACCGGCGAGGAGTTTGGGGTGGAGTTCGAGATAAGCTCTGAGATACCAGTTGGAAAGGGTCTCAAAAGCAGCTCAGCCGCGGCCAACGCCCTCCTACTCGCGCTCTACGATGCCCTCGGGGTGGAAATAGGCCCCTTGCAGGCGGTAAAGCTTGGGGTTGAGGCCGCGAGGGAGGCCGGAGTAACCATCACAGGGGCCTTTGATGACGCCTCGGCTTCCCTCCTGGGTGGCCTCTGCATAACCGACAACAGGAGGGACGAGCTGTTGATGAGGGCCGATGTCGACCCGGAGCCAGTTGTGCTCTTGATACCCGGGGAAACGCTAATGACGTCCCATCTCTCTGGAGTGGACTTTTCTCCAATCGCCCCATACATCGAGAAGGCGTTTGAGATGGCCCTCAGGGGGGAGTGGAGGAAGGCCCTCGTGATCAACGGGCTTCTCTACGCATCTTTCCTCGGACATTCAACCGGGCCAATCGGAACTGCCCTGAGGCTCGGTGCGGTTGCCGGACTGAGCGGAAAGGGGCCGGCTTTCTTCGCCCTAACGGATGAGCCCGAACGCCTCGCCCAGGAATGGGAGAGGTTCGGGAAGGTTGAAATAACGAGTCTGAGGTGATAGCTTGAGGATAAAGCCGGTTGAAGGCGTTGAGGGGAGGGTTCAGGCGCCCCCTTCCAAGAGCTACACCCACAGGGCGCTCTTCCTTGCGCTCCTCTCGGAAGGGGAGAGCGAGATATTGAACCCCCTGAAGAGCGACGACACCAGGGCAACTCTGGGGGCAGTTAGGGCGTTTGGGGCCGAGGCGGATTGGAGAAGAATCGTCCCGCCCGAGGAGCTCCGCCCCGCCGCTGTGAACGCTGAAGAGTCCGGCACGACGGCGAGGATAAGCGTTGCGGTCGCTTCCCTTGCGCGAGGGAGGAGCGTGATAGATGGAGGAAAAAGGCTCAGGGAGAGGCCCATGGGTCCGCTCATCCGGGCACTCAGGTCACTCGGAGTTAAAGTCAAAGGGGAGGTTCTCCCCGTTGAAGTCGCCGGCGGGAGCGTTGGGGGTGAGGTAAACGTTGATGCGTCGCTCTCCTCCCAGTTCGTAACCGCCCTCCTGATCCTCGCCTCTAAAACGGGGATGCGGGTGAGGTTCGAAGGTGCAGTCTCAAGGCCCTACATAGAGATGACCCTCCGGACGATGGAGGCCTTTGGCGTGGAATTCAAGAGGGAGGAAGGCGTTACGGTTTTTCCGGGGGTGAAGGGGTGCCGCTTCCGCGTCCCTGGAGATTACTCAAGCGCGGCCTTTCTACTGGTGGCGGGGGCGCTTTACGGCAGAGTCCGGGTGGAGAACCTTGACCCTACCGATGTCCAGGCGGACAGGGCCATTCTGGACATCCTCAGGGAAATTGGTGCCGAAGTCCGCGTGGGGAAAGACTACGTGGAGGTGCAGAAGGGAGAGCTGAAAAGCTTTGAAATAGACTGCTCAGACTTCCCGGACCTTTTCCCGGTCCTGACGGTCCTGGCGGCCTACGGGGGCGGGAAGAGCACCATAAGGGGGAAGCAGCTCAGGTTCAAGGAAAGCGACCGGGTACACGCAATGGCCCTGAACCTTTCAAGGGCGGGGCTCAGGGTCAGGGAGCTGGAGGACGGTCTTGAGGTCTGGGGAGGGAGGCCGAGGGGCGTCGTGGTTGAGGACTTCAACGACCACAGGGTTGCGATGGCCATGGCAGTGCTGGGCCTTGGGGCAAGGGGTGAGACTGTAATCCGGAATGAGAATGTGGTGGCGAAGTCGTACCCCGGCTTCTTTGCAGATTTGAGGGGGTTGCTCGAATGAAGGGAAAGCTCCTGAGCTTTACCCTCTTCGGGGAGAGTCATGGAAGGGCGGTTGGGGTCCTGATAGATGGATTGCCACCGGGAATTGAAGTGAACGTTGAGGAGCTGAGGAAAGAGCTCCAGCGGAGGAAGGGTATCTCAAGGTTTTCGACGAAGAGGCGGGAGGACGACGAGCCGGTAATACTCTCCGGCGTCTTCAACGGCTTCACGACGGGAACACCGGTGGCCGTGATGGTCTGGAATGGGGACGTCGATTCTTCCTACTACGAGGAGATACTGCACACCCCGAGACCTGGCCACGCGGACTACCCTGCGGGAATAAAGTACTTCGGCTACAACGACTACCGCGGCGGGGGGCACTTCTCGGGCAGGCTCACTGTGGGGGCTGTGATAGCTGGGTACTTTGCCAAAAAGCTCCTTGAAAGGGAGGGAATACATCTAAGAGCATACATCAAGCGCATCGGCCGCGTTAAGTGTCCCGAGGTAACCCCGGAGGAGGTATTTTCGTCGGAAAACCCGTACTGCCCTCGGACGGACTCTTTTGAAACGATGGTAGAAGAAATGGAGCGGGCTCGGGCCGAGGGGGATAGCGTTGGCGGAGTGGTTGAGGCGATTGCCCTTAACGTTCCTCCCGGCCTCGGCGGGCCCTGGGACGAGGACATTGAAGCGGACATTGCCTCGGCACTCTTCAGGATTCCAGCCGTCAAGGGCGTTGAGTTCGGGCTCGGCTTCGGGTTTGCCGAGAAAAGGGGGAGCGAAGTCAACGACCCCTTTGTGATAAGGAACGGAAAAATCCTCACGGAAACCAACAACCACGGAGGGGTTCTCGGCGGGATAACCACTGGGATGCCTCTGGTGGTGAGGGCGGCATTCAAGCCCACACCCTCGATATACCTGCCCCAGAGAACTGTTGACCTCGCGAGGATGGAGGAGACCGAGCTGAAGCTGAGGGGCCGCTTTGACTCCTGTATAGTGCCGAAAGCACTCCCTGTGGTTGAGGCGGTGGTTGCCTTTGTTCTGGCGGATCACCTGCTGAGGAGAAAGGCGTGGGAGGGAGCAGTCAGGTGAGCCTGTCCAAAGCCTTAAAATCCGTCGTTTAATTCAATGCCAGGTGATGGTGATGTCCTGCCAATATTAAAGGCACAGATTGACAGCATATCGGAAATAAAGGCGCTTAGGGCACGAATAGATGAAATAGATAGGGAGATACTGCGCCTCCTTGAGGAGAGGATGGAAGTAGCTCTGCGCATAGGGGAAGTAAAGGCCAGGCTCAGCGTTCCAATTCTCGATCCCGCCCGGGAAATGGAAGTCCTTGAACGGGCCGGGAAGTTCAGACCCGTTTTTGAAGCTATCCTTGAGGTGAGCAGGGATGTTCAGCGTGTACGAATTCTTCAACAGGATAAGCGAGGTTAATCCTAAGATACGGCTCGATGCAGGCCAGCCGGACATACCCGTGAGAGAAGAGATCATAGAGGAGACAATTAAATCGCTTAGAAGAGGGGAGACGGGCTACACATCGACTTCCGGGATTCAGGAACTCAGGGAGGCGATAGCGGATCTGGAGGGTGTTTCTCCTGAGGAAATCGTGGTGGGACCTGGTGCGAAGATTCTGATAGCGGCGGAGATTGCGGCGGCGAAGAGGGTTGCAGTGGTATCTCCACACTGGAACGCTTACTCCCTGATAGCCAACCAGTTTGGAAAAGAGGTGGTGCTCATTAGGACAACCCTCGAGGAGGGGTGGACGCCGTCCCTTGAGGAGCTCAACGCCGACCTGCTAATTCTCAACTACCCAAACAACCCGACTGGAAGGGTGCTATCGCGCTCCGAGCTGAAAGGAATCGTTGAGGTTGCGGAGGAATCAAGAATAAAGGTGCTCTCAGACGAGGTGTATGCCGATTTGTCTTTCGTGGACTTCACTCCGGTCAGGGAGCTGTATGAGAACACGGTAACGGTCAAGGGGTTCTCAAAGCTCTACTCCATGACGGGCTTCCGCCTCGGCTACGCCCTGGCTGAGAAGAAGGAAGCGGCGAGGATAAGGAGGTTTATAGAGTCCACGGCAACCTGTGTCCCTCCATTCGTTCAGAGGGCGGGCCTGAAGGCCCTTGAGCTCAGGGAAGAGATCGTCGAGGCGGTTAAGGGGGAGTACCAGCGGAGGGTGAGTATCGCCTCCAGGATTCTGCGCGGTCTTGAATTCAGGGAGCCGGAGGGCGCGTTCTACATCTTCCTCCGGGTGCCGGGGGATGGCGTGGAGTTCGCCGAGAGGCTCCTTCAGAAGGGGGTCTCGGTTTTTCCGGGAGCGGCTTTTGGCCCCTACGAGGACTTCATAAGGATTTCCCTCAGCGGAGGCCGTCTGGAAGAGGGGCTCAGGATAATAAGGGAGGAGATTGAATGCGCTTTGGAATCGTCGGCTACGGGAGGATGGGCAGGCTCTTCGGGCGTTGTCTGAAGGGAGAGGTGAAGTTCTACTCACGCCACAGGGAAATGGACTTTGGGAGCCTCGGGGAGCTTTACGAATGGGCCGACGTCATTGTAATTGCCACTTTGCTCGATGTCATCCCGGAGACTCTGAAAGAACTCTCAACAATAGCCTCAAAGCGGCCCAGGGACGTTGTAATCTTTGACATAGCCGCCTTCAAGAGGGAAATTGTGGGTCTTTACAGGGAATTCCCCCAGGATGTGAGGTCGCCAGCGTCCATCCGATGTTCGGAGAGGGTGTGAAAAGCTTTGAAGGCCAGCTCTTCATTGTCGTGCCTGTGGAGGGCAGGGAAGGAGATGCGGAGTGGGTTGTGGGCTTTCTTCGCTCCTTGGGTGGAAGGGTGGAGGTCATGGATGCTGAAGAACACGACAGGATTGTCGGACTCGTCGTTGGCGTCCCCTACCTCATAGGCCTCAAATACCTTGAAATTTCTGCTGAGATAGGTCTTGACCGTTTTGGAGGGACTTCACATCGTTTTTTAACCACGTACGGAAAGGCGGTTCTCAACGACTCGCCGGAATTCATAGCGGAGGTCCTGGAGCGCTCGCGTGAGGAAATAGAAGAGTTCATCAGAGCACTTGGGAAGATGCCGAACTTTGAAGGTCTTTTGAACAAGATCAGTGAAAATGAAATAAAAGATGCGTACCACAGGCTCTACAGGGTTTTAGAGCCCTGAGAGCTCCCTTACCTTTTCCCTGAGGAGGGGAGCAGCTCTTTCCCCGTGTTCCTCTATCAGCCTTATTAGGGCACTTCCCACGACCACGCCGTCTGCGCCACTCTGAAGGAGCCTTTCCACGTGCTCTCTGCGTGAAACCCCGAAGCCGACCGCGAGCTTTCTGGTGCACAGCCGCCTGGCCCTTCTCAGGAGCTGAAAAGCAGTTTCGGAGATTTCCTCCCTGGCCCCGGTGGTGCCGTACAGGGATATGAGGTAAACGAAGCCCGTTGAGGCCCGGCAGATTTCCTTAAGCCTCTCATCGGGGGTGTTGGGTGCCGCCAGGAACACCGTCTTTATTCCCTCCTCCCTGGCGGTCTCCAGGAGCTCTCCCGCGTGGCTAACAGGAAGGTCAACGACAAGAATCCCGTCAACACCGCTGGCTTTTGCCGAGCCCAGGAACTCCTTCACGCCTGTTCTGTAGACGGGGTTGTAGTACGTCATGAGGACAATGGGAGTGTCGTAGTTTCTCCGGAAGGCTTTTACGAGCGGGAACAGCTCCTCCAGCTTAAAGCCGCCCCTCAGCGCCCTCTCGTGAGAGGCCTGTATCGTCTTTCCGTCCGCCATGGGGTCGCTGAAGGGAACGCCAAGCTCTATGGCTCCCGAGTATTCCGCAACCGCTTCGAGGAAGCCAAGAGTGGCCCTGACGCTTGGGTCTCCCGCGGTGATGTAGGGAATGATTGAACCGCTCTCAAACATCGCCACTCACCTTCATGACTATTCCAAGGTCTTTATCGCCCCTGCCCGAGAGGTTAACGATGATTATTTCGTCCCTCTCCATCTCCCTGGCAAGTTTCATGGCGTAGGCAACTGCATGGGCCGATTCAAGGGCCGGCAGTATTCCTTCCGTACGGGAGAGCTCGTGGAAGGCCTTCAGTGCCTCATCATCAGTCACGGTAACGTACTCGGCCCTGCCCTCCTCCTTCAGGTGGGCGTGCTCCGGGCCAACTCCTGGGTAGTCCAGGCCCGCGGATACGCTGTGGGCAGGGACTATTTGTCCCTCCTCGTTCTGGAGGAAGTAGCTCAGCATGCCATGGAAGACTCCCCTCTCCCCAGCGTTGAGGGATGCCGCGTGAAGGCCGGTGTGAAGGCCCTTTCCTCCTGCCTCGACGCCGATAAGCCTGACGTCGTCATTGACGAAGGGGTAGAATATGCCCATGGCGTTGCTTCCGCCCCCCACGCAGGCCACTATGGCATCTGGCAGCGTTCCTTCGGCCTCCAGAATCTGGTCCCTGGCCTCCCTCCCGATAACCGACTGGAAGTCCCTGACGATTATCGGGTAGGGGTGCGGCCCGACGACGGAGCCTATGAGGTAGTGTGAGTGCTCGAAGCTTGCCACCCAGTCTCTCAGGGCCTCGTTTATTGCATCTTTTAGGGTTCTTGAACCGCTTTCAACGGGAATAACCCTCGCGCCCAGAAGCTTCATCCTGAAGACGTTCATGGACTGCCTTTCCACGTCCTCTGCCCCCATGTACACGTCGACGCTCATTTCCAGCAGGGCCCCTGCCATCGCCGTCGCAACACCGTGCTGACCGGCCCCAGTTTCGGCTATAAGCCGGCTTTTGCCCATAAACTTGGCCAGGAGAGCCTGTCCTATCGCGTTGTTGGTCTTGTGGGCGCCGCCGTGGAGCAGATCTTCCCGCTTCAGGTATATCCTGGCCCCACCGATTTTCTCGCTCAGCCTCCTTGCGTAGTAGAGCGGTGTCGGCCTGCCGGCCCAGTGGCGGAGGTAGTAATCGAGGGCATTCCTAAACTCATCGTCATTTTTAAGCTCGTTGTATGCCTTTTCGAGCTCCCTCAGGGGCTCCATGAGCGTCTCGGGGACGAACTGTCCCCCAAAGCTACCGAACCACATTTCTAACCCTCCCGATGAACTCCTCTATAAGCGTCCTGTCCTTTACGCCGTTCCTCTCAACTCCGCTTGAGACGTCCACCCCGGCAGGCCTGACCCACTTTACCGCCTCTTCAACGTTCTCGGGCCTCAGCCCCCCTGCAAGGACTATCGGGATTTTTTTGGCCACTATTGCGCTCACCCGGTAGTCGTGCCTCCTACCGCTCCCCGCCCCGGTGTCGAGGAGAACCCTGTCCACCTCGTACTGAGATATGAGTTCCATAAGCCTCTCTGCATCCTCGCCGGGCGATGTGCTCTTTCTCGGGACGGTGAAGGCCTTCATCACGGAAACGCCGTACTCGGAGACGAGCCTCTCAACCGTTTTCGGGTGTGCGTCCGAGTGTATCTGCACGTACTCCGCGCCGGTCCTTTCGATCGCGTTGGCCCACTCCGAGAAGCTAGCCATCGTTGACACGAGGTAGATGGGAATCCTTGAGCCCTCAATTAGCTCCCTCGCCACTCCAAGCGGGACTCTCCTTTTGGAGTTCGAGTTTACCACGACTCCGGTGGCGTCGGCGTACCTCTCCACAAGCCTCAGCTCGTCCGAATTCCGGACACCGCATATTTTCACGAACATCATCTGGTCATCTCCACGAAGTTTTTGATTATCCGAAGCCCTTCACGGGTCTCCCACTCGGTTAGAACGCTCTCGGGGTGGAACTGCACCCCCTCAATGGGGAGCTTCTTGTGCCGTATCCCCATGACAACGCCGTCGTCAAGAGAAACGGCGGTGACCTTGAAGCCCTTTGGGACGTCGAGGACCGCGAGCGAATGGTACCTGCCCCCCATAAGCGGGTTTTTAACGCCCCTGAAGATGCCCCTTCTGTCGTGCTTCACGGGGCTTGCCTTGCCGTGCCTCGGGGTCACCCTCCCGACGGTGCCCCCGAAGACCTCCGCTATTATCTGGTGGCCGAGACAGACGCCGAGCACCGGGACTTCGGCTTCAAGGACGATCTCCGGCGAGTTGCCGACCTCCCTTCTGTCCGAAGGTGCCCCCGGGCCAGGAGAGATTATTATTCCGTCGGGGTCGAGCCTTTTGATGTCCTCCGGCGAAACGGTGTTGGGGACGACCATGACATCGTCAAAGAGCGAGGCGTACTCCGCGAGGTTCCAAACGAAGGAGTCCCTGTTGTCCACGAGGACTATCATTCCACCACCCCCAGGGCCTTCAGGACGGCTTTCATCTTGTTCTCTGTTTCCAGATACTCCTTTTCCGGCACTGAATCAGCAACTATGCCTGCTCCGGCCCGCACCCTGACGACCCGGTCTATCTCCGCCATCCTGATGGCTATCGCCAGGTCAGCATCGCCCGTCGTCGAAAAGTAGCCAACGGCTCCCCCGTAGACCCGCCTCCTGCTCTTCTCCAGCTCGTCTATAATCTCCATCGCCCTTATCTTTGGGGCTCCCGTCAGGGTTCCAGCTGGAAAGGCCGCCTCCATCGCATCAAAGGCCGTAACGTCGTCCCTGAGCTCCCCAACCACCTCGCTCTCTATGTGCTGGACGTGGCTGTAGCGGAGGACGTCGAAGAAGCGGACGAGTCTCACACTCCCGGCCTTGGAAACCCGCCTCACGTCGTTCCTTGCAAGGTCGACGAGCATCACGTGCTCGGCCCTCTCCTTTTCATCGCTGAGGAGGCACTTTCTCAGGGCATCGTCTTCCTCGCGACTCCTGCCCCTGGGTGCGGTGCCCGCTATTGGGTTTATTTTAAAAAGCCGACCCTCCACAGAGCCCATTGTTTCCGGCGACGCCCCGACAACCGTCTTGCCGAACTCAAGTAGGAACGTGTACGGGCTGGGGTTTATGGCGACGAGGCGCTCATAGATCTCCAGCGGGTCGAGGTCGGTCTTTATCCGGTACTCCCTGGACAGAACGACCTGAAAGACGTCACCCGACCGGATGTACTCTTTCCCCTTCTCCACCATCTCGATGAAGTCATCGAACCCCGCGTCGGTGGAGATTACCGAAGAGCCTCCCCCCGTGCTCTCCCGCCCAGTTCTCCTGGCCCGCGTTACCACGAGCTCCGGGTCGAAAGGCGGTTCCTGGAGGTAAAAGAAACCGAAGGTGCCTGAGGCGTGGTCGTAAACGAAGGTCCAGGGGTAGTAGCCGAAGACGGAGGGCTCTTCAATCTCTCCTCCAATGTAGTTGTGGACCGCATCGTAGGCAACGTAGCCCACGAAGCCGCCAAGGAACCGGTTTCCCTTAACCTTCTCCCGCATGAGGCCTTTCAGGGCGCGGAAGGGGTTGCTCTCATGGGACACCGTTTCCCCGTCCACGAGGGTTCCTTTTCCCGACACCTCGACCACGAACTCGGGCACCGCCGAGACGTAGGTGAACCTTGCTTTCTCGCTCCCTTTCTCCGCGGAACGAAGGATGAAGGGCATTTCAAAGTCTCTGAGGGCCGAGTACAGGTCAACGGGGTCAACGTACCTCAGCCTCTTGAAAGGCACGCTATCGCCTCCAGCCTTTTGATCATTTCGCTTCCGAGGGCGTTTTCGGCGATCTCCACACTTTCCCTGAAGTCGCTGGCAACTCCTGCGGCGTACAGGGCGGCCGAAGCGTTAACGAGCACAAAGCTCCTGTCCTCTTTCCTTCCTCTCCCCGCCAGAACCTCTTTCACCCTCAGGGCGCTTTCCTCGGGGGACGAACAGGGGGCCGGCTTTACGGGCTCCACCCCGAAATCCCCCGGCGAAAGGGTGTACCTATCAACTTCCTCCTTCCGCACCTCGGCGATGGCCGTTTCCGAGAAGGGGCTGACTTCGTCCAGTCCTCCGCCGTGAACGACGAGGGCCCTCTTAACGCCGAGGAAGGAGAGCGCCTCTGCCATCACGTCAACCAGCCCGGGAGAGTTAACCCCCACCAGCTGATAGGCTGGCTCAGCAGGGTTCGCAAGGGGGCCGAGGACGTTGAAGACCGTCTTTATCTTGAGGGCTTTTCTGACGGGCATTATGCCCTTCAGCGCTGGATGGTACCTTGGTGCGAAGAGGAAGGTGAAGTTGACCTTCTCCACCATTTCCCTGGCCTTCTCAGGGCCGATATCCGGGTTTATTCCCAGGGCCCGCAGCAGGTCCGCGGAGCCGCTCCTGGAAGTTATCGACGTGTTTCCGTGCTTGGCGACCCTCCTGAATGCGGACAGGATAAGGGCCGAGGCAGTGCTGACGTTTATGGTCGAGCTCCCGTCCCCGCCGGTGCCGGCAGTGTCTGCCACCTCTCCGAGGTCTGTCTTTACCGCCTGGTCGCGCATCGCCTTCGCAAGGCCCGCTATCTCCTCTCCAGTGTAGCCCTTTGTCTGGAGCGCCGCGAGATAGGCGGCTATGCGGATCTCACTCTCCTTCCCGAGCGTCTGAAAGAGTTCATAGGCCTCCTCGAAGCTGAGGTTCCTTCCCGAAATTATCTTTTCCAGAAGGGTCATACCTTCACCTCCACGAACTCCCTGAGGAGTCTCTCCGGATCCTCTGCCTTCATCAGCGCGGTGCCGATCAAAGCCGCGTCCGTCAGCCGAAGGGCCCTCCTGAGGTCGTCCATCGTTGAAATGCCGCTCTCGCTAACCCTAACATAGCGCTTTGGTATCAGAGGGGCGAGCCTTTCGGTCAGGGAGACGTCCCCGTCGTCGAGCTCCAGCTTCCCTATGTCCCGGTTGTTTATCCCTATCATCGTCGTGTTGGTCTGGAGGGCAATGTTCAGCTCCCCTTCGCTGTGCACCTCCACGAGGGTGTCAAGTCCGTGCTCCCTGGCAACGTCCACGAGCTCGGCCAGCCCCTCCCCGAGAAGCCTTGCTATCAGGAGAACGGCCGACGCTCCCGCCTCAGCGGTCCTTTCGATGTCCTCCCTCTCGGTTATGAAGTCCTTCCTGAGAACCGGCAGCTCCGTTTCCTGGCAGAGCTTTCTGAGGAACTCAAAGCTTCCCCTGAAGTACTTTGGCTCTGTTATGTAGGAGATTCCAACGGCACCGGCCCGCTCGTAGGCCCTTAGAATCTCAAAGGGATCCCGGCCCTTGAGAAGGTCGCCGTACTTGGGAGAATAGAGCTTCAGCTCGGCTATTATGGCGTTTTTCTTCGAACTCCTAATAGCTCTGCTCAGGCCAAAAACCATCACCCGTCATGTGAACACCCCAGATTGCGTGGGCAGGTGTGCTTTTAATTCTTTGGACAGGTACAGTCGTCCATTGGCTGCCTGGCCGAATTTTGAAGAAGTTCTACAAAACAGACGTGAAAGAATGCCTTCATTAGGAAAAAGAGAGCCAGAACCGTCCACTACCTGCCAAGAGACTTTTCCAACTCTTTCAAAACTTCAACCTGCTCTTCGACTTCAACCGCACCGGGTCGCACCATGCGGACTCTCCTCAGCGCCTCCCTTAGCGGGAGCCTCTTGGAGTACATCACCCAGGCAACGGCAACCGTCCCGCTCCTTCCGAGCCCGCCCATGCAGTGGATTAGAACCTTCTTGCCTTCCGTCACTTTCCCCTCTATCCAGCGGAGGATTTCAAGGAGCTGTTCTACAGACGGGGCAGAGAAGTCCCTGACAGGGCTGTGGAGGACCTCAACGCCCCGCTTTTTCCACTCGTCCAGGCTGTAGGGCAGCTCAAACTCCTCCACGAGGACAACAACCGCATCGAAGCTCTTAGCCACCTCACCTATTTCACCCACCGTCGGCATCCTCGAAAAGGCGACGTTATTATCTATGAACTTCGCCGAGCGCCACATTCTACCACCTCGTCCCATCAGAAGTTTAACGTTTGAGGTTTATAGGGTTTCGTCAGACATCCACAACCAGAATCTCATCACCCCTTGATGACGCCAGAAGCTTTCCATCGGAGTCGAAGGCCCACGCACCCCCGGGCGGGTGGCTGTTTACGACGAAGGTTTTAGCGCCGAGGAGCCGTACTCGCTCTGCCATCGCCGCGATGTCTTCTTCGTTCGGCTCGCCGTAATCCGGGGAGTATTCCATGGGCACGAAGAGGAAGTCCGGCCTCTTCCTGCGCACCCACTTGGCTATGCGCTTGTTGTAGAGGTCGCCGCAGATGATTATCGCGGCCTTCCCGAACTCCGTTCTGGCCGTTCTCACCGTGTTGCCGGTGCAGAACTTCATCGGCTCCTGGAACTTGCGGTGCTTGAGGAGAACCCCACCGTTCCGGCCGATGAGCAGGGCGGAGTTGTAGACACAGTTCTTGTAGGGCTCAAGGAGGCCGAAGACGACGTAAACGCCCGCCTCTCGGGCGAGTGCGCTAACCCTCTTCACAATTTCACCGTAGAGCCCCGCCCCGCTGAAGTCCCACTCCTCAAAGCCCGTCAGACAGTACTCCGGGAAGACGAGGAAGTCCGGTTCGTGCTTCAAGGCCTCGTTAAAGCGCTTCTCGAACTCCCTCCAGTTGGCCTCGAAGTTTCCAGCCTCAACGTGCATAGGGATTAGGGCGACCTTCATTTTTCTACCCTCCCAAAGACAAGCAGGAAAGCCTCACACACCTTTCCGTGGCTTGAAGCACGCCCAAGTACCAGCTCCTCCTCAACAGCCAACCTATGGAGCTTGGCTGACTCTTTGAGCCTCTCCTTCAGACCGTTGAGGTCAAAGTCACCGACTATTATCCTACCGCCCGGCGATAAAACTTCCACGGCCCTTCTGAGAAACGGTTCCGGTTTGAGGTCGTGGAGGATGTAGGAGAAAACGACAACGTCAAAGTCCCCGCCAACATCGTCCCTGAGGAAGTCGCCCTGCATGAACTTCAGCCGCTCGTTCTCAAGCTCCCGAAGGAAGGGAAAGAAGTCAGCCCTCTTTTCGACTCCGATGACGGTTCCCTTCTCGGAGAGCGCTAGGGCGAGCAACCCTGAACCGGAGCCAACGTCGAGGATTTTTCCCTTCGCTCGTTTTACGATTTCTTCCATAACCCTAAGCCTCAGCCGTATTTCTTCCTCGTGTGACGGAAACAGGGCCAGTCTCGAACCGACCAGCCACATCAGCTCTTCATCGGTTCCGCCAAATTCCCTGAAGGCATCAAGGGCCCTGGAATAAAAGGTCTCTATGACTTTCACGGTCTCACCCCCAGCTTGTCCAGACTTTTATCCCGGTAGCGTCTCCTCCACAAACCCTTTGCAGCTTCGAGCCCGAGGAGAAGCAGCCCGAGCGCGAGCCCCTGCCACAGGGGTTCCCCAAACTTCTTCATGAGGAGACACATCAACGTGAGGAAGAACGCCACATCGATGACCGATTCAACCCTTTTGGGGCCCCTCCTTTCCACGGCGTAGAGCGCGAGGAGGTAGATGACAACGAGGAGGAGGTAAAGCGGCCCGATGTAGTAAGCTGGCAGGAAGAAAAGGGCGATGAGGAAAAGAACCGCGAGAACCGCCAGGGAGTCCCTCATACCACCACCTCTGTCCTAAGGAAGGGAAGGGAGATGGAAAATCCCTCGTCGAAGCATACCCTCGTTAGTTCCCTTCCAACGCCGGTGGTGTTTTTAAGAAGCCCCCATACGTTTCCTCTGAGCTCAAAACGTGAAAAACCCTTGACCTCGCCCCGCTCGATGACGAGGGCCGGCGTTACAACGACCGAGAAGTCGCCGGTGGTGGGGTCGAGGGTGTTTGCCCCCCTGATGCCAAGTACCAGAAATCCCCTTTCGACCCCGGAAATCAGCTCTTCCAGTGTCTCGTTCCCAGGCGCAAGAGTTAGGTTATGGGGACCGTCGAAGATTCGCTCACCGATTCGTATTCCGTTCCCGGTGCTCTCCCTCCCCGCCTTCCAAGCGGTGTAGCTGTCCCAGAGCAGACCCCTTGCAACGCCCGCATCAATTAGAACGTTCCTCCCCGCTTTGACTCCTTCGTCGTCTGCCTTCACGTAGCGGAGCGAGCCTTCATCGCGGGGGTCATCCACGATTGTTACGAGTGGTGAGGCAAGAGCCTCTCCTTCCATCGCCTCCATTCCCGGCGCCTTCACCGCCGTGCTCCCCCTGAACTTCCAGAGAACCGACCCTAGTAAGAGCGGATAGAGCGAGACCGGAGCCATCACCGCCTCAACGCTCCCTTTGGGAGGTTTTACCTCTCTAGGGGCACCAACGAGGCCAAGATACTGCTCTACGAGTGATTTTAGCCCGGCCCAGGAAGCCGAACCCGCCGAAATCTGGAAGGGCACTCTCCCCCCGATTTCAAGCTCGACCTTCATCAGGGAGTATGCACCATCAACGTCTGCTCCCGCTGTGCTTTCAACCGAGAAGCGCCGGGTTATTAACTCCACAGTCCCGGATAGGGAAATGTCCTTCTCCCCAAGTTCGTCAGCTAGCGCCGAGAGCTCGCCGGCGATGTCCTCTACATCGGCCTCAAACGTCCTGTTCCAGCGGGCCCTGCATCCAGATGGAAGCTCGTAGTCCTCCTCCTTCGAAAAGCGGAGCGTCTCGCGGGCGAGCCGTAAAGCCTCCCCCTCATCTCTGCCTTCTGCAAGTGCAGAACCCACCTTCCCGTTCTCGACGAGCCTAACGGCTGTGAACTCCCTAACCCTTGCGAAGGGCCTAAGGTTCCTCTCAAGGGAAACCCCGATGCGTTTCTCCCTTAGCCGGTAGACTTCACGCTCCATTCACACCACCCTTATTCCCCTCTCAAAGAGAACGTGCGGCCCTCCCATACTCACCCTGACGATCTGCCCCTTCCCGCAGTAGGAGTTCTCGAAGTCGAGTTCCTTCCCCATCCCCCGGATTCCGGAGAGGGCATCGAGGGCCCTTCCGCTGGCGGTCGCTCCCAATATCGGCTCGGCAATCTCACCGTTCCTGATGACGTAGCCCTCCATGACACCGGCAGTAAAGGACGAGTCAAGGCCTGTCTGACCCGGCCCGGCGCTCACAAGGTAGTAACCGAGTTTAACTTCCTCAAGCAGTTCTTCGAACGTCCAGTCGCCCGGCTCGAAGTAGGTGTTCCTCATTCTCACCATTGGCTCGAAGGCGTAGCTCTCGGCCCTCGCGCGCCCGTTCGGCTCGACGCCGAGCAGGTAAGCCTGCTCCCTGTCCACGAGGAGCTCGTTGAAAACCCCGTCCTTCAGGATTTCGACCTTCTTAACTGGAACCCCCTCATCGTCGTAGAGGTCGTTTCCGTGGCCATCTTCAACGTTTCCGTCGCTCAGGCCCACGAACTCCGGCGCAATCCTCTCGCCGAGCTTTTCCGCTAAGGGCGTGTTCGGCAGTTCGTCCGCCTCGGCGAGGTGACCCAAAGCCTCGTGGGCAATCATGCCGGCAAAGTATGGAGAGAGGAGAACCGGGACGTCCCGGAGCCTGGGCCTCTTTCCGTAGAGGAAGCACTTCATCTGACCCTGGATTTCGGTGAGAACCCTTTCCCTCATGTCGTCAAAGGCTTCGAATCCCCTCTCGACCGAACCCGTGAGGCCAAAGAGCCACGAACTCCGGCCGCTGGAAGAAACCGCCAGATTGGCCTCAAGCGAAATCCCGGATAACTCCCACTCGATTTCGGTGCCTTCGCTCGTGATGAGCCGCTTAATGCCCGAGAAGTCCGAGTATTTTACGGCCTTCCTTGAGGCCTCCGGGAGGGCGTTTAGGAGTTCTTTGACGGCTTCGACCTTCTCATCGGGCGGCACTTCCGGGGGTTTTACCCTCATACCACTCCTCACGCGGTCTCGGGCAGGCTTTACATCGGCGAGCTTTATGTTTCCTTTGCTGACCTGCGCGAGCTTCACCGCCTTTTCAACGGCCCATTCCAGATCCTTGGGAGAGTTCACCGATACAAAGCCCCATGAACCGCCGGCGAGAACCCTAACCCCGAACCCGCCCGTAGAGCGAGCGGAGACGCTTATCCCGTCCGAGCCCGTGATTTCAGTTCTAATCAACCGCTCCTCTCTCACTTCGGCGTACTCCGCGCCGAGGGACAGCGCGAGCTCAACTACCCTTGAAGCGTCCACTTCCAACACCTGAATTCTAAATCAGGGATAATCCTTAAAAACAATTCGGAGTTGTAAATACGGTGATGGCATGTTCCGGAACCTCGGGGTGACCTTCGAGCCGACCTACGAGGAAAAACTCTGGCTCTACGACCCGAGGAGTGAAACCGGGCGGAAGAGACTCGAACGGATGAAGGAACTCCTCAGGGACGTTCTTCCTCGACTTGGCGGGAAGGCCCTCGACGTCGGGTGCGGCATGGGAATCTCAACCCTCGCCCTCGAGGGGCTGGGCTTTGAGGTTGTAGGAATAGACACGCAGGAGGAGCTCGTAAAGAAAGCCAAGGAAATCGCCCGGGAGCTCGGGCATAAAGCCGAGTTCAATGTAATGGACGCTAGGAACCTCGATTTTCCGGATGAGAGCTTCGACCTCGTGGCTTTTCTCGGTAACCCTCTGCCCCACATGAGCGTCTACGACTTTGACTCCGCCGTGGGAGAGGCCTTCCGCGTTTTGAAGCGGGGAGGAGTTCTGGTCATCGAGTACGCCGACTGGGTCAGGCTGCTCCACGAGAACTACCGCGAGGTGCTCGTAGAGGAGCCATTCACATCGTTTCACGTTGGACTTGACACTCTCACAGGAACGGTGGATAGGCTCTTCGTGAACTTCGAGAAGGGCTACCTCTTCAGGACCAGAATCAACGTCTGGGCTCCGTGGATAGTCGAGTTCGTTCTGAGAAAGGCCGGTTTCGACGTGAAAACGCATTACAGGGGCACGTTCAGCGTCGTGACTGTCGGGACTAAGCGGGAGAACATTTAAGTACTTCCAAGAGTAAAGTTAGGCTCAGGGGTGAACCATGGTTCGGGGTCGAAATCCGTTCAGGCTCAGAACGCTGAGTAGGAGGACAGAACTCTTTGGAGAAAGCCATAAAAAAGCGTTGGAGGAACTAGAGTCCCTCATCCTTGAAGGTGAACCCATAGTCTTACTCGGGCCGAGAAGGGTAGGAAAGACCAGCCTCCTGAACATAGCCCTGAACGAAAACAAAAACAAAATCTGCTACCTGTACTACGACCTCAGCCCGTTCATGGGGCAAAGAGCGATAAACGTTTCCCAGCTCGTCGTTACGAAGTCGAACCTGCTGGCTTTCAGTGAGAAAGCCGGTTTTCGCATAAATCTCAAAATAATCGAAGGATGGAGGGAAAGGGTAACGACATCGGAGTATTCAAGGGAGCTTCTCAACCTTCTCAGGGAACTCCACGGGCGGTGTGACCACGGGGCGATAATCTTCGATGAAGCCCAGACCCTGGCTTTTCTCAGGGGCCTTGACTTCAGAGGGGTCTTCCAGCTCATCATGAACTCCTACGATAATATAAGCCTCGTTTTGACAGGTTCAATGCCCGGAATCCTCTCGAACTATCTCAACCCGGAGGCGGAAGAGGCTGGATTTTCGAGGTTTTTCAACGAAATATCCATCAGCAGGTGGGATTCTAAGACAACCGAGGAATACCTCAGGAAGCACATAGACATTGAGGAGGGCGAGGTTAGGGAAGTCTCCCTGAGTCTATCGAACGTTCCTGGTTTCGTTGCCATGTACGGCCACCTCAGATGGAGGGGACTCAGCCACTCAGAGGCCCTTTCAAGGGTGTATGAAAAGGCGGTGAGCCTCTGGAAGAGCGACGTTAGAAAGTTCCTGACGGTCTACAGCTCCCACACTTACTATTACCTCCTCCTGGCACTGGCAGTTGGATCTCCCATAGGGCTGAGGTACTCCGAGCTTATGGAAAGCACGTTTGAAGTTGCCCAAAAAATGGGGGGCTCTTTCAGTGAATCGAGCTTTAAGAGAGCCCTGAGGCGCCTGAAGGATGCTGGCTTCATTGAAGAGACCGAAACGGGGAGGTATTTAATTCCCGAGCCCCCGCTCAGAGAAGCCCTCAGGAGGCTGAGGTTATGAGAACATACTCCTTCGGCACTGAAACCATCCCCACGGCCTTAGCCGGCGACCTGCTCGTTGGAATCGTCCACGACGGGAAGAACTACAGGATAATGCTCGCCAGGTTGAAAAATGGAGAGATATCAGAGACCCGCTTTCTTGCAGGGGAGAACGACTGGGAAGGCCACAGCGCGCTCGATCTCGGTGACGGCTACCTCATCGGCGGGTCTGTCGAGGGAACCGCAACGCCAGACGGCGGCGAGGGCTGGAAGGCATACCTCGCGAGACTTGATGGGAACTTAAACGTTCTCTGGGAGCTGAAGCTCGACGTTAGAAGCAACGGGGCGGTTCACTCAATACTGCCCGCAGGGGATGGAATCATCATAGCGGACGAAACAGGGAGGCCAGGAAACAGGGGCTTCTTCATGGGGAAGGTCTCCCCGGAAGGCGAGCTCCTCTGGCTGAAGGATTTTGGAAGCTGGGACGACGTCCTTTTCACGGCTCTTCTTCCATCGGGGAGCGGTCTAAAGCTCATCGGGAGCGTCAAAGATGGACGCTGGGAGGTCAGAGCCTTTGACTTCGACGAGAACGGCGAGCTTCGTGGGGAAGAAGCCCTTGCGGAGGGGATAGCGCTGACGGCCTGCCTCTGGAACGGAGAACTCGTCCTGGCCGGCTACAGGGGGGAGGACTTCTGGCTCAGGATTGGCGAGCGCGATGTTGAGCTCGGAAAGGGAAGCGCGACCTCACTGCTGCTCTCCGGTGATAGGCTCCTCGTTGGCGGCGAGCTCGAAGGGAACGCGGTCGTCGTTGAAATCGCCGGCGGAAAGGAGCCAAAGGTCCGGGAGCTCTGGGAGGACGGCTGGGTCGAAGTGCTGGCCGAGAATATGGCGTTTGGGGTTAAGGGGAGAGAGATGGTTATCTCTCGGTTTTCCTTTGAAGACTAAACTCCTCGAGGGGGACTGAAGATGAGCGAGAACACCCGAAAACTCCTCCTCTTTGCTCTCGTGTGGTTCCTTTTTGTTAACTGGGGCGTTGAGCTGATGGTCGGAACGGCCATCATGATAACTACCTGTTCGTGGTTTTCGAAAACAGCAGAGGTTTACCTTGCCAGGGTGTGGGTGATAAACTTTTTCAAAATCACAGCAATTCTCCTAACACTCAGATGGCTCGGACTCAGCCTCAATGACTTGGCGAGCGGAAAATTTGGGAGAAGAGAGCTGGCTTACTCAATTGCCGTGGTTTTACTGTTTTTTGCTGTTGAAGTGGTGTATTTGGGTGAAAACTATTCTCCCCAAATCCTCCGGGAGTATAATCACTACCTCCGCATATCTCCAAACGAATCGCTGGCTCTCCTCTCACTGGTCTCCGAGTATGTGTATTACTTCCTTGAAATCCTTGGCGTCAACCTTCTGTTCGCTGGGGGGCTGAAGCTGGGGGGTGAAAGGCCTGCCCTTCTCTTACCAGCCTTCGTTTGGGGCTTGGCCCACGTGATTAACGTTCTCTTCAACCCACTAATCACAGCATTCCTCAATGGAGTTTACATGATGACATTTGCCCTCCTAACATACAGTTTAGTGTTGAAAACGAGAAGCCTCAAAGTCCCGATTTTCGTATGGTTACTTACAATGGCTCTGTGAGGTGGTACCATGCGCCCTGTAGTCCTGAAGGGTGAAAAGGTTTCGCTCGCGATTTTTCTCAAGGAAGACCTCAGCAAAAGCTGGGAGTGGTACAACGACAGGAGCACGATTAGAAACTTCTTCAACTCAGCTTACTTTACCCCGCCCGAGGAAGAGGAGGAGTTCTACGGGGAACTGAAAAAGAACAAAGAGCGGGCGCCTGTCTTCGCAGTTATTAGAAACGATGGAACGTCCGTAGGCGTCGCGGGCTTCAACTGGATTAACTGGATCGCGAGGTGGGGAGAGGTATTCTATTACATCGCACCGGACGAGAGGGGCAAGGGCTATGGAACCGAGACTGTGGAGCTCCTCTGCCAATACGCCTTCACCCATCTCAACCTGCGCAAGGTCTGGGCAAAGGTTCATGAGGACAATCTACCGTCAATCCGCGTCCTCGAAAAGAACGGCTTCTCACTGAGCGGTCGGTTCAGGGAGCACGTCTGGAGCGACGGGAGGTACTTAGACGAGCTGATTTACGAGAAGTTCAGAAGGGATGAAAATGATTGAGCACTTGGAACTCCATCTAAACCTCGACTTCGAGAGGGGAGCGCTGGAAGGGAAGGCAAAGTTAAAGCTGGCCGGAAAAGCGGAAACCCTCCTCCTCAACAGAGGCCTGAAAGTGGGCTCCGCGAGCGTCCCGTTTTCATGGCGCTTGGAGGGTCTGAGGGGCTTTGATGCCTTTAAGACCAGCGTCGTTTGGCTTGAGAATCCTCTCAAGGAAGTCGAGCTTAGCTATTCGGGAAGGCTTGAGAGCTATGAAAGCGCCCTCCCCTACCTCAAGGACTCCATAAGCCGGGAATACACCCTACTCAGAACGGACTCGCTCTTTTATCCAATCCCGTCGGAGCCAGACTTTGAAAGCCTCATCAAGTCCGTCGTCGGCTCCGAATTTAACGCGGAAATAACGGTCGAGGGCGTTCCGGAAGGGTTAGTGGTGGCGTTTGGCGGAGAAATCAGGGGAAACCGGCTGAGAATCGAGGGCACAAAAAGGCTCGACATCGCCATAGCGCCCTTCACAGTGATTGAAAAGGAGCCCTTCAGGCTCTTCGTTCTGGGCGAGGAAGGAATTGAAAGGACGCTCAAACTGCTTGAAAAGGCCTATGGGTTCTACTCGGCCATCTTAGGGCACAGAGCGGGAAAGTTCACCGTCATCGAGACACCGGAGAACTACGGCGGGCAGGCCGGGAAGGGCTACGCGCTCGTCTCCGGAAGCTCGCTCAGGGCCGAAATCCCCGCTAACATCTACCACGAGCTCGCCCACCTCTGAAACCCGAGGGCGACGCCCGAGGCGCATCTAAGCAGGTTCTTCGATGAGGCCTTCGCCAACTACCTGGCGGCGCTGGCGATTAGGGGGATACACGGCGAGGAAGCGTTCAACCACTTCATCGAAGGCTTGAGAAGGAACTACGAGACTCTCATCAGAAGGTTCCCCTACGCGGAGAGGCTTAAGCCCTCTGAGTGGGGAGGGCTCGGCCTCTGGGAGCTTTCATACACAAAGGGCGCCCTGATTCTTCACGAACTCCACAAGAGGACTGGAGATGACTTCTATGAGATTCTGAAAAGGCTCGTTGAGGCCGAGAGCGTGGACTTCGAAAGGTTCAGAGAGATAGTCAGAGACGTGGCGGGGATTGAAATCAGTGTGTAACTCCCCCAAAGCTTCCACGAGTGCTGGTCCCAAATGAAAAAGACGTGTAAGGCACGGGGGTAAGTGTAGTCTATTTGGCTTTTATTTATTTGGTTTAATATGTACCCTTATTTATTATTTTAAAGGGAGTTAAAGGAAGATATAATAATTCCGTAGGTTTTAGAGGAGCTTGGTAAGAGTGACTCCGTCTTGTTTGGAACACTATTTTTTAAAAGACAAAAAATTAAAGTTTAAGAGGATAAAATATTTAAAATTTCTATGCACAAGCTGTTAAGATGAGCTATCTTCAAATCTCCGACCACACCTTTGAACCAACGTCCTCCCTGTCCTGAAAGGAGGGAGTATCCAAAAAAGGAAAAACAAGACGTGATAGTAAGAGGAGATGATGGATAATGAACAAGGCTAATGATATTTTAAAACGTATTGAAAACATCTTGTGGTCTATTGAAGTCAAGGGAGACCTTTTGAAAGCAAGAGAAAAATACATGGAAGTGCTTGGGGAAATAAAAGAGCTCCCAGAAAGTGAAGAGAAATTTAAGCTTATGTCATTTTGTCTGATGCGAATTGCGAATGTGGAAAATGCATTGGGAAACATTGAGGATGCAGAAGAGTTTGCAAAAGAGGCACTTAAATATGCTGCTAGGTCCGGAGAAAAAGTAAGTCAGGGACGAGTATTACTTGTTCTTAGTTCAATCCTCAATACAAAGCAGAAATTTGAAGAAGCCCTAACTTATGTCCAAAAAGCCAAACTTCTATTCAAAGAATCATATAAGGAGGTGCCGGAATTCGATGCTATACAAGGTTACGGATGGGCGCTTCTTCTGGAAGGGAGTATTCTTTTGAATATGGGGAAAATCCAAAAAGCTGAAGGCGCGGCAAAAGAAGCTTTGAAAGTTCTAGAAGGCATTAACAATATCCCCGGGATTATTAATGCATATGAAGTTCTCGCTAGGGTATATGATAAGGTAGGTAAGCTAGAAGAAAAACGAAGAACTGAAGAAGAAATCAAGAGGCTGAAAGAAAATCTGGATGGGGGCTAAATGTTTAGATATCTTGGGGAAGGCACTGATATGTACTACAAAGCCCTTCCTAATACATAGGATGCAACTACTGAAATTGGAGAGAAGAGGATTATAAAGCCAAAAGAAGTCTTAAGGGATATTTGCCTATAAAAGGAGAAAAAGCTCCGGATGTTGGCTGTGGCACAGGAATTTCGACGTTTGCATTAGAGGAACTCGGCTTTGATATTGTTGGAATAGATATTAGAGAAGAGGCAATTCAAAAAGCCAAGGAAATTGCAAAGAGAAGAAGATCAAAGGCGAAGTTTTACTTTATGGATGCCAAAAGATTGGAATTTGAGCATGAAAGTTTTGATCTTGTAGCTTTATTGGTTCTCCCCTGCCACATTTTAGTGTTTATGAGTTTGACGAAATAATTAAGGAAGCCTACCGAGTCTTAAAGCCAGGAGGAGTGCTTGTAGTTGAATACGCAGATATGGTAAAAGGACTTTATAACTGGCACAGAGATGTTTTTGTAGAAGGTTCGCTGATCTCTATTCACAAGAGCTTTAAGTTTATTGAAAGTTTGGAAGAAAGGTTTTTCGTAGATTTGGACAACGGGACAACTTTTAGTGTCAAGTTTTACACCTGGTCTCCGTGGATTGTGGAGTTTACTTTAAGAAAAGCTGGCTTTAAAGTGGAGAGTCATTACATAATTACATAAATGAGAGGATGGTTGTAACAGCAGGGATAAAATCGTAATTTAGATGGGGAGTATGGCTCATGTCTTTCTCCGCAGAAGCTCCCTCCAGTCTACATCCGGCGAGAACTCCTCGATCAGGACTTCAACGACATCATCAGGGAGACCTTCCTTTTCCAGAGCCTTCCTGAAGGCCCTCTTCCCGCGGTTTAAAATCCGAAATAGCCCGGCGATGTGGAACATAATCCTGGGCAGATAATAGAAGAAAAATCGGAGAAAGGGCAGAACCCTCACTCTTCTTCCTCCAGCTCCTCCTCTTCCTCAACAACTGGCTTTCCCTTCGGCCCCCCTGCCATGTTTATTACCATGTGTTTAGACCCGCCGCCCTTTATGAGGCCCG
The DNA here is from genome assembly GCF_055389025.1 of Thermococcus marinus. Classification (NCBI taxonomy): domain Archaea; kingdom Methanobacteriati; phylum Methanobacteriota; class Thermococci; order Thermococcales; family Thermococcaceae; genus Thermococcus; species Thermococcus marinus. The sequence continues at coordinate 1,903,692 of NZ_AP042417.1, forward strand.
CGAATGTCTCCGCGATGGTCTTGGCGACGTTTATGCTGGCCATGTACTCCTTGGTGAGCTCAAGGGCCGCCTCCTTGTCCATCCCAGCCTCCACGAGGTTCTTGTAGAAGTCGGCCACGCTCTTGCCCATGGCAGCCATCTTCTCAGGGTTGTAGAGCTCGGCCAGGAGGTCCTTTATCGGGCCGATGATGTCCTCCATCATCGGGCCTATCTTGTCCATCAGCTGGGCGGCCTTGTCGATGTCCCTGTCGCCCTCGACGGCCTCTATGAGGTCTTCCAGTACCTCTACCTTCTTCTGAAGGGCTTCAAGCTCCTCCGGAGTCTTGGCGTTCTTCATCTCCTCAAGGAGTTCCTCCATCATTTTCTCAATCTTCTCAGTGTCAACCATATCAACCACCTCAATAATCTTTAGCCTGCTCAAACCTAATCGGCATTCCGATCAAATCTAACCACTTCTTGACCACGTCGCGGGAGAGCGCATAGACCTTTCCCCTGTCATCACTTGGGATTTCCCTGACAACGCCAAGCTCCTTCAGCTCTTCCAGCTTGGCCCGCACCGTGTTCCGCGAGGCCTTTCCGCGCCTCCCCTTGAGCTCCCGGGTTATCTGGCTCACGTTAGCCCTCTTGAGGTCGAAAAGCACCTTGACTATCTCCCTCGCTATCGGGTCGTGCTTTATCTCGGGGATAACAACGTCCACACTAAGGCCCCCGTACTCGGCATAGATGTTGAGAAGCCGAAGATAGGACTGGGCCATCTGAGAGACCAGCTCAAAGCTGGCCTTCATCGCATCGAGGGCCTTTCTGAGCTCCTGGACTTCCCTGGCTAGGTCTTCTTCAGGCATGGTTAATAGTTGGGTGCTCAATCCTTTAGTCTTTCCGGTCAGGGGTGAGCAGAAAAAACTCTCGGATCAACTCTGCAGTGAAGTAAACCTGCAGAGTTGTGCTATCTGAAGAGCCTTTTCCTCAAAGTCAGGGCTAAGGCAATTATCAGCAAACTTCCAGGTCCACAGATGCTTTTACTCTGCTTTGTAGAGCTGGTGCTCTCTAACTTGTCATATTTATTTGGAATTGAGGGCCTATTCTTTTCCCAAGTCCCGTTTTGGAGGCTCAGAGCTATTAGTCCATATGCATAGCCGTCAAAGCTTCCCGAACCGTCGCTGAGTCCCTTATTTTTTAGGTACCCTATCCCCTTCTGAAAGCCCTCGTACTCTGTCTCATTGAATGCGTAAAGCCATATTAGGGCTATGGCAGTTGAGTAAACATCGTTATTCCACGAGGAATCAAAAAGGCTCTGAGAGAAATTATTTGAATAACACTTCTCACTCACTCTCAGTTCCGGTACTTTATTACATTTAGGATCAGGATATATAATGAACATGGAATCTATTGCGCTCACTTTAATTAATAAGGTCGGGCCGGCTCTGGCATTTTTTGCGTGCACTTTTATCGTCAAATTGTCATTACTGGGAAAGTTGAATCCATAGTAAATGTGAAACCTTCCTTCATAGCTAGCGTTCAATGTAACATTTAAAACACTGACCGGGGTGAGATTAACCACTACAAATGATGGTCCCCTGTTTTTATAACCTTCAACATCGACATACACAATTCTCCCGGGAGTCAGCTGACTCTCTTTTATTGCTTCGATGATCTTTTCAGTTGCATTGTTTCTGAACAATAACCCTTCTTCCTTTAAGTATAGTAGGGGCAATGCTAGGCTCTCATAGGGATCCCGATAGTCGAACTCATTCGCGGGGAAACCCAAGTCCTCTCTTCCAAACCATTTTAATGGTAAGTTGGGGCAGTAAACAGTGATTTTTCCGGGTTTTACCTTCTCTGTCGAGAAATTGGAAACCTCGAGACAGCAAAGGTGAAGCGGATGGATGAAAAGTGTGTCCATAGTTAAATAATCCTTGAGGAATTCAATTTCTTCCTGAACGTTGTAACCCAGCCTGTGAAGAAGTGCTGTTGCGTAAGCCGTTGTGACTATCCCTGGAAGTTCAACACAGACACTTCCTCCATCCCTACCACCTCTACACACTTCTGTCAGCCAATATCTCCCTCTCGTAACATTTTTTGGAAGTGCGATGTCACAGGGGAACTCTATCCAGTTTTCGGTATAACACGTTGGGATAAATTCTGTGACGTTTGGATAAAACGGTCCCTCTTTTACTGTCCGAAGCAGATAGTTTACACCCTTTTGAATGACCTCAGAATCTGTGTTCTCACCAGCATCGAGGAGCGCTAAGAGTGCCAACGCAGTTGAACCAGCTCTGGACATTTCACAATAATAGGATGTCATGCCATCAACGCTCCAGGGGTAATATATGGTTTCCTGCAGAGGGATAGGGGGAAAGGATCCGTCTTCTCTTTGCAGACTTTTTATTCTCTCCTTGAGCTTTTCGAGCTCTTCTTCGCTATAGCCACTCCTTGCAAGGGCTATCGTCTGAATGTATAGGTAGTAAATCTCTAGAGAGTGACCATCACAGGTATACACAAAGTTTGGGAACATACTATGGTTTGGAAAAGTACCGTTAACGCTTTTCCCTGCTTTAATAACCATCTCAGGGTAACTGCCAAACTGTGCGTTAATGGGCGTAAGAACGGCAATCAAGAGCATGGGGATAATGAAAAACGAGAATTTTCTGCAGTTCATATTCTTTCAACTCCGTCCTTCTCTGCTAAACTTCTATAGTTGTAGAGTATTATTCCATCAAACATGTAAAGTGTTTCGTCAATAACGGTCTGCAAGTCTGATGTCCAATAGTTTGGTTTTTCTACACTCATTAAAAAATACAGACTTTTGTCTGTGCCTGATGTCGAATATCCATTATATGAAGACCCATTCCTTGCCATACTGACCATGTCTCTGACATACTCGACCGTGGGGGCGTAGTACATTAACATTGCGACTCCGCCTTTTAGATATTTTGTTAATCCCTTGGAGTCGTCATAAGCCTGTCCAATGTTCCACGCCTTTATACAATTGTAATTTTTATGATCTCTAGGAGTGTGAACTACTCCCAAGAAATTCTCATTGTTTATTGGTATAGTACGTGACATATACGAGACTAAAATCCCGGTAGCTTCAGTGACATTTGTTATGTGATTTTCCCATGTTACAGGGGCACAGTTTGGACAAAATTCTGTGTAGCTGTTTTCTCCACTTTTTCTGTTAGGGTATCTCACGAAATCAAACAAAACCATGGTGTTTTTGTCTACATAGTTCCGAAGATTGTCAATTATTGATTTGTACGTGAAGTTAAATGATAGTCCATATTTCTTGAGTTTATAGGGATTAATCCACCCATCTAAAAATTCGGGAGTGGGAGAATACCTCCGGGGAATGCATACGGGGGATTTTTCATTAAAAAACTCTTTTCCGAAGCAATTAAACACGATTCCGTGTTTTAGAGTGGAATCCTGTATCTCCTTGAAGTATCCTGGAGAGCCATCTTTAAGTCTGAAAAACCCATAGGTGCCAGAAAAACCCCTGTTATACAAAACAAAAGCTCCGTCAACCCCCCATTCTTCAAGATCCCTTCTTACTTCATTGGGTTTCTTTTCTGGAGAATCTTTCTCATGTACACCCAATGTTATGACAACATAAACTGGCTTGTCGTCAGGTATCCTTAGTCCCATTTACGTCACCTACTGATTAGTTATATTCTATTTCTTTTAATTTTTTTGTTAAGCTAACTGATACTGTCAGGATAAGCTGGGCATCACCTCCTGAAGCCATTCAGTAACATCACCCGGCGGCCACCGAACCGAGAATGATGCCGGCAAAATTATACCAGGAGGCAAAGGGGAAAACAAGCCTGTGAGTTTTTCTCCAATCCTTACTCCTGAAATTATTCCAGAATCGCTTCGTCCGCTCCTTAACGGTCCTAAACTTCCTGCTTTCAACGTCAATTGCCGCCCAGGGGAACCTCTTCCCCGTTGATTTTTATTACCGTCTCATCAACTGCGATGAACTTCCTCTGTTTTTTGACTGCGAGGAGTTTGGCTTGTAAATTGTTTTTGCGAGTTTTTGGACTGTCTCCCAGAGTCTCGTGTGACTGATTCCGAGGATTCCCCCTACTTGCCTGTAACTGAGAAAAGGTTTTAAGGCTGAGACCACCCAGGAAATAACGGTTTCAGCCCTCATCGTTTACCCCTTCTTTTTCTGAAGTATTGTCAGTAACTTAAACCTAACGCTTCACTGCTTATCCTGACAGTATCAGCTAACTCTTAGTTATTGATAAATATTAAAGTTAAGAATATAGATCTTTCCGAAATATGAGGAGCATCTTAAATGTCCTTAGTGTATTGAGGGCATTGCACTAATCGTGGATTACTAAGTTGCATTTGCATCTACTGGGCATGAGATTGAATGCCGTGGTAAGTCTAAGCCAGCTGGAAACCAGGACGAAGCTCCAGTCAGGGGTGAGCACTTTTTGAAGAAAAGAGAATTAGGGAATCTACCATGAGAGGCTTTCCGTCAGGTTGAGCAGCCGCTCGGTCTGAGTTTCAGTTAAGTTACCCTTTCCCAGTGCATCGTACACCTGAAAAATTGCCTCGCCAAGTTCTTCAAAGAGGTCTGCATTCCTCTCGATGTCCTCCCAGGAGTACTGGTTTCTCACATGGTTGAAGAAGTCGGCGAGGTTTGTAGAAGCGACGTGAACGTCCCAGTAGATCTTCTCTCCGGTAGCATCATAGAGGGACGCTGAGGCTTCACTGAGCATGAGGGCGCAGAAGGTGTAACGGCTCACCCTCTCTCTAATTACAGAGTCGCTCACGTTGTTCTCGACCATAGTCACGAGGGCGTCCATATCCGTGAGGCAGAAGAGGGCAACGTTCGAAACAGAAAGAAGGCCGCTTTTGGCGTCTTCTGCCTCGGTGCTCTTCTGGTGGTATGCGTAGCCAAAGGAGCCCGAAACGATTAAGAGCAGGACAAGTATCAGGGATGTGACATGTTTCATTAACACCACCGGGTGTAATTGCGAAGACTCTTTAAAAGGTTTCTCAGTTACAGAGACACCCACGATACGGGGCTCCACCAATTCAAAACAATATCTGTTCCCTTTTGACCGGTTGTTAGTTCTACTTTGAGCACACTACTATTAACTGGTGATGCCAATGTTTGACTGCGAGTGTTTGAAGTTCTGGAAGAAAGTGAGCCGTGACAGCCCGGGGATTGTGAGGGAGTGGACGCTCAAGGATGCCGTGGATTTCAGAAACAGAGCCATTTGAACGCCTTTTAATTGAAAAATGCATGGGCCATCAGGTGGCCCTTTTCATCTCCCCAACCCACACGTAGCGGTTGACCCTTTGGAACCGGCACTCCAGCCCCAGCTTCGTGCAGATTTTTCTCAGCGCATCAACCGTGGCAAAGTACTCGTCCTCTATCTCCTCGGTTATGCCGTCCATCTCGCCGATGCGCCTTTTTTCCTCCTCCGACTCGAACATCACATCCGCTATTATGATTCTCCCGCCAGGTTTCAGAACCCGAAGCATCTCCTTTATCGCGTCTTCCTTCTCTTCATCGGGCACGTGGTGGAACGCGTAGGTCGTTATCACGGTGTCGACCCTCCCATCGGGCAGAGGGATTGCTAGGAAGTGGCCGTTCAGAGGCTCAAAGCCGTGCTTCCCCAAAAACTTCGCCCTCATGCCGGCTGAAGGCTCAACGCCGATGTACTCTTCGCACTTAGCAAACTCCAGAATATTCCCGGTACCGCAGCCTATATCAACCACAACGCCCTTCGCCTTCTCCGCAACGAGCCTGAGAACCTCCTCATAACCCCTGTGTATCCAGTCGTCTGCTTTCACGTCCTCGTCGTAGCTCTCGGCCCAGCCGTCGAAGTCCCACTTCTCCATCCTGAACGCCGCATGAAATTTGCTTCATAATTCTTTTAAACTCTTCTCAGAATTTGCTCTCATGAAACAAGCCCTCTACCGCTTGCACGTCCTCACATCATCCCTTAGAATCGTTGGGGACGCCATCGAGAGCGTCGCCCTACCCTGGAGCCTGCTGGATACCACCGGCTCGCTACTGAGCATCGGCGGCTTTGCGCTCTTCACCCACCTACCGTGGGTCCTCCTCCCCCCACTCCTCGGCAGGACTCTCGACAGGACGACCAAAAAAGTGAGGCTCGCCTTTCTCGCGCTCATCCTTCAGGCCCTACTGGCGGTTCTTATCGTGCCGCTGTCCTCCAACATCTGGGCGTTCTACCTCATCGTCTCGGGAATCTCTGCCCTCGACATACTGCACCGCTACTGCGGGTTTTCGCTGGTAGCGTCGATGACCCTTGACGAGAGTGAGCTTCAGGGACTGAACGCGACGCTGGCAACTGTAGGGAACGGTGTCTCACTCGTGGCGTTTCCGCTGGCCGGATTTTTAGCGTATCGCTTCGGAATAAGGGCAATGTTCCTCGACGCGGTTCTCCTTTTCATAGGGGCACTCACGCTCCTCCCCTACCTGAACGTCGAGGTGAGAAGAGAAAAGAGCGAGGGAATTCAGCTAGAGAAACCGGACAATAGGACAATCACTGACAAACGGCTCGTTCTCGGAGTCATTGCCTCCGTGCTCATCTTCAACTTTGCGGTGAGTTCCTTCAGGGTCTTCGTTTTTGCTTCCCTGAGGGAGCTGGGTAACGGAGAGTTCATCTACGGTCTCCTGCAGTCGCTCACAACCGTTGGAAGCCTCGCTGCCGTCGCGCTCTTGGCCCTTTTTGCAGAGAGGAGGGAAATCGGCCTCAGGAGGCCCCTGATAATTGGAATGCTCCTCCAGAGCACCGCGCTCCTCATCGTCGGCGTTCCTGCGGTGGTAGCGCTCTTTCCGGCGGGTTTCATCATTGGTTTCGGCTGGGAGCTCCTCAACGTCTCGTTCGACAGCCTGATGCAGAAGTTCATCCCCCTTGAGAGCCTCGGAACCGTCAGGGGCATCTTTGACGCCCTCGCGACGCTGGTGATTCCGCTGTCCCAGCTGACCTTTGCGTGGCTGGTCGAGAATGGAATAGCGATTTTAATGGCCTCACTCCTCGCGGCCGGAGTGGCATGTGTGGGGATAGCTCTGTTTTATGTAGTTGTCTACATGATCCGAATGAGATAACTCCGAATTGTTGAATAATCACCAGTCTTTAGCTTACTCTTCAAAGTTACACTACTTTAATCTCAGCTATTTTTAGAAACGCAGGGTATTGCTAGTTACTCTTTTTTTTTGAGTGATTTTACGTATATAAAGTAGAAATATTTAAATAGCTTGAATGTACACAATATTACGAAAAACCTCTATGGTGATGCCAATGCGATGGAAGTTGTTAAGTGTTTTGTTACTTAGTTTGCTGATTTTGAGTTCTTTTGGAAGTGCGGCAGCAAATGAAAAGAAAGGACAACAATACAAAGTTTTGAAAATTCTGGAGTACAAAGGGAATAGATACTCAATCCCATATGGGACATATATAATCCATGAAAACGGAAGAACATTAATATACAATAAGGCACATAAATTGATCGTGAGTGTAGACGATTATAATGTCCAAAGAATACATATTCCTACGAGAGGAGAAGTTCCGGTAACTCATGTATACCAAGTGCCTTCAGGAGCGCATATACGCCACAAAACAGGGACGATAGAAGTGATCTATAACGGAGAGACCATTTTGACTATTATAAATAAAAACAAACAAAAAACACTAAAAAATGGGAATCAGGTATTAGTACCCGACTTCAATGGATGGATAGAGCAAGCTAATGACTGGTCGGTATCCGAGATCACATACTTCTCTGCATATTGGGACGTCCCTAGCTCACCGTCTACTACATCAAGCGTTATCTTCCTGTTCCCCGCAATAGAGCCTAGCGATGGGAGTGCCATTATACAGCCAGTGCTGGAGTGGAACAGAAGGGGAGCACCAAAATGGACAATTGCTTCTTGGTATGGTAGCAATGGGGATTACTTCTATAGCACCCCAATAGATGTGACTGTTGGCGATACAATTCATGGAATAATGGACTGGCATGAAAACCTTGCGATGTGGTCGATTGAGACAATGTGGTCGATTGAGACATGTGATGAAACAACAAGCAAATGTACAACCCTCTACACAGACATATTTGGTCCATTTGGAGATGCTGTGTTCGTAGCCTTGGAAGGATATTATATTACAGATAAAAAAGACCTCCCCGGGGATACATATTTTTACAGAATACAGACTTATAACTCCAATGGAGAGTTTTACCCAGATTGGAAACCCGTAGTAGATCAAACAGCTCAACAAGTTGTGGGTGGTGGTCTTGATGTGGAGATACATTACTACTACGGCGAAACGGGTATACGGCTTTTGACTCCGAATTAAGGGGGGATACCCATGAAGAAGTCTAATGCTCTCGTACTTTTACTTTTGTTATTTTTAGCGGTTATTGGGGTGGCAATAGTAGGCAGAAACTTGTCTATGCCCGAAAAGACTTCAAATGATAACACATCAATGCAAAAATGCATGCACCCGGCGTATGGAGAGTTCAATACCAAGTTAATTAAACTGAGCAAAAGGAAGATTGTCGTTCACGCGGGAGAGCAAGCCGAGGTAAAAGGGAACATCACCGGAAAGGAGTACCAAGTAGGAGAGGCCACATGCTACTACGACGGGAACTTGACGCTGAAGGTGTACCTCGGTCCGAAGACTCCAAAGGACTCGTGGAGCTACATGGCTGGAAAACTCTCGAAGGTTGAAGGGTTGACCGTCAAAATTACCCCACAGAAGTTCTGGTTAAAGCCCAACGAAACTTTGGAGTTTCAGGTTGGGATAGCACCTCAAAAAGCAGGGACCTATTATCTCTACATAGTTGCCTTTGGAGAGAAAGGCTGGAAGAGCTGGGATGTGATTGAAGTTGAGGTAAGTTAAAATTGGCAATATTAACATCACCACTCGTAATGACGAAAGAACCTTAAAAGGTTTCTCCAACCCTCTCATGGTGATGTTCATGCTCATCCGCGAGGCAAGACCTGAGGACAGGCCGTTCATCGAGGAGATAGCGAGGCTCACCTGGGACGGCGAGGACTACCTCGCGAGGGTCTTCGACGAGTGGCTTGAAGATGGAAACTTCTACGTGCTTGAGCTGGACGGAAAGGTCATCGGCACGGCGAAGCTGACTTTTCTCCCCGGGAAGGTCGGCTGGATGGAAGGCCTCAGGGTTCACCCCGGCTACAGGGGCAGGGGCTATGGAAAGATGCTCCACGGCTTTCTGCTCGAACTCGGTGAGAGGCTCGCGAGGGAAAGGAAAATTGAAGCCCTTGAGTTCACGACTGACTTCCTTAACAAACACACCATCTCGATGGCGCAGAAAACGGGCTTCCACATCAAGGCCAAGTTCTTCAACTTCGGGGCCAAAGTGGGGGACTTTGAACCGGAAGAGCCAGAAAAAATTGAGCCGGGAATGGAAGACCTGACGCTCGGCACAATCCCAGTCGGCTGGCGCTTCGTGAAGAGAAGCGAGGAGGCGCTGGAGTGGATTAGGAAAAACGCGGACTTCTACGACCTCAACGGTCTCCGCTTCCTCGTCTCAAAGAAGGGGACGACCTTCACGCCCCTCGACGTCGGCCTGGCAACTCTCAAGGCGATGCTTCCTGCTATGGCGTGGGTGGCCCGCGAGAGGGGGAGCGAGGAGTTCAAGGTAATGCTCCCGAGCGGTGTTAAACCTCTCCTACCCGGCATTAAAAGGCTCGGGCTGTTTCTGTGGGACGAAACGGAGGAGCCGAACGTTCTGGTGTTTAGGAAGAAGTTGATTTGAGAGGTGGTTAGGAAAGGCTATTGAAACACCCTATCTGCCCAGCTCCTCGCTCAACTCTCTAAACACTTCCACCGCCTTTTTCGGCTCAAGGTCGTAGGTGTAGAGCCCTGAGTACTTGTATGGGTCGCTCTCCGGCCTGTCGGGCCCGTAGTCATGGAGGGCCGCCCAGAAAACCACCTCGGCGCCTTCGTTCAGCTCGACCACGAGCGCGTCGTGCACGTAGCGGTCAAACCCCTCCTCTCCCCGATAGCACGGCAGAATCTGGAACCTTTTGACGGGAGTGTAGCTCGTCTCCGTTATCCAGAGGGGCTTTTCGAGGCCGAATTCATGTAGAATCGCCCGGGTCTCCCGGATTTCCTGAATTATATCCTCGGGGCTCAGGAAGTTCGTGTGGATGTTCACCACGTCGAAGTTCTGCCACGCTGGAAAGTCCGGGTCGCTCAGGAGCTTCCGGAGATAGTCCTTCTCGCAGGAGGGCTCGACCTTCGAATTGGCAAGCCCCCCGAGGACGACCTTTGCATCCGGGTCTCCGGCCTTTATACCACCGTAGAAGTGGGCCAGCATCTCCGCGTAGTCATCGGCGGTCGAGCCGTCCCCGTCAGGATCTTTGAGGAAACCCCTCATGTCAGGCTCGTTCCAGAGCTCCCAGTGGGTTACCCTCCCGCGATAGTGCATGGCCAGGGCCTTTGCAAAATCGTGGAGGTATTCGTCCTTCGCCGGCGGGTAGAGGTAGTAGTCCTTCGCGTCCGGTTTTCCCGAGGCCCATTTAGGCGTGAACATCACGACGGGAAGCACGGAGAGGTTTCTCTGGAGTGCAGCGTTGATTATCCAGTCGAACTCGGTGAAGTTGTACTCCCCTGGTAAGGGCTCGGCCAGCGCCCAGATAAAGCCTATCCTCACCCACTTCGTACCCACCTTCTTTGCCGCGTCAAAAACGGCTTCCGCCCTCTCGTGGCTTATGCCCGGATCCATGTAGACTATCAGGACACCGAGGGAGCCGTTGGCACCTGGAGCGAGGGTATAGGTGGCGTTGCCCTCGCAGGGCGGAAGGTTAGGGGTTTGATTGACGAACAGCAGCGCGAAGATAACCAAAAGGACGATGAAAAATGTCGTGAGTGGGAGCAGTTTTCTCAGCACGTTGACCGCCATCCGAACTTGGGGGAACTCCATTTAAAGCTTCTTGAGAAATTAAGCCGGTGAGTGCGTTTAGCAAGCCCGCAGTCTTCATGAGAGGGCGAGCGGTGCTGGTTTACGCCAAGTGTCTGAGAAACGTTTAAAGACTCCAGTTGTAATATGAACGGGGCTTCAGATGCGCTGGAGTGAGATTCCGAGGGAAGCCAGGGCATACATGCTCTACCACACGCTCATCGCTCCCGGCCTGATAGTCTGGACACTCTTCCCGCTCTACCTCATGGAAACCGGCTATTCAATTTTGGAAGTTGGGGCGTTCTTTACAGCAGTCAACATCGCCGCAATTCCGCTAACTTACCTCTTCGGCAGGCTGTTCAACCGCTGGGACATCAAGAAGGGCCTCATCGCGATAGACATACTCGACGGCATCGCCTACGTTTTGTACGGCCTCGCAAAGGGTGCGGTTGCCCCACTCATGCTCTTTGCAGGGAGAGCAATCGAGAAGCTCTCCGCCGTTCTCTATCCCCTCTACCGCGCCTACGAGCAGGTAATCTACCCAGAGGACAAATACGAGGAAATCTTCGCCTGGCACCTCCGTCTGCCCGAGATATCGAGACTGATTACTTTTCCGATTATGGGCTACCTCCTCGGCTACGTCTATCCAGGGCCGGAGAGCTACCGCTGGGCGTTCATATTCTTCGGCCTCTTCTCGGCCGTCACGGTGGCCTACATATGGTTCTTCCTGCCCTCGGTCGGCAGGGAGGAGCGCATCAGTCAGAAGGGCTTCACGTTCAAGGCCGGTGAGTTCAAGCTCCTCCTTGCCTTTGAGGCGTTGCTGACGCTCGCCTGGTCCTTAGCTCCTGAAATCGTGCTGATTAACTACGTCATCTTCGTGCTTCATAAGACAGTCTTCGAGGTGACGCTGATAGCCTGCGCCACCAGCATTGCCTCGATAATAGGAACCTACGCCAGCGAGAGGGTTCCAAAAGAGAAAGGATTCCAGGCCATCGGCCTCGGCATGTTCATCAACGCCTTCTATGCTCTGGTCATGGCGCTCTCCCCGCCTTTCTGGGTGGCGCTGGCTGTTTATGCTCTCGGTGACTTCGGGAGCACGCTCTGGTTCCCCTTCTACCGCTCCTGGATGTTCAAGTTAATCCCGAAAGAGAAGGCCAGCGAGTTCCACGCGGTGATATCGAGCTACCGGAAGCTCCTCGGCGTATTTACGCCAGCCATAGCCGGAGCTTTAGCAAGCATTCACGCGACGTTGCCTTATGGTGCAAGTCTGGTGCTGTTTTTGATTGCCGGGGCGATGTTCTGGGTGCTGGCGAGGAAAGATATTTATCAGAAAAGGATGAAGTAAGAGTGTGATGAAGATGAGTGAAATCATTGTGTCAAAGAGGGATCTCCTAATCTATGAGAAGCTGAGGATAATTTCGGAGCTTGCCCCCATACGAGAGAGAATCAGGGCATTTGAGAGAAAGTACGGGATGACACTGAGAGAGTTTGAGGAGAAACTCAAGGATTCAGAAGAGTCCTTTGTAGCCTGGGACGACTACATCGAGTGGAAGGCTTACGTCAGAAAATTTGAGGAGCTTAAAAAGAGGCTCAAGGAGATTGAACATGCTGAGAGAGTTAGAATTGCTTGATGGTAGCCCGGTGGTCAAAAGCTACGAAATCCTTGACTACAAGGAGGGGGAGAGTTTTTATTTTCTGAAAATCAAGGCGGTTCTGGTAGATGGGAGCGCTCTTCATATCAGGGAATTCGTGTCAGAGGAGGAGTACAACTACTCATTCCAATGGCAGAGAAACGGGAACCTGATAATCAGATGGGACAACGCACCGCATCACAGGGGCATCGAAACGTTTCCACATCACAAGCACGTTGGCTCCAAGGACAACGTACAGCCTTCAAAAGAAATCTCTCTTGAAGACATCCTGGGAATTATTGAGGAGAAAATTAAACCCTCGTCCTCAGCCTCCAGCCATCTATGTTGAAACCGCCCATCTTCTCAAGGACATGAGTTATCAAAGCCTCGGCGTTCTCGGTTCCGAGTTCCCGTGAGCAAAGCCGCCTCAACGACCTCGTTTTCTTCCCAGGGCTTGAGGAACTTTCCGAGGGCGACTTCCCAGGGACGCACCACAAATCACCCCTCGTAGAGCATCGCGTAGACCTCCTCAAGGCTCGGCTCCTTTCTCTTGACCTCCTCAACCTTCAGGCCCGCCCTCACAAGGAGGGCGTTTATCTCCGATGGCTCGGCGTTCTTCAGGGCTATGTAACCCCTCACGACCTCCGGGGAATAGCCCTTCTCCCGGAGAACCGCGATGGCCCTCTCAACATCGGCCACATTCACGAGGACGGCCTCTTCCGTTGGTGCGCTCCTCCGGAATTCCTCAAGGTTTCCGGAGAAGAGAGCCCGTCCCTCGTGGATTACCGTCACGGTGTCGCAGACCTCATCGACGTCGCTGAGGATGTGCGTCGAGAAAACGATGGAGGCGTCATTCTTCCTCGCATACTCTTTCAGGAACCGCTTGAACTTAAGCCTCCACTCCGGGTCGAGGCCCCTCGTGGGCTCGTCGAGGATTAAGACTTCTGGGCTTCCGAGAAAGGCCCTCGCCATTGCTACCCTCCTCTGCGTCCCACTGGAGAGCGAGGAAACCTTTTTGTCTGTGTATTCTTCGAGCTCAAAAAACTCAAGGAGCTCCCTCAGCCCCCTCTCGTCATAAACTCCCTTCAGCAGGGCGTAGCGCCTGAGGTTGTCTCGCACTGAGAGATTGGGGTAGAGGAGGTCGTACTCGGGCAGGTAACCAATTCTCCCCCTTATTTCAGGGTTCTTGAGAGGATCAACGCCGAGGACTTCCACCCTACCGGAGTCCGGGACGAGAAGACCGAGAATCAGCCGAAAGGTCGTTGTCTTGCCTGCCCCGTTGTGGCCCAGGTATGCGTGGATCTCACCCGGCTTTACGGTTAAGCTTATCCCGCGGAGGACTTCCTTCCCGGCTATGCTCTTCCTTACGTTTTCGAGGACAATCATGCAATCACCTCAGACGAGCACCATTTTCTCGGCGAGTCTTTCTCCGAGGGGGTGAATAATCAAGTAGGAGACTGCAAGTGCGCCCATGGACATCAGGAGCGATAACACAAGTGCAATCTCCAATGAGAAGCCAACTCCAAAGTATTTGGGAATGCACGCGGGCCCAAAGTATGCCGTGAAGAAAATTATGAGCTTTGCCACGTCGAGGTACTTTGACTGAAAGAGGAGTGTTATCAGGATTATGAGGAACGTGAAGCTGAAGAGCGCCGGGACTGAGATTAGAATCCCGATGGACACCGTTGTTAATGATATTGGAGTGCCCACGTGGAGGGCTATGAACCATCCCGCGACACTTCCAACTGCAATTCCCGCGATTCCAATAATGAAGCTCGCGAGGGCTCTCATGGAGATAAACTTAACCGGATCGAATGGAAGGCTGAGGAGCACCTCGTGGATTCCAAGGAGCTTCTCTTTGGCAACCGAACCACCTAGGAAAAGGGAAATCAGGACGGCAATGGAGAAGCTCGACGTTCCGACGATTGCATCGCTCGGAAGGGGGGTCCAGCTCGCGAACATGTAAACAACCGCTACCACAGAGGGAATCCCGATGAGGTAGAATCCGAACTGCTTCGCTGTGTATTTAATCTCCTCAGGAAGTTGAGTCCATGTTAATCCCATTTTTCCACCCCCAGGGGTTTTCCCGTATTGGACAGGAGCCCAAATGGGGTTCTTTCCATCCCCGCCTTTTCTCAAAGACTATCATGGAACCACCTCACATCAGCACCATTCTCTCTACGAGGCCGTCACCCAGAGACCTCACGATTAAGATAGAAATAATAGAAATCCCCGCCGAAAGGATTAGAGACATGACCAGAGCGAGCTTCAAAGACAGAACGTTTCCGAAGTATCGCGGGACGTATAGGGGAACGATGAACGCCACAAAACCCACTGCAACCTTCACGGCGTTGAACCACGCGGACTGGAAGAGAAGCGTTGTTAGAATCACGAAGAAAGTGAAGGTGAAGAGCAGGGGCCTCGAAATCAGCAGTCCGGAGAGCATGATGGTCAACGGAACGTGGACTCCGCTGTGCCAAGCAAGGAGCAGTCCGACGAAGCTTCCCAAGAGAACTCCAATAACTTCAATGACGAATCCGGCAAGCGTTTTGAGAATAAAGAGGCGCGTGGGAGGGAACGGAAGCGAGAGGAGGAGTTCGTGAATGCCCAGGAGCTTCTCCCGGAAAACTGCCCCGCTGAAGAAGAGCGGGAACATTATGGCGAGTGAAATGCTGAATAGGCCGACGATTGTCCCGCTCGAAACGGGAAACCAGCCGGACAACCAGTAGATTGTCGCCGTTACCCAGGGGATGGAAATCAGGTTAAGCCCAATGTGCTTCGCGGTGTACTTTACTTCTTCGCGGAGCTGGGTGAAGGTTAGCTTCATTTCTTTGCCTCCGAATATTAAGTTAAGTGCTCACCATTCTAAAAACCCATATGTAAATGAGGCCAAGGAGAGCAAACACAGGTATCATAAGGGCAAAACTTCCGACGAGTCCAGAAAAATTCACCAATCTGCCAATTAGAGCGTAGAACAAGGCGCCAACCAAAGCGGAGGCGCTCATCCTCGTCGAGATTATTGTACTGCGGTACTCGTTTGGAATGACATCATTGATTAAGAGAGTGTAACCGGTGAAGTAAATCGCCTCTCCGAGGGAGTATAGAGCCAGTGCCAAGACACCTATAATTTTGGCGTGCATTCCAGCGAACAGCAGATAGGAGAGGAACATCAATGAAAGAGAAACCCTAAACAGCGGAGCGTGGGATTCCTTCTTACCCTTTCCAACCCACAAAATCAGAAATCCTGCCAATATGCCCATCACGGATTTCAGGGAGTAGAGCAAGCCAAGAGTTTCCACTTTGAGGTTAAGAACGTTGGTAAAGTATAGTTGCCACACGTATATGAAGTGTAAGTGAGGGAATGTAAAGAGCATATCCGCGATAAAAAGGTAGCGCAGAATGTGAGTGTGGATAATGAAGGAAATACCCTCCCCAACTATTGACAGGATACTCTTCCCCTTATCTCCGTAGTTTTCGTTAAGAAGGAGAACCGCAAGAAGGGCCCCGAGAAAGTTCAGGACGGCCGCGGCGTAGAAAACACTCCTCATCCCTGTGAGAGCAACGATTGTGGCAGTGATAATACCTATCAGGAGTGAATTCGCACTGTTTATCGACCTCAACAAACCGTAGGCCTTCTTGGCCTCATTCCTTTCCAAACCCCGGGTTTTGACCTCTGTGAAGTACCAAGCCTGAAGGGTCCCCGAGATGAAGGAAGAACCAAGAGCGGCAAGGGCATAGGCTGGAGCACATACGAAGAAGTTACGGAAAGCACCTATGAGTGCCATGCTGAGGCCGTAAAGGAGCAGACCGATGGCGAGGGTTTTCCTTCTTCCGTACCTGTCGGCAATTCCGCCTGTAAAAACGTCGGTTGCAAACATGACGAGAAGATAGAGCGAATACAGGTAGCCAACCTGTGAATAGCTCAGACCAAGGGCATCCTTGAAGTAAACTGTGAGAACAGGCGTTATGATGTTTCTGCTGTAAAAGATAACAACGCTAACCAGAATCATTTTCATAGAGATTGAGTTCAGCGATTTGGAAAGATGGGGAGGAAAGGGAATAGAAACACCCCCTCACTCTTCAAGCAAGTGGTATGAGTATTCTGGAAGCTCTAGTGGAAACCTGCCCGATACAAAGGGACATTTAGTTAAATCCCTCCTATTTAAGGCGTCTTCCCAGATACGTTTTAGAGGCTCTTGTCTAAGATCTCCGAGGAAAATATCCCTAACACCACTACACTGGATTACCTTTCCATCATATCTAATTCTCAAGTCCATAGTTCCAGTAGGGCAGTTATCATAATTAAATTCTGGTGTTAGAGCAGGAGCATATATGGAGATAAACGGACGATAGTCCACGGATACATCCAACTCTCTATTTGCTTTATCCACGATTTCAAAAAACTGAACTAACATTTTTGGGGTCAAAAGTGCAGGTTTATTATTAATGGCCCCTTTCCCAATTGGAAGGTAATGAAGTAGGGTTACGTGCGAAACACCCAATGAATCCAGAAGAACTAAATGATCCCATAGATTTTGAATATTGATTGTACTAACAACAGATTTGATATGCACTTCAATATTCTCACTCCTCAATAGCCTGATGTTCTCAACAATTTGATTAAATATTCTTTTAGCAATACTCAAATCGTCTAAGTTCATGTATTTCGCATAATCCATTGGATTACCATGTAAACTTACTACCACGGGCATCGGAGGCATTAGTTTCAATGCAGCTAACTGTTGCTTTATCAAGTAACCGTTAGTTATTACAGTAGAGTACATATCATATTCTCGGATTTCTCTAATTATACTATAAAACTCCTTTCTAAGAAGGGGCTCACCACCAAGCAAAACAAAGTAAAATACCTCCATGTCGCTAGCCTGCTTTATTATATTGCACATCTCGTCAAATGAGAGGTCCTTTCCCACATTTTTGTCACCATATACATAGCAGAAATTGCAAGAGAAGTTACAATTTTTAGTTATCTCCCACACCAAACGTATTGGAGATTTAGGGCGAGGTATAATAGAGCTGATTTTTGGATCCCCTATTTTTGGATAGTTCTTGGAGGAAAAGGTTTTGTTTGGATTTATACTAACCACGTACTTTCCATACTCTCCAAGTGCCAATTTAATTGCATTAAGAAAGGAATCCAGTTCCCAGTTAGAAATCCCTTTATACTCCAATGTGTTCACAAGAGCACTATAATCTAAGTTACCATACGTAATGAGATGCTCCTTTATATAGCCAGCTATTTCTAACCCCTTGTCTGTAACAACAACGGGAGCTTTTAGTTTGGGCAGGAACAGTAAACCCCCATTATTTTCTTTTCTTAATAATAACCCATCAAGATATTTGATAAATTCTTCATTTGGCATAGAAAAAATGGAAGAAAGTTTCATATAAATCCCCCTCTCAACTTTTTTCAATATGAATCTGTGGGAGCTGGAGAAATGTTCCAGCATCCTCATTGTAGTGTCCACATGCCCCAACTTTTGCAACTTTTTCCAGGACTCCCACCACATATGTAGATTCATTTACTTCGGGCTCCATAACATCACCTCCAAAGTTATGTTCAACAATATAAAACTGCAGGTAAACTTAAAAATTTTTTAAAAGCAACAATTATCAACTAAAGGTTTAAAACCAAAGAGAAAAAGGTATGAAAAAGAAAGTTACTAGAAGCGTCTAAAACTCCGGAATCCTTATCGGCGCCTGGAGCTCCTTCTCGTTCTTCTCAAGGTTGGTTGCGAGCATCTTTATCCTTTCGCAGCCCTTTATCTCCCGGATGAACTCGGCCACGCTCTTGGGCACGAGCTCCTCCCAGGGCTGCCCCTCGACCATGCGCTTCCTTATCTCGGTCGCCGAGAGGATGTCCTTCCTGAACATCGGCTGGACGATGACCTCGTAGCCCTTCTCGCGGAAAAGCTGAGCGACCAGAGAGTTCCCGGTAAAGACGACGTCGAAGCGCGGAACCATGCTCACCACGTAGGTGGCCCAGATGGCGTTGAAGTTTATGTCCGGGAGGGGAATCAAATAGTAGCGCTTCTTGGGGAACTCCGCCTCGTCAAGGGCCCTTATGAGCATCTCCATTCTCTCGCTCGTCGTGAAGGGGTTCTTGAGCGTGTGGCTTGCCTGGGCGCTTCCGATTCCTATGATGACCTCATCAACCTGCAAAAAGACGAATTCAAGCGCCTTCAGATGCCCGTTATGGACAGGCTGGAAACGGCCAACGAAGAGACCGCGTTTGACCATTGTTAATCACCTCGTTCAATCCTTTTGAATGGTTCGTTCAGTTTCAGCGAACGAATCACCAGTTATGGCCTCCACTTTCTCAGAACGGGCAGGATACAAAAAGTCCTCGTCAAGGGTTACGAGTGTCACTCCATAAAACTTCGCCGTTGAAAGGATTAGGGCATCGTTGGGAAGCATGCCGTAGTTCAGAATAAATTCAAACGCCCTCTCCTCTATCTCTTCCGTGAGGGGAAGCTCGGAAAAATTGTCCTTGAGATAGAGATAAACTTTCTCAAGCTTATCCCTGTGTTTTTCAATTTCCTTGGGATTGCCCCTAAGTGTTAGGTAACTCTTTCCAGTAACGAGCTTCAGAAAAACGAACAGGACTTCACTGAAGATTATGGGGTTTATAAACTTCGGATCGCTTTCGAGCGACTGGATCAATCGCTTTGCCGTTGGGTTGCCCTTTAAAGCCTCAATAATAACGGAGGAATCAACCAAAGAGCTCCTCATAGGCCTCCAACCTCAGCTCCTTAGCGCTCTTCTCACTCTTGACGATGCCAAAAACATCGTCCAGGGTAACCCTTGGCTTCTCTCTCCTCCCCTTCAGTGTCTTAATTATTGCCATGACCTCCCTCTCAAACAGCTTTTCCATACCGTCGGGAACTCGAACACGGAGGGTTATTTCTCCCATTTTCCCACCCGCTAAAAGTTCGTTCCGTCTCTTCAAAACACTTTCTAAACCAGCTTCACCCTGACAACATCCCCGACCTTCAGGCCGAGTTTCTCGCCCGCGTTCCCCTGGTTCACGGCAATCTCAAGGTAGTCGTGGCTTCCGGGCAGGGCCAAAAGCTCGCCGGACCCCACCTGGCCGTAGGTGTTGAGGTAAGGGATTTTAAGCCCGAAATCAGGCAGTTCAACGGCTTTCGGCCTTTCGTAGTCCTCAAGGTTGAGTATGACGTTGCCGAAGTCGTCTATGTAGATTACTTTGAGCGACCAGAGGTCGCCTTCTCTCCTCGGCTCGATGTCAAGCTTAACGAGGGAGTCGAGCGGGACTTCATTGGCAAACTCTTCGGGGTGAACCCCTTTGTCAATGAGCGCTCCGGCCGGCCCAAAAACGTCCCTGCCGTGGAAGGTAGAGCTTATTCTCCAGCCAGTGAAGCGCTTTATCCGCTCAAGGTCTATCTCCCAGGCACGCTTTGCGTTTAGGTGCTTAAGCGGGAGCGTTGCCAGACCGTTGTCCGGAACGACGAGCCACTGGTCGCCCTCGATCACAACCGCCCTCCTCTCGGTGCCGACGCCGGGGTCTATGACTCCGACGTGAACCGTCCCCTGGGGGGAGTACTTAACCACCTGCTCCATAACGAAGGAGCCCTCGATTACCGAGTGCCTCGTAACCGCGTGGGTCACGTCAACGAGCCTCGCGTCCGGGTTAATCCTTAGCATCGCCACCTTCATCTCGCCGACGTAGGGGCCCCTCAGGCCGAAGTCCGTCGTCAGCGTTATCATCGCCACCACCTAAAGCTTATTAACGGTCCAGGCTTTAAAGGGTTTGGAGATGAACGTGAGGAGAGTGGGGGTCTTTCTGGCAATTGCACTCATCGTGCTCGCATCTGGCTGTCTCGTGAAGCCGCCCGCCAAGGTCACATTCTCCATTGATAAGACCAACGTGCCACCGGGAGGGACGTTCCACATAATCGTGACCATCAACAACACCGGAAAGGTCGGCCTTGTCGGGGCAACGCTGATACTCGGCAACGACAACTTCTACATCGTCCAGGAGCCTAGGTTCCCACCCGTCCTGAAGGTCAGGGAAGCCGTCCAGCTCGTGTGGATAGTCCGCGCACCCCCTAAGCCTGGGGTGTACCCCCTTCAGGTATCCCTTGAGCTGAAAGACGAACTCAAAAGAACCTGGACTGGCTTTTACGGCCAGTTCAAGATCGCCGTTTCCAAAGAAGAAAACGTCCCTGTCAAGCTCAAGATAGACGTCAGTGCACCCGAATTCGTCAGGGGCGGAGAGAACATACCCGTGAACATCACGGTGACCAACGAACACGACCAGAGCATCGAGCTTCTCAAGGTAAGCTTCGCGCCCCTGCCGGGCATGAAGATGCTCAGCGCCCCAACTCCCCCGGCACTCATTCCGCCGAGGGAAAGCGTAACCCTCAGCTACACCTTCAAGGCACCCTATGCCTACCGCGAGGGCTTCGTCTCGGTTCTCATTCAGTACCGCATCGGGACTGCGGAAAAGAGCATGGCAAAGAGCTTCAGGGTTCACGTCATCTGGAAGCCGTGGGAAGCGACGCTCGACCAGCTAATGGAGGCCTACGGGGAGGAGTACTCATGGACTTCCAGCGGACACATCGTTGACAGGTACTGGGAAGAGAAGTACAACTCGACTTCCATATTCAACGCGACGGCGTTTAGACCCGCTACCCTCTCGATAGTGGGAGACGCGAGCTCGGAATACCATGCGGCCCTTGAGCTCTATAAATGGATTAGAACCACCTACAACTTCACGGGGACAACGAGAACGCTCAACCCGAAGGAGCTCCTCAGGCAGGATTCAATAAGCCCGCACGAAGCTCAGGTTCTGATAACCGCGATGCTCAGGTCAATAAACGTCCCAGCGAGAGTCGTGAGCATGTACGACGGCACCGACTGCACCTCCCGCCCAATCACGGAGTTCTACACCAGCGACGGCTGGTACGTGGTCGACTTCCGCCACGGATTTATCGGAACCCTGGACGAATACCTTGCCAGCCCCTACTTCCCAAGGGTTTACCAGCTCGCGACTAGGGAAGGTCAACGCCTCGTGGCGCTTAAGTACGAGGAGGGTTCCCACGGACACGTTGACATTACCAGCCAGTTCACGGCTGACCTTGAGGAGAGGCTCACGAAGGTAATAACAGACCGAGTTCGGCCCTCCCTCCGCTCCAAGTTTGACCGCATCCTGAACGGCCTCAATGGGCAGGAGAGGATTTACGCGCTCTTCCTCTTCGCAGCGGCACCGAACGATGCCAGCCTGAACTACGTACTAACGGAATGGGAGGTAGACAAAATCCAGAAAAACATAAAAGCCCTCTACGAGTTCTACCATGACCTGCCCTGGCGCGAGGACTTCACGTACTACTGGAAAATCTTCATCGGTGAGGTGCCATGATAGTAGTGCTAAGACTCGGCCACAGGCCAGAGAGGGATAAGAGGATTACCACTCACGTGGCCCTGACGGCGAGGGCCTTTGGGGCTGACAAAATAATCATAGCGGCGGAAGAGGACGAGCACGTAAGGGAGAGCGTTGAGGACGTCGTTAAGAGGTGGGGAGGCCCCTTCGAGATAGAGTTCGACCCGGGCTGGAAGAAAATCCTGAAGGAGTGGCGCGAGAAGGGTGTAATCGTCCACCTCACGATGTACGGAATCCACGTTGACGACGCGATGCCGAAGCTGAAGGAAGAGCTGAAGGCCGGAAAGAACATCCTCGTCGTGGTCGGCGCCGAGAAGGTTCCGAGAGACGTTTATGAGCTGGCCCACTACAACGTGGCAGTTGGCAACCAGCCCCACAGCGAGGTGGCGGCGCTGGCGGTTTTCCTCGACAGGCTCCTCGACGGTGAGGGCCTCAGGAAGGAGTTCGAGGGGGCGAAGCTCAAAATCATTCCGCAGGAGAGGGGGAAGAAGGTCGTCCAGCTTGAGTAAAGAGGCGGTGGAGATGGTTCTCAACAAGTACCGCGAGAACGTCAGGGGCTATCTTGAGGCAATAGTTAAACCCCTCGCAAAGGCCGGGCTCACGCCGAACACCGTGACGGTTCTCGGCCTCATTCTCAGCCTGCTCTCGGCCTATCTCTATTCCCTCCGCGAGCCGAGACTGGCCGCTTTGGTTCTCCTCATAGGCTCCCTCGTTGACGCCCTTGACGGCACTCTTGCGAGGCTCACTGGAAAGACGAGCCGCTTCGGTGCCTTCCTTGACTCGACGTTCGACAGGATAAGCGACGGGGCTGTGCTGTTCGGGATAGCCCTGGGAAGCCTCGTGGACTGGCGCGTGGCGTTTTTGACCCTCATTGGGAGCTATCTCGTGAGCTACGAGCGCTGCAGGGCCGAGTTAGCTGGCTCAGGAAAGCTCGCCGTCGGCATAGCCGAGAGGGCAGAGAGGCTGATAATACTGATGGCCTTCTCGTTCATTGGGGTTGAATACGCAAAGTACGGCGTCTACCTCGTGGGAATACTCGCCTGGATAACGGTCTTCCAGAGGTTTTACGCCGCATACCAGAGGCTTAAGTGAAGAAGTGGAAAAGGGGAATGACGAGAATTTCGCTATCTGAGGTTCCGATGAAGAGCCCTGCCGTTACCGACCCCGTTTCTCCATCATTTTTACCTCGTGAAAGCCTCGCCCTTTAGGGTGGGGATGCAGAGATTCTAAAATTCGGCATTCGAATAGAAACCTTTTTGAACTCTTGCAATGTAATAAGACCCTGAAAAGGCCATCAAAGAACAACCCGATGAGATGAGGGGTTTCACTGTGTCCTCCCTACGGTGGGAGGAAGACGCCGTTAGGCGTCTCTTCAAAAACCGCCTTCGAGCGGTTGAAAACTCTGAACGGTGGCCTCTAAACCATAACCCCAAACCGCTCTGCGCGGTAGGGGTAACGGGCCGAAGACCCGGCCCGCGGGCTGAACCGAAACCGGCAACGGGAGTAGATTATGAGCCCGCAAACCTCCCCATCAATGGCGAGAGGTTAAACCGTTGGAACCCTCGCCGTGAACGGCAGGGAGGAGGTCAGATTAGGCCCTTCACGATTTCAATGACGTCACCCAGCTTTGAAACGACGAAGTCGCAGTTGCTCCAGAGCTCCATCTTCTCGGCCTTCGGGTCAAGAAGGACGCTCACCATACCAACGTTTTTTGCCCCGACGCAGTCCTTGGCAGGGTTGTCTCCAACGTACAAAGCCTCGCCCGCCTCGACCCCGGCCTTTTCAAGGGCCAGCTGGAACGGCCTGGGGTGGGGCTTGTAGTAGCCGGCCTCCTCACTCGTGGTTATCGAGTCAAAGAGGTCATAGATGCCGAGAGCCTTCAGGTGGGCCTCTATGTAGTCGTTGTCGGAGTCGGTTATGATTCCCACGTGGAGGCCGAGGTCTTTGAGGGCCTTTAGGGTCTCAACGGCATCGGGAAAGAGCTCCCCGTACTTCTCATGCATCGCGATGCTTATCTCCCAGAAGTCCTCGGGAACTTCAAAGCCGTAGCGCCCGGCAACCCTGCGCATGGCATCGGTATCAACGTCCCTGATTTTGACGTAGGGCTTGCCGGCGAGCTCTTTGAAGAGGGCGGAGCTCTCTTTCTCGTACTCCTCCCAGACCTTCAGGTAGTCGAGGTCTTCCCGGCCTGCCCTCCTGAGGACTTCCTTCACAATGTTCTGGTGAGTGACGTTTTCACCCTTTTTCGTTATCAGCGTCCCGACAAAGTCGAAGAAGACGGCCTTCACGGTCACCACCGTTAATTCCTTTGAAGCCAGCCGTTAAAACGGTTCCCGCCGGAGAGACGAACCGTCTGCGAAAATTTTTCGAATAGTTGGAAATTTGACGGAAGAAGTTGAGAAAGGCTTTTATCGCAGGATTGCACTCTTCTTGATGGGGTGGGAAGTATCGAGGCAATACTCCTTGTCTGGGGCGTCAGGGACGAGGTTCTTGAAAAGCTCCCCGTCAGCGGGCAGTGGCTCTACGGGGAGTATGACTTCATAGCCAAGGTGGACTTTACCAGCGAGAAGGAGCTTGAGGAGTTTGAAAGGGCTCTCAGGCACCTTATTAGGAGAAACACCTTCAAGCTCATGCCCATTAAACTCTCAGCCATCAAAAGAGATGTCGAGGGAAAGGAAACGATAACACTCTTAGAGAGCGTTAAAGCTTCGGCCCCATGATTCCCTTCTTTTTCAGTTCCTCGTAGGCCCTTCTCAGTGCGTCCCTTATCAGGTAGCGCTTGTTCAGTCCGCCGAGCCGATAGGCGGCCTTCCTGAGACTACCAGTCTTGAGGAACAGTTCTATGAGCTTTCTGTCCTCCTTAGGCAAATCGAGGTACTTCAGGGCCTTCTCCGCTATCTCCACCGGCAGGTTGCCCTCGTAGGCGTAGTCCGAGCTCATCACCGGTTTGTCGAACTTCTCCACGAGACGGAAGACCACGACGTGGGCCTTTGAGTCGTCGTTGACGTACTTGTAGTGCTCCCTCAACGCCCTTATAAGCTCCTCCCTGCTCGAAAAGCCGTCGAGGAAGGCGTCTTCATCGGTGAGCTCCTTCACGGTCTTGGTCTCGACCTTCTCTACTACCGCCTTCCCCAGGGCGTAGCCGCCGGCGTGTATCAGCACGACGTCCCCTTCCTTCAGGCTCGGCCTTCTGCCCAGCCTTACGGTGGCCCTCTTCTTACCCTTCAGTATAGCGTCCGCGTAACGCCCGTCGAATTCGAGGTGCTTCATCTCCCCTCACCGACGAGCTTGAACTTTATGGCTATGACCCCGTAGCGGTTCTCCTTCCACTTGGGGTAGAGGTTGTGGAACCTCTTAACGGCCCTCTCAAAGCTCGGCTCGTCAGGGAAGATTTTCTTTATCGGCTCCTCGCGGAGCACCTGCCTAAAAGTCTCGTAGCGCTTGACTCCAGTAACCACCGCGGGAATTGAATCGTTGAAGATTATCTTGTCCCCGGGCTGAATTTTCCTGAGCTGAGGGTATGCCACACGAACCTCTATCCGCTTTTCCCCCGACTTTATGAAGTCGAGGTACTCGTCTCGAACGAACAGTCTGTAAACCTTCATTTTCGCTCCCGGAGAAAATTCGGGGAAACTTTTAAAGGCTTTGGGACGTAACCTTATCGGGAGTGAACCATGAGAAGGGCCCAGACTGCACTGGAATACCTGTTCATGCTCGCGGCGGTTCTCGTGCTCGTTTCGATAGCGGCAAAGGTAGTCCTGGACTCGGTTAAGAACCTCAACAGGGACATTACCACATACATCAAGGACGTCAGAAAGGAAATCCTTGAAAACCTGTGAGGTGAAAGCATGGAGCTGATTCCGCTTCTAGCAGGGCTAGCTATGGGTTTGGTGACCTCTTATACAGACCTGAAGACGGGCTTTATCTTTGACAACCACGTCTCAGTCATATTGATGCTCATCGGAAAGCTCCTTGGGTGGGAAGAAGACGACGAAGAAGTGCCCTTGCCGGACTGGGTCGTCAAGCTACCAATTCCCGCCGTTGAGATTGGAATCATCTACTACCTCTACAGGGGGCTCAGCGAGGGCAACATTCCGGTCGCGCTCTCAGGCATAATATCCCTGTTCGTGGGCCTGGCCCTGGGTCTGCTCCTGTTCTACATAGGGGCCTGGGCGAGCGGTGACGCGCTCATTCTGGCCGGTTTCTCGGCGCTCCTGCCGTACCCTCCTGACACTGCCAAAGTCACTGCACCATACTACACCAGCTACCCCCTCTACGCTGTGGCAATCCTCCTCAACGGGCTCATCGCCGTGTTCCCCTTCATTTTCATCTACGCACTGGGCGTTATACTCGTGAAAAGGAGCTTCTCAGAGCTCAGAGAGATATTCGTCTCAGGCGCGGGCACCACTCTGAGGGCCTCCCTCTGGATTATGGGGGCCCTGGGAATCAGGACAATACTAATGGTCGGGCTCGGCCTTCAGATTAACCCAGTCCTCAGCTGGCTCCTCACGATAGCACTCATAACCATCTTCGGAAAGCTTGGAAGAGCGGGAGACATTGCTGGCGCCCTCGTTTTGGTGTACCTCATTTACCTCTCGCCCGAAAGCGCCCTCGTGGCATTCCTGAGGCTCCTCGCGTTCCTCTACGCCTTCAAGGTGTTCATTGCCCTCGTCAAGTTCATAAGGAGGAACGTCCTCATCGAGGAGGTTCCGGTCGAGGAGCTCAGGGAGTGGGACATACTGGGAGAAACCATCTTCGAGAAGGACGGGGAAATCGGACGCGACAGGACAGACCCCTTCGAGAGGCTCAAGGTCGCGCTCCTGAGGGCGGACATTTCAATCCTCAATCCGAGCTATGAAAAGGTCATCGCCTCACCGAGCGCCGAGGGACTGACGAGGGAGCAAATTGAAGAGCTTAAGAGGCTCGTGGAGGAAGGAAAGCTGGAGAACAAGTTCCTGAGGAAGAAAGCGATGCCCTTCGCGCCGGCGATATTCCTCGGCTTCCTGATAAGCTACTTCATCGGCGACCTGTTCTGGTGGCTTGAGCTCAAGCTCATGGGCCTCTAAAGTTTTAAGGCCTTTTTCCAATTTTCCACCGGCCCGGCGCCCGCCCTCCCTGGGGAATCGTGAACCGGGGGTTCCGGCCGGGCCGACAGGGGGATGACGAGCTTTTGCTTTGCCGAGCGGTGAGGAGCACGCCCTTCACCGACCCCCTATCAGTCCTTCAATTATTTCCCGCACTTCCCTCAGGCTCTCAACGACGTGGTCGCCCTCAACGCCCTCGTGCGGGTTTATCGCTATCGCCACGTCCGCCTCGCGGAACATGCTGAGGTCGTTGAAGCCGTCGCCGACCGCTATCGTCAGTTCAGGTTTGAGCTCCTCCTTGAGCCTTCTGAGTATCGCGCCCTTCCCCTCAAAGTCTACCCTTGGGATGACGCCGGCGACCCTGCCGTTCTCGAATATTAGCTCGTTTGCGTAGACGTAGTCTGCCTTAAGTTCTCTCGCCACTCTGCCGGCGAGGCACATCAGCCCGCTCGAAAGGAGGACTACCTTAAAGCCGTTTTCGCGCAGGAACTCCACGAGCTCGAAGGCGTAGTCGTTGTACTCCACCGAATCGGCCCACTCAAGGATTTCTCCCTTTTTTCGCCCAATCCAGAGTGAAGCATCGAGCTCAGCCCACTCGGCGTAGTCAATCTTTCCTGCAAAGAAGAGCTCCGCGTACTCCTTTCCCTTCTCCCACGTGCCGAACTTCTTGTGGAGCTCGACCCAGCTTGAGCGCGCCTTTACAAGTGTCCCCTCGACGTCAAAAGCTATGAGCCTGACCATCTTACCACCTGAAAAGAGGCAGAAAGGAAGCTTAAAAGCCTACTCCCTCCAGCCGTGTTCCCCGATGAGGGGCACGAAGGCAACGCCCCCGTGGTTCTTTACCTTAATCGAACCGTCTTCGAGCTTGATAACCTCAAGAAGGTCCTGCCACAGGTGGTAGCTCCCAACGGGAATTATGAGCTTTCCACCGGGCTTGAGCTGTTCCACAAGGGGCCTCGGTATGTCAGGGGCTCCAGCGGTCACGATTATCCTGTCGTATGGGGCCTTCGGGGAGAAGCCCATGCTCCCGTCGCCGGGAATCACGTGGACGTTCTTAACCCCGGCGCACTCAAGGTTTCTCCTCGCGAACTCGACCAGCTCGGGAATCCTCTCGATGGTGTAGACGTCGGTCTTCACGAGCTCAGATATAAGGGCGGCGTTCCAGCCGCTACCCGTGCCAACTTCGAGGACGTTCATTCCAGGCTTTAAGTCGGCGAGTTCGAGCATTATCGCGACCATGTGGGGGGCACTTATGGTCTGCCCGGCAGGTATCGGTAGGGGCTCGTCTAAGTGGGCGTATTTCCGGTATTTCCCCTCAACGAAGAGGTAGCGCGGGTA
This sequence comes from Thermococcus marinus, assembly GCF_055389025.1. Classification (NCBI taxonomy): domain Archaea; kingdom Methanobacteriati; phylum Methanobacteriota; class Thermococci; order Thermococcales; family Thermococcaceae; genus Thermococcus; species Thermococcus marinus. The sequence continues at coordinate 1,932,083 of NZ_AP042417.1, forward strand.
CTTGAGAAAGGCCCGCTTAACGGCCTCGCTCTTTATAATGCCCTCGCGGACAAGGTTCTCAACAGTTCTCCCCCACAGCTCATCGAGGTTCATAGGAACCCCCGTTTAGTCTTTGGAAAAAGGGAATAAAAGGCTCACGACTTTCTGGCCAGATACCAGGCTATCGCTATGATTACACCAGCACCGAGCGCAAACCCAACACCAAACCAGAGCGCCTTTGCAGTATAGGAAACGTCAGGGAGTTTTTACTGTAAACGATGCATGGAGCGAGAAAAAGCCGGATACGCCCCGTAAGCAATGAGCCTCAACAAATAAAACAGAACAACAGAACAAACAAAGCAATAACAAGTTTATTTCATAGAATTGCCCCCGCGAGAGTCAGGAGATATGCAACTATCTCAGCACTCCCCCCACCGAGACCCATCATCTTTTCCATGAGGGTCTGGCCGAGGTACATTCCAACCGCGAATATCCAAGCGAGTATGACAAAGTACCTCGCAGAGCCAAGGATGTGCCCGCCGTCGGCGAGCTTGATTACGACACTTGACAGGAGGGAGTGGAGAACCATCATGGTGAGCATCATGTACATAAGGAACGTTATGCCCGAAGGAGGGATTACATGGATAATGTCACCGATGTACTGGTTGGCGAGTTCCATGTTCATCTGGGAAAAGAGCTGGCTTATCGAGACGGCCACTTGGAAAGACGCCGCGAGGGCGAATGCAAATGCCCCAGTCAGACCGTAGATTATTCCTATAAAGCTCGCTACGCTCTGCTGCCTCTTCCTCCTGAGGCGGACGAGCCTCTCAAAGTTTCTGCTGATGACAATGCCAACATAATCAGGCTCCGCACCCATTCTGAGGCTCTCCCTGAATATCTCCGAGAATATGCCAATAAGCCAGCTCCCGGTTCCAGTGATAAAGAAGTCCCACGCCCTGTCCCTGTCAACGCGAACCGCAAGCCTCCTGTAGAGTGCCTGGATGTCCTCCGTGAGCGAACCGAAGTCATGGGCGCTCAGGTACTTTAGAACCAGTACAAGAGAAGCACCGCTGGCCGCGAGGGAAGAGCTCAGGCTTCTAATGAAGGCGGGGAAGTTTTCGTCTTTTCGGAATATGGACTTCTCCTCTTTATCTACCACGTGGCCGAGGTAGTATAGGGGAGTCAGTGTTAGGGCCAGAGCGAAGGGTGCCGGGAGGGCAAAACGCGGACGTATCAGAACCAAGTAAACGAGAGCAGTGATAACAACACCCATGGCAGAGTATATCGCCGCCCTCTTTATCTTCTCCCTGCGCGGGTCATATACCCCCCTGCTTTCGGCCCATATCGGGTCTTCGGGCATCCTGAACTTGATGACAAGTAGTATTCCAACCTCAGCGGCAAGGATTAAGGCAACGGCATAAAGGCCCATCTTGCCTATGTCCATGCCCGTGATTATAGGGCCTATAATGACGAAAGACGCTATGAACACGACCGATATGATAATTGACTCGTAAATTTCTTTGAAGATATCAAGGTCGTAAAGGGCACCCTCGTAGAAGGTCTGATAGTCATCCATAACGGTCTGCTGCTCCTGGAAGAGGTACTCCTTTAAGTCAACACCACTGTCAAGGGAGTACGCCAGCCTGTCGAGAAAATCGGAGAACATCTGACTTGGAGTCCTCCTCGCGAGGAAGCGGAACGCTTCGGGCATCGAAAGGTGGAGCCTATTGACAATCGTGTGGACTTTCTTCAGCTCGCTCGCTATCGCACCGAGCTTGGGGTCCTGGGAAAGCACCTTGATTAAGTCCGAACGACCCATCTCGCTCGTAGAGAGAACGGCAAAGTATGTAATAAAAAAGGGCATTCTGGAGTTTATTGAAATCTTCTTCGAATCAGCCACCACGTATGGGTAAACAGCAGCGTAGATAAGTAGTATAACAGGGATTAGGAACATCAACACTCTCAAGGCATCTGGAATAGGCAAAAGTCTTGACAGGACACCTATCGCAATGAAGAGAACCGCTGAAAGTCCCAGGTAAGGCAGGAGTATTTTCCTGATGTAAGTCTCCATGTTTAGGTCGGCCTTGGTGAAAATGTTGATGTTGTCGCTGGCCATCGGCACCACCTCAGACCCTGAAGCTTAAGCCTTCGAGACCCTTGAGGTAGAAGGCCTTAATCTCCTTGTAGACGTCCCAGTAGTTCGTTATGCCCAGCTCGACCATCCTCTGCAGAATCCTCGCGCGCAGGAAGAGCTCGTTGTAGATATCCTTCGGGTCTTCGTAACCGGCAATCTCGGCTATCTTCCTTTCGAGGATGTACGAGTTGTTGAAACCTCTAAAGATGTGCTTGTCCGCCACCGGATCCCACTCGAAGACGTTCCTCGTCGCGACACCGCCAAGCTCCTCGTAGTATCCCTCAATCTCGACGACGCTGACGGTCCTCCTCAGGAACTTACCCTTGATGTAAACCGCCTGCTGGAAGACCGCTATGTTGAGGTTGTCAATGAAGGTTATGGGGACGTTTATGGGGTGGCCGGTGAAACGCTGTATCATCTTCTTAATGTCACCCGCGTGGAAGGTGCTCATGACGGGGTGGCCAGTCTGCATTGCTTGGAACGCGATGGCACCCTCGGCACCACGAATCTCACCGACGATGATGTAGTTCGGCCTCGAACGGAGGGCCGCCTTCAGCAGGTCAAACAGCGTGACCCTGCTCTCCTCCGGGCCGCGCTCACGGGTTATAAGGCGCTGCCACACTGGGTGCGGAACCTGAACCTCAGGGGTGTCCTCGGCAGTGTATATCTTTGAGTTCGGCTTGATGAACGGGATGATTGCGTTAAGGAGGGTGGTTTTACCGGACGCAGTCTCACCACAGACGAAGACACTCATACCGTACTCAAGGGCTATCCAGAGGTAAGCGGCGACCTCTGCACTCAGCGTGCCCCAAGCTATCAGCTGGGTAATGCTTATCGGAGTAGCCGAGAACTTACGGATTGTGGCACTCGGTCCCTTGATGGAGATGTCCGGTGAGTAGATGATGTTTATACGGGAGCCGTCCGGAAGTGCACCGTCAACTATCGGGTTCCTGTCGCTGACGGGCCTTCCAATACGCTCCGCAATGTTCTTGAAGTAGTCGGCGAGCTTGACGTCGTCACCGAACGTTATGTTGGTCTGCATCATCTCGAATATCTTGTGGACGAGGGACACGTTGTTCGCACCGATGATGTGGATATCCTCAATGTACGGATCCCTGGCTATGGGCTCCAGCGGCCCGATACCGATGATGTCCCTCTTTATGAGGTAGCGGAACTTCTCCATCTCATCTTTGGTCACTAAAAACCTCTGACCCCTCCCCATCAAACCGCCTTTGCCGGACTTGACTAAGCTGAGAACGGCCTCATCAAAGAGGGCATCGAGGAACCTTTCGAATTCTTCCTGGTCTTCAGGGATGTCCCTCGTCGGGGCCAGCTCAAGGATTTTGTCCCTGATCTTATTGTACTTCTCCTCTTCCTCTTTGCTCTCAATTCTGGGCTCAATTACGATGTAGCGCTTCTCGGCGGTGGCGGGGTCGCCATAGATGTGGATAAATATAGGGTCTCCTACGGGATAGATTATATTGGGATAGGGTATGTCCTTCATGTCCCTGCTGAGCTGGGCGTGGAACTCAGGCACCTTACCGTACTTCTTCCTAAACTGGTCGATGTACTTGCGCAGGTGGGGGTTCCTCGCCATTGCCTCTTCAAGGGTATCACTGAAGACCTGGGCCATGTCACACCACCGCCGCTATTTCTACTATCAGGCCAACCTTCGGCTCCACACGGAAGGGTATAATCTTCTGGAAAATTCCCTTAGCGTTGTTGTACTTGACTATCGTCGCCGAGTTTTTCAAGTCCCCACCGAAGACCTTGACGCTCAGCCTTATGAGCATGGTGGCGGCCTCTTCGAGGATAAACAGGGAGTCCCTATCAATCTCCTCGGTGTTTGCGGTGAGTATAATCACTTTATCAAGGGAGGCCATCTTCTTCACGTAGAGGAGGAAGTCCCTAACTGCAGAGGGATCCTGCTCCCTCGAAAGGAGCGATGAGAATGAGTCGATTATCATAACGTCGGGCTCCCAGAGACGGGGTTCGCCAAAAAGCCTGCTGAGGAACTTTCTCTTTTCACTCACTCCCGTAAGCAGGGGATAAAGGGACACGAATATGAGCTTCTTCCTGATTAGAAAAGGGATTACACTATAGCCCAGGGACTCCATCTGCTTTATGTACTCAACCGTCGTGTACTGGCTGGAGATGTAGCTGGCGGTGTAGCCGTTCATGAGAAACCCGTAGAGAAGCCTCTGGACAAAGATAGACTTACCACTACCCCTATCCCCCTCGACTAGCATTATAGTCCCTGCGGGGATTCCCCCGCCAAGGCGCCGGTGGAGCTCATCGCCCTTGAGATCTATCTTGAGCAGTTCCTCGACCAACGTAATCACCCGCTGGGCCATTATTTCAGGAGATTAAATCTCAAATATCAGGCTTCTCTTCTTGCCGTTTTCAAGCACTACTACTATCCTGTGCGTTTCAGCAGAGAGCGCGGTGCCAAGGGTAACCTGTATTTGGCCGACCTCGTAGGGATTAAGGCTCGTTATCGGGTTTCCATCGACATCTGTAAAGGTCAGGTTTGCAGGTGGGATTAACGTTCCATCTATGAACACCTGAACCGCGTCGCTCGTGAAGGGAATCTTCATCTTTCCGATGTTTTTAATGTAAAACGTATACGTGTAGGGCCCGGTCCCACTCACGGGAATGTTCTGCGGGTCGTTTATTATCGCAAAGTCCGTCCTGAGGCTGTCGGCCAGCATTGCCCCCCTGTCGGTGATGCCCCCGGCTATGTCGTTGGTAACATAGGCCAATCCCCCCGCCACGCTTCCCGCGACGAGCACTGCCACAATGAACATTATTAGTTCGCTCGCTGGCCCCCCTGCTCCCATTAGCTCACCTCCGTTGGGCAACCTCTTGAGGTATTCACATACACCGCATTGTCCGTGGTGTTATAATACCAGCTGAAGCGAACCCAACACCCATTGCCAAAGACCACGTTGAGCGTGTGCCGAGTCTCATTGAGGGGTATGTAGGTAACGTTCAACTGGACGGAATCTCCAGGGAGGAGATAGGTATAATCGTTGGAAAGGAAACCAACGTTATCATCATCAACGTTGTAAAGTGTGACCAGCTTTCCATCATACGTCCCGCTCCAGTGGGGAACATAGAGGGTAACTCCGTTGCTCTGAATTGCAAGTGTGAGATTATAGTAGTCCCCACTACTACCAGTTCCAGTACTCACACTACTTTTCTGTATATCCAAGGAGGACAGGGTGTTGAGCTGGGAAAGCTTGAGATTATACCAATCCTCCTGGGCAGCCTGAACTTCAGCGTAGACATTGTCCCATGCGTTGTAAAGGGTCACTGCAACCATTAAAAATGAAATAAAGATTATCGCTGCACTCGCTGAAACGCTGAAGCCCATTGCAATCCCCCCACCCTGTTGTTGATGCCCTCAAATGCCGTAAAACTCGTCCAGCGTCTTTTCTAGCATCTTGATTTCCCTTTCCAGCTTGTCAAGGACGTTCCTGTTTATCTTGAGGCCCCTCAGCCTCTCGATGAAGAGCAGGCTTATGAGGTGGTCCTGGACGGTGAGCTTCTCGGCGGGCTTCCACTCGGGATCCCTGTGGTGAGGCCTGGTGCCCTTGGCGTAGCGGAGCAGCTGGTTGAGGACTTCCTCGCTTATCCAGCCGATCTCGTAGTAGAACTCAAGCACCCTCTCAAGGTTCTGAATGCCGACCCTGTCAATAAGGAACCCGAGCCACTTGAGCGCTATCATGGTGGAAACGATGTCCTCAGGAAGCTTTTCAAGCCTGGCCTTCTTGGGCTCCTCTTCAAAGAGAAGGCTTGCGATGTCCTCGGGAATCTGGAGCTTTTCAGCCATACCAACACCACCTTCCTCCTTTTCTTCAATAACTTCTTCATGAGCAGGAACTTCTTCAACTAAAACTTCACCGGCTTCTTCAGAGGGAAGCCCCACGACTTCCTCAGTCCCCTTCGCAGGGGCTTCCACCCCAATTTCTTCAATTCCCCCGGCTTCTTCAGCCTCTTCCACTTCAGGGGCCTCAGGAGCCCCCTCAACGACCTCAAGTTCCTCGCCGGGAGCTTCAACCCCCTCAGAGACTTCCGCAGGAATTTCCTCCACTTCTTCCGCTGGCATCTCTATGGTCTCAGCCTCGACCTCAGGAATCTTCGCCTCCTCTGCTTCCCTGGCTTTCTCTTCTGCGAGCTCTGCCTGAGCCTCGGCAACCGCCTGCTCAGCAGCCGCGAGCTCCTCTTCGCTGACCGCTTCACCTGCTTCAATCTTCGCGCGGAGCTCTTCAAGCTTCTGCTGGGCCTCTTCGAGCTTTTCACTTGCGGTCTTCTCCTCAACTTTCTCGGTGAGCTCGTCAACTTTCTTGTGGAGCTCCTCAAGCTTTTCAATGAGCTCTGGGGAAACTTCTTCTTTCTCTTCTTCCCCTTCAAGGATGTCCTCAAGCTTCTCAATCTTCTCGTGGACTTCCTCAACCTTCTGGGAGACCTTCTCGGCCTTCTTCTCATGGACGTCAAACTTGGCGGTTTCAAGGGTCTCGACGAGCCTGCTGAGCTGCATGCTGAGGTCGGTCAGCCTTTTACCAAGCTCGTCAACGCGCTTACTGAGCTGTTCATACTTGGTCACTTGGTTGCCGTAGGTCTCAAGGACCTTCTGGACTATCTTCTCAAGCTGCTCATAGGTGAGGTTCTCCTTTCTCGCTATCAGCTTCTCCCGGAGCTCGTTAATGACGACGCTGGGAACCTTACCCTTGAGCTCAGCGAGCTTGGCGTTGATGTCTGCCTCTGTGACGAGCCTTGTCATCTCCATGCATCACACCTCCGCGAGCACCTCATAGATTATCGAATCAAGGTCAACGCCGTAGCCGGCTATCACCTTAAGGTCATTCTTTATCTGTGCAATTTCGAGCTTTAAGTCTTCCAGTTCTCTCTTGATTTCCTGAATCTCGCTGCTGAGCGGGTTCTCCTGCCCCATCTGCTCCTTGAATGGATTTATCTCCTGGCTGATGACCTCGTAGAGCATCATGACGTCCTTGATGGTCTTGTCGAGCCTATCGATGTCGTCGCGGAGTTCCTGTATCTGCTTCTTCAGCGTGTCAACGCTTATCTTTATCCTTGGAACCTCGTTCTCAATCTCGTTCAGTCTCTCCATTATCTGCATAATCTGCTCGTTTTCCTGCCTGCTTTCGACTTCTTCTTCCAGCTCCTCAAGCCCAATGGGCTCGGATTGGGGGGTGGGCTCCTCTTCTTTTTTCTTCTTGAACAAAGATGAAAGGAAGTCTAGTGCCATCGTCCCACCCCCTCACTGGAGCTCCATCAGGTTGGTAGTGTACGTGCTGGGAGTCGTGAAGTCTATGACGCCACCGGCCCCATTCTCTGGTATCACCTTGCCGGTAACCTTGGTGCCGGGGCCGATGCCGTAGCCGTCCTGGTAACCGTTGTCTTCGTTGGCATTATCATCAAAGGGTATCGTCCAGATTGCTATGCCTGCGATGTCGCCCCAGCTGAGGCTGGGGTGCTGCCAGCTCCCGCTGAGGCTCTGGTCGGCATCAGCAACGACGATGATGCCAAAGAGCATCTTATCGTCATTGGTCATAGCGTAGTAGAGGTTCTTCCAGAGGTTCTCGACGGTGTTGTTTGTACCCGTAAGTTCTGTGTAGTCAGTTGGAGCAGAGGTAAGGACACCATTGTTGCTCTCCCCAACGTCCGGGAACACGTTGCTGACGTCACCGGAGTAGAGGAAGTAGTTGGTCTCGTTAATCTCGTACCTGTAAACCGCCATCTGCTTGCCGTTGCTGAGGACAACCTTAACGTGGGCGAGGTCTATTCCTCCAGAGCCAGCGTTTGGCGAAACGTAGATGACCATCCTGGTTATGTTGCCGCTCCCAGGCGGGTCTGCCGGAGTGTAGCCGTAGATGTTGATGACTTTGATTCCGCTCGCTACCTCCTGGGTGGTCTGCCTCCCTGTGGCCATGGCCTTCTGCTGGAGGTAGCCGCTGGTGCTTATGAGCACCCCAGCGGCCACCGCCGCCACCAGCACCATCGCGATGAAGACGATGAGCGTGCCAATACCAATCGCACCCCTCCTCACGGTAACCACCTCACTGGAGCACCATCACGTTGTAGTTAAACGTTGCCGGGGTCGTGAAGTCTATAACACCGGCCGCCCCGACCTCGGGAATGACCTTGCCGACCATCTTGGTGGCTGGGCCGATGCCTTTTGTGCCGTCCTCGGTCTCGAAGATAGTCGTCTTCATGAGCAACGCCACCATGTCACCCCACTCAAGGTTCGGGTGCCTAGTGTCCATCTTGCTGCCCCCGTCGTGGATTACCGCTATTGCAAACGTCGTGTTAGTGAGGTTGGTGTTGTTCCAAACCTGTTTTGTGATGTTGGTACCATTGAATAGGTCGTCTATGACCCCGGTGTAGAGGATCCCGCTGTAGTTGTAGACCACGAGCTTGACACCGTCGCTGAGGACGACCTTCACGTTGCTCATGTCAATGCCCTCGCTACCCGAGTTGGGCGCCACGAGCACGGCCATCTTGCTTATCGCCCCCTTGCTCGGGGGGGTGGTATTAACGTAGCCGTAGATGTTGATGACTTTGATTCCGCTCGCTACCTCCTGGGTGGTCTGCCTCCCGGCCGCCTGAGCCTTCTGCTCAAGGTAGCCGGCGGTGCCTATGATAACGCCTGCCGCCACTGCCGCAACGAGAACCATTGCAATGAAGACGATGAGCGTGCCAATGCCTATTGCTCCCCTACGCATAGTACCACCTCCTGAAAGTGATCAAAAACGAAAGAAAAACCAAAGAAGCTCTAAGCTTCACTGGAGCTCCATAGTGCTGGAAGTGTAGGTGCTTGGGGTTGTGAACTCGATGACACCCGGAGCACCAAACTCGGGGACGACTTCGCCGGTTATCTTGGTCCTCGGCGGGATACCGCTTGTAGTGCTGAAGACCTTCTCGACGTTAACGGCGAGGACGACGAGGTCGCCCTTGTTGAGGGTCGGGTAGCTCTCCTTAACGGAGTCATCGGCGTCCTGGAGGACGATGATACCGAAGTGAGTAGCGTTGAGCTCGCTCCAGTTGAAGAGCTCATTTCCGCTTCCGATAGTCTCATTGAAGATGTCGCTGACTGAGGCGTTTGTGTAAGCGTTGGATATTGTGTCCGGGTCATAGGCGAGGGCAGCCTCGACTTCACCATTTGAGAGCAGTATCTTGGTGTTCTTGAGGTCTATGCCGGCTGATCCGGCGTTCGGGCTAACGTAAATGGCAAGCCTAGTTATGTTCTTGTAGGTTCCAGAACTGTCATCGTATGGTGCGAAGCCGTAGACGGCAGTTACCTGTATGCCGCTGGCAACTTCGTTGGTGGTTTCCCTGCCGGTGCTGGAAGCCTTCTGCTGGAGGAAGCCGCTCGTGTTGATGAGCACTGCAGCAGCCACTGCAGCCACCAGCACCATAGCAATGAACACAATCAAGGTCCCAATACCAACCGCACCCCTCTTCTTCAGCTTCCTAACGAACATCACCCCTCACCCCTTCACTGCAGGGTCATAACTTCATCCGTATAGGTGCTTGGGGTTGTGAACTCGATGACACCCGGAGCACCAAACTCGGGAACGACCTTGCCGATTATCTTGGTCCTGGGCTCGATACCGTTGGCGCCAAAGACACCATTGTTGCCAACCTGGACGGTGAGGACGACGAGGTCGCCCTTGTTGAGGGTCGGGTAGTTGGCCTTAACAGAATCGTCAGCGTCCTGGAGGACGATGAGACCAAAGTTGGTGGTCTTGCTGGTCAGGTTTGTCCACGCGCCAAGGCTTGTGTCGAAGATGTTGGAAACAACCCCCTTAGTATACGCATCGGTGTCGTAGCTAAGAACAGCCTGGACGGTTCCGTTGCTGAGGATAACCTTGGTGTTCTTGAGGTCTATGCCGGCTGATCCGGCGTTCGGGCTAACGTAAATGGCAAGGTACTGGACGTACTTCTTGTCAGTGTCGGTCTTACCGACGACCTTCTCGACCTGTATGCCGCTGGCAACTTCGTTGGTGGTTTCCCTGCCGGTGCTGGAAGCCTTCTGCTGGAGGAAGCCGCTCGTGTTGATGAGCACTGCAGCAGCCACTGCAGCCACCAGCACCATAGCAATGAACACAATCAAGGTCCCAATACCAACCGCACCTCTCCTGGTCCTGGCCTTCATTCTCCATGCACCCCCTGGGGTTATCTGCAGTGAAGGTTACGCCGGGAGAATATAAATCCCTTTTTTGTTTTTAGTAGTGTAGGTGGTTGTGTAGGTGCATATGTAGGTGCGAGGAACAAAAATAGACCACAATATCTCATCAGAGCTTTTCAATTACAAGAACGCTTCTCCCGGGGTGTTCTGCCTTGAATTGAAACTCAAGCTTTCTGAGGGCATTTATTATTTCCTCCGCAGTTGGAAAGCCCACGAAATCCCTGTTTAATGCTTCAAAAAACTCCAGGGCAGAGATGTCCTTAAAGGCGTCCCTGAAAGGCTCGACTATAACCAGTTTTCCCTCCACTTCCAGAGTCTCAAAGGCGTTTTTGAGAACTTTCTCCCTGTCCGGTATGTACTCAAGGACGAAGCTTATTAAAACTGCATCGTATTTATTGACGGGGCGTATGAGCCTTGCATCAAGCTCCTTGAGATATACGGGAAGACCCTTGCTCTCCACCCTTGAGCGGGCTATTTCAAGGAGTGCAGAGGAGTAGTCGATGCCAAGGTAAAAGCCGTCGTAGCCAACGATGCTACCAAAGAACTCAGGGGAGACAGAGCCACAGCCAATGTCTAGTACCGCAGAGCCAGGACCTATGCCCGCCACACTGGCCATAACCTCTCGATAAGTCTGAGCAAAGGAAGTCCTCATCCTCATGTCCCAGAAGTCAGCGTCCTTATCGAAGTCCATGAGAATGTGAGGATGTTTGGGAGTTATGAAGGCGTAGTCTACCATCCTGTAAATCTCCTCGTGGATGGACATCCAGTCAGGAAGTAGAGTGGAACAGGTGTCCGGGGATAAGTTGAGGATGTACGAAAAATCACTAAGGACAAGCCTGCCTCCATGAACCTCAACAATACCGAGGTCCCGAAGTGTGTGGACGAACTTCACAAGCAGGGCCCTGTTTGGCAGGCCGATGTTGTCTAGTAGCTCCTGGAGGGTAGGTTCCTCTGTAAGGAGGGAAAATATGCCGTGCTTCATGCCGAGGGCAACAATCTGGAGTACCGCAGTCCTGACCATGTGATCTATGTTGGCGTCGATGGCCTCAACGGCACGCCCTATTTCCATTACCCCACCTCACAGGAACCGCCTGTAATAAGCATAGTACTCCTTAAGGTATTCAACGACCTTCTTGCCGTACTCTGTGAGGCGGTAGTACTTGAAACCGTTGCTGGCTATCTCCTCAACGAGTCCGAGATGCACGAGGGAGCTTTCACCGTTGTAACGGTTGCCGAGTCCAACGAGGGCCCCCCTGACGTTTGAGGGATCAGAACCGACGACCCTTGCAATCTCAGACAGGTAAGTCGCGGACGGGTATATCTCGTTCAGGTACATCAGTATCTTCTTCCTGAGGTCACTGCGGTGCAACGACCTGAGCACCTGAGGGTCCATCACCACCGAGTTCATTTTCTCCACCTCCAAGGCCTTCTGGACTGATTGTACCCTCTGAACTTGATGTAGCTGGCTATGTAGGTCCCGTATTGGTGTTAGTGGTTAGAGAATATATAACGTTTTCGTATGGAGAATGCCCCACATACAAGGGAAGTCTCGTTGAATTGGACGATATCACAACGCTTCGATAAAAATGGAACAGTAGGACAACCATCAGTATTCTGGAAAAAATCTAAAGCGGCCCCCCAAAAAAGGTTTAAAACATGAACTATTCAAATTAATCCATGGGCTCCGGGTGGTAATCATGTGGGAAGCAATCGCAGTTACTGCAGTAGTTGCAGTGGCTCTTGTTCTTTACGTCAGAGATATCACGAACAAGGTTCTCGCGAGGTACTTTGAGCTCAAGGAGAACCTCTCGGAGCTCGAAGAGAACCTCACAGGATTCCGCTCCACCTTTGAGAAGAAAATTTCTGAGCTTAAGGGTTCTGGGCATGGTCCCTCCCAAATCCCCGAGCTGAACGGGATAAAGGAAAAACTTGCTCTTCTTGAAAAATCCCTAAAGGAGCTCAAAAAGTTTGAGACCAAGCTTGACTTCGAGATTGGAAGCGTTAAGAACGGCCTCGAAAAGCTCGAAAGAAAAGTTGAAGAGCTCGAAAAAGAAGTTGAAGAGAGCAGAGAGCTGATAAAGGAAGAACTCAAGGAAGAGATAATCAGGGAACTCGAAGAAGAAATAGAGCACCTGGAAGATGTCATTGAGAGGCGGAAAAACGAAGAAGTTGAGGAGTTCCTTGAGGTCATCAAGGCCGCAATAACCCTCCAGCCCGAGAAGCTCCGGGAGGGCCTCCTTGAGGCCAAGCGTGCGCTTCTTTCCCTCAGGGACATAGCGAAGGTCTACGTCCTAACGGGGAAGGGGCAGGGTGAGTTCAATGAACTTAGAGAGAACCTCGTCGAACTCCTCAAAAACCTTAGGAAGCTGGCTATCGTCTCCGTTCCAGATGAAAACGTCTACTCAAGGTTCAACGAGGTCATAATAAAGACCAAGAGGCTGGAACTCCCCATGAAACGAGGGGACAAAGAACTCTCGCCTGAAAAGAGCTTCATTGAGATACACAGAATAACATACGAGTTGGCAGGGGAAATCGACAGGATTGCAGAAATGCTGGGAGAGCCCGTTCCAGTAACACCCGTTGAAAAGGAGTTCTATGAGAAGCTGCGCTACCAGTTCGAGGAGCTCAGGAGACTGGAAGAACAAGTGCAAAAGCTGATGCTCAAACTTGGGACCGTTGAGAGAGAACCCGAAGAAGAGAAGAAAGACGATATTGAGAAGATTCTAAAGGATCTCAACCTGCTTTAAAACTCGTCACCAAGGAGCTTGTCTAGGTCAATCATTATGAGAAGCCTTTCTCCGTCGTTTATCTTGGCAATGCCCTTTATGTAGCGTATGTCCACCCTGCTGGCGAGCGTTTTGGGAGGCTGTTCTATCTGCTCGTCCGTGAGCGTTATTACGTCCGAGACCGCGTCAACGATTATGCCAACTACCTCGTCCTTCACCTCGGCGATGATAATCTTCTTCTTGGACAGGTCCTCATCTATGTCATAGTAGCCGAGGAGCTTCTTGAGGTTCACAACGGTGGTAATCTGGCCACGCAGGTTTATGACGCCCTCCACGAAGTCGGGAGCGTTTGGAACGCGTGTTATGGGCATCATTTCCTTAATTTCCCTGACCTTGGATATATCGAGGCAGAACTCCTCGTTGCCGACCATGAAGGCAACTACCTGAACCTCCCCCAAAGTATCACCCCCTAACCCGTTCAAGGAGTTCACGTGAACGCGAAACTGATTCGGCAAGCTCCTTAAGACCCTTTCTAATTTCCTCCAGCCGGGTCTGGACGTCGGCGACAAAATTCGTGAAGCCGCCAATCTCCGTCGAGAGGTCTTCCTGAACCTTGTAAACATTGTCCAGGGTGTCCATCAACATCTGAACGGACTGAGCCTGTCCCTCTATGCTGTCGGAGAGCTCCTTTATCATGTTGGCGGTCTCGTTGGCACGCCTCGCTATGTCATCGAAGGCCGCGATGAGCTCCTGGACGGCGTCCTTTATCTCCTCGGTAACGGTAAATTCCTTCTTTATCGAGCCGACGACCTTGTCAATGCTTTCCTGCATGTTTCTAATCAGTTCGGCAATCTGGTCCGTTGACTTTTTGGACTGGTCGGCCAGTTCGCGGATGTTCTCGGCAACAACGGCAAAGCCCCTCCCATGCTCACCGCTCCTAGCGGCCTCTATTGCCGCGTTGAGGGCCAGAAGGTTGGTCTGCTCCGCGATGTTCCCTATTACTTCAACTATCTCACCGATTCTCTTTGAGTGCTCGACAAGGAGCGAGAGGGCCCTCTCCATGTCCTGGTTGACCTCGTTGATGCTCGCCACGTTCAAAGCCACGTTGTCGGAAATCTGCTTGCCCTTCTCGGCCATGTTGGCAGTCTCAAGGGCGTAGTCCGTCAAAGCCTGGGCCTGAGTGTTCATCTCCTCGATGCCGGCCGTGAGGGTCTGAATGTAGTCACCCAGCTCCGCAACGCGGGAGCGCTCCTCCTGGATTAGGTTGAGGAGTTCAGCGGAATCAAGAGACACTTCAAAGTCAGAGCTCCTTAGAAGAGAAGAAACTCTCTCGTCGGCTTTTTTAAGTTCTTCGAGTGCCCCCTGAACCTCACCGGGGACACTGACTTTCTCAATCCGGACTTCCTTCTTCGACCTGGCCTTTTCAACTATACGGAGAAGGCGAGAAGCGGTCTCCTGGTCGAGGTTCTGAAGGGGAGTATTATCTCCTTCCAGGAGCTTTTCAAGGATTCCTAAAAAATCCTCTTTTTTGGAGGCGGAACTCAGATAGAGACCCACACCCAATGCCGTACCGATGCCCACCACTGCACCCACCGCTGGAGAAACCGCAGAACCTGCTAGTGTAGCCACTGGAACCAGCACCACTGATGCAATCGTCACTGACCTGCCCATGAGCACACCCCCTTGACTGGTAGTTATTGTCACTTCAGAGATAAAAGACTTTCGTATGTATGTGATAACCAAGGCTACGAGTTATCATAATAATAAGTTGGTTCGTAACAACCTGCGTATGCACCTACACAACCATCTACACTAAAGGCTTTTTATGAGAGAACGCCCATAGAACTGTATGAGACTTCGGCGAGTCCACAATGGGCTTACGCCCCACCCGGAAATTCAACAAGGTGAGTGGGTCGTATGATGGACTACCGGGACCCCGGCTATCTGAAGATTAAGGAGGAACTCTTTCGACACCTCAGGGTTAGCAGTGACGCCTACAAGGACTCATACCTAATGAGGAGAATCCGCGCGAGGATGAGAAAGCTGGGGATTACGAACTTCATGGAGTATTACCGCCTGATAAAGACGAACAAGAAGGAGCTCGACGAACTGCTCCTGACTGTGGCTATAAACGTCACCGAATTTTTCCGCGATCCTGTAGTCTGGAAGACCTTTGAGAAGAAAGTCATACCCGAGCTCGTGAAGATAAAAAAGGAGCAGCACAGCTCGTCGCTCAGGATATGGAGCGCGGCCTGCTCCACCGGCCAGGAGCCGTATTCGATAGCGATGACCCTCTACGAGGCCCTCGGCGAAGACCTTGGAGGCTTCAGGGTGCAGATACTGGCGACGGACATAGACAGGGAAGCCCTCGCAGTCGCGATGCGCGGTGAATATCCAGTTGACGTCGTCGAGAAGCAGGTTCCGAGGCACATGATACCGAAGTACTTCACGAGGGTAAGTGATGAACGCTACCGCGTCTCACCGAAGATTAGAAGGCTGGTAAAGTTCCAGCAGTTCAACCTCTTCAGTTCAAGGTACCCGACCGGGTTCGACGTCATATTCATCCGCAACGTGCTGATTTACGTCAAGAGGGAGGCCCAAGAAGAGATATTCGCCAGGCTGTATAATTCGCTCGAAGACCACGGTTTCCTGATTCTTGGTAAAACCGAGACCATACTCGGAAACGCGGCAAAACTGTTCAAATTGTATGACCTCGTCGCGAGGATCTATCGCAAGAACCTGGAGGTGAAGAAGCATGGCCAGAGTTTTGGTGGTAGATGATGCGGCGTTTATGCGCATGCTCCTGAAGAAGATACTGACCCAGGGCGGCCACCAGGTTGTTGGGGAAGCGGGCAACGGAAAGGAGGCCGTTCAGAAATACCAGGAGCTCAAGCCCGACGTGGTAACGATGGACATAGTCATGCCGGAGATGGACGGAATAACTGCCGTCAGGGAGATTAAAAAAATCGACCCCAACGCCAAGATAATCATGATTACCGCCGTCGGACAGGAGAGCAAGGTCATGGAAGCCCTCAAGGCCGGCGCCTCTGGATACATCGTCAAGCCCTTCCAGGCCCCGAAGGTGCTTGAAGAAATCAACCGCGTACTCTCAAGTTAGGGTGAGTGATGATGCCCCTGAGCTCACCCAAGAAAAAGATTAGGGTACTCGTCGTTGATGACTCGGCATTCATGCGCAAGATACTCAGGGATATAATCAACTCCGACCCCGAGCTTGAAGTTTGCTGCGAAGCCCGTGATGGAATCGAAGCCATAAACATGGTCAAGCTCCACAAGCCGGACGTGGTAACGCTCGACATTGAGATGCCCCGAATGAACGGCCTCGACGCCCTCAGGGTTATAATGAAGCAGAGCCCGACGCCGGTAATCATGGTGAGCGCACTCACGCAGGAGGGAGCCGAGGCGACGATAAAGGCCCTCGAGTACGGGGCGATTGACTTCATTCCCAAGCCCAGCTCTTCCATTTCCCTCAGCATGAAGGAGATGAAGGACGAGATAATCGCGAAAATCAAGGAGGCGGCAAAGGTCCCGAGGAGGTTCCTGGAGCTCAGGAGAACGAGACTGCTGAGGGCCCAGAAGAGCAAGGTCAAACGGAAAGGTGTCCCCGCGAGGATTGCGGTTGCAATGGCCGCCTCGACCGGCGGGCCGCAGTCCCTCCTCAAGGTTTTCCCCAAGTTCCCAGAGCACCTCGGCGCGGCAATCCTGCTCGTCCAGCACATGCCACCAGGCTTCACAAAGTCCTTCGCCAAGAGGCTCGACAGCGTCAGCAAGCTCAACGTGAAGGAGGCTGAGGACGGCGAACCCATCGAGGAGGACTGGGGCTACGTAGCGCCCGGCGACTACCACATGGAGGTCGAGCTGAGGCGCGGAAAGCCCGTGATAACCCTCAACAAGAAGCCGAAGATACACGGCGTAAGGCCCGCGGCCGACCCGATGATGATTACCGCCGCAGAGGTCTTTGGTCGGAGAACCGTCGGCGTTGTCATGACCGGGATGGGACGCGATGGGGCCCAGGGAATAGTAGCCATCAAGAAGAAGGGAGGAATCACCATCGCGCAGGACAAGGAGACCTCGATAATCTACGGAATGCCAAAGGCGGCCGCCGAGACCGGCATGGTTGACTACATCGTCCCGCTCGATAAAATCGCAGACACCGTTGTGATGGCAGTGAACAAGATAAAGAGGGGTGGTGGCGGTGGAGGACATCTCCCAGTACCTTGATGAGTTCCTCGCCGATGCGAGGGACAGGATAGACAGCCTCAGCAACGCCATACTCACGCTGGAGAAGATAGTCAAGGAAGGCGGCAGCGAGGAAGAGAAGAAGGCAATGATAGACCAGATTTTCCGTGATGCTCATACTCTAAAGGGTACGGCCGCGACTATGGGCTTCATGAAGCTCAGCGAAGTGGCCCACAAGATGGAGAACCTCTTCGACCTCGTCAGGAGCGGTAAGATTGAGCCAACTCCCGAACTTATAGACGTCCTCCTCGAATTCCTCGACATCATCGAGGCCATGGTTGACAACATCGAGGAGACCGGGGAGGAGGGCGACTTCGACGTTGATTCGCTCTTCGAGAAGGCCCAGAAGTTCTTCGACCAGGCGGGAGCAGGCGGCGGGAAGAAGGAAGAGGAAAAAGCGGAGAAAGAGGAGAAAGCCCCCGAAGAGGGAGAAGCGGAGGGAGCTGAGGCACCAGAAACTCCCCCCGCCGGCAACCGCTACCTCGTGAAGGTTTACTTCGAGAAGGGCGCCCCCCTGCGCGGGGTCAGGGCTTTTTTAATTCTTTCAGACCTTGAAGAGCTCGGGATTGTCCTAGAAACTAACCCCGAGAGGAAAATAATTGAGGACGGAAAGGCCGACGTTGATGTGCTTGAGTTCGTGATTGAGACCGAAGAGGACCCGGAGAAGATTAAAACAGTCGTTTCTCGGCATCCCGAGGTTGAGAAGGTTGAGATCCAGACGCTCGGCGGCAAGACCGTTGCGAGTGGAGAGGGCGAAAAGGGTGAGGGAGGAGAAAAGAGATACGAGGTCACGGTTTACCTCCAGAAAGACGCACCGCTCAAGGGAGTTCGCTCTTACCTCGTCCTCCAGGACCTTCAGAAAGTAGGCATCATAGAGAAGACCGAGCCCAACGAGATTGAAATTCAAAACGGCGAGCTGATTGATGGTTACTATTTCAGGGTCATTCTGAGGACGAACCTCAAGAAGGAAGACATAGCCAAGATAGTCACCAAGCACCCGGACGTCGAGAGCGCCGACGTTAGGGAGATTGGGGAAGAGGCCCCGGCCCAGGCCCAGCCCAAGCCCGAAAAGAAGGAGGAAAAGAAGGAGACAAAAGCCGAAAAGAAGGAGAAAAAGACAGCAAAGGGCCCGATAAAGACTCCGAAGGTGAAGATTTCCAAGATAATCAAAGTGGACGTCAGCCACCTCGACAGGCTGATGAACCTCGTCGGTGAGCTCGTCATCACCAAGGGACGGCTTGAGCAGATAGCTGAGAGGCTCGGTGACAGAGAGCTCCTGGAGACCCTTTCAACGCTCTCAAGGCTGCTCACCGAGCTACAGGACGAGATAATGGAGATGCGCCTCACACCGGTTGCAGAGGTCTTCAACAAGTTCCCGAGGATGGTCCGCGAGCTCGCGAGGAAGATGGGCAAGGAAGTCGAGTTCATCGTTGAGGGCGCCGACATTGAGGTTGACAGGACGATACTCGACAAGCTCGGCGACGTTCTCGTCCACCTTCTCAGGAACGCCATAGACCACGGTATTGAGCCCCCGGAGGAGCGTGTAAAGCTCGGCAAGCCAAGGGCAGGACGGGTTGAGTTAATAGCCAAGCGCGAGAGGAGCCACGTCGAGATAATCGTCAGGGACGATGGAAGGGGAATAGACCCGGAGAAGGTCAAGAAGAAGGCAATTGAGAAGGGACTTATCACTCCAGAGAGGGCAGCCGAAATGAGCGATGAAGAGGCCATAAATCTGATCTTCCTGCCGGGCTTCAGCACCAAGGAGCAGGTTACCGACGTTTCTGGAAGAGGAGTCGGCATGGACGTTGTTAAGGAGGTCGTCAAGAGCCTCAACGGCACAATCTCTGTCAAAAGCGAGGTCGGAAAGGGAACGACCTTCATACTCAAACTGCCGGTGAGCATGGCCATCATCCAGGCCCTCCTCATCAAGGTGCAGGACGAGATCTACGCGGTTCCGATAAACAACATCCTCGAGAGCATCGAGATAAAGCGCGAGAACCTCAAGAGCATCGGCGGAAAGGAAGTCATTGTTCTCCGTGGAGAGATTATACCGGTCATTATGCTCCACGAGCTCTTCGGCCTGCCGGTGCCTGAGCTCAACGAGTTCCCGGCTCTGGTTGTTGACCTCGGTGCCCAGAAGGTCGCGATAGGAGTTGATGAGCTCCTCCACAAGAAGGACATCGTTATCAAGAGCCTCGGCAAGCTTCTCTCACACATCAGCGGATTTGCGGGCGCTACCATACTCGGTGACGGCAGCGTCGTGCTGATTATCGAGATTAACGGTCTCCTTGGAGGTGAAAGCGGTGGAATCTGAGAACTACGAGGAATACATAAAGAACCTCGACGAGTTCGCCAAGAGCGCGCTGGTCGAGACGTTCAACATAGGGGCCTCAAGGGCAGCGGATGCACTCAGCGAGATGACGGGACTGACAGTAGACATCACCGTCCCGGGGATTGAAGTGACGTCCATCAAGTCGGTTCCGGAGAAGGTGGGAGAAGACGTCAAGGTGGCAGTTTACATCCAGCTCAGCGGTGGCTTTGAGGGTCACGCCTTCTTTTTCCTTGACTTCGAGGACGCGCTGAGAATATTCGACCTCATGATGGGACAGGAGCTTGGAACAACGACGGAGTTCGACGACATGGTTGCATCGGCCGTTATGGAGATGGGAAACATTTTAATTTCCGCTTTCGCCAACGCGCTCAGCGAGTTTCTTGGGACGGAAATCAACCAGACCCCGCCGGATATAGCGATTGACTTCACTCCCGCGATACTTGACTTTGCCCTCGCAGATGTCGGCCAGTACTGCGACTACACGATACTCCTCGGCACGGATATAACGATAGAAGGAGTCGAGTTCAAGGAGCACTTCACGATTATCCCGCACCCCGCCTCGATGAAAAAGGTCGTTGAGACCCTGTTGGGGGGATTCGCATGACCGAACACAAGGACTGGTTTTCGGAGTGGTATCAAGACATATTTAAGGAAGCGTCCAACATAGCGATAAGCAACGCCCTCACCGCACTTTCTAACATGATAGGCGAGATAGATATGGAACCACCCACCGTGCAAGTTCTTCCAAGGGCAAAGTTTCTGGCAATGCTCGCGAGCAGGGGGATAGGCAACAGCTTCGTCGTTATGTTTGACATAACCGAGGGGATGAGCGGCCTGACCATACTCCAGTTCCCAAAGGAGAGCGCCAGGGCCCTCGTCATGTCCCTCCTTGGAATGGATCCCGGGGACGAGGGCATTGATGAGATGGGACGCTCAGCGATAATGGAGGTAGGAAACATACTGATTTCAGTTTACACCGACATACTCGCGAAGCTTATCGAGGAGCCTGTATCGCTGAGCCCGCCAAAGCCGGCCGAAAGCCTCTACGACGTCGAGAAAGAGCTGGCTAGGCCAGAGCTAAGAGACGTCAACGAGGTCATAATGTTCAAGGCCCGCTTCTACCAGAGAGACACCGGAATAGAGAGCCTGTTCTACCTCGTGCCCACCAAGGAAGCGTTTGACAAGCTCGTGAGCAAGCTTGAAGCGCAGGTAAAGGACGCCAAACTCGAAGAGGAACCCAGCGAGAGCGCTGGGACAGAAAGGAAAGGTGAGACGGAGGCAATCATGGACACACCCCCACAGGACACAACGAACGAAACTGCAGAAGAGACAGCTGAAACACCTCAAATCAACGAAGAGACCGAGGGTTGAGACTTGCCCGCCGAGATAAAAGTCGGTATCGGCGACTACGCCGTCGGCAAGAAGGAGGGGATAATCAGCACCTACGGGTTAGGTAGCTGTGTGGGCATAACAATCTACGACCGCCTGACAAAGGTCGGCGGCCTGCTCCACGCCCTCCTGCCCGAGTCAAGTTACTACGGCAACAAGGGCAACCCCGCAAAGTACGTTGATACCGGCCTCCAGTTACTCATCAGGGACATTCAGAAGCTCGGTGGAAGCATAAGGCGGGCCGAGGCAAAGCTCTTCGGGGGCGCTCACATGTTCAGCAACGTGACAACGGAGAAGCTAATGATAGGGAAGAGGAACGTTGAGGTTGCAAAGAGAGAGCTCAAAAAGTACGGCATACGGCTGGTCGCAGAAGACACGGGCGGAAAGGGCGGAAGGACGATTTACCTCGACCTTTCAACGGGCAAGGTTAGAATGAGAAAGGTCTCAAATGGAAAGGTCATTGAGGCTATTTACTAATCAGAAAGACGCGTCACAGAAAACCCAGAACGGGGGATGATGCACCATGGAGTTTAAGAAGAAAATCCTTGTAGTTGTTGTACTCGGACTGGCCCTCTTGACGGCAATGGGGGGAGGAATGATACTGTACGCTGGCAACCAAGTAGTCGTGTCCATACAAGACGGCATGGCACCCATAATTGAAGACCAGGCAAAAGATGCAGTCCAGGCAAAAGCCGAAGCACTCGCGGGCGAGTTCGAGGCGTTCTTTAACGAGGTGGAAGCATTGGGGAGAGCCACGCAGGAGCTGACAGTAATCTCCCTGGAAGACCTGAAAAGCGAGGGCTATGAGTTCGGAAGCCCGGGGTACGAAGATACCCTCAACGAAATCATACAGGAACACTTTACAGTAATCGCCAAGGCGGAACCAAAGATAAGCGCCGTCTACTTCGGCGACGTCAACGGCAACATGTTCATCTACCCAGAACAGGAGCTTCCGGAGGGCTACGACCCGCGCGTGAGACCGTGGTACCAAGAGGCCGTAGCAAAGAACGGGCCGACGTGGAGCGAGCCCTACCAGGACGCTTCCACCGGAAAGTGGGTGGTAACGTATACCATACCTGTTTACTACAACGGCAAGCTCGTCGGAGTCGTTGGGCTTGACGTCTTCATAGACACGCTCACAGAGAAGGTTGACACAGTCAAAATAGGTGAGACAGGATACGCCTACGTCGTGGGCCCTGACGGAATGACCTACATGCACCCGAACCACGACTACATAATGAAGCTCAATGTGTTTAAAGAGGAATCCCTTAAACCCATAGCGGACATAGTGCGCAGCGGCAAGGAAGAGGACGTCGTTGTGTACACGTGGAATGGCGCTACAGCGGTCGCAGCGGGGGTGAAGATACCCAGCACTGGCTGGTACGTCTTCGCCAAGGTTCCGGAGCGGGAGATGGCAGGGGCGATCATAGACTTCGTGGTAAGCTTCCAAGAAGCCACAAAGCGTGAAGCCGCCAAGTTCACGGGCATTATAGTGCTGATAGCCGTCGGTGTTGCCGTGGGAGTTTACAAAGTTCTCTCCGACTCTCTCAGGCCGCTTGAGGGTCTTAGGGAGGTTGCTCAGGCTTTGGCCGAGGGTAGGTTGAGTGAGGTGCGCAGGAAGCTCCAGCAGATTCACTACATTGAGGATGATGAGATTGGAGCCCTCATAAAGGCCTTTGAAGCGGTAGGCAAAGACCTCGTCGGAACCCTCGACGCTATAGCTGGCAAGCTTGAGCGTCTCGCCGAGGGCGACTTGAGCAACGGCCTCACCATGGAAGCCAAGGGCGAACTCAAAGAAATCCTCGAAGACCTGAAGAACACCACTCACAAACTCAAAGAACTCATTGGGCAGGTCGTCAGCATCACCGACACTCTCGAAGAGCGCGCCAACGTTCTTGCAAGAATTGCCTCAGACGTTACGGAGGCAATCAACCAGGTTAATGAAGCCGTCCAGCAGGTCAGCATTGAAGCCCAGCGCCAGCAGGAGCACATTAACGAGATTACCGAGGGAATGCGCTTCGTGGCAGAGACGAGCGCTGAGAGCGTCAGGGCAATGGACGAGTTTGAAGGTGCTGTAAATGAAGTCGTCAACATCGCCAATGAGGGCAGGGAGAAAAGCGAAGTCTCAGCCAAACAAATTGAAAGCATTCAGGAGATGATGGGCAGGATTGAGAACGCCGTTAGCAAGGTTGCTGAGATGAGCAGGAGTATTGAGGAGATTACGAATGTGATTACCAACATTGCCGAGCAGACGAATCTGCTTGCTTTGAACGCTGCTATTGAGGCTGCTCGTGCTGGTGAGGCTGGCAGGGGTTTTGCAGTGGTTGCCCAGGAGATTAGGAAGCTTGCCGAGGAGAGCAAGCAGGCCGCAGACAACATCAAGAGTATCATTGACCAGATAACCAGTGAGATTCATGATGCTGTGGAGAGTACTCAGAAGGGTGTTTCGGTGGTGAGTGAAAGTGCGGACACGTTGAAGGAGACTATAACTTACTTGGCGAATATTGCTGATTTGTTGCAGGATGCTAGTGGTAGGATGGGTGAGGTGAAGGAGCAGATTGTTAGGACTCAGGAGGAGGTTGAGAAGGCTCTTAGGGCTTTGGAGAACTTGGCTGCCAGTGCTGAAGAAACAACTGCCAGTGCCGAGGAGGTTAGTTCCGCTGTGGAGGAGCAGACTGCCGCTACCGAAGAACTCCAGAGGGCTGCAGACGACCTCAAAAACATCGTCAAACAACTCAGAGAAATCATCAGCAAATTCAAACTGTGAC
Organism: Thermococcus marinus; assembly: GCF_055389025.1. Taxonomy (NCBI): domain Archaea; kingdom Methanobacteriati; phylum Methanobacteriota; class Thermococci; order Thermococcales; family Thermococcaceae; genus Thermococcus; species Thermococcus marinus. The sequence continues at coordinate 1,955,883 of NZ_AP042417.1, forward strand.
TTTCGTTTTCGTTCTATCTTTCCATTTCCCCGTGAGGTTCCCGTAAGGAGGTGAAAACATGGACGTGATGACAATTGCCGTCATAGCAATCGTGATGTTGCTCGGCATGGTGGTTACAGCGTACATCATCACAAACGCCATAAACAACCAGATGGGAGAGCTGTACGCGGCGCTGATTGAGAGGGAGCTCAAGAGCGAAAGCCCTGCCCCCAAGAGAGAGGAGCCAGTAGTCTCCCCCAGAGAAGAAAAGAAGCAGATGAGCGTCTCAGGCGTCAACGAGGATGAGCTCATCAGGAAGCTCCGCCAGGTCATTGACGAGAAAGTCCAGCGCGTCATTGACGAGGCCAGGCACAAGAAGGAGAGGCTGCTGATGCTCCTCGACGTCGCGAGGGGATACGCCCTCGGCTACATAAGCGAGGACGAGTACAACGCTTTCCTGATGAAGGTGCTCGCCGAGCTCGAAGAGTTCAAGAGGCTCTGGTTGGCACGCTTCCCGAGCCAGAAGGACAGGGAGAAGCTCAACCAGGTGATATCGTACGTCGCAAGGACAAAGCTCCCTGTTAAGGTCAAGAGCAAGGACGGAAAGACTGCGGTTGAGCTCCCGCCTGAAGAAGCCCTTATAAGGATTACCAGCAGTATCAACAATGCCGTAGGGATACTCGATGAGCTCATACAGAGCAGGGGTGAAAACCCCGCCGTAACTCCGCTGGAAGTTAAGCTCTCACAGGAGTGTGAGAAGCTCCGCGCAAAGGTTGAAAAGCTCGAAAAGCAACTCGAGGAGTACCGGGCAATTACCTGAGGACGGAAGGGGTGAACCATGGCAGTAACTGAGACCAGGGTAAAGGTGGCCATCGTCTCATCGTGGAAGGGCTCAAACCGTATCAACTGGCGCGATGCTATTGGGGTTATTCAGCACGATAGGCTTATTCTTAGGTATCTTCGTATGGGGGAGGTGGTGGGTGAAGATAACTTCCCTCTATCAACCCTGAGCGACCTTGCAACCAACGTCCCCGATGGATACAAGCTAAACCCCGAGAGGGAGCACTTTGGATTGAAATTTTATGTCCCCGGCAGGGGAGACCTTATGGTTATTCTAACTATCGGGGACAACCTGTTGATATACGATGAGGACAAGTTTAAGGAGTTCGTCCACACGATTTTCGAAGTTCTAATAAACGGAAAGCCGGTAAAAATACAGCTGGCCAGAGTTAAGGGTGGCGCGCTCAACATGGAGTCAAAGTGGCAGGACGGCACGCTCCGCATAGTTTCCGTCAAGTCCGCCAAAAAGGGCAGAACCGAAAGGAACATAGTGGTGCTAGACCCCGATATGAGGCCCATACCGATATTCTCCGACGTGGAGGACATGGATATAGAAGAGGTCGAGATGGACGGCAAGAAAATCCAGGCCTGGAAGATAAAGCACTTCTACATAGACGAGACCGTGACATCGTACCTGTACATCCCCGAAAAGAAGACGAGGCTCTTCGTCCTGCGCTACCTGCTCAAGTACATACCCGGCTACTTTGAGTTCATCATGAAGGTCTCTAAGGAGTTCCCGACGCTCCAGGCAGAGTTCCAGGAGGTCATGGAGAAGGAGCTGAAGGAGCTTGAGAGCCTCGACGAAATCGAGAAGCAAATCCTCATGGCGCTCTACTCAGGCCTCAACCCGCTTGAGGTCCACCAGTTCCTCGGCCTCAGCGAGAGGGAAATCGAGGAAATCTACGACAGAATGATAGACAAAGGCCTCCTCAAGATAGTCATGATAAGAAAGGTTGTTGACCTAACAAGAGAGGGAAGAAAAATAGTGAACAAGCTAATCGAATACGGCCTCGTTTCTATGTGAGCCTCCTTACAAACAGCACCGCAATGGCGAGTAGAACCACGAAACCCGGCCCGCATATTGAGCTCTTCTGGCCTCCTTTCAAAGCGTTTACATCGACCACATAGAACCTTGAGCTCGCGGTTCCGATTACCGCTCTGCCGTCCTTTACCGCTATGCTCCTGACGTATCCTGTATTGGGGAGCTTTCTGAGAACCTTCCCCTCAGGACTGAGAGCGTACAGCTCGCCGATGCTGTAAACGTAAGTTGTCCCGTTCTCTGCCCTGCTCTCAAACTTACCGGTACCCGCGAGCAGAACTCCATCGGCATAGGCCAGAGCCTTGACGCGGTACGGGAACTTTACTTCCCACCGAACCTCCCCCGAGGGAAGCTCCAGGGCGACCAGCGTCCCGTTCCTGCCGTCGTAGCCGCCAACGTATGCGGTGTCGCCGACCACAACTATGTCCTCGGTGTAAAAGAGGCTCTCGTTGAGGAGCACTTTCCCGGCGGGAGAGACAACGTAAAAGTTGCCTTTCGAGCCGTCCCACCCAGTCCCAAGGACGGCGTTGCCCTTCCAGACTTCCAGGTCCCTTACCCAGTGCCCGATGCTGAGGTTCCAGAGGGACTTTCCTTCCGGGGAAACCCCGTAGAGCGAACCGAACTGGTAGCCTCCAGCATAACCCGAGGGAAAACCGGAACTGGCGTATATGATGCCATCAGCAACTCTGACACGAGTAATCATATCGTTGAACGTGACGTTCCAGATGCCGGTAAGGTTCCCACCAAGTTTTACGGCATAAACGTGGCCCCGGTACGAGGTGGAGCCCCCGGACAGGAAAAAGTCCCCGTCAGCTATGTACACCATACCATCAGAGACCACGAAGTCATAAAGCTTGTTTAGGACGTTGTAAGACCCCACAATGCGCCCGTCCCTGTCGAACTTGAGGAGGGCACCAAAGCTCCCTGCCAGCACACCGTCATCGAGAGGAGCAAGCTTGACCGTATATCCGGAAGAGTTCTGCCAAAGCTCAGTCCCGTTGGCCGAGAACGCGGAAAGGATACCGAGGTAGTATACCTGGATAAGACCGGTGGAATTGACCACCTGCCTGTAAGAGCAGGCCGCGTAGACCCTGTCCTCCGTCATCGCGGCGGCTTCTATGCTCTTCTGGTAGGCTATGTCCTCACAGGCCGTCCCCTCCCACAGCACCGGTCTTGGAGCCGCTGAGACATTTCCAAGCAGGAGAAACGCCACCAAAGTTACTAAAATCGCTGGAACTCCCCGTTTCATTGCTAATCCCCTTAAAGAAGTGGTGAAAAGCTTATATAAACCTTTGCAGTATTTTTTACGGTGGAGAAACAATGGACGAAGAGTTCAACCTGAGAGAGGCACTGGCGACTGGGGAGGGCATCCAGGACGTCATAGTGCGAGCGACCGTCGACAAAGAGTTCCTCAAAAAAGTCGTTGAACTCCTCGACGACGACCTGTGGACAGTCCAGAAGAACGCCCTTCGCGTCGTCATAGAGGCCATGAGGGACATGCCGGAGCTCCATGACTCGCTGATAACCAAGCTCATGGTGATGCTCAGGAGAAGTGAGGCGGTGCCCCTTACGCAGGAGATAGCGAGGGCTTTTGGAGTGCTCGCGGAGATAGCCCCAGAAAAGGTCGCGAAGGTGACCCCCGTTATCTTTGCCAACTACCGCGTCGGAGACCCAAAGATAAAAGTAAACGCCACCTACGTCCTCGAAGAGATACTCAGGGTCAGACCGAGCCTTTTGGGCAACGTGCTCAGGGACATAAGCTTCATGCTGACGTCAAAGGAGACCTCGGATAAACTCGCGGCGCTAAACTTCATCCTCGCGCTGAGCAATAAGGGGATAAAGTACGTAACACCGTTCCTGCCCAAGCTGTTCATGCTGCTCAAAGACAAGAACGAACTCGTGAGGGCGAGTGCCGTTGAGACTCTGGTAGCGCTCGGCGAAGCCAACGAGAAGCTGAGGAAGATAGTGCTGTCAAAACTCGAGGAGATAAAGGACGATAGAAGCGGGCTGGTACAGAGAAAAGTCAAGGAAGGGATTTCAAGACTCATTCTCCTCGAAAGAGAGACCTAACTCCTCCTCATCGAGCTTCTCCTGGAGGAGGGTCTTGAGGGCCTGCCTGAGCTTTTCATTCTCCTTCCTCAGACGCTCGTTCTCGTCCTTAAGGGCCTCGGCCTCTTCGAGGGCAGTCTTGATTTCCTTGAGGGTTTTCTCAACCCTGGACTTGGGAACAAACTGGTTCTTTATAATTTCAATCGCAGAGATGGCGTCCTTGGCACCAGTCAATGAAACGAGTTCCTTCTCAACAACGCGAATCTCCTTAAGCTTCTCTTCGTACTTCCCAATCTTTTCGCTCAGAACATCTACCCTCTTGGCCATCTCCTGGTACATTGCCAGGCGTTTCTTCAACTCCTCAAGCTCACGCCCCTTCCCAACGAGCTCCTTCTTCAGTTCCTCATTTTCCCGCGCCAGGCCTTTCAGCCGGACGTTCTCCTCAACGAGCTTCTCGTAGTGCTCCTGAAGCTCCCTAAGGGCCTTAGCAAGGTCAACACTTACACCGAGAACCTCACGTTTAAGCTCTTCCCTCAGCTCCTCAACCCGCTCCTCCACGAGCTTTCTGAGGTGCTCATCGGCCTTCTTCCCATAGGTCTCCTCAACACGTTTAAAGAGCTCCGCAGGGAGGCGGTCAATTTTTTCTTCGAGTTCGTTTATCCTCGGGACTATAGCCTCAACGCCCTCAAGGAAAAGCGTCCTCCGCTCCAGCTCTGAAATCCGGCCTTCAAGCTCACTAAACCTCTTGTCAACGGAATAGCTGAACTCCCTATATGACGTCCCGAGATCTTCAAGTTTTCTGCCCACGTTGTCAATTCTCTCATTAATGAAAGAACGCTCGATACGGAGCTCCCGGATAACGGCCGCTATCGCCTCAAGGGCCAGAAGAGAATAGTCGCCGAGAGTCTCCGACTCAGGGATAACTGATTTAACATCGTCCCAGTTACGTAGGCTCTTTAATTCGTCAATGACCTCAGAATGCCGACTTTTTATATAATCCCACGTAAGCCTGTTTTTAGATGACTTCTTAAGCATGCGCACCAACCGTAAAAGAATAGCCATAATAGTCTTAAATAGCTTTTGTGTAGGTAGTTACGAGAGAATTTAGTGGCCGGCGGCGTTCCCGGTTTCCCGCCCCCTCTCGGAGGGCAGTACACCCGGGAACGCTGGCGGGCTTAACTTCCGGGGTCGAAACGAGACCGGGTGTAACCCCGCCGCTATGGCCGCCGTGCCGATTCATACCTCCAGAGATGACTTTATAAACTTTACGGTTCTTCAACAGTTGATGGAGGCGCTACTCGAACTGCTCAGGGAAGAGATGAGACGGCCCCTAACTCCGGAAGTCAGGGTTAGGGACTTCCTTAAAGAAATCAGGAGAAAAAACGGAGAGGAAATTGAGGTTGAGGGCTTTCTGTTGCTCCGACAGCCCCCCAACGCACCGAGAGACGCTGTCTACTACCTGCTCTCCCCCCTCTCGCCAGAAGAACTGAAGAAGAGCAGGCTCAGGGCATACCTCGTCCTCTGGATTACCGAAGCGAGCTCAATCGGGGGGAGCCTCCACTCCGGGGCCTATGTGAGGGCCAAAGGAGTCCTCGACGCGTACCCATACGGGAACCTCAGGCTCCTCCACGTCAGGGAGCTTAAGGAAGCCCCCTACGAGAACCGCTGGCTCCGGTACGAAGAGTACGCGCTGAGCAGGGGCGAGCTTGAGGGCCTGATTTCGGACACGATATACGCCAACTACGAAACGGAGCGGGCGGTGATATACGCGCTCCTGAGCGCGCCAACGGTTATAGGGGCCGGAGAGTGGGGGGAGGGAGTAACGTTCTCGGCCTTCAAAGGAGAGCGCGAGCTCTCGGTTCTCTCGCTCTGGGAGGCGTTAAAATACCTCCACTCACTCATTCCAGAGGAGCTGAAGCTCAGGCGGGACAGGTGGAGCGAATTTGAGGACGACTTCCTGGGCCTCGACTTCAGGTTTGCGAGACCGCCCGTGGGGCTGGCCTACTACGTCCCCCACACCAGGGCGATGCTGAAGAGGCCCAGCCCAGTCCCAAAGTGGGCAGAGGAGTACTTCAGGGGAAAGAACGCGGGCTTCCTCAGCCCGAGGCTTGTCATGAAGCCGGAGGACGAGACGGCAACCCTGGGGGAGGCACCGCTGGTGATAACGGAGGACGTCGCGTACGAGAGGAACCGCGAGCTTGAAGAGCTCATGCCAAACATCGTCGCCACGGTTATGGCGGCGCGGAGGCGTGTTGGAACCCTCAACCTGGGCGAAATGGAGGACTACAGGTACCGCTTTGAGGCCTTCCTGATAAGGAACAGAAACGAGTACGGGGAGCTGTTTGACGCGCTCACGCTCTCGGGTAAGGTCTTCAACGTGGGGCTCAGGTACAGGCTTGGGGCGAGGCTTCTCGGCGCGATGGGGCGCTTCGAGGGAAAACTCAGAAGGGGCCTTATAAGCGACCTGCTCGGGCTGTACCAGGAGATAACCGACACGTGGATAAACGAGCTCCCGGACAGGGAAAAACTGAGGCTCCTGAAGGAGTACGAGCGCTACATAGGAAACTCCCGGGTGGCGGAGATTGGCGTCAGAATCTTTGAAGACCTCGAGGCGACATCAATTGACGGCACGGTCACGAGGGAGGAGTTCTTAAAGGCCCTCATCGAGGCCGGTTTCAGGAGGGAGCACGCGGGGGAGACCCTTGAGAAGCTACTCCGCGAGGGCTACATCTACGAGCCGTTTCCCGGAAAGCTGAAGCTGGTGAGGTGGTAGTGTGGGAAAAAAGTTCCTGAGAAAAAAGGAGCAGAGAGAGAAGAGGAGGATAGCAAAGGAGCGGGTTGAAACTCTCTTCACCCTCGCGGAGAGGGTTTTTCCATACAGCCCGGAGCTGGCGAACAGGTACGTTGAGATAGCTCTTGCCGTCCAGCAGAAGGCCAAGATAAGACTTCCGAGGAAGTGGAAGCGCCGCTACTGCAAGCGCTGTCACTCATTCCTCGTCCCGGGAAAGAACGCACGCGTAAGGCTGAGGAGCAGACCGTACCCCCATGTGGTCATAAAGTGCCTGAACTGCGGCCACATAATGCGTTATCCATACCTGCGGGAGAAAAAGGCAGGGAGAAAAGGAGAAGCGGCCTGATCACGGCCTCCTTCCCTTTCCGGACCCCGGATTCTTCCAGGACTTGGGGCCCATGCCCATGTTCATCCTTATTGCTCCCCTGTTCTGCACGTAAAGCTCGTGGAGTGCCTTCCTGGCCTTGTTCAGGAGAACTCTGGCAACGCTGTAGTTCCCCGCCTCAGCGGCTTCCTCGGCCTTCTCGATGGTCTCCTTGACTGACGTTACGTTGATGCCCGCCCTATCAAGTACTCTGACCTGGACTTCAAGCCTCCTGAGCCCGAGCCAGAGGCCGAGCCTTTCGTTCGACTTGAGGGCATTGACGAACTCGAGGTGTGCGTCCCCCACGGCGAACTCGGTGAGCACCTGGAGCTTGAGGGCGAGCTGGTAGGCCTCGGTGTAGTTCCCGCTCCGGAGGCTCTGGTTCGCCTGCTCCATGAGCTGGTAGAGCTCCCCGATGCGCTCAGTGAGGTTGGTGGAGTTCGTCAGGTTTGCCATCTCCTCAAGGGCCATGAGCCTGACCTGAACCCTCTCCAGAACCCTTACGACGTGCTCCTCGGTGATGTTTGCCTCCACCTCCTCAGCGGTGCAGTTGCAGTTCTCAAGCCCCTTCGCGAGCTTCTCCATAACCCCCTCAGAGGCCCTGCTGCGAACCATAACAACATTCTTCACCCCAAGCTTCTTCACGACCTCTGTGACGTTCGTTGACTCATTGACGTAGAGGATTACCCCCTGAACCTTAAGGGCAAGCTTAAGGGAGACCTCGATGGAGGCACTGTCGTTGCCTGGGGCAACTACGGTGGCGTTGAACCTGAGCCCTAACACCTTGGTCGCATTGTTAATAACTGCGATGTTGGTCTCGTACCTGTTCTTACCCCACCAGCGGTAGACGGTTATGCCGTACTCCTCAAGGTCGGTGATATACTCATCAACGACTGCCTTGGGGCCGCCTATTATAACTACCTGGTCAGGGGCGTAGGCAAGTATCTCCGCAGTCACGTTGGGGTCGTACGCACCCCATGTGGTAGTCACGACAACGGCGCCCGTCAGATTGGCGAGGTACTGCGCTATCGCACTGTCCGCAACGTTGTCGCTGACGAGTATCACGGTGACGCCTTCAGCGGTTGCCGCCTGAGTCTCTGAGGCATAAGCACCCTCGACGCCGAAGGTCATTCCAATCACGAGCAGTCCAAACAGGACCGCCACCAACTTCTTACCCATCATGGCTCATCACCAGTATGAAATAACAAAAAAGCCCTATTTAAGCTTTTTTCACGAAATCAAGGCTTTATACAGCGTTTCTCAAAAATCCGAGAAATTTCGTCCGTTCTCTTACTTTCCCCATCAGACCAGAAGGTACCACGTCGTTCCAAACCGTCCCAGAAACAGAGACAGAGCCCCTTAACCCAAAATCGGGCCAGGAAAAACTCCAGGAACCAAGAGGAACTTCAGTCTTCGAGTATCGCAACCGCCCTGACCGGGCTCCCCGAGCCCCCTTCGATTTTCAGTGGAATGCCTATGAAAGTGAACGTCTTTCCGATGAGCCGCTCAAGGCCTGTAGGATTGAGGCTCTCGAAGACAGGCACTTCAGCGGTCAGCAGGATTGTGTGGACGGTCTCATCGCCTATGCTCATCGCGTCGGTACCGACGGCCTTTGCTCCCTCAGCCACAAGGAACAGCGCCACCTCTGGTGAAAGCTCTCGCCCATCTGTAAGGAGGAGGACAATTTTCCCATAATAGCCAGAATCTGGCAGTTCGTCGAGCTTGATGGGCCCTTCGCCACCCCTTACGTCTATGACAAAGGCCTCGCCAACGAACTTCTCAAGGGGCATCTCGTCCACGGTCTTCCCGCCGGGGACAAAGTGGGCAGGCGCGTCAACGTGCGTCCCGGAGTGCTCCCCAAGGCGGAGTGCGTTCATGTAGTAGCCGTCGCGCTCGATGAAGGCCCAGGGCCTCACCTTCACTTCGGGGTCGCCGGGGTACACCGGCGTGTCCTCACTCAGGGGACGGGAGAGGTCAATTATCATGGCAACACCAACCCTTTTTAACTCCAGAAATTAAAAACCCATCGGTGGTTGTTATGGACTGCACGAAGGATTACTGCGTTAAAGACCTGAGCCTCGCCACCAGCGGCGAGAAGAAGATAGACTGGGTCTCGCGCTTCATGCCCGTCCTCCAGACGATAAGGAGGGAGTTCGAGAGGGAGAAGCCCTTCAAGGGCGTCAGGATCGCCACGACGCTCCACCTTGAGATGAAGACCGCCTTTCTGCTCCTGACACTTAAAGCAGGCGGTGCAGAGGTCTCCGCCGCGGCGAGCAACCCGCTTTCGACCCAGGACGACGTTGTTGCCGCCCTTGCCAAAGCAGGGGTCAAGGTCTACGCCATAAGGGGCGAGAGCAGGGAGCAGTACTACGAGTTTATGCACAAGGCCCTCGACATAAGGCCCAACATCATAATAGACGACGGCGCGGACATGGTCTCGACGGTTCTGAAGGAGAGGCCCGAGCTGATAGACGAAATATGGGGCGCGAGCGAGGAGACGACGACGGGAGTGATAAGGCTCCGCGCGATGGAGAAGGACGGCGTTCTGAAGTTCCCGATAATAGCGGTGAACGACAGCTATACCAAGTACCTCTTCGACAACCGCTACGGCACGGGCCAGTCAACCTGGGACGGCATAATAAGGACGACCAACCTGCTCGTGGCCGGCAAGAACGTCGTCGTTGTGGGCTACGGGTGGTGCGGAAGGGGAATAGCGATGCGCGCTCGCGGACTGGGTGCGACGGTGATAGTCGTCGAGGTTGACCCGATTAGGGCCCTGGAGGCGAGAATGGACGGCTTCCTCGTCATGGACATGAAGGAGGCCGCCAAAATCGGTGACATCTTCGTCACCTCAACCGGCAACATCAAGTGCATCAGGAGAGAGCACTTCGAGCTGATGAAGGATGGCGCGATAATGGCCAACGCGGGCCACTTCGACGTCGAGATATGGAAGCCTGACCTTGAGGGCCTCGCGGTTGAGATAAACGAGCCGAGGCCGAACATAAGGGAGTACAGGCTCGCGGACGGAAGGAGGCTCTACCTCCTCGCCGACGGAAGGCTCGTCAACTTAGCGGCCGCTGACGGGCACCCCGCGGAGATTATGGACATGAGCTTCGCCCTCCAAGCAAAGGCGGCAGAGTACATCAAGGAAAACCGCGGGAAGCTCGGGCCGAAGGTCTACGTGCTCCCAAGGGAGATAGACGAGATGGTAGCTCGGATCAAGCTCGCCTCGATGGGGATAAAGATTGAGGAGCTCACCGAAGAGCAGAGGGAATACCTTGAGAGCTGGGAGCACGGGACATGAGACCCCTCTTTTTCTTTTATATTTTCCCTTCTCAAGCCTCGCCCTTCAGGGCGGGGAGGAGGTCAGACAGCGCCGAAATCCATTATTAAAAGACATGCAGCGCGCTCGCCTTGAAGCTGACGTAGATTTCTCTTCCCTTTGTTATCCCCATCTCCAGCATCGAGGAGCGGGTTATAAAGGCCCTCAGGCGCAGATTTCCAACCCTCAGATGAACCCTTACAAGCGGGCCAAGCTCTTCCACCAACTCGACCGTTGCCCTAAACTCGTTCCTCGCGGACGTCCTTATCGGTTCGAGGGACAGAATTATATCCTCCGGCCTCAGACCGACGCGGACCCTCCCCCTCGCCTTCACCGGCAGTTCAATCTCAACGCCGTTCGCCCTCAGCTTCCTGCCCTCGGCTGTCCCCTCGATTATGTTCTCGAAGCCCAGGAACCGCGCAACCTCTTCGCTAGCTGGCTTTGAGAAGACCTCCTTCACGCTCCCGACCTGGACGAGTCTCCCGTTGAGCATCACGCCGACCCTGTCGCCCAGGCTCACCGCCTCCTCAAAGGAGTGGGTGACGTGTAGGGCTGTAAAGCCGAGCTCTTCCCTCCAGCGCTTCATCTCGCCGATGAGCCGGGAGCGGGTCTGGACGTCGAGGTTGGCAAAGGGCTCGTCGAGAAGGATCAGCGGAGGCTCGACCGCAAGCGCCCTCGCGAGCGCAACCCTCTGCTGCTCCCCGCCGCTGAGCGTCTTCGGCTTTCTGTGGAGAAGGTGCTCTATCCCGAGAACCTTTGAGATTTCCCTCACCTTTCGCTCGATTTCGGCCTTCGGGACTTTCCTGACTTTGAGGCCAAAGGCGATGTTGTCGTAAACGCTCATGTTCGGAAAGAGGGCGTAGTTCTGGGGGACGTAGGCCAAGCCGCGCTTTTCAGGCGGCAAGTCCGTGACGTCCCGGCCGTTGAGGTAGACCCGCCCGGAGTCGGGCTCTATTATGCCGGCGATTATCTCAAGGAGGACTGTCTTTCCAGCACCGCTCGGGCCGAGGATTACGAAGTGCTCGCACTCGTTTACCTCGAAGCTTATCTCCCTCAGCCGGAACTCCTTCCAGTCCTTGGAGATTCCCTCAGCCCGGAGCATGACATCACCCTGTTATTCTGTCGAGGAATTCTTTTAGACCAGATTCTCTGAGAAGCCCCTCTATAAGTTCTGGTTTTTCATTGATCAGTTTTTCAACAAATTTTCTATAAAGTCCAGACATTGAGTCTCCATCATAGTCTTTGGCAATAGCGAGAACATGCATAACGTCCTTGGGCTTGAGTCTTCTTTGAGCATCTTCTTTAAGCTGATTCAATGAACGTTCAAACTGCGATAACGTGCTCTCCTTTTCTGCGAGCGCTGTGAGCAAGAGTTCAAGTTCCTTCTTTCTCTCGATGTTGGGATTGTGAATGCTTATATTCCCAAGGCCAAATGGTATAATCTCAATCTCCCCAACCCACAGGGAATCTTCTTTTACAACTGGATAAAACTGTCTGAGGGAACTTTTTGCCCACTCCATAATATCCCGGGTGGTATCTATATCCCTTGCCACTCCAACTTTATGGAGTCCTACCCTATGAAAATTTGCCCACAAAAGTATGTTTTTAAGAATTCGTTTCATTCTGTTTTTGTCTTGGGCATTAATAAGAGCGATAACAGTGTTCTCTCTTTTGAATGTGATAGGAGGCAAATTAAGTTTAGTTTTGCTAAACCCCTCTATTTCAACTTTCTCCTTTTTAAAACCATAAATATTCTCGATTAAAGTTTCAAAGAAGGCCTTGTCTGTGGATCCTTCAATGAGTAATAAGTTGAGTTTCATTGGATCACCCCCTTAGATCAATCCCAAGATCTTCTCTTAATTCTTTAGCGTTTTCAAACGTCTCAATACTATGTGTTAGCTTTCCATTTTCACGCTTCATGTAAATAACCCTGCCGTTAATTCCCATCCTGATGCCCTCTTCAAGTAGCATGTCTATAAGCTCAAGGCTGTGAGTTGTGAGGAATACTTGAACGTTGTTTTTCAGTGAGCCTTCAAGAAGGGTTCTTACCATTGCCCTCAAGGATGCAAGGTGATGGAAAGCCTCTGCGGAATCAATGAGAAGATAACCATTTTTCATTGAGGATACAAGAAATGCAGTTGCAGAGAGGAATTTAAATCCGTCTCCCATGCTGTAATATGGGATGCTCTTAGGAGCATGTTTTATGTCGACGTACATCAAAACACCATTTTCTTCATGAACTGGACTTAGTCCCTCAACATCTGGGTAAGCCCTTCTGATTAAATCGAGGGCAATGGAGTATGCTCTAACTTTAAAAGCTTTTGAAAAAACTGTCTCAATAAACCCTGGTGTGACCATATCGTATGGAGTTACAAACTCGACGGGAAGCTCAACGGGGTATGGCTCATCTTCAGAAGTCATTACGGTCATATTACCACTACCAGAAACCAGTACCATGGCGTTGCGCTGAAGGGGGCCAGCTTTAATCTGAAGAGAAATTGCTTCAACAGATTCAGATAGCATGTTCTTCAGAGTTTCGGTGTCAAGTTTAAGTTTGGACTTAGTTTCCATTAACTGGGTCAGATTGCCAGGATGCATGATAGTAACAACGAATGGAACACCGCCAGCAATAAATTTTAGCTCAATTGGGATCTGAGAGTTTGTAAAAAGAGAGTACAGCGATGTGTGCCCAACCCAGCCTCTCCACTTCAACACATGGCCGAAGATAGCCTTTAACTGAGTGGGATCTCGATTTGCGGCACTAAGAGCGATAGCAATTGCTTCGAGAACTGATGATTTTCCAACGTTATTCCTGCCTACGAAGACGTTAACCTGCCCAAAATTTTCAAGATCCAAGCTCTTAATTCCTCTAAAGTTTTTAATTGACAATGAAGTGATCATGGCAACCACCTAAGTCGATATTGTCAGTACCTCTTAAAGCCTTTATTCACTCAACCTTCCTCCCGACGAGCCACCTTAAGAGGACGAATATAACAAGGCTGATTGCGACCATTATGACGGAGATAGGTCTTGAGGCCCTGAGGCCGTAGTTGTTGAAGTACTCCATTATCAGAACCTGGGCGGTCTTGGGGTAGTAGGCAACGATGAGGATTGCCCCAACTTCGCTTATCGCCCTCGCCCACGTCATTATCACACCGCTCGCCACGCTGGGGAACGCTATCGGAAGGGAGACAGAGAAGAAGACCCTCAGCCGGGAAGCCCCGAGGGTTCTGGCAACGGCTTCGACTTTCTCATCAACTGCAAGAAAACCGTCGCGCGCGGCGTTGACCGTGAACGGGGCCGATACAAAGAGCATTGCCGCGATTATGCCCGCGTAGCTGTCGAGAATTGCACTCGAAAACGTGACGAGGAGCATTATGCCGACGACCGAGTGCGGGATAACGATTGGAACATCAACCAGGGCCTGGACGAGGCTCTTTCCGGGAAATTCCTTTCTCGCCAGGACGTAGCCCAGGGGGACGCCGAAGAAGAGAGCTATTAGAGCGGTCGCCGTCGCGGTTAGAAGGGAGTTCCTGAGGGCTTCGATGACGTAAGGGTCGTGGAGGGTCTTTACGAGCATCTCCCAGTCCATGAGCTGTTTGGCGAAGATGATAACCAGAGGCAGGGCTATGTAGGCGATTAGAAAGCTTCCCAGCGACGCGAAGAGGTATAGAGTGTAGTCCCTTCTCATGGCGCTCCCCCTAAAATTGGAAGGGAAGATAAAAGCTCACCCCTCGACCTTAACAATATCCCTAATCTCCTTCGGGACGTTGCCGAACGCTATCGGAGGCCAGATGAAGTCCTGGTGGTTCTCCTGGAAGACCCGCCTGCCGTTTTCTCCCAGCATGAAGCGGAGGAACTTCATTGCGAGCTCCCTGTGCGGGGCGTCCTTTGGGACTGTGACGCCGTAGACTATCGGCTTGGCCGTGATTACCCTGCCGGTGGAGCCTAGGTATATGGAGGCCTCCCCGTAGAAGTCGGCCTTGCTGAAGTCCTTGAGGTTTATCTCGTCGGGCAGGGTGATGTATTTGAGACCGTGCTGTTCGGCGACGCTCTTGTAGATGAAAAAGTAGTCGAGGCTCCCGCTCTCGACGAGGCCAACGAGGTCCGTCTCTTTGGGCCTTATGACGACCTTATCGCCCTTGACCTGGATTTCCTTCGGGGCGACGATGACCGAGCCGTTGTAGTAGATGTTCGTGTTCTCCTCCACTAGGGTCTCGAAAACGGGTTTGCCGTAGTAATAGTCGGCCAGCTTCATGACCATGACAGAGCGGTAGCCGCAGGGGTCCTGGTTGGGGTCTGAAAAGCCGAAGGTGACCCCTGGCCTCGCGAGGACTTCGTACCAGTTCTCGGAGGTAATCTCGTCCGCGTACTTGCTGTTCCCGGTGAAGGCGATGACTATCTCGTTGGTGGCGAAGAGGACGTAGAAGTCCGTGTAGTTTGGCACCATGAGCTGTGGGATAAGGGTGTAGTCCGCGACGGCCACCACGTCGGCCTTCTTTCCGAGGTCTGTAACTTTCCTGACGGCCCTGACGCTCCCGCTCGCCTCGTCCTGGAAGTTAACCCTAACGACAAGGTTTTTCTGAGCATATTCGGCAAACTCCAACTCAAGCTGCTGGAGCGGGACGCTCAGAGAACCCGCGTGGAAAATTACAAGCGTCTCCTCCTTCTCGCTCTCGCCGGTCGTACAGCCAGAGGCCACGACCGACAGCAGAAGGGCAAGGACGATTAAAGGCACTGCCTTCCTCATGGCACACCCCAGAAGAATGGACATAAGTGAGTATTTAAACATTGTGAGCAAACAAAAGCGTTAACGGCAAATAGAAATGTTTTCACCGGGCTCACTTTGACCCATAGCTGCCTTCGCGAAACAGCTTCTCCCTCATTTCCACGAGCCCCTCAACGATGTCCTTGAAGTATTCATAGAGCTCGTTCTTCCTAAGCTTATCAACCGTCCCCCAGAACTCGTCGAGGTTCCTGACGCCGGCCCTCTCATACTCGAACGCCTGAACCAGCATCTCCAGCCTGTCCACGAACTTCACGAGCCTGCCTTCGAGACTGAGCTCCGCCTCATACTCCCTGAAGAGGCCGAGGTATTCTTCCGCTCTGCCAGTGACCCTCAGCATGTCCTCAAGCGCTCTGACCTCGCCCCCGACCTTGTCGAAGTATTTCTGGGCCGGCATCGGGATGTCGGTTATCCTCGCCTCCCCAACGTCGTGGAGGAGGGCTATCTTCAGGGCCTTTTCAACGTCTATTTCAATCCCCCTGGCCTTGAGCTCGTCGGCGAGGAACAGCGTAATAAGGGCCACGCGGTAGCCGTGCTCCGCCACGCTCTCCGGATTGGGGACTCCCCTGAGGAGCCACCCCGCCCTCGGAAACCTCTTCAGGTTGCCGAGCTCTAAAAACAGCTCCAGCATGGTCATTCCTCCGTCGTGAAGAGTGCCCTTTCAGTCTCAATCGCAGTCGCGATGATAGCATCACCAAGGAAGCGGCCGTAGACCTTCACTACGTCCCCCTTTCCGATGCACGGGCTGCCAGCGAAGTCAACCCGAATTCCGTGAATCCTGAAGGTCGTCCTCCAGCTCGGGAGCTCCATCGGCAGGAACTCCACAACGGGCTTGTCCTCTATTTCTCCTTCAAGGACGATGTTCTTGCCCCTAAGCTTTCCGTTGAGCTCACCGGGGGTTACGACGTAGTAATAGTGATGACCCAGCTTGACCCGCTTCATACCAATCACCTTTAAACCCCACCGCTGAGGTTGGTTATGGGGTGATGAAATGATAAAGGTTGCGATAATCGGTGCAGAGAACGTTGGGAAATCAACCCTCATGAACGCCCTCATAGGTGGTAAGGTGAGCGAGGTAGAGAACCTGCCGGGGACTACAAAGGGGCTTGTACGGAGGAGGTTCGGCAAGCTGAAGATACCAAAGGGCATGAAGAACCCCCTCGGAGGTGCAGACGAGTTCGTGCTAATTGACACTGCTGGACTCTTCGACCCCAAGCTCGAACTGCGCGGGAAGGTGCTCAGCGAGGAGAAGTTCAAGGAGCTGATAGACGAGATAGTATCGGCGGACATGATAATCCACATGGTCGACGCGACGGTTGGTCTGCACAGGGGAATGGAGAAGCTCCACCACATGCTCAAAATGCGCTACGACAAGCCGATAATAGTGGTAATAAACAAGATTGACCTCGTCCCAAGGGAGCGCGTGGAGGAGCTTAAGGAAGTCATAAAGAAGAGGCTTGAGCAGGAGCCCTTAGCTTTATCGCTCGTCACCTACGAGGGCTTCAACGAGCTCCTTGAGAGGATTGCCCACATGGCGATGTACGTCTGACTACTCTTCAATACTCCTCGGGAAACTCCGGGCAGGGGCATACCATAACGTAGACCTTCCTGTGCCTCGGCCCGTCGAGCTCAACGAAGAGAATCCTCTGCCACGTCCCGAGGTAGAGCTCGGCCTGGTCTATGGGGACGACGACCTCAGGGTTCAGGAAGATGCTCGCCCTTATGTGGGCGTGGGCGTTGCTGTCGATCCTGTCGTGGGAATAGCCAGCCCCCCTCGGCACGAGCTCGGCCATCTTGGCCTTGATGTCCTCTATAAGTCCTTTCTCATACTCGTTTATGAGGAGGCCCGTCGTCGTGTGGTGGGTGAAGACGACGGCTATTCCGTGCTTCACCTTGGAGCGGTAGACGAGCCTCTGAACCTCGTCCGTTATGTCGATAATCTGGACGCGCTCCTTCGTGTCAATGGTTATCTCATAGAGCATAACCATCACCCCAGCTGGGAGAGGAGCTTTCTGAGCAGGGCCTCGACCTCAAGGTTCTCTTTGAACGCAACCGCCCTTAAAACTACCGCAGTCTCGTAGGCGTCGAGGAGTTTAGAGTTGCCGGACAGAACCTCGGACTTGAGGAGAGAGTAAACTTCCTCAACGGCGTCTTTAAACAGCGCCTCGCTGGAGTACAAATCCTCCCTGACCAGGAGGGAAGAGATGAGGTCTCTGAGGAAGTCAATCCTGTTCTCCCGCTTTCTCCTGGGTAATCCTAGCCTTTCCATTTCTCAACCCCTCTAACTCTTTGTTGAGAGCCTTTACAAGTATCTCCGACATAAGCAGGGACGCAAAGCGCCCCTCTCTGACCTCAAGGGCCGTGTCTATGGCCTTCTCGACCTCGCCGAGCTTTAAGTAGTGGTGCGCCACGTCGGCCATGACGAGGGAGCGGAGCTTCTGGTTCTGGAGGGAGAGGCCAATTCTCCTAGCGGACTCGACGTCGCCGATTAGGACGTAGAAGCGAGCCACCTTCGTCCACACTTCCTCCAGGCGAACAAAGCGGGCTATCGTGTTTACAATGCCCCTTTTATCCGGCGTTGGTTCCTCCAGTATGCGGTTCATTAATGCCCTGCCCACCAGCAGAGCTTCCTCTGCATTCAGGGCACCAAGAAATTCTGGAAGAGCTGAGGGATTCTTGTCGAGGACGTCAAGGGCGACGGCCTCAAACAGGCTCTCATCACCGAACTTCCTGAGCATCTGTGCGGCCAGAGAACCCCTTCCGGCCAGCGCAAGGACTGTGGCGACCTCGAGTGCAAGGTTCTCGTCGAACTTCTGAGAAAGCTCTTCCGCCAGTGCCGTGAAGGAGTCAACGTAGTTCTCCACGACGCCGAGTTCGCTGAGGCTGAAGGCGAGCTCCTTAAAGGCCTGCTTCGCCCACTCCCGGGAACCCATATCCCTGATAGCCGAAAAAGCACCACTGTAGCTTCCAAGTGTGACGAACGCCTTCGAAAGCTCGAAGAGGGCCTTCGAACGGTAGGGCTCATCTGTGATGTACTCAAGGGCTAGCTTCATCTTTCTGAGCCTGTAGGCGGTCTTAATCGGGTTCACTTCGAGGGAGCGCGAAATTCCCCTGACGATGGAGACCAGGGTCGTCTGCCGCAGGACATCGTCTCCTATTTCCACAGCGAATGATATTGCCTCCCCGATGTCCCCAAGGCCAAGGAGGGCCAGAGAGGCCGTTTTGAGGAGCTCGTCCCTCTGTGGAGGGGCCAGACTGCGCGACTCGGAGAGAACCCTCACGAACACGCGCCGGTAGGCTTTAATCCGCACCCTGCCCATCGAGACGCCTATCGAGAGAAGGGCTTTCAGCATTCCAAACGGGTCGTCTATTGATGCCAGAGACTCGAAGGCCTCGAGAAAAGCCTGTTTGTAGAGGGGGTGAGACTTTCTGGCGAGCTCCTCACCTATTTTGGCGTAAGTAACGGCCTTAACGTAGGGGTCTGGAATCTCGCCGGCTGATTTAAGTATCTCGGCAACCAGCATGACCATCACCGGGACGAATCACTGCATATCTTACGCGGAAGTTTTTTAAAAGCTTACTCACAGCGCAATTCCATGTATGGCATGATACTGGGCAAAAACCCCGAGCTTGGAAGGGCAGAGTTCTACTCATTCGCGAGGCGCTTCGGGCTAAGGGTCAAACCTATCGAGGAAGGAAAAAACTGGATTGTTTTCGAGTCAAAGCCTTCAATAGAGAGGCACTTCCGCTGGCTCGGCGGTTCTCTCAAGCTGGTCAGAATCGTCGGCGAGGGGGAAGAGGCGATAAAAGACCTCGAATACGCGAAACTTTTCACAGTCAGCCTTTATGGAAAGGACGACTGGAAGCTCTGGAGAAAGCTTGGAAGCACCGTTAAGAAGGAGTTCAAGAAGAAGGGGCCAGCCAAGTTCTTCAAGCCGGCCAAGGTCTATTCCATGCCGGCCGAGCTAATCCTGAAGGGCTTTCCGGAGACAAAGGACGTGGTCTTCCTGTTCAGGGACGACGGAAGCTTTCTCGTGGGCGAGACGGTTAAGGTTACCGACCCCTTCGAGCTGAAGAAACTCGACGTGGAAAGACCAGTTCAGAGGCCAATCCTCTCTATTCCGCCGAGGCTTGCCCGGATAATGGTGAACCTCACCGAGGTGAGGAAGGGCCTCTTCCTTGACCCCTTCTGCGGCATTGGAACTGTCCTTCAGGAGTTCGTCCTCCAGGGACTGCCTGCCTACGGGAGCGACAGAGACCCTGAAAGGGTGAGGGAAGCGAGGCGGAACATCGAGTGGCTCAGGCGGGAGTTCAGGCTCAAGAACTCGGCAAGGATAGAGGTCTGCGACGCAAGGAAGCTGAAGCGCTGTTTCCGCGAGAGGTTTGATGCCATAGTTACC
Organism: Thermococcus marinus; assembly: GCF_055389025.1. Classification (NCBI taxonomy): domain Archaea; kingdom Methanobacteriati; phylum Methanobacteriota; class Thermococci; order Thermococcales; family Thermococcaceae; genus Thermococcus; species Thermococcus marinus. The sequence continues at coordinate 1,975,453 of NZ_AP042417.1, forward strand.
GAGCCCTACCTCGGGAAGCCCCTGAAGAGGAACCCGGGCAGGGGAGAGGCGATAAAGCTCGCCAACGAACTGGACAGGCTGTACTTTTCGGTCTTCGAGAGCTTCTCGGACGTCCTGAAGAGGAACGGTAGGGTGGTCTTCGTCTTTCCGGCGTATAGACTGAGGGACGGGAGCATCTACCGGAAAGACCGGAAGTGGCTCAGGAAACTAGGCTTCGAGGTTCTGTCGAGGCACCTCGACTACGAGGAGAGGCACCGCTTGGTCAGGGACATCCACGTGATAAGAAAAAGGAGCTAAGAGAGCTCCTCGATCGGGAGCTTCATCCTGCTCGAAACAAGGAGAAGGAGTATTCCAAGCAGGGTCATGCCGATGTAGATGACCATCCCGGTCGTGACGCTCTTCACGAGGACGAACATGACGTTGGGTGCGACGGCGTTGGCCGAGTTCGAGATGAGCCCGAGGGCAAAGCTGGCCTCCGGGTAGATTTCTTTCGGGTACGCCGCCGGAGCGGTGGTCCAGAACGCCGGGCCCGTTCCCTGAACGATTCCAGTTATCGCGATTCCGAGGAGCGCCAGCGTGTAATCGTTTGCGCTTATGGCTCTCCAGAGAATGAAGAGGCCCACGAAGGTCACCGCGTAGGAGAGGGTCATAACGCTGACGATGGCCTTGAACAGGCCGCGGTTGCTCGTGTTCTTAAGGGAGAGGCGGTAGCCGAGGTAGCCCATGATTATCGACCAGAGGGCCATCGAGACCTCAAGGGTCATGACGAGGTTCGCCACTTGGTCGTCGCTGAAGTGGACGTTGTGAAGCGTGAAGGAGCCCAGGGTGAAGACAACCCACAGGGCAGGGAAGAACGTGAAGCCGAAGACCCACGTGAAGGGAATCTTCCAGACGTTGGCCTTGGACGAGTGCTCCTCCTTGGGAATTTCAAAATCCTCGACGAAGAGCCACCATATGGCGAGCATGACGTACATGAGGACGGCGGAGATTAGGAAGGCCTGAGTAACCGACGACCAGCTCGCATCACTGCCGCCGGCCCACTTGGCCAGGTTTATACCGTAGATTCCACCCCAGAAGATTCCAGATAGGATTATGCCCTTGGCGAAGGGCCTCTCGGCCACAAAGAGCCTGGCAATCTGGTTGCTGAATACAGCTATCAAAGCAACTATGAATCCCTGGAAGAAGCGGAGTGCAACGACACCCCACCAGTTAGGCATGAACGGGATCAGGAACTGAGGAATCGCGGCAAAGCTCACTATCAAGGCAACACTCCTCTTAAAAGAGCCCTTGAAGAGGCTCGTCCCACCGAGGAGGAAAGCGACGAAGAGGCCGACAACGTAGGCCGTCTGCTGGTAGCCCATCATCGCCTCCGTGATGCCGTAGTGCATCAAAACCGCACCCTTGAATTTCTCAAGCATGTGCATCGTCCCAAAGCCTGAAGCAACTAGAAGGGTGTTAATCAATACCGTTGACCACCTTTTGTCCATATCCGACCCTCCTTAGAGTTTTCCAAGCAGCATCAGGGCACCAAACACTATGAAGAGCACCCCAGCGCCTTTGTGTATAAACTCCACGGGGAGAACGTCCCCGAGCTTATCGCCGAGCAGGGCGCCGATGAGGTTGACGGCGGCGAGACCGAAGACCGCACCGAGAAAAGCTGTTTTCCACCCATACTTAGAGGCGAAGGCTATCGTCGCCAGCTGTGTTTTGTCACCCAGCTCCGCCAAAAAGATGGAGATAAAGACTGCGAGTAGCTCCTGCATTAACTTACCACCTCACAGCTTGGAGAGGGCCTCCTTCATTCTCTCCATCGCCTCGATGAGCTTCTCCTTCTCCGTTGCGTAGCTTATCCTGACCCATCCCTCGCCCTGCTTTCCGAAGGCAGTTCCGGGGATGACGACCACACGGGCGTTGTCAAGGAGCCAGTTCGCGAAGTCCTCGCTGCTCATGTCGAGCTCCGGGTCAATCTTGGCCCAGATGTAGAAGGCACCCTTGGGCTTGAAGGGCTGTATGTGGGGCATCTCGTTGAGGTACTTGAGGACGAGCTTCCTCCTCTCGTCGTAAACCCTCCTCATGGTCTCAACGGCTTCCCAGCTCCTCTTGTCGCGAAGGGCAGTTATTCCCGCTATCTGGATGAAGGACGTGACGTTTCCAACGACGTAGGCGTGGAGCTTTATCATGTCCCTGATTACCTGCTTGGGCGCTATGGCAAAGCCGAGCCTCCAGCCGGTCATGGCAAAGGTCTTTGAGAAGGAGTTGGCCAGTATCGTGTTGTCCGGGGCGTACTTAATCATTGGGTAGTGCTTCGCCCCCTCGTAGAGGAAGTGCTCGTAGGGTTCGTCGCTGAGAATGTAGATGTTGTAGTCCTGGGCTATGTCGGCGATGGCCTTAACGGTGGACTTGTTCATGACGGCTCCGGTCGGGTTGTTCGGATAGTTGATGACAATCATCCTCGTCCTCTTGGTGATGGCCTCAACGAGTTCGTCGGGGTTGATGCGGAACTTGTACTCCTCGCGGAGAGGAATCCTTATGATGCCCGCCTCGGCTATCTTGGCGTCTTCCACATAGCAGACGAAGGCAGGGTCGGGGATGATAACGTCGTCGCCCTGCTCAAGGATGCTCTGGAAGGCGAGATAAGTGGCCTCGTAAGCGCCGGCGGTGACGAGGATGTTGTCAACCTCAACATCAACCTTGTAAAAGTCCTTGTAGTATTCCGCTATTGCCTCCCTAAACTCCGGGATGCCTGCATTGGGCGTGTAGTGGGTGTAACCCTCGTCGAGGGCCCTCTTCGCGGCGTCTTTAATGACATCAGGAGTATCAAAGTCAGGCTCACCAATTCCGAGAGAAATAACGTTCTCCATCTTCGAGGCCTTCTCGAAGAGTTCCCTAATCTTCGAGCGCTGAATTATGTTTATCCTTCCGGCAAGGAAGTATTTCCTTTTCTTGTAGCGCATCTAACATCCCCCCGGGCACTGCGGGGTGTAGGGAGACAGTATATAAATTTATCCTCAATTGAAGACGGAAAAAGGCAATTCGTACCTACAAAACTTCGACCAGAGCTGATTTTTCAAAAAAAGTTTTCACGGCCCCATCGGGACACTCGTCAAGGGGAAGCTCTTTGAGCCCAAGTTTGTTGAGGAGTTCTCTCGCCTTGGCCTCGCCACCGAAGACCACGAGGTAGTTCTCGCCGGGCTTTGCACCCACTTCCCGAATAGCGTCCCTAATCTGGAGCACTCCGGCCAGCCTGAGGAGCAGTTCCCCCCCAAGCGTCTTCGCGTGGTTAGTACCCCGCTCAAAGGCCCTTATGGCCAGCAGTGAGGCAAAAGCGACGGCCTTCCAACATGGAATATTAACAAGCTGAACGTCCGCTCCGAGATAGGGGACAATTTCTTCAACGTTTTGGACTGAGACCCTCGTGATAAAGACTCCATCTGTTACAGGAATCATTTCTGAACCCCCGTCTTTCCGTTCAGACTCCCGCTTTAAAAGGGTTTTTCAAAAAATTTTTGAAAAAGATAATATTCTAGTATTAACATGGAAGCATAAAGTATTTAACTAATTAAGCACTACAACTATCACAGCGGCTTAATGGACGTGGTGGTGCAGCGATGAGCAGAATGAGAATCATCAGTGTCCAGCTTCCGCAGGGCCTTATAAACGCTATGGACCAGCTTGTTAAGAAGGGTGTGTATCCTAACAGGAGTGAAGTCATCAGGGAGGCCATTCGTGAGCTTCTGAAAAAAGAACTGTACCACCTCGATACTGAAAACCGCTCAACGCCGGACTATATTATCAAATAAGACACTTGAATAAGGTTTCAAATAAGCAAAAAATCAGCCCACATTTAAGATTGGGGGTTGGGGCAATGGTGTTTAAGCTGCTTGAACAGGCGGGGATAAAGATAGACCTTGACGACGAGCCGAAGAGGCCTAAGATGGAAGAGAATATCATGGACGATGATGAAGACCTGATAAGGATTGTTATTGTCGGTGTTGGTGGCTCCGGTAACAACACAATAACCCGCCTATACGAACTTGGCGTCCAGGGGGCAGAGCTTATAGCCATGAACACCGATGCCCAGGCGCTGAAGCACGCTAAGGCCCACAAAAAGCTCCTCCTTGGCAAGGAGATAACACAGGGAAAGGGCTCTGGCGGTGACCCCGAGACCGGCTACCGCGCGGCAGAGGCGAGCGCTCATGAAATCGCCGAGACCATCGGCGACGCTGACCTCGTGTTCATAACCGCCGGAATGGGTAACGGAACCGGAACCGGTGCCGCTCCTGTTGTCGCAAGGGTCATAAAGGAGCGCGCAAGGCACAACGGACGCTTCCGCGAGCCGCTTGTTGTCAGCGTCGTAACGTTCCCGTTTAAGAACGAAGGGCGCCTGAGGGAAGAGAAGGCAAAGGCCGGTATAAAGGCCCTCCTCTACTACTCCGATACCGTTGTGATAATCGAGAACGACAAACTCCTCCAGCTCGTTCCAAAGCTCCCGATAAACGCCGCTTTCCGCTTTGCCGACGAGATAATAGCGAGGATGGTCAAGGGAATAACCGAGACCATAAAGCTCCCGTCTATGGTGAACATTGACTTCGCGGACGTTTACAGCGTCATGAAGAACGGTGGAGCCGCCCTTATAGGAATCGGCGAGAGCGATTCGAGCAACAGGGCCGTTGATGCCGTTAAGAACGCCCTCCAGAACAAGCTCCTCGACGTTGAGTATGGAAGCGGTGAAAAGGCCCTCGTCCACTTCACAGTCGGCCCGGACGTCAGCCTTGGAGAGATTAACGAAGCAATGAACATCGTCTACGAGAAGCTCGGAGAGAAGAGCGAAATCAAGTGGGGAGCGAGGATTGACGAGGACATGGGCAAGATGGTCAGGGCCATGGTGATAATGACCGGCGTCAAGAGCCCGCACATCCTCGGTGGTGAAACCGCACTCCAGCTCGCACCGAAGGAGTCGCTCCTTCCAGCGAAGCCAAAGAGGGAATTCGGTTCATCATTTGAGGACAAGCTCTACAAGACGATAGCGAGGAGAGAAGAGTCGAAGGCAGGGCTTCCGCCCTATGTGAGCAGGGTCTTCGACGACTTCGAAGACCTTTCCTGACTAACTCTTTTTAACTCATAGGGTGAAAACCATGGCAGTGGTAATCAGCGTTGCCAATCAGAAGGGGGGAGTCGGGAAGACGACCCTGACGATGAACCTCGGCTACGCCCTAGCAGACATGGGCAAAAGAGTCCTGCTCGTTGACATAGACCCCCAGTTCAACCTTACGTTTGGCCTGATCGGCATGAAGGTTCTTGAGTACGGGGACAGGAACGTCGGTACGCTGATGACGAGGGAGAGCGAAATCGAGGAGAGCCTTGTCCATATCCAGGAGAACCTCGACCTCGTGCCCAGCCACCTCAACCTGTCCGCCAAGGAGATTGAGATTATCAACGCCTACAACCGTGAGAGAAGGCTTGAAAAGGCCCTCCTGCCCGTTCTGCCGGACTACGACTACGTCCTAATAGACAACCCGCCGAGCATGGGGATATTCCTCGTTAACTCCCTCACCGCCTCGGACTACGTGCTCATACCTCTGGAGCTGAGCTACTTCGGCGTCATAGGAATGCAGCTGATGTTCAACCTCATGAGGATGATTCGCGAGGAGACCAACGAGAACCTCAAGCTTCTCGGACTCGTTCCCAACAAGTTCACGAAGCAGACAAAGGTTCCAAAGCTCCGCCTCAAGGAGCTCAAGGAGACCTACCCAGATGCACCGATACTGACTACGATTCCAAAGGCAATAGCCCTGGAAAAGGCGCAGAGCGAGGGCAAGAGCATATTTGAGTTTGAGCCCCAGAACCGCGCCGCGAAAGCCTTTCAAAAGCTCGCGAAAGAGGTGGTTGAGATTGCCGAAGGATAAAATTCCCAAGCTCTTTGATGGCTCGGTAGATGAGCTCACAAAGCCGACCAAGGCAAAGCCCAGGAAGGAGCAGAGCCTGAAGAAGGAGAAGATGCAGAAGACCCTCTACGTAAGCAGGGACATGAACATGAAGCTAATCCAGCTCTACGCCGAGGAAGGAAGGAGGCAGAGCGCCATCGTCGAGGACGCGGTTAATCTCTACTACTACCTCCGCCTCGCCCTCGGGGAGAAGAAGTTCGAGGAGCTTCTAAGCGCCGTCAAAAGGGAAGACCCGGAGTTCCTGCGCGATTACCTTGCAAAGCTAAAACCTTAGGGCCCCACCCCTAAGGTCAAATCAAAAGGTAAAATAAGCCCCGATCACTCGCAGAACTCCTCGATTATTCTTCTTATTATCTTGCTCGTCTTCGCCCTGTCGCTCTTGTAGAGGTAAGGAATCCGTATTACCTCAGCGTTTATCCCGTGCTTCCTGAGCTCCTCCTTGAGCTTCTCGCAGTTGAAGTTCTGGTCCGGGCCAATTGCTATAACGTCGGGGTTTATCCGCTTCACGAGCTCGAAGTCTATCCCACCAGGAGAGCCTATGTAGACCTCGTCAACGTATCTAATTGCCTTCAGGAGCTCGGCCCTGTCTTCGGCGGGGTTTACGGGCTCACGGCGCTTCTGTCTCCTGACGGTCTCGTCATGGGCGACTATGACCACCAGCTCGTCCCCAAGGCTCTTTGCCTTGCTCAAAAAATGAATGTGGCCGACGTGGAGGATATCAAAAACTCCCCCAACAAGAACACGGATTTTCTCCTTCTCTTCCCCAGGTTCCCCCATTTTAGCCCACCGTGACGTTCCAAATCTTGTCCTTGGCGTGGTGGATGTTCTTAACTGCCTTGCCCTTAGGCTTCTCCTTCATCGCCTTGCCGCTCATCAGGGCTATCCCGATGGCGAGGGGTCTCCCATAGTTCTCCTCAACAACGAAGACGAAATCCCCTTCCTTGATGTTCTCATCGGCGTCAACTATGCCCGCGGCCATGACGTCGGCGCCGTTGATGATGTACGGAACTGCCCCTTCATCAACGACGACGCGCCTCGGCCACTTCCTCAGGTCTTCTTCGTTGGACAGCTCGTAGAGCGCTATGACGAGCGGGAAAATCAGGCCCTTCCTCCGTATGAAGAAGGGCTTTCCGTTGACAAGGAGGATTTCTGTGGTCTTGTCGAATTCAGCGACCTCAACGCGGTCCTTCTTGCTCAGCATCTTCTCGGCTATCTCCTCGCCGAAAATCTCGGCCATCTCGCGGATTATGGCCTTTACCTCCTTCTTGCTGAGGGGGTGCTTGACCTTCAGCTCCATCCTCACACCTCCATGGTCTCTTCGTAAAGCCTTCTCGCGCTCTCCCTCGGGTTCTCGCTCGCGTAGATTGAACGCCCCACGATGATGTAGTCGGCACCGGCCTTTAAAACCTCGCCCGCCTTTCCACCCTGGGCGCCAACTCCAGGGGTTAGGATTTTGACTTCGCTATTAAGCCTTGAGCGTATGTAGGCAACCCTCTCGGGTCTCGTGGCGGGTGCTATGACGCCGAAGGGCTCAAGCCTGTTGGCGAGTTCCACCAGCTTGTCGGCAGCGGGCTGAATAAACTCCTTCGCTCCGGGGTGGCTCATCTCGACGACGATTATCGTCTTCCCGAGCTCCATAACAGCCCGAACGCTGTCGCTACCGACGAAGCCGTGCGCTATTATGTAGTCCGCACCGGCCTCAAAGACCCTGCTCGCTATCAGCCTGTTGGTGTTTGGAATGTCAGCGAGCTTGAGGTCGGCTATAATCGGAAGACCTGTTGCATCTTTGAGCTCCGTGACGATTCCCAGGCCCGAGCCGATTATGAGCGGCCAGTTCACCTTAATCGCCCAGAGGTACTCGGCCGTTTGCTCCGCTATTTTAAGCGCCCTCTCACGCTCGTAGACGTCCAGGGCAAGGATTAGCCTGCTCTCGTTATTCCCGCTCATTTCGTCACCTCACGAGGGACTTTATCTCATCGGGGACGTCCTTAAGGAAAACCGCCACGTGGTAGGCGCTCTTCATCGCATCGGCTGGGTTTTCAGCCCACGTGACTACGACCATGTCTCCTTCTTCGAACCTCAGAACCGAGAGTCTCTCGGCGAGCTCTGACATAGTCTCTCTTAGGGGCCTGCCGTCTTCTGGAAAAACTACCTCCCCGTTTTTAACTACGAGAATCATTGCACCCTTTGCGAAGAACCTTATGGCCTCGTCGCGGAGCTCAATACTCTTGAATTCAGGGGGATTCCTCACGACGATGGCATAAGCAGGGTAGCCTTCGACTCTGCCAACGGCGTGGACTTCGGAGAAGGACTTCGAGAGCCTCTCCACGAGCTCCCTTCCCTCTTCGCTGAGGGTGTGGCCCCTCTGAGAGGACTCAATAAGGTTCATCTTCGAAAGCTTTCTCAAAAGCGTCCTGACGCTTCCTTCGCCAAGGCCGAGAAGCTCCGAAATCGTCTTTCTTCCAACAGGATTTTTCATCAGGTACAGAACCGCGACCGCGTCTTCAATCGTGAACTCAGGATACGCTCCCCTCTTCCAGCTCATTCTCACCCACCGAGAAGAGTAGGGAAAAAGGAGTTAAAAGCTTGCCGTCAGAGCCATCTCGGCTTGAGCCCGGCCCAGGTGCGCATCTTCTCGTGGGCAATGATGCGCGGGATGTTGGGCATCTCCTTGGGGCCGGGGTTCTTCATGTAGAAGGCATTGACCTCATAAACGGTTCCGAAGGCCTTCTTTTCGAGGGCTATCTTTCCAAGCCTCGCGAGGTCAACGAGCAGGCCCGCGAGTGCCGGGCTGTCGTTTATCCTGCCGGTGATGACAAGCTCGTCGTGGGCGCCGTTGAATGAGACGTACTCGATGTGCATGGCGATGAACTTCTTGTCGCCGAGCGGCTCAAGGAAGCCGGTGGGCTTGATGTAGTGGGGTGCATCGTAGCCGAGGAGGTCCTTGACGATGGAGCTCTTGGTGAACTCCTTGCTCTTGTTCCTCTCCTTGTCGGTGAGAGCGAGGAAGTCCTGGTTTCCACCGATGTTGAACTGGGCTATGTCGAGGACATAGCGGTTCCTCTGGGCGAGGTGGCTGAGTATGTCAGCTGTCAGCGGGGTCGCACCGGTGGCGCCGTCGTCACCGAAGATGACCATGTTGCTCTCCTTAGCGAGCTCAACGAAGGCAGGGTCGTTGGCTATGAGGGTTGGTATGGCGTTGACGAAAGCCGCTCCGCCGACCTCCTTGGCGTACTGGGCAACCGCGTAGGCGTAGACCTGGGTAGCGGTAAGCCTGTCCCTGTTGTCCTCTGCGATGGCCTTCTCAAGCTCCTCCTTGTTTCCAAAGGGCACGAAGGCCTCGGTGGTGCAGACGTTTATGAAGACCTCGGCGCCGAGCTCCTTCCACTCGCTAACGAGGTGCTCAACGGCCTCCTTGAGGGTCATCTCGTCCTCAAGGCCAGTGGCTTCGAGCGGGAGGTTCCTGAGGCTTCTGAGGTGGACTCCCTTTCTGATGGTGATGCCCTTGAGGCTCTCCGGCGCCTCGGGGTCATAGGCCTTAACGACCTCGTAGAGGTCCTTTCCGACCTTCGCCTTGTCAACGTCGTAGGAACCGACGATTTCGATGTCCTTAATCTTAATCGGGAGCTCGTCAGCGAGGGGGACGCCGTACGGCTCCATCTTCCCGGCCTTTATCTTCTCAAGGCCGCTCGCAAAAATGCTGGCAACGTATCCCTGTCCGAGTATGACAACCTTCACCATCTCCTCCACCTCCTTTTTGTTGTTTTAAGATATTTTATGGCAGTTAAATAGTTTTTGGTTACGAAACTTTTCTGGCTATAATATAGAGGGTCACCCCAACGCGGAGGTTGGTGAGTAAGGCCAAGAGCGCGAACAGCGCTTTGACTGAGACCTCCACTGGATACAGCAGGAAGAGCATCGTGAGGAATATGCGCTCGTCCCTTTTGCCCGGAAGCTTCCTGAGGCCGGGGACTTCCATGTAAGCGTCCCTGCAGAAGGCCCCCTTGAACCTCTCGGTCGAGTAGCTCACCATCACCGAGCCGAGGAGCGCTACAAGCGCCACGAGATACCAGAGGGGCTCGCGGAGAGTCGAATACGCCAGCAGGGCCAGGAAGGTTCCGTCAACGTAGCGGTCGAGGATAGAGTCAATGTAACCACCGAGCCTGCTGGCCCTCAGCTGGGCCCTCGCGAGCTCGCCGTCAACGCCGTCGAGGATTGAGCTGAGCTGGTAGAGAACCCCCGCCAGCGGAAGGTTGATTAACGTGAGGACTGCCGAGAGAATTCCGACTGCAAACGTGACGGCCGTCATCTGGTTTGGAGTCACTTTCTCCGCGAGGAGGTAGCTTATCTCGGTGGAGAGCTTCCTGTTGATGTGCCGGCTGATAAAGCCGTCCCCGATTCCCTTGGGGGCGCTCTTAACGAGCATCTTTCTGGCCCTTTTGACATCAGACGGGGTATCAACATCAGTCCAGGGAAGGCCGTCCACGAAAGTCACAGGGAGCCTTGCCCTTTTCACGACCTCACTGAGGGGATAGTCGCCGTTCCGTTCACGCTCAAGTTCTGCCGTTACCTCAAAGATGCTCTCATCGAGGACGAAGAAGCCAGTATCCACTGCATCCCACTCTCTGAGAGACTTGCCTATATCCTCAACTCTGCCGTCCATGACCTTCACCTTGGTGGCCTCGCCCACGTCGGCCCATCTCGGCCTTCTGTCGGCTATGAGGCCGTTCCCTTCCACTGCTTCCGCGACGAACTCCTCGCCGTAGACGTGGTCGCTCATCACGAGCACGAACCTTCCCGAGACGTGTTCCCTGGCGAGGTGAAGGGAGTGCCCGTTGCCCTTCTCTGGCTCAGGGTTTATCACCAGCTCGGCGTTGAAGCCGTGTTTCTCTATGAACTCCCTGTAAAGTCCTGCATACCCTTCGTTCGTTACGATTACAAACCTCTCAACGCCGTTCTTTTGGAGAAGGTAGATAGTCCTGTACAGAATCTCCCTTCCTGCAACTCTAATAAGTCCCTTGGGCTTCCCGCCCATCCTCGTTCCAAGGCCGGCCGCGAGAACCACTGCCGTCTTTGAGGTCATTGGCACCACCTTTTTAAGGCCCTTTTCTGTGGCCCTACTGAGAGAACCAAAGTTAAATTAACTTCCAGTAATTTAAAGATTTCGGTGGTGGAAATGCGAGTTGCGGTCTTGTACTCTGGCGGAAAGGACTCAAACTATGCCTTCTATTGGGCCCTAAAGCAGGGTTTTGAAGTCAAATATCTCGTCTCGATGGTCAGCGAGAGCGATGAGAGCTACATGTACCACGTGCCAAACATTCACCTCACGGAACTCCAGGCGAGGGCGATAGGAATCCCGCTCGTCAAGGGGTTCACGAGCGGCGAGAAGGAGAAGGAAGTCGAGGATCTGAAGGCCGTCCTCGAGGGCCTGAAAATTGACGGAGTCGTTGCTGGTGCATTGGAAAGCGAGTATCAGAAGAGGCGCGTTGACAGGGTAGCGGAAGAGCTCGGTATCGAGAGCTTCGCCCCGGCATGGCACCGAGACCCGGTTGACTACATGCGCGAGCTGATCGAAATCTTCGACATCGTGATGGTTGGTGTCTCGGCCTACGGCCTGGACAAGGGCTGGCTCGGGAGGAAGATAGACGGGAAGGCCCTGGAAGAGCTGGTAAGGCTCCACGAGAGGTACAAAGTCCACGTGGCCGGAGAAGGAGGTGAGTTTGAAACTTTCGTGAGGGACGCGCCGTTCTTCAAAGCTAAGATAGTTTTCGATGAAGTGGAAAAGAAGTGGAGCGAGTGCAACTACTCAGGAGTCCTTGAAGTCAAGAGGGCGCACCTAGAGAAAAAGGGGAGTACTTAGAGAGCAAACTGCCCTTCTAAATTATCACAAGGGCAAAAGCTACTCTGTCACCTCAGCAAGTGACGTGGAAGATTCCCAGCACCTTTCTTTTTCCGTTCAGCTCGTTGAAAAGCTCAACAGCCTTTCCCGTCGGGAGCCCGTAGACTTCCTTTCCTTTGACCAGCTCTCTACTTTCCGGCAGGAGCGAGAGGTAACCATAGTAGCCGGTGCCAACGATAAGGACGTCAAAGTCCTCCGTGAGGTACTCCTTCAGCTCGTCGGGGTCGAGCTTGTGGCTGGTGCCGTGTTTGGACTTGCTGAGCCACTTCTTCCGCTTTTCAACTTTCCCGCTCGGGTATACTACGATGTCGTGCTCGTAGGTTTTCCCATCAACGATTATCCTCCCGAAGGAGGGGTATTCGAGCTTCACAGCCATCACCAGCAATCCTTTGGATGGAGCGCGTCCCGCAGAATCTTTGCGTGGTCAAACGCCAGCGGGAGTTTCCCAGCCTCCCCGATGGGGACAACGTGAACCTCTTTGGCGTCGTCTCCAGCTTTAAGCTCGCCCTCTCCAAGGCAGAGGAAGGCAACTGAAACGGTGTGGCCCCTTGGATCCCTGTTCGGGTCTGAGTAAACGCCCACAAGTCTGAGGATTCTGACGTTGAGGCCGGTCTCCTCCTTCATCTCCCTCTTCAGGGCCTCCTCAACGGTCTCGCCGTACTCAACGAACCCACCAGGAAGGGCGTAGTGGTCTTTGAAGGGCTCGTTCTTCCGCTTTATGAGGACGACGCCGCCTTTGTAGAGGATTATCCCATCCACGGTCAGGCCTATGCACCTGTGGAGTTCGGCCTTCAGGCCGTGCTTTTCGGCAAGAAGCTTCGCTTCCTCGCGGAACCGGGTTATGTCGGCCCCCTTGGGGGCCTTGACAAGCAGAACGTAACGGTCCATCTTTTTCACCTCAGGGAAGTCCCTTCTCATCAGCGTTCAGCGTGCTGACATTTCATCATCGGTCGTCCTTCTTTGGGCTCACTCACTTAAAGCTTCAACGGTCACTTTCCTGGCGAGCTCGCTCACTTCGTCCAGCTCAAACTCCACCGAGCGGTGCTTGAGGAACAGGGCCGTGAAGGCAGCTGCCCTTTTGAGGGACTGTATGAAGGGGCATTCCAGGTAGAAACCAGTGAAAGCTCCGAGAAAGACGTCCCCAGCACCCGTTGATTCACCGACCTCAACCTTCAGCGGAACGAAGCGGTAGGGGCTGCCGCGCAGGTACGCTTTTCCGGGGTTGGGGCCGTCGGTGAGTAGCAGGGACTCCACGGAGTTCGGGCTTACCTTCGCGTAGGGGAGCTCAGCGATGTCTGCGTGGAGGACGCTGAGCCCTTTAAGAAAAGAGCAGTCCCTCCTGATTAGCTCCACCGGGCCGGGCCGAGGGGAGCGTATAAACCCCTGGAGGTCTGCGGAGACGAGCTTTGCCCTGTTCAGTGCTTCCCTCACGATGTCCTCGGGAATCTCGTTGGCAACGGGGTTGAGAATTATGGCATCGTACTTCCGGGCCGGGAGTTCTGTAATGGGGGAAGCGTGTGAAATCAGCCTCAGCTCCCTCCTGTTGGAGTCCAGGTAGTTGAGTTCGTACGAGGTAGTCTCCTCAGACGGAAGCACTTCCAGCCTTCCAATGGAGCGGAGCTCCTCAACCCACTCCTTAGGGAGCTGAGAAAAGCTTGTGAGAATCTCAACGTCGCAGAAGCGCGAAAGTGCCAGAGCGGAGTAGTAGGCACCGCCACCGAGCCTCTCCTCGATTTTTGAACCGCGCCTTATCAAATCCCTGACGACGTGGCCGACGACAAGGCACTTCATCTTTCCCCGTCCCAATCTTATACTTTTTGTGAGTGGACATTAAAAACCTTTCCTAAACTACCGAAAGGCTTTTAAGGGGAAAAAGCGAAAAGTTTAAAAGGAGATGTCGTTTTGGGGTGGGGCTATGAAGCGCTTAGGAAAGGTTTCTCACTACGCAAAGCAGGGCTTCCTCATAGTCAGGACGAACTGGGTTCCATCGCTCAACGAGCCCGTCGTTGACAAGGATTTGAGACCGGTAGGCATTGTTAAGGATGTTTTTGGTCCCGTTGATTACCCCTATGTTGCTGTTAAACCGCGCGTTAAGAACCCCGAGAGATACGTTGGCGCTCTTCTGTACGTGGACAAGAGAAAGAAAGAAAAGAGGTCAGGAAAAAGAAATAGGGCAAAGTTCAAGGGCTCTAAGGGGCCCAAGCGTTCTCGCCCCGCCCCCAGGAGAAGGGGGTGAGAACGATTACTCCGAAAAGGGTTTGTCCCGTGTGCGGGTCAACCGAGTTCATATACGACCCCAGGAGGGGGGAGATAGTCTGCGCCAAATGTGGCTACGTCATCGAGGAGAACGTGGTCGATGAGGGGCCGGAGTGGAGGGCCTTTGACCCGGACCAGAGGGCACGTAGAGCGAGAACCGGCGCGCCGATGACGCTGATGATACACGACAAGGGCCTCTCGACCGACATAGACTGGCGCGACAAGGACATACACGGCAACCAGATTACCGGCATGTACCGGAACAAGATGAGAAGGCTCCGCATGTGGCAGAGAAGGATGCGCATAAACGACGCCGCCGAGAGAAACCTCGCGTTCGCGCTGAGTGAGCTCGACAGGATGGCCGCGCAGATGCGCCTTCCGAGGCGCGTCAAGGAGGTCGCGGCTTCCCTCTACAGAAAGGCCGTCATGAAGAAGCTAATCCGCGGCCGCTCGATAGAGGGCATGGTTTCCGCCGCTCTCTATGCCGCCTGCAGGATGGAGGGCATCCCAAGAACACTCGACGAGATTGCGGCGGTTTCCAAGGTCTCCAAGAAGGAGATCGGGAGGAGCTACCGCTTCATGGCCAGGGGACTCAACCTGAACCTCCGGCCAACGAGCCCGATAGAGTACGTGGACCGCTTTGGCGACGCCCTCGGCGTCAGCTCGAAGACAAAGGAGAGGGCAAAGAAAATCCTGCGTGAGGCCATAAAGCGCGGAATAACCAGCGGAAAAGGCCCGACAGGACTTGCCGCCGCAGCCCTTTACATTGCCTCCCTCCTCGAGGGTGAGAAGAAGACCCAGCGTGAAGTGGCTGAGGTTGCACACGTCACCGAGGTCACCGTAAGGAACAGGTATAAGGAACTCGTCGAGAAGCTTGGTATAAACGTGCCGATATGACCGCGATAGCAGTTTTAAGCGATACCCACGTGGGGGACAAGGCAAAGGCCCTTCCTGTTCCCCTTTTGGATAAGCTGAAAAAGGCCCGTCCGGAGCTTATACTCCACGCGGGCGACATAACTTCCCCTTCAGTTCTTGAGGCCCTCGAAGAGATAGCTCCCGTCATAGCAGTCAGGGGAAACGTTGACCACCTCGGCCTCCCGGAGGAAGAGACCGTCGAGATCGAAAAGCTCAGAATAGGCCTGATTCACGGCCACCAGCTCCTCTCGCTAAACGCCCAGTTCCTGACGCTCAAGGCCCTCGACATGGGTGTTGACCTGCTCGTCTTCGGGCACACGCACCGCTTCTACTTCGATTCCTTCAGTGTCTACGGAAGAAGGGTCTACCTTCTGAATCCGGGTTCACCGACGTTCCCAAGGTGGGACGAGGCCGGTTTTGTCCTCCTGAGACCAGAAGAAGAACCCAGCGTCAGAAGGGTAAAGCTCTGGTAAAAGAGGAACAGGAAAGAAAAAGGCCATCAGCTCTTGATAGCGAGCTTGATGTCCTCTGCCTTGACGGTCTTCCTGCCGGCGTGCTGGGCAAGGGCAACGGCCTTCTTGGCGATCTCAAGGGCCTTCTCCTCAAGGTGCTCGGCGAGGACCTTCGCTGCCTCCTCGCTGACGCGGGCGGCGCCGGCCTTCCTTATAAGCCTGTCAACCGGGGCAATTGGAAGCTCAGCCATTCACAACACCTCCTACTTTCTGTTTTGCAGGTTTCTGCGTTCTATTCTAAGAACAAAGAGCTATATAAACCTTTCGGAAAAGGAGCCTCCTGACCGGGCCTATGGGTGTGATTTCAGTTAATAGTCGAGAACTTCAACCCCATACGGCTTAACACCAACCTAAGCCAAAACGGCAACCTTCAGAGGAAGATTGGGGAAAGAACGGAAAACGCCCCAAAAGCCAAATGAAGGGGTTTGAAACCTCCAAACATGTCCAGCACACATGTAAAGATACGACCATCAATCCCCAAAATTCACCAGTAGGATTTTTATAGTCAGCGATAGAACACTATAGTTACCAAGGAGGTGTTGCAGATGGTGGAGAAGTTCGACAAGATATACGACTACTACGTGGACAAGGACTACGAGCCGAACAAGAAGAGGGACATCATAGCCGTTTTCCGCGTGACCCCCGCTGAGGGCTACAGCATCGAAGCGGCCGCGGGTGCGGTTGCCGCGGAGAGCTCAACCGGAACGTGGACAACCCTATACCCGTGGTACGAGCAGGAGCGCTGGGCCGACCTCTCAGCCAAGGCCTATGACTTCCACGACATGGGCGACGGCAGCTGGATAGTGAAGATAGCTTACCCAGTTCACGCGTTTGAGGACGGGAACATGCCCGGCTTCCTCGCGAGCGTAGCGGGCAACGTCTTTGGAATGAAGCGCGTCGAGTGGCTCCGCTTGGAGGACATATACCTTCCCGAGAAGTTCCTCCGCAACTACCCCGGTCCAAACTTCGGTATCGAGGGCGTTAGAAAGAAGCTGGGGATATACAACAGGCCCCTCTACGGTGTCGTTCCAAAGCCGAAGGTCGGCTATTCTCCGGAGGAGCTTTACCAGCTCGCCCTCGATCTCTTTATGGGCGGCGCTGACTACCTCAAGGACGATGAGAACCTCACCAGCCCCTGGTACAACCGCTTCGAGGATAGGGTCAAGGTCGTCACGAAGGCGATGGAAAAGGCCGAGAACGAGACCGGCGAGAAGAAGACCTGGTTCGCCAACATTACAGCGCCGATACTGGAGCTTGAGAGGAGGCTTGAGATACTCGCGGACTACGGAGTCCCGCACGCGATGATTGACGTCGTTGTCCTTGGTTGGGGCGTCCTCGACTACGTAAGGGAGCTCGCTGAGGACTACGGCATTGCTCTCCACGCCCACAGGGCCATGCACACGGCCTTCGCTAGGAACCCCTACCACGGCATCTCGATGTTCGTCCTGGCGAAGCTCTACCGCGTCATAGGCGTTGACCAGCTCCACATTGGAACCGCCGGCGCGGGCAAGATGGAGGGCGAGAAGTGGGAGGTCATTCAGTACAAGAGGATAATCACTGAAGACCACTACGTTCCGGACGAGAATGACGTCTTCCACATGGAGCAGAAGTTCTACCACATTAAGCCAGTCTTCCCGACGAGCTCAGGTGGCCTTCACCCAGGCAACATCCAGCCGGTCATAGAGGCCCTCGGAAAGGACATCGTCCTCCAGCTCGGCGGTGGAACCATGGGTCACCCGGACGGACCGAGGGCAGGCGCTATGGCCGTCAGGCAAGCGATAGACGCCATCATGAAGGGCATTCCACTCGACGAGTACGCCAAGACTCACAAAGAGCTCGCCCGTGCCCTCGAGAAGTGGGGCCACGTCACTCCGGTTTGATGAGCTTTATTTCTCCGTTTTTAACTCATTTTGCATCCTGCAAAACTTTCACAGACGTGAAGGTTCTGAAGAGTGATAAAACCAAGAAGCCTCGTTGCCTGTTTAGATGTTAGAAACTCAACCCAAGACTGCATCCACCATTACGCGACTCTTGTGTAAAGATGAATTTTTAAACTTCACCTTTTTTTGACAATGAGATAGAAAATGTTTTAAGGATTTTTACTAACCTATGGTTAGATAAAGGGGGTGAGAGTATGGAGTGGGGCGAGATGGGAAAACTGCTCGATATCCTTGGGAATGAGACTCGGCGGAGGATTCTTATCCTCCTCACCAAGCGGCCGTACTTCGTCAGTGAACTAAGTCAGGAGCTTGGGGTAGGACAGAAAGCCGTCCTTGAACACCTGAGAATCCTCGAAAGGGCTGGACTAATCGAGGGCAGGACTGAGAAGATACCCAGGGGGCGCCCAAGGAAGTACTACACCATAAAGCGCGGCTTCAGGCTTGAGGTGCTCCTGACGCCCTACACGTTCGGCACGGAGATGTACGAGCCCAAGAAGCCGAGGCAGACGGCTGAGTACACCCAGGCGAGGGAGCTCATAAAATCAACGGAGCCTGTGGAGAGGAAGATAAACGAGCTCCTCCAGTTCCTCAGCGAGATAGAGAGGCGCGTTGATGAGGTCATGAGGACAAAGCAGGAGCTCGAAGAGGTCAGACTGCTGGTGGAGACTTACATTGAGAACCTCCTCAGAAGGGTAGCCCAGGAAGACGAAAGGGAGTTCGAGAAGCTCATGCGTGAGTTCAGCTCAAGGCTTCCAAGAAAGATAGTAGAAGACCTGAACGACTTTTAGGAAGCGGATGGTAGAGAATAAAGAGGGCCAGCATTAAAGTATCTTGCCCTCTTCCTTCATTCTCACGAGCCTGGTTATGTAGCCAGCAATCCTGTTCCTGATGGTCTTGCTCGTGACGTTGGTGAGCTCCTGAACCATCTTCTTGTTGTGCTCAAAGTCCCTGGTGAACTTGTCCGGGTACCTGTCAAAGAGCTCGCGAGCGGTCCTCTTGATAAAGGTCTGCTTTATGTTCCCCATTCCCATCACCTCTAGCCTGAACTCTTGGCCGTATCTCAAATCAAAGGCATCTTTTAAAAGTTTTCCTACCCCCTCAAAAACCCAAGTGTTTTATAGAGGAACAAAAAAGCTCAGCCCATGCTACGGGAAATAATTCGCTGCAGGGGACATGAAAACGTGAAGGCAACGCACCGCTCAACGCTCGAAATAACGAGGGAGGACTTCTTAACACCAAGAGGGGACTGCATCATCTGTGTTTCAGCCGATAAAGCTCTGAGCGACCTAAGCGAGGACTTCAAAGAGACCCTCAGGAAGGGTGCGAAGCTGAGGGTAGTTATACGTGCCGGAGACATTGCCGACGAGCTTATCGCACAGGGGAACCCGGACTTAAAGCTTGAGAGCCCAATTTCGATGGTCATAAGGAAAAGCGACTACGTAGACGGTAGAACTCTCGCTATAAGAGCGAACAAAGCCGCCAAAGACATAAGTAGGGAACTCGTTGAGCTGCTCAAGAACCCGGAAACGGAGGTTGTAGTTGAGCTCATAATCGAGGACAAAAAAGCTTAAAAGCTTCACCCTTTTATTTACTTAGGGTGAAAAAATGCTTGAGGGATACTACATAGTCGAGAACACTGGAGTCGTTCCGGCGGAGAGAAGGTTCCGGTTCAAAGACCTGAAAGCGTGGGGTTATGACCTGCACCTCGGGACGATAGACGGAAGGGAAGCATATTTCGTCTCAAGAACCGGAACTCACGAGGAGGGCGAGACCTACACCGAGAAGGGCAGGGAGTACTACATCAGCGAGACCCAACAGGAGATTCCAAAGGACGCGAGGCTCCTTGCGAGAATAGTCATCGAGCGCGGCCAGCCATACCTTGAGTTCTGGCTCGACACGGAGGAAGGCAACTACCCGCTCGCCAAGGAGGACCCGAGGCTAATCCTGCACCGCTTCTGGACTGCCAAGAAGTTCAACCAGCTCGAAAAGCACGTCGGAAGCGTTGGCCTCACAACGGACTTCTTCAAGGACAGGGTCTTTGTTAAGGGCATCCCACTGCCGTTCGATGAGTACCCACCGAAAGTTAGACGCGTCCTCAGGGCAGTCAGGGACGTCCACCGCGACATGACAGGCTTTGGAAGGTTCGTCTTCCAGTACTATGGAGAAGAAGATAAAACCCACAACTACCGCCTCTGGTGGCTCCTGCCGACCATACATCTCTTCGACGTCGAGATATCAAACGAGGTGGACAAGATACTGGCGATGCTCGATTGACCTTCTTTATTTTTCCACAAACTTATTAAAGAACAGCCGTCTTATTCTCCTCCAGTGCAGACGCGGGGGGAGAAATAACTGGTCGAGGGGACTAGAACCACCGCGCTGGAAAGGGCCGGCGCGCTCCTTAAGACAGGGCCGACCGGGACGAACGTGAACTCTCCGGTCATAGCGGTGGTTCAAGGGGACGTCAGTGAATTCACACCTCAACGAACTCCCAGCCCTTCTGGTGGGTCTCTATTCCCGCTGTCCTCACGTTCAGGGATTTTATCTCCTTCTTCAGCCCCCACAGGAACTCTTTAAAGGCCTCCTCGTTGGTTAGAACCTCGTAGCTTTCTGGATATTCATCGCGGAGAAGCTCCTGGAACTTCCTTCCGGCCGCGCGGAGGTTGAGCACCTCGAAGAAGTAGTGGTCCGCAAAGCTCCTCGTGTCCTCGAATATGGCCGAGACGTCCGTAACCCCTGGAATTATCGGGCTAACGAAGGCGTAGGTCTTCAGCCCGGCCTCATGGAGCTCCTTGAGGGCGTTTATCCTTGCCTAGTGGACGGGTGTAAGCGGTTCAAACAGCCTCTTCTCCCTTCCTGTGAAGCCGTTTATCGTGAGACCAACCTCTATCTTCCGGAACTCCCTGAAAATGTCAATATCCCTGGTCACCAGCGGCGATTTGGTGAGTATCGAGAGTTCATTCCTCTTGTCCATATACCTCAGAACCTCCTCGTGAGCTTTAGCTCGGCCTCAATCGGCTGGTACGGATCGCTAACCGTGGACATCACGACGCTCCCAGAAACGTGCTTTCTCGCTAACTCGGGCGCGTTTGTCTTGGCCTCAACCCAGCTCCCCCACTTTCCGTAGTCCTTCCACTTAGCTATGAACTTGGCGTAGCAGTACCCGCAGGCGAAGGCACAGCCGACGTACTGGTTCACGCTCCACGAGACGCCCGGAATCCTGGAGCGGGTATAGAGGGACTTGGCGCTCCGTTTTATGACCTTAACGTTCATAAGCCCATATCGGAACCAGACCTTAAAAGGTGATACGATGGAAGTCGAGGTTCGCTACAGGCCCGTCCGCTACGCGAGGCTTGAGCTCAGACCCGGCGGCAGGGTCGTGGTTACCGCGCCGAGGGGCTTTGACGTTGACGCATTCCTGAAAAAACACGAGAGATGGCTTCAGAGCAGGTTGCGGGAGCTTGAAGAGCTCAGGAGAGAGTCTTCAAGGGGCTTTCCGCTTTTCGGGGAGTTCTACCGGCTGGAGCAAGGAGATGTCAGGGAAGTTGAAATCCGAGACGGAACGCTCAGGGTCCCCGCCAGGCGCGAACTGGCCGTAAAAGCCCTGAAAAACCTCTTAAGGGTTAAGATAACCCCTCTCGTTGCCGTCTACTCGGTCATGATGGGGGTCTCACCCGGAAAGGTGTACATCAGGAACCAGAGAACCAAATGGGCGAGCTGCTCAAGCCGGAGAAACCTCAGCTTCAACCTCCGCCTTCTCGCACTGCCGGAGAGGCTAATCGAGTACGTTGTAATCCACGAGCTGGCCCATCTGAGACACCTCAACCACTCTAGGGAGTTCTGGGCGCTCGTGGGGCGGTTCTATCCCGACTACGCGGCCGCGAGAAAGGAGCTGAAGCGCTGGTGGGGTATAATCGAAGTGAACGAGGGGTGGAGATGGCTGGAGGGCAGGGAGTCCTGAAAAGGGCCCTCAAGCTGATTGCACTGCTGGCGGACGAGATAGTGGTGGCAGTAGTCCTGCTCGCTGTCCTCCCTTCAGCGGGGTTAGATGTTCCTTTTCCAGTGGTTGGACTCGTTCTGGGAATCCTCCTGATTAAAGACGTCCTGATAGCGCCGTACGTGCTCAAAGGCGGGCTTGAGAAGAAGCCGCAGACCGGGGCAGAGGCCCTGATAGGCCGGGAAGCAGTTGTCGTTGAAGACCTCTCCCCGGAGGGCCTCGTTAAGCTCGACGGCGAACTCTGGCGGGCCGAGTGCATCACAGGAACGGTGAAGAGAGGGGAGCGGGTTAGGGTTGCGGACGTTAAGGGGACTAAGCTCCTCGTGGAATGCCGAGGGACTGGAGGACTGCCCTAATTTCCTCCGGCCTGTTGGTGGAGAATGAGACGTCCCATTTGTCGCGCCTCTTGAGGTAAACGCACGCCTTTGCTGGGTAGTTGAAGTGCATCTTCGCGGGACAGCTCCCCCAGCCCTCCCTGACGGCGAACCACTCAACATCTTGAAGTGGTATCGTCTTCCTGAGGAAGAGCCCTATGAGGCCGCTGATGACGATTCCCTCCTCGTAAATCCTCACGCGCAGTCCCATAACTTCAAGGAGCACCAGAACAGTGACCGCAAGTGCCGCGAGCATTATCTCAAAGCCCTCGCCCACCTGGTAGGTGGCGTAGAGGCCGACAAGCAAGGAGAGGAGAGGGATTACCATTAGAGCCTGAAAGGCCCGGCTCGTCAGCGTTTCCTCGTAGAGCGCCATGCTTCCCACCGATGGAAGTTTCCGTTAGGGCTTTAAACTTCTTCTCCAACCAATGGTGGTGATAAAATGGTTAGGATAATGCCCGTTGACAGACTGAGCGACGATGACATCGGAGAGATTCTAACAAAGTACCGCACGATAGCCCTCGTTGGCGCCTCGCCGAAACCTGAAAGGGACGCGAACATGGTCATGCGCTACCTCATCGAGAAGGGCTATGAGGTCTACCCCGTGAACCCCCGCTACGAGGAAGTCCTTGGGCGGAAGTGCTACCCGAGCGTTCTAGATATCCCCGATGAGGTTGAGATAGTCGACCTCTTTGTCCGTCCCGAGTTCACGATGGACTACGTTGAGCAGGCAATAAAGAAGGGCGCGAAGGTCGTCTGGTTCCAGTTCAACACCTACAACAGGGAGGCTTTTAAGAGGGCGAAGGAGGCCGGCCTCACTGCAGTTGCCCACAGGTGCATAAAGCAGGAGCACGAGAGGCTTATTGGAGAGTGATGGGCTTTTTCTTTCAGCTTTTGTTGGGAAACTCCCTCAAATTCTAGGTAGCCCAGAAGAGGAAACTCCGTTTGAATGCTCAAGAAGAATCACAAACCTTGATCAAACTTCGCTCAGGCGAAGTTTGAATGGTGCGGGGGCGGGGATTTGAACCCCGGAACCCCTACGGGACGGGACCCTAAATCCCGCGCCTTTGGCCAGGCTCGGCTACCCCCGCGCGGATTGAACTTCTTCCCGGAGCTTTAAAAACTTTGAGGGAAAAAGCTTATAAAGATGTAAAGGAAGCTTTACGTAAAGGAAACTTTACATGGTGAGGGTGATGGAAGATAAAAAGGCCTTACTGCCAGCGCTCCTCGCGGTTATGGCCCTAGGCTGGGTCGTTGGGTGGGCCACCAGTTCAGAAAAAAGCGAATACGCAATAGTTGCCTTTGCCTTTGGGGCAGTGTTCATAAACATCTACTTCTCCCACCTCGAAAAGAGGGGCATTGTTCTTGAAGACGAGAGAACCCTGCGGATAAACGAGATTGCTTCCAGAAGAACCCTCCAGGTGACGAGCATGGGGCTCGCAGTCGCTCTGCTCGCCCTATCGGGAAAAACCTCGAATCCGAAGATGGAAGGTGCCTTCATAGCGGTCGGTCTCGTTCTGGCAGTCATGTTGATGCTCCACCTTCTGTTCAGGCATTACTACTCGCGGGTGATGTGAGATGAAGTACGGGCATCTGCTCGGCATTCTCAGTGCGGCTATAATAATTGGGCTGGCCTATTCCGTGAAGGCAGGCAGGCCATATCTAGCGGTGGGCACGCTCGTTCTGGGAGTTCTGCTGGTCCAGGCTCTGAACTGGTACTACAACTCGAAGATTGAGAGAATCAAGGACGAGAGGACTGAACTCATAGATGCAAAGAGCACGAAAAACGGCTATGCGGTAATGAGCTTTCTCCTCTTCGCCGAGTACGTCTGGGAGTACGCCCACGGCAACATGGACGTTGCGGTGAAGCTCCTGGTTCCCCTCGGTGTCGGCAGCGTAGTGCTCCTAATCTCGCAGTACTACTACGGGAGGGCGATGTGAATGGGGAGCGAGTGGTTGTTTCTTTTCATAGCGGCCGCCACAGTGATATACTGGTTCGCATTCTACCGCTTCATGAAAGAGACGGGCCAGATGAAGGACGAGCGCGGAAGGAGAATAAACCAGGTCGCCTCAGAGAAGACCCTCATAATCGTCCAGATGCTCCTCCTCATGGGAATTCTCGCGGTTGATGCCTTTCGGTGGCTCGACCCCGCCAAGGTTCTCGCCCTAATCTACGTCGTTGCCATATTTGGACACGCCCTGATACGGTACCACTATTCGAGGGTGATGTAAGTGAAGAACCGCCTGCGCGAGCTGCGGGAGGCGAAAGGATTAACTCAGGAGGAGCTTGCGAAGGCCCTCGGCGTCACGAGGCAGACCATCATAGCAATCGAGAAGGGGAAGTACGACCCGTCCCTGAGGCTGGCCTTCAAGATTGCAAGGTTTTTTAACGCTAAAATTGAAGATATATTCATTTATGAGGGTGACTGAGATGAACACGAAAAAACTGGTCGGGTTTGTGGCCTACTTCGCAGGAATCGGCCTGGGAATCGCCAGGCCTCCCGTCGAGAGGCTCGCCTGCATGAGGTTGCCGAGCGGGGAGGTCTTGACGAGGATAAACACCCCACTGCTGGTGATTGAGCTTCTCCTGGTAATGCTCGGCGCCCTTCTGATGGGTCTTTCCGGCGATTTTAGGAACACCCACAAGCTCAACGGGTGGCTTGGCATCTCCACTGGCTTGGGGGCTGGTATAATTGGAGGTTACGCCGGTATAGATACACTCACGCTGTTCGGGGTAGCCCTCGCGACCCTCGGGCTGATTCTGTACAAACTGGGGGGACGGAAATGACCGCGGTTAGAGTTGAGAACCTCAAAAAGGACTACGGGGGCGTTAGGGCCCTCAAGGGGATAAGCTTCGAGATAAAGGAAGGCGAAATCTTCGGCCTTATCGGGCCCAACGGCGCCGGAAAGAGCACTACGCTCAAAATCCTCGCGACCCTTCTGAAACCCACCGGAGGTAGGGCTGAGGTCTTTGGCCACGACGTTGTAAAAGAGGCAGAGGGGGTCAGGGCGCTCATAAGTTACCTGCCGGAGGAGGCCGGCGCCTACAAGAACCTCACCGGGAAGGAGTACCTGGGGTTCATGGCACGGCTCTACGCAAAGGACGAGAAAAGGGCAGAAGAGATGCTCAAGCTCGGAGTCGAGCTTTCGGGCCTCGGAGAGAGGCTAAATGACAAAGTCTCGACGTACTCGAAGGGCATGACGAGGAAGCTCCTCCTGGCAAGGGCCCTCATGGTAACCCCCAAGCTGGCGATTCTCGACGAGCCTGCGAGCGGGCTTGACATAGTAAACGCCTACGAGATAAGGAAGACCATAAAGCGCTTTGCCAGGGAGAAAGGCGTCACCTTCCTCGTCTCAAGCCACAACATGCTTGAGGTCGAGTTCCTCTGCGACCGCGTTGCCATGATAGCGGAGGGCAGGATAGTGGAAATCGGCACGCCGAAGGAGCTGAAGGAGAAGTACGACGCCGAGAACCTCGAGGAGGTCTTCATGAGGGCCATCGGAGTGCACATCCCAGAGCCCGTTGGAGGTGAAGGCTCATGAGCGATTTCTGGGTGCTAGCCAGAAAGGAGATAATGAACCTGGTGAGGGACAAAAAGCTGCTCTTTGGCCTCATCGTGGTGCCGCTTATTATCTACCCCGCGCTCGGCAAGATGATGCAGTTCGGCTTTGAGAGCGCGACGAAGGAGACACAGGTCGCCATCGTGAACTTCGACGATGGGAACTACGGAGAACTTCTCATAAAGGCGCTGAACGCCACTCCAAACGTTACTGTCACCGTGATAAGCGCAGGCTCGGTGGAGGAGGCCCTCAAGAAGGCGGTTGAAGCGGAGCATAACGTCCTCGTAGTGATTCCCTCCAACTTCAGCGAGGGCATTGAATCAAACGAAGTCGCGACTGTCCAGATATACGGCGTCTTCAAGGGGCTGAGCTCGGGGATGGCTGAGAGTGTAAGCGAGGGCAGGATTAATGCGGTCATTAATGTCCTTTCCGAGGAGATTGCACGGCTTAAGGTTGCCAGGCTCGGCGTTTCAAACCCTGGGGCAGTCCTGCACCCCATACGCGCCGAGAGCAAGTCGTACTTCATGGGACGGGTGGTAGACGTCCCCCCGACGGTGGTCTCGCAGGTACTCTCCTCACAATCGGTAAGCCTGCCTCTAATAGTCTTTCTCATGGTAACGATAACGGCCCAGATGTCTGCTGGAGCGGTTGCGGCCGAAAAGGAGAACAAGACCCTCGAAACGCTCCTCACGCTCCCGGTCAAGAGGACGACGATAGTGGCGTCCAAGATATCCGGGACTGCGGTCATGGGCCTCGTAGCTGCGCTGGCGTATATGATAGGGCTCAGAAGCTACCTCGGTACCTTCCAGGTGGACACTGGCATAAGCCTTGAAGAGCTCGGACTAGGGCTTACCCCCGAAGGCATGGCGCTCTTTGCCCTAATAGTGTTCCTGACGATAATCTTCGCGCTCTCACTGGCAATGCTTCTGGCAGTCTACGCAGAGGACGTCCAGAGCGCCAACACCGTCGTCAGCTCTGTCATACTGCCCCTCGCTTTCCCGGCGTTCATGCTGATGTTCGTTGACCTAACTCAGGTACCGACGGTGGCCCGTTACGCTCTCCTCGCGCTGCCCTTCACGCACCCGATAGTCGCGTACCGGTATGCGCTCACCGGTGACTACTCCTCAATGCTCCTCAGCGTTGCATACCTCAGCGTCATAGCCCTCGTGACCCTCTACATGACTGCCAGGATATTCTCAAGCGAAAAGGTGCTGACTGCCAAAATCAGCTGGGGGAAGAAGAGAAAGAAAACCTGACTCGACTTTTCCTTTTTTAGAGCCCAAAACAAACAAAAACGGCGAAAACAAAAATCAAACGGCGGACAGCACAAAAATCACTCTATCGGCACGCCGTCCTTTGTCCTCGGAGCTAACCACTTCATTAGCTTCTTCGGGTTCTTCGTGCGGATTATTATCGTTATCGGGCCGAGCGGGGACTCCTCGTTGAAGTTCACAACTCCCGCGTAGGCCGCCTGCTTGTTCACCTTTATGATAATTTCCTCCCCGAAGTAGCCCTCCTCAAGGAAGGAACGCGCCGTGTCGAGTATAGCCTGACCCCTGAACAGCTCGTAGAGCCTGCTGAGGGCTTTTCTGTTCTTTGTCTTTCCGGTGAGGATTATGTAATCGCCCCTGTCAAAGGCCTCGAACTCCAGGCCCGGGATGAGGTTCAGCATCGCCCTCTTTACCTTCTCGATGTCCTCAGTGGGGTAAACGTAAGCCTCAACCTCAACTTCCTCGAACAGCTCTTCCATCTTTCTCACCTCACCAGGCTAAGCTCGAAGGAACGCTTATAAACCCAACCGCCGAAAGAATTAGGGTGGCCTAAATATGTTAGAAGGCTTCATCGAAAACCTTGCAAGCTACCTGCTGAACTTGAGCGGGGGAAGCCTGATATGGGTGTCCTTTTATGCCGGTCTCTTCGTCGCTCTCATGACGTCTCTAGGTGCTATGGTGGCAATTTTCGCGAAGAAGATTCCAGAGGGGGGTGTTGACTTCTCGCTCAGCTTCGCGGCGGGTGTGATGATAGTCGCGTCCTTCACGTCCCTTATCCTCCCAGGGATAGAGAGCGCGGGGTTCCTGCCGGTGGGGGTGGGGATAGCCCTCGGTGTCCTCCTGATTTATGCCGTGGACAGACTTCTTCCCCACGAACACCTCGTCAGGGGTTATGAAGGGCCCAAAGGGATGAAAGAGAAGCTAAGGAAGGTCTGGCTCCTCATATTCGCAATGATAATCCACAACCTCCCGGAGGGGCTTGCCGTCGGGACTTCCCTTATCTACAATCTTGAGGTCGGGCTCGTTACTGCGATAGCAATAGGCATCCAGGACTTCCCTGAGGGAACAGTCGTCTCGCTCCCCTTAGCAGTTATACAGAAGAAAAGCCTGGGCCCAGTTTTAGTAGGCATCCTTAGCGGGCTGGCCGAGATGGTGATGGTGGTCATCGGCGCGCTCTTCTTCACGGCGTTCTCAAGTGTTCTGCCCTACGGCCTGGGCCTCGCTGGAGGTGCGATGCTCTACGTGACGATAAAGGAGATGATCCCCGAGATATATGGAGAAGAGAAGAACCAGACCCTCGTCACGCTGGGCTTCTTCGCAGGGTTCTACGTTATGCTCCTCCTCGATTCAAGTCTTGGATGACCCTCTCAACGAGGGCCTTTACCTTTTCCTCGTACTCCTCCTTCGAGCCGTCGTTTATCAGCATGTAGTCCGCCATCGCTATGACGCCTCCAATCCCAAAGCGGAGCTCCTTCCAGTCCCTCTCCTCGAAGTCCTCCCAGCTCTGCGGGTCGTCGTGCCTGCCCCTCTCTCTGAGCCTCTCGAAGCGGAGCTTCGGCGGTGTGTGGACGGCGATGATTATGATTTCCTCCCCCGGAAAGGCACTCCTGAAGGTCCCCACCTCGTCAAGGGAGCGAACGCCGTCTATGACAACGAGCGGGCTCTTCTCTAAAAAAGCCCTCACCTTCTCAACGGCGAGCTTCGCGACCGCGTTCTGACCGAGCTCCTGCCTCAGGCGTATGCTCACCTTTGCGACGTTTTCCTTGGTTAGTTCAAGACCCCGCTTCACCGTTTCCTCACGGACGATGTCACCGAGGGAAACGCTGGGAAAACCTCTCCTCTCAAACTCCGCCACAATCTTACTCTTTCCAGAACCGGGCATTCCAGTTACTATCACTATCATTGAGCCCACCCGGAGTAGCTCGGAGGGGATTTAAAAAGGTAACCCAATGGTCACTTCAGGAAGTCCTCAAGCGTCCCCCTCTTTTTCGGCCTTTCCTGCACGCTCACGCTCTTCTCAATTCCAAGGTGGCGGTAAATTCCGTCGAGGATTTTCGCACCGATGCCTTCGACTCTGAGGAGCTCCGCAGGCTTAGCCTTAACGATGTCTTCAACGCTCCTGAAGCCGGCGTTGTAGAGCGCCCTGGCCCTCTTCCTTCCGATGTTCGGGAGCCTGACCAGCTCAAGGAGCTCCTCGCGGACGCCGTGCCTCAGCCTCAGGTGGAGGTCTCTCAGGTACTGCAGGACGTCCTCCTTGGGGTCGAAGAGCTTGTAAAGCTCTATGAGCGAGTACATCAGCCAGTCTGCCAGCTCAAGAAGCCTGTAGAGGTCTCCGGGGTCTATGTTGTAGGTCTCGTAAATCCTGGTCTCGGGCACCTCGTTAATCCAGTCGAGGAGCACCTTGGCCGTCTTCACTTGCCCTAGGAAGCCCTGGAACCTGGAGTCTTCGTAGTAGGGTATGCTCGCGTAGAGTTTATCTTCGAGCTCGTAGGCAAGGTCGAGGTAGTCCTCCATCTCGCGCCTCCTGGCCGTCAGGGTGGCCATGTCCGGGGTCGAGGCGATGAGCTGGAAGATTCCGAAGGGGTTCGGGTTTTTCTCGAGGGCAGGGAAGGCGTCCTTGAACTTCTTGGCTGTGAGCGGGTCTATGTAGAGCTGGGAAGTCCTCTTTCCGAAGGGCAGGGCCTGGAACTTACCCTCAAGGTCGAGGTCTATGAACTCGTTCTCAACGAGGAAGTAGACGACGTCTTTAGCCTTGTATTCAAGCGAGCTCAAGTCCTTCCGCTGGTGGGCGTAGAAGGTTCTCTCAAGGAAGTGGACGAGCTCAGAGAAGCTCTTAACCCCGAAGTTTGTGATTAGGGCAAGGATCTGACTCCTGAAGGCCTGCTCGTTGGCGAGCATCGAGAAGAGCTTCTCGGGCTTCCCGCGGATGTAGCGCTCCATAAGCTTGCCCGGCTCGTCGGTTCTGGCCACTATTATCGCCTCGCCGTACTTGTCGTACTTTGGCCTTCCAGCCCTTCCCATCATCTGCTGTATCTCAAGGACGGGTATATCCGTCCAGCCGAAGCCCGCATAGCGCTTGGTGTCGCGGATTACTACTCTGAATGAGGGTAAATTTACTCCAGCGCTGAGGGTAGGGGTAGCTGTTATGACCTTAATCAACCCCTCTCTAAAGGCGTCCTCTATGAGCGTCCTCTCGGTCCTGCTGAGGCCCGCGTGGTGGAAGGCAACGCCCCCGACGAGGGCTTTCTTCAGCTTCTCGCTCGTCGGGTTGTCCTCAAGCTGGGAGGCAAGGTTTTCAAGGGCCCTCTTTTCGGGCTTGGTGAGGTGGCTTGAGACGAGCTTCGATAGGGCTAAAGCCTCCTTCTCAGCCGAGCGGCGCGTGTTGACGAAGACGAGAGCCCCCTTGCCCCTCTTCACGGCGTCGGTCACGAGGGAGTACCAGTTCTCAGGGTATCTTTCCACCGTGCCGTCTTCCCATATGAGAGTCCCGGTGTGGAAGACTCCCTTCCTCAGCTGGACGGGCCTCCACTCGCTCATAACTAGAGCGGCATCGAGCCACTCCGCCAGCTCCTCGGCGTTGCCAACGGTCGCGCTCAGGGCCAGAATCTGGGCCCGCCCGAGCATGTGGGTGAGAATCATCTCAAGCGTTGCCCCCCTGTCGTAGGAGCCTATGAGGTGAACCTCGTCAGCAACGACGAGCTTTACGTCTCTAATCCACCTGGCCCCGTGCCTGAGGAGTGAGTCAAACTTCTCAGCTGTGGCCACTATTATGTCGTACTTCCCGAGCCAGTCGTCGGTTGAGTCATAATCACCCGTCGTCGCGGCGACCCTAAGGCCTAGGCTCTCCCACTCCTTGAACTCTCGGTATTTCTCCTCCGCCAGGGCCTTGAGCGGGACGAGGTAGACGGCTTTACCTCCCTCCCTGAGGAGCTTGTTGACCATAACTATCTCGCTCACGAGGGTCTTTCCGCTCGCCGTTGGAATGGCTAAAACGAGGTTCCTGCCCTCCAGCACCCCGCTCTTCAGCGCCTCGGCCTGGGGTGGATAAAGCTCCTCTATGCCCCTCTCCTTGATGACCCGTTTAAGCCTCTCATCAACAGGGAGTTCATCAACTTTCATTCTCCCTCAGCTCCACATTCCATTGGCCGGCGGTTTTATATGTCTATTGTCCCAATGGGAGATGGGATGCGGTATGGAAATAGAGGTGCCCTACGTCCTGTTCAGGACAAAATCCGGGGTTTATGGACTGGACAGCTATTTCTACCCCGCTCTGGAGAGAGCTGAGCACAGGGCGGCCCTGCTTAGAAAGATGGAGCTAAAACCGCTCCCACAGGTCAGCGGGGAGTACCACGTAACCCCAGACAACGTGAAGGACATCCTCAGAGAGCTTGCCCTCGAACTGTACAGGCTCGCGGGCAGGAGCTTTGATGAGAGGAGCAAACACATGAGGCGCTGGAACATACTCCGCTTTCTGGGGATTCCCTCAGGCTACCTCAAAAACCTGAAGAAGGACGAGGAGCTGGCGGGAAGGATAAGGAGGGTTCTGCTGGCACTCTCGATTGTAGAACACGTCCTCGGGATAAAAGGCCCCTCAGACCTGGAGAACCTCTCAGTTGAGCCCCTTGGATGGGCCGTCTTCAGGCTGGAAGTGATGGACGGAAAACCAGTTGACCCTGTTTATGCACAGCTCTACGAAGACGACGCCGGTTTCAGAAGGGCCCTTTTCGGGCTCCTGCAGAAAGAAAAAGGTTTAGAAAAGGAAAGGTCATGACTTGGCGTAGAACCAGCAGGCCACGTAGTGATCCTTCTCGACCTCAACAAGCGGTGGCTCCTTCTTGTCGCAGAGCCCGGCCTTGGCAAAGGGACATCTCGGGTGGAAGTGACATCCCTCCGGCGGGTTTATCGGGCTCGGCGGCTCGCCTTCTATCCGAGCACGCTTCTTCTTGAGCTCCCTTGCCAAGTCGGGGTCAGGGACGGGAATCGCCGAGAGGAGCATCTGGGTGTATGGGTGCAGTGGATTCTCGAATATCTTCTCAGCCGGGCCGACTTCCACGAGTTTTCCGAGGTACATCACACCCATCCTGTGGCTCATGTACTTGACGACACCGAGGTCGTGGCTGATGAAGAGGTAAGTGAACCCGTACTTCTTCTGGAGGTCCTTGAGCATGTTGAGAATGTTCGCCTGAACCGAGACGTCAAGAGCTGAGGTTGGCTCATCGAGCACGATAAACTCCGGCTTGAGGGCGAGGAGCCTTGCGAGGGCTATCCTCTGCCTCTGTCCTCCTGAGAACTCGTGGGGGTAGCGGTAGAGGTGCATCTCGTTAAGGCCGACACTTTCGAGCAGGTCTATGACGAACTCCTCCGGGTCGTCAACCGGGATGCCGTGGAAGCGGACCGGCTCCATTATGACTTCAAAGACCGTCTGCCTCGGGTTCAGGGAGGAATATGGGTCCTGGAACATTATCTGGGCCCTTCTCCTGAACTCCTTCATCTCGTCGCCTTTTATCGTGGTGACGTCCTTACCGTCAAAGATTATCTTTCCGGACGTTGGCTCTATGAGCCTCAGTATCGTCCTTCCCGTTGTCGTCTTTCCACAGCCGCTTTCACCCACCAGTCCGAAGGTTTCACCCCTGTTTATCTCGAAGCTTATGCCGTCAACGGCCTTAACGTATCCTATAGTTCTGAAGAGTCCCCTGACGGGGAAGTACTTTTTGAGGTTTTCAACCTTGAGGAGCGGTTCCATCGTCACCACCTCAGTACAGATGGCAGGCCACGAAGTGGCCGGGTTCTAACTCCTTCAGCTTCGGCACTTCACTTCTGCACCTCTCGGTCGCGTAGGGGCACCTCGGGTGGAAGCGGCATCCCTTCGGAGGGGTTATCAGGTTGGGCACGGTTCCAGGTATTGCCTCAAGCCTCTCTATCTTCGCCAGCGGGTTCGGAACTGCCCTCAGCAGGCCCTTTGTGTACGGGTGGAGCGGGTTTTTGAAAATCTGGTCAACGGAGCCTATTTCGACGATTTTGCCCGCGTACATGACAGCAACACGGTCCGCCATCTCGGCGACGACACCCATGTTGTGCGTGATGAGTATCACCGTCGTGTTGTACTCCTTCTTGAGCTTGTTCATGAGGTCGAGTATCTGCGCCTGGACAGTTACGTCAAGGGCCGTGGTCGGCTCGTCCGCTATCAGAATCTTCGGGTCGTTGGAGACACCGATTCCAATGACGACACGCTGTTTCATACCACCGCTGAGCTCGTGCGGGTAGTTCTTGACCCTGTTCTCCGGGTCTGGAATTAGGACGCGCCTGAGTATATCAACGGCCTTTCTGAAGCCTTCTTTCCAGCCCTCCACAGTCCCGTGAACCACCATGGCCTCGGCAATCTGATAGCCGACCGTGTAAAGCGGGTCGAGAGAGGCGTGGGGGTCCTGGAATATGTAGGCTATCTCCCTGCCCCTTATCTTCCTGATTTCCTCTTCGCTGAGCTTCAGCAGGTCTATGGTAGACCCGTCGTCCCTGTGGTAGAGCACTTTGCCCTTGACAATCCTTCCAGGGCTCTCTATCAGCTGGGTCAATGCCCTCGACGTGACGCTCTTTCCACAGCCGGTTTCTCCAACGAGGGCGAACGTTTCTCCCCTATAGACGTCGAACGAAACGTCCTCTATCGCCTTGACTATGCCTGCATAGGTGTAAAAGTGAACAGTGAGGTCGCGGACTTCGAGTATGGGCTCAGGCATTCTCCTCACCCTCCTTTTCCTCCATCTGCTTCTGTTTCTTCACCTTGAACTCTATGCTGCGCCTCATCTTGGGGTCGAGTATGTCCCTAAGGGTGTCACCGAGGAGGTTCCATCCGAGGGCCACGATGAGTATCATGAAGCCCGAAAACGTGACTAGCCACCACTTCTCAGGGAAGTACTGGGAGCCGTCGTAGACTATCCTACCCCAATCCGCTATCGGCGGTGTCGCACCGAGACCTAGGAAGCTCAGGCCGGCCTCCATGAGGATAACGCCACCGAAGTCGAGGGTTATGTAGACCAGTATCGGGCCCACGATGTTTGGTAGGATGTGCTTGAACATTATCGTCCTGGAGCTCAGTCCTATCGCCCTCGCCGCCTCAACGTAGAGCTTCTCCCTCTCCGTCAGAGTTGAACCCCTGGTTATCCTCGCATATGCCGGCCACCAGACTATGACCATCGCCAGTATGACCGCCAGCAGCTTTCCGAGGTTTCCTGCCTCCTGCGGCTCCAGCGCGAATATCCTGAGGAACAGGGTCTCGAAGAACTCGTGATTGCTGATGAAGGACTGCAACCTATCCGGCAGGACGGCGGAGAACGCTATGGCAAGGATTAACGCCGGGAACGCAAGGAACATATCGGTTATACGCATTATGAGCTCGTCTATCTTTCCCCCGTAGTAGCCCGCAACAAGGCCAAGGATTATGCCGAGGGGTACTCCGAGGACTATGACTATGATTGATATCACGAACGACGTCCTTGCTCCGTAGAGGATTAGGCTCAGCAGGTCCCTACCGTAGTGGTCGGCACCGAGGGGATAGGTTATTGTCTTGTCGGCGAACGGCAAATACGCCTTGGTGCCGGGGGGCGCGAGGTAGGTGGTCATGTTCTCAAGGGCGGGGAAATAGCGGTAGCTCCACGGCGCAATGCTCGGTCCAAAGATGCCGAGGAAGATGAAAATCCCTATCAGGAAAAGGCCGATTAACCCGGGGGGCGAGCGGTTGAGGGCGTAGAGCATCAGCTTCCATTCTTCCATCTTCGAGCGGTTCTTATTCTTCCAGTCCTTTTTGAAGAGGGATATGAACGAGCCTATTGCATCGACGAGCTTGTCAGCGAGCCTGTCAAGAATCCCCTTCTTGTATTCTTCCTGCGTCATGTCACCACCACCTCAGTACCTCACCCTCGGGTCAACGACCGCGTACAGTATGTCCACTATCAGGTTGGTCGTCACGAAGATCAGGGCGAAGATGAAGGTTATCGCGACCACCGCCGGGAAGTCGAGGTTCCTTATGGCGTCCAGGACGTAGGAACCCATTCCAGGCAGTCCGAAGACGGTCTCGGTGATCGGAGTTCCTCCGAGCAGTCCGCCGAACTGAAGGCCCAAAACGGTCAGGATTGGGACGAGGGCGTTCTTCAGGGCGTGCCTGTATATCCTGAGCTTGGGGACGCCCTTCGCCTTGAGGAAGGCCACGTAGTCACTGCTGAGGGCCTCAAGGAACGAGTTCCTCACGAACCTGGCGAGGACTCCAGAGCCGGTAAATCCAAGGGTGAGGCCCGGAAGCCAGAGCCTGTGGATGTGCTGGGCGAACGTCGAGAAGTCCCCCGTAAGGAGCGCGTCTATCATAGGGACGTGAGTTATCACACGTTCAGGTGGAGCCGGGAAGCCCGCCAGGGTTATGACACGCCACTTGACGAAGAAGATGTACATGAGCATGTATCCCAGCCAGAATATGGGCATTGAAACACCGGTCAGGGCGAATATCCTAACCACGGTATCAATCCACGTGTTCCTCTTGAGCGCGGCGAGTATACCGAGTGGAAGACCTATTATCAGGATGAAAAAGAACGCCACCAGCGTCAGCTCAAACGTTACCGGAAACCTCTTTTCGATATCGTCAAATACGTAATTCGACGTCCTCGGGTCAACAATCTTGTTCCTAGCGAGCCCACTAACCAAAAACCAGTACTGCTCGTACCAGGGGTCGTCCATATGGTACTGCTCACGTATCCTCTGGATTGCATCAGGGGTAGCCTTTTCTCCACCCGCCCACGCCCTTGCGGGGTCGGCGGGGATGACATAGGCGATAAGGAACACAATAAGAGTGACTCCAATTATTGTGGGTATAAACGTCAAGAGCCTCCTGACGAGGAACTTCTTAAGGTTGGCCAACTTTGCTCACCCCCTTGCCGTGCATGTCGTTAGAAAATAGAAAAGAAATGGAAGCTTCATTCAGAGACGTTAACCTCAAGGCTCTTGAACTCGGTGGCACCGTAGAGGAACGGGCCAACCCAGTTGTCGGAGTCGAGGTAGTCCGGAACCCATCCGACGACGTAGACGTCGTAGTCGCCGTGCTCGGTCTTGCTGAGGTAGGTCGGCCAGTTGTAGCTGTTCACGGTGACCTGGAAGCCGAGCTGGCTCCAGACGTTCTGTATGAGGGTCATAATCTTCTCACGGGCGGCGTTGCCCTCGTTGTAGATGAGCTCGATGGAGTACTTGCTCGGGTCAATCCCGGCCTCCTGGAGAAGTTGCTTGGCCTTGTTGATGTCGTAGGTGTACTTGGTGATGCCCTCCTCCATGTATCCCGGCCACGGCTTGGGTATCGGGCCGTAGTTGGGCTCCAGGAGTCCCTGGTAGACGAGCTGCCTTATCTGGTCGTACGGAATGGCGTAGGCAAGGGCCTGCCTGACCTTCGGGTTGTTGAAGGGCTCCTTCTGGGTGTTGAAGACGAGGAACGTCAGAATCGGCTGGAGGATGTCGGTCTTAACGACCGAGTGGAAGCCGTTGAGCTCAAGGCCCTTCACGCTGTCCATCTTCTCAGGCGGTATCGCGACGACATCGGCAGTACCGGTCTTGAAGAGGTTTATCCTGGCCTGGGCGTCGTTGTTGATGACGTAGATGACGTACTTGTGACCTGGGCTGCCCGTGGCGTTCCAGTAGTGCGGGTTGTACTCGAGGACTATGTAGCTGTTCTCCTGGTAGTCCTTGACGTAGAACGGTCCGGTTCCAACGGGCTTCTGATGCATGAGCTGGTGGGTCGGGTCGTCCTTGCCGGACTGGAGGTAGTCCCACCACGCGCTCGGGTCGTGGCCGTTGTTGCTGGCCTGCAGGGCCTCTTGGTACTTGTCGCCGAGGAGGTACTCCATCGGGACGACGCTGAGGAACGGGTCAGCGAGGATGCTCAGAACCGGCGCGTACGGGTTCGGGAGGACGAGCTTGAAGACGCCCGCGGTCTCGCCGCTGTATCCGAAGAACTGCTTGAGCTCCTCAACGGAGTGGATTTCCTTGACCTGACCGTTGAACTCGGCGATGAGCGGGTTGTCCTTGAGGTAGCCATCAAGCTCCTCCTCGCTAATCGCCGCCGAGTTGTTGACGTCCATAAAGCTGTCGACCATCCAGCTGACGCTGTGTCCGAGCCTCTCGACGCGGAGGAACGTGAAGGCCACATCGGTAGCGTCTATCGGATAGGTCTTGTCGTTCCACGGGTCATATGCTTTAACTCCACCGCGGATGAGGAAGTACCACTCGGTGCCCTCCTTGTTGTGGGCCCAGGCAACCGCCAGGTCGGGGCTGACGGTCTCGGTGTTCTCCTTCCAGTAGGTGACGAGGGTGTCGCCAATCTCGTGCCAGAGCTCCCATCCAAAGGTCTCGTAGGTCATTGCCGGGTCAAGGCTCTCCGGCCAGCCGATTGTGGCTATGACGTAGGTCTCGGGGTCGTTCTTGTAGTCCTTGATACCAATCTTGACTGAGGGGGCGTTCGAGTCCTCGCTGAGGAGGTCGTAGCGCTCGGCAAGGGTCGGGTGGTAGTAGCGGCCCTTCACCCAGTCCCAGTAGACACGGAGCTGCTTGTTCTGTCCGAGAATGGCCTCAGGCACAAGCTGGTTTCCGAGTATGTAGAGGGCCTTGAAGATTTCAGTTCTGACCTCGGGGTTGGTCTCGCGCCTCGCCGCTATGACGAGGGCATCAACATGCTCGTCCCTGAAGAACGCGGGGTTAATCGCACCGAATCCCTGGCCCTGCTCCATGAGGGTCTTGACATCGGGGGTGTTCTCCGTGTCAACCTCGTAGCTGACCCTTATGACCTTCTTTCCTTAGGGAAGGTCCACCGTCGGTTCAGCCCCCTTAGGTCCGACAACAACTACGCTCTTATCGGTCGTGACGACATAGACTTTGCCCATCTCCAGGACGCCGGTCTGAGCTGGCTGTGACGAAGTTTCACCCGGCGAGGTCGTCTGCTGGGTGCCGGTTGTGGTTTCGCTTTCACCACCGATGCAGCCGCTGGCCACTGTCGAAAAAACAACCAAAAAAACAACCAGCATGGCTATTGTAGCTCTGCTTTT
Source organism: Thermococcus marinus (assembly GCF_055389025.1). Classification (NCBI taxonomy): domain Archaea; kingdom Methanobacteriati; phylum Methanobacteriota; class Thermococci; order Thermococcales; family Thermococcaceae; genus Thermococcus; species Thermococcus marinus. The sequence continues at coordinate 2,013,192 of NZ_AP042417.1, forward strand.
CATTAATACCCACCTCTGTACATCTAGGGCATTGTTATATATGTACATGCCAAATAATAAACCTTTCGAAATACAAATGGGACCTAAACTCCAACTATCATACACAATAGTTGTGTTAAGTACAACATGCACCCAACTTGTGGGACTCAAGAATCTGTCCCGACTACGAAAAGCTTAAATGAACGGAACTCGCATTAGGAAATGAAGAAAATTCCGACGGTGATACCCATGGTTAGGGCGTATGTTTTGTTGACAGTCGAAATTGGAAAAGTTGAGAGTGTGATTGAGGCACTCAAGCAGATACCCGGCGTCACCAAGGCGGACGCCGTGACCGGCCCCTACGACGCCATAGTCCACATCGAGGCAAACGACCTCGGTGAGCTTACCAGGAAGATCCTCCACGACATCCACAACATCGACGGCGTCATAGACACTACCACTGCCATTGTCGTCGAGACGGAAGAGTGACTACTTCCTCCTCTTCTTAGTCTTGCCCTTCTTGGGCTTTGCCCTTGAACGGAGTTCTCTAATCTTCTCCGCAATCATTTTTAGGCTCTTCCCCTTTCCGTACTGGCTCTCAACCACAAGAAAGCCGTACGTCCTGAGCTCCTCGTCCAGGCCAGAAAGGCGGGGGTTAAGCTTGGTGTGATCCTTCTCAACGACATTCATACCGAGAACTACGACGGCATCTTCTATTTCAGAAAACCTGGGCGCCTCAACGGCGAGGTTCTTTGGGACGGCTCTCCCATACTTCCTGCTCAGCCTTGAGTCAAGCTCGCTCGGCCATACTACAAACCTCATTTTCCCACCCGACAAGGTTTAAAAGATTTGCAGTTAAAAACCCTTTTGGTGAAGGGCATGGCCATTAAAGACCTCAAAAAAGATGCACTCAGCCGTATGACGCCTGGGGACGTTGTTTTAATCGAGTACCAGTCACGAGAACCCATAGAGAACCTCGCATGGGGCGAGCTCCTGCCCGCGATAGCCCCTGGTGGAGTGGTTGTGGTGGACTTCTTTGGGCTTGGCGAGATTCTGCTGAGGAAGTTCGTGAGAAAAGAAAATGTGGACTACTCTGCCACTCTGGAGATCCTCAGGAGCCTGAAAGTCGTGAAAGTTGGGCCCGGGACAGTGACCTACGGTGAAATCCTTGAGGATGTAGTGCCGAGCTACGACTCACACACATTCCTCAGGAACTACCACTCAATAATGAGCAAGATATCGAGGCTCCCACAGAAGCCGAAGTACATGGTGACCTTCGGGCTGAGCCACTACATTCACTTTTCCCCCGAGGACGCCGTTAAGGCGATTCTAACCGCCGTGAGCACAATCCCCGGCGAAGACCTCATCATAATAAACTTCATCAACACGGATATCGTAGACCGCCCCCACCTGGCGATACTCGAAGAGCTGAGCACGGCGATAGTCGAGGTCTCCAAGGGGGAGTTCAAAGTCTACAAGGACGGTGGTATCGGTGATTGAGAAAGGAAGCAGAGTCCTCCTCGTCGATAAGCGCGGGAAGCGCTACCTCGTGAAGGTGGAAGACCGGGAGTTCCACACGGACCTCGGAATACTTAAACTGGGAGAACTCATTGGCAAGCCCTACGGGAGCAGGATAGAAACCCACAAAGGCGAGACCTTCGTTGCGCTCAAGCCGGACATCAACGATATAATAGCGAAGATGAAGAGGGGCCCCCAGATAGTGCACCCCAAGGACGCTGGTATAATAATAGCCTACGCAGGTATCTCGCCGGGAGACACCATCATAGAGGCCGGCGCCGGGAGCGGTGCGCTGACCATATTCCTCGCGAACGCCGTGGGTCCCCAGGGCAGGGTCATAAGCTACGAGGTCAGGAAGGACTTCTACGAGATAGCCAGAAAGAACATCGAGCTGGCAGGTTTTTCAGACAGGGTAACCATCAAAAACAAGAGCATATACGACGGAATAGACGAGGAGAGTGCCGACCATATAGTCCTTGACCTGCCCCAGCCGGAGAACGTCCTCCCCCACGCCGTTGATGTCCTGAAGCCCGGCGGCTACTTCGTAGCTTACACACCCTGTATGAACCAGGTCCACCGCTTCTTCCAGGCACTTCAAGAGTACAGAGATTACTTCATGAGGCCGAGGGTCGTTGAAGTCCTCGTAAGGGAGCACGAAGTAAAGAAAGAGTGCATGAGGCCGAAAACAACGATGCTGGCCCATACAGGTTACATAACTTTCCTCAGGAAGCTGTGAATCCTTCTTTCCCCTCTTCTTCGTACGTGAAATAAGCAACGGCCCAACCAAGCAACATCAGGGCCAGCGACTTGGGCAGGGGGTCGCTTCCAAGGAGTTCCCGAACAAACGGAACCGTCCCGTAGAGGAGGGGCATGAACATGCCGAGCGACGCCATTATGACTGCAAGCATATAAACGAGCTTTTTCCCGGACATTCTCGACACCACTGGTGGGTTTCTCGCGAGGTTAAAAAGGGTTTCTTTCAGCCCCATGGGCACCTTCCCGAAATCCCTTCGGAGTTATTAACTTTTGGTTAGGAACAGGTTTATAAACACCACAGGTTTTGAACTACTTAGATGCTCATGTTTGAGCCTGTGTACGGAGGTGTGCATAATGCCATACAAGATACTCGACAAGAAGGAGCTTGCCCCGAAGCACGTTATGTACAAAATAGAGGCTCCACACGTGGCCAGGAAGGTTCAGCCAGGACAGTTCGTCATCGTAAGGGCCTTTCCAAACGGTGAAAGGATTCCTCTCACTCCGGTGATGTGGGACCGTGAAGATGGCTGGATCGTCTTGATAACCTTCGTCCGCGGAAAGACCACGATGAGGATGGCCAACGAGCTCAAGCCGGGAGATTCAATCCTCAACGTTGCCGGCCCCCTCGGAAACCCTGCGCCAATAGAGAAGTTCGGCAGGGTTCTGGCCGTTGGTCTCAGCGCCGGAATAGTGGAAGTTTTCCCAATAGCTAAAGCGCTTCAGGAAGCTGGAAACGACGTTACAACCCTTCACGTGGCCCCCGCACCGATGGCAATCCTCAAGGACGAGTTCAGGGAGAACGTTTCAAGGCACATATTTGAAGGCTTTGAAATCCAGGAAGGCTGGAGAACGAAGGAGATAGTTGCGGAAATAGCGAGGAGGGGAGCCGAAAAGGTAAAGGAGCTCCTCTCAGAGGAGAACTTTGACTTCGTGCTCACCGTTGGCCCCGCAGGCGCCCAGAAAGCGGTCTTCAACGTCGTTAAGGAGTTCGGAATCCCGATGCACGCAGACCTGCACCCGATTATGGTGGACGGAACCGGAATGTGCGGTGCCTGCCGTGTTATGGTCGGGGGAGAGGTCAAGTTCGCCTGCATTGACGGGCCTGGCTTCGACGCCTACAAGGTCGACTGGGACGAGCTGATTCACAGGGTCGGCTTCTATACCGACCTGGAGAGGAAGGCCCTTGAGGAGTACCTCAAGTCCCTGAGGGGTGAGTGAAATGGCCGTTAGGAGAAAGCTCATCAAGGAACGCGTTCCCACGCCGGAAAGGCCTGCTGAGGAGAGAATTCACGACTTTAAGGAAGTTAACCTCGGCTACACATTTGAGCTTGCCGTTAAGGAGGCCGAGCGCTGTTTGCAGTGTCCCGTCAACTACGCGCCCTGTATCAAGGGCTGTCCCGTCCACATTAACATTCCGGGCTTCATCGGAAAGCTCGTCGAGTACCGCGACGACCCGGACAAAGCCGTGAAGGAAGCCCTCCAGGTCATCTGGGCCTGCAACTCCCTGCCAGCGACCACCGGCCGCGTCTGCCCGCAGGAGGACCAGTGTGAGATGAACTGTGTCATGGGCAGGGTCGGTGACAAAATAAACATCGGCAAGCTGGAAAGGTTTGTGGCAGATTACGCGCGCGAGAAGGGCATAGACGAGGAGCTCCTCTTCGAGATGGTGCCGAAGATAGAGAAGAAGGGCCAGAAAGTTGCAATCATCGGGGCCGGCCCGGCAGGGCTTACCGCCGCTGGAGAGCTGGCCAAGCTCGGCTACGACGTTACCATCTACGAGGCCCTGCACGAGCCAGGAGGAGTTCTCATATACGGAATTCCAGAGTTCAGGCTTCCGAAGAGCATAGTCCAGAGCGAGATTGAGAAGCTCAAGAAGCTCGGCGTCAAAATCCTTACAGACCACATCGTGGGAAGAACCGTCACCATTGAAGAGCTCCTCCAGGAGTACGACGCGGTCTTCATAGGCTCTGGCGCCGGAACTCCGAGGCTCATCAACGCACCTGGCATAAACCTCAATGGAATTTACACCGCCAACGAGTTCCTCACGCGCGTCAACCTCATGAAGGCCTACAAGTTCCCGGAGTACGACACCCCAGTCAAGGTCGGCAAGAAGGTAATAGTCATCGGAGCCGGAAACACGGCAATGGACGCCGCGAGGAGCGCGAGGCGCTTTGGAGCGGAGGTCATCATCGCCTACCGCCGCGGCCCGGAAGACGTCAGCGCGAGGGTTGAAGAGGTTCACCACGCGAAGGAAGAGGGTGTCAAGTTCGAGTTCTTCCTGAACCCGGTCGAGTTCATCGGCGACGAGAACGGCAACGTTAAGGCCGTAAAGTTCGAGAAGATGAAGGCCCTCGACGAGAGGGACAAGCGCGGAAAGAGGAAGATAGTCGGGACTGGAGAGTACGTGACAATCGAGGCCGACACCGTCATCATCGCAATCGGTAAGCACCCCAACAGGCTCATCATCAACACGCCCGGCCTGAAGGTCGAGCGCGGAAGGATCGTCGTTGATGAGAACCTCATGACGAGCATTCCGGGAGTTTTCGCTGGTGGCGACGCGATAAGGGGCGAAGCGACCGTCATCCTGGCTATGGGCGACGGGAGGAGGGCCGCGAAGGCCATTCACGAATACCTCACGAAGAAGAGGGAGGGGCAGAACGCCTGAGCCCTCAATTCTTTTCCCCTTCCCCCTTAATATGCTCTTGTTACTTAAACACTGCCTCAAGCACCGGGTCTGGGATTTTATAATGAACGTTTCGGCCGTCCTTAACCTTCTGAAGGAAGGAGGAATTAACAAGCGCCTTCAAGAGCCTTGCCAGCACGCTGTCGACCACACTTTTACCCTCCTTCCGTTCGAGGTGCTCCTTTATCTCCTCCCAAGTGTTCCTTCCGCTCGCGACGGCACGCATTATTTCAAGGTAGCGTTTCCTCGCCAAAGGCCTCTTTGAGAGGAAGTTCTCAAACTCCTCCAGCGCGAGTCTCCTGGCCTCTTCAAAGACCTCCTCGACGACTTCTTCAGAGGGGCCCTTCTCAAGAACCCTCCTGCCAAAGAGAACGAGCCAACCTACGATGCCGTCGAGCCTCTCCACCGCGGTCTCGATTAGCTCTTCTGGAGGGGAAAGTTCAACCTGCTCGAACCCCTTAATCAGAAAGTCCCTGCTCTGCTCCCGCGTGAACCTTGGGAGTGTAACCTCGTGGAAGTACCTGCCGTAGAGGGGCGCCCGGGGGTCGTCAACGCCGAGGTAGTCGTGGAGCAGGCCAACTTCAGAGCCTGTCATGACTATTCTCAGGTTCGAGTAGTCGTAGAGGTGAGCGATTAGGCCCGCGAACTCGCTCCCGACGGGGCCCCTCAGATACTGCACCTCATCGAAGGCCAGAACAACACCGTATCTCTCAAGTTCCCGGAACAGCGCTATTAAGTCGGTTTTCTCCTCGCGCCAGGAGAGGTTGACGCCGAAGCTCAGAACTCGAAGGCCCGTTATGGCCCTTAGGTTTTCCTTGAGTTCCTCCCAGAGGTTGCGGTTCTCGCGGAAGAAAAGGTTTAGGGAGCTCTCTATCCGCTTGTAAACGTCCATTCTGGAGTTTGGATTCACCCCCCTGAAGTCCACGAGGACGTAGGGAAGGCCGAGTTCGTTCAGCCCCACGAGGAGGAGGGAAGTCTTCCCCAACCTTCTGATTCCCGTGATGACCGTGAGGGGGTTGTTCGAGCGGAGGGAGTTTTCAAAATCGCTCAGCTCCTTCTCACGGTCGTACAAATCCTCACGCTTTCTCTTTGGTCTCGTGTCAAAGTACAGAACTACCACCCCAGTAGTTAACTACCGGGGCAGGAGTTATAAGGGTTTTGATGTTCTAAAGCTTGGAGAAGGAAGTTGCATGAGGTTTAACCCTTCAGCTTCAGCTCGCCCTCCTTTTCTATGGCCTTCAGCGTGGACTCCAGCCTGCTGAAGAGCGCCCGGAGGGCCTCCCCGGGGGCCTTGGCGTAGTAAACGTAACCCAGCCAACCCCTGTTCACGAGGGTTCTCTCGACGAGGCCCAGCTCAAGGAGGTGCTTCAGCTTTTCCCTGACGATTCTCTCGGACAAGCCGAGGGTTTTCGCAATCTGCCTCGGCGTCAGTGACTCCCGCTGAAGGAGGGAGTAGATTTTTATCTCAGACTCACCGAGTTCAAAGGCCTTCAGGCTTTTCGAGAGGGCACGGAGCACATCCTCCATCGGCAACCCCCTGAAGATTTTCCTTCATACCTATCCCCCAGTTAGTGAAAAGGTTTATAACGCTTTCTTCAAAGGGTGAGCGGTGGTAGTGATGACATCGATTTCAGCCGTTGTTAGAAACCTCCGGCCACTGGAGGGGAGGGCCTACATAGCACTGATTGGGTTCGCCCTTCTGATGAACTGGAACAATACCGAAATAGAAAAGTTAACTAGGGCCTTTTTGGCTGGAATCCTCTTCGTGTGGTACGCTTTCTCAATAAACAACTGCTTCGACGTTGATACGGATTCCAAAAATCCAGTGAAGGTTAAGAAGAACCCCATAGCCTCCGGAGAACTGTCGTTTAGAGAAGGGCTGGCGATATCTGCTCTGCTCGCGGTGACGGGGCTCGGGCTTGCACTGACCACAAATGGAACCGCGTTTGCGGTTTACGTTGCAATGCTAATCCTCGCCACACTCTATTCGGCCCCACCGAGGCTTAAAGCGAGGCCCATAGTTGACGTGCTGTCTCACGGGCTGTTCTTCGGGGGCCTGCCCTTCATCTACGGGGCGCTCATCGATGGGAGCCTTTCAGAGGCGGAAATCCTGATAGCCACAGGGATAACCCTCTACTCCTTCGCCCTCGAGCTGAGGAATCACATCTCGGACTACGAGAGCGACCTAAGGGCCGGACTCAGGACAACCCCGATAGTCATCGGGAAAGGGAGGAGCGAGCTCCTCGTGGAGGTTTTCTCAGTCCTCGCTATCGCGGTAACTCTGTACACCCTCAAGCCCCACCTGATAATCGCGTCCTCCCTGATGTTCGCTGGGCGCGGGCTGGGGATCAACCAGAGGACGGTCTACCGCATCTTCGACATGGCTATGGTCGGGGCAGTTTTAGCGGCTGGAGGGACGGCGTTATGAAGAAAAGAACCCTCCTTTCAGTCCTCGCCCTCCTGTTTTCCTTAGGCTACATTGCCCATACAATCGACGTTAAGGAGCTAAAGGAGGCCATCTCAACGGCAGACCCGAGGTTTCTCCTCCTGGCCTTGGGAATGGCGTTTTTGGCTATACTTGTCTCAACTCTGAGGTGGTACATCGTCCTCAGGAAGCTCCAAGAGACGAGCTTCAGGAAAACCTTTACCGCGATTCTGAGCGGTTTCTACATGATGGCCTTCCTCCCCCCGAGTGTGGGGCACGTTGCCAAGGTGAAGCTCGTCGGAGGGGACTACTTCAAAGCATTGTCCGCCCTCGCCTTCGGGATTTCCCTGGAGGTTCTAATCATCGCCGGTATCTCCCTGCTCGTGTTCGGCGCCACCAAGTGGGGTATTTTTCTGCTTGGGGTTCTCTTCCTAATCCTGTTCTACGATAGAGGGGTCTACGCACTCCTCAACAGGGGGATTGCCGTAATCCGACCACTCAGCCCCAAGCTCGCCGAACGGCTTGGAAACTACCTTGAGAGGACGTATTCTGGGTGGAGACGCTCCAGGAGAGACCCGACGACCTTCACGCTGTCACTTCTCCTCTCTGTGCTCGCGGTGCTCCTGCAGGTTGCTGGAATAATCGCCGTTGGTAGGGCCTTCGGGCTTTCTGTTGGCCTGCTGGATGCCTTCAAGGCCTTTGTACTCAGCACGCTTTTCGCGAGCCTGAGCGGTATCCCATCGGGGATAGGCGCAAACGAGCTCGGCATAACCCTCGCCCTCGGCTCGTCAACGAAGAGCTCCCTCGTTGCCTTCACGTACAAGTTCATCTATCAGTACCTCTGGTCGCTTGTCGGAGCGGTCGAGTTCTACAGGGCGGTGGGGGGTAGGTCATGAGGATAGCGCTCGTGAGCGACTGGTACTACCCGAAGGTCGGAGGAGTTGCGAGCCACATGCACCATCTTGCGATACATCTGAAAAGGAGGGGCCATGATGTCGCAATCGTGACCAACGACCTCGAAACCGGGAAGGAGAAAGAACTCGAAGAGAGAGGAATCGAGCTGAGAAAGATTCCCGGGACTATGAGCCCAATTCTGGGTATAAACCTTACCTACAGCTTGAAATCCAACAGGGAGCTCGGCGAGTACCTGAAAGATTTTGACGTGATTCATTCCCACCACGCGTTCACGCCACTGTCTCTCAAAGCCGCAAAAGCCGGCAGAAACCTCGGAAAGGCCACGCTCCTGACGACGCACAGCATATCGCTCTCCCACGAGTCCTCCCTCTGGAAGGCCCTCGGGCTGACATTCCCCCTCTTCAGCCACTATCTGGGCTTTCCCCACAGGATAATAGCCGTCAGCAAGGCAGCAAAAGCGTTCATAGAGCACTTCACGGACTCCCCTGTCGAGATAATCCCGAACGGCGTTGACGACGAGGTCTTCAGACCCATTAGCGAGGGGGAGAAGGAAAAAGTCAAGGAGGAGCTCAGCATCGAGGGGCGCGTTGTCCTCTACGTCAGCAGGATGTCGCCGAGAAAAGGGGCTCACGTCCTCCTCAACGCCTTTCAGAGGGTCTTGAAAGAAGTTGACAACGCCATTCTCGTCATGGTAGGTTCCGGAGAGATGCTGCCTATCCTGAAGGCGCAGGCCAAGTTCCTTGGGATCGAGGACAGGGTCAGGTTCATGGGCTATGTTCCAAGTAAGCTCCTACCAAAGCTCTACGCTTCAGCAGATGTCTTCGTGCTCCCATCCATAACAGCCGAAGCCTTTGGAATAGTGGTTCTTGAGGCAATGGCGTCGGGAGTCCCTGTTGTCGCGACCACCGTCGGGGGAATTCCCGAGGTAATCAAGGAAAGCGGGAGCGGTATTCTCGTTTCCCCTGGGGACGAGGCGGAGCTGGCGAAGGCCATCGTGGACATTCTCTCCAATGAGGAATTCGCAAGGAAGCTGGGAGAGGCAGGAAGACGGGCCGTCGAGGAGAAATATTCATGGAAGGTCGTGGCGAGCAAAATTGAGAAGGCCTATGAGGAAGTCCTGTCCTCGCTGGAGGAGTAGCCTTTTAAGAGCCATCTCAGAGAGAAAAGTGGCGATGAGGAGCCTCACGGTAGCTGAAGGATGATGTGGGGTATACTGTCCGAGCCGTTAGGCTTTTATCTTCCATTTCTTGAAGAGAAGCGAGCGATGACGACCTCTAGGGTATCTGAGTCCGTGACTTACACGGCAAAAATGATGAGAACCAAGGGCCGAGCTCACTCCTCTTCAAGCTCCTCAATTTCCTCAAGGATTTCCTCGAACTTCTTGAAGTCCTCTGTCTGTGCGAGCAGGGTTATGAACTCGTCTATCTCCTTCTTCTCAAGGAACGCACCCGCGAGGAGCTTTCCTGTGTAGCGGTTGTTCTTTATCTCCCAGAACATGTAGAACTCGGGGAAGTGCTCCTTTATCTTCCTGTAGGCGACGCCGTACTTCGAGTCTTTCAGCGGGTTCTGTTCGAGGTAGAAGTGCCCGGGCTCGAGCTCAATTATGTGGAGAAGGGCACCGCGTTTTGTCTTAACAAGCTTAACCTTAACATCCCACTCCTTCAGAACTTTCATGGGGACCACCGAAGAGAATAGGGCTGTAAAATACTTAAAGCTTCCTGAGGAAGAGAAAAGGAGGGCGCTCAAAGGCTCTCCAGATACTTTGCGTAGGCCTGGGCGTCCATGAGCTCCTTGAGCTCCTCTTCAAGGTTAGTCGGCTTGAGCTTGGCAATCCAGTGCTCGTAGGGGTCTTCGTTGAGGAGCTCCGGTGAGTCCTCGAGCTCCTCGTTGACCTCAACGACCTCCCCGCTGACCGGGGCGTAGACCTCGCTGACGGCCTTGACGCTCTCCAGCTCGCAGAGGACGTCGCCCTTGTTTACCTCCTTCCCGACCTCAGGGAGCTCGACGTAAGCAAGGTCGCCGAGCTCCTTCTGGGCGTAGTCGCTGATTCCGACGAGGACGGTTCCGTCCTCAAGGATCTGGACCCACTCGTGGTCCTTCGTGTAGTAGAGCCCCTCCTTAACCTTGTATTCCCCGACTTCAATCATGAACATCACCGTCCACAGTAGCAAGTTTGGGCATTTAAACCTTTCTTGAACGTTAAGGTGTAAAACTGAGGATTAGGTCCCCCAAAAGTCTGGCAGCTTTTCGTTTTGGGCCACTGGGCTCGATTGGGCACCAAACTGCTCTCCGTCGCCGTACAAAACTCCCAAAATTTTTTGGGCAAGGTTTATAAGCCAATTGCAAAGCGTGTGGAGTGAGCGACAGAATTTGAGGGTGGTGAGAATGAGCTGGACTACTCCAAAGAGGGCTTTCATAGGAGCGGCCGCCGCTGAGGGCGGGACAAAGCTTAACGCCTTTGACAACGCACTCCTCAAGCTCGGTATAGGCAACGTGAACCTCGTCAAGCTCAGCAGTGTCATCCCGGCACACATCGAGTGGATAGATAAGGTGCACGACGTCCCAATTGGAATGCTCCTGCCGACGGTCTACGCGCACATCGAGAGCGACGAGCCGGGAATGACCATCAGCGCTGCCCTTGGAGTCGGGATAAGCAAGAACAACGAAGGTGGCTTAATCTACGAGTACGCCGGCTACTGCACGAAGGAGGAGGCCGAGAGAATCGTCAGGAAGATGGTCGAGGAAGGCTTCGCCAAGAGGGGCTGGGAGCTGGCCGAGTTTAAGGCCGCCAGCGCCGAGATAACCGTCAAGGACAAGCCGGCCGCGGCGGTGGCCGTTGTGGTCATGTTCCCCTACTGAACCCTTTTCTTTTCAACCAGCGTGAACTCGTTGTCGCCAGCTCTCTGGAACCTCATCTCATAACGAACGTGTCCTTTGGTTGCCCACACATCAACAACCGAATCCCCCGTCATCCAGAGAACATCAAAACCAAGTTTCTCCAAGGTATTCCTCAGCGGGCCTTCAAGCCTAGCTCCGGGAAGGAGAAGCTTTGGAGTTCCCTTGCCCTGGAGAAAGCGCCAGAGTGAAATAAAAAGGGCCCTGGGACTTTTTTCATCGGCAGGCAGTATGAAGAAAAGAGTACCATCGTCAATGAAGCGCTCAAGGTGATAGTCTTCAAATAAAACAACGTCTACGTCAACTCTAATCTCATTACCACCACTAATCTCTCCAACGAGATGAGGGATGCCGGGCGCACTTTCCCCGCTGATTTCAGTCCAGAGCTCAGAAATCTTCCGCGCCAAAAGCTTCCTCAGTTCCGCCTCCATAATGTCCTAGACTCTTCCGAGGACTTAATAACTTTATCGTGAAGGAACCCATAGGTTTAAAACTCAAAAAGAGAGCTAAGCTCTGGTGAGGTTCATGCCGTACAGTGAAGAGGAGAGAGCCTTTATTGAGTGGTATCCGAGAGGCTATGGTGTCGGCTTCAAAGTTACGAGGAGACTCTTCGAGACTCAGACGAAATACCAAAGGCTTGAGCTCTACGAGACCGAAGGGTTCGGCAAACTCCTTGTTCTCGATGGGACAGTCCAGCTCGTGGAGGTCGGTGAGGAGAGCTACCACGAGGTGCTCGTCCACCCGGTAATGCTCGCACACCCCAACCCGAGGAGGGTTTTAGTGATTGGAGGTGGCGATGGGGGAACCTTAAGAGAGGTCCTGAAGCACAAAACCGTCGAAAAAGCCATAATGGTTGAGATTGATGAGGGAGTCGTCGAGGCATCGTACCTGTATCTCGACGTTGCAAAAGACCTCCTCGACCGGCTAATCAAGGGAGAGGAAGAGAGGGCGAAGCTGATAATCGGAGACGGAGTTGAGTACCTGAAAAACACGGAAGAGCGCTTCGACGTCATAATCGTTGATTCAACAGACCCCGTTGGCCCGGCAAAGCTCCTGTTCAGTGAGGAGTTCTACAGAACGGCCTACGAGAAGCTCAACGAGAAGGGCCTCTACATCACCCAGGCCGGGAGCGTCTACCTCTTCACCAACGAGCTCCTCGACGCCTATAAGGCCATGAAGAAGGTCTTCGACAAGGTCTACTACTTCAGCTTCCCGGTGATAGGCTACGCCTCACCGTGGAGCTTCCTCGTGGGTGTCAAAGGAGACATAGACTTCACCCGCGTCGACGTGAGCAGGGCCCCGGAGAAGCTCTACTACTACGACCCTGAGAGGCACGAGACGCTCTTCCAGATGCCCAAATACGTCAGGGAACTCCTTGAAAAGGAGTGAAGGGCGTGAAGTGGAGAAAGCCCGCAACGCTCCTCCTGACAGCGGGCATAACGGCGTACCTGCTCCACAAGGTCTACAGGGAAGCCTCGGCAGTAGACCTGAGCGCCTCTCTGTTTTTCTCCCCATACTTCCTTCTGGCAGTTGCCTCGGGCCTGGTGGGGTACCTGCTCTATACCATCCTTTGGTATATCTACGTCCGCCACTCCACCGGTGTCTCGTTCAGGAAGACCCTCCTGGCGACGCTCGCCGGGACTTACCTGGGGTTCTCACTCAACAGCGCCGTCGGCGTCTTGGTCAAAGTCCGGCTCCTCGGGACGGACTACTGGTACACGATGGGCGTCGGCCTGCTCGCAATAGCCACGGAGTTTCTAGCGGGCCTAATTCTAATCGCACTCATTGGAAAGAACACTATGGCCCTGCTCCTCGCGGCTGCACTGGGCGTAGCAATAGTCTTTGACAAAACCGTGTACCACTTCCTCTACCCACTGTTCCGCGCCATTAAAAAGCGTCACACCCTCGATGAGATGTACTCCGGCTGGCACAGGGCAAGGGGCAACATTAAAACCGTCCTTCTGGGAATAGTGGTTGGAATTCTCCTGATAGCCACGAACTCGATTACACTATACATGACCGCGAAGGCCGTGGGGGCTGAGGGGGACTACCCCAAATTCCTTGAGGCTATACTTTACTCCAACTTCCTCGGCGGAGTCCTCGGAACCCCCGGAGGGATAGGGGCGAACGAGCTCGGGATTACCATAGCAATCGGGGACAGCCCGGCGGCCATCGTCACGGCGTTTCTCTACAAGTTCATAACCCAGTACGCCTACGCGATAGCCGGGGCCCTCGCCTTCTACCACCTAACCGCTGGAGGTGAAAGCTAATTAAGCCCTTATGCCAACATACTTTATGGTCACATTCACATCACCCGGTGGAGGACATGGGGAAGGACGCAATCCTCAACGAGATTGACAGGCGGATACGCCGCCTCCAGGCCGAGATAGAGATAGCGGAAGAGGGTCTGAAGAGGTTAGAGGAGCTCGGCGCAAGGGCAAAGGGCCCGAAGGTAAGGGACTACTCACCCTACTACCTCGCAGGAATGCTCCTGTGGTTCGTCATCGGCTTCGTTGCCCTGGCGATAATCTCAAAGAGGGCACCCTCCGGGGTAAAGATACCTACAGGCCTCTACGCGCTGATAATCATAGCGTTCGGCGTGCCCCTCGCCTACTATGTCCTGACGAAAGGCCAGGAGGAAGAGCCCGGCAAAGACCTGGCGGAGAGGGGGAGAATGGCAAGGCTGGCCCTCAAGACCTTCTACGAACCCCTAAGGGAGGCCGTGGCAGACGGCGACAAAAGGGCCATCGAGGCCATCGCCGAGGAACTCCTGGAAAACCCTGCACTCGCCGGTGCTATCGAGAGGCTCGGCGAGGGAGACCCGAAGCTCATAGCGTACTCCCTGCTCCTCTACGCGAGGTTTGATGAGGGGCTCGAAAGCGAGGTCTCCGAAACACTGGAGAGGGTGCACAACAAACCCGTGAGGGCCATGCTGGAGTCCCTGCTCGAAGAGGGGAAAGGTTATAATAATGGAATGGCGCTCATTGGAGGGGAAGTCCATGAGGTTTGAGGTTTTAACAAAGGAGGACATGAACGCCCTCTCGCGCGAACTGAGCAGGGCGGGAATAATGAACAGACCAAAAGAAGAGACCACCGCGGAAATCGAGCACTATTTTGTCGTTAGGGGCACATACGCTGAACTCGTCAGCGTGGCTTCAGAAGTCCCGGCAATAGGGGAGAAGATTGAAGCCGTCAAGCTGGCCTACGACGAGCTTATTGGGGACTGGGAGCCCGGAGAAGTCCGAGAGCTGAACACTCTCTTTGAGGAGCCCGATTTGGCAAAGCTCTCAGTTATAAGTGCCCTGGTTGAAGCCGGGGCCGTTGAGGAAACCGACGACGGGTTCTTGCTGAAGGAGAAGGTGCCTCTCGATGCACTGAATATTGAACTGCGCTTCCCGGCGGAGGAGATAGGCGACGAGATCGAGGAGCTTGAAAAAGGGCTCAACGCCACCCTCGTAACGGAGTACACGCTCGAAAAGCGCTACTACGTCGAAGTCCTTGAGGTCGAGAGGGAGCTCATAGAGGCCGCCCTCGATATCGCGGAGGACTACGCCACGGAGGAGAGCTACGTTGATGCCATGTTCGACGGAATAGCCCGCTCGGTGCTGGCAGGAAGGATTCTGGAGCTGGCGGAAAAGTACAAACGAAAGAACGAGCTCATAGAGGCCGTGATGGAGCTTGAGCCGATAACCATCGAGGGCAAGAACGAAAGGGTGAACATATACTACGACGAGGACGCTATAGAGGACTTCCTGAAGGTTCTCCAGACGCTCGGCTACCTCAAGGTCAAGGGCAACCGGATATGGGTTTAGCAAAGTTTAAAAGCCAGAGCTGGAACTCCGCTTGGGGGTGGAGGAGATGGCGGTGTTGAAGGCCATCAAGATTAAGGACAGGGACGGAGAAATACTCTTCCGCTGTCCGAGGTGCGGAATGGTCTTCAAGGATGCAAAGGCCTTCACGAGGCACGTGAACAGGGCACACGGCCATCTCTTCCGCAAGTGATTTCTCTTCCCTTTTCTTGCGGGATGAAGAAACAGCCAGGACCCTGAAAAATGGTGATGAGCGGAGGGCTTAGCCGACCGCTACTCGCGCATTATGATTTCCTTCGTGAGCCTCACAATGAACGTCTTGCCAATCTTCTCCCTCTCGACGAGCTGTTTCTTCTCCAGCTCCTGGATTATCCTGCTTATCGTCGGCCTCGAGTAGCCAGTAAGCTCCGGTAAGTCCTCCTGCTTCACGCTTCCGCCCTGGTCGAGGATTGCCTTGACAACTATGCGCTCTTTCTCCGTTAAGACCTCAATGGGGACTTTGTTGGCTGACCACTTCTTCTTGGCGTAGTAGAGAGAGGCGGGAATCGCCACGGCCAGGGTCAGAGCTACCGCACCAACAACAACTGCCCAGTTTGTCTTGGCAGGAGGAGTGGTTGAGGAAACCGTTATCTTAATGTGTTCCTTGACCCAGTACGTTTCATAGCCGAGGTTTTGGAGTTCAAGCTCGATGTTCTTGTTCATACCAGCACCTATGAGGACAATCAAATCCGGATTAAGCTTTTTGAGGGCATCGACAACGGAGGGGGATAGGTTTTCAGGGTTCGTAAGGAGTAGGGGATCTTTGTAGTTCATAGACCACCTCGCGGCCGCCAGGGCCGAGCCGTAATCGCTGGCGCTGGCGAGTAACACTGTGTTAGCACCCTCAGGATAGAACTCCTCTGCGAGCTTGACCGATGTATCTACCCTCGTTGCACCGCCTATCCTTGTGACTTGAAACCCGATACTGATTAGCTGCTCCTGAACCTTCTGGCTAATCGCCTGGTAATCCCCTATGACGAGCACTTTGTACCAGCCGAACTGGTAGTAGCTCTGGAGCTGGGCAATAGTCGCGGCGTCAAGCTCGTTAGGATCAACGGGAAGGATTGGTACCCCCAGAAGGGTTGAATAGGGGAGCGCGATTATGTAATCAATCAGGTTGTCATTTCTCACGATTATCAGGTCGTAAGGCGGACTTTCTCCGGAAGTCTGGGCAAAGACAGGCTGAACCTGAGGTGTCAGGAGCACTAGAGCCACTGCAAGGATAAAAAACCCTGCCCTTCTGTCCATTTCACCACCGGGAAGAAGATAAAAGGAGGCTCTTAAAAGGTTTTTCAAAGCTCAAGCTCCTCGCCCGGCTGGAGGACAACGACCTCCGCCCTGTCCCCAACGAGCTTCTTAAACTCCTCAGGGTCGGTCGCAATCGGGGGCCAGGTGTTGTAGTGCATCGGGACGACCTTCTTCGGTTTAAGGAGCTCGACGGCCTTGGCAGCCTCCTTAACGCCCATTGTGAAGTGGCCCCCTATCGGGAGCAGGGCAACGTCAATTGGGCCGTAGAGCTCGGCGAAGAGGCCCATGTCGAGGAACACGAACGTGTCTCCGGCGTGGTATATTGTCTTTCCGTCGAGCTTAACGATGTAGCCGCAGGGGTTTCCAATGCTGTACTTCCCGTCGCTGCTGGAGTGCCAGGCCGGAACCTGGACGATGCCGACTCCGTCAACCTCAGTCGGGCCGTAGTTCATGCCGACGACTTCAACACCGGGCGCCTTTTCGCTTATGTAGTTGGCTATGTCGTACATCGCAACTATCTTCGCGCCGGTCCTCTTGGCGATTTCAATCGCATCTCCTATGTGGTCACCGTGAGCGTGGGTTACGAGTATGAGGTCTGCTTCAAGCTCCTCCGGCTTGGCCGCCGCCTTCGGGTTTCCGGTCAGGAACGGGTCTATCAGGATTTTCTTGCTTCCCTCAATCAGAAAGGCAGCATGTCCGAGGAACTTCACCTTCACCATTGGCCATCACCTCCGAAGATAAAATAACCAGAGCTTACTTAAACCTTTCGGGGGTGTCCAAGAGAGCGTGTTTCTGCCGAACTTATAAGTACGTCATGCCATATATATACATCATTGTACAAAAATAGTTAAGCTTATAAACATGAACATTATTTAACATATTTTGGTGATAATCGTGGAGGGCCAGACTCAAATACTGACTGTCCTGGTTCTGTACCTTTCGTTTTTGATAGGGCTTGGAGTTTACCAGGGGAGGAAGGCGAAGAGCGGCAAGGACTTCGCCATCGCGGGCAGACAGCTTCCTGGCTGGGTGGCGGCCCTCTCAGAGCGTGCCACCGGCGAGTCAGCGTGGGCTCTTCTGGGTCTTCCAGGCTTTGCCTATGCCGCGGGCCTCTCGGCGATTTGGGTCGCGGTTGGGTGTGTGGCAGGTATCATCGTTGCCTGGGTGGTCTTTGCAGGAAAACTCAGGAGAGAGGCCGAGAAGTACGACGCGACGACCTTCATTGACTACATTGCCAAGCGCCACTCCGATGCGGGGAAGTGGATAAGAATTCTCGGCAGTATTACGGTGGTGTTCTTCTTTTTCTTCTACGTGGGTGCCCAGTTCCTCGGCGGAGGAAAGACCCTGAACGCACTCTTTGGCATAGACCCAAAGGTCGGAATGCTGATAACTGCGGCGATAATCCTGCCCTACACTGTTCTTGGGGGCCTTAAGAGCGTCGCCTACACCGACACGGTTCAGGCGATAGTCATGATACTCACCCTGACGATAGCGCCGATCGTCGGTCTCATCTACATAGCCAACAACCCGGACGTCTTTGCCCACTCGGTATCCAGCGCCCTAAAGATGGCGGGGCCGGAGTACTCAACGATTCTCGGCGGTCTTGCAGGCAGTGCGGCGATCGTCTTTGTCATAGCCGAGTTCTCCTGGTTCTTTGGGTATCTCGGCGGAATGCCCCAGCTCAGCATTAGGTTCATGGCCATCAAGGACGAAGAGAACGCCAAACTCGCTAGGAACGTCGGAGTCACCTGGACCATACTCGCCTACATCGGCGCCCTTCTAATCGGGTGGATTGGAATAGCAATCTTCGGCCCCACCGGCCTTGCAGACCAGGAATCTGTCATGCCAGAAGTCATGCTGAGGCTGTTCCCGCCCTTCCTCGCGGCGGTGTTCATAACCGGCGCCATAGCGGCCATGCTCTCGACCGCGGATTCACTGCTTATACTCTCCGCCACCGAGCTTTCCGAGAACTTGCTCAAGCCCTTCGTTTACAAGGAGGGCTTTGACCCGAAGAGGGGCCTCATGCTCTCAAGAATTACCACGATTGTCCTGGGCATTATAGCACTGATTACCGCGTACCTGGTGCCGTCGAACCTTATCTACACCATTGTTGGCTACACATGGGCGGGTATAGGTGACACTTTCTCCGTGATAGTCATACTGACGCTGTTCTGGAAGAGATTCCACGGGAGGGCCGTCCCGCCGACTATCGTCGCTGGTCTGCTGTTCACAATCTTCTGGATAAGCTCGGGACTTGAAGAGGTTGTCTCAGCGAGGCTGATGACGTTCATAGTGACCGCTGTGGTCGCAGTGATAGCGACTTACGCCCTGAAGCCCAAAGAAACCGTCTCCACCGCCTGAGTTTTATTTTTTATCCATTAATGCTCTCTTTGGCCCATTGAGGCCCTGTTTTTTCACTTTAGTGCCCATATTCATCACGCTGTCCTTTTTGGGAAAGCTTATATACGATTCACCGGAGATTTTAACGGTGAGACCATGAACCTGGACTACTTCTTCAAACCGAAGGCTATAGCCGTCATTGGAGCATCCAACGACCCCATGAAGCTCGGCTATGAAGTCTTTAAGAACCTCAAGAAGTACAAGGACGGCAGGGTTTACCCCGTCAACGTCAAGGACGAGACCGTTCAGGGCGTCAAAGCATACAAGAACGTCAGGGACATCCCGGACGAAGTTGACCTCGCCATAATCGTCGTCCCGAAGAGGTTCGTGAAGCAGGCGATAATCGACTGCGGCGAAAAGGGCGTCAAAGGGGCCGTCATTATAACTGCCGGCTTCGGTGAGACCGGTGAAGAGGGCAAGAAGGAAGAGCGCGAGCTTGTCGAGATAGCGCACAGCTACGGCATGAGGCTCATCGGGCCCAACTGTGTCGGCGTAATGAACACACACAACGACATGAACGCGACATTCATAATGGACGCCAAGAAGGGGAGCATAGCATTCGTGAGCCAGAGCGGTGCTTTGGGAGCCGGAATCGTCTACAAGACCGTCAAGGAAGGAATAGGCTTCTCCAAGTTCATCAGCGTCGGAAACATGGCCGACCTCGACTTCGCTGAGCTGATGGAGTATCTAGCCGACACCGAGGAGGACAAGGCCATCGCCCTCTACATCGAGGGAGTAAGGGACGGAAGGAAGTTCATAGAAATAGCCAAGCGCGTTACTAAGAGGAAGCCCGTCATAGCCCTCAAGGCAGGAAAAAGCGAGAGCGGTGCGAGGGCCGCTTCGAGCCACACGGGTTCTTTAGCCGGAAGCTGGAAGATTTATGAAGCTGCCTTCAAGCAGAGCGGCGTCCTCGTGGCCGAGACAATAGACGACATGCTCAGCATGGCGAGGGCCTTTACCCAGCCATTGCCAAAAGGAAAGCGCGTCGCGATAATGACCAACGCCGGTGGGCCGGGAGTTCTGACCGCGGACGAGATAGACAAGCGCGGACTGAAGCTGGCGAACCTTGAGGAGAAGACGATAGAGAAGCTCCGCTCGTTCCTTCCGCCGATGGCAGCCGTGAAGAACCCGGTTGACATGATAGCGAGCGCCCGCGGTGAGGACTACTACAGGACCGCGAAGGCCCTCCTCGAAGACCCGAACGTGGACATGCTCATCGCAATATGTGTCGTTCCGACCTTCGCGGGCATGACGCCAACCGAGCACGCGGAGGGCATCATCAGGGCAGTTAAGGAAGTCAACAACGGAAAGCCGGTTCTCGGCCTCTTCATGGCCGGCTACGTGAGTGAGAAGGCTAAGGAGCTCCTTGAGGCAAACGGGATTCCGAGCTACGAGAGGCCGGAAGATGTCGCCGCTGGCGCTTATGCCCTCGTCCAGCAGGCGAGGAACGCCGGCGTTTTGGAGGAGGAGTGAGATGAGGACAACCCCGAGGCAGAAAGCTGAATTTCCCTCTACTTCTCCCATTACCGTTAGGGAAGTCTATGAGCGTATGAAGGATATGCTGGGCACGGCTGAGAATGACCCGCACGACATCTTGAGGGAGATAAGGGAGTTTCGATTTATTACGACTGGCAATGGAGGTGTTGTTTGATGGCGAAGGTTACAGACATGGTGTTGTGGGACAAGCCGGGGGAGAAGGTTCTCCTCCTCGGCAACCAGGCCATAGCACGCGGTGCTCTGGAGGCGAACATAGCGGTTTACGCCGCCTACCCCGGAACCCCGAGCTCGGAGCTCACTGACACGATGGCCATCGTGGCAAAGAAGGCGGGCGTTTACATGGAGTACTCCACCAACGAGAAGGTCGCCTTTGAGACTGCCCTTGCCGCGGCCTGGAGCGGCCTCAGGGCCATGACGGCAATGAAGCACGTCGGACTGAACGTCGCGGCAGATACCTTCATGAGCGCCGTCGGAATGGGCGTCGAGGGCGGCTTTGTCATAATGGTCGCCGACGACCCGAGCATGTGGAGCAGCCAGAACGAGCAGGATACGCGTGTTTACGCGAAGTTCGCCAACGTCCCGGTTCTTGAGCCCTCCGACCCGCACGAGGCCAAGGAGATGACGAAGTACGCCTTCGAGCTCAGCGAGAAGTTCAAGCACTTTGTCATCCTTAGGACAACGACAAGGACTTCCCACGCCCGCGGTGACGTCATCCTTGGGGAACTCCCGGAGGAAATAAAGACCGGCAAGAGGAAGTTCGGCAACTTCAAGAAGGACCCGAGCAGGTTCGTGGACGTCCCGGCCAACGCCAGGAAGTTCCACCCGATAATACTCGAGAAGATAGAGAAGATACGCGAGGAGCTCAACGACTGCCCGTTCAACTGGATAGAGGGCAAGGAAGATGCCAAGGTCGGTATAATCGCCCCCGGCCTCAGCTACGCCTACGTCAAGGAAGCCCTCCACTGGCTCGGTGTTGAGGACGTCAAGGTTCTCAAGCTCGGAACGCCGTTCCCCGTCCCGTACGGGCTCCTTGAGAAGTTCTTCGACGGCATTGAGAAGGTTCTCATCGTCGAGGAACTTGAGCCGGTCGTCGAGGAGCAGGTCAAGACCTGGGCCTACGACAGGGGCATCAGAATTCCAATCCACGGAAAGGACCTCGTGCCGAGGGTCTACGAGATGACCACGAGGAGGGCCGTCGAGGCCATAGCCAAGTTCCTCGGTATCCCCACACCGGTCAACTACGAGGAGCTTGACGCAAAGTACAAGAAGGCGCTTGAGATAGTCCCGCCGAGGCCACCGAGCCTCTGTCCGGCCTGTCCTCACAGGAACAGCTTCTTCGCCATAAAGAAGGCCACCCACTCAAAGGGCATCTACCCCAGCGACATAGGCTGTTACACCCTCGGTCTCCTGCCGCCGCTCAACGCCGTTGACACCACCGTCGCAATGGGTGCTTCAATAGGCATCGCCCACGGCCTCAGCGTTGCCCTCAACGGAAGCCTCGCCGAGGAAGAGAGGAAGACCGGCAAGGAGAAGAAGGTCATCGTTGCTACCATCGGTGACTCGACCTTCTACCACACCGGACTTCCTGCCCTGGCCAACGCCATCTACAACCGCTCCAACGTGCTCGTCGTCGTCCTCGACAACCTCGTGACGGCAATGACCGGCGACCAGCCCAACCCGAGCACCGGCCAGACTCCGCACGGTGAGGGTAGGAGGATACCAATAGAGGACGTCGCCAAGGCGATGGGTGCCGACTTCGTTGCCGTCGTCGACCCATACGACATAAAGGCCACCTACGAGACCATAAAGAAGGCCCTTGAGGTTGATGGCGTCAGCGTCGTCGTCGCGAGGCAGATCTGTGCCCTCTACAGGATAGGCCAGATGAGAAGGAAGGGAGAGAAGTGGCCAATCTACTACGTGGACGAGGAGAAGTGTACCGGCTGTAAGATATGTATCAACGCCTACGGCTGTCCGGCAATCTACTGGGACGAGGAGAAGAAGCAGGCGAGAATAGAGCCGAGCATGTGCTGGGGCTGTGGAGGCTGTGCTCAGATCTGTCCGTTTGGAGCCTTTAAGCCCGTAGAGGGGGGAGAAGAATGAAGGAGTATAACATTGTCATCACCGGTGTCGGCGGCCAGGGTGTCCTTACGGCCGCAAACATCCTCGGTTGGGCCGCCCTTCACGCCGGCCACAAGGTCAGGATGGGTGAAGTTCACGGCATGAGCCAGCGCTTTGGTAGCGTCGTCTCTTACGTCCGCTTCGGTGAGGAAGTCTACGGCTCGATGGTTCCTGAAGGAAAGGGCGACGTTATCCTCGCTTTTGAGCCTGTCGAGGCGCTCCGCTACATCAACTACCTCAAGGAGGGCGGAATGGTCGTCGTGAACACCAAGCCCATCGTCCCGGTCCAGGTCTCGATGGGCAAGGCCCGCTACCCCGAGCTCGAAGAAATCAGGAAGATAGTCGAGGAGGACTTCAAGGCCAAGTGGATAGGCTTCAACGCCGAGGAGCTCGCCATAAAGGCCGGCCACGTCGTAACTACTAACACCGTCCTCATCGGTGCCCTGACCCAGATTCCGGAGTTCCCGCTTGACGCGGAGCACGTTAGAGATGTCATAAGGCTCAGCGTCCCGCCAAAGGCCGTCGAGATGAACATGAAGGCCTTCGACCTCGGTGTCCAGGCCGCTAAGGAGATTCTGGGGCTTTAAGGCCCCTTCTTACCTTGTATTTGTGAATTTCCAAACGGGTGAATTACTCAAAATTTTGTGCAAACTTTATTTGGATTTTATTTTCAATTAAGTCAAGATTCAACACAAAAACCATTTAATAGCAATTGCTAAGTTGTATATTGGTGTGCCTTCATGAAAGTAGTTATTTATGACGGGGCCAATACCATTGGCGGGTCAAAAATTCACATAGAGGAGAACGGAAACGGGCTTTTCTTGGACTTTGGGATGAACTTTGCCAAATACTCCCGCTATTACGAGGAATTCATAACTGAAAGAACCGCGAGGGGAATTTACGACCTCTGGCACCTCGGATTAATACCAAAGCTCAACATTTATCGGGCCGACTTAATTCCGAGAGATCTCACGAGCGAAGTTATCCAATACCCAAAAGTCCCGGTCAATGCGGTTCTAATAAGCCACGCCCACCTCGACCACGTGGGCAATATCGCTCTTCTCGATGAGAACATTCCGATAGTGGGTTCTCCAACCACAATCACAATCCTCAAGGCCTTAAACGATACTGCTGCCAGCGGCGGCCATTTTGGAATGGAGATTCCCTACTACAAAGTAAGAAAGAACAAAGATGAGGAAGGATATATCCTCGAAGCGGACAGAAAAGCCCATTATCCATCAAGGAAGGTGATTCTCACCGAGAAAGCGGAACAGCTTGACGAATTCCTGTTTCATCCCATAAGACCCACAAAGAAAATAATCCCCAATGAGGTTAAAACCCTCGGGGAGGAGGGGCTGGGCTTTGAGGTCAGGGCTTTCCCCGTGGATCACTCAATTTACGGTGCAACAGCCTATATAGTTGAAGGGGACGTCAGTTTAGCTTATACTGGAGATTTTAGGCTTCACGGGAAAAACGGGGACGAAACGAAGAAATTCATCAAGGCGGCAAAGAATGCCAGCGTCCTGATTACTGAAGGCACGAGGGTCGGCAGGGAAGAACACGAGAACGTCTCCGAGAGGGAAGTTCATGAAAACGCCCTAAAAATCGTTGAGGAGGCCAAAGGTCTTGTAATAGCGGACTTTTCGGCAAGGAACTTTGAGAGACTCGAAACCTTCAAGAAAATTGCAGAGAAAACCGGAAGAGAGCTCGTGGTAACGGCCAAGGACGCTTACTTTCTACACGCCCTAAAGATGGTTGATGGGGCTGATAGACTTGAAAACCTGAGAATCTATGGAAACTTTAAGGCCACCCAGCAAAAATGGGAAACCCTTGTGGTCTGGGGCAACTACTCGGACTACTACGTCTCCCCCTTCGAGATCAGGAGAAACCCGGAAAACTACATCCTCTGCTTCTCGTTCTACGACATGCCCCACCTGCTCGATGTAATGCCCGACGGCGGCACTTACATATACTCCTCAAGCGAAGCCTTTGGAGAGGAGCAGGAGTTCAGCTTTTTACGATTGTGGAACTGGCTTCAGTACTTTGGCTTTGAAGTTCACGGTTTTAAGGTTGACAAAAGTGGAAAGCCAATCTTTGAGAAAGGACTCCACGCTTCCGGACATATCTCCCGAGAAGAACTGAGAGAGGTTATTGGAGAAATTGACCCTGATTACATTATCCCAGTCCACACTGAGAATCCGAGATGGTTTGAGGCCAACTGGGGTGAAAAGGCCGTTATCTTGGAGAATGGAGAAAGCTGGGAGGTTTAGGGGGGAGGTAAATGGCAATTCCTAGAAATATTTCTCAGGAACACGTATTAAGAGCAATTGAGGAAATTGAGAAGAATGGAATTCCTGAAAACAGAAAACCCAGAACGCAGCTTTTAGTGTATAACGGTCGAGTGTATCCACCAAAGTACGTGATAACCTTGGCAAATAAATACGCTAACGGTAAACCTCTGAATCATTCAAAATTTACTACCCAAGAGGCTGTGGGATACCTGAGAAGACTTGGATTCCAAATAGCCAGAATAACAGCAGAAGAGATAAGAGAAAGCACTGACAAAGTTGAAACGGAGATCCCCAGCCAAAGCAGCCTCATAGAACTACCAGCAAACCTCGGAGAATACCCACCTGATGAATTTGACAGAAAAATGTACAGTGTTTTTGAGAAATTTGCTTCTCTTGTAGAGGAGAGGCTCGAAGCAATAACTGAGAAGCGCTCTGAGCTTGAGGAAATTTACCAAGAAAGCGAGGACACGATTAGGTACATGATGTTCTATGCATTGACAACTGTTGGGGGAGTAGATCCCCTCGACGTTTATCTTGAATACCTGCATCCAGAAGTCCCCAACAAGAAGTATGCAAAGCTCGACACGTTTGTATCTCCCAAAGAAGACAGGCCAGCCTTAGCGTTCGAGATGAAATTCCAGAAGAAGATTGGTAACAATGCAGTACCAAAACCAGACAATGCTGGAGCAGTGTTTGCCGATATTCTCAAGCTCGCCCTCTTTAGAAAAGAGCAGGGCAATATTGAGAGATACTTCGTCTATGTTGCTGATGAGCATATGATCAACTATCTCAGCAACTCTACTCATGGATACGAACCATTTATCAGCTTGAAGGAGAATACTGGATTCAAAGTTACCCGAGAATATGTGATTAGAAAGCCACCAACTTTCATCAGGCAATTGAAGAAGATTACTGAAAAAGAAGACTTCCCAGAGCCTATAGTAATCTGCAGATTTAGGAGAGACCCAAAATTCGGAAACAAAGAGATAGCAATTAGGATTTACAAAGTAGTGCCTTGAGGGATGGGATATGTGCGAGCTCTTCGGCGTTAACGCAAACAAAGAGGTAGATGTCAACTTTACGTGGCGAGGCTTTGTGAGGAAAGGTGAATTTAACCCACATGGATGGGGCGTTGGCTGGTATCTAAAAGCCGCCAATGGAAAGAGGGCCGCCTCACTGATAAAACAGCCAATTCCTGCTTACGAAAGCATGATTGCCCTCACACTTCCAAGGCTTAACATAAGGAGCCAAATCATCGTAAGCCACGTAAGATTTGCCACCAGTGAAATCAACTACCTGAACACTCATCCATTCGTGAGGAGAATCAAGAGCATTGGACAGTACGATGAGTGGATTTTCGCCCACAATGGAGTGCTACACGGTGTTGAGAGACTGCCTAAGCGTTTCAAGCCCTTAGGGACGACGGACTCTGAAGTAGCATTCTGCTACATAATGGAGAACTTGGAGGGAATAAGAACCATAAGGGAACTCTTCACCAAACTCTACCAGCTTTTGAGCGAGCTCAGTGATTATGGTAGACTAAACGTTCTAATGAGCAATGGGAGGTACCTGTTTGCATACAGTCATTACCCGGGCAAGGGCATGTGGTTGCTGAAGCGCCACCCACCGCATAAGGCCCGCGCAAGACTCCTTGACGAGGACTTCGAAGTCTCACTTAGGGACGTGAAAGCCAAAGACGAGTATGCATACCTTGTGGCAACAAAAAGGCTCACTAACGAAGACTGGGAAGAGATAGAGAAAAAGAAGCTTTACATCTTCAGGGACGGTGCTTTGCTGCTCAAGATTGGTAAGAGAATCGAGCCAATGCTTGATAGTAAAGACGTAGAAGTCCTCAGAGCGGTTTTGAACGGAGAAAACGTTGAGCTCAATGAGACCGTTAAACGGCTCGTGGACTTAAAACTCCTGAAAATCACCAAGAGTGGGGTTGTAATAAACGATTACAGGACGGCAATAGTCAAACTGATTGTGGGGGAGTGATTATGAAGATAGCAGTTTACGGCACCCTGAGGAAGGGTAAGCCCCTGCACGGCTATCTGAGAGACAGCAAGTTCCTTGGAGAGGACTGGATTAAGGGCTACGACCTTTACGTTGACGTCCTCCCTTACGCCGTCAAAGGCAATGGAAAGCTGAAAGGTTGAGGTCTATGATGTTGATGAGGAAACATTCGAGGAAATCAATCGCATGGAGGTAAATGCCGGCTACAAGCCGGTTGAGGTTGATACAAAGTTCGGCAGGGCAGTTCTCTGGGAGTGGGCGCATGAACCGAGTGGAGAAAGAGTGAAAAGCGGGGATTTTGATGATGTCAAGCTTGAGGGGTGGTGAGTGTGCTCCGCTCAAGGCTTGAGGGCGGCCTCTGGGGAGTCCTCGTTGGAGATGCCTTTGGCCTGACCTTCTAGTTCACCAGCAGGCTTGCAATGGAATTGGATTACCCAAAACCCAAAGAAATTCCAATGCTCGACGGCTTGTGGAGCGATGACTCCTCGTTGACTCTGGCAACCGCTCAAGCGCTGACAGAAGGCTACACCATTGAAAGGATTGCAGAGAACTTCCTTCGCTGGTATTATGAAGGTGAATTCACACCGAGGGGCTATGCATTTGACCCGGGCAACACGACCTCAAGGGCAATAGAGCGCATTGCTAGGGGTGTTCCGCCGCTTGAGGCTGGTGGTAGGGGAGAATGGGACAACGGTAATGGTTCGCTGATGAGAATCCTGCCAGCGGCGTATTACGCTTACTTCAAGCTCGGCTCGCTGGAGGAGAGGCTCAAGCTCATTCACGAAGTCTCAATGATTACACACGCCCATCCCCGCTCGCTCATTGGTTGCGGCATCTACTCGTTAATAGTCTGGAACATCCTCAGCGGAATTGATAAGCTTGGGGCCTACCATGAAGCGATAGCAACAGCGAAAAGATTTTACTCAAAAGAGCCCTTTATCAGGGAGATTACTCACTATGAGAGGGTCTTGAGCGGGAGGATTCACGAGGTTAAGAGGAACGAGATTAGGGGCAGTGGTTACGCTGTCCACACCCTTGAGGCGAGTCTATGGGCTTTTCTAAGAAACGAGAGCTTTGCCGATGCGATAAAAGAGGTAGTCTCTCTTGGGGAGGATGCTGACACTACTGGAGCCGTCACTGGCGGTTTGGCTGGAACGTATTATGGAATTGGTGCCATTCCCGAGGAGTGGTTTGAGAAGATTGAGGCGAGGGAGTATGCTGGAGAAATAATTAACGCCTTCATTAATAGTCTCCTTGGAAGTTGATTTGAAAGGCTTTGATAGAGAGCTCCCTGCAGACGTTTATGGAGATAGAGAAGAGGGATGCCAATGAGTGGGCTGGTTAGAAAGTTTGTGAGGCCAGAAGGGATTACAGTTCAAGAATTCCTTGCGGGAGGATTTTCGGAGGAGTCTCTGAAGGACCTTGAGAAAGCGTATGACGAGGCCTGGGAACGAGAGAAGCTTCTTTATGCTGATGGTTACATAAAACTGCTCGTCAGCCTTGCCGAGTATTACAAGAAAAAGCACGAAAGCGATAGTAAGTATAAGCTCAAAAGGCTTTTGGATGAAATCTTTGGCACGGCCGAAAGTCCTACCTACAAAAAGCTGGTTGCAGATTACTACATTAAGGCCGCCGCCGTTGCAACTTCAGTCTCCATGATCTATTTCCCTCAGCAGAACTACCCGGAAGAGGCCGAGAGGTACCTGAAGCTGGCAGTGGAATTTGAAGAAAGGGCCATGGAACTTGGCGTTATCCCGAGGTACTACGCGATAGCCCTGAACAATCTCGGGACCCACTATTACGAAACCAACCGCTCCGAAGAAGCACTCCCAGTGCTCAAGAAGGCGTTGGAATACGCTGAGACCGCAAAAGAGAGGGGACTCGTTCTCCACAACCTTGCACTGGCTTACGCTGACTTGGGGATGAAGAGGGAGGCAGTCGATTGCATGGTGAAATCAATCTGCATTCACTATTCAACACAGCACGATTTTGGTGATGTTTCGTTTTACGATGAAGATATCGACAGGATAACTGAAATGACTGGTGATGCTAACACGGACATTTATGCACTGAAGGTTGCGCTTGACTTGGTCAGTGGGAATTTAACTATTGAGGAAGCTAAAAAATTGCTTGAGCAGATTGACCGCGATGAATGGCCGCTGACCGATGCCCTGCTCTCAATACTAAGCGGGAAAGAGTACATGTTATCGAGTGAAATTGTGGAGTGTGCCAGGCTCCTGCAAGACGTTGCAAAAATAACCGGAAACAAGAGCGCATTGGAGTAAAAACAAAGCATGAGTTTCATTTGGCAGGGAAAATAATTGAGGGCATGATTTTGAGCCTTACAGGGCAAACACGAGAAAACTACTTTGACACAATAAAATGAGGGCTGGTTTGTGGGTGGGGGACCAGCCTTGAAGTCTTCGGATGGTAATCTAATGGGGAAGTATTGAGTTAATTGGAGAGGGATACGGAAAACACTGGGCGAAGTTGGGGAAATATAGGAGCTTTAATTTTATTCTCTCCGAAATACTTATTAACTTCTGTGTATAGTAGCTTTTTGGTGCCTTCATTGGTCATTACGTGCATTGAGAATGGAAAGTTGAATCTTCCGTTTCAGTTGGGAAGTGTTGAAGATAGCTGTTGGGCTTTTCTACAGGAAAGTGGCGAGATAGTGCTCTTTGAATGGAAGACTTACGAAATAGATGCAAACGGAGCCAAGGTTATTATTCCCGGATTGGAGGATATTTCAAGAAGTGGCATCAATGAGAACATATTCACTTTCGCATTCAAAAACTACGTTGGAAAATCGAAGCTAATTATCAAAGAGTCGGATGGAAAAAAGCGTGAATTTCCTATTATTGTGCTTTCTGAAAAGTTTGAAAAGATTGCCCCAGAACACTGGGAAGTCATAGACCTCGGCAAAATAGAAGATGTCGAAGAGAGAAAAAGCCGTAGAAAAATTGATTGAAAGATTCAACATCCTAAGTCAAGCTTTAACAGATGACATAACGCGCATCTCCTCCAAACTTAATTTCTCAATACAGTCTCCCACTGCGTTTACTGTGAAAGAAAGCGATGAGCCCGTAAACGAGCTCTTTGCTTACCATTACCTCCGCTCAAACAAAACTCGAATCATCGAGGCCTTTGAGATAGTCGTGCACAGAATGAAACGAGAACTTAGAGTGGAGGAAGAGTGGCTAAGGCCAGATGAGGTCGACGAAGTAACCCCAGAAACGCTGATTTCAATCACCGAACACCCGGAATACCTGGCACCGGCTGGAGAGGGTGTTCTTGTGGCGAGATACCTGAACGGCTACGTGCCCACCAAAGTTCTCGGAAGTAGAAAGTACAAGAGCTTTGACACCCCAGAGAACAGGTTTGCAAAGCATTTTCTTGGTATTCTTATCGAGTGGAGTGAGAGGGTAATAAACGCCTTCGAGAACGGAAAAAAGGCTGACCTGAAGCTCATTAGGGAGCTCCTTGAAGAGCTTGAGTTCGTTAGAGGCGATGGCATCTGGGAAGAAATAGGGGACATGACGCTATTCCCATATACTTCACAAACTCTACTGAAGGGCGACGGCTACCGTGACCTGCTTGAGCTGTATAGGGAGTTCACGGCGTACTCGCCTTTCTTCGAGGGGCTTCAAAAGGCAATAGACAACAGGGACATAGCAAAGCTCTACGAGTACTGGGCTTTCTTCAGGCCCGTGGAGGAACTTGGCAGAGTCCTTGGGAAGAAGGACATCCGCATCGTTGTCACACCCGCGGGGGAGTTATCAGAAAGCGGAGACGTTTACGCACAATTTGACAATGGCCGGAGGCTCTACTACAACAAAAGGCTAATCCCAAGGAAGTGGAGCTACTCCGTGACTCTGAGGCCAGACTTCTCACTATTTAATGGTGACCCCTTAAGGAAGGGCACTGAAATTATAGGCGTTTTCGACGCCAAGTTCAAGCTCGACGTTGTTGATAGAACTGAAGAAGTCGAGAACTTGGACGAGCTGGATGAGGCCGCGGAGAGAACCGGAAACTACGAGACCTGGGCAAAGCTGGAGGACATTTACAAGATGCACACATACAGGGACGCGTTAGGATGCAGGTTCGCGGTTGTGCTGTATCCGGGAAGGAGGAGTGTGTTCTTTGATACTGACAAAGGCAAGTTAAGCGGGAGTTTTGATTTTAGCAGCCTTTTGTCCAGAGATTTGAAGGGTGTTGGATATATCAGGTTCGTTCCGGGGGTGGAAAGATGATAGATATGACAGAGCTTAGAAATCTGATTAGGGAGTACTGTCAAACAGAACTTCCCAAAGCAAAAGCTGAGTGGATAGTTCCCAATATTGAAAATATCAGAAAAACCTTCAACACAGTCAAAGAAAGCGGAAATTATGAAGACCTGAAAACAGCACTTCAGAACTTGCACTCTGGAAGAAACATCTTCAGGTTTCATATCAGAACGACAGAAGACCTGAAAAACCTCTGGGAGAACTTCATTAGGGAGGTTGTTGAAACTCCACCTGAGGAACTTCTTAGAAACATTGATGAACGGTTTGAAAAATGGAAACAAATTAGAGGCGCAGGCAGGGGACTTATATCAGAGGTCTTAGCATTTTATTACCCCCAATACTTTGCTCCTTGGAACAACACTGTTGATTGGTACTTCCAAGAACTTGGATGGGAAAAGCCACAGAAATACTCAGATATTCTCAAACGTCTTAAAGAGCTAGAAGCTATTTTTAAAGAGGAGTGCAAAGCAGAAGACATCAATTTCATAGTTGTTGATCATTTTGGGTGGTGGCTTAAACACAAAGCTAAGAAGCCTCAAGGACAACAAAGATATTTTCTTGAAATCACAAAGCCTCCCGGAAAGCCCTACGAAGAAAACCATGTAGGCAGGTTTCTTTGGTCTCCAGCGGATCAAAAATACTGGGATGGCCGTGAGGGGAAAATGAGCCTGTTGAAACCAGGAGATATTGTGCTTCATGACGTTAACGGAGAGATAGTGGGATATTCTAAAGTAAAAGAAAACGTTAAAGAAGTTTCAAAAGAGGAGATTATTGAGATATTTACCAACGAGGGCATTTGGAGTGAAAAATATGCAAAGTTTGCTGAGGATTGGTTTAAGAAGTCCCAGAATGGGAGATTTTACTTAGTAAGACTTAAGGACTTCAGTGAATTTGATAAAAAGTACAAGTATACCAGTATCAAATACCTCCCACATCCCGCAAGACTTCAGGGTGTTTATTTAACAGAGATTAACCCCAAAGTTTTAGAGGAGCTCGGTATCCCTGTAGAACATAGCGAAAAAACATATGACCAAAATCTTGTAGGTTATTTGAAGTCCAAAGGCTACCACTTCTTCACATATCTCGTTTCCCAGTTCTATACGGCACTCAAAACCAAGGGCTTTGTAATCCTCTCGGGCCTGACGGGAACCGGAAAGACAAAGATAGCGCAGGAGCTCGCGGAACTCCTCGATGACTCTAAGAAAAACCTCCTGTTTCTCCCCGTCCGCCCGGACTGGAGGGACTCAAAGGCATTGCTCGGATATTACAATCCGCTGACCGGCGAGTACCATCGGACAAAGCTCCTCAACTTCATTCTCAAAGCCAAAAGGGACTATGAAACCAACAGAAAAAACGCCATGCCCTACTTCGTTATTCTCGACGAGATGAACCTTGCCCACGTCGAGTACTACTTCGCTGACTTCCTCAGCGTCCTTGAGAGTGGGAGAGACGATGATGGATTCACAAGGGAACCCATACCGCTCCACGAGGTTGGGAAGGTTGAAAAAGAAGGGGAGATTCCAAGGGAACTCAAACTCCCACCAAACCTTTACATCATCGGAACTGTGAACGTGGACGAGACCACTTACTCATTCAGCCCGAAGGTTCTGGACAGAGCTTTCGTTGTAGAGTTCCATGACGTTGACCTCGAAAACTACCCATCACAGGATTCGGAGTCTGAGTTATCCCCAGAAACTATTAACGCCTTGAAAGGCCTCATACTGGACGACCTTCGCGGCGAAAAGGGCAAATTCCTCGCCCGTTCAAAGGAAGAGGCAAACAAAGCAGTCAGAGAGCTAAAAGGTACAGAGTACTGGAGAGTTCTCGTTGAACTTAACGGGGTCCTTGAACCCTACGATATGCACTTCGGCTATCGCGTCGTTGATGAGATTGCGCTGTTTTTCCAGAGCGCCAAGGAGAGCCAGGACAAAGGCATCGTGGAATTCAGGGATGATGACGAAATCTTCGACCTCGCACTCCTGATGAAAGTTCTCCCGAAGTTCCACGGGAACAGGAAGAAGCTCGAAGAGCCTTTGAAAGTCATCTTAAAGCTGTGCCTCTCAGAGAACGCGAAAACCAGAGTTCAAGACCTTGGAAGGGAAGCTGTTCTAAGCATGCTCAAAAACTGGGAAAAGGAAAAAGAAAACTTCCGCTTCAAACACACGGCCAGGAAAGTCCTCCGCATGCTCCGCCAGCTGTACGAGATAGGCTTCGCGAGCTTCAGCTGACATTTATTTTTTCCAAAACCCTTATAACTTACCCCGGGGTAAGTAACTTACGGTGGGGTAAGTTGCTGTTCGACCTCCAGCCAAAGAGGAGAAGGGAAGACCTTTACGACAGGGAAGAAGAACTCAAAGAGTTTTTCGATGCCGTCGAGCTCGGAGAAACTCTCGTTCTTCTACTCGGCATCAGAAGGCTCGGCAAAAGCTCCCTCCTCAACGTTGCTCTCTCCGAATCTGGAAAACCCTTCTCCAAGATCGACGTTCGCTCGCTATACTTCACCCACGGCTCGATTCCCCAGGAGTTGCTTGCGAGAAAACTCCTCGAAGGCCTTCTCAAGTCTCTGAAGGGAAGAGACAAAGTGAGGATGGAACTTGTGAAGGCTCTCTCAAGGATTAAGGGGGTTAAGGTTTCGGGTCTTCAGGTGGAGTTTGATGAAAAGCCCGACCTTGCAGGACTTCTTGAGAGGCTTGACGCATGGGCCGAGAAAACCGGGAGGAGAGTTATAATCGCCTTCGACGAGGCCCAGTACCTGAGGCTTTCGGGGATACAGTATGATGGGCTCATAGCGTACGCCGTGGACAACCTGCCGAACCTGACGTTTGTACTGACCGGCTCCGAAGTTGGAATGCTCCACGATTTCATCGGACTCGACGACCCCAAAAAGCCCTTATTTGGTAGGTACGCGAGGGAAATAACACTGAAGAGGTTTTCGAAGGAGCAGAGCGGGGATTTCCTGAGAAGGGGGTTCGACGAGCTTGGGGTAAAAGTTCAAGAAGAGGAAATCAAGAAAGCCGTAGAAAAGCTCGACGGCATAGTCGGATGGCTGACCCTTTACGGCTACATAAGAGGAGTTAGAAAGCTCCCCGAAAAAGATGCCCTCGATGAGCTCTTTGAACGGGCCAAAGCGCTGGTTCTTGACGAAATCTCGGCCCTCACGAGGTACAGCGCGAGGTACCGGTTCATTCTCAAAGCCGTTGCCCTTGGAAACAGCTCATGGAGCTCCATAAAGGAGTACGTGGAGTTCAAGGCGGGAAAGATAAACGATGCGAAGTTCTCTGCTCTGTTGAAGAACCTCGTTAAGTACGGCTACCTTGAAAAGGGTGAAGATGGCTATTCCATTCCTGACCCAGTAGTCAAGGAAGTCATAAAGAGGACCAACTTACCCCAGGGTAAGCCACTTATCCCCCCGTAAGTTAGAACTCCCACCACTCGGAATGTATCTCTTTCACCCTCGCAACGGTTCTGAGCGCCTCGTACGATGGACTGACCGGAACCTCGCGGATTTCCCCGCTCAGGTAGCCCCTGATGAACGCGGGAAGACCTTTGTCAAGACCAACCGAGTAGCCACCCTCAAAAACCACCGCCAGCGGATAGCGCGAAAGAGTTGAACCAGCATAGGCGAAGAAGAGCTCACTCAGTCTTAGCGTTGTTAGATTCTCGCCGAGGAAGCCGTCGAAGCCGGCTGAAATGACAACAAGCTTTGGTTTGAACTGGGCCAGTATCGGAAGAACTATTTCGTTCCATGCATAGATGTAGTCATCGTCTCTCGCATAGTGGGGCATCGGCAGGTTTATTTTCGTCCCCTCAGCTCCATTACCGCCGACCTCGTATTCATAACCGCTCCACGGATAGATGTCGCGCTCGTGCAGGTCTACGTGGACTACTTTGTTGTCGTTCCAGAGTACCTCCTGCGTCCCGTTGCCGTGGTGGGCGTCGAAGTCTATGACGAGAACCTTCCCGGTGAGCTCCTCGGCGACCTTTGCCGCGTATGCAGCGTTGTTGAAGATGCAGAAGCCCAGAGTCGGGGCATTAAAGGCCCTGCCAGACCTGCCGGCGTGGTGGCCGGGAGGCCTGACGAGGGCAAGGTAGAGGCCCTTTCTCTTTAAAGCCATCTCGACAGCCGTCCGCGAGGCCCCAAATGCGAGGAGAGAAGCCTCCCATGTGCCCGGGGAGACGTAGGTGTCCGGGTCAAGGTAGGAGAATTTTATGCTTCTCTCCCTGACAAGCTCAACGTAGTCCTCTGTGTGGACGGTCAGAAGCTCTTCCTCAGGTACGGGGCTGGGCTCAATTGGCTTCCACAGGCCCAAACGCTGGAGAGCCTTTATGGCCCGCAGCAGCCTGCCGGGGTTCTCGGGGTGGTAGTTTTCAGGCCTATGTTCAAGAAAAACCGGGGAATAAATTACTGAAAAGGCCAAACGGCCTCACCATTCTTCGTCCTCTTCCTCTATAAGGCCGTACTTCTCAAGCTCGCGGAGGAGCTTTCTGACGGCTTCCCAGGCGTCGTCCTCGCTCTTGGCACCGGAACAGACTATTTTACCGGAAGAGAAGAGCAGTATGACGGCCCTCGGCTCCTTTACGCGGTAGATAACACCCGGGAACTGCTCGGGCTCGTACTCACAGTTGGGAAGACTGAGCGCAACGGCATCGAGGTTAAACTCCATACCAATGTCACCGCTGAAAACCATGTTCTGGATGTCAATCTGGGGCTCGCGGTGGAACTTTGCCCCGATCTTCTTGAGCATCATAATAAGCTTGTTAACGGCCCTCTTTATGTCGTCGACGCTCTTTGCCCCGGTGACAACGAGCTTTCCTGAGCTAAATATAAGCAGGGCGACCTTGGGTTCATCAAAACGGCATATGATTCCCGGGAACTCCTCCGGATTGTACTTTGAGTTGGGGCATATTTCAATAACCTTTTCAAGGTTCAGCTCCGTAAAGAGGTCAACAGAAGCCACGATGTTTTCAATCCTGAGCTTTACATTGCTCATGTCCACCAAGGTTTACACCTCCGAATGGTGGGTTTAAAAACCCTTTATAAATGGGGCACTCGCTTTTTAAAGCTTTATGCTCAGAGAAGGGCATCGAAATTAAGAAACGGTAGACGGTTAAAGAAAAGAAGGACTACATCACAATCACATGTAGGCCTCAACGAGGGTCTTGCCTGCTTCGGTCAGGCTCTTGGTTCCGAGGAAGCCGAGCTGGCGGAGCATCGTCAGGGCCTTCTTTATCTCGTCGTCGCTGAGACTGAGGTGCTTCCTGATGACGTCAACTTCCTCAATCTTGTAGTCCCTTGCCTCTCCCTTCTCCTTCCATATCCTGTTGAAGGTCTCGATGTTGTCGTAGATGACCCTTAGCACGTTGTAGAGCGTCGGCGTGACGCTGAACTTGACCTTGACTATCTCCTGGAGCTTGGCGTTTTCGAGGGCTGTCTTGACCCTGTCTCCGAGCTCGGTTAGCTTGACCATACCGTTCTGGAGCTCCACGATGAAGCCCTTGGCCTCTGCCTCGCCGATTGCTCTGGTTATCTCCTTCTCTTCTCCGCCGACGTAGTCCTTCACGAGCTCAACGAGCTCGTCCCTGTGAATGTACTTCTTCCTCGGGGTCTTGGCGAGTATCGCGGCGTCGTACCTGGTGATGAACGGCTTCCTCTTGATGCTCCTGCTGAGCCTGAGGTAGAAC
Source organism: Thermococcus marinus (assembly GCF_055389025.1). Taxonomy (NCBI): domain Archaea; kingdom Methanobacteriati; phylum Methanobacteriota; class Thermococci; order Thermococcales; family Thermococcaceae; genus Thermococcus; species Thermococcus marinus. Next base: position 2,049,749 of record NZ_AP042417.1, read on the forward strand.
CTGCCCTTGTCGGTTATTCCGGCCTTTACAACACCTTCCTCCTGAGCCTTTATGACCCACTCAGCGATTGGCACGTCTCCGCTCTCTGCGTAGGTTACGGCCTTCATCGCATCAGGACTAACGGTTCCGAAGTTTATGGCTTCTTTACCCCACTCGGTGAGCCAGTAGGTGCCCTTGCCCTTGACGAGTTTCCTCTCAATGAGCTCTTTGCTCTCAAGGAGGTGCAGGACGGCTCCGATGTCCTCAACCTCAACGTGCCTGGCGATTTCCTTCCCGGTCGGCAGTATGTCTGGATTTGTCCTGTACTTTTCTTCTATCTCCTTGATAGCCTTGAGGACTGCAAGCTCATCGTCGAGCAGGTAAATCGGGAGAACCTTCTTCTCAACCCTGCCCATCGCCTCATAGGTCTCCATCATGGCCTTTCCGAACTCGGTTACGCCCTTCTCGTCGCTGAGACCCATGCTCTCAAGCTCGGCGTTGCTCTTTCCGGCCCTGAGGGCCTCAAAGTCCTCCTTCCTGAGGACTATGGCCCTCGCGAAGACCGGAATCATGTTAACAGCCTTAAGGGCGAGCCTCGCAGCGGGAGTTGTTGCAAAGGCCCTCCCCTTCTCGGTCGGCGGCGAGATGAGGAGCAACCTCATGGCTTGGAGGGCGTTGATGATGTTGTTGCCGTAAAGCCTGGAGTTCTTGAAGGTGACAAGCTCGTCGAGTGTGCCTATCTTGGGCATTCCCCTGAGGAACGAGACTATCTCCGGGGTCAGGTACACGACGGGGTGAGTCTCGCGGTAGAGCTCAAGGAGCGCCTTTCCGAACTCGGTGAGGCCGTTCTCATCGGCGAGCTTCCTCTCCTTGAGCTTTTCAAGCCAGCTCTCCGGAACCTTTCCGGTCTCCTCAAGGAGCTCAAGCATCTTCATTATCTCGGTGTCGGCGATTAGCTCAGGGAGCTCATCGAGGTTGAGAGAATCGCTAATCTCAAGGAGCTTTCTTCCGGCATCGGTAAGCTTGATCTTCCCGCCCTCAAGCTCCGCAAAGCCGAGTATGTAGAGTTCGATCGCCCTTATCTGGAACTCCTCCGGGAGCTTGGCCTCAATCTCGGCCTGGCTTTCGGTCTTCTTCATCTCCCTGAGTATCTCAATGTGCCTCCTCTTCAGGTACATCCTATCCCCTCCTTATCAGTTTTTAATGCTTGAAAGACCGGCCCATTTTAGAAACATGAAGTTTTTAAAACTTTCGGTAACTAAAAAGATTCAAAAAATAAAGGGCTCACTTGCCACTGCCCTCCTGCTTAACGGGGTAGGGCATGAACTCTACCGTCCCTCTCTGCCTGATGGGCTGTTTGTAGAGCTCCATCAGCGCGTAGACTTCTTCAGGCACGTCCGTCTCCACGTGAAGTCCGAGCTCCTTAGCCTGCTCGTAGGTTATTGGATAGTCGTGCGTCCACCTACCCTCGGTGAGTATCTGGGCGAGTTCCCTCGCCTTCTCCTCTCCATACCTGTCCTTGAGCAGGTAGAACACGAAGTCCCGCACCTGTTTTATGGCCTTCTCGGCAACGTCTGCAAGGATAAGTGTCTGATCGTCTACCTTGTCTGCACCTTTCTTCTCAACGGCTCTGATGATGCTCGGGGCCGGATATTGTCCCAGCTGGGGGTCAACCGGCCCAAGAACGGCGTGTGGATCCATTATTATCTTGTCGGCGGCGAGTGCTATCAGCGTGCCACCGCTCATGGCGTAGTGGGGGATTATAACGCGCGTCTCGGCAGGGTGGTCTTTCAATGCCCTTGCTATCTGGGTGGCGGCAAGAACGAGACCGCCGGGCGTGTGGATTATAAGGTCTATTGGCTTGTCCTTCGGTGCCGCCCTTATCGCCCTGAGGACTTCCTCACTGTCCTCGACACTGATGAACTTATAAACGGGGATTCCAAAGAGCCCTATACTCTCCTGCCTGTGTATCATGGTTATGACCGTCGAACCGCGTTTTCTGGAAAGCTGCTGGAGCATTTTGGCCCTCGCTACCTGCAGCCCCCTGTACTGCATCTGCGGCCACAACAGCAGATACATGAAGAACAGCCACCACAGGAGCGAGCCGAAAAATCCGCTCAGCGGATCCATAGCCTTCACCTCACTGGTTTTGACACTGTCTTTACGCTTTTCCAATATTTAAAGACTTTGTAACTTTGTACGCAACAGGGCAGGTTTATAAGCAGTTCGTGCAACCCTCTCCAGGTGAGACTATGAGAAACACGATAGTGTTAGTTAGAACGGACAACTTTCAGAAGGCGAGTATTGCGCTGGCCGACCTCGTGAGATACGGTGGCATGAAGATTCGCGGTGACCCGAGAATCATACCCCCCGCGCTCTCTGACTGGGCCTTTGAGAAGATAAGCGGCGAGAAGCCGAGGAAGCGCTTTAAGGCCCACGTCGTTGCCCAGATTGACCTCCCCCCAAGGAAGGCCATCGGCAGGCTGATGGACATCCACCCGCCTGCCCATGTGTTGGTAATACCACCGGACACAGAGGTCTGGGAAGAGCTCATGCGCCTGTGGGGCACCTTCGAGAAGCTCAGGGGCTTCCACCCGCCGAAGAAGACTAAAGCCGAGGAAGTCAAGAGAAAGGCCGAGAAGCGGAAGGAAAAGGAAGAGTGGGAGTTCGAGGAGCTTTAGTTTTCACTTCTTCCTCTTCCTTATCCTGATGTTGGCGATGTCCCCGAGGGTCGGTTCGTAGTCCTTGGGGATAACCTTCTTCTCAGTTATCTCTTCTCCGCTGGTCTCGATGAGCGTTATTTTGAAGTACTTCTCAAGCTTCCGGGCCTCCTTAATGGTTGGCTCACGGTAGCCGTGCGCTATGGCTCTCAAATCGTTCACCGAAAGTCCAATCTCGTGGGACAGCTCCTCGTAGCTCTTGCCGGAGCGCTGTATTGCCTTGTAGACCCTTTCGGCGAAGTCCTCCACTATTTCCTCGGTGTAGAGCGGTCTCTCGCGGTAGGGTTTCGGCTCCCTCTTCGGCCTTGGGGCTGGGGCTACCCTTCTCCTCGGCTCCCTTCCCGTGGGCATTATGCTGAAGCCGGACTTCTTCCTTCCGTATTTCTCATAACAGCGGTCGCAGACGAGAACCTCGGCACCTTCGAGCCTTATCCTGTGGCCGGGACCCTTTATTGGGGCCCCACAGATCTCGCAGTAGCGGGGCTTGGCCTTGCTCATAGCTACCACCTTCTTGCTCCACTAAAGGCTTGGGGGTCAGGCTTTTTAAATCCCACCCATAATTTAAACTGATGACAGAGAGGGAAGAAGTAAAGATAGAGAAGCTTCAGAAGCTCGACCAGAGCACTCTGGAACGGCTCGTTGAGATATACATGCGGGGCTATGAGGGAATGCGCGAGTACGGCGGTGAAGGGGAGAGCTACGCGAAGCGCTACCTCCGCTGGTGCTGGGGCAAGGCTAGGGATGGCTTTTTTGTTGCAAAGGTCGGCGACGAAATAGCGGGCTTCATAGTCTGCGACAACGACTGGTATAGCAAGTACGAGGGCAGAACCGTCGGGGCAATCCACGAGTTCGTCGTTGATAAAAAGTTCCAGGGGAAGGGGATAGGTCACAAGCTGATGAAAAAGTGCCTCGAATATCTCAGCGGAAAAGATATTGAGCTCTGGGTCGGCGAGAAGAACGAGCGGGCAAAGAGGTTTTACGAGGAGTACGGTTTCAGAGAGGTCGGAAAGCACGGCATCTGGGTGAGGATGGTTAGAAGGAAAAGGTGATAAGTGAGTAAGGAAAAGTGGTTTTATCGGTGGTTGCAATGCCGTGCATTCATCCGCCAAGTCCCGACAAGGTGAGGAACATGAAAGAGGAGAGCTTCATTAGAGATGGGAAAGGAAAGCTCAGGGTCACGATAGAAGGAAGTGAAACCCTCGAAACGACGATGAGCGGAAGGCTGAAGAGCGTTGAAGAAGTCGCGGAGATGCTCGGCGTCGAGGTCAAGGACGGGAAGATAGACGCGGTAGTTGACGGCGTGAAGGTCAGGATGGAGAAAGGAAAGCTTGAGCTTGAGTTCGAGAACGGGGACAAGATGAAGATTGAAAAGGCATGACGGCCTCTGCTTCTTTTTGATTTGCTTGGCCGACGGCACACTGGGATACAACAATCCTTCTAAAACCCGAGAACAGGAAAACAAAAGAGGAGTAGAGTATTAAAAGGGCGAAAAGCGCCCCTCACTTCACTGGAGGCCTGAACTTGTAGCCGTAGAGGATAATTCCGTCCTCCTCGAACTCCCTTATCTTCTTGGTGACGACCTCGACCTCCATACCAAAGTCTATCTCCTCCGGGTCAACGTCGGTCAGCTGGGCGAGGACTATCGGGCCCTCCTCGAGCTGGACAAGGGCAAGCGGGTAGGGCTTGTAGTACTCGAACCCGCTCGGTGGGTTCCTCACTATCGTCCAGCTGATGACCTTGCCCTTTCCGCTGAACTCGTATTCCTCAACGTTTCTTGAGCCACATACGGGGCAAACCTGCCTGTGCGGGAAGAAGACGTGGCCGTTCTCACACTTTCCACCTATGAGGCGGTACTTCTCGCGGAAGTGCCTCCAGTAGCGGGAAACCTGCATCGGGCGGCTCATTTTCACACCCTCCTGAATATGCTAACGGTTATGTTCGAGCCGGTTCCACCGATGTTCTGGGTGAGGCCAACCTCAGCGTCGGGAACCTGGCTTGGCGCCTCACCGCGCAGCTGGAGCACTGCTTCGACCGTCTGATAAACGCCGGTGGCTCCAACCGGGTGGCCCCTCGCTTTTAGTCCGCCCATCGTCTGTATCGGGTAGTCCGCGTCAATCGCTATCTGTCCTTCCCTGGCGAGCTTTGCCCCCTCACCCTTCTTCGCGACGCCGAGGGCTTCCAGGCTGAGTGCGGCCATGATAGTGAAGGCGTCGTGAACCTCAAAGAAGTCGATGTCCTTCGGCTCGACGCCGGCCATCTTGTAGGCCCTCTCGGCGGCAATCTTTGCGGCCTTGAGGGTGAGCAAATCTTCCCTGTTGGCGAGGTTAATTGTGTCTATCGCCCTTCCCATTCCAGCAACTTCGACCCACTTCTCCTTCGGGACGCCGAGCTCCTCCGCCTTCTCGGGCGTGGTGATTATGACGGCGGCGGCACCGTCGCAGACCGGCGAGGCGTCGAAGAGCTTGAGCGGGTCGGCTATGTAGGGGCTCTTGAGGACGGTCTCAACCTTAATCGGGCGCTTAAACATCGCATAGGGGTTCTTGGCTCCGTTGGCGTGAGCGTTGACGGCGAAGAGCGCAAGGTCTTCCTCGGTGTAGCCGTAGGTCTTCATGTAGTAGCGCATCACGAGCGCGTTGAGGGCGACGAAGCTCGCCCCGTGGAAGAGCTCCCACTCGGCATCCGCCGCGTATCCGAGGTACCTGGTGGTGTCGCTCGGCCAGGCGTCGGTCATCTTTTCAACGCCGACGACAGCGACTACGTCTTCGAGACCGCTGAGGACGGCCTTAACACCCTCCTGAACGGCGGCACCGCCAGATGCACAGGCAGCCTCGATTTTAACCGCGGGGATGTTCCCGAGGCCGGCCCAGTCAGCTATGAGCGCACCGAGGTTCTCCTGCTCCACAAGGGGGCCGGATATCATGTTTCCGACGTAGAGGGAGTCAACCTTGTCAATCCCGGCGTCGTCCATCGCGTTGAGGAGCGCCTCGACTGCGAGGTCCCTAAGCCCGAGCTTCCAGTGCTCACCAACCGGGGTCATACCGGCACCGATTATGACTGCCTTCCTCATCTCGACCACCTCACACTATGTACTTCCTCCTCGCCTTCGCGTAGAGGGCGTAGTCGATGTACTTCTTCCTGTTCACGTAGTCCATGGTCTTTGGAGCTAGGTCGCGCTTCTCCTCAATGGCGTCCTGAACGACGATGCTGAAGGCGTCACTTCCAGCGCCAGAACCGAAGGAGACCCACAGAATCCTGTCGCCGGGCTTGGCTATGTCGAGAACCGCTGAAACGCCGACCATAGTGGCACCACTGTAGGTGTTTCCAATCTTGCCGGTGAGCAGGCCGGGGAGAACCTTCTCCTTTGGGATTCCAAGGATTTTCGCGACGGTGAGCGGGAACTTGACGTTCGGCTGGTGGAAGACGGCGTAGTCGAAGTCGTTGACTGTAAGGCCAAGCTCCTCCATGAGGGTCTTGGCCGCGTTGATTATGTGGTGGAAGTAAGCAGGCTCACCGGTGAAGCGGTTTCCGTGCCTCGGGTAGTGCTCGTGCTGGCGCCTCCAGAAGTCTGGTGTGTCCGTAACGTAGGAGTAGCTTCCCTCGAAGTAGGCAACCGTCTCGGAGCTCTTGGGACCAACTATGAAGGCGGCACCTCCGGCTCCGGCAGTGAACTCAAGGTGGTCTCCCGGCCTTCCCTGGGCGGTGTCGGCACCGATGGCCATCGCGTAGTCGGCCATCTCTGAACCTACGAAGCTGATGGCAGTCTGCAAAGCCTCGGTTCCGGCCTTACAGGCGAACTCGAAGTCGGCCGTGCTGACGTCTGGCGTTGCTCCGATTGCCTCGGCTATAACCGTTCCGGTCGGCTTTACCGCGTAGGGCTTGCTCTCCGAGCCGAACCAGACCGCCCTTATGAGCTTGGGGTCAATGCCTGCCCTCTTGAGAGCGTTTCTGGCGGCTTCGAGCCCTATGGTGAGCGCGTCCTCGTCGAGGCCGGGAACGGCCTTCTCCTCGATTGGAAAGCTCGAAACACCCCAGACCCTTCCTATCTCCTCGGCCTTGATTCTATACACCGGAACGTAGGCACCGTAGCCGACGATGCCCACTTCCCTCTTCGGCTTCAGAAGTTTCCTCATGGGCATCACCTACAAACGCTTGAACGTGACTTCGCCAAAGGTTAAATAGGGCCTTATAAAAGCCTTTCGGTGAAAGTAAAAGGAGTTTTCGGCAATCAGCGATAGAAACCGCTATATACCACTGGACAAAATTAAAACTGGTGATTGCATGAAGTACGAAATTAAACACCGGCCGAGCTTCTCGGTGCTTGAGGTTGAGCTCAACACTGGAGAGAGCATTCAGGCCGAGAGCGGGGCCATGGTCTATATGAGCCCCACGATAAAGCTCGAGACGAAAGCAAAAGGTGGCATCTTTGGGGCGCTGAAGCGCTCAATGCTCGGCGGCGAGAGCTTCTTCATAAACACGTTCCGTGCCGAAGGAGGGCCCGGAACCGTGGGGCTTGCCCCACCGTATCCTGGAGACATTGAGGCCTTTGAGCTCGATGGAACGCTCTACGCACAGAGCGGTGCCTTTCTAGCCAGCAGTGAGGGGATAAGTATAGACACGAAATGGGGAGGGGCGAAAACGTTCTTCGGCAGGGAAGGACTGTTCCTCCTCAAAATGAGCGGAAGGGGACTGGTATTCCTCTCAAGCTTTGGGGCCATAGTCAGAAAGGAGCTCCACAACGAGCGCTTTATCATAGACACAGGACACCTCGTGGCCTTCAGCGAGGGCCTGGACTTCACGGTGAAGCGGGTCGGCGGACTGAAGAGCACTCTCCTCAGCGGAGAAGGGCTTGTTGCCGAGTTCTACGGCACCGGGACTCTGTACATACAGACGAGGAGTATGGACGGTTTCCTGAGCTGGATAATCCCGAACCTGCCAAAAAGGGATTGATGCTCCGATTTTCTTTTCAAAATTTAAAGGGCCTAAAAGTTCAAAAAGGAAAGCCTCAAGGCTTCCTCACTACGAACAGCGCGTGGTCTTTCTCGTAGGGCTCAAGGGAAAGCCTCTCGACGACCTCAAAGTAGCTCGCGAGCTCCCTCTCAACCTCCTTGAAGACCTGCTCCGGCTCCTTGGTGACGTCAATGCTCCTGCTCTTGACCGAAATCATGCCGTAGCCGCCGCTCTTGAGGAACACCTTGGCGTTGTCGATGAGGATTTTCGCCTGAGTCGGCTGGGCAACGTCCTCGAAGATGACGTCAACTTTTGGAACGAGTGCGCGGTAGCCTTCGGGCTTGGTAGCATCGCCGAGTATCGGGACGATGTTCCTCCTATCCTCGACTATCGGGACGAGCTCCCTGAGAACCCTCGGCGAGAACTCGACGCCGAATATCTTGCCCTCCCAGCCAACGATGTCGCTGACGTGGGAAGCGGTGGTTCCGCTCGCTATTCCGAGGTAGAGCACCGTTGAGCCGGGCTTAATCGGAAAGTTCTTGAGGCCGTTGAGTATTGCCGCACCGAGCTTTGAACGGCTCGGGTTCCAAATCCTGTACTCCCCGCCCTCGAACTTGATAACCCTCTCCCCGTAAACCCTCTGGCCGGGGACGAGGTTCTTGGTGGCTATCTTCTCACTCCCGTCGTCGTCAATGACTATGTAAACGCCCGGGAACCTGTGCTTCTTAACCTTCATCTACCTCACCTCTTGCCCTTCTTTTTCTTCTTACCCTTCTTATCGGGCTTGCCCTTACCCTTCTTCTCCTTCCTGCCCTTCTTGTCCTTGCCCTTGAACTTCTTCTTTTTCTTCTTTTCCGGCTTGGCCTTCCTCTTGGGCGGGTTCGGGTACTTCTCCTTGATTTCCTTGATTCTCTGCTCAAGCTCCTTCTTGAGCTCCTCACCGATGTATTCGCCGGAGAAGTAGTCAACACGCGCCGCTATGGCCAGCTTTCCAGCCAATGCCCTCGCAATCTTACCCCTCTGCCACCACGGTGAGCGGTTTATGGCCGGATACTGGAAGATGACGCCGTGCTTGGGCGGCTTGGCACCAGTTCTCAGGTGCCTGAAGAGGGCCTTCTCGGCTCCAAGAACCTGTATCGTCGAGGCGGGCATCATGGCGAGCTCCTTAAGGCCTCCAGCGAGGCTCATCAAGCGAGCGGCAAGCTTTGCACCGACGAGGGCCTTCAGGTTTGGAGCCACCTCGTCCATCGCTGTCTCAAGGTAGTCCTCAATCTGCTCCCTCAGCTTGTAGAGGTCGGAAATCTCGCTGGCGAGCTTCCTTATGATTTCGCTGTCGAACTTGCCGAGCGGTGCTCCCATGGACTTCTCGGCCGCTTTGAGAATTTTCTCAACCTTGCCCTCCGAGAAGCCGAGCTTTTCAAGCTTCTCCCTGCTCACGTTCTCCCTCGGGCCAATTTCCTTGACGAAGGCAACGTACTGCGGGTGCTTGGGCAGGAGCTCGTCGAGCTCGGGGAAGTGGAGGCCGTACCACTCCCTCAGCCTCGAAACGAGCAGGTTAATGACCTTGTCAATGTCATCGAGCGCCTCGATGGCCTGTATAATCATCTTATCGCGCGCACCGCTCTGCTCCTGTATGCGGAGCCTCGTTAATGCAACGCCAACGGTGTAGTACTCGTCAAACCAGTTATCGCCGAGGAACTCTTCCGGGCTTGAGCGGAGCTTTTCTCCCGCAAGGTTCGGGAACTCAGCTGTTGCGTTGTAGCCGAGCTCCTTGAGCTTTCTGCTCAGCTCGGTGTCCTCCACGATGAACTCTTCGTAGCCCTCTCCCTTCAGCCCGTCGAGGAGGGCAATCAGCTCGTCGCTCGGCTCTCCCTTCAGGAGCCTGTCGAGGCTTGTCTCTGGCTTTCCGTTGAAGGGTTTACTCGCGATGAGCTTCCCGCTCTCGTCGAAGGCGTAAATGCCCCTGACGTTCTCGGCAATGTAAACTTTCATCATCATCACCTTCCAAGTTTTTGTTTCTGGGGTATAAAAAGGGTTGCTCGTTTTAAATCCTTGCGGGCAAATTCTTAAATAACTTTGGGCCCATATAAAAGCGCGGGGGAAAGATTATGCTCACTAAGCTCACCATTGAGAACTACAAATCAATAGAACGAGCCGAGCTCGACTTCTCGAAAATAAACCTGCTTATCGGGCCGAATGGGAGCGGTAAAAGCTCTGTGCTTGAGAGTGCGGAAATCATGGGGTTTACAAAGAAGTACGTGTCTTCAATAGCCACTCACGTATCCAACAACAGGATTATCGAAAAACTTGAAAGCATGGCATTTTTTGGCAATCTTGTTTATAATCATGAAACCAACAGAGAGATCCTGATATCAGGAGAATTCGAAAATTCCATCATTTCCACTATCGAGGTCAGACTAGCTCTAGAACAGGGAGAAAGAAAGATTATTACACAGGCGTCTTTAAAATCCTCTGTCGACGTTGAGATTTCACGTATCCTCCACATACTGAAGGCGAATCGGAAAATTGAACGACGCTTACATGGTGTTACCGGCAATACATACAATATTGATACGACCAATGCACACCAACTCTTTTACTACGCCTGCTACCGCACCGAGTTTAAGGAGAACATCAAAATGATACGGGAGTTCTACTCCCGCTACGGTCTTCATGATGTTAGATGGGTCCCCACTGAAAGACAGAACGAATACGAAATCATAGCAACAACATCGGAAGGGGTTGATGTAAATCTCGCCGATGCGGGAGCCGGTTTGGCGGCTCTGTTCCCGATAGTCGTTGCCCTCTCGTTTTATCCGAAAGGAAGCACGGTCTTTATAGAACACCCAGAGATGCATCTCCACCCCAAACTCCAGTACGAGCTCGCCGAGTTTCTCTTAATGGTATCCGAGAAAAGAAACCACCAGCTGATAATCGAGACCCACTCGGAGCACCTCCTCTACGGCCTGCTGAACGCTGTTTCTGGAAAGCGCCTGAAGCCAGACGAACTTACCATATATTCCACGAGGAAGGAGAACGGAAAGTCAGTATTTGAAAAAATGAGAGTCCACAAAGACGGAAGCCTCGAAGGGAACCTTTCTGACTTCCTTGAAGCAGACATTGATGCATTCCTTGACTGGCTCAAGGCGTGATTAAAATGCTGATCGTGGCAGTTGTAGATACCAATGTGCTTAGATACGCCCTTGAGGCCGAGAAAAACATCCGCTCAGACAAGGAGACAATGACCGCTTATGAGGTTCTTATCAAACTCCTCAGCAGTGATACTGTGATTCTCGTACTCAACGAAGAGACTGCGAAAGAATACTCCAGACACATTGAGGCCGTCAGGCAGAAGATTCGGCGAAAAAGAATCTACCCCCAATTCTTCTCGCTGTTGAGGATAATCAAAGCGAAGTCCAAAAAGGTACCCGTTGAAGTGCACGAGTTCACTATCAAGGGAGAACCCGTTGGAAGAAAAGACCTCCACCTCCTAAACTCCGCCAAGACAGGGGCACTGAAATTCAACACCAAAAAAGCGCTTGTCCTAGTTTGCACAAGATGTTTACCGCGGAAAAGAAGCAAGAAAACGGAGAGGGTGTGGTTATATACCTGCTCAATTTAAGAAACGAAAACGAAAGAAAAATGCTTGAAGAGCTCCTTTAATCCTCCCAGGGTTCGGTGTACTTGAGGGCCCAGCCGAACTCCTCCTTGAGGATGTCTATGGCCGCGCTCGGCGGGATTACACCGCGCTCGGTGATGATGACGTCAACGTACTCCGGCGGGGTAACGTCGAAGGCCGGGTTCCAGACCTCGATGTTCTTCGGCCAGGTCTCAAGCTCCTCTCTCGGGATTACCTCGTAGGGGTCGCGCATCTCTATCTCGACCAGCTGGCCGAGCATTGTCTCGGGGTGGAACTTGTAGGTTTCAGCGGCAATCATCGTCCAGACGCGGTGCTCCTTTGCAGTGAGCGCTATCAGGGCCGTTCCAATCTTGTTTATCACCGCGCCGTTGACCGTTATGCTGTCGGCTCCCATGACGACCTTGTCGGTCATCTTCATGTAGTGCCTCGCCGCGCTGTCGACGACATAGATAACTGGAATGCCATAGCTGGCAAGCTCCTTGGCGGTAATCTTGCCCTGCCACTTGGGCCTCGTCTCGGTGACGATGACCTTTATGTCCTTGCCCTGCTCCCATGCGGTCTTCATGACGCTTATTGCCGCTTTGCTGTGGCAGTGGGTCATTATGACGTCGCCGTCCTCTATGCGCTTCGCACCGATTTCGCCTATCCTTTTGACGGCGTTCTCGGAGTTGTGGATGAACTCCTTGGCGGCGTTGATGACAACAAAGCGGAGCTGGTCAAGGTCGGCGCCGCTCGAATATGCTATCCTGCCCCTGTGCATCACATAACGGAGCGCGTTGGGGAGGGAAACAGCTGTGGGCCTCGTCTCGAAGAGTATCTTCGCGGCCTGCTTCATCTCACTCCAGAACTCATCAACCGTCTTGGCACCGCTCTTCTCGGCCTGTATCTGAAGCGCGTAGGCCGCTGAACGGGCTATCTTTCCTGCACCGCGTATCTCCATGTTCTTTATCTTCTCCGCTATCTCCAGTACTTCCTTCACCACTGGCATCGTCGTCACCTCCGGGTAAACTCAGGTTTTGGAATGAGGGTTTATATTTTTTCTGAAGATTTTCTGAAAACAGCTTGAGATTATTGGAGACACCTTCCGGACATCAATGCGCCCAAAAGTCCTTAGATGACCTAAAATTTTCCCGAGAGGCGGTATTTACGTTTGTAAAGACAAAATCGGAGAGTTGGGAAAGGTTTATAATGAAAGACCAGAAGTTCTTAGTGTATAGAATTGGTGACGTGACCAAATCTGTTCATTAAGAGGTGGTTGATATGAGTGGAAAACCCGAAGGAAACCCCGCCCCTGGAACCCTTAACTTTGAGTTATTCTTCTCGGAGAAAGCCCTCCAGATGAAGGCTTCAGAGGTTAGGGAGCTCCTCAAGCTCGTCGAGACGAGCGACGTCATAAGCCTTGCCGGGGGTCTGCCGGCCCCGGAGACGTTCCCGGTTGAGATCATTAAGAAGATAACCCAGGAAGTCCTCACCCACCACGCTGATAAGGCTCTCCAGTACGGCACCACCCTCGGCTTCACACCGCTCCGCCTCACGCTCGCGGAGTGGATGGAGAAGCGCTACGGAATCCCCGCCAGCGACATCGAGGTTATGATCGTCTCCGGCAGCCAGCAGGCCCTCGACCTCATCGGAAGGGTCTTCATAAACCCGGGAGACATAGTCGCCGTCGAGGGGCCAACCTACCTCGCGGCCCTCAACGCCTTCAAGTACTATGACCCAGAGTTCCTCAGCATTCCCATGGACCACAACGGAATGAGGGTTGATATCCTTGAGGAGAAGCTGAAGGAGCTCAAGGCCGAGGGCAAGAGGGTCAAGTTCGTTTACACCGTCTCCACGTTCCAGAACCCCGCAGGAGTCACAATGAGCCTGGAGAGGAGGAAGCACCTCGTAGAGCTGGCTAAGGAGTACGACTTCCTCATCGTAGAAGACAACCCGTACAGCGAGCTCCGCTACTCAGGCGAGCCCATCCCGCCGATAAAGCACTTCGACGACGAGGGCAGGGTCTTCTACCTCGGTACGTTCTCAAAGATATTCGCCCCCGGCTTCAGGGTTGGCTGGATAGCCGCTCACCCGCACTTCATCAGGAAGCTTGAGATAGCCAAGCAGGCCGTTGACCTCTGTACCAACCCGTTCGGACAGGTCATCGCCTGGAAGTACGTCGCCGACGGCTACCTCGACGAGCACATCCCGAAGGTCATCGAGTTCTACAAGCCAAGACGCGATGCGATGCTCGAGGCCCTCGAAGAGTACATGCCCGAGGGCGTCGAGTGGACCAGGCCGGACGGAGGAATGTTCATCTGGGTTACCCTCCCAGAGGGCATAGACACCAAGCTCATGATGGAGAAGGCCGTCGCAAAGGGCGTCGCCTACGTCCCCGGCGAGGCGTTCTTCGCCCACCGCGACGTCAAGAACACGATGCGCCTGAACTTCACCTACGTGCCCGAAGAGAAGATACGCGAAGGCGTCAGGAGGCTCGCCGAGGTCATAGAAGAGGAAATCAAGGCCCTCGGGAAGTGAGGGGATAGGGAAAGCTTTTTACCCTCTTTTCTTTTCACACTTACTTGGTGGTGACATGAAGCCGCTGATAGCAATCATAGGTTCTCCTTGGAGCGAGTCAGTTTCCGCTGGAAGGGCCCATTTGAAACGCATCATCCAGGCGGGGGGCCTTCCCGCAGTGTTCAGCCCCGAAACAGACCCTGAAGACGTCATAGAAGTCGCAGATGGAATACTTCTCATTGAGGGCCCAGACGTCCACCCCAGGTTCTATGGGGAAGACCCCTCACCGAGCATCAGGGAAGTCGACGTTCTGCGGGACGAGTTTGAGATTGAGCTGGTGAAGCTCGCAACCCGGGCAAACATCCCCACACTCGGCGTTGGGAGAGGAATGCACGTCATAAACGTCGCCCTCGGCGGGACGCTTTACCAGGACATCTACGAAATTCCCAAGGCCATAAAGCACGACTGGAGGTTCGAATCAGTGGCCCCTGACCAGAGGCTTCACACAGTCAGGGTAAAGGCAGATTCCCACCTGTACGCCATTCTCCGCGGAGCCCTCAACATCGAGGGCACAAACGATGGGTGGACGTGGGTCAACAGCTTCCACCACCAGGCTGTCAAGAGGGTAGGCGAGGGCCTCAGGCAGGTCGCCTTTGCTGTTGATGGACTCATTGAGGCCATAGAGGCAACCGATGGCTTTGTTATTGGCGTCCAGTGGCAGCCCGAGCACCTCCCAGAGATGCTGGCCCTTTACAAGGCCCTCGTTGAAGCGTCCCTTAGGAAGCACGAGGAGAACAATGAGGTTATGAGGAGGGCCATTGAGGCGGAAATCCGCGAAGAGCTGGCTAAGGAACAAGATGAGAGCCATCACAGCTCGGAAGCGAGCGGTAGCCTTCTCGACACGAACCAAACGTGATGCCCCTTTCGGTTATTTTCCTTTCTGCCTCCCTGAGAATTCTGAAGCGGAGCTCCTTTGGGAGGTAATAGTAGCCACCTATTCTCTCTCCTTTCTCATAGAGGGGCCACAGCTTTTCCATCAGCTCGGGGAACTTGGCGAACATTCTCTTCTTTGAGTCCGGCCTGAGCTTAAGCGTCGAGACCGTTATGTGGCCCACAAAGCTCAGGGCATCGAGGGTCTCGTCGAAGTCCTCCCACGTGTAGAAAGGAATTATTGGGTCTATCCTCGCGTAAACTGGTATCCCGGCCTTCCTGGCTTTCCTAAGGGCCCGTATTCTGGCCTTCGGAGAGGGAGCGTTCGGTTCAAGGAGCCTGGCCTTACGCTCGTCAACGGTCGTCACCGTAACTCCGACCGCACAGCGGAGCTCGCTCAGTACGTCTATGTCGCGCTCAAAGATGTCTGACTTCGTCAGGAGGAGACAGCGGACGTCGTGGCGCCTGAACAGCTCAAGAACTTTCCGCGTTATCCCGAGCTCGCGCTCCACCGTCGGATACGGGTCGGAGGAGTAGGACAGGGCTATTATGTAACGTCTGTCGAACTTCCTCAGCTCCTTTTCCAGCTTGGGCAGAAGGCCCTCCTTCGTCCTGACGTGAAATGCCCTTGGGATGTAGCTGGTTATGTAGCAGTAGACGCAGGCGTGGTCGCAACCGGTGTAGACGTTGAGGGTGTACTTGAAGGGGCACGTGCAGAGCTCTGACTTCCAGGGGTCGAAGGGACGGATGTACATGGGAGAAAGTTGGGGAAGGGCTTTAAAAATCCAGACGTAATGGTTACGGTGATGGCATGAGCGTGAAAGGCCGCGTAAAGTGGGTCGAAGGGATGCAGTTCATCGGCTCAATAGAAGACGGAGGGTGCTCCATAGTCCTTGGAGAGGGCGGAATCAGCCCCATGAAGCTCCTGCTCCTCAGCGTCGCTGGCTGTACGGCCTACGACGTCATGATGATTCTCAAGAAGATGCGCGAGCCGATTGAAGGCCTGGAAGTCGAAATCTCGGGAGAGAGAAGGGAAGAACACCCAAGGGTCTACACAAAGGTTAACATCCACTACAGGATTTATGGTGACGTCAAGGAAGAAAAGGCGAGGCGTGCAATAGAGCTCAGCCAGGACAAGTACTGCTCCGCCTCGGCCCACATCAAGATGAGCGGTGCCGAGGTCACGTACTCCCTTGAGATAGTGCGGGGCGATGATGACTGACCTCCCCCCAGCCAAGGC
Source organism: Thermococcus marinus (assembly GCF_055389025.1). Taxonomy (NCBI): domain Archaea; kingdom Methanobacteriati; phylum Methanobacteriota; class Thermococci; order Thermococcales; family Thermococcaceae; genus Thermococcus; species Thermococcus marinus. The sequence goes on from NZ_AP042417.1 coordinate 2,065,701, forward strand.
GAGGGTTTCAACGGGTTAACCCCTCGCCACGGACGGAGAGGTTCGAGGGGGTTCTCATCAGGGAACCCGTTAGAGCGGGTTCTTTGAACCCCTCTGGCCGGGTCTCCGGCCAATTACCCCCCTCTGAGCGTAAAGACCGCTCAGATTCGGGGTTATGGTTTTCTTAACCTTCTTTAAAATGTTGAAGGCCCCAACTAAGTCCGCGTTAAAAACAAGCCCTTCTGCGGGACACTTAAACAAACCACGAACAAAACGAGCCCCTTCGTGGGGCTTCCCGCAGAGAGGGCACGTTTGAGAAGTGAAAGCCTCATCCACAACCACAACGCTAATACCATACTCCTCAGCAACCTCAGTTAAGCGTTTAATGACTGTATTGAACCGCCAAACGTGAGAGAGGATAAAATTCTGCTTACTGCCTTTGTCTGAATTCCTCGCTATTCCCTTTGGGTAGCCAACGACAATTCTTGAAACTCCCAAATCGTAAAGCTTCCTAACCGTTTGTCTTACCGCCGTGTTGATGTAGTGTCTCGCTTGAAGTTTAGCCTTCTCGTGCATTCTCCTGAGTTTCCTACTCGTCTTAGCTCCAGATTTATTGAGTTTTGACAGGCAATCGGCAATCCGCTTTTGCCAGTAGAAGTCAATACTCTTCAATGGTCTACCGTTTACGAGAAAGCTTTCACCGGTTTCCACATAAACAGCCATCAAATTGTTCACTCCCAAGTCAATGCCCGCTGAGAGGTTGCCTTTTAGATTTCTTGGAACTTTAACCCAAGAACTGCCTTCTAACTTCTCTTCAACGTTAAAACTAACGTGAGCATACCACTTCCGTCTTACTTCGTCATAAGTGATTTCTAAGCGTCCCTGCTTGCCCTTAAAGTGTATTCTGCCCTTGAACTGGACTTCCAGCTTTTTGAATTTGCCAAGGCCTTTTAGAATTAACTTATTCCCCTCAACCTTGTACTGGTCGTTCCGGAGAACGATTAATGGTTTTCTCCCCCCATCTTCCTTCAAGTAGTTTGGTGGTTTTGGCTTAAGCCAGTTGGGGAGTTCTCCGTTCCGCTTTTTCCGAAGGAGGGAGAAGAATGAACGCCACGCCTCAGCGTTCTTCCTCGCTATCTGCTGGACGGTTGCAGAGCCTATTTCACGCTTAAACTCCTCATAAACGGTTTTCTCAGTTTTATTGAAGTCCATGATTTGCCCTTGGAAGTATTGTTGGCGCCTCAAATAGTTTACTCGGTTCCAAGCTTTAGCTCCGAGCCCGGCTAACTCGGAAAGGGTTTTCCCTTGCTCTTTTGAGGGCTGGAGTTTAAGGGTTACTGCCCGCTTCATTTCAATTAATGGTATGAATTTTAGGATTTAAAATAGTTTTGCTTTCCTGTTTGATTGCTCGTCGGGTGGTTTACCGCATCCCCGCCGTGAACGGCGAGGCTTCCAAAAGAGAAATGTAAATCCGTTGCGGAAAGATGAAGAGAGGACCGACTAGCTGAGCTAGAGCTCCCCGCAGAGCCTCGCGAAGTTCCTGTAGACCTCTGCCCCACGCTCCGTGTGGGAGACCTCGGGATGGAACTGGACGCCATAAATCGGAAGGCTCTCGTGCTTCATAGCCTCAACTGGACAGGTCTCGCTCCTCGCGAGGAGCTTGAAGCCTTTGGGAAGCTCCTTGACCTCGTCCATGTGGCTCTCCCACACCTTTAACCTCTTTGGAAAGCCCCTGAAAAGGTCGTCCTCTTCGAGGATTTCAATCTCAACGAGGCTGTACTCGGCCTTCTCACCCCTACCGACCTTCCCGCCGAAGTGCCTCGCTATGAGCTGGTGGCCAAGGCAGATACCGAGGATAGGGACGTTGAACTCGTCGTAGTGCTCAAGTATCGCCTCGCAGTTGCCGGTCTTGTTTATATCGGGCCCGCCGGAGAAGATTATGCCCTTCGGCTCCATCGCCTTTATCTCCTCAAGCGGGGTCGTGTTGGGGACTATCTTGGCCTCTACACCGAGATAGCGGAGAGTCCTCCAAATCCTGTGGACGTACTGGCCCCCGTTGTCCATTATGACTATCATGAGCTCACCCCCAAAAGGTTGAAGAACTCCTCATGTTCCTCAACAAGATAGAAAGCCTTTAACCCAAGAGACCTGGCCAGCTCGGCCATTTTTATGTCGTTAGTAACGAGGACTGCATCGAGGTAGCGGGCGGTTGCGATAAAATAGATATCAGACGCTCGGTGGTGGGTCTGAAAAGCTACCTCTCGAAGCTCCTCGATGAGCAGTTCCTCTGGAACCCACGCGACTATTTCGCTGTAATAGGCGAGGGCTCTCTCAACCTGCTCTCGGTCAAAGTATCGTGAAAGAACCGCGACGAACTCAACTTCCCCCAGCCTCGGGGCGTAGAGCTCTACAAAGCCGAGCTGTGCATGCTCTATGAGTCTTTCGGCGACTTTAGTCCTTTCCGGATAAAAGCCGGAGAACAGATGAAACACGACTGATGTATCAATGACTACTCTCATGTCTCCTCCTCCCTGAGCTTCAGGAGGTAGTCCGTTGGGCCCTCTTTAAATCTCTCAGGCGTCACTTTCTTCCGCATTTCTCTCGTAAGCTCAAGGAAATCCCCGCTGTAAATCCTCACTCTGAGTTTCTGGCCCTCCTTCAGCTTGAGGGGTTTGAGGGGCTTCAGCACCCCATTTTCGTATATGACCTCGATGATTTCGCCCATACTCTCACCGGTTAAAGTTAGAAATGGAGATAAATAAACCTTCACTCGAACTCAATGGTTGCAGGGGGCTTGTTGGTGATGTCGTAGAGCACCCTTCCGACCTCTGGAATCTCGCTGGTTATCCTGAAGGCTATCCTCTGAAGGACGTCAAAAGGTACATTCATCGCGCTGGCGGTCATGCCGTCGAGGCTCTCAACGACGCGGACCGCTACCGTCTCCTTGTAGGCCCTGATGTCGCCCTGAACGCCGACGGTCTTGACGCCGAGCAGGACTGCGAAGGCCTGCCAGGGCTTAAGCCCCGCCTTCTCGATTTCCTCCTCGACTATGGCGTTTGCCTCTCTTACGATGGCCACCTTCTCCGGTGTGACCTCCCCAAGGACACGAACTGCCAATCCCGGCCCCGGAAAGGGCATGCGGTTGTATATTTTCTCAGGGAGGCCAAGCTCCTTTGCCAGCTCTCTCACTTCGTCCTTGTAGAGGTCGCGGAGCGGTTCTATGAGCTTGAGGTTGAGCCTCTCGGGCAGGCCGCCGACGTTGTGGTGGCTTTTAATCTTGCCTTTGCTCTCTATCCAGTCAGGGGCTATCGTGCCCTGGATAAGGAAGTCAGCGTTGATTTCCTTCGCGATCTCCTCGAAGACCTCGATGAAGACCCTGCCGATTATCTTCCTCTTCTCCTCCGGGTCGGTAACGCCCTTAAGCGCCTCAAAAAACCTCTCCTGGGCGTCAACGTAGTGGAGGTTTAACCCGAACTCGTCCCTGAACGTCTTTATGACGAACTCCGGTTCACCCTTCCTGAGGAAGCCCGTGTTCACGAAGACCGCGTGGAGCCTGTCCCCTATCGCCCTGTGTGCTAGAATCGCCGCAGTAGAGCTGTCAACGCCACCGCTGAGCGCTATAATCGCCTTTCCATCTCCAACCGTTTCCCTAATCTCCTCAACCTTCTCCTCGATGAACTTCTCCCACATGGGCACCACCTTTTTGCCAACCATCAGGAAGTCAATTTATAAACTTATCCGGGGAGAGATTAGACAGTTTCACGTCAAAATTTCACCGAGCCTGTCCTCCTCAAGCGCCCCCCTCAGCTCCATCGCTATCCGCCTTCCGGTGCTGACGGGGTAGTCGTAGCGGAGCCAGCTGTAGGGGGAGCCGTTCACGAAGGGGTTCGTCCCAGCCACAATCCTGGCCGAAATCTCGAAGACCACGAACTCCATATCTTCCGTGAAGACTCCCTCAAGGCAGAAAGGCCCCCAGAGGCCGCCCATGAGCTCTTCCGCCGCTTTGACAACCCGTTCGCCGGCCTCAATGACGTCCATCAGCAGGCTCTCGCGGAGAACTATCGGAATGTTGCCCACCACGGTGTAGTTCGTCTCAAGCTCCAGGCCGAGCTGCTCCTTCGCCGGAATCCTGCCTATCGCGTCGGCGTTCGACTCGTAGCGCCTGTCCACGCTCATAAGCTCAAGCTCGCGATTGAGCTTGGAGTAGAAGTAGTGGGGGTAAACCGGGACGCCCACCACGTACTCCTGAATCTGAACCCTATCCAAGCCCTCTTTGTCCCTAACGCCAAGTCTCTCAGCTTTTCTCCAGAAGTCCCCGCTGTTTTTGGCCAGGAAGTAGCCCCTTCCTCCTCCTGCCCCAAAGGGCTTGACAATCACCGGCCCGTCTATGTCGTCGGGGTCTTCATAGACCTTCGGGAGCCTCAACCCTGCCTTCTCAAGCCACCGCCTTTCCAGCGAGCGGTCGCTCTCCCACTTCAGGACTTCTTTGTTGCCGTAGTAGGGAACTCTCATCTTCTCGACGAGCTCAACGCCGAGGTGCGCCACGAAGGAGCCGGTTGGAACTATCACGGCATCGAGCTCAAGCAACTCCTCCTCCGGGTATGCCCCTTCGATGAAGTAATCCGCCACAGGGAAGTACTTCGTGTAGAGCAGTCTAACCCGGGCCTTTCCGAAAGCTATAGTCTCAAAGCCCTCCTGCTTCGCCCCCCTCAAAATCTGAAGGGCGGAGTGAGAGGCATATGTAGCTACCCTCATTCCTCCTCACCCAGGAGCTTTGGAAGGGACTCGCGGACGGCCTTCAGCTCGGGGAGGGGCCTCCTGAGGAGCTCCCTTCCACCCCACAGGAAGGCAGCTTCATTTCCGCCGGCCTTTCCTACGACCGCAAAGTGCTTAAACAGGCCCCTCAGCTCGTCCAGGTTCTCCTCGGGGAAGGCCACTATGTAGCGCCCGTGGCTCTCGCTGAAGGCCACTTCAAGGGGGTTCGATGTCTCCGCGTGAACCTTTGAGAGGTCAGCAGTAAAGCCGGTGTTTCCCGCCACGGCCATCTCTGCCAGAGCTACAACTATTCCTCCCCTGCTCACGTCGTGGACGGCCTTGATGAGGTCCTTCCTTACCGCCCTGAGAACCCCTTCAGCATTGGCCTTCTCCTCCTCCAGGTTCACGCGCGGTGCGAGGCCACCCTCAACGCCGAGCCTCGCGAAGAGCTCAGAACCGCCGAGCTCCGCCCTCGTTAGGCCGACGACGCCGATTAGGAGCCCCTCCTCAAGGCCTCCTGAAGGAATCTCCTCAAGCTTAACCTTCCCGAGGCCGGCAACCACGGGGGTGGGCTTTATCGGCCTGTCAACGACCTCGTTGTAGAAGCTGACGTTCCCGCTGACATAGGCGAGGCCGAAGGCCCTAGCCGCGTCAGCCAGGCCCTTAACCGTCTCCGCAAAGCTCCAGTAGACCTCGGGCCTCTCGGGCGAGGCGAAGTTGAGGTTGTCCACAAGCGCCAGAGGCTCTGCCCCGACGCTGACTAAGTTCCTCACGACCTCTGCAACGGCACCCATCGCGCCGTGGTAGGGGTTGAGGTAGCTGTGGTTCGGGTTACCGTCCGCCACAAAGGCGAGCCCGTACTCCTCATTAATCTTGAGCACCGCCGCGTCCCTTCCTGGCTTGAGGACCGTCCTCCCCTGGACTTCGTGGTCGTACTGCTCCCATATCCAGCGCTTGCCCACGATGTTCGGACTGCCCCAGACGATGTCAAAGGCTTCTCCAAACGAAACGTCCGGCGTTTTGACCGGCCTCTCGGCGCTGTAAGGCTTCAGCTCCCACTCTATCGTTGGAACTTCCGTCAGGAGGTCAATCGGCAAATCCGCAACCTTCTCACCCCTCCAGTAGACGACAAAGCGTGGCTCCTCAATCGTCTCGCCGACGACAGCCCACTCGAGCTCGTACTCCTCGAAAATCCTGCCTATTTCCTCCACGTCCTCCGGCCTAACCGCGAAGAGCATCCTCTCCTGGCTCTCCGAAATCATGACCTCGGTCGGCGTCATCCCCGGCTCGCGGAGCGGAACCCTGTCGGCGTAGACAACCGCGCCGAAGCCCTTCTTCCCCGCCATCTCCGAGGCGGCACAGGTCAGACCGCCACCGCCCAAGTCTTTGAGGGCCTTCACTTTTCCGGTGTAAACGGCCTCAAGTGTGGCTTCAATCAACAGCTTCTCCGTGAACGGGTCTGGAATCTGCACCGCGGAGCGGTCTTCCTCCTCCGCGTTCTCGCTCAGCTCTTCGCTCGCGAAGGTTACGCCGTGAATTCCATCTCTCCCCGTCCTGTTGCCGACGAGGATGAGCTTGAGGCCCGCTTCGCTCACGTAGCTGTGGACGAGGTGTTCAGGTCTCATGAGGCCGATGCAGGCGACGTTGACGAGCGTGTAGTTATCCAGGCTCTCGTCGAACTCGGTCTCGCCCCCCACGGTCGGGACGCCTATCCTGTTGCCGTAGTCGGCTATCCCCTTCACCACGTATTCGAAGAGATAGCGGTTCCTCTCTTTCTCCAGCGGGCCGAAGCGTATGGGGTCAAGGAGAGCGACCGGCCTTGCACCCATGCAGAGTATGTCCCTCACTATTCCCCCGACTCCAGTGGCGGCACCGCCGTAGGGCTCGACAGCCGACGGGTGGTTGTGGCTCTCGATTCCGACGGCAACCCACGTTTCGTCGTCGAACTTTACTATTCCAGCATCTTCACCCGGGCCCAAAATCACGTGCTCGTTATCCGTTGGAAGGAGCTTGAGCCAGGGCCTGCTCGACTTGTAGGAGGCGTGCTCGCTCCACATCACTTCGAGCATCGCCTTCTCTATTTCATTCGGCTCCCTGCCGAGCCGTTCGCGGATGAGCTTCTCCTCGTGCGGGAACATCGTGAACCCTCCATTAATTGACGAATTAGTGTAAAAAAGTTTTGTTTTTAAGGTTTATTTTGACGGAAAAATGTTAAACAAGGAAATTATAGGAAAGCTAAACTCCAAACAGCATGGAGGGTATATCTTTGACCCGTTCGTCTGTATAGTTTATGAACCGTTTGAGGACGTTATATATCTCGAACAGCCATTTCTCTGTTTCGTCTCTCGGTCTCTCGCTCCTGTCGGCACGTGCAAAGACTTCAACTATGTTGAACTTCCCGGCAAGAATCTTCGGCGTTTCTTCTTCCATCAGCGTGTTGATGAAGTGGTAGACGTTAAAGGCCTTCTCTTTATCAACCGGGTAGAGCTTTCTGACATACTCAAAGGCCTTGAGTATCGTCCTTTCGAGTTTTTCGGCGTCCAGTTCCTGAAGTGCCTTCAGGTACTCTTCTCTGAGGTCTTTAATGAGTTCATCTTCCTCCCAGCTCGCCTCCCAGAGATTGAGTCTCTTAAACCTTCTCCTCGGGTTTCTGACGTAAACGACCCCCGCATCGCCGTCCACAATGACCTCGTCACCCTCTCGAATCGCCTCAACGTCCACTCCCGCCACGCATGGAATTCCAAGCTCCCTCGCTATTATAGCCGGATGGGAGAGCAGGCTCTCAATCTTCGTCACTATACCAGAGGCCTTCATGAAGAGGCTGTAATATTCAGCGTGGAGTACATATGTCACGAGTATTCCTCCCTTCGGGAAGAGCTTTTCGGCTTCTCAGGTGGCTGGTCGTCGAGGACGAAGTAAGCTTTTCCTCTTGCTCTTCCTAGACTCGCTGGAACTCCTGTGAGCTTGTACCATCCCTGCGAGGCCTTTGGGCTCTCTTTTGCTCCCTCTGACTTCTGGGTCAATACTGTTATATCCCTTGACTGGAGAAGCCAGAGAGTTCCGTCATAGGCCCACTCGATGTCCTGAGGACGGCCGAACAGGTCTTCCACTTCGAGGCCAGTCTCGATAAGCTCCCTCATTAAATGGCCTTTGACTTTGGAGGGGTCACGCGGAAGAAGGAGGTGCTGGCCGCTTGCTTCTCCGCTCACGAGTTTCTCGGGAGAACCTTTGACGAACTCCACGAGCGCCATATCGGGTTCGTTTGGAGAGCGCGTGAAGAGCACCCCAGAGAGTTTCGGGTTTATCTGCCTCTGGACTACGACTGCCATCTTCACATCTCCCTCGATTCCGAGGCGCTTCATGTACCCTTTCACGCACTCCGATTCGGTGCTTCTGAAAACCCGCTCGATGGCTTTTATCAGTTCGTCGAAAGAACTCACGTTGGGTACGCTCTCAAAAACACCGGCAAAACTCGCCCTTGAACTGTCCTCTACGGTTGCGGAGCTCCTGACTACGACGGCGAACCTGCCCTCAAAAACGTAGGGAGATTGAAAGTATTCCCTGATTTCCTCGATAACCCTCTCCGGCAGGCTTCCGGTTTCTCTCCAGAGCTCGTAGGCCTTTGTGGTGACCACGAAGCCCTCGGGAACGTTGAAGTACCTCGTCAGGAGCGAGAGGCGGTGTGCTTTGCCACCGATTTCTTCGATTGAGCCCCCTGCAGAGAGCGTACGGACGAACATTTTCTAGCACCTCACCTTAGAGAGTGGCCTCATCCGAACGCGACGGCCCTCCTCAGGTTAGTTAAGTACACAAAGTAGTGGGAGTTCATCAGGTTCTCGTCGCTGTTTCCTGAGGGCTTTCTGTTGAAAACATCGGGCGTTCCCGCCATTAAAAGGACAAACCCTCCTCCCTTTGGATTCCTCAAGGCCTCAACGAGGAAGACCCCCTTGGAATATTCGACACCATCGAGAACGACGGAGTTATTCCTTATCATCACGTATCTGTTGAGTTTGTGAGCAGTCGGCGAATTTAACGGCACGATGGCGATAATGTTGCCGCTTTCGAGCCCCTTCGTGAACGTCACTTTAAACCCTGCATTTTCAAGCATCTCAACGTAGCTTTTCACATACGTGCTCTCCAAGAGGTTTTGGGCAACGTAAAGCTTAACGCCCCTCGTTTTAAACGCCATGAAAGCCATTTCAATAGACGGTTCTGATGAGACGTTCCTCCAGAAGCCTTCCTTATACCAGCTCCCCATAAGCTTCGCGAGCTCGGGCATGAAGCTCTCGAAGGTGGGGTATTTTTCTTTATTGGGCATGTAGTCCGCTAAGTACGCCCGGTAAACCCTCCCAACGAGGTAGAACCCGAGGGCTTCCTGGCCCTTTATGAACCTCTCAGCGCTCTGGTTTCCCTCCGTTTTGAGGATGTAGTAAGCTTCAAACGCCCGGACAAAGGTCTCATCAAGGTAGGTCTTCCAATTAGAGTATCCCATAGAAGTCATGACGTCTTTCACCGGCGAGAACATTCCCTCATACTCCTTAAACTCCCGGTAGTGTCTCCCCACCGCGGGATTGACGAAGCTGTGGGCAAGCTCGTGGGCGGAAGCACTGCAGTAGGAATAAGTTCCGTTGGAGAACGAGCAGACGCCAAGAAAGGCGTAAACGGTATCGTTCGTCCAGCCGCCGTAGCTGTAGTATACCCCAAGGGGCTGGAGGATGAAAATCCAGCGGCCCTTTTTCTTCCCAAAGAAGTCCTCCTCGAAGCGGGGGAGGCTGAAAACGTCCGGATTCTCCTTAAGGAACAGCCCTATCTGCTCCCTGTAGAATCCCCTGTGGCTCTCGTAGAAGGCCGAAAAGTTCGATTCCCTGGCGAAATCTTTTATGGCTTTGGCGAGTTCGTTGAGGAGCTTTTTATCCCCGTGAACCCTCTCCACGAGATTGATACTCCACTCCGTGGAGTTCAGCTCCATTGCAAACCTGGGAATGGCATCGTATCCCAAGCCCTCTCTCAGGGCTTTTCTGGCGAGGAATACTGCCCTGTGGTTCCTGTAGGGAGCGAAGTGCGAATTAACTTCCTGAGGGTAAGGGGTAAGGTTGTTGGAATTCCAGCCTGCGAGGTGGAAAACAACGTTCGTCAGCTCGGTGTAGGGGTTCACCTCGACACAGACGTTGCCTGAGCACTCGGAAACCGGGGAGACGTTGAGCTGGAAGTCCGGCTTCGGTGGAACGTGCGACTGGGAGAGGTAAAATGCAAAGAGTAGCACGAGCAAGGACAAAGGCACCAGCAGGAGTTTGGCTCTGGACATCCAATCTCCTCTCGACGTTTTTATATCAACCGGTGTCTGTTGTATTTCCTAATTTAACAATTACCCACGATTAGCCCCCTCCAAGCGCCGCTATGCCCCCACGCTTAAAGTACCTGCAGCTGAATATGAACGCGGCCAGTACAAGAGGCCAGAGAATGTACCTGCTCGGCAAAAGGGGATATACGAATATCATCGGAATGAGGAGCTTCTTTTCTTCAATCTCCGACATAAGTGCCACCATCGGGATTACGTCCGACCTCGAAACGAGGGCGTAGGGGACGACCGTCAGGATTTTGAAAAGCGCCCTTCCCAGGGCAACATCGCACGGGGTTACCGGAAGGGGAAGGAACCGTCGGAGCGGGTTCCTTATCTCCTCCTCAACACTCACCACCCCAATCCAGACAAGGCCGAAGACGTAGGGCAGAATGTCGTGGAGGAGGAAAGAGGGAAGGGTTAAGAGGAGGTACGGGACGTAGTACCTCCAGTACTTGAGGCCCATGAACTTGCAGAATGTGAGGGGAATCATCCAATCCCCTCCTTTTTCAGGTTGATGCTACACAGAGCACCCGCCCCAAGCAGGATGGCACTTATGGCCCACGCGAGGAGGGTAGCGTCAAGGAGCGAGATGAAAAGAAAGCTTCCAATTAGAGCCACTATCATTGCAAAGGCGGAGACCATCTTAACCCCAACGTTCTTTATCCAGACAGAGGGAGAGATTAAGGCCGAACCCACCCCTCCTGCGAGGGCCGCGGCAACTATCGCGGGCGTAATGGAGACGCCACCATTCCCCACCGCTCTCCCCACGTACCAGAGAACGAAAGCGTTGAGCGCTCCAACAGCAAGGGAAATTGTGAGTGAGAGAAGCGCCCTGGCGCGGACTATGTCCCAGGGCTCAATGGGGAGTGCAAAGATTCCGGGGATAAGGCCGTTCTTAACGTCCTGTTTGTACCTCCCCAGGCTGGATGGGCCAAGTACAGCCACCAAGAAAAGCGGAAGTGCGGCTTCCCAGCTCTTGGTGGCAAGGCCGCGGAGGAGGGGGACTCCAAGCGGGATTGCCACAATGATGTAAAGGATGCCCCAAGAACGAACGCTGGATTTTATGCGTTTCAGTTCGTGCTTCAGAACCGCGTCCATCAGCCCTCCCTCCGGATTGCCTTCATCAGGGGCATCACTTCCTCCAGAGCCACCCCCTTCTCTCTGCAGGCACTGACTATCTCATCAACACCTGCCCTTGAAACGATGATGACACTCTTTGGCCCAAGCTTGATACCATCGAGATTTTCAGTGCCTTCTCCTGAGACCACGTATGCGTTCGAAAACTCCTCAGGGCTAAAGTGAGCCAGCGTCCGACCACCCACCATCAGAACGACCCTGTCAGCCAAGCCCAGCGCAAACTCCGTTTCATGGGAAACCATGACAACTGCCGCACCGTTGTTTTTCAGCTCCCTGACGACATCAACGAGGAGCTCTTTTCCGCCGCTGTCAAGCCCGGAGAAGGGTTCATCGAGAAGAACCGCTTTGGGATGATATAGAAGCAGCCTCCCAATTTCCAGGCGCTTTCTCATACCCTTCGAGTACTGTCCGGCCTTTTTTCCAGCTTCCTCAGACAAGCCAACCCTCTCCAAGACAGAGTTTATGAAACCTGGGTCTGGTCTGCTACCGTTGTATAGCTCATAGAAAAATTCGAGATTCTCTTTCCCGGTCAGGAGAACGTCCAGGACGTCAGAGTCCATGATAAACCCTATTTTTCTTCTCGTCTCCTTTGAAGAGTAAGGGTTCCCACCGCACACCCTTACCGTACCGGACGTAGGTTTGAGGAGACCGAGGCCGAGTTTTAGCAGTGTGCTCTTCCCGCTTCCGTTCGGTCCGACGAGAAGGACGCATTCTCCCGGCTCGGCTTTTAGGGTGACTTCTCTAAGAATCTCCTGGCCGTTGGCAGTGTATGAAACATGCTCATATTCAATCATGAGAGTCCCCCCAGTGAACCCCACCATAGTAAGTGACGTGTATTCACTGATACAGTCACAGCGTTATTAATATTTCGTTGCGAGAACTTTTGACGTGCGTTAGTACTGACTCCTCGACAATGCTCAAAAAGTCCGGAACATGGCACTAATAACACCCTATGGATTGAGGATTAAAAATTTAAAAACGGCAGGAGGAGCTTATCTCCTCGCCCACTCCACCATGCTCCTAAAGAGCCTCAGACCGTCCTCACTCCCTAAGAAGCGGTCGCTCGCACGCTCTGGGTGAGGCATCGTTCCGAGAACGTTCCCCCTCTCGTTCGCCACCGCCGCTATGTTAAGGACGGAGCCGTTGGGGTTTGCCTCTTCCGTCACGTTCCCGTTCTCGTCGCTGTACTGGAAGGTTATCCTGACCTTCGAGGGGTCGTCAACGTAGTAGTTCCCTTCAGCGTGGGCTATCGGCATCCGTATGACCTCGCCGGGCTCGTAGAGGGAAGTGAACGGCGTTTCAGTGTCGCCGACGCGGAGGTAAACCCACCTGCAGAGGAATCTTGGGATTCTGTTCGGCCTCAGTGCTCCGGGAAGGAGACCCGCCTCCGTGAGAACCTGGAACCCGTTGCATATCCCGAGGACGGGCCTCCCCTCACGGGCGAACTCCTTAACCTCCTCCATTATCTTCTGATGGGCGGCTATCGCCCCGGCGCGCAGGTAGTCGGCGTAGCTGAAGCCCCCTGGGAGAACAACGCCGTCGAAGTCCTTGAGGCTCGTCTTATACCAGACGCGCTCTGCTTCTCCTCCAGCCTTCCTTATGGCCCTCTCCGTCTCAAAGTCGCAGTTCGTCCCAGGAAAGACGACAACGGCAAACTTGGGCATTTCAGCTCACCGGCTCGATGCTGTACTCCCAGCTGTGGATTAGCGGGTTGGCGAGAAGCTTCCTGCACATCTCTTCAACTTCTTCCTCCGGCCTCTCGCTCTCAAGCTCGAACTCGAAGTACTTGGGGACGCGGAGGTTCTCCACCGCGTAGCCGAGGTTCCTGAGGGCGTTTCCTATGACCCTTCCCTCAGGGTCGTTAAGGCCTTCCTTAAGGCGGACGATGACGGTGACCTTCCATCTCATTCCAACCACCTCAAGTTACCACCTTCTCAAGCTCGTCCAGCTCGATTGCGCGCTTGATTTCGAGGGCTACCCTCCGCCCGGTGCTCATCGGCTTCCTCCAGAGGGCGTTTCCGTAGGGGTGGCCCATCGCCATGTGAATGTTAGTCCCGCCGCCAGTCCTCGGCGCAACGTCGTAAATGTAGAAGTTGAGGTCTTTATCAACCGCCGTCTGGAGAGTAAAGGGCCCGATTATGCCGGGGGAGTAGTACTTCTTTGTCGCTTCAACGTACTTCTCGGCCATGTCGAAGACCTTCTCAAGGAGGGACTCACGGAGCGTCGAGGAGGCGTGGCCGCAGACCGTGTATTCGGGCTCGAACTGGTGCTCCGGGAGGGTCAGCTGCTGGGAAGCCGGGAGGCGGACGTGGCCGTCGAGGCTCGTCTCAAAGCGCCAGTCTATTCCCAAAAGCTCAATCTCCCCGTCAATCGGCGAGTAGAAGAAGTCGAAGTTGAAGACCGGCCCGATTATGTAGCGCTCGATTCTCGCTTTGGCGAGGTCTTCCTCGGTAATCACACCGAGCCTGATGAGCCTCTCCGCTTTCTCGCGGAACTCCTTGTAGCTCGCCGCGGTGAAGAAGCCGCGCTCAAGCCTCTTCTTCGCGTGCGGGAGCTTGACGATGACGAGGCCAACTTCATCAATCTCCTCCGGCTTCACTGGTTCCGGGTAGGGGAGTCCAGCCTTCTCAAGCAACCAGTAGTAGCTCTTCTCCTCGCTCCGCTCCTCACTCCTGAGGAGGTTACGGCTCCCGAAGAGCGGGACGCGGAAGTCGTTCTCAACCCTGTCAATGCCGGTGTAGACCACGAACGAGCGGTTCGGCACGAAGATGACGTTCCTCTTCACGAGCTCGTCCTGAACCTCCACGACCTGGGCGAACTTCTCAAGCACCAGCACCTCGTCAATGAAGCCCTTCGTAAGGCCGTCCTTCGTCTTCCTCAGCCTGAAATACTCGGCGTAAGTCCTGTGCCTGCCCCTCTGGGCGATGACAAGAACCGGGAGGCCTTCCTCCTTGGCCCCGTCCGCTATGTCCAGGGCAGAGTGGCTCCCTATGACGCCGACGGTTATCTTTTCAGGGTCGTATTTTTCGAGGATGCTCAAAATCTCGTCGCGGCTTATCATCTCAACCACCTCAGCATGGGTTCGACTTAAACTCCCTTCCGAGCTCTTGCATCAGCCTAATCCGCTTCTCAACGCTCTCCCTCGTCCCGATGTCCCTGCGGTAGAACAGCTCACCCTTGATGTGCGGGACCGCGCTCTCGGCAATCCTCTCGGCCTCTTCGAGGGTATCGGCAATTCCAACGACCGCTATGGCGCGGGAGCCGAGGAGCGTGAGGTTCTCGTCAATCGAGGCGTAATAGAGCTTTGCCCCGGCGTCTTCAACTGCTCTCTCATCAACCTCAACCTTTACCCCCTTGACGGGGTTCACGGGGTAGCCCTTCGGTGCGAGGTACTTGACCACCGTTGCCTTTCCCCCAAACTCGGCCCTTCCAAGGTTGCCGTCCACTATTCCCTCTGCAATCTCAAGGAGGTTCGTCTTCAGAAGCGGGAGGACGTTCATCGCCTCGGGGTCGCCGAAGCGGGCGTTGTACTCGATTATCACCGGGCCCTCCCTGGAGAGCATGAACTGGCCGTAGAGGATTCCCTTGTAGGGCGTCCCGTTCTTCCTCATTGCCCCGACCGTCGCCTTCAGGGTCTCCAGGGCCCTCTCGTAGTCCTCCCTGGGGACGAAGGGGAGCAGGTGATTCGGACAGGAGTAGCTGCCCATTCCGCCGGTTATGGGGCCCTGGTCACCCTCGTAGGCGTGGGGGTAGTCCTGGGCTAGGGGCATGGGGATTACCCTCTTCCCGTCCGTGAAGACCTGGAGGGTGAACTCGACGCCGTCGGTACGCTCCTCTATGAGCACCCTCCCGTCCTTCCTGATGAGCTCCTCCGCGTATGCCTTGGCCTCCTCGTTGTCCTTCAGCTGGTAGCCGACTACCTTGACGCCCTTTCCACCTGTGAGCCCGAGGGGCTTTACAACGACGGGCCTGCCAAAGTCGTCTACCCACGAGCGCATCTCGGAGACGTCCTCAAAGACGCGGAAGAGCTTCCTGCCCGGGATTTCGTACTCTTCCATAAGCGAGCGGGCGAAGGCCTTGTCCGTCTCAAGCCTCGCCGCTTCTCTGCTCGGCCCGACGGTGGGGATTCCATTCTCTTCGAGGGCGTTTACGATGCCCTTCTCAAGGGGTGCCTCCGGGCCGATGAAAGCCAGATCAACCCCCCAGTTCAGGGCGGACTCAAGGACTTTCCCGACATCAGTCTCTTTTGCCAGGCCATAACCTGAAGCAAGCCTTGCGAGGCCTGGGTTCCTGTGCTTCGAGACCACGTAGAGCTCGGCGCCGCTCCTCACGAGCGCCTCGCCGATGGCGTTCTCCCTGCCGCCACCTCCAACGAGCAGAACCTTCATGAGCTTCACCATTTATTTGTTAAAAATTCCAGTTTTTAAGCTTTGTTTTGACATAAAAATTTGTAATCAAGAACTGCCGTTCTGAGTAACCACCTACACCAATAATTTATTAGGACTAAGACATACTTATGAATACGTGATGCCTATGGTGCCGAAGGAGCTTAGCGATCTCCCGCCCTCATCAGTCGGTGCGATTATCTCACGGGGCTGCGAAGCAAATGGAGACCTTATCGGGCTGGAGCTTATGGCAAGGGTACTCAAAGACGGCAAAAAGGTGTTCTTGGCGCTCTACGAGCCGTTCCTGACATTCAAGTCCAACATCGAAAAGTTTGGAATCTCCCTGGACGACGTTCTCGGCAGGAACCTCTTCATACTCGACATATTCGGCAGTTTCAAGAGGATAGAGCGGGATATTGAGGGAGTAATCCAAATCAAGGGATACCTCGATGACGGCGTCTTTGCAGAGCGTTTTGAGGAGATAGGAAAGAAAATGCTTGAAACCGTCAGTCCAGATGAAGACGTCTGGTTTTTCACATACTTGAGTTCGGGGGCGTGTAAGGTATTCTCCAACCCGCTCAGGACTGTCAGGCTGGTCTGGTCAGAAGTTCATGACGTAATGGAAACAACCAAGAATATACGCATTGTTTTACTGTACAACAGCAAAGAGTGTCCAGAGCTTGAGGAAATCTTCTACCTCTACGCCGATGTTGTTGTGGAGGTCTTTTTAGAGAACGGAAAGCGGAGAGTTCTCGTGACCAAGGGGGGTGCTTGAGTTGCTCTCCCTCGGCATTGAAGCCGTTGATAATGCACTGGGAGGCGTCCGGGAGGGTTCTTCAATACTCATTCACGAGCAGGA